>CAWCBZ010000001.1:0-1340522 GCA_963793935.1 uncultured Solirubrobacteraceae bacterium
TGCCGGCATCGAGACGATGCTGTGCACGGCGTCGCCTAAGCCCGCAACGGTCAAGATCAGTACTGCGATCCGGGTGATCACGGCCATATTCCGGCCCTGCTTCATGTGCAACGGTTAACGACACGCTGCCAGGGGTGAGGCCGGACGGATGCTGGCATCGGACAGGTTCGGCTTTCCCCTGCCATGATAGACGCATCGTAACTAAGTCTGGATGACCGGTTACCGGATATTTCTCAATGAGTTGCAAATCTCGGCCGACTGGCGTGCAGCTGGAAATGACCACCAACCGCTGGCTGATCCGCCGGCACGCTAGCTGTCCCGGCAGCCGCTGCCTGCCTGACCGTTGCTCCCGGCCATTGTCAGCGGATTCGGCTCGCCGCCGATTTGCGCAACCTGGGGGGGCCGGATTCAGTCTTAGGTAGTGCATCAGGTCCCTTGCGATACCTAGCGGAAGGGGGGACGCCATGCATATTCTCACTCGTGTCCCCAGGCGGCTGGCCGGCGTTGTTGCGGTTACGGTCGCGGCGGCGCTGATCCCGGCGGCCGCGGCCACGGCAGCGGGCGGTGCGGCTGGCCGGGCGGCCACGCCCAAATGCACCACCGCCGGGCTGGTCGTGTGGATGGACACCAACGGCAACGGCGCAGGACGGCAGCATCTTCTACACCCTGAAGTTCACGAACCTGTCCGGGCACGCCTGCACCCTGTTCGGCCATCCCGGAGTGATCGCGGTCAGGCTGAATGGCGCCCGGCTCGGCCACGCCGCACGCTGGGACCCGCCCGCGCCGAGCCAGGTCCGGCTCGCCAACGGCGCCACCGCGACCGCGGTGCTGCAGTACAGCGACGTCGTCACGGCCAACAACCACTGCCAGGCGGCCGCCGCGGGCCTGCGCGTCCGCCCGCCCGGCCAAACCGCGTCCAAAGTGATCCCGTTCCCGTTCACCGCCTGCGCGAACCGCACACTGGTCTACCTGGCGGTCCGGCCGGTGCAGGGAAGCTGAGCCCGGCATGCCCGCGAACGCTCACCCGGCTGGTTCGGCTACCCCGCCGGACGGGCGCGGGCCGGTCACGGGCCAGCGAAACGGCGGCGCGACCCGGCGATTCGGCACGCACAATGCAGCCGCGCGGGCGCTTACCGCGGCGCTCGCCGGCCGCGGATCGGGCAGGCTCAGGAGCTCGGCGCCAGCGCGCCGCGCAGGAAGCTCACGCTGCGCTCCCACGACTGCCTCGCGGCGTCGGCGTCGTACGTGCCCAGCCGGTCTGTCTCATTGAAGAACGCGTGGCCGGCGCCCTCGTAGTAGTGGAAGGTCACGTCCACGCCGGCGTCGCGCAGCTCGGCCTCTAGCGCCTTGGCTTCGTCGTGCTTGATGAATTCGTCGGCCGTGCCGAAGTGCCCCAGCACCGGCCCTTTGACCGCCGCGAAGTCGGGCTTTCCGTGTGGCATGACGTAGTAGTAGGTGACCGCCGCGGTGATGTTCGGGCAGGTCGCGGCCGCCCACACCGCCAGGCCGCCGCCGAGGCAGAAGCCGAGCGCGCCGACGCCGTCGCCCTGGAAGCCGGGCTGCGCGGCGAGGTACTCGGCGGCCGCGCACATCTGCGGCTCGACCTCGTCCATCGACAGCGCCATCATTTTCTGTTCGGCCTCGCTTGGCTGCGTGGTCGTCTCGCCGCCGAACAGGTCAGGCGCGAGCGCGTAGAAGCCCTCGGCGGCAAGCCGGTCGCAGACAGAGCGAATGTGCTCTTCGATGCCCCACCACTCCTGCAGCACGATCACCGCCGGACCCTGATCGTCGGCGGGCGTCGCCAGGTAGCCGTGCGCCGGGCCGGCGCCGGTGGAGAACTCGATGTCGGGCATGTTGGCTCCTTCGCGGGGTTCGGTCGACGAAAGCACTCGCGCGCGTAAGTCGCGGCGACGCTCGCGCCATCCTCTCACGTGCAAGCCGCGAGGCGGTACGGTGAACCCGCTACCCTTGTGACTATGATCACGCAAGCAGAACGTGCTGCGGCGAAGCGCAAGGAAAAGCTCGAGGAGATCGAGCGCCAGGTCAAGGATGGATCGCTGAAGATCCGCAAACTGACCGCCAAGGAGCGCAAACGGTTTCCTCCCAAGCCGCGCAAGGAGCCCGCCAAGGGCGCACGCCGGTGACGCGCTTCTTCATCGCCGGCGGCGACGAGAGCAGCGAGCAGGAGGTGGAGGCGGCATACATCGGCCTGCGCGAGAGCTCGCAGCAGGCGATCGGCTGTGAGGCCAAGCCGCGGCGCATCTTCAAGCTCGACTGCCGCTTCGAGGGCAGCGACTGCCAGATCGAGGTAGGCCGGCCGCTGCCGCACGGAGGCGATCTCGTGACGGCGATCCTCGACCACGGTCGTGACGAGCCCTACGCCGTGCACACGCGTGCCGGCTCACGCGGGCTCACGCGCATCGCGCGTCCGGTCTATGACGTGACCGACTTCGCCTGACGCACGCCCGCGAAGCTCGCGGTCCGCTCCGCGCGCGCGGAGCAGATGTGACACTCCAGAATTGACAACAGCAGGCGCGCGGCGTTTACAAAACGTCCACACCGGGTATCGCCTGATACGTGAGGAGAAGGGATCTGGGGTGCATGGGGTTGCTGCTGTCGTCGCTTGCCGCGGCGGCGCTCGCTCTGCCGAGCGCGGCCGCGGCGACAGCGACACCGGCCGGCGAACCGGCGCCGTTCGGGCACGCTTGCAAAGCCGAAAACGGCGTGCGCTTCTGCCCGACGGAAACGCTCGCGCAGCGCGTGCCGACGTTCGACGGCGTGCCGATCGACGCCGACGTGACACTGCCGCCGAGCGGCAAAGGGCCTTTCCCGACGATCGTGATGATGCACGGCTGGGAGGGCAACAAGACCGCCTTCGAGTCGACGACGCCCGCCGGCGACGGCAACGAGACGTTCGACTACAACAACATCTACTACGCGCAGCACGGCTTCGCGGTGCTCAACTACTCCGCGCGCGGGTGGGGCAGGTCATGCGGCGAAGCGAGCTCGCGCGAAGCGGCCGGCTGCAGCGAAGGCTGGGTGCGCCTTGCCGATCAGCGCTATGAGAATCACGACACCGAGTACCTGCTCGGCCTGCTCGCCGATGAAAAAATCGTCAAGCCGAAGGGCATCGGCGTGACGGGTATCTCCTACGGCGGCGGACAGAGCATCGAGCTCGCGTTCCTGAAGAACCGCGTGCGCCTGCCCAACGGCGAATACGTGCCGTGGACGAGCCCCAAAGGCAAAGCGATGGAAATCAAAGCTGCGTTCCCGCGCTGGCCGTGGTCGGACCTGGTCGACGCGCTGGACCCGAACGGGCGCTTCATGGACAACGAAGTCGCTCCGGCGGGCCAGAGCTACGAACCGCTCGGCGTCGAGATTCAGAGCTACGTGTCGGGTCTGCTGGCGGCGGGCGAGGCGACCGGCTACATCGCACCGCCAGGCGCGGACCCCGAAGCGGACATCGCGAAATGGTACGCAGTGACTAACGCGGGCGAGCCCTCAAATCCCGAAGACGAAGCGATCGCGCACCAGATCTACGAATACCACCAGGCCAACGGCATGCCGGTCGCGGGCAAGCCGGCGCCGATGCTGCTCGAGAGCGGCTGGACCGACGCGCTGTTCCCCGTCTCGCAGTCGCTGCGCGCCTACAACGCGGCGCGCGCAGACAAAGGCTACGCGGCGCTGCTGTTCGGCGACCTTGGCCACAGCCCGGGCGCGAACAAGGAAAACACCGACCACGCCTTCAACGAAACGGCGGCGGCGTTCTTCGCTTCCAAACTGCAGCACGCTGGCAAACCGCCGAAAAACGGCAGCGTCACGACCTACACGCAGACGTGCCCGACCGGCGCGCCCGGCGGCGGTCCCTACACGGCGGCGAAGTGGTCGAAGATCCACCCGCACACGGTCAGCTTCGGCTCTGCGGCTGCGCAGACGTTCACCTCGGCCGGCGGCAACGCGACGCTGGCCGCGGAAACGGACCCGATCGCCAACTCCAACGCGTGCAAGGAATACAAAGGCGAAACGGAGCCGGACACCGCCAACTACACGACCACGAGCAGCGGCTTCACGCTGATGGGGCTGCCGACGGTGAGCGCGGATCTGAACGTGACCGGCCTGTACGGCGAGGTCGCCGCGCGCCTGTGGGACGTGCTGCCGAGCGGCGAACAGCGCCTGATCAGCCGCGGCATCTACCGCCTCGCAGAAGGCCAGCAGGGCTACATCGTCTTTCAGATGCACGGCAACGGCTACGAATTCGCAGCCGGCGACACGGTCAAGCTGCAGCTGCTCGGTCGCGACGCTCCGTATTACCGGGCGAGCAACGGCACGTTCAGCATCGAAGCGACGAACGTCACCGTCTCGCTGCCGACTCTCTGACCGCGCTGCGCGCTGCGGGCTTGGCGCCCGTGCCGTTCGCCGACGCCGACGCCGTGGACTTGCGCGCGCGCTTGGCAGAAGCCCGCCGTTTGGTCTCGGCCGATTTACCGGCCGCCGCCGAGCGTCGGGTCGCGGCGGGCCGCTTGGCTTTCGCCGGCGACGCGCTTGCGGTCTCGCTTGCCGCGGCGGCGCGCGCGGCGTCGCCGGCCAGCTCGAGCAGGTCCTCCATGCCGCGCTCGATGCCCGCGGTCAGCTCCTCGATGTCAGGCGCGCCGTCGTAGTCGCCGGTGACGCCGAAGTACAGCCCGCCGTCGTAGGAGAAGATCGCCACGACGATGCGAATCGAGCCGACGACCGGCACGAACGGATAGGACTGCAGCATGCGTCGCCCGAGCGTCTGCACCGGCTGCTGCGGGCCCGGCACGTTGGTCGTCGCCGTGTGCATGTTCAGGCGCGGAGAGACGGTCACCAGGCGGCTGCCGAGCGCCAGCAGCAGCGGCGGCGCGAAGCCCGACATCGAGCTGAGCACGTCGCCGGCGACGGCCTGCTTGGTCTGCTTGACGCCGTCCATCTCCGCGCGGATGCGCTCCAGCCGCTGCGCCGGGTCAGCGATGCCCACCGGCAGACCGGCGAAGACGGCCGATACGCGGTTGTTGTAGACGCCCTTCTCGCCGCGGCGGCGCACCGACACGGGGACCATCGTGCGCACCACGCGATCGCCGTCGATCGGCTCGCCGCGCGATTCCAGCAGCGCGCGAAAGCCGTTGGTGATGACCGTCAGCACGACGTCGTTGACGGTGCCGCCGACCGCGCTGCGCACGGTCTTGACGTCGGCCAGGCGCACCTCGGCCCAGCTCCAGCGCCGATGCGGGCCGATCGGTCCGGTCAGCGAGGACGAAGCGACCGGACGCAGGCTCGGCCCGGCGGCCGCCGCGGCGCGCGCGACCTCGGCGAACGAGCGCAGCGTTTCGCGCGGCGTGCGCAGCGCCTGTTTAACGGTTTCGATCTGCCCGGCCGGGCTGGCGCGGCGCACGAGCGTGCGCAGCAGCACCTCGATGCCGGTCGGCTCGGGCTCGGCCGCCCAGCTGCGCGCGGCGGCCGGCGAGCCGGCGTCGCCGGTGGCCGTCTCGTCGGAGAACATCACCGACATCAGGTCGGTCGCGGCGACGCCGTCGACCATGCAGTGATGCACCTTCGACAGCAGCGCCCAGCGCCCGTCGTTCATGCCCTCGACCATCCACAGCTCCCACAGCGGCTTGTGGCGGTCCAGCGCGCCCGAGAACACGCGCGCGGCCATCTGGCGCAGCTCCAGCTCGCCGCCCGGCGCGGGAATCGCGGTGTGGCGCAGGTGGTAGTCCAGGCTGAAATGCGGATCGTCGACCCAGATCGGCGGGCCGGCCGCCAGCGGCACGAAGCGCACCTTCTGGCGGTAGCGCGGAACCAGGCCCAGCTTGCCCTCGACCATCGCGCGCAGCTGCTCGAAGGGCGGCGGCGGTCCCTCGAAGATGCTCACGCCGCCGATGTGCATCGGCGTCGTCGCGTTCTCGATGTGCAGGAACGACGAGTCGATCGGACTCATCCATTCCATGCGCGTTACCGCCTCGCGTCCAGCGCCTTGTCAAGCGCGCGATAGACGTCCAGGCTGACCGACATGCCGCAGTGGCTCGATGCAACCTCGACGGCCTGCGCGCGCGGGTCCACGCAGGCCTGCCAGTCGACGATTCCGTCGCTGCGCGAGTAGACCGACGTCGCGCGCACGCCGCGCGGCAGTGGCGCGGCCAGCTCGGCGCGGAACTGCGCGCAGCACGCGCCGTCCTTGCAGGTGCTCGAGAACACACCGGGGACGCCGAGGTCGCCCAGCGCGGCCACCCAGCGCACCGTGCGCAGCACCTGCGAGGAGACCGCCAGCGAGTCGACGACCGGCGAGCCGAGCGTGACCAGGCCGGCGACCGAGTCGGGATTGCGCACGGCCAGCGAGCGCGCGAGCGCTCCACCGCGACTCTGTCCGATCAAGAAGACCGGCTCGCCGCTGTCGTCGGCGAGCTCGTGCAGGCGTGTCTCGAGGCGGCTGACGAGCACCTCGGCGCAGCCGACGTTCGTGCGAATGCCGCTCATGCGCACGCGGTGGCCGCGGCGGCGCAGCCAGCCGCGCAGCACCGACAGCGAGGGGTCTCCGGCCATGAAACCGGGAATCAGCAGCGCGGGCGGCGCGTCGGCACGGCGCTTGACCGAGCGGTACTCGCTGCTCGCGAGCAGCCGCGCCAGCTCGGCGCCGTAGCGCAACTCGCCCCAGATCGGGCCGACCAGCGCCTGTCCAGCGGTCCGCTCGTCCCAGATGACGCCAGCCTCTCCCCCCATGACTACATAGAGTACGCCTCCGTGGAGCTTTCTGGAAGGCATGTGGTCGTGACCGGCGGCGCGGGGGGAATCGGCAGCGCGCTGTGCGCGCGCCTTTCGCTGGAGGGCGCACGCGCCGTCGTCGTCGCCGATCGCGAGCTCGCCGGCGCCGAATCGGTCGCCCGCGAGTTCGGCGGGCTGGCTGTGCAGTTCGACGCCGCGGACGAGAGCAGCGTGCAGTCGCTGATCGCCGCGGCCACCGAGGTCAACGGGCCGATCGACATCTTCATCTCAAACGCGGGCGTGCCCGGCGGCATGGGCGGCCCCGAGACGCCCGACGAGGTCTGGCAGGAAGCCTGGAACGTCAATGTGCTGGCGCACGTGTGGGCCTCGCGCGTGCTGCTGCCACAGATGCTCGAGCGCGGCGAGGGCTATCTGATCAACACCGCCTCTGCCGCCGGGCTGCTCACGCAGGTCTCCTCGCTGGTCTACAGCGTGACCAAGCACGCCGCCGTCTCGCTGGCCGAGTGGATGGCGATCGAGTACGGCGACGCCGGCATCCGCGTCTCCTGCATCTGCCCGCAGGGCGTGCGCACGCCGATGCTCGAACTGGCCATGGACGACCCCGCCGGCGCCGCCGCGCTGACCGCCGGCGGCGTGATCGAGCCCGAGGAGGTCGCCGAGGCGGTCGTGCGCGGCATCGCGGACGAGCGCATGCTGATCCTGCCGCACGAGGAGGTCGCTCAGCACATGGCGCTGAAGGGCACGCAGCCCGACCGCTGGATCGGCGGCATGCGCAAGCTGGTGCGCAAGGCGCGCGCCGGCAGCGACGCCTGAGCAGCCTGTCGCTCGGCCAGGCGCCGGCTTCAGCTGCTCAGCGCGACGCGGATCAGCGGCTGGGTCGTCGGGTGCAGACTGCCGCCGGCCGGCTCGCTGGTGACCATCACTTCCTTGACGCCGTGCAGGCTGTTGGGCACGTCGACGGAGCCGCTGCCCGTGCCGGTCACGCTGAACAGCGCGTTCGTCGGCTGCGCGTCGTTGGGGCCGTGGCTGAGCCACACCTCATAGATTCGATTGACCGCCGGCTGGGGCATGTGCGACACGACGAGCTCGGCGCGGCCGTTGCTCTGGCGCAGCGAGGCCTGCGCTGTGCGCGCCACGCCTGCAGTCGTGCCGCGCGTCACGGTGACCGTCGCGTGCCCGGAGGAGCCGACGGCGATCAGCACTGCGACGAGCGCCGCCACGCCGGCTGCTGCGGCGGCGCTGATGCCCAGCGCGAAGTCGCTCCGCGGACGCCAGCGGCGCTTGGGCCGAGTCGGCTGGTCGGCCTCGGGGCCGGCCGCGTCCAGCAGCTCGGCCTCCGCGCGCACGGTCGCGAGTATGCGGTTGCGCAGCTCGGGCGGGGCCGCCGTCGGCGAGACGGTCGTCGGCAGCTCGTCGACGACGCTCTGCAGCTCGGCGACTTCCGAGCGGCACTGCGCGCACGTCGCCAGGTGTGCACGGTAGAGCTCCAGCTCGTGCTGCTCGAGCGCGCCGAGCACGTATGCCGCGGCGTCCGCGAGCTGCGGGCAGTCGAAATCAGATTCGCGCAGGCTCATGTGCCTACCGCCTCCCATCCTTGGAGACGTCCGCGCAGCTTGTGCAGTCCCAGGCGCATGCGGCCCTTCACGGTACCCACGGGCGTGCCGAGCATCGAGGCGATCTCCAGGTGCGTGAAGCCGCCGAAGTAGGCGAGCTCGATCACGCGACGCTGCTCCGCCGGCAGCTCGCCCAGCGCGCCGCGGATCTCCTGCGAGACGGCTTTGTCGAGCGCTTGCGTCTCGGTGCGCTCGGGCGCCTCCAACGTCTCCTCGATGCCCTCGTCGCTGGCGCGCCGGCGGTCGTGCACTCCGCTGCGCCGCAGCGCGTCGACGGCGCGATTGTGCACGATGCCCAGCGTCCATGTGCGCACGCTGCCGCGAGCGCGGTCATAGCGCGCGCCGCTGCGCCAGACCGACAGAAAGGCCTCCTGTGCGATGTCCTCGGCCAGCGAGCGACGGCCGCAGATGCGGTAGGCCAGCGAGAAGGCGGCATCGGAATGGCGCTCGAGCACGACCTCGAAGGCGTCGGCGTCGTTGGCGGCGACCTTCTCCATCAGCTCCTCGTCTGCCAGCTTTCGCAGCTTTTCCTTGGAGTTGGCGCTCGGGCGCCGCAAGCGGGGCATCGACTGACTGTACGCGCGAGGCCGCGCGGCGGATCACTGTGCGCTGGGAGCTGCCGCCCGGCGGATCGCCGTGCTAGGCGCCCCCGGTCGGCATGTGATCCGGATCGCGGGCGGGGTCGTAGAGAGAGGTCAGCGGTAAAGCCAGGGGACCCCTCCGGCGCCGTGATTCCTGGCAACCAAGAAGGAGAACACATGACTCACGAGATCAACCTCGCGGAGGTCGACGTCGACGGAGCGGTGCGCGAAGCCGCCGACGAGGTCTCAGGCGACACGCGTCTGGGCTTTCTGAAGAAGGCCGGCATCGGCGCCGGCGCTGCGATGAGCGGTGGCGCTGTGCTGTCGGCGCTCGCGCCGAGCGCGTTCGCTGCCAAGCAGGTCGGCCGCCCGCCGGCCAAATTCGGCAAGGGCGACGTCGGCGTGCTCAACTACGCGCTGACGCTGGAGTACCTGGAGGCCGCGTTCTACAACGGCGCGACCGCGGCGAAACTGCCGCTCAGCCCGCAGGCTGCCGCGTTTTTGAAAGTCGTCACCGAAGACGAGAACGCGCACGTCAAGTTCCTCAAGAAGGCTCTCGGCTCGAAAGCCGCCAAGGAACCGAAGTTCAACTTCGCCGGCGCCAACACGAGCGTGGAAACGTTCATGAAGACGGCTCAGGTGCTGGAGAACACGGGCGTGCACGCCTACCTCGGACAGGTGCTGAACATCAAGAACCCGGCATACGTCGGCGCCGCCGGCTCGATCCTCACGATCGAGGCGCGTCACGCCAGCGTGATCGGCCTGCTGAACGACCCCAGCGGCGCGATGATCGCCCCGGACGGTCCGTTCGACAAGCCGTGGACCGCGGCGAAGGTGCTCAAAGAAGTCGAAGCGACGAAGTTCATCGTCGCCTAGCGAGCAGGGAAGTTCGAGGCAGGCGAGTGCCTGCCTGACACGTCATCGACCGGAGGTGCCCCAAGATGTCCAATTCATCGGATGAGCAAGCGCCGCAGCCGGCCGGCATCGTCGAGCGCCTCGCGCGCGACGACGTCGATCGCAAGCGGTTTTTGAAGATGGCCGGCAGCGCCGGCGCGGCGAGCTTCGGCGCGTTCGTGCTCGCGGCCTGTGGCAGCAGCAGCAGCGGTAAAAGCGCCAGCACGGCCGCGGCTTCGTCGAGCACCGCCACGACGGCGTCCAGCGCGACGGGCGATCTGGCGATTCTCAACTACGCGCTGACGCTCGAGTACCTGGAGACAGAGTTCTACGGCAAGGTCGTCTCGTCCGGGCTGTTCAAGGGCAAGGTCGGCGGACTGATCAAGACGTTCGGCGCGCAGGAGGCCACGCACGTCGAAGCGCTCAAGGGCGCGGTTGAAAAGCTCGGTGGCACGCCGGTGGCAAAGCCGCAGGGCAAGTTCCCGATCACCAGCGCGACGCAGGTAGCCGAGCTCGCCTACACGGTCGAGAACCTCGGCGCGGCGGCCTATCTCGGCCAGGCGGCGAAGATCCAGAATGCAGAAGTTCTCGCTTCGGCGCTGGCGATTCACACGGTCGAGGCGCGCCACGCGGCGACGCTCGGCACGCTCGTCAAGAAGTCGGTCACGCCGCAGGGCGCTTTCGCCACTCCGGCTGACATGTCCACGGTCCTGGCAGCGGTCAAGCCGTTCCTGGCCTAACCGTTCACTCTCGCCAGAAAGGAACTGAAATGACTACTGACCAAAAGATCGCCAGCCCCGAGCTGGCCGCCTGCGAGGTCCACGGCATGACCCGTTCGGCGTTCATCCTGCGCGGCGCGCTTGCAGCCGGCGCCTTTTACGGCGCCTCGTCGGTCGCGCCGTTCGTCTCACAGGCAATCGCCGAAACCGGCGGCGGCGACGCGGAAATCCTCAACTTCGCTTTGACGCTGGAGTACCTGGAGGCGGACTTCTACAACGTCAAGGGCAAATCGCTCGGACTGTCAGGCGAAGCGAAGAAGTACGCCAGGGAGTTCGGAGCCGAGGAGTCCGCGCACGTGTCCGCGCTCAGCGCGGCGATCAAGCAACTCGGCGGCAAGCCGGTCAGCAAACCGACGTTCGCGTTCCCGGCAACCAGCGAAAAATCGTTCCTGGAGCTGGCGTCGGTGCTCGAGAACACGGGTGTCGGCGCCTACAACGGCGCGGCGCCGTCGCTGAAGAGCAAGCAGGTGCTCGCCTCCGCCGGAAGCATCGTGCAGATCGAGGCTCGTCACGCGGCGGCCATCGACCTGCTGATCGGCAAGAGCCCGACGCCGAACGAAGGCTTTGACCGGCCGCTGACCAAGAAGGAAGTGCTCGCCGCTGCGGGCCCGCTGATCAAGTCCTAGCCCGCAGTTTCGGCGGCGCCGGTGATCTGTCGCCGGCGCCGCCGCGTAGTACTCATCAGAGCCCATTCGCGAGGAATGGGAATCCAATCTTCGGGAGTTGATTCACACAATGGGTCTTGACAATCCGCTTCACATCGCATTCCTGCTGATCCTGCTCCTGCTCGTGTTCGGCGCCAAGCGCCTGCCCGAGATGGGTCGCTCGCTCGGCAGTGGCATGCGCGGCTTCAAGGACACGCTCAGCGGCGAGTCCACGCACACGCCTGAGGTCACGCACACGCCGCTCGTGGCGGCACACGAGACCGCCGCGCCGGCGCCCACTCCGGTTCGTGTGCCCGTGGCCGTCGCAGCTGTCCGCGAGACTGGCGCGCCGGTCGCTTAGTCGAGCGCGCGGAGCCGGGGAGAGATCATGGCGGCTGTCGCTGCAGCCCGCGTGGGCCACGAGGACCGACTGAGCATCGTCGACCACCTCTCTGAGCTGCGCGTTCGTTTGATCATCTCCCTGGCGGCGCTCGCCGTCGCCTTCGGCGTCTGCATGTGGCAGAACCACGCGCTGCTGCACATCATCAACAAGCCGCTGTCCACGCAGACGCAGAAGCAGGTCAAGAAGGGCAACGGTCCGCTCGGCGCCACCTACACCGTGCAGCAGAGCTCGCGAGCGGTGGCCACGCAGCTGCAGACCGTCGTCGGCGCTCTGCAGCGTCCGGGCAGCGGCGCCTCGCCGGCCACGCGGGCGGCGCTCGCTCCAGTCGGCCCGCAGCTGCACAAGGCGATCGCTGGTCTGTCCAAGGCTCCCGAAGGCAACAAGCCGGTGACGCTGGGCATCGGCGAGCCGTTCACGACGACGATCGGCATCGCGCTGATCTTCGCCTTCATTCTCGCGCTGCCGATCATCCTCTTCCAGCTCTACGGCTTCTTGCTGCCGGCGTTCAGCCCGACCCAGCAGAAGGTCGCCTCCTCGCTGGTCATGTCGATCCCGCTGCTGTTCATCGCCGGCGTCGCGTTCGGCTACTTCGTCGTGCTGCCGGCCGCCGTGCGCTTCTTTCAGAACTTCAACAGCAGCGAGTTCAACGTGCTCGTGCAGGCCAATCAGTACTACCACTTCGCCGCCGTGACGCTGCTGGCGATGGGGCTGGTGTTCCAGATCCCCGTGGCGATTCTCGCCGCGACGCGCGCGCAGATCGTCACGCCGACGCAGCTGCGCCGCAACCGCCGCTACGCGCTGCTGGCTTGCGGCGCCGTCGCCGCCTTCCTGCCGGGCGACGCAGTCACGCTGCTGCTGGAGACCGTGCCGCTGTATCTGCTGTTCGAGGCGAGTCTTGTGCTGGCGTCGATCTTCGAGCGGCGCGAGCGCCGCCGCCAGGCTCGCGCTGGGGCCGGCAGCTAGCGGGGGAGCGAGAGCACGTGCGCCTTGGCCGGATCGATGCGCCCGTCGAGCAGGTCGAGATAGGCGTCCTTCAGCGCATCGGCCCCCTGCCCGTCGATCACCTCCAGCCAGCCTTCGCACCACTTCAGGTACGGGCGCCACGCCTCGGCGATCTGCGCTTCGAAGCCGTCACGACCCCAATCGGCCGTGCGCTTGACGACGCGATCGGGCGCGAAGAAGAACGTCGGACGAGGTCCCGGCAGTGACTCCGGCACGGCGCCCATGCGATCGTGATGAGTGGCGCCTACGACGGCTGAGTGAACTAGCGACTGCCCGAGCCGACCGTGTACAGCGCTGCGCACGTCTGCGTCGCCGGCCATATCCACGTAGACGGCGCGATCGCTGCCCAGCGAATCGACGTCGTCGTATGTGAGCACCTCGTCATACACGTCGAGCCCGCGCGCGAACTCGGCGCCGCGCTCGCCGCTGAGGCCGATCACCTCGACTCCATCGCGGCGCGACAGCAGGAACGCAAGTGCGCTGGCGGTCTTGCTCGAGGCGCTCGACAGGATCGCCGTGCTCGCGCCGAACAGCGAAGCTTCGTCGAGGAAGTCGTCGATCAGATACGAGGTGAAGAACAGCGGACGCAGCAGCATCTGCTCGGCCTCGGAACCGGCGTCGTAGATCGGGTCGGCGTCGACGCGTGCGTAGCCGTTGTAGGCCGCCGGCAGCTTGGCGCGGTGGGCGCTGGCGTCGACGAATCCCTGCGCCGCGATCCTCGTCGGCTGCACGATCAGCTCGCTCGACGGCGGCAGGTAGCCGTACACGCGCGTGCCCGTCGGCAGCTCGTCGACGCGGCTGTCGCTGACCTGCGCGAAGCCCCACACGGGCATGCGCCCCCAACCGTCCGGCGCGGGGAAGAAGTTCCAGTAGGACATCGCCTCGCCGAACGTCGCGTAGGTGATGTTGTTGGAGGTCAGCCCGAAGCGCTCGACGCGCAGCAGCGCTTGACCGTCTGCCGGCTGCGTCGGCGGCTCGTCGTCGAAGCGGCAGCTGTGCAGATCGTCGCGAGCGATCAGGAAGTCCATGCACGCGCAAGCCTATGCGCTGCGCTGGCGATGCGGCAGGCCGGCGAGCGGGTCGGACCGGTTCGGCGCAGCCCGGCCGGGCCGGCCGACTTCAGGCGCCGCAGCATGCGCGTTTCGCGCGGCAGCAGGCCGAGCGCCAACGCGAGCCCGGCGAGCGCCGAGCCTGCGAGCAGGATCTCGACCGAGCCGAGCGCGCCGGCCAGCGGGCCGGCGAGCACGTAGCCGAGCGGCAGCAGCGCGAGCGAGACCATCCAGTCATAGGAGCTCACGCGCGACAGCTTGTCCGGCGGTATGCGCTCGGCCAGCGCGGTCGTCCACCAGACGTCGAACAGTGCGATGCCGCCGCCGCCGATCACCATCGCGGGCACGACCAGCCACAGCGTCAGGCCGGCGGCGTAGAGGATCGCCGAGGCGGGCCACAGCAGGATCGCGAGCATCGCCGCGCGCATCGGAAAGCGCGGCCTCCAGGCGATGCCGAGCAGCGAGCCGGCGATCGTGCCGATGCCGACCGCCGCCGACACCAGGCCATAGACGCCGATGTGGCCGTACTGCACGCGCGCCACCAGCGGACCGAGCACGAACCAGGGCGCCAGGCCTGTGAACAGCGCGGCGCAGAACGCCGCCAGCGTGGCCCACACCCAGCTGCGCGAGCGCACCTCGGCAAAGCCCTCGCGCAGCTCCGCCCACACGCCGCCGCGCAGTGACTGCTCAGCGGCGGGCTCTGCGAGCGCGCGCCGCCGCGGCCGTACACGCATCAGCAGCGCGGCGCTGAGCAGGAAGGTGGCGGCGTCGAGCGCAAAGGCCCAGCCGGCGCCGAGCCCCAGCACCAGCGCCGTGGCCAGCGCCGGCCCGGCGAACTCGCCGATGTTGTTCGACAGCGAGCTGAGGCCCTGGGCCTGTTGGATCTCCTGCTCGGGCACCGTCTGCGGCAGCAGCCCATTGGCTGCGGGGCGAAAGAACGCCTCGGCGGTGCCGAACAGAGCCTCGATCGCGATCAGCTCCCAGATGTGCACGACCGAGGCGAAGATCAGCGCGGCCAGCAGAGCGTGCAGCGAGAAGCGCACGAGGTCGGTGACGACCATCACGCGGTGTCGCGGCAGCCGATCGGCCCACACGCCGCCGATCAGCAGGAAGGCGACCAGCGGCAGGCTCGCGGCGGCGAACACCAGCCCCAGGTCGGTCGCATCGCCGGTCAGTTCGATCACGAACAGCGCCAGCGCGACGACCACGATGCAATCGCCGATCACGCTCGCCGACTGCGCGAACCACAGGTAGCGGAAGTCGCGGTGGCGCAGCACGTGCAGCTGGTCGAGCAGATTGCTCATGCGTCCAGCTTGACGCAGGCGATCGGATGGCCCTGTGACGCGGCTCCCGCCGCGGCGCGTTCCGATCGCCTGCTCTCGCGGCGAGCGACTCAGGCGGCGACAGCGCTGCCGCGGCGCGATGCGAGGCGCTCCTCGGCGTAGCGGCGACCTTGCTCGGCGTCGCCGGTGGCGAACGTGGCGATGTCGGCCAGCGTGACGATGCCGCCGAGCGCACCCCACGTGCCGTCCTGCACCTCCGGCGTGAACACCCAGACGCGCGACGGGTCGCGATCGTGCGCACCGTTCTCCGCGTCGAGCACCGCCGTCGTTATGTCGCTGACCATCGCCTGTCGGCGCTGCGCGTCGTACTGGCCCTCGGGCACGGAGGCGACGAAGCGATAGCGCGGGGCCACGGCGGGCGAGCCGGCGACGTAGACCTGAGCGGGCCGGTGCACGAACAGCCAGGCGATCGAGCGAACCTGCGCGTTGGTCGGGTCGGCGCCCTCGTTGACGATCAGCAGGTCGGTCAGCTTGGCGAGCAGCTGCTGCTCGGCGTCGGGCTCCAGGGCGCCCTCAGGGATGTAGGCATCGAGCATCGGCATGGTGTCAGGCCTCCTCCCGGCCGGCGGCCGGAACATGGGTTGGATGAGTAGCTCTCTTCACAAGAGCGACCCTACCAGGAGTAACTCCTCTAATGCAAGCGATAAGCTGTCTGGCAATGAAGCGAACGGCTCTGGCAGATCAGCCGTGCTCGATCGCGCGCACGCTCGACGTCGCCGGCGAGTGGTGGAGCCCGCTGATCCTGCGCGACATCGCCTACGGCGTGCGCCGCTTCGCGGCGATCCAGGAGGACCTCGGCATCTCCGCCAATGTGCTCGCCGACCGGCTCGACACGCTGGTCGCCGAGGGCCTGCTGCAGCGCAGCGTCTACCAGCAGCGCCCCGAGCGCCACGAGTACCGGCTGACCGACAAGGGCGCGGACCTGATTCCGGCGCTGCTGGCGCTGATGCAGTGGGGCGATCGCTGGGCGTGGCAGGGTGAGCGCGGGCCGGTGCGCGTGCTGCACGAGCAGTGCGGCCACGACGTGCGCGTCGAGGTTCGTTGCCCGCATTGCGAGCGCGAGGCCGCGACTTCGGAGCTGAGGGCCAAGGCTCGGCGCGGGGTGATCGAGGCGCCCGCCGAGCACGAGCCGGGCGCGGTATCGGGGCGGCGCCTGATGTCCGGCGCGCGTGGCGTGGCGCTCGCCCGCCAGGGCGAGCAGGACGACACGGGCTAGCGCTCGCCGTCGTAGTAGTCGACCGCGCCGTCGCTGCGGCGCAGCATCACCCTGTCGGCGTCGTTGCCCGGCCACACGCCGATCTTGTCGCTGTCCGGGTAGACGGCGACCGCCGGCTCGTGCGCGCTGGAGAACATCACGACGCGCGCGGTCTGCTCGGCGCGGTTGCTCACCTTGTGCGCGCCCTGCGGGCCGGGCGCGAAGCACACGAGATCGCCGCGCTGCGCCTCTTGCTCACCGTCGGGCGTGCGCACGACGACCTCTCCCTCGAGCACCAGCAGCCACTCCTCCTCGTACTCGTAGTGGTAGGGGCACACGCTCTCCGCGGCAGGGATCTCAAACGCCTTGATCGCCAGGTGCTCGCCGCCGGCCGTCTTGCCGACCGGCGCGACGCCGGCGCGAAAGCCCTCCGGGTCCGTGTCGTCGTACTCGACGTCGTCGCTGAACACGTTCGCTCGGCGCATGGTGCTAGTTACAGCCCGTGATGCCGCCGTCGAGCGGGATCACGGCGCCCGTCAGATAGGCGCCGGCGCGCGAGGCGAGAAACAGCGTCAGGCCGGCCACGTCGTCGGGGCGGCCGATGCGTCCGAGCGGCACGTCGGCCTCGATCGCCGCGCGGATGCTCGGGTCCTCCAGCACGGACATCATTTTGCTCTCGAACGGCCCCGGCGCGATCGCGTTGACTGTGATCCGCTCTGACGCCAGGCGCTTGGCGAGGTGGCGCGTGAGCATGTGCACGCCGGCCTTGCTGGCGCTGTAGCTGTAGTTCTCCGTCGAGGGAGTGCGCAGACCGTCGATCGAGCCGATGTTGATCACGCGCGCCGGGTCCTGCTCGTCGGCCGCGGCGCGCAGCGGGTCGAGCAGGCCGATGGTCAGGTTGAAGATGCCTTCGACGTTCGTGTGCAGCACCTTCTCCCAGCCGACCTGCGGGAAGTCCTCCAGCGGCGCGCCCCACACGGCGCCGGCGTTGTTGACGAGAACGTCCAAAGACGGAAAATGCTCCTTCGTCGCCTCGGCGAGCGCTGCGGCGCCCTGCGGCGTGGAGACGTCGCCACCGATCGCCACGCAGTCGCCGAGCTCGGACAGCTCCTCGGCCGCCGCCTGCACGTCATCGCTCTTGCGCGAGGACACGATCACCCTGGCGCCGGCCTGCACCAGGCCGCGCGCGATCATCAGGCCGATGCCGCGCGAGCCGCCGGTGACCAGCGCGGTCTTGCCGCTGACGTCGAACAGGTCGCTCATCGTCAGTCGGCGAACTCGGCCGGGCGCTTCTCCAGAAACGCGCCGACGGCCTCCGGCAGGCCACGGCTGAACGTCGCCATGATCTGCTGGCGGTCCTCGTACTCGACGGCCGCGCGCTCGGAGGGGATCTCCAGTGCGCTCCACATGCCACGCTTGGTAAGGCGCACGCCCCACGGCGCCTGCGCGGCGATCTGCACGGCGCACTCCAGCGCGCGGTCGAGCAGCAGCGACTGCTCGACGACGTCGACGACGAGGCCGATGCGCAGCGCCTCTTCGGCGTCGACGCGGCGGCCGGTGAGCATCAGCTCGTGCGAGCGCGAGGCGCCGATCAGCCGCGGCAGCAGCCAGCTCGTGCCCATGTCGCAGTTGGACACGCCGATGTTGATGAACGCCGCGCGGAACACCGCCTCGGGAGCGGCGAAGCGGATGTCGCAGCCGAGCGTCAGCGCGAAGCCGAGGCCGGCGGCCGGGCCGTTGACGGCGGCGATGACCGGCTGTGGCAGCGCGCGCAGGCCCAGCACGAGCGTCGACATGTGCTCCTGGTTTGCCAGCCGGTCGCGCGGCTCGTCGCTGCCGTCGTTGCCCGGCGCGGCGCCGTAGCCGCGCAGGTCGACGCCGGCGCAGAAGCCGCGGCCGGCGCCGGTGAGAATGACCGCGCGGCAGGCGCGCTCGTCGGCGATCGCGCGCAGCTCCGAGTGCAGCGCCTCGCACAGCTCGGCGGTCATCGTGTTGAGCTGCTCGGGTCGGTTGAGCGTGAGCCGGCGCACGTGCGGCGCCGGCTCGTCGACGATCACCAGATCGGCCATCGGCGCATCCTATGCGCTGCGCGCGGGCGCCGTCCGCGACGCTCGCAGCTCAGCCGCGTGGGTAGTGAAAGGCCTGCGTCTGCGTGATCTTCGCCGCCAACGCGCCGTCCGCCCGCACGATCAGCGTCTCCAGCACCGCGAGCGTGCGACCGAGGTGCAGCGGGCGTGTTTCCGCCGTGACGTCGCCGTCGCGAATCGCGCGCAGGAAGTTGGTCTTGGACTCGATCGTCGCGGTCCCCAGCGCTCCCTCCGGGAGGTTCAAGAAGGCGCACACCGCGCCGCAGCTGTCGGCCATGGCCATCAGCGCGCCGCCGTGCAGCAGGCCGCCGGCGGTGCAGCGCTCGGGCGAGAACTCCATGCGCCCGCGCACCAGCTGCGGCGTCGTCTCCAGCAGCTCGGCGCCGATCAACGCGGCGAACGGCATCGTGTCGCGGATCTGCTGCGGCGTGGGCATGTCGTCGGTCATGCAAGCCTCCTGTGCTGAGCGGGATGGGCGCGGGTCGCGCAGCGCATGATGCCCGCCCGCACGCGCGAGTGTGTGTGAGACTGGCGCCGGTGCAGCCGAGCAGCGTGAGCGTCGCCGTCGTGGGCCACGTCGAGTGGGTGCAGTTCGCGCGCGTACCGCACGTGCCGCGCGCCGGCGAGGTGACGCACGCGCGCGACCCTTTCGAGGAGCCGGCCGGCGGCGGCGCGGTCGTCGCGGTGCAGCTCGCGCGCCTGGCCGGCGAGTCGCTGTTCTTGACGGCGCTCGGCGACGACGACCCCGGCAGGCGCTCGCAGGCGCGCCTGGCCGAGCTCGGCGTGCAGCTCAGCCACGTCACGCGCTCGCAGCAGACGCGTCGTGCCGTGACGCTCGTCGACGACGATCGCGAGCGCACGATCACGACGTTCGGCGAGCGCCTGCAGCCGCTCGGCGCCGACGCCGCGCTGTCGTGGCACAAGCTCGCCGAGATGGACGCGGTGTACTTCACCGCCGGCGACGTCGACGCGCTGCGCGCAGCGCGCAGGGCGCGTGTGCTGGTCGCCAACCCACGCGCGCACGACGCGCTCGGACATGGCGTCGAGCTCGACGCGCTGGTGCTCAGCGACAAGGATCAGATCGAGCAGCGCGAGGCGCGCCGCGCCGAGGGCGAGGCCAAGCTGCTCGTGCTCACCGATGGATCGCACGGCGGGCGCTACCGCACGCGCGACGGGCGCTCCGGCAGTTGGCAGGCCGCCGCCGCGCCGGGCGAGCCGGTCGACTCCTACGGCTGCGGCGACTCGTTTGCGGCCGGGCTGACGTACGGCCTGGGCGCGGGCATGAGCGTGCCTGACGCGCTGGCGCTGGCGGCGCGCTGCGGCGCCACCTGCCTGACCGGGCGCGGGCCCTACGAGCGTCAGCTGACGGCGCCGATCGACTGAGCGCCGGAGGCGCCGCTCTCAGAGCGGCGGCAGCTGCTGCACGAGTGACACCACCGGCGCGAACAGGTCGCCGCGTTCGTCGATGCGCTGCAGCACTTGGTCGGCCGTGAAAGCCAGCGTGTCGGGGTCGCCGCTGTCGAGCGTCGCGCGCACCTCGTCCCATTCGACCGGCGTGGACACGGTCGGTCGCGGCGTCGCGCGCAGCGAGTACGCGCACACGGTCGTCTTGCGCGAGTCGTTCTGGCTCCAGTCGATCAGCACCTTGCCGGTGCGCCGCGCCTTGGTCTGCGTCGACACGACGAGCTGCGGCTCGGTCTGCTCGAGCAGCTCCGCGACGGCCTTGGCGAACGGCTTGGTCTGCGCGAAGGCGATATCGGCGCCGTTCAGCGGCACGTACAGCTGCAGCCCCTTTTTGCCTGAGGTCTTGGCGAAGCTCTGCAGGCCGAGGTTCTCGAACATGCCCTGCAGCGTCAGCGCCACGCGGCAGCACTGCACGATCGTCGCCGGCTCGCCGGGGTCGAGGTCGAACACCAGCGCCGTCGGGCGCTCGGTCGCCTCGGCGAGCGCCAGCGGCGTGTGCAGTTCCAGCGCCGCCAGGTTGGCCAGCCAGACGATCGTCGCGCGGTCCTCGGCCAGCAGGTAGTCGATCGGCTTCTTCTCGCTGGGCAGCGTCACCGTCTGCACCCACTGCGGCCGGTGCGCCGGCGCCTGCTTCTGAAAGAACGACTTGCCCTCGACGCCGTCCGGCCAACGCTTGACCGTCAGCGCGCGGCCACGCAGATGCGCGAGCATCGAGTCCGCGACAGCGGCATAAAAATCGATCACGTCGCGCTTTGCGAAACGCTCCTGCGGATACAGCAGCTTGTCCAGGTTCGACAGCTTCAGCTCGCGGCCTTCGACCGTCGTCGTGGCCTTGTTCGCGCCCACCTCGTCGATCTCCAGCTTCGCCGAATCGTCCCGCGTGGAAGCCGCCGCGCGAGGCTTGCGTGACTTGCTTGCTCGCGCGATCGGCGCGCCGTCCTCGCGCACGACCTCCGCCGCCGGCTTGTCGTCGCGCAGGCCCTTGTAGGAGGGGTGGCGCAGGCTGCCGGCGGCGGTCCAGGCGGTGAACTCGATCTCCGCGACGAGCTTTGGCTCACAGAAGACCGACTCGCGCGGCGGGCGCTCGCCGGCTTGGAACGGAGACCGCTCGCGTTGCAGCGGCGCCAGCAGCTTGCTCAGGCGGTCGAGCTCTGAGTCGGAGAAGCCCGTGCCGACGCGTCCGGCGTAGCGAAACGCGCCGTCTGCGTCATACACGCCGACCAGCAGCGCGCCGATGCGTCGCTCGCGCCGGCCCTCGCCGGGCAGCCAGCCGCCGATCACGAGCTCCTGGCGACCGACGTTCTTGATCTTCACCCACGCCGTCGAGCGCGCGCCCGGCTGATAGGTCGAGTCCAGGCGCTTGGCGAGAATGCCCTCGAGCTTCTGCTCGGCCGTCGCCGCGAGCACCTCCTTGCCGCTGCCGGTCAGCTGCTCGGGCGTCTGCCAGGACGCGCCGTCGAGCGCCAGCGCGGCCAGCAGCTCGCGCCGCTGCTCGTAGGCGAGCGTCATCGTCGAGTGCCCGTCCAGCCACAGCAGGTCGAAGATCATGTACGTCACCGGCGAGTCCTTGGCGAGCCGTTTGGCCTGCGCGGCCGAGCCCACGTGCATGCGCCGCTGAAGCGCCGCGAAGCTCGGCCGGCCGTGCTCGTCGAAGGCCACGATCTCTCCGTCGAGAATCGCCGCGTGCGAGCTCAGCGCACGGTTGAGGCGCGCGAGCTCCGGATACTGCCCGGTGATGTCATTGAGGTTGCGGCTCTCCAGGCGCAGCTCGCCCGGCGAGGAGTAGGTCAGCGCGCGCACGCCGTCCCACTTGATCTCATAGACCCAGCCTCGCTCGTCGGATGGCAGCTTGCCTGCGCGCGCGAGCATCGGCTTGACGTGCTCGGGCATCGGCTCGCGCGCGGCGTCGGCCGGCGGGTCCATGCGGTGGATCATCCACTCCTTCGCATCGTCGCCCGGCGTGATCGGGAACAGCGCGTAGCGCGCGTCCACGCGCTCGCCATGCAGCGCCACCTCGATCTTGCGCGGCTCCCACTTGAGCACCTCGTAGGTGCCGTGGTCCCAGATCTTCATCGTGCCCGCGCCGTATTGCCCCTTGGGGATCTCGCCGTGGAAGTTCACGTACTCCAGCGGGTGATCCTCCGTCCACACCGCCAGGTGGTTTTCCTTCGGCGCCGGCGGCAGCCCCTTCGGCACAGCCCACGAGGCCAGCACGCCGTCGCGCTCCAGACGCAAGTCCCAGTGCAGGCGCGTCGCGTTGTGCTCGTGGACGACGAAGCGCGGCGCCGTCCGCTTGGCCGGCGCTCGTTTGGCGCGTTTGGCGGGTTTGCGCTTCTTCGCGGCGGCTGCGCCGGTAGCGGCATCGGCGGCGGCTCCGGTCGGCTCCGGCGTCTTGGCGAAGTCGCGTTTGTCGCGGTAGCGCTTCAGCGGCGGGCTCATCGACTGGCCACTACCCGCGCGGGCGCCTGCGCGATCGCGCTAGCGCTTGGCCGCGGCGCGCTTGGCGGGCGCTTTTTTCGCCGCGGCTTTTTTGGCCGGCGGTTTCTTCGCAGAGGCTTTCGCCGCGGAGGCTTTGGCGGCGGCTTTCTTGGCAGGCGCCTTCTTGGCGGCTTTGCGCGGCTTGGCGGCGCCGTCGCCTTCACGATCGCCGTGCGCGCGCACGGCCTCCAGGCTCGCCTTCAGCGCGCTCATCAAATCCGGCGCGGGCGCCTGCTCCTCCTCGGCTTCGGGCTGCACGGCGATCTCCTTGCCCGCCGCCTTGCGCTCGATTAGCGCCAGCACGTCCTCGCGATAGGTGTCGTGGTACTTGTCCGGCTGAAAGTCGCCGGCCAGCGAGCCGATCAGCTGCTTGGCCACCTCGACCTCGCGCTTGGTCGTCTTGACCTCCTTGGGGTCGGGCAGCTCGTCCAGACGCTCCGGCGGCGAGACTTCGTCGGCGAACAGCATCGTGGCCATCTCCAGCACGTCGCCCATCGCGCGAATCGCCACCAGCTGCTCCTTGGAGCGGATCACCACGCGCGCGATCGCCACCTTCTCGGTCTCGGCCATCGCCTCCAGCAGCAGGCGATAGGGCTTGGCGCCGCCGGGGCCCGGCGCGAGGTAGTAGGGGTGGTCGTAGAAGATCGGGTCGATCTGCGAGAGCTCGACGAAGTCCTCGATCTCGATCGTCTTGGTCTTCTTCGGCTGCAGCGTGTCCAGCTCGGCCGGCTCGATCACCACGTAGCGGTCGGGCGAGAGCTCATAGCCCTTGACGATGTCCTCGTAGGGCACCTCGTCGCCGCTCTGCGGGTCCACGCGCTTCTGCGCGATGCGCACGCCGGTCTTGCTGGAGAGCTGGTGAAAACGCACCGTCTTGCGGTTGACGGCGCTGTACATCTTGACCGGCACGGTGACCAGGCCGAAGCTGATCGCGCCTGTCCAGATCGAGCGGGGCATGGCTATTTACTACCACGCCGGCGCATTTTCACCCCCCGCTGCAAGATCGCGCGCGAGCAGCGCTCGCCGAACCCCCGCCCCGCCCGTCACGCGGCCGCGGGCTGCGGCGAGGCGCAGAAGGCGCACTTGCGCGCCTTGCGCGGGATCTCCGACAGGCATTCGCCGCACGGACGCGTCTCGGATTCGACGTCGCGGCCGGTCTTGCGCCGCTCCATCAGCGCGTTGACGGGCTTGACGACGAAGAAGAACACGGCCGTGGCGATCGACAGGAAGGCGATCAGCACGTTGATGAAGTCGCCGTAGTGAAACGTGCTGCCGTTGATCGTGAACATCAGGTTGGAGAAGTCGTGCTTGCCGATGATCGCCGCGACGATCGGCGTGATCAGGTCGCGCACCAGCGCCGTCACCAGTGCGCCGAACGCTGCCCCGATGACGATGCCGACCGCCAGGTCGACGACGTTTCCGCGAAGCAGAAATGCCTTGAACTCCTTGGCCATCAGACGCCTCCTGTGCTCGCTGGGGTGGAGCGGACGAAGCTACCAGCGGGGCATTTCAGACGAGCGAGCCGCGTGCGGTAGACGTGCATGTCGGCGCGGTTGAAGTCGGAGTGCGTCTGATGCTGGAAGGCCGGCACGAGGTCGCGGTGATAGCGCGAGGAAAGGCTCTCGTTGTGGCCGATCACGTCGCTCAGCGCGATGCCGTAGGTGCAGCGCAGCCAGCGCGTCAGCCGCAACGAGGCGGCGATCTGCGCGCGGTCGTCGAGAATCTGCGCGTCGGAGGAGCCGACGTTCTCGATGCTGATCGCCGTCCAGTTCAACCCGGTCGTGTGCCGGCAGCGAATCGACAACGGCACGAGCTGGTCGATGCGCCCGTCTGACTCCACGAGGAAGTGCGCGCAGGTGTTCGGCAGCTCTCCGAACTCGCTGTCGGGAACGTCCGGCGCGAACGTGTTGAAGGCCTGCTGCGCCGTGGTCGTCTCGGTGTAGTGCTCGACGATCACTTTCGGCCGGCTGAGCACGTAGGTGTCTTCGCCGTAGTGGCGCAGCGAGTAGGCCGCCATCTGGCGCTTGCGTGCGGCGCCGAAAGGGATCGGCCAGCTGTGGATGCGCGGGCGCAGCCGCGCGATCGCCTGCGTCGGATCGGCGGCGGGCGAGTCGGCGCTGTCCGCCGGCGCGCGCGCTGAGCTGTCCTGCGTTTGCGCGGTCGTCGTCCCGCCGGCGGCTGTAGGCGAGCCCGGCACGCGACCGCTGTCGGCGTCGACCGTGCCGCCGGCGCCGCCGCAGGCGGCGAGCAGCAGCGCCGTGGCGAGCATGCAGGCGAGCGCTGTTCTCACCGCGCTGATCCTACGCGGCGCAACGCGCGCGTCGGTGAAGCGGGAAGACGTTCGGCTGGACGTCTGTATGAACTTCGCGTGGCCTCGCTCAGGGTCGGGCATTGAGTGAACTGCAGGCTAAGAGAAGGGGCGATCTCGTCACAGGGCATCGGCAGCGATGCACACGACGCCCCGACAGAGCCGCACGGCTCGCGCAGTTCCACCACGACAAGGAGGTCCCATGCTGGGAAAACGGCAAAAGACGCACCGCCGGGTTCAAGTACGCAGCGCAGGCGCGATCGTCGCGACCGCGGCGGCGCTCGGGGGGTTCGCAAGCTTTGCCGCCCCCGGAATGGCGTCTGACACGATCAAGGTCGGCGTCGGCGAATCGTCGATCGTCGTCAACGGCACGACCATCTCGACATCCAACCTGACGATCGCGCAGCTGGCCAAACTGCAGGGCGTGCCCGCGGCGACGGTGCAGCTGGAGCTCGACGGCGTCGCCGCCAACACGCCCGCCGCCGCGGCAGTGGAAGCGCTGATCGCCGGCCTGCCGCTGGAAACGACGCTGGCGAGCGCGCTCAACGCGCTGTCGGGCGCGACCGGCGGCCTGGTCAGCCCGCAAGCGGCGCTGCGCCAGATCATCGAAGACGAAGGAACGCCAGGAGCTGCCGGCGGCAACGGCGCCAATGGCGGCAACGGCTCCGGCGGCGCCGCAGGCGCCAACGGCGCGGGCGCGGTCGCGCCAGCGGGCACGCCGGGCGCGACGCCGGCCAAGAAGCGCCTCAGCCTGCGCGCCGGCAAACGCTCGCTGAAGGGACGTCCCGGCAAGCAGGTGCGCGTGCCGTTCACCATCTCCTCGGCGGCGAAGCTGAGCTACAGCGGGCGCAAGCTCGCCAAAGGCTCGCGCAGCGTCAAGCCCGGAGCGAGCTCGCTGATGGTCAAGCTGCCGCGCAAGCACGGCAACTACCAGCTGGTGCTCAAGGCGGTCGGCGCAGACGGCCAGATCGCACAGACGACGGTCGCGCTGCACGACGCCGTCGCCAAGCCCGCCAAGAAGGCCCACCACTAGCTCATCGCCCGTCGGCCAGCAGCCGCGACGCCTCGCGCGTCGCGGCTGCCGCCGCGCGGGCATGCAGGCTCGGCTGCGGCGCGCGCTGAATCGCCGCTTCGCTACTCTGCGCCGCGTGACTGACCTGTCAACCCGCTCGCCCTCGCGCCTGCGTCTGCGTGTGGCCGGGTGCGCGGCCGTGGCGATGCTCGCGCTGCTCTGCCTGGCGGGCGTCGGCGCGGCGGCGACGGAAACCGGCGTGCAGATCGTCTACCGCGCCTATCAGCCGGCCGAACTGACGGTGCTGGCGGGCCAGACGGTCACGTGGCGAAACTCCGGCCTGGGCCCGCACACCGTCACGGCCGACGCGGGGCAGTTCGACTCCGGAGTTCTGCAGGGCGGCGCGTCCTTCTCCTACACGTTCTCGACGCCCGGCAGCTATGCCTACTCGTGCACGATCCACCCGACGATGCACGGCAGGGTGACGGTGCTCGCCGCGCTGCCGCCGGGCTTTCCGCCGGGCGCTTCGCTGAACGCGGTCGTGCTGCACGTCTCGCAGAAGCACACCGCGCACGGAGGCCTGACGCTCGTGCGTGCGCAGGCGGCACGCCCCGCCGCAAAGGCGTTGCTGCAGGTGCAGTCACCGAGCGGCGGCTCGTGGAGCACCAGGCTGCGCTCGCAACTGAGTGCGGCCGGCGCAACGACGTTCAGACTTCCTGCCGGCGTGCATCGTCGGGTTCGTGTCGTCATCCAGAGCCCAGCGGGCGAAGCGTCGCTGATCAGCAAGCCGGTGCGCCCGCCGGCTTAGCCGCGCGCGCCCGGCGCGACGCCGGCGCTGGAGGCTTCGCGCTAGGTGCGCCAGCGCGACGAGGCGAGGCCGAGCGCGCGGCAGAAGAACAGCAGCGAGCGCACCGACGGCGGCGGCGCCTTCGATCCATACGCGCCTGAGCTGATCGCCAGGCCGCCATCGCGCACGACCGCGCGTCTTGCCTGCGCGGCCGTCGGTTCGCGCACGACCTGCACTGTGGCCATCATGCCGTGGTCCTCGTGGAAGGTGATGTGGCAGTGAAAGACGAACTTGCCGGTGAAGTCGATCGGCTGCATCAGCACCACCGTCTTTGATTCGGGCGGCAGCGCGACGTTGTCCTGGTAGTCGACGTACGGCGCCGCCTTGCCGGCGACGCTGACGACCTGGAAGTCGTTGGTGTGGATGTGGAAGGTGTGCCATTCGTTGGTTTCGTTGACCAGCGTCCACTGCTCCACCGAGCCGAGCTTCATCGTCACGTCTGTGCGTTCGGGGTCGAAGGTCATGCCGTTGAGCAGGAACTTGGTCGCGCCCGACGCTTCGTTCATCTCGCTGAAGACGATCGTGCGCCGGCGGTCGACGTGCTTGCTGCGCAGGTCCACCGGCTTGCTCAAGCGGGCGCGGGCGGGAAAGCGCATTGGCTGGGGCCGGCCGCTGGAGCGCAGCGTCAGCAGCTTTTCGTTGGCCACCGGACCGCCGTTGACCTGCTTGTCGCCGCCCGGGAACGATGCGAAGGGGATCGCGCGCAGCGGATAGGAGCCGGGAGGGCCGCCGCGCACGAGCACCTCGCGGCGCGAGCCTGGCGCCATCATCAGCGTGTTGACCGTCAGCGCTCGCGCGAGCGTGTGGCCGTCCTCCGCCAGCAGTTGAAAACGCTGGCCGTGCGGCAGGGCCAGCACGACGAAGCGATCGGCGTCGGCGTTGAAGATGCGCCAGCGCTGCAGCTGACCGGGCCGGATCTTGGCCGTCGGGTCGATCGTTCCGTTGACGTAAAGCTTGGAGCCGGCTTCGCTGGATTGTCCGACCGGCACGATCTTGCCGTCGCGCACCTGCGTGTTCTGGATCACGATCCAGCGCTGCGGCACGTGGCGCAGCGCCGGCAGCGTGTCCAGCCCGCCCTCCTGCACGATCGCGCCCGCGAGCCCGGCGAAGATCTGCGGCTCGACGAACATGTGCAGGTGCGGGTGGTACCAGTAGGACCCGGCCGGCATGTCGGCGGGGATGTTGTATTCGTAGTCGAAGCTCTGGTGCGGCTGAATCTTCAGAAAGACGTTGTCGTGGTTGGCTTCGGGCGAGACGTGAAAGCCGTGCGTGTGCAGGTTGGTCGGTTCGGTCGTGTCGTTCTGCAGATGCACGTGCAGCGTGTCGCCGGCGCAGATCACCAGTGTCGGACCGGGAAAGCTGCCGTCGTAGCTCAGCGCCGTCACGCGACGGCGGTTCAGCAGCACCTTGCCCAGGGAAGCGCGCAGCGTCGTGTCGAGCACGCCCTGGCGGCTGTAGCGCGTCGGCGGCTCGGGAAAGCCGTCGTGGATGATCGGCGGCGCGCCGGCGTGGCAGTCGTGCGCGCGCGCTTGCAGCGCCGGCGCTCCGGTCGCCGTCGTGCCGCCGCCCGACAGCACGGCGATCGCCAGCGCCGCAGCGAGCAGAGCAGCCGCCAGCGAGTTGCGCCCCCTTCGCATCGGCCGATCGTACAAAGCGGCGCAGTCGGCACGGAGGCGCGCGGTGGCGCGCCTGGACGTCTAGCGTGGAGCGTTGGCGGTGACGATCCAGGTGGACGCCGGCGCGAGCACGCCGTCGGGCGTGAGCCACTCGGCCATGTCCTCGCGCAATGCCGCGGCGACCGGCTCGTGCAGATGCGCGGCGCGCTCGCCGGCCAGCCGCAGGATCTCGCCCGCGGGTCCGATGCTCATCACGAACTCGACCGCCTCGTCGAGATCGACGCCGATCAGAATCGGCTTGTCGCAGCGCAGCAGTGCGATGTTCTCGAAGCCGGCGCTCACGAGAATGCCGCTGGTCGTGTCGGCGTTGCCCATCGAGAAAGGACCCGGACCGCACGTCGGCTCGTCGTAGGTCTCGGGCTTTGAGACGAACCGCTCGGTCACGAGCTGGCCGCGGTAGAAGCCCTCGTTCTCGAGCTTGGAGCGCCATACGACCATCGCCAGTCGACCGCCTGGGACGAGCGCGCTGCGCACGTTGCGAAGCGCGGCGACGGGGTTGGCGAAGAACATCGTGCCCATGCGCGAGAACGCCACGTCGAACGGCCCGTCGATGGCCTGAGCCTCGACATCGACGACCTCGAAGCGCGCGTTGCGAACGCCGGCCTCGGCGGCCTCCTCGCGCGCGCTCTGGATGAAGCGCGGAGCCGCGTCAACCCCGAGCACGCTGCCCTCGGCGCCGACCAGCTCGCAGAGCTGCTGCGCGGTGTCACCGAAGCCGCAGCCGATGTCCAGCGCGCGCTCGCCAAGCGCCGGCGCGAGCATGCGCAGGCCTTCGTCGCCGTGCACCCCCAAGCCGCCGGCCAGCAGGTGACGGAAGTGGACGAACCGCTCGTACAGCGGACCGTCCCACGCTTCGATCGCCTCCTCGTTGGCGGTCACCGTCTGCGCCATGCAGACGATGGTAAGCCAATTGGCGCTCGCCGTGTTGGCCGCGGTCGGTCAGCCGGGAAGCGATGAATGCGCGAAGAAGAAGAACCACACGAGCAGCGTGAGCACGGCGATGTAGACGCTCGCCATGACGATCTGCTCGAGCGGGCTGACGCCGGTGATCTCACCTTCGTCCTGGCCCTGCGTGCTCATGCTGCGCAGCCAGCGCAGGCGCCGTTCGCCGTGCGGCCGACCCGTGAGCGCGTTGTAGGACTCGTTCAGCCACGCCAGCGCCAGCATCATCGCGAATACCAGCACCGCGAGCACCCCCACCACGACGAACACCGCCTGCATGCTCAGCACGGTTTTGCCCGAGCTCTTCGAGCCGACCCACAGCGCGATCAGCGGCGCGCCGGTCCACAGGTTGATCGCGAGGAAGGCCGTCGCGGCGGCCATCGCCGCTCGCTTGATGCGACCGCCCCGCATGGCTTGCTGCTCGTAAGCCATGCAATGGAGACTACGCTCCGCGTCATCGACCGGCGGATGACCGCGCTCGCGCGATCGGCGACACTGTTGTTGTGACCTCAGCTGCCATCCAGGATCAGCCCGCCGAGCTGCTGCGGGGCCTGCTGCGCTTCGACACGAGCAACCCGCCCGGCGGCGAGCGCGAGTGCATCGATTGGATCAAGGGCCTGCTTGAGCAGTTGGGCTGCGAGGTGCGGCTGTTCGCGCAGGAGCCCGAGCGCCCGAACCTGGTGGCGCGCCTTCAGGGCCGGGGCTCCAGTCCCCCGCTGCTGCTGCAGGGCCACGTGGACGTGGTCGCGGCGCGCGGTGAGTGGCGGCACCCGCCGTTCGCCGGCGACCTCGCCGACGGCTACGTGTGGGGACGCGGCGCGCTGGACATGAAGGGCGGCGTGGCGATGATGCTCGCCGCGTTCATGCGTGCAAAGGCGAGCGGGGTGCAGCCTCCCGGCGACGTGATCCTCTGCCTGCTAGCCGACGAGGAGGCCGGCAGCCCGCTGGGCGCCGCTTTCATGGTGCGCGAGCACGCCGAGCTGTTCGACGGCGTGCGCTACTCGATCGGCGAGTTCGGCGGCTTCACGATGGACGTCGCCGGTCGGCGCTTCTACCCGATCATGGTCGCCGAGAAGCAGATCTGCTGGACGCGCGCGACGCTGCGCGGGCCCGCCGGCCACGGCTCGATGCCGATTCGCGGTGGCGCCATGGGCAAGCTCGGCCGCGTGCTGCACAAGCTCGACAGCCGCCGGCTCCCCGTGCACGTGACCGACGTGACGCGCTCGATGGTCGGCGCGATCGCCGACGACGTGCCCGCGACGCTCGCGCTGCCGCTCAGAGGGCTGCTCAGGCCGGCGCTGACCGATCGGCTGCTCGACGCCTTCGGCGAGCGCGGGCGCATCTTCGATCCGCTGCTGCACAACACCGTCAGCGCGACCATCGTCGGCGGCGGCGAGAAGGAGAACGTGATCCCCGACACGATCGAGCTCACGCTCGACGGCCGGCTGCTGCCGGGCTTCGGCCCCGAGCAGCTGTTCGCCGAGCTGCGCGCGCTGACCGGCGCGGAGATGGAGTTCGAGATCGGTCAGCACGACGCGGTCACCGCCGAGCCCGACCTCGCTATGTTCGATGCGCTCGCGGGCGTGCTGCGCGAGCTCGACCCCTTGGCCAAACCGATCCCGATGCTGCTGCCCGGCGTCACCGACGGGCGCTTCTTCTCGCGCTTGGGCATCCAGACCTACGGCTTCCTGCCAATGCAGCTGCCGCCGGAGCTGCCGTTCATGCAGCTGATCCACGCCGAGAACGAGCGGCTGCCGGCAGACGCCGTGGAGTTCGGCACGGCCGCGATCGGCCGCGTGCTCGAACGCTTCTGAGCGGCGCTGTGACGAGCGGGTGGACTCGCGCGTAGTTGGAGTAGTGGGTCGGCACCTCACCTCCGCGCAGCGTCCTTCGTCCGGCGATCTCGCTGCGGTCGCCGCAGGGCCGTCCAAGCTCGACCAAGCCGGCATCGATCGGCTGTTTCGCGAGTGCGCCGGCGACGTGCACGGCTACGCGATCTCGCTGCTCGGCGACCGCGCCGGCGCCGAGGACGTCACAGCGCTGGCGTTCGAGCGCCTGTGCCGCTCGCGCTCGCGGCTGGACCGCTCGCGCGGCACGCCGCGCGCGTGGCTGTTCGCGATCGCGCGCAACGCCGCGCTCGACGAGCTGCGCCGGCGGCGGCGTCGCGGCGAGACCGACATGCCCGACCAGCACTCCGCCGTGGACGCCGAGTCTGAACAGGCGATCGAGCACGCCGAGCGACGCGCGACCGTGCAGGCGGCGCTGGGCACGCTCGCGCCGCGCGAGCGTGAGGTCGTGTTGTTGAAGTTCCATGGTCAGCTGACCAACGGCGAGCTCGCGCGCGTGCTCGGCATCTCCGAGTCCAACGCCGGCACGCGCGTGCACCGCGCGCTGACCGTCCTGCGCGACACATGCGCCGAACTCGGCCGCGAGGAGGTCGCGTGAAGATCGTGCACTTCCCCAAGCCCGGCGACGCGGAAGGCCCCGAGGACTTCGCCGTGCAGCTTGACGCGGCGCTGTACGGCGACGACGGCAGCTCGCAGGCCGAGGCGTGGCGTGAGCTGCGCGATGACGTGCGCACGCTGGCAACGCCGATGTCGCCGCAGTTCCAAGCCGCGTTGCGTGAGCGCATCGAGCAGCGCGACGCCGCCGCCGCGCCGCGCCACGCGCGCCGACGCCTCGCGCCACGCGCGGCGCTCGCACGCGTGCAGGCCTGGCTCGGCTCGGGCGTCGGTCCACGGCTGATCGCGCTGGGCGGCATCTGCGCGATGGCCGCGATCGTCGTGCTGGCGATCGCCGCGCCGTGGCGTGGCTCCAACCGCGAGATCGGAGCTGCGAGCTTCCGGCCCGCAGACGCTCAACGCTCTTCGACGGAAATCGTCCCCTCCAGCGCCGGCGCAGAAGCGGCGGCGCGACCACTGTCTGCGGCCTCCTCGGCTGTCGGCGCTTCTCCGCCGGCCGTCCGCGTTCAGCAACGCGCCGCCACGCTCACGCTCGCGCCCACGCCTGCGGACGTGCAGTCGGTCGCCGATCAGGTGGCGCAGCTGGCATCGCGTGACGGCGGCTTCGTGCAGAGCTCGCAGGTGCGCCTGCAGCGCGGCAGCGGCGGCGAAGCCAACGTGCAGCTGAGCCTGCCCAGCGCGCACTTGTCGGCGGCGTTGGCCGAGCTCGCACGGCTGGCGCCGACGCGTGCGCAGAGCCAGTCGCTGCAGGACATCACCGACGTCTACGGCGCCGCGCGCAGCAAGCTCGCCGACGCCGTCGCCGAGCGCCAGGCGCTGCTGCGAGCGCTCGCGCGTGCGAGCACGCAGGGCGAGATCGAAAGCCTGCGCGCGCGCCTGCAGCTGGTCGGCGGCAACATCGTCAAGGATCGCACCGCGTTGGCCGCCGTGACCAAGCGCGGCAGCAACTCGAGCGTCGAAGTGACCGTCGTAGGCGACGCCCACGCCGGCGCCGACCGGTCGACTCTGAGCCAGGGCCTGCACGACGCCGGCGACGTGCTCAAGGTCGCGCTCGCCGTGTTCATCGTCGCGCTCGCCGTGCTCGTGCCGCTGGCCATCCTCGCGGCGCTGATTGCCTTCGGCTGGCGCGCCTGGCGCCGCCGCCTGCGCGAGCGCGCGCTGTCCTGACGACGTGTTCGCAGGCAGCGCGGCGCCCGCCATCTTGCCGCGGCGCCAAGAGGCGAAAGCCATCTATAGAAAAAACTGGCTGCGCAGCCAGTATGATCGACGACGATTCCGGGTCGACGAACTTTGGAGGCACTCCGTGGCAACTGTCGGGCGCGACATTCAGAGCGTTGAACTCACCGAGCGCGAGCTGTGGCTGGAGGGTCCGCCGCAAGAGGCCTTCAAGCAGATGCGCGGCAAGTGCCCCGTGCACTGGACCGAGAGCTTTGAAGAACTTCCCGACGAGGACGGCTTCTGGTCGGTCACGACCGCCGACGACGTGCACACCGTCAGCCGCGACTGGCAGACCTACTCCTCCGAACTCGGCGGCGTAGTCGTCGCCGCGGCCGGCTTTCCGATCGAGCTCGCGCGCGCCATGTTCATCGGCATGGACCCGCCCAAGCACGATCGGCTGAAGGCGCTGTTCCAGCGTGGCTTCACGCCCAAGCGCATAGCCGATCACGAGGACGCGATCCGTGCGATCACCGTGCGCGTGCTCGACGGGCTGCAGGGCCGCGAGACATGCGACCTCGTCGCCGACGTCGCCCAGCCGGTCGTCTCGCGCGTGATCGGCAGCTTCATGGGCATCTCCGAGGAGGAAGACCTGATCTGGGCGAAACTCATGAACTCGACGCTCGGCGCCGGCGACCCCGACCTCAATCCCGACGGCTTCGACGGCGCCGTCAACAAAGACATCCCCGAGATCTTCGAGCGCTGTCAGAAGCTCATCGACGAGCGTCGCGAGAACCCCACCGACGACCTGACCAGCGTGCTCGTGCACGCCGAGCTCGATGGCCAGGGCCTGGAGGATCACGAGATCGTCATGGGCTTCTTCCTGCTCATGGCCGCCGGCAACGACAGCACCAAGGCGACCTACTGCAGCGGCATGCGCGCGCTGATGCAGGACCGCGAGCAGCTGCAGCTGCTGCTCGACGACCCCGCACTCGTCCCCGCCGCCGTCGAGGAGTCGCTGCGCATGTTCCCCGCCTTCGCGCACTTCCGCCGCACCGCCACCTGCGACACCGAGCTGCACGGCCAGAAGATCAAGGCCGGCGACAAGGTCGTCATGTGGTACGCGTCCTCCAACCGCGACGAGACGCGCTTTGCCGACCCCGACCGCTTCGAGCTGCGCCGTACCGAGGAGCACCAGGCCTTCGGCGCCGGCGGCCGTCACTTCTGCCTCGGCACCGCCCTCGCGCGCCTGGAGCTGCGAATCCTCATCGAGGAGACGCTCAAGCGCTTCCCCGACATCGGCATGATCGAGCACCCCAAGCACGTCGAATCGCTGTTTCTCAACCAGCTCAAGACGCTGCCCGTGCGCTTGACGCCTTAGCGCGCGTCAGCCGCGAGCTCCGGGTGCGGCGCGTCGTCTGCGCGCAGCGCCAGGCCAAACGGATTGCCCTCGGAGTCCTTGCAGATCGACCAGCGCTCGCCCGTGTGCACGACGCTGCCGCCCAGCGACGGCACCTGGCCAAGCACCGCCTGCATGTCAGCGACCTCGAAGTAGGGCAGCGAGAACGAGTCGCCCGGGCCGCGCCCGCGCGCGTGCACGCCCACGCTCGCGGTCTGGTCGTCTGCATCGCGCTCGCTCTGCCAGCCCTCACCCTGCGCGCCCGCGCGCGGCAGCAGCTCGGCGCCGAGCAAGCCGCTCCAAAACGTGCGCGCGCGCTGCGCGTCGTCGGCCGGAAACTCGATCAAAGCGGGCGATGCGCGCATGTCCCAACGTTAGTCCGGCTGGAGCCGTTGCGTCGCGATCCTGTCGCAGGCGAGCTACCGTCTCGCGCACCGATCCCTTCAACGCGACCCCGGAGGCTCTTCATGGCAAACCTGGGCGGCAGCGCAAGCGCTGACATCGATGCCCCACTCGAGCAGGTCTGGCAGATCGTCGAGGATGTGGCGACCGCTCCCGAGTGGCAGGGCGGCCTCGACCGCCTGACGGTGCTCGAGCGCGACCAAGCCGAGCGGCCGACGCTCGTCGAAGCGGAGAACGACATCAAGGTCAGGCGCGTCAAGACGCACGTGCGCTTCGAGTACGACGGCCCGACGCGCTTGTCCTGGACGCAGGAGAAGGGCGACATGAAGTCCGTTGTCGGCGCGTGGCAGCTGACGGATCTCGGCGACGGCCGCACGCGAGCCACGTACACGCTCGACATCGATCCCGGACGCGTGCTCGGGCTGGTCATCCGTGGCCCCGTCGAGGCCGCCACGCGGGCGATCTTCGTCAACGGCCGTCCCGGCGAGCTCAAGCGGCGCGTCGAGGGCTAGCGCGCCGCGCAGCCAGCGGGCGCACGCGCGCACGTGGGTCTGTTTACTGGGTCGCTGCATGAGCGCGCCCACGACACCAGCCGCGGCCGCACGCCGGTGCCCGCGACGACGACCGCCTGCCGGGCCGCTCCCGCCCCATCGCATTGTGTGGCTGCTAGCGCTTGCGCTGGCGCTGTGCTTGTCCGCCGGCGCTCCCGCGCCGGCCGGCGCGGCGCCGGGCAAGCCGCGCGAAACGACCGTCTCGGTGACCGTCGACCGTACGCATCCCGGCGCCGCCGTGCCACAACAGTTCCTCGGCATGTCCTTCGAGATGTCGGCGCTCGCGCAGATGGCGCGCTACTCCGATCGCGGCAACCTCGCGGCGATGCTGCGCTCGCTGGGCCCCGGCGTGCTGCGCTTCGGCGGCGTGTCCGCCGACACGCGCATCGCCTGGACGGACTCGCGCACACCACGTCCGGCATGGGCGACCAACGTCGTCGACGTCGACGACCTGCATGCTCTGGCCGGGCTCGCCGCGGCCAGCGGCTGGCACATCGTGCTGACCGTCGGCATCGTGCACTTCGAACCGCAGGCCGCCGCGCGCGAGGTCGCCGCCGCAAAGAGCGCGCTCGGCGAATGGCTCTCGGCGATCGAGATCGGCAACGAGCCGAACTCCTACGCGCAGCACTTCATGCGCGCCGAACCGTGGAGCTTCTCGCCTTACGCCGAAGAAGTGGCCGCCTATCGCTCCGCCATCGAAGCGGCCGCGCCGGGCATTCCCGTGTATGGCCCGGACGTGTCCGGCTCCAGCGCCTTCGAAGCGTGGGGGCCGGGTGAGGCGGCCACAGAGCATCCGGCGCTGCTGACCGGCCACCACTACCCGCTCGGCTGCGAACAGCAGCCGCCGCCGTCGATCACGCGTCTGCTCAGCCCGCGCATTCGCGCCAAGGAGGTCGGATCGCTGCGCCGCTATGTGGCCATCTCCAGCGCCGCCGGACTGCAGTTCCGTCTGGACGAGACCAACTCCGTGTCCTGCGGCGGCGTCTCGGGCATCAGCAACACGTTCGCCTCGGCGCTGTGGGCCGCCGGCTTTCTGCCGCAGGTCATGGCCGCGGGCGCCGTCGGCGTGAACATGCACGGCAACCCGACCAACTGCAAAGGCTATTCGCCCGTCTGCGCCGCCGGTCCCTACGAGCTGTCGATCGGGCAGCTGACGGCGCAGCCGGAGTTCTACGCGCTGCTCATGGCCAGAGAACTGATCGGCTCACAGCCCCTGCGCACGGCCGTCAAGGTCCGGCCGCAGGGCGCCAACGTGCAGGTCTCGGGCTTTCTCGCGCCCGACGGTCGACTGCGCTTCGTGCTCGTCGACTACGACCCGCTCGGCAAGCGCGGCGTGTCCGTGCGGCTGAAGGTCGGAGCGGCGTTCTCGGCCGCCAGCTCGCTGGCGCTGACCGGGCAGTCGCTCAGCGCGCTGAGCGGCACCGAGCTCGGCGAACGCGAAGTCGCGCCCGACGGCAGCTGGCAGGCCGCCAGCACGCCCACCGTTGCCGTGCGCTCGGGCGTCGCATCGATCGCGCTGCCCGCCGCGAGCGCCGCGCTGGTGACCGTCGCGCCGGCGGCGCCTTCCGCGCCCGCCGGCTGAACCGGGCGCAGACGCCTACTCGAGCACGAACGCGCGCGTCGTCTTGACGGCCGCGGCGCCGCGCGGCGTGAACGAACCGCTGGCGGTCAACGCCAGCTGGTGCGCATGCTTGAGCAGATGCGCGCCGGCCATTGTCAGATGCATCGCGACCGTACGCGTAGCGGCCGCCGCGAAGCTCAACTGACCGCGCGCGACCAGCAGCGGCTTGGGCTTGGTTTTGGTCGAAAGGCTCGCTCCGCGCGGCAGCTCATACCAGTTGATCGTCACGACGCCGGCTTGCGGAGCGTGGAAGCTGAGCGCGAAGCCGAGGTGCTTTCTCACGGCGGCGATGCGCGCGGACTTTCCGCTCGGCACGATCGCGCTCTTGAGCAGCGTGCGGATCTGCGTCACGCTCAGGTGCGCGGTGTTGTTGGCGACGACGTAGTTGATTGGCGTCGGGCCGGTCGTAGTGGAGGAGCCGGAGTCGGTCGTGCCCGAGGATTTCGTTTCGGACACCGGCGCGGGTGGCGCGGTATTGGGCGTGCGCGAGCCGACTTCGATCATGCCGCGCCCTGTCGCGTATGCCAGCACCCAGTCCTTCGGATAGTCGACGCCGTAGCCGTAGGAGCCTGACGTGTAGTGGCCTTCCGGTGAGGAGAAGTAGTTGCCGGCAGGATCGTCGACGACGTAGGACCCCGGCTGCTGCGGGTCGATGCCGACGATCAGCACCACGTGCGCGGCTCCCTCCAGGCCCCATCTGTTGGCGCCGAGCCCAGTTTCCAGCACGACGGGGCCGCTCTGCAGCGCCTTGTCGATCGCCGCCTCGTCGCTCGCGTTCGGGTAGACGATCGGGTAGGGCGGACCGGCGTCTTCAACGCTCGCCTGGTCTGAGCCGAGCGGCCTTGCGACGGCGTTCGGCCAGCCAAGTTCCTTGAGCAGTTCGACGGCCGGTTCGAACTCGAAGTTGCCGCCGGAGTCGACCGTCCGCGCGTAGAGCCCGCCGAGGCTCGGGTAGGAGGATTCAGGCGCGACGCTCCCCAGCGAGGCGCGCATGCCCATCAGCAGAGATGCCGGCCCGGAGGCCAGCGCGCCGGGCTGCGGGTCCTGCGAGGCGGCCGGCAGGCCCAGCCGCGAGCCGACCGCGTACTGGTTGATGTACGGCGAAGTCGGCCACTGCGACATGTCGCCGCTGTAGCTGCCCGCGCCATGTGCGCCGGTGACGACGAACGGAGTCGCCGAGCCTTCCAAGCAGTACGTTTCGGCCTTCCATTCAGCTACGGGGGCGGGCCCGGCGACGCGATAGTCGTCTTCCAGCTCTTCGAGGTAGATGAAAGCCGCTTTGACCCGTTCTGATTCGACGGATTCTCCTTCTTCTTCGGCCTTTTTGATCGCATTTTCATCGAAGATTTTGGTCCCGCGCACGCACCCTTCTGGTTCCCCCAGCGCCCTCGCCAGGAACGGATGGGCTTTGAATTCGGCGGCCGAGACGTGCTTGTAGTGGACTCTCAGCGTCCACTGGTCGAGCGCGTACGGGCCCGGCCGCTGCAGCGCGAGGCCGTGACCCTGACTCACTGATTCCCCCGGAAAGGCGCCGGCGTAAGAGCCCAAAGGGGGGTGTTCATGATCGGCGCCAGGGGTGTCGGCGGACGTGTCTTCGGCAACCTGTTGTGCGCAGGGTTTGTTGTTGCGCATGTACGAGTAGCCTTCAGAGCCGCCCTGAAAGTTCACCGCCCACTGGTCGAAGTAGAACCAGTCCCACCTGGCGCTGAACCGCGGGTCGAATACGTGGCCCGCTTCTTCGTACTCGAAGTCGGGGAAGATGTGGCTGTGCTCGCCGAGCGCTTCGCGGCCCAGCTGGAAGTCGCCATAGGGCACGAGGCTCGGCGGGATCGACATGGGCGCAAGTTCCGTGCCGGGCGCCGCGTTGACGCGGCGCGGATCGTTGGTGTTCAGAGTCCACTGTTCGCCAACGACGTCCTGCCCAACGCTGTCTTTGCATTTGCCTTCGACGAGCGTGCCGTTGGCCAGCGACTGGCCGGAGGTAGGGACGACCGCGAGCGCCGTCACCGACGCACAACATGCGAAGCAGCTGGTTGCGGCGAGCACCGAGAGCAAGCACTTGACGCGTCCGCGCATACGAACGCGACGAATAGTTGACAGCTGCACTTGTCCTCGCGCGCGGCTCACTCCTACCTCCATGTAGCGGGGCCGGCATCCTCGCAGAGCGTGCCTGGCTGGACAAGAGTCAAACGCGTATATAAGCGTCCTCTCATGGACCGGCGAGCTCGCGTGCGCGCGCCGCCAGGTGGGCGACGCCGAGCTCGTCGTACTCTCGAGCGGCGTCGTGCAGCGCCGCCAGGCCGCCGTCACGATCATGCGCAAGCAGGCGCTGGCCGGCCAGCAGCTCGCAGCGTGCAGCGTCCAGCGGCCGGCTCAGGCTCTGCCAGCGCTCGCGCGCGCCGCGCAAGTCGGCCAGCGCCTCTGGCAGCGCGCCGACCACGCCGGTCGCTTCGATCGCGGCCGCTTCGCCGACGGGGTAGTGCATGCGCTCGGCCAGCTGTGCCGCCTGCCCGGCGGCCTCGACAGCCTGCTCCGAACGCTCGGCTAGCTCCAATAGCAGCGCGCGCGCCGACAGCGCCTGGATCGACTGCACGATCAGCCCGGCGCGCTCGCAGACCTCCAGCGCCTGGCCGATCGTCGCCTCGGCGCCATCGAGGTCGCCGCGGTCACGCATCGTCGCCGCGAGCCCGTGCAGCGCGTCGAAGCAGACCTCCGACCAGCCGACCTGCTCGGCCAGCTCGTGCGCGCGCCGGAAGGACTCCTCCGAGGAACGCCAGTTGCCGCTGCGCCAATGCAGGCGCCCGCGCAGCACATAGGGCAGGCAGAGCTTGCCGACCAGGCCCTCGCGCTCGGACAGCTCGGCGCTGGCGTCGCTGAAGCGCTCGACCTGCTGCCAGTCGCCGGCGTAGAGCGACAGCTGGCCGACCGCCGCGTAGAGCTCGATCTCCGCCGGAACGTCGCCGATCTCCTGCGCCAGCGCGAGCGCCTCGCGATAGGTCGCCGCGGCCGCCGCGTAGTCGCCGTCGGAGCTCTCCAGGTGGTGCCCGAGAGCGGTCAGCGCGAGAACCGTCTCGTGCGCGTCTGAGCCAGTCGCCAGCTCGACCGCGCGCTCGAGGTTCTGGCGCGCCTTGACCGTGTCGCCGATGCGCCCGAAGACGCGGCCGAAGATGCCGTGCGCGCGGCTTGCCGCGCGCACCTCGCCGAGCTGCTCGGCCAGCCGCAGCGCCTTCTCGGAGGCGTAGATCGCGAGCATGTTGTCGCCGGTCTGCATGTACAGCCAGGCCGCCTCCTCGTACAAGCGCACCAGCGCCAGCGACGGCTCGCCGTCCTTGATCAGGTTGATGCCGCGCTGGTGGTGCTCGATGGCCTGCTTGCGCTCGCCCTTGTGCGCCAGCGCGGCGCCGATCTTGCGGTGAAGCTCGGCCTCGCGCTCCAGCTGCTCGAGCTCGCGGTGGTGCGCGAGCGCCTTCTCCCATACGTCGATCGCCGCGTCGACGCGACCAAGGCGCAGAGCCACGTCGCCCTCCTTCTCCAGCAGGCGCGCAAGCGCGTCGGCGTCGCCGCCCGTCTGCCGGCATGCGCCCTGGTAGAGCGTGAAGGCTTCGGCGTTGGAGTAGAACGCCGTCGCCGCGTCGCCGGCCGCCTCCAGGAAGTGCAGCGCCTTGGCGCGGTAGGGCTCGATCTCGCCCGGCGAAAGGCGCAGTTCGGAGCCCAGCTGTGCGGCGCGACCGAAGTGCTCGGCGAGCAGCGACACGACCTCGTCGACGCGCACGCCCGCGCGCGCCTCGATGAAGCTGCCGACCTCGAAGTGCTTCTGCGCACGCACGGCCTTGGGCAGCATCTCGTAGGCCGCGTCGCGAATCAGCGCGTGCTTGAACGCCAGCTCCGGCTCGCCGGCCAGCGCGTCGCCGTCGCCTGCGACGACGATGTCCTTCTCGCGCAGCACGCGCAGCGCCTGCTGCAGATCGCCGCCCTCGGCTTGCACCACCGGCTCCAGCGCGCCCTCCCAGAAGGTCCGGCCGACGACCGAGGCGTGAGCGAGCAGCCGCTTCTGAAACGGCTCCAGCGAGTCCAGCCGCGCCGCCAGCAGCGCCTGCACGGTCGTTGGCAGCTCGGCGGCGTTGGCGCCTTCGTCTTCGGACAGGCGCCGAACCATCTCCTCGGCGAACAGCGGGTTGCCCTCGGCGCGCGCGGCGACCGTATCGATCGCGCGCTCGCTGACGCCGTCTGATCGCAGCAGCGCCGTGATCAGCTCACGCGTCTCTTCCTCGGCAAGCGGTTCCAGAAACAGCGTCGTCGCATCGCGTCGCACGCCGCCCCATCCAGCTCTGCGTTGCAGCAGCTCTTCCCTGCTCAGACAGACCTGCAATACGGGCGCGCGCGTCCATTGCACGAGATGTTCGATCAGATCGAGCATTCCCTCGTCGGCCCAGTGGATGTCCTCCCACACGAGCACCAGCGGCTGCTCGCGCGCCAGGCCTTCGACGCATGAGCGAACGGCCGCGAAGAAGACTTCGCGCGCGAGCTGCGCGTCCTCGGCTTCGACCGCCGGCGCCTCATCGGGCGACTCGATCCCCAGCAGCCGCCCGATCAACGCGATCTTCGACAGCGATGCGCCCTCGGTGTCGGGCTCGCCGTCGTCGAGCAGCTCGGCCAGCCGCGCCGACAGCTTCTGCCACGCCTGCAGCGGCGAGTCTTCGTCGACGATCGAGCACTCCGCACGAATCACGTCGCCGAGTGGCCAGTACGCGATGCTCGATCCGTAGGGCAGGCACCGCCCGTGGCGCACGAGCGGTTGCGCACCGCTGGCGCCGAGCTCGCGCTCGAACTGCTTGACCAGCCGCGTCTTGCCCACGCCGGCTTCGCCGATCACCGTCGCGAGGTGCGGCGCGCGCTTTCGCTCGACGCGATCGATCAGTCCTGCGAGCTCGGCCAGCTCCTCGGCCCGGCCGACGAGCGGCGTGCGCGATGACTGCTCCGGCGCTCCGGCGCTGGGCGCGCTTGCCGCGCTTTGCAGCGCTTCCCACGCGGGAACCGGCTCTGCCTTGCCCTTGAGGCGCAGCGGCGCCGCCAGCGGCCGGTATTCGATGCTCTCTCGCGTGGCTCTGTACGTGCGCTCGCCGACGGTGACGCTGCCGTGCGCCGCGGCGGCCTGCAGGCGGGCCGCGACGTTGACGCTGTCGCCGATCACCGTGTAGCTGTCGCCGACGTGACCGGCGAGAACCTCTCCGGTGTTGATGCCGACGCACAGCTCGAACGTCACGTCGTGCTGAGCGACCAGCTGCTCGTTGACCTCGCCCATCGCGGCCTGCATGCCCAGGCCAGCGCGCACAGCTCGCTCGGCGTCGTCGCCGTGCGCGATCGGCGCCCCGAAGATCGCCATCACGTTGTCGCCGATGAACTTGTCGATGTGCCCGCCGAACTGCTGCACCTCCTCGCCCAGTCGTGCGAGCACGCGGTCGAGCAGCTGCTTGACCGACTCCGGGTCGAGCGTCTCGGCGATCGCCGTGTAGCCGGACAGGTCGGCGAAGAGAATCGTCACGGTGCGCCGCTCGTCGAGCGTGCGTGCAGGGTCTGCGCTGGGCGTGGTCGCATCGGCCGCGCTCGACGTGGCCGGCGCGCCCGGGGTGTGGCCCGCCGGCGCCGTGGCCGGCTCGCCGGCATCGAGCGCACCGCCGCATGACATGCAGAAGCGCGCGCCGTCCGGCGCGGCGACGCCGCACGTCGGGCAGCGTCGCTCCAGCGCGGCTCCGCAGCTCATGCAGAAGCTTGCCTCGGCCGGGTTCTCGGTGGCGCAAGCCGAGCAGCTAGTCACGACCTGCCCCCCGCAGTCGGCGTCCTTCGGACATTGCCTCGCCTAGCCCCGCTCCTCGGCGAGGCGTTCCGCGGCAGCGCGGGCCTCGGGCGTGTCGCCGGAGGACACGATGCGCGTGGCGACTCCGCTCTCCCACACGAACGCATGGAGCATGATCTCCGGCGGGAGACGAGCGCTGTTCGGACTGTCCAAGAGGCTGCCGCTCTGGCTGCTCTTGACGAGAACGACGCCACTGCCGAGGTCTTGGATCTCGGTTAGTTCGATCTCGTAGTCCTCATAGCGGCCACGCCACTCCGCCAAGAAGCCGCGGATCGCGGGCGTGCCCTTGAAGCTGGTGCCAAGCCCGACCGACTTCCACTCGGCGTCCGTTGCGAACGTACTGGTCACGGCGTCGAGATCCCCGTCGCAGAAAGCGTCGAAGGTACGTCGCACAAGCTCAACCAGGTCAGCGGTTGCGGTTTCGTCGGACATCGTGCGCCCAGTATCCCGCAGGTCTCCAGCCAAATGCGGGCAAGACGCCGGCGAGCTCAGTCATGGGCGCGGCGGGTTTCGAACCTGCGACCTCTCGCGTGTGAAGCGAGCGCTCTCCCACTGAGCTACGCGCCCTGGAGCGTCGAGTTTACGGGGTGATCTGGCATCTGACGGGTTCGGCTGATTCGGCACGGCGTCCGGGATGGTCGTCGCGGTACCCTCGACCAGGGCGCGCAGCGCCTTGCGGTCGCCGTCCTCGCGTACCATCTCGCGCGCGTAGACGCGCATCGTCAGGTGCGGATCGGTGTGCCCGAGTTGACCCATGACCACCCGAGGGTCGCGGCCGAGCGCGATCAGCAGCGAGCGCTTGACCGGCCTACCGCAAGATGGCGGGCGTTATGCCTTCGTCCGTGGGGTCGCGAGCTTCTGAGGCTCGCAACACCATCGCGCATGGCAGAAGGTAACGCAGGACCGCAGCTCGGAAAAGAGCGCACTAAGCGCCGCGTCGCTGACGTCTGGATTACAAGAGGATTACGACGCGGTGTCATTCCGATCTTTTGCGGCCGAATGGCTGCAGATGGCCTTTTTCGCCTTGATCTATATGCAGTTTTGACCTACGGTGCCGTCCGAGCATTCACTTGCTCCGACGGTCGACGACACGAGCAAAGTATGGAGGCTTGACTCGCATAACCAGCACTGGCTCGACCGGTCTGTTCGCCGGTGACTTCTGGAGCTGAAGCGCAATCGTCATTGAAGACGGCGTTGGTTTGGTCGCACCGCTTTTTCCTAGCCATGAGTGTGACCCCTCTTAGGACCCTGCCGGAATGTCTGAGCGCTGCATTGCCGATCGCCGTGCGCGCAATTGACGTTGATGGTGAGCTCGAGGAGCTGCGGCTCCCCGCGAGCGCGAGCGGGGCGCGGTATCGCACGCTGCTGGCACTCGTTCGAGTCGGCGGCCTGCCAGTTGGCTGGACGACAGTCGAGGTCCCAGAGCATGGTCGCGTCGCAGTTGACGTGTTTTCAGCCGCCTTCGGGGGCGCCGCAGCGGTCGGCGGTTCGTCTCAGGCGCTTGCCGACCCGACGCGTGAGCGCGTGCATCTGGAGTCGTCCGAGCCCCTTCTGAGCGTGGTCGTTTGTACTTGCGCGGACGCGATCTCCACGCTTCGATGTATAGAGGCGATTCGGCAGAATGACACTGGGTCGTGTGAGGTTGTGGTCGTTGAGAACCGACCCGTGGGCTCGGGGGTGCGGCGGGCGCTACAGGACCGCTTTGGTACTGAGGACGCGGTCTGCTACGTCGAGGAGTCTCGACCTGGGCTCGCGAACGCCCGGAATGCTGGCCTGCGTGTCGCAAGCGGCGAGTTGATCGCGTTCACCGACGACGATGTCGTTGTCGACCCGAAATGGGCTCGATCGATACGCCGCGCCTTCGCCATGGGACCTAAGGTCGGGTGTGTGACTGGGCTGATATTGCCTCTGGAGTTTGAGACACCAACCCAGCGCTTGGTGGAGCGGTTTGCTAGCTACGCCAAGGGCTTCGCGCCTCGGGTGTATGCGCTGGACCGGCCCCCGGCCGACCAGCCGTTGTTCCCCTACGCAGCCGGCCATTTTGGTTCGGGAGCAAACCTGGCCTTCCGGGCTGAGGCGATCCGCGATCTGGGCGGGTTTGACCCCGTGCTTGGAACGGGTACAGCAGCGCGCGGGGGCGAGGATCTGGACATCTTCATCCGTGTGCTCCAAGCCGGGAGCTTTTTGGCCTACGAGCCTCGGGCGATGGTGTGGCACCGTCATCCCGATACGGGCGCGAAGTTGCGGCGGCGCGCCTTCGACTATGGCGCAGCCCTCGGCGCCGTGGTGACCAAGCAGTTCGCGACCGGCCCAAACCGTTGGCGAATTCTGTCGCTCGCTCCTCGCGGAGCGCGTTACTTTCTCAGTCCGACGTCCCGCAAGAATGCTGCGCGGGATCGCGGATTTCCTCTTGCTCTTGTTGCGCTTGAGCTTGCTGGGTTGCTCTACGGTCCAATCGCATACGTCGTGAGCCTCCTTCGCGCGCGGCGATGAATCCACTCATGCGACAGCGCCCAGATCGCCCCTTGGCGTCGCGTATTTTCGTCCTACTGATCACGGCCGGTCTATCGCTCCTCGCGCTGCTATCGGGGCGACTGCGCAAGCAGCGCGATCCTTCTCCTCTTGGCACACGCCAGCGACCCGGCTATCTGCCGTTGACGGCGACGGGAAACGAGGGAGCCTTTCCGACGCCAACACCTCCCGCCAGTGAGGTCAGCCCGAGGCCGGGGCAGGACGAGTCGCTGCAGCGGGCCATGGCCGACGGCCTCCTGCTCCTACTAGCAGTAACGAGCGTCGTTTTGGGGGTTACAGGCACCCACAGCGCGGCTCGGCTGATAGTGATGTTCATTACCGCCTGCCTGCTGCCCGGCGCCGCTCTGTTGACGCGACTCAGTGTCCAGGACGGGCTCGAGCGCGTCGCATTGGCTGTCGCCCTCAGCCTGTGTATTGAGGCCGCAGGGGCGCTCGCGATGGTCTGGACTCGCTTCTGGCATCCCTTTGGCTGGGCAATACTGCTGGTTCTCGCCGCGTCCGTCGTACTCACCTTGGATCTGGCGCGCAACCTTCGCGCGGTCAGGATGGGGAGCGACGTCGAGCCGAGCGAACCGGAGCGGCCCGCCGGTGACCCGGCCCGGTGTCGCGCATCAGGCCTAGGCCAGGTGCGTAGACGCTTCGCGGTGGTACAGCTGCGGGCCCTGGCGCCATTCCTGCCTGCGGTCCTCGCGGTTGTGACGTGGCGACTCTCCCTCCTCAACATCGATGTGTCGCGGCTTGGTGACTACGGTCTGCCGCCAGCCTTGCCGCTCGCCTGGTACGTCGCCCTGGTGGTTGCTGTCGTCGGAGCGGTGCTGGCGATCTCGCTGCGCCGGACGAACCAGGTCTTGATGCTTACCTACGTCGCCATCGTCGCGCTGATCCTGTTCGGGACCGTGCCGGTGCTGTCGGCCCAACCTCATTACGCCTGGGTGTACAAGCACATTGGTGTGGTCCGCCTCCTTGAGGCCCACGGAAGGACCAGCCCTAGTATCGACATCTACAACCGCTGGCCGGGCTTCTTCGCGCTCGCTGCTGTCTTCTCGACCGTGGCGGGTCAAGCAAACCCCGCGGCGTATGCCGGTTGGGCCGATTTCGCGTTTATTTTTCTCGACGTTCTCCTGCTTATGGCTGCCGTGAAAGCGGTAGCCTGCGACGCGCGTGTAGCGGCTGGGGCGGGACTCCTGTTTATCGTTACAAACTGGGTAGGCCAGACCTACTACTCGCCTCAGGCGTTTGCCTCAGTCCTCGCCCTAGCCCTGTTGGCTATCGCCCTACGCCAACTTGGGACGCCGAGTACAGGGCGGCCCCCGCGCCTTGCGAAATTCCTCGACCGAGTCGGCCGCAGGCCGCAGCTCCCGCGGCAGGCACCCGACCCTGCTGGGAAATGGCCGCGCTGGGTGGCTCTCACCGTGGTCCTGGGCCTCGACGCCGTGAGCGTTGCCAGTCATCAGCTCACGCCCTACATGCTGCTGGTCAGCATGGCTCTCTTGATGATTCTCAGGCTCATTGGTCCCCGCTGGCTGCTGTTGGCTATGGCGGCAATGACCTTCGCGTATTTGGCAATCAACTTCAATTTTATTCAGCACAACTACGGCCTCTTTACCAGCATCGATCCGTTCAACAACGTGCAGGGCCCGAAGGTCGGCTCACACCCATCGGCGGGCAAGGTCTTCAGCACCGACGCGCAGCTACTCTCGATCGCCGCGGTGTCGCTCGCAACGCTATGCGCCACCTTGCGACTGCTCCGGCAGGGGCTGTTGCTGCGGGCGTTGCCGTTCGCTGTGCTCGCCGTCTCACCGCTTGCGATCGTCTTTGGCCAGAACTATGGTGGCGAGGCTTCGCTGCGGATCGTTTTGTTCGCAAGCCCGTGGTGCGCCGCCTTGATCGCCTGGGCGGCGGCCACCCTCCGTTCGCCCCGCGCGACCTTCGTCGCGCTCACACTCGTCGCGCTTGTGTTCACACCGCTATTCGTGGTCGCCTATCTGGGAGAGGAAGAGCTCAACATCGTTTCGCCGGCTGAAGAGCGCGCGAGCGAACGGTTCTACGACTCCGGGAGGCGGGGATCGGTGTTGGTGCTCGCGGCTCCTGGGTTTCCGTATCGCTACGGTGCCTCCTACCCGGAATTTCGCGGACCCGAAGGCGACGCCAACCCGAACCTGATGACCGAGGGGGTGTTCCTCGAACGACCGCTCGGAGCGGCCCAGGTCGCTGACGTTGCTGCGCGCATCAGGGTCTATTCGCCCTACGGGTACATTGCTTTCAGCAAGGACGAGACCGCCTACGCCGAAGCGTTTCGCCTAACCCCACCTGGCGCTCTGGCTCATCTGCGCGAAGCGGTGGCCGCGTCTGCGCTGTTCCGGCTCTGGTACGCCAACCGAGACGTTCAGATTTACGAACTGCTCCCGGCGCGCGGCGCTCGCTCGAGGCCCGCTGCGACCGCGGTGCACCCGCCTTCGATCCTTCTCGCGCCGCATCTCGGACGCCCCACGGGGCATCCGCTTCAGGCCCACGGACGAGCTGGCCGCGCCTCACGCCGGCGCTCTCGGCCAAGCCCCTAGCCATGAGTGGCGGCATCAACGCTGGCGTCGGTCCGAGCCCTCTCAAGTGGCGCGATCAGCAGCCCGGGGCTCATCTGCTCACCGGCGCCTACAGCCTGCTCGCCAACACCGCGGTGACGTCGGCGCTCGGCATGGCCTTCTGGGTGGCCGCCGCGAGGGTGTACCCGCCAGACACGGTGGGGCGAGACACGGTCCTGATCTCGGTGATGATCGAGCTCTCGACGATCTGCCAGCTCTCGATGGGCACGGGCGTCCTGCGGTTCCTGCCGGACCTCGGGCCTCGCAGCTCGCGTGCACTCGCTGCGGTCTACGGCGTCACCGCGCTCGCAGCGATCCTGCTCGGCTCTGCCTTCGTGCTGCTCGCGCCCGGGGTCTCGGGACAACTGTCGTTCCTCGACCACAGCTCACTGCTAGGCATCGGGTTCGTTGCGGCGCTCGCGCTTTGGGGCGTCTTCATCCTGCAGGACGCGGCGCTGACCGCCACCCGGCGCGCGCCCTGGCTTCCCCTCGAGAACGGTCTCTTCGGTGCGCTCAAGCTGGTCGCGCTACCGATCCTGTTCATTCTTGGCGTGAGCAACGGAGTATTCATCGCCTGGGTGCTGCCGATGGTGATCCTACTAGTGCCGGTCAATGCGCTCCTGTTCAAGTTCGCACTCCCCCGGCACGTGCAATCGGCAAGGCGTGAGTCCTCGCTTGCTGACCTAGGGTCGCGACGCGTGATGCGGTTCCTATCTCAGGACTACCTCGCCTCGATTTTCACACAGGCCACCTTGACCGTGCTGCCATTGCTCGTGATCGCGACCCTCGGCGCCGGGCAGAGCGCGTACTTCGCGATGCCGTTCACTATCGCGATGGCCTTTGACACGTTCGCCTATGGTGCGTGCAGCGCACTCGTCGTCGAGGGAACGCTTCACTCAGAGGGCCTACGCGGACTCGTCGCCATCTTTGCGCGACATGTCGCGGCGCTGCTGGTCCCGCTCGCCGTCGCGCTCATCGCCGCGGCGCCGCTCGTACTCGCCCCGTTCGGTGCCGCCTACGCGACTCACGGCGCCAATCTGCTGAGGTTGCTCTTGTGCGCGAGTCTGCTGCGCGTGCTGTTGGCGTTGTTCTCGGCGCTCGCGCGCGCGCAGGCAAAGGGGGCTCGCCTGGCGCTACTTGAGCTTGGCCTGCTGACGATCGTGCTGGGCCTCGCGGTGCCGCTCGCGCATTCGGCGGGGATTGTCGGCGTCGGGGTGGCCTGGTTGGTCGGTAACGCTCTCGCGTGCTGCCTAGCGATCCCAGTGCTACTCCGATTTCTTCGCATGCCTTGAGACCGCTCGCGACGCCAGTTCCCAGCTCTCAAGCGGTTGGACGTCCAATTGACCAGGGGTTCGTTCAACGCGACCGGTGCGCCAACCGAAGCACTACGCCAATGACACTCCGCCGACCCCGAGCGCTTCTGATCGGTGCGCTGCTCGTGTGCTGCGCCCTCGGGGGTGCGACGGCGCCCGGCTGGACGCGCGCCTCCATCTGGCCGGCATCGCTGGTCACTCGGGGACACGCTGCAAGCGCGACGGCTCATCGCATGAGCGGCCGTCGTCGACGCGTGAGGCGCCGGCGCCATCGCGGCGTCCATCGTCGGCCGCTCAGTAGCGCGGGCGTGCAGAGTGCGCCTGTGACCAACCCCCCGGTAACCAAAACGGAAATCCCTGTACGAGCCGGGATCCCGAGCAAGCTCATCTTCGACGATGAGTTCGAAGGGTCGGCTGGCGCCTCTCCCAGCCCCGCGCGCTGGGGATTCGACACCGGTGGTGGCGGCTGGGGCAACAATGAGCTTGAGTCCTATACGTCGCGGCCCACCAACGCCGCGCTCGATGGCAACGGCGATCTCAGCGTCACGGCGCGTCGCGAAGGCTTCACCGGGGCGGACGGAATCCCGCGCAATTACACCTCGGCCCGTCTACAGACACTGGGCACTTTCAACTTCCAATACGGGACCGTGGAAGCCAGGATCAAGGTACCTCAGGGACAGGGACTCGTGGCTCAGTTCTGGGCGCTGGGCGGCGAAGCCTACGAATATGAAGCCGCTTGGCCCGGGTGTGGCGAGATCGACACGATGGAGGTGCTTGGCTCACAGCCAAACTTCGTACGCGGCCACGTGCACGGGCCATGGCAGTGGGCGCCCAACAATGGCCTGGGCGCAAGCCACAACGCGCTGGCATCACTCGCCGGAGGCTTTCATACCTACGCGACACACTGGGCACCCGGCCAGGTCAGTTTCTTGCTCGACGGACGCGCCTATGAGACCGTCACTCGCGATGAGCTTCCCTCTGGTGCGCGGTGGCCCTTCGAACACCCCTTCTTTTTGCTGATGGACCTAGCCGTCGGGGGCGAATGGCCCGGAGCTCCCAACGCCTCCACGCAATTCCCGGCACAGATGCAGGTCGACTGGGTACGGGTGTGGCAGTAGACAGCCGACGACGCATCGTCCGGACCTAACTACCCCCGGTGCTCGCCGCTCGGGAGGGCGTGGTTACGCGTCGCGGCCTCTGCCGCCTCTGGTTTCGTAGGATCTGGCCCATCGGGTCTGGGTACTGAATGCCGAGCTGCCACGGTACGTGAGGTGCGATAGCCGTAAGCACGGAGCATGGGCCAGGTGATGGCGCTCACGGCGGCGTAGTCGGAGCGCGCCATCTCCCCGCGCCATTGATCGTCTACTCGCAGTGTGATCCAGCCGCTGCTCGTTCTCATCGGATTGCCCGAGAACATGTGATGATCGCCGAGTCTCACCTGGTCACCACGCAGCCACGCGCGCGGCTGCGGCAGCTCGCCGGCGAAGTCCGCGAGCGCGGCGAGGATCGCCTCCGGTTCGGCAAGGAAATCCTCGTAAAGCACTTTCACATAGGGCAAGCCAGCGCTCGAAAGCAGCCGCAGCCCGGCGTTCCAGGCGAGCCACTTGGTCGCCGTCTCCGCGGGGTGAAACTGGGGCATGAAGTCGCGACCGGCGATCGGGCTCGGCTCGCGGCGGCGGCGCATCCACGAGTGGGCGACGGCGCGTGGGTCGCGGACGAGGTGGATCACCCGCACGTCGTGTCCGGGCATCATCGCCAGCAGACAAGCGAAGGTGGGATCCTTGCTGATCTCAACGACGGTCTGCGCTCCGGAGACTTCCGCGATCGCGGCGTAGAGTGAGCTCAAGTACGTGGCGTACTCCTCAATTGTGCGCTGCCGGCGCTTGCGTAGCCCGGGCGTCCAGTAGAAAGGCAGCGTACGCAGGAGATTCGTGAGCCGATCGATCTCCGCCAGCCGGCGCGCATCGACCTCGCTCCAGCCGCCAAAGGCCTGCGCTCCCACGCTCGACCAAAACGGGCACGAGCGGAAGCGCACGCCACAGCCGCACTCCACGTTGTCGAGCAGCCCGCGGCTCCATAGATAGCGCGTCTCTCCGATGCAGATCGCACTAGGAGCCTCCGCGAGCGCACGCCCCAGCAACGTGCTCCCGCTGCGTCCGTAGGAGCCGACGTAGACGATCCTCAAGGCGCGCCCTCTCGCGCGAGCTTGGCCGCCGTGCCCGGCAGTCTGAACACCGCTGGCCAGACCCCGACCCTGCGGTAAACGAGCGAGCACAACCAAGCGTTCCAAAGCAGGAAGCCGACCACCGATCCAATCGCGGCGCCGAGCATCCCGAAGGCGAAGGTGAAGGCCGTCGCGATTGCCAGGAACGCGATGGTGCTGAGACCGAGCGCCACGGTGGCCTCGCGGTGGTGCCCGGTGAGCGTCAACAGATACCCGACGGAGCCGGCGGCGGCGTTTACGACCTGGCCAAGCAGGAGTACGACGAGCGCCAGGCGCGCTTGGCTGAAGCCTTGGCCAAACAGGTCGAGCAGGGGTCCGGCGAGAAGCGCGATGCCGAGTGAGATCGCAAGCGAGGGCCAAAAGATCAAGCTCGCGAGCCTCCTCACAAGTGCCTGAAGCTCGCGGATCTGCCCGGCTTGCCACAGCGCCGCAAAGCGCGGTGCGCCGGCCGCGTTGATCGCGACGATGACGAACGACACCAGTGCCGCGGTCTTGCTCGCAGCCGCATAGACGCCACCGTCGCGCGAGCCACAGATCGCCGCGACGATCACGATGTCCAGTTGCATCAGGACGATCACGAACGCGCTCACGGCTACCAGCGAGAGCCCGACCCCCAACCACTCGCCGCGCTCGGGGGCTGGCGTCGCCCGCGTCCTCCCGGACGAATCAAAGAGGCCGCGGGTTAGAGCGTGCTGCACTCCCATGACGGCGTAGGCGGCGAGCAACGTCGAGGCGAGCGCCGCGCCGGTCGACAGCCGGCCGCCGACGGCGACGAGCAGGCACAGCAGTGCGATCAGCGCGGGGCGTGCGATCTGCGGCGGGACGAACGCGACCGCCATCCGTTCGCCCGCGCGAGCGAGTTCGGTGTAGAGGATCGACAGCGCGAGCGCGGGCACCAGCAACGCTCCCAGCACAAGCGGGGTGGGATGCGGGAGGACGCCGGTCTCCTTCAGGACGAGCGCTAGCGCCAGTGCCGCAACCACGCTCGCAGCAGCGGTGGTGCAGGTCAGCCGCAGCGCGCTGCTTGCGAAGGCGCGCATCCGCGCGGCTTCTGCTTTGACGCGGTATGCCGGTAGGAAGCGCACGCTGGCGGCGGGCAGGCCTAGGCCTGCAAGCAGGGCGGCGAACCCCGCGTACAGGTAGATGTAGGTGTAGACCCCATAACCGGAGGCACCGAGCAGCCGCGCGAGTAGCACCTGCTGGAGGTAGGCCAAACCGGCGCCGGCCACCTGCACGAGGAACACGAGCCCACTCGCTCGGCGCACGAGCGCGAATGAGCTGGCTGCGATTCCCTCATCTAGCCCAGGCGCTGCGGTGTCTACCGAGCTAGACATGGCTAGGGTCTGCGGCGTCGTCCACACCGCGGGAGCCGCGGACGCGTGCGCGCCCCACTACGTAGCCAGCAGTCGTTGCGGCCAGCCCCACCACGATCGACAAGGTGCGGCCGAATCCCCAGAGGTTGCCGTGCAGGCCGTCGCGCAGGCCTGTGAGCAGCCCGAGCGGAAGCGTGCGGCGCGTGTAGGTTCGCTCGGCAGCTAGCCCGTCGCGTTGGCCCACGAACCCCACGACGGCCGCCTTGGCCAGGCCCTCGTCATAACAGCGCGAGACGAAGTAGCTGACGCGCGCGCGGCTGGCAGGGACACGGTGTCTGATCCTCACGTCGGGATGATGCAGCCACACCCGCTCCGGCCAGCGCTGGGCTGCGCGGATGCACAGTTCCGTCTCCTCGGTTCCCGAGCGCAGGCCGGTCTTGCCGAAGCCAGCGCGAAACCCTCCGAGCTCTAGGAACTCGGCCCGACGCACAAACATGTTGGCCGCGATCAGGTTGCGCACGGGGGCCGGCGAAAGGGGTAGACCCGGGTAGGTGCAGCCCACGGTCCAGTAGAACTCGCGCGCCATCCAGCGCGGTCGCTCCAGCTCCCAGGCGGGGGTGATGACGCCCCCGACGCCGAGCGTCTCGAGGCTCGCGAGAGCATCGACAGCGTTCGCAATCCAGGTGGGTTCGGCGATTGCGTCGTCGTCGAGAAAGGCCATGATCTCGCCCGCTGCTTCCTGCACTCCCCGATTGCGCGACTCGCCAGCGCCCCGGACGCCAAGGTTGTGAAGCGCGCGCACGCCGGGCACCGACTCGCTCAGACGAGCGAACAACTCGTCGTTGTTGTCGACAACGACGATTATCTCCAGCGGTTTGAGCGTCTGCCGCTCAATCGATGCCAGCGCCGACCGCAGATCGTCCCAGCGCCGCTGGGTATAGGCGCAAATCACCACCGACACGGTCGGGCGCCTAGCGCTTGCGGAGCCCACAGCCCTATTCGCTCACTCGTGGCTCGAGCACTCGCCGCAGCCTCCGTGCGGTGCGGTAGGCGCGCGTGCGCACGCGCTCGCGCCGCCAAGCGCTCGGGACCCCCTCGCCCGCCAGCACACGTGCAAGCTCGCGTCCCGAGGTGCGGGCGCTCACCGTCCAGCGCGCGATCGCCCAGCGGTCGTCCTCTAGGTGCGAGAGCGCGTTCTTGACTGCCGCCGCCGAGGTGAAGCCCGCCGCGATCACGGCGCTGCGCACGCGCCGGTCATACGCGCCATACGGGTAGGCGAAGCTGCGTACCTCCCGCCCGAGCAGCTGCTCGAGCTGATCCTTGCTGTCGCGAACCTCGCGATCGATCGCCGAGCGCCCGAGCTCGTCGAGGTGCGGGTGAGTGACGCTGTGTGCCCCCAGTTCTACGATTGGTGCATGACCCGCCAGAGCCTTCACGTGCCTGTCCTTGAGCATCGCTGGGTCGCCAATCGCCCCCGTCGTCACATAAGTGGTCGACTTCAACCCGTTCTCGCTCAGCAGCGCGATCGCGTCGAGGCTGCTTGCGTGGCCGTCATCGAAGGTAATTGCGACAGCGCCTTCGGGCAGCAGCGCCTCGCCGCAAAGACCCTGCGCGAGCTCGTCGATCGTCAGTGCGATTCGCCCCGACGAATGAATCATCTCGACGTGTTCGCGAAAGCGCTCATAGGGGACGGACAGCCGATCGGCATCGCTAGACCGGGGCACGCTGTGGTAGAGCAGGACAGGGATCACCGCGGCCATTACCTGGTCCGCAGTAGGACTAGGGGGTGCTCGGCTCGACGCGGAGGCCGTCCAAGGTGAGGGCCTCCAGTTCGGCTGCCACATGGCCGGGCGCGCCCGCGCGCCGCATCCGCTCGCGCACGATCGTTCGTAGCACGCGTCCTCCGTCCCTGAAGGTGTTCAGATTGCTCTGACCATGAATCCGCGCGCGCTCGAAGCTCGGAACCTCGCTGACGCTCAGCCCGGCCCGAGCGATGCGGATGTTGATAAGGGTCTCGACCTCGAAACCGTCGCAGTCGATCTTCATCGCCGGCAGGCAGTGACGCCAGAACGCGTTGTACCCGTAGCAGAGGTCGGAGTACGAAGTGTGAAACAGGATATTCACGGTGGCGCTTAGGCACCAGTTGCCCACCCTGCGCAGACGTGTGATATCGGCGCTGCCACCGCCTTCCCGGAAGCGCGAGCCCTTCGCAAAGTCGTGTCCGGCAACCAAGGCCTTGACGAAATTGGGGATCTCGGCTGGGTCCGCCGATCCGTCGGCGTCCAACATAACCAGAACTTCTCCGGTTGCTGCCTCGAACCCGCAGCGCAAGGCGTCGCCCTTGCCCCGCCGGGCTTGCTGGATGATTCGGACGTCGGGGCGCAAACGGCGTGCCACAGCTGACGTATCGTCGGTCGAGCCGCCGTCGACGACGATTACCTCGTGTAGCTCTGACGGTAGCTGGGCGAACACATGCGGAAGGTTCTTGGCCTCGTTCAACGTGGGCACGATCACGCTGATGCTCGGCTCTAGATAGGCGCACGGCTTCGATAGGGCGTGATAGCGGCGGCCAGCCGTGAGGTCGACAGCCGGTATTTCCTCGGAGTGCTGCGTTCGAGTTGTTGAGACATCCGCGCTCGGCGCAACCATTGACGGTGAAACGGTGATGCTTTGGCCGTCCGAAGCCGGGGTACTGTGTGCAGTTGACTCGTGCGCGTCGTGTGCGCTGTGCATGGCCCCTCCGTAGTCCCGCGAGATCAAGGTTCGCGGGAGTCAAACGGGGGGCCATATCTGGAAAATTACTGGTCGGTTTCACGAGTCAATTACGTTTCAGTCACAGACAATGCGCGTCGAGGCACCGGTTCATCGCATAGACGCGACTCGCGGGCAGGTCTCTAGTTCGCGGCGAGCTCTGCGAGTGTGAACGACGGTGAGTAGCCAAGCGAGTCGCTCATCATTCGGCAGAGGCGGTCATAGCGACGCTTGGCGTCGCTACCGCGCCCGTGCACGATGTCAAGCTCAACGAGCTCTCGGCAAACGGCCTCATCGAGCGGCTGGAGGCCCGCCAGCTGCTCCAGCCATCTAGAAGCGGAGTCCGTGCGTCCGTCGGAGCGGTGGATTCTCGACAGCGTCCGCAGACCGTTGCAGGCGAGCTCGTGCAAGCGACGGCGCTCACACAGCGCCCACTCGGCGAACGGGATGTCTGCCAAGAATTCCCCCTCGTAGAGCGTCAGTCCGCGTTCGAGCTCACAGGCAGCGTTCGCGGGGTCGGTGGGAGCGAGGCGCAGACCGGCCGCAACGAGCGCCTCGAACTCGCCCGCGTCGATATCCACCCGATCAAGATTCAACCGATAGCTCCCACCGTGCGTGAGCAGGTAGTCGGGTGCCTGCCGGGTGGTGCGGCGAGGTTCAAGCTCGGCCCGCAGCCGATGGACACAAGTTCGTACGTTGCTCGCGACGGCGTAGCTGGCGTCACGCCAGAGGCTCTCACCGATCTCGTCGGCGGTTACGGCGCGACCGCGTCTAACGATGAGATAGCGCAGCAACTGCCCCGAGCGCTTGTCTAGCCAATCGCCGTCCAGGGCTACCCCAGCTGATGAAACGGAGGTATGCCCGAGCGTCGTGATGCGCAGCCTCTGGGCTGCACTCCAGCCCGGGTTGACACGAAATCGACGATCGTGAACATCCCCGCGCCGGATATGCAACAGCACCCGCACCGGGTCGGCGGCTATAGGGAAGGCAGACAGCCAAACGACCTGCACACCTTGTGGAGTCTGCAGATCGCGCCGAACCTCATTGGCAGCGGACGCTTCAGCAATGGCCAGCTCTGTTAGGCAAGCGTCGCCGGTCTGACGACATCCGAACGTCTCGCAGCATGTTGCCGCCGTGCTCTGGGTACCGACCACCTCCATAATCTGCGAGGCCTCGCGATTACCGAGCAAGATGGTCCCGTCGGCGTCCAGAACGAGGAGGCCGTGGTGGAAGCGGTCGAAGATCTCCCCCTTGAGTGGAATATGCCCCGATGCCCCGGTGGCGGACGCATCCGCGGTAACAGCGGTTCGAGCGGTCGCGGTCATTACGGGAGCCGATGGGTACCGATGAGCGAACGGGCGTACGACGAGTCGTCACGGCGCTCGTTGACGGCGCTCAAATTCGCTTGCCTCGGGCCCCTCGGGCTACGGTCATCGCCCCTGCGCGCCGCCCGGCAAAGGCAAGCCACCAGCGCAGCTACCAAGGTCCAAGCCACAGCGATAACGATGGGAACGATAGCGGCGTCCTCCTTCTGTGAACGGGTTCACGCCAGGCGCCCAACCCCTGCCTGGCGAACCGACGCGTTATCTAAACAAATTATGCCTTCGATGTCAATAATGCGGAGCTTTGCCCACCTTGCCCACCGCGGAGGTCCGCAGAACCGCTCCGGCCCGGCTTGATACGAGGAGAGCCGCTTGTGCGCTCTTGTCAAGCGGATATGGGCGTTCAATGAGCTGAGGCGCTGCGGCTATGCCGCAGCGCCTCAGAGTACACAGCCCGGGAGAGGGAACTACCGGGCCTTTGGAGGGACCCTCCGTTGGAGGGGATGAGGCGAACGACTACGGTATCCAAGCACATGCCGGGGCGACTGGCAACTTTTGAGCCGCCGGCCTGGCAGACGAGGCACCGGAAACGCGGGTGCGTACCCGCACGGGCGCTGGTGTGCGCGGCCAGTGGGGGGGCGCCCGGTATCGTGCTCGCTCAGTTGGTCATGCCCAGATCGCCCGCCTTAGCCACATCCGCCGGCCCGAGCGCTGGGCCGCCATCCGGCAGGACCAAGGCCAGCCAACGCGAGCGCATCGTCGGCGCCATGCTTGAGCTCTGTGCACGCTCTGGGTACGAGGGCGTCAGCGTTGCCCAGGTCAGCGCCCGGGCTGGTGTTTCCAGCGAAACCTTTTACGCGCAGTTCGCGAGCAAGGAAGACTGCTTGCTCGCTACCTATCAAGCGGCCGCTGCACAACTTCTCGGTGCCATGACGCCAATCGGGCAAAGCGGCAGCTGGTCAGAGGCTGCGCAGGCCGCCCTGGGCGCCTTCTTCACGGCTCTGGAAAGCCGGCCGGCGGCCGGACGTGTACTGCTGGTCGAGAGCCGCGGGGCAGGCCCTCGCCTCGCTGAAGCCCGAAGCGGCGCGCTTGAGGCGTTTGAGCGACAAGTCGAAGCGTTCCTTGACCGGCAAACAGCCGGAGATGTTCCCGACGTCACAGCGGTTGCGATGGTGGGCGCGGTCCGGGGGGTCGCGGCCAGGGCGTTGCGTAACCACACCGAGGACGAGCTTTCATCGCTAGCCGACGGTCTGTTGCGGTGGATCGCGTCTTACAGTCTCCCCGCAGGGCGTGCCCGCCGCGCACCGACGATAGTGCTACCTGAGACTTCAGAGCGAGAGGCCGCGGCGCTGCCGGCTAGCTCACCGGTCGAACGACTGCGGATACCGAGAGGCCGCCACCGTCTGCCCGCCGCGGTTGTCACGCGCAGCCAACGCCTGCGCCTTATCTATGCGACCGCCGAAGTCACAATGACCAAGGGCTACGTCAATACGACGGTGTCCGATCTCGTAGCGGCCGCGGGAGTCTCGCGGGAGGTGTTTTATGAGCACTTCACCGACCGCCAGGACGCCTTCCTCGAGGCCCTCGACTTCCCGACCCAGCCGATTCTCGACGCTTGCTCAGCTGCGTATTTCAGCGGAGAAGCTTGGCCGGATCGTGTGTGGCGAGGTCTCGACGCTCTGATCGGGATGATCGTGGCGAACCCGTCGATCTCCCATCTGCGTCTCGTCGAGTGCTATTCCGCAGGTCCCACCGCGATCCGGCGTGCCGAAGACATCACTCGGGCATTTACGATCTTCCTGCAAGAGGGCTATGGCGTCCGTGCCGAGGCGGCTGATCTGCCTCACCTGTACTCCGAAGCGATCGCCAGCGCCATCTTTGAGATCATCCAGCGTGGCGTTGTGGCCGGCGAAATTGCCACGCTAAGGCGCAGGCTTCCCCAACTGGTCTACGTCGCGCTTGCTCCGTTTACGGGCCCCGAGGCAGCTATCACGTTCGTCGAACATAAGGGCGCGTGGCCCTCGGACCGGCCCGCGGGTTGACCGACGAGCACACTGACGCCAGACCTCGCTGGCCGCGCGGCGAGCCAAGCGTCATCTATCACGTGGTGGCCGGCCGTAGGGCACTTAGAGCCATCTAGTTACCTCGCATCGGCTTCGTCCGGGGCTCTTGCCTGCTCCGGCCTGCAGATGAACGTGCCGGTCATGGACGCGCCGACAGTCGCGAGCGAAGCGCGATCTGAATAGGCTTTTGACACGCCGGCAAGCCGGGCGTCGAGGCTTGCGGCGGATCGACGCGCTCTGCCCGCAACTACGCTCTCGCGTGTGAAGCGAGCGCTCTCCCACTGAGCTACGTCCGCGTCGAACCGAGCGTCCGCGCGGTTGTGCCGCGGCCGGGCGCTTTGCCGCCTCGTCTGCGGCCAGTGTGCGCGCGCGAGGAGTGCGATGACACGGACTTCGAGGCTGCGCTCTTCACATGCTCCGCGGAGGCCCTCGGGACGGAGCGTCGTTGCGTGGGAGCCAGCGACAGTTCGTACCAGACGGTCTTGCCGTCGGCTGCGGGAACGACTCCCCAGGCGATTGACAGCGCCTCGACGATGCCCAGGCCTCGGCCCGACGGATCTTGTGGACCCGCCGAGACGACGTGGGGGCTGCCGGCGCCTTCGTCGCGAACCTCCACGCGAACGTTCTCGTCGAGTTCGATCTTCAGCTCGAAGCCGCTCGCCCCGTGGCGGATGGCGTTCGTCACGAGCTCGGAGGTGAGCAGCTCGGCGACGTCGACCACGCCCCGAGGCTGATCTCGCAGAACCTCCCTGACATGCCGGCGCGCCTCGCTGACGGACGCCAGCTTGTAGTCGAAACGCCGCGTGTTCATCGCCGCTCCGTGGGCAAGACCTCCGCGAGGCCCGTCAGCTCGATCACTCGGCTGACGATCGGCGAGGGGTTGCGCACGCTGACGTCTTCGAGCGCGTTCGTCGCCGTGACGAGCACGGCGATGCCGGCGCTGTCGATGAACCTCAGATCGGTCAGGTCGAACACGAGGCGATCCGGCGATCGCGCGACGGCCGCGGAGACCGCCTCGGCGAGCTGGGCCGCGTTGGAGAGGTCAACGTCGCCGGCAGCGGCGATCGACACCACGCCGTGTGGATCCACGGTCGTGGAGATGTCGACCTTCGCGCCGGGCTCGCCGTCTAGCGATGCCATCTGACTCCCACTATCGCGGTGTCGTCGTGATGACTCTCGGATGACATGTCTCGAGCGATCATCCTAAGCAGATCGTCTAGCCCCAGGACCGGCCCGGTGGCCTTGTCGCGAAGCCGCTTCAAGCCGACGTCGAGGATCTCACCGCGGCGCTCGACCAGGCCGTCGGTGTAGGCGATCAGTGTCGCGCCCGGAGGCGTCGCCACCGACGTCTCCTCGTAGCTCGCGGCGGGCGAGACGCCGATCGCCGGCCCGGTCCGCTGGGCGACGAACTCGCTCTCCTGCCCGGTGATGAGCAGCGGAGGAAGATGCCCAGCGCTGGCGAGCCTCATCTGCGATGTCTCCACGTCCAGCAGCGCGCACATCACGGTGGCGAAGTAGTGGCCGGGAGTGCTCGCGACGAAGGCGGAGAGACTTTCGAGCACGGCGGCGGGTGTGGGCTCCTTGACGGCGTAGGCCAGGGCTGCGTGGCGAAGCGAGGCCATCGTCGTCGCCGCTTCGAGGCCGTGGCCGGACACGTCACCGAGCAGCAGGATCAGCTTCTGATCGCCGACGCTCACCAGGTCGTACCAGTCGCCCCCAACGTCGATTCCCGAGGCCGCTGGAACGTAGCGTGCGCTGGTCTCGATCCCGCGGAGCGCCGGAAGTGATGTGGGCAGCAGCGCATGCTGGAGCGTCTGCGCGATCGTTCGCTGTTGGTCGTACAACCTGCGGTTCTCGCTGGCGACGCTGTCGAGCTCGGACGCGAGCTGTTCGGCATGAGCGCGCCGCCGGGCGATGCGATCGGTCATCAGAGCCGCCGCAATCGAGATCAGCGCACCGAACAGCACGATGATCCAGGGAAGATCGGCAAAGAACGACCCGCCGAGCGAGCCCTTGGGCGAGACGACGAGATCGAGATCGGTGTCGCCGAAAGGAACGAGCGTCGAGGCGGTGCGTCCGCTCAGCGGAGGCCTATGGACGTCGGCGACGAGCAGCTCTCGGGGGTTGATGGACTTGCCGAGGTAAAGCGCGTAGTGGAGGTCTGAGAACCCCTGCCCGCTCGCGGTTCTCGACCTCCGGTCCGCGGGAAGCGGGCTCTCTGCGTAGGCGGCGAAACCACCGGCCGTCCCAGGCGTGCTGAACTCGTAGCCGAGACGCGGCGGCGAGGAGGAGAGCAGCCCGACGACGCTCAGCTTCTGCGTTCGGAGCGCTCGCTGGAAGAAATGCCGCGCGAGCCGTGGCTGTGAGGCCATCGCCGGAGCAGCTCCGACGACCGCCGTCGGCTTCAGTCTGTGGAGATCGCGGCTCCACAGCGAGGCCGAGGAGAACTGCCGGCCCGGTCCGACGTAGGCGGCGATGAAGCCGCGGAATTTCTGCGCATTGCCGTGGGTCGCGTCGGCCAGCTCGGCCGCCGAGGCCAACGGCGTCTGAATCGAAGGCACTACTGCGGTCAGGACGAGACTGAGCTCGCGCGCGCGCAGGCGCAGCAGGCGGCGTTCGTTGTGGTCGTGCAGCAGCGCAGTCGTCACCGCCAGCGCCGCCGTGACGAGCAGCCCGAGGACGAGCGCGACGGCGGCGGCTCTCGAAGGCCGCACGCGGCTGAGCATGGATCCGAGGGGATCGGCGCCCGGCTGCTCTGTCACATGTGTGCTGGCCATCACCGACAGTCGACCGCTGCGCCCCGTGGTGGTGCGCGGATCCCCAGTGTCGTGCGGACCCTACCCCACGCTGCGAAAGCCGAGGCGGGCCGGACAGCCGCGTTCGGCTCGCGAAACCGCGTGACGCCTCCGATACCTAGAGTGCCGCCATGCTCGTCGCACGCTCAACCAGGCCGCTCGGCTCGGCCGCGCCGCCGATCGCGCTCGCACTGCTGGTGGCGCTGGCGCTCGCGCTGGGCGGCTGCGCGAACGCAGGCGAGGGCGCCGGCGGCACGTTCACGCCGCGCACGCCGAACACGTTGACGGTGGCGACCGCACAGGTTCCCGACCCGGGTTTCTGGGTGGGCACGGCGGCGCATCCGACGGGCGGCTTCGAGTACGCGCTGGCGCAGCAGCTGGCGTCGCGCTTCGGCCTGGCCAGGGTCAAGGTCGTGCAGGTGCCCTTCCACGAGCTCGTGCGCGGGCGCCTCGGCGGCGCCGATCTGGCGCTGTCGGACATCACGATCACAGAACCGCGCGAGCAGTACCTGGACTTCTCGACGGCCTACCTGAAGGCGCCGCCGGCGATCGTCGTGCGCCCAGGAACGGAGGTGCCGGACGTGAACGTCGCGCGTGACCTGCGCTGGGCGGTGCAGCACGACACGACGCTGAAGCAAGCGCTGGAAAAGCAGATCGAACCGACGACCAAGACGCTGGTGTTCGAGCACCAGAGCGAGAAGCTGGCGGCGCTGGAAGACGGACGCGTCGACGCGGTGCTGCTGGATCTGCCGGTGGCGCTCGCCTACGCGCGCGAATCGCCGCGAAAGTACGCCGTCGTGGCGCAACTGCCCAGCGAAGCCGAGCTCGGCGCGGCGCTTCCGTCGGGCTCTGACAACGTCGAAGCGGTCGACTCGGCGCTGCGCGGTCTGAAAGCCGAAGGCGAGATCGATCGGCTCGGCCATCGCTGGCTGCACGCGGACCTCGAAGAAGGCGCCGCCGAAGACGTGCCGGTGCTGCGGACTGAGGAATGATGCTCGCGCTGATCGAGATCTCCTCGCCCAAAGGCGCGCCGTGGGAGTTCTTGGTGGTCTTCGCGGTGCTGCTGCTGGGGCCGGTGCTGTTTCGCCGCGCGGGCATTCCGGGCATCATCGGGCTGCTGGTCGGCGGCTACGCGATCGGCCCGCACGGCCTGTCGCTGATCGGCGCCGGCAACAACACGCTGCCGGACCTCGGCCAGCTGGGGCTGCTGTATCTGATGTTCGTCGCGGGCGTGGAGCTGAACCTCAACCTGCTGCGCAAGCACCGGCGTTCGGCGGTGACGTTCGGGCTGCTGACGTTCTTGATTCCGTTCGTGCTCGGAACGGTCGTCGGTCTGGCGCTCGGCTGGGAAACGCTGGCCGCGATTCTGCTCGGCTCGCTGCTGGCCTCGCACACGCTGATCACCTACCCGTCGGTCAAAGACGCGGGCCTGGCGTCGGACCCGGCGGTCGCCACGGCGGTCGGCTCGACTGTGCTGACGGACACGCTCGCGCTGGTCGTGCTGGCGGCGGTGGCGGGCTCGGTGCAGGGCCACCGCTCGACCTTCGCGGTGGGCGCGCAGATCGTCGTCGGCATGGTCGTGCTGATCGGCTTCAGCCTGTGGGCGCTGCCGCTGCTCAGCAGCTATGCCTTTCGCTGGTTCGGCGCCGAGCGAGCCGTGCGCTACGTGGTCGCGATCACGGCCTTCCTGTCGGCGGCGACGGTCGCCGAGCTGTTCGGCATCGAGGGCATCGTCGGCGCGTTCTTCGCCGGCCTGGGCATGAACCGGCTGGTGCCCAACGAGGGCCAGCTGATGGACCGCATCGAGTTCTTCGGCGGCGCCGTGTTCATTCCGGTGTTCCTCGTGTCGGTCGGGCTGATTCTCGACCCCGGGGTGATGGTCAAGGGCGAAACGCTCGGGCTCGCCGGGCTGTTCATCGTCGCCTGTCTCGGCGGCAAGGCCCTGGCGGCACAGATCAGCGCGCGCCTGTTCGGCTTCTCGCGCGCGCAGGCCGGGCTGCTGTTCTCGCTCAGCGCGGCGCAGGCTGCGGCGACGCTGGCGGCGACCGTAATCGGCTTCCAACTGGGCCTGTTCAGCAACGCGGTCGTCAACGCCGTGCTGGTGGTGATCTTCATCAGCGTGCTTGCGTCAACCGTGATCGGCGACCGCGCGACGGCTCGCGTCTCGCTGCCCGAGGGGCCGAGCCCGCTGGGCACGCGCGTGGTCGTCGGCGTGGCCGACGCGCACGCGGCCGCCGGCGCGCTGACGGTCGCCCACCGCATCGCGCGCGCGGACGGCGGCGTCGTTCATCCAGTGCTGGTGGTGCCCGAATCGGCTCCGTTCGCGCCCAAGGCTGCGCTGGCGCGCCTCGGCGAGATTGTCAGCGCCGCGGGCATCGACGGCCAGCTGATGACGATCGTCGACAGCTCGGTGCTGCATGGCGCGCTGCGCGTCGGGCGCTCGCAGGAAGCGACGCTGGTGCTCGTCGCCGAACCGCTCGGCGAGCAGCACGAGCCGAAGGACGCGCCGCTCGCGGCCGCCGCGACGCCGGCTGAGCACGCGGCGACGCCGCTGGTCGCGCTCGTGCGAGGCAACGCCGAGCGCCTGGGCGTCGTGCGCACGCGTACCGAGGGCGAGGACGCGCAGGCGCCTAAGGTCGTAACCGAGATGGCCAGGCGCGTCGCCGGCGGGCCGGCGCAGCAGCTCGGCGACGACCACGACGACTGGTCACAGCTGCTGGCGCCGGGAGACGTGACGTTCGTCTCGGCCGAGCTCTCAGAGACGCTCGCGGGCCTGCCCGAAGCGGCCGATGGCCTCGTCATCAGCACGGTCGCCGACTGGCTGATCCGCGAGGAGTCCACCACCGAACCCGCGCCCGAGCTGCCCGGCGACGCCACAAGCGTCTAGACCTTCACGATCACCTTGCCGGTGTTGCCGCCGGTGAACAGCAGGTTGAGCGCGTCAGGCGCGTTCTCGAGGCCCTCGACGACGTGCTCGGAGGATTTGATCTTGCCTTCGGCCAGCCAGCCGGCGACCTCGGCGCGGCCCTCGTCGAGCCGGTCGAAGTAGTCGAGGATCAGAAAGCCCTCCATGCGCCCGCGCTTGATGATCAGATTGGACGTGTTGGCGATGCCCGTGGCGCCCTCGCGGTCGTTGTAGCCGGCGATCGCGCCGCACAGCACGATTCGTCCGCGCAGCGCCAGCTGCGCGAGGCAGGCGTCGAGGATGGCGCCGCCGACGTTGTCGAAGTACAGGTCGATGCCGTCGGGGGCGGCCTCGCGCAGCCGCGTGGCGACGTTGTCTGACTTGTAGTCGATCGCCTCGTCGAAGCCCAGCTCGTCGACGATGTGCGCGCACTTCTCGGGACCGCCGGCGATGCCGATGACCTTGGCGGCGCCCTTGATCTTGGCGATCTGCCCGACGGTCGAGCCGGTGGCGCCGGCGGCGCCGCTGACGACGACCACGTCGCCCTCCTTGACTTTGCCGACGTCGATCAGGCCGAAGTAGGCGGTCATGCCGGTGACGCCGAACAGGCTCAGCGCGAGCGTCGGCGAGACGCCCTCGGGCAGCGGCTGGTAGCCGGCGGCCTCGCTGGCGACGACGTAGTCCTGCCAGCCACTGAAGCCGAACAGCAGGTCGCCGGGCGTGTACTTGTCGGAGTTGCTGTCGACGACCTCGACGATGCCGCCACTGCGCACGACTTCGTCGATGGCGATCGGAGGCAGGTAGCCGGGAGCGTCGTCCATCCATGTGCGAATGGTCGGGTCGATCGACAGGTAGCGAACGCGCGCCAGCGCCTCGCCGTCGCCGGGCTCGGGTGCGTCAGCCTCCTCGACACGCACGGTCTTCTCGTCGACCATCCCGGTCGGACGCTCGGCCAGTACCAGGCGGCGGTTTCGCTCGGCCATGTTCATACCCCTCTTCGCAGTTGCCGTCGACGCCGAACGGCGCCTCTAAGCGATCTTGTCAGATCGATCAGGAACCGACGCGCACGGGCGGGTGCGGATGCAGCCGCAGGCTGGCTTCGGAATACGAGCGCGCGAGCGCATCGACGTCGGCCTGGGTCAGCGTCGCGGCGAATGCCGACGGCCCGCCGAGCTTTTCGTATCCCGCCAGCAGCTTCTTGCCGATCTGCGCCAGTCCGAAGTTGCCGTCGTAGATGCTCTCGACGTACAGGCCGACATTTTCCCTGGCAAAGCGTTTCGCCGCCGGTGCTCCCGAGGCCATCTGCCTGAAGCTCGCGATCAGCATCGCCCATCCACGCGCGCTCAGCAGCGTGCTGTAGCGGAACAGGCCTGCGACGCCTGCCGCGGGACCGGTCAACGAGCGCGCCTGCAGTTCGCCGAACAGCGCGGGGATCTTCAGCTGCGTGGCCGCGGCGACCGCCTGACCGGCGCCCACTGACCTCCCTGCGGCACCCGGCTGGGCGACTGTGCCACCGGCGATCTGCAGCCACACGCGCCTTGTCGTCGCGGCCTCCCGTGCGACGGGCGCCTGTGCGCGCATCAGCTCACGCGCCACTGCGGCGAGGTCTTCGCGCTGGAGTTTCAGCGCCGCGGGCGTGGACTGCGTGCTCGTGGAGCCGGCGCAACCACCCGCCGCGAGCGCGACTGTCAGCGCGAGCGCGCCGAGGGCGCACGACACGTGCGTGCGCTGTCTGGTTCTCAAGCGGGCCGGCCCGCGGATCGGCGCGGCGGACCTACGTGCCGAGCAGGTCGATCACGAAGACCAGCGGCGCGTTCGGCGGGATGGTCGGCGGCGAGCCGGTCTTGCCGTAGGCCAGTTCGGACGGGATGACCAGCTCGCGGCGCCCGCCGACCTTCATGCCGGGAACGCCCTGGTCCCACCCGGGAATCACCTGTTTTTCGCCGAGCTTGAACTGGAACGGTTCTTTGCGTTTCCACGAAGCGTCGAACTCCTTGCCGCCTTTGTAGAGCACGCCCACGTAGTTGACGGTCACCGTGTCGCCCGCTTTGGCTTCCTTGCCGGCGCCGACGATCAAGTCTTTCTTTTCCAGCGTCTTCGGCGCTGCACCGCTGGGTGGCGTGACCTTCGGTTCGGTCGCCAGCGGTCCGCTGGTGGGCGTCTTGACGACCGCCGTTTCACCAGCTTTGACGAGCGTTTCGTCGGACTTGTTCTCGTTGCCTACGCCGATCGTGCTGCTCGAGCCGCTGCCGCCGCAGCCGGCGATCAGAGCTGCCGCGGCGAGCGCCGTGAGGCCGAGGAGGGTGCGCGAGCGTGCGCGCTGAAGACGTGTGGAGAGAGCCTTGATGTAGTTCACGGTCGCGCAGCCTAACGGAGATGGCGTGCGCGCGTGCAGGCTGTCTCTCGCGGTAGGATCGGCGGTGGACCGTGCTAGGCGGGGAGGTAGCGGTGCCCTGAACCCGCAATCCGCTCTAGCGGGGCTGAACTCCCTTCTGAGGGATTCGCTCCGGTCGCTCCGTCGTCCGGGGCGTCGATGGTCCGGGTCCCGCGCGGTGTCGGCTTGTGAACCAGGTCAGGTCCGGAAGGAAGCAGCCTTAAGCGATCCCCGGCAGGCGCAGCGGGCGTTCCCGGACCGGAGTCGTGGGCGGCGATCAGGCGGCCGGCAGGCGTTGTCTCGAGGCGGGGTGCACGGTCCGCTTTGCGCTTTCGGGCGGTTACGCGCAGTGCTGGAAGATCAGCCAGGAGCCGTTGGCGTGTGTCTCGGTGAAGCCCGGCGGCACGTTGACCGCTCGGTGTGGATCGCGCGGGTCGAGCACGTAGTCCTGTTCGACCTCTTTGCTGGCCGGGTCGACGTAGATGCCATCTTCGATGGTCGAGCTCTGGCCGCTGACGACGTTGGCCGGGCTGGTCTTCAGATGCAGCGCCAAGAGTGGCACAGGCGCATGGTTGGGCACCTCGACGGGCCCGCAGCGGAGGTTGATGGAGCGGTTGCGCACGAGTGCCAGCAGGTCGTTCTGAATGCGCTGCTGACGCGCCAGTTTGTTCAGTTCGCGATGCGCGCTTTTGTATTGCGACGGCGCGAAGGCGATCAGCGCGACGAGAACCAGTGCGCCGCCGGCGATCCACCAGCGTCTGCGCGCATCGTCGGCCGCCAGGCGCGTCCAGCCGAACACGCCGGCGCCGCAGAACACGCAGAGGATGGACGCCGTGAGGAAGCCATAGCGGGTGTTGATCGGCAGGCCGGCGGCTGCGACGGCGATGAACACGAGCGCCGCGAGCAGGCCGGCGAGCGCTCCGCCGATCGCTCTGGCGCGCAACCACAGCAGCGAGAGCAGCCCGCCGAGCGCGGCGCCGACGAGCACGGGCGGACGCAGGATCTCGCCGATGCGCCGCGGCACGTACTCGGGCACGTTGGCGATGCCGGTGACGCGCGCGAGCGTGTGCGCGGTGTGGCGTGTGTTGGTCAGCGACCACAGCGCGTCGCCGGCGATCGCCAGGTCGCTGAGGATCCACGCCAACGGCGCAGCGGCGGCGAGCAGCGTCAGCCCGACCAGCGCGCGGCGCGAGCGCGGTGGCAGCCGATCGACGGGCTCCGCGGCCGGAGCCTGCTCGCCGACCGGCGAAGACGGCGCCGCGGACGCCCGCGCCGTCTCGCGCCGTTCATAGACGATCACGTACAGCCAATACACGCCCGACAAGGCCCAGGCCTCGGGGCGCAGCAGGCCGGCGAGCATCAGCAGCGCGAGCACCGGCGCGCCGGCCGGCCGCCGGCCGGCGGCGTGCCGGTGGGCCTCGACGAGCACGGCGCTGAGCACGAACAGCAGATAGGGCACGTCGACGTATGCGCGCACGCCGTAGGAGAGGATCGGCACGCGCGTCAGCAGGATCAGCGCCGCGAGCACGCCGGCGGCGCGGCCGAACCACAGCGCGCCCAGGCGGTAGACGACCCAGCCGCAGGCGGCCAGCGCGACGAAGCCGAGCCACACGACGACGTCTTCGGTGGCGCGCGGGCCGAGCGGATAGAGCACCACGCCGAGCGCCTCGATCAGCGGGTGCGGCGTCGGCGCGATCGGCAGTTCGTAGGCGGGAAGTTCGCCACGCGCCAGCTGGCCGCCCCAGCTGAGCGCGTACAGCGTGTCGTAGTTGGCAAAGCCCGCGCCGGCGATCAGCCGCAGCAGCACGGCCCCTGCGAGCACCGCCGGCAGGGCCACGAGACGCTCGACTCGAGGCTTGATCGAGGCGGCCACGAGCGCGCACGCTACCCGCTTCACCGGGCGCTCGGGTGGGGTGGCGGGCGTGGGTAGACTCAACAGCAGAACGGTGTCTGAGCAACAGCAGCCACAACAGCAGCGGTCGCTGTACCGCAGGCACCGCCCGCGTACCTTCGCCGAGGTCGTCGGCCAAGAGCCGGTCGTGCGCACGCTGCGCCACGCGGTCGAACGCGACAAGGTGCACCACGCCTATCTGTTCGTCGGCTCGCGCGGCACCGGCAAGACCTCGATGGCGAAGATCCTCGCCGCCTGCCTGAACTGCGAGCGCGGCCCGACGACCGAGCCGTGCGGCGAATGTGAGTCGTGCCTGTCGATCGCTCGCGCCAACTCGTTGGACGTGATCGAGATGGACGCCGCGTCGAACAACTCCGTCGACGACATTCGTGAGCTGCGCGAGAGCGTCGCCTACGCGCCGGTCAGCGGCAAGCGCAAGGTGTACATACTCGACGAGGCGCACATGCTCTCGACGGCCGCCTGGAACGCCTTTCTGAAGACGCTCGAGGAGCCGCCGCCAAACACCGTGTTCGTGCTCGCCACGACCGAGGCGCAGAAGGTGCCGGCGACGGTCGTCGACCGCTGCCACCGCTTCGACTTTCACCGCCCGACGGTCGAGCAGATCGCCAGCGTGGTGCGACGCACGGCCGAGGCCGAGCAGATCCAGATACCCGCCGAGGCGGTCTCCGCGCTCGCGCGCTCGGCGACCGGCAGCTTCCGCGACGCCCTGGGCACGCTCGAGCAGCTGGTGACCTACAGCGGAGCGGAGATCGAACTGGCCGACGTGCTGGCGGTGCTCGGCGTCGCCGATGCGCGCCTGCTGGAGCAGACCGTCGATGCAGTCGCCGACGGCGACGCGCGCGGCGCGCTGGTGGTGCTGGCGGAGTGCGCCGAGCAGGGCCGTGACGCGGCCTCCTTCGCCGGCGACCTGGAGATGCGCGCGCGAGAGCTGCTGGTCGTGCAGACGCTCGGCGAGGTGCCGGCGGAGCTGTCGCTGACACCCGAGTCCGACGCCGCGTTGCTGGCGCAGGCCGAGCGCGTGCCGGACGTTGTCATCGTGCGCCTGCTCGAAGCGCTCGGCGTCGCCATGGAGGCCGTGCGCGCCGGCGCCGACGCACGCACCCGCCTGGAGCTCGCCTTGGTCAAGGCCGCGCGCCCGCAGGTCGACGCCTCGACCGGCGCGCTGCTGGCGCGCATCGAGCGGCTGGAGGACGGAGTCGACGCTGTCGCCGGCCAGCGCGACGTCGCACCGGCCCAGCCGCGCGGCCCGGTCGCGGTCGCCGACCCACCGCAGTCGGCGCAGCCGCCAACGCCGCCGCCGACGTCCAGGCCGGCCGACGATCCGTCGGCGAGCGCGGCCTCGCAGGCAGCGAGCGCTTCGCCACAGCCGGCACGCACACCGCCACCGGCCTCCGGCGCGCCAACCGTGCACGCCGATGTCTCGGTCGCTTCGATCGCGGCGATTCCGACGCGCGAGCATCGCACTGCGCAGCAGGCCGGCGAGCAGCCGGCGGGCGAGGGCGAGGACGCGGCGAGCGTCGCCGAGGGCTTGGCGCCTTTGCTGGCGTGGTGGCCGGCGGTCGTCGATCTCGTGCGCACGGACAACGCGCTGCTGGGCGCCTGCATCGAGGAAGCGCGTCCGGTCGAGGTGACCGGCGAGGATCTCACCGTGGCCTTCTCCGCGACGGCGCCGTTTCTGAAGAAGAAAGCCGAGAACCCCGACAATCGCGCGGCGGTGACGGCGGCGCTGAAGGACATTACGGGTCGGCGCTGGCGGCTGTCATACGAGCTGCAGGACGGGCTCGACTCTGACGACGACGTCGCGCCGACGCCGGGCAGCGAGGAGGAGTGGCTCAAGCGCTTCATGGACGAGTTCGACGCCGAGGAGCTGCCCTCCGAGGCTCTGACCAGCGAAGAGAAAGGCGTCTGAGATGCCCAAGCAACCGCGCATGCCGAACATGCAGCAGATGATGCAGCAGGTGCAGAAGATGCAGCACGACATGGAGGTCGCGCAGGAGCAGCTCAAGGACGAGATCGTCGAGGCCTCGGCCGGCGGCGGCATGGTCACTGTGAAGATCTCCGGCGACCTGGAGGTCAAGTCGATCGCGATCGATCCTTCGGCGGTCGACCCCGAGGACGTGGAGATCCTCTCCGACATGGTGCTGGCGGCGGTCAACGAGGCGCTGCGCGCCGCGCAGGAGCTGGCTGGGCGCAAGCTCGGCGGCGCCTCGGGCGGTCTGGACATGGGCAACCTCGGTGGCCTCGGCCTGCCGGGGCTGTAGGGCGTCGCGCCACCGTGAGCACCTCCTATGCCCCGCCGGTGCAGCGCCTGGTCTCCGAGCTGTCCAAGCTGCCGGGAATCGGCAACCGCACGGCCCAGCGCCTGGCCTTTCACATCCTGCGCGCTTCCGAGGAGGACGCCACGGCGCTGGCGGAGTCGATTCGCGAGGTCAAGCAGCGCATCGGCCTGTGTGAGATCTGCTTCAACCTGACCGACGAGCCCCGCTGTCGCATCTGTCAGGACACGCGACGCGACCACGGCGTGATCTGCGTCGTCGAGGAGCCCAGCGACGTGATTCCAATGGAGCGTACGCACGAGTACCAGGGCGTCTACCACGTGCTCGGCGGCGCGTTGTCGCCGATCGAAGGCATCGACCCAGAGGACCTGAAGATCGCCGAGCTGCTGCTGCGCGCCGCGCCCAGCGAGGACGTCGTCAACGGCTCGCCGGTGGAGCGCGTGCGCGAGGTCGTGCTGGCGACCAATCCGACGACGACCGGCGAGGCGACGGCGCTGCACATCGCCGAGCAGCTTCGGGCACGCACGCCGGAGCTCACCGTGACACGGTTGGCCAGCGGGTTGCCGGTCGGCTCAGACCTGGAGTACGCCGACGAGGTGACGCTCGGCAAGGCCTTCGCGGGGCGTCGCTCGGCCTGAGCGCGCCTCCGCCGCGCCGCCGCGCGGCGTCGCGGACGCGGAATACTGAGCCGATGCCCGTCGCGCCAGATCTCGCAGGCAGCGCCCTCGACGCCCGCTACGAGCTCCATGCGCTGATCGGCGAGGGCGCCTTCGGCCGCGTGTATCGCGGCTTCGATCGACGGCTCGGCCGTCACGTGGCCATCAAGGTGATCAAGCCGTGGTGGGCCGAGGACAGCGCCTGGGTGGAGCGCTTCGAGCGCGAGGCCAAGATGCTGGCGCGCGTCAGCGACGCGGGCATCGTGCAGATCTTCGACATCGGACACGCCGAGCAGGGCCCGTACTACGTCGCCGAGCTGGTCGATGGCGAGAGCCTCGCCGAGCGCCTGCAGCGCAGCGCGCTGTCGGTGGCCGAGGCAGTCGGCGTCGCCGAGCGGCTGTGTCGCGCGCTGGCGAGCGCGCACGCGCGCGGAATCGTGCATTGCGACGTCAAGCCGGCCAACGTGCTGCTGACGCGCGACGGACGTCTGAAGGTCGGCGACTTCGGCGTCGCGCGCCTGGCTGAAGGCGGCACCTCGCAGGCGCTGTCGGCGACCGTCGCCGGCACGCCGCGCTACATGGCGCCAGAGCAGGCGCGCGGCAGACGGATGACGGCCGCAACGGACGTGTACAGCGCGGGCGTGGTGCTCTACGAGATGCTCGCGGGCGAGCCTCCGTTCGTGCAGGGCTCGCCCGTCGAGCTCGGCCTGCGCCACCTGCAGGATGAGCCGCCGCCACTGCCGGCGAGCGTGCCGCCGCCGCTGCGCGAGATCGTCTCGCGCGCGCTCGCCAAGCGCCCGCAGGATCGCTACGAGGACGCCACGCAGATGGCCGACGCGCTGCGCGCGACGGCGCTTGGCGCAGCCGCCGCGTCGGCGCCCGGCATCGCAGTCGGCGAGCGTCAGAGCAATGGCGCAGCCCCGCGTGCCGATGAAGACGCCGCGGCCGGCTCGGCGGCGCGCTCCGCCGTTGCGGAAGATCGCGGCGGCGCCGAGACCAGGGCGCTCGTGCGCACGCGGCTGGCGGCGCGGCGCGGCGCGTCGCGCCAGGCCGGCGCGCACGGCGCGGAGGCGCAGCACGCGCTGACGCAACGGCGCGCGCCGACAGGCGTGCAGACGCACGCCGGCGCCGCTCGCCGGCGAAGCGTGATCGCGTTTGCCGCCGTGCTTGCGCTTGCAGCGGTGCTGGGCGTTTGGCTGCTGACAAGCGGCGGCGGCGTCGCGCGCGTGAAGGTGCCCGGCGTGGTCGGCCGCTCGTCCACGCAGGCTCGCGCGGCGCTCGCACAGGCGCATCTGCGCTCGCGCGTGAGATTCGTCGCCGGCCTCGGCGCGCCGGCGGGAGAGGTCAAGCGACAAACGCCGCGTGCGGGCGTGCACGTACGCCGCGGAGCGACGATCTCGCTGAGCGTGGCCGAGCAGCCGCGCTGGCGCACGCTGACCAGCTTCGACAGCGAAGGCGACGGGCATTCGGTGCCGTTTCGCATCGAGGGCAGGCGCTGGCGCGTGCGCTACGCGATGTTCTATGAAGGGTCGTGCACGTTCTTGCTCGTGTGCTTCGGGCCAAGCGCGCAGGTACGCAACTTGGAGACGGGCCAGACGTTGGAAGGCTTCGACCTCAGCTCGGGCTCAGCGCACGGGCACACCTTTGAAAGCGGCCCCGGCCTGTACAGCGTCTCTGTCTCCGGCGGCTCGGACTCGGCGCGCTGGAGCATGAGCGTGCAGGACTACGACTGAGCATGCACGTGCGCGCGGTGGCGCGCAATATCCTGCGGGGCATGTCAGGAGTCGTGGTGATGAAGTTCGGCGGCACGTCCGTCGCAGACGCCGAGCGCATCAAGCGCGCGGCGCGGCGCATCGTGGAAAAGCGCGAGCTCGGCCACCGCGTCGTCGCCGTTCTGTCGGCGCGCGGCAAGACGACCGACGAGCTGATCGCGATGGCCGAGGAGGTCTCCGAGGCGCCGGACCCGCGCGAGATGGACATGCTGCTGTCGACCGGCGAGCGCATCTCCTGCGCGCTGTGCGCGATGGCGATCAACGACCTCGGCCACCGCGCGATCTCGCTGACCGGCTCGCAAGCCGGAATCGTGACCGATGAGTCGCACACCAAGGCGCGCATCATCGACGTGCGCGCGGATCGCATCAAGGCAGCCTTGGAGGAGGACAGCGTCGTGCTGGTCGCCGGATTTCAGGGCGTGTCGGGCACCGCGCGCAACGTCACGACGCTCGGCCGAGGCGGCTCGGATACGACGGCGGTGGCCGTCGCGGCGGCGCTGGGCGCGGAGGTCTGTGAGATCTACACCGACGTGCCGGGCGTGTTCACGGCCGATCCGCGGCTCGTGCCCGACGCGCGAAAGCTGGCGACGGTGTCGTTCGAGGAGATGCTCGAGATGGCCGCGTCGGGAGCCGGGGTGCTGCAGCTGCGCTCGGTCGAGTACGCGCGCAACCACGGCGTGCGCATCCACTGCCGCTCGTCATTCGAAGAGGCGCCAGGTACCGTTGTCGTCGCAGAGGGAGAAACGATGGAGCAGCCGCTGATCACAGCCGTCACGCATTCCACCTCCGAGGCGCGCATGACGCTGAGCGGCGTGCCCGACGAGCCGGGCGCCGCCGCGCGCATCTTCATGGCGCTGGCCGACGTGAACATCAACGTCGACATGATCGTGCAGAGCGAGCCGTCGTCGGCCGGCGGCAAGGCGGAGATCTCCTTCACGATTCCGCGCGAGGACCTGCGCATGGCGCGCACGGCGCTGCAGCCGCTGACCGGCGAGTCGTTCGCCGAGCTGACCGCGCACGAGCAGATGGGCAAGGTCTCGATCGTCGGCGCCGGCATGCGCTCGCACCCGGGCGTCGCGGCGAAGGTCTTCGACGTGCTCGCACGCGAGGGCGTGAACATCGAGCTGATCGCCACCTCGCCGATCAAGATCTCCTGCGTGATCGACCGCGATCGCGTGCCGCAGGCGGTGCAGTTGCTGCACAGCGCCTTCGAGCTGTCCGGCCCGGGCACGATCGACGAGGAAAAACCGTTCAAGGCACGCCAGACGCTGTAAACCTGGGCAAACCTGCGCATCGCTGCGGCGAGCTTGCGAAAAAGCTCGGTAGTTACACAAAACGACGGGATATGTGCAAAACTGCACACGCTTTCCTAGTCAGGGACGACGAGATTTGCGTACGACCAAACGACCACGCCATTACGTTTCCCGGCATTGGCTGATGCTCTTGACGCCAGTGTTCGGTTACAACTACTCACGCGACGCGTACGTTCTGCGCGTCATCGGAAGGCGCGTCGGGCCTGTGCTGCGCCCGGATCGCCGTGTGCGTCGCGAACAGCCGGTCGAAGGGGTCGATCAGCGCCGAAGGGCCAGCTGGGCCTGACGGCGGAGAGCTTGGTCTGGGCGTCGGAGCCCGGGCTGCGGGGTCGGGGGACGGGTCGCTGAGCGTGGGGGAGGCGCTCAGCTCTCCCGTGCGCCCGATCAGCCGTCCAACGAGCGCTGCAGCTGCTCGAGCACGCGCACGACACGCAGCCCGCTGTGTCCGTCCGAGCGCGGCGTCTGGCCAAGGCGCACGCACTGCACGAAGTGCTCGCACTCCAGCCGCAGCGGCTCCGCGTTGGCGATGCGCGGCGAGAACACGTCGCCTGAGCGCGTGATGTACTCGCCCCAAGAGCGAGCGTCCTCGTCAAAGCCCTTGTCGTAGACGGCCAGCTTGCCCTCCACGAGCATGTCGTCGAACGTGGCCATGCGCTTGGCGCCGACGAGCGTCAGTCGCCGCTCCTTGTGCGGGTCTAGCCAGGACAGATGCAGATGCGCGACGACGCCCGAGGGGAAGCGCAGGTAGCAGAAGACCACGTCCTCGATGCCGTCCTGCACGAACGAGGCGCCCTGCGCGGTGCACTCCTCGGGCTCCTCGCCGATCAGGTACAGCGCGACCGACACGTCGTGTGCGCCCAGGCTCCACAGCGCGTTCTCGTCGGCGCGCAGCTTGCCGAGGTTCAGCCGGTTGCCGTACAGGTAGTACAGCGAGCCAAGCTCGTCGTCGTCGAGCAACTGCTTCAGGCGCGCGACCGCCGGGTGGTACTCCAGCAGGTGCCCGACCATCAGCAGCGTTCCCGCGGTGTCGGCGGCGGCCACGGCGGCCTGTGCGTCGGCGACGGTCGTCGCCAGCGGCTTCTCCACGAAGCAATGCTTGCCGGCCTGCGCGACGCGCACCGCCAGCTCGGCGTGAGTCGGCACGGGCGTGGCGAGCACGACGGCGTCGAGCTCGTCGTCGGCCAGCAGCTCGTCGAGCTCGCCGCTCGTGCGCACACCGGCAAATGACGCGCCGAGTCGCTCGCGCGCGTCGGCGTCTGCGTCGCACAGCCAGCGCAGCTCGCAGCCCTCGATCGTGGCGAGGTTACGTGCGATGTTCGGCCCCCAGTAGCCGAGCCCGACGACGCCCACGCGCACCGTGCGCTGCGACTGAGCGCTCACGCGGTGGCGCCCTCGTTACGGCCGAGCGCGTCGATCGCGGCGACGCAGCGCTCGGCCGCGCGCCCGTCTCCGTACAGCTGCGGGCGCTCACTCGGCGGCTGCGCGGCCAGCGCCGTCAACGCCGCATCCGCGTCGAGGCCGACCAGCGTGTTCCAGCCGGCGGCGACCGTCTCCACCCACTCGGTGTTCGCGCGCAGCGTCACGCAGGGCACTCCGGCAAGGTACGCCTCCTTCTGGACGCCTCCGGAGTCGGTCAGCACGGCTCGCGCCTGGCACAGCAGTGCGCTGAACTCGACGTAGCCGAGCGGCTCGCTGAGGTGCAGCCCGTCGATCTGCGCCAGCTCGTCGAGCAGGCCGGCCTCGACAAGGCGGCCGCGCGTGCGCGGGTGCAGCGGCAGCACCACCGGCGCCGGCAGCGCGGTGATCAGCTCGACCAGCGCGCGCAGGCGCGCCGGCTCGTCGACGTTGCCGGCACGGTGCGCCGTCACCAGCAGGTACTTGCCGGGGTTCACGCCGTGCTCGGCGGGCGTGCGACGGTCAGCGCGCGCCGAGGGCTGGCGGCGCACGGCCACGTCGACCATCACATCGCCGACGACCTGCACGCGTCCGCCGGCGGACTCCGCGCGCAGGTTCTCCGCAGCCGTCTCCGAAGGGCACAGCAGCAGCGCCGAAAGGTGGTCTGTGAGCACGCGGTTGAGCTCCTCCGGCATGCGTCTGTCGAACGAGCGCATGCCCGCCTCCACGTGCACGACCGGCGTGCCCGCCTGCGCCGCGGCGAGTGCGCCGGCGAGCGTCGAGTTGGTGTCGCCGTAGACCAGCGCCGCGTCAGGCGCGAGCTCGCCGATCAAGGGCTCCAGCGCAGCGAGCATGCGCGCGGTCTGCTCGGTGTTCGAACCGCCGCCGAGGCCCAGCTCGCGATCGGGCCGCGCCAGGCCGAGCTCGGCGAAGAACACGCGCGACAGCGAGTCGTCGTAATGCTGGCCGGTGTGCACGAGCACCTCCTCGTGGCGTTCGCGAAGCGGCCGCGACACGGCCGCAGCCTTGACGAACTGCGGCCTGTTGCCGACGACCGTGAGGATCTTCACGCGCGCCGCCTGCGGCGGCTACCAGCCGCCGGACGAGCCGGCGGGGGCGGTGGCGCCGACGACCGACGTGGACCAGTCGATCACCGATGTCGGGCGTACGACGTGGCGGTTCATGCCCAGCTCCTTCGGCTCCAGGCCCAGAGCCAGGCCGACGAGCTGCGGCAGGTGCAACACGGGCATGTCCAGCTCGCGGCCAACCGTTTTCTCGGCGAGCGGCTGCTGCAGGTCGAGGTTGAGGTGGCACAGCGGGCAGGGCGTGACCAGGCAGTCGGCCTGCGCGTCGACGGCGTCGCCGAGGTGGCGGCCCGCCTGCTTCAGCGACGCTTCCTTGTTCATCGTGATGATCGGAAAGCCGCAGCACTTGCGCATGCCGGCGTAGTCGATGACCGTGCCGCCGAGCGCCTCGATGACCTGGTGCAGGTAGTCGTCGCGCGGGTGCTCGTCGTCGATGCCCAGGCGGTTGCGCGGGCGCACGATGTAGCAGCCGTAGAACGGCCCGACCTTGAGGTCGGTGAGCGGGCGCTTGACGCGCGAGCGCAGCTCGTCCAGGCCGATCTCCTCGACCAGCAGCCAGAGGAAGTTCTTGTTCGTCAGGCCGGTCTCGTAGGTCAGCCCCTCGCCGGCGAGCGTCTCGTTGATCTGTGCGCGGTAGTCCGAGCTGGCGTCCAGGCGCTCCTGGCACTCGCTCTGTGCGCCCTGGCAGGTCGAGCAGATGTTCATCATCAGCTCCGCGCCGTCGACCTGCTGGGCCAGCGCGAACGTGCGCGCGTTGAGCGTGTCGGCGAGCTCCTGATTGTGCTCGGCGATCACGCCGGCGCCGCTGCAGCAGGCGCGGTCGAGCTCCACGAGCTCGATGTCCAGCAGCGGCGCGACCTGCGCCATCGAGCCGTGCAGCTCGGGAGTGAAACCGCGGCTGACGCAGCCGGGCCAGTAGGCCACCTTCATTGCGCGCTCCCTTCCGTGGCCGAGGCCGACTCGCTGGGCGTCTCGACGCTGGGCGTCGGCCCGTCGGCGGCGAGCTGGTCTTCATCCTCGCCGGCGATGTACAGGTTCAACTCGAAACGCTGCTCGCGGCCCTCGACCTTGTCGTAGATCGCCTGCACGGCCTTCAGGTCGTCCTTGGGGATCTTGTGCGGTTTGAGCGCGCCCATCGGCGTCACCTTGCCGCGAATCAGCGCCTTGATGATCGCCGGCAGCGAGCTCAACAGCTCTTTGCCGGCCGGCGGCGCGAATTTGCCGAACCACGAGTTGCCGCCGTAGGAACGCGGCAGCAGCTCGGCCTCCCACAGCAGCCCGTTGTCCTTGATCAGGCCCGTGAAGGCCGCCTCGTGTCGCTCGCCGTTGTTGACGTCGACGATGTGGTGGTCGTTGGTCGCGATGCGCCGCAGGCGCATGATCTGGCCCATCGGGTTGACGTCCTTGGGGCAGGCCTCGACGCACTTGAAGCAGTGCGTGCAGTCGAAGATCCCCTCGGGATCCTGCGCGAGGTCGTTGAGACGCTCGAACTGCTGGTCGTCACGCGGATCGCCGACGAAGCGGTAGGCCTTGGCCAGTGCCGCCGGGCCGATGAAGCCAGGGTCGACCTCCATCGCCAGGCAGTCCGAGACGCACGCGCCGCACTGGATGCAGGCCATCGACTGCGTGACGTCGACCATGTTCTCGTGCGGGACGAGGTACTCGCGCTCGGGCACCGGCTGCTTTGCGATCAGCCACGGCGTGACGCGCTGGACCTTCTTCCAGTGCACCGCGTCCATGTCGACGATCAGGTCCTTGATCACGGGCATGTTGCCCATCGGCTCGATCTCGATGACACCATCCTTGGAGCCCTTCAGCGCAGCGTCGAGATGCGTGTGGCAGGCCAGCGCCGGTTCGCCGTTCACGCGCACGCCGCAGGAGCCGCAGATCGCCTGGCGACAGGAGCAGCGGATGCCGATCGAGCCGTCGAAGCGGTCTTTGGCCTGCAGCAGCGCCTCGAGCACCGAGCGGTGCGGCTCGAGCTCGACGGTGTGCTCGTCCCAGTAGGGCGCCTCGCCGGACTCCGGGTCATAGCGGCGAACGCGGAAGCTGAACTCCTGCGGCGGATTGTGCGTCTCGGCCATCAGTACTTCCTCTCCTCGGGCTGCCACTGCGTGATCGTCACCGGCGAGTAGCTGACCTTCGGGCTCTCGCCGTCGAGCGTGATGTCGATGTGCTTGAGCCACTCGTCGTCGTTTCGCTCGGGGAAGTCAGTGCGGAACTGCGCGCCACGCGACTCCTTGCGCTCGATCGCGCCGACGACGGTCGTCTCGGCGCAGTCGATCATGTAGCCGAGCTCGATCGCGCCGAGCACGTCCTGGTTGAAGACCGTACCGCGGTCGTCGATCCAGGCGCCGGCGGCCTCCTCCTTCAGGCGCGCGATCGTCTCAAGCGCTCCCTGCAGGCCCTGCTCGTCGCGGAACACGGCGGCCTTGGCGTTCATCAACTCGCCCAGCTCGTTCTTGATCTCCGACACCCGCCGGCCGTCGCGCGAGCGGTTGATGATCGCGTCGATCGCGTCGGAATCGCGGCGCAGCTGCGCGTGCGTGTCGATCTCCGGCATGGCGATGCTGGCGGCGCGTGCGGCCGCGTGCTCGCCCGAGCGCCGCCCGAAGATCAGCGTGTCGAGCAGCGAGTTGGCGCCGAGACGGTTGCCGCCGTGCACCGATACGCAGGCGACCTCGCCGGCCGCGTACAGGCCCTCGATCGGCGTCTGGCCGTCGATGTCGGTCTTCACGCCGCCCATGATGTAGTGCTGGCCGGGGCGGATCGTGATCGGCTCGCGTGTGATGTCCACGCCGGCGAAGTCCTTGCCCAGGTTGACGATCTCGCGCAGCGCCTCCAGCGTGCGCTTGCGCGGCACGACGGTCACGTCGAGGTAGATGCCCGTGCCGCCGGGCCCGACGCCGCGACCCTCGTTGATCTCGATCTGCTCGGCGCGCGAGACGACGTCGCGCGAGGCCAGCTCCATCTTGTTCGGCGCCGACTTCTCCATGAAGCGCTCGCCCTCGGAGTTGAGCAGGTGCGCGCCCTCGCCGCGCGCGCCCTCGGTGATCAGAATGCCGGTCTCGACCAGGCAGGTCGGGTGGTACTGCACCATCTCCATGTCCATCAGCGGCGCGCCGGCGCGGTAGGCCATGGCGATGCCGTCGCCGGTGACGATCAGACCGTTGGTCGTCGGCTTGTAGACCTGGCCGGCGCCGCCGCAGGCGAGGATCACGTTCTTGGCCGTGAAGGCCTCCATGCGCCCGGAGCGCACGTCGCGCGCGATCACGCCGCAGCAGCGTCCCTGCTCGTCCTGCAGCAGCGACGTGGTGAACCACTCCTCGTAGCGCTCGACCGTCTCGTGGTGCTTCATCAGCTGCTCGTAGAGCACGTGCAGCAGCGCCTGGCCGGTGATGTCGGCGACGTAGGCCGTGCGCTTCATCGAGGCGCCGCCGAACGCGCGCAGGTCCATCTCGCCGCGGTCGTTGCGGTGGAAGGTGACGCCGATGTGCTCCAGGTGCAGGACCTCGCCGGGCGCCTCCGAGCACATGACTTCGATCGCGTCCTGGTCGCCGAGGAAGTCCGAGCCCTTGACCGTGTCGTAGGCGTGCGAGCGCCAGTCGTCGTCGACGCTGATCGCCGCGTTGATGCCGCCGGCGGCGGCCACCGAGTGCGAGCGCACGGGGTGGACCTTGCTCATGATCGCCACGCTGGCGCCTTCGCGGGCCGCCGCGAGCGCCGCGCGCTGGCCGGCGAGACCGGCCCCGATGATCAGTACGTCGTGTGCTGGCATGGCTCTCTGAGGTCGGCTACAAGGGCAGAGGGGGGTCGCTGCGCCGGAGACTCTATAACGCCGGAGCGCTTGGGCCGCGTCACGCTCAGGTCGCCGTGCGCAGCGCGCGGCGCACCTCGGCGAGCGTCACGACGCCGCGCAGCACGCCGTCGTCGTCGACGGCGACCATCGCTCCCAGCCGCCCCAGGCCCTCGGACCCGAGCAGCGATTCCAGCGGCTCCGCCTCGTCGATGCGCACCTGGCACGTCCTCGTCGAGCACGTCGACGACGGGCAGCGCAGGGCGCCCCGCGGAGATCTCCTCGTCGACGCGCGCGGCGCGCACGACGCCGAGGAAGTGGCGCGCCGGGTCGACGACCGCGAACCACGGCCAGCGGTAGCGCAGGAAGAACTGCTCGTGGGCGTCCAGCAGCGTCGCAGCCGGCGGGGATCGTCACCGGCTCGCGATCCATGATGTCGGCGACCGTGATGCTCTCGATGCGCCGTCCGACGACACCCTGCAGCACGGCGCGCGCCGGCAGCCTGGTAGAGGAAGTAGGCGAGCAGGATGCAGGACAGGCCCGCCGACCCGGCGCCGGTCGCCAGCCACCACAGGCCCGCGGCGCCGAGCAGCAGCGCAAAGCCCTGGCCGGCGCGGCCGGTCGCGTGCGTGGCGCGGTTGCGGTCGCCGGTGCGCCACCAGACCAGCGCGTGCGCGATGCGCCCGCCGTCGAGCGGGAACGCCGGCACGAGGTTGAACACGAGCACCAGCACGTTGATCGTCGCCAGCCAGCTCAGCCACACGCAGCGCCGGCGTCGCCTTGACTCCTTCTTCGGCGACCGCGACTTCGAAGAAGCTCTTGCTGTCTGACAGCAACCTGCCGGCGACGATGCAGGCGACGATCACGGCGAGCGTCACCAGCGGGCCGGCGGCGGCGACGCGGAACTCTGTCTTGGGGTCATGCGACTCCTCCGTGCGCGTGATGCCGCCGAGCGCCCACAGGTCGATGCCGGCGACCTGCAGCCCGCTGCGCCGCGCGACCAGCGCGTGGCCGAGCTCGTGCAGCATCAGCGAGGCGAAGAACGACAGCACCGACGCGACCGCGACGAGATACGCGGTCGTGTCGAGCCGCCGAGCTGTTCGTGGAAGATCGGCGTGATGAACAGGATGAACACGAACAGCACGACGAACCAGCTGATGCCGACACCGATGCGGATGCCGAAAATGCGGGCGAGCTGGAAGTTCGTGCGCGGCGCCATGCCGTCAATGGTAGGCGGGCGGCGCGGCGTGGCCGGGGAGCTTCAGGCGTCGACGTGCGGCAGGCTGCGCGCGATGATCGTCTCGAAGTCGCTGCCGGCCGGCAGCGTGCCGTACTCCAGGCCGCCGTCGCCCGCCAGGCGCGAGGCGCAGAACGCGTCGGCGACGGCCGCCGGCGCGTGGCGCACGAGCAGCGAGCCCTGCAGGCACAGCGCCATCGCTTCGACGACGCGGCGCGCGCGCGTCTCGAGCGTCGCCGGATCGGCGAACTGGCCCTGCAGCTCGCTCACGCGGGCGTCCAGGCGCGCGTCGGCGCCCTGTGCCTGGCGCACCTCGTCGAAGAACACCTCCAGCGCGCGTGGCGAGCGCGTGAGCGCGCGCAGCACGTCGAGGCTCATCACGTTGCCCGAGCCCTCCCAGATCGAGGCCAGCGGCGCCTCGCGGTACAGCCGCGGCATGCCCGACTCCTCGACGTAGCCGTTGCCGCCGAGGCACTCCAGCGCCTCGAACGCGTGGTTGGGCGCGCGCTTGCACGTCCAGTACTTGCCGACCGCGGTGGCCAGGCGCTTGAACAGCTGCGCGTCGGTGTCGTTGTCGCCGTTCTCGGCGTCGGCGTGCGCTTCGTCGTAGGCGCGCGCCAGGCGCATCGCCAGCGCGGTCGCCGCCTCGGACTCGAGGCACAGGTCGGCGAGCACGTTGCGCATCAGCGGCTGGTCGATCAGCGTCTTGCCGAACGCCGCGCGGTGGGCGGCGTGCTGGGTCGCGTTGACGACGCCGGAGCGCATGCCGGCGGCGGCGCCGATCACGCAGTCCAGGCGCGTGTGGCCGACCATCTCGATGATCGTCGGCACGCCGCGGCCGGGCTCGCCGACCATGCGCGCCCACGCGCCGTGCAGCTCGATCTCGCTGGAGGCGTTGGAGCGGTTGCCGAGCTTGTCCTTCAGGCGCTGGATGTGGAACTGCGTTGCGCGTGCCGTCGGGCAGGATGCGCGGCAGCAAGAAGCACGACAGGCCCTCGTCGGTCTGCGCCGAGCACGAGGAAGACGTCGCACATCGGCGCCGAGCAGAACCACTTGTGCCCGGTGATCTCATACTCGGCTCCGGCGCCGCCGCCGTTCGAGCGCCCGCGCGACGGTCGTGTTCGCGCGCACGTCGGAGCCGCCCTGCTTCTCGGTCATCGCCATGCCCGCAGATCGCGCTGCCCTTCTCCGCGACCGGCGACCGAGCCGCGGGTCATATGTCGTCGCCGTCAGCAGCGGCTCCCACTCGGCGGCCAGCTCGGGCTGAGCGCGCAGCGCGGGTATCGCGGCGAAGGTCATCGTGATCGGGCAGCAGAAGCCGGCCTCGGCCTGCATCGCCGTCATGTACAGCGCGGCGCGCGCGGTGTGCGCGAACGGCTCGCTGGCTCGTCCACGGCAGCGAGTGCAGCTCGTGCTCGACGCCCATCGTCATCAGCTGGTGCCAGGCCGGGTGAAACTCGACCTCGTCGATGCGATTGCCGTAGCGGTCGAACGTGTGCAGCACCGGCTCGTTCTCGTTGGCCAGGCGGCCCCACTGCTGCTGGGGCTCGCCGCCGACGAAGCGCCCCAGCTGCGATGCGCGCTCGCGCACCCAGCCGGCGCCCTCGCGCTCGGTCGCCTCGACCAGCGGCAGGTTGTCGGCGAACACGTTCACGCCGGTCAGCGGCGGGGCCTGGTTGAAGACCGTGTGCGTGCGGTACGGGCGCTTCGCTCTCGCGCGGCGTCTGCGAGACGGTTGCCATGCGATGAAGTCAAGCAGATCGCCAGCGGGTCGATAGCATCGGCCGCCCCGCCCCGCGACTCCCTCGAAGGACTGACAGCACATGGCCAAGATCAAGGTGAAGAACCCGCTCGTCGAGCTCGACGGCGACGAGATGACGCGGATCATCTGGTCGTTCATCAAGGACCAGCTGATCCTGCCCTACCTCGACGTGGACCTGCGCTACTACGACCTGGGGATCGAGAGCCGCGACGCGACCGACGACCAGATCACCGTCGAAGCCGCCGAAGCGATCAAGCAGTACGGCGTCGGCGTCAAGTGCGCGACGATCACGCCCGACGAGGCGCGCGTGGAGGAGTTCGGCCTGAAGGAGATGTACCGCTCGCCCAACGGCACGATCCGCAACATCCTCGGCGGCGTGATCTTCCGCGAGCCGATCGTCATCTCCAACATCCCGCGGCTGGTGCCCGGCTGGACCAAGCCGATCGTGATCGGCCGCCACGCCTTCGGCGACCAGTACCGCGCGACCGACCTGGTCGTGCCCGGCGAGGGCACGCTGACGCTGACGTACACGCCCGAAGGACGGCGGCGAGCCGATCGAGCTCGACGTCTACGACTTTCCCGGCGGCGGCATCGCCATGGCGATGTACAACCTCGACGACTCGATCCGCGACTTCGCGCGCGCCTCGCTGCGCTACGGCCTGGATCGCGAGTACCCCGTCTACCTGTCGACGAAGAACACGATCCTCAAGCGCTACGACGGGCGCTTCAAAGACCTCTTCGACGAGGTCTACGAGGCGGAGTTCAAGAGCGACTTCGAGGCCGCCGGCATCACCTACGAACACCGCCTGATCGACGACATGGTCGCCGCGGCGATGAAGTGGGAAGGCGGCTACGTGTGGGCCTGCAAGAACTACGACGGCGACGTGCAGTCGGACACCGTCGCGCAGGGCTTCGGCTCGCTCGGGCTGATGACCAGCGTGCTGATGACCGCCGACGGCAAGACCGTCGAGGCCGAGGCCGCGCACGGCACCGTCACCCGCCACTACCGCCTGCACCAGCAGGGCAAGCCGACGTCGACCAACCCGATCGCCTCGATCTTCGCGTGGACGCGCGGGCTGGAGGCGCGCGGCCGGATGGACGACACGCCCGCAGGTCAGCGAGTTCGCGCGACACGCTCGAGCGCGTGTGCATCGAGACCGTCGAAAGCGGCAAGATGACCAAGGACCTCGCGCTGCTCGTCGGCCCCGACCAGCCGTGGCAGACGACCAGGAGTTCCTCGCGTCGATCGACGAGAACCTCAAACAGGAGATGAATCAGTGAGTCAAGCCCGTACGTGTGACCGTCACCGGCGCCGCCGGGCAGATCGGCTACAGCCTCGTCTTTCGCATCGCCAGCGGCCAGCTGCTCGGACCCGACCAGCCGGTCGACCTGCGACTGCTGGAGATCCCGCCGGCGATGGGCGCGCTGGAGGGCGTGGCGATGGAGCTCGTCGACTGCGCGTTTCCGCTGCTCGCCGGCCTCGACCTGCACGACGACCCCAACGAGGCCTTCGACGGCGTCAACATCGCGCTGCTCGTCGGCTCGCGCCCGCGCACCAAGGGCATGGAGCGCGCCGAGCTGCTGGCGGAGAACGGCAAGATCTTCACCGTGCAGGGCGAGGCGCTCAACGACGACGCCGCCGACGACGTGAAGGTGCTGGTCGTCGGCAACCCGGCGAACACCAACTGCCTGATCGCGATGTCCAACGCGCCGGACATCCCGCGCGAGCGCTTCACCGTCGATGATGCGCCTCGACCACAACCGCGCGGTCGCGCAGCTCGCCGCGAAGGCCGAGGTCGCCGTGACGGACATCTCGCACATGGGCGTGTGGGGCAACCACTCGCCGACCATGTATCCCGACCTGTTTCATGCCGCAAGGTGCGCGGCGAGCGGGCGGCCGGCGGTGGTCGACGATCAGGCATGGATCGAGAACGACTTCCTGCCCGAACGTCGGCAAGCGCGGCGCGGCGATCATCGAGGCGCGCGGTGCCTCCAGCGCCGCGTCGGCGGCCAACGCGGCGATCGACCACGTCCACGACTGGGTCACCGGCACCGACGGCGAGTGGGTCTCGATGGGCGTCGCCTCCGACGGCTCCTACGGCATCCCCGAGGGCCTCATCTGCGGCTTCCCGTGCACCTGCGCGGGCGGCGAGTACACGATCGTGCAGGGCCTCGAGCATCGACGAGTTCTCGCGCGCGCAAGCATCGACGCCTCCGTCGCCGAGCTCACCGAGCGAGCGCGACACCGTCAAGGACCAGGGCCTGATCTAGTTGCCGTTGCCCGCCGCGCGCTCGCCGGGTGGGACGCCAGACTGCGCCGCACAGCACGGCCGCCAACGTGGCGGTCGTCAGCGGCTCTGCTCGTCGCCATGTGCTTTCTGATCACCCGAGCGCGACGCCCGAGCACGAGTTAAATCAAAGTAGTCGCGAGGTCGGCGACAGCGCTCATAGGTCGCTCCACAACGAACAGGGCGCGGCCAGATGACCGCGCTCCGATTTCGTGACAACGTCGCTTGGAGTCCGACGGATCGGTTTCTCTGGCAAGGACGCAGGAAGCGTGGCCTGCTTCGCAGGCGAGCGACCGAGGACGCAGCCAGGGGAGCCGAGACTAGGACTCAGCCCTTCGGGTGCCAGCCGCGGCCCTGCTTGGCTACCTTCTCTTCCTGCTCCAGGCCCGGAAGCACGCGGTACAGGTAGTTCTGCTTGATGCCCATCTTGGCCGCCAGCTCGGGAATCGTGATGCCCGGCTGACCCTGCACGAACGACAGCGCCTCAGCCGCACGCGTGCCGCTGCCTTTGCGCCGTCCGGCGCGACGTTTGCGGGCGCCGCGGTTCGCTCCAGCTGCGGTTGCGGCCGCCGCTTTGGTGCGCCGGCGGGACGCAGCTTGGCGGCCTACTTTGCGAGTCCGGCGCGACCCTCGCGGGCGCTGCCGCGGCTGCCGAGCCGGCGGCGTCCGGCGCAGGCCGGGGGCGGTCGGCTGAGGCGCGAGCGCCTCCGCCGACTCCATCCAGCGCCAAGCGGCGGCTGCCTCCAGGCGGTGGTACTCCTCGACCAGCGGCTTCAGCTCCTCCAGCCGGTGGGTGATCTCCTGGCGCTTCTCGTCAAGAAAGTCAGTCACGGTTCCATCCTCTTCACTAGTGCAAATGTGCTCACAATCTCGTGTCACCTTCTCATTCTTACGTGCGGAGCACCTCTACACTAAGTTCTCTCGTTCAATCGTCGCCGGTTTCTCCGAGCTTCGACAGCGCACGATCGCGATGCAGATGTAGCGTCGCTTGGCCTCGCGCTCGGGAATTCCCCCGACCAGCGCTCGACTGACGATGGCGCCGACCGGACCCAAGCGGTGGGCGGAACTCGTTGCGATAATCGAATCGAGTCCCACCGTCGTTCGCACGCAGCACGTATTCGGTGTGCGCCCGCGAGCGCGCCGGGCCGCGACCCTCCCACACCGCACGCGCACAGGGGTGCACTCGACGAGCTTCCAGTGAACGTCGAGGCTCACACCGCGCAGGTGGATGTGCTGGTCCATGCGGTAGCCGACGCGCGGAGGGCCCGCGTCGACATGCACCGAGCTCGCGGTGGATCGTGACCCAGTCACCCAGCCGTGCGGGGTCCATGACCAGCCGCCACACGTCCTCGGGCGGCGCGTCGATCTTCATGGAGACGGTGACAAGGCTCATACGATGCGCGCCCGTCAGCGCGCCGCCAGCGACTTCGTTCGGCTTCCCACTCGCCAACGCATGTTCGACGGCCGCGTCGAACGAGTGCAGATCGCACACCCAGCAGCTCCGCGGCGCGCGATCGTCGGCCGGCAGCAGATCGCCGTGCAGACTCTCCATCAGCGGCAGCACCAGCTCGGGGTCCTCCTGCGCGATCGCCGCCGCCACGCGCGCGGTCACGCCGGTGACGTTCACACGCAAGCCCAGCGAGGGCGCGACTCACGAGCATCAGCTCGGCGATGCGTTCGATCATCTCGCCGTAGCTGAGCACGTCGGGTCCGCCGACGTCCAGCGAGCGCCCGCCGTCGCGGCGGCGCCGTCGCCGTCGCGACGAGCATCTCGATCACGTCGCGCTCGTCGATCGGCTGTGTGCGGAAGCGTGCGCCACGGCGGGAAGCGCGAGCACGCGGCATGCGCTCGACCAGTCGGACGAGCAGGCGAAACGAGCGCGACCGCGCGCCGATCACGATCGACGCGCGCAGCGCGACCGAGTCGGGCGACCGCCGACAGCAGAACGTGCTCGACCCCTCGCGGCTGGACAGGTGACGCGAGAGCTGTGAATGCGCGCGCAGGCGATCCGGACCGAGCAGGCCGCCGAGGTAGACGATGCGCCGCACGCCCGCACGCTGCGGCCGCCGTCGCGAAGTTCTCCGCCGCGGTGCGCTCGCGCTCGCTGAAACGGCAAGCCGGCGTCGCGCGCTCGCTCGATGCGCTCCATCGAGTGGATCAGGTAGTAGGCGACCTGCACGCCGTCGAGCGCGGCGGCCAGGCCGTCACCGGTGACGGCGTCGCCACGCACGCAGCGCAGCCGGCGAGTTGACGCGTGCGGGATCGCGCGCCAGGCCGCGCACCTCGTGGCCGTCGGCCAGCAGGCGCGGAACGATCAGCGAGCCGACGAAGCCGCTCGCGCCGGTGACGAGGATGCGCATCGGCGCACATCATGACGAGCCACGTACGCGGTGCAGCGATGTTCCGCAAAGTGCGCAGGCTTTGCTCGGATTGTCACATCTACGTGACGCGATTTCGGCTCTTTGCGGGTACTAAATGGTTTTGTCTGCGTTTTGCGAGATGGCCCCTGGCCGTCGCATGCCCGCGGTGCTTTGATGCCTGCCGTCCGTTCAATCGACCGATGGCTGGAGGCAGTGCGTGGCAACGGGGACGCAGGGCAAGCGCGCGACGCGCAAGGTGAGCTGTGACGAATGCTACTTTCGCCGCAACCTGCTCTGCGCGCTCGACCTGTCCGAGCCGTGCGCGACGTTTCGCCCCAACGAGGCGCAGCTGCGACCGCCGCAGCAGCTGCGCTTCGTCTTTCGCCAGGAGCGCCGCTCGCGTGCGGCCTGGGCGTTTCCCTCAGCGCAGGAGCAGGCCGCGCTTCACGCCTGAGCGCGCGTGCTCGCGTCGGATTCAGACGCCCCAGCGACATCGGCCTCATCCACGTCATCGACAGCGTCGCGGCTGCGCCTGGCGATCCAGTTGGCGCCGGCGTGTCGGAGATGCCGTGCACGATGATCGAGCAGAACACGACCAGCGCAGTCAGGTCGAAGATGCGCTCGCCGTTCGCCAGCTGATCGGTCGAGCACGATCAGCGCGAACGTCATCGACGCGACGCCCTTGGGCCCGAACCAGCCCATGAACAGATCGCGTGGAACGGCGTCCGTGCGCGTGCCCAGCAGCGACAGCCAAACCGCCAGCGGGCGCGCCAGCAGGAACATCACCGCGACGAACGCCGACCGCCGCCCAGCCCTCGCGCGTGAACGCGTGCACCGTCAGCAGCGAGCCGAACACGAGGAAGATGCCCAGCTTGACGATCTCGACGATCTCTTCGGAGTTGCGCTCGAAGTGCTCGCGCACGTCCGGACGGCGCACGCTCGAGCACGATCGCGGCGACGAACACCGCGATGAAGCCGTTGCCTTTCGGCGACAGCACGGTGAGGCCGTAGGTCGCGAACGCGACGCCGAGCGCGAACAGCGACCGCTGGTGGGTGGGAGATGCGATCTCCTCGCGCTGCCCGGCCGCTCGCTCTCGCGCGGCATCAGCAGCGAGGCGATCCAGCCGCAGGCGATGCCGTAGAGAAAGCCCAGGCCGACGTCCTGCATCACGAAGCGCCACCACACGAAATGACCCGAGTCGACGCTCAGCGCCGCCGCGAACGTGAGCACCGCCGGCAGCGCCAGGCCGTCGTTCAGCCCCGACTCGAGGTTCAGCGAGTGGCGCACCAGGCGCGGCACGCGCTGGTTGGTGACGATGCTCGAGGTCAGCACCGGGTCGGTCGGCGCGAGCAGCGCGCCGAGCAGAAACGACTCCGTCCACGACAGTCCGATCAGCGCCGCGCGGCTGCCGCGCGCGATGATCGTCGTGAGCGGCATCGCCAGCACGAGCTTGCGCAGCGGCAGGTGCCAGGCGCGCTGCAGCATCTCGCCCTCGACCTCCAGGCCGTCGCGAAACAGGATCACGATCAGCGCCACGAACGCCAGATCCTCGACGAAGCCCGAGCGCGCGCGAAAGTCGATCCAGTCCAAGCCGCCGTTGCCCAGCACGAAGCCCGCGAGCACGAACAGCGGCCGCCAGCGACAGCATCGAGCGCCGCGCCAGACCGGACAGGAGCGCGCCCACCATCAGCAGCAGGCCGAGCGCGGTGACGGTCGCTTGAAACGTCGGCATCGCGCCAAGCCTCGCACGTCGCCCGTCAATCGTCCGTCCACGTCGCGCCGCGCGTCGCCAAGGGCGTGCGTCGGCTGGCCCCGGCGGGGTATATTGCCTGCAGACCCAGCAAAGCTTCGGCAGAGACGAGGTTCGGTGATGGCAGCTAAGGACAGAATCAACAAGGCCGGCGAAGCTGCGCGGGCGGCGCAGCGCAACCAGTACCTGCAGCGCCTGCTCGCAGATGAGGAACTGCGCGGCTCGCTGATCACCGCCTACGGCGCTGCGCGCAGCGCATACGGGCGGATGACCAACGGCAAGCCCGCCACGCAGGCGCTGTTCGAGGACCGCAAGCTCCAGCGTGAGCTCAAGGAGGCGGCGAACGCGCTGCGCGACGCATCCAGCTCGCTGCGCGAGCCGCCCAAGCGCAAGCGCAGCGGCGGCATCGGGACGCTCGCTGTTGCTGCTCGGCGTCGCCGGCGTGCTCGCGATCGCGCTCAGCGAGGGCCTGCGCTCGAAGGTGCTCGACCTGCTGTTCGGCGCCGAGGAGGAGTTCGACTACAGCTCGACCACCGCTCCCGCCGAGCCGGCGCCCGCCGGCGCGTCGGCCTGATCTGAGAGCCTCACCGCCGCGGATGAGCGCAGCCGTCGACGCCGTCATAGAGACCAGACGCCGCGGAGAAGAGCCCACGACCAAGGGCTCGGCTCCGCAGGCGTCGAGCGCGCCCGCCGGGCGCTCGCTGTCGGGCGAGAAGGCCCAGCGCATCGTCGAGGCGATGCGCAGCAGCGTCGCGCGCCGCGGCACCGCCGGCGCGACGTTCGACCACGTCTCGCGCGAGGCCGGCGTCTCACGCGGGCTGCTGCACTACTACTTCGGCACCAAGGAGCAGTTGCTCGTCGAGGCCGTGCGCCGCGACTGCGAGCTTCGCATGGAGCGTCTCGAGCACCAGCTCGCAACCGCGCAGACGGCCGACGACTACATCGACCTGATGGCGCAGAACCTGCAGGAGACCGTCCACGAGGATCCCGAGTTCGTCACGCTCGTGTTCGAGCTGTTCACGCTGTCGCGCCGCAACGACGACATCGCCGCCGAGTACGCCGGCCTGATGCGCCGCACGCGCGAACAGGTCGCCGCGATGCTCGCCGTCGCCCAGCGCGACGGCATCCTGCACCTGCACGCCGAGCCCGAGGCGATCGCCGAGATTCTCTTCTCACTCGGCGACGGCTTCGCCCTGCGCATGCTCGCCGAGCCCGAGCGCGACTTCACCGCGACCGTGCAGGCCGGAATCGCCGCAGTGCGCGCGCTGCTGACCGACTAGACAGACCTCGACTAGCCGATCGCCGACCAGCCGCCGCCATGCCGATCTACGAGTACCGCCGTCCCGACGGCACGACCTTCGAGCTGCAGCAGTCCTTCAGCGACGACGCGCTGACCGTCGACCCCGACACTGGCGTGCCCGTCGAGCGAGTGCTGCATCCACCGGCTGTGCACTTCAAGGGCAAAGGCTTCTACAACACCGACTACGGCACGCGCAAGCGCCAGCGCGAGACCGCCGCAGCGGCCGAGGGCTCGTCGTCGAGCGACTCGTCGTCGAAGGATTCGTCGTCCAAGGACTCCTCCTCGGGCGGCGAGAGCTCCTCCTCGTCCTCGGGCGGCGACTCGGCGAGCTCCTCCGCTTCGGGCGGCGAGGCAAAAGGCGACAAAGCTTCTAAGGACTCGCCCTCGCCGAAGGGCAAGCCGGCCAAGCCGGCGTCGGGCAAGAAGAGCTGACCCGCCCGCGCCCGCGCCACGCTTCGCCTCGTGCGGCGCTCGAGGCGTCAGCCGCCCAGTCAGCCGCCCATGAAGCGAGCGACGGCGGCTCGGCGCGCGCTTTCTGACACGCGCAGGCCGAGCTCTCCGTCGGGCAACGTGACGGCGCCGCTGGGTTTGAGCACGCGCGTGGGCGGCGTGCCGGAGGTGGCGAGCGCTCCGAACAGCCCGATCAGCGTGGGTCCGCTCATGTCGGAGATGATCGTCGGCGGCGCGTTCCAGGCGATCAGCGGCAGGCGGAAGAAGCTCGATACCGACAGCAGGCGGTTCTTCATGTCGGTGAACAGCGCCTGCTGGTGTTCCTCTCGCTGCAGATCGGTCTCGTTGGGGTGGCAGAGGTTCTCGCGCGTGCGCGCCAGCGCGAGCGCCTGCTTGCCGTCGATGCGGTGCGTGCCCTTGGGCAGTCGCAAGGTGAAGCCGCCGTTTGAGAAGCCGCCGTCGACGCGCGAGACGATGCAGCCGCCGGTGTAGTCCACGCCGCCCATCGCGTCGATCAGCTGCGGGAAGTCTTCGAAGTTGACCTCGACCAGGTGGTTGATCGGGATGTCGAGGTAGTGCTTGATGACCGAGATCGACAGCGCCGCGCCGCCGAAGGCGTAGGCGGCGTTGATCTTCTGTTCGCCGTGGCCGGCGATCGGAATGACCGTGTCGCGCGGGATCGACAGGCGCGCGTCGTGGCCGCCGCCGATGCGCAGCAGCAGGATCGAGTCAGAACGGCTCGGCCCCGACGTATTGGCGCCCGGTTCCTTGCTGCCCTTCGGCCGCCGGTCGGAGCCGAGCACGAGAATGTTGTTGACGGACGTCAGCGGAAAGCCCGCCGGGTCGAGCACCGCGGCGACGTTCGACGGCGGCGACGTTCGCTCGAAGTGCGAGCTGATCAAAAACAGCACGAGCGACAGAAGCAGCCACGCGACGACCAGCCCGAGCAGCGTCAGCAGGGCACGTTTGACGGTCATGCGCCGCCACCAGTCGACAAAGCGCCGCGCGCGCCCGCGGCTCTGGCTCAGCGCAATGCGGTCGCCGCGTCGCTCGCGTTCGCGACCGCGGCGCCAGCCCCGGCGCTCGCGCCGCGGGGGCTCGCCGGCGGGCGGCTCTGCCGGCGTGCGGCCGGACAGCAGACGCGGGCGCGTGCGGTAGCGCGTGTAGCGCGGCGGCGGCTGTTGCTCATCGGACATTCGCGCGGACCCTATATTTGCCGCATGACTCCCGCGGAGGTCGACGCCGGGCGGCTGGTGGTGTGCCCGACGCCGATCGGCAACCTGCAGGACGTGACGCTGCGCGTGCTGACGGCTCTGGCGCAGGCCGACGAGGTCGCTTGCGAGGACACGCGCCACACGCGCGTGCTGTTCGACCGCCACGAGCTGACGACGAAGCTGGTGAGCCTGCACGAGCACAACGAACGGGCGAAAGCGCGCGAGCTCGTGGCGCGAATGGTCGCGGGCAGCGTGGTCGCGCTGGTGTCCGATGCGGGCACGCCGCTGGTCTCCGATCCGGGCTTTGCGCTCGTGCGCGAGTGCCTGCTGCAGGGCGTTGCAGTCGAGGTGCTGCCCGGTCCGAGCGCCGTCACGACCGCGCTGGTCGCCTCGGGCCTGCCGGCCGATCGCTGGCTGTTCGTCGGCTTTCTGCCGCGCAAGCGCTCAGAGCTCGAGCGGCTGCTGGCGCAAGCCGGCGAGACGCTGGTCGCCTTCGAGTCGCCGCGTCGCCTCACCGCAACGCTGCGCGCGCTGGCCCAGCTGGACGCCGAGCGCCCGGCGGCGGTGTGCCGTGAGCTGACAAAGCTGCACGAGGAGGTGCGGCGCGGCGCCGCCGCGGAGCTGGCGGATCACTACGAGGCCAACGCCGCGCGCGGCGAGATCGTGCTGGTGATCGGCGCGGCGCCGGTCGGCGCGGCATCGCGCGACGTCGCGCTGGGCGCGCTGCGCGAGCTGCAGGCGGCGGGCGCGCGCGCACGCCCGGCGGCGGCGGTCGTGGCGCGCCTGACCGGCATGGGCGCCAACGAGCTGTACCGCGCGCTGACGAGCGAAGCGCAGCGCAGTGAGCACACCGCGGGCCAGTAGCCTGAGCGCGGCATGTCCTTCTATGTGACCACTCCGATCTACTACGTCAACGCGGCGCCGCACCTGGGGCACGCCTACACGACGATCGCGGCTGACGTGATGGCGCGCCATCACCGCCAGCGCGGCGAGTCGGTGTTCTTCCTGACGGGCACCGACGAGCACGGCGAGCCGGTGGCCGACGCGGCGCACGCGCTCGGTGTGACGCCGCAGGAGCTGGCCGACAAGAACGCCGAGCGCTTCAAGGCGCTGGCGCCGCAGCTCAACGCGAGCAACGACTTCTTCATTCGCACGACCGACGCGCAGCACATGGCCAAGGTGCAGGAGATTCTCTCTCGCGTGCGCGACAACGGCTATGTCTACGAAGGCGCCTATGAAGGTTGGTACTGCCCGCGCTGCGCCGACTTCAAGGCGGAGAACGAAATCGACGAGGGCAAGCTCTGCCCGATCCATCACATCGAGCTGACGCGCGAGCAGGAGGACAGCTACTTCTTCAAGCTGTCGGCGTTTCAGGAGCGCTTGGAGCAGCTGTACGCCGAGCGCGAGGACTTCGTGGCGCCGCGCACGCGTTACAACGAGGCGCTGTCGTTCATCCGCTCGGGTCTGCGCGACGTGCCGCTGACGCGCCACAAGCTGACCTGGGGGGTGCCGGTTCCGTGGGACCCAGAGCACGTCTTCTACGTGTGGTTCGACGCGCTGCTGAACTACTACAGCGCGCTGTCCTACGCGCCCGCGCCGCCGGGGTCCGAGACGTCGGCTGACCTGACGCAGACGTTCTGGCCGGCGAGCTACCACGTGATCGCCAAGGACATTCTGCGCTTTCACACCGTCTACTGGCCGGCGCTGCTGATGGCCGCCGAGCTGGAGCTGCCGGAGCACGTGTTCGTGCACGGCTATCTGCTGCTGGACGGCGAGAAGATGAGCAAGTCGCTGGGCAACGTGCTCGACCCATTCGCGGTGATCGACCGCTTCGGCGCGGACGCGCTGCGCTTCTATTTGCTGCGCGACGTGCCGTTCGGCCAGGACGGCTCGGTCTCCACGGCGTCGTTCGAGCAGCGCTATGAGAGCGAGCTGGCCAACGACCTGGGCAACTTGGCCAGCCGTGTGATCGCGATGATCGAGCGCTACCGCGACGGCGCGGTGGCGCCGGGCGAAGTCGACGTGGTGTTGCGCGAGGACTTTCTCGGTCTCTCCGAGCGCGTCTCGGAGTGCCTCGACGGCGCCGAGCTGACGCTCGCACTCGACGAGATATGGCAGCGCGTGCGGCGGCTGAATCGCTACGTCGAGGAGCAGGCGCCGTGGCAGCTGGCCAAGGACGACGCTCGCGCCGGCGATCTCGACCGCGTGCTGCGCACGCTCGCGGAGGGCATTCGCTGCGTGACTGTGCTGCTGTGGCCTTATCTGCCGGAGAGCTGTGAGCGGCTGCTCGCCGCGCTCGGCGCGCCTGGCCTGTCGCTCGCCGGCGCTGCGCTGGGCACGGGCGGCATCGAGCAGGTCGAGCCGCTGCAGGCGCTGTTTCCGAAGGACCGCGGCGAGCGCGAGCTCGACGAGGGCGCCGACGAGTGATCGACTCTCACACGCACCTGGAGCTTTGCGAGCCGCCCGACAGCGAGCTCGTCGCGGCGGCGACGGCGGCGGGCGTAACGCGAATGCTCACGGTCGGCATCGACGGCGCCTCCTGCCGCGCAGCGTTGGCGGCGGCCGAAGACTTTCCGCAGGTCTACGCGGCCATCGGCAGGCATCCGAACGCGGCGAAGGGCTTTGACGACGCGGACCTCGCCGAGCTGCGCGCCCTGGCCGAACACGAGCGCTGCCTGGCGATCGGCGAGACCGGCCTGGACTTCTATCGCGAGGGCGCTCCACGCGCAGACCAGCAGCGCGCGTTCGCAGCGCAGATCGCTCTTGCGCGAGAGAGCGGCAAGCCGCTGGTGATCCACTCGCGCGCGGCCGACGACGAGACGCTCGCGCAGCTGGGCGCCGAAGCGCAGGGCGTGAGCGTGGTGATGCACTGCTTCTCGATGCCGCAGCGACTGGACGAGTGCCTGCAGCGGGGCTATGCGATCTCGTTCGCCGGCAACGTGACATACAAAAGCGCGGCCGATCTGGCGGCGGCGGCGAAGCTGGTTCCCGAGCAGCGCCTGCTGGTCGAGACCGACGCTCCCTATCTGACGCCGCAGGCGGTGCGCAAGGAGCGCAATCAGCCGGCGTTCGTGGCGCACACGCTGGCGTTCCTCGCGGAGCTGCGCGGCGTGAGCACGCGCGAGCTCGGCGCGGCGGTGCAGCGCACCGCGGCGGCCGTGTTCGGCTGGTGAGCGTGGCGGTGTCTGACGCGCCGGTCCAGCCGAGCCTGCGGCGCATGCGCCAGTTCGGCGTGCGTCCGAGTCGCGAGCTCGGCCAGAACTTTCTGGTCGACTCGAACATTCTCGGCGTGATCGAGCGCGCGGCCGAGCTGGCGGGCGACGACGTGGTGCTGGAGATCGGCGGCGGCCTGGGCGTGCTCTCAGAGCATCTGGCCGCGCGTGTGGCGCACGTGCACGTCGTGGAGATCGACGAGCGCCTGCGCGAGGCGTTGCAGGACGCAACCGCCGCGCACGACAACGTGACGGTGCACTGGGGCGATGCGATGACGCTGGACCTGGCGGAGCTGTCGCCGCCGCCGACGAAGGTCGTTGCGAACCTGCCCTACGGCATCGCCGCCGGAGCGATTCTGCGCACGATCGAGGAGCTGGCGCAGGTGCGCAGCTGGGTGGCGATGATTCAGCGCGAGGTCGGCGAGCGCCTGGCGGCGAGCCCTGGCGGCGGCGAGTACGGCACGCCGTCGGTGCTGGCGCAGCTGGCCTGCGACGTGCGCGTGCTGCGCACGATCCCGCGCACGGTCTTTCATCCGGTGCCGAACGTCGACTCGGTGCTGGTGGGACTTCGCCGACGCGACGAGCTCGTCTCAGCGGCGGCGGCGGTCTCGCCGGCGCTGCGCGCGCTCGTGTCGGGTTCGTTTGCGCACCGGCGCAAGACGCTCGTCGGCTCGTTGGCGCTGTCGGGTGGCGCGGCCGAGCGCACGCGCGAGCAGGTGCGCTCGGCGCTGCTCGAGCTGGGCCTGGCGACAGACGTGCGCGCGGAGCGGCTCTCGCCGCAGGACTTTCGCGCGCTGGCGGCGGCGCTGGAGCTGTGAGCAGGACGGGCGGCATCGGCGAGTACCGTGCGCTGGCGCCCGCCAAGGTCAACCTGGGGCTGTTCATGGGGCCGCGCCGTGACAGCGACGGCCGCCACGAGCTGGTGACGGTCATGCAGTCGATCTCGCTGGCTGACGAGCTGAGCCTGCAACAGGCCGGCGCGGGCGCGACAGACGACGAGATCACCTGTCCGGGCCTGGCGGGCGAGCCGCAGGAGAACCTGGCGGCGCGCGCGCTGGCGAGCTTTCGCGCGGCGACCGGCTGGGACGCGGCGCCGCTGCGCCTGAGCATCGACAAGCGCATTCCGGTGGCGGCAGGGCTAGGCGGCGGGTCGGCTGACGCGGCGGCTGCGCTGCGTCTGGCGCAGGCGGCGTCGGGGTTGGGTGACGAGCGGCTGCTGCGCGAGCTGGGCGCGGCGCTGGGCGCGGATGTGCCGGCGCAGATCGCGCCCGGACGCTGGCTGGCGACAGGCGCCGGCGAGCTGCTGCAGGCGCTGCCCGACCCGTTTCCGGCGCTGGAGCTGCTGGTGCTGGCGTCCGACGCGGAGCTGTCTACGGCGGACGTCTACAGAGAGGCCGACGCGCTGGGCCTGGAGCGCGACCGCGGCGAGCTGCAGCAGCGCCAGGAGCAACTGCGTGCGGCGCTGGAGCTGGGCGCGCCGCTGCCGGCGGCGCGCGAGCTGCTGCACAACGACCTGCAGGCGGCGGCCGTGTCGCTGTCGGCGCCGATCGCGCAGGCGCTCGAGCAGATGCGCGAGGCGGGCGCAGAGGAGTCGCTGCTCAGCGGCTCGGGGCCGACCGTCGTGGGACTGTTCGCGCACGCCAATCCGGCCGGCCGCGCGCAGCGCGCGGCGGCCGCGCTGCGCGGGCGCACGCCCGAGCCGATCGCCGCCAGATCGGTCGATGCGGCGTTCGGGCAGGTCATCGCGCTGGACTGACCGGCGCGGCGCGACGTGCGATCGACGGCAGCGTGCGTCACAATCTCGCGAAGACGAACGGCATGAGCAGAACGACGATCAACGAGCTGGTGGCGGTGTGCGCCGCGACATTCGGCCTGGCGCTGTACGCGGGCTTGATTCTGGTGCCCGCGTGGACGGCGTACACGCGCCTGTGGCAGCGGTTGGTCGCGACGGTGCTGACGTTGTACGTGCTTGCCGTTCTCGTTGGCATCGGCGCCGGCGCCGCCGGCGCTGCCATCTACTTCTGGAGCTAACGGCGAGATGTCGGACTATGCGGCGCTCGACGCGATCACAGAGGCCGTCGAGTCAGGCGCCGGATTGCCGGAGGTCGTGCGCGCGGCCTCGCGCGCGCTGGAGGCGAGCCTGGCGGTGAGCGACGCGTGGGGCGCGACGCTGGCGGTGGCGGCGCGATCGCCTGCGGAGGAGCGGGCGCTGCTGTCGCAGGGCGAGGGCGTGACGAGCATTCCGCTGCGCGTGGCGGACACGGTCGTGGGCGCGCTGCACATGCGCGCGAAAACGGAGCCGAGCGCTTCGATGCGGCGCCTGCTGGCGACGATGATCGCCTCGGAGGTGGAGCGCGTGCGCGCGCCAGAGCGCGCGTCGGAGTCGGCGGCGGCGGACTTCCTGCGGTCGGTGCTGGCGCGCGAGCTGACCGATCGCGACGAGCTGCTGGAGCGCGCCAAGGAGCTTTCGCTGGAGGTGGCAGATGGCGCGAGCATGATCGTCGCGCGGGCGCACCCGCAGTCGCCGACGGACGAGGGATGGCGCGGGCGCGTGCGCGCGGTGGCCGAGCGCGGCGCGCGCGCGGTGTCCAGCCGCTCGATTGCAGCGCTGTCAGAACGCGACGGGATTCTGGGCGCGGAGGTGCTGCTGCTGGTTCCGGGCGGCGACGAGCCGGCGGCGGCGCGTGCGGCGGAGGGCATTCTGCGCGAGATGGAGGCAGGGCTGGCCGGCTACACGTTCGCGCTGGGGCGCAGCCGCATCACCGAGGACCCGGCGGATCTGCCGCGCGCGGCCAGCGAGGCGCTGCTGGCGGCGAACGTCGCGCAGGGCTCCAGCGACGGCGCTGCGCTGGCGTTCGAGCAGACCGGCGCCTACCGGCTGCTGTTGTCGGCGATGAGCGAGAACCCGAGCGAGCTGCAGCGCTTCTACGACGAGACGGTGGAGCCGCTGGTGGCCTACGACGAGCAATACGAGACGGAGTTGGTGCGCACGCTGGAGGCCTTTCTGGAGGCCGACGGCAACGTGGCGGGCACGGCACAGCGCCTGTTCACGCACCGCCACACGATCTACTACCGCTTGGAGCGCGTGCGCGATCTGTCCGGGCACGACGTGAGCTCCAGCGACGGGCGCGAGAAGCTCAGCCTGGGGCTGAAGTCGATGCGCGTGCTGGGCATCTCCTCGGCCGGCGGCCCGGCGTCGGAGGCCGGCGCCGAAGGCGGGCGCGTGCCGCGCCGGTCGGGCCGCGGCGCTTAGTGCCCGCGCGTGCCGAACTCGACGGCGTAGGTGCCGCCGAGCCAGCGCGAGCCGATGCCCGAGGGAACCGAAGGTGAGGCGCCGACGCCGGCGTCGCGATATGCGGGCGTGAGCATGATGCGCCGGTGCGGCGGCGAGTGCATCCAGGCTCTGACGATGCCGGCGGGCGTGGCGTTGGGGCCTGTGCCCCAGCCGATGTTCTGCGCGGTCAGCAGGCGCACGGCGGACGGGTGCGCGACGTAGCCGGAAGCCATGACGCGGGCCAGCGGCGACTGTCCGGAGATGCTCTGGTCGCCGAAGTAGTGGCCGCGAACCATGTCTGAGGCCTGGCCGGAGGCGATGCGCGCGAGCGCGTTGTTGAGGCGCAGCGGGTGCATGCCGCGGGCGGTGCGCAGCTGGTTCATCAGACACAGCGTGGCGGCGTCGACGAGCGCGGCGTTGCGTGCGGTCGGTGCCGTGAAGGCGCCCGGGCAGGCAGCCGCCGAGGCAGCCGCCGAGGTGGCCGCGCGCGGGCCGGCGGCGCCGCTGGGGGCGGCGAAGACGAGGGCGAGCAGCACGACGAGCAGCGCTGCCACGGGCGGGGCGCCGACTCGCTCACCTGCTGTGCTGGCTCCCCGGCGCAAGTGCAAGAATGTTTGCAGACGCTTCAGATCGCGTCGTAACTAACCCGTTTTCAAGCTTTTTATTCGCGCTTTTCGCGCGCTCGGGTCGCGGGCGGCGATCGGCGGTCACGGCGATCGGACGTCGGCGGGTGGCCGGCTGACGCTCGCGAGCAGGGGTGGAGCAGCCTCGCAGCGAATCACCGGATGGCCGGTTCAAGCACAGCGGGTCGTCGGCCGATAGAGCCACGTGGGCATTGCGCCTGCGACGTAGAATCAGCAGCCCCTTGGGGGGTCGTCCAATGGCAGGACATCAGGTTTTGGTCCTGAGAATCGGGGTTCGAATCCCTGCCCCCCAGCTGAAGCGCCCCGACCCGATTGCGGCCTGAGAGCGAGCGTTAGCATGCCTTCGATGGCGCCCACCGTCCTGATTCTCGCCGCCGGGCAGGGCACGCGTATGCGCTCGAGCACGCCGAAGGTGCTGCACGAGCTGTGCGGCCTGCCGATGGTGCTGTGGCCGGTGCGTGCGGCGCTGGCGGCCGGCGCGCAGCGAGTGGTCGTCGTGGACTCGCCGGCGCGCGCGCTGGCGCCGGTGCTGCCAGACGGCGTCGAGCTGGCGGTGCAGTCGCAGGCCAACGGCACGGGCGGTGCGGTCGCCGCGGCGATGGCGCACGTGGACGCGGGCGACGCAGCGGCCGGCGACGGCACTGTGCTGGTGCTGAGCGGCGACGTGCCGCTGTTGAGCGCGGAGGCGATCGAGTCGCTGACGCAGGCGCACGAGGGCGGCGGCGCGGCGGCGACGATGGTTACGAGCGTGCTGGAGGACGCCAGCGGCTACGGGCGGGTCGTGCGCGAGGAGTCAGGCGCGGTGCAGCGCGTGGTCGAGACCAAGGGCGAGGGCGACGCGAGCGCGGCGGAGCTCGAGATTCGCGAGGTCAACGCGGGCATTTACGCGTTTGACACGGTGGCGCTGCGCGAGGTGCTGCCGCTGTTGAGCTCCGACAACGCGCAGGGAGAGCTGTATCTGCCGCAGGCGCTCGACCTGCTGCGCGCGGACGGACGCACGATCGCCGCGCATGTGCTGGACGACCCGGCGCTGATGCTGGGCGTGAACGATCGCGCGGCGCTGGCGCAGGCGCGCGCGCTGGCGCAGGCGGCGATCAACCGCCGGCACATGCTGGCGGGCGTGGACATCGTGGACCCGCGCGTGACGGCGATCGACGTGGACGTGCAGATCGGCCAGGACACGACGATCGAGCCGTTTACGACGATCAAGGGCCGCACGCGGATCGGCGCGGGCTGCACGATCAAGCACTCCTATCTGGTCGATTGCCTGCTGGAGGACGGCGTGAGCGTCGGTCCGTTCGCCTACCTGCGCCCGGACGCGACGCTGCGCGCGGGCGCCAAGGCGGGCACGTTCGTGGAGGTCAAGAACTCGGACATCGGCGCGGCGGCGAAAGTGCCGCACCTGTCATACATCGGCGATGCCGACGTGGGCGAGGGCTCGAACCTCGGCGCGGGCACGATCACGGCCAACTACGACGGCCAGTCAAAGCACCGCACGTCGATCGGCAAGCGCGTGCACGGCGGCGTGGACACGTCGTTCGTGGCGCCGGTGACGGTCGGCGACGACGCCTACACGGCGGCCGGCTCGATCATCACCGAGGATGTGCCCGACGGCGCGCTGGCGGTCGCGCGGGCAAAGCAGCGCAACGTCGAGAAATACGCTGAGCGACGGAGAGCGTCTCTACACTCCGAGGACACATGAGCAGCGCGATCGATACGAGCGCGGCATCGCGAGCCAGCCTGCCGATCGATTACAACAAGCGGCTGATGTTGTTCAGCGGGCGTGCGAACCCGCAGCTGGCGATCGACATCGCGGACAAGCTCAACGTCGACCTTGGGCCGATCACGCTGAAGACGTTCTCCAGCGGCGAGGTGTACTGCCGCTACGAGGAGTCGATTCGCGGCGCCGACCTGTTCATCGTGCAGTCGATCTGCGGCAACCCGCAGACGGGCATCACGGCGAACGATGCGCTGATGGAGCTGCTGTTCATGATCGACGCGGCGGTGGGCGCGTCGGCGCACCGCGTGATCGCGGTGACGCCGTGGTTCGGCTACTCGCGCCAGGACAAGAAGTCGGCGCCACGCGAGCCGATCTCGGCTCGCCTGGTCGCGCGCATGCTGGAGTCGGCAGGCGCCGACCGAGTGCTGACGATGGATCTGCACGCAGGCCAGATCCAGGGCTTCTTCCAGAAGCCGGTCGACCACATGACGGCGCTGTTCATGCTGACGCAGTATTTCGCCGACCTCGGGCTGTCGGACCTGGTGGTGGTCGCTCCGGACGCGGGCCGCGTCAAGCTGAACAAGAACTTCGCCTCGAAGATCGGCGCCGAGCTGGCGATTCTCGACAAGGAGCGCCCGGCGCAGCAGGTCGCGGAGATCGGCTACGTGATCGGCGACGTCAAGGGCAAGACGGCGGTGATCGTGGACGACATGATCGACACCGCGGGCACGCTCGCGGCGGCCGCCAAAACGGTCTACGAGGAGGGCGCGGCGCGCGTCTATGCGGCGGCCACGCACGCGGTGTTCTCGGGCAACGCCTTCGAGAACCTGAGCACGGCCGGTTTCGAGGAGATCGTCGTCACGGACACGATTCCGGTCGCCGCCGACCGCCCGGAAAACATCCGCGTGCTTCCCTGCGCGGAGCTGCTGACCGACTCGATCCGGCGGATCTTCGTCGACGACTCCGTCAGCGAAGTGTTCGGCGGCGAGAACCAGCTGTTCTAGCGACGCGGTGTGCCGTGCGACACGCCGGCCGGTAGGGTGCACGTCGAGGGGGGCGACGCGTCCGCGACGGTCTCCGTCGGTCCTCGTTCCACCGCCATCGGAAAGTTGAGAAGCCATGGATCCAGACCATCTGAAGACCATTCCTCTGTTTTCGTCGCTGTCCGACAAGGCTCTGCGGACGGTGGCTGTGTTCGCCAGCGAGACGTCGGTGTCGACGGGCAAGCGCCTGGTTCACGAGGGTGACTACTCCTACGACCTGATCGTGATCGACAGCGGCACGGCCGACGTGATCAAGGACGGCGAGGTGATCGGCTCGTTGGGCGCGGGCGACGTGTTCGGAGAGATGGGCGTGCTCGCCGGCGCCAAGCGCACGGCCGACGTGGTGGCGACCTCGTCGATGCGCCTGATCACGCTGAGCAAATGGGACCTGAAGCGCATCTCCGACGAGGTCAGCGGGCAGCTGCAGTCGCTGATCGCGCAGCGCCAGGAGCTCAACGAGGAGCGCGCGCACCCCGCCGAGTAAGGCCGGTTCGTCTGCTCGGCCGGCTCCAGAAGCGCTCGCCCTCGAAGTGGATGCTGGCTCTAGGCTCTGCTGGCGTGTCAGCGAACCCCGCCGGACAGCTCTCACAGGCCGCCGACGGCTCGCGTCGGGTCAAGCGCATCGCGCTGATCGCGCTGGGCGTGCTGCTGTTTCTGGCGATCAGCGTCGCGCTGGCGCGCTTTCTGTCGGTGGAGAACGTCGAACGCGACGACGAGGCGGCGCTGCTCGTGGCGCAGGCGCGCGGCGAGCCCGAAGCGATGCTCGATCGCCTGAGCGGCTGTCGCGAGAGGGCGTCGTGCACGGCGACGGTGCGGGCGAACGCCGCCCGTCTTCGCCGTGTGGGCGAACCGAAGATCCTCTCGCTGAAATCGTCGACCGCCTATTCGCTCGGCGGGGCCACGGGCGCCACGCGGCTGGCGTGGACGGTGATCGGGCGCTCGCCGGTCGTGCAGTGCGTGGACGTGCGGCGAAGCGGCAATGCGCTGACGGGGATTCACATCCACCTGCTGGCGCTCAGCGCGCCGATCCCGAACGCGGCGGATTGCTAGAGTCCTCGGGCTTCCAATGCCTGACTCGAGCACAAAACTTGACGTGAGCAGCCGCGCGGCGGACGGCTCGCGCGCGGCGCGACGCCTGCGCCGCTCCGGCCGTGTGCCCGGCGTGCTGTACGGCGGCGGCGGAGATTCGCAGGGCTTTGACGTCGACGCGCGCGACCTGCGCCTGGCGCTTGCGCGCTCGGGCGCCGTGCTCGATCTGAGCATCGACGGCGGCAAAGCCACGCCGGTCGTGCTCAAGGAGGCTCAGCGCGACCCGGTGCGCGGGCAGACCGTGCACATCGACCTGCTGCGCGTGCGCCTGGACCAGGCGATTCACGCCGTCGTGCCGCTGGAACTGACCGGCATCGACGACACGCCGGGAGTCAAGGAAGGCGGCATTCTCGAGCAGATCGTGCGCGAGCTCAACGTCGAGGCTCTGCCGACGGCGATTCCCGAGTCGATCGAGCACGCGGTCGGCGAGATGCAGATCGGCGACACGATCGGCCTCGACGCGATCTCGATGCCCGAGGGGGTCGCGCTGCTCGACGACGTCGAGGACGCAGTCGTGGCGACGCTCTCGCCTCCGAAACTGCAGAACGAGGAAGAGGAGGAGGTCGAGTCCGAGACCGAGCTGGTCGGCGAGGGTGGCGAGGACGCCGAGGGTGGCGAGGGCGAGGACTCCGACGGCGAGGACTCCTCCGACGAGGAGTAGGGCCGCTGCGACGCCCGTTCGGCGGCGGCGGTGCGATCGACTGGCTGATCGTCGGGCTCGGCAATCCCGGGCGCGAGTACGACGGCACGCGCCACAACATCGGCTTCGTGGTCGCCGAGCAGTTGATGCGGCGCTGGGAGCTTTCGCGCGCCAAGGACCGCTTTCGCGGGCGCATCGCGGAGGGTCGCGTGCGTGGCGAGCCCAGTACTGAGCCGCTAGGCGCAGCGGTGCGCGTGGCGGTGCTGTGCCCGCAGACGTACATGAACGACGCCGGGCGCTCGGTCGGGCCGGCGCGGGGCTCGTACAAGCTCGCACTGGATCGTGTGCTGGTGGTGCACGACGAGATCGACCTGCCGTTCGGCGACGTGCGCTTGAGAACGGGCGGCGGTCTGGCCGGGCACAACGGCTTGAAGTCGATCAAGCGCGAGCTCGGCAGCGGCGACTTCGCGCGCGTTCGCGTCGGCGTGGGGCGGCCCGACAGCAGCGACCCGGAGATCGTCTCCTCCTACGTGCTCGGGCGCTTTCGCGAGAGCCGCGAGCAGGTGCAGGAGCTGGTCGAGCGCGCCTGCGAGGAGGTCGAGCGCCGCGTGCTGGGAGAGTCGCCGGTCGGCTGAGCCGGCGCCTCACCCGCCCTGCAAGCGGCCCGAGGCGCGCGTCTATTGTGGATGGTCCGCACATGCCGCTCCGCTCGCTGCTCGCCAACATCGAAGAAGACCCCGCCGCGCTGACGCTCGCGCGCGACGGCGGAAACGCCTTCGTCTCATCGTCGCTGCGCCCGTACCTGATCGCCGCGCTGGCCGATCGTGACGAGCAGCGCGACCGCGCGCAGCTGGTGGTCGTCGGCGACGATCGCGCGGCACGCGATCTGGCGGCCGACCTGCGCGCCTGGCTGGCGCCCAGGCGCGTGCGCTACTACCCGACGCGCGGCGTGACCTACGAGTCGCACCTGACGCCGCCGCCGCACCTGGTGGGCCTGCGCATGGCCGCGCTCGATTCGCTGTTGGGCGGCGAGCCGGCTCAGGCGGCGGATGAGGGTCGGCCGGTGGTCGTGGTCAGCGCCGTGGCGCTGTCGGAGAAGGTGCCCGACCCGGCGTTGCGCCCGCACTCCTTCACGCTGCGCGTCGGCGAGTTGCTGGACCTCGACGAGTGCGCGGCGGAGCTGGTGGCGGCGGGCTATGAACGCGCCGATCAGGTGGAGGAGCGCGGGCAGTTCGCGCTGCGCGGCGGCCTGCTTGACGTGTTTCCGGCGACCGAGGATCGCGCCGTGCGGGTGGACATGTTCGACGTGGAGATCGAGTCGCTGCGCTGGTTCTCGACGTTCACGCAGCGCTCGCTGGGCGCGGTGGCAGAGGTTGAGATCGCGCCGGCGGCGGAGCTCGCCGAAGAGCACCGCGAGCTTGCAGCACTGGTCGGCGCCGACCTGGCGGCCGGCTCGCGCAAAGGCGACGCCCGCGGCGACGGCGCGACGATCACGCGACCGGACATCGCCGAGCTGCTGCCGGTCGACCGCTTCGGCGCGCTGCTGGACCTGATCGGCCCCAGCACGGAGGTGGTGGTCGCCGCCGAGGAGGAGCTGGCGCCGGCGTTGAGCGACCACTGGAGCGACGTGTGCGCTGCGTTCGGCGACGAGGACGCGCACCACCTCTACGTCAGCCCGGAGGCCGTGCAGGACGCGGTGAAGCAGCGCGCGCGCATCTGGCTGTCGGCGATCTCCTCCGGCCAGGACGTCGAGCTGCGCGCTTCCTCGGCCGACACGGCCGCGCGCTCGCTGTCGGAGGCCGAGCCGGAGCTCGAGAAGTTGGTGCGCTCGGGCTATCGCACGGTCGTGGCCTTTCCGCAGCGCGGCGAGGGCGAGCGCGCGGCCTACAACCTCGGCCGCCTGAAAGCGAGCTGGCTTGGAGAGGGCGTCGACGCCGGCGCCTCTCCGCAGGAGGCCTCGCTGCGTTTCACGGCGGCGTCGCTGCGCGAGGGCTTCGTCGCGCCGTCGCTGAAGCTGGCGGTGTTTCCCGAGCATCGCCTGCTGCGCCGCCGGCGGGCCGAGCGGGGCGGCGCCGATCGCAGCGCGCAGGGTGGGCGCGGTGGCGCGCGACGCGGCGCGCTGCGCTCGTTCACGGAGCTGCGCGCAGGCGACGTGGTCGTGCACGAGGACCATGGCGTGGCGCGCTTTGCGGGCTTTGAGACGCGCACCGTCGCGGACGTGACGCGCGACTACCTGTATCTGGAATACCAGGGCGACGATCGCGTGTTCGTGCCCACCGATCAGCTGGCGAAGATCTCGCGCTACGTCGGCGCCGGCGGCGACAGCCCGCCGCTGAGCAAGCTCGGCGGCACGCGCTGGGAGACGATGAAGGCGCGCGCCAGGCGCGCCGCGCAAGAGCTGTCGGGCGAGCTGCTCGGCCTTTACGCAGAGCGCCGCAGGCGCACGGGGCACGCCTTCCCGGAGGACTCCGACTGGCAACGTGACTTCGAGGCGGCGTTCCAGTTCACCGAGACGCCCGACCAGCGCGAGGCGATCGAGCTGGTCAAGGCCGACATGGAGGCGCCGCGGCCGATGGATCGGCTGATCTGCGGCGATGTCGGCTACGGCAAGACCGAGGTGGCGCTGCGCGCGGCCTTCAAGGCGGCCAACGACGGCAAGCAGGTGCTGATGCTGGTGCCGACGACGATTCTCGCGCTGCAGCACTTCGGCACGTTCGCCGAGCGCCTGGCCGACTACCCGATCACGATCGAGCAGGTCTCGCGCTTTCGCACAGCGGCGGAGCAGAAAGACGCGATCAAGGGCTTTGCCGACGGACGCATAGACATTCTGATCGGCACCCATCGCGTGCTCTCGCGCGACGTTCGTGCGAAGGAGCTTGGCCTGCTGATCGTCGACGAGGAGCAGCGCTTCGGCGTCAAGCAGAAGGAGCTGCTGCGCCAGCTGAAGCTGCGTGTGGACGTGATCTCGATGTCGGCGACGCCGATCCCGCGCACGCTGCAGATGTCCTTGGCGGGCCTGCGCGACATCTCGGTGATCGAGACACCGCCGGAGGGGCGCCGACCGGTGAAGACCTACGTCGGCGAGTACGAGGAGGAGTTGGTCAAGCGCGCGATCGTGCGCGAGCACGAGCGCGGCGGCCAGGCCTTCTTCCTGCACAACCGCGTGGAGTCGATCGACGAGACGGCCGAGCGCCTGCGCGCGCTGTGCCCGGGCGTTCGCTTCGTCGTGGCGCACGGCCAGATGGGCGAGGGCGAGTTGGAGACGGTGATGCTCGATTACCTGCGCGGCGGCGCCGACGTGCTCGTGTGCACCTCGATCATCGAGTCGGGCATCGACATTCCCGACGCCAACACGCTGATCGTCGAGCACTCAGACGCCTTCGGCCTGGCGCAGCTCTACCAGATACGCGGACGCGTCGGACGCAGTCGCGAGCGCGCTTACGCCTACCTGCTCTACGACTCGGCGCAGGCGCTGACCGAGGAGGCGGCGCAGCGTCTGTCGGCGCTGTCGGACTACACCGAGCTCGGCGCCGGTTTCAAGATCGCCATGCGCGACCTGGAGATCCGTGGCGCCGGCAACCTGCTCGGCGACGAGCAGTCCGGACACGTGGCGGCGCTGGGTTTCGAGCTGTACATGCAGATGCTCGACGAAGCCGTCGCCAGCGCCGAGCGCGAGGCCGGCGCCGGCCAGAACGGCGACGGCGCCGAGGCCGAGCCGCCTGAGCCGGTGCGCCTCGACGTCAACGTCGACGCGTATGTGCCGGCCGACTACATCCCCTACGAGCAGGCCAAGATCGACGTGCACCGTCGCATCGCCGGGGCCCTCGAGGTGGCCGACGTGGAGCGCCTGCGCGAGGAGCTCGAGGACCGCTTCGGCGAGGTGCCCGAGCCGCTGGAGAACCTGCTGGCGCTGCAGCGCGCGCGGATCAAGTTCGGTCAGGCCGGCGCGCGCACGGTCAGCTTTCACGGCGACCGGCTGGCGGTCGTGCCGATCCAGCTGGACTCGCGCCGCGCGAAACGTCTGCGCGAAGAGCTGCCCGACGCGCTGTATGAGTCCGGGCGGGCGCAGATGTCGATGCGCGTCGCCAAAGAGGGCAAGCAGCGCTTCCCCTCGGTGGTCAAGGCGGCCGACGTCCTGCTGGCGTTGATGCGCGAAGCCGCTTGATGCTGCGCTTAGGCATTCGTTAAGCACGTCTTCGGACGTTTCCGCTAGAGTGCCCGCGTCGTGCCCAGAGCAATTCGCATCATCCCGGCGCTAGGCGCCGTTTTGTTTGCCCTCGTGGGGCTTTCTGCGTGCGGCGGCATACCCGGCGACGCGGTCGTTTCCGTCGACGGAAACTCGATCACCAAAGACACCTACAACCACTGGTTGGGAGTCGCCGCGGCCTCGAGCGCACAGACGCCGGGCGCCAAACCGACGATTCCGGTGCCGCCCAAGTACACGGCCTGCATCGCCGCCGCGAAAGCCGCCGCGAAACCCGCCAAAGGCCAGACGCCGCCGACCGAATCGGCGCTGAAGTCGCAGTGTGAACAGCAGTACAAATCGCTGCAGCAGGAGGTGCTCGGCTTTCTGATCTCCTCCAACTGGGTGATCGGCGAAGCCAAGTCGCTGGGCGTGAAGCTGTCTGACAAAGAAGTCAAGAAGCAGTTCGAAAAAATCAAGACTCAGCAGTTCCCCAAGGCGGCCGAATTCGAAAAATTCCTGAAAACGTCCGGGCAGAGCGTCTCGGATCTGCTGCTGCGCGTGAAGCTGAACCTGCTGTCGCAGAAAATCCAGCAGAAGATCGTCAAACAGAAGTCGAAAGTCACGCAGGCGGAAATCGCCAAGTACTACAAAGAAAACCCGAAACGATTCGGCGTCGCTGAAAAGCGCAACGTGCTGATCATTCTCACCAAGACAGAAGATCAGGCCAAGAAGGCCAAGCAGGAAATCGAATCGGGCAAGAGCTTTGAAAGCGTCGCCAAGCGGGTGTCGATCGACCCGACGAGCAAGTCAAGCGGCGGCAAACTGACGGGTGTCGTCAAAGGCCAGGAGGAGAAGTCGCTGGACGCGGCGATCTTCTCCGCCCAGAAGAACGTGCTCACAGGCCCGATCAAGACGCCGTTCGGCTACTACATCTTCGAGGTGCAGACGGTCACGGCGGGCAGCCAGCAGTCGCTCAAGCAGGCCGAAGCGTCGATCAAGTCGCAGCTGATGGCGACCAAGCAGCAGTCGGCGCTGAGCAAGTTCGTCAAGGAATTCAAAAAGAAGTGGATGTCCAAAACCGACTGCCGATCCGGCTACGTGGTGACGGACTGCAAGCAGTACAAAGCGCCGAAGACGACGTCGACCTCGACGCCGGCGACGCCCACGCCGACGACGACGACGCCGCCCACGACCTCGACCAAATAAGCGCCGCTCGCTCCATGTCGGGACAGCAGCCCTCCCGGCGTGCTCGCGCCGACGACCGATCAGAGCGACGCGCATGAGCCAGATCGAGCGTGTGCACGCGCGCCAGATCCTCGACAGCCGCGGCAACCCGACGGTGGAGGTGGAGGTCGGCCTGCGCTCCGGCGCGCACGGACACGCCGCGGTGCCTTCCGGCGCCTCGACGGGGGAGTTCGAGGCCACGGAGCTGCGCGACGGCGGCGCGGCGTGGGGCGGCAAGGGCGTGCGACGCGCGGTGGACAACGTCAACGGGCCGATCGCCGAAGCGGTGCGCGGCATCGACGCGGCCGATCAGCAGGGCTTGGACGCGGCGCTGATCGAGCTCGACGGCACGCCGAACAAGTCGCGCCTGGGCGCCAACGCGATTCTCGGCGTGTCGCTGGCGGGCGCGCACGCGCAGGCCGCCGAGGAGGGCCTGGCGCTATGGCGCTATCTCGGCGGCGACGCGGCACGGGTGTTGCCGGTGCCGATGATGAACGTGCTCAACGGCGGCGCGCACGCCGACAACAAAGTCGACTTCCAGGAGTTCATGATCGTGCCCTGCGGCGCGCCGACGTTCTCAGAGTGCTTGCGCATGGGCGCCGAGGTCTTTCACGCGCTCAAGCGCACGCTGCACGATCGTCGCCTGGCGACGGCGGTCGGCGACGAGGGCGGCTTCGCGCCGGATCTGGACTCCAACGAGGAGGCGCTGAAGATGCTCCTGCAGGGCATCGAGGCGGCCGGCTACACGCCGGGCGAGGATGTGGCGATCGCGCTCGATCCGGCCGCCAGCGAGCTCTACAGCGAAGGCGCCTACGTGCTCGAGCACGAGGGCCGTACGCTGCGCGCCGACGAGCTCGCCGACTACTGGGCCGACCTCTGCGCGCGCTATCCGATCGTCTCGATCGAGGACGGCATGGACGAGGAGGACTGGGCCGGCTGGAAGGCGCTGACCGAGCGCATCGGCGACAAGGTCCAGCTGGTCGGCGACGACCTGTTCGTGACGAACACCGAGCGCTTGGCGAGAGGCATCGAGCAGGGCGTGGCCAACTCGATCCTGCTGAAGGTCAACCAGATCGGCACGCTCTCAGAGACGCTGCAGGCGATCGCGATGGCGCGCGAAGCGGGCTACACGGCGGTGATGAGCCATCGCTCCGGCGAGACCGAGGACGTGACGATCGCTGACCTGGCGGTCGCGACCGGCTGCGGTCAGATCAAGACTGGCGCGCCGTCGCGCTCGGATCGCGTGGCCAAGTACAACCAGCTGCTGCGCATCGAGGAGCAGCTGGGCGCCGACGCGCAGTTCCCCGGACGCTCGGTCTTTCGCTAGACGCGGCACGCCGCGCCGTTGCAGGACGCGCGACAGCCGGCAGGAGGTCGGGCGCCGGGGGCGAATGCGTCTTGGAGATGCCCGAAGCCTTCGCACCACGAGCGCGTGCCGGCCTGTCCGCTGGGAGGCGGCCGAGCGCCGCGCGTGGCCGCCCGGCCCGCGGCGCCGGCGTGGCGGGCTCGGTCGCGCGCGTGCGTTGGGATCGCTTGGGGCGCATGGCGATGCTGGTCGTGCTCGCGGTGCTGCTGTATCTGTATCTCAGCGCCGGCATCCACATGCTCTCCACGTGGGGTCAGGCGCGTCACGACCGCGCGACGGTGGCGGCGATGGAACGCGAACACCGAACGCTGGTGCGCCAGCGCGAAGCGCTTGGCCGCCAGGGCACGGTCGAAGGCGAGGCGCGGGCGCTTGGCATGAAGAAGGCCGGCGAGCGCCAGTACATCGTGCCGGGCCTGCCGAACAACTGAGCGCCGACCCGCTGCTAGCCTCGGCGCGGTGTCGTTCGAGACCGCCAACTACCAGTGGCAGCAGGGCGAGCGGCGACTGGGCGCGGAGCCGATCGACCGCCGCGCGCGCATGGAGCGCGTGACCGAAGCGCTGGTGGCCGAGCTGCGCCGCCGCCTCGGCGGGCGCTTCTTCTCCGACGAGCTGGTCGCGCTGTATGACGGCGGCACGGCTTGGTGTCTGCCCGTGGCGATGAAGGTCGCGCCTGACGATCCCTCGGCGTGGGAGGCCGGCGTGGTCGTCGATGCGGCGTTCGGGCGCTATCTGCGCGAGGCCGCCGACTACGCCGGCGGCCGCAGGGAGGTCGGCGCCTGAAGCGCCCGGCGCTCAGTCGTCGTCGCCGGTGCGGCGGATGACGATGCAGTCCTCTTCGACTGCGACCTCGACGGGCCGGTGCCCGGCCCAGTGCTCGGCGTAGATCGGGTTGTCCTGGATGGCCGGGTCCAGCCACAGCCCGTAGCCCTCCTCGCCGTGGTCGAAGGTCCCCTCGAGCGGGCCTGAAGCGGCGCTCGAGCGCGAGCCGAGCACGCGGCGCCCGCGTCCTCCGCGACGGCGGCGAGCGCGCGGTTTGGGCTCCTCGTCCTCGTCCTCCTCTTCGCCCGCCTCGCGTGCCTTTGCGGCCTTCTCCTCGGCCTCGGCCTTGGCGCGCTCGGCCTCCTGTTCGGCGGCCTCCAGCTCGGCGGCGATCAGCGCGTCGTCCTCGGCGCGCAGGTCGATCTCGTCGGGGTAGTCCGGCAGCGGCGGCGCCCTCGGCGGCGTCCTCCTCAACCAGATCGTTCTGACGCTTGAACTGTTCGATGTCGCGCACGCTGACCTCGAGCTGGTGAGCCACCCAGGCGTCGGTTCGGCCCTGGCGGACCCACGCGCGGATCTGGTTGAGGCTCGGTCGTAGCGATTTACGAGGCATGGACGGTCCGGGAGACTAGCGCAAAGCGGGCGAGGTCGAGTCCAGTTCGCGAAAGGCGTCCGCGCCTGCTCGCTTTCCCCCGGCACTGAGACTATGCTTCGCGCACCGGCGGTCGGGGGTTGCGCCGGGCGAGCGGCCAATAGGAAGGTGCACTGAATGCTGGTTCTGACGCGCAAGTCCAACCAGAGCATCATGATCGGCGACGACGTCGAGGTTTCGGTGCTCTCGGTGATGGGCGAGAAGGTCCGCATCGGGATTCAGGCGCCGCAGGAGATTCCGGTGTTTCGCAAGGAGATCTACCTGGAGATCCACCGCGAGGACGGCACCCTCGAGGAGGCCAGCGCGCACGAGAGCGCAGCGCACAGCGAGGTAAATGACGCGCTGGGCGAGCTCGGCGAGGGCTAGCGGGAGCGCTGCGTCAGCCTGCGGCTGAGCGCTAGCCGAGCAGCAGATACAGCGTGCGGAACATCACCACGGTGACGATCGCCGCGGTGAGAATGAGCGTCAGCACGAGCAGCACGAAGCGCACCGAGCCGCGCTTGTGGCGCCGGTCGACCTCGCGTTTGAGCGTGCGCTGCTCGGCGGTGCGACGCAGCGAGTCGCGCCGGTGGCGATCCAGCGAGATCTCTTTGACGAACGCCTGCTCCCAGTCGGACAGGCTCTGCCGCATCTTCACGACGGCACCTCAGGAAGCTACGGGCGTCTTGCCCTCGGCGCGCTCGTAGACCTGAACGAAGCGCAGGAAGTTCTCGGCGATCTGCTTGGCGCCGGCGGAGCGCTCGATCTTGCCGTCGACGTATGCCTTGAGCGGGTCCCACCAGATCGAGCGGCCGATGGCAAAGCCGACGAAGCCGTCGACCGGCGCGGCGGCCTGCAGCCATTGGTCGACCTTGTCGTCGTCGGCGCCACGGCCGAGCACCACGCAGACGACTCCGTCACGACCGTCGGTGCGCGCCTGCTCGACGAGCATCTGGCAGTCCGAGCGCTCGTCGACGCCCTCGATCTTCCAGATGTCGACGACGATGCCCACATCCTGGATGTCGGCGATCGCGCGGCGCATCAGCTCGGGACGAAGCTCTGCGTCGTAGCGGTCTGAGTCGCCGCCAACCGACTCCAGCTGGCCGGGCTCGGCGGGCACCAGCAGCTCGAAGAGGAACTTGCGGTCGTGCTCGACGAGCCAGTCGCTGAGGCGCTTGAGCTTGCCCAGCTGAACGCGGTTTTCCTCGGCGTCGCCGTCGGGGTTGTAGCGCACGAGCACCTTCGTGAAATCAGGGTCGAACTTGAGGATGTGCTCGCCGAAATCGTCGCCGTACTGGAAGTCGAACATGTTCTGCCCGGAGCGCTCGGCCGGCATCGCGAGCTTGAGGCCGCGCTCGTGGGCCTCCTCGGGCACGGTGGAGCCGAACTGCTCGTCTACGAGCACGCCGGTGACGGCCGGGTCGGCGCCCGCGCCGACGGCCTGCAGCATGCCCTCGAAGATCAGGTGCTTGGCGTCGGCGATGATCGCCGTCTGCTCGGCGTCGGGCTCTCCCTGGATGCCAAAGAACTTCTTTTGGAAGGAGCCGCGGTGGTCGAACGCGAGTATGTACAGCTTCTGGTCATATCCGAGAGTCATGCCGTGAGTATCGCAAAGGCCGCTCGGCGGCGGATGGGAGGCCCATAGAATGAGCGGACGATGTCCTCGGGGGCCGATCTGTTCGTTGTTTGCAAGCACTGCGGCTCGGAGGTAAGCCCGTACATCACCGAGTGTCCGTACTGCGGACACCGCCTGCGCCGCCGCGCGCCGAAGCTGCCGCGAGAAAACGAGCCGCCGCGCAAGACGCGCGGGCTGCTCGGTCGCATCGGTGGACGCTCGCGCGCCGAAGCGCAGCCACGTGCGCGCAGGCGCGCGGCTCGGCCGCGCCTGTCGCTGCCCGGGGCCGACGCCGAGCGTCCGTACGCGACGATCGCGATCGTCGCGGCGAGCGCGGTGTTGTGGGTGATCCTGCGGTCGGGCTACGTGCTCTACGACAAACTCGTCGTGATCGGCCCGCTGGAAGGGGATTGGTGGAAGCTGTTCACCGCACAGGTCGCCTATGCGAACGGGCTGTATGCCTTTGTCGTGCTGCTGGTCGTGGCGATCTTCGGCTGGCTGCTGGAGCGGCGCTTCGGACCGATCGTGGTGCTTGCTCTGTTCTTCGGAGTCGGCGCGGTCGGCGCGCTGGTCGCCGTCGCCGCCTATCCGGTGGCTGTGGTGATCGGCGGCAACGCCGGAGCCTTGGCGCTGCTGGCCGCGTGGGCCGCGCCGGATCTGCGCGCCGCGCGCGCGGGCGACTACTACGAGGGCGACCTGCTCGGTGTGGGGGCGCTGGCGGCGCTGATGCTGGCGCTGCCGTTCGTGCTGAGAGCGGCGCCCGAAGCGAGCTGGCTGGCCGGCGTCACGGGCGGTGTGTTGGGTTTGCTGGCGGGGCTCGGGCTGCAACGTCGAAATCAGGCCGACCTGTAGGCGCGCTTCGCGACCCCGCTGGGGCGCGTGCTTGGCAGGCGCGGGCCAGTGGCTGGACGGCCGTATGATTGCGTGCAGATGTCGATGACCAACGCCGTGGTGCTGATCGAGGCCGAGCGCGACGCGCTGTCGACGCTGGGCGGCGCGCTTGCGGACATCGAGGGCGTGGCCGAGGCCTACTCGGTGACGGGCGAGTGGGACTTCGTGGCGATCGTGCGCGTGCCCGATCACGAGCAGCTGGCAGACGTCGTGACAGCGGAGATCGGCGGCCTGTCGGGCGTGCTGCGCACGCAGACGATGGTCGCCTTCGCGGCGTTCTCGCGCCATGATCTAGAAGCGCTGTTCTCGATCGGCGAATAGGAGCCCGCGATGCCGGCGGTGCCGATCAAGGCGGAGTACGGCCCGACGCTCGGGCGCCTGCTGTCGCCGCGCTGGCGCGCGGCCTCACCGCTTACGCGAGGCCTCGTGCGCGTGCTCGCCGTCGGTTTCGTGGGGCTCGCGGTGGGCGCCTTTCTGATGCTGGAGAACGCGCACTACTCGCGCGGCGGCGCGGTGCCGTTCAGCTTCAGCTACCGCGGCATCTTCCGCGCGCCGCCGGCCGCGGGCGAGTGGGTCAGGCTGGAGCGGCATGGGCCGAGTGGCGTGCTGGAGGACTCGTTCGCCGTGCGTCCGCTGATGCTGCCTCGCTACGCCGGCTCATTGTCGGGCGAGCTTCCGTTGTATGCCGCCGGCTACATTCGCGCTCTGCGCAGCCATGACGCGGACTTCGTGCTGCGCGGGGAGGGCAAGACGCGCGTCAACACGGTGCCGGCGTACAACGTCGAGTACACGACGCGCATCGCCGGACGCACGATGTTCGGCCGCGACGTGCTGCTGGTGGCGCAGAAGCCCGGCCAGCGAGCTGGCGTGAACATCGTGATGCTGACCTCGCCGACGGCCAATAAGCAGGTCACGTCACCGCTGGAAGTCGCGTCGGAGGGCGTGCTGTTGAAGCCGCTGAAGACGCTTACGCTCGGCTAGCGCACGGCGTGCGCGTGAGCGCCCCAGCCGCGGGCGAGCGAGCCCGGTCTGCGCACTGGCGTGGCGCTGCTGGCGACGACGACGGGCGGCGTCGGCGCGTCGTTCTCGACCGACGCCGGTGCGGCGTCGGGCCCTTCGCCGGTGGGCGCCGGTTGCGCGGGCACGCTCGAAGCTTCTCCGACAGCGGCGACCGCCGGCGTGGTGCTCGGCTCGGTCGCCGGCGGCGTGGTTACCGCGGGAGGCGAGCTTGGCGTCGCGGCTTCGGTGGAGGTCGTGTCGGCGGGCGGGCTCGCGCTCGGCGGTTCCGGGGTGGTGGTCGCTGCCGGCTGGCCCTCGGCGGTCGCCGAGCTGGGCAGCTGGGTCGACTCGGCGGTCACCTGTGTCACCTCGGGTGCGGCAGGCGGCGCAACGGGTTTGGCCGGCGCGGCGGGCGCGGGCGCAGGCGGCGTGGCCCCGCGTGCTGCCGCGACGGTCTTGGCGGCCAGCTCGGCGCGGCGGCGGCGCTGCGCGGCGAGCGCTGAGGCGACGCGGCGGTGGCCCGTGGACGCGATCGGCTGGCTGCGCTGGCCGACGACCACGGGCTCGGCGACCGAGCGACCGACCGAAGCTGTCGCGGCGCGGGTGTGCGCGACGCGGTGGTGGTGCGTGGTCTGGTCGGCGGCAACTCCGGCGCCGACGATCGCAGCGGCGGCGAGCCCGGCGACGGCCTTGGTCGCCAATGCGCCGGCTCCGACGGTGAAGATGCCGCCGGCCGCGCTGCCGGCGCCTGCTGCTCCGGCGGCAGCTCCGGCGCCGACGGTCGCGCCGGCGCCGCCGGCGACGTGAGCGCTGCCGGCCGAGGCCGAGCCGAGCTTGGCGAGGATCAGCTTTTTGAAGATCAGCAGCGGCCCGACAGGGAGCACGGCGGCCAGCGCGTGGTTGTTCTCCTTCAGCTGCTTCTTGAACGAGCGGCAACGGTCGCAGCTGCGCACGTGGCGGCGCGCCGGCGCGGTGGGCTTGGTCAGGCCCTCGGCGATTTCGCCGAGCTCCAGGCGCACCTCCGCGCAGCTCAGCTTGCGTGCCTCGGCAGCCTCGGCCAGCGAGATGCGCGCGCGCACGAGCAGCGACTTGACCGACGGCACGGTCGTCTCCATCGCTTGGGCGATCTGCTCGTAGGAGAGCGCCTCGATCTCACGAAGCAGCAGCGCGGTGCGCTGGGTCTCCGGCAGCTCGTGCACGTCTGACAGCAGCTCGCGAAAGCTCTCGCGGCGGATCGCGCGGTCGCCGGTGGACATGCCGTGGTCGGCGAAGTGGATGTCCATCGAGTCGACGCCGACGGCGGAGGCGCGGCGCAGGTGGTTCAGCGAGCGGTTGCGCGCGATGCGGTAGAGCCACGGACGGACGTTGATCTCACGCTCGTCGGCGAGCACCGCGTTGAACGCTGCCGCGAAGACCTCCTGCAGGACGTCCTCGGCGTCCTCGCGCGAGTTGAGCATGTGCCGGCAGAACGACAGCAGTCGCGACTGGTAGCGCGCGCAGAGCGCCTCGAACGCGGCATGCTGGCCGCGGCGCGTCATCGCGATCAGCCGCTCGTCGGACTGCAGACGCAGCAGCGGCGTCGGCCCGCGCAGGGCGGGCGCGGCGTGGGAATGTGTTAGTGCGGAGGCCTCCACAACGACTCAATTACCTCATCCAGACCTAAATACACGCTAACAACGCCCAAGTTGCGGCCCCGTGGGGCCGATTGCAGGTCCCTTAGACTGCCTTTCGACCACCGGCCCGGGTGGCGGAACGGTAGACGCGCTCGATTTAAAATCGATGGCCTAGACGGCGATTGTGGGTTCGACTCCCACCCCGGGCACCTGGACGAAACGACGAGTGGATAGAGTCGCCGCCGATGGCCAGCGAGAGCACGCAGGAGACCGAGACCTACCACGGCGGGCGCCTGATCGCGCGTCGCCTGAAGGCTCATGGCGTGAGCAAGCTGTTCACGCTCTCCGGCGGGCACCTTTTCTCGATGTACGACGGCTGTCGCGAGGAGGGCATCGACATCGTCGATGTGCGCCACGAGTCCACGGCGGCGTTCGCGGCGGAGGGCTGGGCCAAGGTCACTCGCCAAGCCGGCGTCTGTGCGCTGACCGCCGGCCCCGGCGTGACCAACGGCATGAGCGCGATGGCCTCGGCGCAGGCCAACCACTCGCCGATCGTGGTGCTCGGCGGACGCGCGCCGGCGCTGCGCTGGGGACAGGGATCGCTGCAGGAGATCGACCACGTGCCGTTCGTGCGCCCGCTGACGAAGTTCGCGGCGACGGCCGGCGGCACCGAGGAGATCTCCGGCCTGACCGATCTGGCGTTTCAGTCGGCGCTCGCTCCGCACGGGGGCCCGGCGTTCGTGGACTTCCCGCTGGACTACGTGTTCATGGAGGCGCCCGAGCCGCCGCCGGGTGAGGACCCGCTGACCAGCGAGCCGATCATCGCGCGCGCGTCGAGCGCAGCGATCGAGCGCGCCGGCGAGCTGCTCGCAGAGGCCGAGCGGCCGGTGATCATGGCGGGCACCGATCTCTATTGGGGCCATGGCGAGCGCGAGCTGCTGGCGCTCGCCGAAACGCTACGTATTCCCGTCTTTCTCAACGGGCTGGCGCGCGGCTGCGTGCCGGCCGACCACGAGCTGTTCTTCAGCCGCGCTCGCTCGCAAGGCCTGAAGGGCGCTGATGTGGCGCTCGTGATCGGCGTGCCGATGGACTTCCGCCTGGCCTTCGGCGCGGCCTTCGGCGAGGAGACGGAGATCGTGGTCATCGACGTCGCCGAGCCCGAGCGAACGCTGCCGCGCGCAGTGGCGGCCGAGTGCTACGGACCGCTCGCGCCAACGCTCGAGGACCTGCGCACGGCTGCTGGCGCGAAGGCGCTGGCGAGCGAGGCCTGGGTGGTCGAGCTGCGCGCGACGGAGACCGAGCGACGCGAGGCCGAGCGAGCCGAGCGCGAGGACGACCGCTCGCCGCTGCACCCGATGCGCCTTTACGCGGAGCTCGGCGAAGCGCTCGACCGCGATGCAATCGTGATCGGCGACGGCGGCGACTTCGTCTCCTATGCCGGGCGCGTGATCGACAGCTACCAACCGGGCTGCTGGCTTGATCCCGGTCCGTTCGGCTGCCTGGGCACGGGTCCGGGCTACGCGCTGGCGGCGAAGCTCGCGCATCCCGAGCGCCAGGTCGTGCTGATGATCGGCGACGGCGCGTTCGGCTTCTCGGGCATGGAGTTCGACACGCTCGCGCGCCACGGCGTGAACATCGTCGCGGTGATGGGCAACAACGGCATCTGGGCGCTGGAGAAGCACCCGATGGAGTTCCTCTACGGGTACTCGGTCGCGGCTGAGCTGCGACCGGAAACGCGCTATGACGAGGTCGTCGAGGCGCTCGGCGGCTACGGCGAGCTGGTCAGCACCGCGTCGGACGTCAAGCCGGCGCTGGAGCGGGCGTTCTCTTCGGGCAAGCCGGCGTTGGTGAACGTGCTCACCGACCCGAGCGTCATCTACCCGCGCAAGTCGAACCTCGCCTGAGCGGCGTCTGAACGGGCGCCATTGCTCTCGCTGCGACGGCTCGGCGCTGGGTTCAGCCGACGCCGGCGAGGCGCAGCGCGCCGCCATGCAGGATGTCGTGCTCTGAGACTTCGACGTGCTCGAGCTCGAACACGCTGAGCGCCTGTTCGAGCACGATCATGCCGGCGACGATCGTGGGCGCGCGGTCGGGGTGCAGACCGACGACCTCGCGGCGCGCCGGTTCGTCCATGTCGGCCAGGCGTGCGAGCAGCAGTTCGATGGTGCCGAGTTGCAGGTCATAGCCATCGACGCGCTCTGGGTCGTAGGGGTCCAGCGCCTGATCGATAGACGCGGCTGAAGTGGCGGTGCCGGCGACGGCTATGCCGCGCGTGACCTTCTCGCGCTCGGCCGCCGGCAGGCCGTCCAGAAACGTCTGTCGAACATCCGTGGCGAGGCTCTGAAGCTCCTGCGGCGCGGGCGGGTCGGTGTGGATGTGGCGCTCGCTCATGCGCACGACGCCGGCCTGCAGCGAGACGTGAAAGCCCGCCGCGTGATCGCTGCCGACGATGAACTCCGTCGAGCCGCCGCCGACGTCGATCACGACGGTCGGCTCACTCTGATCGGCACTCGCGCCTGCACCGGCGCGGCCGGACATGGCGCCGAGGAAGGTCAGCTGCGCCTCCTGCTCGCCACGCAGCACGCGCGCGTCCAGCCGGTAGTCCTCGCGCACGCGCGCGGCGAACTGCTCGCCGTTGTCGGCGTCGCGCACGGCCGACGTCAGCACGGCGAGGTTGGCCTCACAGTCGTGCTCGTCCATCAGCCGGCGGTATTGCTGCAGCGTGTCGAACACCCGCTGCATCGCCGCGTCGGCGAGCGAACCGGAGGCATCGACGCCTTCGCCGAGCCGCGTCACCTGCGACTGGCGTACGAGCTCGCGAAGCGTGCCGCTCTGTCGATCGACATCGGCGACGAGCAGTCGCGTGGAGTTGGTCCCGATGTCCACCACGGCCACACGCACGCGGCTGATGCTATTGCCTGTGTTTCAGATCGAGCGAAAGGCATGCGATGAACGAGCAGGGCGGCGGCACGGCATTGGTCACGGGAGCCAACAGGGGCATTGGGCGCGAGGTGGCGCGGCAATTGGCCGCGCGCGGCTATGACGTGCTGCTGACGGCGCGCGACGAACAGCAGGCGACGGCCGCGGCGCGCGAGATCGCCGACGAGACGAGCGCGACGGTGCGCGCGCTGGCGCTCGACGTATCGGACGCGGACAGCATCGACGCCGCAGCGGCAGCGGTTGGTTCAGACCCCGGCAGGCTCGATGTGCTCGTCAACAACGCGGGCGTCGGGCTCGACTTCGGCGTGTCCGCGACGACGCCCGACTTCGAGCTGATCGAGCGCACGCTGCAGACGAACTTCTACGGCGCCTACCGGCTGACGATCGCCCTGCTCGGGCTGCTGCGCGCGAGCGCGCACCCGCGCATCGTCAACGTGTCCAGCGGCATGGGCGGCGTGACCGAGATGGGCGGATGGTCGCCGGGCTATCGCGTATCGAAGGCCGCGCTGAACGCGGTCACGCGCATGCTCGCGACCGAGCTCAAGGACGAACGTCTTCTGGTCAACTCGGCGTGCCCGGGCTTCGTCAAGACCGACATGGGCGCTCCGATGGGAGCGAGCAAGTCGGTGCCCGACGGCGCCGCCGGCATCGTCTGGCTGGCAACGCTGCCCGACGATGGGCCGACCGGCGGGTTCTTTCGCGACGGCAAGCCGGTGGTGTTCTGAGAGCGCGCTCTCGCCCCACATTCGCCTCTGCGCATGGGCGTTGCGGCGCTTGCGAGGCGCGCGATCTTTGCTAGAACTTGATGCAGCGACGCGGGGTGGAGCAGTCTGGTAGCTCGTCGGGCTCATAACCCGAAGGTCGCGGGTTCGAATCCCGCCCCCGCTATGTCAGAGACCCGCGACCGCTCCCCGGAGCGGTCGCCGTCGTTCTGTGGAGCGGCTCCGGGACGTTCGTTCACGATACTTTCGCTTAGTGGAAGACCAAGGGACAAGAACGGTTGAGGTCGACCTGGCGTTGCTCGCGCATGCGCGTAAGGCGATGGACTCTCGCGGGGATCTTCCAGATGCAGAGGTGGTAGAGCAGGCTCTACGTCTCGTTGTCGGACGTCACGCAATGGCGACTGCCCAGTCAATGAGCCAGCTGACCGAAGACGATGCGATGAGCCTGGCTTACGAAGAGTTGGCCGCCATGCGTAGGGCAAACCGTCGCGTCTCGTGATTCGTGTCGTTATCGATCCAGGCGTCTTCGTATCAGCGTTCATCTCGCCAAGGCGATCAGCACCGGCGCTGATCGTAGACGCGCTCCTTGCTGGGCGGCTGGAAGCTGTGGTATCGGCGAAGCTACTTGGCGAGTTGCGTGAGGTTCTCGATAGGGAGAAGTTTGCTCGCTACACCGAGAACGGCCGCGGTGAGGCATTCGTCGCCGCAGTCAGTGACTCCGCATTTCACGTGCAAGACCCTGTTGGTCGGCCCGGCCTAACCAATGACGCCGGAGACGACTACCTCGTAGTTCTGGCAGCTACATATGACGTGGACGCCATCGTGGCAGGAGACGGCACCTCCTCGAGATTTCGTCCGATGCCCTGCCTGTATGGACTCCGCGCACACTGGCTACGCAACTCGAGGCGCCTGCGACAGCCGGGGACATCTATCTCAAGCGGACCGCGGCGATACTGGTCGCGCTTCGCGAGTCAGCAGGCATCGAGCACCTCGCCGTCGCCATTACCCGGCCTGTCGGCGAGGCGCTCGTTCTGCACGTGACACCGGACAGTCGCGCATGGTGGACCAGCAGCCGCCAGCCCGACGACCTAGAAGCGCTCCACGCGATGATCGGCGAGGTCGCGACGGAGGATGAGGTCGACATCACTGACCGTGCGGCGGCGTTCGACCCAGGCGATCACGGGGACGGTGAGGAGGTCCCCATCGATGATCTCTTCGGCTCGGTCCTCTGGGGCCTGGGTGATGCGGTGGGAGGGAACCGCGGCTTGCTGATGGCTCGGGACGCTGTTGAGCGTGCTTGGCTCGCATGGCGATATGAATCAGGAAAGGTCTACTCCGTCGACGAGACGCCAGGCTACTTCGATGAGCAGCTGAAGTTCATCGCCTCTATTGCGGACACGCCGATTGAGGGCCGAGGAGAGAAGCCAGGACTCAAGATCGCGGAAGTTGGGGATCCGCGGGTAATCGATATGCACCCCGAAGTGGCGACTGCTCTTGAGTCGCAGATGGAGAGGTTTCGGGAGAAGTTTGGCCGTGATCCAGGGCCAGACGATCCGATCTTCTTTGATCCAGACGCCGACTCTCCACGGCCGCTACCCGCTGAGGAATGGGATCGACTCGGCGCATTGGTAGAGGAGCTCGGGTTCGACGAGGAGCATCGCCAACGGCTCGAGTCGAGGCTCGTCGCAGAAGGCAAGATTCGCAAGATCTCACGCAATGATCCTTGTCCTTGTGGCTCAGGCAAGAAGTACAAGCGCTGCTGTGGCGGCTAACGGTGTTGTTACGTCAGTCGTGCGCTCATGGGAACTACCGCGAGGCCCTTTGAGACGAGGTCGCGTTCATCGCAGCTGACGAGGCGATAGCCGCCTTCCTCGGCGGCGGCTGCGTAGGCGGCGTCGTAGACGGAGATCGTGTGGCGCCAGGCGATCTCCGCCGCTGTCGTTAGGAGGGTGTTCGTGGAGACGACGACACCGCCGTCATCAGCGAGCCTCTCGATTGCAGCCAGCAGCGGCGTGAGTGACTCCGGTATCTGCCAAGCCCGTATTGCGACGTTGGCGACCTCATAGCGGGCGAGGTCGAGCGTGGCGAGGGTGGTCCCCACGTCTTCGAGCAAAGCCCGCGCATGTTCGTGATGATCGTCCTCCGGATCGAAGGCGGCGAGCAGAACGCTCGCGTCGAGCAGCAGCGTCGTCACGGACCGGGGCGCGTTGCCTTCACATGCTCCGCGACGCGACCGCCATGAGGCGAGGCACCGTTGAGCAGCGATCGCATTGCTGCTGCCCGTCCCTCGCGGCGCCGGCGCAGCGCCATGTCGGCGAACTCCCGCATGAGGGCACTGCGAGTAGTGCCCCCGCGCCGCGCCTCAGCATCAACTTCTGCGAGGAGGTCATCTGGAAGAGAAACCATAACCTTCGCCATACAGCAAGTATACCAAGGTATACCGATAGCCTCCTGGGGCAAGAAATGCGCAAGAGCGCAAAGCGGTACCGCATATGCCAGATCGCGTCACCAAAGCTCTTGCGGGTGGCTGCGTGTCAGCGCGCCAGCTTGTCCCGGAGCCGCTCGGCCAGGCGCACGCTCGCCTCGATCTCCACCCTGCGGACCGATACGGACTCGACGTTGATACCGACCGGGACACTTAGGTGGCGGCAGAACGTCAGCAGTTCAAGCGCGGTTGCCTCGGCCTGCTCGAGGGACGTATCCAGAGTGTCGTTAGCGTGACGCAGATCGTTTATGACCCAGCGCGGGACGTCGACGCCGAGCCATTGGAGGAACTCCAAGGTCTGCATCGAGCCGCACACCGAAAAGGTGAACACGATCGGGACCGGATCGAGGCCGCGATCGCGGCACTCGTAGGCATAGTCGGACACGAGATTCTTGGCGGCGTTGACGTCGTAAATAATCTGGGTGACGAAGTAGGAGCAGCCAGCGTCTTGCTTGGCGACCAGGCGAAGATGCTCGTCGCCTTTGCGGGTGTGCCGCTCGGGTATCGCGACGGCGCCGAGGAGCAGGTCGGGGTTGACCTCGGTGCGGAGCCGCTGGGCCGTGCGGAGCGTCGTGGCGACACGCTTCTCGCGAGAGGAAGCACCGACGAAGACAGCCATCCGCTTTGCGGTGTCCAGGGACGCCATCCAGTCGCGAAGGTCTTGCTCGCTGTACTTCGCCGTCGCGCGGTAGACCACGACCGGCGTGCTCCCGGTCTCGAGGTGCCGGTCTAGAAAGTCGGCCGGGTCCATCGTCGGAAAGAACGGGAACGGCCGTTCTTCGGGGTTGCGGTCGGACTCGTCGTCGATGTCGTAGAGAATCAGACCGTCCGGTTCGAGACGCCTCAGGCGCTCGAAGGTGACATCAGCGATCTCCTGGGCTCTCTCCGGGGTGGTCGACAACCGTGGCGGGGTGAGCGCGAAGAGCAGGAACTCCCCCCGGAGGGCCACGATGCGACGCTGGAGATCCACGCTCGCGAGGCTATCTGGGGAGGGCGCGGGAAGCGTGCCGGCCGGCCACGCCGCTGCCGCTGATCTGCGCCGTCCCTCGAAGCTGTCGTCTTGTGAAGCATAAGCTCGGACGTGATCGCCGCGGCGAGTTGAGCGCCTCTTTCGCGTGAGCCTTCAGTGCGCTTCAGCCAACCTGATCGCCTCGTCGATGAACTTCTGTTCGACCTCGTTGCGTTCAAGCGCCACGACCCGTCCGCGGCGGTCGATGATGAAGCTCTCGGGTAGCCGGTCGGTCCCGAACGCGCGGGCGAAGTCGCCGCTTTCGGTGTCGCGCAGGTTCGGGTAGCTGAGGTGGTAACGGCGCACGAAGGCGGTGGCATCGGGAGAGGCGTCCTCGTAGGTGACGCCGAGCACCGTTGCGCCGTGGCGCTGAAGCCGGGCCTCGTTGCGCTCGAGCAGCGGCGCCTCTGCGGCGCACGGCGGGCACCACGACGCCCAGAAGTTCAGCAGCACGACCTTTCCGCGCTGGGCGGCCAGTGAGGCCGATCCGCTGCCGTCCAGCACGAGCAGCTTTCTCGCGGCGTCGGGCGCCATCGGGCGGTCGCCTTCGTGGACGCTCGTATCGAGCGTGCGGCTCGCTGACGGCGTGGAGACGCCATACACGAGCAGCCCGATCAGGCAGAGCCCGGCGAGCGATATGAGGATCGGCAGGGGCCGGAGCTTCACGAACCGCGAAGGGTAGAGACGCTCGCATGTCGAGGTGTCTCCACCGCTCCACCGAAGTAAAGTCGCGACGCGCGACGGCCGATGGATCGTTATGCGGCTTTCCCGGCGACTCGCGTTCGCTCCAGCGCTGCTCGCGATCACCTTGCTTTGCAATGTGGCGTCGGCGGTTGCGGCGCCGACGATGACGGAGTTCCCGTTGCTCAGCGGCGGGCGCGGTCCGGCAGGTATCACAGCCGGTCCCGATGGCAACGTGTGGTTCGCCGAGAACGCAGGCTCCGGAGGCGTCGGTCGGATCACGCCGGCCGGCACGATCACTGAATTCACGGCAGGCGTCAGCGGGCCGGTGGAAGGGATCGCCCTCGGCCCTGATGGGAACCTGTGGTTCACCGAGCCCTCACAGGAAAAGATCGGGCGCATCACGCCGTCGGGCACGGTCACCGAGTTCTCCATTCCCAGCGGCCTGCTCAGCTCGGCAAAGCCCGCCGGAATTGCAGCGGGTCGCGACGGGAACTTGTGGTTCGCCATCTCCTCTAGCCAGGGCGGGATCGGACGAATCACACCGACTGGAACGATCACGGAGTTCTCCAGCGGCCTCACGTCGGGCAGCAAACCGCAGGGGATCGCTGCCGGCGCCGACGGCAACCTGTGGTTCACCGAGACGGCAAGCCCGGCGCGGATCGGCAGGATCACGCCCGCAGGCACGATCACCGAGTTCTCGACAGGCCTGACCGCCAACAGCAAACCGCAGGCCATCACGGCCGGCCCGAACGGCAACCTGTGGTTCACCGAGGAAGCCAACCCGGGCCGCATCGGGCGGATCACCACCGCGGGAGCGATCACCCAGTACGAAACGGGGCTGCCGACGAACATCAGGCCCGAAGGGATAACGGCCGCCAACGACGGCAACGTCTACTTCACTGAGTTCAACAACCCCGGCGAGATCGGCAAGATCACGCCTTCGGGAACGATCTCGCAGACAACGACGCCGACGAACAACAGCCAGCCGCTGGGCATCGGCACGGGGCCGAACGGCAACCTGTGGTTCACGGAGGTCGCCAACGGCGGCAAGATCGGCACGCTGACCGTCGCGCCGAGCGTAGGCGCGGCCACCTCCTCCAACGTCGCCGAGCAGACAGCGACGCTCGCCGCGCCCGTCGGCGCCAATTCGCAACCGACCGAATACTTCTTCCAGTACGGGCCGACCAGCGAATACGGCTCGCAGACTTCGACGGCTTCGGCGGGCAGCGGCGCCACGCCGGCCGTCGTCTCCGCGAATGCCGCGGGCCTCGCACCGACGACGAGCTATCACTTCCGCGCGGTGGCGACGAACGCCAGCGGCACGACTTACGGCGCGGATCAGACCTTCACGACGGCTTCAGCGCCCACCGTGAAGACGCTGGCGGCGACCGGCACCACGCTCACCGGGGGAACCTTGCACGGATCGATCGATCCGCAGACGCAGGCGACGACCTATCACTTCGACTGGGGCGCCACCACCGCCTATGGAAGCCAGGCGCCGCTCGCCGACACGAGCGTCGGCTCTGACAGCAGCGAACACCCCGTCGAACAGACCCTCAACGAACTCACGCCGGACACCGGCTACCACTTTCGCGTCGTCGCGAGCAACTGTGGCGGCTGCGCGGAAGGAACCACCTACGGGCCGGATGAGACGTTCACGACCGCCCCGGCGCCGCTAGCGCTGACCGAGTCGGCGCAGGCCGTGGGGCAGAGCATCGCGACGCTCGCGGGCATGGTCAACCCCCAAGGCGCTGCGACGACCTACCACTTCGATTGGGGCACGAGCACCGCCTATGGCAGCCAGGCGCCGATCGCCGAGATCCTCGTCGGCGCCGACAGCGCCGAACACTCACTGTCCCAAGCGCTCACCGGATTGGCGCCCGGCACGACCTACCACTACCGCATTGTCGCCAGCGACTGTGAAGGCTGCGCCTCGGGCACGACCTACGGCAGCGACGTGACGTTCACCACGCAGGCCCCGCCGGTGCCATCCACACCGGTCGCCACGAGCTCACCGAACCTGCGCGCGCTTGTCCCGCTGACAGTCGCGCCACCGGCGCTGGGCAAGACCGCCGTTGCCGGCGCGATCTCGGGTGTCGTGCTCGTTCGTGTGCCGGGCGCTGCAGGGCTCGTGGCGCTCGGACCGTCGCAGAACATCCCGATCGGATCGGTGATCGACGCGCAGCACGGCGTCGTGCGTTTGACGACCGCGCTGGACACGGCGGGAAAGCTGCAGAGTGCGACGCTGTGGAACGGGTCATTCGCCGTTGCTCAGAGCCCCGGGCACGGCATGACCACGTTCACGCTTGCGCGTCCGTCGGGCTGTGCCGCAGCCCGAGGCGCGCACGCCTCTGCGGCAAGCGCGGCCCGAGCCAAGAAGCCGCCTTCGCTATGGGCAAAGGACGATCATGGCCAGTACAGCACGCGCGGGCAGAACAGCGTCGCAACCGTACGCGGAACCTACTGGCAGACGATCAACCGCTGTGACGGAACGCTCACGACGGTCAAGCAGGGCCTCGTCAGCGTGCGCGATCTGCACCGCCACCGCACCGTGCTCGTCCGTGCGGGTCACAGCTACCTGGCAAAGCGCTGAGCACGGCGAGCGCTGACGCGTGAGGCGTCTGAGCCTGACCCCCAAGACACTGGCCGTGGCGATAGCGGCGTTCGTCGCGATGGCCGGCGGTCTCACCTGCTACCTGGCCGACGCCTGGCCCCGCCTGGAGAGCGACACGATCGACATGCGCTTCAGTGCACGCGGCGCGTCAAAGGCGCCGGGCATGGTTGTCGTGGCGATCGACGACAAGACGTTCTCCCAGCTGCGCCGACAGTGGCCGTTCCCGCGCAGGCTCCACGCGTCGGTCATCGACCGGCTTGCCGCCGATCGCGCGCGCGCGATCGCCTACGACGTGCAGTTCACAGAGCCGACCGACAGACGCGACGATCTGGCGCTCTACGAGTCGATCGCCCACTCCAAGACGCCTGTCGTGCTCGCCACCACCGAAGTCGACCGCTTCGGCAAGACGAATGTGCTCGGTGGTGAAGAAGCCGTCAAGCAGGCTCACGCCGTCGCGGCTGCCGCAAACCTTCCTGGCGAATCGGGCGGCGTCATCCGGCGCTATCCCTATTCGCTGCTCGGGCTGAAGAGCTTTGCCGTCGCGACCTCCGAGGCGGCCGGAGCCAGCGTCCGACTATCGCGCTTCGTTGACGACCGCGCCCTGATCGACTTCCGCGGGCCGCCCGCAACGATCAGAACCGTCTCATATGCCGACGTGCTCGAAGGTCGCGTCAAGCCGCAGGTCTTCCAGGGAAAGGTCGTCGTCGTGGGCGCCACCTCGGCGACGCTCCAGGACCTCCACCAGACCTCGACCACGTCCGCCAGCCCGATGGCGGGGCCGGAGATCCAGGCCAACGCCATCTGGACGGCGCTGCACGACAACCCGCTGCAGCCCGCGCGCGGGTGGCTCGCGCTGATCGCGATCGTCCTGGGCGCGGCGATTGCGCCGCTGCTCTCGATGAGATTTCGCGTCTTGGTCTCGCTGCTGTTCGCCTGCGTCGTCGCAGCCGGCTACCTGCTCATCGCGCAAGCCGCGTTCGACGGCGGCACGGTGCTCGTGCTCACCTATCCACTGGGAGCGTGGGCGCTGGGGGTGGTTGGCACAGTCGCGGCCAACTACGTAGGCGCGTTCATCGAACGAAACGCCTTCGCGCGGCAGTTGCGCGAAAGCCAGCTCGAGCTCATCCAGCGCCTCGCCCAAGCCGTCGACACGCGCGACACCGAGACGGGAGAGCACATCCAGCGCATCGGCAGGCTGTCCCAGCAGTTGGCCCTGCAGATCGGCTGGAGCGAGGCCGAGGCCGAGGTGCTTCGTCACGCCAGCGCCATGCACGACATCGGCAAGATCGGCATCCCCGATCGCATCCTGCTCAAGCCTGGAAAGCTCGATTCGCAGGAGTGGGAGGTGGTCAAGGCCCACACGACCGCGGGTGCACAGATTCTCGCCGAATCGTCCAACCCGCTCGTTCAGATGGCGCGCGATATCGCCATGTCACATCACGAGCGCTGGGACGGCAGTGGCTACCCGGCGGGACTGAAGGGGGAGGAGATTCCAGTCGCCGCACGGATCTGCGCGGTCGTCGACGTCTATGACGCGTTGCTCGCCAAACGTTCCTACAAGGAGGCGTGGACCGCGCAGCAGGCACTCGCCGAGATCCGCCAGGGCAGCGGCACGCACTTCGATCCGAAGCTCGTCGTGGCTTTCCTTGCGCTCGCGCCCGAGCTCGACTCCGAACTCGCACGTCCTCAGAAGGGGTACGACGCTCAGTCCGAGCAGCTAGCCGGGTTCACTTTGCAATCTTGATGATGCGCTCCATCCCGAGCACGGTGTGCACCCGCCCGTCCTGGGTTTCCATGAAGCAGGCCTGCACGTACCAGCCGGGCTTCGCGGTGATCGTCTCCTGCTGGAAGGCTTCGTGGGAGACCGGGCCCTGGAGCTCGAAAGGTGCGCCCGCGGCGAACCTCTGAAGGCCCTTTTCGTGCCCGCTGCGCATACCCTGCACGACCTGCTTGGCGGCGCGCAGGCTCTTGACGGGGAATGCCACGTCCATGTGCACCAGGAAGCCTTCGTCTTCGAAGCGCACGAGCTCGCCGTCATGCAGGGTCTTCGGGCCGAGAAAGCCGAACTCGATCGAACGGACGGTCGCCTGCGGAGCGGGCAGCGCGGCGGGCGAGGCTGAAGGGCTGACGGTGAAGAAGGTGTGGGCTCCGGTCGCCTTGCCTTCTCCTGGGACGAGCGCGAGATATTGGCCGGGCTGGAGGTAAGTCTGCGCTTCGGCGTTCTTGCCTGTCGGGACTTCGGCGTCGAAGACGATCGAGCCGTACTTGGACGTCTTGTTGGGGTCCTTGGCATCCTTCAGCGCCGATTCGACTTCGGAGCTCGTCACGCCGGGCTTGATCAGGAACAGAATCGCGCTTGGTTCTTTGACGCCGGTGGCGCTGGCGATGACGTTGACGCCGCCGGACTGAGTTGAGCCGGCGACGGTGATCGAGCTCTTCGTGATGGTCAGCGTCATCGTGGGCAGCGGAGCCGCCTGCGCCGGGCCGGACCACACAAGGCAGAGAAGCGCGAACGCGCATGCTGCGAGCAGAGATCTGATCGCGAGCCGGTTGAGGTGAGACTGCATCGGGGCGGTCCTTTCGAGTTCGCGGCGGCTGCCGCAATGGGCACGGTGTGGCGCTGGACGTCAAAGACGATCCGCGGTGCAAGCTATTGCGGTGCGGCGCGACCCACATGGGACGTTTTCCCTATTTTTGACGCATGGGGCCACGGTCCAGCGAGCGGCTTCTCGCGGCCGCCGCGTCGCAGCTGTGGGCGATGGACGATCTCGCGGAGTTCCGTCGTGGCGTGCTGTCGGTGCTTCACGGGCTGATCGACGCCGACATCGCCTCCTACAACGAGATCTGCCGTGACCCGCCGGAGGCGCTGGTGCTGGCCGAGCCGATGGACTCGCTGGGCAGCACCGGGTCGGAGCGGCGCCGGCGCTTCGCCGAGCTGATCCTGGAGAACCCGTTGGCGGCCCACTTCGCAGCGACCGGCGACCCCAGCGCCCAGCGCATGTCGGACTTCATCAGCCGCCGCAGCTTCCGGGCGCTGGAGCTGTATGACCTCGTGTATCGCGAAACCGGAACAGAGGCTCAGATCGCCTTCACCGTGCCGGCCAGTGGGCAGCTGATCGGCATCACGATGAGCCGCACGCGGGGCGACTTCGCCGACGACGAGCGCGACCTGCTCGACCGGGCCCGGCATCTGATCGTGCCGGTCTATCGCAACCTGCTCGACCGCGCCCGACTGGGCGTCGTGCTCAGCGCTCTGGAGGGAGAAGGAGGTGGGCGCGGCCCGGCCGCCGTGCTGCTCGTACACGGCAGCGGCGCACTCGAGGCGGCGCACCCGTATGCCGAGCGACTGCTGCGAGAGATCGTTCGCGAGCGCGCGCCCTTCGATGCCTTGCAGGCATGGGGGCAACGACAGCGAGGCGCGCGTGCCCGGCGCTCAGGACGCGAGCGGCTAACCCTCGCACTGCACTCGGGCGAGGTCACAGCCGACTACGTTCACGGCAAGGTCGGCACGCTGGACGCGATCGCGCTCTACCCGAGTCCGCGACCGACGCTCACAGCGCTGCGTTCGCTCGGCCTCACGGCGCGACAGGCGGCGGTGCTTCACCTCCTCTGGCAGGGCTCACTAAACCGCGAGATCGCGCTCGCTCTGAGCATCAGCGAGCACACGGTGCGCCATCACCTGGAGGAGATCTACCGCAGGTTGAACGTGCGCTCCCGGGCCGCCGCCGCGCACCTGGCGGGACAGGCGGCCCGCGAGCAGCCGAGTCGCCACAAAGACTAGGTTGCTACCCCGCGAACGTCGCGAAGGTCCAGTGGTTTCCGTCAGGATCGGCCACGGTGAAGTCGCGTGACGGGTAGTCGACCTGATCGGTCAGCTCGTGCACGACCGCCGCACCCAACGTGTGCGCGCGGGACATCACGGCGTCGGGATCGGCCGTTACGACGTGCAGTGAGCTCGTGCCCGGCCGACAGGGAGTAGGGCGCTCGCCGGTGCTCGACAGCATGACGCGACCGCCCTCGGGCCAGTCGACCTGACAGTGATGGATCGCGCCTTCGCGCTCGCCGGCGATCAGCAGGTCCTGCGAGAAGCCCATCGCAAGCAGCCACCGCAGCAGCGCGCCGGCGTCGTCGCTGACGACGCTCGCCCAAATGCTCGGTTGCCGCTGGCCGCTGATCGAGATCGTCATTGTTCTCTCACGACACAGCCTACGCCCACCAGTCGCGCTGACCCTCCACGTCGTCCCGCGGGTTCTCGCCGAGATGGGGCGCGCCGAACACGAGGATCTCCAGGCCCTCCGGCCCGGCCTCGTAGCCCCGCCAGGTGCCCGGTGGGACGCGCACGACGTCCCACTTCTCGACCTCGACGATCTCGTCGTCGAGCTTCATCCGTCCGCTTCCGCCGACTACCACGAACACCTCCTCCTGCTGCCTGTGCGTGTGCCCGTAGGGGAACCGGTAGTCGGGCGGTATGCGCTGATAGCTCAGGCCGGAGTGTTCGAGCTCGAGTGACTTGCTGGCGACGCGGAACTCCAAGTCCGGTGAGCCGTCGAAGTTGGACCCGACGTCCGCGAGGTCCTCTCTGAGGTTCCTGAGCGTGAACGGCACGGCCGGCTCAAGCGATCCGCTGCGCCAGCTCGACGACGAGCTCGACGAAAAAAGCCGTCGCGGCAGCGAGGTCGTCGATCACGATGCCCACGTGCTCCATGCGTTGGATCGTCATCCGTTCGACGGTATCGACTCAGGGCGATGTGTCGGCGAACGAGTGGTGCTCGTGCGCGACCGTCCAGCGCCCGTCCTGCTTGCGCAGACCGACCGTAAGCCGCAGTCGCGTCTCGGGGTGCTCGTCCAGTTCCTTCGCCGTGCCGCACCGCAGCAGCGCATGCGCGTAGGCCACGTCGGCACCGGCGGTCACCTCCAGGGAGACGATCTCGAACGAGGCCCCCTGGGCCTGCCAGCGGAAGAAGCCTGGCCACGTCTCGCGGTAGGCGTCGATGCCGCGCACGCCGTCGTGCGGCGGAGGGACGTCGAACATGACGATGTCTGGCGCGTGGTCAGCGAGAACAGCGTGCAGGTCGCCGCTGTGCGCGGCCGCGGCCCACCGCGTGATCAGCGACCTGATCTCTTGCTCGTCGGAAATCGCCATGGCAGGCTCCCTTCGGCGCGAAGCGCTCTCGTGCGTGTTTGCCCAATTGCAGCTATGACCGAACAGCGCTCGCGAAATCATCGCCGAGTCGTTGACCGGCGAGCGGCCAGGCGACGCTCAGCAGACGCGAAACGGCGCGGTCAACGTCTTGACGATCGTCGTCGTCTTCGCGCGGCCGTGCAGCTTCACCGTCTGCCTGTAGAAGATCTTCAGCTTGAGCGTGTGCGCGCCCGACTTCAGGCCGGTGACGGCCAGGCGAGCTACAGCCGGCGAACGGCTGAGGATTTCGTTTGCGGCGTACACAGTGGTCTGCACGGTCTTCGTCTTACCCTGCGAGCGAATCGTGACCGTGCGTCGGCGCTTGAGTCCGCGGTCGAGGTACAGCGACGCGCGAACGAAGCGCAACTTCGTCGCGCGCGAGCCGGCGATCGTGGTCGACCTGAACGTGACTTTCAGCGTCTTTGACGTCGCGGTGCACGCCGTCGGCAGTGGCGTCGTCACCGCGACCTGCTGGTTTCCGAACGTCGCCCTGATCAGCGAAAGGATCGTCCGCAGTGGCAGCGGCACGGCGGGCGGCCCGGTCGTCGTGGTCGTTCCGGTGGTCATCGTCGTTGTCGAACCGGTGCTCGGGCTCGGCAGTTGCAGGTCGAGCTTGCCGATCGCCTTCGGCGTGCCGGTCTCGGTGAACCAAAGGCTCTTGTCGGGGCCCTCGACCAGCGCGCCTCCGTCCTGGCCCCCCATGGGGCTCAGGCCCGACGTGAACTCGGTGATCGCGCCGGCCGTCGTAACCCGCGCGAGCGACGTGCCGCCCGGTTCTCCCTGGTAGACCCACAGATTGCCGTCGGCGGCCGGCGCGATGTCCAGCGGCAGGCCTTCGCTCAGGCCCGAGGTGAACTCGGTGATCGTGCCGTCCGGCAACACCCTGCCCACCGCGCGGTGGGCATTTTGCTGATCGATGAACCAGACGTTGCCGTCGGGACCTGCAGTCAGGGCATCGGGCGCGCTGCCGGAGATCAGGCCGGTGGTGAACTCTTTGATTTCGCCACTCGGCGTTGCGCGCCCGATCGCCGGCGTGGTGCCGTCGTCGGAGAACCACACATTTCCGTCTGTCCCCGCGGTGATCGCGTTCGGAAAGGATTCGGGCAGCAGTTCGGAAGTGAACTCGGTGATCGCTCCGGATTCTGTGATCTGGCCAATCGCCTTGGTGCTTCCCTGGTCGGTGAACCAGACGTTGCCATCGGGCCCGGCGGTGAGGTCGTTGGGTTTGCTCATCGGATTGAGGCCGGTGCTGAACTCTTCGACCGTGCCAGACGGAGTCACGCGACCGATCGCGGTCGTGGCGCCGACGTCGAGAAACCACAGGTTCCCTTTCGGGCCTTCGATCAGGTTCGCCGGCGAGCTTCCGGGATTCAGCCCGACGCTGGACTCGGTGATCACGCCGTCAGGCGTGATCTTGCCGATCGCCTTCGTCGTGCCGTTGTCGGTGAACCAGACGTCGCCGTCCGCGCCCAGCGCGATGTCCTGAGGCGCGCTTCCCGGATTGAGACCTTGCGCTTCGCCGAATTCGGTGATCGCGCCCGACGGCGTGATGCGACCGATCGAGTGCAGGCCGACGAACCACACGTTGCCGTCGCTGCCCGCCGTCAGCGGCCCGAGCGGGCTTTCTGGACCGAGGCCGCTCGACAACGAGAACTCGTTGATCTGGATCGCCGACGCGGACGCCGGCACGGCCGCGGCGAATGCGGCCAGCAGCACTACGAACAGCGATGTTCTACGCGATGACGCTCCGATGCGATGCACTCGATCTCCCGATCCTCTGCCGACCTGAGCGCGTGAGCGTAGCCGAGCGCTCGCCCCGCGTCCACTCGCAAGCAGCGAACGTTTGCGCGGCCTCGATTGCGGTCATATTCTCGATGGGATGGACGGGGAAAGACGACTCACGTCGGGCGAGCGGGTCGTCGTCGAGCTCGACGGCGCGAGGATCGACGGCGTGTTCGTTCGCTACGCGCTGGCGCAGGAGGGCGTCAACGTGAAGGGCGCCGAGCGCGCAGGCGCCGCCGTCGGCTGGGTGCGCCGTGCCGACACGGGCGAGATCGAACCGTTCGGGTACGACCTCATCTCGGCCGCCTGAGCGCCGCGCTTCGCTCAGGCCGTCGCCGCGACGGCGGCCGCCCCGCCTGTATCGATCGGCGCGCGCTCGATCTCGCGCTCGCGCACCAGCACGACCGCGGCGATTGCGCCGATCAGCGCCAGACCGCCGCCGAGCAGCAGCACCTCGTTGAATCCCGACAGATAGCCGTCTCGGGCTGCGCCGGCAACGACTCCGCGGGCGCCTGCCGGCAGCGAGCCGACCGCTTCGTGCAGCCTTCCCGCCGAGACCGCTTCGACGAGCTGGCGGCCGTGGCCGTGCGCGAGCGGCGTCAGCGATTCGGCCTTGCTCGCGCCGCGCGCCGTGAAGATCGCTCCCCAGACGGCGATGCCCACGGCGATGCCGACCTGGCGGAAGGTGTCGTTGATGCCCGCCGCCATGCCGCTTCGCTCCTTCGGCACGACGCTCAGCGCCACGTCGGCGACGACCGTGTTGACGATGCCCGCGCCCACTCCCGCCAGCACGAAGCCCGGCAGCAGCGCTGTCCAACCGTCGCCTGCGCTCAGCCCGGACATCACGACGAGGCCGAGCCCGACGAAGGCCAGGCCCACGCCGAGCTGAGCGCGCGCGGCGATGCGCGACACCCAGGCGCCCGACAGGCCGGCGACGACGAACGTGACGACCGTCATCGGCAGGTAGCGCTCGCCGGCGCCCAGCGGGCTGTCGCCGAGGAACTGCTGCAGGTACAGCGTCACGTAGAGAAACAGCGCGAACAGCGATGCGCTGATCGCGAACGCAGCCAGCTGCACGCCCGTGAAGGCGTGACTGCGAAACAGCTCCAGCGGCAGCATCGGGCTGCTCGAACGGCGCTCGATCGCCACGAACGCCGCCAGCAGCAGCACCGAGCCCGCCAGCAGCGACACGATCAGCGTGCTGCTCCAGCCCGCCGCGTTTCCGCGCAGCAGCGCATAGACGAGCATGAACAGCGCGCCGGTGAACGTCGCCACGCCCGGCCAATCCGCTCGCGTCGCGCTGGGATCGCGCGACTCGGCGACCTTCGCCGCCGTCATCGCTACCGCAGCGATGCCGATCGGCACGTTGATGTAGAAGACCGACTCCCAGCCGAGCGACTGCGTCAGCGCGCCGCCGATCAGCGGGCCTGCGGCAACGGCCACGCCGATCGTCGCGCCGTAGACGCCCATCGCGATTCCGCGCTCACGCCCGCCCGGGAACTCCTGCGCGACGAGCGCCAGCGAGATCGCGAACATGATCGCGCCGCCGATGCCCTGCACCGCGCGGGCGGCGATCAGAAAGCCGGCCGACGGCGCCAGCGCGCAGGCCAGCGAGGCCGCGGAGAAGATCACCAGGCCGACCATGAACGAGCGCTTTCGCCCGAAACGGTCTGACAGCGAACCGGCGGTCAGGACCACCGTGGCCAGCGCCAGCGCGTAGGCGTCGATCACCCATTGCAGGTCCGAGAAGCTCGCGCCCAGCCCCGACTCGATCTTCGGCAGCGCCGTGTTCACCACCGTGATGTCGAGCAACAGCATGAACGTCGCGATCACGACGGCTGCGAGAGTCCACCACTTGCGAGTCATTGACAGCCTCCACTTCTCGGTCTAAGATTGTCAGGCAGCCTTGTAAGGCTAATTGATCAAGCGACCTTATCATGGAACCTGACCAAATGCACAGACCCGTTCGAGAAGATTTCGTCGCGCTGCTGTTCACCGCCGCCGACGGGCTTGTCGCCGAGCTCTCGCAGCGCCTAAGCGACGCCGGCTACGGCGACGTGCGCGGCGCGCACGGTTGCGTGTTCGGCAACCTCGCGCCCGACGGCATGCGCCTGACCGAGCTCTCGCAGTGCGCCGGCATGACCAAGCAGGCGGTCGGCGAGGCCGTCAGCGACCTCGAACGTCTCGGCTACGCCGAGCGCGTGGGCGACCCGAGCGACGGCCGCGCGAAGATCATCCGTCTCACCGACCATGGCGCCGCCGCTCAGCGCGCCGGCTTTGAGATCATCGCCGACATCGAGCGCGAGTGGGTCGAGCGCTACGGCGCCGAGCGCGTCGCTGCTTTGCGCGCGATGCTGCTCGACATCACCGGCGCCACGCAGCTGCTGGCAAGCGCCGCCTGAGCCACGCGCTAACCCTGGCGCGGACGCGCACGCGCGTCTGCCACGGCGCTCTCCAGCCTGTCGACGAAGGCCACCTGGCCCTTGACGAGCTTGCGCCGCGCCGTCGCGCAGTCGAACCAGCCGGCGCGATCGATCTCGGGGAACTCCGCCGTCTTGCCCGAGCCGCGCGGCCATTCGATCGCGAACGTGTTGCTTTTTATCTGCTTCGCCTCGACGTCGCTCTCGATCGCCCAAACGGTCACGCGCTTGCCGCCCTTCTGGCGCACCTCGCCGAGCGCCAGCGCGTCGCCCTGCGGCACGGGCAGGCCGGTCTCCTCGGCGAACTCGCGGCGCGCCGCCGCGTAGGCGTCCTCGCCGTCGTCGTGCTCGCCCTTGACGATCGACCAGGCGCCCTCGTCGCGTCGCGCCCAGAACGGCCCGCCCATGTGCGCGATGAGCACCTCCAGCCGCGCGTCGCGTATGCGATACGGCAACAGCCCGGCGCTTGTCGTCGCCTTCGCCACCGGCCAAGCATCGCGCAGACGCCCGCGCGCCTGCTTTGGGCGCGATAATCAGCCGATGGACGACGCGATCGCTCGCTATCGCGCGGCATCGGAGGCCAACGACATCGATGCGCTGATGGACACGCTGGCTCCGGGCGTCGAGGTCTTCTCGCCGATCTCTGGGCGAATGGTCTTTCGCGGCCACGACGACGTGCGCTTCCTGCTGTCGCGCGTGTACGGATCGCTGCGCGGGCTGCGCTGGACGTCGCGGGTGTCCGATGATGGCCCGAGCGTCGTGCTCGTCGGCGGAGCGACGGTGGCGGGCGTCGCGCTGACAGACGCGATGGTCTTCGACCTCGACGCGGATGGGCGCATCGCGAGCATCCGCCCGCACCTGCGGCCGTGGCTGGCGCTGACCGTGTTCGCGCTGGTGCTTGGGCCCAAGGTGGCGGCCAGGCCAGGCGCCGTCCTACGCGCGCTCAAACGCGGCTGAGCGCGGCCGCTCAGCCGCGCTCGCTGTCCAGCGTCGCCATGCCCTGCTGCGGGTAGCGATCGCCGGCCACCGCGTCCGGCGGCAGCGAGCTCTCCAGCTCGGCCGTCTCCTCGGCGCTCAGCTCGAGTTCCAGCGCGCCCAGCGCCTCGGCCAGGCGCTCGCGCGTGCGCGCGCCGACCAGCGCGACGATGTCCTCGCCGCGCGCCAGCACCCAGCCGATCGCCAGCTGCGCGACCGTCACTCCCTTGGCCTCGGCCATCGCGCGCAGCACGTCGACCAGCGCGAGGTTCTGCTCGCGGTGCTCGGCGCTGAAACGCGGCGCGTGCGTGCGAAAGTCGCCGGGCGCGAGCTCGCGGTCAGGCGCGAAGTGACCGCTGATCAGGCCGCGGCTGAGCACGCCGTAGGCGGTGATCGCGATGTCCAGGTCACGGCACTGCGCCAGGATCGCCTGCTCGATGCCGCGCGAGATCAGCGAGTACTCGATCTGCACGTCGCAGATCGCATGCGTCGCCGCCGCGCGGCGAATCGTCTCCGCGCCGACCTCCGACAGCCCGATGTGGCGGACATAGCCGGCCTGCACCATCTCGGCGATCGCGCCCACCGTCTCCTCGATCGGCACGTTCGGGTCAAGGCGCGCCGGGCGGTATACGTCGATGTGCTCGACGCCGAGCCGGTTCAACGAGTAGGCGAGCGCCGTCTTGACGGCCGGCGGGCTTGCGCTGAAGCCGAGCGGCGGCCCCTCGGGCCCGCGCTGCGCGCCGAACTTGACGCTGAGCCGGTACTCGTCGCGCGGTCGCCCGCGCAGCGCCTCGGCGATCAGCAGCTCGTTGTGGCCCATGCCGTAGAAGTCGCCCGTGTCGATCAGGTCGACGCCCGCGTCCAGCGCCGCGTGGATCGTCGCGATGCTCTCGGCGCGGTCGGCCGGACCGTAGGCGCCGGACATGCCCATCGTGCCGAGACCGATCGCCGAAACCCGCGGTCCTTCGCCGCCGAGCCGTCGAGTTCTCATGCGCAAGACACCATCGATCCAAATATAGGAGAGCTAAGTTGGTGGCCATGTCGCCCGAGCCTTCGCAGCCTTCGTCCGAGTACGAGCGCCTCGGCGTCGCGCCGACACCCGACGACGGCGAGCGGGTCAGCGAGCGCGCGCCGTGGGACGAGTCGACGCGGCCGCACCGCCCGCCGGCGACCGGCGAGATCGGCGAGATCGAGTACTCCGAAACCGGCCGTCAGGTCGGCCAGCACCTCGTCGACGTCCACGACATGCTGCGGCGCGAGCTGTCAGAGCTGCGCGACATCGTCTCTCAGGTGCGCGCAGGCGCGCTCGACGCGGGCGACGCGCGCTCGGCGCTCAACGAGATGGCCATGCGCCAGAACGACTGGACGCTCGGCGCTTTCTGCTCGCGCTACTGCCATGCGGTCGCGCGCCATCACGGTCTGGAGGACGATGCGATCTTCCCGCATCTCGCGCGCAGCGACACGGCGCTTGCGCCGGTCATCGATCGCCTGACCGACGAGCATCTGGTGATCGCGGACGCCATCGAGGAGGTGGACCGCGCGCTCGTCGCGCGCATCAACGATCACGACTTCGCGCGCCTTCAGGCGGCGATCGATCTGCTCACCGACGCGCTGCTGTCACACCTCTCCTACGAGGAGCACGAGCTGGTCGAGCCGCTCGCGCGGCTCGGCTTCTACGCCGACCAGGTCTGACGGGCGCAAAATGCGCGTCTGGCATGCCCCGTGTGGGATCATGGTCGAACGATTCCATGCCGAAGGGGTCGGGGGATACGCATGAGGCCATCTCCAAAAATCCGCCTCAATCGATTGGCGATCGCTCTGTCGCTCGGCTCGCTGCTGTCGCTCTGCGCGAGCGCCGGCGCCGACGCGCTGCTCGCCGGCGAAGCTCTGCCGACGGTGACCGTGCCGGCGCTGCCGACGCCGACCGTGCCGGCGCTGCCGGCCGTGACCGTGCAGGCCGGTCCGCTGGCCGTCGAATCCGCACCGACTCCGCGCGTCGAAGTCCCCGGAGTCGCGACCGTGCAGACGCCGTCGACGCCGCAGGCGCCCGTGACGCCGCCGGTCGCCACGCCGACCGTGCCCACACTCACGACGCCCAGCACGCCCACTACGCCGCTGCCGGTGTCGAAATCGCCACGCGCCGCCTCGACGTCGGGCTCGTCGGCCGCGGGCGCCGGACGTGCCTCGACGACCGCCACGACAGCTGCGTCCGGCACGCCGAGCCGCTCAGCGTCGACCGGCGGTCACACGACACCCAGCGCAGCGCGCGCGCGAGCACGCAAAGCGAATGCCGACCGCGCGCGCGCCAGGCACGCGGCGGCCACGTCGGCGGCGGCGAAGTCCGTTGCGGGCTCCGCGAAGACGCCGGCCACGCCGACCGTCGCGCGAGCTGGCTCGGCGACGTCCGACGCCAAGGGCAAGAGCTCGACCGGCGGCGGCCCGCTCAACGCGATCGGTCGTCAGATCCCGTTCCCGGTGCCGGTGCCCGATTGGAGCAAGCCGATCATCCTGCTGCTGCTCGTGCTGGCGATCTGGTTCGCCGCGCGCTGGCGCATGGCCGGCGTGCGCGCGCGACGCCTGGAGCGTCAGCGCGCCTCGCTCGTGCGCGACGTCGGCTCGATGCAGGCCACGCTCGTGCCCGTCATCCCCGAGCGCGTCGGCGATCTTTCGGTGTCCGTCGCCTATCGCCCCGCCGACGGCCCCGCCGCCGGCGGCGACTTCTACGACGTGCTCGCGCTGGAGCCGGGCAGGGTGGCGATCGTGCTCGGCGACGTGGCCGGACACGGGCGCGACGCGCTGGCCCAGGCCGCGCTCACGCGCTACACACTGCGCGCCTATCTGCAAGCCGGGCTGGAGCCGCGAGCCGCGCTCGCGCTCGCGGGCTCGGTGCTCAACGAGCCCGAGCGCATGCGCTTTGCAACAGTCGTCGTCGCCGTGCACGACAGCGCCAGCGGCAAGCTGACCTACGCCACCGCCGGCCACCCGCCGCCGATCGCGATCGGCTTCGACACGCCCGAGCCGCTGACTGTCTGCTGCTCGGCGCCGATCTGCTGTGACCTGCCCACCGGACGCAGGCAGACGACGATCTCACTTCCCGCCGCCGGCCAGCTGTGCTTCTTCAGCGACGGCCTGCCCGAGGCGCGCGTCGACGCCGGTCTGCTCGGTCGCGAGCGCCTCGTCGAGATCCTCGAGCAGCTCGACTCGCCGGTGAGCGCAGCGCAGCTGCTGCAGCGCGTGCGCGATACGGCGCTGGCCACGCCCGACGACATGGTCGCCTGTGTGATCTCACCGCGCGTCGGCGACGCGGCGCCGGCGAGCACGGTCGAGGAGCTGGAAGTCGATGCGCGCACGCCCGACGGCGCCTACGTCGACGCCTTCCTGCACGCGTGCGGCGTTCGCGCCGAGCAGATCCCCTCGTTGGTCGCGCTCGCCGCCGAAGCCGTCGATCGCAGCGGCGCGGCGCTGGTGCGCGTCGAGCGCGAGCCGAGCGGCGAGTCGTCCGCCACAGTGCTCCCCGGGCTCTCGACCGACGCTGAAGCGACTGCGATCGTCGAGCGGGCAGCACAGTACGTCGAGCCGGCCGCGGTGCTCGCGCCGCGTCGCTGAGCGGGCGGTCCGGAAGCGGCGGCGCATCTCGCTAGCGTCTTGTGCGCAGGCAGTCAGACGCTCCAAGCCGCAGCGCAGGCACCGTACGAAAGGACAGCACATGAGCGACAGGCCGATCAAGCAGCCGGGACCCGATCACCCGATCACGATCGAGTCCAATCCATCGCGCGTCGTCGTGTCGGTCGCCGGCCAGACGATCGCCGACACGCACAGCGCGCTGAGCTTGCGCGAGGCCGGCTACGCGCCGGTCCAGTACATCCCACTCGCCGACGTGGATCAGTCGCTGCTGCTCGCCAGCGAGCACACCAGCTACTGCCCGTTCAAGGGCGATGCCAGCTACTTCAGCGTTCCCGCGGGCGGCGATCGCTCGGACAATGCCGTGTGGGTCTATCGCGAGCCCTACGCGGCCGTCGCCGAGATCCGCGACCACCTGGCGTTCTATCCAGATCGCGTCGACTCGATCACCGAAGAGGCGCCCGCGCACGCATGATCGCCGCGCGCACGCCCAGCCGACATCCTGCAAAGCGACCGAGCAGGCACAGCGCGCGCCTGTTGACGATCGTGCGCTACGTCGTGCCGGCGCTCGCCGTGCTCGGCGGCGTGGTGGTGATGTCGCTCGGCAGCGAAGCGGAGCTCGAGGGCGGCGCGGGCATCGTCGGCGCCGGGCTGGCGATCTACGCGATGAACTGGCTGTACCGCGCCTCGGTCGACGGCGATCGCGAGCGTGACGCCGAGGAGGCTGCGCGCGAGTACCTGGATCGCCACGGTCACTGGCCTGACGAACGCACCGACGGCTCCACGACGCGCTCGGCCGCCCAGCGCTGATCGTCGCGCCGGGCGTTCGCGTCCGCGCGGAATTAGCATGCGGGCTCCGGCACATCGCGACACTCAGGACGGCGGCAAACGTGCATCCATTGCAGTGGCTCGGCAAACGCGATCGCGACTTCGCCGCGCTGCGTCGCGCCGGGCGGGCGGCGATCGTCATGCCGGCGATGTTCGCGATCGGCGACAAGGTGATCGGCAATCCCGCGCTGGCGACGTTCGCGGCGTTCGGCTCGTTCGCGATGCTGCTGCTCGTCGACTTCGGCGGGCCGATGCGCGAGCGGCTGCTGGCGCAGAGCGCGCTCGCGCTCGTCGGCGCTGTGTTCGTCTTCGCTCGGCACGCTCGTCTCGCAGAGCGTCGTGGCTGTCGGCGCGTCACGATGGCGGTCGTCGCGCTTCGCGGTGCTGTTCGCCGGCGTCGTCAGCTCGGTGCTGGCCGGCGCGACGACCTCGCTGCTGCTCGCCTTCATCCTGCCGGTGTCGCTGCCGGGCCCGCGTCGCTCGATCCCGGACCGGCTGGCGGGCTGGGCGATGGCCTCCGGCGCCGCGCTGCTCGCGGTCGCGCTGCTGTGGCCGACGCCGACGCGCGGACCCGCTGCGCGCCGCCGCCGATCGCGGCCTGCCGCGCGCTCGCCGCCCGGCTGCGCGCCGAGGTCGCCTTCACGGCTCGGCGAGCCGAGGCCGAACAGCTGGCGAGCGAGCACGATCGGGCCGTCGCGCAGGCCGACGCCGCCGTCGAGGCGCTGCGCCGCGCGTTCCTCGCCACGCCGTACCGGCCGACCGGCCTGAGCACCGCCGGCGCGCGCCACCGTGCGCCTCGTCGACGAGCTGGGCTGGCTCAGCGCGATCGTCGCCCAGGCCGCTCGCCCGACGCCGGGCGCGCCGGTCAACCGGCCGGCGTGCGCGGTCAAGCTCGCCGCGGCCGACGTGCTCGAACGCGGCGCCGAGCTGCTCGGCGTGACGGGCGGCGACTGCAGCCGCAGCTGCGCGCCGCGCTCGAGCGAGCTGCGCGGCGCCTCGACGAGCTCGAGCGCGGCGCCACCGAGACCTGCCCGTGCGCAGCCGCGCGGCCGGCGCGGCCGACGGCGACGCCGAGGCGCTTCCCAGCGCGCGAGTTCATCAGCTCGCTCGACCCGAGCTTCCGCGCGCAGGAGCTCGCGCTTCGCGGTCACGCAGCATCGCCGCGAACATCGACCTGACCGCTGCCGCCGAGCGGCGCAGCTGGCTGGACCGGCTGCTCGGCCGCCAGCCCGCAGGGCATCGCCGGCACGCTCAGCGCCGCGCAGGAGCGCGCGACCGCGCACGTCGAGCGCAACTCGGTGTGGCTGCACAACAGCGTGCGCGGCGCCGTCGGGCTCGCGCTCGCGGTGCTCGTCGCCGACGAGACCGGCGTGCAGCACTCCTTCTGGGTCGTCCTCGGCACGCTGTCGGTGCTGCGCTCCAACGCGCTGAACACCGGCCAGAACGTCGTGCGCGGGCTGCTCGGCACGATCGCCGGCTTCGTCGTCGGCGGCGCTGCTGCTGCAGCTGATCGGCACGAACACGCACGCTGCTGTGGTTGCTGCTGCCGTTCGCCATCCTGCTCGCCGGCGTCGCTCCGGCGGCCATCTCGTTCGCCGCCGGCCAGGCGGCGTTCACGCTCACGCTGCGTGATCCTGTTCAACATCATCGCGCCGGCCGGCTGGAAGGTCGGCCTGGTGCGCGTCGAGGACATCGCGATCGGCTGCGCGGTCAGCCTCGTCGTCGGCCTGCTGTTCTGGCCGCGCGGCGCCGGCGCGGCGCTGCGCCGCGCGCTGGCCGAGGCCTACATCGACAGCGTCGACTACCTGGCGAGCGCCGTCGACTTCGGCATGCGTCGCTGCGACGACGGCGCAGCCGCCGTGACAGGCGCCGATCGACGACGCGGCCCGCGCGGCGGCCGCGTCGCGCCGTCTCGACGACACCTTCCGCAGCTACCTGGCCGAGCGCGGCGCCAAGCCCGTGCCGCTGGCCGAGATCACCAGCCTGGTCACCGGCGTCGCCGGCCTGCGCCTGGCCGCCGACGCCGTGCTCGACCTGTGGGAGCGCGAGGACGGCGTCGCCGACGGCGATCGCGCGGCCGCACGCGGCGAGCTGCTGCAATCCAGCGAGCGCATCAAGCGGTGGTATGAGGATCTCGCCGCGAGCATCGCCGTCAGCCGGCCGCCGCGCGAGCCGCTGACCCACGACCAGCGTCGCCGACGGGCGCCTGGTCGACGCCGTGCGCCGCGACCTGCACGGCGACGACGGCAAGGCCAGCGCCACCGCCGTCCGGATGATCTGGACCGGCGACCACCTCGACGCCGCGCGCCGGCTGCAGCGCCTGATCGTCGAGCCGGCGCTGGCGACCGCGGAGAGCTGACAAGCCGCTTCGGCGCCTGCGCTTGCGCCGCGCAGGCACCGAGCGACCGACCGACCGAACCGCTCAGCGCAGCGCCCGGTAGCGCAGGTGCGTCACGCCCGGAGCCTGCACGACGTCCACCTGCTCGAGCCGCACGTCTGCGCCGAGGTTCGCCAGCAGTCGCGTGCCGCCGCCGAACAGCACCGGCGCCACGCTCAGCGTGAGCTCGTCGAGCAGGCCGGCGCGCAGCAGCTGCTGTGTCACGTCGGCGCCACCGGCCAGCGAGACGTCGCCGTCGCCGGCGGCTTGGCGAGCCTGCGCGTAGCCCGACTCGACGCCGTCGGTGACGAAGTGAAACGTCGTGGCGCCCTTGACCAGCGGCTCGCGCGCGTGGTTGGTGAGCACGAACACCGGCACGGGGAACGGCGGGTCATCGCCCCACCAGCCCTCCCACGGGTCCTCGCCCCAGGGCCCCGGGCCGCCGCCGAACATTCCGCGGCCCATCAGCACCGCGCCGACGTTCGCCTGCGACCGCTCGACCACCGCCGTGCTGGCGTTGACCTCGCCGCCGTCTCGGCCATGCGGTTCGCGCCAGGCCGCGAGCGCGAAGGCCCACTCGTGCAGCTGCATGCCGCCTTCGCCCAGCGGGTGCTCCTCGCTCGGGTTCGGCCCGGTCAGAAAGCCGTCCAGGGAGATCGAGAGGCTGGCTCTCAGCTGTGCCATGCTCGTGCCCCGCCGCTCAGCCGGTCTGCACGACGAGCAGTTTGTTGCCCTCGTGGTCGCGCAGGAAGAACATCGGCGGCACCGGGTCGCCCATGCGCATCACCTCGGCGTCGACGTCCACGCCGCGCGCCTGCAGGTCGGCGTGGTCGGCGTCGATGTCCGTCGTCGAGAACGCCACGCGCGTCTCGATGCCGGTCGTCTCGCCCTCGCGCGGCGTGACCAGCGCCAGCGTCGTCGCGGCGCCGGCCGGCGCGACTTCGACCCAGCGGTCGCCGTTGCCGAACGGCACGTCCGCGCGCAGCTCGAGGCCGAGCTTCTCGGTGTAGAAGGCGATCGCCTGGTCCTGATCTGAGACCGGAACCATCACGGTGCCGACCTGGCTGATGTGCGTGCTCGTCTGCGTGTCTGACATCTCACGTCCTCCTTCGGGGGATCGGTTATGGAGGTAGGACGAGCCTACGCCTCCGAACTCATCGCCGAGAGCGAGCGAAGCGTCGCGCGCGTAGGCTGCCCGGCGTGAAGCAGATCGTCCTACTGCGCGGCGTCAACGTCGGCGGGCGAAACCGCGTGGCGATGCCGGCGCTGCGCGAGGCGCTGGATGGAGCCGGGCTGGGCCCGGCGCGCACGTACCTGCAGAGCGGCAACGCGGTCGTCGACAGCAGCGCCTCGCCTGTCGCGCTCGCGCGCGACTGCGAACGCCTGATCGCCGAGCGCTTCGAGCTGGACATCGCCGTCGTCGTGCGCACGCGCGCCCAGCTGGCCAAGGTCGTGCGCCACGATCCCTTCGCCGACACAGCCAGCAATCCCAAGCTCTACCAGGTCAGCTTCTGCTCGGCCAAGCCTGCCACGGCGGCAGTTCAGAAGGTCGCCGAGCGCGCCGCCGGCGAGGAGCGCCTGGAGGCGCACGGCCGCGAGATCTACGCGTGGTTTCCCGACGGCGTCGGACGCTCGCGCCTGGCTGCGCAGCTGAGCGGGCAATCGCTCGGCGTGACCGTCACGGCGCGCAACTGGAGCACCGTGCTCGCGCTGCTCGAGCTCGCCGACGAGTAGTCGCGGCGCACGCCTACACTTGCGCGCAATGAGCGACAGCTCCGAGCGCCGGCCGATCCTCGTGCTGCAGCACGCCGGCTGCGAGCCGCCCGGCGCCTACGAGGACGAGCTGCTGGCCCGGCGCATCGCCTTCACGCGCGTGCTGCTCGACGACGACGAGCAGCTGCCCGACTGGCGCGCCTATGCCGGCATCGTCGCGATGGGCGGCGCGATGAGCGTCAACGACGAGGCCGGCCACCCCTGGCTGATCGCCGAGAAGCGCCTGGTGGGCGAGGCCGTGCGCGCCGGCACGCCGTATTGGGGCGTGTGCCTCGGCGCGCAGCTGCTCGCCGCCGCCCTCGGCGCGCGCGTGTCGCCCGGCGAGCACGCCGAGCTCGGCGTGCTTCCGGTCCAGCTGACCGCCGCGGCGGCGCAGGACCCCGTGTTCGCCGCCGCGCCGGCGACCTTTCAGACGCTGCAGTGGCACGGCGAAACCTACGAGCTGCCTCCCGGCGCCGTGCAGCTGGCGCGTTCGCTCGACTGCGAGCAGCAGGCCTTCGTCGTCGGCCGCGCCTACGCGCTGCAGTTCCATCTGGAGGTCGATCAGGCGCTGGCCGCTCAGTGGATGGCCATTCCCACCTTCGCCGACGAACTGCGCGAGCTGCACGGCGAGCAGGCGCCGTCGACGCTGCTCGCCGAAGTCGACGGCTCAGAGCGCGACACCGTCGCGCTCGCGCGCAGCCTGTTCGCGCGCTGGCTGGAGCACGTCGTCGGCCTGCGCCAGCTAGCCGCATGAGCGGCCCCGGCGGCGCGCCCGCCCCCGGCGACGAGCGCGGCGCTGGAACGAGCACGATCGAGCTCGACGGGCGGCGTTTTGCCTGGCGCACGCTCGGCGCCGGCGCGCCGCTGCTGCTGATCAACGGCTACGCCGCATCGTCGGCCGACTGGGACCCGACGCTGCTGGAGGCGCTCGGCGGCTCGCTGCAGCTGATCTGTCCCGACAACCGCGGCATGGGCAAGTCCGAGCTGGGCGACGCCTCGCAGCTGAGCATCGAGTCGATGGCCGTCGACCTCGAAGGCCTGCTTGACACGCTCGGCATCGAGCGCCTCGCCGTCGCCGGCTGGTCGATGGGCAGCTACATCGCCCAGAGCCTGGCCACGCGCGCGCCCGCGCGCGTGAGTGCCCTCGTGCTGCTCGCCGGCGCGCCGCCCGGTCCCACGGCGATCTCCGGCGAGCCGCGCGTCTGGCAGCAGCTGATCGACCATTCGGGCACGCCGCGCGAGCAGGCCACGCGGCTGATCTCGCTGCTGTTTCCGCCCGACGTCGCGCCGCAGATCGACCGCGAGTTCGGCGAGCTCGTCGCCGCGGCGCGTGCGCAGCTGTCGGCGACCGCGCTCGACGCGCAAGCGCGCGCGCTGCTGGCCTGGCACGCGCAGGCGCAGCCGCTGCCTGCGTCCGACTCGCCGCCGGTGCTGGCGATCTGCGGCAGCGAGGACGTAGTCATTCCGCCGCAGAACGCGCAGGCGCTGGCCGCGCGCTGGCCCAACACGCGCGTCGAGCGCATCGCCGGCGGCGGCCATGCCTTCATGGCCCAGCAGCCCGAGCTCGTGGCCAGGCTGATCGTCGACTTTCTCGGCGGCTGAACGCGCGTGGCGGTCCAGCACGTGCCCGCCGCGCTTCAGCGCGCAGCGCCGCGTTCCGATACACACCCTGGGTCGCGCGCCGCGCGAGCCGAGACGGAGTAGATCTAAAAAGGGGGAATGACCGTGTCCGGACAAGACAGCATCGCCGCGACGACGCCCAGCGAAGGGCGACTGTCGCGCTCGTGGCGCTTGACGCGCGCCGCCTGGCAGGTCGTGCGCGACGACCGCGCGCTGCTGACGCTCGGCGCGATCTCGGTTGTCCTCGGTGGGATCGGTCTCGCGTTGGTCTTCGTGCTCAGCGGCTCCTTCGACCACGGACGCCTCGCCGGCGACAAAATCGCGCTGTACGCGCTGATCTTCGCCTACCCGCTGACCTTTCTCAGCGTGTTCTTGAACACCGCCATCGCCGCCGCCGCGGCCGCCGCGCTGGAAGGCCGCCGACTGTCGCTCGCTCAGGCGCTCGCCGTGCCCGTGCGGCGCATCGGCGCCGTCGCCATGTGGTCGCTGATCGCCGCCGTGATCGGCTTCGTGCTCGAGCAGCTGGCCAGCCGGCTGCCGCTCGGCGGCAGCATCGCCGCGCGCCTGGTCGGCGTCGGCTGGTCGCTTGCGAGCCTGTTCGCGATTCCGATTCTCGCGCTCGAAGACTGCTCGGCGCCGGAGGCGCTCAAGCGCTCTGCGCACGTGGTCAAGAAGCGCTGGGGCGAGGGCATCGGCGGCAGCATCATCATCGGCGCCTGGATGGCCTTGGCGATGCTCGCGATCGTCGTCGTGTTTGCGATCGGCGCCGTCGCCACCAACGACGTGCCCGCCGTGCGCGACGCGATCATCGCCGTCGGCGTGCTCGCGCTCGTGTCGGTCATCGCGCTGCAGCTGCTCGTCCGCCAGACCTTCGCCGTGGCGCTGTACCGCTTCGCCACGACCGGCGACTCGCCCGGACCGTTCACCGAGGGCGACCTGCAGTCGCCCTTCGGACGCGCGCGCCGCCGCAAGAGCTGACGCCGCCGACGCTATGTTGGCGTGCGTGCGCGCCGAGGACATCGCCATCCGCTGGGCCGGCGCGCCCGAGCACGTCAGCGGCGCGATGGCCGTGCGCGTCGAGGTCTTCTGCGGCGAACAGGGCGTGCCATACAGCGAGGAGCGCGACCCGCTCGACGAGCACGCGATGCACCTCGTCGCTCTGACGCCCGGCGACGAAAGCGTCGTCGCGACGCTGCGCCTGCTCTCCGAAGGCGACGCCGCGCGCATCGGCCGCGTGGCCGTGCTCGCCCCCTACCGCCACCGCGGAATCGCCTCGCGCATGCTCGCGCTGGCCGTGCAGCGCGCCGGCGAGCAAGGCCACGCGCGCGCCCGTCTGGCCGCGCAGATCGCGGCCTCCCAGCTCTACGAACAGGCCGGCTTCAGCGTCGAGTCCGAGCCCTTCGACGAGGCCGGCATCGCGCACGTGTGGATGGGCCGCCCGCTCGCCTAGTCGGGCAGCTTGCGCTTCTGCGGGTGGACCGTCTCGCCGCGCGCGAGCATCGCCACGAACTGCTCGATGCGCCGCTTGCGCGTGTCGCTGCGCTTGGCCGCGTCGATGCGAAACAGCACCGCGTAGCGGTTCTGACTGGTCAGCAGCGCGAACATCTCTCTCGCGCGCGGCTCGGCCGCAAGCGCCGCCTGCAGGTCCTCGGGCATCTGCATCGTGCGCTGCCCCGCGTATGCCGACTCCCATCTGCCGTCGGCCTGCGCCGCGCTCACCGCGCGCTCGCCCGCAGCGTGCATGCGACCTTCGCCACGCAGCCGCTGCACGTGCGCGACGTTGCGCTGCGACCAAGCGCTGCGCGCGCGCCGCGGCGTGAAGCGCTGGCGAAACGTGGCATCGTCGCGGCGGCGCACCTGCCCGTCGATCCAGCCGTGGCACAGCGCCTCGTCCAGCGCCTGCACGTAGGTCAGCGTCGTCGGCCGCGTCGTGCCCTTCTTGGCCAGCACCAGCCACACGCCCGCCGCATCGTCGTGGTGGGCCTGCAGCCACACGCGCCACGCGGCCGCGTCAGCGACCGTCAGCTCGGGCAGGTCGTCGGCCACCGGCGCAGTCTCGCACTACCCGCAGATCATTTCGTCGACGAAAACTGGACGCACGTTTGATCCGCGACATTCATGCGTAATCCGGCGCCCCGCAGATGCCGAAGCATCGCCCAGAGCGTGAACTAGGAGCCCAATGCTGACCACTGCCGACACTTCAAGCCAACAGGACCTCTCCGGGGCCTTCGGCATCATCCAGAGCCAGCCCGATGAGCGCACCAGCGTCGTCTCGCTGGAAGGCGAGCTCGACCTCGGTCGGGCGCCCAGCCTCAAGTGGGCGCTCGTCGATTCGGTCGACGCCGGCTACAAGCAGCTGATCGTCGACCTCACGCGCGTCAGGTTCATGGACTCGACCGCGCTGAGCGTGCTCGTGGGCGTCAACCGCAGCCTCGACGCCGGCGCGCGTCTGGCGATCGTCTGCGTCAACGCCAATGTGCTGAAGATCTTCGAGCTGTCCGGCATGGACGGCGCCTTCGCGATCTTCCCGACCGTCGACGAGGCGCTCGCCCACGTTCAAGGAAGCACCGCGCGGATCGGGTGAGAGGCGCAGGGGCGCCCGTGGCCAGCCGAGCAACCCATCCGCTGCAAGGCACGCGCGCCGTCAGGCGCGTTGGCGTCGCGCTCGCCGCCGGCCTTTGCGTGCTCGGTCTCGGCGCGCTGCCGACGGCGCAGGCCGCCAGGAGCAGCACCTCCGCCTCCGCCACGACCGCCGTGCCGGTCGAAGGCGCCACGACTCCTCACGCCAAACGCGCCGAACGCGCCGCCCAAAGCGAAGGCGCCGCACCGGCGCCGGTCATCATGCCCGCGCCGCCGCCGCCGGTCGCAGCTCAGCCATCCGGCCCTCGCGTCAAACACGCTCACCCGCCCGGCCCGCCGGCTCCCGCGCCGACGGGCGCAACTCGTGCCGCCGCCGGCGCTACGCCGCACGCGCACCGCAACGCCCAGGCGGTCGCCGCGGGCGAAGTCTTGGCTTCTCAGGAAAGTCAGACCGCCGCGGTGTCGAGCGACGAATCTGCCTCGCAGGTCGAAGCGCTGGCAAAAAAACAGAAAAAAGAAAAAGTCAAAAAAGAAAAAGTCAAAAAAGAAAAACCGAGCAAAGAAAAAAGCGGCAAAGGCGCCGGCGGCGAAGAAAAAGCAGGCTCCGGCTCCGGCTCTGGGTCGGGCTCGACGCCCGACGAATCCAAAGGCAAATCCGGCTCGAGCGGCTCGTCGCAGGTGAGCAGCCCGGCGGTGGCTGTCGACGCAAGCGCCTCGGAAACGGCTCCGACGCCGCTGGGCGGCACCGGAGCCGCCTCGATAACCGCGGTGGCGCCCACTGCGCCCGCCACGGCAGGGCTCGCCGGCGGGAGCGCCCAGCGCGCCACCCATGGCGCGCGACACCGCGCCAAGGCGAATGCCCCCGGCGGCATCGCTGCGACGCCCGCGACCGTTGCCGCCGCCGTCACGCCGACCGTCGCGGCGTCCTCACCGGTCACCGCCGCGCCGAGGCACAAAGCCGCCAAGATCTCGCCCACGGCCTCGCAGCCGGCGATCGTCAAGACCTTCACGCGCATCGTCGGCGTCGTTCCGACTCCCGTGCTCGTCCTGATCGGCGCGCTGATCGCGCTCGCGCTCGCGCTGGCCGTGCGCTCGCGCCTGTCGTCCGCGCGCGCGCGCCGGCTGATGCGCCAGCGCGGACAGCTGCTCGAGGACGTCGGCCTGCTGCAGGCCGCGCTGCTGCCGGTGCCGCCCGCGCGGCTCGGTCCGGTCGGCACATCGGTCGCCTATCGCCCGGCCGACGGGCCCGGCGCCGGAGGCGACTTCTATGACGTCTTCGGCCTCGACGACGGCCGTCTGGCGGTGATCGTCGGCGACGTCTCCGGACACGGCCGCGAGGCGCTGCCGCACACTGCGCTCGTGCGCTTCACCGTGCGCGCCTACCTCGAGGCCGGAATGTCGCCGCGCAAGGCCCTGCAGACCGCGGGCAGCGTGCTCGATCGCCAGCTCGCCGGATCCTTCGCGACGGTCGTCGCCGCCGTCTATCACCCGCGCGAGCGCACGCTCACGTACGCGAGCGCCGGCCACCCGCCGCCGGTCGTGCTCGGCGACAGCGGCGCCGACGGACGCGCGCCCGTGGCCGTCGAGCCCGCGACGGCCTGCTCGGCGCCGCCGCTCGGCGCAGGCATGCGCACGGGCACGCGCGAGACCGTCATCTCCGTGCCGGGCGCGGCACGGCTGTGCTTCCACACCGACGGCGTCACCGAGGCGCGCGTCGGCGAGGACCTGTTCGGTTCTGAGCGCCTGACCGTGGCGCTTGCAGATCTACCGCGTGACGCAAGCGCGCCGGCGCTGCTCGACAGCGTCGTCGAGCTCACCGACGCTCGTCCCGACGACATGGCCGCCTGCCTGCTGCGCATCGAGGACGGCAGCGGCGCAGCCCGCGATCGTGCGCGAGCTCGTCGAGCTCGACGGCGCTGCGATCGCCAGCGGTCGCGCCGAGCGCCTGCTGTGCGAGTCGGGCATGAGCGCCGCGGCGGCCGTCGCGGCGATCGACTCCGCGCGGGCAGAGCTCGACCGCCGCGACAGCGTGCTGCTCGAGCTGACGCTCGGCGACGGTGCGCCGCAGGTCGCGCTGGAACGCGACAACGTTGTCCACGCCGCGAAGCTCACCGCAGTGAGCGCCTCCTAGCGATCGCCATGAGTCCGGCGCCGACACTGGCTCCCGACGCGGCGATGGTGCTCGGCATCGCCGCCACCGCGATCCCCTTCGCGCGAACGCCCGAGGACGAGGCCGAGCGCTGGCTGCGCATCCTGCGCCTGCACGGCGAGGTCGGCGCGACGCTGCAGGCGCTCGGCGTCAGCGAGGACTCGCTGCGCGCCGGTCGCGAGGACGTCGACGGTGAGCGCTTCGTCGACGCCACCAACCCCGAGCACCGCGACACGATCGCGCTGGTCACCGACGGCGCAGTGCGCCTCGCGGGCGAGCGCGGCGCCGCCGGCGTCGGCACGATCGACGTGCTGATGTCCGTCATGCAGGTCTACGGCACGGTGTTCGAGCGCGCGCTGCGCGCACACGGCACCGACGCCACCGAGGTGCTCGAGCGCCTCGCCGCCTAGCCGCACGCCGGCGCGCGGCACGGGCGACGTACGCCGCTGCTATTCCTCAGCGCTTGGCCGGCGCGGACTCCGCAAGCACGATCACCGCCGAGCGCCTGCGCGCGCAGTTGCTCGCCGGACGCCCGGCGCGCGACCCGCTGGCCGTCACGCATCGTCTGCTGGCCGTGCAGGGCCAGGACGCGCGCGGCTTTCGCCTGGCGATCCGCGCGCGCAGCAGTGGCCTGAAGGCCGCCGACGTGGACGGCGCGCTGAGCGACGGCTCGCTGCTGGTGACGTGGCTGAACCGCGGCACGCTGCACCTGGTGTGCGCCGAGGACTACGCGTGGTTGCACGCGCTGACGGCGCCGCGGCTGCTGACCGGCAACGCGCGGCGCCTGGCGCAGGAGGGCGTCACGCCGGACGCCGCCGACCGCGGCGTGCGCGCGATCGAGCGCGCACTGAACGCCGACGGCCCGCTCACCCGGCCTCAGCTCAAGCAGCGCATCGACAGAGCCGGCGTGCGCACCGAGGGGCAGGCGCTCGTGCACCTGCTGATGCTCGCCACGCTGCGCGGCCTGGCTGTGCGCGGCCCGATGATCGGCGCCGAGCACGCCTACGCGCCCGTCGCCTCGTGGCTGAAGCCGACGCGAAAGGTCGCGCGCGAGCGCGCGCTGGCCGAGCTCGCACGCCGCTACATGCAGGGCCACGCGCCGGCCGACGAGCGCGACCTCGCGCGCTGGTCGGGCTTGGCGCTCGGAGACGCGCGCGCCGGATTTGCCGCGGTCGCCTCCGAGCTGCGCGAGCGAGGCGACGGGTTGTTCGAGCCGGCGCGCCGGCGCCGCGCGCCGTTGGCGCAGGCGCCGGCGCGGCTGCTCGGCGCCTTCGACCCGCTGCTGCTCGGCTGGCGCTCGCGCGAGCCGATCGTCGGGCAGAACAAAGCGTTGGTCACGGTCAACGGCCTGTTCCGGCCGTTCGCGCTGGTGCGCGGACGCGCGGTCGCCCGCTGGAAGATCACCGCGCGCGAGGTCGTGCTGGAGCCGTTTGAGCGAGTCACGCGCGCCGACTCCGCCGCGCTTGCGCAGGAAGCCGACGACGTGCTGCGCTTCCTGGCGCTGCGGTCGCGACCTGCATCGACTTCGCCGCCTTCGCGCCGCGACTAAGCGCCCGCGTCGTCGCCGAGCACCAGCGCGAGCGTGAAGCCGTCATAGCCCTTGGCGCCGACCGTCTGGATCGTCGTGGCGCTGACGCGGCGGCCCAGCGGCGTGCCGGCGGCGAGCAGCTCGTGCAGGCCGCGCGAGCCGCGCACGTCGGGCTTCTCGAGCGCTCGCGGGGTCGACGATCGCGCCGTCGCGCACGACGTTGTCGGCGACGATCAGGCTGCCGGTGCGCGACATCTGCAGCGCCCACTCGAAGTAGTCGGGCGTGTGCACCTTGTCGGCGTCGATGAACGTCAGGTCGAACGGCTCGACAGCTCGGCGGCGACCCGCGGCAGCGTGTCCAGCGCCTTGCCCGACGCGCAGGTCGACGGCGTCGCCCAGGCCCGCGCGCCGCGATGTTCGCCGCGGCGAGCTTCGCGTAGTCGGCGTTGGCCTCCAGCGTGACCAGGCGTCCGCCTTGCGTGAGCGCGCGCGCCAGCCAGATCGAGCTGTAGCCGCCGAGCGTGCCGATCTCGAGGATCGAGCGCGCGCCGATCGAGCGTGCCAGCAGGTGCAGCAGCTTGCCCTGGCTGGGCGTCACGGCGATCGGCGGAAGCCCGGCGGCGGCGTTTGCGTCGAGCGCTGCGTCGAGCGCCTCGTCGGGGCCGATCAGCAAACCCTCGACGAAGCTGTCGACGGCGTGCCAGGTCTCGCTCATGGCTTGTGGCTCCGTGCACGCGCCAGGAGCTCTGCGAACAGGTGCTGCTGCACCGAAGCGGGGAACGGGCGCAGCAGTCCGGAGCTGGTCAGCGTGACCTGGCTGGGACCGTCGACGAAGCCGAGGAAGTCGAGGTAGATCGGCACTTTGACGCCGCGCACGAGGAACGTCGCGGTGACGCGCCAGCCGAAGCTGCCGCTCATGCCCGGCGCGGGCGGCGTGCCGGACTGGATCGTCACCGGGCCGGCCTTGGCGCCCTTGGTCTGCTCGCCGTCGAAGATCTGCTGCAGAAAACGTGTGAAGCAGCCGCGAACGTGCGCGCTGCGGATCACCGCCAGCACCTTCTGCGCCTGCGCCGCGCTGCTCTGCACGGCCACTTCGGAGCTGACGCTGAGGTCGAGTATCTGGCGCTTGAGGCGGAAGTCCTTGGAGCTTTCTTCGAGCACCGCCTTCGCCGAGCCGGCGATGCCGGCGCAGCTGAGCATCTCGTGTTCGAGGCGCTTTTCGCTGCTGGAGCTCTTGTCCTTTTTGTCGCTGGCGGCAAAGCCGGGCACGTCGGCGGAGGTGAGGTTGACGGCCTGCGCGAACGCGCGCGCCTTGCGCTTGCCGGAGTCAGACGGCGACGGCGACCCGGCCGGCGGCTTGGCCGTCGAGGAAGACGAGCTGCTCTGCACGGTCACCGTCGCGACGCGATCGGAGCTCGTCGCAGAGCCCTTGCCGCAGGCTGTGAGCGACGTGCCCGCGAGCACGAGCGCGAGCGCGAGCGTGAGAAGCGGGCGGCGCATGCGCGAGCGCTAGCGCTTGGTCGCGCGAACGGCCGTGCCGTAGGCGCAGATCTCAGTCCAGGTGGTGCCCAGCTCGGAGGTGTCGAAGCGGAATGCCACGACCGCGTCCGCGCCCTTGGCGGTGGCCTCCTCTTCGAGGCGTTCCTGGGCGTGCACGCGACCTTCGGCGAGCATCTTGGTCATGCCCTTGAGCTCGCCGCCGACCAGCGACTTGAACGATGCGCCGATCTGCGCGCCGACGTTGCGCGCACGCACCGTCAGCCCGAACACCTCGCCGAGCACCTCTTCGATCTCATAGCCGGGCAGGTCGTTCATCGTGGTGATGAGCATCGGCCCAAGCCTACTCCTCGGCCAGCGCGCGGCGCAGCGTCTCGTCGAACGGCGCGGGGGAGAGGCCGAACGGCTCGGCGCCGCTTGCGTCGGTCACGACGGTGTCGCTGGTCAGTCCCTCCACGAGCGGCCGTGCGACGTTCGTATCGACCGGCGTGACCAGCCCGAGCCACAGCGCCGAAAGCCATGGCGTGATCAGCGGCACGGGCAGCTTGGGACGCGGACGCACGCCCATCGCCAGCGCCATGCGGTCGAGCATGTCGGCGTAGGAGAGCACGTCGGGGCCGCCGATCTGCACCTCGCGCCCGGCCGACTGCTCCACCTCGGGCGCGCGGCGCAGATACTCGACCACATCGTCCACACCGATCGGCTGCGTGGCCTTGCGCAGCCACGACGGCGCGATCATCACCGGCAGCCGTTTGACCAGGTGGCGGATCGTGCGGTAAGACTCGCTGCGCGCGCCGACGACCATGGCCGCACGGAAGTACGTCAGCAGCGGCCCCTCGGCGGCCAGCGTCAGCGCCGTCTCGTGGCGGCTGCGCAGGTGCTTTGAGACGCTCTCGTCGCCCAGCCCGCCGAGGTAGACGACGCGCGCGACACCCTCGCGCGCGGCCATGCGCGCGAAGTTGCGTGCGCCGTCGTGCTCGCGCTGCTCGAAGCCCGCGCCGCCGGCCATCGCGTGCACGAGAAAGTAGGCGACGTCGATCTGCTCGCCGGCGCCGCGCAGGCTCGCCTCGTCGGTCACGTCGCCGCGGCGGATCTCACAGCCCAGGCGCTGCAGCTCGCCCGCGCGCGCCGGATCTCGCACCAAACAGCGCACGGACGCGCCGCTTGCGATCAGCGACTCGGCCAGACGACCGCCGACGAAGCCGGTCGCTCCGGCTAGCAGTGCACGCGTTGCGATCGGCTCAGCTTAGTGCGACGGTGACGAGCCGTTCTGGCGTGTCGCCAGGTCCGGTCCGGTGGTCGTCGTCATGACCTGCGCCGCGCCGCCGCCGAGCACGCGGCGCACGAGCCCGGGCGCGAGCACGCGCAGCGCCGCGGCGATGCCGTAGGGGCGCGGCACGTAGCGCTCGGGCACGCGCCCGACGCCCGTCTGGAAGATCGCCTCGGCGGCGCGATCGGGCGTCGAGACGATCCAGCGGGTCAGCGGCTTGTCGACGAGCTCTGATTGGGGAAAGCCCTCGGTCGCGATGAAGCCGGGCAGCACGAGGCCCACGTGCACGCCGTGCGGACGCTCCTCGGCCCACAGCGAGTCCGACCAGCCGGCGAGCGCGAACTTGGAGGCGCTGTAGGCGCCCGAGCCGGCGCGCGCGACGCGTCCGGCGGTCGAGGACACGTTGACGATCGCGCTCGGCGCCGACTCGCGCAGCAGTCCCAGCAGCGCCTCGGTGAGACGAACCTGCGCGTCGAAGTTGATCTCCATCGTGCGGCGCACGTTGGCGTAGCCGCCCTCGGCGAAGCTCGCGCGCCACGCCGCGCCGGCGTTGTTGACGAGCAGATCCAGGCGCCCGTAGCGCTCGAGCACATGCTCGCGAATGCGCTCGGGCGCATCGTCGTCGAGCAGGTCGACGGCGAACACGCCGACGCGATCTGCGCCGAGCTCGTCGGCAAGCGCGCGCAGGCGATCCTCGCGGCGGGCCACCAGCACGATCGAGCCGCCCGGCTCGCGCGCGAGCCTGCGCGCGGTCGCCTCGCCGATGCCGCTGCCGGCGCCGGTCACGACCGAGACGAACGGTCTACCGCTGGGGATTGTGGGATCGATGATGAAGCTCGTTTCGCGCGTTGCTCGACGGAGGTGTGCGAGGCGGACGCCGGTTAGCCTTTCAGATCGGCAACCAGATGAGCGCGAACCCACCCACCGGCGCGTCCAGCGCCGTGCACAGCGGCCAGGCGTCTGCGCGCAAGCATGAGGCGCTGGAGCTGTTCCGCGGTCTGCCGCGCCGCTATGACCTGCTGTCGTCGGCGCTCAGCTTCGGGCAGGACCCGCGCTGGCGTCGCGCGCTGGTAGACGAGGTGGCGCCGGCACGCGGCGCGCGCGTGCTCGACGTGGCGACCGGCACCGGCATGGTCGCGGCGGAGCTGCGCTCGCGCGCGGACTGTCGGGTCGTGGGCCTCGACCAGAGCGCCGAGATGCTCGCCGGCGCGCGCAGGCGCTTCGCCGGCGACGAGCGCGTGCAGCTGATCGAAGGCCAGGCCGAGCGGCTGCCGTTCGCCGACGACAGCTTCGACGCGCTGACGTTCACTTACCTGCTGCGCTACGTCGACGATCCGCCGGCGACGCTGCGCGAGCTCGCGCGCGTGGTCAAGCCCGGAGGGCGCGTCGCCTCGCTGGAGTTCGGCGTGCCGCCGCTGGCGCCCGCGCGCGCGGCCTGGCGCTTCTACACGGCGGTCGGACTGCCGACGCTCGGGCGGCTGGCCTCGCGCGAATGGGCCGACGTCGGACGCTTTCTCGGCCCGAGCATTCGCGGTTTCTATGCGCGCCACCCGGTGCAGCGGATCGTCGGCTACTGGCGCGAGGCGGGCCTGGACGACGTGAGCGTGCGGCGCATGAGCCTCGGCGGCGGCGTCGTGATGGCCGCGACGAAGGTCGCGCGGACGGGCGGCGATGCGCGCGGCGCCTGAGCGCCCGGCCTTCTACGCGCTGGGGCGCGGTCGCGCCGGCGAGCTGTTGACGCTGCTGCACCCGCCGTACACGGCGTGGCATCTCAGCTACTTCGCGCTCGGCGCGGCCGTGGCGCCGCACGTTCACACCGATCGCCTGCTGTGGGGCCTGGCGGCGTTCGCGCTGGCGGTCGGCGTCGCGGCGCACGCGCTGGATGAGCTGCACGACCGTCCGCTCGGCACCGGCCTGAGTCGCCGCACGCTGCTGGCGCTTGCGGTCGTGAGCCTGCTCGGCGCGCTGGCGATCGGCGTGGCCGGCGCGATCGACGTGTCGGCGCTGCTCGTGCCGCTGGTCGTCGTGGGCGGTCTGTTCCTGCCCGCCTACAACCTGGAGTGGGCGGGCGGTCGGCTGCACTCGGACGTCTGGTTTGCGATCGGCTGGGGCGCCTTTCCGGCGTTCACCGGCTACTTCGTCAACTCGTTGAAGATCGCCTGGCCGGGCGTGTTGATGGCGCTTGCGTGCTTTGTTCTGAGCGTCGCCCAGCGTCGCCTCAGCTCACCGGCGCGCGAGCTGCGCAGGCGCACCAGCTCGGTGTCCGGCGTGCGCACGCGCGCCGATGGCAGCAGCGAAGCGATCACACTGCAGCGCCTGCTGGCTCCGCTGGACGGCGCGCTGGCGGCGCTGTCATTGGCCGTCGTGCTGACGGCCTGTGCGCTGCTCGCCGCGCGCCTGTGAACTGCGCGTCGACTCGTGGCGACCGGCGCCGGGCGCGTCGCGGCTAGGGCTCGCGCAGGTGCGCGCCGGGCCCGGGGCGTACGTCGATCGCGCCCGGCGGCGGCTGAGCGCCGGGCGCGAACAGCGCGAGCACGCAGCCGCCGAAGCCGCCGCCCATCAGGCGCGCGCCGGCCGCTCCGGCGTCGTTCAGTCGCGCGACGGTCGCCTCGACCGCCGGCGTGGAGATCTGAAAGTCCTCGCGCAAGCTCGCGTGCGACGCGTCGAGCAGCAGCCCCAGCGCCGGCATGTCCGCCTCGCGCAGCGCATCGATCGCCTCACGCACGCGCACGTTCTCGCTGAGCACGTGGCGCGCGCGGCGGCGCAGCGGTTCGGGCAGCCGCTCGGCCGCTGCGGCGTCTGCCTGGCTGAGCCATTGCACGCCGAGCAGCTCGCTGGCCCTGGCGCACTCGGCGCGGCGCTCGTTGTAGCCGCCGGAGGCGTGCGCGTGGCGCTCGCCGGAGTCGAGCACGACCAGGCGCCAATCGCCCAGCGCCAGCGGCACGGTCTCGATGTCGAGCGTCTGGAAGTCGATGCGCAGCGCGCTGTCGCGCTGTCCGAACAGCGAGGCGAGCTGGTCGAGCAGCCCCGTCTGCGCGCCGACCCAGTCGTTCTCCACGCGCGCGCACAGGCGCGCGAGAGCCAGCCGGCGCTCGCGTCGCTGGCGCTCGCCCGGCGCCGCCGCGTCGCCGACCAGCGGCTGCAGACGCTCGCCGCTCAAGGCCAACAGCGCGAGGCACAGCGAGACCTCCAGCGCCGCCGAGGAGGACAGGCCGGCGCCGCGCGGCAGGTCGCCGCTGATCTGCAGGCTCGCGCCGACCGGTGCGGCGCCGGCGTCTGACAGCTCGGCGACGGCGCCGCGCACGAACGCGCGCCAGCCGTCGGCGCGCGAGCGGTCGCCGAGCGCGAAGGAGTCCTGCTCGTCGAGGTCGGCGGCGTGCGCCTGCACGCGCTCGTCGTCGCTTCGCCGCGCGCGCACGACGACGCCCTGGGAGATCGCGAACGGCAGCGCCAGGCCGCCGTTGTAGTCGGTGTGCTCGCCGATCAGGTTGACGCGGCCGGGCGCGAACGCGACGGCGTGCTCAGGCGCCACGCGCGATCGCCTCGCGTAGCTCGGCGGCGGACTCCTCGGGCAGCGTGTCGGAGATGAACGTGCCTGCGCCCTGCTCGGAGCCGGCGAGGAACTTGAGCTTCTCGGCGGTGCGCAGCGGCGGGTAGAACTCGACGTGCAGGTGCCCTTTGCGCAGTGGCGATCCGGACGGCGCGGCGGTGGGCGCCTGGTGGACGACCATCACGTAGGGGAACGGCCGCTCGAACAGCGCGTCATAGCCACGCACGAGCGACTGCAGCGCGACCGACAGCTCGCGCAGCTCCTGCGCGTCGCACTCCTGCAGGCTCGCGCGATGCTCGCGCATGACGACGTGCGCTTCATAGGCCCAGCGCGCAGCGTGCGGCACGTAGGCGACGACGTGCTCGTGCTCGATCAGCACGCGCGCGCGGTCGTCGAGCTCGCGTGCCAGCAGCGCGCACGGCGCGCAGCCGCCGAGGCGCTCGTCGGCCTCCAGCTCCAGCGCCGGCACGGGCGGCAGGAATGGATAGCCATAGATCTGCCCGTGCGGGTGGTGCAACGTGACGCCGACCTCGACGCCGCGGTTCTCGAAGATCATCACGTAGTCGACGTCCTCGCGCGCGCCGAGCTCTTCATAGCGATGGCGCCAGACCCACATCAGCGCCTCGGCGCGCGACGGCGAGAGCGTCGCGAAGGAGCCGTCGTGGCGATCGGTGTAGACGACCACCTCGGCCGCGCCGCCCGGCGCCTGAAAGGAGGGAAAGCGGTTGTCGAACACGGCGATCTGAAAGGCCGGATAGGGGATCTCCGTCTGCGGGCCGCCGGGGTGCGTCGGATCCAGTGGACAGAGCTCGCGCGCGGGCAGGAACGTGCGGTCCTGGCGGTCGATCGCGTAGACGACGCGCTCGCCGCGAAGCTCGTTGAAGCGCTGCTCGCTCACGCGCGCCCGCGCTCGCCGGCCGGCGGCTGCGGCGGGCGCTCGCCGCCGGCGTCGTCGGGCTCGTCGTGGCTGTAGAGGATCAGCGAGCGGCCGTCGTCTTTGCGGGTGCGCAGCAACTCGAGTATTCCGTAGCGCTCCTGCTGCGCGCGCTCGGGCGGGGGCGGATCGGCGGAGCCGGCGGCCATCGTGCGAGCGTATTACGCCGTCGCCGCCGACGGCGTTGCGAAGGGGTTTGCGCGTGCGTCCGGAAGAGCACAATGAAAGTGTTTGACTGAAGGAGTAGATTCGCGGGAAGTAATGCGGTGGGTGCGGCGCCGACCCTGGCGCGGCCCTCGATCAGAGGAGAGTGCAATGCCAGAGACCGACCAGCCCCACGAGCCCGTGGAGCATTCAGACCCTGCCGGCGCCGCGGTGATCGACCGCCCGGGCTTCGACAGACGCTCATTCCTTCGCCGCACCGCGCTGACCGGCGTCGGCGTCGGCTCTGTCAGCACGCTGCTGGCGGCTTGCGGCTCCAGCGCCTCCAGTGGAGGCAGCGGCGGCTCGGCCAGCGTCTTCGGTTCGCACCCGAGCTACAAATTCGTGTTCGTCAACCACGTGACCACGAACCCCTTCTTCACGCCGACGCAGTACGGCGCGGCCGACGCCTCGAAGCTACTGGGCTGCTCCTACCAGTGGACCGGCTCGGAAAGCTCGAACGTCAACCAGATGGTCAACGCGCTCAGCAGCGCCGTCACGGCCAAAGCCGACGGCATCGCCGTCGCGCTGATCGACCTGCACGCCTTCAACGCGCCGGTCGAAGCGGCGATCAAGGCGGGCATTCCGGTCGTCGCCTACAACGCCGACGCGCCGGGTAACGCGCGCCTGTCCTACATCGGCCAGGACCTCAAAAAGGCCGGCGAAAAGATGGGCGAACGGATCGTCTCAGACGTCGGCTCGGGCGACGTGGCGCTGTTCATCGCCACGCCCGGCTCGGCAAACCTGCAGCCGCGCATCGAAGGCGCCGAAAAGGCCGTCAAGGCCTCGGGCAAGCCGATCACGTTGCACACCGTCGCGACCGGCGCCGCGGTGCCGGGCGAGCTTTCGACGATCGACGCCTACTGGGTCGGGCACAAGACGACCAAGGGCATGTACGCGGTCGACGGCGGCTCGACGGAAAGTCTCGCCAAAGTGATGCAGAAGTACAGCCTCGGCGGCAAGGTCAAGTCCGGCGGCTTCGACCTGACCGAACAGACGCAGAACCTCGTCAAATCGGGTGACCTCGAATTCACGATCGACCAGCAGCCCTACCTGCAGGGCTTTCTGCCGGTGCTGCAGCTGTTCATGTACAAGGTCTCGGGCACGCTGAGCGGGATCTACGAAGCCGACACCGGGCTGAAGTTCCTGGACAAAGAAAGCATCACGCCCTACGTCAACAGCAAGTCCCGTTACGAGGGCACCTCGACGGCCGCCAAGGTCGTCTCCGCCTAGCGGATCGCAAGGGAACGAGAGGCAACGACATGGCGAGCGTGGCGGGAGGTTCGGCCGCAGAGACACCTCCCGCGGCGCCGCGCGACCCGGGGCACGCGCCCCGGGTCCCTCTGCAGCGAGCGTTGTTGGAGCGCGTGATCTCGCTACGCGAGGGCAGCATCATCGTCGTGACGATCATCACGGCGATCTACTTCTCGGCGAACACGAGCAGCTTCTTCACGGGCGGCAACTTCGAAACGCTGCTGCCGTACTTCGCACCGTTCGCGATCCTCGCGGCGGGCGAGGTGTTCGTGATGATCCTTGGCGAGATCGACCTGTCGATCGGCGCGATGTACCTGTTCGCGCCGATCCTCTTTCACAAGCTGGTCGCCGACGGCGGCTTCGGTCTGGTCCCCGGTGTGATCGTGACGCTGCTGCTGGTCATGCTCGTCGGCGCGCTCAACGGCTTCTTCGTGTCGGTCGTCGGCATCAACTCGTTCGTGGCGACGCTGGCCATGCTGTTCACCTTCGAGGGGCTCGCGCTGATCATCTCCCATGGCACCCCGGTGGCGACGCCCGGCGCACAGGTGCCGCTGGACACGTTCGGCAAGGTGTTCGGCGGCGGCATCTACTCCGAGCTGATCTGGGCGGTGGCGATCGTGGTGATCCTGCAGGTCGTGCTGACGTTCACGCGCTGGGGTCTGTACACGGTGGCGATCGGCTCGAACAAGCTCGGCGCCGCCGAGGCCGGCGTGAAGGTCAACGCCGTGATGATCCGCAACTACATGCTCTGCGCGCTGACCGCCGGGCTGGTGGGGATCTTCGAGGCCGTACGCTCGGCGACCGTGCAGCCCGACCCGGCCGGCGCCAACGAAATCCTCTTCCTGGCGGTGGCGGCCGGCGTGATCGGCGGCACGCTGCTGACCGGTGGCTCGGGCACGATCGTCGGCGCGTTGATCGGCGCCCTGTTCCTGGGCATTCTCAAGGACGGCCTGATCCTGCAGGGGGTCAACGCCAACTACCTGCTGTTCTACACGGGCCTCGCGGTGATCGTGGCGATGACCGCCAACGTCTATGTCAGCCGAGCGCGCAGGGGGCACAGCGGAAGTGGCTGACGTCGACGCGAACCCGCCTTCCGTGGAGCGAGTCGTGGGGCCGACATCGGCGCCCGACGACGTGCTGCGCGTGGAACACATCGCCAAGCGCTTTGGCCCGGTGACGGCGCTGCGCGACGTCAACCTGCACCTGAAAAAAGGCGAGGTGCTCGGGCTGCTCGGCGACAACGGCGCTGGCAAGTCGACGCTGATCAAGATCCTCGCCGGCTTTCAGAAGCAGGACTCGGGAACGATGCAACTGCACGGCAAACCGTTCGATCCGAAAAGCGTCGACGACGCGCGCGCGCAGGGCATCGACACGGTCTTCCAAGACCTCGCGCTGATCGACGAACTGTCGGTCTACCACAACCTCTATCTGCGACGCGAGCGTGTCTACAAACCGCTGCCGCTGCTGAACAACGGGCGGATGAAGCGCGAAGCACGCACGGCGCTGGATGAGATCGGCATCAACATCCCGCGCATCGACGTGGCGGTGGCGCGACTGTCCGGCGGACAGCGCCAGGCGATCGCCGTCGCGCGCACGGTCAACTCCGACGCCGACATCATCCTGCTCGACGAGCCGCTCGCGGCGATGGGCGCCAAAGAGGGAGCGCAGATTCTCGACCTGGTCGCGCGGCTGAAGGCCGAGGGCAAGGTCTCGATCATCATGATCCTGCACAACTACGTCCACGTGCTGCAGGCCTGCGACCGCGTGAGCATGATCCAAGACGGCGCGATCGCGCTGGACAAGCCGACCTCTGAGACCTCGGTCGAGGAGCTGACCGACATCGTCGTCAACGAGTACCGCCGCGCGCGCGAACAGTCCCATCGCGAAGAAGCGCAGGCCGCCGGCGCGCAGCCGCCCGCTTAGTCGCACAGCGCGCCGCCACGTTGGGCGCTCGCCGCCATGTTGGGCGTTCGTTTGCAGGGTGAACCGCCGACGGCGCCGACGCGGTATACCTCGACGACCGCCGTTTTCGCAGCCGAGCACACCCACGAGCAGATGAGCGCAACCACGATCGCACCGCCGCCGGCCGCCTCCTCGCCGCCGGGGCGCAATCGCCTTGTCATCGTCGCCGCGATCGTCGTCGGCGTGCTCGTGCTGCTGGTCGTGGCGATGCTGCTGTATGACCACTCGCGCCGCGACCAGATCGCCAAGGGCGTGACGATCGACGGCGTGGCCGTCGGCGGCCTCAGCGAGTCGGCCGCGCGCAGCAAGATCGAGCGCGAGCTGATCGCGCCGCTGAACCGTCCGGTGACCGTGCGCTCGGGATCGCACCGGTGGACGCTCAGCGCGCGCGGCGCGGGCCTGACCGTGGACGCGGCCAACATGGTCTCTCAGGCGGTCAGCGCCAGCCGCCAGGGCTCGGTCTTCACGCGCACATTCCGCGGGCTGTTCGGCGGCAGCGTCCACCACGATGTGCCGCTGGTCGTCAGCTACTCGCACTCGGCCGTGCGAGGCCTCACGGCGAAGGTTCGCGCGAGCGTCAACAAAGCGCCGCGCGACGCCACCGTCGCCGCCAGCGCGGGTGGTCTGACGGAGGTTGCAGGCGAGAACGGCATGACAGTCGACAGCGACCGCCTGGGCGGTCGCATCACACGCGCGCTGGCGTCCACCGGGCGGGCTCGCACGGTCGCCGTTCCGGCGCACGTGGTCAAGCCGAAGGTCACGACATCCGAGCTGGCGAGCCAGTACCCGGCCTACATCATCGTCGACCGCTCGGCCTTCAGGCTGCGCCTGTACACGCACCTGAAACTTGCCAGCACCTACGAAATCGCCGTCGGCATGGAAGGACTGGAAACGCCCGCCGGCCTGCACCACATCGAATGGAAGCAGGTCGACCCGCCGTGGTACGTGCCCAAGAAAGCGTGGGCGGGAGCGCTCGCCGGCACGGTCGTGCCGCCCGGTCCCGCCGATCCGCTGAAGGCGCGCTTCATGTCATTCGAAGGCGGCGCCGGCATCCACGGCATCGATCCCAGCGAGTACAGCTCGATCGGTCACGACGCATCGCACGGCTGCGTGCGCATGCGCATTCCCGACGTGATCGCGCTGTATGACCAGACGCCCGTCGGCACGCCCGTCTACATCGCCTAGCTACAGCTGCTCGCGGTATTCCCGGTTCTGCTGGCGCTCGCCGCGAATCTGAATCGCGATGTACACGATGATCACGTTGACGATCACGCCGATGCCGCCGAATGTGGCGATCAGGCCGATGTCCATGCTGAGCGCTTTGCTGATCGCGAGGACCATTGCGCGCAGCCTAGCAACGGGTCGGGCGCTCGTGTCGTAGCCTTGCGGGAGCCGCCCACCCGATCGCGCGATCGGGAACGGGGCCGCCGAGCGCTTTGGCGCGGCGGCAGCGCGCTGGAGAGGTGCCGGAGCGGTTGAACGGGCGCGACTGGAAATCGCGTAACGGGGGCAACCTCGTTCGAGGGTTCGAATCCCTCCCTCTCCGTTTCGCCGGGTGTGAGGTCGTTGTTCGGAAAACTCGCGCCCGCCGCGCTGCGAGCGTATGCTTTGTTCGTGACGATCAGCGAGGAGCTTGGTCGGCTTGTTCTGGAGAGCGAGCAGCGGCTCGCTGCGACGGCACCCGAGACCAGTCGTGGTGCCGCGGCCCTGCTTCGGGAAGTGATGCCGCGATTGTCGGGCGAGCGTCAGCGCCAGCTCGCCGAGGAGATGGCGCGTCGCTTCGAGTTGCGGGCCGATGCGCGTTCACGGCCTTCATCTGTCTGAACGTCGCAGGTCTCTCTCCCGGCGTGCTCGGTCTCTCAACGTTGCGAGCTGGGACAGGGTCTCATCGAGCGCTGCACTGGCGTCTTGCTCGCCACTCGCGGCCAGCACCCCGAGTGCCTCGGCCTCGCTGAGCATCTCGATTGCGGCGATCGTGTAGTCGGTCTGCACGTAGGCGAGCCCAGCACCTGCCTGCAACAGTTCCCTCGCCAGCCTCACGACCTCTTCGGCGAGGTCACGAGCGAGCCTCATGGTTTGATCGGGACAGCTCATCGATCAAGCATCCTCAGAGCTGCGGTTGTTTCCAGAGCCGATTGGTGGATTCGGGAGACTGACCTCAGCGCCGACCGGATGAGCCAGCCAGCGCGCTCTCCGGCTCAGTCAGCCGTCGACTCGGCGATTTCGTGCGATGCGTTGTGTCAACAACAGCCGTTGCGTATTCGATCGGACATCGAGCCACTGGTCAGGGATGCGTAGTCGAGGTTGCCGTTCCGAACCAGCCTCTCCGGCATTCCACGCTCGATGAGATCCGTTTCTTGCTCAGCCGTTAGCTTCGGCGGCATGACGCGGCGAATTCTGATGGGAGGCAAGACGTGCCCCCGCTGGGCGACTACGGGCACATGGCTGGGACTGCGGCGAGCGTACAAGGGCCGCTTGGAAGGGCTCGCTTGAGATTGAGCCACCGGGTCGTCGCGTCTCGCGTCCTGTTGCTCGCAAGACCGCAGCCGTCGATACGCCTTGATCGCAAAGCCGAAGAGGGTAGCCAAGGCCGCGGGAATGCCCAAGATGTCGGCTATCAAGTCGAGCATGGCACTCCCCGGGAGACGCAAGGCGCGAGCATTTCATATCTGCGAGCCCCCTCGACTCACAGCGCCGCGGTGCTCTCATACAATCGTCGCCCGATGGCGTGGATTCGCAAGGAGATCACGATCGACGTTCCGCCGGAGGAGGTCTGGCAGGCGCTGCGCGACTGGGGCGGGCTGCACGAGCGGTTCGCGCCGGGGTTCGTCGTCGATACGCGCCTGGATGGAGAGGACCGCATCGTCACGTTCGGCAACGGCGTGGAACTACGCGAGGTGCTGATCGACCTCGACGACGAGGCACGTCGCTTGGCCTGGTCGGTGGTCGACGGGCCCTACACGCACCACAACGGAGTCGCGCAGGTCTTCGCCGAGGGTGACGGTCGCACTCGCTTCGTCTGGACGGCCGACCTGCTGCCCAACGAGGCCGCGGCCTCGACCGCCGAGGCGATGCAGTTGGGAACCGAAGTGGCCAAGAGGACGCTGGAGGCTCGCGCCGCCGACAAGATGTGAATTGGCCATTCGCCGAGTGTGCTTTTCGACGCCCGGCGTCGCCGTATCCTTTTGCGATGGCGACAGAATCAGCGCTTGCCCATACGGGTGAACGTGCGCATGGCCGAATGCGTCGGCTGTGGTGGACGCTCGCGGCCGTTCTGTCGCTGCTGATCGTCGCCGCAGTCGTGATCCTCTTGTGGTCGGGTGTGACACTGAGCGGCGACGCGACGGCGCTGGCGCACGTCAGCGTGCAGCCCTTCGGTGGCAGCATCGAGCACGTGCAGGCGTTCGGACCGGCAGGCAAGCCGATTCCGATCTCCGTGGAGGGTGGCAAGCTGACGCCGCTGCGACACCTCAAGCCGGGCGAGCAGGTCTCGGTGGACGTGCGCGTGCGCCGCCCCGGCTGGCTCAGCTGGGCGCTCGGGCGCGATCGCACCGAGCACCTGACGCTGCGCACGCCGCAGGCGCGTGTGAGCGAACGCTGGATGACCGTGCGGCGGGGGTCTGACGTGCGCGTCGCCTTCGACCAGCCCGTGCGCTCGGTCGCGTTGGGCGGTGGATCGGGCGCGCGCGTCCACGAGCTGGCGGGCGCGAGCTCGTCGTTCTCGCTCGGGCGGCGCGGGGCGACGGGAACGGTCGAGGTGGCCGCCGCGCCGCGCAGCTGGGAGAGCGTCGGAGCGCCCACGCAGGTGAGCTGGTTTCCGCCTTCGCACTCGGCGGTGATGGTGTCGCTGCCGGCGAGCGGCACGGACATCGGCCCGGCGAGCACGCTCTACCTGACGTTCTCCAAGCCGGTCGACGACGTGCTCGGCTCACGCCGCCCACGTTTGAGTCCCAGCACGCCGGGCCACTGGCGGCTGGTCAACAGCCACACGCTCGCGTTCACGCCGTCGGGCATGGGCGCGGCCTTCGGCACGCACCTGCACGCGCAGCTGCCGCGTCCGGTCACAGTCACCGGCGGGTCGGGCGGCGCGCTGCACAAGACCAGCCAGATCGAATGGACGGTTCCGCCGGGCTCGACGCTGCGCCTGCAGCAGCTGCTCGCTCAGGCCGGCTATCTGCCGCTGGTCTGGCGCCCGTCGGGCGCCGACGTCGCACGCAAGCCCGCCGCCGAGGCGCAGGCGGCCGTGAAAGCGCCGGGCGGGAGCTTCTCGTGGCGCTATGACGACACGCCGCACCAGCTGCAGGCGCTGTGGAGCGCGGGAAGCGAAAACACGATCACCAAGGGCGCGCTGATGAAGTTCGAGGATGAAAACGGGCTGACCGTCGACGGCCTGCCGGGCGCGGCGGTGTGGCACAAGCTGATCGACGACGCGATCGCCGGCAAGCGCCTGACCAGCGGTTACAGCTACGTGTACGTGCATCGCGAAGTCCCCGAGACGCTGACGCTGTGGCACGACGGCCACACGGTGCTGACGTCGGCCGCCAACACGGGCATCTCCGGCGCCGAAACGGAACTGGGCACGTTCCCGGTGTTCGAGCACCTGCCGGAAACGACGATGAGCGGCACCAACCCCGACGGCTCGCACTACGAAGACCCCGGAATCAAGTGGGTCAGCTACTTCAACGGCGGCGACGCGCTGCACAACTTCAACCGCTCGTCCTTCGGCACGCCGCAGAGCCTCGGTTGCGTCGAGCTGCCGCTCGAAGACTCGGCGAAGATCTACCCCTACACGCCGATCGGCACGCTGGTCACCGTCGAAGGCTGAGGGCGGCGGCCAGGGCGTGCGCCGCTAGGGCAGGCCGGTGAGGCCGTCGTCGAGCTGCACGCCGGCGGAGTTCAACGCGAAGGCGACCATGTGGTAGTGGCCGACGAGCATGGCGATCTCCAGCAGCGCCCGCTCGTCGTGCGTCTCGGCCAGCGATGCCCAGGTGTCGTCGGCGATCTTCGAGCGCGCGTGCAGCTCGTCGGCGGCGCGCAGCAGTGTAGCGTCGGCCGCCGACCAGCCGGGCGCGTCGGGTCCTTCCGCCACGCGCGCGATCTCCTCTGGCGCGATGTCGAGCGCTTCGGCGATGCGCACGTGCTGGCCCCACTCATAATCCGAGGCGCAGTTGAAGCCGGTGCGAAGTATCAACAGCTCCCGCTCGCGCGCGCCGAGCACGCCGCGGCCGAGCAGGAAGCCGCCGAAGGGGAGCCAGGCGCGAAACAGCTGCTCGTGGCGGGCGAGCGTGGGGAAGATGTTGTTGTCGCCAAGGCGCGCGTCAAAGCCCGGCGGCGTCGCCTCGAGGATCGGGCGCAGCTCGTCGTTCCAGTCCTGCTCGGGCAGTGGCTCGATGCGCGGCATCGCGTGGCTAGGCGCCGGCCGCGGCCAGGCGCTCACTCGACGGCTGCGTGACGGCGGCTGTGGCGCGCGAGAAGCGCAGCTCGCCGTCCTCGAGCTCGTCGCGGCGCAGGCTCAGCATGTCGCGCGCGTAGTTCTGGTGCAGGCGCCACGGCGCGCGCGAGCCCTGCTTGGGGAACTGGTCGATCGAGCGCTGCACGTAGCCGGAGGAGAAGTCGATGAACGGCTCGCTCGGTCAGCGACGGGTCGTCGTTGACCGGCGTGCAGTGTGCGTAGCCGTGCGCGTCCATGTGGTTGAGCAGCCGGCAGACGTAGCTCGCAGGTGAGGTCGCACTTGAGCGTCCACGACGCGTTCGTGTAGCCGAACGACGAGCGCCAGGTTGGGCACGCCGCTGAGCATCATCCCCTTGTAGCTCATCGTCTCGGGCAGGTCGACCGGGCGGCCGTCGACGGTGAGCTGCATGCCGCCGAGCGCCAGCAGGTTCAGGCCCGGTGGCGGTGACGACGATGTCGGCCTCGAGCTGCTGCGCCCGAGCGCAGCCGCAGCCCGTGCTCGCGTGAAGGTCTCGATGTGGTCGGTGACGATCGACGCGCTGCCCGTCCGCAGATCGCCTCGAACAGGTCGCCGTCGGGCACCAGGCACATGCGCTGGTCCCACGGGTTGTAGCTCGGCGTGAAGTGCGTGTCGATGTCGTAGCCGGCCGGCAGCTGGCGCTCGACGCCGCGCCGGACCAGCCGCTTGACGAAGCTTCGGCCGGCGGCGGCTGAGCTGGAAGACGAGCATCGTCATCAGCACGTTCTTCCAGCGCACGACGGCGTAGGCGGCTTCGGCGGCAGCACGCGGCGCACGACCTTGGCGATCGGGTCTTCGCCCGGCAGCGAGACGACGTAGCTCGGCGAGCGCTGCAGCATCGTCACGTGCGCGGCGCGTCTCGGCCAGCGCCGGCACCAGCGTGACGGCGGTCGCGCCGCTGCCGATCACGACGACGCGCTTGCCGGCGTAGTCGAGGTCCTCGGGCCAGTGCTGCGGGTGGACGATCTGCCCGCCGAAGCGCTCGGCGCCGGCGAACTCGGGCGTGTAGCCCTCGTCGTAGCGGTAGTAGCCGGTGCACATGAACAGGAAGCCGCAGGTCATCTGCACGACCTCGCCGGTGTCCTCGCGCTCGACCTCGACGGTCCAGCGCGCGTCGGCGCGACGACCACTCGGCGCGCACGACGCGGTGGCCGAAGCGGATCTGGCGCTCGACGCCGTGCTCGCGGGCCGTGTCGCGGACGTAGCTCGAGGATCGACGGGCCGTCGGCGATCGCCTTGGCCTGCTTCCACGGGCGGAAGGAGTAGCCGAGCGTGTACATGTCCGAGTCCGAGCGGATGCCCGGGTAGCGGAACAGGTCCCAGGTGCCGCCGATGCGCTCGCGCGCCTCGAGGATCGCGTAGGTCTTCCGCGGGCAGTCGGCCTGCAGGTGGCAGGCCGGCGCCGATGCCCGGAGAGCCCGGCGCCGACGATCAGCACGTCGACGTGTTCAGGCGACAAGTCGTGCCTCCAAGTCGAGCTGCGTACGGTCAGACGAGCTTACCTGGCGCGCACGGCGCCGTTGTGTGACGCTCCTCCGCGCGGACGCGCGCGTTATGGTCGCGTGTGCGCAGCCGTCGCCGGCGGCGGGTCGCAAGGGGTAGGCGCCGGCATCCAATCGAGGAGGTCGCGATGAGCTTCAAGCTCGCCCACCGCGCGGAGTGCGAGACGATCGGCAACTGGAAGCTCGTGCGCCGAACGCTCGAGATCGACTCCTTTGGCGTCAACATCGTGGAGATCGGCGCCGGCGAGCAGATCCCCGAACACGACGAGATCGATCGCGATCAGGAGGAGATATTCCTCGTGCTGGAGGGCGAGCCGACACTCGTGATCGACGGCGAGGACCATGCGGCGCCGGCGGGAACGTTCGCGCGGCTGGACCCCGAGCACAAGCGCACGGTGCGCAACGACGCCGCGCACCCCGCCGAGGTGCTGATCGTGTCGGCGCCGCGCTCCAGCGGCTACGAGCCGATGAGCTGGGCATGAGCCCTGCGACCGAACGCCTATGACGGCCTGACGACCGGCGGACCGCCGTTGCTGGGCCGGCTAGCGCGCAGCGAGATGGCGGTGCCGACGCCGAGCACGAGCACGACCGAGGCGAGGCTTTCCAAGGGGCCGACGTGCAGGACGCCGCCCGCCAGCAGCTTGACGCCGACCAGCAGCAGCAGCACGGCGATCGTCTGGTCCATGTACAGCAGGCGCTGGCGCGCGATGGCCACCAAGGAAAACAACGCACGCAGGCCGAGCAGCGCGAGCAGGTTGCCCGTCAACAGCAGCGTCGCGTCGTTGGAGATGGCCAGCGCCGCGGGGATCGAGTCGACCGCGAAGGTCAGATCGGCGAGCATGATCGCGATCAGGCACAGCAGCAGCGGCGTGACTTCTCGCCGCCCGTCGCGCACGACCAGCCAGCGACGCGGAACGTGCTCGCTCAGCGGCAGGCGTCGTTGCAGCATCGCCACGACGCGACTCGGACCCTCGGTCTGCTCGCCGCGCGAGCGAGCCGTCTGCCAGGCAAGCACGATCAGCAGTCCGCCGAGCACATAGCCGACGACGTGCGACGCGTTGAACACGGCGACTCCGAGCAGGATCGCGGGAACACGTAGCGCGAACGCGGCGATCGCGCCGAAGGACACCAGGCGGCTCTGCTCGTCGACGGGGATCTGAAAGGTGGCGATGAGCACGGCGAACACGAACACGTTGTCTAGCGACAGCGCGCGCTCGATCAGATACACAGCGGCGTAGGAGCCGGCCTGATGCGCGGCGTCGAACAGCCCGAACCAGAGCGTCGGCAGCAGACCGAGCGCGAGCCAGGCACCACTCCAGGTCAGTGCGCTGCGCACGGACGAGTCGCCGGCGTCGCGGCCGCTTCTGGTCTCCAGCCAGAAGGCGCCGACTACCAGCAGCGCCTGCCCGCCGAGCGCGACGTAGAGCATCGAAGGACTGTAGATGCTGGCGATACCGAGGCGATCGGTTGCCGGTGCGGCGCCGCGCCATGACCGGCGGGGCCGCACCGGATGTCAGGCGTCATGTACTGTCGCGCACGGAGGGCTTCGAGGGAAGGGAAGGCAGCATGCACAGGGTTACGTTGTTTCGCGACCGGCCGCGCCCGGTGCAGATCGCACTCGGAGGCGCAGTGCCGCTGATCTTCGGCGCGATCGTCGGAATCGTGCTGGGCGTGTCAACGGGCGCGTACTGGGCGCTGGCGGTGGTCGCGGGGATCGGCGCGATCGTCGCCGGCTTCGAGCATCAGGACGGTTGGGGCGGGGCCGATCGCGGCTTGGTCGGCGGCGTGCTGTTCGCGATCGGCGTTCTCGTCGCGCACGCGATCGCCGGCACGCATGCCAAGGTCTCGCTCGGCAGCTTTCCGCCGCTGCTGATCGTGATCGACGCGATCTTCGGCATGCTGCTGGGCGCGCTCGGTGGGCGCATCGCGCGAGGGCTGCGCGCGCGCCACGAGCCGGCCGACGAAGCGCCGGCGTGATCGCCCGGCCGTACGTCCGTTGGTTGTCGCTTGCGGGCGACCGCCGCACGTGCCATGCTCAGGCGCATAGCCAACGGGACTGCGAGCGCTTTCGCAGGCGTTACGGGACCGGAAAGAGAGAACTACTTGCAGGGCCCTTCTGAGCAGCGCCCAACCGGTCTCGCCGGACAGCGCCGCTCCATAGACGCGACAGTCGCCATCGAGGCGACTCAGCCCCCTGCGGCCGCCAAGTCGCGCATCGAGCGCCCGTACTGGCGCGAGGACCTAGCGCCCTACGCGCAGCCGCACCTGGGCCGCAGCGTGCGCGAACTGGCGACGTCGGTGCTGCCCTACCTCGGCGCTGTCGGTGCTGATGTATCTGTCGCTTGAGCATCTCCTACCTGCTCGTGCTGGCGCTCGCGGTCCCGACGGCGGGCTTTCTCGTGCGCACGTTCATCGTCTTCCACGACTGCACGCACGGCTCGCTGCTGCGCTCCAAGCGCGCCAACGCCTGGCTGGGCACGGTCCTCGGGCTGTTCGTCTACGCGCCGTTTCTGCGCTGGCGCCACGACCACGCGATCCATCACGCGACCTCCGGCGATCTCGACCGACGCGGCGGCGGCGACGTGCACACGCTGACGGTCGCCGAGTACCACGAGCTGCCGCGCGCGCGCGCGCCTCGGCGTACCGGCTGTTTCGCAACCCGCTGGTGATGTTCGGCATCGGCCCGATCGTCGGCGCTGCTCGTCGGCCCGCGGCTCGTCGCCGAGCGATGCGCGCCCGCGCATGCGCCGCAGCGTGATCGGCACGAACATCGCGCTGGTCGCTGCTCGTCGGCGCGCTGTGCTGGCTGATCGGCTGGGAGGACTTCCTGCTCGTGCAGGCGCCGACGGTCATGCTCGCCGGCTCGGCCGGCATCTGGCTGTTCTACGTGCAGCACCAGTTCGAGGACGCCTACTGGGAGGGCTCGGGCGAGTGGAGCTACGCCGACGCGGCGCTGCGCGGCAGCTCGTATCTGAAGCTGCCGAAGGTGCTGCAGTTCTTCACGGGCAACATCGGCCTGCACCACGTCCACCACCTGAACGCGCGCATCCCCAACTACAACCTGCAGCGCGCGCACGACGAGAACCCGATCTTCCACGAGCGTGCCGACGCTGTCGTTCATGGACGGCATGCGCGCGGTGCGCCTGAAGCTGTGGGACGAGCGCAGCGGGCGCATGGTCAGCTTCGCCGAAGCACGCGCGCCGCGCACCAGCGCCAGCGCGAGCGCGAACATCGGCCGCTGACTCGAGCTACCCGCCAACGACGGGAAGCACAGCAGTGCACGCAGGCGCGACGGCATGTGCCGGATCGAGCGCGTTGACCACGTCGCCGTCGGCGATGTGGTCGTAGGGCATCGACAGGTGCTCGCCCTGGTCGAGCGGGCATTGACTCTGCAGCAGGATGTTGCTCACGCCAGGTCCGCTGAGGAAGGCTGAGGTATAGGGCGTGACGACCTCGTCGTTGGCGGACTCGATCACGGTGTAGCTGACACCGGGCACCGTCTCCGAGCCGGCGTTGAGCTTGTTGAGGAACGCCGATCCGGCCGACTGCTGCTGGCAGGCGGGGCAGAGCACACCGAGGAAGGCGTCGGCGCCTGGGAAGAAGCCCGCGAGCGTGAACAGCCCGTTGAGCGTGGTGCCGTGGTTGGACGGAGCGAGGCCGACGAGCGTGTGAACCTTCGCCGCACCGCCGAGGAAGCGCAGGTAGTAGCGCGGCATCATGCCGCCCTGCGAGTGTCCGACCAGGTCGGCCTGGGAGGCGCCGCTCGAGGAAAGCACGCGGTCGACGAACGCAGACAGCTGTCCCGCGGAGCTCGCAATGTCGCCGATCGCGTCTATCCCGACCAGTCCGCTGCCCGCGTAGGAGCCGTAGTTGAAGGCGTAGACGCAGTAGCCGCTGTTGCGCAGCAGCGGTGACAGAGCCTGCCAGCTGTCGGACATGTCGGCGAACGTGCCGTGGACGAGGATCACCGGCCGGGGGTGCGCCGTCGACGGTTTGCATGACCAGTCATTCGCACCGGGCGGGCTCGCGTTCGCACTCACGTGCGCATATCCGGCGAGGCCGTTGTAAATGACGGGCAATGGGGTCGCCGAAGCGGTCGTGGCCACGAGGGCCGCCGCAAGCAGCACAGGAGCGGTGAGTGTGAGCAGACGGCGCATGGGTTCTCCTCTTCCTCAAGTCGTTGAGGGTCACACCGCGGCCGTTCGCTACCGACCAGCCGCGGCGCAAACCGACTCCGCGCGCGCACGCGCGCGTCGCGTGTAGCTGATACCCGCCGCTCGCCCTCGCAAACGCGCTTCGCCGAGCAGCCGGTCGCGCCGCAGCGTGCTCGGCCGACTAGACTGGGCCGCTCTGCGCCCGTAGCTCAGCTGGATAGAGCGTCGGTCTACGGAACCGAAGGTCAGAGGTTCGAATCCTCTCGGGCGCGTTCGGCCGCGTGGTGGCCACCTGTGCGGCAGCCGTTATCGCTCGCGCTGCGAGCAATACGCTCGGAAAGAGCGGACGCCGCGAAAAAACAGCTGGCGTCAACTTGGCTTCGACGGCCATATCATGGAGAGCGGAGTGAAGTGTCTTCGGTCGCGGAGAAAGGATGCGCGGCCGGCGATGGAGACTCGTGGCATGGATCGAAGGCGGCATGGTCGGTAGGGGTATTCGCACGAAGGCTAAGGACAGGCTGTGGCAGACGCTGCTCGCGGGGCTGGCGCTGCTCGCGCTGGGCGCACCGGCCACGGCGAGAGCGGCCCCGCCGCCGGCGCCGACGATCGTCGGGCCGGTCCAGGGCAGCACGACCGGCGAAGCCCCCACGACGATCTTCGGCGCCGCCGAAGACACGAAAGACACGGTCGTCGTGCACATCTCCGGCGAAGGTGTTTCCCAGGAACTGTCGACCTCGCCGTCGGGCGAAACCTGGGAAGTACATGCGAGCCTGCCCGATGGCACCTACACGGCGCAGGCGCAGCAGACCAACGAAGAAGGCGAAGTGAGCTCGAGCGCTACGGTGACGTTCACGGTCGATACCACCGCGCCGCAGGTCTCGCTGACCGCCGTGAGCTCGCCCACGAACGACTCGACGCCTACGCTCAGTGGCACCGGCGGCACGCAGCCCGGCGACGCGCAGAATGTCGTCGTCCAAATCTTCAGCGGCGGCAACACCTCGGGATCGCTGGTAGCCGAAGGCCAACCGCCTTTGAGCGGTGGTGCATGGTCCTTCACGCCACCGGGGGCACTGCCAGACGGGACCTACACGGCCGAGGCCTTCCAACAGGACTCATTGGGGCACATCGGCGACAGCGCGACGTCCACCTTTCGCATCGACACCGTTGCCCCGACGCTGTCGGTCACCAGCCCGAAAGCCGGGCAGACGCTGACGACCCCAAAAATCGGCTTTGGCGGATCGACGAGCAACAGCCAAGGAGACGCCTTGGAAGTCACGGTCGAAGTCTTCGCAGGGCCGGCGGCCTCCGGGACTCCCGAACAGATACTCAAAGGCGCTCGCGGCGGCGCAAGCTGGTCGACCGGCGAACTGCGGCTCACCAACGGCCAGTACACGGTGCGCGCAAAACAGTCGGATTCCGCCGGCAACCAGGGCGAAAGCACGCCAGTGACGTTCGCGGTCTCCAGCCAGGGGCCGACCGTGACGCTGAACAAGTTGCCCGAATACACCAGCAACACGCTGCCGAGCTTCAGCGGCGCCGCCGACACCTCCGAAGCGAGCTCGAAAGTGACGCTGAAGATCTGGAACGGCACCTCCACCTCGGGATCGCTCGCGCTGGCGCCGATCACGGTCACCCAGAGCGGCGGCCTGTGGTCGGCCGCAGTGGCGCAGCCGCTGGCTGACGGCACGTACACCGCGCAGGTCGAACAGGCCTCCGATCCCGGAGGAAACCCCTCGGGCGTGAGCGCCGCGACGACGTTCACGGTGGATACGGTGGCGCCCGCCCCGACGCTGTCGGCGCCGGGCGCGAGCACCGGCCAGGAGACCCTCTCGGGATCGGCCGGCGTCGCTCCCGGCGATCGCAGGCAGGTCGCCGTGGAACTGTTCAGCGGCCCCGCCGCCGAAGGCCAAGCTTTGGAGACGATCACCGTCAACGCGACCGGCGATGCGTGGTCGGCGACGGTCGGGAACCTCGGCGCCGGCCAGTACACCGCGTTGGCGCGCCAGTCCGACGAAGCCGGCAACTCGGGCGTAAGCGCGCCAGCGAGCTTCACCGTGACCACGCCGCCTCCGACGGCAGCGCCCAGTCCGTCGCCTCCGACGGCCTCGTTCACCTGGGTGCCGGCATCGCCGAGGGTCGGAGAAAGCGTCTCGCTGGTCTCCAACTCGACCGATGCCTCCAGCGCGATCGGCGCGTTCGCGTGGGATCTCGCCGGGACCGGGCCGTTCGCGCCGGGAGCCTCGGTGATGACGACGTCCTTCGCGACCGTCGGCGCTCACGTCGTGCGCCTGCGTGCGACCGACGCCAACGGGCTGTCGGGCGTGGCGTCCAGGACGATCGTCGTGGGCCCGGCCACGGCAAAGCTGATGCAGCCGTTTCCCATCGTCCGCATCGCAGGCTCGGAGACGGCCAACGGTGTGAAGGTGCGACTGCTGACGGTGCAGGCGCCGGTGTCGACGAAGACCGTCGTGACGTGCACGGGACCCGGCTGTAAGACGAAATCGGAAAGCCGCACGGCGACGACGTCGGCCAAGACCAAGCTCAAAGCGGGCGCGGTCATGCTCACGTTCAAACGCTTTGAGCGCAGCCTGCGCGCCGGCGTGGTGCTGCAGATCCGCGTCACCAAGGCCGGCCAGATCGGCAAGTTCACGAGCTTCAAGATTCGCCGCCACAAGCTGCCGGTGCGCTTGGACGCCTGCCTGCGTCCCGCCAGCTCGGCGCCGAGCGCGTGTCCGACGTCATGAACGGCGTGCGCGAGGCTCTCTTCAACCTGCGCTATCGGCGGCTCGGCGTGGGCATCGGCGGCCCCGGCGCGTCGATGCGCGGTCAATGGCTGGCGCTGGTCGCTGCGATGCTCGTGGTGTTCGCCTGCTTCTACGCGGTCGGCCGCTTCCTCCATGCCGGAGGCGGCTCTGGGCCCGGCGCCCCATCGGCGCTCGCCGGACCGGGGCCCAGCGCGATCCCGGCGGGGTTGAGCGGCGGCTCGCCGGTAGCCGGCGCCGTGCCTGTCGCGATCGCCGTCAAACCGCATCCGCGCCCCGCGGTGCAGGTGGAAACCGACCTGCGCGCCGTGGCCCGAGTGCAGACGTTCAGCAGCGTCGCGTCCGCCGGCTCGCCGAGCTCCGGCGAACAGCAGTCGCCCGCTGTGGCCGGCGAAGAAGTGACCGCCGAAGCGCCGCCTGTCAAGACGTCCAAGCCGCCGGAACACAAAGGCGAGTCGGCGTCCGCGCGCAAACGTGCACGCGGATCGCAGCCATCCGGGCCCGTGACGTTCGACACCTCGGAATAGCCGATGCGTTACCCCCGGCGCAACGCGCCGCAGGCGCCAGGTCGCTCGATGCACTACCGGCCGCGAACCCTGCCGACGGCGGTCGTGCCGGTGCTCGTGGCCGTCGCGGTGCTCGGCTACGTCGCGGGGCACTCACGCTCTGACAGCGGCGCCGGCGAAGCCGACAGGACCGCCAGAAGCGCACACGTGCTGATCGAATATCCGCGCGGCTGGCGGCCGGTGGCCGGCGGCGCGCAGATTCCCGGGCTGGCGCTGCGCGATCCGCAGCTGATCATCGCCGGCGGCGCCGCCTCGCGCGCCGGCCTGATCATCGGCGAGCTGCCCGCCGGAGAACTCGGCCCGTTGCCCCGGCGGTTCGTCTCAGGACTCGATCGCCTGCCGCAGACCACCGTGGTCGATCTGGTCGAAGGGCAGGCCTACAGATATGCGCAGTTCAGCGGCCCCGAACTGCAGGAGCCGCTGACGATCTTCGTGATCCCCAACCCCGACGGCGACCCCACGGCGCTGGCCTGCTACGCGCCGTCCCAGGCTTCGCGCTACATGGCGGCGTGCGAGCAGGCCGTGTCGGGCGTGACCGTCGTCGACCAGTCGCAGATCTATCAGCTGACGCCAGAACCCGGCTATGCGGCGAGGATCAGTGCCGCGATCGCCTCGCTCGATCGTCTGCGCGTGTCGCTCAAGCGCGAACTGCATCCTCAGATCACCGCCGAACGCACCGAACAGCTCGCGACGCAGCTGGGCGAAGGCTTCGCCAAGGCCGGCGAATCGCTCGTGCGGCTGGAACCGTCGGCCGCCGCCGTCGGCGTGCAGAAAGCGCTGGCCGCGGCGATGCAGCGAGCACGCGACGGCTACGCCGCGCTGGCGAGCGCGGCCGCCGAACGCAGTCTCTCCTCCTACACCGCCGCAAAGCAACGCATCACGGCGGCCGAAGCCGACGTCGACTGGGCGCTGGAGAACTTCGTGCTCACCGGCTACACCGCCGCTCTGCAGAACCCCGCCGGCGCTCAGCCCTAGGCGCCGGCGACCGCCCGACGGCGGCGAACTCTCCTGGATCTTGGACAAGAAATAGTCGGTTTATCTGCCCCGTTTCATGGTAGGGTTCGCGCCTACGCCCGCCGGGATCGGCCGGAGGGCGGGGCGGCAGCTGCCCCTGAGCACGTGCTCCAGCGGTAGAGGGAAGACAATGGGACGACTGAGGCGGAAGGAGACACGACGGACATGAGGCACTTCAAGATTGCGGCTGGGCTGGCTGTGGTCGCGCTCACGGTGAGCGCAACGCCGGCCCTGGCACACGAATTCGTAGCGAGCAAAGCGGGTAAAACGCACGGCGTGGCGGAATCCGAACAGGTCTTCAAATTTGGGCCGTTCAAAATCACATGTCAGAAGGTGAGTGCAAAAGGCCTCGTGGCGGAAGGGCCCTCGAAAACCTACGCTACGGCGATCAAATTCTCGAAATGTCTGACAACGGCCAAAATCGGCGTACATAACATTTTCCTCGGGTCGCATTGGCTGACTCCGCTCTCGGTCGAATACCACGCCAGTGGCTTCGTCGAAACCGGCGGCGGCGAACTCGAAGAAGAAGCCGGCAAAGCGGTCATCGCCGGAGGCTCGGCGGAACTCAAAATCAACACCGCCAAAAACGAAGAACGCGAAAAATCGGAATGCCACCATCTCATGGCCTGAACAGACCATTCCGATCAAAGCATCTAAATCGAAAAACCCCGAAGAAGAAGAATGGTCGGCGGCCTCGTTCTCGAATGAAGCCACTCCACAAGCCGGTGAGCTGAAATTCCCGGACGGCCTGCAGCACTACGATCGTCATCTCCAATAGCTTCAAAGGGATCAAATTCGAACTCGAAGGCGAACCCTGCGAAGAATGGGGCAAAGAAGAAGGTCCAGAAGGCGGCGATGGAACCTACTTCGGTTCGTTCCCGCAGATCCTGACCGGCGGCAACCTGGAATTCCTCTAGGCACCAAGGTCTCTTTGTAAGTCCCGCCGGCGGCGGGGCACGGGCGAGGATCGGCGCCCGTGCTTTCGCCGCCGCGTTGGTCTTAATCGCGGCAGACGCTGAGCTCGGCGCTGCTAGCGAGACCCCGCGAGCTCGGCCATCTGCTGAAAAGCCGCCAGCGGGTTTTGTGACTCGTGCTCGCCGTCGAGCTCCGCGTAGATGTTCGCGAGGTTGACGACCAGGCGCTCGCTCTCACCCCAGTCGGCCCAGCGGTCGAGCGCCAGCGAGCGCGCCGCCTGCAGCGGCGTCATGCCGTCGTCGTGGCAGCGGCGCGCCTGCTCGTAGAGATACTCGAAGTAGGCCTTCAGCTCGCGCACCGCCGCCAGCTCGCTCGGCGGCCCGTGTCCCGGCACGATCACCTGCGGCTCCAGCGCGAGGATGCGCTCGCACGCGGCGATCCAGTTGGAGACCGGGCCGGCCCAGGCGATCGGATGCGCGCCGGCGAAGAGGATGTCGCCGGTGAACAGCACGCCCTCGGCCGGCAGCGTGCACGAGCGTGTCGCCGCGCGTGTGCGCGGGGCCGACCTCGATCAACGTCAGCTCGCGGTCGCCCACGCGCGAGCGAGCGCTCGCCGCTGAACGTCTCGCTGCGGCAGCGCCAGCTCGATGCCGTCGAAGTCGAAGGCGCCGAAGCAGCGCAGAAAGAACGCGCCGAGCTCGCCCATCTGCGGCGCCTGCGCGACGAGCGCCGCCATCGCCGCCGGCGGCAGCTCGGTCATCTCCTCGGCCGTCCGCTGCGACGCGACGATCACCGCGTCGCCGACGAGCTGGTTGCCGTAGCAGTGGTCGCCGTTGGCGTGCGTGTTGACCAGCGTGTCGATGCGCGCCGCCGCCGGCACGGCGCCGCGCATCGTGCGCAGCATCTCCTCGGTCAGGCGCAGGTCGAACAGCGTGTCGATCAGCAGCGTGCGCTCGCCGTCGACGACCAGGCCGGCGTTGCTCCAGCCCCAGCCGCCGTCCGGCTGCAGGTAGGCGTACAGCCCGTCGCCGACCTCGTGCAGGCCCTTCGTCATAGGCGCCGGGCCATCAGCTCCGAACGGCGCGATCGTCACGCCGTGGTCGCGCTCGCGCATGCCCAGCTCGTAGGCGCCGCCGTGCGCGGCTGCGTCAGCGTGCGTGCAGTGCCGCTCGACCCGGCAGCGTCGAGGTCCAGCTCGCAACGCGGCGATCGAGCAGTTGACGACGTCGTGCCCGCTCGCCGCCGTCGGGATCGCCATAGCGCCAGCCGGCGGCCGTCCTGGCGGGCACGTCGAGCCTGCAGCTTGACGCGTCATCCCGCGCTCGCCCGGCAGACGCAGCGTGCAGCCGTCGAGCGCTCTCGCGCACGCTGCAGCCCGCGCGCGCCCAGGCCGCCGAGCCGTAGGCGACGCCCGTCGAGCGACAGCGCGCCGTTGGCGACCCACGGCGTCAGCCGCCCGGCGACCCTCACGCGCCCGAGCGCCACGTCGAGCCACGCCTCCGGCGCGCCGCTCGAAGCCGACGCCGTGCAGCCAGATCCAGCGCTCGGCGTGCTCGGCGCCCCAGTTGTGGCCGACCATGCCGCGCCAGCCGTCGAGCGCCACGCTGCCGGTCGGATGACAGCGCAGCTCGCCGGTGAAGCTCGCCAGCGGCGCCGGGCTCGTCAGCTTCGTGCGCGGCAGCGGCGCACGGTAGAGCCACTCGCGCGGCAGGTGGCGCAGCTCGGGCTCGAGCGCCTCGATGCGCAGCGACCAGCGCGCCTCGCCGCATGCGCCGTCGGCCGAGTGCGGCCCCATCGCCGCCGCCCTGGTCGCCGGCGCGCGATCGCCGACCTCGATCCAGCCGTCGGCGGGCACGCGCAGCGCGTCGCTGGTGAGCTTGTGCATGAACGGCCGCCCGCGCGCGGCGTCGAACACCGTGCACCACACCGATCCGCGCGCGCGGTCGCCCCGGCGGCTTGTGGACGGTGTGGCGGATCCACACGCCGACCGGCTCGCTCGGGCGAGACGGCGCGCAGGTAGAACGACTCGTACATGCCGCGCCGCGCGGGCGCACTCGCGAACATCGGCGTCGGCCTCCATCGAGCGCGATCCTAGCCCGCGCGCGATTTCCTGGCAGGATCACGCGATGAATCGCGACTCCGCTCGTGCAGCTGCCGCCGGCGCTCATGGCGCCCGCGGCCGCGCTCGCCCGGCGCGCTACGTGATGGGCATCGACGGTGGCGCCACCAAGACGCTCGCCGCCGTGCTCGACCTCGATCGCGCGCGAGGTGCATCTCGCCGAGGGCGGCCCCAGCAACGAGGACGCCGTCGGCGCCGCCGCGGCGGTCGACACGCTGCTCGAGCGTCGCCGATCGCGCGCTGGAGCGCGCCGGCATCGCCGAGCGCGAGCTCGACGAGCGTCGTGCTCGCCGTCGCCGGCACCGACACGCCGGCGATCGCCCGCCACGTCTGCGTCGGCGCGCGGCGACGATTGGATCGTCGTCAACGACGTCGTCGGCGCGTGGGCCGCCGCGACGGGCGCGTCGGCCCGGCGTCGGCGCGATCTCCGGCACCGGCTCCAACGTGTTCGGCGTCGGGCCCGACGGCCGGCCGTGGCGCGTCGGCGGCTGGGGCCACCTGCTCGGCGACGAGGGCAGCGGCTACTGGCTCGGCATCGGAGTCGATCCGCGCCGCGCTGCGCGATCGCGACGGCTCGGGACCGCAGACCGCGCTGAGCCGAGGCCGCCGTCGAGTTCTTCGACGTCGACGAGCGTCGAGGCGCTCGCCGCGCTCGTCTACTCCAAGCCGCTCGACCAAGGGCGAGATCGCGGCGTTCGCCGTGCGAGACCTGCGAGGCTCGCCGAGCGGCGGCGACGCGGTCGCGCACGAGCTCTACGCGCGCGGCGCTCACGAGCTCGCCGCGCAGATCGCCGCGGTGATCGGGCAGACCGGGCTGGCGGCGGCGAGGACGAGTTCCCGGTCGGCCTGATCGGCAGCGTGTTCCGCGCCGGGCCGATGTTCGTCGACCCGCTCGTCGCGGCCGTGCACGGCGCCGGCGCCCGGCGCGCGCGTCGCCGTCGTCGAGATGGCGCCCGTCGGCGGCAGCCTGCAGCTCGCGGCTCGCGCCTGCGGGCGCGCCGACGCGCTCGCGCCCGAAGAGCTGCGCAGCCTGCTCGACGCCGCGCTCGCGCGCCTGACGGCCGCTAGCCGCACCGCGGCGACGCGCGCCTCGATCGCCGCGCGGTCGCCGACCGCCGACGGTCCCTCGCCGGCGATACGCACGGCCGCCGCGGCGCTCGCGAAGCGTCGCGGCGTGCTCTGGCGTCGCGCCCTCCGCCAGCGCGACGAAGAACGCCGCCGCGAACACGTCGCCGGCGCCGAGGTCGTCGCGCGCCCGCTCGACGCGTGGAACCGGCACGAGCGCGCTGCGGCCGCCGCCGAACAGCAGCTGCGTCGGGCCGTCGGCGTCGGTCACGGCCACCAGCGGACGGCGCCCAGCGTCGCTGCGCTCGTCCAGCCCGCGCAGCAGTGCGCCACAGCTGTCGCGCTCGACCGAGCTGATCACGATCGCATCGCAGCGCTCGGGCAGCAGCGCGGCGTCCAGCGCTCGCGCCAGCACCGGCGCGCCGAGGCTCGCCCAGGTGCGCACGAGGCCCTGCGGCGTCAAGCCCGACGAAGTCCGCGCGCCCGTGCCAGCGTGCGCCGGTCTCGCGCGCGACCGGCGCGAGATGCAGGATGCGCGTGTCGACCGTCGGCTCGTCCATCACACCCGCCCACGCCAGCATGCGCTGGTGACGTGCGCCGCGCCGTTGCGGCTCGATCGACGTCTCCAGCGTCGTCGTGCTCGGCGCGCTCTGCACGTCCAGCTCGAGCTCGGCGTCGTAGGGTTCGAGCAGCGCTCGATCTCTGCGACCGCGCCGCGCGTGACGACGCGCGCGCGCCAGCCCAGGCGCGCTGCCTGCAGCGCGCTGTAGAAGGCGCTCCCGCCCGGGCGGCGCGACCCGTCGGCCATCACATCGGCCGTCACGTGCCCCACCGTGGTGTAGTCGCAGGACACCCGCTCATGCGTATACCAAATCGAATGACGCCTGCCGTCTGTTGTGCTTGCTGAGTCGATGTCCCGCCAAACCCTGCAACACGACTGCGCGCACAGTCGCGCTCGCGCGCGTCGCGCCAAGGACCGCCGCGGCGATCGCCTGCTTGGCGCTGGCCTGCCTCGGCGCGCCCGCGCTCGTCACGCGGCGCCCAGGCGAGCACCGCCGCGCGCGGCTCGAAGTCCACGCCCGCGTGCGCTGCACGGCACGGCCGCTTCGACCTACCCGCGCGGCGCATCGCGCCCGTTCAGCCACCCTCGGCGGCTCGCCGCTGCGCGCACAGGCGCCGCGGCCAAGCACAAGAGCCGAAGAAGCCCAAGAAGCCCGTGCTGCACGGCAACCCCGCGCGCGCGCTGCTCGCCTTCGAAGCGATGCAGCGCTACTACTACATCCCCGGCTCGGGCCTGTACGACGGCGAACCGTTCTCCTATCTGTGGCCGTTCTCGCAGGCGCTTCGCGGCGACCGTCAGCATGGCCAACGTCCCCGGCCTGCCCGTCTCGCTGTCGCCGCGAACTGCACGCGCGCCTGATCGGCGCTGCGCAACTACCTCGACACGAACAACTCGGGCGCGCCCGAAGGCACCTACACGAGCACGCTCGCCGCCTTCGACGGCACCGTCGCGCCGCCGACCGGCCCGGGCGGCGCCAAGTACTACGACGACAACGACTGGATCGGGATCGAGCTGGCGCGCATCTACAAACGCACGCGCGACCCCGGCGCGCTCGGCTACGCCGAGGGGATCATGGCCTTCGAGATGGCCGGCTTCTCGACCGACCAGAGCCTCGCTTGTCCCGGCGGCATCCCGTTCTCCAACAACGCCGAAAACACCGATCGCAACACGATCACGACCGGCGCCCGCGGCCGAGCTGGCGGCGCAGCTGTATCGCATCACCGGCGACGTCCAGTACCTGCAGTTCGCCGAAGGCGCCTACAACTGGGTGCGCACCTGCCTGCTTCAGGCCAACGGCCTGTACGCCGACCACATCCGCCCGCACGGCGTCGTCGATCACACCTACTGGAGCTACAACCAGGGCGTCATGATCGGCGCCGGCACGCTGCTCTACCAGAGCACCGGCAACTGCGGCTACCTCTACCAGGCGCGCCAGACCGCGCAGGCCGCACGCGCCTACTTCACGCCGCAGCGGCTCGGCGACGAGAACCCGTTCTTCCCGTCGATCTACTTCCGCAACGTCCTCTACCTGGACTCGGTCACGCACGACCCGCCTGGACCCGAAGCTCGCGCAGGCCTACGTCGACTACGCCTGGCAGCACCTGCGCCTGTCAGACGACCTGTTCGTCGCCGGCTCGCCCGCCTCCGCGCAGCTGCTCTATCAGGCCGCGATCGTGCAGATCTACGCGCTGCTCGCCTCGCCGCCGAGCACCTACTTCTGAGCGCCGCCGCGCAAGCGGTAGTCTCAGCGGCGATGCCTGACGCCGCCAACATGATGACCGCCGAGGGCTGGCCGAGCTGCACGGCGGAGCTCGCCGCGCTCGAGGGCGACGGCCGTCGCGAGATCGCCGAGCGCATCAAGACAGCGCGCGAGTGGGGCGATCTGAAGGAGAACAGCGAGTACCACGACGCCAAGAACGAGCAGGCGCACCTGGAGACCAAGATCGCGCGCCTGCGCGAGCGGATCGCCGACGCGGTCATCGTCGAGGAGACGCACCGCCTCCGCCGGCGGCCTGGTCGGCTTCGGCTCCTCGGTGCACGTGCGCGACCAGAACGGCGTCGAGCAGACCTGGCGCATCGTCAGCTCGCACGACGCCGCGCCCGGCCGAGGGCAGCCTGTCGGCCGAATCGCCGGTCGCCGTGGCGCTGCTCGGCCGCGCGCCGGCGACAAGGCGTCGGTCGCGCTGCCCAAAGGCACGCGCGAGCTGACGATCCTCAGCGTCGACTGAGCAGAGCCGAGCGCTCGCTGCGCCGCGCGCACGCGGCGCACGAAGCGCTTCGGCTTGCGCGCGTACAGGCGCGCGCCGTCGCGCAGCGCGCGCTTGCGCAGCGCCGGCGCCGCTTGGCGATCGCCTTCAGCAGCGCCTTGCGCGTGCGCCGGCCCGGGCGCGCCCGAGGCACGCGTCGCCTTCGCTTCGCGCGCGCACGCGCTGCGCCAGCACCGCCAGGTCGTGCTCCTCGCCGAGCAGTTCGCCGAGGTCGTCCGCGCGCCGCGCCACCTGCCCGATGAACTTCGCATTGGCCTTCGCCTTCGCTCGCGCGCGCTTGCGCTCGTCCGGCTTGCCGCCCACGCGATCGCGCAGGCGCGTGACTGCGGCTGCTGCCTGCGCTGCAGCATTTCGGCGGCGTAGCGCAGGTCCTTGACGCGTTTGCGCCATTCGTGCAGCTTGCGCCCGCGCCGGCTCTCGCCCGCCGCGCGCCGCGCGGCGCATGCGCTCGCCGCCCGCTTGCCGTACAGGCGTTCGAGCGCCGGCTCGATCGCTTCGATGCCGCCCGGCTCGGCCAGCTGCCATCGCTGCCACGCGGCCACGCAGCGCGCGCAGCTCGTCCAGCGCTCCCGGCGTGCGCGGCGCTGCTCGCTCAGCGCCAGCTCCGCCGCGCCGTCGCGCTCGTGCTGCAGGCGCGCGCGCAGACGCTGCACGCCGCGTCGGCGCGCCAGCTTCTTCGGGTGACGCTCGACCAGATCGTCGAGCGTGCTCAGCAGCACCTCGGCGTCGCGCGCCGCGCCAGGCGCCTGCCCGGCGTCGCGCACGCAGCGCGCTCTCGCGCTCGTAGGCCTGCTCGCCGAGCTCGTCCGCGCAGCAGCCGCAGCAGCGCGCGCAGGCGCTTGAGCGCCTTGCGCGCCTCGTGCACGCGCTCCTGCGCCGACGAGTCCTCGCCGTCGCGCCCTCGAGCGCCTCGATCGCGAGCGTCGAGCTGCCCCAGCGCCATCCGCCGCAGGCCCTCGCCGAGCGGCTCGCCGCCGAGCAGCGCGAAAGCGCCGCTGCGCGCTCGTCGCTTGCGCCGCGCCCGTGCGCTCGCGCTCGGCGCGCGCCAGCGCGACGCCCACGCCCAGCGCCACCGTCGCCGCCACCGTTGCCGTCAGCGGCGCGACAATGGAGCCATGTCCAGGCCTTCCGCCCGCTCCATGGTGGACGGTGCGCCGTGCGGCGAATCGCAAGCCGGCGACGTATCGCTGTCCGTTCTGTGGTCATCATCTGCCCGCGCTCAGCGAGCATATGCTGATCGCGCCCGAAGGCGACACCCGCCGTCGCCGCCACGCGCACACCGCGTGCGTGCTGGCGGCACGCAAGCGACGGCCGCCTGCCGCTGCGCGACGAGTGGCTGCGCACGCAGCCGCGCCCGCCCTCGCTGTGGCGGCGGCTGCTGGGGCGCGTCTACTGGCGGCTGAGGCTGGAGGGGGAGTCGGCCGGCGGGATCTTGCCCAGCGGCACGAGCTTGCCGTTGTTCAGCTGAAACGTCACGTGCGCTTCGCCGCCGCTGGGGCTGCTCAGCGGGTCGCTCTTGCGATACAGCGGGTAGCCGAGCGTCACTTCGGTGTCGGTCTGGGAGACCACCTTGACCGTTGCGCTCGGGTCCTTGGTGTCGGTGCCGATGTAGCGGCCGTCGACGAAGAAGAACGCCTGCTGGCCGTAGCCGTCGGCCGAGCCCGTGCGCGTGCCCACCAGCACGCGCAGCGTTTGATCTGAGTGGTAGTCCGACGTGTCGTTCGGCGTGTAGCCGTGCGCGCGCACGACCGTCGCCGCGCGCGCTCGTCCCTTCGGCCTTCGCTTTCGTCCTGCGTGAACGCCGGCTCCGGCGCCGCGCGCGTCGTCGAGTGTGCTCGACGTGCTCGTCTGCGTCGTCTGCGTCGAGCTCGTCTGCGTGCCGGTCGTCTCGTGCGTGCTCGGCTGCGTCTGCGTCGCCGTCGAGCTGCGTCAGCGTGCGGCGCGCTCGGCCGGTCACCGTCTTCGTGCCCGAGCCGCACGCCGCCAGCAGCGTCACCGCGCCCGCGCAGCAGCGCCGCGACGATCGTGCGTCAGTGCGTTCGATCTCGTTCTCGAGCCGTTCTCTGCATTCTTCACATGGTATTCGCCACCCGACCTCGCGCTCCTCGCTTCGCAGCTGCGCGCTTCGCCGGGCGACAACACGGCAGCCTCGCGCACGCTGCGCCGATCGAGCGAATCATAGCGGCCGAAAGGCCGCTACTAAGAATAATTATTAGCGACTGCTAATATCTACGCCTGGCCTACGAACCACCCTCGAAAGGAGCGAACCATGAGCGGCATATCGCGTAGGAACGGCTGGACGCTCGGGATCGTCTCGGTGGCGCTGTTCATGGTCGTGCTCGACAACCTCGTCGTCAGCGTCGCGCTGCCGACGATCCACCGCGAGCTCGGCGCCTCGATCCAGTCGCTCGAGTGGACCGTCAACGCCTACGTGCTCACCTACGCCGTGCTGCTGCTGACCGGCGCCGCGCTCGGCGACCGCTTCGGGCGCAAGCGCATGTTCCTGCTCGGGCTCGCCTGTTCACCGCCGCCTCCGCCGCCGCCGCGCTCGCGCGCAGCACCGACCTGCTGATCGCCGCGCGCGCCGTACAGGGGGCCGGCGCCGCGATCGTCACCCCGCTCACGCTCACGCTGCTCGCCGAGGCCTTCCCCAACGAGCGCCGCGGCATCGCCATCGGCGTCTGGTCGGGCATCTCCGGAGTCGCCGTCGCGCTTGGCCCGCTCGTCGGCGGCGCGGTCGTGCAGGGCATCTCCTGGCACTGGATCTTCTGGATCAACGTGCCCATCGGCCTCGTCGCTCGATCGCCGCTCGCCGCGCGCTGGCTGGCCGAGAGCCGCGGCCCCTACGGCACGCTCGACCTGCGCGGCCTGGCGCTCGGCTCCGGCGGCCTGTTCGGCGTCGTCTTCGGCCTCGTGCGCGCGCAGTCGCTCGGCTGGACCAGCTCGACCGTCCTCGCCTCGCTGATCGCCGGCGCTCGCGCTGCTCGGTCGCCTTCGTCCTCTGGCGAGCGGCGCACGGCCGAGCCGATGCTGCCGATGTCCTTCTTCGCCAAGCGCTCCTTCGCCGTCACCAACGTCGCCTCGCTGACCATGTACTTCGGCATGTTCGGCTCGATCTTCTTCCTCTCCCAGTACATGCAGAACGTGCTCGGCAACACGCCCTTCCAGGCCGGCCTCAAGCTGCTCGTGTGGACCGGCGGCACGATGGTCGTCGCGCCGCTCGCCGGCATCTTCTCCGAGCGCTTCGGCAGCCGCCTGTTCATGTTCGCCGGGCTCTCCCTGCAGGCCGGCGCGCTCGCCTGGCTTGAACCTGATGTCCTCCACGCACCTGGCCTACTCGAGCATGCTCGTGCCCTTCGTCATGGCCGGCGCCGGCATGGCGCTCGTGTTCGCGCCCTCGGCCAACGCCATCCTCTCCTCGGTGCGCGACCGATCAGGCCGGCCAGGCCTCCGGCGCCAACAACGCGATCCGCGAGGTCGGCGGCGTGCTCGGCGTCGCCGTGCTCGCCTCCGTCTTCACCGGCTCCGGCGGCTACGGCTCGCCGCAGGCCTTCGTCGACGGGCTGATTCCCGCCATCTGGGTCGGCGTCGCCGTGCTCGCCGCCGGGGCGCTCGTCGTGCTGGCTGCTGCCCTTCGACGACGCCCGCCGCCAAGCGCGATGCGGCCGCCGACGCCGAGCATGGCGCGCCCGCGCGCCGTCGCGCAGTTGCTTCGCGCGCTGGCGCTCGCGAGCCGGCCGTGGTAGGAAGGAACGCGTGAATGCCGCCACCAAGCCCGCGCGCAGGCGCGTTCCCGCCGCCGAGCGGCGCGAGGAGCTGATCGCCGCCGCCGTGCACGAGTTCGCGCACGGCGGCCTGCACGGCACGCCCGTCGAGCGGATCGCGCGGCGCGTCGGCGTCGCCCAGCCGTACGTCTTCAGCCTGTTTCCCAGCAAGCGCGAGCTGTTCCTCGCCGCGCTGGAGCGCGGCTTCGAGCGCGTCGCCGAGACGTTTCGTCGCGCCGCCGCCGAGTACGCCGACGGGCGCGCCGCCGCCGACTGCGAGGACGCGCTCGAGGCGATGGGCCGCGCCTACAAGTGATGCTGCTCGCCTCGATCGCGACTACCTGATGCTCCAGCACCAGTCCTACGCGGCCTGCGACGACGAGCGTCGTGCGCGACTGCGTGCGCCGCCGCTACGCCGAGCTCGTCGACCTGGCGCGCGAGCTCTCCGGCGCCGACGCCGAGCGGATCGACGACTTCTTCCGCCACGGCATGGCGCTCAACGTCGCCGCCGCGCTCGGCGTCGAGGATCTGTCCGTCGGCTGCACGTGGGTCGCCGACGAGTTGCGCGCCAGCCAGTAGCATCGCTGAAACGATGTCCACCTCGGCGCAGATCCCCGGCAAAGGACAGCCGGCCGGTCACAGCGGACCCGACAAGCGCAGCCATCGCGAGATGGCGCGAACAGCAGCGCTCGTCGTGCTGGCGATCCTCGTCACGCTGTTCGCCGTCTTCAACCTCAACGAGGTGAAGGTCAGCTACGTCTTCGGCTCCGGCAAGGCGCCGCTGATCGTCGTCATCGTCGATCTCCGTGCTGTTCGGCATCGTGCTCGACCTACTTCGCCGAACGCCTTCCGCGCAAACGAAAGAGCAACTGACGCCGGCGTGCGCCGGCCGGCGCCCGAAGGTCGGCTAGGCCTGCTCGATCGACCAGCGCCGCGGCCTGCTCGGCGCCGAGAAACGGCGTCAGCACGATGTAGGTGAGGTAGTCCGACAGCACCGACAGCAGCTGGATCTGCCCGCTCGCCACCTGGCAGCGGACGGTGTGCGACAGCGCCCCCGCGACGCCCTGCACGACGAGCACGCTGCGCGGCCTGCGTCCGGCGCGCCCTCGGTCAGGCGCGCCGCGATGCCGTGCGCCAGGCGCACGTTGCGCTCGATCGCCTCCGGGCCGGCCGCGAACACGCCGTCCGGCGATCGTCTGTGCGTAGATCGGGCCGCTCGGCCAGGTAGCGCATCAGCTCGCCGATCGTGCGGCGCACGGCCTGCGGCCAGTCCGCTCCGAGCGCAGCGCCGGGTCGGCCGCCGAGCGCCATCAGCTCGCTCGCCGAGCATGTCCAGCGCCGCCAGAAAGCACTCCTGCTTGCCGTCGAACAGCTCGAAGAACGCGTCGATCGACACGTCCGCCGCGTCGGCGATCTGCGGCGCGCTCAGCTCGCGGTAGTCCTCGATCACCGCCAGCCGCAGCGCCTGCTCGAGCAGGCGCTCGCGCTCGTCGCGCGTCCGCGCGCGCCTGCTGCCGCCGGCGCGCACCGTCGGCGCCTTGCGTCCCTGCACCAGCGCCGCGCGCGCGCGCTCGGACAGCCGCTCGGCCAGCTGCTTGGCCGCCGGCGTCTGAAACAGCAGCGTCCAGCGGAACATCTCCTGCGGCCAGCCGCCGGCGCCGTCTCCGGCCGAGCCCTCGCGCAGGCAGTTCGACATCGCCGCGTGCAGTCCGCCCGCGATGCCGCGGATCACCGGCGCCGGCAGCGGGCTCGGCGCCGAGCCGTGCTCGAAGTAGCCGACAGCATCTGCTCGAACGTCGCCGACGCGCGGCGCAGGCGCAGCAGCGCCGGCGCGCCGACCTTCGGCGCCTCGAGGATCACCAGGTTGGCGCTGTTCCAGTTCGTCGCTGATCGCCTGACCGAGCTCGCCGAACGCCGCCTGCAGGCGCTCCTCGCGTCGCCGCGCGCCGTCGCGGTAGGCCGCGCTGACGCGGCCCGCCCCGCGCGTCGCGATCACGTCGTACGTCGCCAGGAAGCACTCCTGCTTGTTGGCGAACTGCTCGTAGAACGAGCGCCGCGAGACGCCCGCCAGCCCGACCACCTGCTTGACGCTCGTGCGCTCGTAGCCGTTGGCATCGCGACCGCCTCGATCATCGCGCCGTGCATGCGCGTAGCGCTGGTTGCGCAGACCTCCTCGGCAGCCGAGGCGATGCGGTCCATGCGGCAGGCGCTGATACAGCGGGGCCGGCGGCCTTGCCTGCGCCGATCCTCGCCGTCGGTCTCCGTCCTTGACATTCGATCCCCCAGAATTGATCCTGTGGATTGATCATGCGCACAGAGTCCGGCTGTCAGGATCGTTTCACGGTCGCGATCCTTTGTCTACAGTGAACCGCGCGAGCACTGCGCGCGGCGTCGCCGACCGCGGTTGCGCTGCTCGCCAGGTCGGCGTGCGGCGTCCGACCGGAGCCGTGGTCGACCGCGCGACGCGCTGCGACGCTCAGCGCAGGATGCCCTTGAGCGCGAGTATCGCCATTCCCATCGTCACGCCGACGGCCGCCTTGAGCAGCAGTTCTCCCGGCGTCGACTTGGCGCGAATGCCGGCGACCACCTCGAACACGACGACCGTCACGACCGCCGTGCGCAGCGCGGCCGTCACGCCCGCTTCCTGACTCGCGCCGACGATCCAGGCGATCACCAGCGCCAGCAGCGGAATCGCCGCGCCGCGCACGATCGCCCAGTCGTGCGCCAGCGCGCGCGCGAGCGTCACCGTCGTCAGCCGTTCGCCGGTCGCCAGGCGGCGCCCGAGCAGGTCGGCGTAGGCGTGCGCCAGCCAGTACAGCAGCGTCGCGATCAGCGCCGAGGCGATCGCGTCGACGTAGCACTCGTGTCGCCCGCTCTCGGCCGCCATCAGCGCGCCGACGGTGATCACGCCGTAGACGACGCCCGCCGCATTGCCCGCCGGCACCAGCGTTTGCTCGTCAATCCGGGTCGATGCGCCGTTTTACGTACCATTTAGCGCGCGGGAGAGCTGTCTTTAGGGAAGCGGAGAAGCATGGTCAAGGTGCGACGCAGCGTCAAACAGAAGGTAGTCGCCGCAGCGGCCGTTGCAGCCGCTGCTGGCCGGCGGCGTCGCATTCGCCGCCGTCTCGGCGACCGGCCAGAGCAATCCGCGCAAGCACGCGCGCGCCCATGTCGCCACGCGCTGCAGGGCCACGCGCGCGACCTCACCACCGCCGCCGGCTATCTCGGCGTCTCGCCGTCGCAGCTGAGCGGCGAGCTCGGCTCGCGGGCAAGTCGCTCGCGCAGATCGCCGACGCGACCAGCGGCAAGTCCGCCGCCGGACTGACCGAAGCGCTGGTCGCGGCGCGCAAGGCGCGGCTCTGCCACGCTCGCCCCGAGGCTGCCCAAACGCGTCGCCGCCGAGGTCAACCGCGCCGGCGGACCGGCCGTCGGCAGAGCAACGCCTACGGCGCCGCGGCGCGCATCGCCGCGTTGTTCGCCTCGCCCGCGCGCGCCGGCTCCGTGGCCGCGAGCTATCTCGGCGTACGCGCGTCGCAGCTGCAAGGCCGAGCTGCGCTCCGGCAAAGACGCTCGCGCAGATCGCCGACGCGACGCCCGGCAAGTCGAGGCGGGCTTGACGCGACGCGCTCGTCCGCCAGGCGCGCGGCGCAAAGCTCGCACGCGCGCAAGCCGCGGGCCGGCTCTCGCCGGCCGCCAAGGCCGAGCGGCAGGCCCGGCAGAAGAAGCGCATGAGCGCGCTGCTGCAGCGCCAATTCGCGGGCGCCGCGCAAGTCGCCGCTAAAGCACGCCCCGCGCCGCTGCCGACGATGTTGCGCGGAAGGCCACAGGTCATCCGGGTAGAGGGCGACCGCGGGGTCCCAGTGTCTCGGCCCCCGGTCGCTCCATAACCCCGTCGTGGATGAGACAGACCACGCGGTTTGTTTTAGGCAGTCTGCCCGCCATGCGCGACGCCGTCATCTGCGAACCGCTGAGAACGCCCGTCGGCGGCTTCGGCGGAGTGTTCCGCGACGTGCCGCCGGCCAAGCTCGCCGCGACCGTGATCGCCGAGCTCGTGCGCCGCACGTCGCTGCCCGTCCGAGCGAGATCGACGACGTGATCCTCGGCCAGTGCTACGCCAACGGTGAGGCGCCGGCGATCGGCCGCGTCGCCGCGCTCGACGCCGGCCTCGGGCATCGAGGTGCCCGGGCCTGCAGCTCGACCGTCGCTGCGGCGTCGGGCCTGCAGGCGATCACGCTCGGCTGCATGCAGGTGCAGACGGGCGCCGCCGATCTGGTGCTCGCCGGCGGCGTCGAGAGCATGAGCCAGGCCGAGTTCTACGCGATGGGCATGCGCTGGGGCGTCAGGGGCGGCGGCGTCGAGCTCGCCGACCGCCTCGCCCGCGCCGCGCGTGACCGCCGGCGGCGCCGCCACGTGGTCGCCGGCGGCATGATCGAGACGGCCGAGAACGTGCGCCGCGAGTACGCCATCTCGCGCGAGGATCAGGACGAGCTCGCGCTGCGCTCGCACCAGCGCGCGGTCGCCGCGCAGCAGGACGGCACGTTCGCGCGAGGAGATCGTGCCGGTGACCGTCGCCGACGCGCAAGGGCGAGCGCGTGATCGAGCGCGACGAGCACCCGCGCGCCGACACCACGCTCGAGCAGCCTCGCCGCGCTGCGCCCGATCATGGGCGCGCAGCGACCCCGACGCGACCGTCACCGCGGGCAACGCCAGCGGTCAGAACGACGGCGCGGCCGTGTGCATCGTCACCCACCCCGAGAAGGCCGCCGCAGCTCGGCCTGCAGCCGCTCGCGCGTCTGGTCTCCTGGTCGGTCGCCGGCGTGGCGCCGCAGACGATGGGCATCGGCCCGATTCCGGCGACCGCACGCGCGCTCGATCGCGCCGGCTGTCGCTCGACGACATCGACCTGATCGAGCTCAACGAGGCCTTCGCCTCGCAGGCGCTCGCGGTGCTCGGCGAGTGGGACCTGCCCGACGGGCTGGAGCGCGTCAACGTGCACGGCTCGGGCATCTCGCTCGGGCACCCCGTCGGCGCGACCGGCGGGCGAATCCTGACGACGCTGCTGCGCGAGCTGCGCCGGCGCGGCAGGGCGCTACGGCCTGGAGACGATGTGCATCGGCGGCGGTCAGGGGATGGCGGCGGTGTTCGAGAACGTCGCCGCCGCAGCCGCTTGAAGTTGACAGTGTCCGTCGCGGCAGCGAGGATGCATCGTCCGCGACGACTTCAAGGGGGCAGCGACCGTCCATGACCGGGGTTCTGTACGGGCTGGCGCAGTTCTGCGTTCGACGGCGCTTCGTCGTGCTCGCCGTCTGGCTGATCGCCACGATCGCGCTCGTCGCGGTCTCGCACAGGCTCGGCGACAACACCAACGACAACCTGTCGCTGCCCGGCACCGACAGCCAGCGCGCGACCGACGTCGCTGGAAAAGTCGTTCCCCGACCAGGCCAACGGCTCGAGCCCGATCGTGCTGCACGCCAAGCAGCGGCAAGCTGACCGACGCCAAGAACGCCGAAGCGGTCAACAAGGCGGCCGCCGCGTCGCCAAGGAGCCGAACGTCGCCTCGGTCGTCAACCCGCTCACGCCGCAGGGCGCCGACCGCGCTGAGCAAGGACAAGACGACCGGCTACCTGTCGGTCACGCTCGGCGGTCAGCCCCGGCGAGCTGTCGGTGGACGAAGCTGCAGAAGATCATCGACGGCGCCGACGCCGGCCAAGGCCGCCGGCCTGGAGGTGCAGACCGGCGGGCAGCTCGGCCAGAAGGTCTCCAAGCCCGCCACCGAGTCCAGCGAGCTGATCGGGATCATCGCCGCGATGGTCATCCTCACGCTGACCTTCGGCACGGTCGTCTCGATGCTGCTGCCGATCCTCAACGCGATCGTCGGCCTGCTGGCGACGCTTCGCGATCATCCGCATGCTCGGCCACGTCGCCACCGTGCCGACCGTCGCGCCGACGCTGGCCACGATGATCGGTCTCGGCGTCGGCATCGACTACGCGCTGTTCATCGTCACGCGACATTTCCGCGGCATGAACGACGGGCTGTCGATCGACGAGTCGATCGCGCGCGCCGCAGCCACGTCGGGCGGCGCCGTGTTCTTCGCCGGCGGCACCGTGACGATCGCGCTCGTGTCGCTCGCGGTGGCCGGCATCCCGCTGATCTCGACGCTGGGCTTCATGGCGGCGATCGCCGTCGTCGTCGCGGTGCTCGCCGCGCTGACGCTGCTGCCGGCCGACGCTCGCGATCGTCGGCCCGCACATCAACTCGCTGCGCGTGCGCCACCCGCCCGATCCGAGGCAGCAGATGCACAACGGTCTGTGGGCCAAATGGGCCAACGAGATCGCGCGCTATCCCTGGGTCGCCGGCCTCGCCGCGCTCGCGATCCTGATCCCGCTGACGATCCCGCTGCTGTCGCTGAACCTCGGCCAGCAGGACACCGCCGCGCTGTCGCAGTCGACGACCGCGCGCAAAGCCTACGACCTGCTCGCCGAAGAACTTCGGCGCCGGCATCAACGGCCCGCTGATCGTCGCCGTCTCGCTCGGCTCGCCCGCCAAGGCGCCGGCCCGCGGTGCGCTCATCGGGCGCGAGCAAGTCCGGCTCGTCGAGGCTCGTCCGAGCGCGAGCACGTCCTCGTCGTCGAGCTCGCAGCGGCGGCCGCCGGTGGGTCGGCTTCGTCGTCGGGCACCGGCGGCGGATCGTCCGGCGCAAAGAGCACGGCGGGCGCGTCGGGCGCGTCGGCATCGTCGTCGCAATCGCAGAGCGACCCGCGCGCGGCCGATCCGCGTCTGCAGACGCTGCAGAAGGACATCTCGCAGCACCGCAGGCGTCGTGCGCGGTCACGCCGATGCAGATCGACAAGGCCGGCACGACGGCGTTCTTCAACGCGATCTCCACGCAGGGCCCGGCCGAAGAAGCGACGACCGACCTCGTCGAAAAGCTGCGCTCGAGCGTGATCCCGGGCGCCGACAAGGGCACCGACATGAAGGCCGACGTCGGCGGCAGCACGGCCGGCTACATCGACCTCGCCTCGCGCATCTCGGAAAAGCTGCCGCTGCAGATCCTCGTCGTGATCGCGCTCAGCTTCGTGCTGTTGATCCTCGCCTTCCGCACGGCCGTGATCCCGGCTCAGGCGGCGGTGATGAACCTGCTCTCGATCGGCGCCTCCTACGGCGTGCTGACGGCGATCTTCCAGTACGGCTGGCTGGCCGACGTGATCGGGCTGAACGGCCCCGTGCCGATCGTCTCCTACGTGCCGCTGTTCATGTTCGCGGTGCTGTTCGGCCTGTCGATGGACTACGAGGTGTTCCTCGTCAGCCAGATCGAGGAGCACGTGCACGCCGGCGAGGACAACCGCAGCTCGGTCGTCTCCGGGCTGGTCACGAGCGCGCGCGTGATCACCGCGGCGGCGCTGATCATGGTGTTCGTGTTCGGCAGCTTCGTGCTCAACGGCGACCCGACGATCAAGCAGTTCGGCGTCGGGCCTGGCCGTCGCCGTGGTGCTCGACGCGACCGTCGTGCGCTGCCTGCTGGTGCCGGCGCTGATGCTGCTGATGGGCAAGCGTCAACTGGTGGATGCCCAAGTGGCTGGAGCGCATCGTCCCGCACGTGAGCATCGAGGGCGCCGAGTTCTTCAAGGCGCGCGATGGCGGCGCACCGGCCGCCGCGGGCGCCGGCCCGGCCGGCCCGGAGTCCTGACGGCGAGCGCGTCATCCGCGCGCGTGTGCGCTCAGATCACGATCTGCGTGCAGATGAAGTTCGCGGCGAGACGCTCGCCGCGGAACACCTGAACCTGCCAGACGTGCGTGCGCGAGCCGATGTGCAGCGGCTCGCCGAGCGCCGTCAGCTCGTCGCCGTCCTTGCGCCGAGGCGAGCACGTTGACCTTCAGCTCGACCGTCGTGAAGCCCGTGCCCTCGGGCAGGTGGCGCATCGTTCCCCAGGCGGCGACCGTGTCGGCGAAGGCGACCCACGCGCCGCCGTGCACGTAGCCCATCGGGTGCAGGTGGCGCTTGTCGACGCGCATGCGTCCGCGCACGTGCTCGTCGGTGATCTCCGTCAGTTCGATGTCCAGGTTGCCCGGGAACGGTGCCCGGCAGCAGCTGCGTGCTGAGCTGTGGTGTTATCGCCTGGTTGGTCTCGGCCATCGTGGCGGGAGTCTGTCAGAGCACGCAGAATCAGGGCGTCGACTGCGTCGCGCGGCCCGTGCGCGAGGCGCCGACCGAGGCCAGCGCGATCGCCACGCAGTCCTCGCGATCGCGGCGGTCAGGCCGGGCCGGCGCCCGCGCAGCGCATGGCCGACGACCGCGCTCGCAGCGCGGCCGCGGCGCTCGCGGCGGCTCCGCGCGGCCCGGCGGCCAGCCGGCCGCTGATCGCGCTGCTCAGCAGCCGTCCGCGCAGCCCGCGGCGGCTGAGCCGGCTCGGAATCCCCGGCAGCTTGTCGGCCACAAGCTCGCCGCCGGCCGCCAGCAGCAGCAGGCGCCGCGGCGCATCCAGCGGGCGCGTGCGCAGCGCAAGCGCGGCGGGCCCACTGAACGTTCGCAGCCCGACCGCCAAACCGAGCAGCAGCGCGGCGTCTCTTCGTCGGCTCGCCGCTGTGCGCACGTTGAGAGACTAGAGCGATGCTGCGATTCCTGCTCACGCACACTCCGGTCAAGCGCCTTGCGCGCGGCGTGCCGATCGTCGGGTTGCTGTCCGCGGCGGAGGTCGCCCAGCTCGCGCACGGTCACCTGCAGAGGCTGGCGCCGGCCGAGCGGCGCCGGCTGCTGGCGCTCGCAGCCAAAGCGCGTGGCGGCGGCGGCGCGCTCAGCGCCGACGAGCGAGCGGAGCTCGGCGCGCTCGTGGCGAAACTTCAGCCGCGCGCGTTCGTCGGCTCGGCGGCCGATCACTTCAGCCCGCTGCCCGTGCCCAAGCGCCTGCTGTATGGGCCGCGCGGCAGCGATGCGCGCAAGGCGCGCCGCCGAGCGGCGCTGAGCGTTCTACCCGTCGACGACGAGGCTGTCGAGCGGACCGAGCAGCGCCATCGAGCGACGCGACACGCCGGGCAGCTCGCGCAGTCGATGCGTGAGCGCGTCGCCGCGTTCCAGGCGGCGGCGCTGCTCGACGGCGATCGGGCGCCACAGCCCGTCGATCACCTCGGTCGGGTCGCCCGAGACCTCGTCGATCGGGCGCTCGAGGTGCTCTGACCACAGACGCAGGCGTGTCTGGCGCGCGAGCGTCGGCGTCGCAGGTGACGAGGTTCATCTCGGTGTCGTTGAACAGCGAGTGCTCGTTGAGGTTGGCCGAGCCGAGCGTCAGCCAGTGGTCGTCGACGATCGCGATCTTCGCGTGCACGTACATCGGCCCGCTGAGCTCGCCCGGTACGCGCCGAGATGGTCGTCGCGAGGAAGCGTTCGGCGCCGTCGTCGGCGCGCACGAGCGCGGCGAGCTGACCGCGCGTGGTGTCGGCGCCGTTGTTGGGCTTGGCCGGCAGCAGCACGACCACGCGGAAGTCGCTCGACGCGGCGGACTCGCGCAGCTTGTCGGCGAGGATCTCGACGATCTGCGCCGACCAGAGGAACTGGCTCTCGAGGTACACGAGCTCGGCGCGCCGCGCGCAGCGCGCGCGTGTAGGACTCGAGGATGCGAAAGTCGCCGCGCGGAACGGCGTCGTAGATCTTCTCGGGCACCGTGCGCACGATCTGCAGCTCGACGTCGCCGGCGGCCGGACCGGCGGCGCACTCGGTCTCGAGCCGCTCGCCGGTCGTCTCGCTGCCAGCGCATGCGGCGAAGTGCCGGGCGACGTCCGCCACGGCCGGACCGGCGATCCGGCTGGCGGCGTCGTGCCAGCCCAGCCGGCTGCGCATCGGGTGATCGCTGCGTGTCGTAGCGGTCGCCGCCGAGCGAGGTGAGGTCGATGCCGCCGACGAACGCGACCTCGTCGTCGACGATCACGAGCTTCTCGTGGTGGCAGTGCATCGGGCGCTCGTGCGTGTCGAGCGCGCAGCGCACGCGCGTATCCGCGCAGCAGCTCGTCGCGCACGCTCGCGCACGGCAGCGCGGTCGGGCGTGAACAGCGGCAGCGGCGAGCCGCCCCACAGCAGCACCCTGACCTCGACGCGCTCGGCCAGCTCGCCGAGCAGGTCGCGCAGGCGCGAGCGCGTGCGGCGTCGCGCGTCAGGCCGAAGTGCGGCGGTGACGTGCCAGCCGGCGATGTGCACGTGCGAGCGCGCGCCGACGATCGCCTCGGCGATGCGCGGCAGCGCCTGCGCGCCGTCGATCAGGATCTCGAGCGCAGTTGCCCGCGCGCGGCGGCGGGTCGCCGGCGGCCCACAGCGAGCCGTCGTCCGGCGGTGCGAGCTGGTCGAGACGTCCCGCGCGTTTCAGGCGCAGACGGTGGTGTGCGTCCGACGCCGCGCTCGAGCGCGCTGCCGGTCAGCCGGTCCAGCCGCGAGACTGGTTCGAGGTCCACGCGGGCGAGACTACCCCCCGTTAGACGTCACGCTCGCCCCTCACGACCGCGGCGCGCCCACACGAGTTGAGGTGGCGTAGCATCCGGGCCATGGGCGAGTTGCCGTCGGTGTGCGTGATCGGAGCGGGAGTCAGCGGGCTGACGGCCTGCAAGGCGCTCGATGACTTCGGCGTGCCGCACACCTGCTTCGAGGCATCGGACGAGGTCGGCGGCAACTGGTACTTCCGCAACCCCAACGGCGTCTCTTCGGCGTATCGCTCGCTGCACATCGACATCTCCAAGCCGTCGATCTCCTTTCGCGACTTTCCGATGCCCGACCGTTACCCCGACTACCCGCACCACACGCACATCTTCGAGTGGTTGCGCGACTACGCCGAGGCGTTCAACCTGCGCGAGGCGATCCGCTTCAACACGCGCGTGCAGCGCGCCGAGCGTGGCGCCGAGGGCGGCTGGCGCGTATCGCTCGACGACGGCTCGCAGCAGAGCTTCGACGCGCTGCTGGTGTGCAACGGCCATCACTGGGACCCGCGCTACCCGAAGTTCGCGGGCAGCTTCGACGGACCGCAGATCCATTCGCACGACTACATCGACCCGAGCACGCCGCTGGAGCTGCAGGGCAAGCGCGTGCTGGTCGTCGGCATCGGCAACAGCGCTGTGGACATCGTCTCCGAGCTGGCGCGCAAGACGATGTGCGAGACGGTCTTCCTGTCGACGCGCTCGGGCGCCTACGTGATTCCCAAGTACATCTTCGGCAAGCCGGCCGATCAGGTCGTCAAGACCAACCCGCGCATCTCGGTGACGCTGCAGCGGCGACTGGGCAGCGTGCTGCCGCGGATCTTCTCCGGGCGCATGGAGGACTTCGGGCTGCCGACGCCCAACCACAAGTTCCTCGACGCCCACCCGACGGTCTCCAGCGAGTTGCTCGGGCGCCTCGGCGCCGGCGACGCGATCGCCAAGGGCGACGTGCAGGAGCTGCTCGGTGACCGCGTGCGCTTCGCCGACGGCAGCGTGGAGCCGGTCGACGCGATCATCTACGCGACCGGCTACAACGTCAGCTTTCCGTTCTTCGACGCGGATTTCATCTCGGCTCCGGAAAACGCGCTGCCGCTGTACAAGCGCATGCTCAAGCCGGGCATCGACGACCTCGCGTTCATCGGCCTGGGGCAGCCGATTCCGACGATCTTCCCGTTCTCAGAGCTGCAGTCGAAGCTCGCCGCGCGCTGGCTGAGCGGCGACTGGTCGCCGCCGCCGCGCGATGAGATGGAAGAGGAGATCCGTCGCGACGAGGCCTTTCACACCGGACACTTCATCGCCAAGCCGCGCCACACGATGCAGCTGGAGTGGTACGGCTTCCAGCACGAGCTCAAGACGCGCTCGATTCCTGCGGGCCAGGCGCGCGCCCGCGCGGGAGCGCATACCGGTCGCGACGTCGCCGGTCGCGCCGAGGCTCTGCGCGCGCAGGCGGTGCTCGGATGAGCGCAGTGTCCTTCCAGAGCGACGGCGTGCGCTGCGCCGGCGTGCACCTGCGCGGGCACGGCGACGCCTTCGTGGGTGCGGACGGCGCGCGCCCATGCGTGGTCATGGCTCACGGTTTCGCCGCCACGGCGGACTCCGGGCTGATGCCCTTCGCCGAACGCTTCGCCGAGGCGGGGCTCGATGCGCTGGTGTTCGACTACCGGCACTTCGGCGCCAGCGACGGCGAGCCTCGTCAGCTTCTGTCGATTCCCCGCCAGCTCGCCGACTACGCGGCGGCGATCTCCTTCGCGCGCACGCTGGACGGCGTCGACGCCGCGCGCATCGTCGTCTGGGGCTCGTCGTTCTCGGGCGGGCACGTCGTGCCCGTGGCGGTCGCCGATGGCCGGGCCGCGGCGGTGATCTCACAGGTGCCGTCGATGGACGGCGTGGCGACGATGCTCAACGCCCTGCGCAAGACCGGCCCGGCGGGCATGGCCAGGCTGACGATGTTGGCGCTGCGCGACCTCTTCGCCTCGTTGCGCGGGCGTGGACCGGTCATGGCGCCGGCGGTGGGCGCGCCGGGAGGGGTCGCCTTCATGACCACGCCCGACGCCGAGCCGGGCATGCGCGCGGTCGCCGGCCCGTCCTGGCGCAACGAGGTCGCCGCCCGCATCGCGCTGGCGCTCGGCCTCTACCGCCCCGGCCTGCAGGCCGATCGTCTGCCGTGCCCGATGCTCGTGCAGGTCGCCGACCGCGACTCGGTGGCGCCGGCGCAGGCCGCGCAGGACGCCGCCTGGCGCGCGACCGGCCGCGCCGAGGTGCGCACGTATCCGATCGGACACTTCGACATCTACACCGGCGCGCCGTTCGAGCAGGCGGTGGCCGATCAGCTGCACTTCCTGCGTCGCCACCTCGGCGCGGCGTCGCACGATCGCGCGCAGGCCGACGAGCTGGCGCTGCGGCGCGGCTGAGCGCCGCTCGGCTAGGAGGCGGCGCGCGGACGCGCGCTCTTGCGCCGTGCGGGCGCGCGCTTGGCCGCGGGCTTGCCGTTGACGGCGGCCGTGGCCTTGCTCGCAGCTTTGGCGGTGGACTTGCCGAGCAGCACTCGCTCGATCTGCACGAGCGCGTCGCCCATGTAGATCGCCAGTCGCTGCAGGTGCGGCAACGTGTCGCGCGCACCGGTCAGGCCAAAGTTCAGCGTGCCGGCGTAGCTGACGCAGGTGATGTTCAGCGCGTTGCCGTGCATCAGCAGCGACAGCGGCGACAGCGAGTCCAGGCGCGAGCCGTTGAGATACAGCGGCTCGGTCGGGCCGGGGACGTTGGAGATGCCGAGGTTGAAGGGGATCGGCGCGCGGCCGCCCAGTCCCGCGACCAGCGCGGCTATGTACGGGGCGTTGATCAGCAGCGTGTAGGACGTGCGCGCCTCGGGCGGCAGCTCGCCGAGGTGGTGCTTTGCCTCTGCGGTGGAGCGCGCGATCGCGCGCAGGCGCTGCATCGGATCGGCGACGTTGGTGCCCAGCTCGGCGAGCATGATGCCGATCGCCGTGCCCATCGACTGGTCGTCGGCCTCGCGCAGGTTGACGGGTATTCCGGCGACGAGCGGGCGGTCTGGCACGCGCGCGTGCTCGGCCAGGTAGCGGCGCAGTGCGGTGCCGCAGAGATACAGCACGATGTCGTTGAGCGTGCAGTCGGCGGCGCGCGCCAGACGCTTGATGCGAGCCAGCTCGTACTGCTGGGTGGCAAAGCGCCGCTGCCCGCCGAGCTTGCCGCCGAGCACGGAGGCAGGCGCGCGATACGGCGCCTGCAGCGCGCGGTCGTCGACTGCGGCGACGGCCAGGTCGAGCGCCGCACGCGAGAGCCCGCCGGCGGCCGCGGCGGCGCCGCGCAGCGCGCCTAGCGGTCGCCCGAGCGCGCCCAGCGGACCGTCGTGCTGCTCGTCGTGGCGCGGGCGCTCGCCGGCGCCGACGGTCCAGAAGGAGGCCATGCCGCGCTCGTCGGGATCGGTGGAGAGCGCGCGCATGATCAGGCGCATGCCGCTGACGCCGTCGACCAGCGAGTGGTGGATCTTGCTGTACATCGCAAAGCGGTTGCCTTCCAGACCCTCGATCAGGTGCACCTCCCACAGCGGGCGGTGCAGGTCGAGCTGGTTGCTGTGCAGGCGCGAGACGAGAATGCCCAGCTCGCGCTGCCCGCCGGGGTGCGGCAGCGCGGAGTGGCGGACGTGGTAGTCGAGGTCGACGTCGCGCGTCTCGCGCATGAACGGCGCGCGTCCGCCGATCAGCGGCGCCTCGACGAGCTTCAGGTTCCAGGGCGCGGGTATCGCGCGCGGCTCGCGCATGCGCTCGAACTCCTGCTTGAGGTAGTCCGGCGGCGCATCCTTCGGCAGCGTGAACTCGAACAGCCCGCCGACGTGCATCGGCGTGTCGCGCGACTCGAGCGCCAGCCAGGCTGCATCGAGTGGGGGAATCTGCCTCATCACCAGCGCTCCGCCTCTCCCGTGTCCCAGGTCGCGCCCTGTGCGCAACCGCACAAGCCTAGTCCTTCGCGCTGCGCGGTCGCCGTCTCGCGCAATCGCCGCGGTTGACGCGGCCTGCGACTCGTCGCGCGCCGGGCGCGAAGAGCTTTCAGCCGACGGTCACTGAGCCCGCCAACCTTGCCGCCGAGTCGGGATCGTGCGATGGCAGGTACACGGTCGGCTGCGCGGCGCAGTGCGCAAGAATCGTTCGCAGCGTCGCCACGTGCGCCTTGGGGTCGGGGCCGATCGCGTCGGCGCGCAGCGACTGCAGCTGCTCCAGCGAGTCGGTCACGTCGCCGGCGAGCATCACGTGACGTTCGGAGTCGTCGATGCAGATCACCGAGATGTGCCCGGGTGTGTGTCCGGGCGTGGCGACGGCGACGATGCGCCCGTCCGACGACAGCCTGCGGCTGTGCGCGAACTCGCCGAACGGCCCGTCATCGAGCGTGATCGGCGCAGGCGCGAAGCTAGCCGGAAGCGGCTGGCGCAGGATGCGACGCATGACCCGCGGAAACGCGCCGCCAAGAAAGCTCAGCTCGTCGGCGCCGATGCGCACCGGCGCGGGCACGTGCACGAGTCCGTCGACGTGGTCGCCGTGGTGATGGGTCAGCACGACCTCCGACACGCCGTCGAGCGAAAGGCCGGCTGACGCGAGCGCGTGCGGCAGCTCCTGCTCTGGCGTCACCTCGAAGCGAGCGAACGGCACGTTGCGCACGCCCGCCGTCTCGCCGGTGTCGACGAGCAGCGTGCGCCCCTCGTGCTCGACCGCCCAGCAGTGGATCGGCAGCGGCTCAGACCACTCGTCGGGCAGGAACAGATCGAGCTGGCGGCGTGCGCCGGAGCTGGGAAAGAGGAACTTGTGCGAGACGCGCACGTGGCCGGTCGTGAGGGCGTGGATGACGATGGTGGCGACCCTACTCCGAGGCCGACGCCGGTGGCTGCGTGCCCGCGCTGGCTGCTTGAACTCAGTAGGCCTCGATCGCGTCAGACCGGGGCGTCGGAGGATCGTTATGGTTCGCCCATGCAGGACGAGCGGGACGAGCCCTGGGATGCCAGACTGGTCGAGTGGATGCAGCGCGGCTCAGGCCGGGCAACCCGCCACGATCGGAACCGTCCCGGTGTCATCGAGTACATCGGCATTGCAGTGTGGGGAGGCGGTGTGAGCCAGTTGTTCAGCGAACATTGGTATCCGTTCGCGATCTGTGCTTTTCTCGCCGTCGCGCTCGTGACGATCGGCCGACGAATCACCTAGGGTGCGGTGCACCTGCTGGACCAACAGGTGCGCAGGGGCTGGTGAAGTTCGACGACAGGGGGAGGGCGATGGCAAAAACCGGCGACCGCATGGAGATGCCCGACGGAAGCGTCTACGAGATCACGTCGTCGACCGCCGACAACGCGGGCGAGTTCGTCGAGATGGTGTTCACGCTGCCGGCCGGCTCGGTCGCGCCTCCGCCGCACCTGCACCCCACGCCCGTCGAGCAGTACGAGGTGCTCGAGGGCAAGCTCGACGTGATGGTCGGCGGCGACTGGAAAACACTCGGGCCGGGCGACACCGCATCGGTGCCGACAGGCGTGCTGCACACCTTCAAGAACCGCTCGGGCGAGACGGTGCGCGTGCGCAACGTGCACGGGCCCGCTGCTCGCTTCGAGGACTACATCGAGCACATCTGCACCGTGACCCGCGCGCGTGGCATCAAGAGCGCCAAGGACCCGCGAATCCCCATCTACCTCTCGATGATCACGCTGCAATATCCCGAGACGCTTGCGCCGGCGCGAGCGCAGGAGCGGATTCCGATGACCGCGCTGGCGGGCCTGGGGCGCTTGCTGAGATTCAGCACGGTGCCTTGAGCTCGCACCGCGCGCGGAGGCGTGAAGCCCAGCAGCCCCCGAAGGCCTGAAGCCCAGCAGCGGACTCGAACCGCTGACCCCTTCCTTACCATGGAAGTGCTCTACCAACTGAGCTAGCTGGGCGGGGAAACGGCACTGTACCGCGCAAGCCCGCTCGTGAGCGGGCTTGCGGGCGCACCGCCGACGACGAGGCAGCCGGGTGACTCGCGAGCCGGCCGCGGCTACTGGCCGAGGCCGTCGAGCACAGCGTTCACAGCCAGCGCCCAGCGCCTGTCGATGGATGCGCGCGACGCGCCCAGTCGATCGGCGCTCTCGGCGGTGGCGAGACCCTCGGTGAGGACGATGAGCACGAGCGCTATGTCCTCCTCGTCGCCCTCGAGCACGCCCGTGGCGATGCAGCGGCGCACGCGCTCGACGACGAACCTGCGCACGGCCCCGGCCGCTCGCAGTTCGGAACGGCTCGCTTCGAACTCGGCAAACGGGTGGGCGAACATCACCTCTGCCAGCACGCGGTTCTCGCGGATGAAGCCTCGATAGAGCTCGATCACTTGGATTACGTCGGCGCGAGGGTCATCCGTCTCTACGAAGCTCTCGAGATGCCGATGCAGCAGGCGGAAGCCTTCAAAGAACAGCTCGCGGATCAGGCCGCCCTTGTCGCCGAACAGCTCGTAAACAGCCGGCGTCGAGGTCTGCGCGGCTTGTGCGACGCCGCGCGCGGTGAACCCGGACACGCCGTCTCGCGCGAGCAGTCCGATGGCTGCTGCGAGCACCTGGTCGCGCAGTTCGGGGGTGCGTTGCTTGGGTCTTGGCACGTCGCTGTCTACTATTTCAGGACATTGTTTCGGAACATCGTTACAGTATAGGCTGCTTCACACCTCGACCGACCGGAGATGAAGATGACTGAGCTGGTGACGTATGAGCTCGATGATCGCATCGCGACGATCGCGATGGACGACGGAAAGGTAAACGCGTTCTCGATTCCGATGCTGGAGGCCGTGCACGCCGCCTTCGATCGCGCCGAGCGCGACGGAGCGATCGTCATCCTCACCGGTCGCGAGGGCTATTTCTCCGCAGGCTTCGATCTGAAGGTCTTCGCCGGCGGCGACGTCGAGCAGGTGCTCGAGATGTTGACGCTCGGCGCGACGCTCGCCGAGCGCATTCTCGCCTTCGCGACGCCGGTGATAACGGCCTGTCCCGGACACACCGTCGCCGCCGGGGCGTTCATGACGCTTGCCGCCGATCTGCGTATCGGCGTCGAGGGCCCCTTCAAGATCGGCCTGAACGAGGTGAAGATCGGGCTGACGGTGCCGTGGTTCGTGATCGAGCTCGCTCGCCAGCGCCTGAGCCCGGCCCACTACAACCGTGCTGTCGTCAGCGCCACGATGTACGACCCGGACGAGGCGGTCACGGCGGGGTTCCTCGACGAGGTCGTGCCGGCTCACGAGCTGCGTGCGGCGAGCCTCCAGGCAGCCGCGAGGCTGGCGGAGTTGAACGCGCAGGCGCACACGGCGACCAAGCTGCGCGCTCGCGCGGGCGCCCTGGCGGCGATCCGCTCGGCGATCGAGTCCGAGCTGACGGTCGAGGGTCTCGGCGGCGGGCAACCGCCGGCATAGCAACCGAGCTCAGTCCGCCGGGGTCACGGTCGTGACGGGCAGGCCCATGCCGGTGACCTTGCTCGGCAGGTCGAGTTTGAGCCAGTGGGAGATTTTTTTGGGCAGCGTGGAGATGATCACCTCGTCGAAGCCGCGCAGGTTGATGGCGTCTTCGATCGCGGCGATCGGGTCGGTCGAGCCGACGATGCCCTCGACCGGCGCGCCGGTCGCGTCGCTGAGCGCGGGCACGGCTCGGTCGAGCACCAACTGCGCCTCGCCGCCGCCCTGGTCCTCGGGGTCGACGACCTTGTGCAGGCCCGGCGCGGCGTTGGGCACGAGCAGCGTGAACTTGGCCGGGCCACGCTGGGCGCGCTCGCGGACGGCCTCCAGCAGTGCTGGTGTGGCGGCGGTTCTGTAGGCCACGACGAGAACTCTCGCGGCGCTCTGTGAGGACTCCATGCGCGACTCCTTTCTCGGGGCTGGTCGTTCGATCATCTCAGCTGGCGGTACCTGTGCTCTACCCGCATTGCAGCTTCTGGCACGCGGGAGGCGAGTTAGGCTGCTGGTGTGCGCACGCGCGTGACTGCCGACTCGGTCGAAGTGCTGCTGTCGCCCTGGCAGAAGGCGCTGGGGCTGATGAAAGACATCCGCGTGCCGCGCTCGGACGTCAGCGACGTTCGCGTCGTCGAGAACCCGCTCGACGAGGTCAAGGGCACGGGCCTGAAAGCGGGCCTGCGCCTGCCCGGCCTCTACTACGTCGCGCGCACGATTCGCCTGGACCGCGCGTTCGTGGTGCGCCGAGGCGTGCCGGCGCTGGCGTTCTCGGTGCGCAACAACGAGCCGCTGCGCAGCGTGCTCGTAAGCACGCCCGAAGCGGCGCAGCTGGCTCAGGCGCTGGCGGGACAGCAGGCCGGGTCGACGCCGTGAGCCTGCCATGCGACGTTGTCGGAGAGGGACGGCCGCTGGTGCTGCTGCACGCCGGCGTGGCCGACCGCACGATGTGGTCTGAGCATCTGCAGCCCTTGGCCGACGGCGGCTTTCAGGTCGTCGCGATGGACCTGCCGGGATTCGGAGACGCGCCCGTGTCCAGCGGCGAGGACGCTCCCTGGCGCGACGTCATCGACACGATCGATGCGCTGGGCATCGAGCGAGCGGCGCTGGTGGGCAACTCGTTCGGAGGGCTCGTGGCGCAGCGCGTGGCGGTGCTGGCGCGCGAGCGTGTCGACTCGCTGGTGCTGGTCTCCAGCGGCGCATCGGGCATCGAGCCGAGCGCGCGACTGCAAGCCGCCTGGGCGGCCGAGGAGAGCGCGCTTGCCGAAGGCGACGTCGAGGCGGCCGTGCAGTCGATCGTCGAGACCTGGACTCTTGCCGATGCGCCGCAGCAGCTGCGCGACAGAATCGCGAGCATGCAGCGTCGCGCGTTCGAGCAGGGCGAGGGCCCGGAGGATCGCCCGCAGGCCGAGGACCCGCTGGAGAACGATCTCGTCGCGCTGTCGCAGTTCGACGGTCCGGCGCTGATCCTGGTCGGCGAGCACGACATGGAGGACTTTCAGCTCGCGGCGGACGCGCTCGTGAAGGCGCTGCCCAGTGCGTGTCGGACCATGCTCGCCGGAGCCGGGCATCTGGCTCCGCTGGAACAGCCTCAGGAGTTCCGAGCGCTGCTGCTGTCGTTCTTGGGCTGACGCAGAACTGACTGTGACTGACTGTGAGTGGCGGGGGGAGGATTCGAACCTCCGAAGGCTGAGCCAATGCGTTTACAGCGCATCCCCTTTGACCGCTCGGGAACCCCGCCAGGGGTCGGACAGTCTACGAAATCATCTATTGATGGTCGAGCGTGCGCACGGGCCGCCCGGACGAGTGTTCGGCGGGGCCGACCGCGGTGAAGCTAGGAAGCCTCGCGCAGCTGCTGTGCTTCAGGCAGCGTCTGCAGCTTCTTCAGCGTGCGGTTCTCGATCTGACGCACGCGCTCGCGCGTGATGTTGAAAGCGCGCCCGACCTCCTCCAGCGTGCGCGCGCGACCGCCGACTATTCCGTAGCGCAGCTCCAGCACCTCGCGCTCGCGGCGCGGCAGCGAGGCGAGCACACGCGTGATGTTCTCGCGGCGCAGCGCCTCGGAGGCGATCTCGAACGGCGACTCGGCGGAGACGTCCTCGACGAAGTCGGCCAGCGCCGAGTCGTCCTCCTCGCCCATCGGCTTCTCCAGCGAGACGGGCTGCTGGGCGAGGCGCAGCACGTCGCGCACCTCGCGCACGTCGCACTCGAGCTCGGCGGCGATCTCCTCGGCGGTCGGTTCGCGGCCGAGCTGCTGGATCAGCATGCGCTCGGCGCTGATCAGTTTGTTCAGGCGCTCGACCATGTGCACGGGAATACGAATCGTGCGCGCCTTGTCGGCGAGCGCACGGCTGACGGCCTGGCGAATCCACCAGGTTGCGTAGGTGGAGAACTTGTAGCCGCGGCGATGGTCGAACTTCTCGACCGCGCGAATCAGACCGAGCGAGCCCTCCTGGATCAGGTCGAGGAACGTCAGCCCGCGGCCGACGTAGCCCTTGGCGATCGACACGACCAGGCGCAGATTGGCCTCGACCATGTGCTGCTTGGCCGCCATGTCGCCGCGCTCGATGCGCTTGGCCAGAGCGACCTCCTGCTCGGCGTCCAGCAGCGAGACGCGGCCAATCGAGCGCAGGTACAGCCGCAGCGAGTCGAGGCTCGGGTCGATCGACAGGTCGGCTTCGGCGCGCTTGAGCTCCTGCAGGCGGGCGCGCACGCCGCGCGTTTCCTCATCCGGCGGAAGCTCGTCGTCCTCGCCGCGCTCGCCGGCCGTGTGGGCGGCGCGGGAGGCCTCGGCTACGACCGGCTGGGGGCCGGCGGTCAGCTCCGCGCCGGCGTCGTCGGGATCGACGATCTCGATCGCGTGCTCCTCGAGGTCGCTGAACAGGTCGCGCGTCTGCTCGCTGGAGAGCTCGGCCTCCTCGATCGCCAGACGCAGGCTCGCGGCGCTCACGAAACCCCGCTCGCGAGCGCCGGCGAGAACCGCCTGCATCTCCGCCATCTCGATCACGGTGTCCGTGATCACTGCACCCTCATGTTTCTCCCTCAACCTGGACCCCCATGATCGTCCGGCTCCGAGCCTTTTGGATCGTCCGTTTGGCCGAGTGCGGATTGATACCAGAATCGACGGTCGCGCGGTGTTGCTTGGCCCGATGGTCGGGCCAGCGCATCGGTGGACCCCGCTGACAGCTCACGTGGGCGCCGCATGGCCTGCGCCGGCGCAGGCCATGCCCGCGCTACGCTGGCGGGCGTGCAGGCGATCGGTTCAAGCGTCTCGCCGCCGGCCGTGCAGGGCGCAGGCGAGGATGTGCAGTCGCGCGCGCCGCGTGTTCCTATCGCGCTGTCGCGCGTCGGCGTCACGGGCGTGGAGAAGGTCATTCGCATCCGCGACGAGCTGTTCTTCGCGCGCCTGGAGTGCTTCGTCGATCTGGGCAGCGCGCAGAAGGGCGCGCACATGTCGCGCTTTGAGGAGGTCGTCAACGAGGCGATCGGCCAGGTGGTGCTGAGCGAGTCGCCGTTTCGCGCCGAGACGTTCGCGCAGCACATCGCAGAGTTGGTGCGCGAGCGCCAGCAGGCCGCGCGCGCCGAGGTCACGATCGCGGCGCGCTACCCCGAGCACAAGCCGGCGCCGGTCTCCGGCATACAGACGCAGGAGATCTACACGCTGCTCGGCCGCGCCGTGGCCTTCGAGCACGGCACGCGGCGCACCGTCGGCGTGTCGGCGACAGGCATGACGGCGTGTCCCTGTGCGCAGGAGCTGGTGGCGGCACGAGCCCGCGAGCGCCTGTTGGCCGACGGGTTCTCCGAGGCGCAGGTCGAGCGCATCGTCGAGCGCGTGCCGATCGCCACGCACAACCAGCGCGGCCTGGCGACGCTGCACATCGGCTGCATCGAGGAGTGCGTCGAGGAGATCGACGCCTCAGCGCTGCTGAGGATCGCCGAGGCGAGCATGTCCTCGGAGATCTACGAGCTGATGAAGCGCTCCGACGAGGTCGAGGTCGTCGAAAAGGCGCATCGCCGCCCGCGCTTCGTCGAGGACTGCGTGCGCGAGATGGTCGCCGGCGTCGTGCGCGAGTTCCCGCAACTGGACGGGCGCAACTTCCTCAGCGCGCGTCAGGAGAACCTGGAGACGATCCACCAGCACAACGTCGTGGCCGAGCGCCACGGCACGCTGTCAGAGCTGCGCGCAGAGATCGAGTCGGGCGCGACGCCGGAGCGTCAGACGACGCTCGAGCAGTGGCTCGACACAGGGCGCTAGCTGCCGGCGCCGCGCGCCTGCGCTTGGGCCATGCGGCGGCGCAGGCCGAAGAAGTAGTCGAGGCCCGACAGCACGGTCACGGCGACGGTCACATACAGCAACGCCGAGACCCACAGCGGTTGGCCATGCACGGCGATGACCGCGAGGATCGCGGCGATCTGCAGGCACGTCTTGACCTTGCCGAACATGCTCGCGCCCATCACGACGCCGGCCTGCGTGGCGCCCATGCGCAGCACCGTCACGGCCAGCTCGCGCGTGATGATCACCATCGCCACCCACGCAGCCAGGCGGTGCAGCGAGACGAGCGCGATCAGCGCGGCGACGATCAGCAGCTTGTCGGCCAGCGGGTCCATCAGCTTGCCGAAGTTGGTCACCGAGCCGCGCGCGCGGGCGAGGTAGCCGTCGACGAAGTCGGTCAGCGAGGCGAGCGCGAACACGATCGCCGCGAGCACGTCGCCGTCTTCGGTGTTGCCGAGCAGCGCGACGACCAGCACCGGCACCAGCATGATGCGCAGCACCGTCAACACATTGGGTAGGTTCAGAGGGAACACGCGCTTCGACAATATCCCGCCAGCGAAAGGAACGTGCAATGAAGACCCGCACTCTCGGACCGGGCGGCCCAGAGGTCTCGGAGATCGGTCTCGGCTGCATGGGCATGTCGGCGTTCTACGGCAAGGCCGACGAGGGCGAGGCGCGGGCGACGATCGCGCGGGCGCTGGAGCTCGGCTGCAACTTCCTGGACAGCTCGGACATGTACGGGCCGCACACCAACGAGCGGCTGCTCGGAAGCGCGATCGCCTCGTGCCGCGACGACGTCTTCCTGGCGACCAAGTTCGGCATCAAGCTGGTCGAAGAGGGCAACCTGATCGACCGCATCGTCGACGGCACTCCGCAGTACGTGCGCGAAGCCTGCGACGCCTCACTGCAGCGGCTGGCGACCGACCACATCGATCTGTACTACCAGCACCGCGTCGACCCGAACACGCCGATCGAGGAGACCGTCGGCGCGATGGCCGAGCTGGTGGCGGCGGGCAAGGTGCGACACATCGGCCTGTCGGAGGCCAGCGCCGAGACGATCCGCCGAGCGCACGCGGTGCATCCGATCGCCGCCGTGCAGACGGAGTACTCGCTGTGGACGCGCGACGTCGAGGCCGAGATCCTGCCGACGCTGCAGGAGCTGGGCATCGCGCTGGTCGCCTACTCGCCGCTGGGACGTGGCTTTCTGTCGGGGCGCTTCAGCTCGACCGACGAGCTCGAGGAGGGCGACTACCGCCTGCACGGACCGCGTTTCACCGGCGAGAACCTCAAGCAGAACCTCGCGCTGGCCGAGCGCGTGCGCGAGCTGGCCGCCGAGCGCGGCATCACGCCGGGCCAGCTGGCGCTCGCCTGGGTGCTCTCACGCTGGCAGCACGTCGTGCCGATTCCCGGCACCAAGCGCGTGAGCTACCTGGAGGAGAACCTCGCCGCGGCCGACGTCGAGCTCACCCCCGAGGAGGCCGCTGCGATCGCCGACGCGATCCCCGCCGCCGCCGGCGAGCGCTACCCCGAGGCGGTCATGCGCTCGGTCAACCTCTGAGGCTCCAGGGCGAACCGCTCGGGCCCGCGACGCTCAGTAGCCGACCGAGTAGAAGCTGATGTGCCTGCAGCCGTCGAGCTTGTAGTGCGGCAGCGCGTGGTGGCTGGTGTAGACGGTCTGGTGCGGGTTTTCGCAGTGGATCACGCCTGAGTTCTCGTGCGCGTGCACGACCGTCTGCGGGTTGGCGCCGGTCCACACGTAGTTGATCGTGTCGTTGGCGTAGATGTAGTTCTTGCCGTTGCCCGCGTGGATGATCGCCGTCTGGTGTGACTCGCCCGACGGGTGGTAGTCGCCCCAGATCACGTCGCCGGAGTCGCCGCCGTAGATCGTGTCGTTGCCGTAGCCGCCCAGCAGGTAGTTGTGCTTGCCGTCGACGCCTGTGAGCACGTTGGTCTGTCCGGCCGGCCCCTTGTCCATCACGAGGTGCTCGTTGGCCGGCCAGCCCGCGTGGCTGGTCATCGCCGCGGCCGACGCCGCCAGGGCGAGCGCGATCGCCAGCGCGAGCGCCAGCGCCGCACGGAGGCGTTGGGTGCGGCATCTTGCGCGGCCGTGTGGGCGCATTGGATGCAGGGTAGGAAGGGTGAGCAGTTGTGAGATGTCAGGGCTCCTGTCGTTCGCCTGTGCATCGTCTGACATCGGATTGCCCGTCAGCGCAACAGGCCGAACTCGGACATGCGGCCAGTGCGGCTGCCGCGGGCACGCCCGCTAGGGTGGCGGCATGCCTCTGATTCCGATGGTCATCGAGCGCACGGCGCGCGGCGAGCGCGAGTTCGACATCTACTCGCGCCTGCTCAACGAGCGCATCATCTTCCTCGGCACGCCGATCGACGATCAGATCGCCAACCTGGTCGTGGCGCAGCTCTTGCACCTGGAGAGCCAGGACCCCGACAAGGACATCTCGATGTACATCAACTCGCCCGGCGGCAGCATCTACTCGGGTCTGGCGATCTACGACACGATGAACTTCGTCAAGCCGGACATCGCGACGATGTGCGTGGGCGTGGCGATGTCGATGGGCTCGCTGCTGCTGGCCGGCGGCGCCAAAGGCAAGCGCGCCGCGCTGCCCAACTCGCGCATTCTGATCCACCAGCCCTCGGCGGGCTTTCAGGGCCAGTCGACGGACATCGAGATTCACGCGCGCGAGATCCTCAAGGTGCGCGAGCGCATCGACGAGATCTACGCGGAAGCGACCGAGAAACCGACCGCCGAGGTTCGCGCGGACATGGAGCGCGACCGCTTCTTCTCATCCGAGCAGGCCAAGGACTACGGCCTGATCGACCGCGTGCTCGAGAGCCACTGACCGCGCGCTGCGAACGATGTCGGCGCTGACGACACGCGAGCGCTCGGCGCTGCTGTCGATCGTCTTGCTGACGGCGCTGGCCGGCGTCGCCGACTACGGCGCCTGGGCGCCCGTGCCACGCTTTGCCATCGCCACGCTGGCGCTCGCCGGGCTGGCCTGGGTCGTGTCGTTCGCCACCGAGCAGCTCGGCGAGCGCTTCGGCCCGGCCGTGACCGGCCTGCTGCAGTCGACGCTGGGCAACCTGCCCGAGCTGTTCGTCGTGATCTTCGCGCTGCAGAAGGGCGAGCTGGTCGTCGCGCAGACGGCGATCGTCGGCTCGATCCTCGCCAACGCGCTGCTGGTGCTCGGGCTGGTGATCGTCGTCGGCGCGCGTCGCTCGGAGGGCGGCATCATGCGCTTTCACAAGAAGCTGCCGCGCGACACGGCCACGCTGCTGCAGGTCACCGTGTTCATCATCGTGCTGCTCGGCCTGTCGCTCAGCTCGCACGACCCGGCCAGCCATCACGTCAAGGCGATCTCCAGCGTCGGCGCGATCTGCCTGCTGATCGTCTACCTCGCATGGGTGGTGCCGTACCTGCGCGCCGACGTGGCGCCCGGTGAGGCGCCGCGCGAGCGCTCGCCGGCGAAGTCGCCGCCCGACGCGCCGAGCTCCGCCGATGCCAGTGGCGCATCGCGCGCGCGCCTGCCGCTCGCGGTCACGCTCGCGCTGCTGTTGCTCGCCGGCGCCGCGTCGGCGTTCGTGTCGGACTGGTTCATCAACGGCCTCAAGCCGGCCATCGTGCAGCTGAACATCTCACAAGCCTTCGCCGGCCTGGTGATCGTGGCGATCGCCGGCAACGCCGTGGAGAACGCCACCGGCCTGGTGCTCGCCTACAAGGGCCGCTCGGACCTGGCGATCTCGGTGGTCAAGAACTCGGTCGCGCAGATCGCCGCGTTCCTATTCCCGCTGCTCGTGCTGATCTCGCTGACGCTCAGCACCACGCTGACGTTCTCGCTGGCGCCCGTGTACATCGGCGCGCTGCTGCTCAGCACGCTGGCGATCGCGCAGGTCACCGGCGATGGCGAGGCCGCCGAGTTCGAGGGTTGGGCGCTGGTGGCGCTGTACGTGATCCTCGGAGCGCTCACGTTGTACGAGTAGAGAAACGACACGGCCCCATATGGGGCCGCTTAAGAAACATGCTCGAAGGTCCGCAACGCAACCCGGATGCGCCGGGCGCAACGGGTCAGCCCCGCAGGCCAGGCAAGCGCGCTAAACTGCCTGCACCTCGCGTCTGGGCGGGGTTTTTCTTCGTCCAGGCCCGAAATGCAAACCTTTAACGCAGGGATTACACATGGCCCGCGGAGACGTTCGGATCGCTATCACCCTCGCCTGCGAGGAGTGCAAGCACCGCAACTACCAGACGAACAAGAGCAAGCGCAACAACCCCGATCGCATCGGGCTGCGCAAGTACTGCCGCTGGTGTCGCAAGCACACCAGCCATCGGGAGACTCGCTAGCGCGGGAGCGCTGCCGTGGCTCGTGACCGTAAACGCGCAAAGCAGCGCCGAGAGCGCCGTGCCCGCACGTCCCAGCCCGCCAGCACGCCCGCCCGCGCGGACGTGCCGGGCGCGCTCGACCACGCCTCGGCCGACGCCGACGAGTTCGACGCCGCGTTGGTCGCCGGCGCGGGTGGCAAGCCCGCCGAGCCGGGTCCACTCGTCGAGGGCGAGGTCGCAGACCCCGCGAGCGTGCCCGACGTCGAGGACGACGCGCTGCAGCTCGACGAGCACGAAGTCGAGGCCGAGGCTGTCGCCGAGGGCGACGTCGGCGCCGACGCGCTCGAACAACCGGGCGAGGACGTCGCGCGCAGGGCGCCCGGCGGCGGTGGCCCGGGCGGTGGCGTCACGGCCGAGCAGGCCTCCGGCGCACCGATTCGCGGCTCCGGCGGCAACCGTGCGCTCGCCTTTCTGCGCGCCAGCTGGGCCGAGCTTCAGCGCGTCCAGTGGCCCGATCGCCGTCAGGTCACGCAGGCGACAGCCGTCGTGCTCGGCTTCGTCGCCATCGCCGGCGCGTATCTCGGCTTGGCGGATTACGTCGCAAAAGAAATCGTCGAATTCATCCTCTAGGGAAGCCTGAAATCTGAATGTTTCGCTGGTACGTCGTCAACACTTACTCCGGCCACGAGAACAAGGTCAAGCACAACCTCGAGCACCGCGTGGTCTCGCTCGGGCAGCAGCGCGCCGTGCGCAACGTCGTCGTGCCCGACCGAGTCCGTCTCGGAGATGAAGGACAACCAGAAGATCACCGTCGAGAAGCGCACGATGCCGGGCTACGTGCTCGTCAACATGGAGCTCAACGAGGACTCATGGGGCGTCGTCAAGGGCACGCCCGGCGTGACCGGCTTCGTCGGCGCGTCGCAAGAGCCCGTGCCGCTGACGCAGATCGAGGTCGACCGGCTGCTGCACAAGGAGGTCGCGACGGCCACGCGCACGCGCGCCCAGTTCACGATCGGCGAGAGCGTCAAGGTCGTCTCCGGGCCGCTGTCGGACTTCTCCGGCGAGATCTCCGAGATCAACGACGACGCCGCCAAGCTCAAGGTGCTGGTATCAATCTTCGGCCGGGAGACCCCAGTCGAGGTCGGTTTTGATCAGGTGAAAAAGCTCTAATGGCCAAGAAGGTCCTCACGACCATCAAGCTGCAGGCCAACGCCGGCCAGGCGAGTCCTGCGCCGCCGGTCGGGCCTGCGCTGGGCCAGCATGGCATCAACATCATGGAGTTCTGCAAGGCGTTCAACGCGCAGACGCAGAGCGAAACGGGCACGGTCATTCCGGTCGTCATCACGGTCTACGAGGACCGCTCGTTCACGTTCATCACCAAGACGCCGCCGGCCGCTGTGCTGATTCGTCAGGCGATCAAAATCAACAAGGGCTCGGGCGAGCCCAACCGCGTGAAGGTCGGCACGATCACACAGAGCCAGCTGCGCGAGATCGCCGAGCGAAAGCTTGCAGACCTCAACGCGCACGACGTCGACCAGGCCGCCAAGATCATCGCCGGCACGGCGCGCTCGATGGGCGTGGACGTGGCGTCATGAGCGCGCACGGCAAGCGTTACGCCGAGGGACTGCAGAAGGTCGACCGCGAGCGCGAGTACGAGCCGGCCGAGGCCGTCGCGATCGTGCGCAACCTGGCCAACGCCAAGTTCGACGAGTCGATCGAGCTGCACGTGCGCACCGGCCTGAACGTGCGCCACGCCGACGAGCAGCTGCGTGGCACCATCGCGCTGCCCAACGGCGTCGGCAGGGACGTCAAGATCGTCGTCTTCGCGCAGGGCCCCAAGGTCGCCGAGGCCGAAGGCGCCGGCGCCGACGTGGTTGGCGGCGACGACCTGGCCAAACGCATCGAGGAGGGCTTCGACGACTTCGACGTGGCCATCGCCACGCCCGACATGATGTCCGTCGTCGGCCGCCTCGGCCGCGTGCTCGGACCGTCGGGCAAGATGCCCAACCCGAAGGTCGGCACGGTGACGATGGACGTCGCCAAAGCCGTCGAGGAGTCCAAGTCGGGCAAGATCGAGTACCGCACCGACCGCACGGCGATCGTGCACTTGGTGATCGGCAAGGCCAGCTTCGGCGAGACGCAGCTGCTGGAGAACTACGCCGCCGTGATCGAAGAGCTGATCCGCGCCAAGCCGTCGGTCGCCAAGGGCCGCTACCTGCGCTCGATCACGATCACCTCGACGATGGGCCCGGGCGTCAAGGTCGACCCCAGCCGTACGCGCGAAATCACCGGCGACGCCGCCGCAGTCGCCGCCTAGCGGCTACACTCCCGCAGGCAAACGCACCGCCCGAGACCCTCGGCACTCGCCGGTCCTCAGACCGGCGGCCTAAGACCGGGGCAGGTTGGAGCGAGTTGACGCCGGTTCGCCGCGCTCTCTCGTCTGCCTGCACGGGCACACCGAACACTTCGAGAGCGGACTAAATGAACCGAGACCAGAAGGCCGTGGCGATTGAGGAAATCGCCGCCCATATCGACGAGTCGCACGCGATCTTCGCCGTCGACTACCGCGGCATCTCCGTGCCGCAGGTCGCCGAGCTGCGCGCCAAGCTGCGCGAGGCCGACGCCACGTTCAAGGTCGTCAAGAACTCGCTCACCGAACGCGCCGCCGACCAGGCCGGAGCGGGAACGCTCAAGGAATACCTCGCCGGCCCGACCGCGCTGACGTTCGTGCGCGGCGACGTCGCGACCGCCGCCAAGGCGATCGCCGACTATGCGCGCGCCACTCAGCTGCTGCTGTTCAAGGGCGGCCTGATGGACGGCGAGACGCTCGACGTCGAGCAGATCCGCTCGCTGTCTCGCCTGCCCTCACGCGAAGTGCTCTACGGCCAGCTCGTCGGCGTCGTCGCATCGCCGGTCGGCGGGCTTGTGCGCTCGCTCGCCGCGCTCGTCGGCGGTCTCGCCTCGGCGCTCGGCCAGGTGCGCGAGAAGAAGGAGTCCGGCGAGATCCCGGCCGGCGAGGCGCCGGCCGCGGCCGAGGCGCCGGCAGAGGCCGCGGCGCCTGCTGCGGAGGAGCCCGCGGCAGAGCAGGCCGAGGCTCCGGCCTCCGACGCCCCTGCAGCGGAGGAGGCCCCGGCAGCGGAGGAGGCGCCGGCGGCGGACGACGCGCCGGCGGCGGAGGCAGCTACGGCGGCCGACGAGGCGCCAGCCGCAGACGAGGTCAAGGCCGAGGACGCCGCGCCCGCGGCGGAGGCGGCCGCGGATGACAAAGCTGAGCCGGCGAGTGAGCCGGCGCAAGACGACGACAAGCAGGCGGACGCATCGGCCGAGGCCGAGCAGGACCCCGCCGATGCGAAATCCACCAAGGAGGACTGACGAACATGGCAACCAGCACACAGGACTGGATCGAGGAGCTGAAGGGCATCTCGGTGCTCGAGCTCGCCGAGCGCATCAAAGCGCTCGAGGAGGAGTTCGGCGTGTCGGCAGCCGCGGTCGCGGCGCCGGTCGCAGCAGCCGGGGGCGGCGGTGGCGGCGACGCGGGCGCCGACGACGAAGAAGGCGGCACGGTCGACGTGATCCTGACAGCCTCCGGCGACAAGAAGATCCAGGTGATCAAGGTCGTGCGCGCGGCGACCGGGCTTGGCCTCAAAGAGGCCAAGGCGCTCGTCGACGAGGCCCCCAAGCCGGTCAAGGAGGGCATCGAGAAGGAGGAGGCCGACAAGCTCAAGCAGGAACTCGAGGAGGCCGGAGGCGCGGTCGAGGTCAAGTAGCGACGGCTCATCGCTGCGGCCTCCCGCCGCTCGGCGCGCTCGATGCGCCGCCCAGCAGCTTTCGAGGACCCCGCCCAGGCGGGGTCCTCGCTTTATCCAGGTTTAACAATCGGGCCGATTTTCCGGTAAACTGCCGCGCGCTGGCCAATAGCCGCAGCCGTCCGAAGATCGACGCCGCGCCACATACGCGGTAAGTCGGGGGCGGGGTCCGTGAGCGTCGGCAGCCCACTTAAGGGCGTCGATAGCCTGTGCTATCTTTACCAGTCGCGCTTCGGCGCGCCTCCTCTGCCCCGTTTCTCGCCCTCCGAAGGAGTCGTTTCTTGGCCGCTGTAGATGCTCTCCGGACGCGCCGTACTTTCGCGCGCCTCAACAAGACCGTTGACGTACCCAACCTCATTGACATCCAGCGCCGCTCGTTCGCGTGGCTGACCGACACCGAGAAGGGCGGGCTGCGTGAGACGATCGACGACATCTCGCCGATCGAGGACTACACGGGCAACCTCGCCGTGCAGTTCGGTCAGTTCGTCTTCGACGAGCCGGTCGCGTCGCTGGAGCAGTGCCGCGAGAAGGATCTCACCTACGCCCGTCCGCTGACGGTCACCGTCGCGTTCATCAACCGCGAGACGGGAGAGATCCGCGAGCAGTCGGTGTTCATGGGCGACTTCCCGTGGATGACCGAGCGCGGCACGTTCGTGATCAACGGCACCGAGCGCGTCGTCGTGACGCAGCTGGTGCGTTCGCCGGGCGCATACCTGATGGAGCCCAAGGATCGCGAGAAGCAGGTCTTCATCGCCAACCTGATGCCCGCGCGCGGGTCGTGGCTGGAGCTGGAGATCGACAAGAAGGGCAAGGTCTTCGTGCGCATCGACCGCAAGCGCAAGCTGCCGGTGACGGTGCTGCTGCGCGCGATGGGCTACGCGACAGACGAGGAGATCCTGCGGCTGTTCGACAACTCGCTGTACATCCGCAACACGATCGAGGCCGACACGGAGGCAACGCGCACCGAAGAGGGCGCGCTGATCGAGCTGTTCAAGAAGCAGCGTCCGGGCGAGCCGCCGAGCGTCGACAACGCCAAGGCGCTGCTCAACCAGCTGTTCTTTGACCCCAAGCGCTATGACCTCACGCGCGTCGGACGCTACAAGCTGAACTCGCGCCTCGGACTGGACGTCGACATCGAGACGCGCACGCTGACGCAGGACGACATTCTCGCGCTCGTGCGCGAGCTGGTCTCGCTGCCCAAGCGACTGGGCATTCCCGAGGACGGCGAGGTCGAGATCAAGGACTACGCCGCCGAGGCCATGAGCATGCCGCGCGAGCCGGTCGCCGAGCACCTCGACGAGTACGAGCACTTCGGCAACCGCCGTCTGCGCACCGTCGGCGAGTTGATCCAAGAGGCCTTCCGCATCGGCCTCTACCGCATGGAGCGCGTCGTGCGCGAGCGCCTGACGACCGAGGACGCCGACACGATCACGCCGCAGACGATCATCAACATCCGCCCGGTCGTCGCCGCGCTGAAGGAGTTCTTCGGCTCCAGCCAGCTGAGCCAGTTCATGGACCAGACCAACTCGCTGGCTGGGCTGACCCACCGGCGCCGCCTGTCGGCGCTGGGCGCCGGCGGGCTGACGCGTGAGCGCGCGCCGATCGAGGTGCGCGACGTGCACCCGACGCACTACGGGCGCATGTGCCCGATCGAGACGCCCGAGGGTCCGAACATCGGTCTGATCGGCTCGCTGTCGTCGTTCGCCGAGGTCTCTGAGTACGGCTTCGTCACGACGCCCTACCGCGTCGTGCAGGATGGCGTTGTCACCGACAAAGTGGTGCGCCTGGACGCGACGCAGGAAGAGGAGCTGGTGATCGCGCAGGCGAACACGCCGGTCGACGCCAAGACCGGCAAGCTCAAGGGCTCAGAGATTCTCTGCCGTACGCAGGCCGGCCAGTACGTCACGGTAGGTCCCAAGGACGTCGATCTCGTCGACGTCTCGCCCGAGCAGATCTGGTCAGTGGCCACGGCGATGATCCCGTTCCTCGAGCACGACGACGCCAACCGCGCGCTGATGGGCTCGAACATGCAGCGTCAGGCAGTACCGCTGCTGAAGACCGACGCGCCGCTGGTCGGCACGGGCATGGAGCGCCGCGCCGCGCTGGACACGGGCGACGTGCTGCTGGCGAGCAACGCCGGCACGATCGACTACGTCGACGCCGACCAGGTGGTCATCCAGACCTCCGGCGGCAAGGACGAGTACGAGCTGCAGAAGTTCATGCGCTCCAACCAGGGCACGCTGATCCACCACAAGCCGAAAGTCAAAACGGGCCAGAAGGTCAAGGCCGGCGACGTGCTGGCAGACGGCTCCTCGACCGACCGCGGCGAGATGGCGCTGGGCAAGAACCTGATGGTCGCCTTCATGTCCTGGGAGGGCTACAACTTCGAGGACGCGATCATCCTCTCCAAGCGCCTCGTGCAGGACGACGAGCTCACCTCGATTCACATCGAGGAGTACGAGATCGACGCGCGCACGACCAAGCTGGGCGAGGAGGAGATCACGCGCGACATCCCCAACCGCTCGGAGGAGTCGCTGCGCAACCTCGACGACCGCGGCATCGTGCGCGTCGGCGCCGAGGTCATCTCCGGCGACCTGCTGGTCGGCAAGGTCACGCCCAAGGGCGAGACCGAGTTGACCGCCGAGGAGAAGCTGATCCGCGCGATCTTCAAGGAGAAGGCGCGCGAGGTTCGCGACACCTCGCTGAAGGTGCCGCACGGCGAGGGCGGAGTGGTGATCGACGTGATGACCTTCAGTCGTGACGCCGGCGACGACCTGCCGCCGGGCGTCAACGACCTCGTGCGCGTGTTCGTCGCCAAGAAGCGCAAGATCTCCGAGGGCGACAAGCTCGCGGGCCGCCACGGCAACAAGGGTGTGATCTCCAAGATCGTCGACCAGCAGGACATGCCGTTCCTGGAGGACGGCACGCCCGTCGACGTGATCCTCAACCCGCTGGGCGTGCCTTCGCGCATGAACGTCGGGCAGATTCTCGAGACGCACCTCGGCTGGGCCGCCGCGCAGGGCTGGTACGACGACGGCACCGAGGCCTACAAGGAAGCGCACTCCAACGGCGGCAACGGCAAGGTCTACGTGGCCACGCCGGTGTTCGACGGCGCGACGGTGGCAGACGTCGACACGGCGCTGGTCAAGTGGCAGGACGCGCACACCGGGCGTATCCGCATGGACGTGGACAAGTCCCGCCGCGACGGCGAGCAGGCGTCGGGCAAGATGACGCTGTTCAACGGCCGCACCGGCGAGCCGTTCGAGGAGCAGGTGACGGTGGGCTACATGTACATCCTCAAGCTCCTGCACCTCGTCGACGACAAGATCCACGCCCGCTCGACCGGCCCGTACTCGCTGGTCACTCAGCAGCCGCTGGGCGGCAAGGCGCAGTTCGGCGGTCAGCGCTTCGGCGAGATGGAGGTCTGGGCGCTGGAGGCATACGGCGCCGCCTACACGCTGCAGGAGATGCTCACGATCAAGTCCGACGACACGGTCGGTCGCGTGAAGGCCTACGAGGCGATCGTCAAGGGCGAGAACATCGCCGAGCCGTCGATCCCAGAGTCCTTCAAGGTCCTGCTCAAGGAGATGCAGTCATTGGCGCTCGACGTCAACGTCGTCTCCGAGGAGGGCCAGCGAGCGGAGATCCGCGACGAAGACGATGACCTGCTGCGCGCCGCCGAGGAGCTCGGCATCGACCTCTCGGGCGTGCGTGCGCTGAGCGGCGATGCCGCCGACGAGGCGGTCGAGGGCGAGGACGCCGACGCCAACGGCTCTTCGCCCGACGCGAAGGCAGATGCAGAGGCCGACGGCGATGCGCCGATCGACCTGGAGGGCACGGAGGACCTCGAGGAGGGCGCACCCGAGGTGGCTGAGACGTAGTGGATCGCGCCGCATGCCGCCGCGGCGCACGGAGCACGAGCTCCGACTGGCGGCTCTCAGCAGTCCCGCAAGCAGCACCGACACGCAGCATCTAGATCCGATTCACCCGCGAGCGAAAGCTAGAGCCACATGATCGACATAAACAACTTCGACGCCATCGAGATCAGCCTCGCCTCCTCCAAGCAGATCCGCAGCTGGAGCTCCGGCGAGGTGATCAAGCCCGAGACGATCAACTACCGCACGCTCAAGCCCGAGAAGGATGGGCTGTTCTGCGAGCGCATCTTCGGTCCGACCAAGGACTGGGAGTGCTACTGCGGCAAGTACAAGCGCGTCCGCTACAAGGGCATCGTCTGCGAGCGCTGCGGCGTCGAGGTCACGCGCTCGAAGGTGCGCCGTGAGCGCATGGGTCACGTCGACCTGGCCGCGCCCGTCAGCCACATCTGGTTCTTCAAGGGCGTGCCCAGCCGCATCGGCTACCTGCTGGACATGGCGCCCAAGGAACTTGAGAAGGTTCTCTACTTCGCCGCGTCGATCGTCACGTGGGTCGACGACGAGGCGCGCACCAAGGACCTCGACTCGCTGGAGAAGGAGGTCAACAAGGTCCTCGACGCCTACACGGCCGAGCGCGAGGAGCGCGTGCTGGAGCTTCAGGAGTCGCTCAAGCGCCGCGAAAAATACCTGCAGAACGGCAAACAGACGCACTTCAACGACGAAGACCACCTGTGGGCGGACTCGCTCGACGTCAACCTGCAGAAGATCTCCGACGAGGAGCGCGAGAAGCTGACCAAGGAGCTGACCAAGGCCTTCGAGGCCGACATCTCCGACACCGAGGCCTACATCGAGGACGCCGCCGAGCGCATGCGCAACGTCTGGGAGCTCTTCAAGACGATGGAGCCCAAGCAGATCGAGCACGACGAGGCGACTTTCCGCGAGCTCAAGGAGCGCTTCGGCTGCTCCTACGGCTTCGGCGAGTACTTCCGCGGCGGCATGGGCGCCGAAGCGGTCCGCGACCTGCTCCAGCAGGTCGACCTCGAGGCCGAAAGGGTCGAGCTCGAGGACCAGGTCAAGACCGGCAAAGGCCAGAAGCAGGCCCGCGCGGTCAAGCGCCTGAAGGTCGTCTCGGCCTTCATCCAGTCCGGCAACAAGCCGGAGATGATGGTGCTCGACGCCGTGCCGGTGATCCCGCCGGAGCTGCGCCCGATGGTGCAGCTGGACGGCGGGCGCTTTGCGACGTCGGACCTCAACGACCTGTACCGACGCGTGATCAACCGCAACAACCGCCTCAAGCGGCTGCTCGACCTCGGCGCGCCGGAGATCATCGTCAACAACGAGAAGCGCATGCTGCAGGAGGCCGTCGACGCGCTGTTCGACAACGGCCGCCGCGGCCGTCCGGTCACCGGACCGGGCAACCGCCCGCTGAAGAGCCTGTCGGACATGCTCAAGGGCAAGCAGGGGCGCTTCCGCCAGAACCTGCTCGGCAAGCGCGTGGACTACTCCGGGCGCTCGGTGATCGTCGCCGGCCCGTACCTGAAGCTGCACCAGTGCGGCCTGCCGAAGATCATGGCGCTGGAGCTGTTCAAGCCGTTCATCATGGCCCGCCTGGTCGAGCGCAAGTCCGCGCAGAACATCAAGGCGGCCAAGAAGATGGTCGACTCGATGATCGGCGAGGTGTGGGACGTGCTCGAGGAGGTCATCCACGAGCACCCGGTGCTGCTCAACCGCGCACCGACGCTGCACCGTCTCGGCATCCAGGCGTTCGAGCCGCTGCTGGTCGAGGGCAAGGCGATCCAGGTCCACCCGCTGGTCTGCCACGCCTTCAACGCCGACTTCGACGGCGACCAGATGGCCGTGCACCTGCCGCTGTCGGCAGAGGCGCAGGCCGAGGCGCGCATCCTGATGCTGTCGTCCAACAACATCCTCTGCCCGGCGCACGGCGCGCCGCTGGCGACGCCGACGCAGGACATGATCCTGGGCGCCTACTACCTGACCTACGGTCCGGAAGCAGACGAGCTGTCGAAGATCGACCGCAGCGACGCACGAGCCGCGTCCGCACGTGTTCCGCACGGCGCAGGAGGCCGAGCTGTCCTACGAGGGTCGCGTCGTCAAGCTGCACGACCTCGCCGAGTTCCGCCCCTATGGGCGCGAGGGCGGTCACGTGCTGACGACGATCGGGCGGATCATCTACAACGACCGCATCGAGCGCGCGCTGGCGGAGGCGCTGGGCGACGAGTTCGACGCCACCAAGTACACGTTCGTCAACCAGTCGATGAAGAAGCGCGACACGACGCGGCTGATCGACGTGCTCGTGCAGACCTACGGCGCGACGACGATCTCGCTGGTGCTCGACGCGTTCAAGGACCTCGGCTTCAAGTACGCCACGCAGGCCGGCATCACGATCTCCAAGAACGACGTCGTGGTTCCGCCGGAGAAGCAGTCGATCATCGACGGCTACGAGGAGCAGGTCGGCGAGATCTCAGACCAGTACGACATGGGCCTGATCACCCAGGAGGAGCGCCACGAGGCGGTCGTCGAGCAGTGGAACGCGGCGACCGACGAGGTCGCCGACGCGATGGTCGCCAACCTCGAGACGCTCAACCCGATCTTCATGATGGCCAACTCGGGTGCGCGTGGCTCGTTCAAGCAGATCCGCCAGCTGGCGGGCATGCGCGGCCTGATGGCCAACCCGAAGGGCGAAATCATCGAGCGCCCGATCAAGGCCAACTTCATGGAGGGCCTGTCGGTGCTCGAGTACTTCATCTCGACGCACGGCGCGCGAAAGGGCCTGGCCGACACGGCGCTGCGCACCGCCGACTCGGGCTACCTGACGCGGCGTCTGGTCGACGTCGCGCAGGACGTGATCATCCGCGAGGCCGACTGCGGCACCGAGGAGTACATCGAGATGCCCGTGTTCAAGGACGGCGGCGACCCCAACGACGACCTCGTCGGGCGCATCGCGGCGCTGGACATCAAGACCAAGCGCGGCCGCATGCTCGCCGAGCAGGGCGCGGAGATCGATCGCGCGGAGTTCGCCGAGATCGTCGCGGCGTTCGCCGACGAGCACGAGAAGGGCGTCGAGGTCAACGGTGCCCGTGCGCTCGGTGCTCAAGTGCGAGGCCCAGAGCGGCGTGTGCCAGGCCTGCTACGGCCGGGCGATGGCGACCGGCGCGCTCGCGCAGATCGGCGACGCGGTCGGCATCGTCGCCGCCCAGTCGATCGGCGAGCCCGGCACGCAGCTGACGATGCGTACGTTCCACACCGGCGGCGTCGCCGGCGCGGACATCACGCACGGTCTGCCGCGCGTCGTCGAGCTGTTCGAGGCGCGCAAGCCGAAGGGCCTGGCGAAGATCGCCGAGCAGGACGGCGTCGTCTCGATCGAGGAGACCGACAAGGCGCTGACCGTCGTGATCACCGACGAGGCCGGCGAGGAGCACCGCCACACCTTCCCGCGGCGCACGCGGCTGTTCGTCAGCGCCGGCGAGAAGATCAGCGCCGGCAAGCAGCTCAACGAGGGGTCGGTCTACCCGCACGAGCTGCTGGCGATCCGCGGGCGCACCGAGACCGAGCAGTTACCTGGTCAAGGAGGTCCAGGAGGTCTACAAGTCCCAGGGCGTGGACATCAACGACAAGCACATCGAGCTGATCGTGCGCCAGATGCTCAAGAAGGTGCGCGTCGACCAGAAGGGCGACACCGACTACCTGCCCGGGCCAGTTCGTCGACCGCTTCGAGTTCGCCAAGGTCAACGACGCGGTCGATCAAGGACAAGGGCGAGGCCGCGCAGTTCGAGGACATCATCCTCGGCATCACCAAGGCGTCGCTGAACACCGACTCGTTCCTGTCGGCGGCCTCCTTCCAGGAGACCACCAAGGTGCTCACCGACGCGGCGCTGGAGGGCAAGACCGACCGCCTCAACGGCCTCAAGGAGAACGTGATCATCGGCAAGCTGATCCCGGCCGCGACCGGGCTGAAGCGCTACCGGCGGATCGAGATCGAGCCGTCCGAGCCGCTGCCGCGCGCGATCGACGACGTCGGCCTGCTCGACCAGGACGAGATCGCGGCCGAGCTCGGGCTGTCCAACGGCGAGCTCGGCGGCGGCTACGGCCAGGAGTTCGACGCCGACCTCGCGTCGCTGGAGAAGATCGGCGCCGGCGACAGCGACCCCGGCTTCGTCGAGGAGCTGGCCGAGCTGGAGGTCCCCGAGGAGGACCCCGCTCCCGAGCAGAAATAGGCAGGACGGCATGACCCGGGCGCCGCGAGCGCCCCGGGGTCAGCTGCATGGCGCATCTTTGGCCGGGGCATGCTGTTCTGAGCAGCGATGAACGCCGATCGCATGACGCGTCGATCGCTGCTCGGCGCCGCCGGCGGCGTTCTTGCGGCGGCCGTCACGCACCCGGCGCGCGCACTGGCGGTCTTGCCGGGCCATCTGCGCCTGCGGTCGCCGAGCGCCGTCTCGGCACGCTCGCACCTGGCGTGCACACGATTGAGCTGGCAGGCAACGCCGACCTGCTCGGCGTGCAGTGGCGCTCGCCGCACGAGGCCGGTCTGCTGGTGCGCTTCATGCGCGGCGACCTGCGCTGGAGCTCGTGGACGGTCGCCGCCGCCAGCGGACACGGCCCCGACGCCGCCGCCGGACACGCTCTGATCGCCGATCCGCTGTGGACGGGCGGGACGCGCTTGGTGCAACTGCGCGTGCCCCGCACGGCGCATGGTGTGCGCCTGCACCTGATCGACGTCAGCGCCGGCGTCGGCGCTCGTCGCGCCGCGCTGGCCGCCGGGCGCACTGCGCTTGCGGCGTTTGCCTCGGCCTCGCTGCCGGTGATCGCGCCGAGCCTGCAGGCGGGCGCCGGGCAGCCGCCGATCATCGCGCGCCGCGCGTGGGCGCGCGGCGTTTCGCATCCGCGAGTCGCGCCGGAATACGGTGCGGTGCGACTGGCCTTCGTGCACCACACCGAGAATCCCAACGGCTACCTCGCGCGCGAGGTGCCGGCGATGCTGCGCGCGATCTTTCTCTTCCATCGAGAAGTTCGCGGCTGGAACGACATCGGCTACAACTTCGTCATCGACGCCTTCGGGCGTACGTTCGAGGCGCGCGCCGGCGGCATCGACGAGCCGGTCGTCGGCGCACAGGCCGGCGGCTACAACCTCGTCTCCACCGGCGTCGCCGTGCTCGGATCGTTCGGCGGCCAGCCGATCTCCGCGCCGGCCAGGCGAGCGTTGCAGCGCCTGCTGGCGTGGAAGCTGTCGCTGCACGGCGTGCCGGCGCAGGGGCGCGTGACCGTGCACGTCAACCCGGCCGGCGCCGTCTACAGCCGCTACCCGGCCAACGCGCCCGTATCGCTGCCGCGCATCGCCGGCCACCGCGACGCCGACACCACCGACTGCCCGGGCGATGCGCTGTATCGCCAGCTGCCGGCCATCCGTCCGCGCGTGCACGGCCTCGCGCCACGACCCGTGCTCGCGACGCTCGCGCTGACGCCCGCCGGCGCCGAACAGTCGCCGTCCGCGCCGGACGCGCCGCAGGTGCCCGGCGCGCCGCCCGCGCCGTCCGCGCCGCCCGCGCCAGTCGCAACAGGCGGCCTCACCGGCGCCTTGACGTTCCTCGACGGCGCACCGCTCGCCGGCGCGACCGTGCAGATCCAGGCGCGCAGCGTGTCGCGTCGCGGCGAAGTGGTCATCGAGCAGACGCTCGCGCAGGCGCAGTGCGACGCCGAAGGGCGCTGGTCGCTGCCGGCGAGCATCGTGCCCGCTGCCACGAGCCTCTCGCTACGAGCTCTCTACGTCGGCGCGGCCGCCGGCGCCGGCGGGCCGGCGGGAGCCGGCGCGGCGATCTCGGTGCCGCTCACGCTGGCCACGTCGGCGCTCAGCCCTGCTCCAGCTCCTGCGCCCACGCCAGCAGCAGCCGGCGCTCGCGCTGCGGTGAGACCGTGTTCGGGCTCGGTCGCGCACGAGCAGCGTCGGCGCCGCGCGGGCGCTGCGCCCACTCGTGGCAGGCCGCGTTGAAGGCGTCGTCGATCCATGCCAGCGCCCGCCGGCCGGCGTAGGCGTCGATCGCGTCGAGCTTCCAATGCGCGTTGCTGCGGCCGACCGATCGGTCGAAGCGCAGAAACGGCAGGCCGGCCGGCAGCCCGAGCAGGTGGGGGAGATGCTCGTCGGCCTTCTCCTCCCAGCCGCTGCACCAGACCGGCTCGAAATGCTCGGCCAGATCGAGAAGGTGAGCGGCGGCGGTGGCCGAAAGGAAGTGAGGAATGCCCTCGATCGAGTGGAAAGCGCCCGTCTTGGCCGAGAGATCTCCGCCGAACAACGAGATGACTCCGTCGATGTCGACGAGCATCAATGGCTTGTGCGGATCGACGCTTGAGGACTCCAATATTTCTTTTGCCTGTTCTTTAGTTTCCACACAGGTAGAGCGGGGTACTCTCCTGCGACGGCCGATCCGCCGAGGCTTGGGCGCTGGCAGTAAAGCAGCCTCGCGCATCCGTCGATCCCCACGCAAGCACCTCCCGACCCCCACCATCCTATGACCCTAGACCTCGGCATCCTCCTGGCTCTCGCGTGCGCATTCGTCGCGAACCTGGGCTTCTTCTACAAGCACCGCGGCGCCAACTCGGTGCCCAAGATCGACGTCCGGCACCCCTTCGCGGCGGCGCGCTCGCTGTACTCGTCGAAGTGGTTCACGCTCGGCATGATCACCGCCACCGGCGAGCTGGGGTCTGCACGTCGCCGCGCTGGCGCTGGCGCCGATGTCGGTGATCCAGGTGGCGCTCGCCGCCGGCGTCGTGTTCATCGCCGTGATGGCCGACCGGCTGTTCGGCTTCGAGGTCGGCCGTCGCCAGTGGATCGGCCTGTCGCTGATGGCCGCCGGCCTGGCGCATGCTCGGCCTCACCGCGCCGACGATGCACGGCGCGCACTCGCAGTTCTCCGTCGCCGCGATGATCGCCTTCGAGGCCGGGCTGTTCGGCCTCGGTGGCCTGCTGATCATGGGCCCGCGCATGGGCGGCCCGGTCGAGCACCACGGCGTCATGCTCGGCGCCGCCGCCGGCATCCTCTTCGGCGTGTCCGACACGGCGATCAAGGCGCTGACCGGCATCACCGGCGCGCACGGCTTTCTCGGGCTGCTGCTCAGCCCCTGGCTCGATCGTCGCGGTGCTCGCCTCGATCGTCGCCTTCTACGCCTCCGCCCGCGGCCTGCAGGACGGCGACGCCGTGCCGGTGATCGCCGTGACCGGCACCGCCGCGAACATCGCCGGCATCACCGGCGGCATTCTCGTGTTCGGCGATCCGATGGCCGGCAGCCCGCTGGGGCTGACGTGCAGGCGGTCGCCTTTGTCGCCGTGATCGTCGCCGCGGCGATGATGCCCGCGCCGGTGCGCGCCGCCGGCGCTGCTCGCAAGCGCTTAGCGCTGCTAGCATCACCGCCCGCATGCCAACCACCTCGCAACTCGTGCGCAAGGGCCGCGTGGCCCCGAAGAAGAAGCTCGCCACGCCGGGACTGAAGTCCGGCAAGGGCCGCAAGAAGAAGACCGCCGCGCCGCAGCGCCGCGGCGTCTGCACGCGCGTCTACACGACGACGCCGAAGAAGCCTAACTCCGCGCTGCGCAAGGTCGCGCGCGTGCGCATCTCCGGCTCGATCGAGGTCACCGCCTACATCCCCGGCGAGGGGCACAACCTGCAGGAGCACTCCGTCGTGCTCGTCCGCGGCGGCCGCGTCAAGGATCTTCCGGGCGTTCGCTACAAGGTCGTTCGCGGCACGCTCGACGCCGCCGGCGTGAGCGACCGCAAGAAGGCGCGCTCGCAGTACGGCGTGAAGAAGAAATAGATGCCGCGCCGCGCAGCAGCCCAGATCCGTCCGGTCGAGCCGGACCCCGTCCATCGCTCCAAGCTCGTCCAGCAGGTCATCAACAAGGTCATGCTCGACGGCAAGAAGTCGACCGCCGAGCGCATCGTCTACGACGCGCTGGCGCTGATCGGCGAGCGCTCGGACAAAGACCCGGTCGAGACGCTCGAGGCCTCGATCAAGACGCTCACGCCGACGCTCGAGGTCAAATCGCGCCGCGTCGGCGGCGCCACCTACCAGGTGCCCGTCGAGGTCGCCTCGCGCCGCGCCCGCACGCTCGCCGTTCGCTGGCTGGTCGAGTTCGCGCGCCAGCGTCGCGAGAAGACGATGGCCCAGCGCCTGGCCAACGAGCTGCATCGACGCGCATGTCCCAGCAGGGCGGCGCCTACAAGCGCAAGGACGACATTTATCGCATGGCGCAGGCCAACAAGGCCTTCGCCCACTACCGCTGGTAGCGACGCGATGACCGGCGCGTGCCGGTGTCCTCGGTCGCTCGTGTACCGAAGCCAGGAGACACTCGCTCCGCTCGCATCCCCGTTTCGGCCAGCACACTTCGCTTCCTGCGTCCTTGGCTCGCTTGGTCCTCGATCCGCTACTCGCTGAGCGGCCGACGTCTTCGCTTCCTGCTCTGTTGGCTCGCTCGGTCCTCGGGCCGCTACGGGCTGGACTGCTTGCTAGACGCTTAGCCTTCGCTGAGCGATGAGCGAACAGAAGAAGCGTCCGTTGCGCTATCGAGGCGTAAACATCCACACCGAGCGCGAGCGCCGTCGCCTTCGCCTCGTTGGCTGCGTGATCCTGGCATTGCTCGCTCTCTGGATGAGCGTGGCCGTCGTGCGTGGGCTCATCCTGAGCGCAGACCGTTCACGGCTGGGCCACGTCTCGTGGATAGCCGTCGCATTCACGTGCGTGCTCATCTTCGTCTTCGCGAGAGCTGCACGCAACCTTTGGCGCGGCTATCGAGCGACACGTAGTCTCGACTCAAACTGAGACATCCGCCCTCGGCGCCCGGCGATCCTCAACCCGCGGCTTGACCCACGCCAGCACGCTTGCGTGCCCGGCCTGCGTCGGCGCGCTGCCGTCGCCGGCGCGCAGCTCGCGCTCTAGGCGGTCCAGGCCGGCTTGCAACTCCTGCGGATGGTCGCGCTGCATGCGCTCGAAGTAGCTCGTCTGCGCGCGGCGCGTGGGGTCGAGGATCAGCTCCGGATGGCCGAGCATGGCGGCCATCGAGCCGTCCTGCAGGTCGTTGTAGACGACAGGCACGCGCCACGCGCCCGGCAGCTCGGCGAACAGCTCGGCGACCGGCATGTGCGTCCGCTCCATCCACGACCGCGAGCTCGGGAAGTAGTCCAGGCACCAGGCGTCGGCGATGTCCTCGCGCGTGAACACCATCACCGCCAAGCGCCCACCCGGACGCAGCACGCGCTTGGCCTCGGCGAGCGCGTCGGCGGGGGTGTCGACGTGGTGCAGCATCGACACGAGCATGGCCGCGTCAAAGCTGTGGTCGGCGAAAGGCAGGCCCGTGGCATCGCCCTCGACGGTGTGCAAGCCCTTGCGTGCGGCCAGCGCAAGCATCGCGCGCGAGCGGTCGACGACGACCGGGCGCCAGCCCTCGCCGGCGAGCGCCAGCGCGTAGTTGCCGGTGCCGCCGCCGATGTCTGCCAGCCTGTGACCAGACGCCCCTGAGAGCGCGCGCCGCAGCGGCGCGAGCACCGACGGGCTGGCGCCGCGCGTGCTGTCGTAGGCGAGCGCCTGTCGCGAGTAATCCGAGAGCAGACCCACGCGATCGACGTTAGCCCGAACACCCGTCCAGGGGGTTGAAGAAAGAAGCTTTGGTACCTAAACTTAAGGTACCGAATGGCTTCTGCTGACACGACAACACGCGACAAGCAGACCGGCTCGCACGGCCCGGAGGCTTCCGAGCGCATCGAGCCGTACGTGTGGAAGATCGCCGGCGTGGTGATTCTCGGCATGATCATGTCGATTCTCGACACGACGATCGTGAACGTGGCGCTGCGCACGCTCGGCCACGACCTGCACAGCTCGATCTCGCAGATTCAATGGGTCGTCACCGGCTACCTGCTGTCTTTGGCGGCAGTGATCCCCGTCACCGGCTGGGCCGCCCGACGCTATGGCGCCAAGCGCGTGTACATGACCTCGCTGGTGCTGTTCACGGTCGGCTCGGGGCTGTGCGCGATCGCCGCCTCGACCACCTCGCTGGTGCTGTTTCGCGTGCTGCAGGGCGCCGGCGGCGGCATGATCATGCCGGTCGGCCAGCTGATCATGGCGCAGGTCGCCGGACCCAAGCGCATGGGGCGCGTGATGGGCGTCGTGACGATGCCGGCGATGCTCGCGCCGATTCTCGGACCGGTCGTCGGCGGCACGATCCTGCAGAACCTGCACTGGTCGTGGATCTTCCTTGTCAACTTGCCGATCGGCGTGATCGCCTTCGCGCTCGCCTGGCGCGTGCTGCCGCATACAGACTCGGGCGAGGCCGGACGCCTGGACGTGATCGGGCTGGGTCTGCTGTCGACGGCATCGACGGCGCTTGTCTATGGGCTCAGCCAGCTGGGCACGCACAGCGACCTCGCGGCGCCGATCGTCGTCTGGCCGATCGCCATCGCGCTGGTTCTGTCCGGCATCTTCGTGTGGCACGCGCTGCGCGTGGAGCGTCCGCTGCTGGACGTGCGTCTGTACGCCAACCGCGTGTTCGGCGCGGCTTCGCTGACGACTTTCGGCCTCGGCGCGGCGCTGTTCGGCGCGATGATTCTGGTGCCGCTGTACTACCAGGAAGTGCGGCACGAGAGCGTGATCGTCACCGGGCTGCTGGTCGGTCCGCAGGGCCTCGGAATGCTGATCGTGATGCCGCTGGTGAGCCGCTTCACGCAGCGTTTCGGCGGCGGTCGGGTCGCGTTGGCGGGCGTGCTGATTCTGTCCGCGGCGACGATCCCGCTCGCATTCGTCGGCGGGCAGACGTCGATCGTGTTCATCTCGCTGGTGCTGCTGCTGCGTGGCGTCGGCATCGGCTTCTCGTTCATGCCCGCGATGACCGCAGCCTTCGCGTCGCTGCGTCCCGACCAACTGTCCGACGCGACGCCGCAGTTGAATGTGCTGCAGCGCATCGGCGGCGCGATCGGCACGGCCGTGCTCGCGGTGGTGCTGCAGCGCGCCACCGGACATGCGCTGACCAAACCGGCGAGCGCCTTTCAAACCGCCTACTGGTGGTCGGTCGGCATCTGCGTGCTGTCGCTGATTCCCTGCGTCGTGCTGCTGCGAGCCGAGAACCCGCGTGCGCGGCCGAGTCGAGCGGCAGCCAACGCTGAGGCGACGGCCGAGCCGCTGGGGGTGTGAGCGCAGATGGCCGCCCCGACCAAGCCTAAGCGCCCGGCTGTCGGCGCGACGAAGATCGAGTCTGCTGCCGAGCTCAGCCCGCAGTTGGCCGAGCTCGGGTTGGCCTTCCGTCATGTCTTTCGCACGCTCAGCCGCCTGCGCGGTCGCGACACGCACCTGCAGGGCTCAGAGCTCAGCCACGCGCAGTTCGAGCTGCTGATCGAGCTCGACGAGCGCGGCGAGCTGCCCGCCGGCGAGCTCGCGACGGCGGCGCGGCTGACACCGGCGACGGTGACGCAGATGCTCGACCACCTGGCCGCCTGCGGGCACGTCGAGCGCGTGCGCTCGCCGACCGATCGCCGCGTGGTCGTGTCGCGACTGACCGAGCAGGGCCGCGAGAAGATCGCAGCCAAGCGCAGCGCCTGGCAGAGTCGCTGGCAGCAGGCGCTCGGAGACGTTTCCGAGCGCGATCTGCGTGCGGCGACGCGCGTGCTTCAGGCACTCGGCGAGATGTTCGACGAGGCCTCTTCGGAGGGCCCGATCGAGGCCGGCGCGGAGCCCGCGCAAAGGGCGTCGCAGAGCCCCGGATAGCGCTCTGAAACGCCCAATTGCTCTGCTATAGTCGGCCGCGTCGCGCGTGTGCTCGTGCAGTTGAAGGGACCGCGACGACGGAGTCGTAAACCAAGATGGAGACCTCGATCAGATAGCGAAGCGGACCGGTCCACAAGACCAGCAGCGCGCGTGGACCCGAGGGGTCCATTTTTTTCGCCCGAAACACCACCACCCCATTTACTGATGCCACGCAAGTACACCCTGGAAAACACCCGCAACATCGGGATCATGGCGCACATCGACGCCGGTAAGACGACGACGACCGAGCGCATCCTCTACTACACCGGCCGCACGTACAAGATCGGCGAGGTGCACGAGGGCGCGGCCGTGATGGACTGGATGGAGCAGGAGCAGGAGCGCGGCATCACGATCACCTCGGCAGCCACCACCGCAGAGTGGAAAGGCCACCGCATCAACATCATCGACACGCCCGGCCACGTGGACTTCACGGTCGAGGTCGAGCGCTCGCTGCGCGTGCTCGACGGCGCGATCGCGCTGTTCGACTCCGTCGCCGGCGTCGAGCCGCAGTCTGAGACCGTCTGGCGTCAGGCCGACAAGTACCACGTGCCGCGCATCGCCTACATCAACAAGATGGACCGCATCGGCGCGGACTTCGACCGCGGCGTGCAGACGATGATCGACCGCCTGGGCGCGCACCCGGTGCCGATCCAGCTGCCGATCGGCTCAGAGGCCGACTTCCTCGGCATCGTCGACCTCGTGAAGATGAAGGCGATGGTCTACAAAGATGAGCTCGGCACCGAACAGGAAGAAAACGAGATTCCCGCAGAGCTGGCCGAAGCCGCGGAGGCCGCGCGCGAACACCTGCTCGAGGAGGTCTCTCACTACGACGACGCGCTGCTGGAGCTGATCCTCGAAGAATCGGAGATCCCCGAGGACGTGCTCAAGAAGGCGATTCGCAACGCCACGCTGTCGACCAAACTGACGCCGGTGCTGTGCGGCTCGTCGTTCAAGAACAAGGGCGTGCAGCCGCTGCTGGACGCGGTGATCGACTACCTGCCGTCGCCGCTGGACGTGCCGCCGGTCGTCGGCACCGAGCTGATCAAGGGCGAGGAGGAGGAGCGCCAGGTCGTGCGCAAGGCGGACGACTCCGAGCCGTTCAGCGCGCTGGCCTTCAAGATCGCCGCCGACCCCTACGTCGGCAAGCTCACCTACTTCCGCGTCTACTCGGGCAAACTCGAGGCCGGCTCGCGCGTGCTCAACGTCGGCAGCGGGCGCACCGAGCGCATCGGGCGCATTCTGATGATGCACGCCAACGACCGCGAGGAGGTCGCCGAGGTCTACGCCGGCGACATCGCCGCGGCCGTGGGCATCAAGCAGGTCATCACCGGCGACACGCTGGCCGCGCCCGACGCGCCCGTGCACCTGGAGAAAATCGTCTTTCCCGAGCCGGTCATCAAGGTGGCGGTGGAGCCCAAGACGAAGGCCGACCAGGAGAAGATGTCGATCGCGCTGGGCCGCCTGGCGGAGGAGGACCCGACCTTCCAGGTGCGCACCAACGAAGAGACCGGCCAGACCGAGATCTCCGGCATGGGCGAGCTGCACCTGGAGGTGCTGGTCGACCGCATGAAGCGCGAGTTCGGCGTCGAGGCCAACGTCGGTCGCCCGCAGGTCTCCTACCGCGAGACGGTGCGCGCGACGGTCGAGAAGATCGAAGGCAAGTTCGTGCGCCAGACGGGCGGCTCGGGCCAGTTCGGAGTGGTCTACATCACGCTGGAACCGGCGCCGGGCGAGGGCTTTGAGTTCGTCAACAAGATCAAGGGCGGCAACATCCCCTCCGAATACATTCCGGCGGTCAAGCAGGGTGTCGAAGAGGCGCTGGAGAACGGCGTCAAGGCCGGCTACCCGATGGTCGACATGCGCGTGACGCTGACCGACGGCAAGTACCACGACGTCGACTCCTCGGAGATCGCCTTCAAGGTCGCCGGGTCGATCGCCTTCAAGGAGGCGGCCAAGCGCGCCAAGCCGGTGCTGCTGGAGCCGATCTTCGGAGTCGAGGTGACCACGCCGGAGGACTTCCTCGGCGAGGTCATCGGCGATCTCAGCCGCCGGCGCGGACGCGTCGAGGGCAACGAGCGTCGCGGCAACGCGCTGATCGTCACCGCCCGCGTGCCGCTGAGCGAGATGTTCGGATACGCGACGGACCTGCGCTTCGAACACTCAGGGGCGCGCCAACTACACGATGCAGTTCGACGCCTACGAGGAGGTTCCGGGGAACATCGCGGAACAGATCGTCGAACAGAGGACGGGTGAGCCGGTCCCCGCCTAGGCGGCTCGGGTCACGCAGGGCAAGACTTCACGGCAGCAGGCGCCAGTCACCGACTGGCGCGTTTAGATAGATTTCTCAGGTTCGCCCTCACGGGGCGAACATCCAAGTCGATACCAGGAGCGAACCAAAAGTGGCGAAGGAGAAGTTCGAGCGCGACAAGCCGCACGTCAACGTCGGGACCATCGGTCACATCGACCATGGAAAGACGACGCTGACCGCTGCCATTACGACCGTGTTGGCCGAGAAGGGTGGCGCCGAAGCGCGTACCTTCGCGGAGATCGACAACGCTCCCGAGGAGAAGGAACGCGGCATCACGATCGCCACGTCGCACGTCGAGTATCAGACGGAGAACCGTCACTACGCGCACGTCGACTGCCCCGGTCACGCCGACTACGTCAAGAACATGATCACCGGAGCCGCGCAGATGGACGGCGCGATCCTGGTCGTGTCGGCTGCCGACGGTCCGATGCCGCAGACGCGCGAGCACATCCTGCTGGCCCGCCAGGTCGGCGTGCCCTACATCGTCGTGTTCCTCAACAAGGCCGACATGGTCGACGACGAGGAGCTGCTCGAGCTGGTCGAGGTCGAGGTGCGCGAGCTGCTCAGCGAATACGACTTCCCCGGCGACGACATCCCCTTCATCACCGGCTCGGCGCTGAAGGCGCTGGAAGGCGACGAGGCCTACAAGGAGAAGATCGTCGAGCTGGCAGCTGCGCTCGACACCTACATCCCCGAGCCCACGCGCGAGTTGGACAAGCCGTTTTTGATGCCGGTCGAGGACGTCTTCTCGATCACCGGCCGTGGCACGGTCGCCACGGGGCGCGTGGAGCAGGGCATCGTCAACACCGGCGACACGGTGGAAATCGTCGGCGTGCACGACTCGACCTCGACGGTCGTGACGGGCGTTGAGATGTTCCGCAAGATCCTCGACCAGGGTCAGGCCGGAGACAACGTCGGCTGCCTGTTGCGCGGTACCAAGCGCGAGGAGATCGAGCGCGGCCAGGTGCTGTGCAAGCCCGGCTCGATCACGCCGCACACCAAGTACAAGGCCGAGGTCTACGTCCTGAAGAAGGAGGAGGGCGGCCGCCACACGCCGTTCTTCACCGGTTACCGGCCGCAGTTCTACTTCCGCACGACCGACGTCACCGGCGTGGCGAAGCTGCCCGAGGGCGTCGAGATGGTCATGCCCGGCGATAACGTCCAGATGGATATCGAGCTGATCCAGCCGATCGCCATGGACCAGGGCCTGCGCTTCGCCATCCGAGAGGGTGGACGCACGGTCGGCTCTGGAGTGGTCACCGAGATCATCGAGTAGTACCCGCCGCCCTTCGGGGCGGCGTTTCATTGGCAGTCCGATACGACTAACAAGCCCCCCGGAAGGCGCGGAGGCGAGCGGCAGCGGGCAGGATCCGCTGGTTTTCTCGCCACCCCGGGAGGTCGCCCGGCGGGAGCGGTCCGCCGCCGGGAGCGCCCGCAGCGAACGAGCAGCAAGCGAAATCGAAACTTCAATTCAGAGACGCGAGAACAACAAACTCAATGGCATCGGCAACGCAAAACAAGATTCGCATTCGCCTGAAGGCGTATGACACGTCGGCGATCGAGTCGGCGGCCAAGGAGATCGTCGAGACGGCGACGCGCACCGGCGCGACCGTCTCGGGTCCCGTGCCGCTGCCTACCGAAAAGAACGTCTACTGCGTGATCCGTTCGCCGTTCAAGGACAAGGACTCGCGCGAGCACTTCGAGATACGCACGCACAAGCGTCTGATCGACATCCACCAGCCGACGCCCAAGACGGTCGACTCCCTCCAGCGCCTGGATCACCTGCCGGCCGGTGTGGACATCGAGATCCGCCTGGCCACCTGAACCCGAGCCGTCTGTCGCTGAATCGATCGCAATGTCCGCAATCCTCGCCAAGAAGCTCGGCATGACACAGGTCTTCCAAGACGACGGAAGCGTCGCGCGCGTGACCGTGTTGCAGGCCGGCCCGTGCCCGGTCACGGCGATTCGCACGCCCGAGCGCGACGGCTACGAGGCCGTGCAGCTGGCCTTCGGCCAGGCCAAGGAGAAGCACCTCTCCAAAGCGGAGCTCGGCCATCTGCGCAAGGCCGACGCACCGCCGCTGCGCCACGTCGTCGAGTTCCGCGACGAGGCCGGCGAGCTGCAGGTCGGCGAGAGCGTGACGGTCGAGGCCTTCGAGGTGGGCGGACGCGTGAAGATCGCCGGCGTGTCCAAGGGCAAGGGCTTTCAGGGCACGATCAAGCGCCATAACTTCGCCAGCGGCCCGAAGTCGCACGGCTCGCACAACGTGCGCGCGCCTGGCTCGATCGGCGCCTCGGCCTGGCCCGCACGCGTGATGAAGGGCATTCGCGGCCCGGGCCAGATGGGCAACAAGCGCGTCACGCAGCCCGGCCTGGAGATCGTCTCGATCGACGCCAAGCAGAACCTGCTGCTCGTGCGCGGCTCGGTGCCGGGTCCACGCGGCGGCGTCGTGGAGGTGCGCAGCAATGCCTGACGCACCGGTGCTCGGCCAGAGCAAGAAAGTAAAACTTGATGAGAGCGCCTTCGGCGCCGGCTTTCGCGGTCCGCTGGTGCATCAGAGCGTGCGCGCCGAGCAGGCCGCACGCAGGCGCGGAACAGCGGCAACAAAGACGCGCGCAATGGTCTCCGGCGGCGGCGCCAAGCCCTGGCGCCAGAAGGGCACCGGCCGCGCCCGCGCCGGCTCCAGCCGCTCACCGATCTGGACCGGCGGTGGCGTCGCCTTCGGCCCGCATCCTCGCTCCTACACCTTCAAGGTCAACCGCAAGGAGCAGCGCGCGGCGCTGCGCAGCGCGCTGTCGCTGCACGCCGAGCGCCGCTCGCTGGCGATTCTCGACGTGGGCGCCTTCGACGCGCCGAAGACCAGCCGCGCCTTCGACCTGCTCGACGACTGGGGGCAGGACGGCCCGACGCTGGTGGTGCTCGCGCCCGAGCAGTCAAACGCGGCGCTGTCGTTTCGCAACCTCAAGCGCGTGGCCGTGCTGAGCGCGGCCGACGTCGGCGTCACCGACCTGCTGGCCGCCGCCTCGCTGCTCGTCTCCGAGGCCGCGCTGACCGAGCTGACCGAGCGCGCCGGCAAGTCAACGCGCGACGACGCGCAGGAGGCCAAGGCCTGATGGACCACTCACAGGTGATCATTCGCCCGGTCGTCTCGGAGAAGAGCTACGTGCTGTCGGCGCTTCATCGCTACACCTTCCGCGTGCACCACGAAGCGCACAAGACGCAGATCCGCCAGGCCGTGGAGGCGCTGTTCGACGTGCACGTCGTCGAGGTGCGCACGTCGACGGTCAAGTCCAAGCCCAAGCGCCGCGGCACGACGAGCGGACGCACGCGCACGTGGAAGAAGGCCATCGTGCAGGTGCGCGAGGGCGAGTCCATTCCGATCTTCCAAGGCCTCGCGGCCGTGGACTCCTAGGAGCTAGGTATGCCCATTCGCAAGCCCAAGCCCACGAGTCCCGGAATGCGCTTCGTGTCTTACCCGGACTTCGCCGAGGTCACCAAGTCAAAGCCCGAGAAGACGCTGATCGAAGGGCTGAAGAAGAGCGGCGGGCGCAACGCGCACGGGCGCAAGACGTCGCGTCACCGCGGTGGCGGCGCCAAACGCGCCTACCGGCGCATCGACTTCAAGCGCCGCAAGGACGGCGTCGACGCGAAGGTCGCGGCGATCGAGTACGACCCCAACCGTTCGGCCTATATCGCGCTGCTGCACTACGTCGACGGCGAGAAGCGCTACATCCTCGCGCCGCAACGCCTGACCGTCGGCATGACCGTCTCCTCCGGCGACGCGTCGGAAGTCTCCGTTGGCAACTGCATGGCGCTCGCGCGCATGCCCGTCGGCACGGTCATCCACAACGTCGAGCTGCAGCCCGGCCGCGGCGGTCAGATGGCTCGCTCGGCCGGCGCGGCTGTGCAGCTGATGGCCAAGGACGGCGACATGGCCACGCTGCGACTGCCGTCCGGGGAGATGCGCATGGTCCGCGCCGAGTGTCGCGCGACCGTCGGCACGCTCGGCAACGCCGAGCACCAGAACGTGAAGATCGGCAAGGCCGGTCGCAAGCGCCACATGGGCGTGCGCCCGCAGACGCGCGGCACGGCGATGAACCCGGTCGACCACCCGCACGGCGGCGGCGAGGGCTCGACGACCGCGGGACGCCACCCGGTCACGCCCTGGGGCGTGCCGACGCTGGGCTACCGCACGCGCAAGAAGAACAAGAGCTCGGACGCATACATCGTGCGCGGCAGACGCCGCGGGAAGGGCAAGCAGAGATGAGCCGCTCCAGCAAGAAGGGCCCGTGGGTGGAAGAGCGCTTGATGAACCGCATCGAAGCGCTGAACACCGCCAACAACAAGAAAATGCTGCGCACCTGGTCGCGCGCCTCGACGATCTTCCCGGAGATGGTCGGTCACACGATCGCCGTGCATGACGGCAAGAAGCACGTTCCTGTGTTCATCAGCGAGTCGATGGTCGGTCACAAGCTCGGCGAGTTCGCGCCTACGCGCATGTTCCGCGGTCACGCCGGCTCCGGAAGGGTCAGATGAGCGCCGAGCAGGACAAGGACGACGTGACGACGCCCGACGCGGCCGAGGCGAAAAAACCGGCTGCGAAAAAAGCCGCCAAAAAAGCCGCCAAAGCGGCCAAAGGCGCAGAGGCGAAAGCCGCAGGCAAAGGCGCCGAGGCAAAAGCCGATGACGCGAAAGCCGAGGCCAAAAAACCTGCGGCCAAAAAAGCCGGCAAAAAACCCGCCGCCAAAAAAGAGCCTGCGCCGGTCGCGAAAAAAGAGCGCGGCAAAGCCGCGGCCAAACCGCGCCGGCGAGTGGTGCGCGCGCACGCGCGTTACGTGCGCACCTCTGCGCGCAAGGCGCGCATGGTCTGCGGGCACCTGCGCGGCAAGTCGATCGACGAGGCTCGCGCTATCCTCGCGTTCACCCCTCGTGAGGTGGCGCGCGACTGGAGCAAGCTGCTGGAGTCGGCCGTGGCGAACGCCGAGAGCAATCACGAATTGCTCGAGGACGATCTGATCGTCCGTGAGGCTTACGCCGACGAGGGGCCGACGATCAAGCGCTTTCGCCCGCGAGCGATGGGGCGCGCGACGCCGATTCGCAAGCGCACGAGCCACCTGACGATCGCATTGACCGCTGATGCTGCGCAGCGGACGACCAAGAGCAAAGGCTAGAGAGAAGACGAAATGGGACAGAAGGTTCATCCAGAGGCAATGCGCGTGGGCTACATCCACGACTGGAAGTCGAACTGGTTCACAGAACGCCATTTCGCCGAGTACCTGGCCGAGGACGTGCGCATTCGCGAGCACATCACCAACAAGCTTGCCCACGCGGGCCTGTCGAGCATCACGATCCGCAAGGACGCAAACGAACTCGAGGTCAACATCCACACGGCCCGTCCGGGCATCGTGATCGGCAAGTCCGGCAGCGAAGTGGACGCGCTGCGCCGTGATCTGCACAAGATGACCAACAAGCAGATCAAGGTGAACATCCTCGAGATCAAGCGTCCCGAGCTCGACGCCTCGCTGGTCGCGCAGTCGATCGCCGAGCAGCTGCAGAACCGCGTGGCCTTCCGACGCGCAATGAAGCGCGCGCTGACGAGCGCGATGCGCTCGGGCGCCAAGGGCGTCAAGGTGCAGGTCTCCGGTCGTCTCGGCGGCGCTGAGATGGCGCGCACCGAAAGCTACTCCGACGGTCGCGTGCCGCTACACACGATGCGCGCGGACATCGACTACGGCTTCTACGAGTCGCGCACGACCTTCGGGCGCATCGGCGTCAAGTGCTGGATCAACAAGGGCGAGATCATGCCCGAGGGCTACACCGGCGCGGATCTCACCGACATCACCGCGCCGGCCGCGCCGAACTCCGACCGCGACGGTCGTGGAGGGCGCGACGGTCGCGACGGTCGCGGTCGCGGTCGCGGCGGCGGAGGACCCGGCGGCGGTGGCGGCGGACGTGGACGTGGCGGACCGGGCGGCCAGGGTGGCGGCGGCGGTCGCGGGCCGGGCGGCTTCGGCGGCCAGGGTGGACGTGGCGGCGGCGGTCGTGGACCGGGCGGCGGCGGCGGCGGCGGGCGCGGCGGACCTCGTCCGGGCGGAGGTGGCCGCTGATGCTCTCTCCCAAGCGTGTCAAGCACCGCAAGCAGCACCGCGGACGCCGTGCCGGCAACTCGCGCGGGCAGGTCAAGGTGCAGTTCGGCGAGTACGGCCTGAAGGCGCTCGAGGGCGGCTGGCTGACCAACCGCCAGATCGAGGCCGCACGTATCGCGATGACGCGCAAGATCAAGCGTGGCGGCAAGGTCTGGATCAACGTGTTTCCCGACAAGCCGGTCACCAAGAAGCCGGCCGAGACGCGCATGGGCTCGGGCAAGGGCAACCCGGAAGGCTGGGTCGCCGTGGTCAAGCCCGGACGGGTGATGTTCGAGCTGGCCGGCGTGTCCGAACCGCTCGCTCGCGACGCCATCCGCTTGGCCGCACACAAGCTGCCGGTGAAGTCCAAGTTCGTGCTGCGCGAGGACTGAGCTGAGATGAAGGCAAAGGAGATGCGCGACTTGGAGGACAGCGAGCTGGTCAAACAGATCGGCACGCTGCGCAAAGAGGTGTTCGGCCTGCGCTTCGCAAATGCGACCGGCGAACTGGACGACACCGCGGGCGTGGGACGCGCACGGCGCGACCTCGCGCGAGCGCTGACGGTCGCGCAGGAGCGCGCCATCTCCATCGAGCGCAACTGAGCAGATCGAGACGAAACGGAAAGACATTGGCTGACGAGAAAGACAACGACGAGACCCCCGCAACGCCCGACGACGCCGAGGCGACGACGCCCGACGCGCCCGAGGCCGAGGCTGCGCCGACCGAGCCCGCCGAGGCGGAGGCGCCCGCGGCCGACGAGCCCGAGACTGCCGACGAGCCCGAGACTGCTGGCGAGGAGCCCCAGGCCGTCGCGGCCGCGCCCGATGCTGCGCCGAGCGAGCCGGAGGAGCAGCTCTCATCGAAGGAGCGCCGCCGTCGCGCTCGCTCCAAGCACGAGGGCGAGGCGCGCCCGGCGCGCACCGCGCAGCAGCGCCACGACGATCGCCAGGCCACGCGCAAGGCCAAGGCCGTGCGTCGCCGCGCGCGCCGGCTGCAGGAACGCGCCAAAGCCGCCGAGCGCCGTGCCAGCGCGCCGGCGCCTGAGCCGCTTGCGCCGGTGCACGCTCCGGTCGAGGGCAGGCGCCGCATGCGCCAGGGCATCGTCATCTCCGACAAGGCTGCCAAGACGATCACCGTGCGCATCGACGTGGCGCGCCGTCACCGTCGCTACGAGAAGATCGTGCGCAGCTCGAGCACGCTGCACGCTCACGACGAGAACAACGACGCGCACGAGGGTGACACCGTGCGCGTAATCGAGAGCCGTCCGCTGTCGCGCTCCAAGCGCTGGGCGCTCGTCGACGTGCTGGAGAGGGCGCGATGATCCAGAACGAGACTCGACTTCGCGTGGCCGACAACACGGGCGCGCGCGAGATCCTGTGCATTCGCGTCAAGGGCGGCTCGCAGCGACGCTACGCGTTCGTCGGCGACGTGATCACGGCGACGGTCAAGCAGGCCAATCCGCAGGGCGCAGTCAAAAAGGGCGAGGTTGTGACCGCGGTGATCGTGCGCACGAAGAAGCCGATCGGCCGTGACGACGGCACGTACATCGCCTTCGACGAGAACGCTGCGGTGATCATCGACGAGCAGAACAACCCGCGCGGCACGCGCGTGTTCGGGCCGGTCGCGCGCGAACTGCGCGAGCGCAACTTCATGAAGATCGTCTCGCTGGCGCCGGAGGTGCTGTGATGGCACGCGCTCGCGCAGCCAAAGCCAAGAGCCGCAACAAGCTGAAGATCCACTCCGACGACCGCGTCAAGGTGGTGGCGGGCAAGGACCGCGGCAAGACCGGCAAGGTGCTGCGCGTCGAGCCGACCAAGGAACGCCTGTACGTCGAGGGTCTGAACATGGTCAAGCGGGCCGTACGTCCGCAGGTCAACCAGAGCTCCACGCTGCCCGGCACCGAGGGCCAGCTCGGTGGAGTGATCGAGCGCGAGGGGCCGATTCACATCTCCAACGTGATCCTGCTCGACGGCAAAGGCAACCCGACGCGCGTGCGTATCGAGCGCAAGAACGGCTCGCGCGTGCGCGTGGCCAAGAGCACCGGCGCGGAGCTGGACTGATCATGGAGGCAGCTACGACAGAGGCGCCGCCGGCACGCCTGAAGGCACGCTACTTCGAGGAGATTCGCCCGAGCCTGATCGAGCGCTTCGAGTACACGTCGCCGATGCAAGCGCCGCGCGTGGAGAAGATCACGCTGAACATGGGCGTTGGCCTCGCCAAGCAGGACTCCAAAGTGCTCAAGGCGGCGACCGAGCAGCTGGCGACGATCGCCGGCCAGCAGCCGAGCGTGCGCCGGGCACGCAAGTCGATCGCCGCGTTCAAACTGCGCGAGGGCATGCCCGTGGGCGTGGCCGTCACGCTGCGCAACGAGCGCGCGTACGAGTTCCTCGACCGCCTGGTGTCGGTGGCGATCCCGCGCATCCGCGACTTCCGTGGCCTGAACCCGCGCTCTTTCGACGGCCGCGGCAACTACTCGATGGGCGTGCGCGAGCAGATCATCTTCCCGGAGATCGACTACGACGCGATCGATCAGGTGCGCGGCCTGGACATCACGATTTCCACCAGCGCCGCCAGCGACGCTGAGGCCTACGCGCTGCTGCAGGCGTTTGGCATGCCGTTCGCGCCGCAGGGTCGCCCCAAGGGCTTTGACCCGCAGGCAGACGAGGCCGAGGCGCAGGCTCGCGCCACCGCATACGCCGAGGCTCAAGCCGCTGCTGCGGCTGCGCCCGCTGCGCCTGTGAAAAAAGCCGCAAAAAAAGCCGCCAAGCCCGAGCCCGCCGCTGAGGAGCCCGCGGCCGAGGAGGCCGCGGTTGAGGCGGAGGCAGCGAACGCGCCCGAGGCAGGAGCCGACGAGCAGGCCGCCGAGCCCGAGGCGCAAGCGGCAGCCGAGAGCGAGACCGCTGAGGACGCAGCACCCGCTGGCGAGCCTGAGGAGGCTGCTCAGGACGCCGATGAGGCGCAGGCCTCCGGCGAGGATTCGACTGCGCCTGACGAGCAAGCCGCAGACACCGCAGAGAAAGAGAGCAGCGACTGATGGCCAAGACATCTCAGCGCGTCAAACAGACGCGCAAGCCGAAATTCAAAACCCAGGCCTATACTCGGTGCAGCCGCTGCGGTCGTCCGCGCGCGGTGTATCGCAAGTTCGGGGTGTGCCGCATTTGTTTGCGCGAGCTCGCCCACAACGGCCAGATCCCCGGGATGACGAAGTCCTCCTGGTAGCGACGGCGCCACGACCTCTCAGATAGCGATCAAGCCATGTCGATGACAGACCCGATAGCCGACTTTCTCACGCGAGTGCGCAACGCGATCCACGCTGCGCATGAGACCGTGGAGATACCTGCGTCCAAGCTCAAGAGCGAGCTCGCGCGGATTCTCACCGAGCAGGGCTACATCGACTCCTACACAGTCGTCGCGGCGGCCGACGGCGGGCCCGGAGAGCTGATCCAGATTCGCTTGAAGTACACCGAGGATCGCCGCTCGGCGATCTCTGGCCTGCGTCGCGTCTCGCGCCCCGGCCGGCGCACGTACGTCGACGCCAAGCACATTCCGAAGGTGCTCGGCGGTATGGGAACCTCGATCGTCTCGACCTCGCACGGTGTCATGACCGGGCACGACGCACGCTCGGCCGGCGTCGGCGGCGAGGTCCTCGCGCAGGTCTGGTGAGCTGAGCATGTCTCGAATCGGCAGACAGCCAATTGCAGTGCCGACGGGCGTGACCGTCGCGATCGAGCCTGATGAGGTGCGCGTCAACGGGCCCAAAGGCGAACTGTCCGAGCGCATTCACAAGGACATTGAGGTCAAGCAGGACGGCGAGCAGCTGATCGTCACACGGCCGACCGATCGCGGCGAACACCGCGCACTTCACGGTCTCACGCGCTCGCTGGTCGCCAACATGGTCCAGGGCGTGACCGCCGGCTATGAGAAGCGCCTGGAGATCCAGGGCGTCGGCTATCGCGCGCAGCTGAAGGGCAAGAACCTGGAGCTGGCCGTCGGCTACTCGCATCCGGTGCCGATTCCGGCGCCAGATGGCATCGAATTCGAGGTGCCGCAGCCCACGCGCGTGGTCGTCAAGGGCATCTCCAAGCAGCTCGTCGGCGAGACGGCCGCGATCATTCGCAAGCAGCGCCCGCCGGAGCCTTACAAGGGCAAGGGCATTCGCTACGAGGGCGAGTACGTGCAGCGCAAGGTAGGCAAGCGCGCATGAGCGTCATCACCAAGGGTGACCGCCGGCTCAAGCGCCGCCGCCGCGTGCGCGCGAAGGTCACGGGCACGGCCAACCGCCCGCGCATCTCGGTGTTTCGCTCCAACCAGGGCATCTCCGCGCAGCTGATCGATGACACCGCCGGGCGCACGGTCGCGGCGGTCAACTGGTACGAGCCAGACCTGCGCAAGCTGTCAAAGCCGGATCGCACCAAGCGCGCCGGTGAGACGCTGGCCGAGCGCGCCAAGGCGGCCGGAGTCTCCGAGGCCGTGTTCGATCGCGGCGGCTACCGCTATCACGGCCACGTGCGCGCATTCGCCGAGGCGATCCGCGAGAGCGGCATCACCGTCTGAGTCAGAGCTCTCACCGACCGCTACCCTCTTCACTTCCCTTATGTCCATCATCGTCGATCGCTCAGTAAGCCCCGCGGGCCTGGATCTCCAGGAGCGCGTGGTCGAGATCAACCGCGTCGCCAAGGTCGTCAAGGGCGGCCGGCGCTTCTCGTTCACGGCGCTCGTCGTCGTCGGCGACGAACGCGACGTGGTCGGCGTCGGCTACGGCAAGGCCAACGAGGTCCCGCTGGCGATCCAGAAGGGCGTCGAGCGGGCCAAGAAGGACCTCTTCCGAGTGCCCAAGCACGGCAGCACGATCACCCATCAGACGACCGGCATCTTCGGCGCCGGGCGCGTGTTGCTGAAGCCGGCCTCGCCCGGAACCGGCGTGATCGCCGGCGGTGGCGTGCGCGCGGTGCTCGAGCTCGCGGGCATCCACGACATTCTCTCCAAGAGCCTCGGCACGCAGAACCCGATCAACCTCGTCAAGGCGACCGTCGCGGGCCTGCGTGGCCTGCGCACGCCCAAGGAGGTGGGCGAGCTGCGCGGCCTGTCGGTCAACCGTGTGCTCGGCATTGGCGGCGAGGAGACAAACGGAGCTGCCGTTGCCGGCGAGGACGCCACGACCAACGGCGCAGCGGCCGACGCCGCAGAGCAGGAGCAGCCGGCGCCCGCCGCCGTGAGCGAGGAGGCGTCATCCTGATGGCCGCGCTCACGGTCACGCAGCGCAAGTCGCGCAACGGCGCCAACAAGAAACAGCTCGACACGCTGCGCTCGCTCGGACTGCGGCGAATCGGACACACGGTGCAGGTCAAGGACTGCGATCAGTCGCGCGGCATGCTGCACGCGGTGCGCCATCTGGTCGAGGTCGACGAGGGCAAGAAATGAGCCCGGCCAAGGACGACAAGCCCGAGCGCATCGGGCTGCACAGCCTCGCGCCAGCGCCCGGCAGCCGCCGCCCGCGCAAGCGCATCGGCCGCGGCGAAGGCTCGGGCACAGGCAAGACGGCCGGTCGTGGGCAGAAGGGCGCGGGCTCGCGTGCGGGATCCAAGCGTCGCGCGCGCTTCGAGGGTGGCCAGATGCCGATTCACATGCGCATGCGCAAGCTTCGCGGGCCGCACATGAAGAAGTCGATGCCGTTCGAGCCCTTCCGCACGCACACCCAGCCCGTCAACATCGCCGCGCTGGAGGACCGCTTCGAGGCCGGCGACGAGGTCACGGTCGAGCTGATGCAGGCCAAGGGCCTGGGCACGCGCAAGGACGTCCCGATCAAGGTGCTCGCCAGCGGCGAGCTCTCCAAGGCGCTGACCGTGCACGCGCACGCCTTCAGCGCCAGCGCCAAAGAGCGCATCGAGGCGGCCGGCGGCACCTGCACGCTCGTCGAGCTCTAAGCGCTCGGCCGGCCGTGCAAGCGGCGGCACGCCACAGCGCATCGACTAGAATCCAGCGCTCCGCGGGAGGGAGTGCAGCGGCGCTCTGAGCCGCGGAGCCAAGCGCATGCTCTCGACGATTCTCAACGCATTCCAGGTTGCGGACATCCGCAAGAAGATCGCCTTCACGGCGGGCATGCTGCTGATCTATCGCCTCGGCTCGCACATTCCCGTGCCCGGCGTCAACCTGAGCGCCGTCAACAACATCCAAAAGGAGTTCGGCGGTTCGAACATCCTCGGGCTGCTGAACCTCTTCTCCGGCGGCGGGCTGTCGCGAATCGCGCTGTTCGCGCTGGGCATCATGCCCTACATCACGGCCTCGATCATCCTGCAGCTGCTGCAGGTCGCCGTGCCATCGCTGGAAAAGCTCTCCAAGGAAGGCGAGGTCGGCCAGGCGCGAATCACGCAGTACACGCGCTATCTGACGGTCGGCCTGGCCTTCGCGCAGTCGATCGGCTACGTCTTCTTGTTCCACACGCTGCAGGCCAAAGCCGGCGAATCGGTGGTGACGCACTTCGACGCGCCGCACATCTTCCTGATCGTCATCTGCCTGACGACCGGCTGCGTGCTGCTGATGTGGATCGGCGAGCTGATCACCCAGCGAGGCATCGGCAACGGCATCTCGCTGCTGATCTTCGCCTCGATCGTCGCGCGCCTGCCCAGCGGCATTCAGACGTGGTGGACCTCGCAGGACCAGGTCTTCAAGGTGATGATGCCGTTCCTCGTGCTCGCCGTCGTTGCCGGCATCGTGTTCGTGCAGGAAGGCCAGCGGCGGATTCCGGTGCAGTACGCAAAGCGCGTGATCGGGCGGCGCATGACCGAGGGCGGCCAGACCTATCTGCCGCTGCGCGTGAACATGGCCGGCGTGATCCCGGTGATCTTCGCCGCCAGCATCATGGCCTTCCCGCCGACCGTCGGCCAGCTCGTGAAAACGCACTGGGGCCAGTCGATCTCCGACTTCTTCTCGCCCAATGGCTGGCACTACGTCGTCGGCGAGTCGGTGTTCATCCTGCTGTTCACGTACTTCTACACGGCCGTCACGTTCAACCCGGTCGACCAGGCCGACAACCTGAAGAAGTACGGCGGCTTCATCCCCGGCGTGCGACCGGGCCGGCCGACCGCGGAATTCCTCGACCGCATCCTCGCGCGACTGACGTTCCCGGGAGCGCTTTTCCTGGCGGCGGTCGCCGCGCTGCCGACGATCCTGATCGCGCGCACACACCAGAACATCCCGCTTGGCGGCACCTCGATCCTGATCGTCATCGGCGTCGCACTGGAAACGATGAAGCAGCTCGAGGCGCAGTTGATGATGCGAAGTTACGAGGGGTTCTTGAAGTAGTCGAGGCTGTGTCGCGGGCAGCGCAAGAGATAGGCTGGCTCGCACTTGTCGGAACTGAATCTCATCCTGCTCGGTCCGCCGGGCGCGGGGAAGGGCACGCAGGCCGAGCGCTTGCGCGAGGACTTCGCGCTGCCGCACATCTCCACCGGCGACATGCTGCGCGCCGAGGTCTCGCAAGGCAGCGAGCTGGGCAACGAGGCCAAGCGCTTCATGGACGCCGGCGACCTGGTGCCCGACGAGGTGATCATCGGCATGATCGTCAAGCGCGTCGAAGGTCAGGACGCCGCGGACGGCTTCCTGCTGGACGGCTTTCCCCGCAACCGACAGCAGGCCGATGCGCTCGAGGAGGCGCTCAGCGGTCTGGGCAGGCGCCTGAGCGCCGCGCTGCTGATCGAGGTCGGCGACGACGAGCTGGTGCGCCGCCTGGCCGGGCGGCGCGTGTGCGTGAAGAACCCCAGCCACATCTACCACGTCGAGTTCGACCCGCCCAAGCACGAGGGCGTGTGCGATCAGGACGGCTCGCGGCTGATCCAGCGAGACGACGACAAGGAGGAGACGATCCGCAGGCGCCTGCAGGTCTACCACTCCCAGACCGAGCCGCTGATCGATCACTACGACGCCGCCGGCCTGCTGCGCCGCTTCGACGGCACGCGCGACCCCGACGAGGTGCACGCGCGCATCAGGGCGACCGTCGCGACGGTGCGCCTGGAGCGCAAGCTATAAGCCTCGTGCGCAGCGGCCGCCGAGCGTCCGGCCAGCTAAGCTCCTCGGGTGATCATCAAGAAGTCGCCAGAGGAGATCGAGAAGATGGCGCGTGCCGGCGAGCTGCTCGTGGCCGCGCTGGAGGATCTGCAGGAGCGCGTCGCGCCGGGCGTGAGCACCGAGCAGCTCGACCAGGCCGCCGAGCGCTTCATCCGCTCACGCGGCGGCGTGCCGACCTTCAAGGGCTATCGCGGCTTTCCCGGCTCGATCTGCGCCTCGCCGAACGAGATGGTCGTGCACGGCATTCCCGGCCCGCGTACGGCTGAAGGACGGCGACATCATCTCGATCGACGTCGGCGTGACGCTCGACGGCTGGGTGGCCGATGCCGCGCGCACGCTGCCCGTCGGCGAGATCGGCGCGACCGAGCAGAACCTGCTGGCGGCGACCGAGGCGTCGCTGCTGGCGGGCGTGTCCGAGTGCCGAGCCGGCAATCGCATGGGCGACATGTCCAGCGCCATCCAGCGCGTGGCCGAGGACGCCGGGCTGTCGGTCGTGCGCTCGCTGGTCGGGCACGGCGTCGGGCGCAACATGCACGAGGATCCGCAGGTGCCCAACTACGGCAAGCCGGGCAAGGGGCCGCTGTTGGAAGAGGGCATGGTGATCGCCGTCGAGCCGATGATGACGGCAGGCCGAGCGGCCGTGCGCGTAGGCGGCGACGGCTGGGCGATCTTCTCCCAGGACGGCTCGCCGGCGGCGCATTTCGAGTTCACCGTGGCGATAACCGGCGACGGCCCGAGGGTGCTCACGCCGTGGCACGAGTCGGCGGCCGGCACGCGCCGGCGAGCGGCTCTCACAGGGCGTCGCGAGCACCTAGGAGTTGCTACCATCAGGAGTCCTGCTCGATGCGCGGTGTAGGTTCGTGCTCGGGCGATCTCCACGATCTGGTAGCGGCGGCCGCAACGGCAGCCAGAGCCGGGTGGTGGAACCCAGCCGCCGAAAGGGATCATGAAGGTAAGACCGTCGGTCAAGCCGATGTGCGAGAAATGCAAGGTCATCCGCCGCAACGGCGTGGTGTTGGTGATCTGCCAGAACAAGCGCCACAAGCAGAGGCAGGGCTAGATGGCTCGCATCGCGGGGATCAACCTCCCCTTGAACAAGCGCTCGGAGATCGGGCTGACCTACATCTACGGCATCGGTCGCGCGACCTCCAACAAGATCCTCGCGCAGGTCGGCGTCAGCCCGGACACCTACATTCGCGACCTCACCGAGGACGAGGTCGCCAAACTGCGCGACGCGATCGACGAGGGCTACGCGGTCGAGGGCGACCTACGTCGCGAGCGCTCGCAGGACATCAAACGACTTCAGGAGATCGCCTGCTACCGCGGCCTGCGCCACCGTCGCGGCCTGCCGGTGCGCGGTCAGAAGACCAAGACCAACGCGCGCACGCGCAAGGGCCCCAAGCGCATGCAGGTGGCCGGCAAGAAGAGAGCGGGTAAGAAGTAGTGCCCGCAGCTCCCAAACGCGCCCGCGGACGGCGCAAGCCGAAAAAGAACATCCCGGTCGGTCAGGCGCACATCAAGACTTCGTTCAACAACACGATCGTCTCGCTTACCGACACGACGGGCAACGTGATCGCCTGGGAGTCAGCCGGCGGCGCCGGCTTCAAGGGCTCGCGCAAGTCGACGCCGTTCGCCGCTCAGGTGACCGCCGACGCAGCCGCGCGCAAGGGTTTGGAGCAGGGCCTGCAGAAGGTGGAGGTCTACGTCAAGGGCCCGGGTTCCGGGCGCGAGACGGCGATCCGCTCGCTGCAGGCCGCCGGTCTGGAAGTGACCGGAGTCAAGGACGTGACCCCACAGGCCCACAATGGCTGCCGTCCACGCAAGCGCAGGCGCGTGTAATGGCCAGAGACACCGGACCACAGTGCAAGCAGTGCCGCCGCGAGGGGCAGAAGCTGTTCCTCAAGGGCGAGCGCTGCCTGACTGACAAGTGCGGCGTCGAGCGTCGCTCATACCCGCCGGGCGAGCACGGCCGCGGCCGCATGAAACAGAGCGAGTACCGCGTGCAGCTGCGCGAGAAGCAGAAGGCCAAGCGCTACTACGGCGTGCTGGAGAAACAGTTCGCCGGCTACTACGAGAAGGCTTCGCGCCAGACCGGTATCACCGGCGAGAACCTGCTCGCGCTGTTGGAGTGCCGCCTGGACAACGTGCTCGTGCGTCTCGGCTTCGCGGCCTCGCGCCGCCAGGCGCGCCAGCTCATCCGCCACGGCCACTGGACGGTCAATGGCCGGCGGGTCAACATTCCCAGCTACCAAGTGCGTCCGGGCGAGGTCATCGCCATCAAGGCGGAGACGCCGGCCACGCAGGTGGTCAGGGACGCGACAGAGCTCACCGGACAGATTCCCGCGTGGCTACAGGCCGACCACGAGTCGCTCACGGCCAAGGTGCTGCGCAAGCCGGAGCGACGCGAGGTCGCCGCGCCGGTGCAGGAGCAGCTCATCGTCGAGCTGTACTCGAAGTAATCAGCAGGACCGTTCATGCGCCTCGTCCCAGGTGGGCGAGGCTCCCGAGCCGGCCGTCCTTCGACGCCGGTGCGACACCAAAACGACGTTAGGACTCAGATGCTCGACTTCCAAATCCCCCGGATCACAAGCGAGTCCGTGGAGCAGAACCGTGGCACGTTCACGATCGAGCCGCTTGACCGCGGGTTCGGCTACACGTTCGGAAACTCGCTACGCCGCGTATTGCTCTCGTCCCTCTCCGGAGCGGCCGTCACGAGCGTGCGAATCGAGGGCGTTGCGCACGAGTTCTCGACGATCAACGGCGTCAAGGAGGACGTGACGGACATCGTGCTCAACCTCAAGGGCGTGGTCTGCCGCATGCACTCCGACGCAAGCGAGGTCGAGGCGCCGCTGGTCGTGACCGGGCCCGGCGAGATCACGGCCAAGGACATCGACCTGCCGGCGGGCGTGGAGATACTCAACCCCGACGTCCACATCGCGACGCTGGAGAAAAAAACCAAGCTCGAGCTGTACATGACGATCGGCCGCGGCCGCGGTTACCGGCCGGCGGAGGAGAACAAGTCCTCCGACCAGCCGATCGGCGTGATTCCCATCGACTCGATCTTCTCGCCGGTGCGCCGCGTCGCCTACGCGGTCGAGCAGGCGCGTGTCGGGCAGAAGACGGACTTCGACAAGCTCACGCTGGACATCGAGACCGACGGCTCGATCGACCCGCAGGCGGCACTGCGCGAGGCGGCCGAGCTGTTGATCAGCCAGCTGGCGATCTTCACCGACGCCGACCGCATTCAGGAGCTGCGCGCGACGCCGGGCGGCCAGCTGGACGGTCACGGTCTGGCTGTCGGCGCCGGCGGCGCCCAGCCTGCGCTTCAGGGCGAGGAGTACAGCATCCTGATCGAGGAGCTCGAGCTGGGCGTGCGCTCGTACAACTGCCTCAAGCGCGCCGGCATCCAGACGGTCGGCGATCTGATCTCCAAGTCAGAGGCCGAGCTGAACGCGATACCGAACTTCGGCAAGAAGTCGATCGATGAGGTCATCGAAACCCTGCATACGCGCGGACTAGACCTCCGCCAAGACTAGAGGCGCCGCTCGGCGGCGCGAGGCTTCGTCCTCGGTCGCTCGTGTGCAGAGCACACTTCGCTTCCTGCTGGCCGATCTATGATCGGCGCCTCGCTTGCCCATCGACACCTCTAGACAACTAGACTGCACAGGCCCAAATGAGACATCAGCGCAAAAAACACCAGCTCAGCCGCGACAGCGCGCACCGCAAGTCGCTGCTGATGAACCTGAGCAAGGAGATCATCGAGCACGAGCGCATCAAGACGAGCGAGGCCAAGGCCAAGGCGGTCAAGCCGGAGATCGAGAAACTGATCACGCTGGCCAAGCGCGGCGACTTGCACGCGCGCCGTCAGGCGTTGTCGACGCTGTCGCAGGACAAGTTCGCGGTGCACAAGCTGTTCGAGGACCTGGCGCCGCGCTACGCCGAGCGCCCGGGCGGCTACACGCGCATCCTCAAGCTCGGTCCGCGCAAGAGCGACGCGACCGAGATGGTCTTCATCGAGCTGGTCTGAAGTCGCCGGCCGATCTTCGATCGGTCACGCTCAGCTGCGCTGATGGTCACGAAGCTCACGCTGGAGTACGACGGAGCCGAGTTCGCGGGATGGGGTCGTCAGCCGGGGTTGCGCACGGTGCAGGAGGAGGTCGAGCGCGCGCTGCGCACGGTGCTCGGTGAGACCGACAGCGATGGCCGGCCACTGAGTCTGACGGTCGCCGGGCGTACCGATCGCGGCGTGCACGCCTGGGGTCAGGTCGCCAGCTATTGCCACGAGGCGGTCGATCCGCTGCGTCTGAACGGCCTGCTTGACGCCGACGTCGCGGTGCTCAGCGCCGAGCCAGCGGCCGAGGGCTTTGACGCGCGACGTGACGCGCGCAGCCGCACCTACTGCTATCGCGTGCTCGCGCGCCGCGCGCGCAGCGTCTTCGAGCGCAACACGGCCTTCTGGTGGACCGGCGAGCTCGACCGCGAGCTGCTCGAACGCTGCGCCGCGCTTTTGCCCGGCAAGCACGACTTCACGGCGTTCACGCCGAACGACACCGAGCACAGCTGGTTTCGTTGCGACATCGCCCGCGCCGAGTGGGTGGTGGCCGGCGAGCTGCACGAGTTCTGGATCGAGGCGGACATGTTCCTGCGACACATGAATCGCGTGCTCGTCGGCACGATGCTCGACGTCGCCTCCGGGCGCAGCTCTGTCGGGCACTTCGAGCGGCTGCTCGAAGGCCGCCCACGCGCCGAGGCCGGCCGCACGGCGCCGGCGCATGGGCTGGCGCTGGCGAGTGTGGCCTACGTTTAGGGGCGCTTGGGCGGACACGGCTGCGGATAGAGTGGCGACATGAAACGGTGGCGGCGCAACAAATTCGAAGTCTTTCTCGTCACCGTCAACCTGCTGCTCTCGCTGCCCGGGCACCGCATGCGCGTCGCCGTTCTGCGCCGCCTTGCGAATTTCGAGATCGGAGCACGTTGCGCCTTCGAGCGCGGCGTGCGGATCACCTCGCGCGGCCACGTGCGCATCGGCGAGCACTGCAACATCAACGACGGCGTGCTGCTCGACGGCGGCGGCGGGCTCGTGCTCGGCGACCGCGTGAACGTGTCGCCTGAAGCGCTGCTGTTGACGACCGAGCACGATCCGGATTCACCTACGTTCGCCGGACGCGACGGCGAGGTGGTGATCGGCGACCGCGTGTGGATCTCGACGCGAGCCCTCGTCCTTCCCGGCGCGAGTATCGGCGAAGGAGCCGTCGTGGCCGCCGGCGCGGTCGTGCGCGGCGAGATTCCCGCGTGGTCGATCGTCGCCGGCAACCCGGCGCGCGTCGTCAAGCAGCGCTCGCGCGACGCGCAGCAGGAACTGGCCTACTACAGACGGTTCTTGCACTAGCCAGGCGCAACCGCGGGCCAAACTCGCGGCCCCTATGCTGGACGACAGACCATGCTGAACGTACTGCTGACGAACGACGATGGGATCGAGGCCGACGGGCTGCAGGCGATGCGCAGCGCGCTGGCGGCGCTCGACGGCGTGCGTCTCGCGGTGATCGCGCCTGACGGCAACCGCTCGGCGATGGCCCGCTCGATCACGACGCGCAGGCCGCTGTGGGTGGCCGAGATGCCGTTCGCCGACGGTTCGGTCGGCTACGCCACCGACGGCACGCCGGTCGACTGCGTCAGGCTGGCGCGGCTGGGCCTGATCGAGGACTTCGACGCGCAGCTCGTCGTCGCGGGCATCAATCACGGCGCGAATCTCGGCGACGACATCACCTATTCGGGCACGGTGGCGGCTGCGCTGGAGGGCGTCGTGCTCGGGCTGCCTTCGATTGCCGTGTCGCAGCAGTCGGGAGCACGGGCGCTCGACTACAAGTTCGCGGGCGGCTTCGGTTTCGAGGTCGCCGCGGACTTCGTCGCGCGGCTGGTTCAGCGCATCGAGGACGTGCCGCTGCCGGCGACGACGCTGCTCAACGTCAACGTGCCGGCGGGTGAGCCCAGTGGCGTCGAGGTTACGCGCCTGGGCAAACGCATCTACCGCGACGAGCTCAAGCTCGAGCGCGAGGAGGAGCACCGCCGCCGCTACTGGATCTATGGCTCGGACCCGGGCTTTCACGACGAGCCCGGCACGGACCTCGCGGCGGTGCACGCGGGACGCATCGCGGTCACGCCGATTCATTTCGACCTGACCGATCGTGCTGGTCTGGAGTCGCTCAAGGGTTTCGACCTGGACGATCTGCTCGCGCCTCCGATCGGAGATCGGCCCGCCCGCGACACGCCGTGAGCGCCGCGCAGACGCCGCCACAGACGCTCGCACGGGCGAAGGAGCTGCGCAAGCTGCTCGAGTACCACTCGCGCCGCTACTACGTGCTCGACGATCCGGAGATCGGTGACGACCAGTACGACGCGCTGCTCGACGAGCTTCGCGCGATCGAGCACGACCACCCCGAGCTCGTCAGCGCCGATTCGCCGACGCAGCGCGTCGGCGGAGAGCCGGTAGGCCGTCTGGAGAAAGTCGAGCACCTGGAGCCGATGCTGTCGCTAGGCAACGTTCGCTCCGAGGAGGAGCTGCGTGCATGGGTCGAGCGCATGCGCAACCACCTGGCGCGCGAGGGCATCTCCGACCCGCAGTTTCAATATGTCGTGGAGCCGAAGATCGACGGGCTGGCGATCAGCCTGGTCTACCGCGACGGCTCGCTGGAGCGCGGCGCGACGCGCGGCAACGGAGAGATCGGCGAGGACGTCACGCACAACTTGCGCACGATCGCCGCGATTCCGCTGGAGCTCGACGACGCGCCGGCGCTCGTGGAGGTACGCGGCGAGGTCTACATGTCGCTGGGCGACTTCACTGCGCTCAACGAGCGCCGCGCCGAAGCCGGGCAGTCGACTTTCATGAATCCGCGCAACTCGGCCGCCGGCACGATCCGCCAGCTCGATCCGGCCGACGCGGCCAAGCGCCCGCTGTCGATCTGGGCCTACCAGGTGGGCGTGACCGACGGACTGTCCTTCCAGCGCCATTCCCAGGCGCTGGACTGGCTGCGCGAGCACGGCTTTCGCGTCAACCCGGACATCAAGCTGCTGGCCGGCGAGGACGAGGTGATTGAGCAGTGCCTGGCCTGGCAGCAGCGCCGTGGCGAGCTGGACTTCGAGATCGACGGCGTCGTCGTGAAGGTCGACGACCTGGCGCTGCAGCGCCGTCTCGGCTCGGTCGGGCGCGACCCACGCTGGGCGGTCGCCTGGAAGTTCCCGCCGACGACGGCGGTCACGCGCCTGGAGAAGGTCATGTGGAACGTCGGCAAGTTCGGCGACATGCGCCCCTACGCCGTGCTCTCGCCGGTCGTGGTCGGCGGCGTGCGCATCGGCATGGCCACGCTGCACAACGAGGAGGATCTGGCGCGCAAGGACCTGCGGGCGGGCGAGGACGTGATCGTGCTACGCGCCGGCGACGTGATTCCGCAGGTGGTCTCGCCGGCGCCGCACGTGGTCGAGCGCAAAGGCCGCCCGCGTCGTCCGCGCCCGCCGGCCAAGTGCCCGTTCTGCGGCACGCCGACGATCAAGCCGCAGGACGCCGTTTTCACGAAGTGCCCCAACCCGGTCTGCCCGGGTCGTGCGTGGCAGCTGCTCAAGCACTTCGTCTCGCGCGGCGCCATGGACATCGAGGGCCTTGGCGAGAAGCAGGTGGCGCTGTTGCAGGAGCACGGTCTGGTGAAGACAGCGGGCGACTTCTACCGGCTCACCGAGCAGCAGCTGCTCGAGCTCGACGGCTTCGGCGAGCTGTCGGCAAGGAACCTGCTCGGCGCGATCGAGGCCTCCAAGCAACGACCGTTCGCGCGCGTGCTGTTCGCACTGGGCATTGAGGAGGTCGGCGAGGTGACCGGGCGCAACATCGCCCAGCGCTTTCGCAGCGTCGACGACGCTGCTGGCGGCGAGCGCCGAGGAGATCGAACAGACGCACGGCGTCGGCGAGAAGATGGCCGCATCGATACACACTCAGCTGCACGACGAGCGCATGGAGGCGCTGATCGCCGATCTGCAGCAGCTCGGTCTGCAGTTCGCCGCCGAGGGACCGGCGCCTTCGGAGGGGCCGCTGAACGGCAAGACGCTGGTGCTCACCGGCACACTGCCGGACTGGTCGCGCGAGCAGGCCACCGAGCGGATCATGGCCGCCGGAGGTCGCGTCACGACCTCGGTGTCGAAGAAGACCGATTACCTGGTTGCCGGCGAGAGCGCCGGCTCCAAGCTGCAGAAGGCCGAGCGCTTGGACGTGCCGGTGCTCGACGAGGCCGCGCTGCGCGAGCTGCTGCGGGGCTAGCGCACGCGCGACGGCCCGGCTGGCGCCACTCGCCGGGCCGGTCGAGACCTACGTATGGAGAGCTTGCCTTTTCGCGCGAAGTTTTTCGAAGATACCTTTCATCCGCTGCATTTCTTCCACGATCCGTTCGTGCTTTCTGTGCAGGAACGCTTTGCGTCGCTTGGCGCGCAGCGGCAGTTCCCGAAGTTCGGCTTTCCGTGCTCGCAGCCTGGCGAGCCTCCCTTCGATACGCGGTATTCGGGCGCCCATCGCCGGAAACTCTTCGGCCGTCTTGCCGCGGAACGTCGAGGGGTCTGCGAACGCAAGATCTTCCGCTCGCGCTTCGGCCACTTCGGCCTGTTCGACAGCCGCTTCCGTGGCTTCGAGCGCCGCTTCCTGCTGTTCTTCGGCCACCGACTGGAGCGCCGGTTCTCCTGCGGCCGAGCTCGCCTCGGCCGGCGCCGCGATCAGCGCGCACATGAAGATCGAGCAGACCGCTGCAGCCGCTGGCAGCCCGCCGGTCATCCGTGTCCGTATCAGCATCCGTGTTCCGATCGTGTGAAGGTTCGCGCGTCAGCGCGACGCGCCTTAGGGACGATCGTCCAGCATTTGACCTGCCGATTTCGACCCCTGTTTCACACTCGTTTCACGCTCGCTTCACACGCGGGCGCCGAGCGATTCGGCGCGCGCTCGGAGCGCTCGTCAGTAGCTGGCGAGCGAGATCGTCATGTGATCCTGAATGACGTGCGCGAGCGTCGTGGAGATGCCGTCGTTGAAGAAGGCGAACGCCAGCAGATGGCCGTTGACGGCCTGGCAGTAGCCGACGAGGTTTGAGTAGCCGGTGAGCGTTCCGGTCTTGCCCTGACAGCGCCCGGAGGCGGCGGTGCCGCGCATGCGTTTGGCAAGCGTGCCGGTGTGTCCGGCGATGGCCATGCTGTTGCGCAGAATCGTCCCGCTGGGCGTGCCCGCCAGGCCGACGAGCAGGTCGGCGACTTCGTAGGTGGAGGTGCGGTCGGCTTCGGACAGGCCAGAGCCATCGACCACGCGCGGGTGTATGCCGAGCAGTGTGGAGATCGTTTGGCTCACGACGGCAGCTCCCGCCGCGGTCGTGCCGGCGCCGCCGGCCGCCGCACCGAGATCCTTCAGCAGCGTCTCGGCGAAGAAGTTGTCCGAGGGCGGCAACATCAGGCCGAGCAGCTGGGAGATCGTCGGCGAGCTGACCTGGGCGAGCTGCGTCGCGCCGGCGGGTGCGCTGGCCGCGCCGCTTGCGCCGCGGATGCTCACGCCGGCGTTCTTCAAAAGCGCCCAGAGCTTGCGTGCGGCGTAGGCTGCGGGTGCATGGGCGACCTTTTCCGAGCCGCTGGCGCCACGGTCGAAGGCCAGGCCGCTGAGCGTGCCTTCGAGGAACGGATCCTGGGCAAAGCGGCTGGACGGCTCGCCGCGCTGGGAGTCGAAGTCCGACTCGTCGCCGTAGACCGAGCCGCGGATTGCCCGGATGCCGTCGACGTGCACAAGCTGTGAGATCAGCGTCGAGATGCTCGCGCCCACGCCGCCATAGCGGCTGCGGATGAAGGCGCTGTCACCGAACGTGGGATCACCGCCGCCATGCAGGTACAGATCGCCTTCCCAGACGCCGGTGGGGCTGAGCTGGCCGGCGCCGAGCACGGTCGTCGACAGCGTCGCCGTCGGGCCCAGGCGCGCCAGCGCCGTCGTGGCGGTGTAGAGCTTCTCCACCGACGCCGGCGGGCGCATGGCGGTGTCGCGCAGTGAGAACAGCGCCTGGCGGGCGCTGATGTCATACACGTAGCCACTGGAACGCGAGCCGGAGATCTGTAGTTGGTGGGTCAGATCGCGCTGCAGCGAGGGCAGGCTGGTTGCCGCGCCGGCGGGCGCCGCCGAGGCCGCCACGAGCGCCGCCAGGGCGACCGCCAGCGCCGCCGGCAGGCTCCTGAGGCGCCTTCGCAGCGCCGCGGGCACGCGCCTGCGCAGACCCGCCGGCACGCGAATATGCGGCCGTGACGGCCAGGCAACGGGCTTCTGGGTCATCTGTCCCTTAGAATCAAGTCAGGATGGGCAAGGTTGTCAAGCTGGAACCGACGGACAAGGCCAAGGTTGCGGCGAAGAAGCGCAGGGCGGCGATGCACGCCGCCCGCGGCGTTGGCCAGAGTGGATCGGTCGATCGACGCCGACGGCCCAGACGCCACAAGACCGCGCTGGTGCTCGGCGGAGGCGGCTTCACCGGCGGCGTGTATGAGATCGGCGCGCTGCGCGCGCTGGATCTGCTGGCGGTCAACAGCAGCGTCAACCAGTTCGACGTCTACGTCGGCACCTCCGCCGGCGCGTTCATCGCGGCGCTCAGCGCCAACGGCGTGACGCCCGAGGAGATGATGCGCGTCGTCACGCGCCAGGGCAAAGCGCCGTTCAAAGACATCGATCTCAACGATCTGCTGCGGCCGAACCTGCTCGAGTTCGCGCGCAAGGGCGCCGTGCTGCCGTGGCGCGCGGTCGGACTGGCGCGCCAGGTCATCGCCCAGCGTGGCGGCGTGTCGCTTATGGATGTGCTGCTGGGCTTCGCCGAGGGCCTTCCCTCGGGCGCCTACACGGGCGCCGGCATCGAGAAGTACCTGCACGAGGTGCTCTCCGAGCCCGGTCGCACGGACAACTTCGGCGATCTGGCGTGTGAGCTGTATCTGACGGCGACCGACCTCGACACCTGCGAGCGCGTCGTGTTCGGCGTAGATGGCGCTGGAGACGTGCCGATCTCCACGGCCGTGCGCGCATCGGGCGCGCTGCCGATGGTCTACGCGCCGGTGCGCGTCGGCGATCGCGAGCTGATCGACGGTGGCATGGTCTCGACGACCAATCTGGACATCGCCGTCGAGGCCGGCGCGAAGCTGATCGTCGTGATCAACCCGATCGTGCCCTACGTCAACGACTTCGCCGAGCAGGTGCGCACGTTTCGTGGAACGCGCCCGCGGCGCGTATCGGACATGGGCTTTCCGCAGATCGGCTACCAGGCCTTCAAGCTCGTAGCCCACCAGCGTCTGCACGAACTGGCAAAGAGCTGGGAGCGCCGTTACCCGGGCGTGGACATCGTGCTGATCGAGCCCGAGCCCACCGACGAGCTGATGTTCCAGACGTCGATGATGAACTTCGCCTCACGCGTGGAGATCGCGCGCCATGGATTCGAGTCGGTGACCAAGCACCTCGCCGAAGAATACGAGCGCTACTCCGACGTGGCCGAGCGCCACGGCATCGACATCTCCGGCACGCGCGTGCGCAGAGTGGTCGAGCACTTCGACACCGAGCCCGAGCAGGTCAGCGCCTGGCGCAAGATCCTCGAGGGCACCACGGGCACCTTGCTGCGCCAGTCCGGTTCCGCCAGCTAAAGAGCTTTGTCGACGGCGGCGAGCAGCCGCGTCGTGCCGGCACTCTTGCGAATGCCGATGCGCACGTGGCGCGGCTCGCCGAGCGCGTCGCCTGCAGCGACGATCACGCCGGATTGGGCCAGCCGCGCGGCGAGCTCTGAGCCGCTGGCGTCGGCGTGCTCGGCCCAGACGAAGTTGGCCTGGCTGTCGGTGACGTCGAAGCCGCGCTCGCGCAGCCCCTCTGTGAGTCGCGGACGCTCCTCGCAGATCGTGCGCACCTGGCGCTGCATCAGCTCCGAGCAGGTGCGCAGCGCCTCAAGCGCCCCCGCCTGAGACACCTCCGACACGCCCAGGTCTGGCTCCAGCTCGGCCAGCAGATCCTCCGAGCCGGGGCCGCCGATGGCGTAGCCGACGCGCAGCCCAGCCAGACCCCAGGCCTTGGAGAAGCTGCGGAACACCAGCAGCCGCGGGTGGTGCTCGAGCAGCTTCAGCGACGAGTTGACGGGCTGGGCATCGACGAACTCGACGAGCGACTCGTCGAGCAGCACGGCGACGCCCTCGGGCAGGCCGTCGAGCAGCCGCTGCAGCTCAGCGTTGGCCAGCAGCTCTCCGGTCGGGTCGTTCGGGCTGGCCACGGCGATCACCCGCGTGGACGGCTCGTGCGCAGCCTCGATCAGCGCGTCGACGCCGCCTTCGATAGGCACGGCGCGCCCGTGCGCGCGTCTGGCCATGATCGGATACAACGGATAGGAGGGCCAGGTCGTCAGCAGCTGCTGGCCGGGCTCGATCAGCGCCCGCGTGGCTGAGCTGAGCAGCTCGGCTGCGCCGTTTCCGAGGATCAGCCGACCGGGGTCGACCTGCAAGCTGGCGGCGAGCTCGTCGCGCAGCTCGGTGCCGCGCACGTGCGGATAGCGATGCAGCCCGCGCCGCGCGACGAAGGTGATCGCGTTGACGATGCGCGGGTGTGGCAGCTCAGGCCATGTCGTCTGGGAGAGATCGAGCGTGTCGACGCGCGTGAGCGCCTTGCGGCGGCGCTCGGCAGCCTCCTCGCGCAGGCCTTCGTTGACCTCCTCCTCGGACATGCCCTCGAACTGGCGGTAGTAGTCGAGCAGCCCCACGCTATGGCCGTTCTAGCAGGCGATGGCGGGCGCCGTGCATCGCGCGTTCGGGCGACTGCGGGCGGCGATGGCGCTCATCGGTTGCCGTTGCCGGTCTGCGTGACCGATCCGGGACCGTGGATCACTACGAACCAGAAGGCGAAGGCCAGGCCGCAGACGACGGCGGTCGCGCCGAAGATGCGGCCCATGACGCCCGTGCGCTGGTCGTGGCCGGCCGCGCGGCGTACGAGAATCCACGCCTGGTCCAGGCGCTTGAGCAGTGACAGCGTGCCGAACAGCAGCACGAACAGCGCCACGAACGAGACGAGGATGCCGACGCCGACGCTGCCCGCGAGGTAGTCCATCTGCGAGCCGATCCACAGGCAGGCCAGCGGGATGGGCACCCAGCAGAGCAGGCTGAGGAAGATCATCGCCGCGACCATCAGGTTGGCCAGCGAGCCGTCCACGCGCTGGCGCGACTCGCTGCCGCGCTCGGGCAGCGAACGAAAGCGCACGGGCGCGGTGCCCGGGCGCCGCCCGACGAACAGGCCGCCAGTCTCGGTGGGATCGGTGCGCATCAGTACCTATGTTCGCAGCTGTCGGCGCCGTTCCGGCGCGGTCGCCGGAGCTGGTCGCTGTGGCGGATCGGTGGTTCGACCGCGATCGTGCTCAGCCCGCGTACAGCGCGTCGAACAGCTCTGCGTATTTCTCGTTGACGATGTTGCGCTTGACCTTGAGCGTGGGCGTCAACTCGCCGGTCGCCTGCGACAGGTCGTGATCGAGGATCACGAACTTCTTGACCTGCTCGACCTGCGCGTATTTTTCGTTGGCGCGGTCGATCTCCGCCTGAATCAGCGCCTTCACCTCGGGCGTGCGAGCGAGCGAGGCCATGTCCTTGGGCAGATCGTGCTCCTCGGCGAACACGGGCATCTCTTCCTCGTCGAGTGTGATCAGCACGACGGGGTAGGGGCGTGCGTCGCCGTGCATCACCGCCTGGGAGATCCAGCGACACTGCTTGAGGTCGTTCTCGATGTTGGCGGGCGTTAGGTTCTTGCCGCCGGCCGTGATGATGATGTCCTTCTTGCGCCCGGTGATCGAGAGGTAACCGTCGTCGTCGAGCGAGCCGAGGTCGCCGGTGTGCAGCCAGCCCTGCTCGACCGCGCCGAAGCTGGCATCGGCGTTGTTGTGGTAACCGGCGAAGATGTTCGGTCCTTTGACGAGAATCTCACCGTCCTCGGCGATCTTCAGCTCGACGCCGGGCAGCGCGCGGCCGACTGTGCCGAAGCGGTGGTTCTCGACGGTCGAGGTCGTGGCAGCGGTGGCCGTCTCGGTCATGCCGTAGCCCTCCAGCACGGGAACGCCGCAGGCCCAGAAGAACTCGAGGATCTCGCGGGCGATCGGCGCGGCGCCGCTGGTCGCGTGGCGCACCTTGCCGCCGAAGATCGCGCGAACGTTCTTGAACAGCTGCTCGTCTGCTTCGTCGAAGGGCTTTTGCAGCTCCTCGGGGACCGGCTCGCCGCTCGTTGATCATGTCGCGCACCTTCACGCCGAGCGCGATCGCCGCCTCGGCCCGTGCGCGCTCCTCCGGAGGCTGGGACTGGATGGCGCCGTGGGCGAGCGTGTAGATCTTCTCGAACACACGCGGCACCGAGGGAAGGTAGGTCGGATTGACCTCCTGCAGCTCGGGCACGATCTGCTTGGTGTCGCCGCCGAAGTACGCGAGCGTGCCGCCGAGGTCGAAGACCGCGAGTTGGATCAGCAAGGCGAAGGAGTGTGCGAGCGGGAGGTACAGGTAGATGACCTCGTCGCCCTGGATCTCGCCGGCCTCGCCGACCATGTCGATGATCGCGCGGTAGTTGCCGTGGGTCAGCACGCAGCCCTTGGGGGGGCCGGTCGTGCCGGAGGTGTAGATGAACGTGAACGGGTCCTCCGGTGCGACCGCCGCGCGGCGCGCCTGCAGCTCGTCGGCGGAGCGAGCGCGGCCGCGCTCGCGCACCTCTTGCAAGCTGATCGCGTCCAGCGCGCGCACGCCCTCAGACGGGCCGCCGGCGATGCCCGAGGACTCGGGCGGGTCGATCACGATGACCGTGCGGATGCCGGGCACCTGATCGCGAATCGCGGCGATCTTCTCCAGCTGCTGCTCGTCCTCGCAGATGATCGCGCAGGCGGCCGAGTCGGAGATGCACCCACAGGCACTCCTCGGGCGAGTTGGTCTGGTAGATCGGCACGACGACGGCGCCGGCGGAGGTGGCGCCCATGTCGGCGTAGGACCACTCGGGACGGGTGTTCGCGAGGATGCAGACGCGATCGCCGGCTTCGATGCCGAGGTCGATCAGGCCGAGCCCGATCTCCTGGACGGTCTCAGCGAGTTGCGCGTAGCTGACGTCCTGCCAGGCGCCGTCTCGCTTGTAGCGGATGGCCGTGCTGTCGCCGTGCTCGGCGGCCGCGCGCGGGATCAAATCGGCGATCGTTTTCGACCCCGTTGCCGACCCCGCGGTCGACGCAGTGGTGACCTCCATCCGGACCTCTCCTCCTCGTTGATCAAACAAACTGGCTGACCGGTCAATCTTAGAGCGGTTGCTCACGATTTACGAGCGCGGCGGCCAGCCGGCTCGGCTAGATCGGATTGGGCACGTCGAGAAACACGTGGCGCACGCCGAAGCGTGTCGCCAGGTGCTCTCCGAGCGCTCTGACGCCGAAGGTCTCCGTGGCGTAGTGACCGGCCGCGACGAAGTGCAGTTCCGCCTCGCGTGCAATGGCCATCGCTCGCTCGGCGGGCTCACCGGTGATCAGTGCGTCAGCGCCGGCCGCGGCGGCGTCGGCGAGATAGTCCGAGCCGGCGCCGGAGACGATCGCGACGCGGCGCACGCGCTGCGGACCGGCATCGAATACGAGCGGCTCGCGTGCCGTGGCCGCGTGCACGCGCGCGAACAGCTCGGCGGCGTCGATGCCGTCGTCCGGCATTTGCGCGAGCACGCCGATCGGCTGGCCACGGTGCAACGCAAACGGCTCGTGGCGGTCGGCGCCGAGCTCTCGCGCGAGCAGCGCGTTGTTGCCGAGCTGCGCGTGCGCGTCGAGTGGCAGGTGGTAGGCGGCCAGCGCCATGTCGGCCTCGAACAGCGTCTGCAGGCGACGCTTCATCGCGCCATCGATCGGGCCGGCGCCCGAGCCCCAGAACAGGCCGTGATGCACGAGCAGCAGCTGTGCATGCTCGGCCGCCGCCAGCTCGAACAGCTGCAGATTGGCCGACACGCCCGTGGCCACAGTCTCGACCTCGACCGGCCCAGGCACCTGCAAACCGTTCGGGCCGTAGTCCTCGAAGCGCGCCGCATCGAGCAGCGTGTCCAGCTCGGCGATGATCTCGGTCGTCGGGGCGCCCACCGGGCGAAGATAGCGGTATGGAATACTGACGGCGCATCGGGGCGTGGCGCAGCCTGGTAGCGCGCACCGTTCGGGTCGGTGAGGTCCCGAGTTCGAATCTCGGCGCCCCGATATTCCGTAGGTTCTGCGAACAGCCGCGAACACGAGCGAACAGCCGCGAAAACGCTGGGGCTCGCGGGGAGGCTGTTCGCGGGTGTTCGCGTCTGTTCGTGGCACTCGGGACCGCAAAGGGACCGCAGGGACGGCTGAAGCGGACCACAAATGCACCGCAGGTGGCGACGGCATAGCTCTTTATCGCGCATTGGCTTGCCAAGCATTGACTTCTGAGCTGCGAAGGGGCGCCGTCAGCGACCGCCCTTTCTGCCGTCTGAAGCAAGGCGCGGCAGCCCTCTGTAGCTGGGTTGAAGCGTCGCTCCGCCAAGTTTGGGTGCGCTTCCGTCCCGACCCTTGACTCGCGAAGCGCTAAGCACACGTGGTCGCCCGCCCGCTCACGCGCGCGGGTCGGCACGAGTCGGTGATCGCCCACCCGCGGCCACCCGACACGCTCCTGTAAGGCGGAGGTGCCAGCCCCAGTCGGCGCCGGAGGACCACCGTTGGGCGCGCGACTAACATGCGAGGCATGATACATAGTCACTACTCCTGTCAAATGCTTGCGCTGCAACGCGCCAAATACACGTCCTACTAGGCGCAATCACGTGATTGCGATACAGGCAACCACTAGGCAATCCAAACCATTGCCTATCCACTCCATTGTGATTGGGACAGAATATGGCTTCTGCCTGTACGGCTGACCATCCGAGGACGTGGCAAATCGCTTGTTTTACGGGGAATAAGGTGAGGATGTGCCTGTCCCTGCCGGCGCCAAAGGATCATCGGTGGGCAAGTGGGTAGCAAACAAGGATTGAACTAGCCCGCATGTTTCTCTGGCTTTGAGTCAATATCTACGGTCTAGCTGGGCGTGCATAGCTCCATGTTGTAAGCCGTCGTGGCCGTTACGACCGCGGGCCCGCTACCATGTAGTTCGCATGCAAGCTATGCTAACGAGCTATAAGCGAGGAGGACGACGGTGAGTGATCTGGAGTTGGACGCGATGGGGGTAATAAATGGGGCCCTCGATGGGCTCGAGCCCCCAGCACGACAACGGGTCCTGCAATGGGCCGCGGCAAAGTTCGAGATCGTGCTCTCCCCCGCACGAGCCACGGCCGGCGGCGCTCCGGCGCTGGAGAAGGAGGAGGCCTCCGAGTTCACCGAAGTCGGCGACCTCATGCACGCCGCACAGCCCACCGCCGGGCCCGAGAACGCGCTCGTCGTCGGCTACTGGCTCCAGCAGATTCAGGGCCATGACACCTGGACGGGCGGCGAGATCAACTCGACCCTGAAGAACCTCGGACTGCCACTTGCCAACGTCACCAAGACCCTTGACTCGCTCCGCAAACGCAAACCCGCGCTTGTGATGCAGGTCGGCAAGACCGGTCGCAGCCGCCAAGCCCGCAAGGACTACAAGCTGACCACAGCCGGCCTCGCCTCCGTCACGCAGATGATCGCCAATGCCGGACAGGGAGACCCAGCATGAGCACCACGCCAATCGAGCTCGCAGAACGCCTGCGCGAGGCCGCCGAGATTGTCAAGCAGGCAGAGCTCCCCGAGAACCTGCAGCCTGTCGCCTACGAGCGAACCCTCGACACGCTCGGCGTCACCGCTACCGCTGCGCCCGCTTCGAACACGACCACGGGGGCGCCGGGCACCGTGACCGACGCACCCGCGCCGCCCGGCGAACCGGCGACCAGCGAGGGCACGCTCGCCCAGATTGCCTCACGCCTAGGACTGGACCCCAGCCTCGCTGCGCGAATCTACGACGAGGAAGACGGCCAGCTGCGGCTGATCCTCCGAAAAGCGATGCTGCCCGAACCCGAGCGCAAAGCCGCCTCGATGCGCCACGTCGCACTGCTGCTCGTCGTCGGCCGCCAAGCCGCCGGACTAGAGGAACACACCCCATACGACGCAATCCGCGAGGAGTGTCTCGAGCTGAAGGTCTATGACCGCCCGAACTTCGCGACCGAGATCGGCAAGCTCGAGTTCCGCACCACCGGTCCGCGCAACAGCAGAGAAGCCCGCGCGAACCGCCACCACTACGACGACGCCGCCCAGCTGATCCGCCAGATCACCCAGGGAGAAGACTCATAGCGTCTTTCGCCCTCACCGTGCAGCGCCTCACACACGGCCACGAGCGAGTGCTCGTGCTCGCCGAGCTCGCGGGCGCCCGTAATGGTGACGGCTGGCTCGCCCCCAAGGACATCACCGACTTGTTCGACGGGTTCCAGCTGCCGCCCGCAGGGAACATCAGCCAGGACCTCACCCGGCTACGCAAAAATGGGCTTGCACGCACGCGCCGTGCGAAACCCGGCTGGGCTCTCACGCCCGAAGGACACGAGACCGTCGCGAAACTGATCGGCGAGCTCGACCCGACTGCGATCGCCGCCGAGCTCGCCGCCACCCCCGGCGCCCAGCTCGGCAACGCGCTACATACTCTGATCCCGCCCGTGCTCGCGCCCGTCAAGTGGCGCGCGCCGATCCGCCAGATGCTCGACGAGTTCGACTTCAACACGAACGTCTTCTGCATGACCCGCTTCCCCAGCGATGACAGTGACACCGAGTATCTGGACCCAGTCAGCGACGTGATCCCCGCCGCCCGCGATGCCCTCAAACACCACGGGCTGACTTTGCACCTCGCTTCTGAGCGCCAGCTCGACCCGGATCTTTACGGCAACATCGCCGCGCACATGTGGGCTTGCCGTTACGGCCTCGCCCTCTTCGAGGACCGCGCAGGCCGTGGCCTCAACGAGAATATGATCATCGAGCTCGGCTCGATGCTGATTACCGGGCGCCAATGCGCGTTGTTGCGCGACACTACGATCGAACAGATGCCCACCGACCTCGTCGGGCACCTCTACAAAGAAGTCGACTTGACCAAACTCACCGATGTCGCTGCCGAGATCCATGGTTGGGCAGCAAACGACCTCGGGCTGGCGGAGTGCCCGGCGTGCCCCGCCGCGGTGTGACAGCCCCTCGCGAGTGGGTCGCTAACAGCTGACCCACCGGGCGCCTGTAGCGACAATGAATACATACGCTTGCAATTGATCGCATACGCCTGGAATCGCGACCGCAGAATGGACCGCAGAGAGCGCGAAATGGCTTGGGCAAGCCAACCTGAACCGTTCGCCCCGATAGGTCAGAAGTCCGAGAACAGTCGAGAACGCGCGATGACGCTGAGGCCGGCGCAAGGCCGTTCTCGTTGGTTCCGGCCGGCTAAGGCGACGCGAGAGCCTGCGCGCGCGCATGATCGCGTCGCGCGCGCCACCAGTCACGTCCGTGCGCGTCTATCAGCAGCCGCTCCAGCCGGTTTCGTCTGGCCCACAGCTTGCCTTCGCTGCTGTCGAGTTGCTGACGCTGTTCGCGCATGAGTTCGAGCCGGCCTTCGATGTAGTCGAGCGCCTCGGCTGCCAACTCGCTCTGGACTCGAGGATCGTCGGTTTGCTCATAGCGCTGCCTCAGAGCAGCGAGCGTGTCCTCGCCGCCGAGCTCATCGGGGCCCTTCATGCCGCCGCACCGAGGGCATGCCCTGTGCGCTCGTCTTCGTGCTCTGACGGCGCCTCGGCGCGCACGATCAGCATCGGCACGGCGACGTGGTGCAGAACGTAGTGACTCACGCTGCCTAGCAGGACTGAGCGCACCGCACCTCGTCCTCGCGATCCCATCACGACGAGGTCATGCGCCCCGCTGTTGATCTCGTGCAGCAGTGCGTGTCGGACCGGCTCTTTGCTCAGTACGGTGCTGACCGAGACACCGTTGGGCACACGCTCCACCGCGCCCTTCAGGATGGTCTCGGCCTCCGTCTCTGCGTCGCGGGCGAGATCTGCCGCCACCGCGCCGGCCGTGCCCCAGTACGCCTCGACCGGTGGCATCGCGACAGCTGTGAACAGCGTGAGGCGAGCGCGCTCGGAGTCCGCGAGGTCGATGGCCTGGGAGAGCGCCTGCTCGGCGTCGGCCGAGCCGTCGATTGCAACAAGGATGCTGTGAAACATGATGGCCCCTCTCGTCGAGTGAGCTGAACGTGTGCTTGACAGGTATAGCAGATAACTATATAGTATGCAATATGACTACGGCAGTGTCGGCCGATCGGCAGGAGCAGCTGGACTACGTCGCAGAGCACCTGCTCTCACAGGCGGCGATCCTTGTTCGCCTGCTCGTCAAGCAGGTGCGCAGCAAGGAGATCTCGCGCACCGAGATGCAGGTCCTCGGCGCGCTCGAGGAAGGCCCGCGCAGGATCACGGATCTGACCGAGATGGAGGGCACGGCGCAGCCGACGATGACCTTGCTCGTCAAGCGCCTGGAGGAGAGGGGCTGGGTTCGCAGAGACCGGCTGCCCGACGACGGACGCGTGGCGATGATCGGCCTGACCAAGGCCGGCCAGACGGCGTTCAGGAGATTTCGCGCTCAGTTTCTCGAGGCCATGCGAGCTGATCTGGGAGACCTGTCAGACGATCAGCTCGAGTATCTGGCCGCGGCGACCGAGACCATCGGCTCGTTCGTCGAGGGGCTCAGGGAGCGAGGCTGAAGGATCTCCCGGAGCGTTGGCGGCTCGGTGGCCGACCGCTCGTCATCGAGCACATTTAGCGGCTCCTTTCAAAATCATCATAAAGACAGTTGAAATTATGAGGTTTCACGCTAGCGTGGTTCTCGGCCGGATGCAGAGCCCGGCAACCACCCCCAAACCGCGAGCGCGAACCACGAAAGGAATCACCGCCCATGCCCGACATCTCCGCCCCAAATCCGCCGCGCAGAGCGGAGCAGCGATGGCGCCGAGCGAGCGCCGCCGTGATGACGACGTTCGTCGCAGCTCTCGCCACGACCGCCTCTACGGTGAGCTCGGCAGCCGCCGACGCACCGAGCTCGCCGCCGCCGGTGTCGATTCTCACCTCGCGGGGCAACCTCGCCAGAGGCGACTTCTTCATCTCGCCGTTCGGCGACGCGACGACGTACGCCAATGGCCCGGAGATCCTCGACCAGAAGGGCGACGTCGTCTGGTTCCAGGCGGTCCCAGCCGGCCAAGAGGCAGCCGACTTTCGCGCCCAGAGCTACCGCGGCCAGCCCGTGCTGACGTGGTGGCAGGGCAGCAATCTCGGTGGTCTGGCGACCGGCGCCGACTACATCTACAACGACCGCTACCAGCAGATCGCCGCCGTGCATGCCGGCAACGGGCTCAGTGCGGATGGCCATGAGTTCCTGATCACGCCGCAGAACACGGCGCTGATCCTCGCTTACACGACCGCGACGGCCGACCTGACCTCGATCGGCGGGCCGGCAAACCAGGCGGTCATCAACGGTGTCGTGCAGGAGGTCGACATCGCCACCGGCAGGGTGCTCTTCCAGTGGAACAGCCAGGATCATGTGCCCTTCGCCCAGAGCGAGCAGCCGCTGCCCGCGAGCGCCTCCACGCCGTGGGACTGGTTTCACATCAACGCCGTGCACATCGACACCGATGGCAACCTGCTGATCGATGCGCGCGACACCTGGACGACCTACAAGGTCAGCCGCCACAGCGGCAGCATCCTCTGGCGGCTCGGCGGCAAGGCCAGTGACTTCAGCTTCCGCGCGGCGCCGGGCCAGGTGCTCAACGACGCCGGTGAGATCTTCGCCTGGCAGCACGATCCCGAGGCGCTGGGCAACGACGAGTACACGATCTTCGACAACGAGTCGGCCGGAGCCGCAAACACGGGCGCCGGCTCGACTTCGCAGCTTGGCGTCAGTCGTGTCGTGCGATTCCGGCTCGACGAGCGCCACCGCACGGCGACGCTGCTTCAGTCAGAGAACCAGCCCGAGGGTCTGACCGCTCCGTCGCAAGGCAACTCGCAGCCACTCACCGGCGGCGGCGACGTCGTCGGCTGGGGATCGCTGCCGTATTTCTCAGAGTACGACTCCTCCGGAACGCTGGTCTTCAACGCCCAGTTCCCCGCCGGCGTGAACAGCTACCGCGCGTACCTGCTGCCTTGGGGCGACACACGCTCCGGCGGCTGGGGCGGCGGCCGTGGCGGCGCTGGCGGCTCTGGGCATGGGCATCCCAGTCACGGAGCCCTCCACGGCTACGGCGCATCCGGCTCGGCAGACAATGGAGGCGCGCGCTCCAGCTCCCGCTACGACGGACATCGCAGCTGACGCGGCGCTCGGTCCGGGAGTGCCTGCGCGCACGACCGGGCCGAGCTCGCACGACTAGCGTCGTTGGTTCGCTCGCCGACAGCCGGCTGACTTTGCGACGGATCGTCGGTCGGTGAGACAATGGTTGTTCTTTCGCGAGCAGGGGGTCGTTGATGCCGTTTGCAGAGGTCAATGGGCAGCGAATCCGCTTCGACGACAGCGGCGGCGATGGTCCGCCGATCGTGCTGTCGCACGGCTTTCTGATGGATCGCGAGATGTTCGCGCCGCAGGTCTCGGCGCTCGCGCCGGAGTTCCGCGTGATCACATGGGATGAGCGCGGCTTCGGCGAGACGGAGTTCGACGGCGAGCCCTTCACCTACTGGGACTCGGCGAGCGACTGCCTCGGGCTGCTCGATCACCTGCAAGTCGATCGAGCCGTGCTCGGCGGCATGTCGCAGGGCGGTTTTCTCTCGCTGAGGGCGGCGCTGACCGCGCCCGAGCGGGTCCGTGCACTGGTGCTGATCGACACCCAGGCGGGCACCGAGGACCCCGAGCGCCTGCCCGCCTACAGGCAGATGCAGCAGACGTGGCTGCAGGTAGGACCGGTCGACGAGTTGGCCCAGACGATCGCCGGGCTGATCATCGGCGACCCCGATTTGAGCCGCGCTTGGATCGACAAGTGGCGGCGGCTGCCGCGCGAGAGCCTGGGCCCGCCGGGCGACTGCCTGTTCGAGCGCGAGGACATCTCCGACCGCCTCGGCGAGATCGTCTGCCCGGCGATCGTCTTCCACGGCACCGCCGACCTGTCGATCGAGATGGCGCTGGCCGAGGCGCTCTGTCAAGGGCTCTCCGGATGCGCCGACGTCGTGCGCATCGAGGGCGCGCCCCACGCATCCAACCTCACCCATCCCGATCAGGTCAACGAGCCCCTGTTGACGTTCCTGCGCTCGCTCTGACGCGGTAGCGGCTCAGGCCAACGCAAAGGCGACGGCCTCCGACGCGAGACGCGCCAGCGCTGCGCCCGCCTGCATACACCCTCATCTTTACCTGGCGATTAGGAATCGGCCGCGCGGGTAATGGACCGGCGCACTGGGACTGCAGCATCGAAAGCGAGAGTTGGAGGGGATGCGTGTGAAGCGTTGTGTGACGGCGTCGACCGGCGGGCGGGCTCTGCTCGTCGCATTGATTTCGGCCCTGTTCGTGCCGGCTGTTGCAGCGGCGCACATCGAGCGAGCTTCCTACTGGCCGGACCCGGCTCCGGACTGCTCGATCACGCCCTGCGCCGGCGGAGAAGTGCCGACGCCGCGCTCGCTGGCATCTGCGCTCGAAACGGGCGGCGCGGGCGTCACGCGCGTGGTCTGCCAGCGCGACTCGATGAAGCGGCTGAACGCGTCCATCAAGGCCGCCAGGCGGACCGGCTACCTCGTGCGTCCGACACAACCGCTCGTGAAGCTCACCGCGCCCGAAGCCCGCGCCTTGAGGGTGCTGAACAGGCAGCTCAGGGAACGCTGCGCGTACAGCTCGATTCAGGAAGCTGTGACGCAGTCGCACAACAACGATCGAATCGTGATCATGCCCGGCCTCTACACCGAGCAGAAATCGCGCGAAGCGCCGACGCACGACCCGGCCTGTGCGCAGTATCAGATCGAAAACGACAAGGGCGAAACAGGCGCCGTCTCCTACGAGTATCAGTATCACTGCCCCAACGACCAGAACCTGATCGCCGTGATCGGCCGCGCGCCCGGACCCAATCCGCCGCCGCAGCCGCCGCTGGAAGATCGCCACGGAATTCCCGACCTCGGGCCGTGCATACGCTGCAACCTGCAGATCGAGGGCTCGGGCGTGTCGGCCGACGATGTGACGATCGACGCCGGCAACGTGGCCTCTGGCGACGGCGGGCCGGCCGATCCGGTCAAGGACGTCGGCATCCGCGCCGACCGCGCCGACGGCTTCGTATTGCGCAACGTCAAGGTGCGTCATGCCAAAGAGCACGACATCTATGTGCTCGAGACCGACGGCTACCTACTCGATCGCTTCAAGACCTTCTACGCGGGCGAGTACGGCGTGCTGACGTTCGTCGAGGACCACGGACTGATGCAGAACTGCGAGGCCGCGGGCAACGGCGATTCCGGGCTCTACCCCGGCGCCGGCGCAGAGACCGGCAACCAGCGTGACACGAGCATCTATCCCGAATTCCGCTACAGCCAGGAGATCCGCTTCTGCGATTCCCACCACAACACCGGCGGCTACTCCGGCACCGACGGCAACGCCGTGCACGTGCACGATGACAACTTCTACGACAACGCGCTCGGCTTCACCACCGACGTGTTCACCGCCGCCGGGCACCCAGGCTTCCCGCAGGACTCCGACCTGATCGAGAAAAACAACTTCTACGACAACAACTTCAACCCCTATAAGGAAGGCTCCGACGTCGCGCCCTCGGTGCCGCTGCCCGTCGGCACCGGCCTGTGGATCGCCGGCGGCAACGACGACGTGGTGCGCAACAACCGCTTCTATGACAACTGGCGCCGCGGCGTGATGCTGTTCGCGGTTCCCGACCAGCTGGTGTGCGGACCGACCGGCATCGAACCCAAAGACCTCGCCGGCTGCAACCCGGCCAACGTGCCGCCGTCGACGTCCTACCGCAACCAGTTCTACGAAAACACCATGGGCATCGCGCCCGACGGCACGGTCCTGCCCAACGGCAACGGCGACGTCGCCGAAGGCCGCACGGACTTCTGGTGGGATGACTACGTCGGCAACACCGGAAACTGCTGGCATGACAACGTCGGCAAGGACGGCACGCCGTCGAGCGTCACGAGCACGCCGCTGCTCGCGCTGCTGCCGTCTAAATGCGACAGCACCAGCATCGGCACCGGCGGCCCTCAGCAGGAGGCCGAGCTGCTGAACTGCTTTGCCGACATCACGTTCGAATCCAACGCATGTCCGTGGTTCACCACGCCGTCCAAACCGCAGTGAGTGCCCGAGTAGTAGGGCGGCGCTTGAGCGCCGCCGTCCAGTGCGGACGGCGCTTGGCGCCGATGCTCTGCTGCCTGGCGCTTGTGGCCGCCGGCGCGGTGCTGCTCGGCGGTTGCGGCGAGGCGAGCCCCAGCCACGCGAGCGCATTCCCGACGCACCTCGCCGGCCCGGTTACGGCGGACGTAGGCGAATCGGCGCGCAGCGACACGTGCGAGCAGTGGAAGCAAGGCACCGTGCAACAGCGCTATGGCGCGCTCGCCCGGCTGCGCAAGTTCGCCACGAGCCCGATCGGCTCCTCCAAAGGCCGCCGCTACGGCCCGACGCTGAGCGACTCGCGTGCCTACCGCCTGTTCGACAGCCTCTGCGCCAAACACTTCGCGCGCGCCTTCAAGCTCTACAAGCTGTACGAGCGCGCGGCCTCGTTTCTCGGGTCAGCGCCGCAGTAGTCAGGCGGAACGACTCGGCTGCGCCGCGGCGCTCGAACGCACGCGACGCTGGCCGCCGCGTTCGCGCGCTGCGCTGCGCAGCTGACGCTCAGAAGGCGTCGCGCGCGCCGGCGCCCGCTCCGCTGGCTGCTCGGCCGGCGGATGGCGATCGATCTCGAACCACACCGAGGCGTGCTCGCGCGCGGGGTCGATCGACCAGCGGTCGGCCAGCCCGTCGAGCAGCACGAGCGGGTAGTCGCCGGTGGAGCCGCTCGTGCTGAGCGAGTAGTCGCGCCCAACTTCCAGCTCGACGCGCACGACGTCGTGTGGCATCCAGATGCGCAGCGCCAGCTTGCGCCCGGCATCGTAGAGCTCGACGGCGCGGGTCACGACCTCGCTGGTCAGCAGCTCGACAGCGTCGCGCAGGTCCGGCGAGGGCGAGTCGACCTGGGCTACGCAATGGCGCGCGAAGCGCGGCGCGTAGGCGTCGAGCTGCACCTGGGCCTCCAGATCGGGCGAGCGCATGTCCACGGGCATCGCAGAAGCAGTTGCCCGGCAAGCGCGGCGATCAAACGCTGTTGGACGGACGCCCTGCCGAAGTCGGACCTTCAGAAAGCCTGCACATCGCCGTGACGAATGGGCACATGTGGAGGTTTGCCACGTTAAGCGCAGCCTTGGACGCGGAGCGGCCCCATGTGCGGGGCCGCTCCGTCCATCAGCTGCCGATCCGGTTGATCCGGCGGCGTTCGCGTCCTAGAACGGCATGTGTTCAGCCCCGGGGAGCTGGTTCTCCAGTTCTCCGGGGTTGCAGTCATACGGCTTCAGGAACGCACTCCCAGGCACGCAGCGGAACATGCTCTGGTTGGTCTCGCTCGGCGCCCCGGACAGACCTGGGTTCGGGTAGGTCGAGGACACCATGTAGGCGGGTCCGGTCTGGCGGGCTTTCTTGCCCTGTTCGAAGGCATAGCCGTCGTCAAGGAGCCCCGCCTCGCTGAATGCCGTGCCGATGAAATCGACGCCGATCGGATCGCCGCCCGTGGAGCTGTTCTGGCGCCGAACCCGGCCGGAACCGAAAGCACCGGGTAACCGGCTCGATCGGCGATGCCCACCAACGGGCTTCCGCTCGGGACCATGATGGCCGAGTCTCCGCCCGATTTCAGGATGCCGTCGATGACTTCCTGATCTTCTTTCTTTCCTTTCGCGAGGTTTTCTTCATAGGTGGCTTTCGTCGTCGGGTTGGACGTTTCCGTCGCCTCGGCGGCGAGCAGACCCGCCTGTCCGTATTTCAGGCCCTCGGCGGGGTTGGCGTTGTTGTATTCGATGATTTCCTGCAGTGATTTGGCGCCTTTGCTTTTCTTGGTGAACCCTTTCGGGGTCGACAGGAAGGCGTCCAGCCCGCTGTGGAACTCGTACGGGACGACGCTCGGCGCCGTCGTTCCGGCGCCGGGCGTCACTGCGTTGGTCGATGCCCCGAGCGTCGCCAGCTCGGCCACCGCTTCCGGATACGGAGCGGTTGTCGCGCCTTCGATCACCGCGACTTTCTTGCCGCTCAGTGCGGTGGCAGACAGGCCCGTCAGGTAATTGGGCACCGGCTGTCCCAGCGTCGGCGGGTCGCTCGGGTCCGGACCGGCGAGCACTCCCAGCGCGGTCGCCACGTCCGTGACCGTCTGGCCGATCGGGCCCGGCGAGTCCTGTGACTTGGCAACCGGCAGGATGCCCGTCCGGCTGATGCGACCGACCGTCGGCTTCAGGCCCACCACGCCGGCGTTGCCCGCCGGCGCTATCAGCTGAGCAGCTTCGGTCGACGTCTCCATGCCGATGGCAAGAGGCGCATAACCGACCTGCACCGAGTCCGCCGACCCTCCCGAGGAGCCGCCGACGTTCTTGTTGGTATCCGACGCCAGCAGCACCTGGCCGCCCAGCGACGAGTAGCCCTGAGGCATGTTCGGACCTTCGAACGCGCCACCGAGCTCGCTCGTGTTGGTGTCACCGAGAATGATCGCGCCGGCTGCCCGGAGCTTGGCCACGATCATCGAATCGGCCGACGGGGAGCTGTCCTGCAGCGCTATCGATCCCGCACTGGTGGGTAGGCCGAGCACGTTGATCGAGTCGTCGAGAACCACAGGGATGCCCGCGAGGACTCCAAGCGGCGGCCGTTTCTTTTGGGCCCGCAGCTTGTCGCTTTCTTCGGCTTCTGTGAGCGCCTTTTCGTTGACGTTGCGGATCGCCTGGATCGCCGGCCCGTTCGCATTGGTGATCGCGATGCGGTACAGCTCGGCCTTCACCAGATCTTTCGAGGTGAGTTCTTTGGCGTTCATCATCGACTCGAGCGTCGCCGCCGAGGTCGTTTCCAACGCCGGGGCCAGGACCTTGGGCTGCTTGCCGGTCAGGCCGGTGACCGAGACGTAGTCAGGGTTGCAGTGCTGCCTGCTTGCGAACGGCTCTGCAGGCACCGTGTGTGCACAGCGGTAGAACGCCGGATCGACGTTCGCCGGCGACTGCTGCTGTTTGAGCAACTGTTCGATGTCATAGCCGACGCCGATCATGTTGAACTCGTCGTAGGCGCCGCCCGCGATGCCAATCCCGATGGGACGCCGCTGGGTGGCGGTGTAACCACCGGGCACGACCATCAGCGGCATGCCGGCCTGCGGTGCACCTGGCACCGAGCCGACCACGGCGATCACGGGTCCGCCGCCGCCGCTTGGTTCGTTCATCATCTTTTCGATCGCCGCCTGCGTGGCTTTCTTCTGTTCGGGGAGGATTTCTTCGAATTCTTTCTGGTTTTTGCCCCCGAACACGTCTTCTGCTTCGGACTCTTTGGCGTGTGCGGAGTTACCGTCCTTCTCGCCCTCCTGCGGGTTGGTGTTGTCGACCGCGATCTCTTCCACGAGGCTGTGCACCGGCACGCTGGAGCCGAGGTGCGCGTAGTACTCGTCGATCGTCGCGTGCGCCTCGTATCCACTCGGCAGGCTGCGTGTTTTTTCGGCGGTCGTCTGCGCGTCGGGCACCATGATCGCGCCCGCGCCTTCGAGCGCCGTGACCGCTTTCTGGATCGCTTCCTGCGTCGGCGTCGGCGTGCACGTGGTGGCCGGCGGAACCGGCGTGCACGTGTTGTTGTTGTAACCGATGCGCTTGCCGCTGACAAAGCTCGTGGTCAGCGCTTCGGAGTAGTTCGGCACTTTCGCAAACGGCGCCGGCAGAACGTCGCCGTTTTTGAGGAAGTTGGGCCCCTCCATGCCTTCGAACTCTTCGTCCTCTTCCTGATCGGTTCCGGGGATCTCCGCCAGCGATTGCAGCGTGTTCGCGGCGTCTGTGACGGTTTTCTCCATCGGACCCGCCGTGTCGCGCGAGACGTCGATCGGAGCGATGCCGAAGCCGGGCACGAGCCCGAGCGTCGGTTTCAGCCCGACGATCTCCTCGGCGGTTGACGGGCTGATGATCGAGCCGCCCGTTTCCGTGCCGATCGTCAGCGGCACCAGACCAGCGGCCTCAGCGGCGCCCGAGCCGGAGGAGGAGCCGCTCGGTCCCTCGGCGGCGTCGTTGGCGTTGAGCACCTGGCCGGTGAGGTTGCTGAAGCCGGACGGCTGACTGCCAAAGCTGTTGGCCCACTCCGACAGCCCCAGCTTGCCGAGGATGACCACGCCGTGTTCGCGCAGGTTGCGCGCCACGCCGGAGTCCTTCTCCGGGAAGGATTCGCGCAGCGCCCAGTCGCCGGCCGACGTGTACATCGGCGTGGCGTCGATGATGTCCTTCAGTCCGATCGGCACGCCCATCAGCGGTCCGAGGATGATCCCTTTTTTGCGATATTGGTCTGTCTTCTTGGCTTCTTCGAGTGCCAGCGGATTGAGCTGCGCAACGGCGTTCAGACCCGCGCCGGCCTTGTTCAGCGCCGCGATGCGCGCGTAGTATTCCTTTACGAGTTCGACCGAGGTGATCTGGCCTTTTTCCAGCATCTTCTCGGCTTCCGCCCCGGTGAGCGTTTCGAGGTTGAGCGTTTTCGCGCTCGCCGCAGCGCTGCCGAGCAGCCCGCATGAGACGAGCAGCCCGAGCGCGGCCAGTAGCAACGCCAGGCGTTGCCGGAGACAATGAGTCATCACGTGTTCCTTCCAGTGGATTCGTTAGCTACGACTAGCTACGTCACGTAATGGGAACGCCGAGAATCTCCACAGCTGGCTCGACTCAACCCCCGCGGCTGAAGCTGGGACGCTCTCGCAAGGCACACTCCGTTGCCCGTATCGGTGTTCGTGCGGCCCTGACCTTTCCACCTCCGGCGCGCACATCAATGAGACACGTGTCCAAGATTGAGCGACGGCTGACTGTGCGGATGTCCAGCGGCGCGGCTCGTGCGTGCGCTCGATCACGTGTGCTCGGACGACGAACGAAGCGGGGAGACACGTCATGGCCGGAGGACGCGTCCGCACCACACTCATCCGGCGCGCCACAATGAACGCATGAGCGGCGCGGAGATCGGTCTTGCCCTGTCGGTCTTCCTCGCATGCTCGGTCGAGGCCGTCGAGGCGCTGACGATCGTGCTCGCCGTGGGCACGACGCGCAGCTGGTCATCGGCGATGAGCGGCGTCGGCGCGGCGCTTTTCGTGCTGGCGCTGGCCGTGGCCGCGCTTGGACCGGCTCTGACGTCGCTGCCGATCGACCTGTTGCGCCTCGTCGTCGGAGGGCTGCTGCTGGTGTTCGGCCTGCAGTGGCTGCGCAAGGCGATTCTGCGACGCGCGGGGCTCAAGGCAAAGCACGACGAGCTTGTGACCTTCCGCGAGGAGGCCGAGGCGGCGCGCGCCGCGGGCAGGACGCCGCAGCGCTTTGACGGCTACTCGTTCACGCTGGCCTTCAAGGGCGTGCTGCTGGAGGGCCTGGAGGTTGTCTTCATCGTGCTCACATTCGGCGCCAACCAGCACCGCGTAGGGCTCGCCGCAGCCGCAGCCGCTGTCGCCGTGCTGCTAGTCGTCGCGCTGGGCGCCGCGGCCAGGGCGCCGCTGTCGCGCGTGCCCGAGAACACCTTGAAGTTCGCCGTCGGCGTCATGCTGACTTCGTTCGGCATGTTCTGGGGAGCCGAGGGCGCGGGCACGGACTGGCCGGGCGGTGACGCCGCGCTGCTGGCGATCGTGCCCGGTGTGCTCGCCGCCGCGCTGGGCATGTCGGCGCTCGCATCGGCCGGCCTGCGGCGGGACTGGCAGGCGCCGCGGCCTGCAGCCGGCGAGCTGACGGGGCGGCCCTGAGCGCATGGCCCGTCTGCGTGCGGCTCTGCTCAGAGTGTGGGACTTCGTCGTCGGCGACGACTGGCGCGCCGCGCTGGGAGTCGTCGTCTCGCTCGCCCTCACCGCGCTGCTGGCCGACTGGGGGCTGAGCGCATGGTGGGTGATGCCGATCGCGGTGATCGTCCTGCTGGCCTGGTCGATAGCTCGCGCCACACGCCAGGCCACGCGCCGCTGATCGTCGCCGCGGGCCGGCGTGCCGCTCTCATGACAGATTTATAGGTCTCGTCCATCTTCTTGCGCATGAACGAGATCGCCCTACCCCAAAACCCCGCGTTTGTCAGTGACAACGCCGTCTCGCCGGGCCGCCGGCTGCTCAACAAGGTCCCCGAGATCACGCTGTATTTCTGGATCATCAAGATCCTCTGCACGACCGTCGGGGAGACGGCGGCGGACTTCATCAACGAAAACCTCGGCCTGGGGTTGACGAACACGACCTACATCATGGGCGCGCTGCTGATCGTCACGCTCGTGTTCCAGTTTCGGTCAAACAGATACATCCCCGGTCTCTACTGGTTCGCGGTCGTTCTGATCAGCGTCGTTGGAACGCTCTTCAGCGACAACCTGGTGGACAACCTCGGTGTCGCGCTGCAGACGACGACGATCGGTTTCGGCGCGATTCTGCTCGCCGTCTTCGCAAGCTGGTATGCGAGCGAGCGGACTCTTTCGATTCACACGATCGTCACCACGCGTCGCGAGGCTTTCTACTGGCTGACGATTCTCTTCACCTTCGCACTCGGCACTTCCGCGGGCGACCTGGCGGCTGAGAAGCTCAGCCTCGGTTATCTGAACTCGGCAGTGATCTTCGCGGCGCTGATCGCAGTCATAGCGGTTGCGCACCTGCGCTTTTCGCTGAACGCGATCGTCTCATTCTGGGTCGCCTACATTCTCACGCGCCCGCTCGGCGCCTCGATCGGCGACTACCTCGCACAGCCCACCGGCGAAGGCGGCCTCGGCCTCGGCACCACGATCACCAGCCTGATCTTCCTGATGACGATTCTCGGCCTGGTCGTCTACCTGACGCGCTCCAAGCGCGATCTGATCGCCGTCTCGGCGGCCGCCGCAGGCTTGCGCCAAAGGGCGCTGGCCGCGAGCCCCGCGGCGGGCGAGCCGCGGGTGCTGGTCGTGACCAACAAGGCGAGCGCGACGCCTGCCGTGCAGCAGGCCGTGCGCGAACGCGCGCAGATCGGCCCGACGAAGTTCTTCGTGCTCGTGCCCAACCCCGAGCACCTGCCGTTCGATCGCGCCAACGCCGACACCGAGGGGAGTGAGCGCGTGCTCGCCGAGGCCTTGCCGCTGCTGGAGGAGCCGGCCGGCGCGCAGGTCGAAGGCCGCGTCGCGGCGAGCCCCAATGCCTACGACGACATCGTCGTGGAGCTCAGCACGGGTCGCTATCGGGAGGTGATCCTCGAGACCGTGCCCCGTCACGTCTCGCATTGGCTGCACGTCGACCTGCCCGAGCGCGTCGCTCACCTCGGATACCCGCTGAAGACCGTCGCTGCCACGCATTAGGCAACTCCGTCGCCGTCTGGGATCGTTTTTTCGATGCACGTGCTGATCGTCGAGGACGAGGTCAAGATGGCCGTGCTGATCAGGCGAGGCCTGGAGGAGCACGGCTGGACCGCGGATATCGCGACCGCCGGCGAGCAGGCCAGCGCGATGGCCTCGGCGTCGGCCTACGACGCTGTCGTGCTCGACGTGATGCTGCCGGGCATCGACGGCTTTGAGACCTGTCGACGGCTGCGGCACGACGGCGTCACCGCGCCGGTGTTGATGCTCACGGCGCGCGACGCCGTCGAGGATCGCGTCGCCGGGCTGGACGGCGGGGCCGACGACTACCTGAGCAAGCCGTTCTCGTTCGCCGAGCTGCTCGCGCGGCTGCGCGCGGTCGAGCGCCGCGGCGAAAGCGACGGGCCGGCGCTGGAGGTGGGTGACCTGCGCCTGGATCGCGATGCTCGCCAGGTCTGGCGTGGGCAGCAGGAGATCGAGCTGTCGGCCAAGGAATACTCGATGCTCGAGCTGTTCATGAAGAATCCCGGCAACGTTCTCTCGCGCCTGCAGATCATCGAGCAGGCATGGGGCTATGACTTCGAGCATCGCTCGAACATCGTTGAGGTCTACATCCGCTACCTGCGTCACAAGATCGACCGGCCCTTCGGCGTGAGCTCGCTGGAGACGGTGCGTGGCGCCGGGTATCGACTGCGTCGGGACGGCGGACGCTGAGACGCGCCTCGATCCGCCTGCGGGTGACGCTGGCGTTCGTGGCGGTGATGACGGTCGTTCTCGGCGCGATCGGCGTTTTCGTGTATCTGCGCTTCGGCGCCGAGCTCGACAGCGCGACCAACAACGGACTGCGCTCGCGTGCGGGCGACGTCGCGGCGCTGTTCAAAGAGGTCGACTCGGGTCTCAGCGAGCGCCACCCGAGCAAGCTCGCCGGCCAGGCCGAGAACTTCGCCGAGGTGCTCGGCGAAAGCGGTGCGGTTCTCGACGCCACGCGCCAGCTGCGCGGACACGTGCTGCTCAACCAAGCCGAGCTGCGCCGTGCTCGGCGCTCGCCGATCCTGCTCGAACGGCGCGCCGTTCCCGGGCTGCGGGGCGCGGCTCGGCTGCTCGCCACGCCGTTGCGTACGGGCACTCAGCACCGTGTGGTCGTGGTGGGCACCTCGACCGAGCCGCTGACCGACTCGCGCGCGGACCTGTTGCAGCTGCTGCTGCTCGACGGCCCGATCGCGCTGCTGCTGGCATCGCTCGCGGCCTACGGCGTGGCCGCCGCGGCGCTGCGGCCGGTGGAGGCGATGCGCGCTCGCGCCGCCGAGATCTCCGCCGCCGAGCCCGACCAGCGCCTGCCCGTGCCGCCGACCGCCGACGAGATCGGTCGCCTCGGCACGACGCTCAACGCGATGCTGCAGCGCCTCGGCGAGGCGCTCGCACACGAGCGTCGCTTCGTCGCCGACGCCAGTCACGAGTTGCGCACGCCGCTGGCGATCCTCAAGACCGAGTTGGAGCTCGCGCTCGCGCGTGGCCGCACGCCCGAGGAACTGCAGGCCGCGCTGCAATCGGCCGCGGAGGAGACCGACCGCCTGACACAGCTCGCCGAGGACCTGCTGGTGCTCGCGCAGACAGACGAAGGCAGCCTCGCGGTCGCGCCGCAGGACACCGACGTGCGCACGATGCTCGACGATGTGCGCAGTCGCTTCTCGCGGCGCGCGGCCGAGCGCGGGCGCTCGTTGGACGTTGACGTGCAAGCGGGGCTGAAGGTGCGCCTGGACCGCCTTCGCGTGGAGCAGGCGCTCGGCAACCTAGTGGACAACGCGCTGCGCTACGGCGACGGCCCGGTCAGTCTGACCGCGGTGTTGCACGGGACGTCGATCGAGCTGCACGTCGTCGATCGCGGATCGGGCTTCTCCGAGGAGTTCGCCGAGCGCGCCTTCGAGCGCTTCAGCCGCGCAGAGAACAGCCACGGCGAGCCGGGCTCCGGGCTCGGTATGGCGATCGCCGACTCGATCGCGCGTGCGCACGAAGGCACGACCGGATTGAGAGCGCGCGCGGGCGGCGGCGTGGACGTATGGCTGCGGTTGCCGATCGACGGCTCCTGAGCGTGTGGCGGTCGCGACCGGGGAGGGGGGGGGTCAGTCGCTCTTCTGCGCTAGGTGCGTCGCTGCGCTCAGGCGACGACGACGCATCCATCTGATGCCGAGCAGCGCGACCGCGAACACGATCACCGCGATGACGACCAGATCAAAATAACCAAAGCTTTTGTGAAAGCTCTCCCAGCCGCCGCCGAGCGCCCAGCCGACGCCGGCGAAGCCGAAGCACCAGACGGCCGAGCCCACGAGCGTGAGCGCCGTGTAGGGCGCGACGGCCACGCGAAACACGCCGGCGGGGATCGAGATGAACGACCTGACCACTGGCGTGACGCGTCCGAGCAGCACCGCCCACAGGCCGAAGCGAGCGAACCAATGCTCGGCGCGTGCAAGCGCCTCCGGCCCGACGTGCAGCCGGCGACCGTGGCGCTCGACGAGCGGGCGACCGCCGTACCTGCCGATGGCCCATCCGGCGAGAGCTCCGACGAGGTAGCCGACCGTTCCGGCGAGCGACAGCACGACGTAGGCCTCGGCTCCGTTGGCGAGCGTCGCGCCGAACAGCGACGCGTGGCCGGCGGCGACGCCGCCGGACGCCACGGCGCCGGCGAACAGCATCACCAGCTCGCCGCCGACCGGCAGCAATGCGTCGAGCGCCATCAAGACGAAAACGGCGTACACGCCGTTTTCAGAGATCCACTGGGTGATGCTGCCTGAGATGCTGGCGAGGACGAGCAAACCTGCAGCGATCATTCGCGCCGCGACTTAACCGCAGATGAGAGCCTCCGCGCCGCGGCGGCCAATGGACTGGGCGGTGGCACTCATCGCAGGTTTATTTCGCGCGTCTAGCTTGCCTGGGTCTGCGCCAGCGCAGCGGCATATGAACGATCGGCCAGACCCCACCGCCTCCTCGCGCTCCGGCGCGTCGCCTCGCCGCCGCGAACGCGGCGGATCGGCGAGCGACCTGCCGCCCGCGCCGTCGAAGGTGCCGGAAGTGACGGCCTACTTCTGGATCGTCAAGGCGCTGACGACAGGCATGGGGGAGTCGACGTCGGACTACCTGGTGCACCGGCTGGTGCCGGAGATCGCGGTGGTGCTCGGCGGCATCGGCCTCGTGGTTGCGCTGGCGATCCAGTTCTCCGCGCGCGAATACGTCGCCTGGAAGTACTGGCTGGCCGTGGCGATGGTCGGCGTGTTCGGCACGATGGCCGCCGACGTGCTGCACGTGGGGCTCGGCGTGCCCTACGTCGCCTCGACGATCTTCTACGCGGTCGTGCTGACCGTGGTCTTTCGCTACTGGTACGTCAGCGAGGGCACGCTGTCGATTCACAGCATCCGCACGAGCCGGCGCGAGCTGTTCTATTGGGCGGCCGTGCTGGCGACGTTCGCCCTCGGCACGGCGGCCGGCGATCTGACGGCCGTCACGCTGGGGCTCGGCTATTTCGCCTCCGGGCTGCTGTTCGCGGCGATCATCGCGATTCCTGCGCTGGGCTACTGGCGCTTTGGCATGAACTCGATCCTCGCGTTCTGGTTCGCCTACGTCGTCACGCGCCCGCTCGGAGCGTCGTTTGCGGACTGGTTGGCCGTCTCGGCACACCGCGGCGGCCTCGCGCTCGGCACGGGCGAGGTGAGCCTCGCGCTGATCGCGCTGATCGCCGGCTTCGTCGCCTATCTGGCGGCGACACGCCGCGACATCCCGCTCGAATCCCGCGCCGCCTAGCGCCAGCCGGCGCGACCGCTGTGGCGGCCGCGCCGGGGTTTCGCGTTCTCAGCGCTCGCGGCTAGGGGCCTGTGAAGGTCCCTGCGTAGCACGGTCCCTTGTTGCACCTGTCCGTCTTCTGGATCGCTCCTTCGAAGAAGTCGGACACGAGCTGCTGCTCGGCCGGCGCGGCACGCGGCGCGCCGTGCGGGTCTTCGCCGCTGCGGTTGGGCAGGTTTTCATACGGCGGCGGTTCGGTGCCGACGAATTTGCCCGAGCCCGGTGAGGTTTCGCGGATCGGCCCGATGTCCCAGTAGTACGCGGCCGAGCCGGTGTACGGGTACGGCTTGATCGCCGGGACGTCCCACAGCACGTTGGTCATCGGCCAGCGTCCGTTGAACAGCACCGGCCTGTGCGCGGAGGCGCCGATCGTGCGAGCCTCGACGTCGGCCTGGTAGTCGGTCACCTGATGATCGCCGAAGGCGATGTCCATCAGCACCTGGTGGGCCGGCGTGTCCGGCAGTGGGTTGGTCGTCATGCGCTCGGCATAGCCGTCGGGCTCGCCGCGGTCCCACAGCAGCTGCATCATGTCGAAGACGACCGGACGCGCTTCTTCGTCTGGGTAGCTCGGGTAGAGGATCGACGCGAATTCGTCGAAGTCGACCGAGCGCGGCAGCAGCACCGAGTAGTTCATCGCCGGTACGCCCAGCGATGCGCGGGTGAAGTCCGGCGAGACCGCCGTCAGCGCGCCGCCCATGATCCCGCCCTGGCTGTTGCCGTTGTAGTACAGGTGGCTGATGTTCAACACCGACGGCGTGCCCGTCGTGCCGTCCTGATGGAACGCCGCGTTGGTCGTGAAGCCGCTCGGGCTGATCATCGCGCGACCCAGGTACAGCTCGTCCAGCAGACCCTGCTGCAGGCGGTCGGTGATCTTCGGGAACGCCGACAGGTTCTGCAGCGCCTGCACGACCGATGGGATGTCAGATTCGGACATGCCGATCTCATCCGTCGCGCACTGCACGATGTCGTGCGTTTGCGAGAGGCTTCGCTGTGGGCCCGAAGCAACCTCGCTGGCGCTGCCGAACAGGCCGTGCCCGTACAGCGATGGACGCGCCGATTCGCCCGCGCCGCTCGTCGCCGAGACCGGCACGATGCAGTCGAAGTTCGCCGGCCACACGCCGTTCTGGATCGGGTTGCCTTCGGCGTTCAGCAGCATCGTCCCGCCGGGAGCGCAACTCGGGAACAGGAAGCACGGGACAACGACCGTGCCCTTCACGCGCCGCGCGATTTCGCCGGGGTTCGGTTCGTTGGTCGTTTCGGTGACCGTGAATGTCGGCGAGCTTCCTTCGACGACGCCGTCGGCGAGGTTGTTGTCGCCCAGCGCCGCGAACGCCGCGTTGCGCATCGACAGCTCGCGCCCGGTGTTGTTTTCGTCGCTGGCGACCGTGAAGTCCCAGGCGAGGTACAGGCTCGAGCGGTTGATGCTCGCCGCCTGCAGCTTGGAGAACAGTTCTTCGAAGTGCGGCCGTCGTTCGTTGACCTTTTCTTCTGAGGAGGGCAGGTTGTCGCGATAGGTGCGGAAGCTTTCCGGCGCCTGCAGGTGTTCTTTTTTCGCGTTTTTGAGATTTCGCAGGGCGACGATGTAGCGATCGCCCGACGTGAAGTTCACCGCTGGGTGGATCTCGAGGTTGGCCTTTTCGGCTTTCACGGTGGAGTCGATCTCCACCCAGATCGGCCAGCGCTGCCCGGTGTTCGCGTCGATTACGACGACCGGAGCATTTGGCGCCCTGTAGTGGGCCAGGTGATTGATCGGCACGGCGTGCATCGCCTTGACGTCGGCCGTCGTTTCTATGCCGGGGACCTTCAGCGCGATCACCGAGCCCGGGCTGAAGCCGTCGCCGGCGTTGTAGGGGGCGACTTCGATGTGCTGTTTGGCGACGTTGGTCGGTGTCGCCAGTTCACGAAAGTCGATCCGGCGGCCTGTCGGGCTCGTCGGATCGGCCTTGGTGTAGTAGTCGTCGGGGAACGGCAGCATGCACTGCGAGCTGCTCGAGCTGGCGATGAACTCGCATTTCGGTTCGGTCGGCAGTTCCGCGGCAAAGCTCGTCGCCGCGGCGACCATCGAAGCAGTAGCGATCGCCACCAGCGCGATCGCTCGGACAGTCAAGTTCCTCATCCCAGCCCCTCCCGTTACGTCGGCCGGACCCCACGTCTGGCCTCCCTGGCGCGAGCATAACAACGCTGTCAACCCCGCTCTCGTAGGCTTGTCCGATGTACAGCGCGCTGCCGCCGACCGTCGCGGAGATCCTCAGCGACCGCGCCGGCGAGGAGATGGCGCTCAACGACCGCCACCTCAATCCGCAGATGGGGCGGATCCTGCGCACGCTCGGATTCGACAAGTCCTGGCGCGGCGGCGAGGGTGCGCATCTGATCGACGCCGACGGTGAGCGCTATCTCGATCTGTTCGGCGGCTACGGCGTGTTCGCGATCGGGCGCAACCATCCCGAGGCGATCGCAGCAGTACAGGAGACGCTGGCCGCGCGCACCGGCAACCTGCCGCAGTTGGGCGTGACGCTGCTGTCGGGCGTGCTCGCCGAGCAGCTGCTGGCCCGCGCGCCTGACAGCGTCGCGGCGATGGTGCCGGCCAACTCGGGCACCGAGGCGGTGGAGGCCGCGATCAAGATCTCACGCGCGGCGACCGGGCGACCGCGCGTGCTGTACGCCGAGCACGCATTTCACGGACTGACGCTGGGCTCGCTGTCGCTCAACGGCAACGCGGAGTTCCGCGAGGGCTTCGGTCCGCTGCTGGCCGGCTGCGACGCCCTCGGATTCGGCGACCTGGACGCACTCGAGCGCGAGCTTTCGCGCGGCGACGTCGCGGCTTTCGTGGTCGAGCCGGTGCAGGGAAAGGGCGTCAACCTGCCGCCGAGTGACTACCTGCAGCGCGCCCAGGCGCTGTGTCGCGCCGCGGGCACGCTGCTGGTGTGCGATGAGGTGCAGACGGGCATCGGGCGCACCGGGCGCTTTTTGGCGCTCGAGCACTGGGCGCTTGAGCCGGACCTGATCTGCGTCGCCAAGGCGCTATCGGGCGGCTTGGTGCCGATCGGCGCCGTGCTCGTGTCGCGCAGCGCCTTCGACGCGGTGTTCGACGGCATGGAGCGCGCCGTGCGCCACGGATCGACCTTTGGCGGCAACGACCTCGCGGCCGCGGTGGCGCTGGCCACGTTGCGCGTGCTCGACAAAGAGGGCCTGGTCGCGCACGCCGAGCGCATGGGCGATCTGCTGCTGGAGCTGACGCTGCCGCTGGTCGAGCGCTACGAGGTCGTCAGCGACGTGCGCGGGCTCGGGCTGATCTGGGCGATCGAGTTCGGGCCGCCCTCCGGCCGCGTCGGCCGCGCGTTGTGGGAGGCGGTCGAGCGGCGCCAGGCCGGCCTGTTCAGCCAGCTGATCACCGTGCCGCTGTTTCACGAGCACCACATCCTCTGCCAGGTGGCCGGACACCGCATGAACACGATCAAGGCTCTGCCGGCGCTGGTCGTGCAGGAGGACGAGATACGCCGCTTCGCCGCTGCGCTGGAGCAGACGATCGCGCGCGCCGAGCGCTATCCCTCGGCGCTCGCGCGCTTCGGCGCGCGTACCGGTCTCAGGGCCGCGGGCATGCGCCGCTAGCCTAGTCGGCCGTGCTCGTACCCAGAGAGGACATACGCAACGTCGCGATCGTCGCCCACGTCGACCACGGCAAGACGACGCTGGTCGACGCCATGCTGTGGCAGTCCGGTGCCTTTCGCGTCGGCCAGGAGGTGGCCACGCGGGTGCTCGACTCGATGGACCTCGAGCGCGAGAAGGGCATCACGATCCTCGCCAAGAACACCTCGCTGCGCTACGAGGGCGTCAAGCTGAACATCATCGACACGCCCGGTCACGCCGACTTCGGCGGCGAGGTCGAGCGCGGGCTGACGATGGTCGACGGCGTGCTGCTGCTGGTCGATGCCTCGGAGGGGCCGCTGCCGCAGACGCGCTTCGTCCTGCGCAAGGCGCTGGAGGCCAAGCTGCCGGTGATTCTGGTGGTAAACAAGGTCGATCGCCCCGACGCGCGCGTCGCCGAAGTCGTCGACGAGGTCTACGAGCTGTTCCTCGACCTCGACGCCGACGAGCAGCAGATCGACTTCCCGATCGTCTACTGCAACGCCAAGGCGGGCGTGGCGTCGCTGCACTACGAGGCCGGCAGACCGATCGAGGAGAAGAACCTCACGCCGCTGCTCGACCTGCTGCTGGAGCGCATCCCAGCGCCGACCTACGACCCGGACCATGCCGCTGCAGGCGCTCGTGACCAACCTCGACGCCTCGCCCTACGTCGGGCGGCTGGCGATCTGCCGCGTGTGGAACGGCACGATCAAAAAGGGACAGCAGATCGCCTGGTGCCGCGCCAACGGCACGATCCAGAAAGCCACCGTGGCCGAGCTGTACGTGACCGACGCGCTGGAGCGCGTCGACGCGCCGGAGGCCGGGCCGGGCGAGATCATCGCCGTCGCGGGCATCGCCGAGGTGACGATTGGCGAGACGCTGGCCGACCCCGAGGACCCGCGGCCGCTGCCGGTGATCACGGTCGACGAGCCGGCGATGTCGATCACGATCGGTGTCAACACGTCGCCGCTGGCGGGCAAAGACGGCGACAAGCTGACGGCACGGCAGATCGAGGCGCGCCTGCAGCAGGAGCTGGTCGGAAACGTCTCGCTGCGCGTCAAGGAGACCGTGCGCCCGGACACTTACGAGGTGCAGGGCCGCGGCGAGCTGCAGCTGGGCATTCTCGTGGAGATGATGCGCCGCGAGGGCTTCGAGCTGACGGTCGGCCAGCCGCACGTGGTCGAGCGCGAGATCGACGGCAAGCGCAACGAGCCGGTCGAGCTGCTGTCGGTGGATGTGCCCGAGGAGCACGTCGGCACGGTCACGCAGCTGCTGGCGGCGCGCAAGGGGCGCATGGAGCACATGACCAACCACGGCACCGGCTGGGTGCGCATGGACTACCTGGTGCCGGCGCGCGGGCTGATCGGCTTTCGCACGCAGTTCCTCACCGAGACTCGCGGCACCGGCATCATGCACCACGTCTTCGACCGCTGGGAGCCGTGGGCCGGCGAGCTGCTGACGCGCAACTCGGGCGTGCTCGTCGCCGACCGCAATGGCGAGACGGTGACCTTCTCGCTGTTCACGCTGCAGGAGCGCGGTTCGCTGTTCGTGGGACCCGGCGAGGAGGTGTACGAGGGGATGATCGTCGGCGAGAACGCGCGCTCGGAGGATCTCGACGTCAACCCGGTCAAGGAGAAGCACCTGACGAACATGCGCTCCTCCACCTCCGATGTGCTGGTGCGCTTGGACGCACACCGCAAACTGACGCTCGACGAGGCGCTGGAGTTCGTGCGCGAGGACGAGGCCGTCGAGGCGACGCCGGCGTCGGTGCGCATGCGCAAGGTCGTGCTGCCGAAGGTGCAGCGTCTGAAGACGGCCAGGCAGGCGCGAAAATGAGCGTTTTCACATACTCGTCGCGCACGCCGACCGCTGCGACACCGGCCGCGTGTAGGCATTAGGGTACGCGCGATGAATCGATTGACCACAGCCCTGACGCGCGCCCTGACGGCGCTTCTGCTTCTCGCCGGCCTGTTCTGCGCGTCCGCGTCGGGAGCTTCGCAGACCAGCGAGAGCGAAGCCGTCTTCAGCAAACAACTCGCGGCAAAACGAGTCGAAAGCGTCGCGATCAACAAGTACACGCGCTCGATGCGCGTGACGCTGAAAGACGGCACGCAGGTGACCGCGAGGTACCCCAAAAAGCAGAGCGCACAGACGGCTGCACGCATACGAGCCGCCGGCGTGCCGGTCACCTTCCTGACCAAGAAGCAGGGCTACGAAGAAGCCAAAAAGGGCAAAAAGCACCACCACAAAATCCGCTACATCGTCGGCGGCGTGCTGATCGTCGTGATCCTTCTCGTCGGCGGCGTGCTGCTGTACCGCCGCCGCGGCTCGCGCGACTGAGCCGCCGCTGCCGCCGGGGCGGCTCCCTTTCAGTACATCGGCCGCTTGGGCGCGCGCCGCGCCCGCTCGGAGGGGCCATGCGCGAGCACCTTGGCCGAGGCCGCAACGTCGTGGGCCAGCAGATCGACCATGTCGCGCGAGAAGTTCTCCTTGATGACCATGCGCAGCACCGTGATGTGCTCGGCGTCCGGCGGCAGCGTGTAGGCGGGAACGATCCAGCCGCGCTCGCGCAGCAGGTGCGACAGCAGCACGAGGTCGAGCGGCTCGCGGCGCTCCTCCGCGCTTGCGCGCACGACGACGATCGGAAACTGCGAGCCGTCGTTGAGCACCTCAAGGCCGTCGATCGTCGCGAGCTTGACGGCCAGCGCCTTGGCGTTGGCCAGCACGGTGGAGATGATCTGCTCGAAGCCCTCGCGGCCCAGGCGCAGCAGGCTGAAGTACTGCAGGATCACCGAGTTCGACGCGCGTGAGAAGTTCAGCGTGTAGTTGGGCATGTCGCCGCCGAGGTAGTTGATGTGGAAGACCAGCTCCTCGGGCAGGTCTGATTGCTCGCGAAACACGACCGTGCCCATGCCCGGGTAGACCATGCCGAACTTGTGGTTGGAGACGTTGATCGAGCGGACGCGCTCCAGACGAAAGTCCCAGCGCAGGTCGGGCTCTGAGAAGGGCACGATGAAGCCGCCGCTGGCCGCGTCGACATGCAGCGGGATGCGCCATCCCCGCTCGGCCTCGACGCGCGCGAGCAGGGCGTCGATCGACGCGAGGTCGTCCATCTGGCCGGTGAAGGTCGTGCCGAGCACGCCGGCCACGCCGATCGTGCGCTCGTCCAGCAGCGGCTCGACCTGCTCTGCGCCGATCGTGTAGCGACCCTCCTGCATCGGCACTACGCGCGGCTCGACCTCGAAGTAGCGCGTGAACTTCTCCCAGCAGGTGTGCACGTCGGCGCCCATCACCATGTTCGGCCGGTCGGTCGGCGCGCCCTCAGCCTGGCGGCGCAGCTGCCACGAGCGCTTGTGCGCCAGCATCGCCAGCATGATCGCCTCGGAGGAGCCGATCGTCGCGGTGCCCGTCGATCCCGCGCCGGCGGGCGCGTGGAACAGGCGGCCGATGATCGACACGACGCGCTGGTGGACGACCTCGCTCTGCGGGTACTCGTCCTGGTCGATCAGGTTCTTGGCCAGCGTCTCGGCCGCCAGCACGTTGGCCTGCGGCTCCATCCAGTTGGTCACGAACGAAGCCAGGTTCAGCGCCGGATTGCCGTCCAGGTTGAGCTCGTCGTGCACCAGCTGGTAGGCGGCGTTCGCGCTCATGCTCTGCGCGGGCAGGCGGTACTTGGGGATGTCGTGCGAGAACGAGCGCGCCGCGTAGGTGGGCGAGACGGTTTCGTCCGAGTCCAGGTTGAGCTTGTGCATCTGTGCCTCCTGCCGATCGAAGGGCGATGGTCGACGGGCATGTCTCGCCGCCGCGGGTGAGTATCGGCCATCGCGTAAACGACCGCTGCAGGCCACGCCGTAAAAGACAAGAACGAGACTCAGTCTTGCTATGGTCGGCCGATGCGCGAGCCGGCGATCTTGTTGGATGCCGCCGCCGTGCGCATCGGCGGGCGCACGATCTGGAGCGACGTGTCGATGCGCGTCCGGCACGGCGAGTTCGTCGCGGTGCTCGGCGCCAACGGGTCCGGTAAGTCGACGCTGCTGAAGGCGCTGCTCGGCGCGCTGGTGCTTTCCGCCGGGCGCGTCGAGGTGCTCGGCCGCCGCGTCGGCGACGCGGGGGCGGCGATCGGCTATCTGCCTCAACGGCGCTCGTTCGCCCCCGAGACGCGCCTGCGCGGCGTCGATGTGGTGCGCCTGGGCTTCGACGGCGACCGCTGGGGGCTGCCGGTCGAGCTCCCCTGGGGGCGTGGCACGGAGCGCGCGCGACAGGCACGGCGGCGCGTCGCCGAGGTCGTCGAGCTGGTCGGCGCCAGCGACTACGCCGAGCGCCCGGTCGGCGAGCTGTCGGGAGGCGAGCAGCAACGGCTGCTGATCGCCCAGGCGCTTGTGCGTCGCCCCGAACTGCTGCTGCTGGACGAGCCGCTCGACAGCCTCGACCTGGCAAATCAGGCCGCGGTCGCCGCGCTGGTCGGCGAGATCTGTCGCGCCGAGGGCGTCGCGACGCTGCTCGTGGCGCACGACGTCAACCCGCTGCTCGCCTATCTGGATCGCGTGGTCTACCTGGCCGGCGGCCACGCCGTCGAGGGGCTGGTCGACGAGGTCGTCACGACGCAGACGCTGTCGCGGCTGTACGGCGCTCCGGTGGAGGTCCTGCGTGCTTCTGACGGTCGCCTGGTCGTGGTTGGCCAGCCTGAGCCGCCGGCGCACCACCATGACCGCCACGAGCATGCGGCCGGCGGCGGCGGGCACACACACGCGCGATGACGGCTGACGCAGCCCATCCGACGCTGAGCTGGGACGTCGCCCGCGACGTCTCGCAGGTGCTCGAATACCACTTCATGGTCAACGCGCTGGCGGCGGGCAGCATCGTGGCTGCTCTGGCGGGCGTGGTCGGCTGGATGATGGTTCTACGCCGCGAGGCGTTCGCGGGGCACACGCTGTCGATGATGGCCTTCCCCGGCGCGTCGGCGGCGGCGCTCGCGGGCGTTCCCGCCGCCTGGGGCTACTTCCTGTTCTGCGCCGCCGGCGCGGGTGCGGTCGGCTGGCGCACGGAGGGACGCCGCGTCAGCTGGAGCGAGCAGTCGGCCGGCATTGGCGCTTTGCAGGCGCTGGCGCTGGCCGCGGGCTTTCTCTTCGTGAGCCTCTACGGCGGTGTGCTGGGCGACCTCGACAGCCTGCTGTTCGGCGATCTGCTCGGCGTGAGCGACGGCGAGGTGCTGCTGCTCGCCGGCGTCGCCGTGGCGGTATTGCTCGCGCTTGGCGCGTTGGGGCGCCCGCTGCTGTTCGCCTCACTCGACGCCGACGTGGCGGCGGCGCGCGGCGTGCCCGTGCGCACCGTCTCACTGGCCTTCCTGCTCGTGCTCGCCTTGGCGGTCGGCGCGACCAGCCAGGTGACCGGCGTGCTGCTCGTGTTCGCGCTGCTCGTGGCGCCGGCGGCGAGCGCCCAGGCGTTGACCGCGCGCCCGGTGGCGAGCCTGCTGCTGACCGTCGCTCTGGGCCTGCTGGTCGTCTGGCTGGGGCTGGGCATCGCCTACTTCTCCGTCTATCCGGCCGGCTTCTTCATCGCCACGGTCGCGTTTGCGATCTACGTGCTGGCGCGGCTGTTAGCGCATGGCCGAGCCCGCGCGCACGAGCGCGCGGCCCGTGCCAGCGCGCCGCAGGAGCCGACCGGGGTGATCGCCTGATGCTCTCGCAGGAGTTCATGCGCAACGCGCTGCTGGCAGGCACGTTCGTCGCGCTGGCGTGTGGCGTGACCGGCTGGTTCGTGGTGCTGCGCGGTCAGGTGTTCGCCGGAGACGCGCTCAGCCACGTGGCCTTCCCCGGCGCGCTGGCCGCTGCCGCCGCCGGCGTCGATCAGCGCATCGGCCTGTTCGTTGCGACGGTCGCCGTCGGCGCAGGCATCGGGCTGCTCGGACGCGGCGTGCTGGCACGCGGCTCGGCGGCCGCGGCCGCTTCCTCGCCGGCGGATGACACGACGATCGGCGTCGTGTTCACGTTCGTGCTCGGTCTCGGCGTGTTCTTTCTCGCGCGCGCGAGCATGAGCTCTGCAGGCGGCGCCGGCATCGCCGGAGCGCACACGCTGTTCGGCTCGGTGTTCGGCCTGACCGGAGGCGAAGCAAGGCTGGCGGCGGCGATCGGGTTGGCCGCCACGGCGCTCACGGCGGCGATCGGCAGACCGTTGCTGTTCGCCTCGGTCGCGCCGGACGTCGCCGCGGCGCGCGGCGTGCCGACGCGCCTGCTGGGCGTCGGCTTCGTGGCGCTGCTCGGCGTGGTCGCGGCGCAGGCCACGCAGGTCGTCGGCGCGCTCTTGCTGCTCGGGCTGCTGGCGGCGCCGGCTGCCGCGGCGCACCGCATCGCGCGGGGGCCGTTCGCGTCGATCGCGCTGGCCGGCGCGCTGGCGGTCGCGGCGATGTGGGGCGGTCTCGCGTTGGCCTACGCGATTCCCTCGCTGCCACCCTCGACTGCGATCGTGACGATCGCGGTGACGATCTACTACGCCTCGTTGGCGCTCGCCTGAGCCGGCCGCTCGCGGTTGCGAGCTGACCTGGCCGCGCGACCGGGCGCCGCTGGCTGCTCGTCCGGGCGTCCCCACAGATAGCTGGCCACACAGCCGCCGGCGAACACGGCAACAACGAACAGCACCGGGCCCGAGTCCTCGCTGAACGCGCCGACCACGCCGGCGGTCAGGGCGCCGGCGAGCACGGCCGACCACGCCGGGTCTTCGCCGATCGGAGCCAGCAGGCGCTTGCGCAGGCTCACGGCGGTCGCGGCACAGACGAGCGCGAGCGCGGTCGCGAAGGGCATCGCGTGGTTCTTCAGCTCGCGCCAGGCGGCGCCGTAGCGGCGCACGATCACATCGCGCAGCTCGCCGGCCGAGCTGGCGTGCAGGATGCTGCCGGTGTAGTGGCCCGAGCCGTGTGCGGTCGCCAAATCGAGCGCGGCGAGCGCGACCAGCGCCACGAGTGGGCTCGCGAGCACCAGCAGCATGCGTCGCTGTGAGAAGCGCCCGGGCGCCAGCATCACGGCGGCCACGGCAAAGCCGGCGCTGACGAGAATCACACCGCCGACGCCGGCGCCGATCTTCGCGGCGCCCTCGATCGCCGCGAGAGCCGCGCCGGCGGCTGCCATCGCCAAGACCGCGCGGCGCGATCGTGTCGCCGGGAACAGCGCGGCGGCGACCGCCGCGAGCACCAGCACCGCGAGTCCGGACTTCAGCTCGTTGCCGAAGCCGTAGAAGCGCGCGCCGAGAATCGGGTTGGGGCCGAGCAGCGAGCGCACGAGCAGCTGCGTTCCGACGAGCGCGTCGATGACGAGTGCGAGCACGACGACGAGCGCCGTGACCAGCGGCGCGCGCGGCCAGCGCACGAGCCGATCCGCCAGCGCCGCCAAGCCGAGGCTGCAGAGGACGATCGTCGCGTACTCCACCGCGGCGCCCGGCTCCAGCGCGGCCGCGATCAGCGCCGCGATGGGCGTCCACAGCACCGCCAGCGCGCCCACGCGCATCGCCCATCTGCGCGCGGCGCGAGTACCTGCGCCGCCGCGCATCGCGCCGAGCAGCAGCAGCGCCCAGGCGGCGAGCAGGCATGCGAGCGCCGTCAGGCGCCGGCCGCCGACGACGTGCAGGCGCGCCGCAAACGCGCGCAGGGCGGCCGAGTCCAGCCGCCCATCGGTCACCAACGACTCGCCGCGCACGCTGGCGGGCAGCGTGTGCTCGCCCAGGCGTCGCAGGATCGTCGGCGCGATGTCGACCGCCGCGATCAAGCCACGCTGATTGGTCGTCGCCGAGCTGAGCTCGCGGCCGCCGCCGCCCGTCAGGCCGGCGGCGGCCGCCCAGAGCAGCTCATGGCCCGCGCCGTCGCCGGCACGCTGAACGAACAGCAGCAGGTCGGAAGGACGCCTGGCGGCTACCAGCGCGCGCACGTCGGCGACGCCCGCGGCGCCGTCCGGCAGGTCGGCGACGACCAGGCGGCGTGCGCTCTGCAGCCCGGCGATGCGTCGCAGCAACGTCGCCGCGTCGCCGGTTGAGATCGCGGCGACTCTCCCGCGCCGGTCGGCGGCCGCGAGGCCGTCCAGCGTGTCGACGCCGGCGACCGAGACGTATCCGGCGCCGCCCGGCGCCTGTGCGGCGAGCAGCCCCGGGCGCAGCAGCTGCGGCGCATCTTCGGCGCGGCGCAGCGCCGACTGCCAGCCGGCCACGATCGCGCCCGCGCCGCTCGTGCGCAGCGACAGCGACGGCGGGCGGGCTGGGTCGTAGGCCGACGCGGCCACACGAGCGCCTTGGCCGATGTCCAGCAGCATCTGTCGCCGCGTATAGGCGCCCTGCGTGGCCGACATGACGCCGACCGACAGCCCGCTGACAGTGCTCAGCCGGCGCTCGTCGGCGCCGACGAAGGCGAGCAGCACAGATCCACCGATGGGCGGCAGCGCGCGCGGCGCGACGTGCGTGCGCGCGCTCGCCGGCGGCGCCTTGGCGACGCCCATCGCCGCCGCTTGCCCACACGATGCCAGCAGCAGCGTCGCCAGACAGAGGATGGGCGGGCAGACGATCGCCCGGCCCCGGCCGAGTCGGCTCAGCCCTCGGCCCCCTCTGTCGCGACCTCGTGCCTGGCGCCACGGCGTGTCGCGCCGGGTGCGCTCGTGGCGCCCTCACGACGATCGTCGCCCGCCGGCAGCACCGTGCCCTCGATGTTCAGGCGCGGCAGCAGGCGGTCCAACCAGCCCGGCAGCGCCCAGGTGCGTGGTCCGATCAGGTGCAGCACCGCCGGCAGCAGCAGGCAGCGGACGACCAGCGCGTCGAGGAACACGGCGCTGGCGAGGCTCAGGCCGAACTCCTTGATCACGCGGTCTTCGCCGAGCATGAACGAGAGAAAGACGCAGACCATGATCGCTGCGGCCGCGGTCACGACGCGGCCGGTCAAGGCGAGGCCTTCGGCGACCGAGCGCGAGTTTTCGCGCGTATGCGCCCAGCGCTCGTGGATGCGCGATACGAGAAAGACCTCGTAGTCCATCGACAAGCCGAACACGATCGCGAACAGCATCACCGGGATGAACGACTCGATCGGCCCTTGCTGCACGCCGATCAGGCTGCCCAGCCAGCCCCACTGGAAGATCGCCACGATCACGCCGAGCGCGGCGCCGATGCTCAGCAGGTTCATCACCGCCGCCTGCAATGGAATCACCAGCGAGCGAAAGACGATCATCAGCAGCAACGCGGACAGCAGCACGACGACGCCGATGAACAGCGGCAGCTTGTGCCCCAGCGTGTTGGCGAAGTCGACCGAGCCGGCGGTCACGCCGCCGACATAGACCTTCGCGCCGCTGCGGCGCTCGATCGGCGGGACGACGTGGTCGCGCAGGCTGTGCACGAGTTCTGTCGTCGCCAATGCCTGTGGCGAAGAGCGTGGGTACACGGTGATCGTCGCGACGTCGCCCGCGGGGTTGAGCTTCGGCGGGACGACCGAGACGACGCCGCTGGCGTGGGAGATCGCCGTGGCAAGCGAGCCGGCGGTAGCCGAGCTCGTCGCGGAGGGCACTCGCGCGACCACCAGCAGCGGCCCGTTGAAGCCTTGGCCGAAGCCGCGAGCCAGCAGGTCATAGGCGCGGTGCGTGGTCTGGTTCGGCGGATCGTTGGATGCGTCGCTGGAGCCGAGCCGCAGCGCGGTCGCTGGCGCGGCGATCGCGAGCATGACGATTGCCGAGATCGCAGCGATCGTGCGCGGACGGCGCTCGACAAACATGCTCCAGCGCATCCACGCGCCGGCGGCGGCGGGGTCCTCGGCGACGAACGCCGCGCCCACGCCGGCAGCGCCGGCAGCCGCTGCGGCGGGGACCGGAGCATCCGTCGCGCCCTCGCGGGCGGCGCGGCGGCGCGCGCGCCGGCTCGGCCGCGCCAGGCGCCCGCCGACGATCGTCAGCAGCGCCGGCAGCAGCGTCAGCGAGGCGAGCATCACCAGCAGCACGCCGATCGAGGCGGAGATGGCCACGCCGTAGAGGAAGTCGACGCCGAGCAGCATCATGCCGAGCAGCGCGATGACGACGGTGCAGCCGGCGAACAGCACGGCGCGCCCGGCGGTGTCCATCGACTGGATGACTGACTCGCGCGCGTCGCCGAACGTCGGGCCGGGCGTGATGTAGGCCTCGCGAAAGCGCGTGAGGATGAACAGCGCGTAGTCGATGCCCACGCCGAGTCCGATCATCGCGGCGAGCTCGGAGGAGAAGTTGGGCGTGTCGACCACGTGCGTGAACAGAGCGATCGCGCCGAGGCCCGTGCCCAGGCCGAACAGCGCGGTGACGATCGGCAGGCCCATCGCGATCAGCGAACCGAACGTGAGCAGCAGCACGACGATCGCGGCCAGCAGTCCGACCGCCGTGGAGATGCCGAAGCCGGCCTGCTCGGTGGCCTCGATCGCCTGGCCGCCCAGCTCGACCTGCAGTCCGGGGCGGGCGGCGGCGCGGGCGACGTCGACGACGCGTTCGGGCGCCGATTTCGGCAGGTCGTTGGCCTTTTCGTTGAACACGACCGTGGCGAAGGCGATCCTGCCGTCTGCCGAGATCGACTTGCCAGCGGCGACGCCGCCGTAGGGGCTGACCACGGCGGCGACATGCGGCAGCCTGGCGACCTTCGCGAACATCGCGCTCATGCGCGCGCGCACGGCGGGATCCTTGACCGTGCCCGAGGAGACCGCGTAGACGATCGTGTCGCGGTCGCCGGCCTGTGCCGGGAAGCTGTTCTTCAGCAGGTCAGACGCCCGCTGGGCGTCGGAGTTGGGCAGCGTGAAGTTGTTGGAGTAGGACGTGCCGGCCGACTGGGCGAGCGTGTTGACGCCGAGCAGCAGCACGACCCAGCCGAGCACGACGTACTTGCGGTGGCTTGTCGACCAGCGAGCGAGCTTGAGCATTGCCTGAACCTCTGGGTCTGAGGGCGCGGGGAAGAGTGCACTACGGCCCGGGGAAGGCCACAGAAGAGACTAGTACGAGCCTCGCCGGTGCTCGTAAGCGCGACGTAAACGTCGACGAATCGCGGCCGCGCTGGGTCAGTTGAGGCTGGGGTCGTCCGGCATGCGCGCCACGAGCGCGTAGCTGCCGCCCTTGCGCGTGAGCACGTCGCTCCACAGCCTGTCCGGCGCGTCGGTGAACACGTCGTCTGGCATCGCGGCCTGGGCGATCCAGTCACCGCCGTCGATCTCCGCCTCCAGCTGTCCCTCGCCCCAGCCGGCGAAGCCGGCGAACACGCGCGCCCGCTCGGTCGCGCGCGAGAGCTCCTCGAGCTCGGCATCGGGCGCAGGGAAGCCGATCCGCCCGAGCACCAGCAGCCCGGCCGGCTCGGGGTCTGAGAACTCCGCGAGGAAGACCACGGAGCTCGGTTGCACGGGCCCGCCGACGAACACGTGCTCGGCATCGAGCACAGCGTCCTCCAGCTGCGGCGCAGCCTCGGCGACGGTCAGCTCGGAGGGGCGATTGAGCACCACGCCCATCGCGCCCTCAGCGCTGTGCACGCCGATCAGCACGACGCTTCGCTCGAAGTTGGGATCGTGCAGCGAGGGCGAGGCGAGCAACAGCTGACCGGCGAGTGATTCGTCCATGAAGGCTGAGGCTAGCGCCAAGCTCACGGCGATCCGCCGACGAGCGGTCACAGCGGCCTGGGGGCCTACGCGGCGACATCGTGCTGCAATGGCGCCGACGGCGCGCTCGCGCACACGCAACCGAAGGCGGACGACAGACAGTGAATGACATCGAGCAGTTCGACGTGATCGTGCTGGGCGCCGGCCCCGCCGGCGAGGTGTGCGCCGGACGGCTGGCCGACGCGCAGCTGTCGGTCGCGTTGGTCGAGCAGGAGCTGATCGGCGGCGAATGCTCGTTCTGGGCCTGCATGCCCTCCAAGGCGCTGCTGCGCCCGGCCCAGGCGCTGGCCGAGACGAGCCGGGTGGCCGGCGCGGCGCAGGCGGTGACCGGACGGCTGGACGTGGCCGCGGCTCTGTTGCGACGCGACGAGGTCATCCACCACCTCGACGACAGCGGGCAGCTTCCGTGGGTCGAGGATCGCGGCATCTCGCTGGTGCGCGGTCACGGCGTGCTGGAGGGTGAGAGGCGGGTGCGCGTCGGCGAGCGGCTGCTCACCGCGCGCCGGGCGATCGTGCTCGCGCCGGGCAGCCGCGCGGCGCTGCCGCCGATCCCCGGCCTGCGCGAGGCGCAGCCGTGGACCAATCGCGAGGCGACGACCGCGCACACGATCCCGGCGTCGCTGCTCGTGCTCGGTGGCGGCGTGGTCGCGGTCGAGCTCGCACAGGCCTACGCGTCGCTCGGCGCGCGCGTGACGATCGTCGAGGCGCTGGAGCGGCTGATCTCGCGCGAGGAGCCGTTCGCCTCAGAGCTCGTGTGCCAGGCGCTGCGGCAGGCTGGCGTCGAGGTGGTGCTCGGCGCCGAGGCTACGGCGGTCCAGCGCGAGGCCGGCGGCGCCGTCACGCTGCGCCTCGACGACGGTCGCTCGCTCGCCGCAGAGCAGCTGCTCGTGGCCGCCGGCCGCGAGGCCAACACCGGCTCTGTGGGGCTGGACTCAGTGGGGTTGGAGGGGGGCGGGACGGTCGAGGTCGACGACACGATGCGCGTGCCAGGCCACGACTGGCTGTACGTGATCGGCGACGCCAACGGGCGAGCTCTGCTCACGCACATGGGCAAGTACCAGGCGCGCCTGGTGGCCGATCGGATTCTCGGCAAGGACGTCTCGCTGCGCTCTGACGGGCCGCTGTCGCCGCGTGTGGTCTTCACCGATCCGCAGGTCGCCGCCGTTGGTCAGACGTTGGCCGGCGCGCGTTCGGCGGGGCGGAGCGTGCGTGCGGTCGACCAGGCGATAGACGCCGTCGCCGGCTCGAGCTTCGTCGGCCACGGCGCGCCCGGCACGGCGCGGCTCGTGATCGACGAGGAGCGCGAAGTGCTCGTCGGCGCGACGTTCGTCGGCGTCGAGGTCGCCGAGTGGCTGCACGCCGCGACGATCGCCGTGATCGGCGAGGTGCCGCTGGCTCGCCTGGCGCACGCCATCCCCGCTTTCCCGACGCGCAGTGAGGTGTGGCTGAAGCTCATCGAAAAGGCGATCGACTGATGGAGCGATCCGGTCAACCGAGCGAAGCGAGGCGGGTTCCCGACTTCTTCGTGGTCGGCCACGCGAAGAGCGGAACATCGGCGCTCGATGCGATGTTGCGCCAGCATCCGCAGATCTTCCTGTCGGTCAAAGAGCCGTCTTTCTTCGTGCCGGAGGTCCGCGTGCTCAAGGGCCAAGCCAACCACCCGGACACGCTCGACGGATATCTGGCGCTGTTCGATGCGGCCGAACCCGACCAGCGTATGGGCGACGTCACGCCGTCCTATCTCTGGTCACACACCGCCGCGGCACGTATCGCGGAGGTGCGACCAGACGCTCGTATCATCGCGATTCTGCGCGAGCCGGCGAGCTATCTGCGTTCCTTTCACCTCGAGTTCCTGCGCAACGGGATCGAGACCGAGAAGGATCTTCGCAAGGCCATCGAACTCGAGCCCAAGCGTCGCGAAGGCAAGGCGATCCCACGCAACTCACCGCGGCCGCAATGGCTGTTGTACTCCGAGCAGGTGCGCTACGTCGAGCAGCTGCGCCGCTATGAGGCCGCGTTCTCGCGCGAGCAGATGCTGATCCTGATCTACGACGACTACCGGGCCGACAACGAGGGAACCATGCGGAGCGTGTTCCGCTTCCTCGGTCTCGACGAGACGGCGCCGTTCGAGGCGATCGAGGCAAACCCGTCCGTACGCATTCGCTCACCGACGCTGCTCGCGTCGGTGAGGTCGCTTGCGCTTGGTCGCAGAGGCGCAGCTCGTGCGCTGAAGCCGGCGGTCAAGGCGCTGAGCACCAGGAGCATGAGGCGGCGCGTGATCGCGCTGCAGAACCGCGGCCAGCATGGCCGCCCGCGCGCGCCGGATGAGGATTTGATGCTCGAGTTGCGTCGTCGCTACAAGCCCGAGGTGGTCGCCCTGAGCGAATATCTGGACCGCGACCTGGTTTCCTTCTGGAACTATGACGACATCGACTGAGCGTTAGCCGCAGGGCTTCGCAAGTTCAACCGACCAATCGAGGAGACAAGATGGCCAAGACCCCGCAGGTCGGTGATCCGGCGCCGGACTTCGAGCTGCCCGGCACCGATGGCCCGTTTCAGCTGTCCGCGCATCGCGGCGAGCGCGTCGTGCTGCTGTTCTACCCCGGCGACAACACGATGGTCTGCACCAAACAGTTCTGCTCCTACCGCGATCGCGGCGGCGACTTCGCCTCGCTCAACGCGACGGTGCTGGGGATCTCCTCGCAGGATCTCGCTTCCCATGAGGAGTTCGTCGCCAAGCATGGTCTCAACGTGCCGCTGCTGGCCGACGTCGACAAGAGGGTCGCCAAGGCCTACAGCGCCTACTCGTCGCGGCTGGGCACCAAGCGCGCGGTGATCGTGATCGACGAGCAGGGCGTCGTGCGCCATCGACACGACCATCTGCTCGGGCTCGACTTTCAATCGGTCGACGACCTCAAGGCCGCGCTCGACGAGCTCGACTAGGCGCGGCGGCGGGGCTCAGCCACGCAGGTGCGCGGCGGGCTCCAGCTCACGCGCCTCACGGTGCTCCGCGCGGCCGGCATAGAGCTCGGCGAGCTCCAGCTGCAGGCTGCGCGGCCGCTCGCCGGGCGCCGGCGAGCGGCGATCCCAGCGGCCCTCGTCGTCGAGCTCCCACGAGCTCTGGTTGTCGGCGAAGGCGCGTTCCAGCGTGTCGAGCAGCTCGGCGCGCAGCTCGCTCGACTCGATTGGCGCGGCGAGCTCGACGCGGTGGTCGAGGTTGCGCGGCATCAGGTCGGCCGAGGAGATGTAGATCGTGTCCTGGCCGTCGCGCTGGAAGGCGTACACGCGCGAATGCTCCAGCAGGCGTCCGACGATCGAGACCACGCGGATGTTCTCGGAGATGCCCGGCACGCCGGGGCGCAGGCAGCAGATGCCACGCACGTTGAGGTCGACCTTCACGCCGGCCTGCGACGCGCGATACAGCGCACGGATGCAGCGCCCATCGACGAGCGAGTTCATCTTCATCGCGATGCGCGCGGGGGAGTCCTCGCGATGGGACTCGATCGTGCGTTCGATCTGCTCGAGAATGCCGTCGCGCAGCTGGTCGGGCGCGATCAGCACGCGGCGGTAGTGCAGCGGGCGCCCGTAGCCGGTCAGGTAGTTGAACATGTCGGCTACGTCCGCGCCGATCTGCTCGTCGGTCGTGAACAGGCCGAAGTCGGTGTACAGGCGCGCCGTCGCCGAGTGGTAGTTGCCCGTGCCGATGTGCACGTAGTTGCGCACGCCGTCGCCCTCGCGGCGGACCACGAGCACGCACTTGGCGTGCGTCTTCAGCGACGGCTGGCCGTAGACGACGTGCACCCCAGCCTCCTCCATCGCCTTGGCCCAGTGGATGTTCATGCCCTCGTCAAAGCGCGCCTTGAGCTCGACCAGCGCGACGGCCTGCTTGCCGCGCTCGGTGGCGTCGATCAGCGCGGGCACGAGCGGCGAGTCGTCGCTGGTGCGATAGACGGTCTGCTTGATCGCGAGCACGTTGGGGTCGGCGACCGCCTGCTCGACGAAGCGCTCGACCGACGTGGCGAAGGAGATGTAGGGGTGATGCACTAGAAGGTCGCCTTCGCGCATCGCTCCGAGCACGTCCGGGCGCTCGTCCTCGTGGCGCAGCAGGCGCGGGTGGGTGATGCCCATCAGCGGCTCCTCGCGCAGCTCCGCATGGCCGGGAAGCCGCACGAGCTGCCACAGGGCGCCCATGTCGAGCAGCCCGTCCACCGGATAGACCTCCTCGTCGTCGACGCCGAGCAGACCGGTCAGCTCCGACAGCAGGCGTGGCGAGATGTCGGCGCCCACCTCGACGCGCACGATCTCGCCGAAACGGCGGCGGCGCAGCTCGTCCTCGACGGCCTGCAGCAGGTCGGCGGCGTCGTCGGAGACCTCCAGGTCGGCGTCGCGCGTGACGCGAAAGACGTTGTAGTCGGCGATCTCCATGCCGGGGAACAGGGCGTCGAGGTGGTGCGCGATGACGTCCTCCAGCGGCACCAGCAGTACCTTTGCTGGATCGGCCTGCTTCAGCGCGACGAAGCGCGGCAGGATCTCCGTCGGCACCTTCACGCGCGCGAACACCGTCTGGTCGGTCGCCGGGTCGCGCACGAGCACCGCGAGGCTGAGCGAGAGGTTGGAGATGTAGGGAAACGGGCGACCGGGCGCCACGGCCAGCGGTGTCAGCGCCGGGAAGATCTTCTTCTGAAACAGCGCCGCCAGCTCAGCGCGGCGCTCGTCGTCGAGCTCGCGCACGCCGACGACCTGTATGTCCTGGTCTGCCAGCGCTGGGCGCAGCTCGCCTTCGAAGCAGTCGGTCAGCCGTCGCCCGAGGCTCAAGACGCGCTCGCGGATCAAGGCGATCGTCTGCGAGGGCGTACGGCCGTCCTGGCCGGGGTTTTCCACGCCCGCGTCGATCTGGTCGCGAATGCCGGCGACGCGCACCATGTAGAACTCGTCGAGGTTGGTCGTGTAGATCGCGCAGAACTTCACACGCTCCAGCAACTGCAGACGCTGCTCCTCGGCGAGCTGCAGCACGCGGTCGTTGAAGTCCAGCCACGAGAGCTCGCGGTTGAGATAGAGCGCGGGGTCCTTCAGGTCGGGCTCGGCGCCCGCGTCGATCGTCGGGCGCTCGTCTGTTGCCTGCTGGTGATCGTCCATGCTGCTCCTCAAGCTACACGCTCGTGGACCGCATCCCGGTGGCCGCCGCCAGCCTCCCACGCAGGCGATCGTCGCGCAAGCGCAAGGCAGGTGGGCAACACCCTGGTCACGAGCGGGCTTTCGCAGGCGGTAGGCTGAGCGGCGTCCAATGGCTCGTCAGCTTTGGGTACTACGTCACGCCGAGGCCGAGCCGCACGGAACGCGCTCGGACTCCGAGCGACGCCTCACGCCGCGCGGAGAGGCCCAGGCGCGTGCCGCGGGCGCGGCTCTGTCGCGCCTGGACGTGGCCTTCGCGGCCGTGCTGTTCAGCCCGAAGACGCGCGCGCGCCAAACGGCCGAGCTGGCGTGCGAGGGCTGGTTCCGCGCTCAGCGCGAGCTGCTGCGGGCGCATGAGCCGCTGGCCTCCGGCTTCGACGGATCGCACGCGCTGCAGGCGCTTTCGGAGCTGGACGCCGACGGGCGCCTGTTGGTGGTCGGTCACGAGCCCGATCTGTCGCGCACGATCGGCGACCTGACCGGCGCGCGCGTCGACCTCAAGAAGGGCGGTCTGGCGGTGGTGCGCCTAGAGGGCGTCGCCGGTGAGCTCGCGGTCCTCCTGCGACCGCGCGAACTCGCCCTGATCGCGGGCGTCCCAGGCGACGGGCACTGAGGCCGGCACCTCGACGTCCGCCGAGTCGACGTCGAGCGATTCCGCCGCGAAGCGGTAGCCGATGCCGAAGTGCGTGTGTATGTAGCGCCAGCGTGGCGAGGCCTTCTCGAGCTTCTGGCGCAGCTTTCGCACGAACACGTCGACCGAACGATCGCCGCGCACCATCGTGTAGCCCCACAGCCGCGAGTAGATCTCCTCGCGCTCGAGCACCCGGCCCTCGGCGGCCGCGAGCAGCTCGATCAACTCGAACTCGCGTCTGGTCAGGTCGAGGCTCGAATCGCCGACGAAGGCCTGGAAGCGGTCGGACAGGATCTTCACCTCGCCGGCCATCAGCGGCTTGACCTCAGTGCGGCCGCTCGGGCGGCGGCGACGGCGCACGACACTCTGCACGCGCGCGATGACCTCCTCGGGGTGGCACGGCTTGGTGATCCAGTCGTCGGCGCCCAAACGCAGCCCGCGCACGCGCTGCGCGACGGTCGACGGACCGGTGCAGACGACGATGCCCAGGTCGGGCAGCGCGCCGCACAGGCGCTCCAGCCACTCCCAAGCCTGCGGGCCGAGCACGGCGAGGTCGACCACGAGCGCGCTGAGGCGCATCGAGACGACCGTGTCGGCGGGCACGGGGCTGGCCAGTACACGATGCTCCCAGCCGAGTCGATCGAGGCGCTTCGAGAGAACCTGGATGAAGCCGCTGTCGCGGTCGAGCACGGCGATGCGCAGCGCAGAGGTCGCGCCCCCCGGACCCGACGGCGCCGCCACGTCCGAGGCGGTGATGCTCTCCGTCATTGAGCCGCAGTCTAGGGGAGCCGGACCGCGCCCGGCAAGCTGTGCAACCAATCGTCACAGGATGTTCACAGAGCGAATCGTGCTGTTTGCAACGAATCCGCATCGGCTGATGGCCGCGGTTTGACTCTCCGGCCATGGACGGCCTCTCGCAGGCCAGACCGGGCCTCCAAGGGGCGAGGCCGCTCAGAGACTGTCCGGGCCGCCGTCCGGCGCGGCATCGGGCCGCCCTGCGGACGGATGCGAGGAGTCTGAGAACTCGCGGAACAGACCGGTCACGACGAACGCCACCTGCTCGCCGATGTCCACTGCGTTGTCGCCGATTCGCTCCAGCGCGCGCGCCACGAGCGTCATGTGCATCGCCCACTCACGCGTGTCGACGTCGTCGCCGATTTCGATCGCCGTGCGGAAGATCTCGCGGTTGAGGCGGTTGATCTCGCGATCCTGGCGGACGAGGTCCTCGGCCAGTTCGACGTCGCGTCCGGCGAAAGCGGCCTTTGACTGCGCCACCTCCGAGCGCGCGTAGGCGCCCATCTTCGCCAGCGCGTCGAGCATCTCCGGTCGCACCGGTGGCTCGTAGCCCGAAAGGGGGATCATCTTGGCGATGTTCACGCATTGGTCGCCCATGCGCTCGATGTGCTTGATCAGGTGCAGCAACGCGGCGACCAGTCTCAGGTCGCCGGCGACGGGGGCTTGCAGCGCCAGCAGCGAGAGGATGCCCTGGTGGACCTCCAGGTAGCGTCCGTCGACGCGGTCGTCGTCGGCGATGACCATCTGCGCCAGCTCGACGTCCTGGTGCTTGAGCGCCTCGAGCACTCGGTCGAGCTGCTCGACGATCAGGTCGAGGCCGCCCAGCGCATTGGTTTCGAGCGCGTGCAGCTGCTGCTGGAAGTGCACACGACCCTGCGGCATCGGGCCACCGCCGCCCTCCAAGGAGGCCGTGCTAACCGCAGCGGTCGCGCCCGTCGACTCGGCTGCGCCGCCGTCAGCCGAACTTGCCGGTGACATATTCCTCTGTGCGCGAGTCGTTGGGGTTGGTGAAGATTTCCTGCGTCGGGCCGACCTCGACGAGCTCACCGCTGAGCATGAACGCGGTGCGATCGGCCACTCGCGCGGCCTGTTGCATGTTGTGCGTGACGATCACGATGGTCACACGCTGCTTGAGCTCGGCGATCAGCTCCTCGATCTTCAGCGTCGCGATCGGGTCGAGCGCCGAGCACGGCTCGTCCATCAGGATCACCTCGGGCTCGACCGCCAGCGAGCGCGCGATGCACAAGCGCTGCTGTTGGCCGCCTGAGAGGCCCGCGCCGGGCTCTGCCAGCCGGTCGGAGACCTCGTCCCACAGGCCGGCGCTTCGCAGCGCGCTCTCGACCTTCGCATGAAGCTCGGCCTTGCCGTTACGCCCACGCCCGCTGGAGCCGAGGCGCAACCCGGCGGCGACATTGTCGAACACCGACATCGTCGGAAAGGGGTTGGGCTTTTGAAAGACCATGCCGATCGCGCGCCGCACCGCGACGACGTCCACGGAGGGGTCGTAGATGTCGGCATCGTCGAGCAGCACGCGCCCCTCGGCGTGAGCGCCGGGGATCTCCTCGTGCATGCGGTTGATGCAGCGGACCATCGTCGACTTGCCGCAGCCGGACGGGCCGATGATCGCAGTCACCTCGTTTGCGCGGAACTCCAGGTCGATGCCCTTGACCTGCTCGGCGGAGCCGTAGAAGGCGCGCAGCCGCTCGAGCCTGACGCTCAAACCCTGCTTGGCGTCGGCCTGGGTCGCCGGCGCCGGTGGCGATGCGACAGCGCTTGCCGCCGGCTGCTGTTGCGGGGCGATGCGCTCGCGTTGACCCTCGGCTTGGCTCTCGGGCTCCATATCAGCGACTCGGGAAGCGCTTCCGTCGGATGTCATGCAAGGCGGCTCCTTCGCGAGACGAGGCGGGCGATGAGGTTGAGCAGCAGGATCATTGTCACGAGAGCAAGCGCTGCTCCCCATGCACGGTTTACCACGGCAGTGGTCGGCGAGGTTACGTCGTCGTAGATCTGTACGGGCAGCGAGTTCATGAACTGGCCGAGGTTGAAGTTCGTGTTACGCGTCGCAGCGGCCGTGAACAGCAGTGGCGCGGTCTCGCCGGCGGCTCGCGCTATCGCCAGCAGCACGCCCGTGATCATGCCCGGCAAGGCGGTCGGCAGGATGATTCGGAAGATCACCTTCCAGCGCGGGGCGCCGAGCGCCAGCGCCGACTCGCGAAGCGCAGTCGGGATCAGCGTGAGGATCACCTCGGCCGAGCGGATCACGACCGGCAGCATCAGCAGGGCCAGCGCAAAGGAGCCCTTGTAACCGGCGTAGGAGCTGCCGGTGCCAACGATCAGCACGATGTAGATGAACAGTCCGAAGACGATCGAGGGCACGCCGGTCAGCACGTCGACGAAGAAGCGCACGAGGTTGGCAAACCAGCTGTTGCGTCCGTACTCGACCAGCCACACGGCGACGCCGATGCCGATCGGGATGGCGATCGCCGAGGCCAGCGCGACGATCTCGATCGTGCCCAGGATGGCGCTCTTGATTCCGCCGATGCTCGACGTTTTGAAGAACGTGTTGCCCGTCGGGTCGGTGCTGAAGAAGCTCCAGCTCCACGAGCTCAGGCCCTTGCTCAGCAGGTAGAAGATCACGAGCGCCAGTGGGATCAAGGCAACCACGGTGCCGGCCGTGATCATCCCGCGCGCAAGCCTGTCCTTTCGCCGGCGTGACGCACTTACGGCGAAGCGGTCGAGCTTGGCGTTCTCAGACGTCTGCGAGCTCATGCGCCGGCCACCGCCTCCGCGATCGGCGCCACTCCGGCGGACGCGGGCGACCTCTTGCCCGGATGCGACGCCCGGCTGACGAGCACGCGCGCGACAGCGTTGACGAGGAGGGTCAAGACGAACAGCACCAGCCCGGCGGCGAACAGCGCCGAGCGGTGCAGCCCCTGAGCCTCGCCGAACTCGTTGGCGATGACGGCGGCCAGGCTGTAGCCCTGGCCGAACAGCTGTTTGCCGAGCTGCGGCGCGTCGCCGATCACGATCGTCACGGCGATCGTCTCGCCGATCGCGCGCCCGAGGCCGAGCATCGCGCCGCCGACGATTCCCGCACGGCAGTAGGGCAGCACGGCCGTGCGGATCATCTCCCAGCGCGTCGCGCCGAGTCCCAACGCCGCTTCCTTGTGGTCGCCGGGCACCGTCGCCATGACCTCTCGCGCGATCGCGCTGACGATCGGCAGGATCATGATCGCCAGGATCAGTCCCGCGACGAAGTAGTTGGGGATCGTCACGGCGCCGCCGCCGATGAAGGGGATGAAGGACAGCCGATCGGCGACCCACTGCTCGGCGCCCTGGAGCTTCGGCGCGAGGAAGAAGATCCCCCAAAGGCCATAGACGACCGAAGGGACGGCGGCCAGCAGCTCGACGAGCACCGTGAGCAGGCCGCGCAGCCGCCGCGGGCAGAGCTCGGTGGCATAGATCGCCGTAGCGACGGCGACCGGGACGCCGATCAAAAGCGCCAACCCCGACGTGATCAGAGTGCCGACGACGAGTGGCAGCGCGCCGAATTTCGCGTGGCTCACATCCCAGTCGTTTCCGAACACGAAGCCGAACACTCCGTCGTGCGCGAACGCCGGGCGTGCCTCGCCGACGAGGCGCACGAAGAAGAACACGATCAGCGCGAGGATCAGCGCGGCGAGGGTCGTCAGCCCGTACTTCAACGCCCTGTCGGGCAGGCGCGCAAGCGGTGACCGCTCGAGTATCGAGCGGTCACCGCCTGACATTGCTGCTGTGCTCACGGCCTCTGTCTATCCGATCCGAGACCGCTACGTCGCGCTCTCAGCCGCCGATCGGCGAGCCGTTGCATTGCAGCGCCGCCGCGGCTGCCTTGGACTTGGCGAGGATCGCCGCGGGCAGGGCCGCGTAGTCGGCCTGCGAGAGGATCGACTGACCTTCGTTGAGGCCGTAGGTGATGAACTTGACGACGCCCTTGGCGGCGCCTTCGCCACCCGGGGTCCCGGCCTTGCAGAGGTCCTTGTTGACGACGATGAACGTCTGCGAGGTGATCGGGTAGGCGCCTGAGCCAGTCGGGTTGGAGATCTTGATCCCCAGGTTGGCGGGCACCTTCACGCCCTCCGCTGCGGCGGTCGTCGAGGCCAGGCTCGGCGCGATGAACTTGCCGGCGGCGTTCTTCACCGCTGCGTAGGTGAATTTGTGCTGCAGCGCGTAGGCCTGCTCGACGTAGCCGACGGCGCCGGCCGTCTGCTGCACCGCGCCGGCCACTCCGGCGTTGCCCTTGGCGCCCGTGCCGGTCGGCCACTGCACGTCCTTGCCTTCGCCCACCTTGCTCTTGAATTCGGGGTCGACCGAGGCCAAGAAGCCGGTGAAGCCCGACGTCGTGCCCGAGGAGTCCGAGCGGTGGATCACGGTGATCGCAGTGCTCGGCAGCGAGACGCCGGGATTCAGCGCCTTGATCTCGGCGTCGTCCCACGTCTTGACCTTGCCGAGGTAGATGTCGGCGACCGTCTTGCCGTCCAGCTTCAGGCCCGTCGCCACACCGGGCAGGTTGTAGGAGACGGTGATCGCGCCCAGGAACATCGGGATCTGCACCGCCGGGCTGCCGTTCTTGGCGATCGCTTCTTCGTCTTCAGGCTTCAGCGGCGGGTCTGAGGCGCCGAAGTCGACCGTCTTTGACTCCAGTGACGTGATTCCCGCACCAGAGCCGACGGCCTGGTAGTTGACGGTGAGGCCGGACTGCGATGACGCCCACTGTTCGTACACCGGCGCAGCGAATGTCGAGCCGGCGCCGGATACCGTCGCTGAGCCGCCTTCACTGCTCGACGACGTCGAGCCGCTCGTCGAGGACGAGCTGGAGCTGCCACACGCCGCTAGTCCGAGCGCGAGCACGACTGCGCCCGCGAGCGCGCCAAACTTGGTCTTGATCACTACGTCTCCTCTGGCTGGATTACGTTGGAAAGCGGGCGGGAGCGGTCTGCGGCCCACGCCGATCGATGCAAGCGGAGTCTCTTAAGCGCCGGCCGTTCCAATGTGAACATTTCGTGAAAGCAGCTCGCTATCGCCGTCTTCTTCAGACTCGGCGGCGCGCGCCGAGACGCCCGTCGCGGGCTCGCGAGACGGCTGTGGCTGAAAGCGATAGCCGAAGCCGGGGTGGGTGTGGATGAACCGTCGGTCGGGCATCGCCTGTTCGAGCTTGCCGCGCAGCTTGCTCACGTACACGTCGACAGAGCGGTCTCCGGCGCGCAGTTCGCCGCCCCAGACGGTCGCGTACAGTTCTGCGCGCGTCGAGATCGCGCCGATCCGGCGAGCCATCGCCACGAGCAGCTCGAACTCGCGCACCGACAGCCTCAGGACGCGACCACTGGCGAGCACTAGCCCGTCACCAAGCCTGATCTCCAGCTCGCCGGCATACAGCGTGTCCGCGCTTTCGGGAAGACCCCCCACGCTGGCAGGTTCTCACGCGCGTGCGCGCGGTCACGTTGCAAACTCGTAATCGAGGCGTAAAAAAATCGTGAAAGGACCGGCATCGCGACGCCGGAGTCATATTCTCGGCCGATGAGCTTGTTCTCGCGCCCAGCGGACCCCGTTTTGATGTCGCTCGTCGAGGAGGCGGGGCGCAACGTTCAGCGCTCGGGTCTGCTGCTGCACGACCTGCTCGTCGACTATCCGGAGCACGCCACGCTCGCGCAGGACCTGAAGGTGTGCGAGCAGGAAGGCGATCGCATCACCCACGACATCATTCATCGGCTGGCCGGTGGGCGCGTGCGCGCGCCGTTCACGGCCGGCGACGGCTACGCGCTGGCGACGGCGCTCGACGACATCGTCGATCACGCCGAGCACGCGGCGGCGCAGCTTGGGCTGTACAACGTCGAGGCGCCGATGGAGCAGTCGGTCGAGTTCGCCAACGTGCTCGTCGGCGCGGGCGAGCAGATCGCTCAAGCGCTGCGCTGCCTGCGCACCGGCACCGAGCTCGGCCCGCACCTGGTCGAGATCCATCGCCTGGAGAACGAGGGAGATCGCCTGCAGCGCGACGGCGTGGCCTCGCTGTTCGCAGGCGGCATCGACCCGATGGTGGTGATCCGCTGGAAGGACATCTTCGAGTCGCTGGAGGCGTCGGTGGACGCCTGCGAGACGGTTGCGCACGTGCTCGAGGGGATCACGCTCAAGCAGGGACGGCGTCGGGGCTGAGCTACGCGGCTCTACTTGACGCTGCTTGGCGGCGCGGCGAACTGCAGCTGCGCGCCGTTTGCATCGCCGACCAGCGAGACCTGAAAGGGCGCCGAGGCCCCCGCGGCGAGTTCGGGAACGATCGCGCGGCCTGCGGCGACGATCCTGCCGGCTCGTCGACCGACGGCGAACACCACGAGACCCCGCTGCTCGACCGAAGAGCCGTTGCGCACGCTGCCGCTGGCCACCGCGCCGGTGGCCGGGTCTTGGCTGAGCTGTGTCGGCCCGATCGCCAGCTCAGGCAGCCCGCCGTGAACGCTGGGCGCCTCGCCGACCCTGGCGCTCACGCTGGCCGGCGCTCCGGTGGGGGGCAGCTGGTCGTCGACCCACGTCGCAGTCGCGTGCGGGCCGATCGACGCCAGCGAGACGAGCGCGCTTTCCAGCCCGGCGCCGTTGTTCTGAAACAGCGTGTGTCCCCGCGCGTCCTTGACGACGATCGCGATCGGCACGTCGCGCTGCGCCTGGCCTGAGTCGTTGTGCAGCGTGACGACCGCTGCGGCGCGTTCTGATTCGCGCACGACGGTCGCGCCGACGACCTTGATCTCGGCGCTCTCGCGCGTGATCGAGAGCCCTTTTTCATCGAGCGTGACGCGCTTGGCCTGACGTTGCAGCTGCGCGCTCTTTTCGGCTGTCGTCTCACAGCCTCCGAGCGCGACCGCCGCGAGCGCGAGCGCGAGCCACCGCGCTCGCCTCACCGCTCGGCCCGCGCCGCGCTCATCCGAAGGCGCCGCTGATGTAGTCGCGCGTGCGCTGCTGGGAGGGACGGTCGAAGACCTGATCTGACGAGCCGTACTCGATCAGCTCTCCCAGGTGCATGAAGGCCACGTGGTCGGCGACGCGAAACGCCTGCTGCAGGTTGTGCGTGACGATCACGATCGCCACGCTGTCGCGAAGCCCGACGATCAGCTCCTCGATCGTCGCCGTCGAGATCGGATCGAGCGCCGAGCACGGCTCGTCGAGCAGCAGCACCTCCGGGCTCGCCGCGAGCGCGCGCGCGATGCACAGGCGTTGCTGCTGTCCGCCCGACAGCCGCAGCGCCGAGCGATCGAGATCGCCGGCGACCTCGTCGTACAGCCCGGCCCTGCGCAACGCGTCGGCCGTCGCGTGCTCGAGCTCGGGCGTTCGCCTGCGCCGGCGTCCGCGCGGCGGGCGCTGCTCGGCGAGCGCGTAGGCGACGTTGTCGTAGATGCTCATCGGGAACGGGTTGGGCTGCTGGAAGACCATCGACACGCGCCTGCGCAGGTCGTTGACCTCGAGATCGTGAATCTCCTCGCCGTCGAGCGTGATGCGTCCCGCCCGGCCCGCGCCCGCGGTCACCTCGGTGAGACGGTTCAGCGAGCGCAACAGCGTCGTCTTGCCCGAGCCCGACGCGCCGATCAACGCCAGCACCTCGCCCTGGCGCACGGGCAACGTCACGTCGCGCACGACCCAGTTCTCGCCGTAGGCCAGCCACACCGACTCGATCCGCATGCGCTCGCGGACCGCACTGGGCTCCGGTCGCGTGATGCGTTGACGCACTGCACCCGCGGTCGCCGCGGCGGCGGCGCCGTTGCCGGCGGGCTCGGGCGCGACCACGCGGGGATCGCGCTCGACCACGATCCTGCGCACGGGCGGCGGCATCAGCGGATCCATCAGCCACGCCTTCCGCGCGCCAGCTTGTATCCCCACGTGCCGAGTTGCGCCAGCAGGATCGACAGCGGCCCGCGTTCGTCGCGGCCGCGGCTGAGACGCGTCACGAGCATGTTCAACGCCAGCACGATGATCAGGAGCACGAACGCCGCCGCGTAGGCCTTCTGCGGCGAGTTGCCCTCGCCGGCGGGCGAGTTGTAGTACACGTAGCTCGTCAGCGTCGAGCCGGTGCCGCGCAGGGCTCCGACCAGCGGAGTGTTGCCGACAGCCTGGTTTGTCAGCGTCGCTCCCAGCAGGATGGTGATGATCGCGGTGTCGCCGATGATGCGCCCCATGCCGAGCACGACGCCGCTGGCGATGTCCGGACGGATCGCCGGCAACAGCACCGAACGGATTGTGCTCGCGCGCGTCTTGCCCAGCGCGTAGGAGGCCTCGCGCATGCGATCGGGTACTTGCGCGAGCGCCTCGCGCGTGGAGCCGACGATCAGCGGCAGCGCGAGAATCGACATGACGATGCCGGCGGCGAAAAACGATCGCCCATACACCGCGCCGTTGGCCGCGTGCTGTGAGAGAAAGCCGAGAAAGCCCTGCGTGAAGACGAGCAGACCGAAGATCGCCAGCACGATGCTGGGCACGCCGGCGATCACGTCGACCCCCGATTCGACCGCGCGGGCGAGCGGGGCCGGGCGCGCGTACTCAGACAGCCATGCCGCCAGCGCCACGCCGATCGGCGCGGCGATCACGATGCCGATCGCGGTGATGATCAGCGTGCCGATTATCGGGTCGGCGAATCCCCCTGACTTGCTCTGCTGCAGCGACGCCGCGGGTGCTTCGACGAACATCGCCGGCTTCAGGTAGCCGATGCCCTTGACGAGCATGAAGATCACGATCGCGATCGCGATCACACACAGCGCGACGCCCATCGTCCAGCAGAGCCAGTAGCCGAGACGGTCGATCAGCGGCCACGAGGCGGTGCCCTGGCGCTTGGGGCGCGCGACCAGAAGGTTGGCCGGTGCGCTCGTTGCTGGCGAGCCGGCCATCAGGCGCGGATCCCGTAGCGCCTGAGCGGCTGCTTTGCGGCCCACCCCGCGAACGAGAGCATCGCGGCCGAGACGAGCAGCACGGCGGCGATCGCGTACACCGTCTGCGCGAGCGGCGCGATCGTCAGACCCTCGGCGTTGTCCACGATCGTGGCCGCCAAAGGCTTGACGGGCTCGAACAGGAACGTCAGGCCGTCGAGTGGGTTGGCGGCGAAGCCTCGACCGCCCGAGACCATCGCCAGCATGATCGCCTCGCCCAGCGCGCGTGCCGTCGCGAGCACCGTCGCGGCGACGATCGCCGGGCGGGCCGTGCGCAGCGATATGCGCGTGACCGTGCGCCAGCGGTTCACGCCGAGCGCGACCGAGCCCTCGCGCCACGGCGCCGGCACCGAGGCCAGCGCTCCGGCGATCAGCGCGACCATGATCGGCGTGATCATCACGGCGAGGATCACGGTCGCGGTGGTCAGGTCGGCGCCGTTGAGCTGCACGACGTAGGAGACCGAGGCCTTGCGCGAGTTGGAGATGAGGTGTTGGTTGATCAGCGGAGCGAGCGCGAGGATGCCGATCAATCCGTATACGACCGACGGCACGCCGGCGAGCAGCCTGATCACGGGCTCGAGCGCGCGTCGCACCGGCGTCGGCGCGAACTCCGTCAGGAAGATCGCGGCGAACGTGGAGACGACCAGCGCGATCGCGACCGCCGCGACCGTCGTCAGCAGCGTTCCCCAGATCAGCGGCCAGGCGCGGAAGTAGTGGATGCTGTGGCCGGGCAGCGGGGTCGATTCCTGCATCGCACGCAGCTGCGAGTCGACGTTGCCGCCGGGCCCGAACCAGGACAGGCCGTTTGCCGAGAACGACGGCCACGCCTTGACGAAGACCGTGACGATCATCGCCGCGATCAGCACGAGCACGGCGATCGCCAGCGCACCGAGCGTGCGCTCGGTGCGCTGGTCTTCTGCTTGACCGCGTCGGCGCTTCATCGATCAAGCCGCCGGGTCACTGCGTCAGTGAATCGCGATCCAGCTGGAGTTGACGATCGAGCGCACCGTCTTGTTGCCGGCCTTGGTGATCCAGGCGATGAACTTCGCCGCTTCGCCTTTGGGCGCGCCTTTGGTGACCATCCAGAAGTTACGCACGCCGCCGTACTGGCCGGACTTGGCGTTGGGAAGCGTGCACGCGACGCCCTGGTAGCCGACAGCGTTGACGCCGGCGGTGTAGGCGAAGGAGACGAAGCCGATGCCGGCGCCTCCCGGGTCGTTCTTCACGGCGTTCTGCTCGAGGCCGTTGGAGGTCTCTTCGGTGGCGCTCGGGGAGACCTTCAGCGTTTCGCCGAGGAAGATGTGCTGGAAAGCGTCCTGCGTACCGGAGGCGCCGTCACGGTCAAACAGGTCGATCGGTCCGGAGACCTGCGCGCCGGGCACCTGGCTCCAGTCGCGGATCGCTCCCGTGAAGATGCCGGTGACGGTCTGCTGAGAGAGGTTGCTCAGGTGGTTCTGCGGGCTGGTGATCACGCAGATGCCGTCCTGGGCGATCTTCGTGAACACGAGGCCGTGCGGATCGACTCCCGGTATCGGGTTGCGCGAAGAGTCACCGATGTCGAAGCGACCGCTGGCCGCGCCGCTGATGCCGATGTCCGACTGGCCGCCGCCGACCTTCGGCGTCGGGATCTTCGGGTAGGCCTTGTGGTAGGCCGTGGCGAGCTTCTGCGCAAGCGGCAGTACCGAGGTCGAGCCGCCGACGATCAGCTGCTTGGCCAGCGCCGTTGCCGGAATCGCAAGGATCAGGCTGAGGATCAAGCTGAGAATGAGAGTTCGGTGCACGCGCACGGTCGGGTTTCTCCTTTTTGAGGTTCTTCGGAGCGCAACATTGTCGAGCGTTAATTTGAGTGGTGTTTCGTTTTTGTGAACGCTCGATGTGAACACGTGCTGTGTAAGAAATGTGTTCACTTTGTAAAACCAGGCTGTCGTCGTGCTTTCCATGTGTCGTTTTTGTGAACGACATTGCATTTCCCGCCGGGTCGTGTGACGCTGGCGCCGGGTTGGACCGCCGTGCCGTGTGAGCGGCCGCGCCGGGCCGCCCGTCTGACCGCTGCCACCGCCGCCACGACATGACAGACGACCCCCAAGCTCCCTCCCCCCAGAGCCCCGACGCATCGAGCAACGGCCACTCGCCGGCGGCCGCTGCATCGGTGCGCTCTGGCCTTGCCCACCGCCGCAACCCCGTTCTGGTGCGCGTCGGGGAGATCGCCCAGACGGTCCGACGCATCGCCCTACGCGACCCGCTGGCGCTGTTTTTGCTGCTCGCCTCGATCGGACTGGCGATCGCCTTTGCGATGTTGCTGGGACAGATCAAGCCGGGCAGCTCGGGCACGCAGGTTCCGCTGAGCACCGTTCAGAAGCTCGCCAAGAAACATGAAGTCGCCGGCGCGATCCTGCTCGACCACGACAGCCGCGTCGAGCTGACGACACAGACGCCGCCAGCGACGACCACCGGCAAACACACGGGCGGAACGGCTGTCAGCGAACCGCCCTTCAGCGCGACGCCTCAGCAGCTCTGGGCGGCCTATCCATCCTCCGGCGCCCAGACCCAACAGCTGGCCAGCGAACTCGACTCCAGCGGCGCGAGTGTGACCGTCGACCAGCAGTCGGGCAAGCCGACGAAGGCGATCATCGTTCAGTTTTTGATTCCCATCCTGCTGCTGGTCTGCCTCTTCTCCTTCTTCATGCGCGTGGGCGGCGAAGGCGCCGCCGGCGGGATCGCGGGCTTCTCGGAGTTCACCGGCAAGGGGCGCAAGAAGGGCAAGGGCAAAGCCGAAGCGATCACCTTCTCCGACGTCGCCGGCGCCGGCGAGGCGCTGGCCGAGCTTCGCGAGATCCGCGACTACCTCGCCGATCCCTCCAAGTACCTGGCGGTCGGCGCCGCCGCGCCGAAGGGAGTGCTGCTGGTCGGACCTCCCGGAACGGGCAAGACGCTGCTCGCCAAGGCGGTCGCGGGCGAAGCCGACGCATCGTTCTTCTCGCTGTCGGGCTCGGACTTCGTCGAGTCGCTCGTCGGCGTCGGCGCCGCGCGGGTACGCGACCTGTTCCGCAAGGCGCGTAAGGCTGCGCCGGCGATCATCTTCATCGACGAGCTCGACGCCGCCGGGCGCAAGCGCGGCGCCGGCATCGGTCAGGGCAACGACGAGCGCGAGCAGACGCTCAACCAGATCCTCGTCGAGATGGACGGCTTCGCCGGCGACGGCGGCCTGGTCGTGATGGGCGCGACCAACCGGCCCGACATCCTCGACCCGGCGCTGCTTCGGCCGGGACGTTTCGACCGCCAGATCGTCGTCGACGTGCCCGACATGCACGGCCGCATCGAGATCCTGCGTCTGCACGGAGGCAAGCGCCCGATGGCGCCGGACGCCTCGCTGGAGGAGGTCGCGCGTCAGACGCCGGGCTTCAGCGGCGCCGAGCTGGCGAACGTGATCAACGAGGCGGCGCTGCTGAGCGTGCGCGACGGACGTGGACAGATCGACCAGGCGACGCTGGAGGAGGCGATCGACCGCGTCGTCGCCGGCCCCGCCAAGCGGCACATCCTCACAGAGGACGAGCGCTGGCTGATCGCGATCCACGAGTCTTCGCATGCGGTCGTGACCGACGCGCTTGGACACACCGCATCGACGCGCAAGCTGTCGATCGTCGCGCGTGGTCGTCAGCTCGGCACGGCGGCCCACATGCTCACCGATCGCGACCAGCAGATCATGAACAAGGACGACCTGCAGCGGCAGCTGATCGTGATCACGGCCGGGCTGGCAGGCGAGCGAATCGCCTTCGGTCAGGTCTCGACCAGCGTCAACGACGACCTCCACGCGGCAACGGCGCTGGCGCGCAGCATGGTCACCTCCTTCGGCATGTCCGAGGCGCTCGGGCTGGTGACGATCGGCGAGAAGGGGGGAGAGGTGTTCCTCGGCGCCTCCCTGCAGGACCTCGGCTCGGTCGGTCCGGAGACGCTCAACCTGATCGACAACGAGATCGAGCGGATGGTCGGCGACGCCGAGGCGCGCTCCGCCGCGATCCTCGATCGCAACTGGAGCACCGTCGAGGAGACCGCGGCGGCGCTGCTGGAGCACGAGACGCTGTCGGGCGTCGCGCTGGACGCTGTGCTTTCGACCGTGCACGAGTCGACGCTCGACGAGCTGCGCAACATTCGCCGTGCCTCACCGCCGCGCTTCACGGCACGCGACAAGGACGCGACGTGAACACGCGCCGAGGGGCGGCCACCGGCGCCGGCAGCGGGCGTCGGTGGCCTTCGCCGGCGCTCGTTATCTCGCTGATCGCGCTCGTGTTCTCGACGACAGGTCTCGCCGACGCGGCCCGTCACGCCGTGGCCAGCGCGATCGCCGGGCACCCGGTGAGCTCCAAGCCTCACGCCGGTGGCGTGCTGCTGCTGGGCAAGAACCGCAAGTTTCCCGCAGCGGCGATCCCGACGGTGAAGAACGCCACGCGCATCGGCGGCAAGACGGCGGCACAGCTCAGCGGGACGTGTCCGCCCGCGACGGTCGACCTCGGCAGCTGGTGCCTGGACACCGCGCCCTACCCCGTGTCAAACGCCCAGGTGGGCAAGAACAACTACGTCTTCGCCAGCAAAGCCTGCGTGGCCGAAGGTGGCTGGCTGCCGACGGCCGCGCAACTGCTCGGCGCTGCAAATCGGGTCAAGCTCGAGTCGACGATCCACGACTCCCAGCTGACCGCGACGATCCCGCTGGACCCGAGCCGCGGTCTCAAAGACCAGCGCGAGATGACGTCGACGCTCGTGACGACCGAAGCCGGCTCGGCGGCCGCCGGGTTCGAGGGCGTCAGCGAAGGGTCCACGGGCAATCCGCGCCAGGGGCAGGCCAACCCGGTGCCGCTCGCCGCGAATCCGCTTCCCGAATCGCTGCAGTACGTGACCGTGTACAGCAACGGCACCAAAGGCGGATTCGCCGGCTCCGAGCCGGTGATCGACCCCGAGAACTTCCGGTGCGCCTTCAACAAGACACCCGGTGCGCTGAACAAATCGGAATCGTGACGCGGGCCGCACAGCTTGCGGGTCGGGCGAGTTCGGCGGACCCGGCCAGGGTCGCGCGGCTGCTGAGGCGTGCGCTCGCGTTGCTCGCCCCGGTCCTCGTCGCACTTGCCCTGCAAGCCGGCGCCGCGCGGGCCGTGATCCTGCCGGCGACGACGATCGACGGACCGAGCGAGGACATCGTCGGCTTTGGCGGCGTCGCGATGGCCGAAGACGGAACCGGCGGCCTGGTCTACCTCAAGCGCGTGGGCGGCGTCGCCCACGTGTTCGTCTCGCGCTATGTCGAAGGCCACTGGCTGGCTCCGATTCGAGTCGATACCGAACAGCCCTTCGCGGCCAGCTGGCCGCGGATCGGCGCGGCCGACGGCGGCGAGCTGATCGTCGTCTGGGCGACGCCCTTTGCCACCGAAGGAGAACTTCCCGTGGACGAGCTCGTGGGCGCGACGCTCAGCTCCGGCTCCTCGGCCTTCGGGCCGGCGATTCTGATCGATCCGAACATCGGCGACGGGACCGGCACCAGTCCCGACATTGCGATGAGCTCGACGGGCCAGGCCGACGTCGTCTACCGCGTCGTCAACCGCGCGCTGCAGAACGTCATCCCGCTGCTGCGCCCGAGCGACGTGATCGAGGACGTGCGCGCCGCGCACTACGCCGGGCAACGGTGGTCGCGACTGGGTGCGATCAACCGCAACTCAGGCGTCTCCATGCGCCCGCCCACCGCGGCCAACGCCCCGCAGATGGCGATCGGGCCGAGCGGCAACGGCGTGGTCGTGTGGCAGGAGCCCGATGTCGAAGGCGTCGCGCGTATCTGGGCAAGGCGCCTGTTCGGCAGCACGCTCGACTTCGTGCTGCCGGTGAGCGCGGCGAGCGTCAACGGAACGCCGCTCAACGACGACGCGGACGCTCCCAGCGTCGCGATCTCGCGGCTCGGGCAGGCGGAGGTCGCCTACCGCCAGGACGTCGGCCCCGGCTCGCCGCTGCCGGGCCCGCGGATCTTTCTGAACACGCTGCCGGACGGCGAATCGGCGGACGGTTCCAAGTTCCTCGGCGCTTCGGTCGTCGACACGGAAGTCGGCGGCGGCGCAGCGGCGCAGATCGGTCCGCCCAGCATCGACATCGACGAAAAGCAGGACATGCGCCTCGTCTACGACTCCAACGGGACTCCCCGAGTGATCGAGGGCAACGGTCGCGGACTCACCGCCGCGCTGTCGCTTGGCCCGTCCTTCGCGGGCGGCGAAGAGGCGGCGGCGAGCGTGATGAACCCGACCGGCGGCGGCGTCTCGGCGTGGCCGAGCGCCGACGCCCAGGGCAATCCGGCGGTCAGCGTGCGCGAGGACTTCTCCACCGGCGCGGCGCAGACGGCGCTGGTCAGCGGCGGCGCCGGCGGCGAAGTCGCCGAACTGGCGGTCGGGCGCTCGGGCCTGGGCGACGGGCTCGTCGGATTCCGCCAAGGGCCGCTCGGCAACGCCGCGATCGTCGCAGCCCAGGCAACCGCGCCTCCGGTGCAGTTCATCCTCACTACGCCCCAGGGCTGGGTCAAGCCGTCGGCGGCGAACGTCGCCTGGCTGCCGGCCACGAGCGCGGACGGGCCGCTGAGCTATCGCGTCGTCCTCGATGGCCACCCGCAGGCGGGACCGACGGGGAGTCTCGCGATGAGGCTCGACGCCAGCGGTCTGGGAAGCGGCGTCCATCGCGTCCAGGTTCTGGCGACCGACCTCGACGGACAGCAGACCTTGAGCTCGGCGGCGTCGCTGCGCGTAGACGGGACGCCGCCGACCGTGAAGATCGCGCGCACGGGCGGCGGCCACGCCGTGACGGTGCGGATCGCCGACCCCGACTCGGGCGTCGCCAAGACGGCGATCAGCGTCAGCTTCGGCGACGGTCACCGGGTCGCCAAGCGCGCTCGCGTCCGCCATCGCTATGCCTCGCCGGGGGTCTACACGATCGTCGCCCACGTCCGCGATCGGATCGGAAATCAGGCGATCGTGCGCCGGCTGGTGACGATCCGATGAAGGCTGCTCGCGCAACCCTGCTCGCGGGCGTCGCGTCGATCGCGCTGCTCGCCCTGGGAACGTCGGCCAGAGCCGATGTGTTCGGGCCGATCTCGCTCGTGTCCGCGGGCGCCGTCGCGGGGAGCTCGCACAGCGAGCAGGCCGACTTCGCAGCTCACGCGGCGATCTCCGGTGACGGACGCTATGTCGCCTTCGACGGCTCGCTCGGCGGCAGGCACGGAGTCTTCCGCCGCGACCTCGTCAGCGGCGTCGTCGCGGTGGTCGCCGAAGGCGAAGCGGTTCAGCCGTCGATCAGCGAAGACGGCCGCTACGTGAGCTTTACGACGACCGCCCGCATGGACGAACAGAACGACGTCAACGCCGCGCCGGACGTGTACGTGCGCGACATGAACAAGCCCGACTCCAGCCCCTGCCCGGTCGGCTGGGAAGAAACGGCCTCCTCGCAACAAGCGTGCGCGTTCACGCTCGCCTCGGCGGTCAGCGGTGGCAATCAGGGTCTGATCTACGCCTACGGTTCCGAACAGGCATTCGAAGAAACTCACCTGGGCGCCGTCGCCAGCGGACGCTCGGCGCTCAGCGCGAACGGCCGCCTGGTTGCGTTCGTGACTACGACCACATCGGACGCCGCGAACCCCGGCCGCGCCGCGCCGTCCGGCCTGTCCGAAGCCGCTGAAACACCGCCGCTGCAGGTGCTCGTGCGCAACCTCGACACTCGCGCCACGGAGCTCGTGAGCGCGCGGCGCGACGCCGGCAGCGGGGGTGCGCTGCTCGACGCGTCCGGGCAACCCGAACCCGTCCCGCTCAGCGCAAGCAACGGCGCCGTCTATGCCGGCGGCGGCTTCCCGGCGACCATGGCCTTCCCGGCTCCATGGGCTGGAGCTTCGATCAGCGCAGACGGCTCGACGGTCGCCTGGATGGGCCAGCAGGTTGGCGAACAGGCAGCAGCGCTTGGAAGTGACCTCACGCACGAGCCGGTCTACACCGAGCCGCTGTGGCGACGGATCGGCGCCGGACAGGGCGCCCCGACGCGGCGTGTCACCGGCGGCTCGGATCCGGCCAACCCCGCGTGCGCGGCGAGCGGGGAGGAAAGCCCGATCGTGCCGGCGACGCTCGCCGACCCGTGCCAGGGGCCGTTCGACACGACCGGAGGCAGCAGCCAGATAGCGGGGCTCTGGACCGGAGGTGCGCTGGATGACTACCTGCCGCGCCTCAGCGCCGATGGCATGACCGTCGCGTTCATCGCGAGCGCGCGCGAAGTCGCCAGCGGCGAAGAACTGAAAGCCGGCGAATTCTCCGACGACCTGTACGTCGTCGACATGCGCGACGGGCTGACGCGCGTGCAGTCGGCGCGCAGGCTGACCGAGCTCGCCGGCGGGAGCACGAGCAACCCGGCGCGGACCGCGCCGATCGTCGATCTCGGCGTCTCGCCGGACGGCAGCGAGGTCGCCTTCACGACCGCGCGCACGGTCTTCCCACTCGGCTCCCCGAGCTACGTCAGCGGGGCAGGCGCCGCCGTCGGCGTGGTCGAGCTGTATGACATCGACTTCGCCAACGACACGTTGACGCGCGTCACGCAAGGCTTCAACGGCGAACCGAGCGAAGCTCCGAGCGGCGAGCCCGGTACGACGATTTCACCGTCGCTGTCCGACGACGGCAACGAGCTCGCGTTCTCCTCCGAAGCGGACAACCTCGTCTACGGCGACGGCAATCACACCAGCGATGCGTTCGTAGTTTCGCGCAAGCGCTTCTCGGCGACACCGACGCCGCAGCTGATCTCGCCAGCGCCGGCCGGCCCCTCGCTCGGCTCCCTCTGGTCGCTCGGTGTGACAGTGCTAGCACGGCGCGATGGCACTGTCGTGCTGCAGGCGCGCGTCCCCGGCGCGGGCGCTCTGCGCGCCGGTGCGCAGAGCGCGGTGCGGGTGCGCGTGGCGGGATCGGCGCGCAAGGCCCGCCGCGGCAAGGCGCGACGCGCCCGCGCGCGCACCACGGTGCAGACCCGCACGGTCGCGACGCGCTCGGCGCGGCCGAGCACATACGGCGTCGCGACGCTGATCTTGAAGCTAGCTCGCCCCTACAGCTCGCTGGCCGGCGCACGCGGCGGGCTGTCGGCGACCGTCACCGTGACCTTCTCAGCGACCGGGCACAGGACCCTGCGCCAGAGCGTCCCCGTCACGTTCGCGCGCACCGTTCACGCCAAGTCACACAAGAAGGCGCGCCCGCGAACGGCGAGCTCGCGCTCGTCAGGGGGCAGGTCGAAATGAGCAGATCGCGATCGATCGCGCGCCGCGACGCACGGCCCCTGCTCGTGCTGCTGGGGGTCTGCGCGGCGCTGGCGCTCGGAGCCGGGCCCGCTACGAGCGTCGCGAACGCCGACGAAGGCGCCTCCTGGCATCTGGAACAGCCCTCTGCGCCCGAACTGCCGAGCGGCCAGAAAGCGCCCACGCCAATCGGGCTGGGCAAGATCGGCGACATCGAGTTCTGGGCGCCCAATCGCGGCGTGCTGATCACCGCCGGCAACCCGCCGACGATCCCTCCGGGGGTCTGGGCCTATAACGGCGTCACCTGGCACGAGCTGTCGGACAAATGCGGGGCGACCGACGGGCGCATCGCCTGGGCCGGTCCCGATGAGTTCTGGACGGTCTCCGACGGTCGGCCCGGGCAGGCCAACATCGAAGGCACGCCGCCGCTCGCCGACAACACGCTGTGTCATTTCGCAAACGGCGAAATCGTCGGCTCCTACGGCTCGCTGGCGTTCCGGCCGAGCTCCTATCAGGCGATGCACGGGGCCGCGTGCGTGGGCGCTGAAGACTGCTGGTTCGGCGGCGAGAACCTGCCGGAAGGGCAGGTCGGTGCGTTTCACCTGCACTGGGACGGTCATTCGCTGAACGCCGAACCGGCGCCGCAGGGACACGCCGTCGAGGACATGCGCCGCTTCGGCGGCCTGCTCTATGAGGGGCTGCGCATCAAAAGCGACGATCTGCTCGGCGAAGAAGAATCCGCGGCCGAACCGTCAGATCTGCACGTGATCGAGCCCAACGGCGTCCAGCCGACGTTCGTGTCGCTGTTCCCCGGTGTGCCCACGTACAACTCCGAAGAGTTCCCGGAGGGCTTGGACTTCCTGCATCTCAGCGCCGACGATGGCGCGCTGTGGGGAGCGGCCAACCCAACCGTGCCGACGCCGGTCGGCTCGGCGCCGGGCGAGGCGACGGTCCTGCGCTTCGCCGGGGGCCTGTGGAGCCAGCTGCTCGGGCCGGGCGTGCATCCGGAAGGGGAAAACCCGTTCACCAAACAGCCCGGCGAAGAACGCAGCGCCACGTCTAAAAACGAAACGATCGGTTCGATCGCCGCCGAGCCGCCCGACGCTGGCGAAAGCGCCGCCGGCAGCGAAAGCGCGTGGCTGGCTCTCAGCTCTGGTGAAAACGCCCACAGGGAACCCGTCGCGCCCGCGCTCGTCGCGCGACTCACGGCCGAAGGGACGGTCTCCGAACGGGAATCGCTTCCGAGCACGCAGGAAACGGCCGAAGGAGTGGGACCGAAGGGCGCCGCCGACAAGATCACCTGTCCTGCGCCGCACGACTGCTGGCTGGCGACCAGCCAGGGTTGGCTGTTTCACCTGACGACCCCACAGGGGCGCCAGGCGGAAATCGAAGCGCCGGACACCGACGCGAACTTCAACAAGTCGCAACCGATCACGTTCCGCCCGGCGGATGCCGGCATCCCGCCGGTCGTGCCCGATGCGCCGCCGGTTGACAACTCGGGGCTGCCGGGCGAAATCCCGCAGCTGCCCGGCACTCTGCCGGAAAGCTCCTCGGGACCGACGGAATCGCGTGTCAGCGTGGCGCTGGTCTCGCACATCCATACGCGGCTGGTGCACGGCACCACGCTGGAGCTCAGCTTCCACCTCGCCGTGCGCGCGAAGGTGCGCCTGGTCGCCAAGCGACGCAAGAAGGTGGTGGCGAGCACGCCGACGCGGACGTTCTCCGCGGGCAATCGCAAGCTGCTGCTGCGCTTGAGCCGCAACCGCTGGCCGACCAAGCTCGACCTGCAGAGCCACCCGCTTGCGGCCCTGCCGACGAACTCGACGCAGGGCGCCGGCAACGACTCGGTGAGCACGGGCTTCGTGGTGCTTCCGAAGGCGCGCACCTTCGCGGGCCTGGGGCCGGTCGGGTGAGGCTGCTACCCCCGCCGATCGGGCCTCGGCTGGGCCGTGCGCGGACGCTGCCCGTGACGGCTGTGCTCGCGATGGCTGCGCTTGCCCTCGTGCTGATCGGCGTCGTCTACTGGCTTGACCCGATCTCCCGTGCCGCGGCGCAGGAAGGCGAACCGACGGCTCAGACAGACGACTCGGTGCCGGCGCGAGACGTTCTGATGCTCGGCTCGTCGCCGAGCGAGGCCGAAGGCGAGACATGGGGGATCGGCGAAGTCGGCGCGATCTCCTCGGACTCGTGGGCGATCGTGCGCTACAGCAGCAGCGGCGGCTGGACGCGCGGCGAACCGCTGCTCGACGCATCCGGACAGCCCCTTACGGACTTCCGACCCGATAGGACCTCGCTGACCGGCAACGTGACTTCGGGCGGCGATGGCGTGCTGTTGGGGACCGCCGGGCCGGTCAAGCAAGTCGTCCTGGTGCGTAATCCCGGCGGCGCGTTCCAGGCCCAGCCGCTGCCAGACACCGGCGAAGCCGCGCTGGCGAGCGAAGAAGAGCTCTTCAGCGCCAGCCGCACGCCGCTGCTGGCGGCGCTGGACGAAGGAGGCCACGCCGGCGCGTTCGTCGTGCCGGTCAATCGCAGCGCCGCCGGCGCCGAGACCGGCGTGCTGCATTGGGACGGCAAAGAATGGACGCGCGAGACGATCGAACTGCCGACCGCCAGCGAAGAACTCGGCGGCTTTCGCGTGCTCGCGATCGCCGCCAGCTCGCCCGACAACGCGTGGCTGCTCGCGCAGCTCTCGTCGGGATCGTCTGACGTGGCGCTGTTTCGCCGGCACGGCACGACCTGGAGCGAGGTCGGCCCGTCGCCGCTGACGGTGGACGGGCAGTCCTCGGAGCCGTTCACCGTGCCGGGCGCCGGGCATGAGCCGCCGACGTCGTCGGCCCAGATCCTCACGGTGACCGACCAGGGCGTCTGGCTGGACGGTGAACGCTCCGACGCAGCGACGCCGGTGACGATGTTCTTCAAGCTGACCGGCGAAGGCCCCGACCACGGCGAAGTGACGGGAAGTTGGTGCAACGCGGCGGCGTCATTCGCCGCCTGCGGCCATACCTTGCCCGACTCGCTTGCGCTCGGGCGCGCGCGGAGCTTTGCCTGGTCGAACTCCTCGACGCCGTTCGGCGAACGCGTGATCACCGGCTTCGGCGAAGGCGTCAGCCTCCGACTGGAAGGCGAAAGCTTCACGCGCGTGCTCTCGCTCGGAGGCTCTGAACCGCCGAACGACGTCGGCGGTTCGCTCGGCGCCGCCTTCTCGGACTCGCGCGAGGGATGGCTCGGTAACGAGGCGCTCCCGGTTCACCTGACGGTTCGGCCGGCCCCCAACCGCCTGCAGAGCTACCCGGTGCCGTTCCGCAACGCGCTCGTGGCGATCGCACCCCAGCCGGGGGCGCCGGTCGGCGCGCTCTCCAGCCAGGCCCTGGCGGTTGGCGATGACGGTGAGGTCGCGCGCTATCAACCCGGCCAGGGCTGGGAGCCGGAGAGCCTGCTCAACCCCAGCGGCGGCGTTTCCACACGTCGGCTGCACGCGGTCGCCTGGCCAACTTCCACGCGCGCCTTCGCCGTAGGCGAAGAAGGTGAAATGTGGCTGTGGCGGGGCGAGACGGGGCTGTGGGAACCCGACCCCGCCACGCCGATCAACTTCACCGGCGACCTGCTCGGCATCGCCTTCGATCCGCAGAACCCGAGCCGCGGCTATGCCGTCGGTCAGCAGGGGGCGCTGCTGAGCTATGGCAAGACGTGGAGTCAGGAAGCGTTGCCGAGCGAAGTCGCCGGCGCGAGCTTCACCTCGATCGCCTTCGCAGGGTCAGAAGCGATCGTCGCCTTTCGCCTGTTTCACCAGCAGAACGGCAACGAAGCCGCGCACTACACCGGCGGGCTGCTGGTCAACAGTGGCAATGGCTGGCATGTCGACGCCGGCGCCGAACAGGCGCTCGGCGGCGAGGTGCCGTGGGCGGTCGCCGGCCTGCCGGACGGCGGCGCCGCCGTGTCGGCCACGCCCGGCGGCATCGACGAAGCGCCGCTGGTGCTCGAGCGCAACGCATCCGGCGCGTCGTGGCAGCCGACCCCGCCGTATCCGGGCGTCGAAGCGCCCGGCTCGCTCGCGCTGTTTCGCGAAGGTGGCGCGCTGCGCGCGGTGGGCTCGGGCGGCCTGCCCGCGACGCTCAGAATCGACGCCGAACGCGCGCCGCCGGTCGGCTTTCCTCCCCCGCGGATAAAACCGTACCCGCTGGCGACCGGCTACATCGTGCGCCAGACCTCCGGCGGCTGGAGCGACGAGGAGCACGAACGCAACCACGCCGAAGATCCGCTCGGGGAATACAAATTCTATGACCAGCCCTATCAGGCCGACCCGAGCTCGGCGGTGCTGATCGATCCAACGGGCGCGCAGGGGTGGGCGGTGGGCGGCGCCGTGAACGAAACGACGCCGGCGCTCGATACGGCCGATGTCGCGCGCTATCCGAATGACGGAGCCGCTCCCCCCGGCGTCGGCTCAGCGCCGGTGCAGGCCAATCCGGCCAACGCGGCGTTCGCGGTCGCCGGCGGCGCGGGATGCCTCGCGCCGTGCGCCGATCGCCAGAACGCGCGCTTGGGGCCGGATGTGTGGTTGAGCTCGTCGCTGGGCCAGGCTGCGCAGATCGCCGGGCTGCGGGCGTTCCTGTACACCGGGCCACGGGTGACGACGGGCGTCGGGCACGGCCCCGTTCCGGTTCCCTATCAGCGCGAGTTCGCACGCTACGCGGCGGTGCTCGGCGCTGGGCTTCCCGCCTATCCCGCCGCATCGCCGAGCGACCGCGGCCCAGGCAGCGAGTGCGATTTCCAGCAGGCCTTCCCGGCCTTGCCGTGGGCCGGCTCACAAAGCGAACCCTGCCCCAGCTACTACGCGCTGGACTCACCAGGCACGGCCGGCCCGGTTCGCGTGATCGTGCTCGATGAGTCCGGTGAAGTCGACAGCATCCAGCGAACATGGCTCGCGGAAAAGCTGAGCGAAGCCAAGGGGCTCCAATTGCCCGCAATCGTCCTCGGCAGCGCCGACCTCAATGCGCAGATCGCCGCCGGCGAGGGCTCGGCCGCCGAAGTCGCGCAGATCCTGGTCAATGGGGGTGCTTCGGCGTACTTCTACGAAGCGCCGGAACAGAACATCCAGCTGCCGCTGCGCGTTGGCACTCGATCGATCCCAACGTTCGGCTCGGGGACGCTCGGCTACGTGACCTCGAGCAACGCACAGAAACAGAACTTCATCGGGCAGATGGGCTTTCTGCTCGCGCAGGTCGAAGTCAGCAAGCGAACCGCGGAAAACGTGGCCCCGGTGTCGGCAACGCTGATCCCCAACATCAGCGAGCTGGCGATGGAAGCGAAGGAAGGGCTGCTGCTGCACCGCAGCCAGGCCAGCCTGTTCGCCGGGCTCGCCCGCCGGCCACGCGCGGGCGGGCGGGCGAGCCGCGGCTCGACGATCAACGAATCGACGCTGTACGTGCCGCTTCCCGCCAACTGCGTCGGCAGCGGGTGCAGCAGCGCCATCGCTCCCGAATACAGCTTCAGCTCCTCGCGCCCGGACATCGGCAACTTCGTCAAGCCGAACCTCGCGGTATCGGATCCGAAGGCCGTGCTGCTCGAACACGAAGAACCCGTGCCGGATTCCAAATCAGACCTGTTCTGCGCCTTCAATGCCGGCAAAACGGTCGTCACGATCAGCGCGGGCGGGCTCTCCTCGTCGCTGACCGTCACGGTGCAGCCGGGAAGCGTGCGCCGTCCGTGCGGAACGACGCCGCTGAAGGAAATCCCCGCGGCGTCTCAGGAAGCCGCCGTATCTCCGCCGCCGCCCGCGGTGTCGCCCGCGCCCGCCGGCGCAGCGCCCGCCTCTTCGTCGCCGCCTCCGGTCCCGGTGCCCGCGCCACCGCCCGCACCCGCGCCCGCGCCGGCGCCGGCGCATCCGCCGGCGCCCTCGCCCTTCTTTGTGCCGGCAGTCGTGGCCGTGCCGTTGCTGCCGTTCGTGCCGCTGCCCGTTCCCACGCCCGCGCGCCCGACGCCGCCTAGCGGCACCTCGGCAGTGACCTCTCCGGTGGAGGCCGCCGAACGCGAAGAGGAGGAGGAGCAGGCGACCGAGTCGGTCAGCAACCAGGCGGTCGCCTACCGTGCCCCCGACCACGAGCCCTCGCCTGTCTATCTGTTGGGCATCGTCCTGCTCGCGGCATTCGCCGGCGCGTCGATTCGCCGCCGCCCACGCGGCGGGCGCCGGCCCGCGCGGGTCGCTCCGGCGACGATCTCGACAATGCACGCGCAGCGACGGTTCGGTCGCGACGGGCGGCGGCTGCCCTGATGGGTCTTCACGAATTGGCAACAGTGTGTACGGCTCGATCCGCCAGCGTTGACCACGACTCATCGCTCATCGCCGCCCGGGGGAACGACTGTGGTGAGCAGGGCGGCAGATTGCACCCGCTGCGCCGTGCTCGGTGGGTGCCACGGAGGGCCAATCAACCAATGCCAGCAAGCGCACGCCAATAGAGATCGGAGCAAGATGACCCACGTCCACCGTCCCCGCGCGATCGCAGTTCTCGCCAGCCTCGCGCTCGCGAGCGCGCTCGTGAGCATCCTGCCCGGGACGGTTCGTGCGGCGGAACCGAACGGATACGGCGAACTGACGCGTTTCGGCGAAACAGTGAGCAAAAACGGCGAAGACGGCAAGCTCGGCGAACTGTCTGCGCGTGCAATCGGAGTCGATCCGACCGACAACAGCGTCTACCTGCTCGACGAAGCCAAACCGGCGACGACCACCAAACGCGTGTTCCGCCTGCAGAAGTTCGTCGCTTCGCCGGTGACGCACAAATACTCGCTCAGCGCATCGGTGCAGTTCACGAACACCTCGCCGGCCTACGGGCAGTGGGAACCGCAGGCCGAGGGGCTGGCGATCGACCCTGCTGAAGGTCGTGTCTACCTGCTTGCAGTCGACCTCCGCGAAGAAGGGCTGGCGATCGACCGCTCGCTGCCCAAAAAACAGCAGTTCCTACCGGTCGCCTCGACGCTGTACGCCTTCTCGACCAAAGAAGAAGGGGCGAACCTCGTCGGCGCGGGCAAGGAAGGCGAACACAAAGAAGTGCTCGCCAACGAAGCCGACCTGAAAGCGCAGTCCGTAACCGCGGGCCAGGCGTTGCTGGAACCGCGCGGCATCACGGTCGATACCGCCAAACACGAAGTGATCGTCCTGGCGCACGTCGACGAAAACGGAGCCAAAGAAGACAACCTCGCGGGCGCCGGCGACCACTATGTCCTGCAGCGGATCGAATCCAGCGGCAAACTCGGCGAACGCTACGTCGACACGACGAACTTCTTCAAGAACGGCTTCAAGCCGCACTCGCCGATCGTCCTGAGCGCCAAGAACGGCAAAGGGGAAACCGAACAGCACCTCGACGTCGGGCATGTGAACGAAGGCGTCGAAAACATCGCGGAAGTTCCCTATGACTTCAAAGGGGCCGGGGCGCCGCACCAACTCACGCCGGCTCCCGCCGGCGGCGTCCAGCCCGGTGTCTTCGGCTCGACCGCCGGCTCCGGCGGCAGGCTCGCCGCTGGCCCTGAAGGCACGCTCTTCGGGCTCAGCACGATTCACAACGAATCGGCCAACTCCGAAAGCTTCGGAGGTGTCGTCGCGTTCTCCGGCGCGACCGGCGCCGAGCTTGGTTGGACCGGCGGGCAGCAGCCGTCGGCGACGGACGCCTGCGTGATTGAAGAACCTTCTCACATCGAATCGGTCCCGCCGTCGCTGTCGACGACGGTCGCCGCGGGCTCGGGGGGACGGGTCTTCGTGCTGGCGCCGGAATTCCTGCTGCGACAGGAAGAAGTCGTGACGACCGTTTTCAACGAAGAAACCGAAGAAGAAGAAGAAGTGATCAGCTTCGAACCGCTGGAAGGACCGTTCTTCGGCGCCGTCGTCGAGTTCGGCCCGGGCGGCGCCGGTTGTCCGACTGCCAGCGTCACGCCACCGGTCGCGCGCGTCAACGGGATCGAAGTCAAAGGCGAAGAACCGGTGCGGCCGGGGACGGAAGTGACCTTCTCCTCGCACGTCAAACAGGCAGACGCTCTCGAAACCGAATGGAACTTCGGCGACGGCGCCACGCAGACGGTCAAAGAAGACCAGTTCCAGACGACGCTCGTCAAGCACAAATACGAAACGACGGGTAAACGAACCGTCACCGAGACGGTCCACCTCGACGACTTCGCGGCTCCCGAAAGCCTCGTCTGGGAAGGCGGCTTCAAAAGCCCGACGGTCACCAAGACGCAGACGATCAACATCAACACGCCGGTTCCGACGGCGCGTCTGACCGGTCCGTCGGTCGTGACGCTGGGTCAGGGCGCGACGTTCGACGCGAGCACCTCGAGCGATCCGAACAAATCGGCGATCGCGAAATACGCGTGGAACTTCGGCGACGGCGTGGGTCTGACGACCACGACGCCCTCCACAGCGCACACCTACGCAGCGTCCGGCACGTACACCGTGACCCTGAGCGTGACCGACGCGCTCGAACTGACGAGCGCGCCGGCGACGCTGACGGTCCACGTCGAAACGCCTGGCGGCGGCGGTGGCGGTGGCGGCGGTGGCACCGGCACCGGCGGTGGCACCAGCACTGGCCAGACGACCACGGGCGCCGGCGCCGGCACGGGTCAGACGGGCGGCTCCGGCTCCGGTGGTGCGGGCGGCGTGCTCGGCTACAAGCTCAGTGTCGCGAGCACCTCGCTGGCGGCGAGCCGAGCCGGCGCGGTCGCGCTGAAGGTGAACTGCGCGGGTCCGAGCAGCTGCACCGGCACGGTCACGCTGCGGACGCTCAGCGCGGTGAGCGCAGGCGCGAAGAAGAAGGCGATCCTGACGTTGGCCAGCGGCTCCTTCTCGGCGATGGGCGGAAGCGTCAAGAGCGTGGCGCTTCACCTCTCGGCGAAGGCCCGTGCGCTGCTGGCGCGCTTTCACGTGCTGAAGGCGAAGGCGACGATCGTCGCGCGCGACGCACAGGGCGCGACGCACACGACGCCGATCGTCGTCACGTTGCGCGCCGCAAAGAAGCATTGAGCGACTCTTGACACCAGAGGGCGGGCGCCTCTGCGGCCCGAGGCCTTCGCGCGCTTTCGCTCGCGGCATACGAGACGGCGCGAAAGGGGTCATGTGAAGCATTGGTCAACGCACCGTTTAGCGCCTGTCGCCGATTCGTGAACAAATCGTTACGACCCGCCGCTGTGAACAACCAGAATCGTAACCCCCGAGCGGTGCGTGGATGGAAATCTGAGCCTCGGGAGCGAATGGCTCTCACTTGACCAGGAACGGAACCTGCTACCAGGAGGTAGTCTCGTAATGATGTCTCGATCCGCGCGTCGCATCTTGCTGGCGTGCGTACTTTCAGCGGCCGCTGTGGCCGCCCTCGCGGCGCCGGGAGCCGCGAGCGCATTTACGCTCGTGCAGTGCGAAGGGGGAGCGATCCACGGAAAAGGCTCCTCTGCTCAGAAGCTGCTCCAGATCAACATCTGGAACCCGCAGTTCAACACGTCGGCGAACGCCAAGGCCTGTAACGGAACGCAGGGATCGGGCGGCAAACCGGCCGTGACCTACACATCGACCGGCAGCGGCGCGGGCCTGGAATCGTGGGGCGTCGAAACGAAAGCCGGCGGTGAAATCCGCTTCGGCAAAGAAAACGCCTTTGTCGGCACGGAGATTGCGCCGAACAAAAAACAGTCCGAAGAAATCACCTCTCACGGAGCGGCGGGAACGCTGCTGACGATTCCGGTCGCGCAGCCGGCGATCGCGATCGCCATTCACCTGCCGAAAGGCTGTGAAAAGGCGACGGGCGGATTTGCCCCGGGCCGCCTCGCGCTGAAAGTCACGACACTGGAGAAAGTCTTCCAGGGCACGGTCACGACCTGGAACCAGGTGCTCAACAAAGCGACGCTGGTGGGCAACTCGGAATGCGCGAAATCGCTTTTGAAAACGATCCCGATCAGCCGCGTCGTACGTGAAGACGGATCCGGGACGACCGATGCGTACATGAAATACCTCGGCGTGATCTTCAAAAAAGAAGTGTCGCCGGGCAAAACTTGGAACCAGCTGGGCGAACCCGCCAACAACACGACGTGGCCGAACGAAGCCGGGCACCCCGTGCTGCGAGGCAACGGCGGTGGCGGTGTCGTGAAAAAGGTCGCCGAAACTCCGGGCAGCATCGGCTACGCGAACGTCGCCGACGCGCGTGCGAACGCAGCCTTCGTCCCGCCGGCAGGTGGGGCGGAAAAGCCTGTGTTCTGGGCCGAGGTGGAAAGCAACAAAGAACTGTACGTCGACCCGTCGACGAACGGTGAGGTTGCGACCGTGGCCGACTCCAACTGTGCGGAAACGCTCTACACCAACGGGAAAAGGAAATTCCCGCCGCCGACGACCACGGAACTCTGGAACGAAGTCACGACGTCCAAGAAACAGAAAAACTACGACGTCTGCTACATCACGTACGACCTCGCTCTGACCAAATACTCCGCCTTCACGAAAGGCACGACGGTCGAAGAAGCGCCGACCGAAGCGGAGGCGAGGACCGTGGCCGACTACCTCGGCTACGAGCTCAGCACCGGAACCGGCGGTGGGCAGGAAGCAGCTGCAGGCAACGACTACGCAAAGCTCCCGACGAACGAAAACCCGACCCTGAGCGTGCTCAAAATCGCCCAGGAAGGCGTCTCGAAAGTCGGCTTCTAGCAGCGATCGGATCGCCTAAGGCGACCGACCAACGACAGAAGCGCAGCAGGGCAGCAACTGGCCGGGCCGCTCGAGAGGGTGGCCCGGCCTGTTTCGTTCGCGCTCCGCGCATGGTGCTCCAGCGCTGCAACGGCATAGAGGCCGGCCCGGCCAAGCGCCGCAGAACCGCTTCAGAGCGCCAAACCAGCGGGGCCGAGGCGTCGCGGCCGTCCTGCCGGCGGTCGCCCAGCTTGAGACTTTCGCGGCCCGGCTTGACTTTACGACCGACTTAAGTGCATGATGCACGACATTGGCCAAGCAGTCACGGGATCTCGACATTTGTTCGAGCCGGCAGCGCCATCATGCGGGGATGGTTGATGGCGGGCAAGGAGGCAAGGAGCGCTCATGAGCGTTGAGACGGGGACGGGGAACGGGCCGGAGACGGGCCTCCACTGGGGGGCCCGGCGGCGGCTGCGGGACGGCACCGCCAGCGCGAGTCGAGCCGGCGGCGCCTGTCGCTGGACATCGCGCAGGCGTGCGCGGGCCCGCGGTGTGTCTGCGCCGCGACGCGCTGTTTCGCCGCTCGCTGCTGGCGGCCGACGTGGTGGCGATCCTCGGCGCGTTCGTGCTGCGGTCGCGCTGTTCTCGCGCCGGGTGCCGCTGCAGCTGACCTGGGAGAGCATGGTCGGCGTACCGCTGCTGCTCGTCGGCGCCAAGCTGCTCGGGCTGTACGACCGCGACGAGACGCTGCTGCACAAGACGACGCTCGACGAGGCGCCGGAGCTGTTCCAGCTGGCGACGCTGTGCGCGCTGGTCGCGTGGCTGGCGGGAGGCCTCGTCGTCGCGGGCACTCTCGACCGCAGCGAGGCGCTGTTGTTGTGGCTGGTCGCTGCCGGCTGTCGCTCTGTCGCACGCGCCACGCGCGCGTCATCGCGCTGCGGGCCGTTCCGACCGAGCGCTGCCTGTTCATCGGCGACGAAGGCTCGGCGGAGATGGTCGCGCGCAAGCTGACCGGTCACGGCGGCGTCAAGGCCAAGATGGTCGCCCATCTCGATCTCGACCACGTCGCGCCATGGTCGACCGACGCCTTCTCGGCGCAGCGCCTGTCGGAGATCCGCGACCTGGCGCAGACGCTCGACGTGCACCGGGCGATCATCGCTCCGGGCAGCGCGGACGCCGGCGAGATGCTCGACCTCGTGCGCACGCTCAAGGCCGTCGGCGTGCGGGTCAGCGTGCTGCCGCGCCTGCTCGAGGTCGTCGGCTCGTCGGTCGAGTTCGACGATCTGCACGGCGTGACGCTGATGGGCGTGCGCCGCTTCGAGCTGACGCGCTCCTCGGCGGCGCTCAAGCGCGCGTTCGATCTGCTCGGCGCGTCGCTCGGGCTGCTGGCGATCTCGCCGCTGATGATCGCGATCGCGATCGCGATCAAGCTCGACAGCCGCGGCCCGGTGTTCTTCCGCCAGCTGCGCGTCGGGCGCCACGGCAGGCGCTTCTACGATGCTCAAGTTCCGCACGATGGTCGCCGACGCCGACGCGATGAAGGAGGCGCTGCGCGACCGCAACGAGGCGCAGGACGGGCTGTTCAAGATCGCCGACGACCCGCGCGTCACGCGCGTGGGGCGCTTCCTGCGCGAAGACCTCGCTCGACGAGCTGCCGCAGCTGTTCAACATCGTCAGCGGCGAGATGAGCCTCGTCGGGCCGCGTCCGCTGGTGATCGACGAGGACGAGCGCATCGAGGGCTGGCACCGCCGCCGCCTGGAGCTGATGCCCGGCATGACCGGCCCCTGGCAGATCCTCGGCCCGGCGCGCGTGCCGCTGCGGGAGATGGTCGCGATCGACTACCTGTACGTCGCCAACTGGTCGCTGTGGACGGACGTGAAGATTCTGCTGCGCACCGTGCCGCACGTGCTCGGTCGCCGCGGCCTCTAGCGCCGGCTCGTGGCTCAGTCGCGTCGCCGTGAGCCGGGCGCCGCGCTGCGCGTGTGGCGCAGCGAGCCGGGCGGACTTCGCAGACCGCGCCGCGGCGCAGGCGGGCGGCGATCTGAAAGTGGGGGAGAGCGTCAGTCGCTCGCCGAGCGAGATCGGGCCGCGAAGGGCCTTGTGCGCAGATCGCCCTCGCGCGTCCGCCGCCACTGCGGCAGATCGCCGTGCGGCAGAGCAACGACCAGCAAAGCACGAACCACGCGACGGAATCAGGACAAGCAGCATTGCACCCTCGCAGGCAGAATTCGTCGGAACGGACGTCGATTCCTGCTTATCGGCTGTTGCGGCCTCCCTCTTAAGTCCGCGCCGTAGAACGCGGGCGGAACGTCCAGAGTCGCTGTTGGGTCGGACGGCATCGCCGCGGCGTGCGGCCGGCGAGGAAAAGGGCGCGGGTCAGACGCGCCGAAGCGCGCGATAACGGCGAATCAACGCGTTGGTCGAGCTGTCATGCGCAAGCGCCGGCGTCTGTCGAGCTGAGCAGCTCGGGGATGATTCTCCGGCGAGTTCCTTGCCCAGCTCGACGCCCCACTGGTCGAAGGAGTCGATCTCCCAGATCGTCCCCTGAGTGAACACGCTGTGCTCGTAGAGGGCGACCAGCGTGCCGAGTGCGTGCGGCGTCAGACGCTCGGCGAGGATCACGCTGCTCGGCCGGTTGCCCTCCATCACGCGGTGCGCGACGACGTGCTCGGGCGTGCCCTCGTCGCGCACCTGCTGCTCGGTCCTGCCGAACGCCAGCGCCTGTGCCTGGGCGAACACGTTGGACATCAGGATGTCGTGGTGCTCGCCGCAGTGGGTTGAGCGTCTGGCCGAAGCCGATCAGGTCGGCGGGCACGAGCTTGGTGCCCTGGTGCAGCAGCTGGTAGAAGCTGTGCTGGCCGTTCGTGCCGGGCTCGCCCCAGTAGATCGCGCCCGTCTGGTAGTTCACCGGACGAGCCGCGCAGGGTGACGTGCTTGCCGTTGGACTCCATCGTCAGCTGCTGCAGGTACGCCGGAAAGCGCTTGAGGTACTGCTCGATACGGCAGCACCGCCGTGCGTCTGCGCGCCGAAGAAGTCGCCGTACCACACCGCCAGCAGGCCCATCAGCACCGGCAGGTTTCGCTCATGCGGCGTGTGTCGGAAGTGGTAGTCCATCGCATGAAAGCCGGCGAGCATCTCCGAGAAGCCGGCCGGGCCGATCGCGAGCATCGTCGACAGCCCGATCGCCGAGTCCATCGAGTAGCGACCGCCGACCCAGTCCCAGAAGCCGAACATGTTCTTCGCGTCGATGCCGAATGCGCGCACCTGCTGCTCGTTGGTCGACACCGCGACGAAGTGCTTCGCGATCGCCTGCTCGTCGCCAAGCGCCGACAGCAGCCACTCGCGTGCCGAGCCGGCATTGGTCATCGTCTCGAGCGTCGTGAAGGTCTTCGAGCAGACGATGAACAGCGTCTCGGCGGCGTCCATCCCGTGCGTCGCCTCTACGAAGTCCGTCGAGTCGACGTTCGACACGAAGGCAAAGCGCATGTCGCGCCGGCTGTAGTGGCGCAGCGCCTCGTAGGCCATCACCGGTCCGAGGTCTGAGCCGCCGATGCCGATGTTCACCACGTTGCGGATCGGTCTGCCCGTGTGGCCGGTCCAGTCGCCACCGCGCACCCGTTCGCAGAAGTCCGCCATGCGACGCAGAACCGCGTGCACCTCCTTCACCACGTCGACGCCGTCGACGATCAGCGACTCACGCTCGGGCATGCGCAGGGCCACGTGCAGCACCGAGCGATCCTCGGACACGTTGATGCGCTCGCCTTTGAACATCGCCTCGGTGCGCTCGCTCAGCGCGGACTGCTCGGCGAGCTTGAGCAGCAGCGCCAGCGTCCGCGCGGTCACGCGATGCTTGGAGTAGTCGAGGTGCAGCCCGGCGCCCTCGGCGACGAGTCGCTCGCCGCGCCCGGCGTCCTCGGCGAAAAGGTCGCGCAGGTGAACGTCGCGAATCGCCTCGTAGTGGCTGCTGAGCGCCTGCCAGGCGGGGCGCTCGGTCAATGCGGGCGGGTCGGCCACGGTTGCTGAGTCTATTCGCGCGAGGCGCCCTGCGCCCCTGCCGTGCACTACTCTGCGCGGCGTGGAGGCCGAGGAGCTACGTCGACGGATCGCCGCCTTCCCACGCTGGAACTATCGCTTCGAATTCGAGGGCGGCATCGTCACACCTATGGACGACCGCGGTCTCGTCAATCGCCAACGCCAGCGTTACAGCTACGTGTTCGAGCGCCTGCTCGGCCTGACGGGCGGATCGCTGAGCGGCTATCGCGTGCTCGACCTCGGCTGCAACGCGGGCTTCTGGTCGCTGGCGGCGCTGCGAGCCGGCGCCGACTTCGTGCTCGGCATCGACGCGGACAGCGAATTCATCGAGCAGGCCGAGCTCGTGTTCGAGGCCGAGCAGGCCGATCCGACGCGCTATCTCTTTCGCACGGAGGAGCTCTTCACACGCTCGTTCGATGGCGAATTCGACATCGTGCTGTGCCTTGGCATCATGGATCAGATCGATCGTCCGGTCGAGCTGTTCGAGCTGATGGCCGGCACGGGCGCACGAGCGATCGTCATCGACACCAACGTGTCGCGATCACATGCGAGCCTGTTCGAGACGACGCATCTGTACAGTCCGCGCGCCTCGACGGGCGACGGACTGGTCCTTTTGCCAAGCCGCCAAGCCGTAGCCGACCTCGCCGAGCGTCACGGCTTCAGCACGGTTGCGCTCGCGCAGAACGCCACTGACCAAGCCGGCATGAGCGACTACCGTCGCGAACGTCGCTGCGCGTTCATCTGCTCGCGCAGCTTCGCGGCCGTCGACCTGCCGGCCGAGCAACGGCCGAAGCTCGTGCCTTGGTGGATGCGTGACCCCGGCGCGCTGATCGACCTCTGATCGGGTTCAGCGTCTCGCGCCGGGTTGTTGCTCTGGGCGGCGCGCTGCAGCGACTCAGCCGCGCGAGACGCCGATGGCGGGGTCGGGCGTGCCGGGATGGCCGAGCGCTTCGGATCGATCGGCGGGCTGTGGCCGGCCGACAAGCGCTTCCAGGGCATCGGAGATCTGCTCGCACACGACATCTCTGGCGAACCTCCGCTCGGCCTCCGCGCGCGCCAGCGCGCGCGTGGGCCCGGGAGCGGTGCGCAGACGCTCGAGCATCTGCTCGATCGCGTCGGCCATGCCCTCGATGTCGCCAGGTTCGACCTCAGCCGCCACCGAACGGTCGAGCCGATCGATCGAGCCGACCTCGGAGGTTGCGATCACGGGGACACCCGAGGCCAACGCCTCGAGCACTGACACCGGGCAGGGGTCATACTTGCTCGGCACCAGCACGATGTCACTTCGCTGGAGTTCCTCCGGCATCTGTGCGTTGGGTATGTGACCTCGGGATTCGGTGTTCTCCTGCGGAAGGTCGTCCAGCAGCTTGGTGTAGTCCGACCACGTGCTGGGACCGCCGATGATGCGCAGGCGGACGTCAACTCCTCGATCGAGCAGCAAGCGGGCCAGCGGGGCGACGTCCTCCAGACCCTTGCGCACCGATATCCGCGTCGGAACGAGCACGATCGGCGGCGTGCCCAACGCTCTGTCGGAGCTGTGAAATCGCTCGAGGCGCAGCGGGTTGGTGATCACCGTCGTTTTCTCGACTGGAAAGCGGTAGTCGTGGACGATGTGATCGCGAAACACCGTGCTGATCGCGATGAGCAGGTCGACCCTGCGAATTCGCACCGCTTGAACGAGCGTGCGAACGCTCATGATGGCCGCAACGATGAAGAAGTTGTACGCGGGCTGAGATCGGAACGCCAAGCGCCGCTCGCGGATCAGCCACCGCAGCTCACCGGCCTGGTGACTGTCGGGACGAACGGCGAGAGGTATCGAGCGAGTGAGGCTTGCCGGGGCGCCGAGTGACTCGATCTGTTGATTTTGATACACGAGGTCGTAAGGTTGCTGCCTGTGGCGCTTGACGATTTCACGCCGCAATCGCACCTGCCCGACCGCGCGGGCCAGCAGTCCCGAAGCGAACGAGGTGATCCGCGTGCGGCTGTACCAACGATTGAAGCGCCACGAGCTCGTCCCCGCGATGAACTGGAGATTCTCGCGGTCGCGCAGGTGCTCGGGGATGTTGCGCGGCGTTCCCGGCAAAAAGCAGTCGATCTCATGGCCGCGCCTGGTCAGACCGTCCAAGAGCTCTGTCACAACACCCGGCGCGCCGCCCGATTCCGCCGGACCTCCACCGAGCCACGCGATGCGCAGGGGTCTGGAAACAGCCATGGGCTGACCCTATCAAGCCTCCTGCGCCGCCAATGCTCGGGCGTCTGCGAGACTCGAGCGCGATGATTCCCGCGACATCTGAGAGCGATTCTCGCTCGGCAAAGCCGAAAGTCATCTACGTCATGGGCGCCGGTCGCAGCGGCAGCACGATCCTCGGAGTGACGCTCGGCAACTGCGCTGACATGTTCTTCGCGGGCGAGCTCGACAAGTGGCTGCCACGTGGCGGCGAGCCGAAGCGCAAAGACCCTGCGCGCACACAGTTCTGGCAGAGCGTGAGGTCCGCAGACCACAGATCTGGACACGGTTCGCGCGGGTCACCCGCAGCGCTATCTCGAGCGATCCTCGGCGCTGTTTCGCATCCGTCGGCGCGCGGTGCGGCGGCGACTGCGAAGGCCCTACCAGCGCGTGATGAGTGAACTCTATGCGGCCGTCGCTTCGACGGCCCAGGCGAGCTATGTCGTGGACACATCTCACTATCCCCTGCGCGCGCGCGAGCTGCAGTCACTGCAGAGCATCGAGCTGTACCTGTTGCTGCTCGTGAGAGACCCGCAGGATGTGGTTGCCTCCTTCGCCAAGGATGACGTGGCAGAGCGGCGCTTTGGGCCTGTGACGACACGCTTTTACCTCTTGCTCACATACCTGCTCTCTGGCTGGGTGTTTCTCAAACACCCGCACGAGCGGCGAGCGGTGCTGTTCTACGAGGATCTGCTCGACGATCCGCGTGGTGTTCTGCGAGACGTGCTCGATCGGCTCGGGTCTGATGTCGAGCTGCCGGACTTCAGCTCGCTGGTCACCGGCATGCCGCTGCACGGAAATCGCCTGGTCGACGCCGCCTCGGTTTCGTTGCAGCGCGCGCCGGCGCGAGTGGATCGAGGGTCCTCGGCGGGTCGCCTGTTCGCCAAGCTGCTGACCGGCGCGCTGTCGAGGTTGCGCCCGCGCGTCAGCGCGCGCCCGCAGGGTGAGCAGCCGCGCTCGCGCCCTGCGACGCTAGTTCGCTGACAGCGACTCGCTCGCACGCGCGCGTTGCCGGCTGACGGTTTCGCCGACGAACTGCGTGAGCCGCTGCTGGAAGCTGAGAACGGAGAAACGCTCAGCGTTTGCGACGGCTTGCGACGGTTGGAAATCGAGCCGGTCGAGCGCTTGTATCGCCGCGGCGAGCGAGGCCACGTCGCCGGGCACGGCGAACAGCCCGGTCTCGCCCTCCAGCACGGTCTCCAGCACGCCGCCGGCGCCGGCGGCGAGCACTGGGCGCCCGGCGGCCTGCGCCTCAACCGCTGTGATCCCGAACTCCTCGACGCTCGTGATCACGACTGCGCGAGCGCGAGCGTACAGCGCTGCCAGCTCGTCGTCGCCCACGCGGCCGAGAAAGTCGGCCTCGGGATAGGCCTCGTGCAGGCTCGCGTAGGCCGGGCCGGCGCCCACGACCTGAATCGGCACGCCAACCCGTCGAGCGGCCTCCAGCGCGACGTCGACTCGCTTGTGCGGCACGAGCTCGGTTACGAGCAGCAGCGCGTCGCCGGGCGCGCCGGGCGCGAAGCGATGCGTCTCCACGGGCGGGTGAATGACGGTCGACTCGCGCCCGTAGAAGCGCTTTATGCGCTCGCGCGTCAATTGCGAGTTGGCGATATAGGCGTCCACGCCACGACTCGCCGACTGATCCCAGCCGCGCATGCGGGCGAGCTGCCAGCGCAACAGTGGCCTCAGCGGCGCCGGCACCTCCTCCAGCGCGCGCCGCTGCTCGTTCCACGCGTAGCGAAATGGAGCGTGGCAGTAGCAGATGTGCACCGCGCCTGAGGGAACGCGAACACCGTGCGCGAAGGCGCTGCTGCTGCTGAGCACCACGTCGCTGCTTGGCAGCTTGAGCCTGCCAACCGCCCAGGGGTACAGTGGCAGCAGGCGCCTGAAGCTGCGCTGGCCGACGCCAAGATGGCTGAGTGGCGAAGTGTGAACTTCGTGGTCGGCAAAGCGACAGTTCGTACCCGCTTCGTCGTAGAGAAGGGTGAAAATCTGCGCGCGCGGGTTGATATCGGCCATCGCCGCGAAGGTGCGCTCCGCGCCGCGCATCACGAACAGGTAGTCGTGGGCGAGAGTGACATCGATGCCGATCTCTGACTCTCGGACTGACACGCGACGGGAGTCTATCGTCGCTCTCAGCCCTCGGACCTTAGTTGCGCGTGGGCTACGATCTGGCCCGTGCGCGTCGTCATCACCGTTCCCTGGTGGGAGCGCCTGGGTGGCGCCGAGGCGATGTTGCACACGGTTGCGCAGGGCGCGAGGGCGAGCGGGCACGAGCTCGAGATGGTCTTCTTCCAGGACGGGCCGTGGCCGCAGGAGCTGCGCGCGGCAGGGCTACGTGTGGACATCCTCGAAGCGGGGCGGGTGCGTCAGCTGCATCGCGTCGCCGCGACCATCTGGCGACTGGCCGAGCTGTTTCGTGCGCGCCGACCCGACGTGATCCTCAACTGGGCCGCCAAGACGCAGCTGTACGGCTCGCCGGCGGCCACGCTGGCCGGCATGAGCGACCGCGTGGTTTGGTGGCAGCACTCGATCGCCGGGCGCCACTGGCTTGACCTCAGCGCCAACCTGTTGCCGGCTCGCGCGATCGCGTGTTATTCGACCGCCGCCGCCCGCGCCCAGCAGCGGCTATGGCCGCGCCGGCGCACGATCGTGATTCCGGCGGGTGCGAGCCCCGTCGTTCAGGCTGGCGTGCGCGCGCCGCTGCAGCTGCCCGAAGGCACGCCGATCGTCGGCATCGTCGGGCGCCTTCAGGCCTGGAAGGGCCAGGATCGCCTGTTGCGCGCGCAGGCGCTGCTGCGCGAGCGAGGGCACGACATGCATCTGGTGATCGTCGGCGGGGACTCCTACGGGCTCTCGCCCGAATACGCCGCTTCGCTGCCGCGGCTGATCGCGCAGCTCGGCCTGCAGGAAGCGGTGACGCTCGCCGGCGAAGTCGCCGAGGCGATGCCGTTCATCGAGCAGATGGACGTTCTCGTCAACGCCTCCGATCCCGAGCCGTTTGGCATCGTGCTGCTGGAGGCGATGGCTGCTGGCGTGCCGGTCGTCGCTGTCGACGCGGGAGGACCACCAGACATCATCGAGCCGGGATCCACCGGAATGCTCGCTCGCTCCGGCGCTCCGGCCGATCTGGCGGATGCGCTGGAGCCCCTGCTCGCCTCGCGCGAACTGCGGTCCCGGCTCGGTGAGGCCGGGCGCGAGCGCTTCATGCGCGACTATACGGATGAGGCCGTGCGCAAACGATTCTTCACCGCACTGCAGGACATTGTCGACGCCAACGCGTGAGCCTGCGCTGACTGCGGTGGCGGCAAGCGATGCCCCCGCCGCCGCCCGCGAGGTGACGCTGGTGCTGCACCACATCGGGCCGGTCGGCGGCATGGAGCGGGTTCTCTCAGAGCTCGCGCTCGGGCTGCGCGCGCGCGGCTGGGAGGTCACCGTGATCGCTTACGAATGCGACCTGCCTGCCGACTCGGGCATCGCGTTCCGGCGCGTGCGCGGGCCGAGCCGACCGTTCGTGCTGAGCTATCCGTGGTTCATGCTCGCCGGATCGCTCGCGGTGCGGCGCTGGCGGCGGGGTCTGGTGATGGCGGTCGGCGCGATCGTGCTCAATGAGGTGGACCTGGTGGGAATTCACTACTGCCAGCAGGTAGGCCCGGCGACGCCGAGTCGCTCGAACTGGTTGTTCAGGCTCAACGTCGCCGCCTCGGGGCTGCTGGGACGGCTCGCCGAGCGCGTGTGCTTTCGCGTCAACCGCCCGCAGCGCTTCGTTTGCGTGTCAGAGGGGGTGGCCGACGAGATACGCCACTACTTCCCCGACCAGGCCGAGCGCACGATCTCGATTCCCAATGGCGTCGACGTGGACGCGTTCGCGCCGGATTCGCGGCCGCAGGACTCGGCGGCGCTTCGCCGGCAGCTCGGCATCGAGCCCGGCCGACTCGTGGCGATCTTCGTGGGCAGCGAGTGGCAACGCAAGGGGCTGGAGCCCGCGATCCGCGCGCTCGCGCTCGCCGCCGAATGGGACTTGCTCGTCGTGGGCAGCGGCGATCGCGAGCGCTACGAGCAGCTCGCCGAGCGCGCAGGCGTCGCCGATGCCGTTCACTGGATTGGCGTGTCGCGTGACGTCGCGCCGCTGTATCAGCTCGCCGACGCGCTGGTCTTTCCCACCAGCTACGAGGCCTTTCCGCTCGTGGCGCTTGAGGCGGCGGCCAGCGGGCTGCCCCTCCTCGCAACGCCCGTGAACGGCATTCGCGAGTTGGTGACCGACGGTCACAACGGCTTCTTGATTCGCGCCGACGCCACAGACATCGGCGAGCGCCTGCGCCACTTGGGCGAGGATCGCGCGCTGCGCGAACGTCTCGGCGCCGCGGCGCGTGCGGCGGCGCTCGACTACAGCTGGACGCTCATGGTGCAGCGCCACGAGGCGCTGTATGAGGGTCTCGCCGCCGCAGCCGAGAGTCCCGGCTAGGGACGGCGATCGCTCCGGCGCGATCGCCTAGCGGCGGTCGGCGAGTATGTCGCCGACGAACGCGGTCATCCGTCGCTGCTGGGCGTCGCGGTCGAACACATCGGCGCGCGCCGACTGCGCAGCGGCGCGCCGCTCGTCGATCTCGGCGCGGCTGAGACCGCGCAGCAACTCGCTGAGGGCGACGACGAACGTCTCGCTCCACGGCGCCTGGCCGGGCAGTCGCCAGAGATAGCCCTCGTCGAGGTCATAGGCGGCGGGAATCTCGCCGCTGATCACGGGCAGTCCGACGGCGAGGTACTCGCTGATTTTCGTCGTGTAACGAAAGGAACCGACCGCGTCGACGCTCTGCGAGAGACTTCCCGCATCAAACGCGCAGAGGTAGTCGGGCACCTGCTCGGGCGCCACGCGCCCGGGCAGCAGGATGCGTCCACCGAGATCCTCGCCGGCGAGCTCGCGCAGGCGCTCCAGGCCGTCGCCGTCGCCCACGATGCAGGCCACGAGATCCGCCCGATCGGTGCGGCGGACGGCTTGCACGATCTCCGCACCGTAGACGTACCCCACGCGGTCGTTCCAGTGCAGTGACCCCGCGAGGCCGATCACGATCGCTTGCTCGGAGATTCCCAGCTTGGCGCGTATGCGCGCGCGGGCGTCGCCGGTCGGCGCACTTCGCGTCCAGCCCGGCGCGGTCATCGCGCGCGGCGCGCCAAACGTCAGCGCGCGTCCCACGAGGTATGGCGTCCAGCCGACAAAGCCCGCGCAGTTACGGCAGAGCAGCCGCTCGTAGGCGCCTCCAAGCGCTCCCAGCATGCGCGAGCGAAGGCCGAGAAAGGGACCCACTGCGTCGCCGCTGGACACGACGTAGGGCACGCCCATGGTCGCGTTCAGCGCCAGCAGGATCAGGCCTCCGGCCGTGCCGGTGCCCTCCATCACCAGCAGCCGCGGGCGCCGCGCGCGCACCGTACGCGCCAATCGCAAGGCCGAGCGAAGCTTGTGAGCGCGGTCGAAAGCGAACTCCTCGGCGTCGAGCTGACCGAGCAGCACTCTGATGCGCTCGCCCTCGATGTGCCGGTGTCCCTGCGTCGCGAAGCAGATGATCGGACCGGCGGCAGTCGCGTCGCCGATCATCCGTGTCCGCTCGACGTCGTCGGCGACCAGTCGCAAGCGGTCGTCGCGACGCGCGGCTCACGCGCTGCTCGCTTGGGGCGCCCGGACACGGCGCTCATTCTAGGCAGCAGCCCCTCGGATCGGCCCCCAACGATCGCGCTGCTGCACGAAAGCTTGCCCCTGGATCGCCTCCCCGTACGCTCGCTAGTCTTTAGCTCCGGGTAAACCGGGCGCTTATGATGGCGGGCCCTCTTGAGGCCAGGGACGGACCCCTCTACTTCAATGAACGAGACCACCGATGCTACCGCCATCTTCGCTCCGATCTGGAGGCGTAAGTGGCTGATCCTCACCGTCGGGATCGTCGTCGCGGCGGCGAGCTATCTGTACTACAAGCACCAGCGTCACACCTACCAGGCGAGCACGCAGGTGTTCCTCGGCGCCGCGGCCGAAGAACAGGCGCCGTCTGAAAAGTCAAGCAAGGCACGCGGAAGCGCGCTGTCTGACCAGGCGGCCGTGATCAACACGATCGTCGTCGAACAGGTGCATCGTCGACTGCGACTCGCGGGAGACGGGAAGCTCGCGCGTGAAACGAAAGTGAAAGCGAAGGCGCCGGAAAAGAGCGAATTCATCACGATCAGCGCCGAAGGTCACACCGCCAAAGGCGTGGCCTTGCTGGCGAATCTCACTGCGCAGGCCTACATCAAGCGCAGTACCGACAACCACCAGCGCGCGATCCAAAAAGCGATCGCGATCGATCGCCGCCAACTGAGACGTATCGAATTGTCAGCCCTGGCAAAGGCTGAACCGCCGGCGAAGAAAAAAGGCGGATCGACATCGAGCGGTTCCGGCGGCTCGAGCTCCGCCGGCGGCGCGGGCGCCTCTAGCGTGATTCAAGAAGCGAACCTCAGCTCGAAAATCAATCAACTCGAATCGAGCCTCGGCACGATCACCGCTCAGCAGGTCAAGCCGGCGAAAGCGACCACCGCGAAGATGGTGTCGCCCAAGCCGCGCAAGGACGCGATCTTCGGGTTTGTCATCGGCCTCGTCCTGGCCGCGATCGCGGCCTACGCCGTCAGTCGCTTGGACCGGCGGCTGAGGTCGATCTCCTCGATCGAAGCGGTGACCCAACTTCCCCTGCTCTCGGCGATGCCGAAGGTCCGACGGCCGATCGTGCGCGAGGGGGGACAGTCTCCGCGTCCCTCGGCGCATCTGCTCGAGCCGCTGCGCCGCCTGCAGGCTGCGCTTGCGCTGGGCGACACCACCGGCAGCGCGGCCGCGAACGCCACCGGACGCCCGCCGCGAGTCGTCCTGTTCGTGAGCCCCGACCCGGGCGACGGCAAGTCGACGATGGCGGCAGACCTGGCACTGGTTCAGCGCGACGCCGGGGCGCGCGTGGTGGTGGTGGAGGCCAATTTCCGGCGACCGACCATGAATCGGCTGCTAGGCGTCGATGGCGATGGCCGGCTGGCCTCGGTCCTCAACGGCCGGCTCGACATCGAGGAGGCCGCGCAACGCGTGGCTCCGGCGATCACCTCCGATCCGCCGCAGGAGGAGCTCGGCGGCCACGGAGCCGCCACGGCCGTACAGGCGCGGGTCGGCTCGCTGTTCGTGCTCGGCGGAGACCGCTCGACGCCCAACCCGCCGGCGCTGCTGGCACAGGAGTCCGTCGGCGATCTTCTGCAATCGCTCGCCGCCCGATTTGACTACGTGCTGGTCGATGTGCCCTCGCCGCTGGAGGTGAGCGACGCGATGCCGCTGCTGGCGGTCGTCGATCGAATCGTCGTCGTCGCACGCGTGGGGCATACGCGCGAAGCGTCGGCGCAGCGTCTGCGTCAGTTGCTCGCGGGCCAGTCATGCGCTCCCGTCGCCGGGGTCGTGGCGAACTTCGTGGCTCCCGCAGAGCTCAAGCGCTACGGCTTCTCCCGCGCCAGGGTGGGCATCTGGCCCGGCAGTAGAACCTGACGATGAGCGCCATCCGCCAGCGACTGGATGCCGCTCCGGGGCTCGTTCATCCAGCCGTGCTCGAGCGGCGTTTGAGCGATCTGGCGGTGACGGGACTGACGGCTCTGGTCCCGGCAGGACTCGCGCTGTTGATCACGGTCGGCTTCCCGTCAATCACTTTGCCGGCCGCTCTCGCGGTCATCGCCGGCGCGATCGGGCTCGTCGCCCTCGTGATGTGCAGTCGGCTGGAGATCACAGTGACGGGGATCCTGCTGTACCTGCTGCTGATCGACGGACCGGTGAAGATGCTCACCAGCCAGCGCGAAGAGACGCGCCTGCTGGCTGACGCCGTCATTCTCGCGGTGTGCATCGGCGCCGGCATGCGCATCGTCGTGCAACGGCAGCGCATCGTGCTGCCGCCGCTTTCGGGGTGGGTGATCGCCTGGGTCGCGCTGGTCGTCGTGAACGCGTTCAATCCCAAAACGCAGGGCATCCTGGCGGTCCTCGGCGGCTTCAGTCAGCTGCTGCAATTTGTGCCGTTTTTCTTCTTTGGCTACGTCTTGATGCGCTCCAAGCGGCGCTTTCGCCAGTTGTTCATCATCGTCGGCGTCGCGGCGACCGCCTCGGGTCTGGTCGCCGCCTATCAAACCACCTTGACCCCGTCGCAGCTGTCGAGCTGGGGGCCCGGCTATCAGATGCTCATTCACCCCGAACACGGCACCGGAAGGGTGTACTTCAGCGAAGGCGAAGCGCGTGTGCGTCCGCCCGGCCTGGGATCTGAGGCCGGTTCCAGCGGTGGTCTCGGCCACGTCGCACTGCCGATGTGCCTGGCGCTCGTGGCGATCACACGAGGTCGAAAAAAATGGATTGCGCTCCTGCTCGCTCTCGGCTCGATGATGGCGGTCGTCGTGGGGCTCGGGCGGCTGCAGCTGATCGGAGCGGCGCTCGGCGTCGTCGCGTTCACCGGGCTTGCGGCGCTCGCGGGGCGACATTTCTCGCGCACGGTGGGTGCGATGCTCGCAATTGTCGTGTTGGCGATCCCCGTGGGGGCGCTGCTCGTCTCCTCCCTGCACAGCGGAACGTTCAAGCGCTACGAATCGATCAACGGCTCCTCGCAAACGGTGTTCCACAAGGAAAACGCCTACAGCAAAGTGCCCGAATACGTGGCGGGTTCACCGCTTGGATACGGACTCGGCAACAGCGGCTCGGTGTCGGGTCTGGGTGGCGCCAAAAACACCGATCTGCTCGAAGGTCACGGCCTGACCTCCGAGACCGAGTACAACGTGCTCGTCAAGGAACTCGGAGCGCCTGGGCTGATCTTGTGGCCGCTGATCGTCATCTATGTGAGCTTGCTGATCGTCAGGCGGATTCGCAGCATCCGTGATCCCGAGCTGGCGGTCTGCTTGGCCGGCGCGCTCGCCTCCTTCCCTCCGCTGATCATCGAGGGCTCCTCAGGATTCGTCAGCGGCAGCCTGGCCGGGGGCGCCTTCTACTGGTTCGCGCTCGGCGTCGCTGCCTACTGGCTGGTCGACCGCGCGCGTCTACTTCCCAATGCGATGCGAGGGAGACCCGATGCTTCGGCTGCTGCTGCGTAGGGGATCGCCGAGCACCACCGAGCTGTCGATGCGCGACGGTCTCAGGCCGCTGATCGGTGACCGCCGCCGCTTGATGGCGCTGCTCGCGCTGTGCTCCGTTATCTCCGGCTTCATCGAAGCCGCCACGCTGGCGATGATCGCCCAGCTGGCCGCGGCCGTCGTGGGTGGCGCCTTGCACGGGAACCACAACACGACGCACAATGCCGTGCTGTCCCTGCTCGACCTTCACGCGAGCGTGGGACTACAGATCCTGATCACGTTTGGTCTGTGCGTTCTGCGCCTGCTCTTTCAGATTCCGCTGTCGGTTCTCCCGGCCAGCATCACGGCGCATGTGATGGCGAGGCTGCGCACCGAACTGTTCGACGCCTTCAGCCGAGCGTCTTGGAGCACCCAGTCACGCGGCCGCGAGGGAAACCTGCAGGAGATCATGACCAACCAGGTCACGCAGGCGATCAACGCCGTATCGGGAACGACCGGGCTGATTGCCACCTCGCTGCAGTTCCTCGTGCTGATGATCACCGCGTTGGTCTTGAGTCCGGTCGCGGGTGTGGCCGTCGGCGCGCTCACCATCCTGCTGTTCGCTCTGCTGCGGCCGATGCGCACGCGCGGCGGTCGCTATGCAAAAGCGCTCTCGCTTACGCAGGTGAACTATGCGAGCAGCGTGGCCGAGAGCAACCGCTTGGCCGAAGAGACCCACGTGTTCGGAGCCGGAGAGGTTCAGCGCCAGCGCATCGGCGGGGCCGTCAAGCAGGCCCAGCATTGGTACTTCCGCGCGCAGGTGCTCCAGCGGCTGATCTCGAACGTCTATCAGAGCCTGATCTACCTGCTGCTGGTCGGCGGCATCTGGGTCCTGCACCTGATCGGCGGCACCCACGCCGGCTCGCTCACCGGCGTCGTGCTGCTCCTGCTGCGCGCCGGCATGACCGGCCAGGTTGTTCAAGGCAGCTATCAGACGCTCGTGCAATCGCTGCCGTTCGTCGAGCGCGCTCAACGGACGCTCGCCAGCTTCCGCGACAGCACCGAGGAGGATGGCGGACAGGCGCTGTCGTCGATCCAGACCGTGAGCTTCGATCGCGTGTTCTTCGCCTACAACCCCGAAACGCCCGTGCTCACGGACATCAACTTCAGTGTGGGAAGCGGCGAAGCGATCGGGATCGTCGGTCCGTCGGGCGCCGGCAAGTCCACGCTCGTGCAGCTGCTGCTGCGGCTTCGGCGCCCTGTCGAGGGCCAGTACCTGATCAACGACACCCCGGCCGAGAGCTTCGCTCGCGAGGATTGGTACCGGCGGGTCTCCTACGTTCCGCAGGAGCCGCGCCTGCTGCACGCATCGGTCGCCGACAACATCCGCTTCTTTCGCGAGCTCAGTGACGAGCAGGTCGAACGCGCCGCCCGGCTGGCGCGAATCCACGATGACATCATGAGTTGGGCGGGTGGCTACGAGGCGATCGTCGGGCCGCGCGCGGACGCCGTGTCGGGCGGTCAGCAGCAGCGGATCTGTCTTGCTCGGGCGCTCGCGGCAGAACCCGACGTGCTGATCCTGGACGAGCCGACCAGCGCGCTCGACCCGCAGTCAGAGGCGCTGATCAGCGAATCTCTGAACACGATCCGCACCGAGCTGACGCTGTTCATCGTCGCCCACCGCATGTCGACGCTAGAGATGTGCGATCGCGTGATGGTGATCGTCGATGGGAGATTGGCCGGCTTTGACACCAAACTGGTGCTCCAGCGAGACAACCCCTACTACCGTCGTGCCTCCCAGCTCGCGACGTCGGGGCACGCCAACTGAAAAAGCGACGCGGCTGTAGGCGCGGGGAGCATCACCCACGTCTCGCGCTCGCGACGTCGCGACGTCGCTACACCAACGTCTAGCCTCTCACTGATGACGCGACCGATCGACCTGACGCGCCCCGATTCGTTCGCCGGAACGATCCCCGACTTCTTCGTGGTCGGACATCCCAAGTGCGGGACGACGGCATTGCATCAAATGCTCAAGGCCCACCCCGAGATCTACATGCCCGACCGCAAGGAGCCGTGGTTCTTCGCCGAGGAGCTGCACGAGGCGACGCCACCACGACCCGAAGGCACGCCGCGAACGCTGCCGGAGTACGCCGAGTGGTTCGACGGCGCCGGGCCGGGTCAGACCGTGGGCGAGGCGACCGCCTACTACCTCTGGTCGAAGACTGCCGCCGCGAACATCGCGCTGGTGAATCCCGACGCCCGCATCGTCGCGATCCTGCGCGAGCCGGCGAGCTTTCTACGCTCGCTGCATCTTCAGCTGCTGGAAGTCTATACCGAGGTCGAGGCCGATCTGGGCCGGGCGATGGAGCTCGAGGCGCAACGCAGACAGGGACGCTCGATTCCGCGCTACACGTATTTCCCGAGCATGCTGCTGTACTCGGAGTTCGTGCGCTACGCCGAGCAGCTCAAGCGCTTCTACGCGGTGTTCCCGGCGGATCAGATCAAGGTGCTGATCTATGACGACTTCCGCGCCGACAATGCGCGAACGGTGCGCGACGTGCGCCGCTTTTTGGGCGTAGACGATTCCGGCCCGGTGCAAGAGCTGGAGGCGAACCCGACGGTGCGTCCCCGCTCACAGGTTCTCAACGAGCTGGTCCATGCCGTTGGCGTGGGCCGCGGGCCCGTGTCGCACGCGGTCAAGGAGACGATCAAGGCGGTCACGCCGACGGGTCCGCGACGGCGCGCGATGGAGACGCTCAAGCGGCGAGCCGTGTTCGGGCCGGCGCCTCCGCCGGACGAGGCGGTGATGCAACGACTGCGCCTTCGCTACAAGGATGAGGTCGTCGCGGCAAGCGAGTGCCTGGGACGCGACCTGGTCGAGCTCTGGGGATATGAGCGTCTCGTCTGAGGGCAGCGCCTTCGGGGGCGAGGGCCGCGGCGCCAGCCTCGCGCGCTGGCGCGAGCGGGTCGCCGCCGAACAGGAGTCCGCGCTCGGCGACGGCGCCGTCACGATCACCTGCTCGGCGCCGGTCGGCACGGGCGGGCTCGGGCGCCACCTCCAAGAGATCCTCGACGCGGTCTCGCGACGCGGGCAGACGAGCCAGCTGATCAGCGGCGCCGAGCGAGGCGCCGGCGCATCGAGCGACGGCGCCGCAGCGCGGGAGGGTCTCGTCGCCAGGTTCTTGAAGCTCCCGGTTCCTCTCACACCCGGCGTGCGCGCGCAGGCATCGGCGGCGGAGTTCGATGCCTTCGCCGCGCGGCGACTGGCGCCCGCCGAGCAGCTGATCGCCTTCAACGGGCAGGCGCTCAGGCAGTTCGCGGCGGCCGGGCGAGTCGGTTATCGCGCGACTGCGCTCGTGTCGGCGAACTCGCACATGCGCCGCGTGATCCGCCAGCACGAGCTCGCGATTCGCCAGTATCCACTCGAAGGATCGTGGGCCAGTCGCATGCTGCGACGCAACCTGCGTGAGTACGAGCAGGCCGGGCGCGTCTACGTCGGCTCGCGCTACAGCTACGAGTCGTTTCTGGAGGAGGGGTTCCCCGAGGAGCGTCTGTCGTGGTTTCCCTGGTCGCCGCACCCTCGCTTCGATCGAGCGACCGCGCCTGAGCCCACCGATCGGTTCGAGATCGTCTACACCGGCAGCCTCGCCGTGCACAAGGGCGTTCCGCTGCTGATCGATGCCGTGCGCAGCCTGCCTCACTCCGATCTGCGGCTCAGGCTCGTCGGCGGATGGGGCACACGCGGCATGCGCCGGTTCGTCGAGCAGGCGTGCGCCGCGGATCGGCGCGTGATCGCCGGCCCGGGCGATCCGCTCGTGCACCTGGCCGGGGCGAACCTGTGTGTGCATCCGGCGTTCGAGGACGGCTTCGCCTACGCGCCCGCGGAGGCGCTCGCGGGCGGCGTGCCGGCGATCGTCAGCGAGGACACCGGCATGAAGTACCTGATCGATTCTCCGCAGGCCGGTCTGATCGTCCCGACGGGAGATCTCGACGCGCTCGCATCGGCGATCGACGCGGCCTATCGCGGCGAGCTGTTCGGCCAGCGGCGGCCGCTCGGCGCCGTAGAGCGCCCGCGGGTCAGTGACCATCGATAGCCGGTCGCGCATCGGCGTGATCGGCGTCTCGATCGACGACCCGTGCGGCGTGCACGATCATGCGACGCTGCTCGCGGGCGCGCTGGAGCGCGAGGAGCTGGCCTGCTCGTTGCATTGGCTGCGGCGCAGCGAGACCTCGCTCGGCGCCGAAACGGCGGAGATCACCAGGTGGGCTCGCTCGCTCGCTCGCGAGCTCGAACGTGAACGCGCCAACGCCGTCTTGTTTCACTACTCGGTGTTCGCGCTGTCGCATCGTGGCGTTCCGCTGTTCGTCAGGCCGGTGGTCTCGGCGCTGCGCAGGTTGCGCGTTCCGCTCGTCAGCTTCATGCACGAGTTCGCATATCCGTGGAGCATCGGCGCGATGCGCGCCAAGGTGTGGGCCGCGACTCAGCGCGTTGCCTTGATCGACGTCACGCGCGCCTCAACGCAGCTCGTCGTCTCCGCCGATGATCGAGCCGATTGGCTGCGCACACGCCCGTGGCTGCCTCGGCGGGCGATATCGGTCGCGCCCGTCTTCTCCAATCTTCCGCCGGCGTCCGAGTCGGCAGGGGAGAGCCCGCGGCGGATCGGGCTGTTCGGATACGCCCACGAGGGCGTCGCGGTCGAGATCGTCGTCGAAGCGCTGCGCCTGCTGCGCGACGGAGGCCGTGCGCTCGAGCTCGTGCTGCTGGGCGCGCCCGGCAGAGACTCGCCCGCGGGCGCGCGCTGGTCGCGCGTTGCCGCGGGCAGCGGAGTTGCGGATGCGCTCAGCTTCTCGGGAAGGCTTCCGGCGCAGCAGCTCGCCAACGAGCTCGCCGGCTGCGCGGTGCTGCTGTTCGCCGAGAAGGGAGGCCCCACCGCACGCAAGACGACGCTCGCCGCGTCGTTGTCTTCGGGTCAGCCGGTGGTCGTCATCGACGGCCCCAACAGCTGGCCGGCGCTGCGCCAGGCACGTGCCGCCGTGGTCGTCCAGCCGCAAGCGCGCTCGCTCGCGGATGCCGTGGCGCGTCTGGTCGACGATGCCGGCGAGCGCGCGCGACAGGGGGAGCTGGGGCGCGCGTTCGCGCGACACACGATGAGCGTCGATCAGAGCGCCAAGGTCGTCGGCGGCGCGCTCACTCGCGCGATCGCCGAGACGCCCCGTTGAGTCCGGCGGCCGCTCAGTGGGCGCGTGCGTGCTCGATGCCCGCGACGATCGCGTCCTCGAATTCGCGGGCGCGAGCGCTGTATGAGATCTCCTCGTGGACTGACTCGCGAGCGAACGTGCGCGGTGCGCCGGCGAGCTTCGCCGCGGCGAGCTCGACGATCGCGTCTCGCAGGGCCTCTACGTCATCCGGTTCGGCCAGCCACACGCCGGGCTTGTCAGCCAGGTAGTCCCAGTTCTCGCCGCGCGGCAGCGCAGCGAGGATCGGTCGATCGGTCATCAGGTACTCATAGGTCTTGGCGGAGATGCGCCCTCCTCGCGACCCGTCGACCCGTCGCGGAAGCGTGAGAAAGAGCAGATCGGCGCTGCCGAGGATCTCCGCCACGTCCGCGTGGGCCACCGGGTCGTGCACGCGCACGACCTGCTCGATCCCGGCTGCCGCGAGAGCGCGCTCGACCACCTCGCGGGGATAGCCGTTGTCGTAGATCGTCATCGCGACGCGATCGCGCCACTCGGGCCGCTCGGCGAGCGCCTGCAGCAGCGCCTCGCCGATGATCGCCGGGGAGGCGGTGCGAGTGTCGAGCTCGGTCAGCCGAAAGCGACCAAAACGCATCCAGGCGTCGTAGGCGGCTTTCAGGCGGCTCGGCGTGGTTCGCTGCTCGATCAGCGTCCACCAGCCCGACATCGCGCCCACGTAGACGATCTCGAAGCGATCGCCCTGCGGCCGGCGCGCGTGGAAATCACGCTCGTCCGCGCCATATCTGACGAGACGGAACTTCGCGCCGATCTCTGCCGGCTGTCTCGAGGAGACGATCTCGAGGTTGGTCTGCGAGACGTACACGATCGAATCGGCGCGGCGCGCGTACAGATCCTCCAGCGCGCGGGAAAGCCAATAGTGAAAGCGCGAGGGGAAGTCCGGATGCATGTCCGTGCAGGTCGGTGAATCGTCGAGGTTGAGGATCAGCGGCAGGCCGCTGATGCGCGCCAACGCCAGTCCGACCAGGCCGGCCGAGTAGGGCATCATGAAGACGACGATCGCGCGCGGCGCCTCGTTCTTGAGAGCCCTCCGCCCGGCGACGATCGCCGGCAGCACCCAGAAGATCGAGTCGTCGGGCCAGATCAGCAGACCGAGCAGCTTGTTCAGCCGCAGCCGATGCAACGCGGCGAGCAGACGTGCCGGACGACGGCTTGCGACAGGCAAGATGCGCAGCGCGGCGGAGGCCTGCGCGCGGCCTGTCTCGGTGATCATGGTGACGTTCCACCGTGCGGAGAGGTTCGCGACGAGCTTGGCGGCGCGAATCGCCGTGGGAGTCGTCTTGGGCGCGAAGGACTGCGAGATGCACAATAGGCTCCCGCGCCCCTGCTCGGCCACGCCCGGTCCGGCGGCGCGTGAACGCGGATCGTCGCGCATGTCAGCCAAACGCGTCACTGCGATGCATCGCGCGCGTCGCCGGCCGAGGCGCTGTTCCATGTCCGTTCGGCGGTCTCATAGGCCTCGAGCAGCGCCGTCACGTGACGCTGCTCGGTGAAGCGTTCGCTCACCGAGATCCTGCCGGCCTCGCCCATCGCCTGCTGGCGCGCCGGATCCGCGAGCAGCTCGCTGAGCGCACTCGCGAGCGCCTGCACGTCCCCAGGGGGCACGCTCAGGCCATTGTGGCCATGCTCCAGCCAATCGACGATGCCTCCGGTGGCGCTGGCGACGACGGGACGCCCGGCGGCGAAGGCCTCGACGCCGACGAGCCCGAACGGCTCGGGCCACAGCGACGGGATCGCCACGACCGACGCTTCCGCGAGTTCGCGCGCGAGCTCGGCCGGCGAAAGCCAGCCGGCGAAGGAGACGCGCTGCTGCACGCCCAGCCGCGAGGCGAGCCTGCGCAGCGCAGCGAGCTGCATTCCGGTTCCACAGATCAAGAACTCGCCGTCCACCTCGCGAGCGGCGCGAAGCAGCACGTCGACGCCCTTTGGCTTGACCAGGCGCCCGGCGAACACGACTCGGCGACGGCCCTCGTGCCCCGAGCCCGACGCGACCGGCACGGTGCTGAACAGCGGCACGATCGCACGTCGCTCGATGCCGTTGATGGCCATGTGGCGATCGATCGCACGGGAGTAGGTGATCGTCAGGTCCGCACGCCTCAGCGAGCTGCGAGCGCCGCTCGACTGTCGGTATGCCCGCGGCAGCCAGCGCGGGTCGCGGGTGTGCGCGCACCCCCGTGCGAGCAGGTTGGGGATGCAGCCCGGACCATGCGCGCGCTGACATTCCTGGCCGGGACGAAAGTAGTGAACGCCCGAGGTGCACGTCGAAAAGCCGTGAGCGCTGATGATCAGCGGAGCGCGATGCTGCAGGTAGGACGTCACCTCGGGATCGTCGAACTGGTGCAGGTGGATCACCGAGTAGGTGCGCGAGAGAACGTCGCCGACCCGACGCGCCGGCGCCAACTCCGTCCTGAAGAGCTCTGGCGAGGCGTGTACGGTGACACCCTCAAGGGCGCGCCCGCTGTCGTCACGCACGGCGAGAACATGCACCTCCACGCCGGCACGAGCGAGCGCCGCGGCGCTCGCCTCGACGTGCGTCGCCACCCCGCCGTCTCTGGTCCAGAGCGGCGTCACGAGCAGAACGGATCCTGTCATCGGCGACACACTAGATTGTGCCGATGCGCGAGCGGGCGAATGGCCAGCGACAGAGGCTGGTCTACGTGATGGGAGCGGGTCACAGCGGCAGCACGATCCTAGGGATCACGCTGGGCAACTGTGAGGGCTTCTTCTACGCCGGCGAGCTGGAGGAGTGGCTGATGACCTCAGAGCGCCCGCGGTGGGGCGCCAGCGACCGCCAGGACTTCTGGAGCGCCGTCAGAGAACGCGTCAACGGCGCGGACGGGCTGTTCGGCGGGGCTGCCAATCGCTGTGTCGAGCGCTCGTCGGCAGCCTTCCGCCTGGACCTGTGGCCGGCGCGCCGTCGCCTGCTGCCGCGCTACCGCGAGGTCGCCGAACAACTCATCGACGCCGTCTCGGGCGTCGCACAGGCACGATACGTCGTCGACACCTCGCACTTCCCGCTGCGCGCGCGCGAGCTGCGTGAGCTGCCGGGGGTCGACCTGTATCTGATCTATCTGATGCGCGACCCGCGTGATGTGGTGGCCTCCAACACGCGCGTGCTGAGCCCGCACGAAGTGGCCGAGATGCGCTGGCGAAGGATGACGACCAACGCCGGCCTGTGGTTGACGCAGCTGCTTGCCATTCGCACGTTCCTCAGCCACCCCGCGGACAGGCGGATCTTCGTGCGCCACGAGGATTTCCTCGACGACCCGGAAGGCGTCACGCGCCAGATCCTGATGATGCTCGGGTCCGATGCGGAGCTGCCCGACCTGCAGGCGCTGACGGTCGGCGCACCGCTGCAGGGCAATCAGCTGATCCGCTCCGACTCCGTCGCGATACGGCGACCGCGCGGCGGCCGTCGAGCCGACGATCGCACGACACGAATCATCCAGTCAACGTGGAGGCCAATGCTCGCGCGCCTCAAGCCAGCGGCCACGCCGCTTCGCCGGGATGGTGCGCAATGACGGTGGCGCAGCGCACCATCTCGTCGGCGGCGAGGCGCCTCGTCGATCCGCTACCCGGCTTCCAGCAACAGCTGGGTCGAGCGGCTGCGGCCGCATGCGACCTTGTAGATCGTCGTCTGCGTGGGTTCGACGGTGAACGTGTAGGCGCCGGTGTCGTCGGTCTGGACCGTGGCCACGCTGGCAAAGCGCGGGCTGTCGGTGCGCGAGAGCAGCGTCACCGTCGCATTGGGGTGGCCGGCGGCCACGCCCGTGATCGTGGTCGGCGCGCTCGCGCCGGGAGTGGAGAGCAGCGCGGCCGGCAGCGCGGGGCTCTGAATCGTGAGCGCGGGATTCTGCGCTTGCACGATCGTGTAGGTGAGCGCCTGCGAGCGCGTGTGCTGGGTGCCGCGCGGACGCGCCGCCGCCATCACGCTCACCACTCCGGCGAAGTTGAAGCGATGGGAGAACTGAAAATGTCCCGAGGCGTCGGTTCGAGTGAATGCGACGATGCGCCATTCGCCGTTGCCGTAGCGGACTCGCAGAGCCACCTGCCTGTTCGCTTGTTCGGGGCGAATCGTGCCCGTGAAGGTGGCCTTTGACGGTCCGCCGGCTGTCTTTCCCGCGCCCATCGGCAGCGACGCCCCGCTCGCGGCTGGGCCTTCCAGCGTCACCGCCGCGTCGACCAGCACGACGACCCGCGCCGCGTGCACCACGTTCGCCGAGCGAACGAGGAAGACGGTTCTGCCGTTGAGCTGCGGGGACTGCAGGCTGTAGCTGCCGTCGGGTTCGGTCGTGGCCGTGCCGGCGATCGTCGGTTCGGCTCCAGTGCCATCGGTTTCGCGCGCGTAGATCGTCACCTCTTGTTCGCCGGCTTCGGTCGCGGACGGGCAGCTGAGCTTGCCGGAGATCGTCACCGTTTCTCCCAGCGCGATCTCAGCGGAGCTCGCTTCGGCGGTCAGCGCGCATTGGCGATGTCCGGCGGTAAGCGGCCGAGCTTCGCCTGCGACTTTGGGAGACCGCGATCCGCCTTCGGGCGCCGCGCCTTCGTTCTGCGTGCCCGGAGCGGCGGGTTCGCCCGCGGCGCCGGTTCCTTCGCCGCGTTGCGACGCACGACGCTCTTCGCGTTCTGCTTGGCGTGCCGAACGCTGAGCCTGGCGTGCGGCCTGCCTTTCCTGCTTGCGCGCCTGGCGTTCGCTCTTGCGCGCCTGGCGTTCCTGCCTGCGGATCGCCCGCGCCTGTGCTCGCTGCTGGGCGTCCGCGGCGTGCGCGACGGCTCGGTGCGCGTCGCCGGTGCTCGTCGCCGAGGCAGCTGCGGGACAGGCGCACAGGGCCAGCGTCATCGCGGTGGTGCAGAGCAGGCGCATCGCGCGCAGCGAGATGGAGGCTTGGTTGGGCACTTTGCTCCTTGTGGTTGGAAGGCTCAGGCAGACGCGTCGCCCAGGGGCTGCATCGCGGTCCTATCGGCATTCGTGCACGGCCGCTTGACACCTGGCAAAACCCCTGGACGCACGCGTCTTCAGGCTCGCCAGGGGCGCGCAGACGCGTCGCGACCGCGGCAGCCGATCATCTATGTTTGCCCGAATGTGCGGAATTGCAGGGAGTACGGCGGACCCCGACGGGCGCACCGTGCGCGCGATGTGCGCGACGCTGCGCCACCGCGGGCCCGACGACGAGGGGGTTCACACAGATCAAGCCGCCGGCGTGACGATCGGCGCGCGGCGCCTTTCGATCATGGACATCGACGGCGGTCACCAGCCGCTGTGCAACGAGGACGGCACGGTCTGGGCCGCCTTCAACGGCGAGATCTACAACCACCCGAAGCTGCGCGAAGACCTGCGGCGCCGCGGCCACCGCTTTACGACCAGCGGCGACACCGAGGTGCTGGTGCACCTCTACGAGGAGTACGGCGAGGCGATGGTGCACGCGCTGGAGGGCATGTTCACCTTCGCCCTCTGGGATCAGCGCGCCGGCAGCCTGCTGATCGCGCGCGACCGTTTCGGCGAGAAGCCGCTGTTCCTGCACGAGCACGACGGCGAGCTGCTGTTCGCCTCGGAACTGACCTCGCTGCTCGCGGTCAAGCCGCAGCTGCGCGAGCTCGATCCCTACGCGATCGACGCCTTCTTCGTGTTCGCCTACGTGCCGGGTCCGGGCACGATCGTCCGCCGCGTGCGCCAGCTCGCTCCCGGGCGCCTGCTGCGCTGGCGGCGAGGCGAAGGTATCTGCGAGGAGCGCAGCTGGTGGCAGCCGCCGCAGCAGGCGGTGCGACGCCGCGAGTCCTTTCAGGCGGTCACGGCGGAGGCCAAGCAGCTGTTCGCGGAGTCGGTGAGCACGCGCATGGTCGCCGACGTGCCCGTCGGCGTCTTTCTCAGCGGAGGCGTCGACTCGACGCTCGTCGCCGCGGTTGCCGCCGAAGCGTCCTCGCAGCGACTGAAGACCTTCACCGTCGGCTATGACACCGGCGCGGTCAACGAGACCGAGCGCGCACGCATCGTCGCCGAGCGCCTGGGCTCCGACCATCACGAGGTCACGCTGACGCAGAGCGACGTCGCCGAGCGTGCGCCACACGTGCTCGCGGCGCTGGACCAGCCGCTGGCCGATCGCGCGACGATTCCCCTTCATGCGCTGTCGGAGTTCGCGCGACCACGCGTGACCGTCGCGCTCGGCGGCGAGGGCTCTGACGAGCTGTTCGGCGGCTATCCGCGCTACCGCTGGCTTGAACGTGCCCGGCGCCTGCACGCCGCGCTGCGGGACGACCGGCGCTCAATCGCTGGCCGGCGCGCTGCGCCAGTCCGCGCGCCTGGCGCCGGCTGCGCGTGCGTCCGTGCGCCTGGCGCCGTCGCCGATGCTCGAGCGAAACCTCGACTGGGTGACCAGCGAGCGCCGCCATCGTCGCGACGGGCTGTACGGGCCGCGGCTGGCCGAGCTCGACCGCGGCCGTGTGCTGGCCGACCTGTCGCGGCAGGCCGGCGAGCTCGACGGCGAGCCCGCGGCGCGCTGGCTGATGCACCTCGACCAGGTGCACTACCTGCCCGACGACGTGCTGGTGAAGACCGACCGCGCGAGCATGCTCGTGTCATTGGAGATCCGCACGGCGTTCCTGCACGCCGGCTTGGCCGAGCTCGCCGGCTCGCTGGACACCTCCATGCATCTCGGTTCGGGCGGCAAGGCGCTGGTGCACGAGATGCTGCCGGCTGACCTGATCCCGGCTCCGCGCTTCGGCCGCTACCGCAAGACGGCGTTTCGCGTGCCGGCCGCGCAGTGGCTGCGCGGGCCGCTGGCGGAGGCTCTGCGCCGCCAGCTGGAAGGCGGCACGATCTTCAGCGAGGGCTACTTCGACCGCGACGCCGCGACGCGTCTGGTGCACGAGCACGCGGCCGCGACGCACGACCACAGCGATCAGCTGTGGCCGCTGCTGTCGTTTGGTCTGTGGGCCGACCGCTTCCATGGCGTCGATGGCTCCTAGCTCGCGGCGCCGCGATCGCCGGCCGCGCCTGCTGATCGTCACGCCCGACTTCCCGCCGGCGCCGGGCGGCATACAGGTCGTCGCGCATCGCATCGCCGCCGGCGTGCGCGCGATGGACGTCGAGGTGGTTGCGCCACATGCTGCGGGCGCCGAGCGCTATGACACCCAAGTCGGCGTGACCGTGCGCCGCGTGCGCGGCGGCCCACGCCTGCGCGGAGGCCAGAACGCGCTGCTCAACGCGGCCGCGCTCGCGCACGCTGCCCGCTTTCGACCAGACGTGACACTCAGCGCGCACATCGTCGCCAGCCCGGCCGCCGCGGCGATCCGCCGCACGCTCGGCGCGCGCACCGTGCAGTACTTCCACGCCGAAGAGATCGGCGCCAAGCCGAGGCTCGCGGCGTTCGCCGCGGCGCAGGCCGACGCGTCGGTCGCGGTCAGCGCCTATACAGCCGAGCTAATCGCCGCGACCGGCGCGTCGACGCACAGCGTGACCGTGATCGCCAACGGCACGGACCTCCCCGACGACGCGCCGCGCGCTGCTTCGGAGCGTCCGACGATCGTCACGATCGCGCGCATCGAGGAGCGCTACAAGGGCCACGACACGATGGTGCGGGCTCTCGCGCTGGTGCTCGCCAAGGCGCCCGACGCGCAATGGGTCGTGATCGGCGACGGCTCATTGCGTCCCGGCCTGGAACAGCTTGCCCGCTCCTATGGCGTGGCCGACTCGATCCGCTTCCTCGGCGCGGTCTCCGACGAGCAGCGCGATGGGTGGCTGGCGCGCGCGCAGCTGCTGGCGATGCCCAGTCGCCTGCCCGCGGGCGGATTCGCGGGGGAGGGGTTCGGCATCGTCTACCTGGAGGCCGCCGCTCACGGCAAGCCGGTCGTGGCCGGCAACGTCGGCGGCGCGCCAGATGCGGTGGTGGACGGCGAGACCGGCCTGCTGGTCGATCCACAGAGCCCTGCGGCCGTGGCCGAGGCGATCGTGCGGCTGCTGTCAGACCAAGAGCTCGCGCAGCGCCTGGGCGCCGCGGGCCGGCGCCGCGCCGCGCAGCTGTCCTGGCCGCGCGTTGTCGAGCGCGTCGAAGCACTGCTGCTGGCTGCAGCTGGAGGGTCGACTCGTGAGGGTTCTCTACGTCAGTCACACCGCGACGGTCAGCGGCGCCGAGCGGTCGCTTCTCGACCTGCTGGGCGCGCTGCCCGAGCACGTCGAGCCGCTGCTGGCGACGCCACCGGGGCGCCTGCGCGAGCTGGCCGAGCGCCGGGGCATCGCCACGACGGCGATCACCGGCACCGCCGGCAGCCTGCGCATGCACCCGCTGCACACGCCGCGCGCGCTGCTGGAGATGACCGCGGCTGCCTGGCAGGTGCGCCGCGCGGCGGTGCGCCACCGCGCGGATGTCGTGCACGCCAACTCGATTCGCGCGGGCATCGTGCTGGCGCTGGCGCGGCTGCGGGCGACGCCGACGATCGTGCACGTGCGCGACTGCCTGCCGCCCGGACGCGTGAGCACGGCCACGCTGAGGTTGATCGGCGCCACGGCGACGGCGATCGTCGCCAACTCGCGCTACACCGCCGCGTCGGTGCTGGCCGCCGCTCCGGCCGCACGCGTGCAGGTCGTGCACAACCCGGTCGACCTGCAGCGCTTTGACCCTCGGGCGATCGATCGCGCCGTTGCGCGCGAGCGGCTGGACGAGGACGCCGGCAGCGAGCGGCTGCTGCTCGGCGTCGTCGCGCAGCTGAGCCCGTGGAAGGGCCAGGACACGGCGATCGAGGCGCTCGGCGAGCTGGTGCGCGAGGGCATCGACGCACGGCTGCTGCTCGTCGGTTCGGCGGTGTTCGTCGCGAGCTCGACGCGCTACTCCAACGAGGACTACGTCGAGGGCCTGCGCCGGCTGGTGGCGCGCGAAGGCCTGCAGGATCGCGTGTCCTGGCTCGGCGAGCGCGAGGACGTCGCGCAGATCATGCGCGCGCTGGACGTGCTGCTGCTGCCCTCCTGGGAGGAGCCATTCGGGCGGGCGCTGATCGAGGCCATGGCGATGGGCGTGCCGGTGGTCGCGACGGAGGTCGGCGGACCGCAGGAGATCGTCGAGCAGGGCCGCCAGGGCTACCTCGTCGCGCCCCGCCGGCCGCACGACTGGGCGCAGGCGATCGCGCGCGTCGCGCACAGCGATGACGCCGGCGCGGCGATGGGTCGTGCCGGGCGCGAGCGCGCCGCAGAGATGTTCACGATCGAGCGCCACGTGCGTGCGACACTTGACGTGTATGAACGCGTCATCGCAGACCGTGCCCGGCACAAGTCCTGAACGCCCCGTGCGAGCGGCGGGCGGGGGCGGGCAAATCTTGCAAATACGGCCATCGGGCCCTAAGGTTGGGCGCCGGCAAGCGGATCGTCAGCCGTGCATGGATGCACCAACGCAAGCCCGAACTCGAATCTGCCGACGCACGTCAATCTCGACCACCTAGCACGGATGCCCGCCACCTACCACCTCTCACATCTGCGCACGCTGGAGGCCGAGGCCGTGCAGGTGATGCGCGAGGTCGCCGCGGAGTTCGAGCGCCCGGTGCTGCTGTTCAGCGGCGGCAAGGACTCGATCGTGCTGCTGCGCCTCGCCGAGAAGGCCTTTCGCCCCGGCCCCTTTCCCTTCCCGGTGATGCACGTCGATACCGGCCACAACTTCCCCGAGGCGATCGAGTACCGCGACCGGCGCATCCGCGAAATCGGCGAGCGTTTGATCGTCGCCTCCGTCGAGGACTCGATCCGCGAAGGGCGCGTCGTCGAGGAGACCGGGCCGCGCGCATCGCGCAACGGCCTGCAGACGGTGACGCTGCTCGACGCGATCACCGAGCACGGCTTCGATGCTGCGTTCGGCGGCGCCAGGCGCGACGAGGAGCGCGCTCGGGCCAAGGAGCGCGTGCTCTCCTTTCGCGACCAGTTCGGCCAGTGGGAGCCTCAACGCCAGCGCCCCGAGCTGTGGACGCTGTACAACGCGCGCATCGCCAAGGGCGAGCACGCGCGCGTCTTTCCGATCTCCAACTGGACCGAGCTCGACGTGTGGCAGTACATCGCCGAGGAGCAGCTGGAGGTGCCGTCGATCTACTTCGCGCACGACCGCGAGGTGTTCGAGCGCGACGGCATGCTCTACGCCAACAGCCCGTTCATGCAGCTGATGGACGGCGAGCGGCCCTTCTCCGCGCGAGTGCGCTACCGCACCGTCGGCGACATGAGCTGCACCGGCGCGGTCGAGTCCTCGGCGGCGACGCTGGAGGAGGTCGTCGCCGAGATCGCCGCGACGCGAGGTCACCGAGCGCGGGCAGACGCGCGCCGACGATCGTGTCTCGGAGGCGGCGATGGAGGATCGCAAGCGGCAGGGGTACTTCTGATGAAGGTTCCGGGATCGGCGGACGCGACGACCAGCAACGGCAACGGGCACGCGGCGCCTGCCGAGGACGACGCGTCGGCCGCACAGGTCGACGGCCAGGAGGTGTTTCGGCGGCTGACCGAGCGCCCGGCGGATCTGCTGCGCTTCGCCACGGCGGGCTCGGTGGACGACGGCAAGAGCACGCTGATCGGCCGCCTGCTCTATGACTCCAAGCAGGTGCTGACCGACCAGCTCGAGCACGTCGAGCAGACCAGCCAACGGATGGGCCACGACTTCCTCGACCTGTCGCTGCTGACCGACGGGCTGCGCGCCGAGCGCGAGCAGGGAATCACGATCGACGTCGCCTATCGGTACTTCGCGACGACGCAGCGTCGCTTCATCATCGCTGACACGCCCGGCCACGAGCAGTACACGCGCAACATGGTTACAGGAGCCTCGACGGCGGACCTGGCGATCGTGCTGGTCGACGCGCGCAAGGGCGTGCTGGCGCAGTCCAAGCGCCATGCCTTCATCAGCTCGCTGCTGGCGATTCCGCATGTCGTGGTGTGCGTCAACAAGATGGACCTCGTCGACTTCGACCAGGGCGTGTTCGACGCGATCGTCGAGGAGTTCGACGCCTTCGCGGCCCGTCTGGAGATGCCCGACCTGACGTACATCCCGATCTCCGCGTTGCTCGGCGACAACGTGGTCGACCGCTCCGAGAAGATGCCCTGGTATGAAGGGCCGCCGCTGCTCTACCACCTCGAGCACGTGCACATCGCGTCCGACCGCAACCTGATCGACGTGCGCTTTCCCGTGCAATGGGTGATCCGCCCGCCGTCGTCGAGCGTCGCCGACTACCGCGCCTACGCCGGGCAGGTCGCCGGTGGCGTGATGCGTCCGGGCGACGACGTGCTCGTGCTGCCCGGCGGGCAGCGCAGCTCGATCGCCGGCATCGACACCTTCGACGGGCCGGTCGAGGAGGCGTTCCCGCCGATGTCCGTGGCCCTGCGCCTGGCGGACGACATCGACGTCGGACGCGGCAGCACGATCGTGCGCACGCAGAACCAGCCGACGGTGTCCAACCGCTTCGAGGCGCTGCTGTGCTGGATGTCCGAGCGCCCGCTTGACCGTCGCAGGCGCTACGAGGTCAAGCACACAACCCGCACGGCGATGGTCGGAGGGTTGGACGTGCGCTACCGCATCGACGTGGAGACGCTGCACCGCGACGAGGCCGCGACCGAGCTCGCGCTGAACGATCTCGGACGCGTGCACATGGAGCTGAGCACGCCACTGGTGTTCGACTCCTACCGGCGCAACCGCACGACAGGCAGCCTGATCGTGATCGATACCGCTACCAACGAAACGGTCGCCGCCGGCGTGATTCTCGACACCGAGGTTGACGAGCTCGACACCGACGCCAAGAGCGAGCGCAGCCCGAACGTCCGTTGGCAGGGCACGCGCGTCACGCGCGAGCGGCGCTGGCAGGCGCTCGGCCAGCCCGGCGCGACGCTGTGGTTCACGGGACTGCCGGGCGCGGGCAAGTCGACGATGGCCGCGGCGGTCGAGGAGAGGCTGATCGCGGCCGGCCAGTCGGCGTTCCTGCTCGACGGCGACAACCTGCGCCACGGCCTCAACGGCGACCTCGGCTTCGACGAGCCGGCACGTCGCGAGAACGTGCGGCGCACGGCGCACGTCGCCCGGCTGCTCGCCGAGTCGGGCACGATCGCGCTGGTCAGCCTGGTCAGCCCATACGCCGCCGACCGCGAGCTGGCTGCCTCGCTGCACTCCAGCGACGAGTTGGACTTCCTGGAGATCTTCGTCGATGCGCCGCTGGAGCTGTGCGAGAAGCGCGACCCCAAGGGCCTGTACGCGCGTGCGCGCGCGGGAGAGCTGGCGGGTCTGACGGGAGTCGGCGCGCCCTACGAGCGCCCCGCCGAACCCGACCTCGTGCTCGGCACGCTCGAAGAATCGGTCGAGCGTGGCGTGGAGCGCGTGATGGAGCTGCTCGGCGAACGCGGCATCGCCGCCCGCGACCGCTGACGAGACAGCGCGGCGCGAGCCGGGCTTACGCGCGGCTCGGCAGCGGTGGCCGGCAACTTCCCGCTCAGTGCCGCTTGGTCGAGCTCGACGCGGCGTGCAGCAGCACCGAGCGACTCCAGCCGGAGCTCACGGCGCCCTTTTTGACGAGGCTCACGTACGCGCGGTAGTTGCCGCCGCGCTTGATCTTCATGACGACGCTGAAGCGCGACACCGTGGCGGTGCCCTTCTTGACCACGCTGCTGAACTGAGTCGCAAAGACCGTGGTCCTTTCTTCGGTCTTTTCCGTATTGCCCGGACGCACCTGCTTGAACAGCTGGAAGTTCACGTGCGCACCCGGCGCCGCCGGCGTGACCGTGCCATACAGGCGGACGAGTCCACGATGGCCCGAGGAGCGCACTTTGAGGTCCACCTTGACCGCCACCAGCTGTGTGATCACACGGCTGTAGACCGGTCGCGGGTCGACGGTGCTCACGCGAAACTGCGTGGTCTTGGTCAGTTTCGCCACGCGGAAGGAGAAGCGGCCGGCCGCGTCGGTATGCGACGCCAGGCCGACGCTCGTGAAGGCTTCGAGGAACGGGTAGGGGCTGGCTTCGAGCACCACCGGCCGGTTGGCGGCGCCGACCCCCGTCATCGTGCCGCTGAGCACATATGTCGAGCCGTAGACAGTCGGCGTCGTCGACTTGGGTAGGGCGAACTTGGTCCTGTTGCTCTTCGTCTTCACGACGAACGTTCGGTCCTTGCCACGCGACGTCGTCCCGTCTGTGTGGGTCGCGACGAGGCGGTAGTGGTAGCCGGTCACAAGGCCGGTCACCGGTTGGCCGACCTTGACCTTCGCCGTCCCCGCGGGAAGCTGGCCTGGCGTCGACCGTTTGCCGTAGGCGGTCGTCGGCCCGTATTCGAAGAAGTAGGTGGTCGCCGCGCCGCCCGGGTAGATCGCGCCGAGGAGCGTCGCCGAGGTCGGGCGTACGACCGTCGCCGCGCCCGTTGTCGCCTTCAGCGTCGTCGGGGGGGTCGTCGCGGCCTGCGCGACCAAGGGCACGGCACAGGCCAGCACAACGGCGATCGCCGTCAGGCTGCGAAGGGCCTTTGCGGTGCTGATGTTCGGTCTCTGCATGTTCGTGCCGGGCATCGTCGCCTCCGTGCTGGCGCTACTCAACGAACACCGCGGATCGCGGTTCGATGCGCAATTGCCACTCGATCCTAGTGCCGCACGCGGCGAGGGAGCTCCGATCGCCAGCACGGCATAATCCTGATATAGATAGTGAGAAATACTGTCTAGCCCGGAGTAGCCATGGTCTTGATGTCGATCGCCTTCGCCTGGGTGCTGCTCGCCGCAGTCGTCGTCGGCCTATGCCGTGCAGCGCGTCTGGGAGACTCGTCGCGCGAGCCGGCCGGCGGCAGCGGCGAGCACCCCATCGCGGCGAGGACGAGCGCGCCTGTCCTCTCACGGCCGCCCAAGAGCGGACTGCGCCGGCGGGTCGGCCCTCTTGGAGGCGACGACGCCCACCGGGCTTTCACCAAATCGTTACGTCGCCGCGTCGGCCTGCGTCGAGCATAGGCGGCGGAGCCAGGCTCGCACACGCGTCGCTGCTGTCGCGCGGCGCGAGCACGGCGAGCAACCGTGTCAGCCACCGTGTCAAGCGAATCGATCGCCAGCCACCCGCCGCGACCAGGCGCCGCTGACACCTGCGCGACCTGCGGCGCGCCGCTGGCCGGCGACCAGCGCTACTGCCTGGAGTGTGGCGAGCGGCACGTGCCGATGAGCAGTCTGCTCGCCGGCGGCTCGCGAGAGACGCCGAGCCCGGGCGCCGCGGTTGGGCCAGCCTCGGCCCCGCCCGACTCCACGCCGCCCGGCGGCTGGCCGCCTGCGCCGCCGTCCGGCGCGCCGCGCTCAAACGCCGTGACCGTGATCGCCGGCGTCGGCGTGCTGCTGCTGGCGATGGGCGTCGGCGTGCTGATCGGCCGCGCGGGCGCCGGCACGAAGACCGCCGCAGCGCCACCGGTGATCAGCGTCGCAACCGCGCCAAGCGGCGGCAGCGCCGCAGGGGCCGGCGGCGGGGCGAGCGAAGCTTCGGCGTTCACCGACGACTGGCCGGCGACTACCAGCGGCTACACCGTGCAACTGCAGACGCTGCCGCAGGCCGGCACGCAGACGACCGCCGTCGAAGCGGCGAAGACCGCCGCCGGCGCGAAGGGCGCCAAGGCCGTCGGCGCGCTGAAGTCCGACGACTTCGGCCTGCCCGCGAGCAACTACGTGATCTACTCCGGCGTCTACCACTCCAAGCCCGAAGCGGAGAAGGCGCGGGCGCGGCTGAAGAAGAGCTTTCCCGGCGCCTCGGTGATCAAGGTTTCGCCCTCCGGTGGCGCAGCTTCCTCGACGACACCATCGACCCCCAAGGCCGGCGGCTCCGGAGCCTCGGGTGCGAGCCCCAGCCACCAGCCGCCCAAAAAAGCGGCCGAAGAACTGAACAAAGTCGGGGGCAAGAGCTATGAGGAAAAATCCAAGAACCTGCCCAACGTGGTCGGAACGTGAGCTCCCTGGGCGACGCGATTGACCGGCGAAGGAAGCGGCCGTCGAGGCCGCTCGAGCCGCTCGCGCCCGCGTCATCTGCCACGCGCGCGCCGGCTGCACCGCCGCGCGACGAGCGCAGCGAGCTGCAGCGCCGACGCGATGACCTTGCCGAGCAGGTCACAGAGCTCCACTGGGATCTCGGCGGCCTGGCATACGAGATGGCCACGCGCGACCACTTTCGCCTCGACGTGCTGGTGCGCCGCGCGGCGGTCCTACAGGAGCGCGACGCCGAGCTTGCCGAGATCGAGCGCCTGCTGGCGCTCCAGGACAGCGCGAGCGCCGGCAGTTGCCCCGGCTGCGGGGCTCCGCACAGCCGCGGCGCCGTGTTCTGCTGGCAATGCGGCGCGACGCTGATGGAACAGGCGCCGAGCACCGCGATGCCCACGCTCGGCATGCCGCTGGCCGACGATCGCCGAGACGCCGAGACGGTCTCCGTGGATGCGCTGCTGGCGCCTGACGCCAGCGCGGGTCACGGTAGACCTTCAGCGTCGACGCGCAGCGACGCCGGCAGATCCTCGGACGGCGCGTCGCGCGCGGGGACTAGTGGCCGCGACTGGCGGCCGCGACCGGACGGCGCGCTGTCCGCAATGCGACGCCGCGCTGCTCTCCGGCCAGCGCTACTGCCTTAGCTGCGGGGCGCGCGTGGGTGCGCGCGGCCGGCAGCTGGACGAGCTCGTGCGGCGCGCTCGAGGGTCCGGCGTTGAGCCGATGCAAGCGCCGGCTGCGTCGGGCACGGACGGCGCGCACCTGCCGGCGACGAGCGACGAGGCGCGCGTTCGCCGAAACCCGGCGGGGCTGCTCGACGGGCTTGCTGCGCTCAAGCTGCCGTCGCCGCGCATCTCCGCGCTGCTCGTGCTCGCGTTTGTCGGCTTCGGCGCGCTGCTCGGCAGCGTCGCCGGCTCGCCAGTCTCGCTTGCGGCGTCGGCGCGGGCGCCCGTGAAGCTGCTGCTGCCGGCTGCGACGACAAGCGGCGACTCGGCGCAAGCGCCGACAGCGGCCAGCGAACCGCCGCCGGTGAGCGCCGAAGAAACGCCAGAAGCCACGCCCGAAACGCCCGAAGTCGCCGGCACGAGCACGCCGGCGCCGGCTTCGCCCGCTCCTGCCAAGAGCAACGCCAAGGGCGGCGAAAAAGGCGGCTCAACACCGCCCGCGCACGCGCCCGCGGCCAAGCTGCCGGCGATCGACCACGTGTTCGTGATCATGCTCTCCGATCAGCCCTACGCGGCGACCTTCGGCCCCGAATCGCCAGCTCCATACCTGTCGCGCACGCTGGAGCGCCGCGGCGAGCTGCTGGCCCGCTATTACGCCGTGGCGCACGAGCAGCTGGCCAACGGCATCGCACTGATCAGCGGTCAGGGCCCGACGCCAGCCACGGCGGCCAACTGCCCCATCTACACCGACGTGGCGCCGGCGACGCCCGCCGCCGAAGGGCAGGTCTCAGGCGACGGCTGCGTGTACCCGGCGACGATCGCGACGCTGCCGGGCCAGCTGGAAGTCAAGCGCCTGACGTGGCGCGCGTACGTGCAGGGAATCGGCGAAGGCGCGACGACGCCACCCGCCTGCGCGCATCCGGCGCTCGGTCAGAGCGATGCGAGCTCCTCGCAACCGAGCGGCCCATACGCGACGTTCCGCAACCCGTTCGTGTACTTCCACGGCCTGATCGACTCGCCGACGTGCGCCGCCGACGACGTCGGCCTGAACGCGCTCGACGCCGACCTGTCCAGCGCCAAGCGCACGCCGAGCGTCTCCTACATCGTGCCGGACCGCTGCCACGACGGCAGCCCGGGACCGTGTCCCGGCGGTGGCGCCGGCGGCCTGCCCGCGGCGGACGCTCTGCTGTCGCAGCTCGTGCCGAAGATCCTCGCCTCGCCGGCTTACAAGCACGGCCTGCTGCTGATCACCAGCGACGAGGCGCCTTCGTCGGGCGAACTTGCCGACTCGAGCTCTTGCTGCGGCCAGCCGCGCTTTCCCAACCTGCCCGCGCCGACCGGCGTCGCGGCGAGCCTGCCGCCGGAAGGCGGTGGACAGGTCGGCGCGCTGATGCTCTCGCCGTTCGCCAAGGCGCACACGATCAGTCAGGAACCGTACGACCACTTCTCGCTGTTGCGCACGATCGAGGACCTGTTCGGCCTCAAGCACCTGGGCTATGCCGGCGCGCCGAAGGTCGAAGCGTTCAAGCCGACGCTGTTCATCAGCAAGCCGGCGCGCTAGACGACGCCCGGCGCCGCGGTCGCCGCTAGGCGCTCAGAAGCTCGTCGTAGGTGATCGCGGTGCGCTGCGGCGCCGCGCGTGCCAGAACGCGCTCGAGCGCGAGCATGTGCCGCGGATGCTGCAGGTCTGACGGGTGCAGATCCAGGCGCAGCGTGTCGCCCGCGAGCATCGCGCCGGCGCGGACCAGCGCGGGGGAGAGCGTGCGCTGCAGCACGCCGGCCGAGCTCAGGCTCCACGCGGGCGCCACCACGCGGCTGTCGTCGCCATAGCTGTCTGCCGCGCGTCTGTGCACACCGAGCAGGCCGGCCCACCAGCGGAAGCGGCTCGGCAGCACGCTGCGCAGCGCCGGCGTGTACGCGTAGGCCGGCGCGACGAAGCCGTCCGGCTCGACGCCGGCGAGCTTCAGCACGCGCCAGCCGGCGCTGACCGCGCGCCGGGTCTCCTCGGCGCCGAGGCCGACGAACTCGCCGGTGCGCCGGCGACCGACGCGCAAGCAGCGTGGCGGGCTTTCGGTCGGGCCTGCGTGTGCGCTCGTGATGAAAGCCGTGCTGAGCGATCGAGTCTCCGGCGCGCCGACGCTCGTCCAGCCAACCGGTCATGCCGGGCGAGCGCTCGCCGAGCGGATGCAGGTCGCGCGCCGGGATCACCAGCAGCGTCACGCGGTCCACGCCGTGGTCGTCGAGCCAGTCGCGGATCAGCGCGCAGCGCTCGAACGTCGCCGGCTCGACGTCGTGCAGCGCCACCGCGATCGTGCGGCGCCGGTGCGCGCTAGGCGGCACGCGGGACCTCCGCCGACTCGCGCGGCGCCGAGCGCGCGCGCGATAGCCGTCGCCCAGCCGCGCCAGCGCGCGCTCCCACGTGCGCTCGCGCACCGCGCGCAGCCCGCCCTCGGCGATGCGTTCGCGCAGGGCCTGCGAGCCGGCAAGCTCGAGCACCGCGTCGGCCAGTGCGGCTGCGTCGGCGTCGCAGAGCAGACCGCTTACGCCGGGCTCGATCAGCGACAGCGGCCCGCCCTCGGCGACCGCCACGACCGGCAGGCCGCTGGCCTGCGCCTCGAGCACGACCTGGCCGAAGGTGTCGGTGCGGCTGGCGAACAGGAACATGTCGGCGGCGGCGTAGGCGCGCGCCAGCCCGGCGCCCTCCAGCCAGCCGAGAAAGACGGCGTGCTCGCCGACGCGCTCGCGCAGTCGCTGCTCCTCCGGGCCGCCGCCGGCGAGCACCAGGCGCAGGCGCGGGTCGCGCGCGCGTGCCAGCAGGAAGGCCTCGGCGAGCAGATCGGCGCCCTTCTCGTGGGTGATGCGACCTGCGTAGAGAACGTCGATCGTTTCGGGCGCCCTCGCAGCCGCGCTGCCGTTGCGCTCGCGCAGCGCCTGCTCGCGCAGCGTCGGGTCAAAACGCTCGGTGTCCACGCCACGATCCCAGCGCGCGACCTTCTCTCGCGCCGACGCCGATCGCCGCGAGCGTCGCGTCCGAAGCCGGACTCGGCGACAGCACCAGATCGCAGGCTCCGTAGAAGGCGCGCACGCCCATCGCCATCGCCTCGGCGACGCGCTGCTCGCCCGAGCGCAGCCCGGCGTAGGCGGTCAGCTCGGTGTGGTAGCTGCCGAGCAGCGGCACCCCGAGTCCGCGGCTGACGAGCGCGCCGACGATGCCCACGGGGCCGGGCGAGCAGACGTGGATCAGGTCGAACTCGCCATCGGCGATCGTCTGCACCGCCGCCGACAGGCTCGGCACGCCGATGCTGAGGCCCGGGTAGTAGGGCACCTCGAACTCGGCAACCGCAGCCAGACGCCGGTCCACCGCCGGGTCGGTGCCGACAACCTCGATCTCAAAGCCCTCCACGCCGCGTGAGCGGATCTCCTCAACCGCGCGTGTGACGCCGTGCGTGCTGCCGATGCCGTCGGCGAGGATCGCCACCCGCGGCGTCTCGCCATCCTCGCGCCGCGTGTCGAGCTTGGCACGCTCGTTTGCCAGGAAGGCCGTCGCCGGCGCGTAGGGAATCGCCGCGGTGCAGCTCTCGAACAGCCCCATCGCCGCGCTCGCCACGTCGCGCTCGCCACGTGCCGCGCCGAGCGCCTGCTCGACGGCCGTGCGCAGCTTGCGCTCGTGCGCGCGACACGCTCGGCGATAGAGGTCTGAGTGGCTGAAGTCGTCGTCCTGCATGTAGGCGATCAGCCCCGCCTCGTCGAGGTGATCGAGCTCGACCGCGGCCAGCCATGCATGCAGCAGGCTGCGCGCGTCGGCGGGTGAGACGCTGGCGCCGCCGTCCGTCGCGCCGTGACGCGCATCGCCCTCGCTGAGCAGGCGCGCGGCCATGCGCATGACCGCCGACGGTTCCGGCCCGCAGACAGACCCGCCCGCGGCCGGATCGGCGCCGAGCGCTCGTGCGGCCAAGGCGATGGCCGCGTGCGCCCACTTCGCGGCGCTGCCCTGCTTGCCGCCGGCGACGACACGCCCCGCGCGCACGTGCGCGAGAAACTGCTCGGGTGTCGCGGACCTCGGCGTCTGCGTCCAGGTGCGCCCGATGTCCACGCCGGCGTGATCGTCGGATCCGCCGATGCCAGCGCCGTCGAGCGTCGCCACATAGGTTGCGGCTGGGCGGTTGAGCTCGCGCGCCCGCGCGCCATTTCGCACCTCCCAGACGTCGAACAACTGCGCCAGGCGACGGCGGTGGCGGGCGGTCAGCGGTGCGCCGACGTGGTAGTAGGGGTGGGCCAGCGCGCAGGCGATGTCGCGCTCGAACATGTACGCGGCGCACAACTCGACGTCGCCACGGTTGGTCTGCAGCCACTCGTGATCCTCGGGCGTGATGCCGAAGCAGAGCACGTGCACGGCCTGGGGCTCGCCGCGGAAGTGCGTGGTCAGCTCCTCTGAGATGAACACGTCGGGACGGTCGGCGATCTCCAGCACGCCGGCGATCGTGTCGTGGTCGGTGATCGTCACCATGTCCATGCCGCGGCGCTTGGCCAGCTCATAGACCTCCTGCGGCGGCGTCGCGCACTCGGGCAGTCCGGCCGCGCGCTGCACGCCCAGCTTGGACTCCTGCGAGGCCGTCGAGTGACAGTGCATGTCCACGCGAGTGCCTTCGTCATTGCGGCTGCGACGTCGTTCCATGACGCTCCATAGCAGTCAGATTCGCCCTGCAAAGGGTGTGGTTTTGTGACCAGGGGGAAACGATCGTGTGAAGCGGTTGTGATGATTCTCATGTACGTGGCCGCCCGCGCACGCTCTAAGCTCTCGCGTCGATGGCCACACTGCTCCTGACGCCGCTCGCCTCGGCTATCAGCTACTTCCAGGCGGTCGTGCTCGGCGTGCTGCAGGGCGTCACCGAGCTGTTCCCGATCTCCAGCCTCGGCCACACGGTGCTGTTCCCGACGCTGTTCGGTTGGAACGACCTCGTGCACGCGCAATCTCAGAAAGAGTCCTTCTGGCTGGCCTTCGTCGTGCTGCTTCACGTCGGCAGCGCGATCGGGCTGCTGATCTACTACCGGCGCGACTGGGTGGAGATCATCGCGGCCTTCTTCCGCACGCTCGGCAAGCGCCGTGTGGAGACGAGCAACGAGCGCCTGGCCTGGCTGATCATCATCGCCAGCCTGCCGGCCGGCGTGCTCGGGCTGATCTTCGAGAAAGAGCTGCGCACGGTCACCGCCAAGCCCGAGGTGGCGGCGATCTTCTTGATGGTCAATGGCCTGCTGCTGTTCGGCTTCGAGCGCTTTCGCAAACGCGCCGAGGTGCGCGAACTGGCCGAACGCGAGGGCGCCAAGGCCGACGGCGGCGCGACGCCTGGAGACGCTCGAGTACCGCGAGGCGTCTGCTCGTCGGCTTCGCCCAGTCGACGGCGCTGGTCGCCGGCATCAGCCGCGACGGCGTGACGATGGGCACGGGGCTCGCCCGCGGGCTCGACCACTCAGACTCGGCGCGCTTCGCGTTCCTGCTGGCCACGCCGATAATCCTCGCCGCCGGCATCTTCAAGATGCCCGACCTGCTCGGCCACCTCGGCGACGGCATCCGTGGGCAGGCGCTCGTGGCAATGGTCGTCGCGGCGGTCACCGCCGTGTTCACCGTCAGCTTTCTGGTCAAGTACTTCAAGACGCGAACGCTCGTCCCGTTCGGCATCTACTGTGTGCTGTTCGGCTTCGCGATGCTGATCTACACCGTCAGCTGAGCGGACTCGCTTGATCGACGGCCCGCTCGAGCCCAAATCCCGGACCGGTGGGCGAGAGGATTCAACTCACGCTTAGAAAGTGCTCCATCATGGAGCGGATGCCCGTCCCGCGCACACCGCAGAAGATGTTCGAGACGCGCAGCCAGGCCTGGCGCGAAGCTGGGCTGCTGCGCCAGATAAGCCCGCGCGTGGTCAAGCGCGCGCGCCTGGAGGCGCTGGTGCTCGTGCCGCTGTTCGTGGCCGTGGTGGTCTTCTACGACAACCGCGTCAGCCTGCTCGGCGCCGCCGGCCGTCACGGCCGCGCCGCCAAAGAACTGGAAGCGGCGCTGGAAACGCCGATCACGGTGGCGGTCGTGATCGCGCTGATGATCCTCGGCTGGGCGATCGCGCGCGATATCGGTCGCAGCCTCGGGCCGCCGCTGTTTCGGCGCCTGGACCCCGCCACCGCGGGAACCGTCGGCTTCCTGATCCGCCTGCTGACGATCGTCTTTGCGCTGCTGGTCGCCCTGCGCGTCGCGGGCATCCAGGCGCGTACGCTGGCGCTCGGCGGCGCGTTCACCGCGGTGATCTTCGGGCTCGCGGCGCAGCAGACGCTCGGCAACGTGATCGCCGGCACGGTGCTGCTCAGCGCGCGGCCGTTTCGCGTCGGCGATCGTGTGCGCATGCAGGGCGGTCCGCTGGCGGGCCAGGTGGAGGGAACGGTCAGCTCGCTCGGGCTGCTGTATACGACGTTCGCCAACGGCGAAGACTCGATCATGGTGCCCAACAGCGTCGTGCTCAACAGCGCCGTGATCCCGCTGCGCGAGCCCGAGGCGGTCAACCTGCGCGCCCGGCTGCGCCCGGGCATGACCCCTTCGGACATGCAGGAACTGCTCGAAAAACAGCTGCAGATCCCGCTGCGCGACGCGCCGCGCATCACGCTGGAGGAGCTCGACGGCGAGGAGGTCGTCGTGCGTATCGCCGCGACTCCCCGCGTGGCAAGCGAAGGGCGCGAGCTCGCCAGCGAGCTGCTGGCGATCGTCTCGCGCGAGACGCGCGCCGGCGCGCAGGCGCGCTCGGACGATCAGGCGCGCTCGGGCGCCGCGGCGCGCACGCCGTAGCGCAGGAACAGCGTCGAGGCGCTCTCCAGCACGCTGAGCAGCTGCAGCGAAAGCGGGCGCGGCGAACTCGACTCCGGCGACGATGCGCAGAGCCTCGCCGGTCGCGTCCTCGCCGCCGGCGAGCTTCGGCGAGAAGGACAGGAACAGCTCGTCGACCAGGCCGGCCAGCAGCAGCTGCCCGTTGAGGTGCGGGCCGCCCTCGCAGAGCAGCGTGCGCACGCCGAGGCGTTCGCCGAGCTCGTGCATCGCAGCCGGCAGATCGAGCAGCCCGTCGCGTCGCGCGCGCACGTAGTCGATCTGTGCGCGCGTCGCGGGCAGGCTCGACTGCGACGGCGTGATCAGCACCACGTCGCGCATCGGGCTCGTTGAGCAGCGGCGTGTCGGCGGCGAGCGACAGGCGCCCGGAGACGATGCATGCGAGCGGCTCCTCGCTGAGGCCCCGCTCGACGGCGCCGCCGCCGCGTGTCGGCGTCCGGGATGATCCTGCCGTAGCGCTCGACGCGCACGGTGCCGGCGCCCGCCATGCACCGCGTCGACGCTCGCGCGCAGCGCGTGGAACAGCTCGCGGTCGGCGCGGTCGCCGATCGCTCCCGAGCGCCCGCCGATGCTCGCGCGGCCGTCGACGGTGCTGACCATGTTGAGGATCGTGTACGGACGTCCGGCGCCGGCGCGCGCCCGTGCGAGCAGGTCCAGCTCGTCGGCGATCTGTCTGGCGCCGGCGTGCTCGCCGCTGGGCAGCAGCCGCTCGAACTGCGGCGCGGGCTCGCGCGCCGATGCGGCAGCCGGCGGGCCTTCGCTGGGCTCATCGCCTCACCCTAGCCGCCGTGCGGCCGGTCACGCAAAGCCCTGCGGGCGCTCGGGAAATCGATCGTGCGATCTAAATATTTCAACAACATGGCAACGCGGGGACCTGCTACGGTCGTCGGGTCTGGCCGGCACACTAGACCGGCGAAAGCAGTGCAAGCGCTCGCAGGTCGAAGCTTCAAGAAGCATCCTCCGCGTGCAGCACGCACATACCGTGGAGGAGTACCCACATGCCTACTGGCACCGTAAAGTGGTTCAGCGACGACAAGGGGTTCGGCTTCATCACCCCCGACGACGGCGACAAGGACCTGTTCGTTCATCACACCGGCATCAACGGCGAGGGTTATCGCTCGCTGCAGGAGGGTGCCAAGGTCTCCTACGACCCGGAGCAGGGCGACAAGGGCCCCAAGGCCGTCAACGTCCAGGCGATCTGAGTCGCGGCGGCGTCTAGCCGCAGCCACTAGGTCTAACCTTCTGAGGGCCGCTCCGGCGGGCGCTCACGCATGTCCGAGCGACGCGACCACACTTCCCCTGCGCGACGCGCCGGTCGGGAGCCCACGGGCCAGGCGGCGCCGCCTGCGCCTGGGCGCGCCGGCACGCTCGCGCGGCGCGGCCGAGCGCACCTGGGTCGGCGCGCATCGTGCCTGGCGGCGATCGTCGCGCTGCAGCCTGCTGGTCGTGCTGATGGCGGCCAACCGGCCGAGCGTCCTCTCGGCGACGACGCACGCCAACTACTTCCCGCACTGGATGGCCGGCCCGCTCGGCGGGCTGCTGCCGGGGCTCACGCGCAACAGCACGACGCTCAAGTACCTGTTCACGCGGCGCGGTCGTGCTGATGTACGTCAGCTACCTGCTCGGGCTGCGCTATGTCGCCGCGGCTGCGCGCGCGCTGGGCGATCGCGGCGGTGATCGCGGTGCACGCGATCTTCTTCCTGGCGCCGCCGCTGGCGCTGACGGACATCTTCAACTACGTCAACTACGGGCGCATGGAGGTCGTGCACAGCCTCAACCCGTACACGAGCATCCCGATCCTCGAGCCGCACAGCGACCCGAGCTACGACCTCAGCAACTGGCACCAGCTGCTCAGCCCCTACGGCCCGCTGTTCACGCTGCTGACGTTCGCCGTCGTGCCGCTCGGCGTCGCCGGCGTCCTTCTGGGTGCTCAAGGGCGTGCTCGCGCTGGCGAGCCTCGCGACGCTGCTGCTCGTGTGGAAGTGCGCGCGGCTGCTCGGCCGCGACCCGGTGCATGGCGATCGTGCTCGTCGGGCTGAACCCGATCGTGCTCGTGTGGGGCCTCGGCGGCGACCACAACGACTTCCTGATGGTCTTCTTCATCGTGCTCGGCTTCTACCTGCTGCTGCTCACGCGCACAGGCTGGCCAAGGACGAGTCCGCCGCGAGCGCGCAGGACGCGGACGGGCGAGGCGGTGGCGGACGCGACAGAGCGCCGCCGGCGCAGCGCGCGGCGTGGCTGCTGCCGCTGTCGCGCGCCGAGATCGGCGCCGGCGCGGCGGTGGTCACGGCGACCGCGATCAAGGCCTCCGCGGGCGTGCTGATCCCGGTCGTGCTCGCGGGCCTGCTGCGCTCGCCGCGGCGGCTCGTGCAGGTGTCGCTGGGCATGCTGATCGCGCTGGTGGTCATCGCGACGGTGAGCCTGCTCGCCTTCGGCCTGCACATTCCCGACCTGAGCACGCAGAGCCGCCTGGTGACGAACGTGAGCGTGCCCAACCTGATCGGCCTCGCGGTCGGCAGCGGCGGCGAGACCGACGCGCTGCACAAACTGCTCAGCGTGGCGCTGGTGCTGTCGGTCGTGCTGTGCTGCGTGCAGGCGTGGCGACGGCGCGGGCCGATCACCGCCTCGGGCTGGGCGAGCGTCGCGCTGCTGGTGACGCTCAGCTGGGTGCTGCCGTGGTACGTGCTGTGGGTCCTGCCGATGGCGGCGCTGTCGAGCTCGCGCCGCCTGCGCGTCGCGGCGCTGGTGCTCGGCGTCTATCTGATCATCGCCTGGGCGCCGGCGTCGGGTCTGCTGTGGAACGCGATCGGCTTTCACCCGGAGAAGACGTCGCTCGGACGGCTGCACCAGCGCTACGTCAAGGAGCTGCTGAACTAGTCGTCGTCGGGGCGGCGCCGCTCGCGCTTTCGCTGCGCGTCTCGCCGCTTGCTCGTCAGCCGCCGCTCGCGCGATGCCGCCGTCGGGCGCGTGGCGCGGCGGCGCTTGGGCACGGCGAGGCCGCCTGCGAGGCGCTCGGCCAGGCGCGCCAGCGCGAGCTCACGGTTGCGCGCCTGCGAGCGCTCGTCCTGCGCGACCGCGACCACGCGCGGACCCAGTCGCGCGAGCAGGCGCTCACGTTGGCCCTCGCTGAGCGTCTGCGACGCCACCACGTCGAAGCTCGCTTCCACGCGCGAGGCGGTGACGTTGGCATGCTGGCCGCCGGGGCCCGAGGAGCGGCTGGCGCGAACGGTCATCTCGGTGAGCGGAATCGCCAGGCGGTCGTTCACGCGAAGCGTCCGCGGCGCCGGCTGCAGATCGTCCACCGCGCGCCGCCTCCCGGCTCAGCCGGCCTTGTCGGCGGACAGGTCGTGGACCGCTTTGACGCGCTGTCCTCGCCCTCGGGCGCGCGCCCGTCGCGACCGACGTAGCCGTCCTTGCCGCCGGCGATCAGGTAGATGGCGTCGACGTCGCCGACGTTGCGGATCTTGCGCTCGGTCGCGGCGTCGACGCGCGCGAAGCCGCCCTCACGCAGCTCGTGCACGGCGCCGTCGCCGAACTCGATCTCGATCGCGCCGCGGTGGACGAAGTACAGCTCCTCCTGCGTGTCGTGGTAGTGAAAGCCCGTCTCGATTCCCGGCGGCAGGACGATCGCGTTGACGCCGAAGGCGGTCACGCCGAGCCCCTTGCGCACCTTGCGAAAGCCCGGCCCGTCGCCGAGGTCGTCGAGGTTGGCCACGGCGTAGCCGTCGCCCTCGGTCACGCCCGGGTAGTCAGTCGAAGCCTCCATCGTGTCCCTCCTGTTCGTCGCTGATCTCGTGCGCGTAACCATTGCGCACGCGACGCGAAAACGCGCACAGCCCGCGCGCGGGGGCAGCGTCAGTGGTCGGCGACGCGGCCGCCGTCGGGCGAGAGCGGTCGGCCCTCCTCGTGCCCAGCGCAACAGCCCGCCGCTCCATCGAGTAGGCGTCGAAGCCGGCCGCGCGCAGCGCCTGCGCGGCCATCGTCGAGCGCGAGCCGACGCGGCAGTAGAACACCACCGGCCGGTCGCGGTCGAGCGTCGCCGCCTGCGAGGACAGGCGGTTCGAGCTCGATGTGGCGCGTGCCGGCGATGTGCCCGGCCTCGCGCTCGTAGGGCTCGCGCACGTCGATCACCTGCAGCTGCGGGTCCTCGGCGATCCAAGCGGCCAGTCGCTGTGGGTCGATCGACAGCTCGCTCGGCTCGGGCATCGCGTCGAACAAGCTAGCAGCGCTCTCGAGGCCGTCGCATCGCCGCTCGGCGAGCCGCCGATCACTAGGATCAGCAGCGATGGAGGCCGTCAGCGACGTCTACACGATTCCGCAGGAGCACCTCGACTTCTGCGCGACGATCGGCCAGATCGCGCGCGAGCGGATCGCGCCGCGCGCGCGCGGAGATCGACGAGCGCGCCGAATACCCGTGGGACGTGCGCAGGCTGCTCGCCGAGCAGGACGTGCTCGGGCTGCCGTTCCCGACCGAGTACGGCGGCACGGGCACGGGCACGCTGATGCTGAACATGGCCGTCGAGGAGATCGCCAAGGTCGACGCGTCGTGCGCGCTGATCCTGATGGTGCAGGAGCTGGGCACGCTGCCGCTGCAGCTGTTCGGCTCGGACGAGCTCAAGGAGCGCTTTCTGCCGCGCTGCGCGACCGGCGAGTGGTCGCCGGCCTTCGCGCTGTCCGAGCCCGAGGCGGGGTCTGACCCGGCGGGAATGAAGACGACGGCTGTGCAGGACGGCGAGGAGTGGGTGATCAACGGCACCAAGAACTGGATCTCCAACCTCGGCGTCGCGGACTTCTACATCACCTTCGCCGTGACCGACCGCGAGACGCGCCGGCTGACGGCGTTCGTCGTGGAGGCCGACCGACCGGGCTTCAGCGTCGGCAAGCTCGAGCACAAGCTGGGCATCCGCGCTTCGCCGACCGGGCAGCCGATCTTCGAGGACGTGCGCGTGCCGACGGAGAACGTGATCGGCCAGGTCGGCAAGGGCCTGTCGGTCGCGCTGGGCACGCTCGAGCGCACGCGCCTGGGCGCCGCCGCGCAGGCCGTCGGCATCGCCCAGGGAGCGACCGACTACGCCGTCGCCTACGCGCGCGAGCGTCGACAGTTCGGCAAGGCGATCAACGAGTTCCAGGGAATCCAGTTCAAGCTCGCCGACATGGAAACGCACACGGCGGCCGCGCGCGAGCTGCTGTACAAGGCATGCGCGATGGCCGATCAGGGGCATCCGCTGGCCGCCAAGTACTCGTCGATGGCCAAGGTGTTCTGCTCGGACACGGCGATGGCGGTAACGGTCGACGCCGTGCAGGTGCTGGGCGGCTACGGTTATGTCAAGGAGTACCCCGTGGAGCGCATGATGCGAGACGCCAAGATCACCCAGATCTATGAGGGCACCAACGAGATCCAGCGGCTCGTGATCGGCCGCACGCTCAAATAGGAACGGCGATGCGAACGCCGACGCCGCCAGCGAGTGCCTCCGGCCATCTGAGGCGTGTCGGCATCGCGGCGCTGATCGCGCTGTCGCTCGGGCTGGTGACGATCGTCGTCGGGCAGGGCTTCAGCTCGGTCGGCGCCGTGCGCGCGCTCGAGGACATCGCGCTCGGCGTGATCGTCGCGGCGCTGCTGATGGGCGCCGCCGCCTTCGTCGCGGTCCGCCTGGCAGGCTGGCGCGACCCCGAGTCCGAGAGCGAGTTCGAAGAGATCGTGCGCAACTCCGAGACGCTCGCGCGCGAAGGCCTCGCCGTCGATCCGCAGGAAAGCGAGTTCCTGGAGCTCGATCCGCTCGACGACGAGGACTTCGAAGAGCTCGTTCGCGATGCCCTCGATGACCTGCCCGACCTGCTGCGCAACGCCCTCGCGCACGTCGCCGTGGTGATCTCCGACGGCGGCCGCCGTGCACGCGCCTACGGGCTCTACCAGGGCGACGGCGCGACGCGCGAAGACACGCACGACCGCATCGTCATCTTCCGCGACACGCTGCGACGCGACTTCGGCCACGACCCCGAGCTGCTGCGCGACCAGGTGACGCGCACGGTGCGCCACGAGCTTGCCCACCACGTCGGCTTCGACGAGCTCGGCGTGAGTCGGCTCGACCTGTAGACGACGTTAGACTGGCGCGTCATGCCAGAGCAAGGGGAGCCGTCGCAAGCTCAGCAGCGCGACGCGAGCGCGGGCACGGCCGTGACGGCAGCGCGCACACCGGATTTCTTCATCGTCGGACATCAGAAGTGCGGGACCACCGCGCTCTACCTGATGCTCAGCCAGCATCCGCAGATCTTCATGTCCGACCTCAAGGAGCCGTGGTACTTTGCTCGCGAGCTCCGTCTGCCGTTCGACAGCGCGCACAGCCGCCCGACCACGCTGGAGAACTACCTCAAGCTCTTCGCGGACGCGCCGGACGATCAGGTCGCCGGCGAGGCCTCGCCGCAATGCGTGCGTTCACGGCTTGCCGCACAGGAAATCGCCGAGCTGCGCCCGGATGCGAAAATCGTGGTGTTGCTGCGTGAGCCGGCGGCGTTCCTGCGCTCGCTTCACCTCCAGTTCCTAGCTACGCATATCGACGATGAGCCGGACTTCGGCAAGGCCATCGGCCTCGAGGAGCGCAGACGTCAGGGCGAGGACGTGCCGAGTCGCTCGATTTCACCGCAGTCGCTGCTCTACTCCGAGCACGTGCGCTATGCCGAGCAGCTTCAGCGACTGCACGACGCGTTTCCACCCGAGCAGGTCCTGGTGCTGATCTACGAGGAGTTCCGGCGCGACAACAAGGCCGTGCTTCGTCAGGTGCTCGAGTTCCTCGGCGTCGATCCTGACGCGCCGATCGAGCCGGTCGAGACCAAACCGCTGGAGGACGTGCGCTCGATGCGCTTGCATCAGCTGCGCCGTGCGATCCGCAAAGCCGGACTGAACCCGGCCAAACGTGGGCGACTGGTGAAGACGATCGACGCGCTGCCGCCGCGCTCGCTGACCGGCGACTCGATCTCCGCGGCCTTCCGTCGCGTCGCCTACCGCCCTCAGCGCCCCGCCGACGACGAGCTGATGCTCGAGCTGCGGCGGCGGTTCAAGCCCGAGGTCGAGGCCGCCGGCGAGTACCTGGGTCGCGATCTGGTGACGCTGTGGGGCTATGACCGCATAAGCTGAGACGTTCCCGCCCGCTTCCCGCCGGGCCTACGACCAAGGAGAGCGCACCAGATGCCCGAAGCAGTGATCGTCGACGCCATTCGCACCCCCATCGGACGCGCGGGGAAGGGGTCGCTCAAGAGCGTTCGCGCCGACGACCTGGCCGCGATCCCACTTCGTGCGCTGATCGAGCGCAACCCTGAGGTCGAGCCGAGCTCGATCGTCGACATCATGATGGGCTGCGGCTTCTGCGAGGGCGAGCAGGGCAACAACGTCGGGCGCGTCGCCGGCCTGCTGTCGGGCATCGACCATCATGTGCCCGCGACGACGGTCAACCGGTTCTGCGCGTCGTCCTTGCAGACCGCGCGGATGGCCTTTCACGCGATCAAGACCGGCGAGGGGGACACGTATGTAGCGGCCGGCGTCGAGGCGGTTTCACGAGCCGTGCCCGGTGCGTCGTTCGAGTTCAACCACGGCGTCGACGGCTCGGAGGGCGCGGCCTACGACGTCTACATCCCGATGGGCATGACAGCGGAGAACGTCGCTGAGCGCTGCAACGTCAGCCGCGAGTCCCAGGATGAATGGGCGGTGATCTCGCAGAACCGCGCCGTCGAGGCGGTCGCCAACGGCCACTTCGACGCGGAGATCGTGCCGGTCACGGTGCCCGCGCACAAGGACGTCGACAGGGAGGGCAACGAGATTGATGTCCCCGAGACGGTCGTCAGCAAGGACGACGGGCCGCGGCCGGGCACGACGATGGAGAAGCTGTCGGCGCTTGCGCCCGTGTTCAAAGAGGGCGGCACGGTCACGGCGGGAAACGCCTGTCCGCTGAACGACGGCGCGGCGGCGCTGCTGATCATGTCCGCTGACCGCGCCAAGGAGCTGGGCCTCAAACCGCGCGCGCGCATCGTCGCCTCCTCGGTTGCCGGCCTGCGCCCGGAGATCATGGGCCTGGGCCCGATCCCGGCGATTCAGAAACTGCTGGCGCAAACGGGCATGACGATGAAGGACATCGACGTGGTCGAGATCAACGAGGCGTTCGCGGCGCAGATCGTGCCGTGCAAGGAAGAGCTGGGCATCGACGACGACAAGCTCAACCCGTTCGGCGGAGCGATCGCTCTGGGTCACCCGTTCGGCATGACCGGCGCGCGGATCATGACGACGCTGCTCAACGACCTCGACACGCTCGACAAGACCTACGGCATCGAGTCGATGTGCGCAGCCGGTGGCATGGGCATGGCGATGCTCGTCGAGCGGCTCGCCTGACGGACGCCTCTACTCGACGTCCTCGTAGCCCCACTGGGCGATCAGGTCGCGATCGAGGTACTCGCTCAGCGACGCGACCTCAGGCTTGCAACGCCGCCGCAGCTCGACCAGCAGATCCTCGTCGGCTCGGTTGGGCTTGCCGTAGAGGACCCTGTGCCTGGTCGCCGTGAGCGCGCGGTGGCGCAGTCGCCTGGGCATCAGCTTCTTGATCACGGCTCTTGTGACGCGTGCGGCCGACCCCCGGCCGAGGTACACCGAGCGCACCGCCGAATAGAGAACTTGCGAGCGCACGCGCACGGATGGGTTCGCCTGAACCGCCTCGGGCACGGTGCGATCGTCGACGCCGAGGAACTGGAGCACCCGCCGCAGGGTGGCGTCGTTGTCGCGCCGGAAGTCCTCGTAGATGATCACGAGCACCCGCTCGTGCCCGAACACCGCGTGATAGCGCCGCAGCTGCTCGACATATCGCACCCGGTCGAGGTAGAGAAGCTCCTCCGGGACCACGGCGTCGCGCGGGATGGCCTTGCCTTCACGTCTGAGCCCTTCCAGCGCGAGCGCCTTGCGGAAATCGGTCTCTGGCTCGGTGTGGTTCTGGACGCACTGCAGGTGAAACGACTGCAGAAAGCTGGCGGGCTCGCGCAGAATCGCGATGATGCGCGCCTCCGGCTGCACCTCGGCGATGGCGCGCGCGGCGGTATCAGACGCAAGGTAGGAGGGCGTGGCCTCGCCCAGAAGCTGGCCTGGCTGCGCCGCGGCGAACAGCGACAGATACTCATCGAGCGTCTTCGGCAGCGGGCTGGAAGGCTGGTTGAGGATGCGCGGATCGCCGAAGAAGGACGGCTCCTTGACGTCCGGCATGTAGATGTCGGGGTGACTGCGCAGCATCTCGTAGAGCGCCGTCGTTCCACACTTGTGATGCCCGACGATGAAGAAGTCCGGCAGCCTCGCCGGGGCCGACGCCGGCGTCTGCAGCCTGGCGTCAGCCGATGCTGTCATAGCCCCAAAGCGTAACGAGATCGCGGTTCAGGTATTCGCTTGCGGCGACCACCTCGGGCTTGAACTCGCGCCGCAGCTCGAGCGTCAGGGCCTCCTCGGGCGGCGCCGGCTTGCCGTAGATGAACCGGCGCCGCATCACTCGCAGCGCCGCCATGCGCGCCCGCCTCGGCGCAATCGTCTTGAATGCGCTCTTGGCCGGTCCGGCGACCGAGCCACGCCCGAGATAGACCGAGCTGACGACCTCGTCGAGCTTGCGCGAGCGCAGTCGCACGGTCGGGTTCGCTTCGGTCACTTCGATCGGCGCCGTGTCGTCGACGTCGAGAAAGCGCAGCACCCTGCGCACGGTCGCCTCGTTGTCGCGCCGGAAGTCGTCGTAGATCAGCACCAGCACCTGATCGGCGGGAAACACCGCGTGGTAGCGGCGCAGCTGCTCGACGTAGCGTATGTGCTCCCGGTAGGCCAGCTGCGGCTCGCCGGCGGGCCGGCCCGGGTGGGCGTTGCCCTGCTCCTGCTCTGATCGTTGTCGCGCGAGCGCCCTGCCAAAGGACTTCTCGTGCTCGAGGTGGTCTTGGACTGACTGAAGGTGCAGCGAGCGCAGAAAGCTGACGGGCTCCCTCAGCAGCGCGATTATTCGTGCCGATGGCTGGCGCTCGGCGATGCGCGCGGCGGCGAGCTCGGACATCAGGTAGGCCGGCGAGGCCTCGCCGACGCGCTGATTCGGCTGGGCTTCAGCGAACAGCGACGCGTACTCCGCGAGCGTCCGATCTTCTGCGACCTTGCGATGCTCAGCCAACCGCCGGCGGTCTGGCGCGAAGAACCAGGGCTCCTTGACCGGCATATGAATCTGCGGATGTCCTCTGAGCATCTCGTAGAGCGCCGTCGTGCCGCACTTCGGATGACCGACGATGAAGAAATCCGGGATCTGCCCTCTGTCCGTGCCGGGCGCCGCGGATCGCGCCTCAATCGATTCCGGCATAGACCCACAGCGTAACGAGGTCGCGGTGCAGGCACTCGGCGTGGGGACCGGGCCACGGGGCCGCGGGCACGCGCGTGAAGTCGGTCAGCGCGGCGGCATGCGCAGCGCACCGTCGAGTCGGATCGTCTCGCCGTTGAGCATGCGGTTCTCGACGATCTGACACGCCAGCAGCGCGTACTCGCTGGGCAGCCCGAGGCGCTGGGGGAAGGGGATGCCGGCGCCGAGCGCCTGGCGCGCCTCCTCGGGCAGCGCCGCCAGCAGCGGCGTGTCGAACAGCCCCGGCGCGATCGTGTTGACGCGAATGCCGTATTGGGAGAGATCGCGCGCGGTCGGCAGCGTCATGCCGACGACGCCGCCCTTGGAGGCGGAGTAGGCGACCTGTCCGACCTGTCCGTCGTAGGCGGCGATCGACGCCGTGTTCACGCACACGCCGCGTTCGCCGTCGTCGCCGGGCTCGTTGGCGATCATCGCGGCCGAAGCGAAGCGCAGCGCGTTGAAGGTGCCGATCAGATTGATCGAGATGATCGTCTCGAACGGCAGCAGCGGGTGCGGTCCCTTGGAGCCGGCGATCTTCTGCGCCCAACCGGTGCCCGCGCAGCAGATCGCGATCCGCAGACCGCCGTCGCTCGCGGCGGCCTTCTGCACCGCGGCCTCGACCTGTTCCTCCTCGCGCACGTCGCAAGCGACGAACTCCAGCCCCAGCTCACCGCCCAGCGCCTGGCCCTTCTCGGCGTTGACGTCGGCGATCGTGACGCTTGCGCCGCGCTCGTGCAGGGCGCGCACGGTCGCCTCGCCCAGCCCCGACGCGCCGCCGACCACCAGCGCTGCGCTGCCCTCGATCTGCATGGCGCGAAACCTTATCCGCCGGAGGCGTCCGTCGCGTCCACGGCGAGTCGCGAGAGCGTCAGCGCGAACAGCTCGTCGGGGTCGGTGAACCAGCGTACGAGCTCCAGGCCGGAGGCCATCAGGTCAGCCTCCAGCCGCTCGGCCGTGAACTTCGCGCTGATCTCCGTACGCATCTCCTCGCCGGCGTCGAAGTGCACCGGCAGGTCCAGATCGCGCACGATCGTCGTGTGCTCACGGCGCGCCCGCAGGCGCATCTCGATCCATTCGTGCTCGGCGTCGAACAGCGCCACGTGGTCGAAGTCGTCGGGCTCGAAGTCGGCGTCGAGCTCGCGGTTGAGCACGCGCAGCACGTTGCGGTTGAACTCGGCCGTGACGCCATGCTCGTCGTCGTAGGCCGCCTGCAGGATCTCAGGGTCCTTGACCAGGTCGGTGCCCATCAGCAGATGGTCGTGCGGCCCGAGCAGCCGCGAGATATCGCGCAGCACGCGGCGACGGCTGCCCGGCGGGAAGTTGCCGATCGTGCCGCCGAGGAAGGCGACGATGCGTGGACCGACGGCCGCCGGCACCTGGTCGAGATGGCGCTCGAAGTCGCCGATCACACCGTGCACGCGCAGCCCCGGGTACTCCTCGGTGAGTTCGGCGGCGGTGTCGCGAACCATGCTCTCGGTCACGTCCATCGGCACGTAGCGCTGCAGCGTGCCGGCGGCGTGAAGCGCGTCGAGCAGCACGCGCGTCTTGCTCGCCGTGCCCGAGCCGAGCTCGACCAGCTCGGCCGCCGCGGTCAGCTGCGAGAGCTCTGCCGCGTTGAGCTCGAGAATCGCGCGCTCGGCGCGAGTCGGGTAGTACTCGGGAAGCTCGCAGATGCGATCGAACAGCTCCGCGCCGCGGGCGTCGTAGAAGTGCTTGGGCGGAAGTTCCTTGAAGGGACGCGTCAGGCCGTCGAGCACGTCGTCGGCCAGCGAGCGCTCGCGCGACGAGTCGAGGTGCGAGTCGATGCGGATCGCCGCCTCCAGCACGGGCTCCGGTGGGGTTGTGGGCTCCATCAGCAGTTCCCGAAGAGCCGAACGCCAAGCGCGATCCGCCTCCGCTCAGGCGAGCCTATCGAGTATGCGCCCCCGGCCGGCGTTATTGCTGTGAAGAGTCGTCACGCGCGAGGCGCACGCCGGCGAAGATCTGACGGCGCTGCGGGAGATCCCAGTTGCGAAAGCGGCGGTTCGCCACGCGCGCATCGGTCGCCCACGAGCCGCCCCTGAGCACGCGATATTCCTCGCCGAAGAAGACCTCCGAGTACTCGCGGTAGGGGTGCGCGACGAAGCCCGGATAGCCGGCGAAGGTGCTTTGCGTCCACTCCCAGACGCGCCCGACCGCGTCGAGCTGCGAAACGCCCGCCGCCTTCTCCCACTCGGCCTCGCTCGGCAGGCGGGCGTCGACGGCGCGCGCGAACGCCTCCGCCTCAAACCAGCTGAGGTGGCACGCCGGAGCGTCGGCTTGGCCGGCGGCGATCGCCGGATGCAGAGGCTCCGCTTGCTGGTCGCATCGCCAGGACCAGCCATGCTCTGACCACAGCTCTCGCCGCTCGTAGCCGCCGGCTGCTGCGAAGGCCAACAGCTCCGCGTTGCTCGCAGGGCGCCGCGCGATCTGAAATGCGTCGACGTGCACGCTGTGTCGCGGGCGCTCGTTGTCATAGGCGAAACCGTCGGCGCCGCTGCCCATCGCAAATGGCCCGGCGCCCACGCGCAACCACTCGGGGTCCTCGGCGCCCCGCGGCATCGGACTGTCCGCCGCGGCCGCCTCTTGCGCCGGCAGTAGTCCCGCGATCGCAAGCGTCTGGCGCATCGTCTCGCCGTGCTGGAGCTCGTGGCGGATGACCATCTCGCAGACCACGCCGTCGCCGACGCCGCGCTCGGCGATCGTCTCGACCGTGCGCGTGCGCACGGCCTCCAGATAGGCGCGCGCGTCGCGCGGACCGAGCGCCTCGATGTCGCCGCGAATCGCCCGTGGCGTCTCGAACGCGTCGTACAGGTCGGCCAGCTGCGGGCGCAACAGCTCGAGCTCGCCGTGGCGGTGCGCGAGCCACAGATCCTCATAGGCCGCGATGTGGCCGAGATCCCACACGAGCGGGCTCATCAACGGCGAATGAACGCGCTGCAGCTGCTGCTCGTCCAGATGCGCCACGAGCGCGAGCGTGCGCTCGCGGGCCGCCTCGAGGCCGTTGAGGGCCTGCACGGCGTCAGCTGACAGGCGACTGCTCTTGAGCGCGTCCGTGACCATCGCTTCGCGCACCCACTCTACGAACTCTCGCGCCCGGCGCGGGAGACTTCAGCGTTGCAGCGGCGCCGGCGCGGCGGCGTCGTCGACGATCACGCTGAGCCTGCCGCGTCTGAGCAGGCTGGCGGGCACGTGGCGCGTGGGCTCGCCGAGCATCGCGTTGACCGCGTCGGCCTTGCTCGCGCCGGTGGCCAGCAGCACGCAGCGCTCGGCGGCGCGCAGCACCGTCAACGTCAGCGTGATGCGCTCGGGCGGCGGCTTGGGCGAGTCGTGCACGCCGAGGCACAGCTCGTCGTCGCCGACGTCGAGTGTCGGCGCTCCTGGAAACAGCGACGCGACATGACCGTCGGGGCCGATGCCGAGCACGATCACGTCGAGCGCCGGCGGACTGCCGTCGTCTCGCGCGGGCGCGTGCTCGCTCAGCTGCTCGGCGTAGTCGCGGGCGCCCTCGTCGGGCCCGAGCTCGCCGATCATGCGATGCACGCGCTGCTCGTCCAGTCCGGCGGCGCCGGCGAGCAGCGTCTGCCTGGCCAGGCGAAAGTTGCTTTCCTCGTCGTCGGGGCCGACGCAGCGCTCGTCTGCGAACCACACGTCGACGTCTTTCCAGTCCTCCAGCTCCGCGGCGAGCAGTTCGTAGGCGCGGGCCGGCGTGCTGCCGCCGCTGAGCGCCACATGCGCGACGCCGCGCTCGCGCCGCGCGCTCTGCAGGCGCCGTGAGATCTCGCCGGCGGCGCGCCTGGCGGCGGCCTCCGCGTCAGCGCAGGTCGTCAGGCTGGTCATGCGTGCGCGGCCTCCGGCAGCATCTCCTTGGTGGCCGCCAGCGAGGCGCCATACGTCGGATCGCGCAGCAGCGCCTGGCGAATGCCCTCGCCGAGGATGCCGCCCTCGCCGCGCGACGCGCCGAGCAGCGTCCAGGTGCGCTCGCGTCCGCCGGGGTCGCGACGTCGCGCGCGCAGACCGCCGGGCTCTCGGTCCAGTCGCACGCGCAGACCGGTTTTGCTGGTCAGCTCCACGCCAGCAAGGCCCGGAACCTGCTGCTCGGGCGCGGGGCGGAGCTTGAGCTTGACCTCGCCGCTTTCGGCCAGCGCGCTCGCGTGCAGCGCCCCGTCGCTGGCCTCCTCGGATGTCTCGGAGGGCTTGAGCGACCAGCCCAGACGCGCGGCCAGCCAGCCGATCAGCAGCAGCCCGGCCACGCGCGAGTCCGGGTGGTGGCGCACCTTCACTTCGCACAGCTCGTGCAGTGCGCGGCGCATCGGCAGCGGGTCGAACACGGTCGCCACGCGCTCGCGCCAAGGCGTCGAGCGAAGCCACGCAAGGTCGACCACGTAGACGTGCTGGGAGAGCGCGTAGGCGCGGTCGATCGCCGCACGCTGGCCGGCCTGCGAATGGTCGGGCTCCTCGATCGAGTCCAGCAAGATCGCCTGGGCCAGGCCCAGCAGCGCGTCGACGGCCTCGGGGTGGCCGTGCGGCGACCACAGCAGCGTCGGCAGGTCGGTGACCACCAGCGGATCGGCGATCGTCATCAGGTCGTCGAGATGGCGATCACCGAGGCGCACGATCACGGTCTCGCGCAGCAGCGCCAGCTGTCCGGGCTCAGGATCGGCGTCGGAGGCGATGCTCGCACGGGCGTCCAGGCGCTCGCGCCCGGGCTCGTAGGAAAGAACGAGCAGGCGCGACGGCGCATAGCGCCCAACGCCGCGCAGGCGGTTGGCTATTTCGCCACTCCATTCGTCGTCGACGAAGGCGATCATGTTCAGCACGCGCGCTGCAGAGAAGCTGGCGCTTTCGGCGTGACGCTCGGCCAGCAGCGCGCGCAGCGCGGCTTCGATCTCGTCGGGCGTCGTGCCCTGGGCGCTCCACACGGCGTCGCTCCGCGGCATCAGATCGCGCGCCAGCGGTGCTCGTCGAGCAGCAGCTTGTCGGCCTCAACCGGGCCCTGCGAGCCGGCTTCGTACTGAGCCAGAGGCCCGGGCTGCTGCGCCCACGCGCCGACGATCGGGTCGCAGATCTGCCACTGCGCCTCGACCTCGTCGTTGCGCGTGAACAGCGTCGCGTCGCCACGCATCGCGTCGGTGATCAGGCGCTCATAGGCCTCCGGAGACTGCGACAGAAAGGCCGTGTTGTAGAGGAACTCCATGTTCACCGGGCGGATGATCATGCGCGTGCCCGGGATCTTCGCGCCGAGGCGCAGCGAGACGCCCTCGTTGGGCTGCAGCGTCAGCACGAGTTGGTTGGGCTGGACGCCAAGCGAGCCGTCCTGGCTGAAGGCCAGGTGCGGCACTGGCTTGAGCGTGACCGCGATCTCGGTGACCTTGCGCGCGAGGCGCTTGCCGGTGCGGATGTAGAAGGGCACGCCGGCCCAGCGCCAGTTGTCGACTTCCAGGCGCAGCGCCGCGTAGGTCTCGGTGCTCGAGTCGGGCGGCACGCCGTCCTCTTCCAAATAGCCCGGCACGTCCTCGCCGCCGATGTGACCGGCGGCGTACTGCGCTCGCACGGCCATCTCCTCGATGTCCTGCTTGGTCGGCGCGTGGATCGCGTGCAGCACCTTGACCTTCTCGTTGCGCACGTCTTCGGCGGTGAAGCTGCCGGGCGGCTCCATCGCCACGTGGCAGAGCAGCTGCAGCATGTGGTTCTGGATCAGGTCGCGCAGCGCGCCGGCGTGGTCGTAGTAGCCGGCGCGCGTGCCCACGCCGAGGTCCTCGGCCGCGGTGATCTGCACGCTGTCGATGTAGTTGCGGTTCCACAGCGGCTCGAACATGCCGTTGGCGAAGCGAAACGCCAGCATGTTCTGCACGGTCTCCTTGCCGAGGTAGTGATCGATGCGGAAGACCTGCGTCTCGTCGAAGATCGCCAGCACGCGCCGGTTGAGCTCGCGCGCCTCCTCGAGCGTCGTGCCGAATGGCTTCTCGATGATCACGCGCACATCAGCGTCGCCGTGGCGCTCGAGCTTTGCGTTGCCGAGCTGCTCGACGATCACGGGGAAGAACTCCGGCGCGGTCGACAGGTAGAAGGCGCGGTTCATCGCTTCGCCGGCCTGCTCGTCGAAGCCGTCGAGCACCTTGGCGAGCTCGCCGTACACCGACCCGTCGTCGAACACGCCGGGCACGTAGCGGACGTGGCGCAGCAGCTTTTTCAGCACGTCCTCGTCAGGCGTGCGGCGCGAGTATTTGCGGATCGCTTCTTCGCACTCGGCGCGGTAGCGCTCGTGCGCCTTTTCTTTACGTGAGACACCGACGAGGTGAAAGCGCTCCGGCAGCGCGCCCTCGTGCGCGAGGTTGTACAGCGCCGGCAGTAGTTTGCGCTTGGCCAGGTCTCCGGTGGCGCCGAAGATCACAAGAGTCGTCGGCGCGACCGGCAGGCGCTCCAGGCCGGCCGTCAGCGGGTTGTCGGGCTCCGCCTCGGCGGTCGGCTGGCCGGGCTGCGCGGCCAACGCTCAGCGTCCGCCGCGCTTGGCGGCCTTGGCCTTGCCCGCACCGGACGCCGGCGCGCTCTTGACGGCGTGGCCGCCGAACTGGTTGCGCAGCGCCGCCAGCACGCGATCGGCGAAGTCGCCGTTGCCGCGCGAGCGCAGCCGGGCATAGAGCGAAGCGGTGATCACCGGCGTCGGCACGTCGTGCGCGGTCGCGTCGGCGATCGTCCAGCGACCCTCGCCCGAGTCCTCGGTGTAACCCTCGATCGCCTGCAGCTCGTTGCCGTCGGCTTCGAACGCCCGCGCGGCCAGTTCGCACAGCCACGAGCGCACGACCGAGCCCTGCCCCCAGAGGTGCGCGATCTTCGCGTTGTCGAGCTCGTACTCGCACTTGTCGAATACGTCAAAGCCCTCCGCGTAGGCCTGCATCAGGCCGTACTCGACGCCGTTGTGCACCATCTTCACGTAGTGGCCGGCGCCCGCCGGACCGAAGTGCATCCAGCCGCGCCGGCCGATCGCCGCAATGCTCTGCTCGTTGGTCTCGGGCGCGAGCACGTCGAGAATCGGCGACAGTCGCTTGACCGCTTTGGGCGGGCCGCCGACCATCATGCAGTACCCGACTTCCAGGCCCCACACGCCACCTGAGACACCGACGTCGACGTAGTCGATGCCCTTGCTTTTCAGTTCTTTGGCGCGGCGCTTGTCGTCGGTCCAGCGCGAGTTGCCGCCGTCGACGATCGTGTCGCCGCGGTCGAGCAGCTTGGCGAGCTTGTCGACGGTCTCCTGCGTGGGATCGCCGGCCGGCACCATGATCCAGACGATTCGCGGCGCCTGCAGCTGCTTGACCATCTCGCGCAGCGAGCCCGCGCCCGACGCGCCGTTCTTGGCGGCCTGCTTGACCGCCTTGGCGTCGAAATCGAACGCGACGACCTCGTTCTCGGAGTCCCGATGGATGCGATGGACCATGTTCCCGCCCATCTTGCCCAGCCCGACGAAGCCGATCTGCGTCACTGCGCCTCCTCGCTTGCGTTTGTCGATGCGATCGTACAGCGGCGCGGCGCGCGAGCCGGCTCTCACGCGTCGGCTACGATCCCGGCACGGTGGTGGCTCGGTGTGCCTAGTGCGATCGCGGGCGCGGCTCTGAGCCGCGACGCCTCCGTTCGTCCGCGTCGGGGCAGCGCCCGATGAAGGGGCTGGGGCGGCTCAGAAGGCAGTTCGCGCGGCTGTGGCTGTTCAGCCCCGAACGGCTGTGGGCGCTGTCGCGAGCGCTGCACCGGCGCGGGCACTGGCTGCTTGCGTTCTGGGTAAAGCAGCTGAACACCGTGCTGTACCACAACTCGCTCTCACCCGAGGCGATCGTCGGCGCGAACGTGCTGCTCGGTCACTACAGCCATGGCGTGGTCGTCAACAGCAATGTCGAGATCGGCGACGGCGTGAAAATCTGGCACAACGTGACGCTGACCGCGGGGCGTCCGCCGCGTCGTGACGGAAAGCCGGTGGATGGCCCCGCCGCGCGGATCGTGATCGAGGACGGAGTCAAAATTGGCACCAACGCGGTGGTCGTCGCGCCGCGCGGGCGGTGTCTGCGCATCGGGCGCTACGCGAGGCTCGGCGCCGGCGTGATCGTCACCCAGGACGTTCCGGCCAGAGCGACGGTCGTCAGCCCGCCCGCGCGCGTGCTGCTCAAGGACGGGCCGCCGGCCGTCGCCGACGGCGAGGCGGACGACGCTGATATACGGTTCGCCGAGGCCGACGACGTCTCCTCCGCGCGCCCCGCGCAGGGCCGAGAAGCGGACGCGCAGCGCAGCGAATCGCCCTCCCAACCGTGACCCCCGACCCCACGCACCAGCGACCGGACCGCAACCTCGCGCTCGAGCTCGTGCGCGTCACAGAGGCCGCCGCGCTGGCGGCCGCGCCACTCGTCGGCCTCGGCGACAAGGAGGCCGCCGATCAGGCGGCGGTCGACGGAATGCGCTTCATGTTGCAGTCGGTGCAGATGGACGGCATCGTGGTGATCGGCGAGGGCGAGAAGGACGAGGCTCCGATGCTCTACAACGGCGAGCAGATCGGCGACGGCTCGCCGCCGGCGGTCGACATCGCGGTCGACCCGCTGGAGGGCACGACGCTCGCCGCGCACGGCATGCCCAGCGCGCTGGCGGTGATCGCTCTGTCCAGCCGCGGCACGATGTTCGATCCCGGGCCATGCGTCTACATGGAGAAGATGGCCGGATCGCCTGAGGTGGCCGATCTGGTCGATCTCGACCGCCCGCTCGCGGAGACGGTCAAGCTGGTCGCCGAGCGCAAGGGCACGCCGGTCGGCGACGTGATGGTCGTGGTGCTCGATCGCCCGCGCCACGAGCAGGGCATTCGCGAGATCCGCGAGGCCGGCGCGCGCGTGCGGCTGATCGCACATGGGGACGTGTCGGCTTCGCTGCTGGCTGTCACCGAGCGCTCGCCCGTCGACCTGCTCTGGGGCATCGGCGGCACCCCCGAGGGAGTCATCTCGGCGGCCGCCGTCAAGTGCCTCGGCGGCGTGCTGCTCGGGCGTCTGTGGCCACGCGACGAGGACGAGCGCAGGGCCGCGCTCGACGCCGGCTACGACCTCGACCGTGTGCTCGGGCTGGACGACCTCGTCGCCGGAGACGACGTGTTCTTCTCGGCCACCGGCATCACCGACGGCGATGTGTTGCAGGGCGTGCGCTATCCGAGCGCCGGAGGCGCCACGACGGAGTCGCTGGTGATGCGCACGCGCTCCGGCACGATTCGCCGCATCAGGGCCACGCACGATCGCGCCAAGCTGCGGGCGGTCGGCGGCGAGCGCTTCTGACGATGGGACCGGTGAGGCTGTGGCGGCTGTCGATCGCGCTGCAGAAGCGAGGGCTGCGGCCGCTGGCCGTGTTCGTCAAGAACCTCAACTCGTGGATCTACCACAACTCGCTGCCACCCGGCGCGGAGGTGGGCCCAGGCTTCCGTTTCGGCCACCATGGCTTCGGCACGGTGATCCACACCAATGTGGTGATCGGGCGCAAGGTGCTGATCTTTCAGAACGTGACGATCGCCATGCGCTCGGGATCGAACTCGCCCTATCGCATCTACATCGAGGACGAGGTGCTGATCGGCGCCAACGCCGTCGTCATCTCGCCGCATCGCGGCGATCTGCGCATCGGGCACGGCGCGCGCATCGGCGCCGGCGCGGTGGTCAACGGCGACGTGCCGCCGGGGTCCGTCGTCGTCAGCGCACCCGCCGTCGTGATCTCGCCCGACGGCACCCGCAGTGCGCTCAGTCGCTCTGGCGAGGGCGGTGAGCAGGCGCTGCGCGAATGACGCACTGCTCGACGGCGCGATCGTCGTCGGCTAGGCGCGATAACGCCCGACACGCGACTCGGCGAGATCGAGCCGAGCGAGCGAGCGCAGGAAACGGTTGGTGACGATTACGTGGATGCGCGACTGCGTGGCGTCATACACGCGCCGGCCGAGTCGAGATGAGATCGCCGGATAGAAGTTGGCGACCTCGACGTTCACGTGCAGCTGCGCCTGCTCACCGCCCTCGCCGGGGTCGCGACGTACCTCGATCTGCAGATAGCCGCCACCGTCGCGCCCGCGCCTTGCGACGAGAACGCCCCGTGCGATGCGCCAGCGAACGACCCCATGCATGCGATCCATCTCGTACTCCGGTGCGCTGAAGGTCAGCAGCTTCAGCGGTCTGAACAGCAGCACGATCGAACGCTCGTGCTCGGAGTAGCGAACCTGGATCAGCCCGAGCGTCACGCGCGAGAGAAAGCGCCAGTAGGTGCGTGCCAGGCGCTCCAGATATTCGGCCGACCAGATCTGCTCCAGCGCGTCGTGCGGCAGCGTCACGACGGCGCTCTGCACCGAGCGCACCGCCCCCGTGGCGTCGTCGAGCGAGGTCAGGCTGCGCGCGTCGCCGATCACAACGCCGGGCGGCCCTCGCCGCAGCGCCCGCGTCAATGCTGAGAGCACGACGGCCGCGACGATGACGACGGCGGCCGCCACCGCGGCGAGCAGGCTGGCGCTCATCGACAGCAGGCTAGTCAGCCGGGCCGTCGGTTTGTCGGATCGACTCTCGTCCTCGGTTGCTGCTATCCACAGGCAGATGAGCGCAGAGCACTCCAGCGAGCGTTCGCCCGGCGCGCGCCCCGTCGCCGATGCCCCCGTCGAGCAGCTGTCGGCGCGCGCCGATGAGCTGGCGCGTCGCTGGGCGGTCTCGCTGCTGAGCGCCCGGCCGCTGTCTGAGATGTCTGCGGTGCCCTTGGACGAGCTCGCGCGCGATGCGCCGACGCTGTGCGCGCAGCTCGCGCGGTCGCTTCGTTCCGACGCCGAGCTCGCGCAGCTGCTCGCCTCTCCGCCCTTGCAGGGGCTGGCCCAGGCCGCTGAGCCGTCGGCGGCGGTACGCAACGTCGAGGCGCTGCGCGGCATCGTTTGGCAGGGCGCGCTGGCGGCACTCGACGAACCGTCGTCCGCGCAGGTCGCCGACCTCGCCGACAGGCTCGCGTTCGTCTGCGCGTCGCTGCTCGCGGCGGCGCTCGCCCGTCAGCGGCCGGCGAGCGCCGGCGGCGCGGAGGCGCCCAGCGGCCTGGCCGGGCGCACCAGTGAGCGCATCCTCTACCGCTCGCCGCCGCTGTCGTCCAGCGGTCCTGGCGCCGTGCTGATCGACGAACGCGACGAGCTCGCCGCCACCGCTTCGCCAGACAGCGCTCAGCGGCGCGACGCCGCCAAGTCGCCGCCGCGCCGGCGCGAGAGCACGCAGGCGCCGGCGAGCGCGGCGGCGACGGCCTCGCCTCGGCCGGCCAGCGCGCCGGCGACGAAGCCTCGCGCGCGCCCGTGGGACACCCCGTTGTCCGAAGCGGGCGCTGCGGAGTTGCGCGTTACGCGCGGGCGCGGCTCGCCGGTCGACGAGCGAGCCTGACGCGGCGGGTGCTTCAGGCGGCCGGAGCGCCGCCGGTCGTGACCAGCGCCGCCGGTTCGGGCGTCGCCGCGCCGGCCGGCAGCCCGAGCGTCGGTGTGTTCGGCACGCTGCCGACGATTCTCGTGTGCAGTCGCGCGGTGTCGTTCATGCCGAGCGCCGTCGCCGCCCCGCTGGTCAGGTCCCACTGCGCACCGTTGTGCGCGTAGGGCCCGCGATCGATCACCGGTACGGTCGCCGCGCGGCCTTTGTAGCCGAACTTGACGAGCGTGCCGCACGGCAGCGTGCGGTTGGCCACGCCGACCACAGCCGGCGTCAGCGTTTGCCCGCACGCGGTGCGCTGGCCGTAGAAGCCGGGCCCGAACCACGTCGCCAGTGCGACCGGCTTGATCGCAGCCGGCGCCGGAGCGCTGGCCACGCCGCCGGTTTCGGCGAGCGCGCTGGCGCTGGCGCCACCGGCGCAGGCGCTCACAGCGAGCAGCACAAGAACGTATGTCTTAAAGAACGTAAATCGCATCGGCTTCGGCGCCTACGGGGTGAGCTGACGGGCTCGCGCCGGTACTTCGGCGCTACGACCTGCAAGTGGTCGATTCGCCCCGGCGAGCCGAACTTTCCGGCCCGCATTGGGTCCCCCGTCTCCTGCAACCTGAGTCACAGAAGCTCGGCGTGGCCGCAAGTATACAGAAGACCTTTGCCGAGCCTTGAGCAGGGTTGCCCGGTCATGCCGCACGGCGCGCGCTCAGCCCTGCGGCCGCGCCTGCGCCGGCATCAGGACAGCGGCAGGCGCGAAAGCACGTCCTTGAACAGCCGCTCGCCCGTCGACAGGCCGGCTTTGGCCAGCTCGTTGACGATCTCCGCGGCCGTCGCCACGAACTCGGCGCCGCCTGGCGGCTGCACCGAGCGCCCGCTGGTTTCGCCTTCGGACTCGAAGCCCTGGCGCGGCGCCGGCTCGTCGGCCTTTGACGACGCGCCTTTACGCGCGGCCGGGCGGCGCGGCGCGGTGCTGCGCTTGGTCGCTGCCGCCGGTCGCGTGGCGCGCACGCGCGACTTCGGCTTGGCCGGCGTAGCCCTTGTGTCGGCGGTCGCCGGCGCGGCGGGCGCGGCCGGGGCGGACGCAGTCGCGGAGCGGGCCTTCGCGGGCGGGCGTTTGCTCTGGGCTTTACGCGGGCGCGAGGGCGCGGCCGAGGCGCCGCGCGCCGCCGCTCGGCGAGCGCTGGAGCGCTGCGGGCGCGTGCGCGGCAGGTTCGCCAGCACGCCGCCGTCGTGCTGGCCGTTGTCGCTCGGGTTCATATCGGCCACCGCGCACATCATTGCTTAACGGTGACTGCGGGAACCTCGCGCCCGAGTCGTCGGTTCCGTGGCAGAGCGTGTGATTGACCGCAACTACGCGTTAGCATGGGTGCCTGGAAAGCAGTACGAGCTGTAACGCTGGGCGCAGCCCCGCTGTATGTCCCACGGAGGGGCTGTAGCCAGCCAGCATCCGCCAGGGCCGCGGCGTGGCCGCGGGTTGTCGACCGACGGAAGAAACGGGAACGAATGTCAGTAGTCGAGCTGCAGGAGCTGGATGAGGTCAAGGGTCTGCTCGCCAAAGGCCAGCAGGTCGGGGTGCTCTCCTTCACGGAGATAACGAAGGCCATGTCCGAGCTCGACTTGGACGAGTCCGACGTAGAAGAACTTCACGGCTTCCTCGAGAAAGCCGAGATCGAGCTTGTCGAGGACATCGACCCGGCGACCACGGCCTCCTCGCAGGTGGAGCGCGCGCCCGACAAACGCGGCCGGCGCAAAGCCAAAGCGGCGCTGGACCTCAAGCCGGACATGACGACCGACTCGCTGCAGCTGTTCCTCAAGGACATCGGCAAGGTCCGTCTGCTCACCGCGCAGGAGGAGGTCGACCTCGCCAAGCGCATCGAGCGCGGCGACCTGGACGCCAAGCAGAAGATGGTCGAGTCCAACCTGCGCCTGGTCGTGTCGATCGCCAAGAACTACCGCAACCAGGGCCTGCCGTTTCTCGATCTGATCCAGGAGGGCACGCTCGGGCTGGTGCGCGCCGCCGAGAAGTTCGACTACCGCAAGGGCTTCAAGTTCTCCACCTACGCCACCTGGTGGATCCGTCAGGCGATCGCACGCGCGCTCGCCGACAAGGCGCGCACGATCCGCATTCCCGTGCACGTCGTCGAGAAGCTCAACAAGATCGGCCGCGCCGAGCGCAAGCTGGTCACCGAGCTGGGTCGTGAGCCGACCGCAGACGAGATCGCCGAGGTCACCGGCATCGATCCCGAGGAGGTCGACTCGATCAAGCGCTCGGCCCAGGCGCCGGTTTCGTTGGAGAAGCCCGTCGGCGACGAGGAGGAGTCGGAGTTCGGCCAGTTCATCGCCGACGAGCGCGCCGAGTCTCCATACGAGCGCGCGGCGGAGATCCTCACCAAGGAGGCGCTGCGCGAGGCGCTTGAGAACCTCTCCTACCGCGAACGGCGCGTGCTCGAGCTGCGCTACGGTCTCGGCGGCGAGCATCCGCGCACGCTCGATGAGGTCGGCCGCACGTTCAACGTCACGCGCGAGCGCATCCGCCAGATCGAGAACCAGTCGCTGAAGAAGCTTCAGTCGCTGGCTGAGGCACAGAAGCTTCGCGACGTCGCCTGACCTGACGGACGCTCGCGCACGCTGAGGGCGTCCTCGGTCGCTCGCGGCGCTACGGCGCCAGCAGCCGCCGCGCCGCGTCGGCCACGTCGTCGCGCAGCCAGGCCGGCGGCGGCTTGCCGTCGCGTGCGTGGCGGCGCACGGCGGCATTGGGCAGATCGACAACGGCTCGCGTGACCGCATCCACGGCGCGCGTGCCCGTGCTCGCGCGCAGCGCGCGCGTGAGCTCGCCGAGCCTCGCCCGCAAGGGCTCGTTGATCTGCTGCAGGCGCGCGCGAAGCTCGTCGCCGGGGTCGGCGTCGAGCAGGTCGTCGCGGCGCAGCGTCAGCAGTAGGCGGGCATCGTCGGGCCGCTCGCGCGCGAAGTCGACCTGTGACGCGGCCATCGCGACGGCCGCGTCCAGCGGATCGGCGTCGTCGGCGGCCGCCAGCGCGCGCTGTTGAAAGCGTTCGAGCGCCCGCAGCCAGGCGGCCGCGAGCACGCCGTCGCGATTGCCGAAGCGGTGGTAGAGGGTGCCCACGGGCGCGCCGCTCTCGCGCGCGATCGCGGCGACCGACGCGGCGCGCGGGCCGTCGCGCAGCACCAACGCGCGCGCGGCGTCGAGCATGCGGTCGCTGTCGTGCTTTCGCGGAGGCGCCATGATGTAGTACGTTTATTCTATATGGAGCGGTTGCCCTACATAGATGAGCATTCCAGGACGATCGGCGCGACGCCCGAGCGTGTGTGGTCGGCGTTGATCGCGACTTGGCGCGGTCACGCGCGCCGCTTTCCAGCGGCGCTGGCGCGGCCGTGGGGGCTGGCGCCGGCGAACGCTCAGGGCGATTGGCATGCGTCGCCGCGCGCCGGCGACAGCGTGCCCGGCTTCAGCGTCGCGCGCTGCGAGCCGCCACTGCTGCTGGAGCTGCGCGGCAAGCACCGCTTCTCTCGCTACGCGCTGGAATTCGAGCTCGCCGCCGTTGGCGAAGGCGCCTGTCGCCTGAGCGCACGCAGCTGGGCGGAGTTTCCCGGGCTCGCGGGCAGCGCCTACCGCGCGCTGGTGGTCGGCAGCGGCGGCCACCGCGTGGTCGTTGCCCGCATGCTGCGCGAGATCGCCGCTCGGTCATGAGCCTCGCGGCGAACTGGGGCGCAACTGAGCACGAGCAGAGCATGGCGCTGGCTTGCGACGAGCTGCTCGCCTCGGCGCCGCTGCGTCTGCATCGCGCCGTGTCCGTGCAGGCCGAGCCGCGACTGGTGTTCCGCTGGCTCTGCCAGCTCAAGCAGGCGCCCTACAGCTACGACCTGCTCGACAACTTCGCCCGCCGCAGCCCGCGCGAGCTGACGCCCGGCGCCGAGCGCCTGGAGGTCGGTCAGCGCTTCATGTCGATCTTCACGCTCGCCTCCTACACGCCCGACGAGCAGCTGACGCTGCGTGCGCGTCGCACTGTGGTGACGTACGCCGCGTTGGGCGCAGGCCACCGCACGCGCCTGGTGGCACGGGTGCTGTTCGCGTCGCCCGGCGGACCATTGCTCGGCGCGCTCGCCGGGCGCGCATTGGCGCTCGGCGACCTGCTGATGATGCGCAAGCAGCTGCTCACGCTCAAGGCCCTATCGGAGCGGGACGCCGCGCGCGCCGGCGACTGACCTCAGCGAGCGGGCCAGAAGTGGCGCTCAGCCCGTCCAACGCGCGCGCCTGGATTCAAGCCGCGCGCTCGCCGTGCCGATCAGCTGTGCATGATCGATGTCAAGCAGACCCTGCACGAGCTCGTCGACAAAGGTGGCTCGGACCTGCACCTGAAGGTCGGCGCCGCGCCGCTGTTTCGCGTCAACGGCGAGCTGGCCGGTAGCGAGGGCGCCGAGCCGCTGACCGCCGAGGACACCGAGGGCGCGCTCAAACAACTGCTCACCGACGACGCCAAGCTCGACGAATTCGCCAAAGAGCACGAGGTCGACTTCTCCTTCGAACTGCCCGATGTCGCCCGCTATCGCATCAACGCCTTCCAGCAGCGCGGCGTGATCTCGATGGCCTGTCGCGCGATCCCTCACAAGATCAGCACGATCGAAGAGCTCGCGCTGCCCGACGTCGTCACCGAACTGGCCGACGAGGAGCGCGGGATCGTGCTGCTGACCGGCACGACCGGATCGGGAAAGTCGACGACGCTCGCCGCGATGATCGATCACATGAACTACACGACCAGCAAGCACATCGTGACGATCGAGGACCCGATCGAGTTCGTGCACTCCGACAAACGCTCGGCGATCAACCAACGCGAGGTTGGCATGGACACCGCGTCGTTCAAGCGCGCGCTGCGGCGCGTGCTGCGCCAGGACCCCGACGTGATCCTGATTGGAGAGATGCGCGACGAGGAGACCGTCCAGGCCGCTCTGTCGGCTGCCGAGACCGGCCACCTCGTGCTCTCGACGATCCACACGGTCGACGCGACCGAGTCGATCAACCGCATGCTCGACTTCTTCCCGCCCCATCAGCACCAGCAGGCGCGCAGCATGATCGCCGGAACGATCAAGGGGGTCATCTCCCAGCGCCTTGTGCCAGGCGCCGAAGGCGGCCGCGTGGCGGTGTGCGAGATCCTGCGCATGACCGGCCGCGTGCGCGACATGATCGTCGACCCCACGCAGACCGGCAAGCTCGTCGAAGTGATCGCCTCCGGCGGCTACTACGGCATGCAGACCTTCGACCAGGCTCTGTTCGGCCACGTCCAGGCGGGCCGCGTGACGTTCGAGGACGCGATGACCGTCGCCTCCAGCCCGCACGACTTCAAGCTGCTGATGCAGGCCGAAGGACGCAAGGGCACGACGATGGACGACGTCGCCTCGGCCGAGCAGCAGCGCGAGCCTGGCGAGCCATCGCCGCCTGCGACGCCGCACGCTCCCGACGGCTCGACCGTCGCGGTCGGCTGACGCGGCCATTGCTCGCGCACTTGCCGATGAACTAGACTCCCGCGCCGTGCACGCGAGGGGGCAGCAGCTGGATGAGGAGACCCTGCGCCAACGGGTCGAGTCCTACAGGCCTTGGCATTACGAGCACGACCTCGGTGGCGTAGTCACGCCGATCTACAGCAAAGACTCGGTCAATCGACACATCCAGCGGCGTCGCATCGGCTTTGAGCCGCTGCTGCAGGTGGCTGGCGGCTCACTGAGCGGGCGGCGCGTTCTCGACCTCGGCTGCAACTCGGGCTGGTGGTCACTGTCGGCGCTCGACGCCGGCGCGGATTTCGTCCTGGGCATCGACGGGCGCCAGCTTCACATCGACCAGGCGAACCTCGTGTTCGAGGCCAAGGGCGTCGATCCGGCGCGCTACAGCTTCGAGCTGGGCAACATCTTCGAGTACGACTACGCGCAGCAGTTCGACGTCGTTCTCTGCCTCGGGCTGATGTACCACATCGCCAAGCCCATCGAGCTGTTCGAGATCTTCGAGCGGGTAGGCGCATCGTTGCTGTTGATCGACACGATCGTCAACCTGATTCCGACGAGCGCGTTTCGCGTGAGGCGAGAGAGCCTCGACAGCGTGCGCAACGCCGTCGACTACGAAACGACGCTGATTCCCAGTCGCCAGGCGGTCATCGATCTCGGTCGCCAGTTCGGCTATGAGACCGTGCCGCTCGCCCAGCACATCACCGATCGCACCGGCATGCAGGACTACCTGGCCGGCGCCAGAGCCTCGTTTCTCGGCGCTCGCGGTATCTCGCTGGACTCCGTCGATCGTGAATCGATGGGCCAGCTGCAGCTCGGGCTCATGCTGGCGCGTCAGATCGTCCGCCGCGCCGCCAAGCGCGCCGTCGGTCGCTAGCGCGAAGCCGGCGTGGCGCCGGCGCGCCCACCTGCTCAGGGGTTGCGCAGGAGGATCGCGATCACCACGAACGCCGCGACGACCACGGCGCCCTCGATCAGCGGTCCGATGGAGGCCAGAACGGGCAAGCGCGACACGTTATACCCGCGCCGCCGGCCAACGGCGCGCTTCCGACTGCACTTCATTTGGTAAAGTAAAGGTTGAAATGGCCGTCGATGACACATGCCCGGTCTGTCGCACCGCCGAGATCGTCTGCGGCAAGTGGACGCTGCTGCTGGTGCGTGAACTGGCGGAGGGTCGCTCGCGATTCTGCGAGCTGGAACGCTCGCTCGCGGGCATCAGCCCGCGCACGCTGTCACTGCGCCTGCGCGTGCTCGAGGAGGAGGCGATCATCGAGCGTCAGACCTTCCCTGAGGTGCCGCCGCGTGTCGAGTACGCGTTGACGGGCAAGGGCCGCGCACTGCTGCCGATCATCGAGGACATGCGCGAGTACGGCGAAGACTGGCTCTGCTCGGGCGCCGATGCGGATGCCGATCCGCCGCGTCCCGACGCGCTCGCGCTGGCCTGAAGCTGCAAGAAGTTCTGCGCTCGGCAGGAGCGCCGGCGGGCGGCGCGAAGGTAGCCGCGATGCGTTCGAGACAGCTTGAAGCGTCGCTCACGGAGTTCTTCGGGGCGGCATCTGCGTACCTGCGCGCCGAGCTCGCGTCCGGCGCCGAGGTGCCGTTCGAGCTCGGCGCGCAGTCCGCGCGACGGGGAGGAGCGGGCACTCCGCTCTACACCTATCGCGCGCTGACCGGGCAGTTCATCGGCGAGCGCGACGCGGCGCTCAAACGCCTCGACGGACACGCCGAGGCGACGAAGCTGCTCGAGCACTTCGACGGTCTGGATCGCTATCTGGCCAGCGCGGGAGGCGAGGCCGCCCGCGCGAAGGGCCGCGCGCGCGTACGCGCCGCGATCAAGGTGCTGCTCGATGACGTGTTCGACGAGCAGAGTGACTTCGAGTTGCGCCCCGAGCGCGTGCAGGCGGCGCTCGAGCGCCTGCAGCACTCGACGCTCGCAGGCGCCGGCGAGGTGAGCCTCGTGGCGACGCTGCACGGCGTGACGCTCGGCTCGGCCGAGCTGCAGCTGACCCAGGGACTGCGCATCGCCCAGCGCGACGCCCTGCAGGAAGTTCCCGACGAGGCTGCCGCCGCCGTCGGCGACGGCGAGCAGAGCCATCTGATCGTTGCCTACACGACCGAGCTCGGCGACGTCGAAGAGGCGCTGCGCGACGGCCGCGACGTGATGTGCGACCTGCTGTCCGCCCTGCGCCTGTTCGGCGACGGCCGCGTGACACTCGGTGCGCTGGCTTGGGCGCGGGTCGGCGGTGGCGCTTGGAGCCCGATCGCGCTCGGCGCCGGTGGGCGGCCGCACGGCATGCTCGTCGTGACCAGCGACCAGGAGGACGAGCTTCGCGCCTTCTGCAACCTCGTCTCACGGCGCGCGCCGCACGACAACGACCTCGCCTGGGCGCTGCGCCGCTACGAGCTCGGATGCGAGCGCGCGAGTCCGTTCGAAGCTTTGACCGACAACCTGCTCGCATTGCGCGCGCTGCTGGAGCCCGAGGGACCGGCGAGCGGTCAATTGGCCGGCCGGCTCGCCGCGCTCTGCGCAACGCCCGAGCAACGCGCCGAGCTGACCGAACGTGCCACGCGCGCGATCGCGCTCGAGCGCTCGCTGATCGCAGGAACCGCGCGCAAGGACGCCGCCGCCCGGCTGCTCGCCGACGACGTCGCCAACCACCTGCGCTCGCTGCTGCGCGATGTGATCTGCGGCCATCTCGATCCCGATCTGGCGGTGATCGCCGACGAGATGCTCGAACCGGACGAGTTGCTGCACGCCGACGAGCAGCTCGAGCCCGACCCGCAGCCGCAGTTCGTGTCGGCGGCGGCGCTCGCCGACGACGACGAGCACTTCGAGGAGCAGGTGGACGACGAACGGCTCGACGGTGAGGAGCCCGAGTTCGGCGAGCGCGAGCGGTTGACCGCAGGCGCAGAGATGGCGGGCGCGGAGGCGCCCGAGGCCGGCGAGGAGATCGTCGCCGCGCAGCGTCAGCAGCCGTTGCCGCTGTCAAGCGACGGCGTCGCCGAGGTGGACGCCGTCGCGCCTGTCAGCTGAACAGGTGCTCAGACAGCCGCGCCAGGCCGGCGAGGTCGCGCACGTCTTCGTCCAGGTGCGGCACGAGAATCGGCTGGCGCTCGTCGAGCGTGCGTGAGAGTCGCTCGATCGTCTGACGGTCGCGTTGAACCAGCACGTCGAAGTCCGCCAGGTTTCCCGCCACGCGCCTGGCCAGACGCTCGCCCAGTTCGGGCGTCAGCAGTGTCCGCACCTGGTCGGCCGAGCTCTCGCCCAACCCGTCGAAGTGCACGCGGTTGACGATCAGCGCGCCGCGCGACATGCCACGCGCGGCGAGTCGCTCGGCGAGATACTCGGCCTCGCGCGCCGGCTCGGGCTCCGGCGAGGTGACCACGAGAAAGGTCGTGGTCTTCTCGCGCAACAGCTCGGCCACGCCACGCGTGCGCTCGCTAAAGCCCTCGAGAATGCCCGACAGCGAGCGAAAGAAGGTCGACAGGTCGCTGAGCATGTCCACGCCGGTCACGCGCGCGAAGATCGCGAACACGATGCCGGTCGAGCGTCCGAACACGCGTGCCGCGAGGCCACTGGGCGAGAGGAAGACTTTCAGCGCACGACCTTCCAGAAAGCCGAGCAGGCGCGTGGGCGTCTCCAGGAAGTCCACCGCGTTGCGCGAAGGCGGCGTGTCGAGCACGATCACGTCGAAGTCGCGTTCGTGACGCAGCTCATAGAGCTTGACAATCGCGCTCAGCTCCTGCGAGCCGGCGACCGCCGAGGACAGCTCGCGGTAGATCGGGTTGGCGAGGATCTGCTCGCGCTCGGACTCGTCGCGCGCGAGGCGTGACACGATCTCGTCGAACGTGCCTTTGCTGTCGAGCATCATCGCCCACAGCTCGCCCTTGCACTCGACGCCGTGCTCGGCCAGCAGCGCCGGCTCGATCAGCCGCGGCTCGCCGGACAGGCGCTCGAGGCCCAGCGCGCCGGCCAGCCGTTCGGCCGGATCGATCGTCACCACGGCCACCTTCTGGCCGCGAGCCGCCAAGCCCAGGGCGAGCGCCGCAGAGGTGGTCGTCTTGCCGACGCCGCCCGAGCCGAGGCAGATGCAGACGCGCTTTGACTTCAAGCGTTTGATCAGGGCGCCATCGCGCCGAAGCTTCACGTCGGCCGTGGCCATCGGAGGATCGTAGTTGGCGTGCAGGAATCGCCCTGTCGCATGCGAATACTCACCGGACGGCTTTCCCATCAATCGAGTATCGGAGCCCCCAGTGGAAGGCAAGGCCAAGGTCATCGCGTTCGCCAATCAGAAGGGCGGCGTGGCAAAGACGACGACGACGCTCAACCTCGCCGCCGCATTCGCGGAGGAGGGTCACCGTGTGCTGTGCGTCGACATGGACCCGCAGGGCAACCTGACGATGTCGCAGGGCATCGATCCGGACACGCTCGACAAATCGATGTACGACGTGCTCGTGCACAAGGTCTCGATCCGCGAGGTGATCCGCAAGCGCGAGATCGACATCGCCTGCGCATCGATCGACCTGGCCGGAGCCGAGATCGCGATGTCGACGATGATCGGCCGCGAGCGCTCCTTGCAGAAGGCCTTCGAGCCGATCCTCGAGGACTACGACTTCATCTGCATCGACACGCCGCCGAGCCTCGGCCTGCTGACGATCAACGCGCTGACGGCAGCCGACAAGGTGATCGTCCCCGTGCAGTGCGAGTATCTGTCGATGCGCGGGCTGATCCAGCTGCAGAACACCCTCGCGATGATCCGCGAGAACCTCAATCCCGGCGTTGACATCGAGGGTATCCTGCCGACGCTGGTGGATTCCCGGACGATCCACGCCAAGGAGGCGATTGAGATCCTCGAGGAAAACTTCGGAGACCGGGTATTTGCCTCGCGCATCCGCAAGACCGTCCGCTTCGCCGAGGCGCCCGTCAAGGGCATGTCGGTGCTGAAGTACGAGCCCGACGGGGTTGCGGCTCAGTCCTACCGACAACTCGCGCAGGAGGTTCTCGACCATGGCAAACGCTAAACGCGCGAGCATGCGTGAAGGTCCGCTGGCGGCGCTCTTTCGCAAGACCGAGGGTGGCGAGGAGCAGCCCTCCGAGCAGGCCGACGCGCCCGAGGCGCAGGCGCCGGCCGCGCCACGCGCCGAGGCCGAGCAGACGTCGCGCGCTAGCTCCAGCGCGCCCGAGCATCCGCGCGAGAGCGGCCTGCCGCACCCCGCATTGCGTCGCACCGCTCAGCCCGAGCAGGAGCCGGCGCACATCCCCAGCCCGCAGGAGCGCCTGCGACACGCCTTCTCTTCAGAGATTCCCGAGAACGTGATGGAGCCCGCGACGACGCGGGCGGTGATGGACGACTACTCGCGCCAGCACCCCGAGCCCTCCGGCACCGCAGGGCCTACCGGTCAGCCGGTGATCCGCGTCGTGGGCGTCGGCGGAGCGGGCGTCAACGCGGTCAACCGCATGGTCGAGGCGGAGGTCGAGGGCGTCGAGTTCCTCGCCGTCAACACTGACATGCAGTCGCTGCAGCAATCGACCGCAGACATCACGTTGCACATCGGCGCCGAGCTGACACGTGGGCTGGGCGCCGGCTCGGACGCGAACGTCGGACGCCAATCGGCGATGGAGGACTACGACCGCCTGAAGGCGCTGCTGAAGGGCTCGGACATGATCTTCATCACCGCCGGAGCGGGCGGCGGCACCGGCACCGGCGCAGCGCCGATCGTCGCGCGCATCTCGCGCGAAGTGGGCGCGCTGACCGTCGCGATCGTGACCAAGCCGTTCGGCTTCGAGGGCTCGCGCCGCAGTGGCCAGGCCGACCAGGGCGTGGAGACGCTCGCGGCCGAGGTCGACACGCTGATCGTGGTGCCCAACAACCGGCTGCTGTCGGTGCTCGACAAGCAGACCGCGATGGTCGAGGCCTTCCGCGTCGCCGATGACGTGCTGCGCCAGGGAGTTCAGGGCATCTCCGATCTGGTGACGCTGCCGGGTCTGATCAACCTGGACTTCGCCGACGTTCGCACGATCATGAGCGAGGCCGGCAACGCGCTGCTGGGCATCGGCATGGGTGTGGGCGAGAACCGCGCGACCGAGGCTGCGATGCAGGCCGTCGCCTCGCCGCTGCTGGAAACCTCGATGAACGGCGCGCGCTCGATCTTGCTGTCGATCACCGGCGGCGAAAACCTCTCGCTGTGGGAGGTCAACGAGGCCGCCAAGGCCGTCTCCGAGGCGGCGCATCCCGACGCCAACATCATCTTCGGCGCGATGGTCGACGACAAGCTCGACGATCAGGTGTGGGTGACCGTCGTGGCCACCGGCTACGGCGATGAGGGCCGGCGCAAGAGCGTGAACATGCTCAAGGAACCGGCCGGCGAGCCAAGGGTGCAGCGCTCAGGGCCGCCGCGCCCTGCGCGCCGCGGCGGACTCTCCGTAGACGAACTAGACGTCCCAGAGTTCTTGCCGAGTCGCTGAGCGCCGTCAGCTCGGCACCGCCCGTGCCTGTGCTACTGCTCTGCCATGGCTGAAGGGGAGCATGGGGTCGTCGCTGCCGGGCATCCGCTCACGGCTGGCGCCGGTGCGCGCGTGCTGCGCGAAGGGGGCAACGCGGTCGACGCGGCGGTTGGCGCGATGCTCACTTCGTTTGTCGCCGAGCCGCTGCTGACGGGACTCGGCGCGGGCGGCTACATGCTGGTCGCGGGCGGCGGGCAGGAGCCGACGCTGCTGGACTTCTTCGTGCAGGCGCCGAGCCGCCCGCGCGCCGCAGCACCGTTGCTGCCGATCGATGTGTCGTTTGGCGACGCCGCGCAGGTCTTTCATGTCGGACCGGCGTCGTGCGGGGTCTACGGGACGCCCGCCGGTGTATGCGAGGCGGCGCAGCGCTGGGGCACGATCGCGCTGGACGAGCTTGCCGCGCCGGCCGCGCGGATGGCGCGCGAAGGCGTGGTGCTGAATCACGGCCAGGCCTATGTCGCGGAGATCCTCGGCGATCTGCTGACCTCGACGCGCGAGTGCGCCGCGCTATGGGCGCCGCAGGGCCGCGTTCTGCGCGAGGGCGAGGTGCTGCGAAACGGCGAGCTCGGCGATGCATTGGAGCTGCTCGGCTGCGAGGGCGCCGAACCTTTCTACCGCGGCGACGTCGCGGCGGCCGTGAGTGAGTGGCTGGCGGCGCGCGGCGGCTGGCTGTCGACCGAGGATCTGGCCGGCTACGGCGCGATCGAGCGCGCGCCGGTGCGCGTGGCCTACCGCGAGCGCGACGTGCTGACCAACCCGCCACCCTCGGCAGGCGGCACGTTGCTCGCCTACGCGCTCGCGCTGCTCGACCGCGGCCCCTCGCCGCCGACGCTGAGCGGCGTGGTGCAGGCGATGCGCGCGGCGCAGCAGGAGCGCACGCCGGACTTCCTGGACGGGCTCAGCGAGGAGGGCTTTCTCGAGCGGTTTTTGTCCACGCGTTTGGGCTCGACCACGCACATCTCGGTGCTCGACTCGGCCGGTCGCGCCTGCAGCGTCACGTGCACCAACGGTGAGGGCTCGGGCGTCGTCGTGCCCGGCACCGGCTTGCACTTGAACAACGTGATGGGCGAGGAGGATCTCAACCCGTTCGGCTTTCACCTGCACCCGGCGGGGCGGCGGATGCCCAGCATGATGGCGCCGTCGATCGTGCTGCGCGACGGCGAGGTGGAGCTGGTGCTCGGCAGCGCCGGCTCCAACCGCATCCGCTCGGCGTTGCTGCAGACGATCGTCGGCGCCGTCGATCGCGACCTGGACGTTCGCGCGGCCGTGGACGCGCCGCGCGTGCACTTCGAGGCCGGCGTGGTCTACGCCGAGCCGGGCATTGCGCTGGAGGAGCTCCAGGACGACGGCGACGAGCTGGTGCGCTTCTCCGATCTGAACCTGTTCTTCGGCGGCGTGCAGGCGGTGCGCCGCCGTGGCAGCGTGCTCAGCGGCGCGGGCGACCCGCGCCGTGGCGGCGTGGCGGAGAGCGCATGATCGCCGCTCGCGCTCGTTGGGCCGCGCGCCCGACGTGCTGCGCGCTTGCGATCGCTCTGCTTGCGCCCATCGGCCTGATCCTGAGCGGTTGTGGCGGCGTCACGGCGCCGGATCTGTTCGTCGTGCAGCGCAGCGGCAGCGGCCCGAGCGCCAAGCTGACGCTGCTCGTCAACGAAGAAGGAGGCGTGAGCTGCAACGGCGTCGGCGAGGTCGGCGGACACAAGCTCAAACTGAGCGACGCGCAGCTCGTGCAGGCGCGCGCGATCCAGGAAGACCTGCACGACCCGGCCTCCGAACACATGTCGCTCGCGCCGGGCCCCAAAACGGTGCTCAGCTACCGCGTGCGCGAGGAAGCCGGAACGGCCAGCTTCAGCGATACGTCGGCCGGGCAGCCGCCCGTGTTCAGGCAGCTTGCGCTGTTCGTGCTGCGCGCCGCACAGCAGGTCTGCCGCCTGCCGGAGTAGGCGTTGGCGGCCGCGCGGGCAAGCGCAGCGGCTCGCTCTCTAGCCGAAGCGCACCTTGCCGTTGGACTGTGCGCGCACCTGCGCGCGATCGATCAACTCCAGGCGCTTGATCGCGGCGGTCAGCAGCATCGCCAGCAGCCGCAGCCGCGCGTTCTCCGAGCGCAGCTCGAGCAGTTCCTGCTTGGCGTCCTTGTCGAACTCGACGGTCGCCGCCATCTGGTAGGCGCTCATCAACGCCAGCTCGGGCTCGGCGAGCTGGCGATCGGTGGCCTGCTCGACGAGCCCGCGATACAGCTCGCGTGCGCTCGTCGCCGCCAGCTCGTCAGGCTCCTCGCCGTCGTCGTCGAGAAACTCCACGAGGCCGGCCGGATAGGGCAGGTCGTCCTTGCGCTGCAGCAGACGAAACGGCCGCGTGCCACGCGCGAGGATGTTCAGGCGGCCGTCGTCCATGCGCTCGACGACGCGCTCGACGTCGCACGCGCAGCCGACCTCCTTGAGCTCCTCGTCGGACAGCCAGACGATGCCGAACTCGCGCTCGGGCGCTCCCGGCTCGGCGCCGAGGCAGTGCTCGATCATGCGCCGGTAGCGGTCCTCGAAGACGTGCAGCGGGACGCCCTCGCTGGGCAGTGCGACGATGCCCAGCGGGAACAGCGGAAGGCCCTGGGAGGCAGGCTCGGGCATGCAGCTGAGTCTAAGCGGCGGCGTCGTGGCGCCGGAGGCCGCTCAGGCGCTGCGCGGCTTGCGTGCGGAGACGAGCAGGTTGTAGAAGATCGCCGGCGGCAGGCGAGACTCCAGCAGTCGCCGGTCGAGTCCCTGAAGCATCAGGTAGCCGCGATAGGCGTACTGGCGCCAGGCCCACGGCACGTCGCCGGGCTCGGCGGTGGCCTCGAGCGTGCGGTTGGTCCAGCCGAACCAGTTGGCCAGCAGCTCCTCGCCGGTGATGCGCACGTCTGTCAGTCCGGCGCCGGCGGCGGCGCGTGCGAGCTCCTGCGGCGCGAATGCATGCACGTCGACGAAACCCTCGAGCGCGGCATCCGGCCTGTCGCCGGAGTCGTCGCGCACGCTGCGCGCACCGATCGCGCGGCGCCACAACGGCGCCAGCGCGCCGGCGGCGCGCTTGGGTACGCGGGCGAGGCGATCGCCGTAGCGCGACGGCTCGCCGGCGAACAGCACGCTGCCGCCCGGCGCGAGCACGCGCTCGAACTCGGCGAAGGCGCGGTTGAGGTCGGGAATGTGATGCAGCACGGCGTGCCCGAGCACGAGATCGAAGCTGGCGTCGGCGAACGGCAGGCGCTCGGCGTCCACCTGCTGCGTCGTCACTTCGAGCCCGAGCTCTGCGGCGTTTGCGCGCAGCGCTGCGAGCATGCCCGGCGAGATGTCCGTGCAGGTCGCCTGACCGATCAGTCCGGCGCCGAGAAGGTTGAGCGTGAAGTATCCGGTGCCGGCGCCGATCTCCAGCGAGCGCGCCCAGCCGTCCGGGCGATGGCCGACCGCCTTGTCGATCTTCGCCAGCACCTGCTCGCGGCCGACCTCGCCGAAGTCGATGCCCCACTTGGCGTCGTAGTGGCCGGCCGCCCCGTCGTGATAGCGGGTGTTGACCTCACGGATCTCCTCTGCGCTCAGGGCGGGCGGCACGGTGGGGCACCATATACTCGCGCGCCGTGTTCTCGCCTTTCTCCCCGGGCTTGACCGTCCCGACCGAAGGCATCTCTTGACCTCAGTCAACTTCGTCCAGCGCGACCAGCCCGACGGCGTGCCACCGCTCGCGCTGACCGGCGAGCGCACGCTTCCGGACGTGCCCGAGGAGAACTACTGGTTTCGCCGTCATCTGGTCGTCTACGAATGGATTGCCGCACGCGTGGCCGGCCTGCGCGTGATCGACATGGCCTGCGGCGAGGGCTATGGCTCGGAGGTGCTCGGGCGCAGCGCGGCGAGCGTCGTGGGCGTGGACGCCAACCCCGAGGCTCACGAGCACGCGCGCCTGCGCTACGGCGCCGCCAACGTGCGCTTTGCGCGCGAGTTGGTGGACACGTTCTCCGAGCCCGCCGACGCGGTCGTGTTCCTGCAGACGGTCGAGCACGTGCAGGACGCCGCCGCGACGCTGGCGCACTTTCGCACGCTGGTTGGCGGCGCGCCGGCGGCGCAGGGCGACGGTGAAGGTAGGGGCGGCGTGGTGTTCGTTTCGACGCCCAACGTGCTGACGCTCGCTCCCAAGGGCGCCGAGCGCTCGGGCAATCCCTGGCACGTGCACGAGTACCGTGCCGCGGAGTTCGAGCGCCTGTGCCGCTCGTGCTTCGCCGAGGTGGACATTTTCGGGTTGTTCCACGCGCGCAAACTGCGCGCGCACGAGTTGGCGCTGCGCATCGGCTGGGACACGGCGCACGCGCGCCTGGGCCTGACCAAGCGCTTCTACGACTGGTTCACGCCGGCGATCTCGGTCTCCGACTTCGCGCTGCGCGGCGCCGGCGAGGCGCGCCTCGACGCGGCGCTCGACTTCGTCGCGGTGTGCCGAGCGTGAGCGCCCGCCGCGAGGGCGGCGCGCTGGCGATCGTGCTGCACACGCATATGCCCTACGTCGAGGGCTTCGGCACCTGGCCGTTCGGCGAGGAGTGGCTGTGGGAGGCGCTCGCCGGCAGCTATCTGCCGCTGCTGGATCTGCTCGACTCGGGCGCGCCGCTGACGGTGTCGCTGACGCCGGTGCTGTGCGACCAGCTGGAAGCGCCGGGCTGGCAGGAGCGCTTCACGCGCTTCATCGACGAGGTGCGCCGCCACACGCACGCCGAGGACGCACAGGGCATGCGTAGTGCCGGCCACACCGAGCTGGCGAACGAGCTCGATCGCTCGTGGAGCGATTACGAGCGGGCGCTGCAGGCACTGTCGCGGCGCGGCGGCGACCTGCTCGGCGCCTTCTCGGCGCACGCCCACTGGACGTCTGCGGCGACGCACGCCGTGCTGCCGTTGCTGGCCACCGACGCGGGCGTGCGCCTGCAGGTGCAGAGCGGCGTCGACGCGCACAGAGCCCGCTTCGGCGGAGGCTGGCGCGGCGGCTTCTGGCTGCCCGAGTGCGCACACGAGCGTCGTTTGGAGCCGCTGCTGGCCGACGCCGGCGTGCACGCCACGTGCGTCGAGCTGACGCGCCGCTTCGGCCTGGGCTCTGCCGCGCACCTGCGGCCGCTGCTCGGCGATGCGGGAGTGGTGCTCGTGCCGATCGACCGCGCGACGATGGAGCTCGTATGGAGCGACCGCGGCTATCCCGCCGATGGCGTCTATCGCGACTATCACCATCACACGATCCATCACCACACGCCGTGGAGCAACGACGGCAGCGCATATGACCACGAGCGTGCGCTTGTCCGAGCACGCGAGCATGCACGCGACTTCGTGACGCGCACGCGCGCGCGGCTGCGCGACGCCGGCGCCGGCCAGCCAGGCGGTGGACTTGCGGTGTGTGCGCTGGACACCGAGCTGCTGGGGCACTGGTGGTATGAGGGCGTGCAGTGGCTGGGCGAGGTCGTCGAGGAGTGCGCGCGCCAGGGACTCGAGCTGGTCGCGCTCGACGAGGCGCTGCAGCGCTTCGAGCCCGCGCCACCTGGCGAGTGGCGCGACGCGCCCGGCGAGGCGTCGTCGTGGGGCGCGCAAGGGGACCTTTCGACCTGGTCGGGACCGGCCGTGGCCGACGTCGCGTTCGCGCTGCGCGCGGCCGAGCTGCAGGTCATCGCCGCGGGCGCGCTGGGCGACGGCACCGCGGTGCGCCAGCTGCTGGCGCTGCAGTCAAGCGACTGGGCCTTCATGCTCGGGCGCGGTCTCGCCGGCCCGTACGCGCGCGAGCGCGTGGCCGGACACGCCGAGGCGCTTCGCCGCGCGCTGGCGGCGCCCGGCGCGGGCGACGCCGATGCGCTACGCAACCTTGCGCGTTTCGTAACTACCTGAAGGAAACCGATGCTTGGGCTGCCTTGCTAGCCTCCGCCGCGATGAGTGCCGTCGCACGAAGCGTCCGCGTCCTGCTGGCCGCCGCCCTGGGGAGCCTGGTGTTGGTGGCGATCGTGCCGATCGCCACCGCGCAGGCCGCCGGCGCGATCCAGGGAGTCGTGACCGAAGCAGGCGGCACGAAAGCGCCGCTGAAAGGCGTGGAAGTGGAGGTGCTCAACGCCACGAGCCACGAATTCGTCGAATTCGCCGAAACCGACGCCGCCGGCGAATACCACGTCGAAGGGCTGCCCGCCGGCGCCTACAAGGTCGACTTTTCGCCTGCGTTCGGATCGGAATTCGTCGGGCAGTTCTTCAAAGAAGCTGCGACCTTCGCTGCGGCCACACCGGTGTCGGTGACCGATGGAGCGACCACGACGGGCGTCAACGCGCAGCTCACCAAGGGCGCGACGATCTCCGGCACGGTGCAGGCCGAAGGCGTGGGCCTCGCCGGCGCCGAAGTCGTCGTGTTTCCGGTCGGCAGCGGCGAACCGTCGTTCTTCGGCTTCGCGACGAGCAAAGCGGGCGGCGCATATTCGGTGGTTGGTGTGCCGCCGGGCGAATACACCGTCGAGTTCGCTCCAGCGCGGGGCGAAAACTTCGTGCCTCAGGTTTATGACGACAAGGAAACGTCCGCTCAAGCCACGCCGGTGCCGGTCGTCGGGGAAGCAGCCGTGGCGAACATCGACGCGAACCTCCACGTCGGCGCGCAGATCTCGGGCACCGTCACCGACGCCGCCACGCACCAGCCGGTGGCGAACGTCTTCGTGGCTGCGACGAGCTCGCGTGGCTTTGAATTCTTCGGCGGCGCAGCTGAAACGGATGCGAACGGCCAGTACACGATCCCGGGCCTGGCCACGGGCTCCTACAGCCTGGAATTCTTCGCCGAAGGCAGCACCGACTATCTGGCGCTGAAAAGCGGCCTGATCTCCGTCACGCAGCCGAGCACCACCGGCGGCGTCAACGTCTCGCTGACGCGCGCCGCGCCCGTGAACACGTCGGCGCCCACCATCTCGGGCACGCCGACCGTCGGCGGCCAGGCGTTGAGCTGCTCGACGGGAAGCTGGACGGGCAAAGCGACGCTCAGATTCACCTACCAGTGGACTCGCGACGGCGCCGCGATCGCCAACGCGACCACCAGCTCGTATGTCGTGCAGGCCGCCGATCAGGGGCACGGTCTGGCTTGCCAGGTCACGGCCGCCAACGCGGTCGGCCGCGCGACGGCGCTCAGCGGCACGCTCGCCGTGCCGGCCGCTGCGCCGAAACAGATCTTCGGCGTCAAGGGCCCGCCGCCCACGCCGCAGCGGGTCGCCGCGTCAAGCGTTGCGAGCGTCTCGGGGGGCGTCGCCAGACTGCGGCTGACCTGTCGTGGGCCCGCACGCTGCATCGGCACGCTCAAGCTCGTGCGTCTGGTGGTCGTGCGAACGCGCAGGAATCACCGCACGGTCGTGAGGCGCAGGTCGATCCTTCTGGCGCAGGGCGCCTACTCGATCGCGCGCGGACGCAGCGCCGCGGTCGGCATGCGCCTCACGGCGGCCGGTCGCCGCCGCCTTGCCCACGCGCGCCGCCATCGGCTGGCGACGACGCTCGTGCTGACGGTCAGAGGCGGCTTTGCGACCAGGCAGTCAGTGCTGCTGGTGAAGGCCACGACGCGGCACAGGCGCTAGCCGACCCAGACACGCAGGCCATCACTGCCAGCGCATCGTGCGCGGCGCCTCGCGCATGCGGATCACGCGCGCGGGCACGCCGCCGACGACGGCGTTCTCGGTCACGTCGCGCGTGAGCACGGCGTTGGTGCCGACGATGCTGTTATCGCCGACCGAAACGCCGCGCAGCACGCAGGCGCCGTAGCCGATCCACACGTTGTGTCCTACGGCAACGTCGCGCTTGTAGATGCCCTGCAGGCGGATCGGCCGCTCGACCTCGGTGACGCCGTGGTCGAAGTCGATCAGCATGACGCGGTCGGCGAGGATGCACTCGCGCCCGATGGACACGTGCTGGAAGGCGGAGATGGTGCACTCCTGGCCCATGACGGTCTTCGCGCCGATCTCCACTTCGCCCTCGTGCACGCGGATCTTGCAGCCGTGGCCGATCCACGCCCAGCGCCCGACGCGCAGCGTCGCGCCGCGGCCGATCTCCAGCTGCACGCGCGGGCAGATGAAGCACAGGCCGTCGGTCTGCAGGCGGCGGCCGTAGCGCAGCTTGAGCAGCACGAAGCGCACGATCAGCCGCGCGTAGCGGCGGTCGATCATGTGGTTGGCGCGCATGAAGCGCAGCAGCGCCAGCGGGCCGCCGTGCAGCGGCTCGGGCGCGCCGCGCAGCGCGGCGGCGATCTCCTCGGCCGTGCCTGACTGTGGCGGATCTGCGAGCAACGGCTCCATGGCGGTCGAATCGTATTGCCCTGCGATGATTGCGCCCTCGATGGCCGACGCGAACCTCGCCCAACGCCTGCTCGACGGCGACCGCCGCGCGCTCGCGCGTGCGATCTCGCTGGTCGAGGACGACCGTCCAGAGGGCTGGGAGCTGGTCAAGCAGGTCTATCCGCACACCGGCAAAGCGGCGGTGTTTGGCTTCACCGGGCCGCCGGGCGTGGGCAAGTCGACGCTGATCGGCGCGCTGACCAAGTCGCGGCGCGAGGCCGGGCGCAGCGTCGGCGTGCTGTCGATCGACCCGTCGTCGCCGTTCACGCAGGGCGCACTGCTGGGCGACCGCATCCGCTTGACCGAGCACTTTCTCGACCAGGGCGTGTTCATCCGCTCGATGGCCAACCGCGGAGCGCTGGGCGGGCTGTCAGAGGCCGCGCTGCAGGCCGCGCTGCTGCTAGACGCCGCCGGACGCGAGGACGTGTTCGTGGAGACCGTCGGCGTGGGCCAGGCGGAGATCGACATCATCGACCACGCGGACACGATCGTGCTCGTGCTGATGCCCGGCTCGGGCGACTCGATCCAGGCGCTGAAGGCCGGCGTGATGGAGATTCCCGACGTGATCGTGATCAACAAGGCCGACCATCCGCTGACCGACACGATGGTGCGCGAGATCCGCGGCGTTTTGTCGCTGGCCAACCTCGACCGCACGCCCGAGCAGGTGCGCGGCAGCTGGCGCGTGCCGATCGTCAAGACCGAGGCAAGCCGCGGCGTCGGCGTCGACGAGCTGGTCGCGCGCCTGGACGAGCATCGCGAGCACATTCTGGCGGCGGGCCAGCTCAACGAGCGACGGGCGCGCAACCTGCGCAACGAGGTGCTGGCGATCGCCACCGCGCGCATGCGCCGGCGCCTGGAGGAGGAGCTGCACGAGGACGCCGAGTTCCAGGCTCTGATCGACCAGGTGATCGAACGGCGGCTGGATCCGGCCAGCGCCGCGGCCACGCTGCTCGAACGTGAGACGGTCACGCGCGGCGCAAGCTAGCTAGGCTCGGCTGCAGCGTGGACTATCTCGACCTGGCAGACCGCAACTGGCCGATACTGCGACGCCTGATGGGCGGGCACACGGCGGTCTACCGTCTCAGCAATGGCCTGATCGGGCATCGCTTTCCGGGCTCGCCGCCGATGCTGCTGCTCGACCACGTGGGCGCGCGCAGCGGCGTCAAGCGCACGAGCCCGCTGGTCTACGGCCGCGACGGCGACGACCTGGTGCTGATCGCGTCCAAGGGCGGCTACCCGAAGAACCCGGCGTGGCTGCACAACCTGCGCGCCAATCCGGACACGCGCGTGCAGGTCGGCTCGCAGGTGCGCAACGTGCATGCGCGCGTCGCCGAGGGCGCAGAGCGCGAGCGGCTGTGGAAGCTGATGGTCGGCGTGTATCCGGGCTACGACGGCTATCGCAAGCGCACCGAGCGCGAGATACCGGTCGTCGTGCTCGAGCCGCGCTGAGGCGCCGCGCCCGCGCGCGCCGCCTCAGGCGCCGAGCGCGCGCGCGATGACCATCTGCTGAACCTCGTCGGTGCCCTCGCCGATCGTGAGGATCTTGGCGTCGCGGTAGAAGCGGCACACGGGGTACTCCTCGATGTAGCCGTAGCCGCCGTGAATCTGCACGGCCTCCTCTGAGCAGCGCACGGCCAGGCGGCCGGTCTTCAGCTTGGCCTGCGCGGCGGTCAGCGTGAAGTTGCGTCCGGCGTCCTTCTCGCGCGCGGCCTTGTAGACGAGCAGCCGCGCGGCCTCGATCTCCGTCGCCATGTCGGCGAGCTTGGCCTGGATCGCCTGGAACTTGGAGATCGGCTTGCCGAACGCGCGACGCTCCTTGGCGTACTTCAGCGCCTCGTCGAGCGCGCCCTGGGCCAGGCCGACGCCCATCGCGGCGACGCCGATGCGACCGATGTCGAGGATGTGCAGGAACTGCTTGAAGCCGGCGCCGCGCGGTCCCAGCAGGTTCTGCTCGGGAACGCGGCACTGCTCGAAGGACAGCGGGCGGGTGTCGGAGGCGTTCCAGCCCATCTTGCGATAGGGCTCGCCCTGCTCGTAGCCGGGCGTGCCGTTGGGGACGATTATGTTGGATATCTCTCTGTTGGCGCCGTTGGTTTCGCCGCCGTTGGCGTCGCCGGTGACGGCCGTGATGCAGACGACGCCGGAGATGTCGGTGCCGGCGTTGGTGATGAACTGCTTGGCGCCGTCGATCGTCCATTCGCCGTCCTGCAGGCGTGCCCGCGTGCGCGTGTTGCCGGCGTCTGAGCCGGCCTCCGGCTCGGTCAGACCGAACGCTCCGAGGCGCTCGCCGGCGCACAGCTGCGGCAGCCACTCGCGCTTCTGCTGCTCGGTTCCGAACAGGTAGATCGGCTGCGTGCCCAGGGACGTGTGGGCGCACAGCGTGATCGCCACCGAGGAGTCCACGCGCGTGAGCTCCTCCACGGCCAAGGCGTAGGCCAGCGTGTCGCCGCCGCCGCCGCCGTACTCCTCCGGGAAGGGAATGCCCATCAGGTTCAGCGCGCCGAGCTTGGCGACGATCTCGTAGGGAAACGCCTTGGTCCGGTCGAGCTCCTCGGCGACCGGCGCGACCTCGCCTTCGGCGAATTCGCGCACCGTCCGGCGGATCAACTCGTGGTCGGATGAAAGGTCGAAGTCCATCGCAGCGGCATTCTCACAGCTTGCGTGCGTCTACGATGGCCGCGCATGAGCAGAGCTCGCTGGATCCAGCACTACCTCTTCACGCGCGGGCGCTCCTTTCGCTATGGCTCAGACCGCTCGCAGGTCGGCGATCTGCATCTGCCGGGCGGCGCGGGGCCGCATCCGGTGATCGTGCTGATCCACGGCGGCTCCTGGCACAAGCGCTATGGCCGCGCGGTCATGCGCGCGCTCGCCGCTGATTTGGTGATGCGTGGCTGGGCGGTGTGGAACATCGAGTACCGGCGCATCGGCGCCGGCGGCGGCTGGCCGGAGACGTTCGCCGACGTGGCTGCGGCGATCGACCACCTCGACGGTCTGCACCCGGCGTTGGACCTAGGCCGGGTGGATGTGCTGGGGCACTCCGCGGGTGGGCACCTGGCGCTGTGGGCGGCCGGGCGCACGCAGCTGCCGACCGGTGCGCCGGGCGCGATCGCCGGCCGCCCGCGCGTGCCGATCGCGCGGGCGATCTCGCTGGCGGGCGTGTGCGACCTTGCAGGCGCCTACAAGCAGTGGCACGGCGGCGCCGTGCGCCTGCTGATGGGCGGCTCGCCCGAGCGCGTGCCCGATCGCTATGAGGTGGCCGACCCGCTGCGGCGTGTGCCGCTGTCGATGCCGGTGCTGCTCGTGCACGGCGTGCTCGACGAAACGGTTTCGGTGAAGCTGAGCCGCAACTACGCGCGCGAGGCGAGCGCGGCGGGTGCAGAGGTGGAGCTGGTGGAGATCGAGGGCGAGGCCGGTCGCCATCGCGCCTTCGTCGACCCGCGTGGCGCCGCCTGGGCGCCGGTCGCCGCGCGCCTTGAACTGCAGGTCGCCGAGTCCGACGGACGGCGCGCCGCGCTCAGGAGCTGAACGAGCGAGCGAGCTCGACGAGCAGGCGCACGCCGTAGCCGGATGCGCCCTTCGGCGCGTAGGCGCGCCCCAGTTCCCAGGCCGAGCCGGCGATGTCCAGGTGCACCCAGGGCACGTCGTCGACGAAGTTCGACAGGAACGTCGCGCCGACGATCGTGCCGGCCTTGCGCGCTTCGGGCGCGTTGTCGAGGTCGCCGTAGGCGCCCTTGATCAGCTCGTCGTACTCGGCGTGCAGCGGCAGGCGCCAGACGATCTCGCCGCTTCGCTCGCCGGCGGCTGAGACCTGCTCGGCGAGCGCGTCGTCGTTGCTCATCAGACCGGCGTAGGTCGAGCCGAGGGCGACGATCACCGCGCCGGTCAGCGTGGCCAGGTCGACGATCCGCTCGGCGCCCTGGCCCAGGGCGTGACAGAGGCAGTCGGCCAGCACGAGGCGTCCCTCGGCGTCGGTGTTGTTGACCTCGATCGTGCGTGCCGTTGGACGCGGTGACGATGTCGCCGGGCTTGACCGAGTGGCCGCTCGGCAGGTTCTCGGTGGCGCCGACGACGGCGACCAGCTCGACCGGCAGGCCGAGGCGGGCGATCGCGGCGATGGCCTCGATCACGGCGGCACCGCCGGACATGTCGAACTTCATCTCGGCCATTTTCGCGCCGGGCTTCAGCGAGATGCCGCCGCTGTCGAATGTGACGGCCTTGCCGACGTAGCCGAGCATCGGGCCCGTTGCGCCGGCGCCCTCGTAGCGCATGGTGATCAGCGCGCGGCTCCTGCGTCTGAGCCCTGCGCGACGGCCGCGAACGCTCCCATGCCGCGCGCGACGATCTCCTCGCGGCCCTCGACCTCGACCGACAGTCCGTCGATGTCGCGCGCGAGCGCTTGCGCGTAGGCGCCCAGCGCGGTCGGCGTGAGGTCGTTGGCGGGCCGGTTCTGCAGGTCGCGCGCGGCGTTGACCGCGTCGGCGATCAAGGCGGCCTCGGCCACGGCGACGGAGACGTCCTGCGCCGACTGCACGACCAGCGCCTGCAGGTGCTTGGGTGGCGCGTCGGCGTCTGGCTCGGCCGGCGTCGACTTGTGGCGCTCGAAGCGGTAGTCGGAGAGGATCGTGCCCTCGACCAGCGCCGCCGCGATCTGCTCGCCGGCATCCTCGGGCAGCTGCCAGCAGAGCGTGCCGGTCGCCAGCTCACGGGAGCGATCGCGCGCGATCGCCGCCGCGACGCGCGCGCGCTCGGCTGTGAAGTCCTGGGACTTGCCGAGGCCGACGGCCAGCCAGCGCTTGCCGCCGGCATGCGCCAGCGCGAGCGACTTGAAGGAGTCGCGCGCCTCACCGCTGGAGACCAGCGCCGCCAGCTCGGGCGGCGCGTCGTCGCCTGTCAGGCCTCCGTCGAGCACGCCCACGACGACCGTGTCTGCGCCGCTGGCGCTGGCCGGTTGCGTCGTCGCCGAGACCTCCATTCGGCCGCGCACGATATCCGGATCGCTAGCATTGCCGTCCTCTCGGCACTTTTCCCCTAGACACTGGAGAGCCCTGTTCTCATGCCCAAGACCGTGATTCTCGGCAGCGCGCGCACACCGATCGGCAAGATGGGCGGCGGGCTCTCGACGCTCGAAGCGACCGAGCTGGGCAGCGCCGCGATCGAGGCGGCGCTGGAGCGCTCGTCGGTCGAGCCCGAGCAGGTCGAACACGTGGTCATGGGCCAGGTGCTGCAGGCCGGGCAGGGTCAGATCCCCTCGCGCCAGGCGCAGATCAAAGCCGGCATTCCCAAGGAGGTCTCCTCGGAGACGATCAACAAGGTCTGCGCTTCGGGACTGCGCGCCGTCGGTGCTGCTCGACCAGGCGATCCGCGCGGGCGACCTGCAAGTCGGCGTCGGCGGCGGCATGGAGTCGATGTCCAAGGCGCCCTACCTGCTGCCGCAGGCGCGCTTCGGCTACCGCATGGGCGACGCCAAGATGCTCGACGCGATGGTGCACGACGGCCTCACCAACCCGTTCTCGGGCAAGCAGATGTTCGTCGAGGCGACCGAGGTCGGCGACGAGCTGGAGATGACGCGCGCCGACCTCGACCGCTGGGCGCTGCGCTCGCACGAGCGCGCGCTGGCGGCGATCGACGAGGGCCGCATGTCCGACGAGACGTGTCGGTGACGGTCAAGGGCCGCAAGGGCGACACCGTCGTCGAGGTCGACGAGGGCCCGCGGCGCGACAGCTCGCTGGAGGCGCTGGCCAAGCTGCCGGGGCTGGTCGGCAAGGAGGGCTCGCACACGGCCGGCAACTCGCCAGGCGTCAACGACGGCGGCGGCGCGCTGGTGCTCAGCTCCGAGGAGTGGGCGCAGGCCAACGGCAAGGAGGCGCTTGCGGAGATCGTCGCGCACGCGCAGAGCGCCAACGACTTCGCCTATCTGGCGACGACGCCGGCGAGCGCCGCCAAGAAGGCGCTGGAGAAGGCCGGCCTGCAGCCGGGCGACATCGACCTGTGGGAGATCAACGAGGCGTTCGCCTCGGTCACGCTCAACTCGATTCGCATGCTCGGCATCGACGAGGACCGCGTCAACGTCAACGGCGGCGCGGTCGCGCTCGGTCACCCGATCGGCGCCTCCGGCGCGCGCATCCTCGGCAGCCTGGTGCACGAGCTGCGCCGGCGCGGCGGCGGCTACGGCTGCGCGGCGATCTGCTCCGGCGGCGGCCAGGGCGACGCGCTGATCCTCAAGGTGGAGTAGCTCCACAGCGCGGAGATCGCCGGTGGCAAGCTCCGAGGCCGCGAACAGCGAGACGTCGAGCATCGGCGGGCGCCCGCGCTGGCCGATGCCGCCGCGACAGCGTCATCCAATGGGCACCTGAAGGCGGCAGCGTTCTTCGACCTGGACAAGACGCTGATGGCCGGCTCGTCGGGCATCTTCTTCGCGCGTGCGGCCTACGAGACGGGCATGATCAGCCGCACGCGCCTGGCGCGCGACGCCTATGAGAACCTGCGCTTTCGCCTGCGCGGCTCGACCGACGACCGCGCCGACGACGTGCGCAAGCGTGTCGGCGAGATGATCGCCGGCGTGGCGGTGCGCGACCTGCAGCGACTGTCGCCGCGCGTGCTGGCCGGCGTGCTGCCGCGGCTGTACCCGCAGATGCTCGAGCGCGCCTATGCGCATCAGGACGCCGGCGTGCCCGTCTACATCCTCACGGCGGCCTCGCAGGAGATGGCCGACCTGCTGGCGCACGTGCTGGCCTTCGACGGCGGTCTCGGCTCGCGCTCGGAGATCGTCGACGGGCGCTACACGGGCAGGCCGGCCGGCCCGTTCAACTATCGCGAGGGCAAGGTCGCTGTCGATGGCGCGAGCTGGCCGAGCGCGAGGGCATCGACCTGGCCGCCTCGTTCGCCTACTCCGACTCCGAGTCGGACCTGCCGATGCTGCGCGCGGTCGGCCAGCCGGTCGTCGTCAACCCGGACGCCGAGCTGCGGCGCATCGCCGCGGCGGAAGGCTGGGAGGTGCTGCGCCTCGACCGACTCGGCCAGCGCCTGAAGGTGATCGCCGCGCTGGGCGCCGTGGCTGCGCTGGGCGGGCATCGGCGGGCGGGCCAGAGGGCACGTGGCAGCGCGTTCGACGCGCCGCGCATAGGCTGCGGGGACAGATGGCGACTCAGACTCACGGCAAGATCCGCGTCGTCGTGGCCAAGCCCGGCCTGGACGGCCACGACCGCGGCGCGAAGATCATCGCGCGCGCTCTGCGCGACGCCGGCATGGAGGTCATCTACACGGGCCTGCACCAGACGCCCGAGCAGATCGTCGAGACGGTGATCCAGGAGGACGCCGACGCGGTCGGGCTGTCGATTCTCTCCGGCGCGCACATGACGCTGGTGCCGCGCATCGTGGAGCTGCTGCACGCGCAGGACGTCGACGACGTGGTCGTGACGGTCGGCGGGACGATTCCCGCCGAGGACATCCCGGAGCTGAAGGATCTGGGCGTGGCCGAGGTGTTCACGCCCGGCGCGCCGACGCAGGCGATCGTCGATTTCATCCGTCAGGCGACCGCCGATCGCGACTGATTGACTCGTCAGTCAACCGGGTAAACAAGTAGAATCTCCCGCAACAGAACCCAAGGAGTTACCTGAGAATGAAGATATGCGTCCTGGTGAAGGAGGTCCCGGACGCCGCCGTCGAGAAGCAGATCGAACCCCTCGACGGGGCGCATGGACCGCAGCGGGGAGAAGAACCTCAACCCGTATGACACGCACGCGATCGAGGCTGCGATGCAGATCCACGAGGGCGGCGCCGTGCAGGTCGAGGAGATCGTCGCCGTGACGATGGGCCCCGACAGCGCCGTGCGCGCCCTGCACAAGGCGGTCTCGCTCGGCGCCGATCGCTCGGTGCACCTGTCCGACGAGGTCGTCGCCGGATCCGACGTCGCCGCGACCGGCTACGCGCTGGCCAAGACGCTGGAGCGGGAGAGCCCCGACCTGGTGCTGCTCGGCCAGCAGTCAGACGACGGCGAGTGCTACACGATCGGCGCCGTCGTCGCCGACCACCTGAGGATGCCGTCGCTGACGCAGGTGATCAAGATGGACGTCGAGTCCGACGCGCTGCGCTGCGAGCGCCAGGCCGAGTACGGCTACGACACCGTGCAGGTCAAGCTGCCGGCCGTGATCTCCGTCGGCGACGCGATCAACGAGCCGCGCTACCCGTCGCTGAAGGCGATCATGGGCGCGAAGAAGAAGCCGCTGGAGAGCGTCACCGCCGGTGACGTGGAGATCGACGCGCGCAAGGTCGGCGGCGACAGCTCCGCCGCGCAGTGGGTCGCCGCGAAGGCTCCGCCGGCCAAGGCCGCGGGCGAGATCATCGAGGACGAGGACACCGACGAGACGGTCGAGAAGATCGTCGCCTGGCTCGACGAGAGGAAGCTGATCTAGATGGCGAATATCCTGGTTTACGCGCTGCACTACGACGGCGCGATCAACAAGAACTCCTCGGCGCCGTCTCCGAGGGCTGCCAAGCTGGCGGCCGAGCTCGGCGGCGAGGCGCACGCGATCGTGGTCGGCGAGAGACGTGCCGGAGGATCTTGCGGCCTCGCTGGGCAACTACGGCGCCAAGAAGGTGCTCGTGGCCGAGGGCCCCGAGGGTCTCGCGCAGCCGGTCGTCGACGCGATGGCCAAGGTGATCTCCGGCGGCGGCCACTCCTACGCGCTGTTCGGCGGCGGCCTGCTCGGCTTCGAGATCGGTGCCGGACTGGCCGCGCGCCTGCGGCGCGGGCGTGACGATGGAGGTCACCAACGTGCGCGCCGAGGGCGGCGAGCTCGTCGCCGAGCGCCCGATCCTCGGCGACTCGACGATCTCCGAGATCGCAATATCGCGCTGACCTCGGCATCATCATCGGCCGGATCAACGCGTTCGAGATCAAGCAGAGCGGCGACGCCGACGCGCCCGTGGAGAAGCTCGACTTCGAGCTGAGCTCGCACATGCCTCGCAGGCGACGATGGTCACGCGCGGCGAGCAGCGCGGCGCCGACGTCGACATCGAGGGCGCCGACATACTCGTCGCCGGCGGACGCGGCCTGGGCAAGGCCGAGGGCTTCGAGCTGGCCGAGGAGCTGGCCAAGGCCTTCGGCGGCAACAGCGCCGTCGCCGCCACGCGCGCGGTCGTCGACGCGGGCTGGTATCCGTACGCGGCGCAGATCGGCCAGACGGGCAAGACCGTCTCGCCGAAGCTGTACCTGGCGGCGGGCATCTCCGGCGCGATCCAGCACAAGGTCGGCATGCAGTCCTCGGAGAACATCGTCGCGATCAACAAGGACGCCAACGCGCCGATCTTCGAGTTCTCCGACCTCGGCATCGTCGGCGATCTGAACAAGATCCTGCCGAAGCTGACCGAGGCGGTCAAGGCGAAGAAGGGCAGCTGAGGCGATGTCGGCGCACAACGGCAAGGTCGCACCCGCCCAGTTCCCGCCGCCGGTGAACTCGCAGAAGGAGTTCATCAAGCGCGGGCTGGACGACGAGGACGAGCTGATCGAGGTCGGCGTCGCGATCGTCGGCGGCGGCACCGCCGGGCTGGCGTGCGCCAACCGCCTGCTGCAGCTGCTGGCTGACGACGCGGAGACGCTCGAGCGCCTCGGCGAAGTGCCGGTCGCGGTGATCGAGAAGGCCAAGACCTGCGGCGGGCACAACCTGTCGGGCGCGGTCATGCGCCCGGGGCCGCTGCAGGAGCTGTTTCCGGAGCTGACGCGCGAGGAGTGGCGCAAGCAGGGCTTCGCCTTCGGCGAGGTGACCAAGGAGGCCGTCTACCTGACGCCGACGCGAAGCTCTCGGTGCGCGATCCCGACGCCGCCGAACTTCAAGAACCACGGCAACGAGGTGATCTCGGTGTCGGCGCTGGCGCGCTATCAGCAGCAGCAGGCCGAGGAGGCGGGCGCGTACATCCTCACCGAGACCGCGGCCACGCAGCTGATCGTCGAGGACGGCCGCGTCGTCGGCGTGCGCTCAGGCGACAAGGGCCGCGGCAAGGACGGCGAGCCGCTGGGCAACTTCGAGCCCGGCACCGACATCAAGGCCCGCGCGACGGTGCTCGCCGAGGGCTGCTGGGGCCATCTGACCGGCGCGGCGATCCGCGAGTTCGACCTCGCCAAGGACCGCGAGCCGCAGGTCTGGGAGCTCGGTGTCAAGGAGGTCTGGAAGGTCACCAAGCCGCTGGACCGGCTGATCCACACGATCGGGCCCGTGGCCGCTGAAGATCTCGCCCAAGTACGGGCAGATCGGCGGCACCTGGATCTACCCGATGAAGGACGAGACGACCGGCGAGGATCTGGTCTCGATCGGCTTCGTCGTGGAGCTCGAGTACGCCGACGCCACGACCTCGGCGCACGACCTGCTGCAGACGTTCAAGACGCATCCGCTCGTGCGCGAGATCCTCGAGGGCGGCGAGCGCGTCGCCTGGGGCGCCAAGGCGCTGCCCGGCGGCGGCTACTGGTCGATGCCCAAGCTGTCGATGCCGGGCGCGGTGCTGGTCGGCGACTCCGGCGGCATGGTCGACACGATGGCGCTGAAGGGCGTGCACCACTGCATCAAGTCGGGCATGCTCGCCGCCGAGACGATCTACGAGGCGCTCAAGCACGGCAACCAGCGATCTGTCGAGCTACGAGCAGGCGATCGAGGACTCTTCGGTCGGCAAGGAGCTGTGGGAGGTGCGCAACGCGCGCCAGCCGTTCCAGAAGGGCCTGCTCATCGGCGGCCCGCTCAGCGGCGTGCGATCATGTCAGCAAGGGCAAGCTGCCCGGACGGCGCCGAGTGGCATCGCAACGACGAGAAGCCGATGTTCGTCGGCGACACCAAGGACGGCTACCCCAAGCCCGACGGCAAGTACACCTTCGACAAGCTCTCGTCGGTCTTCATCACGCGGCAACGCGACGCGCGACGACGCGCCCAATCACATCCGCGTGCAGAAACACGTGCCGCGCGAGATCGCCGAGACGTGGCGGTGGATGTGCCCGGCGGGCGTCTATGAGATCCCCGACGACGCTCCCGAGCACGGCGAGGTCGACGTGATCGTCAACTACACCAACTGCGTGCAGTGCGGCGCGATCACCGCCAAGGGCGGGCGGCTGACCACGCCCGAGGGCGGCGACGGTCCGCTCTACCAGATCCTCTAGGCGTCGAACTGCAAAGCCGGCGTGCACGGGCGCGAAACATCGGCGCCGAGCACGTGTTAGAGGGATGTCATGAGCACCCCCTCCAACAGCTCGACCACCGTGCGCGGCGGCGCTCGCAGCAGGGCTGCGCGCGCGCTGCGCCTGCTGGCGTGCGCGCCGACGCTGGCGCTGGCCCTCGCCGCGTCGGCGAGCGCGCAGCAGACGACGACTCAGGAAGCAAGCGGCGTGACGGCCACGCTGGAACAGTGCATGACGTCGACGGTGCAGACCGAACGCTCGGCGACGTTCACCGGCGAAATGAGCTCGGTCGCCGGTGCGGCGAAGATGTCGATGCGCATCGAAGTCGAGGAGCGCGTTCCGGGCGAAATTGAATTCCACACGGTCAGCGCTCCCGGACTGGGCGTGTGGCGCGCGGCCGATCCGAAGGTGAAGGTCTACAAGTACGTCAAGCAGGTCAGCAACCTGTCCGCGCCGGCGTCCTATCGCGGCCTCGTGCGCTTCCGCTGGATCAATGCGCACGGACATGTCATCAAGCGCGCAGAACGGCTCACGACGCGGTGCCTGCAACCGGCGCCGTCCGTCGAGCCGATGCCACCCTCAACAGAAGCGACGACGCCCTCCACGTCGGCCTCGGCGGGGACCTGAGCATCAAGCGCGCGCCCGCGCGAGGGCGGGCCGCTAGAATGGTGTGACGATGAAGGCCAAGATCCACCCCACCTACGAGCGGGCGCGCGTGCACTGCACGTGTGGCAATGAGTTCATCACGCGCGCGACGCAGGACGAGCTGCGCGTCGAGGTTTGCTCGAACTGCCACCCGTTCTACACGGGTCGTCAGAAGCTGGTGGACAGCGGCGGGCGCGTCGAGCGCTTCCAGCGCCGCGTGGCCAAGGGCCGCATGCATTCCGCCCAGACTCGGTCCGCTTAGCAGCCAGATGTCCTCGCGCTCGGCCGCCGGTTCGACGACGGTTGCGCCGGAGAGCCCGACGAGCGACGCCGCCGAGCACGCTCGGGGCGCCGACGAGCGGGCGCTGACGCCCGCGCCGGGTGGTGTTGACGCAGACGCCGACGGTCAGCTGAACGCCCGTCGCGACGCGCCGGTCGGCGGGCAGGCGGTGCTCGAGGGTGTGATGATGCGCGGCGTCTCCAACTGGGCTGTCGCGGTGCGCAAGCCGACCGCCGAGCAGCTGGCCGAGGGCGAGCGCTCGCCGGAGGAGGCCGCGCTGGGGGAGATCGAGGTCACCGCTTTCCCGTTGGACTCGGCGCTCAAACGCCACCGGCTGCTGCGCCTGCCGATCGTGCGCGGCATCGTCGCGCTGGGCGGCTCGCTGGCGATCGGCTTTCGCGCGCTGGAGGTCTCGGCCAACGCGCAGCTGCCGCCCGATGAGACCGACGGTTCGGCCGAAGAGATCCCCAAGGGCGTGTGGGCCGGAACCGTCGTCGTCGCGCTGGCGGTCGCGGTGGTGCTGTTCTTCTTGATTCCGGTCGGTCTTACCAGCCTGATCAAGGACCAGCTGGGCTCGTCGTTCTTGTTCTGGCTGATCGAGGGCGTGCTGCGCACGAGCATCTTCCTCGGTTACATGCTGCTGCTCTCGCGCCTGCGTGATCTGCGCCGCGTGTTCGAGTACCACGGCGCCGAGCACAAGACGATCTCCTGCTTCGAGGCCGGTATGCCGCTGACGCCGGCGAACGCGCAGCGCTTCAGCCGCCTGCATCCGCGCTGCGGCACGAGCTTTCTGCTCGTGGTGATGATCGTGGCGATCTTCGTGTTCGCGCCGATCGGCCTGCCCGCGTGGTACTGGCTGGTTGCGACGCGCATTCTCGGCGTGCCGATCATCGCCGGCGTGTCCTTCGAGCTGATCAAGTTCGCCGGGCGCAACCGCAGCCGTCGCTGGGTGCGCGCGGTGATGTGGCCCGGCCTGAAGCTGCAGCTGTTGACCACGCGCGAGCCCGACCTCGACGAGCTCGCCGTGGCAATCGCGGCGCTGCGCGCGGTGCTCGATCGCGAGACTCCCGGCGACCTGTCGGCGGAGGATCTGGTCGGCGTCGAGGTCGTCGCCTAGCCAGAGGACCGATAGGCGGCGCGGGCCGGCGTCCTCGCTCGCTCGCGTGCTGGCCGATCGGCGATCCCACCGATCGACGATCGGTACGCCACGCTCCCTGCGTCCTTGGCCCGCTTGCCTCTCGATCCTCTGGACGCCATTCCCGCAGTCAAGGCGCATAGCGGCGGTGCCGCTGTCCCGGCACAGGCGGCCCATAGACTGGGACGCGATGATCGAAGACCTCGTCAAGCAGATCGAGACGCGCTTTGCCGAGCTGGGCGAGCAGATGACCGACCCTGAAGTCATCTCCGACCGCGAGCGCTACGCGGAGGTGGGCCGGGCGTATCGCCAGCTCGAACCCGCCGCGAAGCTCGCGGCGCAGTGGCGCGAGGCGCAGAGCACGGCCGACGGCGCCGAGGAACTGCTCGCCGAGGAGGGCGAGGACTCCGAGCTGCGCGACGAGCTGGCGCGCGCGCGAGAGCGCATCGAGGAGGTCGAGGAGGAGATCCGCATGGCGATGGTCGAGCGCGATCCCAACGACGACAAGAGCGTGATCGTTGAAATCCAGGGCGGCGCCGGCGGCGATGAGGCGGGACTTTGGGCCGGCGACCTGTATCGCATGCTCGTCAAGTACGCCGAGCGGCGCGGCTGGCAGTCCGAGGCGATGGATGTCGGCGACGGCAAGTACACGTTCGCGATCAAGGGCGACGGCGCCTACTCGGTGTTCAAGTTCGAGGGCGGCACGCACCGCGTGCAGCGTGTTCCGCAGACCGAGTCCCAGGGCCGCGTGCACACCTCCACGGCGACCGTGGCGGTGCTGCCGGAGGCCGAGGACGTGGACGTGCAGATCGACCCCAACGACTTGCAGATAGACGTCTACCGCTCCTCGGGGCCGGGCGGGCAGTCGGTCAACACGACCGACTCGGCGGTGCGTGTGACGCACAAGCCGACGGGCATCATCGTGTCGATGCAGGACGAGAAGTCGCAGCTGCAGAACCGTGAGAAGGCCCTGCGCGTGCTGCGCGCGCGCGTCTATGAGCGAGCGCTGGCCGAGCAGCAGGCTGAGCTCGCCGCCGACCGCCGCTCGCAGGTCGGCACGGGCGACCGCGCCGAGAAGATCCGCACCTACAACTACGGCGAGCGTCGCGTGACCGACCATCGCATTAAGTTGACCGTGCACAACCTCGACGACGTGCTCGAGGGCCAGCTCGACGAGATCACGGCGGCGCTGCAGGCCGACGAGAAGCGCCGGCGCCTGCAGGCGCAGGCCGCGGCGTGAGCGCGCCGGCCGCCAAGGCGCCCAGGCGCGCCGCCGGCACGAGCATTCGCGACGCGCTGCAAGGCGCGATCACGGCGATCTCGGCGGCGGGCTGTGAGACGCCGCGGCTGGACGCCGAAGTGCTGCTCGCGCACGTGCTCGGAGTCGCCCGCGAGCGTCTGCTGATCGACCACGAGCTGGAGGTCGCCGGCGGCGACGTGCGGGCGTTTCAGGACGCCGTGCGCCGGCGCGCGGTGCTGCGCGAGCCGGTCGCCTACATCGTCGGACGGCGAGGCTTTCGACGCTTGGAGCTGCACGTCGACCGGCGCGCGCTCGTGCCGCGACCGGAGACCGAGCTGCTGGTCGAGCGCGCGCTGGCGTTGGCGCAGGGCGCGAGCGTGCTCGACGTCGGCGCCGGCAGTGGCGCGGTCGCGCTGGCCTGCAAGGACGAGCGCCCGGACCTGCAGGTGACCGGCAGCGACATCAGCGACGACGCGCTGGCGCTCGCGCGCGCCAACGCCGAGCGGCTCGATCTGGACGTGCGCTGGCTGCGCGCCGACCTGCTGGAGGGCGTGCCCGATGGCTTCGACGCCGTGCTCGCCAACCTGCCCTACGTCGCCGACGCCGAGCGCGTGGCGCTGGCGCCGGAGATCCTGCGCCACGAGCCCCCCGGCGCGCTGTTTGCGGGAGCCGACGGGCTGGCACAGATTCGCCGGCTGCTGGCGCAACTGGCCGAGCGTGCCCGCGTGGCGACGGTCGCGCTGGAGATCGGCGCCGGGCAGGCAGACGCGGTGACGGCGCTCGTGAGTGAGGCGGGTTTCTCGGATTTGGAATGCATTTGCGACCTGGCGGGTATGCAACGCGTTGTGACGGGAGCTCGCTCGCGCGCATGACCACGAGCCTCGGTGTCCAGGACGCCGATCGCCTGCGCGAGTGCGTGGCCGCAGGCGGCGTGGCGGTGTTCCCCACCGACACCGTCTATGGCATCTGCTGTGACCCCGACGACGACGCCGCGGCGACGCGACTGTACGGCCTGAAGGGGCGCTCCACGGTGCAGCCCTCGGCGGTCATGTTCTTCTCGCTGAAGGCCGCGCTGGACGCGCTGCCGGAGCTCAACGAGGCCGAGCGCGGCGCGCTGCACGCGCTGCTTCCCGGTCCGGTGACCGTGCTTTTGGAGAACCGCCGCACGCGCTTCGCCGCGGCCTGCCGCAGCGATCGCGCGACCTTCGGTCTGCGCGTGCCCTGGCTGCCGGAGCCGCTGCACGCGCTGTGCGCGATCGACGCGCCGCTGATGCAGTCCAGCGCCAACATCTCCGGCCAGGCCGACGCGCGCACACTCGACGCCGTGCCGGCAAGCCTGCGCGACGGCGTCGACGTGGTGCTCGACGGCGGCGCGCTGCCAGGCATCGCCTCGACGGTCGTCGACCTGCGCGAATACGAGACGACCGGCGCATGGCACGTGCTGCGCGAAGGCGCGCTCGCGGCCGAGGCGGTCGGCGAGCTGTTGGCACAGTCGCGTTGACCGCGCTGCGCGCGGTGAGTGCTAGCCTCGTGACAGCTGCCGCGACTGGCGCCTGAGGTGGGATCGACCACCGGGAAGCGGCCAGCGAATAAGCCGCGCGCCTGGGCACAAACAGTCACCGCCTGAATGAGGAGGTCGCCGTGTCCGAGCTGAGCCCCGACTACTTCAACCGCCCGCTGAGCGAGGTCGATCCGGAGATCGCCGAGGTGCTGCACGGCGAGCTGGAGCGCGAGCAGCGCACGCTGGAGGCGATCGCCTCGGAGAACTTCGTGCCGCGAGCGGTGCTCGAGTGCCAGGGCTCGGTGCTCACGAACAAGTACGCCGAGGGCTATCCCGGACGGCGTTACTACGGCGGCTGCGAGTGGGTTGACGTATCCGAGCAGCTGGCGATCGATCGCGCCAAGGCGCTGTTCGGCGCAGAGCACGCCAACGTGCAGCCGCACTCCGGCGCGCAGGCCAACACGGCCGTCTACCACGCGCTGCTGGCGCCCGGCGACACGATCATGGGGCTGTCGCTGGCACACGGCGGCCATCTGACGCACGGCATGAAAATCAACGTGTCCGGTCGCCTGTACGACATCGCGCCCTACGAGGTCGACCGCGAGACCAGCCTGCTCGACATGGACGAGGTCGCGCGCATCGCGCGCGAGCGCAAACCAAAGATGCTGCTCGCCGGCTGGTCGGCCTATCCGCGCCAGCTCGACTTCGCGCGGTTTCGCGAGATCGCCGACGAGGTTGGCGCGCTGCTGATGGTCGACATGGCGCACTTCGCCGGCCTCGTCGCCGCGGGGCTGCATCCCAATCCGGTCGAGTTCGGCGCCGACGTCGTGACGACGACGACGCACAAGACGCTCGGCGGGCCGCGCGCGGGCGTGATCCTGTGCAAGTCCGAGCACGCCAAGAAGATCGACTCGGCCGTCTTTCCGGGCCAGCAGGGCGGACCGCTCGAGCACGTGATCGCGGCCAAGGCCGTCACCTTCAAGATCGCCGCCTCGGAGCTGTTCGCCGAGCGCCAGCGGCGCACGCTGGACGGCGCGCGCGCCTGGGCGCAGGAGCTGCTCAAGGCCGGACACGGCATCAACGTGCTGACCGGCGGCACCGACGTGCACCTGGTGCTCGTCGACCTGCGCGACTCAGAGCCGGCGCTCACCGGCAAGCAGGCCGAGGACCGATTGCACGCGATCGACATCACGGTCAACCGCAACGCCGTGCCCTTCGATCCCCGTCCGCCGATGGAGGCGTCCGGCCTGCGCATCGGCACTCCGGCGCTGGCCACGCGCGGCTTGCAGCACGATGACTTCGTCGAGGTGGGCCAGATCATGGCCACGGCGCTGACGCCGGAATACCAGTCGCGCTCGAGCGAGCTGGCCGAGCGTGTGCGCGAGGTCGCCGAGCGCTATCCGCTGTATGAGCACCTCGAGCAGACCAGCGCGCAAGCGACGTTCTGAGCCGCCGCCGGCGCGCGCTGTGCGCGAGTAGTCACATGCCGATGCCCGCTCGCGCCGGCTCGTGGCTGGCGGCGCGCGTGCGTCGGCGGTGGTGTGCGACCCCCGTGCCTGCGATGCTCTTGCGGACCATATGGGGCACCTGACCGAGCTCGACGCGCTGTATGCGTTTCTCGTGGCAGCCGCAGTCACGGCGCTGCTCACGCCGCTGACGATGCGCTTTGCCAGGGCCGTGGGCGCGATCGACGAGCCGCGCGAGCGCGGCCTGTCGGAAAGCGCCACGCCGCTGCTCGGCGGCCTGGCGATCTTCGCGGGCGTGCTTGTCGCCGGGCTGATCTGGCTGCCCGCGGGCTACGCCTCAGAACACGAGCTGTGGAACGGCGTGCTGCTGGCCGCGGCGGTGATCACGCTGGTGGGCGCGCTGGACGACCGCTTCGAGCTGCCGCCGGTGGTCAAGCTCGCCGGTCAGATCGTCGCCGCGGTGATCGTGGTGCACTACGGCGTGGCGGTGAAGGCGATCACGCTGCCGTTCATCGGCACGCTGGCATTTCCCAACGCAGGCGTGACCAACGCCGGCCCGGTGCTGACAGTCGTCGGCCTGGTGGCGATGATGAACGTGGTCAACTTCTCCGACGGCGTCGACGGCCTGGCGGCGGGCGTGTGCGTGATCATCGCGCTGGCGATGACGGTCATCGCATTCGACCTCGGCCGCGCGCAGCCCGGCGTGCTGGCGGCGCTGACCGCCGGCGCTGCGCTTGGCTTTCTGATCTACAACTTCCCGCCCGCGTCGAGCTTCATGGGCGACTGCGGCGCCAACCTGCTCGGTCTGATGATGGGCGTGATCACGGTCGAGGCGGCGGTCAAGACGGCCGCCGTCGTGTCGTTCGTGCTGCCGCTGATCCTGCTCGCCGTGCCGTTCTTGGACACGACGTTCGTCGTGCTCAAGCGCCTGAAGTATCGCCAGCCGATCTACCGGCCCGACAGCGAGCACTTCCACCATCGTATGGCGCGCATCGGCTTCTCCAGCCGGCGCACGATCGCCTATCTCTACGCCTGGACGCTGATGCTCGCCGGCCTTGCGCTGGCGCTTCGCTTCGTTCCCTACTCAGACCACAAAGGCCACCTGCACACCGGCTGGACGCTCGTGATGATCGGCCTCGGCCTGATCGCCGCTGCCGCCAGCGTGTATCTGGTCTACGTGCTGGAGATCCTCAAGTTCAGGCGCCTGGACGCGATGCGCCTGCGCCTGCTTCGCCCCGACGCCTCAGCGACCGAGATCGAGCAGGGGGTCGTGCACGACCTGGAAACGGGCGAGATCGACGCGATCTCGGTGCACGACCAAGGCGGGGTTGTGGATTCGCGCCCGCGCGGGCAGGAGCAGCGGGTCGGCGAGCGGCAGGTGGATGAGGATGGCGTAGGCGCAGAACAGCAGCGCCGCGGCACGCAACCGCCGATCGCCGCAGACCGCGGCTAGCGGCAGCACCCAGATCGCATACCACGGCAGCAGCCAGGCGGTCGACAGAAGCAGCGCCAAGGTCGTCCAGCCCGCGGCGACCCGCCAATCGGCGCCTCGCGCGGTGCGCCACAGCGCGTAGACGAGCACGACGAAGAACAGCGCCACGAACACGTTGCGCCACCAGTCCGGTGTCCCATTCAGGCCAAAAAGCCGCGCCGTCTCGGCCGGCACGCTGTGCACCGCCACTAGCTGTTGCTGCTCGCCGATCGCGTTGAGAAAGCCCAGCGCGTGCGAGCCGAAGCCGATCAGCGCTACTGCGCCGAGCGCGAGCAGGCTGAGCGCGGCCGCGAGTATCACGCGCTGGCGCTCGCGCCAGCGCGCCGGCGCGAGCACCAGAAAGGCCAGCGCCAGCCCGGCCGTGACCTTGATCGCCATGCCCACCACCAGCGCCGCTGCGCCGGCACGAAAGCGTGGGCTCGCGCCTGCCGTCAGCGCGAGCGCGGCGGCGAGCATCGTCATGATCATCGTGTCGTTGTGCGCGCCGCCCACGGCAAGCACCAGCAGCACCGGATTGCAGCCGACGAACGCCACTGCCCAGCGACGCGATTGACCCAGCTTGCCCGCAGCGCGCGCGACCAGCGCGATCGCGCCGAGGCTGGAAAGCACCGCGAGAGCCTTGAAGGCCCACAGCCCTCCCGCCAGCCCGAGCGGCGCGAGCGCATAGCTGGCGAGCGTGAACAGCGGACCGTAGGGCGAGTGCTGATACGGCCAGCCGAGAAACCACAGCACTTCGTCGCCGGAGGCCTGCGCGGCCACATGCGTGTAAGGGTCCAGGCCGTGAAGCGCTCCCAGGCGTGCGAAGCCCAGGTAGCCGAAGACGTCCTGTGAGATCAGCGGTGGCCCCAGCAGCAGGAGCGCGTGCGCGGCGACGATCGCAGCGACCAGTGCGCGCATCGGCAGCGCGCGCGCGAAGCCGAGCACCAGCAGATAGCTGGCGCACATGATCAGCGTCAACGTCTGAAAGCCGCCCGAGCCGAGGCTCATGCCCAGGCCCTCCAGCGGACCGGCCAGCCAGCCGGGCCAGCCGCCGCTTCGCGCCGGCACGTACTGCGATGGCTCACCAGCCGCGCCGGCGACCGTCAGGAACACCGTCGTGACGATGCCCAGCAGGCCGAGCGCGCCGAGCGCGCGCGGGACCGCCGCGTCGCGGCGCAGCGGCGGGCGACGGGCGGAGCTGAGACGGCCATCGGCGCGGCGAACGGCCTCGATCGGCGCGCTTGGCAGAGCCGGGGCGGACGGCATCTGCATCATTGTTGCGTCTAGGACACGGGCAGGCGTGTGATGCGGAATGTAGAATCCCTCTGCAGCCGCGAAAAGCGCGTTCCCCGGAGGGCATGCCGGTGTACGTGTCCGCGGCAGGCCAGGCGCCCTGGACGGGCGCGCGCTGCCTTCTACATGCGACTTCGCCGCCGCAAACCCACATCGCGCCGGGCCCCGGGGCCGCGCCGCGTGCTGATCCTCTCGGCCGATGTCGGCGAGGGGCATGCGGCCGCTGCCCGCGCGCTGGCCGCGCAGCTCAAGCAGACGCCACAGCCGACTGAGGTCACGGTGATCGACGGGCTGGCGGCGATGGGCCGGGTGCTCAAACCGGTCGTCGAGGACGGCTATCGCGTGCAGCTTCGCTTCATCCCCTGGACCTACACGGTCGTGTACGGCCTGCTCAACCACGTGCCGCCGATTCGCGCGCTGGCAACGCGCTTGCTGCGCCTGTTCGGCTCGCGCCCACTGGCGCGTGCGATCGCCGAACACGACCCCGACGTCGTCGTGTCGACCTATCCGGCCGTGACGGTCGTGCTCGCGCGGCTGCGTCGGACGGGCGAGGTGCAGTGCCCCACCGTGGCCACGATCACCGATCTGACCGGACTGTTCTTCTGGGCGCAGCCGGGCATCGACATGCACATGGTCATGTACGGCGAGTCGATGTCCTCGGTCGAGCGCATCGCCGGGCGCGACAGCGTGCGCCTGGTCGCGCCGCTGATTTCCGACGAGTTCCTGCAGACGCGCTGCCCGATGCAGGCGCGCCGCACTCTGGGTCTGCCCGAGCAGGGCCGCATGGTCGTCGTCTCAGGGGGCGGCTGGGGCGTCGGCGACGTGGAGGGCGCCGTGCGCGAGTTCATCGAAGTGCCCGAGGCCAGCAGCATCGTCGTGCTGGCCGGGCGCAACGAGCAGCTCGCGCAGAAGCTGCGACGCAGCTTCGCGCGCGAGCCGCGCGTGCACGTCTACGAGTTCACCGACAAGATGCCCGAGCTGCTCGCTGCGGCCGATGTGCTGGTGCACTCCACCGGCGGCGTGACCTGTCTGGAGGCGATGGCGGCGGGAACGCCGGTCGTCTCCTACGGCCTGCCGGTCGGCCACGCGCGCGTGAACACGCGTGCGATGGCTGCGCTTGACCTGCTGCGCCTGGCCAACGACACGACCGAGCTGCGCGAGCACGTGCGCGCGAGCTTCGCCGGAGACGGCGAGGTGCAGGGCGACGGCGCGCCGGTCGAGGACGCGAAGGATCTCGCCGCCGCCGACGTCGTGCTGGCGGCGCCGCATCGCGTGCGCGCGATCCCGCGCTGGCGGCTGCGCACGGTGGCGCTGGCCACGCAGCTGGCGCTGCTGCTCGGCGTCGGCACGTGGATGATGTCGACCGACGAGGTCACGGCGATCGCCAGCAAGATCCTGCACGTGCACCCGCTCAAGCAGGTCAAGACCGACCAGCCGGATGTCGGGCTGATCGTGCACGTGCCCGCGGGCGATGTCTCGCAGACGGCGCTGGAACTCGCGCGACGCGGCATCCACGCATCGTTCGCCGACGACGCCGGCGTGCCCTCTCCGGTGATGGTCGCCAAGCTGCGCGCGCTGGGCGACGAGGTCGTCCCGGAAGTGCCCGGCTCGTCGGCGTTTCGCTGGGTGCGCACGCGCTCGATGCTGCACGCGCAGGCGCGTGCGTTGGGAATCCACCACCGCTTCTACTACCTGCAGCCGCGCGGCGGCCTGACCGTCGGCCAGCTGGTGCTCGCGCGCACCGACGGCGCCACGCCGGTGTGCGGCGCGCAGCGAATCAACGCCGAGGGCCCGCTGCCTCAGCGGCCTGTGCGCGCCGGCGACGTGCTCGTGGTCGAGCTCGACGGCTCGTCCGCGTCTGTATCTGGGCTCGTACGCATCGTCTCCTGGCTCGGCGGCAAAGCGCTCGGCGCAGAGCCGCTGGGATGGCTGACTCGCTCGCCCTCCATCAGCGCCACCAGCAAGGGCGAGCGCGCGAGGACGGCTGCGCCGCCGACGAGCAGCGCCAGCGAGGCCGACAGCGGAATGCCGCCCAGCGGCGTGTCGGCGAAGCTCTCGCCGAACAGCAGCGGCGCGACGACGATCGGTATCACCGTCTGAGTCACGAACACGACCGGCGCGACCTGGATCGCCGGTCGCTCCTGCAGCGCACTCATCTCGCTGAGCACGCCGACGCCAGAGGCGACGGCCGTCGACAGCCCCCACAGCGCCGCCAGCCCGAGGTGGCCCTGCGAAAGGTCATCGGAGGCCAGCTTGGTCGCCACGCCGCTCCAGCCGCCGGCGAGCCCGGCGCCGAGCATCGTCACGCCGGCCGGCGGGTGCGCGATCAGACGCAGCGCGTAGGGGAGCAGGCTGGCCAGCGCCAGCGCGACGAGCACGATCGTGATCGCCAGATCCTCCGAGCCGTGGCCGGTGTGGCGCGGCGGCGCCGCCAGGCCGGCGCCGATCACGCCGATCACGATCGCCGCCATCGCCACGTACTCGGTGCGTCCGGCGTGCTCGTGCAGCATGCGCTGAGCGAGGAACATCAACACCAGCAGTCCGGCGGCGAGCGCCGGCTGTACGACGACCAGCGGCGCCAGCAGCAGCGCGACGATCTGCAGCGGCCAGCCGAGTATCGACAGCCCCGTGCCGAGCAGCCAGCGCGCGCGGCGCACCAGACGCCAGACGAGCGCCAGGCGCAGGTGCTCTTGCTGCGGCGATTCCTTGGCGTCCATCGCCTGCAGGGCGATCCCTAGGCTGTAGAGAGTGGACGCGCCCACGGCCGCCCCTATGCCGAGCACCAGATCGACCATGTCTGCCCGCGATCATCGCAGTAGCGCCGCACCGATCGCCGGCGCGCTGGCCGCAATGGCTGCCGCCGGCTACCTGCTGCCGGGCCTGGCGGCCGCCGTACCGGCTCTGCGCCGGCCGCTGGGCGTCGAGGACCGCACCTCCGGCGGCGTCGGCTACGCGCTGACCTTCGACGACGGGCCGCACGCGCTGGGCACGCCGGCGGTGCTCGAGCTGCTCGCGGCGGCTGAGGTGCAGGCGACGTTCTTTCTGGTCGGCGAGCAGATCGAGCGAAACCGCTCGCTGGCCGGCGAGATCGTCGCGGCGGGCCATCTCGTCGGCGTGCACTGCCACCGCCATCGCAATCTGCTGCGCCTGACGCCGCCGCAGGTGCGCGCCGACCTCGACCGCGCGACGGCGTCGATCGAGAACGCGACCGGCATCACGCCGTCGCTGTACCGACCGCCGTATGGCGTGCTCAACGGCTCGGCGCTGCGCCTGGCCAACGCACGCGGTTGGCGCACGCTGCTGTGGAGCCATTGGGGGCGTGACTGGGAGCGCAGCGCCACGGCCGAGTCGATCGCCGAGCGCGTCACCGCGGGCGCCGGCGATGGCTCTGTGCTGCTGCTGCACGACGCCGACGACTACTCGGCGCCGGGCTCCTGGCGGCGCACGGTCGCCGCGCTGCCGCGCGTGCTGCAGACGCTCGCCGAGCGGGGCGTGCGGCCGGTCGCTCCCTGAGTCGCACGAGCGCTGCCAGCTCGCGATCGCGCTCAGGCGCTGGCTAACATTCGTCGCTTGTCCAGCGCCGTTTCGATCGACTCCACCGGCGGATCTGCCGCCGCGCTGAAGCTCGGCGCGAGCCCACGCGCGGCGACGCGCTCGCGCTGGTGGGTCGAGTTGCTGGCGATCGGCTGGCTGCTGTTTCTGTACGACGCCGTCAACAACCTCGCGCCGCTGCGCATGTCGGTCGCGCTGGGCAACGCGCGCGGCATCCTGCACGTGGAGCGCGTGCTGCACATCGATCCCGAGCTCACGCTGGACCGCTGGCTGGCGTCTCATCACACGCTCGCGGCGATCCTCGCCAACTACTACGACAACGCCCACTTCATCGTCACGCTGTCGGTGCTCGGCTGGCTGTGGTGGCAGCGCGCAGACGTCTACCGGCCTCTGCGCAACTCGCTGGTGCTCGTCAACGTGATCGGCTTCGTCGTGTTCTGGTTTCTGCCCGTCGCGCCTCCGCGAATGCTCGACGGCTTCACCGACGTGGTCGCTTCGGCGCACGCGTTCGGCTCCTGGCACACCGGCGCGCTCGCCTCGGCCGCCAACCAGCTCGCGGCGATGCCCTCGCTGCACATGGCCTGGGCCGCATGGTGCACGCTCGCGCTGTGGCGTGCCAGCAAGCGGCCGGTCGTGCGCGCGCTGGCGATCGCCTATCCGTGTCTGACGGCGCTCGCCGTGCTGGCCACCGGCAACCACTTCCTGCTGGATATCGTCGGCGGTCTGGTGGCGCTGGCGCTGGCCGTGGCGCTGGTCGACCGTTCCGGCCACATGCGGCGCCGTATCGCGCTGTCGTGGCGCACGGGCCTGCGCGCGCTGCAGCGAGCGGCATAGCCCGCCAGGCCGGCGTTGCGTATGTCACAAAGTTGTTACGAAGTCCAAGACCCGGTAGACTGATCGCGCTGCCCCGGACGCTCCAGAAGCGCTCTGAAAGTCAATAGGACAGGCGCTCGGACGGGTTCGCCGCATTTGGCGTGCGGACTTTTTGTCGGGTCTGTAGGGTGGCTCACGCACATGCCAGACTTCGATGCCAACGACGATCAACTGCGCCTGAGCGCTTCCGGGATGGACGACTCGATCGACCTTCCCAAGCTGACGCCGCGCTTTGCGCCGCGCATGCGCCAGCTCGCCGAGCGTCGCTGCTTCACACGCATCGCCGGCCGCGAGCAACGGGTCGGGCCGGTGCTCATGGCGCACGGCAGAGACGCCGCGCGCAACGCTTGCGGTGCGCGGATCGCGCTCCTGGGAGCTCCTCCGCGACGCCGTCGGCGGTTGTGGACGAAGTGCCACGGGCGAAGCCCCGGAACCGTCAGCTGACGTGTTCACGCTGCGCTATCTCGACGTGTGCCTGGTGCTCGCGACAGCTCCGTTCGTGCTGCTCGGCAACTTGCCGATCGCCGGCTATCTGATCGGCGCTACAGCCTGGCTGCTGACACGCCTGGGAACCGGGTACGTGCATGCACGCGCCAGCCGTGTGGGCGAGGCCAAGCTGCGCGCGGGCCTGCAGGTGGCCGGCATGATGGGCCGCGTGTGGCTGGTCGCGTTGGCGATCGTCCTGGCGCGTGTGGCCGGCGGCAAGGACGACGGCATCATGGCCGCCGCGCTGGTGCTGGCCGCGTTCACGGTGTACTTCGTGATGTCCTTCTTCACGCGTGAAGGCCTGCGCGCGCCGGCCGGCACGTCGCGAGGAGCGAGTCCCTCATGAGTCGTCACGAGCTGGGATTCCCGCCGACCTGGGCAGGTGCCGCAGGGCGATGAACGCCACGGAGGGGGGAGCCAAGAAGAAGATGAGCAGCACCAAGCGGACCCTGCTGATCATCGGTGGCGTGTGGATCGGCGGCGTGATCGTGCTCGGCGCGATCTACGGCCTGCATGGGACGCGCAACAACGACTTCAAGCCGCAGAACGAGTTCAAGCTCGACAACTGGGTGCACCTGGGCGTCTTCTCGATCAACAAGGCCGTGCTGTACCTCGTGCTGGCCGCGCTCGCGACGTGCGTGACCATGATCTACGTCGCGCGGCGCATGCAGCAGCGCCCGAACAAGGTGCAGGCCGCGGTCGAGCTGCTCTACGAACTGATGCGCGACAACATCACAGGCAGCGCCATGAGCGAGAAGATGGCCGCCAAGTGGTTTCCGTTCATCGGCGCGCTGTTCTTGTTCATCATGTTCTCCAACCTCGTCGGCTACATACCGCTGCCGACCAACACCGAGCACAAGATCGACGTGGCTGGGCTGCACATACCGTCGTTCTCGCTGTACGCCGCCACCGCCAACCTGTCGATCCCGCTCGTGCTGGCGCTCGTCGTGTTCATCTCATACACGTTCGAAGGCGTTCGCGCCAAGGGTCCGATCGGCTACCTCAAAGGGCTGGTGCCCGGCGGCGTGGAAGGCGGCATGGCGGTTGCGATCTTCTTTCTCGAGGTGCTCTCCAACCTGATGCGAATCCTCTCGCTGACGATTCGACTTTTCGCCAACATCCTCGCGGGGCACCTGATCATCCTGTTCATGGCCGGCGCGCTGGCCGTGATTCTCGGCATCACCGCGTTGGGCTGGTTTACGCTGCCGTTCGGCGTGCTGCTGTTTGCCTTCGAGGTGGGCTTGGTGGCCGCGCTGCAGGCGTTCATCTTTGCCACCCTCACCGCTATCTACCTCGGCGGCGCGGTCGCCGAAGACCACTAAAGGAGCCAATAGTCGTGCACATAGCTTTGATCACCTTTCTGGCGGCCGCAACCGAAGAAACCGCCAAGGCCGGCAAGTCGATCGGCCTCGGCGTGGGCGGTGGCCTAGGCGCCGTCGGCGCCGGCGTTGGCATCGGCATCATCTTCGGCAAGGCAATCGAAGCGATCACGCGCCAGCCGGAGATGCGCGACGAGATCACCCAGCTGCAGTGGCTGGGCTTCGCGCTGACCGAGGCGTGCTTCTTCTACGGCCTGGTCGCCGGCCTGCTCGCGGCGTTCATCGTCTGACGCCATGCTCGCCGCGCTGACCTCCACGACCCACACCGTGCTCGCCGCTTCCAGCGGCAGCTTCTTGATCAAGCCGGGCATCGGCCTGATGGTCTGGACGCTGCTGGTGTTCGGCCTCACGATGCTGCTGCTGTCCAAGCTCGCATTCCCGCGCATCTCAGAAGCGCTCGAACGGCGCAAGCGCGGCATTGAAGAGTCGATCGACACGGCCGAGCGCACGCGCACCGAGGCCGAGCAGTTGCTCGCCGAATACCGCGAGCGCCTGAAAGAGGCGCGTGCGCAGGCCGAAGAGATCGTCCAGCGCGCCCGTCAGACCGCCGACACGCATGAGTCCGAGGCCAAGGAGCGCGGCCAGGAGATCGTCGCCGAGGCGGCCAAGCGCGCCGAGCGCGACATCGAGGCCGCCACCAAACGCGCACTCGACGACATTCGCAAGGAGGTCGCCGACCTGACCGTCATGGCCACCGAGAAGGTCACGCGCAAGACGCTCAACGACGCCGACCAGAAGCGCCTCGTCGACGAGGCGCTTTCAGAGCTGGACTTCTCGGCGATCTCGCAGGGGTCCAACAACTGATGGAGGAGCTCGCCGAGGTATACGCCCGCTCGCTGTTCGAGGTCGCGCGCGAGCACGCAAAGCTCGACGAGCTGCGCGAGCAGCTGGCGCAGTTCGCCGACGCGCTGGACTCAAACCGCGAGCTGGCCGTGTTCTTCTTCTCGCCGTACTTCTCCACGGCCGAGAAGCAGGACGCGCTCGGGCGGATCCTGCAAGGCGCCGACGACGAGTTCGTGAACTTCCTCAAGCTGCTGATCGAAAACCACCGCATGCCGGTGATCTTCCGCGTGCGCCAGCAGTTCGAGCACATGTGGGAGCGCGAGAACCAGCTGCTGCCCGTGGACATCACCAGCGCGATCGCGCTGGATCAGGCGACGACGGAGAGCCTCGGGCGGCGCATCGGCGAGCGCGCCGGGCGCAAGGTGAAGCTGGCCTCGCATGTCGACCCGGACATCATCGGAGGCGTCGTCCTGAGGGTCGGCAACTCGATTCTCGACGCTTCAATTCGCAACCGACTGGAGCAGCTGCGCAGGCACGTTGCCCAAGGAGCTTCCTAGGAAAAGACATGCAGATCAATCCAGATGAGATAACAAGCATCCTCAAGAGCCGCATCGAGGGACTCGACGGCGGCAGCGCAGAGCTGACCGAGGTCGGCACCGTGCTGTCGGTCGCCGACGGCATCGCGCGCCTGCACGGGCTGGAGAACTGCATGTCCTTCGAGCTGCTCGAGCTTCCGCACGGCGTAACCGGGCTGGCGCTGAACCTCGAGTCCGACAACGTCGGCGCCGTGCTGTTCGGCGAGTGGGAGCACATCTCCGAGGGCGACACCGTAAAGCGCACCGGCCGCCTGCTGGACATTCCCGTGGGCGACGGGCTGCTCGGACGCATCGTCGACCCGCTCGGCCGTCCGCTCGACGGCAAGGGCGACATCGACACCTCAGAGCGTCGCCCGGCCGAGTTCAAGGCGCCCGGCGTGGTGCAGCGCCAGCCGGTCAAGGAACCGATGCAGATCGGCCTGAAGGCGATCGACGCGATGATCCCGATCGGACGCGGCCAGCGAGAGCTGATCATCGGCGACCGCCAGACCGGCAAGACGGCGATCGCGATCGACGCGATCATCAACAACAAGGACACCGGCGTCGTGTCGGTCTACGTGGCGATCGGCCAGCGCATGTCGACGGTCGTGGCGCTCGCGCAGACGCTCGACGAAAACAACGCGTTGGAGAACACGATCATCGTCGCCGCGCCTGCCGACGAGGCGGCGCCGATCAAGTTCATGGCGCCATACGCCGGCTGTGCGATGGGCGAGCACTTCCTCTACAACGGCAAGCACGCGCTGGTGGTCTATGACGACCTGACCAAGCACGCCTACGCCTACCGGCAGATGTCGCTGCTGCTGCGCCGCCCGCCCGGCCGTGAGGCCTATCCGGGCGACGTGTTCTACCTGCACTCGCGTCTGCTGGAGCGCGCCGTCAAGCTCAACGACGACCTCGGCGGCGGCTCGCTGACGGCGCTGCCGGTGATCGAGACACAGGCCGGCGACGTCTCGGCGTATATCCCGACGAACGTCATCTCGATCACCGACGGGCAGATCTTCCTCGAGTCCAAACTGTTCAACTCGGGCGTGCGCCCGGCGATCAACGTCGGCATCTCGGTCTCTCGCGTGGGAGGCAACGCGCAGATCGGACCGATGAAGAAAGTCGCCGGACGCATCAAGCTCGAGCTCTCGCAGTTCCGCGATCTGGAGGCCTTCGCGCAGTTCGGCTCAGACCTCGACGCCGACACGCAGCGCACGCTCGCGCGCGGCGAACGACTGGTGGCGACACTCAACCAGCACGAGCGCGAGCCGCTGGCCGTCGAGGATCAGGTCGTGCAGATCTACGCGGCCACCAACGGCTATCTCGACCGGTTGAAGGTCGAGCGCGTCGGCGAGTTCCTCGCCGAGCTGGTCGAACGCATGCACGCCCAGCACGGCGACGTGCGCGAGAAGATCGCCGGCGGCGACTGGTCCGAGGGCACGCAGAACGCCGTCAAGGAGGCCGTCGAGGCGTTCGCCTCAGACTTCGGCTACGACCTCGACGAGGAGGGCCAGCCGCTCGACGACGACGCGCCGCTGAAGGCCGACGAGGCGCCGGCAGCGGCTGCATCCGAGCAGCGTGAGGAGGAGCCGCAGCCGGCCTAGCGCCGCAGCCGCCCAAACGCCATGGCATCCCAGCGCGACGTCAAGAACCGCATCTCGTCGGTCAAGAACATCCAGAAGATCACGCGTGCCATGGAGATGGTCGCCGCCGCGCGCCTGCGCCGCGCCGAGCAGCGCATCGCCGCGCTGCGACCCTACGCCGACGCACTGCGCCGCATGACGCGCCAGGCCGCGCAGGCCGCCGGCGCCGAGGCCTCGCGCCTGCCGCTGCTTTCCGAGCACGAGTCCACAGACACTGTCGGGCTGCTGCTGGTGACCGGCGATCGCGGGCTGGCCGGCGGCTTCAACTCGCAGATCATCCGCGCCGGCGTGCGCATCGGCGATGAGTACGCCGAGGACAACAAGCAGATCGCCTGGTTTGCGACGGGCCGGCGCGGCGTCTCCTCGCTGACCTTCCGTGGCCGCGAGCTCGGCGGCAGCTACACGGGCTTTGCCGACAAACCGGCCTATTCCGACGCGCGCTCGATCGCCGACGACCTGATCACCGGCTACATCGACGGCGACTTGGACCGCGTGGAGATCGTCTACAACGCTTACATCTCGCCGCTCACGCAACAGGTCACGCGCGAGACGCTGCTGCCGCTTTCGCACGCCACCATCGCGACCGAGGCCGACGATGACGACGGCGACGAGCGCTCCGGCGACTCCGAGCAGGCGCACGGGCCGCGCGCGCTGGTCGACTACGAGCCCGACCCCGAAGAGATCCTCAAGCGGCTGGTGCCGGACTATGTGGAGATCTCGATATACCGAGCGTTGGTGGAGTCGACCGCCGGCTTCTTCGGCGCGCAGATGACGGCCATGCGCAGCGCATCTGACAACGCGGGCGAAATCATCACCGACTTGACGCTGCAGATGAACCGTGCGCGCCAGGCCGAGATCACCCAAGAGATCATGGAGGTAGTCGCAGGGGCGGAGGGGCTCACTTAGGACGACCGTGGCACTGCGCGATACTGCGTCCTCGGTCGCTCGCCTGCAAAGCAGGCCACGCTCCCTGCGTCCTTGTCTCGCTTGCCCCACGATCGTCCACACGAAACGACAAACAGATTTTTAATAATTAAGAGTTAAAGAGGAGATTCGAAAGCAAATGGACGCGAGCATCGCCACTGAGCCCACCAGCTCCCAGGCCTCCGGCAACGGGGACGCCGCCAAGCCCAACGTCGGGCGCATCGAGGAGATCCAGGGCGTCGTGATCGAGGCCGTGTTCACCGAGCGCCTGCCGGAGATCAACCACGCGATCACGATCGTGCGCCCCGCGGCCAATCGCGAGGAGGAGGCGCCCGGCATCAGCGCCGGCGCCGAGGAGGAGCTGCTCGTGTGCGAGGTCCAGCAGCACCTCGGCGACGACCGCGTGCGCGCCGTCGCGATGGACACGACCGACGGCCTGGCACGCGGCCTGGAGGTCCTCGACACCGGCGGCCCGATCACCGTGCCCGTCGGCGAGGCCACGCTGGGACGCATCTTCAACCTGCTCGGCGACACGATCGACCTCGGCGAGCCGCTGCCCAAGGACACGCCGCGGCGCGGCATCCACCAGCCTGCCCCGCGCGTCGAGGACCTGACGCCGACGACCGAGATGTTCGAGACCGGCATCAAGGTCATCGACCTGCTCGCGCCCTATGCCAAGGGCGGCAAGGTCGGCCTGTTCGGCGGCGCCGGCGTGGGCAAGACCGTGCTGATCCAGGAGCTCATCCACAACCTCGCCAAGGAGCACGGCGGGCTGTCGGCCTTCTGCGGCGTCGGCGAGCGCTCGCGCGAGGGCAACGACCTGTGGCTGGAGATGAAGGAGTCGGGCGTGCTCGACAAGACCATGCTCGTGTTCGGCCAGATGAACGAGCCGCCCGGCGCGCGCATGCGCGTAGCTCTGTCGGGTCTGACGATGGCCGAATACTTCCGCGACCAGGGCCAGGACGTGCTGCTGTTCGTCGACAACATCTTCCGTTTCGTGCAGGCCGGCTCCGAGGTCTCGGCGCTGCTCGGCCGCATGCCTTCGCAGGTCGGCTACCAGCCGACGCTGGAGACCGAGATGGGCGGCCTGCAGGAGCGCATCACGTCGACCAAGAACGGCTCTGTCACTTCGATCCAGGCGATCTACGTGCCAGCCGACGACTACACCGACCCGGCGCCGGCGTCGGTGTTCGCGCACCTCAACGCCACCACCGCGCTGTCGCGTTCGATCTCCGAAAAAGGCATCTACCCGGCCGTCGACCCGCTGGACTCGACCTCGACGATCCTCAAGGCCGACATCCTCGGCGAGGATCACTTCCGCGTCGCCAACGAAGTCAAGGAGATCCTGCAGCGCTACAAGGAGCTGCAGGACATCATCGCGATCCTCGGCATCGACGAGCTCTCCGACGAGGACAAGCTGACAGTGCAGCGCGCACGCAAGATCGAGCGCTTCCTCTCGCAGCCGTTCTTCGTCGCTGAAGAGTTCACCGGCACGCCCGGCGCTTACGTGCCGATCGCCGAGACCATTCGCGGCTTCGAAGAGATCATCGCCGGCAAGCACGACGAGGTGCCCGAGTCTGCTTTCTTCTTGAAGGGCACCATCGACGAGGTAGTCGAGGCAGCGAAGAAATAATGGCCCGCACGACCTTCCCAGTCGAAGTGCTGACGCCCGAGGGCGAGGTGTTCTCCGAGGACGTCGAGATGCTCTCCACACGCACCTCCGTCGGCTCGATCGGCGTGCTCGCCAACCACGAGCCGGTGCTGGCGATGCTCGAACCGACCGAGCTGCGCCTGTATCGCTCCGATTCGGACATCGTGCGCTTCGCGCAGGCCGAGGGCTACCTGCAGTTCTCCGACAATCGTGCGCTGGTGCTCGTCGAGGAGGCCATCGAGCCGCAGTCGCTCGATCGTCAGACGTTCCAGACGCGCTTGGATGAGGCGCGCAAGGCCGCCGAGGGCGCCGAGGAGGGCACCGAGCAGCAGGCGCGCGCGCTGCGCGACATACGCCGCTACGAGGCCTTTCTCGCGGTCGGCGAGCAGTAGGCTCGGCGCGGTCGCGCGAGTTCGCAGGCACACCGGCTAGCCTTCGCCGCCGATGAGCGACTCGCGACAGCCAATCGGCGTGATCGGCACCGGCTATGTCGGTCTGGTCACCGCCGCCGGATTCGCCGAGCTCGGCTCAGACGTTTGGTGCGTGGACATCGACGCCGCCAAGATCGAGCGGCTGCGTGCCGGCGAGGTGCCGATCTACGAGCCCGGCCTGGAGGAGCTGCTCGCGCGCAACGCCGAGCGGCTGCACTTCTCCACGTCGCTGGCCGACGCGCTCGAGCACGCGCGGCTGCTGTTCGTCGCCGTCGGCACGCCGCCGACCTACTCCGGCGACGCCGACCTGTCGGCTGTGAACGCCGTCGTCGACGCGATCCCCGCATCCAAAGACCACGCGCTGGTGATGAAGTCGACCGTGCCATCCGGCACCGGCGTGGCCGTCAGGCGCATGTTCGCCGAGCAGGGCAAGGACGGTCTGGCCTACGTGTCCTGCCCGGAGTTCCTCAAGGAGGGCTCGGCGATCAAGGACTTCATGCACCCCGATCGCGTCGTCGTCGGCGACGTCGGCGACTGGGCCGGCGACGCCGTCGTGGAGCTGTATGCGCCGCTGCAGGCCGAGCTCGTGCGCACCGACATCGCCAGCGCCGAGATGGTCAAGCTCGCCTCCAACGCCTTTCTGGCGACCAAGATCTCCTTCATCAACGAGATCGCCAACGTCTGCGAGGAGACCGGCGCCGACGTCGTCGAGGTCGCGCGCGGCATGGGGCTGGACGACCGCATCGGGCCGAAGTTCCTGCAGGCCGGCATCGGCTTCGGCGGAAGCTGCTTTCCCAAGGACGTCGATGCGCTCAAGCAGCTCGCCGGCAACTCCGGCTACCACTTCCAGCTGCTCACGTCGGTGATCGAGGTCAACGAACTGCAGAAGCGCCGCGTGATCGGCAAGCTGCACAAGCACCTCGGCGGGCTCGTCGGCAAGCGCGTCGCGCTGTTCGGCCTGGCCTTCAAGCCGAACACCGACGACATGCGCGAGGCCTCGTCGCTGGTGCTGTCGGCGCGTCTGAACGCCGACGGCGCCGCCGTCGCGGCGTATGACCCGGTCGCCGAGCAGCAGGCGCGCAAGCTCGTCAGCGGCATCACCTTCGCCGACTCGCCGATGGACGCGGCCAAGGACGCCGACGCCGTCGTGCTCGTGACCGAGTGGCCGGAGTTCCTCTCGATGGACTGGCGCGACGTCGCCGAGACGATGGGCGGCAACCTGGTGATCGATGGGCGTAACGCGCTTGACCCGGACGCCGTTCGCGCTGCCGGGCTGGTCTATGAGGGCGTGGGGCGCGGCGAGCGCCGCGACCGCTGATGCAGGCCGTGATTCTGGTCGGCGGCGAGGGCACGCGGCTACGGCCGCTGACTTCGACCGTGCCCAAGCCGGTCGTGCCGCTGGTCGACCGACCGTTCATCTCCTTCATGCTCGAGTGGCTGGCAAAGCACGGCGTCGACGACGTGATCATGTCCTGTGGCTTTCTCGCCACCAGCGTGCGCAACGTGCTCGGCGACGGCTCCGGCATGAAAATGCGCCTGCGCTTCGTCGAGGAGCCCGACCCGCGCGGCACGGCCGGTGCGCTGAAGTACGCCGAGCCGATGCTCGACGAGCGCTTTCTGATGCTCAACGGCGACGTGCTCACGGACATCGACCTCAGCGCGCAGATCGCCCAGCACGAGCAGACCGGCGCCAAGGCGACGCTGTCGCTCGTGCCCGTCGCCGACCCGAGCGCCTACGGCCTGGTGCACCTCAACGAGGACAACTCGGTGCGTGACTTCGTCGAGAAGCCGAGCCCTGACGCGATCGACACGAACCTGATCAGCGCCGGCGCCTATGTGCTCGATCGCGAGATTCTCGGACTCGTGCCGCGTGACCGCAACGTCTCGATCGAGCGCGAGGTCTGGCCGCTGCTCGTCGGCAACGGCCTCTACGGCTTCGCCTCGGAGAGCTACTGGCTGGACATCGGCTCGCCCGAGCGCTACCTGCAGGGCACCTTCGACATCATCGAGGGCAACGTGCAGACGGCCGTCCGTGAGCGCCTCGGCGCCGACTGGCTGGCGATCGACGACCGCGCCGAGATCCACGGGCGCGCGATCCCGCCGGCCGTGCTCGAGCGCGGCGTGCGCGTCGCCGAGGGCGCGCAGGTCGGCAGTCTGGTCGTGCTCGGCGAAGACGTCTCGATCGGCGCCGGCTCGACCGTCGAGCGCTCGGTTATCCTCAAAGGTGCGCAGATCGGCGAGGACTGCAGGCTGCGCGACTGCATCGTCGCGGCCGGCTGTCGCATCGGCGCGCGCACGGTCTTGAGCGGCGGCGCAGTGCTCGGGGAGGGTGTCACGGTCGGGGCGGACAACGTGATCGCCCATGGGGCGCGTATCTTCCCCGGTGTGTCGTTGCCGGATGGCGCGATCAAGTTCTAACGAGAACCGACTACAGGGAGAGCAGCAGATGAGCGAAGGCGCCACCAGCGCCACACCCACCGCCGAGGCGCTGTCGCGCGAGGCGATCGCACGCGTTGACCTCTCCGACCAGCTCGGCGACGTGCTCGCGCTGCCCGAGCACCTGCGCGACGCGCTGTGGCGCGTCGAGTCGGCGATCATGCAGGACTTCGACACCTCCGCCGGCCTCGTCGTCGCGGGCATGGGCGGCTCGGCGATCGGCGGCGCGCTCGCTCGCGCCGCGCTGTGCGACCACGCCACGCGGCCGATCTTCGTCACGCGCGCCTACGGCCTGCCGCCGTGGACGACGCCCGACACGATGGTGCTGTGCGCCAGCTACTCCGGCGACACCGAGGAGACGCTCGCCTGCTACGAGTCCGCCGGAGCGCTCGGCGCGCGGCGCATCGTCGCCACGACCGGCGGCCGCCTGGCCGAGATGGCGCGCGCCGATGGCGTGCCGGTGATCCCGCTGCCCGGAGGCTTTCAGCCGCGCGCCGCCGTCGCCTACATGACTGTCGCGGCGCTCGAGGTGGCGGCGCTGTGCGGCGCCGGCCCGCGTCTGACCTCAGAGATCGATGTGGCCGCCTCGCACACTGAGCATCTCGTCGCCGAGTGGGGCCCCGACGCGGCCGAGGACTCGCTGGCCAAGGAGATCGCGCGCGGGCTGCTCGGCACCACGCCGGTGATCGCCGGCGCCGGGCTGACCACGCCGATCGCCTACCGCTGGAAGACGCAGATCAACGAGAACGCCAAGCAGCCGGCCTTCTGGCACGAACTGCCCGAGCTCGACCACAACGAGATCGCCGGCTGGGAGGGCGCCCACGACGTCGGGCGCTTTGCCGCCGTGTTCCTCGACGACTCCGACGCGCATCCACGCGTGAAGGAGCGCATGGACCTGACCGAGCAGTCGATCGCCGCCAACGCCGTCGCCAGCTTCCGCCTGGAGACGCGCGGCGAAACGACGATCGAGCGCGTCATCTCGCTGGTGTTGCTCGGCGATTTGGTGTCGATCTACCTGGCCACGCTGCGCGGCGTCGATCCCGGGCCGGTGAAGGTCATCGACGACCTCAAGGCAGCGCTCGTAGCGCGCTAGAAGCTCCGCCGGCGCCATGCCGGTGGGCTGCAGGCTCTGTGATACCGTCGAGGCGACGGCCGAGGAGCGCTGCGACGGGCTCCGGTCCCGCCACGCTCGGCCCGTTTCCCTGAAGCAAGGGCGCTCACCTGACCGGACAGGAGAACAGTCAGCAATGACTCCCACCGCCGTAGCAACCGACACCGACTTCAAGGTCGCCGACCTCTCGCTCGCCGAGTTCGGCCGCAAGGAGATCGTGCTCGCCGAGCACGAGATGCCCGGCCTGATGTCGATCCGCCGCGAGTACGCAGACGCGCAGCCGCTGAAGGGCGCGCGCATCACCGGCTCGCTGCACATGACCATCCAGACGGCCGTGCTGATCGAGACGCTCACGGCGCTCGGCGCCGAGGTCCGCTGGTGCAGCTGCAACATCTTCTCCACGCAGGACCACGCCGCGGCCGCGGTCGCCGTCGGCCCGCAGGGCGCCGCCGAGGACCCGCAGGGCGTGCCCGTGTATGCGTGGAAGGGCGAGACGCTCGAGGAGTACTGGTGGTGCACCGAGCAGGTGCTGCGCTGGCCCGAGGACGACAGCGGCGCGACCGGCCCGAACATGATCCTCGACGACGGCGGCGACGCCACGCTGCTGGTGCACAAGGGAACCGAGTACGAGAAGGCCGGCGCCGTTCCCGACCCCGCCGGCGCGGACTCCGAGGAGCTTCAGGTGATCCTCGCCACGCTCACGCGCTCGCTCGCCGAGGACCCGCAGCGCTGGACGCGCGTCGGACAGGGCATCAAAGGCGTCACCGAGGAGACCACCACGGGCGTGCATCGTCTGTATGAGATGGTCGAGACCGGCGAGCTGCTGTTCCCGGCGATCAACGTCAACGACTCGGTCACCAAGTCCAAGTTCGACAACCTCTACGGCTGCCGACACTCGCTGATCGACGGCATCAACCGCGCCACCGACGTGATGATCGGCGGCAAGGTCGCCGTCGTGTGCGGCTTCGGCGACGTCGGCAAGGGCTGCGCCGAATCGCTGCGCGGCCAGGGCGCGCGCGTGATCGTCACCGAGATCGACCCGATCTGCGCGCTGCAGGCCTCGATGCAGGGCTACGAGGTCAAAACGCTGCCCGAAGTGATCGCCACGGCCGACATCTTCATCACGACGACCGGCAACAAGGACATCATCACCGCCGACGACATGAGCCGCATGAAGCACCAGGCGATCGTCGGCAACATCGGTCACTTCGACAACGAGATCGACATCGCCGGCCTCGGCCGCGTTGCGGGCATCGAGCGTGTGAACATCAAGCCGCAGGTCGACAAGTGGGTCTTCGCCGACGGCCACGCGATCATCATGCTCTCGGAGGGCCGCCTGCTGAACCTCGGCAACGCCACCGGCCACCCGAGCTTCGTCATGAGCAACTCCTTCTCCAACCAGACCATCGCGCAGATCGAGCTGTTCACCAAGAACGACGAGTACGACAAGAAGGTCTACGTGCTGCCCAAGCACCTCGACGAGAAGGTTGCGCGGCTGCACCTCGACGCGCTTGGCGTGAAGCTGACGCGTCTGTCAGACGAGCAGGCCGCGTACATTGGCGTGCCGGTCGACGGGCCGTATAAGCCGGATCACTACAGGTATTAACCGAGCGGACGTTGACGGGCGCGGGCCGATGAAGGCAATGGTTCTTGCTGCAGGCCTCGGCACGCGCCTGCGTCCGCTGACATACGAGATCACCAAGCCGATGGTGCCGGTGCTCGACAGGCCGGTGATGGAGCACATTCTCGACCTGATCGACAGGCACTCCTTCGACGGCGTGATCGCCAACCTGCACTACTTCCCGGAGACGATTCGCGAGTACTTCGGCGAGCGCATCTCCTATCGCTTCGAGGAGCAGCTGCTGGGCACGGCGGGCGGCGTGCGTGCCTGCGCCGACTTCTTCGGCGACGAGCCGTTCCTGGTGATCTCCGGCGATGCGCTCACCGACATCGACCTGACGGCGTTCACCGCGCGGCACCGCGAGACCGGCGGCATCGCCACGCTGGCCGTCAAGCGGGTCGCCGATACGCGCGAGTACGGCGTCGTGCTGCACGATCGCGCGGGCCGCATCACGGGCTTTCAGGAGAAGCCCGAGCCCGATGAGGCGCTGTCGGATCTCGGCAACTGCGGCATCTACATGTTCGAGCCGAGCATCTTCGACTACTTCCCCGACCGGCCGTTCGTCGACTGGGCCAAAGACGTCTTTCCGGCGCTGCTGGAGAACGACGTGCCCTTCCACATACACGAGGTCGCTGAGTACTGGAACGACGTCGGCTCGCTCGGCGAGCTGCGCCAGGGGACCTTCGACGCGCTCGAGGGCAAGCTGCGCCTGGAGATGCAGGGTTCGGAGGTTCGCCCGGGCGTCACCGCCGCGGGCGTGTCGCCGCTGCGCGACGACACCGAGGTCGACGGCTCGGTGTGGATCGGCCACGACGTGCAGATCGGCGCGGGTGTGCGTCTGATGGGTCCGATCGTGCTCGGCGACGGCGCGCGCATCGGCGACGGCGCGCAACTGCGCGAGAGCATTCTATTTCCGGGCACCGAGGTCGCCCCCGAGTCGATCCTGATCGGCGCCATCGCCGGGCACGGCGGCATTCTGCAGAGCCTTCGCGACCGCCGCGCCTGAGTCTCACGCCACTTCATAGCGCTCCTGCCGCTGCTGCTCGCGCTCGGACTCCGTGAGCGCGCGCATGAACAGCACGACCAGCGCGACACCCATCACCAACGATTGCTCCACGGCCATGATGAAGCCGGCGATCGATTGGTCGTCGTGCGCGGAGAGTCCCCAGACGCGAGCGTGGTGCTCGTAATAGGAGTAAAGCGCCGACGGTGCGAACGCCAGCCCCATGCCCAGCGCGCCCACGAGCAGCTTGGTCGAGGCCATGTACACGACCGGGCCCATGCCGCCGAGGCGCAGGCGCGCGCGAATCGGCGACAGCAGGTGCCACCAGTACAGCGATCCGGCGACCAGGAACGTGATGTGCTCGAGCACGTGCACGATCGGGTGGCGCAGCGCCAGGTCATACGCCGCCGGGATGTGCCAGGCCCAGATCACGGCCACGTAGAGCGCGACCGCGAAAGCCGGGCTGGCGAGCGCGCCGGCGCGCCGCTCGAGGTCCTGCACCGCGCGCGTGACCGGCCGCAGCAGCACCTTGGTGAAGCCGAGAATCGCCAGAATCGGCACGACGTCCAGCAGCAGCACGTGCTGGACCATGTGCATCAAGAACAGTTGGTCGGCCAGCGCGTCGACCGGCGACACGAGCGCGATCAGCGTGCACAGCAACGCGCCGACGAAGCAGCACAGCCGCCACACCGGTGCGTCGGCGGTCGGGCGTGGCGAGTCGCCCTTGCGCACGTTGCGCCATCGTGCAGCGTCAGGCGCCGCCGACGATCGCCACGCCGGCCAACACGCCCGGCTCCAGCGTCCAAGAGAGATCCGCGCTCACACGCCGATTCTGCCACCGTGCCACGCCACACAGAGGCGGGCGGCTCGATAACCGAGCGGGTGGCGCTTGGACGGCTGTGCAGACGCGTGTGGACGTACGGATGAGATTGCGCATCTCGATGGACATCCGCCAGGCGCGGGCGTAGCATCTGCCAGGCGCTAGACAACAGCCGACCAAAGGAGCCTGTGATGCAGATAGACATCAAGGGTCGCAATGTCCCGGTCACCGACGAGATCCGCACGCACGCGGTCCGTCGCCTGGACAAGGTCGCGCGGCAGGTCTCGGAGTTCGCTCGCATCGAGATCGAGATCTTCAAGGAGCCCAACCCCCGGGTGTCCGACTGCCACGTCGCCGAGGCAACGCTGTATCTCAAGGGCGTGACGCTGCGCGCGCGCGACCGCTCACCGGAGATGCTGCACTCACTGAACTTGATGGTCGACGAGCTCGCGCGGCAGGTCAAGCGCCACCGTGACAAGCGCCGCCACAGGCGCGAGGCACGCGCGGCGGCCGCCGACAGACGTCTGGCCGCCGAGGAGGCGCGCACGATGTCGCTGCCGACAACGCAGCCGTCGATCGGCCTGCCGGCCACCTGACAGGGGCGATGCACCGGCGCCGGCGGCACGCTGCGCGCGCTGCCGCCGGCGCCGCATGTTTACCGGCTTGTCCCGAGGGGTAGAGACAGCCTCGTTCGGTTGTCTCATTTGGAGGGGTGAGTAGCTTGGGGTCATTGGCTCTGCGGGTGGTCGCTGGATCGTTGTGCGCGCGCATGTTCGTCTCAGTCGCGGCGCTGGCGCTCTGCGCGGCGCTGTTCGCCACCGGCGCCGCGCAGGCGGTGGCCATGTCGCGATCGCTGCCGGCCAAACAGGGCAGCGCGCCGCGCCCCGGGCCGGAAGTGCTGTACGAGCCGCTGGCAAAAGCGCCGCAGCTCGAAAACGCCCCGCGCAGCGGCTGGCACGCCCCGCCGATTCTCGTCTCCGGCGCGAGCGCTTACCGCAAAGGCGAGTTCGTCTACCAGGGCTACGTCTATGACGATCACGGCGCCAAGGAGGTCGTCGACCCGACCAACCCGATGATCTCGCCCGGCGGCGACTCCTCCGGCGGCGACACGTTCTCCGAACCCAACGGCACGTACACCTATCCGACGGGTCCCGGCTACGACGAGAACGCCGCCAACCTGATCGAGCTGCGCGTTCGGCCGAAGGGCAAAACGACGGCATTTCGCATCACGCTGAACTCGCTGGAGAACCCCGACCTGGTGGCCACCGCCATCGCCATCGGCGGCACGCCCGGCGAAACTCACCCATTCCCGTTCGGCGCCAACGTCAGCGCGCCGGCCCAGTACTTCCTCACGGTGCACGGCACGACGGCGAGCTTGACCGACGCGGCGACGGGCGCCGAAGTGCCCGGCCCGGCGCCGACCGTCGGCGTTGACCTGCAGCGACGTCAGATCACCGTGGAAGTCGCACACAGCGAGTGGAACCCGGGCGCCTCGACCGTGCGCCTGGCCGCCGGCGTGGGACTGTGGAACGCCGCGAGCAACAGCTATCTCCTGCCCGGCGCCACAGCCAATGCGACGACGCCCGGCGGCGCCGGCGCCGACACCGCGCCGCCGGCGTTCTTCGACGTCGCCTTCCGCTTCAACGCCCAAGAGCCCGTCCCGGGCACGCCCGGCCCGCAGACGGAGACGAGTCCGGCCTACTGGCGCGAGTCGGCCCAGGCGCAGGCGTTGGCCAGCGGCGACATCAGCCAGTTCCACGCCGAAGTCGACTTCGCCAAGCTCGAGGCAAAGACCAATGACGACATGCCCAACCAGCCGACCGGCGTGCCGCAGAGCGGCGTCTTCGACCGCATTCTCGCGTCGCACTTCTCAGAAGGGCAGGGCGCCGACTACGCCACGGGCGGCTGTGGCAGCTCAGCCGGCTGCATCGGCGAGATGCGCGGCCAGCTGCTGCCCTACGCGATCGACGTGCCAGCCGGCGCGCAGCCGAGCGACGGCTGGGGCGCGACGCTGCTGCTGCATTCGTTGTCGGCCAACTACAACCAGTTCGCCGGCACCAAGAATCAGGCGCAGTTCGCCGCGCGTGGCTCGGGCTCGATCGTGTTCACGCCGTCCGGGCGCGGCCCCGATGGCTGGTACTACGACCATGCCGGCGCCGACACCTTCGAAGTCTGGGCCGACGTCGCCGCGCACTACTCGCTGAACCCGGCGTTCACCGACATCGCCGGCTACTCCATGGGCGGCTACGGCACGTACAAGTTCACCAGCCAGTTCCCCGATCTGTTCGCGCGCGCACAGCCGACCGTCGGACCTCCGGGCCTCGGCATCTGGGTGCCGCCGGACGAACCGCAGCAGGGAGGCAACCAGTCGCTGACCGAGCGCATGCTCGGCTCGGTGCGCAACGTTCCGTTTTTGATCTGGGACGAGACCACCGACGAGCTCGTGCCGATCGCCGGTGTGCTCGAACAGGTCAAAGCCTTCGACGAACTCGGTTATCGCTACGAGTTCGACCAGTTTCAAGCGGGCGAGCACCTGACGCTGGCGCTGAACGACGAATACGCGCCGGCCGCCGCGTTCCTCGGGACGGAAACGGTCAACCGCGACCCGGCGCACGTGACCTACGTCTACAACCCGACGATGGACTTTCCCGCCGACGGCACGACAGCCGGTCACGCCTACTGGGTGTACGGCGTCGCGCTGCGCGATTCCAGCGGCACGGCCCCGCTCGGCAAGGTCGACGTGCGCTCGCACGGCTTCGGCGTCGGCGACCCGGTCGCCGGCGAAACCCAGCACGGCGCAGGAGCGCTCACCGGCGGCCAGATTCCAGCGATTCCCTACACCAGCCAGAGCAAGGCATGGGGCCCGGCGCCGAGCGAACCGGCCGCCGACACGCTGGACGTCAACGCGACCAACGTGTCAGCCGTGACGATCGACGCCAAACAGGCGAAGGTCAACTGCAAAGCGCACCTCAACGTCGTCACCGATGGTCCGCTGACGGTCACGCTGGCCGACTGCACAGGGGTCAAAAGCGCGCCGGTGAGCTTCAGCTTCGGCTGATCGAGCGCGCCGCTGGGCGACCTGCAGCGGAGGGCGCGCCGGGAGCTATCCTTGGCCAATGCCCTCCCTGCTCGATCGCGCGCTGAACGTCGGCGAGGCGAAGAAGTACAAGGAGTACCAGAAGCGCGTTGCCCTGATCAACGCCTTCGAGCCCGAGCTCGAACACGACTCCGAGGCCGAGCTGCGCGAGCGCATGGACGCGCTGCGCGAGCGCGCGCGCGACGGCGAGGAGCTCGATGCGTTGCTGCCCGAGTGCTTCGCGCTCGTGCGCGAGACCGGCAAGCGCCAGATGGGCATGCGTCACTTCGACGTGCAGCTGATCGGCGCGATGGCGCTGCACGACGGGCAGATCGCCGAGATGAAGACCGGCGAGGGAAAGACGCTGACGGCGACGCTTGCCGTCGTGCTCAACTCGCTGGCCGTGCGCGAGCCGCGCGAGGGCGAGGAGGGACTTCAGCCAAAGGGTGTGCACCTCGTGACCGTCAACGACTATCTGGCGCGCCGCGACGCGGAATGGATGAGCCCGATCTACGAGCCGCTCGGCGTGACGGTCGGCGTGCTGGAAAACCAGCAGCCGTTCGACCAGAAGCACGAGGCCTACGCCTGCGATGTCGTCTACGGCACCAACTCCGAGTTCGGTTTCGACTACCTGCGCGACAACATGGCCACAGACCTCGGCGAAAAGGTCCAGCGCGGCCACCCGTTCGCGATCGTGGACGAGGTCGACAACATCCTGATCGACGAGGCGCGCACGCCGCTGATCATCTCCGGCGCTCCCGAACAGGCGGCCGACCTGTACGTCAAGTTCGCGCGCCTGGCGCCCAAACTGACGCCCGGCAAGACGCCCGAAGGCATGGACCCGCGGTCCAAGAAGCAGTTCGTCGCCGACTTCGACTACGAGTTCGACGAGAAGCACAAGACGATCTCGATCACCGAGCAGGGCGTCGCCAAGGCCGAGCGCTTTCTCGGCATCGACCATCTCTACCGCGCCGAGAACGGCCACATGGTCAACCACCTCAACCAGGCGCTACGCGCCGAGTCGCTGTACAAGCGCGACGTCGACTACGCGGTGATCGACGGCGAGGTCAAGATCATCGACGAGTTCACCGGACGCATCCTCGACGGCCGGCGCTGGTCAGAGGGCCTGCACCAGGCGGTCGAGGCCAAGGAGGGCGTTTCGATCCAGGAGGAGAACCAGACGCTCGCCACGATCACCTACCAGAACTTCTTCCGCCTCTACGACAAGCTCTCGGGCATGACCGGAACGGCGCTGACCGAGGCGACCGAGTTCATGAAGATCTACGAGCTGCCGGTCGTGCAGGTGCCGACCAACATGGCGATGGTCCGCGACGACCGCAACGATCAGATCTACAAGACCAAGGAGGGCAAGTGGAACGCGGTGGTCAACGAGATCGCCGCACGCCACGAGAACGGCCAGCCGGTGCTGGTCGGAACGATCTCGGTCGAGGTCTCCGAGCTGCTCGGCGAGCGTCTCAAGCAGCACGGCATCGCGCACACGGTGCTCAACGCCAAGCCCGAGCACGCCGAGCGCGAGGCCGAGATCGTCGCCGAGGCTGGCCAGCCGGGTGCCGTGACGATCGCCACGAACATGGCCGGCCGCGGCGTCGACATCAAGCTCGGCGGCAACCCCGAGCACCTCGCACGCCTGGAGCTGGCCCGCCAGAACGTCTCGCCTGACGCCGATGATTACGAGGCGCGCATGGCCGTGGTGCTGCCGGGCGTCGAACGCATGGTCGCCGAGAACCACGAGCACGTGATGGCCGCCGGCGGGCTGTTCATCTGCGGCACCGAGCGCCACGAGTCGCGGCGCATCGACAACCAGCTGCGTGGCCGTGCCGGGCGCCAGGGCGACCCCGGCGAGAGTCGCTTCTTCCTGTCGGCCGAGGACGATCTCGTGCGCCTGTTCGCGGGCGACCGCATCTACCGCATCCTCGACAAACTCGGCGGCATCGACGAGGAGGGCAACGAGGAGCCGATCGAGGCCGGCATGCTCTCCAAGCAGATCGAGAAAGCGCAGAAGAAGGTCGAGGAGCAGAACTTCCTGATCAGAAAACGCGTGCTCGAGTACGACGACGTGATGAACGAGCAGCGTCGCGTGATCTACGCCTATCGCGACGAGGTGCTCGAAGGCCAGGCGATCGGCGAGGAGGCGCGCCGCGAGGTCTCAAGCGTGATCGAGCGCACGATCGACCAGTACACGCCCGGCGACTTCATGGAGGACTGGGACCTCGACGGCCTGTTCACGGCACTCGGCCAGTTCTTCCCGCTCGATCTCGACGACTCCGACCTCGACGCCGAGACCGTCGACCGTGGAGCGCTGACGCAACGCATCATCGAGATGGCCGCCGAGCGCTACGACGCGCGTGAGCAGGCGCTCGGCGAGGAGCTGATGGGCGCGCTCGAGCGCTTCCTGCTGCTGCAGATCATCGACGAACGCTGGCGCGAGCACCTGTTCGACATGGACTACCTGCGCGAGGGCATCCACCTGCGCGGCTTCGCGCAGATCGATCCGCTGGTCGCCTACAAGAACGAGGCCTTCACGCTGTTCGGCGACCTCATGAACAGCGTCTGGACCGACTTCGCGCGCATGATCTTCAACGTCGCAGGTCAACGTCGAGGGCGAGAACGGCGGCGGCGGCGACCAGATGGCTCCCTTCGCGCCGGCCGGCAGCTCGACGCGCGCCGGACGCGTCTCATACTCGGGCGGGCAGAGCGCCGCCGGCGCCGGAGCGCTCGCTGCGGCCGCCGGCGGCGGGCGTCGTCGACGGAGCCGAGGGCTACGCCGGCGGCGGCGAAGGCGAAGAACTGCTGCCCGTCGTCGAGCAGCGCGTCGTCGACGACGAGCACGCGGTCGGGCGCAACGACCCCTGCTGGTGCGGCAGTGGCAAGAAGTTCAAGAAGTGCCACGGCGCCTAAGGCGCCGGTAATCCCCACGGCGCGTCGAGCGCGATGCGCCAGCCGTCGAGCTCGCGCTTGTAGATCACGATGGAGCTGCTGCGGCTGGTGAAGCGCCCGTCGGGCGCGTCGCCGTTCTGGACGCTGAGCGTCAGCGTGCCGCTCACGAGCGCGACGTCGCCTGCCTCGACGATGCTCGCGACTTCGGTGTGCAGCTCGACGCGGCTCTCGATTAGGGCGCCGAGCGCGTCGGCGACCGCCGCGCGTCCGCGAAGGGGTTGGCCGTCGGGCTGCACGATCACGGCGTCCTCACGCCAAAGCTCGATTGCCGCATCGAGGTCGCGGGCGTTGATGGCGGCGAGGAAAGCCGCCAGCAGGTCGGCGGGCGTCTCTGCGGGCACGGGCGCACGATACGGGTTGATAGCGTGGAGGCGTGGCCACAGCCGTTCCCAGCGAGTCGACTCCGCAGCGCCTGGCCTCGATCCGTGAGCAGATGAAGCTGCTCGCGGACTATCTTTGACCCGGCTGCGCTGGGCGAGCGCGTGGCGGCGCTCGAGGCCGAGATGGGAGCACCGGGCTTCTGGGACGACTCCGAGCGCGCCGCCGCGGTGTCGGGCGAGCACGCGCGCGCCAGCAGGCGCCTGGAGGGCTTCGCGGCGCTGAGCGGCGACGTCGAGGACCTCGACGCGCTCGTCGAGATGGCCGCCGAGGAGCAGTCGCTGCAGGCCGAGGTGGATGAGCAGATCGCCTCAGTCGAAGCGCGCTTGGCCGACGCTCGAGGAGCAGCGGCTGTTCTCGGGCACGTACGACACCGGCGACGCGCTCGTGACGGTGAACGCCGGCGCGGGCGGGACCGACGCGCAGGACTGGGCGGAGATGGTGCTGCGGCATGGAGATGCGCTGGGCTGAGCGCCGCGGCTTCGAGGTCGAGCTGCTCGAGGTGAGCGCGGGCGAGGAAGCGGGCATCAAGTCGGCGACGTTCCGCGCTTCGGGCGAGAACGCCTACGGGCTGTTCGGCGCCGAGCGCGGCGTGCACCGGCTGGTGCGGCTGTCGCCGTTCGACTCGGCGCATCGCCGCCAGACGAGCTTCGCCGGCGTCGAGGTGGCGCCGGTCGTGCAGGACACCGGCGAGGTCGAGATCAACGAGGACGACCTGCAGGTCGACACCTACCGGGCGTCGGGCGCGGGCGGCCAGCACGTCAACAAGACCGACTCGGCCGTGCGCATCACGCACCGGCCGAGCGGCATCGTCGTGCAGTGCCAGAACGAGCGCTCGCAGTCGTCCAACCGCGCAACCGCGATGGCGATGCTGCGCGCGAAGCTGCTGGAGCAGCGCGAGCGCGAGCGCCAGGAAGAGATCGCGCGCGAGAAGGGCGAGGCGCAGGACGTCAACTTCGGCTCGCAGATCCGCTCCTACGTGCTGCACCCCTACACGATGGTCAAGGACCACCGCACCGGCGACGAGATGGGCGACGTCCAGCGCGTGCTCGAGGGCGATCTCGACGGCTTCGTGCGAGCGTATCTGCTGGCATCGGCGTCATCGGAAGGCTAGACGGCGGTGGACGGTTTGAAGGAGCTGGTCGAGGCCGCGCTGCGCGAGGACGTCGGCGCCGGCGACGTGACGACCGCGGCGACGGTCGCCGAGGACGCAGGCGCGCGTGCGCTGATCACGCAGAAGGCGCCCGGAGTCGATCTACGGCCTGGCGGCGGCGGAGACGGTGTTCATGCTGCTCGACGCCGATGTGCGCGCCGAGCGGCTGGTGCAGGAGGGTATGTGGCGCGAGCATGGCGGGCCGGTGATGGCTGTCGAGGGCACGCGCTCGCGCGCTGCTGACCGGCGAGCGCACGGCGCTGAACTTCCTCGGCCATCTGTCGGGCGTCGCGACGATGGCTGCGCGCGCCGCGCAGGCCGTGCAGGGCACCGGCGCGAAGGTGCTCGACACGCGCAAGACCACGCCGGGCCTGCGCGCGCTGGAGAAGGCGGCGGTGGCAGCCGGCGGCGCGAGCAACCATCGCGCCGGGCTGTACGACGCGATCCTGATCAAGGAGAACCACATCGCCGCGGCCGGCGGCATCGCCGCGGCGGTGGCGAGCGCGCGTGCGGCGGCGCCGGCGCTGGCAGCGACGCTGGAGGTGGAGGTGCGCAACGAGCAGGAGATCGAACAGGCGCTCGCCGCCGGCGCGCCGCGCCTGCTGCTCGACAACATGGACGACGAGCAGCTGCGCGCGGCCGTCGCGCAGGTGGCCGGGCGCGCGCGGCTCGAGGCCAGCGGCGGCGTGACCTTGCAGACGCTGCGGGCGCGCGCGCAGACCGGGGTAGACTGGGTGTCGATGGGAGCGCTGACCCACTCTGCGCCCGCGCTCGATCTGTCTCTCATCTTGGAGGTGACGCCATGAACCTGCCGATGGCGCCCACGCTGCCGATGATTTCGGCTGAGGACGCGCAGGAGCAGCTTTCTCCGGCGCAGCTGGCCTCGCTGAAGCAGGAGGTGCGCGAGCTGGCCGAGCAGCGCAACGCGGTGATCCTCGCGCACAACTACCAGGTGCCGGAGGTGCAGGACGTGGCCGACTACGTCGGCGACTCGCTCGGCCTGTCGCGGCGCGCGGCGGCTGTCGACGCCGAGGTGATCGTCTTCTGTGGCGTGCATTTCATGGCCGAGACGGCCTCGATCCTGTGTCCCGACAAGACCGTGCTGATCCCCGATCTGGACGCCGGCTGCTCACTGGCCGCCTCGATCGACGCCGAGCAGCTGGCATCGTGGAAGACGCAGTACCCCGAGGGCGTGGTCGTGATGTACGTCAATACGACCGCCGAGGTCAAGGCGCTGACCGACTACTGCTGCACGTCGGCCAACGCGGTCGACGTCGTGCGCCACATCTACGAGACGCACGGCGCCGACACGGAGATCCTGTTCGGCCCCGACATGTGGCTGGGCGCGTACGTCGAGAAGGAGCTCGGCGCCTCGATGCACGTGTGGGACGGCGAGTGCCACGTGCACGCGGGCATCCGCCCGACGGACATCGAGGCCACGCGCGCCGCTCACCCGGGCGCAGACTTCCTGATTCATCCCGAGTGCGGCTGCACGACGAGCGTAATGGAGTTCGTCGCCGCTGGCGACATCGACGCCAAGGGCGTGCACATGCTCTCCACCGGAGGAATGCTCAAATACGCCGAGTCGGCCAACGCGCAGGCCGGCGCCGGAACCGACCAGCAGGTCAACGAACCCGGCCTGGATGCCTCATCGCAACCGGGCGACGCCAACGGCGCCAGCGGCAAGCTGCGCGAGGCGATCGTGGCGACCGAGACGGGCATGTTGTATCCGCTGCAGATGGCCGCGCCGGACGTCGAGTTCATCGCCGCCAACCCGCAGGCAGCATGCGTCTACATGAAGATGATCACGCTGCGCAAGCTGCGCGACGCGCTGCGCGACATGAAGTTCGAGGTGCGCGTGCCCGAGGAGATCGCCGTGCGGGCCAAGGTGCCGATCGACCGGATGGTCGCGCTGGGGTAGTTCGGGGTGCGCCCGATCGAGTGGTTCGGAGCTTGTTGTGGTGAATACGCCACTATTCGCAGTAAATACGTGGCGGATATGCTACAGTGCAGGTATGCAGGGGCACGTGGACGACGTGGCAGCCGAGTTGATCGCCCGTATCCGCAAGACGAGCGGGTTCAGCCAGACGGAGCTCGCGCGACGCAGTGGGCTCGACCGTTCTGTGCTGAGTGCGTATGAGCATCGGCGCCGCCAGCCTTCGGTAGCCGCACTCGCCCGCATCGTCGCGGCGGCCGGTATGGAGTTGGAGCTCGCGACTGTCAGCAGCGCCGTTGCCGACGAGCGCGCGGGCCGGGTCTTGGCTCAGGTGCTCGAGTTGGCGGAGGCCCTGCCCTATCGTCCACGCGACGAGCTCAGCTACCCACCGCTGATCCAGCTCAGCGCATGAGCAACCTCGGCGAGCTGCTGCTCTCTGTCCACGACGCGCTGGACCGGGTCGGCATTCCGCACGCGGTCGGCGGTGCTATAGCGCTCGCCTATTGCACACTCGACCCACGCGGCACGAGAGATCTCGACTTCAATGTGTTCGTCGGACCAGAGCGCGCGCGCGAAGTCTTCGCCGCACTCCCGAAGGGCGTCGAGGTCACCGGTGAGCGGCTCGAGCGGCTAGAACGTGACGGTCAGGTCAGGCTCAAATCTGGGATCACGCCGGTCGATCTGTTCCTAAGCGTGCTGCCGTTTCACGATCACGTGGCAGACCACGTACGCCAGGTCCCATTCGAAGGGCGGACCATCCCTGTCCTGAGCTGTACCGCGCTGGTGGTCTTCAAGGCGATGTTCGATCGAACCCAGGATTGGGCCGACATCGAGGCGATGGTCGAGGCCCAATCTTTCGACGCCGAGGAGGTCGCTCACTGGATTCGCGAAATGCTCGGGGACGATCGGCGGGTCGAACAGTTGGCGGCCGCCCAGCAGCGGCGCCGCTCACAGGGGGAGCCTCGTCCGCTGCGGCTGCCGCCGCGCGAGGACGACGCCGACTAGAACTCGTCAGCCGTATGCGGCCCGACGCAGGCGATCGCGAGGTCATCGGCGACGCCCGCGGCGACCTCGCGGACCTCGTCGAAGGTGACGGCGTCGAGCGCGGCGATCGCCTGGTCGGGGTCGATCGACTCGCCGAACACGATCTGCTGGTTGGCGGCGTAGCGGGCGACGGCGTTGGTGTTCTCGAAGGACAGCACGAGGCGACCGGCGGCGTAGGCGCGCGCCCGCTGCACCTCCTCCTCGGTGGGCCCGTCGTCGCGAAGCTCGCCGACGATCTCGCGCATGCGCGTGTAGGCCTCGATGCACTTGGTCGAATCCAGTCCTGAGCCGAGCTGCAGGATCGGCACGTCGGCAAACGCGTGCGCGAGCGCGTAGACGGAGTAGCAGAGGCCACGTTTCTCGCGGATCTCATCGAACAGCCGCGAGCCCATGGAGCCGCCGAGCAGCGTCGAGTAGATCGACAGCGCCGCGCGCTGGCGCAGGTCGGTGACGGCGATCTGCGGGCGATAGATCATGCGCAGGTGAGACTGGTTTGTCTCGCGTTGCTCGACGAGCGTCTGCGGCGCGAAGCCGGGCGTCGGCTCGTAGTCGCCGGGCGCGGGAAGCGAGGGAAAGCGCGCGAAGCACTCCTGCAGCTGCTGCTCGTCGGGCAGGTGGTCGAGGTTGCCGACGAGGAAGGCGCCGCCCGCGGAGCCCGCCCAGCGGCGCTGACGGAAGGCGACGATGCCCTCGCGCGTGAAGCTGCGCAGGTTCTCCTCGGGGCCGAGCACGGTGCGCCCCAGAGGGTGCTCGCCGAAAGCGGCTTTGTCGATCAGATACTCGGCGACCATCGACGGCTGGTCGAAGGCGCGGTTGATCTCTTGGATGACGACGCCGCGCTCGCGGTCGAGCTCCTCGGCGTCGATCTTCGGACGACCGACGAAGTCGGAGAGCAGGTCGATGGCCGGGCCGGCGCTCTCCGCGCGCACGGTGATGTGGAAGGCGACGAGGTCGTGGCTGGTATAGGCGTTGAGCACGCCGCCGAGCCGCTCGGCCGTCTCGTTGACGTCTGAGTAGTTGGGGTACTTCTCGCCGCCCTTGAACACGAGGTGCTCGAGGAAGTGCGCCATGCCGTTCTCCTGCGGGCTCTCGTTGCGCGCGCCCGCGTCGAAGGCGACGAGCACGGTCAGCGCGCGCGTGCCCGGCAGCGCGATGCGGTGAATCGGCAGTTCGTTGGCCGCAACGGTTGTCGTGTGGATGCTCGCCATCGCGCCGCCCACGATATCCGCCCGCTGACGCCGAATCTGCCGCTGTTTGCGCCCGCCCGCTGCAAAACCACTTGCATGCAGGCGTTTTGGTCGGCGCTGAGGCCGGCCGGCGGTACTCTGCGAGGCCGTGCGAGCGACCGACACAATCGCCGTGCCGCAGGAGGATCGCCCGCTGGGCGATCCCTCGCCGCCGGCGCGAGCGCAGATTCTCGAGCGCCGGCGCGGCGCCCATCCGGCGCCCCGACGCCCCGCGCCGCCGCCGCGCGACAGCCGCGACACGGTGGTGGAGTTCCGCGGTGTGTCCAAGCTGTACGGCCCCGGCGGCATCGGCCTGGAACGGGCCACCTTCGCGGTGCGCCGCCAGGAGATGGTCTTCCTGGTGGGGCCGACCGGCTCTGGCAAGTCGACGATCATGCGCCTGTTGATCAAGGAGCTCGAGCCTTCGGACGGGCGCATTCGCGTGGCCGGGCGCGACCTGTCGGACATCGAGCGCAAGAAGGTTCCCTACTACCGGCGCAACGTCGGCGTCGTGTTTCAGGACTTCAAGCTGCTGCCGACGCGCACGGTTTACGACAACGTCGCCTATGCGCTGCAGGTGACGGGGGCCTCGCGCAAGCAGATCCGCTCGACGCTGCCGGACATCCTGCGCCTGACGGGGCTCTCGACGAAGTTGCACAACTACCCGCACCAGCTCTCCGGCGGCGAGCAGCAGCGCGTGGCCGTTGCGCGCGCGTTCGCCAGCCATCCGCCTCTGCTGCTGGCCGACGAGCCGACCGGCAACCTCGACCCCGAGACGTCGATCGGCATCATGCAGCTGCTCTATCGCATCAACCGCGCCGGAACGACGGTGATCGTCGCCTCGCACGACAACGAGATGGTCGATCGCATGCGCCGTCGCGTGATCGAGCTCAAGCGTGGGCGCATCGTGCGCGACGAGGCCTCGGGCTTCTACGGCGCCCGCGAGGAGAACACCGACGAGCTTGGCGAGCGCCTGAAAAAAGAAGTCTCGTGAGGCCGGCGTTCTTCCTCAAAGAAGCGTTTCGCTCGATGCAGCGCAACGCCGTGCCGAGTTTCGCGGCGCTGGCCTCGGTGCTCGTGACGACGCTCGTGCTCGGCGTGTTCATTCCGGTCGTCGAGGCGACCAACGGGGCGGCCAACGACGTTCGCGGTCGCGTGCTCGTGGACGTCGACATGAACGCGAACGCGAGCGCCGCCGAAGTCTCGCGCGTGCGCGACGAGCTGCAGCGTGCGCCGCACGTCAAGAGCATTCAATACGTCTCCAAGCAGCAGGGCTACGAACAGCAGAAGAAAGCAAATCCGCAGGCCTTCGCGCTGATCGGCTACAACCCGCTGCCGGACATCTTCCGCGTGACTCCCGATCGTCCGGAAAACTCGGCTGCGCTGCGCGCGGAGCTCGATCAGTCCAGCCCGCTGGGCACGCGCCTGGTGACCGACCCGGCGATCGCCGCGGTGCAGAATCGCCAGGCGCAGACCAACACGATCCTCTCGGCCACGCGCGTTATCAAGATCACCATGGCGCTGCTCGCGGCGCTGCTGGTGCTCGCATCGATCCTGTTGATCTCCAATACGATTCGCCTGTCGCTGTTCTCACGCCGGCGCGAGGTCGAGGTGATGAAGCTGGTCGGCGCGACCGATTGGTTCATCCGCTGGCCCTTCGTGCTGGAGGGACTGTTCCTCGGTGCAATCGGCGGCGCCGCGGCGATCGGCCTGCTGGCGCTCGCGAAGGTCACGCTGGTCGACCCGCTGGCCAACACCGTCAAGCTGATCTCTCAGCCGGACATGATCGCCTTTCCGTTGTTGATCGCGATCCTGATGGGCTGTGCGATCGCCGTGTCGGCGGCCGGCTCGGGCCTTTCGCTGCGGCGCTTTCTCAGGGTCTGATCCGTAGTCTGCGGAGGCCAATGCCCTCCAGACGACGACACCCGCTGCTGGCGGTGCTCGCGGCGGCTCTGCCGATCCTCTTGATTCTCGGCGTGTACCTCGGCGGGCACCCCGAAGACCTGCCCAAGTTCGCGCGCGACGCGTTGGTGGCCGACCACGAAACGCGCGTGGTCAACGAAGCGATCAACCGCATCTCCAGCGACTACTACCGCCCGATCGCCAAGGGCCGGCTGACCAACGCGTCGATCGCCGGCGCCGTGTCGAGCCTCGGCGACCGCTTCTCGCACTACCTGTCGCCGAAGGAATATCGCGAATTCAACCAACCGCCCAGCTTCACCGGCATTGGCGTGTCGGTCGGCCCGGAGCACCGCGGCCTGCGCATTGCGCGCGTGTTCGACGACTCGCCCGCTGCGCGCTCGGGCTTGCGCGAGGGCGATCTGATCGTCGCGGTCGACGGACGCAAGCTCGCGGGCATCGCCGCCGACAAGGCGATTGCCTTGATCAAGGGTCCACCTGGCACGGACGTCAAGCTCGGCGTCGAGCAGCATCGCTCCGGGCGCACCGCGCTCAACACGGTGACGCTGACGCGCGCGACGATCTCAGAGCCCGTCGTGGCGTCGGCGACCAAGACGGTGCACGGCAAGCGGCTCGGCGTCGTCGAGTTGGCGACGTTCAGCCCGGGCGCGCACGGCGAAGTGCGCGAAGGCGTCGAACGCGAGCTGCACAAGCGTGCGCGTGGCATCGTGCTGGACCTGCGCGCCAACGGCGGCGGGCTGGTCGAGGAGGCGAGGCTGATCGCCAGCATCTTCGTCGAGCGGGGCACGATCGTGTCGACGCGCGGACGCACGCAGCCGAACGTGACGCTGAGCGCGACCGGCGGGGCGATCTCGCCGTCGATTCCGGTGGTCGTGCTCGTCGATTCCAACACGGCTTCGGCGGCGGAGATCGTCACCGCCGCGCTGCAGGACCACCACCGTGCGACGGTCGTGGGCACGCACACCTTCGGAAAGGGCGTGTTTCAGGAGGAGGAGCCACTGTCCAACGGCGGCGCGCTGGACATCACCGTCGGCGAGTACTTCACGCCCAACGGGCGCAACCTGGGCGGGGGCGGCGTCAAGCAGGGGGCCGGCATCACGCCCGAAGTGCTTGTGCACCACGGCGTCGACCGCGAACACGGGCTGCAGGTAGCGCTGAACACGCTCGCGGCAAAAGCCAAGTGAGCGGCCGCCGCCCGGCGCCGCAACGACGCAGCAGGCGCTCGGCGCAGGAGGACTCGCGCGTGGTCTGGCCGCCGCGCGAGCGTCAGTCCGCACGCGCGGCGATCGAGGCGCTGATGCGCGAGCGCGGGCTGGCGCGCGGCTTTGAGCGACAGGTGCAGCGCGCGGCGAAGCGCGCCCGCGATCGCGGTCTGGACGTGCGTGGCGATCTTGCATCCAGGCGCGACCTGACCGACCTGGCGACCTTCACGATCGATCCGCAGAGCGCGCGCGACTTCGACGACGCGATCTCCGCGCAGGCGCTCGGCGCCGAGGCGACTCGGGTGTGGGTGCACATCGCCGACGTGAGCGCCTATGTGCCGGAGGGCTCGCCGGTCGACGTGGAGGCGCGTGAGCGCGCGACGAGCGTGTACGTGCCGGGCGCGGTCGAGCCGATGCTGCCGCGCGAGCTGTCAAACGACGCCTGCTCGCTTGTGCCCCAGCGCGAGCGCCTGGCGGTGACGGCTGAGTTGGAACTGCACGGGGCGCGGTTGAAGAGCGCGCAGTTCTACCGCTCGCTGATTCGCTCCGACGAGCGCCTGGACTACGAGCGCGTGGATCGCATCTTCGCGGGCGCCGAGCGGGCGAGCGACCCCTGGGCGCAGCCGCTCGCGGCGGCGCGCGCCGCCGCGGGCGCACTGCAGCTAGCGCGCGAGCAGCGCGGCGCGCTGGCTGTGGACTCCGAGGAGCCGGAGTTCATCTTCGACGAGCACGGCAACATCGCCGAGATTCGCGCTCGCGCGCAAACCGAGTCCCACCGCCTGATCGAGCACCTGATGATCGCGGCGAACGAGGCGGTGGCGGAGCTGCTGGCGCGTCAGAAGGTCCCGTGCCTGTATCGCGTGCACGAGCGCCCCGAAGCTGAGCGGGTGGAGCGACTGATCGCGCAGCTGGCGTCGCTTGACGTGCCGACGCCGCCGCTGCCCGAGCGCATGTCCTCGTCGCAGGCCGCCGAGTTGCTGGGCGCGGTCTCTCAGCGCGTGGAGGAGCACGTCCGTCGCAGCGGTCGCGGCGGCCGTGCGCTGAACTCGCTGATCCTGCGCTCGCTCAAGCAGGCCTATTACTCGCCGAAGAACCTCGGCCACGCGGGCTTGCGCTCACGCAGCTACTGCCATTTCACGTCGCCGATCAGGCGCTATCCCGACCTGGTCTGCCACCGTGCGCTGCTGTCGGCGGTGGGCGGCGCAGAGCGCGCGCCGCGCGGCGGCGCGCTGGCGCAGCTGGGGGAGTGGACGTCCGAACGTGAGCGCGAGGCGATGAAGATCGAGCGCGACGCCGACGACGTTGCCAGTTGCTTTGACCTGGAGAGACTGCTGTACGAGCGCGGCTGGGAGCTGGAGTTCACCGGCGAGGTCGTCGGGCTGATCTCCGCCGGCGCCTTCGTCGCGTTCGGCGCGAGCGATGCACAGGCGGGCGATGCGGTCTATGAGGGCATGCTTGCTGTGCGCAACATGAACACGCCGTCGGGCGAGCGCGACTGGTGGGAGATCAACGAGTTGGGCACGGTGCTGCATGGCGAGCGCAGCGGCACGACGCTGCGCCTCGGCGATGCGGTGAGGGTGCGCGTGGCGCGCGTGGACACGCCGCGCGGGCGCGTGGACCTGCTGCCGGTCGTCGAGGACGACTCCGACCGCTAGGCGCGAGGGCCGCCCGCGGCCGCGGGCGGCTAGGCTCGACAGGCGATGGCGAAAGGCAAGGGCAAGAAGCGCAAGATCGGCGCGGGCGACGTGGCGTCGAACCGCTATGCAGCGCATCGCTATGAGCTGCTCGAGCGCTTCGAGTCGGGCATCGTGCTGGAGGGCACGGAGGTCAAGGCGCTGCGTGAGTCCGGCGCGCAGCTCAAGGACGGCTACGCGGCGATCCGCGACGGCGAGCTGTGGCTTCACTCGGTGCACATTCCGCCGTACGCGCCGGCCTCGCGAGAAAACCACGATCCCGAGCGCCCGCGCAAGCTGCTGCTGCACCGGCGCGAGCTCGACCGCATCGCCGCGCGTGCGGCCGACCGCGGCCTGACGCTGGTGCCGACGCGCATCTACTTCTCCGGCGCAAACGCCAAGGCCGAGATCGCGCTGGCGCGCGGCAAGGATCTGTATGACAAACGCCAGACGATTCGCGAGCGCGAGAGCAAGCGCGACATGGAACGCGCAGTGCGCGAAGCCCGCCGCTAGAGCGGCTCGTCGCGGCGGACGGCGCCTACCAGCGGCCGAACGTGTGTCCGCCGGAGGACAGCACGTAGGCGTGCTCCATGCCGGCGACCAGCAGCACGATCAACCCGATGTACACAGCGCCGACGAGCAGCCGGTCGCGGCGTGACACGCGGTAGTAGGCGGCCTGCTCCAACGAGCGGCTGCTGCGCAGCTTCCAGCGCCGCCAGGTTTCCATGCCGCCGAGCACGATGAAGATCAGCAGGAAGGGGTTCTCGGTGAGCAGCAGCAGAGCGACCATCGCGGCGATGCCTGCAAACCACATCGCCGGAGCCATCGCGGCCATCGCGCGCCCGCCGTCGAAGGGCACGATCGGCACGAGGTTGATCAGGTTCAGCAGGAAGCCGACGTAAGCGAGCGCGCGCAGCAGGTCGCTGTCGGTCGCTTCGGCGACCGCCAGGCAGACACCGGCGCCGACCGTGCCAAGGATCGGTCCGGCGAGGCCCACACGCGCCTCGGCGAGCGCGTCCTCGGGCATCGACTTCATCATCACGACGGCGCCGAGAAACGGGATGAACATTGGCGCGCTCGCCTTGACGCCTTCGCGGCGCAGCTGGATCACGTGGCCCATCTCGTGCACGAACAGCAAAATCACGAAGCCGACGGCGAAGGTCCATCCGAAGAACAGCGAGTACGCGACCACCGAGACGATCGCCGTGCCGGCCGTGGTCAGCAGCTTGGCTTTCGGCAGCAACAGCAGCACGCCTTTGATCGCCGCCCAGAACTTGGCGACCAACGCAGCGATCGCCGCGAGCGCGCTGCCGATGCGCTTGCGCAGGCTCTGCGCCGCCGCGTGACGGCGCGGCGGCCGGCCGAACGGATCGGTGGTCGCGGCAACGGGCGGCGCCGCCGGCGCGCCGGCGGGCAGCGGAGGCACCGGCGGATGCACGGTTACGTCGCCGCTGTCCATGTGCTCATTGTGGCAGCAGCGATAAGCGTCTCCTAACGATGAAATCGCTGCTCGACAGCTGTGCGGCGAGCCGGCAATGCGGGCTCGCGCCGCCGAAGCGGCGGGCTTCGGCGAATCGGCTCGGACTTTTTTCTGGAAAGTGCGAGGTGATCGCGCTTTGGGCCTTGCATCGACTCGGTGGTCGAGCTACTTTGAATGCAGACGCGGAACCGAGCCGCAAAGAGCGAGGCCACTGAGGTGTGAGGCCGCGCCACCCACAAAGAAAGGCCTTCGGGCCGGACCGAGCGGGTTCCTCAAGCGGCCCGGGACCGCGTCGTTTTTTTTCTCTTGCGGGTCTAGAATGGTCCTGCAGCAACATCCTCGGGGACGACAGGCTTCGACGTGGTCGGCTCGTGAGGATGGTGGCGAGTCGAGGTCCCGGGCGGCCTCGTAAAACACCCGGGAAAACCATAAGTGCGGACTCTCACGAGTACGCCCTCGCTGCCTAGCTAACACTAGGTGAGTGAGGTTCCGGGCCCCGCTTGCCTGCGGCGGGGAAGGCCGGAATCAGAAAGCAGGCTCACCCGGTGCGGTCCGTCTCCGCCAATCCGGGAAAACTTCAGGAGGCTGGTTCCCAGCAACCCCGCCGGCGAGGCGAGCTGGGGATGAGATCAGAGCGCCGGATACGCTCGTAGAAGCCATTCTCACGCGATCGCGGACGTGGGTTCGATTCCCACCGTCTCCACTGCACCTGGTTTTTCGCCTAGCAAGCGAAAGGCCAGGCCTATGCAGTTTGCTCGCGCTCTCTCTCGGTCTCGCGCTCCGGGCGGTACCCATACGCGGCTTCGCGCACGGCGGCGTCGCTCTCGAGCCCGGCGCCAAGGGCTCCCGCAGCGGTGGCGAGCGAGGTGGTCATCCAGGCGATCTTCAGGTAGGTGGCGAAGCTCACATGCTCCCCGATCGACTCCGAGACGACGCGATGTTCGAGCATCAGCTCCCCGGTCCCCAAGGCGATCACGAACAGCGCGCAGTACAGCGACGCGACACCGATGATCAGCGTCAGGGTGGTGGCGACGTTGAAAAGGATCGCCTGCTCGCGACCGGCGCCCGCCGGCCGGCGCGTCCACAGACCGTGGATGAGAATCAGGAAGACGACCACGGTCGCCATCGAGATGACGCTGAGCACCCCCAGTCGCAAGGGGCTGAGCGCGGCGGCCAGGTTCCACACTTCGGCCGTCACGAGAGCGAAGACGAGCGTGGCTCCCGCCGCGGCAAGCGCGCGAGAGAGCCTGGGGATCAGGCGCCATGGTCGGTTGGCGCGCAGCATCCCGGCGAGCAGCCGGGCGTTGCCGCGCACGACGGCGGCGACGAGCCGTACATCTACGTCGTCGTCATCGGGCCGCAGGGTCCGCTCCGCTCGTGCGATCTCGTGCAGGCGTCGAAGGACGCGCTGGCGCCGCTCCCCGGCTTCGCGTCTACCGAGCTCGAGGCTCTCTCCGACGAGCCCGTCCACGAGCCGCACCACGGCATCGCGCGCTCGCCTTCGCATCTGCATGGCTCCGAGCGCCGGGAGCGACACGACCGCGACTCCGTGTGTGGCGCTGGCGTCGGCTACGACTGGCCGGCGCCCGATGCGCAGGGGCAGGTCCGTCAACGCGATCCCCAGGTCCCAATCCTCGCTCAGCACTCGCTCGTGCGCGGCGTCGATGACCTCTGTGCCGGCGCCGCCGCGGGCGGCCAACCCGTCGGTCACGACCGGGATCTCCCACCGCACCTCGGAGGTAACCCGGGCTGCGAGCTCGGCCGGGAGCTCCTCGGCGAGTTCCCTGCCGAGTTCCTCGGCGACCCCCGCGGCGCTCATCAGGCCGAGCCTGATCGTCGGGTCCTCGTGAGCCGTCGGGTGCACAGGAGGTCCTCGAAGAACCTCAGTGCGTCAGGAGAAGCGCTACGACGATGACCAGGGCGACGAGCAATGCGCCCAGTACGAGGAATCGGACACGCCAGATGTCTGCTTCTTCCTGGGGCGGCCGTCTCGGCCCCGCGGCCGCCACCCTTGTGCGACCGGCCATGACCGCGTCGCCGCTCTCTTCGGGCTGCGGCGCCCGCGGCCTGAGTGACGCGGGCTCGACGATCGGCCGTTCGGTCAGCACGAGGGTTGTCTCCTCGGTCAGGGTCCCGCGCTGATCGTGGGCGGCGTCGAGATCCTGCGACCTGTCGTCGCGCTGGTCAAGGGCGGCGTCGCGCTCGCGGACGATGCGGTCGCGTTCCTCCAGGGCGGCATCGCGATCGCCGGCAATGCGGTCGCGTTCCTCTAGGGCTTCGTCGCGCGCTCGCTCCAGACGATCGCGCTCCACGGCCGCTGCGTCGCGTTCGAGAGTTCGCCGAGTGCCAAGTCCGGCGGTTTGTTCCCATCGCCGGGTGAGCTCCTCGAGGCGGGCGCGCGCGGTGTCGCGCTCGGCGAGCATTCCGTTGCGCGTTCGCTGCGCGTCGTCGCGCTCGGCGCACGCCCGGTCTCGTTCACGGATCGCCTGATCGCGCGCCACACATGCGTCGTCGCGCGCGCCTGCTGCCTGCGCTGCCATGCGGCTCCCCGCTCGCTCACGCTCGACCTCGAGGCGCAACTCGTTGAGGCGCTCGGCGACCTCTGCCTCGATCGAGGCACTACGCTCGGCGAGCGCCGCTTCGTGTGCCGTAAGCGCCTCGCGACGTTCGCGGCGCAATCGCTCGCATTCGCACTTGGCGGCCTGGAGCTCGGAGACAGCCTCGTCACGAGACCGTCGAGCGGTGTCGTGCTCCAGCTCCAAGCGGCTCTCGTGGTCGCTGCGGCGGTTGTTCGCCGATTCTCGATCGGGGCCACGGCGGCGGCCGTCCGTGACCCCCTGCCGCTGCGGGGAGCTTCGCGCTGCTTTACGTCGCGGACGGCGCCTAGGTGTGTGCGGCGAGGGGGGCGGCAGGGGGACGGTCACGTCGGGGGCGACGGTTAGCTCCGCCTGCGCCAGCGCACCGGGATCGGCCGGGCATGGAAACGCTGCGACCCAGGGCTCGCCGTCCTCGGCGTTCCAGGGCTTGTGGTCGAGCACGGCCAGGATCCGTTGCTCATGGCCGTCCACGACGGCCGTCAGAGCCGGACGCATGAAGCGCCGGCCGCGAACGCCGGACCATCGACCGCGCACCTGGAGGCAGGCATCGCCGGCGAGCTCAAAGCGCTCGACATCGAAACTCGCGGGCTCCAGCCGCATCACGATCTGTCTCGGCCGGCTTGCATCCGCAGTCCTCACTACCCGTCTTATGCGAGACCATGCGCGCCGCACGGGTCGTCCCAGTGGGACTCGCGCACGCAACGCCGCGAAACTCAACGGCGCAGCCCGGACTACGACGGGTTTGCGCAAAGTAAGGTCCTCTCCACTCTCCAGTAGGCGCTGCCGATCTACGGGGTCGTCGTTGGCCGATCGGCCACGGTGCAAAACGGGTGCGTAGGCCTGCGGGATACTGGGTGGGCGATGTCGCAGGAGAACGTGGAGATCGTGCGGCGAGGGTTCGAGCAGTTCATGGCCACCGGACGCTTTGCGGCGGAGGAGGTGGCGCCTGACTTCGCGTGGGACATGTCCAACTTCCAAGGGTGGCCCGAGCACCAGGTCTACGAGGGAATCGCTGGAGCGGAAACCTTCCTGCGCGACTGGAGCGCGGCCTGGGATGACTGGAGCGTTGAATCGGAGGGCATGCACGAGGCAGGCGACAAGGTGGTCGACCTCCTGCGACAGCGCGGCCGGTCGAAGGCGGCCGGAATGCCCGTCGACATGTCGTTCGCCATGGTCTGGACTCTCCGCGACGGCATGCAGACACGCATGGAGATGTACTCCGATCCCGCCGAGGCGCTCAAAGCCGTGGGGCTCAGGCCGTAGGCGAGTCGCAGGCGTCGGTGAGAGTCCTGGGAAGATAGCTCCATGAAGGGCCCAGGCAGAATCCCCGACTTCTTCGTCGTCGGACATCCCAAGAGCGGCACCACTGCGCTGTCGGCGATGCTCGCGCAGCATCCGCAGATCTTCGTCGGCGACAAGGAGCCGCGCTACTTCGCGCCCGAGATGCGTCTTCGCGACTTCCGCCGAACGCCGGAGACACCAAAAGACCTAGACGAGTACCGGGCGTGGTACGCGGGCGCGGCGCCCGAGCAGCTCGTCGGCGACGTGTCGCCGGCGTACCTGTGGTCCAAGCATGCGGCCGAGCTGATCGCGCAGGCGCAGCCGGAGGCGCAAATAATCGCGTTCTTCCGTGAGCCGGCGAGCTTTCTGCGCTCGCTGCACATGCAGTGGCTGCAGAGCTACTGCGAGGTCGAGAGCGATTTCCAGAAGGCGCTCGCGCTGGAGGAGCCGCGCAGTCGCGGCGAAAGCATGCCGGTCGACACCTATTGGCCCAACGTGCTGTTCTACTCCGAGCACGTGCGCTACGTCGAGCAGTTGCGCCGATTCCATGAGCGGTTCCCGCGCGAGCGTGTGCTGGTGCTGATCTACGACGACTACAGGGCCGACAACGAGGCGACCGTCAGCTCGGTGCTGCGCTTCTTGGACGTCGACGACATACCGATTCGCGTGCAGCGCGCAAAACCGACGGTGGAAGTGCGCACGCCGCGCCTGAACAGCGTGCTGCGACGCCTGACCGTCGCCGATCACGGTGCGTTCGGCGCGCTCAACAGGTCGATCAAGACGCTCACGCCGATGCGAGCCCGCCAGGGCCTGCTGCATACGGTCAGAAAACGCTTCGTCTACGCCGAGCCGGAACCTCCTGACGAGGCCTTCATGGCCGAACTGCGTCAGCGCCTGAAGCCCGAGGTCGTCGCGCTGAGTGAGTATCTCGATCGAGATCTCGTGAGCCTTTGGGGCTACGACGCGCTGGGTTGAGGCGCGGAATCCGTCACTTTGTCCGAGCCCGCCACAGATCAGATCGGCGCAGCCGAATTGACCCCCGCGCCCGCGGGGATCATGTACTCGGCCTTCGGCGAGAAGTACGTTGCCGAGGCGTCGCAGGCGGCTCGCTCGTCGCTGCGCCACAACGACGTGCCACATCTGATCTTCGCCGCGGGCGTGCTCCGCGACCCGCCGCCGGGCGTGACGGTTGTCAGCTTCGAGCCAATCTCCAGCGCGCCTTTCGTCGACAGGATCGCGAACATGCGTCGCTCGCCGTTCGAGCGCACGCTGTACCTCGACACCGACACATTCGTCGTCGACGAGATGGTCGGCGTTTTCGAGCTGCTCGATCACTACGACCTGGCGCTCGCGCAGGCGCCCGCCTACCGTGGCCTCGACGACCCCGAGGTTCCGGCGGCCTTCCCGGAGTTCAACTGCGGCGTCGTCGCGTGGCGCTCGAGCGAGCGCGTGGCCGCGTTCCTGCGCAGCTGGGAAGAGACCTATCGCGCCTGGCTGGTCGAGGACGTGCTCGTGGGGCCGCACGGAGAAGCGCATCCGACGCGCACGGGGATCGGCGATCAGCCGGCCTTCCGGCGCTGCGCCTGGCAGCACGGAATGAGGGTGGCCACGCTGCCTCCTGAGTACAACCTGCGTCTCGGCATGCAGACCACGGTGGTCGACCGTGTGCGCTTGCTGCATGGGCACACCAGCAGATACGAGAAGCTCGCCGCGCAGTACAACCGCAAGATCGTTGCACGCACCTACCCCCAGGAGCGCCTCATTCGGCGCATCGGTCGGCGCGTCTATGAACGACTCCGTCGCTAGGGCCGCTGGGTCGCCCGCCGGGTCACACGGCGCTGAGGAAGACCGTGCACGCCAGGTCGCTGCGGAGGGAGTGCGCCCGGCCCGCGCCGCACGCGCGGCGCGTGCGGGCGGGCGGGCGCGACTCTCCCAGCGGTCACGCCGTAACGGCTGCGCGCTCCTGCACGATGCGCTCGTCGGGATCGACGACGCCGACGCTCTTGACGACCCGCAGCGCACCCTCGCGGACCTGGGCGATGTACATGTTCATGCGCACGTGGTGCTGGCCGGGCACCATCTCTGCAGGGCCGCCCGGCCCGACGGCGATCTTGGCGTGGTCCAACGCCTGGACGACTGCCTCCTGATCCAGCGCGCCGGCCTCGCGCACCGCGGCCTCCCACAGCCGTATGCCGCGGTACAGGCCTGAGCACGCGCTGCCGCCCGTGAACATCGCGCTGTCCGGGTACCTCTCGTCATAGCGGCCCAGCAGTTCCTTGCTGAACGGGTCGCCGACGTCCTGGTAGTAGTCCAGGCAGCCGTACAGCCCCTCGACCTGCTCGGCCGGCACCAGGCCGAGGCAGTTCTCATCGAAGTAAGTGCACACCAGATGGCCGCCGCGGCGGGTGAAGCCGGCGTCGTGGAGCTGCTGCATGAACGGCGTCAGACCGGGCGGCACGATCGTGTTGAACACCACTTCGGCGCCGCTGGACATGATCTTCTCGACGACCTCGCTGTAGTCGACCTGGTCGAGCGGGTGATAGTCCTCGACGACGATCTCGCCGCCGTTGGCCGTGACCACCGTGCGCACTTTGTCGTTGAGCACGCGCGGCCAGACGTAGTCGGCAGACGGAAAGGCGAACTTCTTTGCGCCGGTCTGCTGCATCAGCCACGGGATCAGCGGGTCGACCTGCTGCGCCGGCACCGGCCCGGTGCAGAAGATCAGCGGGTCTGACTCCTGCCCCTCGTACTGCTCGGGGTAGACATACAGGGTCTTGCCCTCGGTCACCGCCGGCCCCTTGATCGCTTCGCGCGTGGAGCTGTAGATGCCACCGAAGATCACATCGACGTGATCTCGCTGGACGAGCTTGGCGGCACACGCCTCGGCTGCGCTGTCGGTCGTCTCGCCGTCCTCCAAGTACAGCTCGATCTGACGGCCGAGCAGGCCGCCGCCGGCATTGATGTCCTCGATCGCCATGCTCGCGACGTTGGCGTTGGCGACGCCCATGAACGACAGTGGACCCGTCTGGTCGGCGATCACGCCAACCTTGATCGGCCCGCTTGCTGTTGTTGATCCTTGCATCATGTTCCTCCGATCTCGATGGTTGACCTAGGCGTGGTAGCGGCCGCCGAGCTCCGCGACCTGGGGCTTGCCCTTGTGACCGGCCTCGCGCAGGATCGGCGGGACCTCCGGGTCTTTGGCGAAGTTCCCCCAACCCTCCAGGTCCCAGTCGAACAGCGCCCACACGCGGTCCTGCTCGTTGGGGTCGCGGAAGACCTCCACGCCCTTTGATCCGTGCTCAGCTCGCTTCTCGGCGCCCTTCGTCGAGAAGACCTGCGTGAAACGGTCGAAGTCCTCCACCGTCGTCGTAACCAAAAGCATCTGTCGCCTCCTCTGCATCTCGGCGGCGCGTTTCGTCACCGATGATGAGGCGAGTATCTGCCGCAGTCACCCGGCGCACATCGGGCGAACGCCCTATGCGGTGTGTGCGGCGTGCACGAGGTCCTGTTCGAAGGCCCACAGCGTCGCGGCCGCCCGAGTGCGTACGCCGGCCTTCTCGTAGATGTGCTGCACGTGGTGGCCCGCGGTCTTGGCGGAGATGCCAAGGTCGTCGGCGATGCCCTGGTTCGAAGCCCCGCCGACCAGCGCGAGCAACACCTCGAGCTCGCGCGGCGTGAGCCCCGCCGGACGCTCGCGCACGCGCTTGGCGACCTGGTGCCCGGCGGCGCCGAGCACCGCCGAGACGGCGTCTTCGTCGAGGCGTCCTTCGCGTGCCTCGCGCAGCAGCTCGACCTCCGCCGCGTCGGCGTCGAGAGCCGCGCGGTGCGGACGCGCCTGGCGCATCGCGGCATAGCAGTCGGCGGCGGCCAGAATGCGCGCGGCTTGGTCGAGCACCGGTCCCCGCGCGCCGCGGTGGTAGCCGGACCCGTCGAGGCGCTCGTGGTGGGAGCCGGCCAGTCGCCCGATCGCGGCCAGCTCTGTGGACTGCGCGAACGCCCGCTCGCTGTAATGGGCGTGCAGGCGGACTCGCTCCCACTCGCCGAAGCCGAGTGCTCCTGGCTTCTCCCAGATCGCATTGGAGACGCCGACGCGGCCGAGGTCCTGCGCGAGTGCGGCACGCCGCAGGAAGGTGACGCTGTCGCCATCCAGTCCCATACGCCAGGCCGCGGCCTCGGCGAGGTCGGCCACCCCTGTCGAGTGCTCGCGCAACCACGGCGACTTGAGACCGGTGATCGCAGCGATCGTCGCGAACGCGGCGTCGATCTGGTCGCCCGACAGCCAGATCAGCGGAGTGGGCTCGATGTCGAGCGCCTGCTGCCACATCCGCGCCTCGTCCAACTCGCCCAGCATCTCGTCTAGATTCCGCGCCGCGAGCTCGGCGAGTCTGGGCTCATAGGCCGCGCCCGATCGGCGCTCCAGCACGTCGCGAGCTCGCTCGCTGCCGCTCGCCGACAAAAACAGCGAAGCGTCTTTGGCGACGTGCACGAGGCGCATCGCAAGAGGCGTCTCGTCGCCGGCGACCGCTGGAAACCCGAGGCCGTCCCAGCGCGAGAAGATGTACTCGAGCGATTGCTCCACGCTCGGGCGCAGGCCGAGCCAGCCGGCGAATCGCTGCGCCACCTCGCACATCGTCGCGAACGATTCGCGCGCCCTCGGCGCCGCGTTGGCGATTGCGTCCTCGATCAGCCGCGAGCGCACCTCCGGGGAGCGGCCCAGACCGACGTTGGTTCGGTAGAACTCGAGCACCTCGGCGGGGTTGGTCGGGTCGACCAGGTAGAAGGCGGCGCGGTGGGCGATGTCGTCGCCGAACAGCTGCGCGGCCTCGTGTCCGTTCGCCGTGCAGCCGGAAGCGTGAAGCAGCGCGACGTAGTAGGTGTCGGACAGCTCCTGCGATGAGGCTCCTGCGAGCTCTCCGAGTCGGACCGCGAGGGCTGCGGTGCGCATCGCGTGCTCCGGTGGCTGGCCGGTGCCGAGGTCCGTTGCGATCGAGAGCGCGCCGATGACCTCGGCGGCGCGGATCGGTCGTTGCCGCGCTTCCCCGGGTGTTGCGAGAGTCTCCTCGCGCTTTGTCGCCACGAGCAGACACTACTCCGAGCGAGTCGCAAGCGAACTCCCCCGGATGCCTTGACATCCGTGCGGACGAGATGGAGAGTATTGCGCCGCGCCACGCCGGTCGGCGAGAACGCGACGCCGCGCCGCGACGTCGCCTTACCGATGGAGGCCAAGATGGGCAGCGTCGATGTTGGCAGCGACAGCGCAGCGGGCACGCCGCCCGTAAAAACCGGCGAGATGAAGCTCGAGGTCGTGGTCTTGGCCGTCGCAGACGTCGATCGGGCCAAGGCGTTCTATGAGCGGCTGGGGTGGCGGCTGGATGCCGACATCGCCCCCACAGAGGACTTCCGCCTGGTCCAGTTGACGCCTCCGGGCTCGGCGTGCTCGGTCCAGTTCGGCATCGGCGTCAGCTCCGCTGCGCCCGGCTCGGCGCAGAGCCTGTACCTGGCCGTAGTCGACATCGCAGCGGCGCGCGCGGAGTTGATCGCGCGCGGCGCGGAGGTGAGCGAGGTGTTTCACGAAGGCGCGCCGGGCGCTCGCTTCCGCGCCTCCGACCACGCCGCCGGGCCCTCACCAGACCCGTACAGCTCGTTTGCGACGTTCAGCGACCCGGACGGCAACGGTTGGCTGTTGCAGGAGATCACGACGCGGCTCCCGGGTCGCTGAGGGGAGATGCCGATGTCGACCACCTACGAGTCCGTGCAGGACCTCAAGGAGGCGCTCGAGCGGGCCGCCGCGGCGCACGGCAAGCACGAGGAGCGCACCGGTGAGGCGGACGCCAACTGGCCGGATTGGTACGCGCTCTACATGGTGCGCGAGCGCGCCGGCGAGGAGCTGCCGACGTGAGCGACTACGACGTGATCGTGCTCGGCGGCGGCTCGCCGGGCGAGCACTGCGCCGGCGCGCTCGCCGAGGGCGGCCTGCGCGTCGCGATCGTCGAGCGCGAGCTCGTCGGCGGCGAGTGCTCCTACTGGGCCTGCATCCCGTCCAAGACGCTGCTGCGCCCGGGCGAGGCCGTCAACGGCGCGCGCGAGGCCGCGGCGAGCGCCGAGGTCGACGTCGAGGCGGCGCTGGCTTGGCGCGACTTCATGGTCTCCGACCACTCCGACGCCGGACAGGAGCGCTGGCTGGCCGACAACGGCATCGACCTGCTGCGCGGCAGCGGCCGGCTCGCCGGCCCCGGCGTCGTCGAGGTCGACGGCGTGCGCCACACGGCCGACCACGTCGTGCTCGCCAACGGCGCCGATCCGGTCGTGCCGCCCGTGCCGGGCCTGCGCGAGCTCGATGGCGTCTGGACCAACCGCGAGGCGACCTCGATGAAGGCCGTTCCGCGTCGGCTGCTGATCCTCGGCGGCGGCCCGGTCGGCGTGGAGATGGCGCAGGCCGTGCGCCGGCTCGGCGGCGAGGCGACGATCGTCGACATGTCCGAGCACGTGCTCGGCGCGCGAGCCGGCGCCGCTGGGCGAGGCGCTCGGCGAGGTGCTGCGCCGCGACGGCATCGAGCTCGTGCTGTCGGCCAACGCGACCGCCGCGCGACGCGACGGCGATGACTACGTGCTCGAGTTCGACGACGGACGCGAGCTGCGCGGCGACCGGCTGCTCGTCGCCACCGGGCGACGACCGCGCGTGGCGGGATCGGCCTGGAGACAGTCGGCGTCGAGCCCGACGCGCATGGCGTTCCGGTCGATGCTCATCTGCGCGCGGCGGAGCAACCTGTGGGCGATCGGCGACGTCAACGGCCTGTGGCCGCTGACGCACGTCGGCAAGTACCAGGGCGAGGTGGTCGCCGCGAACATCCTCGGCGAGTCGCGCAAGGCCAACTACGAGGCGGTTCCGCGCGTCGTCTACACCGACCCGCAGGCCGCGGCGGTGGGCGCTTCGGCGGGCCGTTTCAGCGCCATGGTCGCGCTGTCGGACGTGGCCGAAGACCGCCACCTACACGCGCGCCTACGCCGAGCAGAACGGCTTTCTGACGCTGCTCAGCGACGGCGAGCGGCTGACCGGCGCCTACGCGCTCGGCCCCGAGGCCGGCGAGTGGCTGCAGCAGGCCACGCTGGCGATCCGCGCCCGCGTGCCGCTCGACGTGCTGAGCGACACGATCCAGCCGTTCCCGACGTTCTCGGAGATCTACGTCGCCGCGCTGAAGGCGCTGCGCGGCGAGATCGCGGCGGCCTCCAAGCCGGTCGGCGCAGAACCGCCGATGGCCAACTGAGCGAGCAGAAGATGCGCTCTGACATCGCACCCGGCGGCAGATTTCCCGACTACGAGCTGCCCGATCACACCGACGTTCCGCGCAAGCTCAGCGAGCTGCAGGGCGACGATCCGCTGATTCTCACGCTGGCGCGCGGCCACTACTGCCCCAAGGAGCACCAGCAGCACCTCGAACTCGCGGCCTTCTATCCGAAGGTCGCTGTGGCGTACACGCAGATCGCCACGATCTCAACCGACACCCACCACACCTCGCAGGAGTTCCGCGCGTCGGTCGGCGCCCAGTGGCCGTTCCTTTCCGATCCCGGACGAACGGTGCAGAAAGACCTGGACATCAAGGAGTACACCGATCCCGAGAACGATCCAATGATCCCGTTCACGCTCGTTCTCAAGCCGGGCTTGGTGGTCCACAGCATCTACAACGGCTACTGGTTCTGGGGGCGCCCTTCGGTCGACGAGCTGCGGCGCGACCTGCGGGCGGCGACGCGGGAGATCCGCCCCGACTGGGACCTCAGCGCTCCCGGGCTGCGCGAGGCCTGGGACGCGGGCGATCACTCGCCCTTTCATGGCTGGAACAAGCGTTCAGCCGGCGACAGCGCCGACTGAAGACACCGCTCGTACGGCTAGCGGCCGAGTGGAGGATCGGCGTCGTCGTAGATGCGCGCCGCGGCGAGCTTGCCGCCGTCGCCGCGCACGTAGACGGCGATGCCGGCCTGCGGCGGCAGCTCGGTGCTGCCCCAGCGGACCACGTTGTACTCCAGCGCGCACGCGCGCCCGTCGTCGATCGTCGCGCAGTGCTCCAGCGGGATGCCGCCGCCGTTGGAGAACAGCTGCTCATAGAAAGAGCGCAGGGCGGCGGGACCTTCATGCACATGGCTGCCGCCGGCCGGCTCGCGGGCGTAGCCATCGGCTTCGAACGTCTTCACGACCGCCTCGACGTCGCCCGCTGCGAGCGCTCGCTGGTAGTCGCCCACGACGTCTGACTCACGCAGCTGCGCATCGGGCTGAAGCAGCGGCGGGCGGTTGACATGCCGCCCGGTGAGCGCCCAGTTGCTGAAGTAGAGGCGCAGCTCGTTGATCTTCCGGTCGGGCCGGAGGTCACCGACGATCGCCAGCGGAAGATCGATGCGCCCGGCGTCGCCGTCGAAATGCAGGACCACCTCCTCAAAGCCGTCTTGCTCGGTGAGCACGTGCTCGACGTCCTCGACCGAGACCTGGTTCTGGCTGAGCCATGAGCTCGTCTGCGACAGGAACGCCGAGACGGCGCCAGAGCCCTTGACACGACCGCGGATGGGCGAGTGCAGTTCGGGCTCGCCGGCGAACGAGCCGATCAACGCGTCGGGCTCACCGGCAAGCAGGCCGTCGAAGAAGGGCACGATCGCGAGTCGCTGCTGGCGCTTCTCCTCGAGCTGCTCGAGCACCGGCGCGGAGAACAACTCGGGGGCCCAGGGCACCCGTCAAGCGTCTCACAGTCGGCTCGCGGGCAGCGTCTCGCTGGCAGGCTGTAGATTCGCCGTCACCACGGCTCGCGACGCGAGCCGATACGAGAGGACGACTGAGCAATGGCCATCGGCATCTACTTCGCAAACAGCAAGTTCCCGGCGGACAAGTACCAGGAGGCGCTCGCCAAGCTGGAGGCCGCCGGCGCAGGCGCACCGGCGGGGCGCACCTACCACGTCGCGCTGGAGACCGACGGCGAGATCAACGTGTTCGACGTGTGGGAGTCGCAGGAGGCCTTCGACGCGTTCGGCGCGACGCTCATGCCGATTCTCGGCGAGCTCGGCGTCGATCCCGGCACGCCGATGGTCGCGCCGGTGCACAACATCATCAAGGGCTGAGCAGGCGCGGCGTCCGGCGGTGACGGTCTGCGCAGGATTGCGGCGGGCGGTGTTGCAGCCGCCCGCCGCAGTTCAGCTCACGACGCGGCGGCCTCGCTGACCGGATCGGGCCGGATGACGACGGTGTCGGCCACGTCGAGAATCTCATCGGCGGGCATGTCGACGCGGTGTGCGTGTTTGCTGACGGCGTCGTGGCTGGTGGCCTGGTAGATGCAGACCGTGCCGAGCGTGCCGTCGCCTTCGTCGATCACGTAGCTGCGGATCCACGCGATGTCCTCGGGGAACTCGCTCTCGGCGACCTCTTTGGAGCGCGCGGCGGTCTGCTCCAGCTGCTCGGGCGAAGCCCAAGCGGCGCGGCGGCGAATCACGTAGGTGTTCATATCTCGCTTCCTTTCTTAGACCTGCGATCGCTCATTGCTCGGCTCACAGTAAGGTCGCGGAGCCAGTTTTGGTGTGAGGCCTGACACTCTCCAGTGGTGGACGACTATCGATCGATCAATCGCGCCAACTGGGACGAGCGCGTCCCGGCGCATGTCGCCTCCGCAGACTACGGCGTAACGCGCTTTGCCGAGGAGCGGGAGTTTCTCAGCGACGTCGTGCGCTTTGACCTGCCGCTGCTGGGTGACGTCGCGGGCGTGCGTGGCGTGCACCTGCAGTGCCACATCGGCACCGACACCGTCTCGCTGGCGCGCCTGGGCGCGAGCATGGTCGGGCTGGACTTCTCAGAGCCTGCGCTGCAGGCCGCGCGCGACCTGGCCGAGGCCGCGCGCGACCTGGCCGAGGCCGCGCGCCTGGACGCAGAGTTCGTGCAGGCCGACGTGTATGACGCCGTTGACGTGTTGGGCGAGGGGCGCTTCGACTTTGTCTACACGGGCATCGGCGCGCTCTGTTGGCTGCCGGACATCGAGCGCTGGGCGGACGTCGTGGCCGGTCTTCTCTCACCCGGCGGCCGGCTGTTCATCCGCGAGGGGCACCCGATGCTCTGGTCGCTGTCAGACAGCTCGCCGGATGGGCGGATCGTCGTCGACTACCCGTACTTCCAGCGCGAGCAGCCGGACGTGTTCGTCGAGGAGGGCACGTACGTGAGCACCGACGCGACGTTCGCCAACAACACCACGCACACCTGGAACCACGCGCTCGGCGAGGTCGTCACAGCTTTGCTCGCGCGCGGCCTGCGCATCACCGGCCTGGCAGAGCACGAAAGCGTTCCCTGGGACTTCCTGCCCGGGCAGACCGAGCGCCTGCCCAATGGCGAGTACCGCCTCGTCGACCGGCCCTGGCGCGTGGCTCACAGCTACACGCTGCAGGCGGTCAAAGACCGCTAGCGCTGCGCGCCTCGGCGTCCTCACGCGCGACGTGCTGCTCGATCGCCGGCGCCAGCGAGGAGTGCGCGAGCAGGCCCGGGATCACCGGCGCGAGGAAGTTGACCAGGCGGTAGGCGACGACCGACAGCAGCGCGTGCGCCGGTTTGACGTGGACCTCGATCAGGGCGAACGTCAGCAGGACCTCGGTGACGCCGGCGCCGCCGAGCGGCAGCGAGCGGCGGCTGGCGGCGTAACCGGTCGCGTAGGCGACGACCAGCGCCGGCACCGACAGCTCGACGCCGAAGCAGCGCAGCGCGTAGGCCAGGCAGGCGATCTCCGCAGCCCAGTAGAGCGCCATGCCGGCGAGCGCCTGCGGATGCTCCAGCGGCCTCAGCACGACCTTGCGCAGAATCGCTGCGCCTGCGAGCAGCTCGCCGAGCCAGCGCCCGACGCGCGTCTTCGAGCGCTGCCAGCGTCGCAGCATGCGCGGTTTGGTCGCCCACCACGCCAGCGCAAAGCCGGGCGGAACGCCGAACACCCAGGGCAGCGTCAGCACCAGCGAGGCGCTTCGCGATTCCAGCAGCAGGATCAGCGCGCAGACGCACGCCGCCGGCGCCAGCAGCAGGTACTCGATGACGCCGAGCGCGAGCACCTGACGGCGCGCTTCGCGACGACTGCGATGCACGGCGCCGAGTGCGTGACGATCGAAGGAGAAGCCGCCGAGCGGCACAAACGGGCCGAAGCCGGCGACGACCAACCGGATCGTCAGCAGCAGCGAGATGCCCGGCTGCCCGGCCGCCAGCACGGTCGCGCGGTAGGCCAACACGTAGCCGACGTAGGACAGCAGCTCAAAGCCCAACGCCGCCAGCAGCCAGACCGGTTGCATGTGCTCGACGGTGCGCCACAGCGCACGCGGGCTGTCCGACGCGGCGATCGCCACAACTGTGCCACCGGCGATCAGCGCGGAGAGCAGCATCGTCGTGCGCGGGCGGCGTGTGAGAGCTTTCATCGTCACCGCCGACGCTACCGTGGCGCAGCCCGCGCGACGCCGGCGGCGTGGGGAGTGCGCGGTGCGGCTGGACGCCGCTTGCGATGAGTTTCGTCGCGGCGGCGCGTCTGATCAGCAACGTCAACGAAAGCGAAGGGAGTGCGCAAATGGGCAGAATCGTGATAACCGAGTTCGTCTCGCTCGACGGCGTGATGGAGGACCCGGGCGGAGCCGAGGACTATGAGCACGGCGGCTGGACGTTCAAGTTCGACCGCGGCGCCGACGGCGACAAGTTCAAGGCCGACGAGACGATGACCGCCGCGGCGCTGCTGCTCGGCCGGCGGACCTACGAAGGCTTCGCGGCCGCATGGCCGACGATGCAGGGCGAGTTCGCCGACAAGTTCAACAACATGCCCAAGTACGTCGTCTCGTCGACGCTGACAGATCCACAGTGGAACAACTCGACGGTGCTCACCGGCGATCTCGTGCAGGAGATCGCAAAGCTGACCGACGCCGTCGACGGCGACGTCGTCGTGCATGGCAGCGCGCAACTGGCGCAGGCTTTGATCGAGCACGACCTGGTCGAGGAACTGCGCCTGATGGTCTTTCCGGTGCTGCTGGGCAGCGGCAAGCGCCTGTTCGCCGCCGGCGACAGGAAGACGCTGAAGCTGTCAAGCGCGGAGACCGTGGGCGAGGGCATCGCAGCGCTGGTCTACGCGCGCGCCTAGCCCCGCAGCTTCACGCCGCGGCACTGGGTGCGGGCGCGCACGACGAGGCGGACGCGCCTCGGCGCCCACAGTGAGCCGCCAGCCCGCGGCGCTAGGCCGCCGGCGTGGCCACGGGCGACTCGCCGCCCTCGGCACGCGCCGCAAGCGAATGCTCGCGGCTGTCGCGCGAGGAGATCAGCACGGCCGTCAGAAACGCGCCGAACAGCGCGAAGCCCGAGCCGACCAGAAAGGCCCGCTCGAAGCCCTTGGTCAAGGCGATCGCGACGTGGTGCTGGCCGCCATGGATCACTTCGTTGGTGCGGCTGTTGGCGATCGTCGCGAGGATCGCCAGACCGAGCGCGCCGCCGATCTGCTGGGCTGTGTTGACCAGCCCCGACGCCAGGCCCGCCTCCTGTGGCCGCGTTCCGGTCACGGCCGCGATCGTCACGGGCACGAAGGACAGGCCAAGGCCGATTGCGGCGAGTATCGAGGGGCCCAGCACATCCGCCGCGAAGGTCCCGCCGGTGCCGGGCACGCGCGAGAACCAGTACAGGCCGCCGGCGACGAACAGCAGCCCCACGAACAGGATCGGCTTGAAGCCGAAGCGCGTGACGCCGACCGATGCCACGCCCGCGGAGAGGATGATCGCGACGGCCAGCGGCAGGTAGGAGAGCCCCGCACGCAGCGCCGAGTAGTGCAGCACCTGCTGCATGTACAGCGAGATGAAGAAGAACATCGAGAACAGCGACATGCCGATCAGCAGCGCGACCGTGTCGGCGCCGCGCAGCGTGCGCAGGCGGAAGATCGAGAACGGCATCAGCGGCGCGCGCGAGCGCAGCTCGATCGCCAGGAAGGCGGCCAGCAGCACGACCGCGCCGGCGATCAGCAGCAGCGTTTCGGTCGATCCCCAGCCGGCGTTGACGGCATTGACGAGCGCGTACACGAGCAGCGCCAGTCCGGCGGTCACGGCGATCGCTCCCGGGATGTCGAAGCTGCGCGTCTCGGCCTCGGAACGGCTCTCCTGCAGCACGCGCGGCGAGAGCAGCACGCAGATCACGCCGATCGGCACGTTGACGAACAGCACCCAGCGCCAGCTCAGGCCACTCGTCAACACGCCACCGAGCAGCACGCCCGCGGCGCCGCCCGCTCCGGCGACCGATCCCCACACGCCGAGCGCACGATTTCGCTCGGCGCCTTCGGAGAACGTCGTCGTGATGATCGACAGCGCAGCCGGCGAGACGATCGCGGCGCCCAGGCCCTGCACGGCGCGCGCGGCGATCAGCCAGGCCTCCGACTGTGCCAGGCCGCCGAGCAGCGAAGCGATCGAGAACACGACCAGCCCGAGCATGAACATCCTGCGCCGGCCCATCAGGTCGGCGAGTCGGCCGCCGAGCAGCAAGAAGCCGCCGAACGTCAGCGTGTAGGCGTTGACCACCCAGGTGAGGTTGTCCTGGGAGAAATGCAGCGCGCGACCGATCGAAGGCAGCGCCACGTTGACGATCGAGGCATCGATCACGACGACGAACTGCGTCATCGCCAGCAGCGCCAGGGCGAGGTTCTTTGCGCGGTCGGTGTTCGAGCTCATGCGTTCCTTCTCGGTCGTTGGGGCACGATGATATGAACGTCGCCACTGAGACGAACGGCGTGGCGCGAAATGGACAGCCGGCGCTGCGTTGCGGCGCGGCTAGGCGCCCGAGGACTCGTAGCGCGCCTGCTCCTCGGCGGTGCGCTCGGCCCAGGGGATGCTCTGCAGGCGGCCGTCGGGAATCGGCTCGCCGCTGTCGACCGACAGTCCGTAACGGCCCTCGGCCAGCCGCGCTTCGGCGCGCTCGATCGCCGCCAGCTCCTCGCGCAGAGGCGCCGCCAGGCCCGAGTCGATCTCTGCGTCGAGCAGCTCCGGCGCGTTGTCGCCGGCGTCTGCCGGGTCCTCGTTGGGGTCGCTCTCCGGCACGGCCAGCTCGGCCAGCGCACGCTCGATGCGCTCGCGCTCGCCCGCGAGCAGCTCGCGTGCCTTGGCGTCGTCCATGAACGCAGTATGACCGACAGCCGATCGGCGACGGGGCGGAGGGCGCTCAGGCGGCGCCTGAGCGGATCGCTTCGGCGACCGCCGGCGGATCGTCGTAGAAAGGCACGTGGCCCACGCCCAGCGTGACGTGGCGCGCGTGCTTCAGCAGCGCGCGTGCGCGCGGCGCCTGCGTGCGATACGGCAGCAGCCGGTCGGCGTTGCCCCAGACGATCGTCACCGGCGTGTGCGCCAACTCGTCGCCGTGCTCGAAGGTGTACGCGTCGAATGCCGCGAGAGCGTCGGCGAAGGCTGGCGCCGCCCACGCATCGCGCAGCGTCTGCACGACCACCTCGCCGGGCATCTGCGTCGGGCGGCCGAAGGTCTGCCACAGAAGCGCCGTGCGCCCGGCGCGGGTGCGGGCGATCGCTTGCAGCGCCGGACGCGCCGTGCGCGGCGTGCGCGCGAGCGGCGCCAACGAGGCTTGACAGAAGGCTCGTTCGCGCGGCGTCCAGAAGCCTGCCGGCGAGATCGCCGTGGCCGACGCGACGGCGCCGCGGCGCGCGAGCTCGAGCGCGATCGCGCCGCCCATCGAGTTGCCCGCGACATGCGGCCTGGCGAGCCCTAGATCGCCGAAGAAGCGCTCGAACGCGTCCGCGTAGGCGGCTATGTCAGGCGTGATGCCGCTCGCCAGCGCCGGCGATTTGCCAAAGCCGGGCGAGTCGCAGGCGATCACCTCGTGGTTCTCAGCGAGCAGCCCGATCACCGGCTCGAAGATCTGCCAGCGCAGGCCAATGCCGTGCAGTAGCACCAGCGGCGCGCCGGCGCCTTGACGGTGATGGTTGATCGCCATCGAGTGCGCTAGCCGGCCAGCGCCGCGGGCTCGGCGGCGGCCGCGACGCGGCCGCGGATCAGGTCGGCGCCGCGCTCGGCGACCATGATCGTCGGCGCGTTGGTGTTGCCGCCTGGGATCACCGGCATGACCGAGGCGTCGATCACGCGCAGGCCCTCGCAGGCCGTGCACGCGCAGCTGCGAGTCGACGACCGCGTGCTCGTGCGTGTCGCTCATGCGCGCAGGTGCCGACCGGGTGGTAGATCAGCATCAGGCGCCGGCGCAGGTCGGCTTCCAGCTCCTCGCGGCGACGCCGTTGCGCTGCCCGGCTTGAGCTCCTGGACGAACGTCTCGCGCAGCGGCGACTGCGCCGCGATCTCGCGCGCCAGCTGCCATGCCGGCGACCATCGACTCGACGTCGTCGGGCTCGGACAGCGTGTTGGTGAGGATGCGCGGCTTGGCGCGTCGGGTCGGCCGAGCGCAGCCACACCTGCCCGCGCGCCTTGGGCGACACGAGCACCGGCGCGATCGACCATGCAGTGGCCGTCGTAGGTCTCGGCGCCGTGGTCTTCGTAGTAGGCGGCGCCCATGTGGAACTGGATGTCCGCCGCCGGCAGGCCGCCGCGCGTGCGCGTGAACGCGACGACCTCGGCGACCGTCGAGCTGAGCTTGCCCGAGCGGCGCAGCAGCCACTCGGCCAGCGCCTTGGGCTTGTCGGCGCCGTACAGCGTGGTCGGGTCTGAGACCTCCCAGATGACCGTCACGAACGGATGGTCCTGCAGGTTGCGTCCGACGCCGGGCAGGTCGTGGCGGACCTGCACGCCGGCGGCGCGCAGCTCGTCCGCTGGACCGATGCCCGACAGCAGCAGCAGCTGCGGCGAGTCGATCGAGCCGGCGCGACAGCAGCACCTCGCGCTCGGCGCGCAGCGAGCTCTTCGCCGCCGCGGCCCTTGCGCGACACGCACGCCGACCGCACGCTCGCCTTCGAGCTCCACGCCGAGCACCGCGACGCCCGTGCGAACCTCGAGGTTCGGTCGCTTCAGCGCCGGGCGCAGGAAGGCGTCGGCGGCGCTGAAGCGCTGGCCGTTGCGTTGCGTGACCTGGAACATCGAAGCGCCGTCCTGCTCGGGTCCGTTGTAGTCGGCGATCGTGGGAATGCCGGCGGCCTGCGCAGGCGGCGAGCAGACGCCTGTCCATCGCGCGGGGCGAGCGCTGCTCGGAGACGCGCAGCGGGCCGCCCGCGCCGTGGAACTCCGACGCCCCGCGCACGTTGTCCTCGGACTTGACGAAGTACGGCAGCACGTCGCGATAGCCCCACCCGGGCGCGCCCTGCGCCTCCCAGGCGTCGTAGTCGAGCGGACGTCCGCGCACGTACAGCATCGCGTTCATCGAGCTGGAGCCGCCGAGGCTCTTGCCGCGCGGTATGTACAGCGAGCGGTTGTCCACGTGCGGCTCGGGCTCGGTCGCGTAGTCCCAGTCGAGCTTGGTGTGGAACTGATTGGCGAAAGGCCGCCGGGATCTTGATGTTCGGCGAGCGGTCCTTGCCGCCGGCCTCCAGCAGCAGCACGCGTACCGACGGGTCCTCCGACAGCCGGTTGGCCAGCACGCAGCCCGCCGATCCGGCGCCGACGATCACGTAGTCGTGCATCTGCACATCCTCCTCAGCTGGTTGGCGCGATCGCGCCCTCGGCCGACGTCGTCGCCGGCTCGGGCGTGGTCTGCGGGGAAGTGAAGCTGTACTCGCTCGGATCGAGCGCGGCCGTCTGCTGCAGGTACTCGCGCATGTAGCCGGGCCAGTTGGCGACGATGCGCCCCCGATCGTCGCGATACCACGAGTCACAGCGCGTCCATGCGGTGCCTGCAAAGCGCGCCTGCAGCGCGCGGTCGCTGGCCTGCTCGACGTCCTCGCGCACCTGCACGGCGCGCGCGCCACGCGCGCGCATCTGCTGCAGCGCCTGGCGCAGGTAGGCGGCCTGTGCCTCCAAATAGACGATGATCGAGCCGCCCGAGGTGTTCGTGTTGGGCCCGTACAGCACGAACATGTTGGGAAAGTCCGGCACGGTCATGCCAAGGTGCGCATGGGCGCCCTGCGCCCACGAGTCGCTCAGCTCGACGCCGCCCGCTCCTTGCACGCGCATCGGGAACATGAAGTCATTGGTCTTGAAGCCGGTGCCCCAAACGATGCAGTCGACCTCGTGCAGCGTGCCGTCGGCCGCGATCAAACCCCGCTCGACGACGCGCTCGATCGGCTCGACCACGACGTCGACGTTGTCGCGCGCGAGCGCCGGAAGAAACGCCGAGCTGAACAGCACGCGCTTGCAGCCAAATGTGTAGTCGGGCCAGACCTTGCGCCGAAGCTGGTGGTCTTTGAGCTGCCAGCGCATGAACGCCGCCGAGCGCAGGCCGGCCAGACGACCGATCGTGTGCGGGTGGCGGATCGCCGCCGTGATCGCCTCGCAGTACTGGTACATGAATTTGCGCCGGAACTGCTGTATGCCGGGCACGTGTTCGATCGCCGCCTTCACGAGCCGCGGATAGCTGCGATTGGTGCGCGGCAGAAACCAGTTGCCGGTGCGCTGGAAGACCGTCAGGCGCGCGGCTTCGCGCGCCACCTCGGGCACGAACTGCACGGCGCTGGCGCCGGTGCCGACGACCGCCACGCGCTTGCCCGCGAGCGAGTAGTCGTGATCCCAACGCGCCGAGTGAAAGCCGTGGCCGGCGAACGTGTCGATGCCCTCGATCGGCGGGGTCGCCGGCTGGTTGAGCTGGCCCGTGGCGAGCACGAGCGCGTCGGCTTGGCGCGCCTGCCCGTCGGCGGTCTGCACGCTCCAGCTCGCGCTGCGCTCATCCCAGGCGCACGAGACGACCGTCTGGTTGCACTCGACGTGACGCTCGACGTCATGGCTGCGCGCGACCTCCTGCAGGTAGCGGTCGATCTCCTGCTGCGGCGAGCACAGTCGCGACCAGTCGCGACGCTGGGCGAAGGAGAACGAGTACAGGTGGCTGGGCACGTCGCACGCGGCGCCCGGGTAGCTGTTGTAGAACCACGTGCCGCCGATGCGCGGCGCCTGCTCGAGGATCGTGACGTCGTCGATGCCGTGGCGCTTGAGCTCGATCGCCGCCGCGATGCCGCCGAAGCCCGCGCCGACGATCAGCACCGAGAGCGGTCTGCTCGACTGCGAATGCGGGCGCTCGGCTGTGACGGTTGACATTGCTCTCCCTCGCTGCGTTGCCGAGGCCATTCTCCACCTTTGCGCGCTCGCGTGCGCGGCAGGCCGCGCACAGCTCTAGCCGGGCGGCGGCGACTTGCCGGCGAGCAGAGCGCGCGCGACGCCGCGCATCGTTTCTTCGCCGTAGGCCATCGACGGATCGGCCGTCGAGAACACCGAGATCGTGAACGTGACGCCCGGGCGCTCCAGGCGCGCGGTCTCGTTGAACAAGCCCTCCGAGGGCAGCGCGCCGGTCTTGAAGAAGACCTGCCAGCGCGGCCGCGCGATCTGCGGAATGCCCCAGCTCTGCTCGGGCTCGATGCCGGCGAGCAGCCCGCGGGCGTAGGCCCAGAACTGGCGCGGGATCAGCTGCGCCAGCGCGATGAAGAAGCGCGCCTGGTCGGCGGCCGAGCTCTGTGTATAGGCCCACCAGCCGACGCCCGGCGCGTAGTCGTGCATGCCGGCTTCGCGCGCCACGCGAGCGATCGCGGCGAGCCCGACGCGATTCAGCACGGCCGACGCGGCATCGTTGTTCGATTCGTGGATCATCGGATACAGCAGTGATCGGTCGAGCGCGCTGACCGAACGATGGTCGGCGTTCAGGCGCTGCAGAAACGCCGTGAGGAACATCACCTTGACGACGCTCGCGCTCTGGAAGCGCTCGCGCAGGCGCGTGCCGCTGAGGCGCCCGGCGCTGTCGACGACGGCGAGCGACGTGCGCCCGGCGCGCGCGTCCAGGTAACGCACGGCGTCGGCAATCGACGCCTGCGAGGGGTAAGCGGGGGTGCTGCGCGCGGCCGGACTGCTCGGCGCGATCGCGGCGGCTCCTGCCACCGCAGATATGCACAGGGTGACCGCCAGGCCGACCGTCAGCAGGGTCAGACGTGCACGTGCCGACATCCGCCGGCACGCTAGCGCGGACGTCGGCCGCCCGCGCTTGCTGCGGCGCCTAGTGCTTGCGCTTCTTGCCCTTGTGCTTGTGCTTGAAGCCGACGCGCGTGAACACGGCGGAGATCGCTTCGGCCTTGTTCTTCGGCAGGAAGCCGACGCGTGCCTTGAACTTCAGCTTGCGTGCGCTTTGCGCCTTGCGGCCTTTGCGCGACAGCGGCGCCTTGATCGTGAACTTGCCGGCCTTCGCCACGCGCTTGAAGGTCGTGCGCAGGTAGCGGCTTTTGATGCTGATGCGTCCGGGCGCGAACGTCTGCACGCGCACGACGAGCTTGTTGTGCACGATCTTTTTGCTGAGGATCTTGAAGCGCGTCTTGCCCTTGCCGCCGGTGCAGCCGGCGACGCCGACGTTGGTTTCCTGTTTGATGACCTTTCCGCTCTGCGCGGTGATCGTCGTCGGCATGATCAGCGTCTGCGTGCAGAATTCTTTGCCGTTGACCGCCAGCACCGAGTTGGCCCCCTGCGGCAGGTCGAGCACGAAACTCGTCACCGGCACGTCGGGGATCGAGCCGAACGTCGAAGTGGTGATGCCGTTCTTGATCTGCGTGTTGCCGTTGAGAATCACGCGCACGCCGTCGCCTTCGAGCAGCACGTCGAGGTCGGGGAAGGCCGCGCCGCCGTGTGAGACGAGGTAGGCCGGGCCCGTCAACTTGCCCGGCAACACCGGCGTCGTGACGGTCGCCGTGCCGACCTTGGCGCCCGCCGGACAGGCGAACGGATTGGCCGCGTAGGTTGCTTCGGGGCAGGCTTTCTGCAGCGTCGTCAGACGCGACGGCAGCTGTTTTGGCAGCGAGGCGACGACGGAGCGGATGTTGGCCTCGTGCGCGCCCTGCAGCAGGTTGACGTGCAGGCTCGCGCCGTTGGCTTTGACCGTCGTCGGGTTGGTCGATGCGCTGGTCGCAGCTTCGAATGTCGGTTTGAAGGGCAGCGAGCCGCAGTCGGTGACCGCGAAGGCGGTCGACAGCGTCTGACCGGCTCCCAAGGTCGAGGTCAGCGAGCTGTCCTGGGAGAGCCCACCGCAGTTGGTCGGGTTGAAGATGAAGTTCGGGTGGTTGACCAGCACTTCGATGTTGCGCAGGCGCAGCGGCACGCCCTTGAAGATCGTCGGCAGCGTGCTTGCGGCGATCACCCGCGCGCTGTGCGGGTCGACGCCGATCGACACGCGCGTGACGAGCTTGCCGAGGTCGAACGGACCGGCTTGGGCCTCGACGGGAATCGACAGTCCGTAGGGCGCGCCGTTGTAGGGGCCCGTCAAGTACACCGAGCCGCTGAACGGATAGGCGTCGCCAGAGCCGGCGCTGACGTTTGCTTTGCCGATTTCGCTGGCGGCCGGGCAGGTGCCCTGGGAGGCCGCCGGTTCGCCGCACAGCGGCACCGCGGGAATCGCGCCGACGAGGCCGGCGGGCAGCGTCGTCGTCAGACGCTGCAGGTACTGGTTGCCTTCGCCGCGCGTCAGCTTGAACGTGTAGTTGGTGTAGGCGCCGGCTTTCGTGGAGCTGTCGCCGAGGCTCTGCCCGAGCGAGAACGGGGCGGATGCCGGGCAGCCGGCGGCTGAGAACGGGGTGCTGCCGACGGCGCCGGCGCCGCTGTAGCCGCTGAAGTTGAATTCGGTCAAGCCGCTGCAGCCGAGCGGGTTGGCCAGCGGCGCGTGTTCGCCGCCGTTGAGCGTCAGGCGCAGTTCGCTGAAGGGCAGCTGTGGATTGTTGAGGAAGCTGACGCTCAGGCGTCCGGTGCTGGGGTCCGGCGTCACCTGCCCCTGCAGGCGCACGGACACGCCGAGGTCGGTCTCGGCGTCGATGTAGATCGTGAAGGGCGGGTCGGTGATTTTTGCGCCGCTGGGACTGCCCAGGAAGACCGGACCGGTCAGCGCTCCTTTGGGCAGGGCGGTTTCGATCGTCACCGTGCCGATGCGCGAGCCCGCCGGGCATTCGACTTTGTTCGCCGTGCCGATTCCGATCTGCGCGGCGGTGCACGCTTCCAAGCCATGCGCGGCGGAGGGATTGAGCGTCAGGCCTTCGGGCAGCGTCACGTGCGCGTCTCTGATGTCCGACGTGTTGATCTGTTCCGCGCCGATGTTCTGCGGGACCGCCACGACCGTCGTCGCGCCGTCGGGCTTGTCAGAGCTCGCCGAGTTGGCTTCGGGCGTCACCGTCGTCGTCGGTTTGAAGGGGACTTTCTCGCAGTGTTCGACGCCGACGGGCGGCGTGGTCGGCGCGCTCAGCTTTTCGACCGGCGGATAGGTTTCGAGTTCGAGGTAGGAGGTCGATTTCGACGGCGCGCCGCATTCGCTCGGCATCGTGAGGAAGTTTTCGTTGTTTTCCTTGCCCGCGTGACCGTCGAAGAAGAGCTTCGATTCGAGCGTCTTGAGCGGCGCTTTGGCGATCGGCAGCGCGAGCACTTTGACGCTGACTTCGGGTGGCACGTTGTCGATTTCGAACCACTCGTGGTAGTCGCCGGAGGGGATGCCGCGTGCAGTCAGCGAGCTTTCCTGCGCGTAGCTGACGTGGCCGACGAGAAGCAGGTGCACATCTTCCACCAGCGGCGGCACGCCTTCGACGTCGATCCCGAACAGCAGCGGCTTGCCGGGTTCGAGCGGGAGGTTGTAGACGTTGCCTTTGAGTTCGGTCACCGTCCCGCCGAGCACCGGCAGCTGCAGGAAGGCCTTCAGCACGACGATGCCCGCTTTGCTGTCGCCGGGACAGAGTTTCGGGTTGCTTTCGAATGTGCTCTTTTCGCACGTGCCGAGCGACTGCGGGTTGGCGGCGAGGCCGGGGGGCACGTCGACGCGAATTCGCTTGACGGCCCCGCCGTTCGGTTCTTCTCCGGTCTGGCTCAATTTGAAGCCGGTCAGGCCCCACGGCGGGTGCCCGGCAGCCTGGGTGTAGAAGTTGGCGGGGTTGGTCGCGTAGCTGCAGTTTTCTTTTTTCTGCACCGCGGTTTCCGAGCCGTTGCAGGTGCCGGCTTCCCATTCGGCCAGGCCGAGACTGCCGGCGGCGTGCGCGGAGACGGCGCCCAACGCGAAGGTCGCGAGCAGGACGACCATGGTGATGCGGACCAGTCTCTTTGCGATGTGCACGTCACCCTCTACTTCCCTGTAGACCGGACCCGTCGGGCCCCGAAAAGCGCCCGTACGATCACTCCGCCCGGGCTGTCTAAGGGCTACCCACTTTGCTCGGCTCTACGCAGGCAAAGGATGTACTGGCCAATTATCCGATGCCGAGGCGCGCGCGGCGGCGTCGCACGTCGAGCGCCAGTCGCCCGCCCTGCTTGCTTTTGACGGCGCCGGTCGGCTACTGCTCGCGCGGCACGTACGGCGCCAGCTCGCGCCGGGCGATCGACAGCTTGTGCACCTCGTCGGGACCGTCGGCCAAACGCAGCGTGCGCAGGTGCGCATAGGCGCTGGCCAGTCCGAAATCGTCAGACACACCGCCGCCGCCGTGCACCTGTATCGCGCGGTCGAGCACCTTCAACGCGACGTTCGGCGCGGCGACCTTGATCGCCGAGATCTCGATGCGCGCATGGCGGTTGCCGACGGTGTCCATCAGCCACGCCGCCTTCAGCGTCAGCAGGCGTGCCATCTCGATCTCGATGCGCGACTCGGCGATCCAGTCCTGCACGTTGCCGCGCATCGCGATCGGCTGGCCGAACGTCACGCGCGAGACGGCGCGCCTGCACATCTGCTCGAGCGCGCGCTCGGCGGCGCCGATCGCGCGCATGCAGTGGTGGATGCGCCCCGGGCCCAGGCGGGCCTGCGCGATCATGAAGCCGTCGCCCTCGCCGGCGATCAGGTTGGAGGCCGGCACACGCACGTCTGCGAAGTCGACTTCGGCGTGGCCCTCCTGGTCCTGATAGCCGAACACCGGCAGACCGCGCATGATCGTCACGCCGGGCGTGTCGATCGGCACGAGTATCTGGCTCTGCTGTTTGTGCGGCGGCGCGTCGGGCTGGGTCTTGCCCATCACGATCATGATCCGGCAGTGCGGATGCAGCGCGTTGGACGTCCACCACTTGCGGCCGTTGAGCACGTAGTCGTCGCCGTCACGCTCGATGCGCAGTTGCACGTTGGTCGCGTCCGAGCTGGCGACGTCGGGCTCGGTCATCGCAAACGCCGAACGGATCTCGCCGTCGAGCAGCGGCATCAGCCATTGCTGCTTCTGCTCGGGCGTGGCGAACTGGTGCAGGACCTCCATGTTGCCCGTGTCCGGCGCCGAGCAGTTGCAGGCCTCCGAGGCGATGTGCGAGCGACCGAGGATCTCCGCCAACGGCGCGTAGTCGCTGTTGGACAGACCGGCGCCGTGCTCCTCGTCGGGCAGGAACATGTTCCACAGTCCGGCGGCGCGAGCTTGGCGCTTGAGCTGCTCCATGACCTCCGGCTGATGATGGGGATCGCCGGACTCGAGCAGTTCGCGCTCGTAGACCTGCTCGGCCGGGTAGACGTGCTCGTCCATGAACGCCTGCAGGCGCTCCTTGAGCTCAGAACAGCGCTCGCTTGGCTGAAAGTCCATGTCTCTCCTTTGATCCCGCGGAACAACGGGTGTATATCTGGTCTCCTGTGCAAGTGGGCGCTGCCGGGGGAGGCGGCCGCTACGGTTTTCCGCCGATGCCTGACCGCAACGCTCACGCAGCCGGCGCACGAGCGCGCGCGCGACACACCGCCTTGCCGCCGGCGCGCGCCTGCCTGCTCGCGGCGCTGCTGGCGCTGCTGGCGCTGGCGGCGCTCTGTGGCTGCGGCGGCGGCTCACACGGTTCGTCCGCGCGCGAAACCGCGAACGCGCATCGCCGCGCGCCCCAGCGGCCTGCGCCGGCAGGCTCGCGGCCGAACATCGTTTTCGTGCTGACCGACGACCTCTCCTCGAACCTCGTGCGCTACATGCCGCACGTGCTGCAGATGCAGCGCGACGGCGTCAGCTTCAGCGACTACTTCGTCACCGACTCGCTGTGCTGTCCCTCGCGCGCGTCGATCCTCTCCGGGCGCTTTCCGCATGACACGCGCGTGTTCGACAACAGTCCACCCGAAGGCGGCTACAGCGTCTTTCACCGGCGCGGCGAGGAGGCGCAGACTTTCGCGGTGGCGCTGCAGCGACGCGGCTATCGCACGGCGCTGATGGGCAAGTACCTCAACGGCTACAAACCCGGCGCGCGCGAAGGCGGACGCCGGCCCTACGTGCCGCCCGGCTGGAGCGAGTGGGACGTCGCCGGCGACGGCTATCCGGAGTACGGCTATCGCATGAACAGCAACGGTCACGTGCGCGGCTATGGCTACCGAGCGCGCGACTACCTGACCGACGTGCTGGCGCGCAAGGGCCTGTCTTTCATCGACCGCTCGACTGCCCACCGCCAACCCTTCCTGCTCGAGCTCGCGACGTTCGCTCCGCACGCCCCCTACACGCCGGCGCCGCGCGACGCCGGCGCCTTCGCCGGCCTGCAGGCGCCGCGCACGCCCGCCTTCAACACCGTCGGCCGCAACGAGCCCGCGTGGCTCGCCTCGTTCGCGCCGCTCGGCGCCGAACAGATCTCGCTGATCGACGCCAAGTTCCGCAGGCGCGCCGAGGCGGTGCAGGCGGTCGACCGCATGATCGGCGAGATCCAGGCGCGCCTGGCGGCAGACGGCGTCGCACGCGACACCTACATCGTGTTCAGCTCCGACAACGGCCTGCACATGGGAGAGCACCGACTGCGCCCCGGCAAGCTGACGGCCTTCGACACCGACATCAGGGTTCCGCTGGTCGTCACGGGCCCAGGCGTGCCGGCCGGACGCACGGTCGCGCAGCTGAGCCAGAACGTCGATCTCTGCCCGAGCTTCGAGCGACTCGCCGGCGCGCCGGTTGCGCCGAGCGTCGACGGCCGCAGTCTGGTCGGTCTGATGCACGGCGCCGAGCCGGCGCACTGGCGCAAGGAGATCCTCGTCGAGCATCACGGGCGCGTGTATCGCCACGACGATCCGGATCTGCCGTTGCGCGGCTCGGGCAACCCGCCGAGCTATGAGGCGCTGCGCTCATCCACCGCCCTCTACGTGGAGTACGCCACGGGCGAACGCGAGTACTACGACCTGCGCCGCGATCCGTTCGAGCTGGACAACCTCGCGGGCAGCCTGTCGCCTGCGCACGAGCGTCAGCTGCATCGCACGCTGATGCGCATCGAGGCCTGCCACGGACAGCGCGCCTGCTGGCGGGCGCAGAGCGCCACCGCGTGAACGCTCCCGCGCGGTCGAGGTCATAGGCTGGCGGCATGAGCGACGACGCCAAGGCCAGCTACCGCGACGCCGGCGTGGACTACGACGCGCTGGACGCCGGCAAGCGCCTGGCGATCGCCAAGGCGCTGTCGACATCGGGCTTGCTGGCGGCCCGCGGCGGACGCGCATTGGACGCCTCGCGCGGCGAGCCGGCGTTCGTGTTCGAGCTCGACGGCCGCTCGTTCGCGTTCGTCGTGGAGGGTCTCGGCACGAAGTCGATCGTCGCGCGGCAGGTGCTCGAAGAGCAAGGCGTCAACCGCTTCGCCGATGTCGCCTACGACACCGTCGCGGCGATCCTCAACGACCTCTGCTGCGTTGGGGCGCTGCCGCTGGTCGTCAACGCATACTTCGCCACCGGAGCCTCGGATTGGTACCGCGACGCCGAGCGCGCGGCGGCGCTGCTGGAGGGCTGGCGCAGGGCCTGCGACGACGCCGGCTGCGCATGGGGAGGAGGCGAGTCGCCGTCGCTGCCGGGACTGGTCGACGAGCGCGACATCGAGCTCGCCGGCGCGGCGGTCGGCGCCGTGCCGGACGGCCGCTCGCCGATCCTCGGCGACGAGCTCGCCGCGGGCGACGAGATCGTGCTCGTGGCCTCCAGCGGCCTGCACGCCAACGGCGCGTCGCTGGCGCGGCTGGTCGCCGGGCGCCTGTCCGACGGTTGGGCGACACGCCTGCCCAGCGGCGCGACGCTGGGCGAGGCGCTGCTCGCGCCCTCGACGATGTACGCGCCGCTGGTCGCGGCGGCGCTGGAGCGTGGCGTTCGCCTGACATACATCAGCCACGTGACCGGCCACGGGCTGCTCAAGCTGATGCGCCCGCCCAAGGCGCTGACCTATCGCATCGAGCGCCTTCCCGACGTGCCCGAGGTGCTCGCCTTCCTCGTCGAGCAGGCCGGGCTGGACGCGCACGCGGCCTACTCGACCTTCAACATGGGCTCGGGCTATGCGCTGTACTGCCCGGCGGGCGGCGGCGAACAGCTGGTCGCGCTCGCCGCAGAGCTCGGCATGCCGGCCCTGCTGGCGGGGCGCGTCGCGCAGGGCCCGCGTCAGGTTCTGCTCGAGCCGCTGGGCGTGCGCTTCGAGGACGCCGAGCTCGAGCTGTCTGCTGGGTGACTCTCAACCTCGACCGTAGGCTCAGGGTCGGAGGAAGGGGTGCGAACGGAGCACGCGAGCGGATCTTCGCTGTGTGCGGTGGCGACGATGCGCGCGCCTTGACTCCTGCTTCTGCAACATTGCCTGCAAACGCGGCCCCGTTCGACCGTTCGCACTTGCGGGGACCGATGGCTATGGATAATGTTGGCCGAAGAGTCGCCACTGTTCTCCGGTGAGTTGCCGGAGATCTCGATATCGCCGGACCGGCAATGGTTCCGGAGCTACCCGGATCGAGGCGGACCTGTCCATCAACAGAGGAGAGAAACCTGATGCGCAGAGCATCCACCTGTCTGGCCTTGCTCGGCTCCCTTGCCGTCCTGGGCCTGCCGGCCGCGGCCTCCGCCGCGCCGACGTTCACCTTCAAAGCGAAGGCCGTGCCGATCCCCAAGCCGGGCGGCGGGACCTACCCGCACACCGGCAACATCCTGCCCGGCAAGGGCGGCAAGGGTGCGGCGCTGGAAGCCAACTTCGTGATCACCGGCTCGGGCTACGGCGCGACGCCGCAGAACCCGGCCGGCGGCATCCCGCCGCTCGCGGCCGTGAACTTCTTCCTGCCCGCGGGCGCGAAGATCAACTCGGCGGGCTTCCCGACTTGTTCGGAAGCCGCCCTCAAGAACACCGGGCCGAGCGCCTGCAAGAAGGCCGTCGCCAGCCCGGTGGGTAACGCGCTCGGCGAAGTGACCTTCGGCTCAGAACGTGTGCCTGAGGAAACGAAGCTGCAGGCGTTCTTCGGCCCCAACAAATCCCTGCTGTTCTACACGCAGGGAAGCAGCCCGGTCTCGCTGGAAATCCTCTCGTCGGGCACGTACGTGAATTCGGGTCAGGCCCCATACGGGCTCGAGCTGAAGTCGCTGATCCCGCCCGTCGCCACGGTTCCCGGTGCGCCGCTGGCCTCCGTGAAAAACATCAACGTCAAGGTCGGCGCAGCGATCAAGAAAGGCAACAAGCTGGTGTCCTACGGCACGCTTCCGTCGAAGTGTCCGGCCGGCGGCTTCCCGGTCAAGGCCGAACTGATCTTCGGCGGCCAGGGTGGCGGCGAACGTGAATTCGGGATTCCCGCGGAAACGGTCACGCAGACCTACAAGGCTCCGTGTCCCCCCAAGTAGGAAGAGATGACGGTGGAGTTGCGCTCATCGGAGCGTAAACTCGGCCGCAAGGAAGTTGAGACGGGCGGCTCCATCGCATGCGGTGGGGCCGCCCGGCTCGTTGTGAACATCAAGGAAGGAATGGGTTGAGGGTGCAGACCGTCGGGTGGAGGAGAGGTGCGACCGCGGTCGCGTCCCTACTTGCCGTGGCCGCGATTGCCGCGGCCGTGCTGCTGTCCACTTCGGCCGGCGGCTCCAACGGCAACTACACCGTGCGCGCGATCTTCGACGACGCCGGCAACATCATCTCCGGGGAGAACGTGAAGATCGGCGGCGTCAAGATCGGCACCGTCGGCTCGGTCACCGCGACGCCGCAGGCCAAGGCCGCCGTCGTGCTGAACATCTCCAACGCGGGCTTCAAGGACTTTCGCGCGGACGCCAGCTGCACCGTGCGCCCGCAGGCGCTGATCGGCGAGAAGTTCGTCGACTGCCTGCCGACCCAGCCGCGCGTGGCCGGCACGCCGCTGCCGCCGCCGCTGAAGAAGATCGGCAAGGGGCACGAAGGCGCGGGCCAGTATCTGCTGCCCGTGCAGAACACGCACAGTCCGGTCGACGTCGACCTGCTCGGCGATATCTCGCGCCTGCCCGAGCGCCAGCGCTTCACGATCTTGATCAACGAGCTGGGCGCCGGGCTCGCCGGGCGCGGCTCGGACCTCAACGTGGTCATCCGCCGCGCCAACCCCGCGCTGCAGGAACTGGACCGCGTGCTGGCGATCCTCGCCAGCGAGAACAAGGTGCTGGCGAAACTCGCGGTCGACTCAGACCAGGCGCTGCAGCCGTTTGCCGCCGTACGCGAAAAGGTCGCCGACTTCATCGTGCAGAGTAATACCGTCGCCCAGGCCTCGGCGCGCCATCGCGGCGCGCTCGCGCGCAACCTCGCGCTGTTCCCGAAGTTCCTGCAGGAGCTCGGGCCGTCGATGGAACGACTCGCGCGCTTTGCCGACCAGACCACGCCGGTGTTCACCGACCTGAAAGTCGCCGCTCCGGGCATCAACAAGGCCTTCACAAGCCTGCCGGCGTTCTCCAACAGCTCGACCGCGTTCTTCAAGAGCCTCGGCGCGACCTCGAAGGTGTCGGGTCCGGCGCTGACCTCGATCCAGCCGCTGCTCGCGCGGCTGGGCAAGCTGGGCAAAGAAGCCAAGCCGTTCTCTTTCAACGCCGCCGAACTGCTCTCCAGCCTGCGCTCGACCGGCGGCCTGGAGCGCATCCTCGACTTCATCTTCCTCGGCGCCGGATCGAGCAACGGCTATGACGCGCTCGGGCACTTCCTGCGCTCAGAAGCCGTCGGCACCGCCTGCCTGACCTATGCGGTCAGCCCGGCGGCGGCGTGCTCCAACGCGAAACTCTTCAACTCGACCAGCGAAGGCGCCGCGGCGACCGCCGCGTCCGCGCGCAAGAAGCCGAGCGCGACCAGCGTCGTGATGGCGCGCACGCTGGCCGTGCTCAAAGGCGCCACGCCGGCCGAAGCGACCGCGAAATACCCCGGCGCCACGACCGTGTCCAACGGCGCCAACCGCGCCGCCGCGGGCGGCGGCGAAGCGGCAGTAGCCAAGCCCGTCGGCGGGGCCAGCGCCGGCACGACCTACTACTCGCCGTCGACGGAAAGCTCCGCGGCGGACGGCATGCTGCTCAACTACCTGCTGGGCAACTGAGGCTGCGATGACCAGGCCATCGACACTCATCGCTCTACTGCTCGCGGGACTGACGCTGCTCGCGCTGCTCGCGCCGGCGGCCTCGCCGGCCGAAGAAGCCGGCCACGTCGAAACCACCACCACGACAGCGCCGGAAACGCCCGAACCGGCGCCGCCGGCTACGAGCACGAGTCCGGCGCCGACCGTGACGGCGACCGAAACGACGCCGGCGCCGGCGTCGCCGAGCACCGCCGAAGCGCCTGCGACGCCGCAGGTCAGCAAGCAGCGCGCGCAGGGCAGCACGCCGTCCACCACGGGGTCGGCCCAGACTCCGAACGGCGCCAAGGGCGCCGCGCCTGGCAAGGGAACCGCCAAGGGCGAAGGCGCGAACAAGCTCAAGCGCGGCAAGAAGGCGCCGAAGCCGTCGGCGCTGACACCGGCGCTGCCGCTCTCGCTGTCCTCGTCGATCGCCGGCGTGCCGGCGTTCTTCATCGAAAGCTTTCGCATCCCGCCGTTTCTGCTGCCGATCTATCAGGCGGCCGGCACGGCCTACGGCGTGCCCTGGCAGTTGCTGGCGGCGATCAACGAGGTCGAGACCGACTACGGGCGCGATCTCAACGTGTCCAGCGCCGGCGCCGAGGGCTGGATGCAGTTCCTGCCCTCCTCCTGGGAGACCTACGGCGTCGACGCCAACGGCGACGGCTTCAAGGACCCGTACAACCCCGCGGATGCGATCTTCGCGGCCGCGCGCTACCTGCGCGCGGCCGGCGCCGCGACGAGCCTGCGCGGCGCGGTCTTCTCCTACAACCACTCGCAGGCCTACGTCGAATCGGTGATGCTGCGCGCGAGGCTGCTGGGCGGCACGCCCTCGGGCCTGCTCGGCGCGATCACCGGCCTCACCGAGGCGCGCTTTCCGGTGCACGCCAAGGCGCACTTCTCCGACGGCTTTCCGACGGTCGCCAACGGCAGCAATGCGCCCAAGTCGCTGCCCGGAACGACGATCTACTCTGAAGTCGACGCGCCGGTCATCGCGGTGCAGGACGGCGAGGTCGTGCAGATCGGCGACTCGGCGCAACTCGGCCACTTCGTGTCGCTGCAAGACGCCTACGGCAACACCTACACCTACGCGAAACTCGGCAGCGTCGCGCAGCTGTATCCGGTGCTGCGTCCGCACGACGCAAAGGACTCCAGCGTGCAGGCCGGCAAGACCGAGGAACCGACGGAACCTCACCCGACCGGCCCGGCGAGCGCGGGGACGCAGCCGGGCTCAGGGCAGTCCGCGGCCGAAGGCGCGGCCACGTCGGCGCTGGCACTCGGCTCCGGCGGCGCGCTGGAAGCGGCCGCCCCCGGTTCGGAGGCGACACCTCAGCCGGGCGCCGACGCGACGCCGCAACAGTCGCCCGCGCCGTCCTCGGGGCAGGGTGCGAGCGCGCCCGGCGCCGAAGCGGGCTCCTCGAGCGCCTCCTCGCAGACGACGCCCGCCGGCGCGACGCAGCGCGTGTTCCGCGACGGAGCCAACGACGTGTACCTGCACGAACTGCACAGCGGCGCGCGCGTGATCGCCGGCACGGTGCTGGGCCACGTCGGCGCCGGCGACGGGTCCGCCGGCGGGGGCGGCGAAGCGAGCATGCTCTTCCAGATCCGTCCGGCGGGCGTCGGCGCGCCGCAGATCGACCCCAAGCCGATTCTCGATGGTTGGGTGCAGCTGGAGAACAGCTCGGTCTTCCGCGCCAAGGGCCAGAATCCGTTCCTCGCCGGCGCGCCGACGGTGGGGCAGGTGCTGCTGGAGTCAAAGGAACAGCTGCAGCAGCAGGTGCTGGCCAACACGGACATCGACATCTACCCGTGCGGACGCCAGGACGTCGAGACCGGGCAGATCGACAAGCGCGTGCTGGCGACGCTTGAGTTCCTCGCGGTGTCCGACCTGAAGCCGAGCGTCTCGGCGCTGAAGTGCGGTCACTCCGACCTGACCACCGAAGGCAACGTGTCTGAGCACTCCACCGGCGACGCGGTGGACATCTCGGAGATCAACGGCATACCGATCACCGGCCACCAGGGGCCCGGCTCGATCACCGACACGACGATCCGCAAGCTGCTGACGCTGCAGGGCTCGATGAAGCCGCACCAGATCATCAGCCTGATGTCCTACCCGGGCGCCGACAACACGCTGGCGATGGCCGATCACTACAACCACATCCACGTCGGCTTCCGGCCGCTGTTCGCCCAGAGCGCAAGCCTGGCCGGCTCGCTGAGCTCCTCGATCACGCCCAGCCAGTGGATCAAGCTGATCGCGCGGCTCGGCGAAATCCCCGACCCGACGGTCTCCAGCGGCCCCTCGTCGGCGGCGATACCCGTCCACGCCGGCGCGCAGGCGGGAAGCGGCAACTAGGCGATGGCCACCACGACCCCCCCCAGCTCGCCCACCGCTCCGCCGCCGCGCGACCCGCCGGCGCGCCCGGACGGGCCAGGACGCGGACGCTTCGTGCGCCCGCTGGCCGTGGGCTCGCTCGTGGTCGTCGTTCTGATCATCCTGTACATCGTCTTCGCCGGCGGCGGCAGTTCGACGTACAAGCTCGAATTCGCCGAAGCAGACCAGCTCGTCAGGGGCGATCAGGTGCAGGTCGGCGGCGTTCCGGTCGGCAGCGTCAAAGACATCGAACTCACACATGACTTCAAAGCGTTGATCACGATCAGCGTCAACTCCTCGCTGGCGCCGCTGCACGCGGGCACCACCGCGCAGGTGCGCGTTCCGTCGCTGTCGAGCGTCGCCAACCGCTACGTCGCGCTCAGCCTGGGCGCCAACAACAACCCCGCGCTGCCCTCGGGCACCAGGCTGCCGGCGAGCGCGACCAAAGACGTGACCGACCTCGACGCGCTGTTCAACACGCTGAACCCGAAGACGCGCAAGGGCCTGCAGCAGTTCATTCAGGGCACCGCGCAGCAGTACGAAGGCCAGGGCAAGGCGCTGCAGGGCGCGACCGAATACTTCGCGCCGTCGCTGTCTGCCACCGATCACTTCTTCGCCGAGCTGGTCCGCGACCAGTCGACCTTCACGAAGTTCCTCGTGGAAACCGCCAAGGCCGTCACGACGATCGGCGCGCGCAAGGAACAGCTCTCAGATCTCGTCGAAAACGCCAACACGACCTTCACGGCGCTCGGCGCCGAGCAGACGAACCTCGCGCAGGGGGTCAAACAGCTGCCGGTGACGCTGCGCCAGGGCAATCGCACGTTCGCCGACCTGCCGTCGACGTTCACGGCGCTGAAAAAGCTCGTCGACGCCTCGCGGCCGACCGTTCAGCCGCTGACCAAACTGTTCACCAAGCTGCAGCCGCTGCTGACGACGGCGACGCCCGTCGTCAAAAACTTCTCCACGGCGTTCAGCCAGCCAGGACCCGGCAACGACCTGACCGACTTCGTGCGGGCGCTTCCGGCGCTCGCCAGCGCGCTGGAAACGAGCACGCCGGCCGCCGTCACCTCGCTGAAGGAATCGGTGCCGATCACCGCGTTCTTCGGGCCCTACTCACCTGACCTGGAGGGCACGCTGCGCGAGTTCGGCCAGACGAGCGCCTACTACGACGCCAACGGCCACTACGCACGCATCAGCCCGGTCTTCCCGGACTTCTCGCTGAACGGCAAAGACAACCTCGAACCGGCTGGCGCCGAAAAGGCGCTCGCGCCGCTGAAGACCGGTCAGCTGCGCAAGTGCCCCGGCGCGGCTACCCAGCCCGCCGCCGACGGCTCGTCGCCGTTCACCGACGCTGAACAATTGTCCTGCGACCCCACCCAGCACCCATGATTCTGGACGCGCATAGCTACGCCGGATCGGCGTCCTCGGTCGCTCGCGTGCAGAGCACGCCACGCTTCCTGCGTCCTTGCCCGGCTTGCTCTGCCCGCCCAGAATCTGAGGGGAGCGTGTCGAGATGAACCGGCGGCGCAGCACATCGCTGGCGGGCAGCCCGCTGCTGATCGGCGCGGTGACGACGCTGATCGTCGTGGTCGCTGTGTTCCTCTCCTACAACGCCAACAACGGCCTGCCGTTCGTGCCGACCTACAACATCAAAGTCGTGCTGCCACAGGGCTCCGGGCTGCAGCCGTCCAACCAGGTGCGCATCGGCGGCACGCGCGTGGGCATCGTCGGCACGCTGACGCCGCACCAGGATCCTCAGACGGGCAGGGTCACCGCGATCGCCAACCTGAAACTGGAAAAGAAGGTCGAACCGCTGCCAAAGGACACGAAAGCAGAGGTCCTGTCGGTGTCGGCGATCGGCCTGAAGTACCTGGAACTGGAAAAGGGCAAGTCCAAGCAGACGATCAAGGCCGGACACGAGATTCCCGTCAGCCAGACGACCGAACCGGTGGACATCGACGAGCTGTTCAACATGTTCGATGAAAAAACGCGCACGGCGATCCAGCAGAACACGAACAACTTCGGCGATGGACTGGCCGAACGCGGTCTGGAAATCAACGATGCGCTGGCCACGCTCAAGCCGCTGGTCACCAACGCGATACCTGTGCTGCACAACCTCGCCTCGCCGCAGACAGACCTGCGCGGCTTGTTCAAAGGGCTTGACCGGCCGGCCGAACAGACTGCGCCCGTGGCTGCGCAGAACGCGGCGTTGTTCAGCGAGCAGGACACCTTCTTCACTGCCTTCGCGGGCGTCGCCAAATCGCTTGAAGAAGCGACCGAGGGCGGCCCGGCGTCGCTCGAACAGGCGATCTTCTCGCTTCCCTACGAGGCGCCGTTCACCGAAAAGAGCACCGAGTTCATGCGCCTGCTGCGGCCCAGCGCGAAAGCGTTGACGACGGTCGCAAAGCCTTTGGGCGACGCCTTCGCCAAGGGCGCCGTGAACCTCAAGGCGGCGACGCTGCTGAACACGCGCCTCGCCGAGTCCTCACAGGCGTTGCAGAAGTTCGCAGAAAACCCGATCGTCACGGCGGGCCTGGAAGACTTCACGCAGACGCTGGAATACGGCAACCCGGTGGTCGCCGGGCTGGCGGGCGAGCAGGCCTTCTGCAACTACATCACGCTGACCTTCCGCAACGTGGCCAGCCTGCAGTCGGAGAACATCGGCGTCGGCTCGCTCGCGCGCACCGGCTTGGTGCTGTCGCCGAGCGGGCCGAACAATGAGGGCTTCCCGTCCTCGGCTCCGGCGAACGGGCCGTCGATCGAAAAAGCGTTCGTCGGCTCGAGCGCGATCGTCGACAACAACCACGTGCACGCCAACCCCTATCCGAACGTCGGCGGGCCGGGCCAGCCGCGCGTCTGCGAAGCGGCCAACGAGACGTACGAAAAAGGCAAGGCCGTGCTCGGCAACCTGCCCGCCGCCAGCGTCGCCAACCAGCGCGAAATCACCACGCGCGAACAGAACCTGTTCGGCCAGAAGTACTCCAGCCAGCAGCTCAAGAACCTGGGCATCTCGACGGCCAAGCCGAAGACGACGACGAAGAAGAAGAAGACGGCCGCCAAGGGGAAGAAGAAATGAGACTCCTCCCGCGCTGGCGCAGCCACGACGACACGCCCGTCCGCGAGCTCAACCGCACCAACCCGGTCCGCTTCGCGATCGTCTTCTTGGTGATCGTGATCGTGGCCGTGTACTTCGGCTTCACCAAGCACATTCCGTTCAAACACGGCTTCCGCCTGAACGCGCAGTTCGCCAGCGCGATCAACATCAAACCGAAGTCGCCGGTGCGCATCGCGGGCGTCAACGTCGGCAAGGTGACGGGCATCCAGCGCCAGGGCTCGACCGGGCTGGTGAAGATGGAAATCGAATCGCGCGGCCTGCCTGTGCACGCCGACGCGACGGTGAAGATCCGCCCGCGCATCTTCCTCGAAGGCAACTGGTTCGTCGAACTGCAGCCCGGCAGCCCGTCGACCAAGACGCTGTCTTCGGGCGCCACGCTGCCGAGCACGCAGTCCTCAGATCCCGTGCAGCTCGACCAGGTGCTCGACGCGCTTAACACCGACACGCGCAAGAACCTGCAGGACTTCCTGATCGGCTACGGCGACGGGCTCACGCGCCAGCCGTCCAAGGCCGACGACGCAGAACAGGACCCCGAGGTGCGCGGAGTGAACGCTGCGCAGGCGCTCAACAAAGCTTATGCGCGCGCGACGGCGGCCGAGCGCGGTGGCGCGATCATCAACCAGGCGATCGGTGGAACCGAACGGCATGACCTGTCCAAGCTGGTGCTGAGCATCGGCAAAGTGACCGCTGCGCTGAACGTGCACGAGCAGCAGCTGGGCGAACTGATCGGCAACTTCAACACCTTCTTCCGCTCGTTCGCCAACCGTTCGTCGAGCCTGCGCGCCGCGATCGCCGTGCTGCCGAGCTCGCTGCACAACATCGACAACGGGCTGCGCGAACTGGACCGCGCGTTCCCGCCGGCGCGGACCTTCGCCACGGACATCCTGCCGGGCGTCAAAAACACGCCGCAGACGGTCACCGCGACGCTGCCGTGGATCGCCCAGGTCGAAGCGTCGCTGGCGCCGAACGAGCTCGGCGGCGTGGCCAAGGGCCTGCAGGAAGCTACGCCGCAGCTGGCGCAGCTGACCAACGAACAGACTCCCTTCTACAAGCAGACCGAACTGTTCAACAAGTGCTTGACCAACGTGCTCTACCCGGCCGGCAACACCAAGCTGCAGGACGGCGCGGCGACGAGCGGCGTGGAGGACTACAAGGAGTTCTGGTACGGGCTCACAGGGCTCGCCGGCATCGGTCAGAGCTTCGACGGCAACGGCACGATGACCCACTTCCTGCTCGGCAGCGGCGGCCCGACGCTACGCTCGCAGCCGGCGTCGGTGCTGGGCAGCAGCAGCACGACCGGCCTGAAGCTGATCGCGCACGCCTCGCTGCAACCGCAGGGCACGCACCCGGCGTTCCCCAAGACCGAGCCCGAATACAAGCCGCTGGTGCCCTGTTACAAGCAGGCCGTGCCGGAATTCAACGGACCCCTCTCGCAGGGTCCCGCGGACGGGAACGGCTGATGAGCCGACCGATGAACTTCGCGCTACCACGTCCTCGGTCGCTCGCCTGCGGAGCAGGCCACGCTTCCTGCGTCCTCGTATCGCTCGTCCCTCGATCGGCTCATCTGCGTGAGCTGTCAACCGGAGCCGTGTGATGGCGACGCGCGAGCCTAAGCACCACGACCACAAACACGAGGGCGGCCTCAGCGTCCGCGATCAGATCGAGCGCTATCGCACGGCGTTCATCTCGATCGTCGTGATGGTGATCATCGCGGCGGGCGTCGGCGGCTACATCCTCGCGCACGAGAACCTCAAGCTTCCCGGCTGGGTGCCGGTCTTCGGGCGCAGCTACTACTCGCTGAAGGCGGAGATCCAGACCGCTCAGGCGGTCACGCCTGGCCAGGGCCAGGCGGTGACGATCGCCGGCGCGAAGATCGGCGAAGTGCAGAACGTCGACCTGCACAACGGCATCGCCACGGTGACGATGAAAGTCACGCCGAAATACGCACGCATCTACCGCAACGCGACGATGCTGCTGCGACCCAAGACGCAGCTGCAGGACATCACCGTGGAGATCAATCCGGGCACGCCGTCGGCGGGCAAGCTGCCCAGCGGCTCGACACTGCCGCTCTCGCAGACCGCGCCGAACGTCAACTTCGACGAATTCCTGTCCTCGCTGGACGCCGAAACGCGCGCTTACCTGCAGGAGCTGCTGGCCGGCGCGGGCGGCGCCTTCAAGAACAACGGCAAGGCCTTCGCGGCGACGCTCAAGCGCTTCGATCCGACCGCGCGCGAGATCCAGAAGATCTCCGCCGAACTGGAAAAGCGCCACGCCAACACCGCGCGCGCGATCCACAACTTCCGCCTGCTGACCGAAGCGCTCGGCGGCAAGGACAAGGAGCTGGCGCAGCTGGTCGACGCCTCCAACGCCGTCTTCGCGACGTTCGCCAAAGAGGACAAGAGCGTCGAACAGACCGTCCAGCTGCTGCCGGGAGCGTTGAGCAAGGCCAAGACCGGCCTGGGCAAGCTGGCCAAGGCGGCGCACGTGCTCGGCCCGACGCTGCACGACCTCAAGCCGTTCGCACAGTCACTCGGGCCGGCCAATGACGCGACGCGCAAACTGGCGATCGAGACGACGCCGATCATCAAGAACGAAGTGCGCCCGTTCGCGCGCGAAATCCTGCCGACGATCAACCTGATCGCGCCGGACACCAAGGAGCTCGCCGAATCGTTCCCCAAGCTCGCGACGACGTTCTCGGTGTTCAACGAATTCTTCAACGAGCTCGCGAACAACCCTGGCAAGAGCCAGGGCGGCTTCTTGTTCTTCCTCGACTGGGCCAACCACAACCTCAACAGCATCCTCAGCTCGGCCGACGCCCACGGCGTGCTCGGGCGCACGCTGGTCTACTTCAACTGCGAAGTCGCGCCGCTGCTCAAAGGCGTCGCCGAAGTCAACCCCAACGTGAACCTGCTCGTCGGCCTGCTCAACCCGCCGACCAAGGCAGACTGCCAGGCCCAGGGCATCCTCAAGGGCGCCGCCGCCGTGCACAAGCTGACGCCGCCGAAAGCGCCCGGGGGCAAAGTGCTGGGCGGGCTGTCGCCGGCCTTCGGCCGGTCGGCGGCCGGTTCCAAGCGTTCGGCGAAATCCGGCTCTGCGGCTGCGAGTCGGGCCAAGACGGCGAGCGGGCCCAAGTCCGAAGTCAAGGCCCGGGAAGGCGGTCGCTAGAGATGCAAAAGCGCGCGCCTACGCTCGGCAACATGCTCGTGATCATTCTCTTCGTGCTCAGCTGCTTTGGCCTGCTGCTGTTTCTGTGGGAGTCCTTCGGCGGGCCGGTGCCGCTGAAGCCGAAGGGCTACCGCATGACCGTGTCCTTCCCCAAATCGCTGGCGCTGGCCGAACAGTCTGAAGTGCGCATCAGCGGCGTCAACATCGGACGCGTCGTCGCGGTGAAACTGGGCGGCGGCGGGCGCACGCGCGCCGAACTGGAAATCAACCAGAAATACGCGCCGGTCCGCGCCAACATGCACGCGATCCTGCGCCAGAAGACGCTGCTCGGCGAGACCTACGTGCAGCTGATCCCGACGGGCAACGGTCGCAGCGGGCCGTTCGTGCCCGACAACGGTCAGCTCGCCGACGCCCAGGTTGAACCCTCGGTGACGCTGGACGGCATCCTCTCGGCGTTCGATCCCAAGACGCGCCGCGCATTCCAGGTCTGGCAGCAGTCGCTGGCCGAAGGCATCAACGGACGCGGCGAACAGCTCAACGCCGGCTTCTCGCAGATCGACCCGTTCGTGCAGCACGCCAACACGCTCGTCGGCATCCTCGCCTCGCAGGAAGGCGCGGTACGCGCGCTGGTCAAGAACACCGGCGTCGTGTTCAACGCGCTCGGCAGCCGCGACCACCAGCTCGAAGGGTTGATCGTCAACGGCGAGCACACGTTCCACGCGCTATCGGAAGGCAGCCAGGCCTTCGCGGCGGCCTTCCGCGCGCTGCCGGAATTCGAGAAGCGCTCGAAAACGGCGCTCAAAGAACTCGACCGCTTCGCCACCGACGCGAGCCCGTTCCTCGACGAATTCCGCCCCGTCGAGCGCAAGCTCTCCTCGGTGCTCAACGCGGCCAAGCCCTTCGCGCCGCAGTTCGACAGCTTCCTGACGTCGCTCGGCCCGTTGACGGCAGCCGCCAAGAAGGGCCTGCCCGACGTGGGCAAGACGCTCGACTTCACGACCACGCAGCTGGAAGCGATCCGCCCGGTGCTGCACAACCTCGATCCGTTCCTGCAGTATCTCGGCGAATACGTGCCCGAGCTGCAGTCGTTTTTCGCCAACTTCACCGCCGCCACGCAGGCTCACGGCAACAACACGAACACGCCCGGCGGCCCGCAGCAGCACTACCTGCGCTCGATGCAGGTGCTCGGCCCGGAGAGCCTGGCGGTATACGCTCAGCGCGTCGGCACCGACCGCTCCAACCCGTACTTCAAGCCCGGCGCCTTCCGCGCGCTCGGCAACGGCGGGCTGCAGGTGTTCAGCAACAGCAACTGCTCAAACCCCGTGCCGTCGGTCAGCGGGCCATCCAACGCGACGATCTCGCAGAGCCTGATCGAAGAGATCATCCAGTTCAAAGTCGCCAACGCGCCGGAAACGCCGAACGCGATCGCCGCGCCGGGCTGCAACCAGCAGAGCCCGTTCACGTTCAACGGTCAGACCGGACAGTTCCCGCACGTCGTCTACGGTGGAAAATGATGAGCGACGAGCAGACGACAAGCGACGAGTATCAGTGGCACACCAGCGATCTCGACCTCAGCGGCGATCCGGCTGAGGGCAACTGGTCGATCCGCTGCACCGATGTGCACAAGCGCCTCGGCGGCGTGAACGTGCTCAACGGGCTCACCGTCGCGATCCCCGACGACACGATCACGGTCGTGCTTGGGCCATCGGGAACGGGCAAGAGCGTGTTGATCAAGCACCTGATCGGCCTGATGTTCCCCGACTCCGGCGACGTCGTCGTGCACGGCGAACACGTCCCGCAGCTGACCATGCCCAAGCTGCTGGCGCTGCGCCAGCGCATCGGCGTGCTGTTCCAGGACGGCGCGCTGTTCGGCTCGATGTCGGTGTTCGACAACGTCGCCTTCCCATTGCGCCAGCACACCGACCAGAGCGAGTCGCAGATCGCCAAGACCGTCACCGAGCGCCTCACCGACGTGGGCCTCGCCGACGCGATGGACGACGCGCCCTCGCAGCTCTCCGGCGGCATGCGCAAGCGCGCCGGCTTCGCGCGCGCGCTGGTGATGGAACCCGACGTGGTGATCTTCGATGAGCCCGACTCGGGCCTTGACCCGGTGCGCACGGCGCTGCTGTGCGAACTGATCCAGGAGATGCACTCGATCCACGGCGGCACCTACATCGTCGTCACGCACAACATCGCCTCGGCGCGACAGATCGGCGAATACATCGCCGTGCTGTGGAAGGGGCGCATCGTCGAAGCGGGCGACGCCGAGCGTATGTTCTCCTCGGACAACGCCTTCGTGCGGCAGTTCCTCAGCGGCTCCGCCGAGGGCCCGCTGACGATGGATTGAAACGGCGCGAGCTAGGACGAGTCTCGGCGGCCGTACAGCCAGGAGCCGTTCGGCAGCCTCGACGACGATCCGATGCGTCTCACGATCTGGTTCGCCGAGCGCGGCCTTCGCGGCTCACGCGCCCGATCGGCGCGTCTGCGCAAATCCGCGATGCGCTGATGCGCGAGCATCATCCTCAGGCTTGGATAGGCAGGCAGGCCGCCGATGGCCGGATCACGCGTGTTCATTGCGGCGCCCCCGCAGGGCGCCAGGACGCCTGCTCACAGGGCCGTCGGTCGGGGCGTGTCCCGTCATCGCCGCGCGCACTTCTGCGAGCAGGCGGGGGAGTGTGTCGCTGTCGCCGACGTATGCCGGGCCGGTACCGTCGTTGAGCAACAATCCGAGCAGCGCGATTCCGCGCGCGTAGAGCGGCGCGCTCCCGCGCAGCAGGCTGACGATCTCGCACGCCTCGGATGCGTTCGCCACCGCGAGCGCGCGCCGCGGCAGCACGCGGCGGCGACTCGTCGCTCCATTGGCGGCCGACAGCCAGCGCTCGAGCCCGTCGGCGGCCGCTGCGCGAGAGCGCGGCGACGTGAGCGCCTGGGCTCGGGCGGCGAGTTGGCGGGAGTGTGCTGGGTCGGCGCCGGCGAGCAAGGCGCGGTCGAGCGCCGTGGTGCGCAACCGCGCAAGCAGGCGCGCGGACGGTGCGGGCCGAAGCAGATGGTCGACAGGCCGATGAGAGATAGGTTCCATGCGCCGGTAGCCGGTGGAGCCTGACTTCTGCGGTACGATCATCAGCAACACCTCCGTTAATCAATAGCTGGTGTCGTAACCTACCAAAGCACTACAATGGTTTCAACCGACACCGCAGAAACTTTGATGCCCGAGGCGCCGCACAATCTGAAACTGACGATCGACTTCGTCAACACGCTCGACACCGAGAGCGGCAGCGACGCGCTGGCGACGGCGGACGGGCTTGCGGACTGGTTGCGCGCGCGCGGACTGCTGAGCCGCGGCAAGGCGGTGCTGGGCGAGGCAGATCGACTGCACGCAATCGATCTGCGCGAGGCCCTCCGGTCGCTGATGCTGACCAACAACGGCGGGTCGCGCGACGATCGAGCAAGTGCGGCGCTCGAGCTGGCGGCGCGCCGTGGGGATCTCGGTGTCCACTTTGCGCCAGGCGACTCGGTCAGTCTCGCGCCGGCCGAGCGGGGCGTCGCGGGCGCGCTTGCGCGGGTGCTGGTGCCGGTCGCGCAGGCGATCGGCGACGGCTCGTGGCAGCGGGTCAAGGCCTGTCGTGCGCCCGACTGCCAGTGGGCCTTCTATGACCGATCGCGCAATCGCTCGGGCGTGTGGTGTGAGATGGCCGTTTGCGGCAACCGCACGAAGGTGCGCGCATACCGCGAGCGAGCCCCGCGCAAGCGAAGCTGACAGCGTTCCCCCGGACCGTGTGCGAACATATGTTCGTATGGTCGTGTGCGTCCACCTCCCCCGCTTCGAGCTGGTGCTCGCCGCCGGCGGAGCGCAGGCGCTCGTCGGTCGCGCGCTGGCGATCGCGCCGCCCAGCGGCTCAGAGCAACGGCTGGGTGAAGTCTCCGGCGCCGCCGAGGCCCAGGGTGTGCGCCGGGGGATGGCGCTCGGCGAGGCGCTGGCGCGCTGTCCTGAGCTGGCGCTGGTGCCCGCGGACCCGGTGAGCGCCGACGAGGCCTGGGAGGCGATGCTCGGCTCGCTGGAGTCGATCGGCGCGGCGGTCGAGCCGGCCCGGCCCGGCCTGGCCTACTTCGAGGCAGACCCACTGCGCTCGCTGCACGGCTCCGATGCCGCCGTGATCGCCGCCGCGCAGCGCGCCATATGGACGCCTCCGACGGCGGGCGGACGCCCCTCGAGCGCGCCGAGCGGCGATCGCCACGCGCGAGTCGGCGCGGGGCCCACGCGCTTCTGCTCGCTGGCGGCGGCGCTGGCGGTGCGCTCGCGTCGCGCGCTGGTGCTCGACGGCACGGAGGCGCTGCGCTGGCTGGCCGGGCGCCCGATCGCGCTGCTCGGCTACCGCGCGCAGACCGAGCAGCTGCTGGAGCCGCTCACCCGTCTTGGCGTGCGCACGCTGGGTGAGTTGGTGCGCCTGGGGCGCGACGAGCTGACCGATCGCTTCGGGCGGGCGGGAGCGCTCGCGCATCGCCTGGCCTGCGGCGAGGACGACCCGCTGCGCCCGCGCTCGGCGCAGGAGCATGTGGAGGAGGCGATGGACGTCGGCGACGCCAGCTCGGGCCAGGCGATCGAGCGCGTGCTCGGCGTGCTGGTGGACAGGCTGCTGGCGCGCGCCGATCGTCGCGGACGCACGCTGCGGTCGGTCACGCTCTCGGCGCGCTTGATCTCGGGCGGGGGGTGGCGTGAGCGCGTGGTCTTTCGCCAGCCGCTGTCTGACCGCGAGCGCATCTCGCTGGCGCTGTCGCTGCGCCTGTTGCTGCTGCCCGCGCCGGCGGCGTCGCTGGGGCTGGCGGTCGAGCGCTTCGGGCCTCCGGCGGGCGAGCAGCGGGCGCTGCTGGAGGAGAGCCACGCGGCGCGCGCCGCACGCCTGCGCGATGCGGTCGCCCAGGTGCGCACGGTGGCGGGAGAGGACGCGGCGATGCGCGCCGTTTGCGTGGACCCTGACTCGCGCGTGCCGGAGCGACGGGTCGTGCTCACACCGCTGCCGGGCTGATGCCCGGCGCCGCGCGGACCCGCGCCCTCAACCTGCCTGCATCGGCGCGCGTGCGCGCGGGGGCGGGGGGAGTGCCGCAGCAGGTGGACGGGCGAGCGATCGAGCTGGTGCGCGAGTCCTGGCTGGTCGAGGATCGCTGGTGGACGACGCGACCGCTGCGGCGTCGCTACTGGGAGGTGGTGACGACCAACGGGCGCAACCTGGTCGTGTTTCACGACCTGAGCTCCGGGCGCGAGCGCGCCGGCGGCTGGTTCGCCCAGGGAGCGTGAGCCGGCGTGCCGGAGCCGCGTGAGCCGCGATGACGTCGACGCCTCCGTATGTCGAGCTGCACTGCCATTCGGCCTACTCCTTTCTGGACGGCGTCTCGCTGCCCGACGAGCTGGCGCACGGCGCGCGCGAGCTCGGCCATGTGGCGCTGGCGCTGACCGATCACAACTCGGTCAGCGGCTCGATGGAGCTGGCTCAGGCTGCCGCCGACCATGGGGTGCGCGCGATCCATGGCGCCGAGATAGACCTCGACAGCGGGCGCCACGTGACGCTGCTCGTAGGCGACGAGCGCGGCTGGCGCAATCTCTGCCGGATCATCACGCTCGCGCACGCGCACACTCGCGACGGATCCGCGCGGCGCGTGCTGGGCGAGCCGTCGATCGACCTGCAAGCGGTGCTCGACCACGCAGATGGTCTGGTCTGCCTGACCGGATGCGCCGAGCGCTCGGCGATCGGCCGCGGCGTCGCCGATGAGCCGACTGCCCGGCGCCTGCTCGACGCATTCGGCCCGCGGCGGCTGCGCGTGGAGCTGCAGCGCCCGTACGCTCGCCGCGACCGCGCTCGCAATCGCGCGCTCGCGGCGTTCGCCCGGCGGCTGGGCGTGCCGTGTGTGGCCACCGGCAACGTGCATGCGCACGCGCGCTGCCGCGGCGAGCTGCAGGACGCGTTCGTGGCGCTGCGCAACCACACCACGCTCGATGCCTCAGAGCCGTTGCGACGCGGCAACTTCAGTCACGTGATGACGACGCCACAGGCGATGGCCAGCCGCTTCGCCGATCATCCAGACGCGGTCGCAGAGACGCTGGCGCTCGCCGAGCGGCTGACGTTCAGGCTCGACCACGATCTCGGCTACCGCTATCCCGGGGCCGAGGACGCCGGCGCCGCACGAAAGCTGGCCGAGCTGTGCGCGGCGCGCCTGCAAGAGCGCTATGCCGGTTCGGCGTCGCACGCCGAGGCACAGGCGCGCCTGGTGCAGGAGCTGAGCGTGATCGACAAGTTGGGGCTGGCGGGCTTCTTTCTGCTGCACCACGAGATGCTCGAGCTGTCGCGCGAGGTGGCGGTGCAGGTGCGCGGCCCGGATTCGGTGCGCGCGCTGCTGGCGCCCGGCCGCGGCCGCGGGTCGTCGGTGTCATCGCTGGTCTGTTACCTGATCGGGCTCTCGCACATCGACCCGCTCGCCAACGGCCTGACGATGGGGCGCTTCCTGCACGAGGACCTGCGCGGGCTGCCCGACATCGACCTCGACTTCCCACGCGACATCCGTGCCGAGTTGATCCCGCGCGTGCACGAGCGCTTCGGACGCGATCACGCGGCGCTGGTGGCGGCCTTTCCGACTTTTCGCGCGCGCGGCGCGATCCGCGAGCTGGGCAAGGTGCTCGGCCTGCCCGCCGGCGAGATCGAGCGCATGGCGCGCGGCGCCGAGCGATACGCGTCGAACGCCGAGCACGATATGGCCGTCGGTGCGGAGGGTGGGCAGGGGCGCGACGACGCCGGCGGCGGAGCCCGTCCGGGCGGCCCGACCGCGCCCTTCGGACGCTGGCGCTGGCTGGAGCTGCTGGTCGATCAGGCCTACGGCCTGCCGCGCCATCTGTCCCAGCACTCGGGCGGCATGATCGTGGCGACGCGGCCGCTGATCGACTGCTGCGCGGTCGTGCCGGCGGCGATGGAGGGCAGGCAGATGGTGCAGTGGGACAAGGACTCCTGCGCGGACGCCGGCTTTCTCAAGATCGACCTGCTCGGGTTGGGCATGCTCTCGGCGGTGGAGCGCTGCGTGGAGACGATCGCCCACGTGCGCGGCGAACGGGTGGATCTCTCGCGCATCGACTTCGACGACGCGCAGACCTTCGCGGCGATCCGCAAGGCGGACACCGTGGGCGTCTTTCAGATCGAGAGCCGTGCGCAGATGCAGTCGCTGCTGCGCACGCGCCCCGCCAGCCTCGACGACCTTACGGTGCAGGTGGCGATCATCCGTCCGGGCCCGATCCAGGGAGGTGCGGTCAATCCGTACATCGAGCGCCGCAGGCGACTGCGCGAGGACCCCGACTACCAGATCCCCTACGAGCACCCGGCGCTCGAGCCGGTGTTGAAGGACACGCTGGGCACGATCATCTTCCAGGATCAGGTGATGGAAGTCGCCGAAGCGCTCGCTGGCTTCACGCCGGGCGAGGCCGACGGACTGCGCCGGGCGATGAGCCGCAAGCGCTCGCTGCAGGTGCTGCAGAGCCACCGCGAGCGCTTCGTGCAGGGCGCGATGCGCCACGGCGGGGCCGAGCGCGAGACGGCCGAGCGCGTGTGGCAGATGGTCGAGGGCTTTGCGGGCTTTGGCTTTCCCAAGGCGCACAGCGCCGCCTTCGGCCTGCTCGCCTACCAGTCGACGTGGCTGCGCGTGCACTACGGCGCGGAGTTCTTGTGCGCGCTGCTCAACGAGCAGCCGATGGGCTTCTACGCGCCCGATAGCCTGGTGCACGAGGCCGAGCACCGCAAGATCACGATCCTGCGCCTTGACGTGAATGCCTCGGAAGCGGAGTGCTCGGTGCAGGACGGCGGTGTGCGCCTCGGCCTCGGCTACATCAAGGACGTGGGCGGCGAGGAGATGCGCCAGCTGGTCGCCGAGCGCGAGCGCAACGGGCCGTTCGCCAGTCTCGGCGAGCTGGCCGGGCGCATCGGTGCGAGCCAGCGGACACTCGAACAGCTCGCCTGGTCGGGCGCGTGCGACGAGATCATCGGCGAGACGGGCAGGCGCTCGGCGCTGTGGCAGCTGGGCATCGCCGCGCCCGGCCTCGGCGCGCGCGAGGGAACGCAGTTGGCGCTGCCGCTGGAGCTGCCGGAGGCTCCGCGGTTGCGCTCGCTCGGGCGCTGGCAGCGGCTGATCGCCGACTATGCGACCAGCGGCGTCACGGTGGGCGATCACGCGATGGCGATCTTGCGCGAGCGTCTGGACGTGCCGATGCTGGCGACCAGCGCGCAGCTCGCGCGGCTGCCCAGCGGCGGCGCGGTGGCGATGGCCGGGCTGGTGATCGCGCGCCAGCGCCCCGGAACGGCCCACGGCACGATGTTCCTGCTGTTCGAGGACGAGTGGGGCACGGTCAACCTGATCGTGCCCAAGGCGGTGTACGAGCGCCATCGCTACCTCGCGCGTGCCGAGCCATTGCTGCTCGCGCGCGGGCGCGTGGAGCGCTCTGAAGGCGTCGTCAACCTGATCGTGCGCGAGCTGGCGGCGCTGGAGCGCTTCGTCTCCGGGGGCATCGAGGGCGCCGAGCGCGAGGCGGCGGGTGCGCGCGTACACCAGCTGCCGACGCCGGAGCACGCAGACGGCTCAGAGCAGGAGCAGGCGGCGGAGGTCGGGTCGAGCATGCGCGCCGTCGCACCACCGATTCAGAGCTTCGCAATGGGCCGCCGACGCTAGACGTGCGCAGGCCCGCGCCTCGCGGTGTCCTCGGTCGCTCGCGTCGCGGCAGCAACGCGCGGCATGGGGCCCCGGGACGGCCGCGCCGCGCAGGGGGGACGCGCGGCGCGGCTCGCCCGGAGGCGTGTGGGCGTTCAGGCGTGCACTGCTTGCCGCTGCGTGTCCTCGGCGTCGCTGACGGCCCAGGCGAGTCGCTGGATCAGCTGCTCGGCCGCGTGGCCATCGCAGAGGTGCAGCGAATCGACGCGCTCGTCGAGCAGCACCGGCGGCTCGTCGGGTTGGTCGGTTGGGTCGGTCGTGACGATGATTCTGGGCATAACTCCCTCCTCGGGGGTTGGCGTCATGTCCTCCCATACACAGTGTTGCTCCTTGCGCATCAAGACAGGCTTAAAACTTGTGTACAGCGGTGAGTAAGGCCGCAGATTGGACAGATGGACGGCTACGCTGAGCGCATCGCGCGCCTCGCCGCAACCGATCTGGACGTCTTCGAGCTGTGCCTCGGCGGCAACGTGTTCGGCTGGACGATCGACGAACAGCGCTCGTTCGCCGTGCTCGACGCCTACGTCGCGGCGGGCGGCAACTTCATCGACACGGCCGACACCTACGGCCGCCGTGGCGCCGGCGGACCGGGCGAGTCCGAGCGCATCATCGGGCGCTGGATGGCCTCGCGCGGAAACCGTGACCGGCTGGTGATCGCAACGAAGGTCGGCATTGCGCCACAGCGGCGGGGCCTTGCGCCGCAGACGATCAAGCAGGCCGCCGCCGACTCGCTGCAGCGCCTGGGCATCGAGCGGATCGACCTGTACTACGCCCACCAGGACGATGCCGAGACTCCGCCGGAGCAGACGCTCGGCGCGTTCGCCGAGCTGATCGAGCAAGGTTCGATCGGCTACGCCGCCGCGTCCAACTACAGCGCCGAGCGCCTGGAGCAGGCGCTGACTCTGGGCGAGCGCGACGGGCTCGCTTCCTACGTGGCGCTGCAGCCGCACTACAACCTGATGGAGCGCGAGCACTACGAGCGCGAGCTGGCGCCGGTGTGCGAGCAGCACGGCTTGGCGTGCGTGCCGTTCTTCGCGCTGGCGCAGGGCTTTCTCACGGGCAAGCACCGGCCCGGCAGCGCCGACTCCGACGGCCCGCGCGCGGCGAGCGTGCGCGAGCGTTACTTCAACGATCGCGGCTTCGCCGTGCTCGACGCGCTCGACGAGGTGTCTGCCGCGCACGAGGTCTCGCCCGGGGCCGTGGCGCTGGCCTGGCTGCGCACGCAGCCAGCCGTGCTCGCGCCGATCGCCAGCGCGACGTCGCCGCAGCAGCTCGACGATCTGCTGGCCTTCACGCGACTGACGCTCACCGACGCCGAGCGCGATCGCCTGGCCCAGGCCTCAGCCTGAGGCGGCCGCGAAGCTGAGACGGTTGCCGTCGGGGTCCTCGACGGCGACGCCGGCGGTCTGCATCCCGCCGGTCTCGCGGTCCGTCGTCAGCGTGGATGCGCCGGCCGTCTCGGCGCGGCGGCGCAGCGCGTCGACGGCGGCGCCGTCGCCCAGCTCGAACTCGATCGCGCGCAGGCGCGGCGCGGTGTCGGGCGGCGCGGCGGCTCCGGCGCTCTGCCAGGAGTTCATGCCGATGTGATGGTGATAGCCGCCCGCCGAGACGAACGCCGCCGAGGGCAGCTGCGCCTGCTCCTCGAAGCCCAGCGCCTGTCGGTAGAAGGCGTCCGCGCGTGGCACGTCGGAGACCTTCAGATGCACGTGGCCGATGGCTGTGCCCGGCGCGACCGCGGGGTCGGGCTCGCCGGATGACTGCGCCAACAGGTCGTCGAGGTCGAGCGACAACGTGACCATGCTGACGCCGCGACCGTCGGGCGGGCGCTGCCATCGCTCGCGCGGACGGTCGGCGTAGATCTCGATGCCCAATCCGTCCGGGTCGCTCAGATACAGCGCCTCGGAGACGCCGTGATCGGACGCGCCGTCGATCGGCCAGCGCCGGGCGACGATACGCCGCACGGTGTCGGCCAGCGCAGCGCGCGAGGGGTGCAGCCAGGCGACGTGGAACAGGCCGGTGCTGTGCGGCGAGACCGGCGTCGCGTCGGCGATCGCATGCAGTTCCAGCGCGGCGCTTTGAGCGTCGGCGCCGAGCAGCGCGCTGTCGGGCTCGCGCGCGATCAGCCCCAGCCCGAGCGTGCGCTCGTAGAAATCCACGCTGCGGTCCAGGTCGCTGACGTCCAAGCGCACCGAGGCGATGCGCAGCGACGGGTCTATCGTTTCGGTCGATGCCATCACATTTAGGCTAGCGCCGCACCGACCGCGCCGCGAGCCAAACCGCGTCGTCCATGCACAACGCCGCGAGCCGGCGATGCGGCGGGTGGATAAGCTCGCAGCATGAACCTGCGCAGGCTCGGCGCCAGCGACCTGGAGGTCTCGGAGATCAGCCTCGGCTCGTGGCTGACCTACTCCGGCGGAGTGGAGCGCGAGCAGGCACGAGCGTGCGTCGATGCCGCATTCGACGCCGGCATCAACTTCATCGACACGGCCAACGTGTATGGCCGCGGAGCCGCCGAGGAGGTGCTCGGCGAGGTGCTCAAAGACCGTGAACGCTCCTCCTACGTGCTCGCGACGAAGGTCTACTTCCCGATGTCCTGGCGGGACAAGGGTCTGTCGAAAAAGCAGATCCACAAGCAGATAGACGCTTCGCTGAAGCGCCTGCGCACGGACTATGTAGACCTCTATCAGTGCCATCGCTACGACGACGACGCGTCGCTGGCCGAGACGATGGCGGCGCTGACGGAGGTGGTCGGCGAAGGCAAGGCGCGCTACATCGGCTTCAGCGAGTGGCCGGTCGAGCGGGTGCAGGAGTCGCTGGCGCTGGAGGGCGTCGAGCGCTGGGTCTCCAGCCAGCCGCAGTACTCGATGCTCTGGCGCAAGCCGGAGGCCGAGCTGCTCGCGCTGTGCGAGCGCGAGCAGATCTCGCAGATCGTCTGGTCGCCGCTGGCGCAGGGTGTGCTCACGGGCAAGTACCTGCCCGGTCAGCCGCCGCCGGCCGGCTCGCGCGCGGCCAGCGAGAGCATGGGCGGCTTCATCGATCGGCTGATCGCGCCGCCGGTGCTCGAGGCCGTCCAGCGTCTGCTGCCGATCGCCGACGCCGCCGGCTTGACGTTGGCGCAGCTCGCGCTTGCTTGGGTGCTGCGCCAGGCCAACGTAGCCTCGGCGATCGTCGGCGCGACGCGCCCCGAGCAGGTCCAAGCCAACGCGTCGGCGTCCGGCATCGAGCTCGACACGGCCACGCTCGAGGCGATCGACGCCGCGCTGGGCGACGTCGCAGTGCGCTGAGCGCGCACGGCTGCCGGGATGACGCCTCAGCGCGGCTGCACGACGAGCGTCTGAAAGGCGCGCCCGAGCGCTCCGTGCTGGTCGTGCAGCACGCTCTCGGCGGTCGCCACGCCGCCGTCGTGAAGAAGCGTGCGCGCGTCGAGCCCGATCCATTCGCCGCTGGGCGCGCGCTGCAGGTGGACCGTCAGGTCGGCGTTGATGAACACGAAGCGGTCGAACGGCAGCGTCGCGCTGACGCCGTTGCCGAAGTCAGCCGTGGCCGCCAGGCGGGCGAGCGCCGAGGCCGTCTCGCCGCCCAGCAACGGGTGGCGCAGCCGCATCCACACGCGCCCCGGCCCGAGCGCCGTGGGGTCGCTCAGCCAGCGCATCTCCATCGCCGTGCCGGCGAAGCTCGCCTCCTTGCCGCCGTCGAGTGCGAAGCGAATGGGCGTTCCGCTCGACGCGGGCTCCATCGTCGCCACGCTGTCGCCCAACTGCGCTCCGGGAGCCGCTGCCGCCGCCTGCCGGGGCACGGCGGTGACGCTCAGCGCGCTGGCGCGCACGATCGCCTGCTCGTCGGCCAGCAGCTCGGCGGCCAGCTGCTGCACGCGTCTTCCCGGGCGCACGACGTGCGTGGCGAGCGTCAGCGGCGCGAGCGGGATCGGGCGCAGGAACTCGAAGGACAGGCGGCCGATGCGCAGCTCGGAGCCGTCAGGCGCGGAGTCGGCCAGCATGCGCTCGAAGGCCGACACGATCAGCGCTGCCGGCGCGCCGCCGTGCAGCGCGCGCGGATCCCAGGGGCCGCGCGCCTGCTCGCTCGGCAGGAAACGCTCGCCGTCGGCGATGAAGATGCTCTCGGCCATGCTGCGCTAGTCGGGCATGCGCGCGATGAAGTCCTGGAGCTCCTGAGGATCGCGCAGCGGCGGACCGTGGCCGAAGCAGACGAGCTCGGGCTCGAGCGCCGCCAGACGCCTCGCCGACCGGCGGTTGCGCGCCGGGTCCGGCGTGAACACCAGTGGAGGCTCCTGCAGGCCGCGGCGGCCGGTCATCAGGTTCATGCCGTTGAGCACGTCGCCGAGGATCAGCGTGCGGTCCGATTCGCGCCAGTAGGCGACGTGGCCGATCGAATGGCCTGGCACGTCCAGCACGGTGAAGCCGGCGACCTCGTCGCCCTCCTTCAGCGAGCGCGCGACCGGATGCGGCGGACCGGTCCAGAAGCGCGCTTGGAAGCGGTTGAGCCAGCCGGGCACCTGGCTGTTGGAGATCGCGCCGGGAGTCTCCATCGCATGCACATCGTGCTCGCCGCACCACAGCGGGACGTCCAGCTCTTGACAGATCGCGCGGCTGGAGCCCTGGTGATCTGGGTGTGCATGGGTCAACGCGTGCGCGTTTACCTGCTTGCCGCGAATCTGGCGCATGATGCGCCGCTCGGCCTGGCGGGTGCCCGCGTCGATCAGCACGTCCTGCGCGAGATACACGTTGATTGCGTTCGGCGGGAAGCCGCGCAGCAGGTACAGGTCGTCGGCGAGCTGCTTCATCTGCGTTCTGCGCGGATCTCAACAGCTTCTTCGCTCGTGTCGACGAGTCTCATCTTCAGCGCAGCGGTTTCGGTACGCGTGTTTTCGCCGCTGCCCGCCGTCAGCGTCAGCAACGCCGGTTCGTGACCTTCCAGCCCCGGGTACGTCTGCACTCCGTTCTTCGCGCCGACGTGAACTCGAATCGTGGTCGACATGTTGTTGATCGTGCGGACCCGCCCGACGATCGAGCCTTTCAGGCGTACGGGAAGGGGGCATTCAAAATCGGCGAAATCCGGTTCTGAGGCGCTGGTCGGCGAAAGCTCCATGCCGACCCGGCCTTCCGCGTCGTCCAGCAGGCCGACTTCGCCTTTCAGCAGCGAGCTGACGATGACGCCCGGAGGCTGAGCGACGCCATGGCACACGAACGCACCTGACGTGCAGTTGGTGAACGTGAGTTGCACGATCACGCTGGTCGTACCCGTGTATTCGCCAGTGCCCGATACGCCGGCACAGTGGATCCTCGGCTTTCTGGACATCGAAAATGTCGCGCTGCTCGCCGAGCTGGCAAAGCCGGCTTCGGCGCCCGCCTGCCATTGGAACTTTCCATCGTCTGCAGCGGCGCTGGTGCAGCTGGAATTGGCGTACTGCCCGAGGAGGTCCATCAAGCCGCCGTCCTTCACCGAGTTCGCCAACTCGCAGCGACCGATCTCAGGAGGCGAATGCGAGGAGCCGGCGGCTACGTCGGCCGGCGTCGCGCCCCCGGTTCGCATCTGTCGCTGCCCGGCGGCTTTGCCGTAGCCGAACAGCAACAGTGCGGCGACGCAGACGATCGCCACCGAGACGATCAGCTTGCTCGCGCTCAATCGCTGGTTGCCTGCGTCCTTGCCTGGGCGCCCTGTCAGGGCGCCTCTGCTCGACTCCACGCCACTCTCCCTCCAACCGACCCTTTCGGAGGGCCATCCTAGTCTAGTCTCGCCAGCGTCCAAGCTCCCAGGAGAAGCCGCGCACCGCGAGGAACAGCCCGAGCACGCCCCACAGCGCGATCACAGCCAGCGCGTCGAGATGGTCGCCCAGTCCCGAGCCGGTCACGATGGCGCCGTAAAGCCCGTCGATCAGTGGCTTGAGCGGCAGCGCTTCGGCGATCTGGCGCAGGAAGCCCGGTGCGCTGTTGGAGTCGAACACATAGAAGGAGATGAACACGACCGGCAGGAACACGGCGTTGACGTAGGCGGCTGTCGACTCGAAGTTGGGGATCGCGTGCGCGAAGGCGACGCCCAGCGCGGCCAAGGACACCACGCCGACGAGCACGAACACGACCAGCTCGACCCAGTCGCGCGGCCAGCCGATGCCGAAGATCAGCTTGCCGGCGAGCACGACGATGGCGATCTGCAGCGCGGTGTTGGTGACAGCGTTGGCGGCCACGCCGCCGAAGTAGGAGACCGTGGGCAGCGGCGTGCCACGGATGCGCTTGAGCACGCCGCGCTCGCGCAGGAAGACGATGTTGTAGGCGAGCGCGGTGAACGTCGTGGCCATCACGCTCATCGCGGCGATCGCGGGAATCAGGTGATCGAGCTCGCGCTGGTTGCCCGCGAGGATCGCGCCGCCGCCGGCGAGGAACAGCAGCGGCAGCAGGAAGTTGAAGAAGGCGGCGCTGGGGTTGCGCCAGAACATGCGCCGCTCCAGGCGATACTGGCGCCAGCCGAGCGTGAGCGCGTCAGCCATCGGCGGTCAGCTCCAGGTAGACGTCCTCGAGCGTCGGGCGACCCACGCTGAGCTCCTCCAGGTGTTCGCCGCGCGCCAGCGCCTCGGCGGTCAGCTCGGCCAGCAGCGCCGTCGGGTCGTCGGTCTGGCGCTCGACGAAGCTGCCGTCGCGGTCGCGGTAGGCGACGCGGTATTGCGAGGCGCCGACGCCGAGCTCGCGCGGTGGACCGATCGCCAGGACGCGACCGTCCTTGACGATCGCCACGCGATCGGCGAGCTCCTGGGCCTCGTCGAGGTAGTGCGTCGTCAGCAGGATCGTCTTGCCCAGGTCGCGCAGCTTGCGCACCGTCTCCCAGGCGCTCCTGCGGGCCTCTGGATCGAAGCCCGTGGTGGGCTCGTCGAGGAAGATCAGCTCGGGGTCGCCGACCAGCGCCAGCGCGAAGTCGAGCCGGCGCAGCTGCCCTCCGGAGAGCTTGCGGCTGCGCACGTCGGCCTTGTCCTGAAGGCCCGACAGCGCGAGCACCTCCTCGACGTCGCGTGGGTGAGGGTAGAAACCGGCCCAGTGGCGCAGCGCCTCGCGCGGCGTGATGTGGCCATAGATGCCGCCGGACTGCAGCACGATGCCGATCCGCTGGCGCAGCGAGCGACTGCGTCGGCCGGGGTCGTGGCCGAGCACCGACACCTCGCCGCCGCTGCGCGCGCGATAGCCCTCGAGGATCTCCACGGTCGTCGTCTTGCCGGCGCCGTTGGGCCCGAGCAGGCCGAAGACCTCGCCGCGGCGCACGCTGATGTCGATGCCGCGAACGGCCTCGAACTCGCCGTAGCGCTTGCTCAGGGCACGTACTTCGATGGCCGGGGTCGCCTCGCTCACGTCCTGCCAATCATCTCAGCCTCGCGTCGCGCGGGCGCGCGAGACGGCCCGCGTGGCGCCGGGCGCAGCTACCAGTGAACGCCGCGGGTGAGCGTCGCCATCGCGATCTGCTCGAAGGAGGCCTTCTCTTCTTCGTTTTTCTGACCCTTGGATGCCGCCGAGTCGGGAAACACGCGATAGGCCAGGTGCAGCAGGCGGTCGACCGTCTTGGGTGAGAGCGCATAGGCGATCTCGCCGACGGTGCCCAGGCGCGTGCCCATGTGCTTGGGGCGGCCGCGCATGGCCTCGAGAATCATGTCGCCGGCCTCGTCGGGAGTGATCGCCGGGAAGGCGTCGTACATCTTCGTCGGCGCGATCATCGGCGTGCGCACGAGCGGCATGTGGATCGTCGTGAACGTCACCCCGTCGCCGACCACCTCGGAGGCGACCACGCGCGTGAAGGCGTCGAGCGCCGACTTGGAGGCGACATAGGCGGAGAAGCGTGGCGGGTTGGTCTGCACGCCGATCGAGGAGATGTTGACGATGTGTCCCGAGCCGCGCTCGCGCATGTGTGGCAGCAGGCCGATGATCAGCTTGACGGCGCCAAAGTAGTTGAGCTGGATCGTCCGTTCGAAATCGTGGAAGCGGTCGTAGCTGAGCGCGATCGAGCGGCGGATCGAGCGCCCGGCGTTGTTGACGAGCATGTCGACGTTGCGGTGGTCGGCGAGCACGCGCTCGACGAGTCGTTCGACGGACTCCATGTCGGAGATGTCGGCCGCGTAGACATACGCCGTGCCGCCCGCGGCGACGATCTCGGCGCGCGCCTCCTCGAGCTTCTCGACGTTGCGCGCGACCAGCAGCGGCACGCCGCCCGCCTCGGCGACCTTCAGCGCGGTCGAGCGGCCGATGCCCGAGGACGCGCCGGTGATCATCACGTGCTTACCCTCCAGCGCCTCTTTGAGCGTGCGCCCGGCGGACATGCTCGGCTCCATCTCGCGCTCCCAGTAGTCCCACAGGCGTCCGGCGTAGTCGTGCAGGGCGGGTGGGCGCTCCAGCGGCGTGCCGGCCAGCGCGCGGCCGGAGTTGCGCGTGTCAAAGCGCGGCACGAGCTCCATGTGCGCGATGACCTCTTCGGGAATGCCCAGCTCGCGCAACGCGAGTTTGCGCAGCTGGCGCCAAGGCGGAAGGTCCAGCGCCAGCGCCAGCGGCCACTTCGGCAGCGGGTCGGTCAGGCGTTTGTCGACGCTGACGGCAAAGCGCGGCGCGTGGGCCGCCGAAGCCAGCTCGTTGAGCAGCTCGTCGACGCGTTGGCGGCGTGGGTCGGTCAGGTGAAAGGCCTTGCCGTCGAGGTCGGGCTCGTGCGCGATGTGCTCGAGCGCGTCGACCACCCAGTCCACGGGAACGACGTTGGTGTTGCCGAGGTCCGGGCCGATCAGCGGCGTCCACTCCGGCAGCAGCTGGCGCGCGCGCTGGATCGCCTTGAAGAAGTAGTAGGGACCATCGATCTTGTCCATCTCGCCGGTGCGCGAGTCGCCCACGACGATGCCCGGGCGATACACGCGCCAGGGCACGTAGGCCTGGTCGCGCACGATGCGCTCGGACTCGAACTTCGTGCGGTGGTAGGGCGAGGGCAGCTTCTGGCCCTCGTCGAACATCTCCTCTTCGAACGTGCCCTTGTACTCGCCGGCGACGGCGATCGACGAGACGTGATGCAGGCGCTCGGCGTTGATCGCGCGCGCCAGTTCGACGGCGTGCGTGGTGCCGCCGACGTTGACGGCGGTGTTCAGCTCCGGCGCGGCGGTCATGTCATAGACGGCCGCGAGGTGAAAGAAGTGCTTGATCTTGCCGCGCAGCTCGGTGACCTGCTCCTGCTCGACGCCGAGCAGCGGGCGGCGCAGGTCGCCGATGACCGGCTCGACGCGTTTGCCCGCGCTAGCGCCGGCGACGACGCTCCAGCGCGCGATCAGGTCGTTGAGGCGCTCCAGCGAAGTCTCGCGCACGAGCACGTAGACCTTGCCCTGGCGTTTGTCGAGCAGCTGCTCGACCAGACGACGACCGATGAAGCCGGTCGCTCCTGTGACGAAGTAGGCCATCGCGCAGCAGAGCCTACCTGCAAAGCGCGACCTTCTGCCGGGCGGGCTTGCTCTTGCTGTACGCCTCCGGCGCAGAGGTCGAGCCGCGGCGTGGCTCGCGTCGCGCTAGGCGCCCGCTCCGGCGCCGCCGCGGCCCTCACCGGCGGCGAAGCGCGCGGCGCCGCGCGCGCCGTCGTCGAACACCTCGGGTCCGGCCGCCGCCTCCAGCGCCAGCGCCTGCTCGAGCGGCAGGCCGAAGCCCTCGATCGCCGCGCGTCGATCGGCCAGCATCGTGCGCTGGGGAAAGCGTGAAAGCCCCTCGGCGAGCTCAAGCGCGCGCTGCAGATGCGCGCCTGGCGCGACGATCTCGGTGAGCAGGCCCATCGCCAGCGCCTCCTCGGCGGCGACCAGGCGCCCGGTGAGGATCAGGTCGAGCGCGCGGCCGAGCCCGATGATGCGCGGCAGGCGTTGAGTGCCGCCGTCGATCAGCGGCACGCCCCAGCGTCGCTCTGGATAGCCCAGCGTGGAGCCCTCGGTGGCGATGCGCAGGTCGCACCAAAGCGCCAGCTCGAGCCCGCCGGCGAGTGCGAAGCCGGAGATCGCGGCGATCGTCGGCTTGGAGGGCGTGAGCCGCGTGAAGCCCATCGGCCCCTCCTCGCTCATCAGGCGCGGCACGAAGGTCTCGGTCGCCTTGAGGTCGGCGCCGGCGCAGAAGGAGACGCCTCCGGCGCCGCTCAGCACCATCACGCGTGCCTCGTCGTCGGCCTCGAAACGCAGATAGGCCTCGTGCAGCAGCGCGGCCGTGGGCCCGTCGACGGCGTTGCGCCTGCTCTGGCGGTCGATCGTCACGAGCGCCGCGGCGCCGCGGCGCTCGTAGGTGACCGCGTCGGGCTCGCTGTGCGAGTGCTCGCTCACGCGCGGCTCACCGCTGCCAGGCGCGCGGCGCGCTCGTTACCAGCCGCCGCGCCACTGAGCGTTGCTCAGCTGCGCCTTGTGTGCGGCCTTGCGCGCTTCCTTGCGCTTGTCCAGGTGGCGCTGAAGCATGCTCATACAGAACACGAACAGCGGAAAGAAGACGATCAGGATGAAGCCGGCGTCGGTGATGACTTTGTCGTCGGTGGCGCCGTAGAAGCCGCGGCCGTCGTTCGCCGCCTGCGCCGCCTGCGCGGCCACCAGCGGGATCATCAGAGCCCATAGGAACAGGGCGGCGGAAAGTCGGCGCGTCACATGGCGGATCGTAGCTAAGGCGACGGCACGTCGCGATTTCGCGCCCCTAGTATCAGCGGCATGGCGCTGCTGATCGCATCGGACATGCACAAGGACATGGCTGGGCAGCCGCTGCTGCGCGGCGTGTCGTTCAAGCTGGAGCGGCGCGAAAGGATGACGATCGCCGGACGCAACGGCGCCGGCAAGACGACGCTGCTGCGCATGCTGGCCGGCGAGACGTCGATCGACCGCGGCGAGCTGAGCGTGGCCAGGGGCGTGCGCATCGCGCTGCACGACCAGCGCCCGCCGCGCGAGCGCGCCTCGGCGCTGCGCGACTACGTGCTGTCGGGCTGCGTCGAGGAGCTGCAGATCGAGGCCGAGCTGGCGGATCTGGAGCGGCGCATGACGGCCGGCGACGCCGACGAGGCGCTGCTCGCTCGCTACGCGCGGGCGCAGGCGCGCCTGGAGGCGCGAGGCGGCTATCTGTGGCGCGATCGAGCGACGGTGATGGCGCACGGGCTCGGCTTCGTCGACGCAGACCTGGACCGTCCGTTGGACACGTTCTCCGGCGGGCAGCTGACGCGCGCGTCACTGGCGCGGGCGCTGGCGACCGACGCCGACGTTCTGCTGCTGGACGAGCCGACCAACCATCTGGACATCGAGTCGCTGGAGTGGCTGGAGCAGACGCTCGTCGACCTCGACGCGGCCGTCGTGCTGGTGGCGCACGATCGCTGGTTCTTGGAGGCCGTCGGCACGGCGGTGCTGGAGCTGGAGGCCGGGCGCTCGCGCTTCTTCGCCGGCAGCTGGGCGCAGTGGCGCAAGGAGCAGGCGGCGCGCGAGATCGCTCTGGGCCGGGCGATCGACTCCCAGCAGGCGGAGATCGCGCGCATGGAACGGTTCATCGAGCGCTTTCGCTACAAGGCGACGAAGGCGCGCCAGGCGCAGTCTCGCGTGAAGAAGCTGGCGAAGATCGAGCGCATTGAGCGAGACCCCGCCGACGGCAAGGGCCTGGACTTCCAGTTCGCCGCGCCGCAGCGCTCGGGTCGCGTGATCTTCGAGCTCTCCGAGGGTCGTGTGGAGATCGGCGAGCAGCCTGTCGTGCTGCTCGAGCACGCGGAGTTGTGGCTGGAACGCGGTGAGCACGTCTCGCTGGTGGGACCGAACGGCTCGGGCAAGACGACGCTGATCGAGACGCTGGCCGGACGCCGGCCGCTGGCTGCGGGCAAGCTGAGCACGGGACACAACGTCAAGGTCGGCTACCTCTCCCAGCACGCCGACGAGCTGGGCGCCGGCGGCGACCCGGGCCAGAGCGTGCTCGACGCGACGCAGCACGCGACCGCGTTGACGCAGGGCAAAGCGCGCGCGCTGCTGGGTCGCTTTCTGTTCTCCGGCGAGGACGCCGAAAAGCCGCTGGCCGGCCTGTCGGGCGGCGAGCGCAGGCGCCTGTCGCTGGCGATTCTCGTGCACTCGGGCGCCAACGTGCTGATCCTCGACGAGCCGACCAATCACTTGGACATCGAGAGCCGCGAGGCGCTGGAGGACGCGCTGCGCGCGTTCACGGGCGCCGTGCTGCTGGTGTCGCACGACCGCGCGCTGCTTGACGCCGTGGGCTCGCGCACGGTGTCGGTGGAGCAGCACGCGCTGCACAGCTACGTCGGCGGTTGGCCGGAGTACGTGCGCGTGCGCGAAGAGCGACGCGCCGCGGGCGCCGGCGGTCTGACATCGCCGGTCGCCCAGCTTCGCCCGGCGCGCCAGAAGGCAGCCGAGACGGACGCAGCGGCCAACGGCGCAGGCAGAAACGGGAGCGCGCCCGCCGATGCGCCGGCGGCCGCGAAAGCCCGCAAGGGCAAGTCCAAGCCGAAAGGGCCATCGAAGAACCGCCTCAATGCCCAGCAGCAGGCCGAGCGAGCCGTGGAAGAGGCCGAGGCGGCGCTGCGCGCGCTGGAGGACGAGCTGGCCGAGCCGGCAGCCTGGGCGACGAAGTACGAGTCGGCCAAGTCCGAGGCGCGCCACACCGCGGCCAAGCGGGCGATCGAGGACGCCTACGCGCGCCTGGAGTCGCTGGTCGACTGAGGCGAGCTCTAGGTCAGCGCTTCAACGGCGGCGCGAGCTGCGCGACGAGCCAGGGCACGGCGACGAACATCAGCCACAACACGAACAGAACGCTGAGTGCGATCTGCGCGGGTTCGAAGCTCAGCCCGGCCGCGACGCCCAGCCCGATTGCGATGACCCAGCTGACGCCGGGCTTCGTAAGGAGCACACGCCGGGCTTACCCGCCCGTGCGTCCGCCTAACACCCGATCGGACCTACAATCCGCCGATGGACCGCTACCGCCCGGCGATCAACGTGGCGATCGTGCTGCTGATCGCGGCCGCGGTGTTTGCGATTCCCGGCGGCGGGCGCGCGGCGGCGACGTTCGAAGGTGTGCTGCTGGTGGGCTTCGGCGTCGGCTTCGGCTATCTCGGCCTGCGCATGTACCGCGAATACCGCGTGTCTTTGCATGGACTGGGCGACCGCTATCGCGGCGCTCTGTATGGCGCGCTGGCGCTGGTGGCCTTTCTCGTGCTCGGGCAGAAACACCTGTGGCAGACGAGCCTCGGCACGCTCGCGTGGTTTGCGCTGGTGCTGCTGGCGCTGTACGGCTTTGGCATCGTCTACCGTCGCTGGCGCAGCTACTGAGACGCGCCGCGGCAGGGCACTCCGCAGCGACGGTCGGGCGCCGGCGCCGAGGATTCACGGTTGGGCCGCCTCCTATCCTCGATTGAGATGGCCACGAAGACGGCGAACGACGCGCAGGATGCCCACACCAGCCTGACCCAGCAGCGCCGCGCGCTGCCCGATCAGCCGGGCGTGTACCTGTTTCGCGACGGCAAAGGACGCGTGATCTACGTCGGCAAGGCGAAGTCCGTGCGCAAGCGCGTCGCCTCGCACTTCTCCAAGGCGCAGGTGCCCAGCAGCCCGGGACACGCCGAGATGGTGGCCGCGGTGGAGAGCGTCGAGTGCGTGGTGGTCGCCACCGAGGCCGAGGCGCTGCTGGCGGAGCAGAGCTTCATCAAGCAGTACCGGCCGCGCTTCAACATCCGACTGCGCGACGACAAGTCCTATCCGTTCATCGCGATCTCGCTCGACGAGGACTACCCGCGCGTGTACTTCACGCGCGAGCGCCACCGCCCACGTCGCGCCTACTTCGGGCCCTACTCCAGCGCCAAGCGCGTGCGCGGCACGCTCGAGGTGCTGGCGAAGGTGTTCATGTTCCGCTCGTGCACGGGTCCCGAGCCCGGCCGGCGTAGCGGAAGCCCGTGTCTGGACTACTACATCAAGCGCTGCGAGGCGCCCTGCGTGGGCTACGTGTCCAAGGAGGACTACCGGGCGAGCATCGACGGCGTGATGGACTTCCTGTCGGGCCGCTTCAAGGACATCGAGCGCGAGCTCGAGCAGCGCATGCGTGCCGCCGCGGAGGCCGAGGAGTTCGAGCAGGCGACGGTCGAGCGCAACCGCCTGCGCGCCGTGCACTCGCTGCTGGAGCGTCGGCGTGTGGCCAACGAGTCGGTCGGCACGTTCGACGCCGTGGCGGTGGCGCTGGACGGCCGCGACGCCAACGCGCAGGTCTTCCAGGTGCGCGACGGCGTGCTGTCCGATCGCCAGTCCTTCTATCTGGCGAATGAGACCGAGCGCAGCGTGGCCGAGGTCGGCGAGGAGTTCATGCTGCAGTACTACGCCGGTCACATGTCGATACCGGCGCTGCTGGTCGTGCAGCGCGAGCTCGACGAGCGCCCGGCGCTGACCGACGCACTGGCCAGCCGCCGCGGCGGCTCGGTGGAGCTGCGCGCAGCCGAGCGCGGCGAGAAGCGGCGGATTCTCGAGCTGGCCGAGCGCAACGCGCGCCTGGCGCTGGACCAAGAGCGCCTGAAATCAGAGCGCCGTCGCCAGAGTCGCGTGGAGGCGCTGGATGGTCTGCAGAACGCGCTTGGCCTCGACGTTCCGCCGATTCGCATCGAGTGCTTTGACATCTCGCACCTCGGCGGCACGCAGACGGTCGCCTCGATGGTCGTGTTCGAGGGCGGCGCGCCGAAGAAGTCCGACTACCGCCGCTTCAAGATCCGCACGCTGGCCGAGGGCGAGTCCGACGACTTCGCGGCGATGGCCGAGGTGCTCTCGCGGCGCATTGCCCAGTGGGAGCGCCAGGCCGACCTGTCGCCGCACGACCCCGACTACGACGCAAGCTTCGCCTCGCTGCCGAACGTCGTGGTGATCGACGGTGGCAAGGGCCAGCTGTCGGCCGGGCTGGGACCGCTGCGCGGCTTTCGCGACCGCGGCGTCGCGGTCGTGTCATTGGCCAAGCGCATCGAGGAGCTGTTCCTGCCCGGCCGCAGCACGCCGCTGGTGCTCGATCACTCGACGCCCGAGTTGCAGCTGCTGCAGCGCGTGCGCGACGAGGCGCATCGCTTCGCCATCACGCACCATCGCGGCAGACGCGATCGCGCGATGACCAAATCGCTGCTCGACGAGCTGCCGGGTGTCGGCCCAGCACGCAAGCGCGCGCTGCTGGCGCACTTCGGCTCGCCCGATGCGGTCGTGTCGGCTTCCAGCGAGGAGCTGCAGGCTGTGCCGGGGCTGCCGGCGAAGGTCGCGCGCGAGCTGCACGCCCGTCTGCACAGAGCAGGCTGAGAGACGCGCGACGCGGGCTGCACTGGGACTTTGCCTGCAATAGCGACAAATTGACACTCTCGTCCCGCGCGTGGAGCAGAATTAGCCAATGGCTGTGATCAGACCTTTGCGACCGCTGCGCGGCGGCGCGGAGCGAAAGGCGGGCAAGGCGGCCAAACCGGTCGTGCAGACGCGCCTGCAGGATCTCGTCGTGATCACTGGCTTCTCCGGCGCGGGCAAGTCGACGGCGATGAACGTGTTCGAGGACGCGGGCTACTTCTGCGTGGACAACCTGCCGCCGGAGATGATCCGCTCGCTGGTCGAGCTGTTCGTGCACCAGGGCTCGAAGGTCGAGCGCGCGGCGGTCGTCTCAGACGTGCGCGGAGGCGTTTACTTCGAGGCGTTGCGAGCGGTCGTCGAGGATCTCGACGCGCTCGGGCTCAGCCACCACGTGCTGTTTCTGGAGGCCGCCGAGCAGGATCTCGTCACGCGCTACAAGGAGACGCGCCGGCGCCACCCGCTGGCGCCGGAGGGCAGCGTGGCCGCGGGCGTGGCCGAAGAGCGCGCCCTGCTGGCGCCGCTGCGCGAGGAGGCCGACATGGTGATCGACACCACCGGCATGTCGGCGGCGACGCTGCGCGGCAAGATCGCCGACGAGTTCCTGCCGCGCAAGGCCGCGGGGCGCCTGGCGCTGACGTTCATGAGCTTTGGCTTCAAGCACGGCCCGCCGCGCGAGGAGGACCTGGCCTTCGACGTGCGTTTCCTGGCCAACCCGCACTACGAGTCCGATCTTCGCGAGCTGACCGGCAAGGACCCACGGGTGGTCGAGTACATCGCGCGCGACGGCCGCCTGGAGGACTTCTACGAGCGCCTGCACGCGCTGTTGGACTTCCTGCTGCCGCAGTACGTCTCCGAGGGCAAGTCGCACCTGGTGATCGCGATCGGCTGCACGGGCGGACGTCATCGCTCGGTGGCGATCGCCGAGCACTTGGCACAGCGCTACCACGACGACGAGGACCTCGACGTGGCGGTCTCGCACCGCGACGTCGACAAGCGCCCTCGCGGCTCCTGAGCCGAGCGCTCGGGCCGAGCTTTAAGGCGCATTGATAGCCTCCCGGGGGCACGCCGGGCAATGGAGCCAACGCTCCAGGGACCCGGCATCGTTCATTTTCGCTTCAGGAGGATTGCATGCCAGTTCGCGTTGGGATCAACGGATTCGGCCGCATTGGCCGGAACGTGTTCCGCGCCGCAAAGGCCCGCGCGCTCCAGGCCGATCAGGCGATCGAGTGGGTCGCGGTCAACGACCTGACAGACGAGGCGACGCTTGCGCACCTGCTCAAGTACGACTCGATACTCGGCCCCTATCCGGGCGACGTGCAGGCGCGCGACGGGGCGTTGGAGGTCGACGGCGCACAAGTCAAGGTGCTCGCTGAGCGCGACCCCGGCGCGCTGCCGTGGGGTGAGTTGGGCGTCGACGTGGTGATCGAGTCCACCGGGCTGTTCACCGATCGCGAGAGTGCCGCCAAGCACTTGGCGCAGGGCGCCAAGAAGGTCGTCATCTCCGCGCCCGCGACCGACCCCGACGCGACGGTCGTGCTCGGCGTGAACTTCGACGAGGTGTATGACCGCGACACCCACGATGTGATCTCCAACGCCTCCTGCACGACCAACTGCCTCGCGCCGGTGGCCATGGTCGTCAACGACACGGTCGGCATCAAGCACGGGCTGATGACGACGATTCACGCCTACACGGCCGACCAGCGCCTGCAGGACCTGCCGCACAAGGACCTGCGTCGCGCGCGTGCCGCGGCGATCAACCTGATACCCGCGTCGACCGGCGCCGCCAAGGCGATCGGCCTGGTGATTCCCGAGCTCCAGGGCAAGCTGCACGGCTTTGCCGTGCGCGCGCCCGTGCCCACCGGCTCAGTCGTCGACCTGACGGTCGAGTGCGAGCGCGAGACCGACGTCGCGGAGGTCAACGCGGCGCTGAAGGCGGCGAGCAAGAACGCGTCGCTGGCCGGCATTCTGCAGTACACCGAAGACCCGATCGTCTCGACGGACATCGTCAAGTCGCCGTACTCCTCGATCGTCGACTCGCTGCTGACGTCGGTCGTCGACGGCACGATGCTCAAGGTCGTCGCCTGGTATGACAACGAGTGGGGCTACTCCAATCGCGTGGTCGACCTGGTGCAGCGGGTCCTGTAGGCCGGTCCGGCGCACGATGAGGATGGGGGAGGGGTATCGTGAACGGGTGTAAGCGGATCGGGGCGGTGCGGCCATGAGGACGTTGGAGCAACTCGACGTCGAGGGCAGGCGGGCGCTGGTGCGGGTGGACTTCAACGTGCCGCTGGCCAAGGACGACGCGGGCGACGCGGTCGTGGCCGACGACACGCGAATCGTCGCGGCGCTGGCGACGATCGAAGAGTTGCGCGCGCGCGGAGCGAGCCTTGTGCTCGTGTCGCACCTGGGCCGTCCTGAGGGGCGCCGCGAGGAGGACCTGTCGCTGGCGCCGGCCGTCGCACGGCTGAGCGAGTTGCTCGGGATGCCCGTCGCCCTCGCGCCGGAGGTCGTCGGCGAGCGCGCCAAGGCGCTCGCCGAGCAGCTCGGCGCCGGCGATCTGCTGGTGCTCGAGAACGTGCGCTTCGAGCCGGGCGAGACGACCAACGACCCGGCGCTCGCGCAGGAGCTGGCCGCGCTGGCCGACGTGTACGTCAACGATGCCTTCGGCGCGGCGCACCGCGCGCACGCGAGCACCGAGGGCGTCGCGCACCTGCTGCCGAGCGCCGCCGGACGACTGCTGGAGCGTGAGGTGAAAACGCTGGCGGAGATCCTCGACAAACCCGCGCGGCCGCTCGTGGCGGTGATCGGCGGCGCCAAGGTCGCCGACAAGATCGGCGTGATCGACCGTTTTCTGGAGATCGCCGACGTGGTGATCATCGGCGGCGCCATGTGCTTTCCGTTCCTCTGCGCGCAGGGCCATTCCGTCGGCGATTCGCTGTGTGGCGACGAGGACGTCGAGCACGCCCGACGCGCGCTGGCCAAGGCGACCGACCCGGGGCGCGCCAGCGTCGAGCTGCCGACCGATCTGGTGATCGGCGACCGTCTGGCGGCCGACGCCGAGCATCGCGTGCTCGACGGCGTCGAGGTTCCCGAGGGATGGATGGGGCTGGACATCGGTCCGCGCAGCGCCGAGCGTTACGCCGAGCAGATCGCCGGCGCCGGCTCGGTCTTCTGGAACGGGCCGATGGGCGCGTTCGAGCTGGAGCCCTTCGCGGCCGGCACCCGCCGCGTCGCCGAAGCGGTCGCCGCGGCGCCCGGCGTGACGGTCGTCGGCGGCGGCGACTCGGCGGCCGCGCTGGCGCAGTTCGGCCTCGCGAACGCCGTGGACCATCTGTCGACCGGCGGCGGCGCGACGCTGGAGCTGGTCGAGGGGCGCACGCTGCCGGGTGTGCAGGCGCTCGAGGCGCTGGATGGCGCCGGGGCCGGCGCGGGCGTGGCTTCGTGAGCGCCCGCGTGCCGCTGATCGCGGGCAACTGGAAGATGTACAAGACCGAGCGCGAGGCCGAGGACTTCATCCAGGCGCTGCTGCCACGAGTCTCGGCCGTCGATCGCGCCGAAGTGGCGATCTGCGTGCCGTTCACCGACCTGCGCGCGATGGTTGACAGCGCGCGCGGCTCGCGCGTGGAGGTCTACGCGCAGAACATGCATCACGAGGCCGAGGGCGCCTTCACCGGCGAGGTCTCGCCGGTGATGGTGTCGGACGTCGGCGCGCAGGGCGTGGTGCTCGGGCACTCCGAGCGCCGCGAGCTGTTCGGCGAGACCGACCGCGCGCTCGCGCTGAAGGTGCCCGCGGCGCTCGCCGCCGGGCTGACGCCGATTCTCTGCGTCGGCGAGTCCGAGTCCGAGCGCGAGAACGAGGACACCGACCGCAAGCTGCGCCAGCAGGTCAAGGATGACCTGGTCAACGTGCCCAGCGAGCGCTTGGCCGACGTGGTCATCGCCTACGAGCCGATCTGGGCGATCGGCACCGGCAAGACGGCGACGGCCGAGCAGGCGCAGGAGGCGATCGCGTTCATTCGCGCGCTTGTCGGCGACCGCGACGCGCACGCGGCCGAGAGCCTGCGCATCCTCTACGGCGGCTCGGTCAAGCCCGACAACGCCGCCGAGCTGCTCGCGCTGACCGACGTCGACGGCGCGCTCGTCGGCGGCGCCTCGCTGCAGGCCGACTCATTCGCGCAGATCGTGGACGCCGCCGCCGCGCGATGAGCGGCGACCGGGCTGCTCAGAGCCCGCCGGCCGCTGCCGCCTGCCTGATCGTGCTCGACGGATGGGGGCTGGGCGAGCCCGGCCCGGGCAACGCCGTGTCGCTCGCGCGCACGCCGGTGTTCGACGAGCTGTGGCGTGACTTCCCGCACACGACGCTGACCGCCTGCGGCCGCGCCGTCGGATTGCCCGACGGCCAAATGGGCAACTCCGAGGTCGGGCACCTCAATCTCGGCGCCGGCGCCGTCGTGCGCCAGGATCTCGTGCGCATCGACGATGCGATCGCCGACGGCACGTTGGCGCACAACGAGGTGCTGCTGGAGGCGCTGGCGCCGGGTGCGCGCGTGCACCTGCTGGGCCTGGTCTCAGACGGCGGCGTGCACTCCTCGCTGGCGCACCTGCGCGCGTTGGTGGCGCTGGCGCAGAAAGCGCGGCGTGGCCGAGACGATCGTGCACGCGTTCACCGATGGGCGCGACACGCTGCCGCACGCGGGCGCCGGCTACCTGGCCGAGCTCGACGCCACACCAGGCGCACGTCTGGGCTCGGTGATCGGGCGCTACTGGGCGATGGATCGCGACCGTCGCTGGGAGCGCACGCAGCGTGCATATGACCTGCTCGTGCACGGCGCCGCGCCGTACAGCGCCGAGAACGGCGAGCAGGCCGTGCGCGACGCCTACGAGCGCGGCGAGACCGATGAGTTCATCGAGCCGACGATCGTCGGCGAGGCCGTGCCGATCGCGCCGGGCGACAGCGTGCTCGCCTTCAACTTTCGGCCCGATCGCATGCGGCAGCTGACGCGCGCGTTGGCCGAACGCGACTTCGGCGAGCGTGCCGACGCCGGCGAAGGCGCCCCTCAGGCCGACGGGCCGAGCGAGGCCCACGGGCCGAGCGAGTCCGACGAGGCCAAGCCCGGCGACGGCGCCGCGCCGGCCCACGCCGAGCTGCCCGGCTGGAGCGGGCGTGGCGGCGCTGCGCCGATCGATCGCTACACGACGCTGACCGAGTACGAGCAGGGCTGGCCCTACCCGGTCGTCTTCGCGCCCGAACGTCCGGCGACGACGCTGGGCGCGGTGCTCGCACGTGCCGGCGTGCGCCAGCTGCACGTCGCCGAGACCGAGAAGTACCCGCACGTGACGTACTTCTTCAACGGTGGCGAGGAGGCCGAGCTGCGCGGCGAGCGACGCGAGCTGGTCGCCTCGCCGCGCGACGTGCCGACATACGACCACAAGCCGCAGATGTCGGCGCGCGAGGCCGCGCGAGCCTTCGTGCGGGCATGGCGCGAGGACCGACCGTCCTTCGCGATCGTCAACTTCGCCAACGCCGACATGGTGGGGCACACGGGCGTGATCGAGGCGGCCGTGCAGGCGATCGAGGTCGTCGACGAGTGCCTCGGCGACGTCGTCGCGGCGGTGCGCGAGCACGGCGGCGTGTGCGTGGTGACGGCCGATCACGGCAACGCCGACCATATGCTCGAGCCCGACGGCAGTCCCAACACGGCGCACTCACTCAACCCGGTGCCGCTCGTCGTCACGCTGCCCGGGGTGTCACTGCGCGCCAAAGGCGGCATACTCGCCGACGTGGCGCCGACCGTTCTCGACCTGTTGGGCATCGCACAGCCGCCGGAGATGACTGGCCGGACGCTGCTCGATGGGGATGGCGACCGAGCGTGAACGTCTCGCGCAAGCTGCTCGCCGGCTTCTTCGTCGCGTCGGGCGTCAACCACTTCGTGTCGCCGCGCTTCTACCGCGCGATCGTGCCGCCGAGCCTGCAGCACGACGCCAAGCGCCTGGTCGAGGTCAGCGGCGTGGCCGAGGTGCTGGGCGGCGTCGGCGTGCTGCTGCCGCGCACGCGGCGCCTGGCGGGCGTCTCGTTGATCGCGTTGCTGTTGGCCGTCTTCCCGGCGAACCTCTACATGGCGAGCGCGCCCGAGCGCTTCAAGCGCGTGCCGCGCTGGGCGCTGTATGCCCGCTTGCCGCTACAGCCGCTGATGATCTGGTGGGCCTGGCGCGCCACGCGCGATTGACCGATCGCGCCCGAGCAGCGGCGCTGGACGCTGCTACATTCGGTCTAGGAGGACTTGGGGTACACACCGTAATGTCGACCGCCACCGCCGTAAAGATCGAACAAGGGGAGCCGGAGAGCCTCGACGCGGGTGACCGCACCGAGGCCGGCCACCGCGCTTGGCGCGGGCTGTTGCGGGCGCACGCCTGCCTCTCCAAGCGCCTGGACGCGGCGCTCGACCAGGCCCACGGCCTGCCGCTGACCTCCTATGAGGTGCTCGATCGCCTCGATGACTCAAGCGGCGGTCGCATGCGCATGTGCGACCTCGCCGACCAGGCGCAGCTGTCGCGCAGCGGCCTGACGCGCCTGGTGGACCGCCTGGAGCGCGAGCAGCTGATCGAGCGCTGCTCTTGCGAACAGGACGCGCGCGGATCTTTCGCCTGCCTCACGCCCGCCGGTCGCCAGCGTCTGAGCGATGCACGCGTGACGCACCTGGCGGTCGTGCGCGAGCAGTTCTTCTCGCGCTTCTCAGAGGTCGAGCTGAGCCTGATGGCCGACATGTGTCAGCGCGTAGCGCCGTGCAACGGCGCCGAGTCCTCGGGCTGCTGAGCGCCTCCCGGCGCACCTTCGCAGCTATCGATCGCCGTCGCCGGCGCCCACACGAGGCGCCGGACTCTGTGCGGCCTCATCTGGCGCTTCTGGTTGCTCGGCGTCGCCGCGGCGTCGTGCGCGGCGGTGCAGCAGCAGGAAGCTGACGACCGCCACGAGCGCCGCCACCAGGCCGAAGATGCCGAACGTTTCAATCGCGTTGCCGGCCGAGTTGCCGAGGAAGTAGGCGAGCAGGCCGATCGCCAGCGCCCAGGAGATGCCGCCGAGCGCGTTCCACACGACGAACGAGCGCCAGTGCATTCGCGTCGCGCCGGCCAGCCACGAAGCCCACACGCGCAAGCCGAGCACGAAGCGCCCGAAGTAGACGGCCTTGGGACCGTGGCGTTGGAAGAACGGCTCGCCCGTGCGCAGCACGTCCAGGCGCTGACGGTGGAAACGGCCGGGCCGTTCGAGGATCCAGCGCCCGCCCTTGCGGCCGATCACATAGCCGATGTTGTCGCCGACGATCGCGCCGGCCGCCGCGATCGCGATCACCGCACTCGATCGTCAGCTTGCCGCGGCTGGCCAGCACCGCGGCGGTGATCAGCGCGGTCTCGCCGGGAATCGGCACGCCGCTGGACTCGCCCATGACGAGCACGAACAGCAGCGGGTAGCCGGCGACCTGCACCAGGTGATCGACGTTGAGCAAGGATGCGAGCATCGCCAGGCCCTAGCATTGCGCAGTCGGCGTCGCGGCTCGCGCGGGCGCGCCGCGCGGCGCTATTTGGTGTTTTCGGAGACGAGTCGCTTGAGTTCGGATGCGGCCTGCTGCACGTCGGAGTAGACGACGTTGCGCAGCACCACTTTGGTCGGCGACGGGGCGGTCGCCACGACGATCGCGACGATCACCACGACGAGCACCAGCAGCGCCGTCATCGCGCCCACCAGGCGGCCGCGCCGGCGCCGGGGGCTGCGTGCGGGCGCGCTCTGCGCCGGCTGTGCCGTCGACGCCTGGCGCCGTGGCGCGCCGGCGCGCGGGCGGCGCGGCGTCACAGCTCCCGCGACGACCGTGCGCTCGCTCTCGCGACCGCCGCCGAGGACCGTCGTGGCCTGCGTCGCGGGGCCCTGGCGTCCACCGCCGGGTCGTTCGCCGGGCGCGATGCCGTTGGCGCCGTCGCCGAGCGCACGCCCCATCTCGCGCGCCGTCTGATAGCGCTCCTGAGGGTCCAGCGCCAACGAGATCGCCACGGCCTCGGCCAGCTGCGGCGTTACGGCCGCGACCAGCGTGTCCAGCAGCGGCGGCTCCTCCTGTTGCTGCTTGAGCGCAAGCTCGGTCAACGAGTTGGCCTCGTAAGGCAGGCGACCGGAGATCATCTGGTAGGTCACGACGCCGAGCGCGTACAGATCCGCGCGCGGCCCGGCCTCTTCGCCACGTGCCTGCTCCGGCGCCAGATAGGCGGCCGTGCCGAGCACCGAACCGACCTGCGTGATGCTCGACTGCTCGGTCGCCTTGGCGATGCCGAAGTCCGCGAGCTTGACCTCGCCTTCGCGCGCGCGCAGCAGGTTGCCCGGCTTGACGTCGCGGTGCACCACGCCATGGCGGTGCGCGTAGTGCAGCCCCTCGCACGCCTGATCGATGATCGCGATCGCCTCGTCGACCTCCACCCAGCCGTCGTCGCGCAGGATCTCCGCGCAGGACTGCCCCTCGATGTACTCCATCACGATGTAGTACTGGCCAGTGCTCTCGTCCTGGCCGGAGTCGAACACCTGCACGATGTTCGGATGCACCAGCCTCGCGGCCGCCTGCGCCTCGCGCTGAAAGCGCGAGATGAACGTCGGGTCCTCGGCCAGGTGCTCCGCGAGCAGCTTGACGGCGACCTGGCGCTCCAGGCGCAGATCCAGCGCGAGGTGCACGGTGGACATGCCGCCGTAGCCGAGACGGCCCTCCAGGCGATAGCGCCCGCCGATCTCCGCCGCGCTCATTTGGCGCCTTCCTGCGGTCCCTGGACTTTCGCGCCGCCGGAGGCGCCGCCGGCGCCGGCTTCATCGCTTTCTTCGGCGCCGCCTGGATTGCCTTCGCCGGGCGCCGGCGTGCCGCCGCCCGGGCCCGACGGGCCGGTCGGTTCTTGCGTCGTCGGCGTCGTCTGCGTGGGAGTCGACTGCGTTTCGGTCGGCGTCGTGGTCGTGTCTGTCGTGCTCGTCGTGCTCTTCTGGGTGCTCGTCGTCTCGGTCGCTCCGGGCAGCGGCTGCGTGCACAGAGCCAGCGCGCGTGTGCGCAGGTTTTCGATGCCCTGGCGCAGCGTGTTGTGCAAGCCCGTGTCGATGCTCGACGGCAGCGCCGCGAAGTCCTGATCGGTCCTCAGCAGCGCGGCTTCGGTTTCGCCGCAGTGGCCGTTGCCGTTTTCGGCAGCGCGCGCGACGGCTTCGAAGTCGCTCTGCAGCGGGCCGGCGTCGCCGGTCGGAATCAGCCCCTTGGTTGAGCCCGAGCAGGCGATCAGCAGGGCCGCTGCCACGCCCAGCGACGCGGCCAGCGAAAAGCGCAGCAGCCACCTGCGCGTGACGCGGGCGCCTCGCGCGCTGGGCGATCTGCGATCGGTCGGCGTGCCGAGGCCGTGCATGCTCACTGACCGTACTCCAGGCGCTCGGCCAGCGAGTCCGGCAAGCGCGCGGCGCGGATCGCCGCGGCGGCGCCGGCGATGTCGTAGTCGGTGCGCATGAACGTCGCGCCGAGCCCGTCGAGGTCCAGCAGCAGCCAGGCCGCGCGCGGATCGCCGTCGCGCGGCTGGCCGACGCTGCCGGGGTTCAGCAGCCACTCGCCGCCGGCCAGGTCCAGCTCGACGCCGGCGCGCTGGGGCTCGCCGCTGGCCAGCTGACCCTCCTGGCGCCCGAACGACAGCGCGACATGGGAATGGCCGACGAGGCAGATTCTGTGCTCCTGGCGGTCCAGGCACAGCTCGGCAAGCAGCGTCGAGAGCACGTACTCCCACACCGGATCACGCGGGCTGGCGTGATAGAGGCCCACGGCGCCCTCGGCGCCCTGCGGGCGCAGGCCGGCGAGGAACTCCAGGTTCTTCGCGTCGATCACCTCGCGCGTCCACTGCGCGGCGAGGCTGGCGCCACGCGAGAACTCGTCCAGTGGGATCTCGCCGGTGACGGCAAGGTCGTGGTTGCCGGCCAGGCACACCGCCGCGTGCTCGCGCGCGAGCGCCACGCAGGCGTTCGGGTCGGCGCCGTAGCCGACAAGGTCGCCGAGGCACCACAGCTCAGCTGCGTCGCTGGCGGCGACGTCCTCGAGGGTGGCCTCGAAGGCCTGCCGGTTGGCATGGATGTCGGAGATGACCGCGACCTTCATCGTGGCGCCGTTGTCGGCCGTGCGGTCCTACTCCTCCTCAGGTCCGGCCTCCGTGCCGCCGTACTCGGGCAGGTTCTTGATTCCCTCGCGAGTGCGCCACTTGGAGTAGTTGTCCTCCATCGCGTCGATCAGCTCGCGCATGAAGCGCGGCGACAGGTTGACGCGCGAGACGACAACGCCCGGGACCTCCTCGGCCTCGACCTCATGGTCGACGCGCGCGAACGTGACGGTGAACTCGTAGTCGGAGTGGCTGACGTTGGCGAAGTTGGCGTATACGCCTCCCATGATCTCGGGAGACAGGTGGATGTTGATGTGGCGCTCGGCGCCTGAGTCTTGGTCGGTCACGCAGCTAGTATCGCAACCGCCGAGCGGGAATCGATGACCAAGCCCTCCACCAGCGCCCAGCCAGCCTCCTCCGAGCCCGACGCCGCGGGCGAACAGCCCGCGCTGGAGGCTCTGCGCGCGGCGCTGATGGCCTCTGCCGGGGCGCTGCTGAGCGCCGCCGAGGCCCACGGTGCGCCGTCGGCGGACAAGCGCGGCGCCATCACGCTGGAGCGACCGCCGCGCGCGGACTTCGGCGACTACTCGACCAACGCCGCGCTGCTGCTGGCGCCGGCGCTGAAAGCGCCGCCGCGCGAGGTGGCCGAGCGGCTGGGCGTGCAGCTCGCCGCCGATCTCGGCCCGAGCCTCGAGCGCTACGAGGTCGCCGGGCCTGGCTTTCTCAACCTGTTCGTCGCCGATGCCTGGCTGCGCGGCGGCCTGGGCGGCGTACTCGCCGCCGCAGACGGCTACGGCGTCGCCGCCGACGGGGCGGCGGAGCGCGTGATGGTGGAATTCGTCTCGGCCAACCCGACCGGCCCGATGCACGTCGGCCACGCGCGCAACGCCGCCTATGGCGACTCGCTGGCGCGCATGCTGGCGCTGCGCGGCTCGCGCGTGGAGCGCGAGTTCTACGTCAACGACGCCGGCTCGCAGGTGCGCACGTTCGGCGCCTCCATCCAGGCGCTCGCGCGCGGCGAGCAGCCTCCTGAGGACGGTTATCAGGGCGACTACGTGGCGGAGCTCGCGGCGCACATTCCCGACGCGGCCAGCGCCGAGGTCGGCGCGGTGGGGCGCGCCGCCGTCGCGATGATGATCGAGGAGATCAAGGCGTCGCTGGAAAGCTTCCGCGTCGGCGGCTTTGACTACTGGGCGTATGAGAGCGCGCTGCACGAAGGCGAGCGCAGTCTCGTCGATCGCGCGCTCGAGCGGCTCGGCGAGCTCGGGCACACCTACACGCTGGATGGCGCGCTGTGGTTGCGCAGCACCGCCTTCGGCGACGACAAGGACCGCGTGCTCGTGCGCTCCAACGGCGAGTTCACCTACCTCGCCTCCGACGTGGCCTACCACGAGGACAAGCGCGAGCGCGGCTTTGATCGTCTGATCAACGTCTGGGGCGCGGACCATCACGGCTACGTGGTGCGCCTGAAGGCCGCCTACGCGGCGCTGGGCGGCGACCCCGACACGCTCGAGCTGTTGATCATGCAGCTGGTGCACCTCGTGCGCTCGGGCGAGCGTGCGCAGATGTCAAAGCGCTCCGGCGAGTTCGTGACGCTCGATGAGCTCGTCACGGAGATCGGCGTCGACGCGGCGCGCTGGTATCTGCTGGCGCGCTCGCACGACACGACCGTCGACCTCGACCTCGACCTGGCGCGCAGCCAGTCGGCCGAGAATCCCGTGTATTACGTGCAGTACGCGCACGCGCGCATCGTCTCGGTGCTCGACAAGGCCGGCGAACGGCGCGTCGAGGAGGCCGTGCAGCTGGCCATCGCGCGAGCGTCCGACGAGGCCGCCGAGCGGCTGCATGCGTCAGAGCGCGCGCTGATCGAGCAGCTGCTGGACTTCCCCGTCGAGCTCGCATCGGCGACGGCGCGCCGCGCGCCACACCGCATCGCCGCCTACGCGCTGGAGCTGGCGCAGGGCTTCACGGCTTTCTACCGCGACTGTCGCGTGGTCGGCGCCGAGTCCGAGCCGGTCGAGTCACAGCGCATCGCGCTGTGTGTCGCCGCCAAGCGCACGATCGCGCGCTGCTTGGACCTGCTCGGCGTCAGCGCGCCCGAGCACATGTAGCGACGGCGCGGCGGGCCGGCCAGCGCCGACGCCGAGCGAGGCCCTCAGTCAAAGCGCTTGAGATCGGCGTCGAGGCGTTGCGAGTCGGCGCTGCTGATCGTCGGCGCGCTCACGCCGAGGTCGGCCTGCGCACGCGCGCGCCGCCGCCAGCGCGGCAGCAGCACGATCAGCACCGCCACGAGCGCCAGGCAGGCTGCCAACGGCACCAGATAGGCGGCTGCGTCGAAGCCGTGATCGCTGGGCAGCGCCAGCACCGTCGGCCCGTACTGGCCGACGAGTGCGTGCTTGATCGCCGCTTCGTCCTCGCCGCGGTCGATCAGGCTCTGTATGAACGCTCGCTCGCGGTCGGCCTGCGGCGACTGCGCGACGTTCAGCGGGATCTTGCAGGTGACGCACATGACCTGGCGCTCGATCTGCGGCAGCGAGGCGCGCGGCGCGGCCGTGGCCGTCGTGGACGTCGCGATCAGCGCCAGCGCGGCGATCAGCACGAGCCGCCCGCGGGTCACGAGTGCTCCGCGCGCGCCACGGCGTGGTTGAGGAACGCTTCGTTGATCTCGCCGCGCGAGATCGCCACGACGTGGCCGGCGCGGTCGATCACGAAGGTCTCCGGCAGCTTGTCGGTGCCGTAGGCGTGCGCGAAGGCGCCGCTGTTGTCGCGCAGGTTGAGATAGCTCAGGCCGTAGCGGCTCATGAAGCCCTGCGAGTCGGGCGCCGCGTCGAGATAGGTCACGCCGAGCACCGCGCCGCCGCGACGCGCCAGCGATTTGGAATAGCGCTCCAGCAGTGGCGCCTCGACCTGACACGGTTCGCACCACGACGCCCAGAAGTTCAACACGACGACCTTGCCGCGCAGCGCGGCCAGCGAGTTCTTGCCATGGCCGCCCAGCACCGGCAGCGCGTCGTGCGCGTCGGGCGCGCTCGGGAAGCGCCCGTCGGCGATCTGCTGGTCGAGCGTGCGGCTGGCCGATTGGGCCGTCACGCCATAGATCAGCAGCCCCAGCAGAGCGGCGCCGGCGAGCGTCGCGAGGATCGGCAGCAAGCGTCGTCTCACAGTCAGAGAGCCTAGAGGCGGTCGCGTACTATCTGCGCAGCGCGGCGATAGCTCAGTTGGTAGAGCGCGAGCTTCCCAAGCTCGAGGTCGCGGGTTCGAGACCCGCTCGCCGCTCTCGACCTGCGCATCTCACGAATCGCGCCCGGCCGGCGTCTTACCATCGATACCCACGATGCAGACGCAAAGGAGCGACGTGAGCGCAGAGCAACTCAGCTGGAGCGTGTATGAGAGCCCGATCGGCGCGTTGACGCTGATCGGCGGGCCGCAGGGGCTCGCCGGCATCCACTTTTCCGGCCACTCGCCGGCAGTCGCCGCCGCGGCCCGGCGACCGATGTCTGACGTCGTGCAGCAGCTGGCCGAGTACTTCGCCGGCGAGCGCCGGGAGTTCGAGCTGGCGCTGGACCTCGAGGGCTCGCCGCTTCAGCGGCGCGTCTGGCAGCTGCTGCGCGAGATTCCCTACGGCACGACGACGACCTACGGCGAGCTGGCTGCGCAGATCGACGACGCGCTGTATGCCGACGACCTGGATGCGCATCTGCGCGCGCGCGTGGTCGGCGCGGCGGTCGGGCGCACGCCGACGCCGATCGTCGTGCCATGCCACCGCGTGATCGGCGCCGACGGCTCGTTGACCGGCTACGGCGGCGGGCTGCCGCGCAAGCGCGCGCTGCTGGAGCTGGAGGGCGTGCGCGTGCACGGCGAGACGGGCGCGCGCGCGCGTGTGCGTGCGAGCGATCAGCTCGCGCTGCTGTGAGCTGTGTGCGCGCGCCGGCGCCGCTGTGCGCGGCTCAGGCGCCGTTGTAGGACGCGGGCGCCGCGGGATCGTCGCGCGTGGCGGCGATCAGCGACAGCAGCGCCGTAGGCGAGGTGCCGCCGAGCACGCGCAGGCGGTGCAGCCGGTAGGCGTCGTCGTCGCGGTGCGCCCATCCGGGCACGACGGTCGTCGAGCCGACGTAGCCGGCCGCGCGCACGGCGGCGACGACGGTCGCGTCGTAGTGTCCGGACGGGTAGCAGAACCAGTTGACTGCGACGTGGTAGCGGCGGCGCAGGATCGTGCGCGTGACCGCCACCTGTTCGTGCAGCGCAGCCGCGCTCAGAGCGATCAGGTCGGCGTGGCTGGCGCCCTGCGTGTCGAGCTCCCAACCGGCGGCGATCAGCCCGCGCACTTCGCGCTCGGACAGCCCGCCTTGGGAGGGCGGCAGGCCGGTCAGCTGGATGTTCTCGACGCCGACCCAGCCCAGGCGCCGCAGCACCGGCAGCGCCTGGGAGTACTGCGAGTGATAGCCGTTGTCGAAGCTCAGCACGATCGGTTTGCCGGCGGGAAGCGACACGCCCGCGCGCCAGTAGTCGGCGACTTCGTCCATCGTCACCGCGGTCCAGCCGGCGCGCTTGAGCGCCTGCATCTGCGCCGCGAATTCCGCAGGCGTGACGTACAGCCCGGGAAACGGCGCGCCGGGCGGCGGCGCGGCGATCACGTGGTACATGAGAATCGGCACCGGCTGCCGGCCCGCTCGGCCCGTGCGCACGCCGCCTCCGCGGCTGTGGCGGGCCGGGGCGGCCTGCCCGGCGCTCCGGCGATGCGCCTGCGCCGATGACGCGCCGGCGGATCGCCTGGATTTGCCGGAGCCGGCCGAACCGTTCAACGCGAACACGATGCCTGCGACGGCGATCGCGAGCGTCGCCAACGAGGCCGCGGCGAGGCGCCGGCGGCGACGCAGGTCGCGTCGTCTGGCCTCTCGCCGCGTGTGCAGGGTGTCGATGTCCATCGGGCGTTCTGCGCGCGGCGAACCGATCGCTCGCGGTCGAGCCGAGAGCATAGGGCTCGCCAGAACAAGACAACGTCTTTTATAAGATTTGATCTTGTCTTGTGCTAACGTGCTTCATCGTGACGTGGCAACGAACGCCTTTGCCGTGGATTGCTTGCGTGTGTGCTGTGCTCGCGCTCGCATTGGTCGGGTGCGGGCGAGCGGGCGGCCCGAACGGCGGCGCGGCGAATGGGCGTTTGGACGTGGTGGCCGCGGAGAACACCTGGGGCAGCATCGCCGCGCAGCTGGCCGGCGACCGCGCGAGCGTGACGAGTCTGATCGTCAACCCGGACACCGACCCGCACAGCTACGAACCGACGGCGCAGGACGCGCGCACGCTGGCGGGCGCGCAGGTGGCGATCGTCAACGGCCTGGGCTATGACAGCTGGTCGAGCAAGCTGCTGCAGGCCAGCCCGCTGAACGGGCGCATCGTGCTCAACGTCGGCGCCACGCTCGGTCTGCGCGACGGCGACAACCCGCATCAGTGGTACGCGCCCGCCAGCGTGCGCCGTGTGATCGCGGCGATCGTCGCCGTCTACGATCGCCTCGACCCACGCGACGCGAGCTACTTCGCACAGCGCGAGCGTGCGCTGCTCGACGTCGGCCTGGCTCGCTATGACGCGCTGCGCCGCGAGATCCGCGCGCGCTACGCCGGCGTGCCGGTGGGCTACAGCGAGAGCATCTTCCAGCCGCTCGGCGAGGATCTCGGCCTACGCCTGCTGACGCCGCCGAGCTTCGCCAAGGCGGTCGCCGAGGGCGGCGAAGTGACGGCCGCCGACAAGCGCGCGGTGGACGCGCAGGCGAGCACGCGACAGATCGCCGTGTGGGTGTTCAACAGCCAGAACGTCACGCCCGACGTGCAGCGCGTGACGGCGCTCGCGCGGGCGCACGACATTGCGGTCGCCACGGTCACCGAGACGCTGTCGCCGGCCGGCGACAGCTTCCAGCAGTGGCAGGTCGCACAGCTGCAGGCGCTCGCGCGAGCGCTCCATCGCGCCACGGGGCGGTGAGCATGCGCGCGCCTACACTTTCTGAGGTGTCCGCCTCTTCGACCGAGTCCACCTGGGCCGCGAGCGCCGAACGCGCGCTCAGCGACGCCGGCTATCGCCGCGGTGGCGCCAGGCAGGCGATCCTCGAACTGCTCGGCGAGCAGCCGTGCGCGCTTTCGGCGGTGGAGATCGAGCACGCGCTGACCTCGCGCCGGCGCGAGGTCTCGCGCGCGAGCGTCTATCGCGTGATGGACGAGCTCGAGGAGATCGGGCTGGTGCAGCGCGTGGAGATCGGTCAGGGCATGGTCCGCTACGAGCCCGTCAGGCATGGCTCCGGTCACCATCACCATCTCGTGTGCGACAGCTGCGGGCGCTTGGAGCCGTTCACCGACGAGGAGCTCGAGCGCACGATCCGCCGCGTCGCCGAGCGCCTGCCGCTGCGCGTGTCAGAGCACGAGATCGTGCTGCACGGCGCGTGCGAATCCTGCGCGCGCGTCTGAGTCGCGCGAGCGTCGCCGCGCCGTGAGCCTCAGTCGCCGCTGAGGTTCTGCGGAAGTGGCTGGCCGGCCGGCGGCGGGTCGTCGGCGAGCAGCTGCGCCACCGTCACCAGGCGCAGGCCGCGCGCGCGGATCCGGCGGATCACCTCGGGCAGCGCCGCGATCGTCTGCGAGCGATCGCCGCCGGCGTCGTGCATCAGGATGATCGCGCCCGGCTTGGCGCCTTCGAGCGCGCGCTGCACGATCACTTCCACGCCCGGACGCTCGTAGTCGTCGGTGTCGACCGACCACAGCACCATCAGCAGTCGCATCTGACGCAGCAGGCGGAAGGTGGTCGCGTTGAAGGAGCCGTAGGGCGGGCGGAACAGCCGAGGCTTGCGCCCGCCCAGCAGTTCGATGCGAGCGGACTGTTCAAAGAGCTGTTCGTACTGGTCGTGTCGCGACAGGTGCGCGAGCATCGGATGATTCTCGGTGTGGTCGCCGATCGCAAAGCCGCCGCGGATCTCACGTTCGGCCGCGGCGCGGAAGTCCGGCACCTCCTGGCCGACGACGAAGAAAGTCGCCGGCACGCGCTCGCGTTCGAGCACGTCCAGCACGCCCGGTGTGTATGGGCCAGGGCCGTCGTCGAAGGTCAGCGCGACGTCGTGGCCGCGCGCGCCGCCGGCGCGCACGAACGGCGTGTAGCCGAGCACGGAGTCGATCGCCTTGTCTTCCCGTTGCTGCGCGTCGAGCGACGGCGCCGCGCGCAGCGCAGTCGCTCGCGGCGCGCGCGCGCCGGTGCCCGCCGTGGACACGCTGCCGCGATGGTGTGAGCCCGACAACACGACCACGAGCACGATCACCAGCGCGACGAAAGCCAGCGCCGCCGCGAGCCTGCGCCGTCGATAGCGGCCCTCGTCGCGGCGATCCTCGGGGCCGCGCGACGACGGCTCCGCAGGCGGCGGCGCCGGCGGCCCCTTCGTCCTTCGCGCGCTGCGCTGGCCATCCTCGAAATCCCAGTTCCAGCGCGGGCTCATGGGCGGATGCTAGACGCCGCCTCCGTCGCGCGAGTGCGGCGCCCGCCGGCGGTCCGCGCCGGCCCGCGCCTCGCGGCCCGGCAACATAGGATCACGCGTCCACCAACGCCGCCGACGCCGTCCGCCGCCGTTTCCAGGAGAATCAACACATGCACGTAACAGCCAAGGCCGACTACGCCGTTCGCGCGGTCGTCGAGCTGGCCGACAGCGCGCAGGACGCGCCGCGCAAGGTCGACGACGTCGCCCAGGCGCAGGGAATACCCGTCTCGTTCTTGGAGAACATCCTCACGCAGCTTCGCTCCAGCGGCATCGTGCGCAGCCAGCGCGGCCCGGAAGGCGGCTACTGGCTGGCCCATCCGGCCGCCGAGGTGAGCCTCGCGCAGATCATTCGCGCGGTCGAGGGTCCGCTGGTCGGCGTGCGCGGTCAGCGCCCGGAGGAGATCGAGTACGTCGGCTCGGCCGAGGCCCTGCAGCAGGTCTGGATCGCGCTGCGCTCGAACCTGCGCAAAGTGCTCGAGAACGTCACCGTCGCCGACGTCTCCGCCGGCAAGCTGCCCAAGGACGTCATGGCCCTGACACGCGGCGACGACGCCTGGGAAACGCGCTAGCGACGCGATAGGCAGCGCGCTACTGCGTCCTCGGGCGCTCGTGTACCGAAGCCGGGAGACACTCGCTTCGCTCGCATCCCCGTTTCGGCCAGCACACTTCGCTTCCTGCGTCCTTGTATCGCTTGCCTCTCGCGCCGCTAGAAGCGTGCGGGCGGCCGGCGCGCGCCCGGCTTAGCGCTAAGCCGCGAACACGCGCGGCTGGGGGAGGCGCACGGGGAGGATCTGGCCCTCGTGCAGCTCGAGCTCGTGCGCGGTGGAGCGCGTGACCTGCGCCCAGATGTCGCGACCGTCGGGCAGCGTCAGCTCGACGCGGACCTCGAAGCCAAGGTGCACGACGCGCTTGATCAGCGCCTCGGTGGCGCTGCCGTCGTCGTGGGGCAGGATCTCGACGTCGTGCGGGCGCACGAAAGCGTCGCCGATGCGGTTGACCGGGCCGATGAAGGACATCACGAACTCGTTGCTCGGCGACTCGTAGAGCTCGCGCGGCGAGCCGGTCTGCTCGATTTTGCCGGCGTTCATGACGACGATCTGCTCGGCGACCTCCATCGCCTCCTCCTGGTCGTGCGTGACGAAGATGGTCGTCACGTGGATCTCGTCGTGCAGGCGGCGCAGCCACTCGCGCAGCTCGCCGCGAACCTGCGCGTCGAGCGCGCCGAAGGGCTCGTCGAGCAGCAGCACTTTGGGCTGCACGGCCAGCGCGCGGGCGAGCGCCATGCGCTGAAGCTGCCCGCCGGAGAGCTGGGAGGGGTAGCGGTCAGCCAGGCCGTCGAGGCGCACGAGACCCAGCAGCTCCTTCACGCGCGACTCGATCTCCGCCTTCGGGCGCTTGCGCACGCTGAGGCCGAACGCGACGTTGTTGTGCACGGTCATGTGCTTGAACGGCGCGTAATGCTGAAAGACGAAGCCGACGCCGCGGCTGCGCGCCGGCGTGTCGGTGACCGACTCGCCGCCGATCACGACGTCGCCCTCGTCGGGCGTCTCCAGGCCGGCGATGATTCGCAGCAGCGTCGACTTGCCGCTGCCGCTCGGTCCCAGCAGCGCCATCAGCGCGCCGTCGCCGACCGTCACCGACACGTCGTCGAGCGCGGCGAACGTGCCGAAGCGCTTGCTCACATGGCGGGCCTCGATCGCCATCAGACGGCCGTATCCGCGCGCGTGCGCCGTGTCAGCAGGTTCATCAACACGAGTGTGGCAAAGGCCAGCAGCGCGAGCACCACTGCAGCCGTGTATGCGCCCGTGGCGTCGAAGTTCTCAAAGCGCGCCTGCACGTACAGCGGCAGCGTCTGCGTTTCGCCCTCGATGCGCCCGGAGACGATGCTGACGGCGCCGAACTCGCCCAGCGCGCGCGCCGTCGTCAGCACGACGCCGTAGACGACGCCCCAGCGGATGCCGGGCAGCGTGATTCGCCAGAACGTCTGCCAGGGGCTCGCTCCGAGCGTCGACGCGGCCTGCTCGGCGTCGGTGCCGAGCTCGCGCAGCACCGGAATCGTCTCGCGCGCGACGAACGGCAGCGAGACGATCGCCGTCGCGATCACCATGCCGGGCACCGAGAAGATCACCTGGATGCCGTTTTCCGCAAGCCAGTCGCCCAGCCAACCGGTTTTGCCGTAGGCCAGCACCAGCGCCAGTCCGATCACCACGGGGGAGATCGCAAACGGCAGGTCGATCAGCAGGCCGAGCAACGCCTTGCCCTTGAAGCGGCCACGCTCGAGCAGCAGCGCCATGCCGATACCGAAGATCGTGTTCAGCGGCACCGAGATCGCGACGATCTCCAGCGACAGCCAGAAGGCGTGCTGGGCGTTGGATTCGCCGATCGCGTTGAACACCGGCGTCAGGCCGTGTTCGAACGTGCGATAGAAGATCATCGCCACCGGAGCCAGCAGCAGCAGCGCGAGGTAGCCGAGCGCGATCGTGCGCACGCCGTACTTGCGCACGCGCACCGCGCGCTCGCCGCTCGGGTCGCGACGCCTCGGCGCGACGTGGCCGGAGGACGCGGGGGAGACGGCGACGGAGCCCGAAGCGCTAGAGGACATGCTTGGACCGCCAGCGCGAGAGAAGCGTCAACAGCGCCAGCACGACCAGCGCTGCGGCGAGCAGCACGACCGACACGGCCGCCGCCGCGGGCAGGTTTTCGTTCTGGATCTGGCCGAACACGTACACCGAGCCGACCTCGGTCTTGAACGGCAGGTTGCCGGTGATCAGCACGAGCGAGCCGAACTCGCCGACCGCGCGCGCGAAGCTGAGCGCGATGCCGGAGATGATCGCCGGCGTGAGGCTCGGCAGCACGACGCGCAGCAGCACCGTCAGCGGGCTGGCGCCCAGCGACTCCGCGGCTTCCTCCATCGACACGTCGAGCTCGTGCAGCACCGGCTGCACCGAGCGCACGACGAATGGCAGCGTGACGAACAGCAGCGCCAGGCCGATCGCGGTGCGCGTGAACGCCACGTCGATGCCGACCGGGCTGCCCTTGCCGTAGAGCGCCAGCAGCACCACGCCGGCGACGATCGTCGGCAGCGCGAAGGGCAGGTCGATCAGCGCGTTGACGATCTTCTTGCCAGGGAACTCGTCGCGCACGAGCACCCACGCGATGATCGTGCCGAAGACCGCGTTGATCGCGACGACGATCGCCGAGACGATCAGCGTCAGCTTGATCGCCGCGACGGCCTCGGGGCTGGAGATCTCCCGCCAGAACTGACTCCAGCCGCCGCTGCCCGACTTCGCCAGCAGCGCGGCGACCGGCAGCAGCACCAGCACCGACAGGTAGATGCCGAGCAGGCCCTTGCCGAGCACGCCGCCGCCGCGCGCGCCCACGATGGACGCGCGCGGCCGCCTGACGGCGCCGGATGCGGCGACGGATGCGCTGCTATTTGGCAGTGGAGACCCCTTGCGATTCCTCGATCTTCGTGACGATGCCCGTTTCCGGTTCGAAGAATTCCTTGGTGACCTTCTTCCAGCCGCCCAGCGTGTCGATCGTGAACAGGCCGGGGGGCGCGGGGAAGTTCGCGCCGGGCACGCCGGAGATCACCGGGCGGTAGCCCTGCGCGGCCCAGATCGCCTGCCCGGCGGGCGAGACCAGGTAGTTGACGAACTTCTGCGCCGTCGTGGCAGACGAGCCTTTGCCGACGACCGCGATCGGGTTCTGGATCAGGATCGTGTTCTTGGGAGTCACGTATTCGATCGGCTCGCCCTTCTTCTGGTCGGTGATCGCCTCGTTCTCGTAGTCGATCAGCGCGTCGCCGCGACCGGAGACGAACGTCTGCAGCGCGTTGCGTGCCGAGCTGTCCTGGCTGACGACGTTCCCGAACAGCGCCTTGAGGTATTCCTGGCCCTGCGCCGGCGTCTTGCCTTCCTTGATCTGCGCGCCATAGGCGGCCATCACGTTCCAGCGCGCGCTGCCCGACGTGAACGGGTTGGGGGTCACGACCTGCACGCCGGGCTTGACCAGGTCAGACCAGTCTGTGATGTGCTTCGGGTTGCCCTTGCGCACGATGATCACGGCGACCGATTGGGTCACGAAGCCGTGCGTGGCGTTCTGGTTCCAGTCGGACGACACCAGGCCCGCCTTGACGAGCCGTTCGACGTCCGGTTCCAGCGAGAAGTCCACGACGTCGGCGTGCAGCCCATTGGCGACCGCGCGGCTCTGTTCGCCGGAGGGGCCGTAGGACTGCTTGAAGCTGACGCCCTTGCCGTCCGGCGTCGCCGTGAAGGCCGGTATCAGCTTTTCGAAGGCCGGCTGTGGCGTCGAGTAGGCGACGAGCGTGAGGCTGCTGCTCGAGCCGCCGGAGGACGAGCTCGACGAGCCGCAGGCGCTGAGGCCGATCGCCGCCGCACACAGCGAAGCGAGCACAACAAGGGTGTTTTTGGTCATAACCACTTTCTTCATCGGAGACATCGGAAGAGTCGAAGCGGTGATGGTAGAGCAAACAAACGGTATAAACAAGATCGGGATTCCAGCCTTTGAGACCGCAAATAAGAGACATGCGTTGCGTGCTGACTCGTAGGCGCGTTGACTGTGTGAGCCCTCGCACGCTCGCGGCCGTTTGGCCGCGGCCGTGGGCGGGTAATCTCGTCGCTGTCCGAGCGGGTCTGCCGGCCCTGCGATCACATCCCTCACGTCTACCTCAGGAGAGCTCCCTCGATGTCCGCAACAGCTGCATCCGCCGTTGACGCTCCAGCTTCGACCGACGCCGCCGAGGCCGCCGTCGAGGCGATCTCCGGCTCCGCTGGTCAGGAGGTCACCTTCTCGCTGGAACTGAGCCAGGATCAGAAGGACATCCGCGACTGGGTCCACGGCTTCGCCGCCGACGTCGTGCGCCCGGCGGCGCACGAGTGGGACGAGCGTGAGGAGACGCCCTGGCCGATCATCCAGGAGGCAGCGAAGATCGGCCTCTACGGCTTCGAAGGCATGGCGCAGTTCTTCGCCGACCCGAGCGGTCTCGGCCTGCCGATCGTCAACGAGGAGCTGTTCTGGGGCGACGCCGGCATCGGCATGTCGATCATGGGCACCGCGCTGGCCGTCGCGGCGATCTTCGGCCAGGGCTCGCCCGAGCAGATCGGCGAATGGATTCCGCGCTGCTTCGGCACCGTCGACGACGTCAAGGTCGCCGCCTTCTGCGCGTCTGAGCCGAACGCGGGCTCCGACGTCTCGGGCGTACGCACGAGCGCCAAGTTCGACGAGGCGGCCGGCGAGTGGGTGCTCAACGGCCAGAAGGCCTGGGCGACCAACGGCGGCATCTCCGACGTGCACGTGGTGATCGCCTCGGTCGACCGCGAGCTCGGCTCCAAAGGCCACGCGGCGTTCGTCGTGCCGATGTCCGAGGCCAAGGGTATCTCTGAAGGCACGAAGGTCTCAAAGCACGGTTTGCGCGCCTCGCACACCGCGGACGTGTTCCTCGATGACTGTCGCGTTCCCGCCGGCTACGTGCTCGGCGGCAAGGACAAGCTCGACGAGCGACTGGCGCGCGTGCGCGAGGGCAAGAAGTCCAACTCGCAGGCGGCGATGCAGACGTTCGAGTCCTCGCGCCCGACCGTCGGCGCGCAGGCGCTGGGCATCGCCCGCGCCGCCTACGAGTACGCGCTGGACTACGCCAAGGAGCGCGAGCAGTTCGGGCGCAAGATCATCGAGAACCAGGCGATCGCCTTCACGCTCGCGCGCATGAAGCTGGAGATCGACGCGGCACGTCTGCTCGTGTGGCGCGCCTCGTGGATGGGGCGCAACGGCCACACCTTCACCAACGCCGAGGGCTCGATGTCCAAGCTGAAGGCCGGAGAGGTGTCGGTGTGGGTCACCGAGCGCGCGATCCAGATCCTCGGCGGCAACGGCTACACGCGCGAGTTCCCCGTCGAGCGCTGGCACCGCGACGCGAAGATCTACGACATTTTCGAGGGCACCGCCGAGATCCAGCAGCTGGTGATCTCCCGCGCGATCTCCGGGATGCACATCAAGTAGCCAGCCGCACCTGCAGCAGGCGCACGCCGGCAGGCTGCGCTCGTCGGCTCAAACCAGGTCCACCAGCGCGAGCAGCGCTCCGATGCAGAGTTCGCGCAGCTGCTCGCGCTCGAGTCGTTCGTCGTCCAACCAACGCAGCGTGGCGGCGATCAGGAAGGCGAGCCAGCCATACACGGCGACCTCGAGCAGCTCGCTCGGCTGCTCGCGCGGGCGGATCCCCGCCATCAGTCGCGCGGCTTCGCGGTCGAGGTTGCGCTGCACGATCGCGCGCACCCGCGCGTCGGCGCCCGGCGAGCCGCGGAAGATGGCGCGGTAGCCGGCGCGGTTGCCTTCGACGTAGCCGAGATATCCGTCGAGGCTGCTTCGCAGTCGCTCCATCGGCGCCAGCGCCGGATCGGGATCGGTGGCGGCCGCGAGCTTGCCCGTCTCGACCTTCAAGATCGCCACGAAGAACTCGCGCTTGTTGGCGAAGTAGTGGTAGAGCAGGCCGCGCGAGACCTCGGCTCGCCGGGCCACGTCGTCGATCAGCACCTCGTCATAGGCGTGCTCGGCGAAAAGCGCCGCGCCGACCTCCAGCAGGTGATCTCGGCGGCTCTCTGGATCGAGGCGGGTGGGCTTCACAAGACCGCGCCGGACCCTAGTTGACAGACCTTCCGAACGCTCGATAACATCGGCGCCGCGCAGCTTATTGGACGTTCGTTCAGTCATGCACATCGCCGAGCCGGGGAGAGGAAATGCAGAGGATCAGCGGTTTGAGCAGCGGTTCTGTTTCAGCGAGCGACGCAGTGCGCAGACGGCGCCGCGGAGGGGTGACGGTCGCCCTGCTCGCGCTCGTGGCGCTGGGACTCGCCCTGTCGGCGCCCGCACAGGCCGGCATCGATCGTGAACTTTCCGTCTTCGGCGACTGCCCCACAACGGCGCCGGACGTGAACGTCTGCGCCTACTCGACCGTCAAAGGCGGGGAATTCCAGCTGGGCTCAAAGACGGTCCCGATCAACAAGACGATCGTGCTGCAGGGCGGGCTCAAGCTCGGCTCAAACGAACTCGTGCCTGCCGCGGACGGCAACACGCTTTCGCACACGCCGCTGACCGTTCCCGGTGGCCTCGTCGGCATCGGTCTGCCGGGCGAAGAAGTCACGGCTACGGCGGAACTGGCGGGCAGCGTTCAGCTCAACGCGACGGCGCTGCTGAACGGCGGCCCGTCGGTGCTGCTGCCGCTCAAGGTCAAACTGGACAATCCGCTGCTGCTGGCGCAATGCTACGTCGGCACGGGCTCCGAACCGGTGGCGCTCGAACTGACCACCGGCACGACCAGCCCGCCCGCGCCGGCGACGCCGATCAGCGGCAAACCGGGGCATCTGAGCTTCGCGGCGGCCGGCGCGATCGTGCGCGTGGCGGGCACGGTGCTCGTCGACAACGCCTTCGCCGTTCCCGGCGCAAACGGCTGCGGCCCGCTGGGCATCGAGGACCCGGTCGTCGACCTGGAGGCTGGAATACCCGCGGCCGCCGGCCACAACAAAGCCGTCCAGGAAGCAGAATTTCTCGAGGCGTTCCCCTACAAGCTGAAAAACCAGGCGATCCTGCCGGCGATCGGCCGCTGCGTGAAAACCAAAGTCAAACACACGGGTGAATTCGAAAACGGCCACTGCGTCTCGGCCAGCCCCGGCGAAGGAAACTTCGAATGGCTGGAAGGCCCAGGCGCAAAACCGAACTTCACCACCACCAGCGCGACGGTCGCTCTGGAAGGCGCAGGCGGAGCGAAGGTTCTGTGCAAAAAATCGACCGGCTCGGGCAAATACACCGGCGCCAAATCGCTGACGGCATCGCTGAAACTGACCGGCTGCGCGCTGAGCTCCAGCAAAGCGGCCTGCCAGAGCAGCGGCGCGCCTTCCGGTGAGATCGACACCAGCTCGCTGGCCGGCCAGCTGGGCTTCATCGAAGACCGCTCCGGCCCGGCCGACGAACTGATCGTCTCAGTCGGCGTCGACCTCAGCCAGAACCCGACGCTGATCTCGGCCCAATGCGCCGGCGTCAGCGAAGCGCTGTCGGTGAGCGGCTCGGCGATCGGCGCGATCGCCAACGTCAACAAAATGAGCGGCTCGCAAACGCTGACCTACTCGCAGAGCTTGGGCAAACAGTCGCCCGAAGCCTTCGAAGAAGCGGCCAAAGACACGCTCACGGCGACGCTCGGCTCCGGCGCAGAACAGGCCGGGCTGGCGACCAAACAGAAACTCATCAACGAAGAACACCTCGAGTTCAAAGTGGCGCAGGAATAGGCGCCGAAGCGCATTGAAGCTCGATTGACCCTCGCAGCAGTGCGCGGCTATGTTTAGCAACCTGCACAAGGGGGTATGTGCACATTGGGGCATGCCGGGGAACGGCGTCTCCTGGGCAGGGGCACGTAACGGTCATGGAGATTTCGGGAGGAGTTAGATGAGGGCTTTCGCAGGTCACAGAAGAAGCACGATCGGTTCACGTCTGGTTTTGGTTGTCTTGGCCGTCTCGGCCTTGGTCGCGGCGATCGGCGCCGCTTCGGCGTCTGCGGGGATCGATCGGGAACTGTCGGTGTTCGCGCAGTGTCCGACGAGCGTTCCCGGCGTCGATGGTTGCGCCTACTCGACGGTTACCGGCGGTGAATTCAAGCTCGGCTCGAAGGTGACGCCGATCGTCCACCCGATCACGCTTCAGGGTGGCCTGCAGGAAGGCAGCAACGAACTGGTCCCCGCGGCCAACGGCGAAACGCTGTCGAAAACGCCGCAGACGGTTCCGGGTGGCCTCGTCGGGCTCGGTCTGCCGGGCGAAGAAGTCACCGCGACCGCCGAACTGGCCGGGCCGGTGTTCCTCAACTCGACGGCGCTGCTGCGCGGCGGCCCTTCGGTGCAGCTCCCGCTGAAGGTCAAACTGGACAACACGCTGCTCGGTGCGTCGTGCTACGTCGGCACGCCGGCCGAACCGCTCGCGCTGACGCTGACGACGGGGGCCACCAATCCTCCCCCGCCGAACACGCCGATCAGCGGCAAAACGGGCAGCCTGAGCTTCACGGGGGCGGGCAACATCACCCGCGTCACGGGAACGACTGTCGTCGACAACGAATTCGCGGCGCCCGGCGCAAACGGCTGCGGCCCTGCGGGTCTCGAGGATTCGGTCGTCAACAACTCGGCCGGCCTGCCGTCCGCCGCCGGAAACAACTCGGTGGTCCAGGAAACGGAATTCCTTCAGACCTACCCCTACAAGCTGAAAAACCAGGCGATCCTGCCGGCGATCGGCCGCTGCGTGAAAACCAAAGTCAAACACACGGGTGAATTCGAAAACGGCCACTGCGTCTCGGCCAGCCCCGGCGAAGGAAACTTCGAATGGCTGGAAGGCCCAGGCGCAAAACCGAACTTCACCACCACCAGCGCGACGGTCGCTCTGGAAGGCGCAGGCGGAGCGAAGGTTCTGTGCAAAAAATCGACCGGCTCGGGCAAATACACCGGCGCCAAATCGCTGACGGCATCGCTGAAACTGACCGGCTGCGCGCTGAGCTCCAGCAAAGCGGCCTGCCAGAGCAGCGGCGCGCCTTCCGGTGAGATCGACACCAGCTCGCTGGCCGGCCAGCTGGGCTTCATCGAAGACCGCTCCGGCCCGGCCGACGAACTGATCGTCTCAGTCGGCGTCGACCTCAGCCAGAACCCGACGCTGATCTCGGCCCAATGCGCCGGCGTCAGCGAAGCGCTGTCGGTGAGCGGCTCGGCGATCGGCGCGATCGCCAACGTCAACAAAATGAGCGGCTCGCAAACGCTGACCTACTCGCAGAGCTTGGGCAAACAGTCGCCCGAAGCCTTCGAAGAAGCGGCCAAAGACACGCTCACGGCGACGCTCGGCTCCGGCGCAGAACAGGCCGGGCTGGCGACCAAACAGAAACTCATCAACGAAGAACACCTCGAGTTCAAAGTGGCGCAGGAATAGGCGCCCTGGACTGACCAAGCGGGCCCGAGCGACGCTCGGGCCCGCTTTTCGTTCTAGACCTGCTCGATCTCAGGCGCGTCGGTGCGCAGCAGAGCGGGTTCCTCTGGTGTCGGCGGCGATTCTCCCGGCACTTTGAGCCGGCGCCACGGACGCTTGACGATCAGCCAGCTCGCGGCGGCGCCGAGCAGCGCCACGCAGAGAATCCAGCCGAGCGCAGTCGTGCCGACGCCCACGTACTTCAGCCCCGAGGCGGCGATCACGAAGGTGATCACCGGGCGGATGATGCGATCAGGCGCGCTGGAGGAGAGCAGCGAGCCGATGAACACCGCCGGCACGCTGCCGATGATCAGCGAGATGGTCACGCCGAACTCGACGTGACCGAAAGCCAGTGCGCCCAGCGCGGCCGCCAGCGTCAGCGGCACGGCCTGCGTCAGATCGGTGCCGACGAGCTGGTTGGCGCCGAGCATCGGGTACACAAACAGCAACATGATGATCATCAGCGAGCCCGAGCCGACCGACGTTATGCCGACGACGACGCCGCCGAGCATGCCGATGGCGATCGTCCGCAGGGGCTTCGGCGCGATGTCATGGACGACTCCGAGGCGAACCTGGCCCGAGCGCCGGTCGAGGATGTAGCGCAGCACCATCGCGCTCGCGCCGATCAGCAGCGCGATGCCCAGCGCCAGCTCGATGTTGCTCTGCGCCGTTTTCGCATGGCCCATCAGGCTCAGCAGGTATGAACCGACGAAGGCCATCGGCACCGAGCCGAGCACCATCCAGCCGACGAGGCGCAGGTTGACCGTTTTCTGGCGCAGGTGCACGGCGGCGCCGATCGGGCGCATCATCACGGCCGCCACCAGGTCGCTGGAGATCGCCGAGGACGGCTTCACGCCGAACAGCAGGATCAGCATCGGCGTCATCAGCGCGCCGCCGCCCGCGCCGGTCATGCCGACGAGAAAGCCGATCACGGCGCTCCCCAGAACGATGTACGGATCTACATGCATTGCCCTCCCTCGGCCGCCGACAGTAGCGAACCCGCGCCGCTTGGACCAGCGCGCGGCCGTCAGCGTTTCCTTTCAAGCGAGGGGCACGACCGGGCCGGGCCACTGCCCGACCCGGTCGCCAGGGGGACTCCCGGAGAGTGGATCGGTCTCCGGGGAGAGGGACGAGGGACCTTTCAGGCGCCTCTACATCGTTCGCCCGCGCGGGCAGGCGCCGCGAGGGCGTCGGCCAGGCCGCCGGCGAGAATGGGGTCTTGCCTGCGGGAGGGGGTCACGCGAACGGACATTGTTCAGTAACTATATCGCCATTATTGACATTGTCAAGCGAGCAATCGAAAGGCGCAGCGAGCGGTCGGCGTCATCGCTGCCAATCGCAGCGCCGGCGGCGACGGGGAAGGGTCTACCAGGCCTGCTGGGCGTGGCAGTGGGGGCAGGCGACGGTCGTCGAGACCGGCGCGCGAAACAGCAGACCGCACGAGCAGGCATAGGAGGCCTCGTCGCGTGGGCCGCCGGCGCTGCGCACGCGCGCGACGGCCAAATCCGCGACCTGCGCCGCGGGGTCGGCCGGCGGGCGCACGGGCCTGCGCCGGTGCTGTTCGTCGCGCGAGCGGCGGCGCTCGCGCAGGGTCTGGGGGAGTCGAGCTCGCATGCCTCTGCTGATAAAGACTCTGCCCATCCTCAAAGGTTTCGCTTTGCAACACGGATTTCCTGGTGAGCGGCGGGGCGATCGGCGAGCGGCGAGCGGGCGCGGGCGGCACGGCGGAGTTGGCCGTTTGAGATAATGGGCTCGATGAACCCCGCGCGTAAGCGAACGGTGCGCCTGGTAGTGGCACTGAGCGCAGCCGTCGTGCTGGCCTCCGCGCTGATCTACACGAGCTTCAGCGCGGCCAGCCCTGCGCTGAGCCCGAGCCAGCTCGTGCGCCAAGCGCAGCCGGGCCGTAGCTACCAGGTGACCGGCACCGTCGTGCACGGCTCGGTGCGCCACGTCGGCAACACGCTGGACTTCAGCGTCGCCGATCGCGCCGGTCAGACGAAGGTCCCGGTCGCCTACACGGGCACCGTGCCCGACCCCTTCCGCGAAGGCCGCGAGGTGATCGTGACCGTCGACAAGCGCGGCGGCCAGTACATCGGCGAACGCGATTCGCTGATCACCAAGTGCCCTTCGAAGTACAAGACCGCTCCAACGGGCGAGAAGCAGAACTTCTGAGTGGCCGATCTCGGCCGCATCTGCCTGCTGCTGGCGCTCGTCGTCTGCGTCTACGGCATCGTCGCGTCGATCTACGGCGTGCGCAGCGGGCGCACGGAGTACTCGGAGTCCGGGCGCCGAGCCGTCTACGCGCTGGCGATCGTGCTGACGGCGGCCTTCGCGATCCTCGAGATCGCCTTCCTGCGTAACGACTTCGCCTTCAACACGGTGGCCGACACGTCGAGCCGCACCACGCCGACGTTCTATCGCGCCGCCGCCGTGTGGTCCTCGCAGGAAGGCTCGCTGCTGCTGTGGGCCTGGCTGCTCTCGCTGTGGTCGAGCCTCGCGTTGTTTCTCGTGCGCAAGCGCATGCGCGACGTGGCCGCCTACGCGCAGGCGATCCTGCTCGGCTTCGGCGGCTTCTTCATCGCGTTGATGATCTTCTACGCGACGCCGTTTGCCACGACCAGCCCGACGCCCGCCGAAGGAGTCGGGCTCGATCCGCTGCTGCGCTTCCCGACGATGATGATCCACCCGCCGATGCTCTACTCCGGCTACACGCTGTGCACGATCCCACTGGCCTTCGCGATGGGCGCGCTGCTGACGCGCCGCGTCGACGCCGACTGGATCCGCGCGACCAGGCGCTTCGCCTTCGCCGCGTGGCTGTTTCTCGGCGTCGGCATCCTGCTCGGCGCGCGCTGGTCCTACTCCGAGCTGGGCTGGGGCGGCTACTGGGGCTGGGACGCCGTGGAGAACGCCTCGCTGATGCCGTGGCTGACGGGCACGGCGTTCCTGCACTCGTTGATGATCCAAGAGAAGCGCGGCATGTTGAAGGTGTGGAACACATCGCTCGTGCTCGCGACGGGCACGCTGGCGATCATGGGCACGTTCCTCGTGCGCAGCGGCGTGCTCAACTCGATCCACGCCTTCGGCGGCGCCACGCTCGGCGTGCCGTTCGTGGCGCTCATCGGCGTGTTGATCGCCGGCTCGATCTACCTCGTCGTCTCCCGCCGCGACACGCTGCGCTCAGAGCACCGGCTGGACTCGCTGCTCTCGCGCGAATCGGCCTTTCTGGCCAACAACGTGGTGCTCGTGGCGCTCTGCTTCGTGATCTTCTGGGGGACCTACTTCCCGCTCATTTCCGAGGCGCTGACCGGCAACGAAGCGTCGGTCGGGCCGCCGTGGTTCGATCGCTACACGGTGCCGCTGGCGCTGATCCTCGTGCTGCTCAGCGGCATCGGCCCGGTGATCGCGTGGCGGCGCGCGACGTTCGCCAACGCCAGGCGCAACTTCGTCGTGCCCTTGCTCAGCGCGCTGCTGGCGCTCGTCGCGCTGCTCGTCGCGGGCGTCGCGCACAAGCCGTTCGCGCTGGCGATGTTCGCCTGCGCGGCGTTCGTGCTCGGCGCCGTCGGCCAGGAGTTCTTCCGCGGCGTGCGCGCGCGCCGAGCGATCGCCGGCGAGGCCCCGCCGGTCGCGCTGCTGGCGCTGGTCCAGCGAAACCGCCGGCGCTACGGCGGCTACATCGTGCACATCGGCATCGCCGTGCTGTTCGTCGGCGTCGCCGCATCGTCGTCCTTCCAGCACGCGGTCGAGCAGCGGCTGACGCCCGGCTCCTCGGCGCAGGTCGGCGCCTACACGCTGCGCTATCAACGCCCAACGGCCACCGTGACGCCGAAGAACGACGCGGCGCACACCGGCTCGACGCTCAGCCTGGGCGCGGTCGTCGATGTGAGCAAGCACGGCCGGCACGTCGCCACGCTGCGTCCGAGCGAGGGCTTCTACGACTCGGGCGAACCGGCGCAGGGCACCGTCGGTCATCTGATCGGTGGGCAGGCGGTCAGCCACATCAGCCTCAGCGGCGGCCCAACGCGTGACGTGTGGAGCGCGATCGCGCCCGACATCTCCGCGCCGGCGCTCGCGCGCATCGTCAGCGTCGGCAACCGCACGCTGCCGGCCGACGAGGCCGACGTTGCGCTCGGCGTGCTCGCGCGAACCTATCTGAAGAATCCGCCGCCGGCGCAGTTCCACTTCATCGTCTCGCCGCTGGTCATGTGGATCTGGATCGGTGGGCTGATCGTCTTCGGCGGCGGCCTGATCGCCATCTGGCCCGCGCCGAGCACGATCCGCCGCCGTGTGGCGCTGCGCTCGCGTGCGCGCAGCGCCCACGGCCTGGCGCGCGCCTGACGTTCTCGATGGCGCCGCTCGCCGGCCCCGGCGTGCCCCGGAGGCTTTGAGTGCAGATCGTCGCGGTGATCCTCGCCTTCGCGCTGCTGGCGATCGTGCTGTTCGTCGTCAGCGGTCCGTTGCGAGCGCCGGCGTCGGCCGCCGACGCCGAGGCGGACGCTTCGGCGCTCGATCGCGACGAGCTCGAGGCCGCGCGCGAGGCCAAGTACCGCGAGATCCGCGACGCCGAGCTCGACCGACGCACGGGCAAGCTGTCAGCCGGCGACTACGAGGTGATCGATGCCGCGCTGCGCGCCGAGGCGCTGGAGATCCTCGACAGGCTGCAGGCGCTCGAGCAGCGCGAAGCCACGAAGGCCGAGCAAGCGACGCGTGCCGAGGCCGCCGAGTCCGACACGCGCAGCTAGCGCCCCGGCGCCGTCAGGCCCAGGGCCGCTTGAGCAGGATGATCGCGTTGATGATGAACAGCACGGCGAAGAAGATCGTCCAGCGGTTCAGGTTGCGCTCGACCATCGAGCCGCCGCCGAGCGGTCCCGTGCCACTGCCGACGCCGAACGCGCCCGACAGCCCCGCGTCCTTGCCCGAGTGCATGAGCACCAGGAACACGACGATCACGGAGATGATCACCTGAAGCACCGAGAGGATCGTTTCCATGCCGTGCAGGGTATCGAGTCGGTGCGCCCCGAGCCAGCGGGTCTAGCGACGGGGGCAGGGCGCGCGAATGACCTGCGTGACGGTTTTCGCGGGGATGCCGAATTCGCGTGCGCCGCCATACATGCCACCGAAGGTGACTTCGACCTTGCCGAAGAAGCCGCCCCGTGGGCATTCGCCCTTCTTGGGAACCGTTCCGTAGGGGACCACCTTGCCGTTGCGCCTGAACGCCGCGCCCGCCTTGAGGTGGATTTTCCTGGCCGATGCCAGAGGCGCACCCGGCACCGTCGCGACAGGCGGCACCAGCGTCTTCAGCTCCCAGGAGAATTTGCCCGAGCTCTTGACGTACTTGCCCGTCGAGACGATTTCCAGGCTCACGGGTGAGGTGCCGTCGGTGAAGAACAGCAGGCTGCCGCCCGGTCCGAAGAAAGCCTGCAGCGTCGCTTCCTCGGGCACACGTTCGGCGCCGAAGGTGACTTCGCCGAGCACGCTTCCGAGCGCGCTCGCGACCGACGACTTCGGGCAGCCGGAGGCGCCGATGTTCTGCAGCGTCGCTTCGCTGCAGTGGCCGAAACCCTGCGGGTGCAGTTTGACGCCCTTGGGCAGGTAGACGTTGACCGCCGACAGCGGCGGCAGGCCGCCTTTGGGGTTCTGCGGGGTGGCGCCGTAGCCGGACCCTTCTGCTTCGGCGGTCGCCTCGATGTCTGCACCCTTGCCGTAGAAGTTGCCGGTCCCGGGAAAGCCCGGAATCGGCACGGCCTTTGCGCTCACCTTCAGCGTCGGCGTGGGGATTTCTTCCGCCGATGCGAGCGCCGGCGCCGCCAGCGCGATCGCCCCGAGCAGGGCCAGCCCCGCCGCGAGTCCCTTGTATGCAAGCGTTGCTGCAAGCGAGAATCGCACCCTACGAGCCATCTGTGCCCCTTCCTCTGACGCTGACCGCCCGGCATTTTGCCGGCCCCTTTGACAACCTTAACCGGCCGCGCACGAGAATAGATCGGTGCGCGACGCGAGGGAAGGGCTGTTTGCGACCAGCAACGACGGGCAGGAGGCCCCAAGGCGCCATCGAACAGGCTGAAGCGACCGGCTATTCCGGTCGCGTTTCGGGCATACGCACTCGGGGTATTTGCACGGTCTCAACCGGCCGTCGCAGGAAATCCGCCGCGGCAGTACCGTCTGGACGCGATTACGAATCCTTTACGCCTTCGTGCTTGCCTGCCGATATGAATGGCGGTGGGCGTACCCCGCGTTTGTGGGCAAGGCACGCCGACGACGACAATGGGACGACCGACAGATGATCAAGACCGGCGCATGACGCCTCCGGCCCGCTCGCGGCGCTGGCTATGGCGCGCGCTCGTGTCGGCGCTGGCCGGCAGCGGCATCACGGCGACTGGACTCGGCCTGGCCTCCACCGGAGCGCTGGCGGCCGAGGGCACGGTCACGACGACGACGACCGTCGAAGAACCGCCCGAAACGGAAACGCCGTCCGCCGAAACGACCAAAACGACGACGCCGGCGCCCACCAGCACGCCCACGACGACGCCCACGACGACACCCGCACCGACCACGACGACGCCGGCCGACACCACCTCGGCGCAGGCCGAAATCCCGGCGCCGGCTCAGCCGCGCGCCAAGAGCCCGGCGGTGGTCCTGCAGCGGCGACAGAAAACCAGCGCCTCCAAGAACACCGCCACCGGCCCGAGCACCACGCCGACGACGCCGACCGCGCCCGGCGCCCAGGGCGCCAACAACGTCGCGGTCGCTCCGCAGGTGATCGCCGCGCAGGCCGAAGCGCTGGCCGCCGAGCTCGCCGGCTCTGCAGCCTCCACGCAGGCGCTGTCGTTCTACCGCATCCCGCTGTTCCTGCTGCCGATCTACCAGGCCGCGGCCGTGCAGTACGGAGTGCCGTGGCAGATCCTGGCGGCGATCAACGAAATCGAGACCAACTACGGCGCCGATCAGTCGGTCTCCACGGCGGGAGCCGTGGGCTGGATGCAGTTCATGCCGGCGACTTGGATCCAGTACGGCGTCGACGCGCTGAACTCCGGCTATGCCGATCCCTACAACCCGGTCGACGCGATCTTCGCCGCCGCTCGCTACCTGCGCGCCGCCGGCGCGGCGACCGACCTGCACGGGGCGATCCTCGCTTACAACCATTCCGAGGAATACGTCAAATCGGTGCTGCTGCGCGCCAAGCTCATCTCCAGCTACCCCAAGGGTGTGATCGCGACGTTGACCGGCCTCACGGCGGGCCGCATGCCGGTGACCGGCAAGCAGGTCGCATGGGGCGCGCTGTCGACCGTGCTGACCCGCTCGAGCGCGACCGCGGCCGCTGTCGCCGCCAAGGGCGCGAGCAAATCCGCCGCTGCAACACCCGCCGCGGCCAGCGCCCTTCCCGGCGCTGCGCCCGCGCCGAGCGCCGCCGCGGCGACCTCGCGCAAGTCCGTCAAGGCTGCGCCGGCGCTGCAGCTGGTCGACCTGATGAGCGCGCCCAACGCCAAGGTCGTGGCGGCTCAGGACGGGCGCATCGTCAAGCTCGGCAGCTCGCACAAGCTCGGCAAGTACCTGATCCTGCGAGACGTCTACGGCGACGTCTTCACCTACGCCGGCCTCGGCAGCATCGCCTCGCACTACCCCCGGCCCAAGGCGCACAAGGCGCCCGCGTCCGCGACGCCGGCGCTGCCGGCGGTGTCCAGCGCCGAACCCAAGCCCAAGCTGGCGGCCACCGCCGGCAGCCACCCTCCGGTGACGTTGAAGGTCTCGAAGCCCGCCGCCAAGCATGCCAAGGCCGCGTCAGTGACGACCGGCGAACCGGCGCCGGCCGCGACCGGAAAGGTCCGCCTGTTCGCTCACCCCGGCAACCCCGACGCGGTCGCCTCGGCCGCCAAGGCCAAGCGCGCCGCGCGCTCGACCAGCGTCGGCAAGACGCTGCCGCTGCGCGCCGGCTCGATCGTCTCCCAGGGCACGGTGCTCGGCAGCGTGCGCACGCCCCCCAACGCCCACGACGGGCACCTGCGCTTCGCGATCCGCCCCGGCGGCGACCAGAGCACGATCGACCCACGGCCGATCCTGAAGAACTGGGCGCAGCTCGGCGTCGCGCTGCACCCGCAGGGCGCGACCGGCGACACGAACCTGCTCGGCGCGACGGCCAGCGGCGTATTCCTGATGACCAAGGATGAACTGGAGCGCGCCGTGCTGTCGGACCCGGGCATCCAGATCTATGCCTGCGGGCGCCAGGACATCGCCTCCGGCGCGATCGACAAGCGCGTGCTCGCGGTGCTCGCGTTTCTCTCGCGCGTCGGCCTGAAGCCGACCGTCAGCGCGCTGGAGTGCGGCCACAGCGAGATGACCGTCTCCGGCTACGTGTCCGAGCACTACACCGGCGATGCCGTGGACATCGACGCGATCAACGGCACGCCGATCGCCGACCACCAGGGCGCCGGCACGATCACCGACACGACGATCCGCGCGCTGCTCACGCTGCAGGGCGAATTCGTGCCGCACCAGATCATCAGCCTGATGCAGTACCCGGGCGCGCCGAACACGCTGGCGATGCCCGAACACTGGAACCACATCCACGTCGGCTTTCGACCGACCGCCGGTGAGGTCCCGCTGTCGCCGGCCGCTACCGCCAAGGCTGCGCACTCGGCTGGCGCCGGCCAGGCCGCGCCGACGCCGGTCGTCGAAGCGAGCGCGCTGAGCACCACGCAGTGGAACCAGCTGGTGACGCGCGTCGGTGCGCTGCCGGCGCCGAAGGTCGCCGCCAAGCGCAGCGCCGCGGCGATCCCGGACCACCCCAAGCCGGCCAAGCCCAAAGGCTGAGCGCGGGGCCGTCGCCGGCCCCGCGGGCACGCCCGATCGGCCCGCCGGCGAGCGCCCGTCGACGGTCATCTTGGCGCTGGCCTGTCTGCCATGATCAGCGGCGATGAGCAAGCTCGGCGGCGTCGATCTCGGCGGCACGAAGATCCAGACCGTGATCGTCGACGGCGAGCGCACGGTGCTTGGCTCGGCGCGCCGGCCGACGCCGACCAGCGGCGGCCCGGCCGACGTGGCCGAGGCGATCGAGGGCGCGTTGCGCGACGCCGCCGCGGCGGCCCACGTCGAGCCGGCGCAGCTCGCGGGCGTGGGCGTCGGGTCGCCGGGGACGATCGACGGCGGCACGGTGACGAGCGCACGCAACCTGCCTGACTGGGAAGGCAGCTTCGCGCTGGCGCCGACGCTCGCCAAGGCATTCGGCTGCCCGGTGGCGCTGGGCAACGACGTGCAGGTCGCCACCGATGCCGAGTTCCAGCTCGGCGCGGGCAAGCCGTATGACTCGCTGCTGGGCGTCTTCTGGGGCACGGGCGTCGGCGGCGGCATCGTGCTCGACGGCAAGCCGTGGGAGGGCCTGGGCGCGGCCGGCGAGATCGGTCACATCGTCGTCGAGCTCGACGGCGCTCGCTGCACGTGCGGACGACGCGGCTGCATGGAGGCCTACGCCGGGCGCTCGGCGATGGAAGCGCACGCCGCGAAGCTGGTCGAGAAGGGCCGCAAGACCGACCTCTTCAAGCTGATGAAGGAGCGCAACCGCACGCGGCTGACCAGCGGCATCTGGGCGCGCGCGCTGGAGCGCGAGGACGAGCTTGCGACCCACATGATCGAGCGCGCACTGCGGGCGCTCGGCGCCGGAGTCGCCTCGGCGCTGAACGTGCTCGACGTGGAGTGCGTGATCATCGGCGGCGGTCTCGGCGTGCGGCTCGGCGACCCTTATGCCGAGCGCATAGCCAAAGAGATCCTGCCGCACCTGTTCGCCGACTTTCGCCCGCCCGACGTGCACGTCGCCGCGCTGGGCGATCTCGGCGGCGCGATCGGCGCCACGCTGCTGCTCGAGGGCGACCGCGCTGCGTCGGCGGCCTAGATGATTGATTCCGCGTCGATGCACCGCCGGATGGCACGTCTGGCCTTCGCCGGCCGGCGTCCTCGGCCTTGGCCTTGCCACCAGCAAGGCCTTCGGCCTGCGTCCTGGGCCGACTCGACCATCCGCACCCCCGGACAACGGCACATGGCCGTGGAATCAATCATCTAGTCGCGCTCAGAACCCTCCAAGGGTGATCACGACGAGCGCAAGCGACAGCGTCGAGGTGACGGCGACTGTGACGGCCGCGGCGCCGTCGAGAAAGCCGCGGCTGCGCCGCTCGCCCATCACGCTGCGCGAGCGCGCCAGGCGCCAGATGAAGAACAGGTTGATCGGCAGCAGCAGCCCGTTGACGACCTGCACGCCGACGAGCAGCGAGATCACCGGCACGCCCGGGATCATCGCCACGAACGCGCTGAACAGGATCATGCCGGTGATGATGTTCACGAACACCGGCGCCTCCTCGCGTCGCCGCCCGACGCCCTTCTCGTAGCCGAGCGACTCGGACACCACATAGGAGGTCGCGATCGGCAGGATCGCCGCCGCCAGCAGGCTCGCGCCGAGCAGCCCGACGCCGAACAGCACCTCGGCGTACTGCCCGGCGAAGGGGTTCAGCGCGCGCGCCGCATCGGCGGCTGAGGAGATGTCGTGGATTCCATGCGTGAACAGCGTTGCGCCGGTGGCGATGATGATGAACGCGGCGATCATGTTGGCGAACACCGCGCCGGCGACGGCCTCGCGTTCCTCGTGCGGCAGATCCTCCTCGCGCACCCCTCGCTCGACGACCGCCGACTGCAGGTAGAGCTGCATGTAGGGCGTGATCGTCGTGCCGGCGAGCGCGATCAGCAGCACGATGAAGGCCGAGCCGGAGTGCAGGTGCGGCACCGCGATCGCCTTGCCCACGTCGCCCCAGTGTGGGTGGGCGAGGATCGCCGCGATCGGGTAGGCGAAGAAGGGGATCGTGAACCAGATGAAGATGCGCTCGGCCGAACGGTAGGAGCCGCGCACGATGATCAACCAGATGCCGACGGCGGCGATCGGCACGGAGATCTGCACCGGCACGCCGGCCAGGCCCACGGCCGCGCCGATGCCGACGAAATCGGAGATGCAGATGCCGACGTTGGCGATCAGCACGGCGCTCGTGGCGAACACCGACCAGCGGATGCCGTACTCCTCGCGCACGAGCTCGGCCAGCCCCTTGCCGGTGACGACGCCCATGCGGGCGGCGAGGCGCTGCACGATCGCCAGCGAGATCGTGATCAGCACCATCGCCCACAGCAGCGTGAAGCCGTACTTGGCGCCGACCGACGAGTACGTGGCGATGCCGCCGGCGTCGTTGCCCGCGTTGGCGGCGATCAGCCCCGGCCCGAGCAGGCCGAGGAAGGCGAACAGGCGTGTTCGGCGCGAGCTAAGCCGGGCAGGCAGGCGCGGTCGGCCACGCGTGGCCGACCGGATACGTCGCATGACGGGCGGTACTCGGACCGCCATCGAACTGTCCGCCTGCGGTGCTCATGCAGCGCAGTGTATTCAGTCCTCGCCGAGCAACCCGAAACGTCGCCGCCAGCCGCGTGGCAGCATCGCCTCGAGCACGTCGTCGACGGTCACCACGCCGACCATGCGGTGGTCGTCGGCGACCGGTATCGAGGTCAGGTTGTAGTCGGCCATCTGACGCGCGACCTCCTCGAAGTCGGCGTCGGGCGACAGGCACGGCGTCTCGTGCTTGACAAACGATTCCAGACGGGCGCCCGCGTCGGCGCGCAGCAACGCCGTGACCGGCACGCTGCCTTCCAGCGAGCCCGCGGCCGAGGTGACGAACACGGTGCTCAGCAGCTCGGGCGCGATCGGCGAGCGGCGCACCGCTTCCAGCGCGTCGCCGGCCGACGTCGCTCCGCGCAGCTGCACGAAGTCCGGGCTCATCAGCCCGCCGGCCTGCGCAGGGTCATAGCCGAGCAGAGCGCGCACCTTCACGCGATGGCTGACCGGCAGCAGCGAGAGCACCGGCTCGCGGCGCTCCTCGTCGAGCTCGCCGACGATGTCGGCGGCGTCGTCGGGCGCCATGCGCGAGAGGATCTCTGCGACCTGTGCGTCTGGGCGGTCCTCCAGGAACTCCTGCTGGTGGTGGTCGTCGAGCTCCTCGAACACGTCCGCCTCCAGCTCGCGGTCGTCGTCGCCGACCGCCTGGATGATCTCCTCGCCCTCGCGCCGCGAGGCGGCCTCGACGAGGTCGGCGATCTGCGCCGGGTGAAGCTTTGCCAGCTTCGGATGGGGAACGCGCAGGCGCACCGTCGGCACGTGCCCGACGAACGGCTCGACGCCGGCCCAGTCGAGGAACTCGCCGGTGGCGATGTGCGAGCCCAGGCCCTTGGGCAGCAGCCTTCGCAGGCCGCCGCGTGGGCCGGTGTCGACGCCGACGACGCGCCAGGAGCCCGCGACGTGCGCCAGCTCGATCTCGTTCGCGCGCACCAGGCGCGCGCCCTCCACGTTGATCAGCTGACGATCGAGCAGGTCGCGCTTGAGCAGCACCTCCTCGGCGCGGCGCTCGAAGCGGCGCAGGTCGAGCTTGGCCTTGCGCAGCACGACTCCCTCTGAGCCGATCTGCGAGGCGCGCTCGGCGCCGAGGTAGGACGTGCGCCCGGCGACCGTCACGAGAAACCCCGTGATGGGCGGATAGCCGACGCCGCCCAGGCGCACGATCAGATCGTCGACCTTGCCGAGGCGCTCGCCGTCTGCGTCTCTGAGCGGACTGCCCACGACCGCCGACAGATGCAGGATCGGGAGGAGCCTGCGTTGCCGCCGCGTTCACCCGCTCATCGTATCTTGAGTCGATGCTGCCCTTCTGGATCTCGATCGGCCTGCTGTCGCTGTCGCAGGGCGCGATCGTGGCGCTCGCGCGAGTTCCCCGCGCGCCCTCGCTCGCGCGGCTGCGCGCCCGACGCTGGGCGGTCATCCCGCCGCTGTCGGTGGCCGGCTTCGTGCTCGCCGCCGGCGCCGCAGAACACGCCAGCGCGCAGGGCCTGACTATCTCGCGCTGTGCGCGGTGCCGCTGCTGGCCGCGGGCGCGCTCGGCTGGCTGACGCCCGGCGCGCACCCGCTGCGCTCGCTGCTCGCAGCCGCGCTGTTCGCGCTGGCCTGGGCCGATCGCGGCGCGCTTCCCGGCCAGGCCGCCGCGCTGATCCTCTCGGCGCTGAGCTGCGTCGCGCTCGGCGTGCTGCTGGCGCTCGTCACGCCGCCGCGCTGGCTCGGCGCGGGCGTGGTGGCGATGGCCGTCGCCGATGCCGCGCTGGTCATCGCAGATCTCCTGCAGCGTCCCAACGACGCGCTCAACGCCGCACACCCCGCCGCCGGCCTGCCGCGCCTGCAGAGCGCGCAGCTCGGCTCGGCCGTGATCGGCTACGGCGATCTGTTCGTCGCGGGAACGCTCGGCGCGTTGCTGGCGCTCGCATGGGGGCGCAACGCGCAGCTACGCGGCGCAGCGCTGTGCGCGGGGCTGGCGGTCGCCTTCGACCTGCTGTTCTTCTTCGTGGACGAGCTGCCGGCCACCGTGCCGGTCGCGCTCACGCTGATCGTCTTGGCGCTCGCGCGCCGGCGGAGATGCGCGCCGATGGCGCCAGCTCGAGCGCCTGCAGTGTCTGCGGCGCGTCCTCGGCCGGGTCGATCTGCGGCTCCTCGGAGGCCAGCCGCGCCGTGACCGTGCGCGAGGTCGTCTCGACGGCCGGCGGCGCCTGCACCGCGCGGTCGGAGGCCGCGCCGGCCTCCTCGATGCGCCGCACCTGCGGCACGACGCGCGCGTCGAAGGACCCGACCGCCTCGTTGTAGGCGGCGATCGCCGAGTCCAGCTGGCGACCGACCTTCGAGAGCGGCTCGACGAAACGCCCGAGTCGGCGGTGAAGCTCGCGCGCGGACTCGGCGATGTCGCGCGCGGACTCGGCGATGCGCTCCTCGCGCCAGCCGTGGTGTGCCGCCCACAGCAGGCCGATCAGCGTGGTCGGCGTGGCCATCAGCACCTGTTGGGCCACGCCGTACTCGATCAACGCCGGGTCGCCCGCGAGCGCCGCCTGGTAGATGCCGTCTGAGGGCACGAACATCACGACGAACTCGGGCGAGGCCTCGAGCTGTCCCTGATAGCCCTTGGCGGCCAGCTTGACGATGTGCTCGCGCGTCTGGCGAGCGTGGCGCGCGATGTGCCGCTCGCGCTCGTCCTCGCTCGAGGACTCCAGCGCCGACAGGTAGGCGTCCAGCGGCACCTTGGAGTCGACCACGATCAGCTTGCCGCCGGGCAGGCGCACGAGCATGTCCGGGCGCAGCGAGCCGCCGTCGGTGCGGATCGTGCTCTGCTCGAGAAAGTCGCAGTGCGCGAGCATGCCGGCCATCTCGACGACGTTGCGCAGCTGGATCTCGCCCCATGAGCCGCGCGTGGCCGGGCGCTTGAGCGCGGTCACCAGGTTGCCCGTCTCCTGGCGCAGCGTGCCGACGCCGTCGCCGAGCGCGCGCACCATCGCCGCAAGCTCGCCGTGGGCCTCGCGGCGCTCGCGCTCCAGCCTGGAGATCTCGCTCTCCATCCGGCCGAGCTTCTCCTGCACGGGCGTGACCAGGCCCTTGAACTCCTGCGCGCGCAGCGCCAGCTCGCCGCTCGCACGCTCCTGCTCGCCGCGACGCTGGTCCTCCATGCGCTGCGCGAGCGAGTCGCCTGTCTGCGCCAGCACGTCGGCGGAGATGGCCTTCAGCTGATCGCGCATGCGACGCTGGCTCGGGCGCAGGAGCAGGCCCACCGCGGCCAGCGCGCCGAGCAGGGCGCCCAGGATCAGAACGAGAACCGTCATCGACGCTGTAACTTGGCACGCGACGCGGACGGCGCGTCCGGCGTCCGTGCTGCTTGACTCGCGCCTGGGTTTGGGCGAGGCGATCATCGCCTTCCGTGGCGATGGCGCCCCCTGCCCTGCTCGGCAGTTGTCAAGCCCGTGGCCCTCGCCGGCCCCGGAAGGGGCGCAAACACTGACGATAAACCCCGCTTGACACATGGGACGGCCGCAGGTACGCTTGCTTCCGCTCTCAGGCATTCCCTGAGAGACTTCATAGAGGGACAATTCCATGAGGGGCTGCACCGAGGCGGGAACCATGCTGCGGGCAGACTCCGCTGTACACAGAGGAGGATGAGAGATGCAAGCCATGCATGGCTCGGCTGGTGCTCGCCACAGCCGCAACCGTATGATCGGCTGCCTGATCGCGCTGTTCGCGCTCACGGCGCTGGTCGCCCCTTCGATGGCCTCGGCGGCCAAAGTCACGCCGCCGGTGACGTCGAGGTACCTGGCGCTCGGCGACTCGCTCGCGTTCGGTTACTCGCAGCAGCTGTACAACGAATGTGAATCGAAAGGCGACCCGGCCGCGTGCTTCGAAAACGGCTACGCGAACGACTACCTGAAAATCACCAAAGGCACGGCGAACGGCGTGGAACTCGTCAACAACGGCTGCCCGGGAGAGACCACCGCGTCTATGATCGGTAAAAACCTGCAGCCCTTCCTCGACGGTGCGCTGGCCCCATCGCGCGAAGCCGAAGAAGAAGCAACGGGGCACCCGTCTCCACACGTCACGGGCGCATCCCCGTGCGGCTACCAGGAAGCGTGGAACGCCTTCCACAAAAACGGGACCGGCGGTCCGCTGCACCACCCGTATGTGGGTAAATCGCAGCTGGAAAGCGCGCTTACCGTGCTCGGCCAGTCGGCTGCGGAAGGCAAACCGGTCTCGAAAATCACGCTGAACATCGGCGCGAACGACGAGCTCCAGTTCCTCGGCGGTTGTGAAGCCAAAGCCAAGGCTGAAGTCGAAAAAAACGCGTCCGAAGGTGTCTACGCCAAACAGGTCGGCGAAGAAATCGCCAAAGGCGAATACGTTCCGTCGCCTGAAGAAACGCCGACTCAGCGTGGTGAAAAAGACGCCGCGAAAGACGGCGAACAGAAAGCCAAGGAATGCATCTCCGCCGGCGCTAACGGGCTGTTCGCCCAGATCGCCAAAAACACCCAGGCGATCCTCCTGGCGCTCCGCCACGGCAAAAGCTTTGGCAGCGTCGACTACAACGGCAGGATCGTCTACCAGGGCGGCTACAACCCCTTCGGCGAAATCATCGCCGGCCAGGGCGAACTGAAGCCGGGCACCAACGAACTCGCTGGTGTGGAGAACCTGATCCAGAACAAAGTGGCGCACGCGTTCGGCGCTTGTGTCAGCGACCCGCAGCTCACGTTCAACCCGCGCAAATCCCCCAGGGAAGCGGAACGGTTGGACAAATGGACGAACATGGTCAACACGACCGAATTCGAAGGCAAAAAAAATGGGCCGGACATTCACCCGACCCCGCTCGGCTACAAGAAGCTCGCTTCGCTTCTGAAGAACGAAGAGGCCAAAGAAGCAGCCGCTGCCGCCTGCATCTAGGCGACATCTCCTGACCGCTTGGTCGGGATGAAGCACCACGGGGCGCCTGGCCTAACCGGCCAGGCGCCCCGTTTGCTTAAGCGCGTCGGCGGCGCGGCCTAGCACGGCGAGCATCGCCGGCGCCGCAGGAACCAGGCGCGCGCCCTCCGGCGTGGCGGCGATCACCTGGCGCACCGGCGGGTTGGGCGAGAGGGCGCGGATCGCGACGTCCTCGCGCACGACCGACAGCGCCAGCTCGGGAATCAGCGCCACGCCCACGCCTGCCGCGACCAGCCCCTGGACCGTCTGGTAGTCGTCGCTCTCGAAGGACACGACCGGCTCGAAGCCGGCGGCGTGGCAGCAGCGCACCACGTGGCGCGCGCAGGGGCTCGAACTCGACGTCTGCACCCACGCCTCGCCCTGCAACTCGTTCAGTCGCAGCTTGGCTTTGCCGGCCAGACGATGGTCACGTGGCAGCGCCAGGTACATCGGGTCCTCGAGCAGCGGCGCACGCGTCATGTCCGCCAGCAGCGGCGAGTCGTCGTCGAACTCGAACAGCAGCGCCAGGTCGAGCTCGCCCGCGCGCAGGCGCGGCACGATCTCCTCCGGCTCGCCCTCGGCGAGCGTCAGCTCGACGCCGGGGTGGGCGGCGCGGAAGTCGGCGATCGCGACGGGCATCAGCGTCGAGCCCGCGGTGGGGAAGGAGGCCATGCGCAGGCGCCCTCCGCGCAGCCCGGCGATCGCCGACAGCGCAGCCTCGGCCGTGTCCAGTCGCGCGAGGATTCCCTCGGCGTGCCCGACGAGCGTCTGGCCGGCGGCGGTCAGGCTGACGCCACGTGGATGGCGCTCGAGCAGCGTCATTCCCGCTTCGGCCTCCAGCGCGGCGATCTGCTGGGAGATCGCCGACTGCGTGTAGGACAGCGCCTCGGCGGCACTCGACAGCGAGCCGCGGTAGGCGACCTCCTTGAGAACCTTCAGACGGGCAACATTGAGCATAAGTACATCTTATAATAGAAATAAAGAAGATCACTGGAGCTGATGGCTCAAGCGTGCCACGATGATCGAGAAGCAACGAACGAACGACTTCCGCTCAGCCACCGAAGGCCGAGCCAGACGAACAGGAGAGCAACCATGTCCACCAAGATCATCGTTTCCTACGACGGCACTGCGAACGAGGACGACGCGATCGCGCTCGGCCGCGTGTTCGCCCGCGCTGGCGCCGAGGTGGCGCTGGCCTATGTGCGCCACTCCCAGGAGCCCGACCTGGACCGCGAGAAGCTCGCCCAGGGCGAGGCAGAGGAGCTGCTCGGCCGCGGCGCCGAAGCTGTTCGGCGACGAGAGCATCGCGCGTCACGTCGTGACCGACCGCTCGACGCCGCACGGACTCAGCGCGCTGGCCGCCGGCGAGGGCGCGAGCGTCGTCGTGTTCTGCTCGGATTCGCACACCGCCAACGGCCACGTCGCCGTCGGCAACTCCGCACAGCAGCTGCTCGAGGGCGGCCCGGTGGCCGTCGCGATCGCGCCGGTCGGACTGGCCGACGCCGAGGTCAACGTGCAGTCGATCGTCGCCATCGGCGACGCAGACGGCGGCGCGCGCCAGACGGCCGACGCGCTCGCGAGCGCGCTTGGCGCCTCGGTCGCGCCGGTCGCCAACGACGAGGCCGGCCTGCTCGTCGTCGACTCCCGCCCCGAGGCCGAGCAGGGTCGCGTGGCGATCAGCGCTTCGGCGGCGCACCTCGTCGAGATAGCGACGTGCTCGGTGCTCGTGCTGCCGCGTGGCAGCGCCGTGGCGTTCGGCCAGAGGGCGGCCGTCAGCGCCTAGCGCTCAGGCCGGCAGACGTTGCGCCCGCGGCGGGTGGGCGACGGTCTCAGCGATGCAGCTGACCGCCGCCCGCCCGCCGTTTGCGTCGGTAGGCGACCAGCGCCTGCAGAAGATCGAGCGCGCCGCCGACGAAATGCCCGACGGGACCGGTCCACAGCCATGTCTCCAGGCGTCCGTACGGCGTGGCGCCAGGGCGGGTCCTCACCGGCGGCACGGTATCGTGGCAGCGGTGACCGACGCGTTGCAGACCACCGTCGCCGAGCTGCCCGAGTCGCGCGTGCGCGTGAGCGTGCAGGTCGCCCCGGAGGAGATCGAGCGGCGCCTGGAGAGCAAGGCAAAGCAGCTCGGGCGCGAGCTCAAGCTGCCGGGTTTTCGCCGCGGCAAGGTGCCGCCCGCGCTGGTCATTCAGCGCGTCGGACGCGAGGCGGTGCTCGACCAGGCCGTGCGCGACTCGCTCGCCGCTTGGTATGCCGAGGCGATTCGCGATTCGCAGATCGTGCCCGTCGGCGATCCGCAGCTCGACCTCGCAGACCTGCCGTCTGAGGGCGAGCGGCTGGAGTTCTCGATCGAGATCGCCGTGCTGCCCAAGGCGCAGCTCGGCGACTACGACGGGCTGGAGGTGCCGCGTCGTGAGGCCGCGGTCGAGCAGCAGCAGATCGACCAGGAGATCGACGGCGTGCGCGAGCGCCTGGCAAAGCTCGAGACCGCCGAGCGTGCCGCCGCGCAGGGCGACTTCGTGGTCATCGACTACGTCGGCTCGCTGCCGGCGCCGCAGCGCGACGAGGACTCCGGCGAGCAGCCGCGGCTGGAGCCGTTCGAGGGCGGCGAGGGCCGCGACCAGCTGATCGAGCTCGGCGCCGGCAACCTGATTCCGGGCTTCGAGGAGGCGCTCGTCGGCGCGAGCGCCGGCGAAGAGCGAACGGTCGAGCTGACCTTCCCGGGCGACTACCCGGCAGAGCAGCTCGCCGGTCGCGACGCGACGTTCGCGGTGACCGTCAAGGAGGTCAAGCTCAAGCAGCTTCCCGAGGTCGACGAGGATCTGGCGATCGACGTCGGCTTCGACAGCGTCGACGAGCTGCGCGAGGACATTCGCGCCCGCCTGCTCGAGGCGGACGAGTCACGCGTCGACGCCGAGTTCCGCGAGGCGGCGCTCGACGCCGCCGTCGCGCAGGCGACCGTCGCGGTGACGCCGCAGCTGATCGAGGCGCGCGCACGCGAGATGTGGGAGCGCATGCTGCATTCGCTGTCGCACCGCGGAATCTCCCGCGAGGCCTATCTGCAGATCGCCGGGCGCGAGGAGTCGGACATCCTCGCCGACATGCAGGCCGACGCCGAGCAGGCGCTGCGCCGCGAGGCGGTGCTCACGGCGATCGTCGAGGCCGAGCAGATCAGCCCGAGCGAGGAGCAGGTGCTCGAGGCGCTGCCAGCCGACTGCTGAGCGCGAGGGCGTCGAGCCCGACAAGCTGCTCGCCGACCTGCGCGCCAACGGCCGCCTGGAGGAGCTGCGCGAGGATCTCGCCGCGCGACAGGCCATCGAGCTGGTGGCCGAGCGCTCCAAGGCGATCTCCGTCGGTCAGGCGCAGGCTCGCGACGCGCTGTGGACGCCCGGCCAGGACGGCGAGCCGCAGGAGGCTGTCGCGGGCGGCGCCGGCGCCGCCTCGGGCAAGCTGTGGACACCGACCGGAGAGGGATCGGCCAGCTAGCCTCTAGAGGAATCTGGCCGGCGAAGCGAAACCAAAGCGAGGACTATGAGCCCACTTGTTCCAATGGTCGTAGAGCAGACCTCGCGCGGTGAGCGTGCGTTTGACATCTACAGCCGGCTGCTCAACGAGCGGATCATCTTCCTCGGCACGCCCGTGGACGACCAGATCGCCAACCTGATCGTCGCGCAGCTGCTGCACCTGGAGTCCGAGGACCCCGAGAAGGACGTGTCGATCTACATCAACTCGCCCGGCGGCTCGGTCTATGCCGGGCTGGCGATCTACGACACGATGCAGTTCATCAAGCCCGACGTGCAGACGATCTGCGTGGGCATTGCGATGTCGATGGGCGCGCTGCTGCTCGCCGGTGGCGCCGAGGGCAAGCGCATGGCGCTGCCCAACGCCAAGATCCTGATCCACCAGGTCTCATCGAGCTTCGAAGGTCAGGCGACGGACATCGAGATCCACGCCAAAGAGATCATCGACGTGCGCAAGCGACTCGACGAAATCATCGCCAAGCACACCAACAAAGACCTCGCCGTCGTCAGCAAAGACACCGACCGCGACTACTTCATGTCCTCCGAGGAGGCCAAGGAGTACGGAATTATCGACCGTGTCATCTCCGAGCACTGAAGACATGCGCTGCACTGCGCGAGCCTTTGTCCTCAGTCGCTCGCGTGCCAAGGCACGCCACGCTCCCTGCTGGCCGATCTCGATCGGCGGCTCGCTTGCCCAGCGCAGGTCTTTGGCGCCACGGACGAAAGGAGTCTGAATGGCCAGGCCGACCGATTCCAACGAGCAGCTGCTGTGCAGCTTCTGCGGCAAGTCCCAGCGACAGGTCAAGAAGCTGATCGCCGGCCCGGGCGTGTACATCTGCGACGAGTGCATCGACCTGTGCAACGAGATCATCGACGAGGAGCTGTCGGCTCCGCCGGCGTTCGACCTGGAGAACCTGCCCAAGCCGCGCGAGATCTACGAGGTGCTCGACGAGTACGTCGTCGGCCAGGACCCTTCCAAGCGCACGCTGTCGGTGGCCGTCTACAACCACTACAAGCGCGTGCAGATGATGATGTCCGGCGAGACCGACATCGAGCTGCAGAAGTCCAACATCCTGCTGCTCGGGCCGACCGGCTGCGGCAAGACGCTGCTCGCGCAGACGCTCGCGCGCATTCTCAACGTGCCGTTCGCGATCGCCGACGCGACCGCGCTGACTGAGGCCGGCTACGTCGGTGAGGACGTCGAGAACATCCTGCTCAAGCTGATCCAGGCGGCCGACTACGACGTCAAGAAGGCCGAGACGGGAATCATCTACATCGACGAGGTCGACAAGATCGCGCGCAAGGCCGACAACCCGTCGATCACGCGCGACGTCTCCGGTGAGGGCGTGCAGCAGGCGCTGTTGAAGATCCTCGAGGGCACGCAGGCATCGGTGCCGCCGCAGGGCGGCCGCAAGCATCCCCACCAGGAGTTTCTGACGATCGACACGACCAACGTGCTGTTCATCTGCGGCGGCGCGTTCGCCAACCTCGACAAGGTGATCGAGCGGCGCATCGGCCACAAGGGCGTCGGCTTCGCCGCGGCGATCGAGGCCAAGGCGGAGCGCGACGCCGGCGAGGCGTTCGAGCACTGCCTGCCCGAGGACCTGATCGAGTATGGGCTGATTCCCGAGTTCATCGGCCGTCTGCCGGTCGTCTCGGCCGTGCACCAGCTCACGCGCGACGACCTCGTGTCGATCCTCGTCGAGCCGCGCAACGCGCTGGTCAAGCAGTTCCAGCGCTTCTTCTCCTTCGACGGCATCGAGCTGGTGTTCTCCGAGGACTCGCTCACGGCCGTGGCCGAAAAGGGCCTGGCGCGCGAGACCGGCGCCCGCGGCCTGCGCTCGATCATCGAGGAGATTCTGCTTGAGGTGCAGTTCGAGCTTCCCTCACGGCGCGACGTGAAGAAGTGCGTGGTCACCAAGGAGACCGTCGAGAAGGGGCTGACGCCGACGCTGGTGACCGAAGCGGCGCCCGAAGAGGCCCAGGATGCGTCGTTGCGCGAGGAGTCCGCGTAGCGCCCGACGGCGCTCGCGCGACGGCCGCGCTCGCTAGTATCGCCCTGTGTCCAAGCACCGCGAATCGAAGTCGCGCCTGAAGAGCACCGCCGGCGCTGTGCCGTGGCTGGCGCTGGCGCGCGCGGCGATGATCATCAGCAAGCGCTGGAACGCGCTGTCGTCCAAGGAGCGCGTGCGCCTGGCCGAGCTGGTGCGCGAATCGCGCGGGCGCACGAGCAACCTCAGCGTCAAGCAGCGCCTGGAGCTGCGCAAGCTCGCGGGCAAGCTGGACGTCAAGGGCATGGTCGGCGAGCTCTCGTCGCTGTGGCGCGGACGCCGCGGACGGCGCGGGCGAAAGCGCCGCTAGGCGCCGGCGCATGCCGGACCTGACGGCGGCGACTAGATGAGCGACGAGGATCTCGACAGCCTGTCCACGCGGGAGCTGCACGATCGCGCGATCCGCCGTGCGGAGCGTCATCTCGACATGAAGTTCTTCTGGCGGCTGCTGCAGCTGATTCCCGCCGCAGAGACGATCAGCGGCGACGAGGGCGAGGGCGACTATGACATCCAGTCCTCCAAAGGCCTGATCTCCGACGCGCTGCACAGCGGCGACGGCGCGCTTGGCGAGGCGCTGCGTCCGGTGTTCATCGAGTACCTGCGAGAGCACGCCGACGCCTGACGCGTTCGGCGTCGCAGGCGGTCGCACAGCACAGCGATGACGACGTCCAGCGACAGCCGATCAGATCACGGTGGCGCGCCCGCGCTGTCGGCGTCGACGGGCTCGCACGGCCCGCCAGCCTGGGATCAGGCACAGGCCGAAGCGCACCTGCGCTCGCTGGAGCTGTTCGGCATGCGCTTCGGGCTGGACCGCATGCGCCGGCTGATGACCGCGCTGGGCTCGCCGCAGCAGCGCTACGACACGATCCACGTGGTCGGCACCAACGGCAAGACCTCGACGACGCGCATGATCGCGGCGATCCTGCAGCGCCACGGCCTGAGCACCGCCAGCTACACCTCGCCGCATCTGACGTCCTATCGCGAGCGCCTGCAGATCGACGAGCGCGACGGCGGCTCACGCGAGTTCGCGCGCGCGATCGCACGCGCGGCGTGGGCGGCCGAGCGCGTCAACCGCACGCTGGCCGGCGACGATCACGTCACGCAGTTCGAACTGCTGACGGCCGCGGCGCTGTGGCAGATCGCCCAGCAGGACGTGCGCGTGGCGGTGATCGAGGCCGGTCTCGGCGGACGCTACGACGCGACGTCGGTGATCGAGTCGCGCGTGACCGCACTGACGAACGTCGGCTTGGAGCACACGCGTTGGCTTGGGCCGACGGTGCGCGACATCGCCGAGGAGAAGCTCGCGGTGCTTCGTCCCGGCACGACGCTTGTGCTCGGCGCCGGCCTGGCCGACGAGGCGCGCGCGGTGGCCGAGCGCGTGGCCGGCGAGCGCGACGCGCGCATCGTCGTCGCTGCAGAGTCGCTCGCCGACATGCCGCTGGCCGCCGGCGGCGCCTTCCAGCGGCGCAACTTCGCGCTCGCGCGCGTGGTCGCAGAGACCTATCTGCGCGAGTCGTCGCTGACGCCGGACGAGCAGGCGGTGCGCGCGGCGGCGGCCGCTGTCGAGGTGCCCGGGCGCCTGCAGGTGCTGCGCCGTGACCCGCTGACGGTGCTGGACGGAGCGCACAACCCGGACGCCGTGCGAGCGCTCGTGCAGGCGCTGCCGGAGGTGCTCGGCGAGCGACCGCTGGCGTTGGTGCTGGGCGTGCTCGAGGACAAGGACGCCGTCGGCATGCTGGCGCCGCTGCTGGCGCTGGCCGAGCGGGCCTGGTTCACGGCGCCGCCGAGCGCGCGAGCGCTGTCGCCGGCGGCGCTGCAGTCGCTGGCGCGCCAGCTGGGCTTCGAGCGCGCCGAGAGTCAGCCGAGCCCGGCGAACGCGCTGGCCGACGCTCAGCGCTGGGCCTCTGAGCGCGGCGGCGCGGTGCTCGCGACGGGCTCGGTTTACCTCGTCGGCGAGCTGCTCGCGCAGGCCGCGCGAGGCGCCGGCGCGGAGGACTCCGACGATTGCCGGCGAAGGGCTGCATCGTGAACGACGACGGCCCTTCGGTGCTGACGATGATCGGCGCTGTGGCGCTGATCGTCGCGCTCGTGATCCTCGTGTTCTTCGCGGCCGGTTACGGATTCGGCCGTCTATTTCTCTAAGCTTGGCCGGCCGATGCACACCCTCGCATACTTCGGAATCGAAAGCAGCGGCCTGAACCTGGTCGTCGACCTGCTGATCCTGTTCATCGTCGTGCTGTACCTGTCGTTGATCTACTGGACGTACGCCGATGCACGCCGGCGGATCATGGACCCGATGCTCGTCGGCTGCGCGACGGCGGCCTCGCTGTTCCCGTTCGTGGGCACGATCGTCTACATGATCCTGCGCCCTCCGGAGTACCTGGAGGACGTGCGCGAGCGCGAGCTGGAGGTGCAGGCCGCCGAGGCGCGCCTGCACGAGTTCGACCACTCGCTGTGCCCGCACTGCGACTACCGCGTGGAGCGCGACTTCGTGCGCTGTCCGAGCTGCCTGCGCAAGCTCAAGGAGCGCTGCGTCAACTGCTCGCGCCCGCTCGACCAGGCGTGGACGATCTGCCCGTACTGTGAGACCGAGGTGGCGCCCAGCACACCGGCGCGCCGCACGCGCCGCCGGCGCACGCAGGCCTCGATCGACGCCGAGCAGGCCGAGCTGGCGACGACGAGACCCGAGACGGCGCGCGCGAAGGCGGCGCGCGAGCGCTCCGAACGCGAGGCCGTGCCCGTCGTCGACGCGGAGGTGGTCGAGGAGGAAGCCGACGAGCAGGACACGCGAGCCACGCCGGTCGCCGCATCCGAGTCCGCTCCACGCCCGCGCAGCAGCAGCGGCGGCACAGGTTCCAGTCGCCGCGCCCGGCCGAGCACCTAGAGCAGCCAGATCTCCACCCGCAATCCAGCAAAGGAACCCATGGACCGAACGTTGATCCTTGTAAAGCCCGACGCGTTCGCGCGCGGCCTGTCCGGCGAGATCATCGCCCGCTTCGAGCGCAAGGGGCTGAAGATCGTGGCGCTGCGCAGCATGACGGTGCAGCGCGAGCTGGCCGAGCAGCACTACGCCGAGCACGCCGAGCGCCCGTTCTTCGGCGAGCTGGTGGACTTCATCACCTCGGGCCCGATCGTCGCGATGGTGTTCGAGGGCGTCGACGCGGTCAAGGCGGCGCGCCAGGTGATCGGCGCGACCAACCCGCTGGAGGCGACGACCGGCTCGATCCGCGGCGACTTCGCGATCGAGATGGGCCAGAACATGGTGCACGGCTCGGACTCGGCGGAGTCGGCCGCACGCGAGTCGGCTCTGTTCTTCCCCGAGCTCTAGCGCGCCGTTTTCGCGCCGCCGCTTCCGCTCGTTCTGGCCTCGCGCTCGCCGCAACGGCGGGAGCTGTTGGAGCGCCTTGGCGTGCCGTTCTCCGTCCGCGCGTCAGACGCGCAGGAGATCGAGCAGGGCGAGGATCCGGCGCTGGTGGCCGTGGAGAACGCTCGGCGCAAGGCCTTCGCCGCGCATCGGCAGGGCGCGGCCGAGGCGGTGATCGGCTGCGACACGATCGTCGTGCTCGACGGCAGGATCTACGGCAAGCCGGCAGACGAGGCGGCGGCGCGAGCGACGATGAGCGCGCTGGGCGGGCGCACGCACGAAGTGATCAGCGGCCTGGCGCTGCTGCTCAGTGACGGTCGCGAGCCCGCGCAGCTGCGCACGGCGGTGGCGCGCACGCAGGTCAGCTTCCGGGCGCTCGACGCCGAGTTGCTGGATTGGTATGTCGCAACAGGCGAGTGGCGCGAACGCTCGGGCGGCTATGCGATCCAGGGCCTCACCGGTGCGAGGCTGGCGCTGGCGGTGCAGGGCGAAGAGGAGAACGTCGTCGGCCTGCCGCTGGGCACGCTGCTGGAGCTCTATCCGGAGCTCTCTGAGAGTTGATTTAAGGTGCGCCTTCGGCGCCGCGATCGTGCGAGGCCGGCGATCGCACGCGCGGGGTACAGGCAGCGCTTTTCCCCTGCAAAAGCGCTGGCGTGCCTATCGGGCGGCGAGGGACGTTCGCTACACTGCGCCACCGGCAAAGCCTCAATCGCCGATCGGCCGACACACGCAGCCGAGGCTCGCCGGCCGATCTCCGATCGGCGGCGGCGCGGAGTCGAGGCCGAGCTCACCTTCTTCTTAATAAATGGGCATCTTCAGCTATCTGACAGGGTTCGGCGGCCGCGACATGGCCGTCGACCTGGGGACCGCCAACACGCTGGTGTACGTGCGCGGACGCGGCATCGTGCTGTCGGAGCCGAGCGTCGTGGCGATCGACTCGCGCACGGGCGAAGTGCACGCGGTGGGCATCGAGGCCAAGCGCATGCTCGGGCGCACGCCGGGCACGATCCAGGCGATTCGCCCGCTGAAGGACGGCGTGATCGCCGACTTCGACGTGACCGAGGAGATGCTCAGGCATTTCATCCAGAAGGTCCACCAGAACCGCTGGGCGCATCCGCGCGTGGTCGTCTGCGTTCCCTCCGGCGTGACCGGCGTGGAGAAGCGCGCGGTCGAGGAGGCCTGCCTGTCGGCGGGCGCGCGCACGGCTTATCTGATCGAGGAGCCGATGGCGGCGGCGATCGGCGCTGGGCTGCCGGTCGGCGAGCCGACCGGCTCGATGGTCGTGGACATCGGCGGCGGCACCTCCGAGGTCGCGGTGATCTCGCTGGGCGGAATCGTCGTGTCACAGTCGATTCGCGTCGGCGGCGACGAGATGGACGAGGCGATCATCAACTACGCCAAGCGCGAGTACAAGCTGCTGATCGGCCAGCAGACGGCCGAGGAGCTGAAGCTGGAGATCGGCTCGGCCTGCCCGATGGCCGAGGAGCTGCAGGCGGAGATTCGCGGGCGCGACATGGTCGCGGGGCTGCCCAAGACGGTCGTGCTGACCAGCGAGGAGATCCGCCAGGCGCTGGAAGAACCGCTCAACCAGATCCTCGACGCGGTCAAGGAGACGCTCGACCGCACGCCGCCGGAGCTGGCCTCGGACATCATGGACCGCGGCATCATGCTGGCCGGCGGCGGCGCGCTGCTGCAGGGGCTGGACGAGCGCCTGCGCGAAGAGACGCAGATGCCCGCGCATCTGGCCGAGTCGCCGTTGACGTGCGTGGCGGTCGGCTCGGGGCGTTCGCTGGAGGAGTTCGAGGCGATTCACCGCTCCAACCGCAGTTCGCGCAACCGCCAGCGCCGCAGATGAGTCGCGTGCCTGTTACGGGCACGCGCACCCGGGGGTACTCTTTCCCGAACGCTTTGGAAGGTCGCTATTCGTGTATGACAAGACGGTCCGGCGTCGACGTGCGGTGCTCGTGCTGCTCGTCGTGCTCTCCCTGATACTGCTGACCGCCTACTTCGGCGAGGCCTCGAACGGCGGCCTGCACTCGGTGCAGCGCGGCTTTCTCACGGTCGTCTCGCCGATCCAGAACGGCGCCAACAAGGCGCTGAAGCCGGTGCGCGACCTGATCGGCTGGTTCGGCGACACGCTGCACGCCAAAGGCCAGCGCGACGAACTGCGCAAGCAGGTCGAGAGACTGCGCGCCGAAGTGATCGCCAACCAGTCTGAAAAACACTCCTACCGCGAACTGCTGACGCTGTATCGCCTGGACAACCAGCTGAGCGTCAAGGACTACCACCCGGTCACGGCGACGGTCGTGGCCAAGTCGCCGAACGTGTGGTACTCGACGGTCACGATCGACAAGGGCGAATCCTCGGGCGTGCACGTCAACGATCCGGTGATCAACGGCGAAGGGCTGATCGGCAAGGTCGCCCAGGCGGCCTCCGACGGCGCGCAGGTGACGCTGATCACCGACAGCTCGGTCGGCGTGTCCGCGCGCATCGGCTCGTCCAACGCGACTGGCATCGTGCAGCCGAAGGTGGGCGACCCCAACGATCTGCTGCTGCAGTATCTGCCGGCCAACACGCAGGCCAACAAGGGCGAATACGTCGTCACCTCGGGCACCGTGTCCAGCCCCGACGACTCGCTGTATCCGCCGGGCATTCCGATCGGGCAGGTGACGTCGGTAAACGAAGAAAGCGCCTACCGCTCGGTCAACGTGCATCCGCTCGCCGACCTGCACAACCTCGACGTGGTGCAGGTGCTGACCGCGACGCGCGGCTCGCTGCCGTCCAACCTCAGCCGCCTGACCGTCAGCCTGCCGCCCGGCCAGCAGGCCGGGCAGAGCTCCGGCGAAGCGCTGGCCTCGACCGAAGGCGGCGGATGAACAGCAACTTCCCCTCGGCGCTGCTGGTGCGCATCGCCGTGCTCGGCGTCATCGTCGTGTTCTTTCAGATCGGCGTCGTCTCCGAGGTGCCCGTGTTCGGCGTGAGCGCCGACCTGTCGCCGCTGCTGGTCGCCTTCGTCGGCCTGCTGTGCGGCTCGACGATCGGTGCGTCGACGGGATTCGCCGTGGGCCTGCTCGTCGACCTCGCGCTCGTGCAGACGCTCGGCGTGACGTCGCTGACGCTGACCGTCGTCGGCTACTGGGCCGGGCGCCTGCGCGAACTGCGCGACCCGCAGGCGGCGCTGACGCCGCTGCTCGTCGGCGCCGCCGCCGCGGCCGCCGCGGCGGTCGGCTACTCGGTCGTGCAGTTCCTGCTCGGCGTCGATGCGCCGGTCAGCTTCGAGCTGCTGCGCCAGATCGTGCTCGGCGTGGTCGTCGACACGATCATCGCGCTGCCGGTGTGGGCGATCGTGCGCCGCTGTCTGATCGGCGGCCTGCCCGACGACCCGCGCCGACGCCGGCGCCGTGCGTACACGACCGGCGGTTTGAGCCCCTTGTCCCGCTCATGACGAGCCGCGCGCACCGAGCATGAGCGCGATCGAGCCGGCCGGGCGGCGGTCGGAGCGCATTCCGGTTTCACCGCAGCTGGCGCTGCGCGTGGCGATCCTCGGCGGGCTGGCGATGGCGATGTTCGCGATCATCTTCTTCCGGCTGTGGTTCCTGCAGGTGCTGTCCGGCGAACAGTACGTGCAGCAGGCCAATGCCAACCGCGCGCGCGACCTGCCTGTGGCGGCGCCGCGCGGTGAAATCCTCGACCGCGAAGGCAAGCCGCTGGTCGCCAGCCGCACGACCAACGCCGTGCAGATCGTGCCCTCGGCGCTGCCGCCGGCCGGACGCCAGCGCATCCTGCTGTACCGCCGCCTGGGCCGTCTGCTGGGCATGAGCGGCTCGCACGTGCAGGCGTTGGTGATCAAGGGCCGCACGGCGGTGCCGTATGCGCCGGTGACGATCAAGACCGACGCCGGTCGCGGCGCGCTGACGGTGCTGGCCGAGCGCCAGAGCGAATTTCCCGGCGTCACGCAGCAGCCGGTGTCGATTCGCGCCTATCCCTACGGCGCGATGGCGGCACAGGTGCTGGGCTATGTCGGCCAGGTCTCCGAAGGCGAGCTGAAGCTGCGTGCGTTCGACGGCGTCAAACAGGGCACGGTCGTCGGCCAGGAAGGCCTCGAGTACTACTACGACCGCTACCTGCGCGGGCGCCAGGGGATCCAGCGCGTGGAGGTCAACGCGGCGGGCTATCCGGTGCCCAGCAAACTCGCGCCGACGCCGCCGAAGGCCGGCTACAGCCTCAAGGTGACGCTCGACATGGGCTTGCAGAAGGAGGGCGAAAAAGCGTTGCTGCAGGGCATCGAAAACGCGCGCGCCGGCGGCAAACCCGCCGACGCGGGGGCCTTCGTGGCGCTGGACCCGCGCAACGGCCAGGTTCTCGCGATGGGCTCCTCGCCGACGTTCGACCCAAACAAGTTCGCCAAACCGCTGACCAAGAGCGAATACGCGGCGCTGGAGGGCAAGTCCGGCTCGGCGGGCGAAGAATCGCCGGCGCCGCTGACCGACCGCGCCGTCAACGGCACCTATCCGACCGGCTCGACGTTCAAGCCGATCACGGCGATGGGCACGCTGGAAGCCGGCGTGATCAACCCCAGCGAGGGCCTCGGCGCCGGACAGTGCATCTCGGTCTCGACCGAGCAGTTCTGCAACGCCGGCAAGGCCGACTACGGCGCGGTCGGCCTGGTCGAAGCGCTGAAGGTGTCCTCGGACACGTACTTCTTCCAGGCCGGCGAGCTGGCCAACAGTCACGGCAACGTGATCCAGCGCGAGGCGCACAAGCTCGGCGTGGGCGAGCAGACGGGCATCGACCTGCCCAGCGAGATCACCGGCCTGGTGCCCGACCGCGAATGGCGCGCGAAGGTCGCGCGCGAGGAGCTGAGCTGTGAGAAGCGCCGCCACGTGTCCAGCTGCGGCATTTCCGACGGGCGCCCATGGAGCGTCGGCGACAACATGCACCTGGCGGTCGGCCAGGGCGACCTGCTGACCTCGCCGCTGCAGATGGCCGTCGCCTACTCGACGCTGGCCAACGCCTTCACCAACGGCGGCAACGGCTGGGTCGTGCGCCCACACCTTGGCATGGAGATCGACGGCTCGCAAGGCCGGTTGGTGCAGTCGCTGAGCTTCCCGGCCGAGCGCCATGTGCACCTCAACGACGAAGACCTGAACCTGGTCATGCAGGGCATCCACGAGGCGGCCAGCCAGCCTGGCGGCACCTCGGCGGCGGTGTGGGCGGGCTGGAACCAGGCGCAGCATCCGGTCTACGGAAAGACGGGCACCGCTCAGCACATCGGCAAAGAAGACCAGTCCTGGTACATGTGCTTCGTCGGCGACCCCAAGCGGCCGATCGTGATCGCCGTGACGATCGAGCAGGGCGGCTTCGGCGCGGAAACCGCGGCGCCGGTCGCGCGCCTGCTCGCCTCGCAGTGGTTCGGCCAGGCGAAGAAGTTCGTCGCCGGGAGCTCGCACACGTTTTGAGCCCGCTGAGCCCGATCACGGCCTCAGAACAGGCGCCGGCGGTGGCCGACCGCGCGCGTGTCGGCCCGCGCACGCTGCGCCTGCCGCTGGACCCGCTGCTGACGCTCGCCGTCGTCGGGCTGGCGGTCTGCTCGATCGTCACGCTCGGCGCGGCCACGCGCGACCTCGTGCCGGGGCAGCCGCGCTATTACGTCGACCGCCAGCTGATCTACCTGATCGTCGGCGTGCTGCTGATGCTCGCGCTCTCGCGGCTGGACTACGCGCGCTTGCGACCGCTGAAAAACGCGATCTACGGCGTGCTGATCTTCACGATCCTGGCGGTGCTCGCGCTGGGACACAGCGCGCGCGGCTCGCAGCGCGCGATCAACCTGCCGTTCTTCTCCTTCCAGGCCTCCGAGCTCGGCAAGGTGCTGCTGATCGCTGGCGCTCGCGTCGCTCGTCGTCGACCGCGCCAGGCGCCTGCGCGACCGCGACACGACCGCGCTGGTGATGCTCGCCGCGCTCGTGCCGGCGATGTTCGTGATCGCCCAGCCCGATCTCGGCTCGGGGCTGGTCTACATGGTGATCGCGGTCACGCTGCTGTTCGTCGCCGGCACGTCGTGGAAGCAGCTCGCGGCGCTGTTCGCGCTCGGCGCCGTGGCGCTGACGTTCGTGCTCGTGGCGGCGCCCGCGGTCGGCGTGCACGTGCTCAAGCCCTACCAGGTGCAACGCCTGACGGCCTTCCTGCATCCCACGACCAATGCGCAGAAGGAAGGCTACCAACAGGAGGAGTCGAAGATCGCGATCGGCTCGGGCCAGAAGACCGGCCGCGGGATCAACTCCTACGCAGAGTCAAACTCGGCTACGTGCCCGAGAATCACACCGATTTCATCTTCGCCGCCGTCGGCGAGCAGTACGGGTTCGTCGGCGCCGCGTTCGTGCTGTCGCTGTACGCGCTGTTGATCTGGAGAGCCCTGCGCATTCTCACGATGTCCAAGGACCTGTTCGGCTCGCTGGTCGCGGCCGGAGTAGCGGCTATGCTCATGTTTCAGGTCTTTGTCAACGTGGGAATGACGATTGGGATCATGCCGATCACCGGCGTCACGCTGCCGCTCATGAGCTATGGCGGCTCGTCGGTCATCACCACTCTGTTGGCCGTGGGCCTGTTGCAGTCGATTTACGTCCAGGCACGCGCCTCCCAAGCGATGAAGGGCCGCGTCCTGCGCTAACAGACACCGATGAACGCCCCGCATCTCCCGCCAGACCGTCAGCCCGCCGCGGCGCAGCCACGACGACGTCGCGGAGAGGCGGACGGGCCATCGATGTCCTTGCCGACCCGCGGGCCGCCGGCCCGTCGCACGGACGCCTGCATCACGGGCGCCCGTCCGCCACGGGCCAGGCGCCAACCCATACCGAAAGACTGGATCACATTGAAAAAGCAAGTTCTCGTCAGCGTCGATCGCGCGGAGACGCGCGTCGCGCTGCTGGAGGCCGGCGGCACGCCCGCCGCGAGCTCCTCGACGACCCGCAAACGCTGCCGCGGCAGCCAAGCCTTCGGCCGCGAAAGCGAGCTCACGCAAGCGCGGAGCTAAAGCTCCCGACGCCGGCTACCGCATCGCCGAGCTGTACATCGAGCGCCGCGGCGGGCGCTCGATCGTCGGCAACATCTACAAGGGCAAGGTCGACAACGTGCTGCCCGGCCTGGAGGCCGCGTTCGTCGACATCGGCCTGGAGAAGAACGGCTTCCTGCACGTCGACGAGATCGTGCTGCCGGGCGTCGAGGCGCCCAAGCGCGGTCGCGGCAGCGGCAGCGGGCGGCGCATCTCCGACCTGCTCAAGCCCGGGCAGGAGATCGTCGTGCAGGTCGTCAAGGACCCGCTGAAGACCAAGGGCGCGCGACTGTCGATGGAGGTGACGATCGCCGGGCGCTACATGGTCTACGCGCCCAGCGGCGAGGGCATCGGCGTCTCGCGGCGCCTGGAGGACAACGAGCGCGAGCGGCTGCGCCGCCAGACCGCCAAACTCGACCTCGGCGGCGGCGGCGTGATCGTGCGCACGGCCGCGCACGGCGCCAAGCGCGAGGACTTCGAGCGCGAGCTGAAGTACCTGCACAAGCTGCACGAGGTGCTGGAGAAACGCGTCGAGGAGACGTCGCGCCGGATCTGGTCTTCCAGGAGGCCGACCTGTCGGTGCGCGTCGTGCGCGACATCTTCTCGGCGCACTTCGAGCGCGCGATCGTCGACGACGAGCAGCAGTACCACCGGCTGGTGTCGTTCTTCACGCGCACCGCTCCCGAGCTGGTCGAGCGCGTCGAGCTGTGGCAGCAGGACGAGCCGCTGTTCGAGGCCTACGGCGTCGACAAGGCGATCGACGGCGCTGCTCTCGCGCCGCGTGGACCTGCCCAGCGGCGGCTATCTGATCATCGACTACGCCGAGGCGCTGACCGTGATCGACGTCAACTCCGGCAGCTTCATCGGGCGCGGCAAGGGCGCCGGCCTGGAGGACACGATCACCAAGACCAACCTGGAGGCGGCCGAGGAGGTCGTCAACCAGCTGCGCCTGCGCGACATCGGCGGGATCATCGTGATCGACTTCATCGACATGGCGCGCGCGCGCAACCGCGACGCGGTCATGAAGACGCTGCGCAAGACGCTCGACGAGGACCGCACGAAGACCTTCACGGCCGAGATCTCCAAGCTCGGCCTGGTCGAGATGACCCGCCAGAACGTCACCGAGGGCGTGCGCGAGATCATGAGCCGGCCCTGCCCGACCTGCGACGGCGAGGGCGTGATCCGCTCGGAGGAGACGATCGCGATCGAGTTCGAGCGCCGTCTGCGCGACGTCGCCGCCGAGCACCCCGACGTCGAGGCGTTCCTCGTGCAGATCAACCCGCGCGTGACCGCCCAGTTCACCGGCCACGGCTCGCGCGTGCTGCACGCGCTGGAGGCCGAGACCGGCAAGTCGTTCCTGTTCGAGGGCTCCGAAGGGCTCGCGCTCGACCACTTCGCGATCACCTTCCAGGGCACGCGCGAGGAGGTCGAGGAGCGCGCGCTGCCGTTCCGCCAGGGCGACGAGGTGCTGGTGGAGATCGTCGAGCCGCACATGTACGACGTCGACGACGCGGTCGCGAAAATCGACGGCTACATCATCTCGATCGCCGGCGCCGCGGCGCACGTCGGCGAGCAAGCGGATGGTGCGCATCGACCAGGTCGGGCGCACCGCCGCCAGTGCGCTGCTGCTCGACGAGGCCGGCGAGGTCGTGCGCCGCCCGCGCGCGCGACGAGCGCGCGCAACGGTCGCAGCGGTCGAGCCGGCGCACGCCGGCCTCGGGCGAGGGCGGACGCGCCGGCGAACGGGCGCGCTCGCGCGCTCGCGGGCGCAGAGCGCCGGCCGACAGCGAGGACGCCGACGTGCGTCGCGAAGCCGGGCTGCCGAGTCCGCCACGGCGATCGACTCGAGCCCGAGGATGCGCCGGCGGCCGCCGACGAGCCGGCCAAGGGGCCGACGCCCGAGCATCGGCGCAAGCGCCGAGCCGGCTGAGGGCGCCCAGGACAGCTCGCAGGGCGAGGGCGAGAACGCCGAGGATGGCCTACAATCCAAGCCTCGGCGTCGTGGCCGCAGAGGCGGGCGACGCCGTTCGGCTGCCAAGGCCAAGGCCGCGAGAGCGTCCGCGAGCTGAGAATCGAGCCGACAGATCCATGTACGCGATCGTCAAGACAGGCGGCAAGCAGTACCGCGTCGAGCGCGGCCAGACGCCTGCTCGTCGAGCGGCTCGCCGCCAGACGAGGGCGCCGACGTGGCGCTGCGAGCCGATCCTCTACCGCTCCGACGAGGCCGGTCTTCGACAAGGCGGGCCTGGACCCAGGTGAAGGTCACGGCGAAGGTCGTCGCGCACGAGCGCGGCGAGAAGCTGCGCGTGTTCAAGTTCAAGCCCAAGCGCGGCTACAAGCGCCGCACCGGCCACCGCCAGGAGCTGACGCGCATCGAGGTCACCGAGATCACGCAGGGCAAGCCAAAGCCGCGGCGAAACCGGCTGCCGAGAAACCGCCGCCGAAAGCCGCAGCCAAAGCGAAAGCGCCGCAGCCAAAGCGCCGCGGCCAGCCAAACCGGCCGCCAAAGCCCGAAGCTGAGGAGGAGCCGCAGATGGCTCATAAGAAGGGGCTCGGCTCGAGCCGCAACGGGCGCGACTCCAACGCCCAGCGCCTCGGCGTGAAGACCTTCGCCGGCCAGGTCGTGACCGGCGGCGAGATCATCGTGCGCCAGCGCGGCACCGACTTCAAGCCCGGCGCCGGCGTCGGCATCGGCAAGGACGACACGCTCTACGCGCGCGCCGCCGGCACCGTGCAGTTCACCACCGGTCGCCGCGGGCGCATGGTCAGCGTGCTGCCCGACGAATCGGCCTCCTAGGACGCCTGCCGTGAGCCCGCGACGAGCCGCCTGGCCTGCTCGCCGCCGGGACGCGCTGGCGCTGGGCGTCGCGGTGCTGGGCGCGCCGGAGTCGGTGATCTCGCGCTGGCTGGGAGAGCAGCAACGCCCGTCATCGGCGGCCGTGCAGCGACCTCGGCCGCGCTCGCTGGCGAGCGCGCGACATGGCGCTCGGCGTGCTCGCCTGGCAGCACGCTCGACGACCCGCGTGATCGGACCGCGGGTCCAGGTGGCGGCCTGCGCGGTCGCCGACGCGGTCGACGCGCTGGCGACGGTCGCGGTCGAGCGCGACTCGCTGCCGCGCGTCGGCGCGATCGGCACGGTCGCCGTGGCCGGCGGCGCGGCCGTGGCCGGCTTGTATCTCGCGCGCGAGCTCGGCCGAGGCCTGATCGCGCTGCGGCGACGCGACCGAGTGTGCGCCTAGCCCTGCTGGGCGGTCGGGCGCACGAGGATCTCGTTGACGTCCACGTGCGGCGGCTGGGAGATCGCGTAGATGACCGCACGGGCGATGTCGTCGTCGAGCAGCGCGTCCGTGCGGCCGGTTGTCGAAGAACGGCGTGTCGACCATGCCCGGCTCGATCAGGGTCACGCGGACGCCCGTCCCGTGCAGGTCCTGGCGGGCGGCCTCGCCCATCGCCGTGACGGCGTGCTTGGTGCACGAGTACATCGAGCCCGGCAGCACGCGGCGCCCGGCGACGCTCGAGGTCAGCAGCAGGTGCCCGCGGGACTGCTTCAGCGCGGGGATCGTCGCGCGCATCGTCAGCGCCGCGCCGTAGACGTTGGTCAGCACCATCTCTCGCCAGTGCTCGGGCGTGTCCTTGAGAAAGCCGCGCGGGCCGCCGAAGCCGGCGTTGGCGAACGCCGCGTCGAGCTGGCCGAAGGCGTCGAGCGCGGCTCGCGACCATCCGCTGCTGGTCGTCCCACTCGGTGACGTCGCAGCGGCACGGCGATCGCCCGCTCGGGGCCGCCGAGCTCCTCGGCGAGGCTCTGCAGGCGCTCGCGCGAGCGCGCCGCCAGCACCACGCGCCAGCCGGCCGCGGCGGCGTGGCGCGCGGTCGCGGCGCCGATGCCCGAGGAGGCGCCGGTGATCAGCAGGACGGGTCGTCGGCATGCGTGGGCTGGCAGCTCATGGTCGGGCTGCTCCTTGCTCGGAGATCGTCGGATGGCTGCATCTAGCCACATCCGCGCGATCGGTGCGCGCGGCCCGCTGGCTGTCACGATGGGCGCGATGCTTCACGATCGCGCGAGAATCCACGTCGCAGGCCGGCGCCGGCGGCGACGGCTGCATGAGCTTTCGCCGCGAAGCCAACGGTCCCGCGCGGCGGCCCCGACGGCGGCGACGGCGGCCGCGGCGGGGACGTCGTGCTGCGTGTGCGACGACGTCGCTGCGCGACCTGCAGGCGCTTCCGGCGCAAGCCCATTACCGCGCCGGCCGGCGGCGGGCACGGCGAAGGCGCGCAGCGCCACGGCGCCGACGGCGAGACGCTGGTGATCGGCGTGCCGCCCGGCACGCAGATCGCGGCCGCGGCGACGACGGCGAGCGAGCTGGCCGGCCGCCGCTGGGAGCTGCTGCACGACGGCCAGCGCGCGACGGTCGGCCCGCGGCGGCTCGGGCGGCAAGGGCAACAAGCGCTTTGCCACGCCCACCCGCCAGGCGCCGCGCTTCGCCGAGCGCGGCCTGCCCGGCGAGGAGGGCTGGCTGGAGCTGCAGCTGAAGCTGCTGGCCGACGTCGGCCTGGTCGGCCTGCCCAATGCCGGCAAGTCCTCGCTGCTCGCGCGCCTGACGCGCGCGGCGCCGAAGGTCGCCGACTATCCCTTCACGACGCTCTCAGCCGGTGCTCGGCGTGCTCGAGGGCGAGGATCGCCAGCTGGTGATCGCCGATATCCCCGGGCTGATCGAGGGCGCCAGCGACGGCGCCGGGCTCGGCCACGACTTCCTCGCGCACGTCGAGCGCACGCGCCTGCTGGTGCACGTGCTCGACATCGCGCCGGAGCTGTCCGGCGGCGACGATGCCGCGGTCGAACCACGCGACGATCGAGCGCGAGCTCGCCGCCCACGACGCCGCGCCTGGCCGAGCTGCCGCGCGTGCTCGCGCTGTCCAAGTGCGACCTCGTCGACGAGCACGCGTGCGCCAGGCCGTCGGACGCTGGCGCGAGCGTCTGGGGCAGGACGTGCCGGTGATCGCGACCTCCAGCGCGACGGGCGCCGGCGTGCGTGAGCTGGCAAGCGAGCTGCTGCGCAGCGTGCCGGCGTCGAAGCTGCGAGCGCCGGCGAGGGCGACGAGCAGGCAGCCCAGCCACGGGCGCGATCGGCAGCGGCGGAGAGGAGCTGGCCGAGCACATGGTCTTTCGCCCGGCCGGCGACAGCGGCTTCAGCGTCGAGCGCGTCGGGCCGCGATCGTTCGCCGTGCGCGGTCGCGGCATCGAGCGGCTGATGGCGCGCTATGACGTCGACAACGACGACGCGATGGCCTACTTCGAGCAGCGCCTGCGTCGCATCGGCGTGCTGCGCGCGCTGGAGGCCGAGGGCTTTTCGCCGGGGGACGAGATCGAGATCGCCGGCGTGACCTTCGAGCTCGATCCCGGCGCGCCCGCCTAGCGGCGGCGCCGCGGACAAATAAGCTCCAGACATGAGACGCGTGGTCGTGAAGCTCGGCTCCAGCGTCGTCGCCGGTAGCGACGGCGAGCCGCGCGTCGACGTGCTGCGCAACGTTTGCGACGCGCTCGCCGACCTGCACGGTCAGGGCGGCGAGGCGATCGTCGTGACCAGCGGCGCGATCGCGCGCGGCATGCGTGTGATGGACCTGCCGCAGCGTCCTAGCTCGATCCGCGAGCTGCAGGCGGCCAGCGCGGTGGGCCAGGGCAAGCTCTATCGGATCTATGACGAGCTGCTGCGCGAGCGCGGCGTGACCAGCGCGCAGGTGCTGCTGACGTTCTTCGACATGAGCGCGCGCACGCACTACCTCAACGCGCGCCAGACGCTGACAACGCTGTTGGAGTGGCGCGTGCTGCCGGTGATCAACGAGAACGACACGACCGCCACCGACGAGATCTCCTTCGGCGACAACGACTTCCTCGCGGCTCAGGTTGCGGTGCTCGTCGGCGCCGACGAGCTGATCCTGCTGACGGACATCGACGGGCTGTACACGGCCGATCCGCGCCTGTACCCGGACGCGAAGATCGTGCGCGAGGTCGCCGACTTCGCCGGACTGCAGGAGCTGGAGATCGGGCACACGACCTCGCCGCTGGGTTCGGGCGGAATGCGCTCGAAGGTCGTCGCCGCAGACATGGCGACCGCGGCGGGAATCGCCACGGTGATCTGCAACGGCGTGCGTGCACAGGCTCTGCCGGCGGTGCTCGCGGGCGAACGTGAGGGCACGCGCTTTGCCGCGCGCGAGGCGCGCTACAGCTCCTTCAAGCTGTGGCTGAAGTACGCCAAGCCCTCGCGTGGAACGCTCATCGTCGACGCCGGCGCTGCGCGCGCGGTGCGCGAGGGCAGCGCCAGCCTGCTGCCGGTGGGAGTCGTGGAGGTGCTCGGCGAGTTCGATGCAGGTGACGCCGTGGACATCGCCGAGGCCCAGGGCGACGACGGCGCCGGGCCGACACTCGGCAAGGGCATCTGCAACTACTCCGCAGACGAGCTGCGCCGCGTGCAGGGCATGAAGTCGGCCGCCGCGCGCGACGTGCTGCCGCGCGCCAGCGAGGAGGCCGTGCACCGCGACTACCTCGTGGTCGACTGAGGGGTCGTACCCTTTAGTGGCCATGGCCACCGCCGTCACCTCCGTCGCCGACTTCTGTCGCGCAGCCAAGCGGGCGTCGCGCGCGCTCGCGCGCTTGGACTCCGACGTCAAGGACGCTGCGCTGGAGGCGATCGCCTCCGCGCTCGAGCTGCGCCTCGCCGAGATCCTTCAGGCCAACGAGCGCGACATGCAGAGCGGTCGCGAGAACCACCTGGGCGACGCGCTGCTGGACAGACTGCGTCTGGATGAGGGTCGCGTGCTGGCGATCGCCGCCGCGGTGCGCCAGATCGCCACGCTGGCCGATCCGGTCGGCGAGCTGATCGACGGACGCCGCTTGCCCAACGGTATGGACGTGCGCAAGGTGCGCGTGCCGTTGGGCGTCGTCGCGGTCGTCTACGAGGCGCGCCCGAACGTGACGATCGACGCGGCCGCGCTGTGTCTGAAGTCCGGCAACGCGATCGTGCTGCGCGGATCGTCCTCGGCAGAGCACTCCAACGCCGCGCTCGCGCAGATCGCTTCTGAGGCGGCGGTCGCGGCTGGGCTGCCCGAGGGCTGTGTCAGCCTCGTCGCCGGCGGCGGCCGTGAAGAGCTGGCCGAGCTGGCGACGCAGAAGGACAGCGTCGATCTGATCATTCCGCGCGGCGGCGAGGGCCTCAAGGCGGCGCTGCAGGCTGTCGCAACCGTGCCGGTGATCTACGCCGCCTCTGGCAACTGCCACGTGTTCGTCGACGCCTCGGCGCCGCCGGATCGGGCCGAGGCGATCGTGCTCAACGCCAAGGTGCAGCGCCCGGGCGTTTGCAACGCGGCCGAGACGCTGCTCGTGCACGAGCGGATCGCGCCGCAGTTTCTGCCGCGCGCGGTTGCCGCGCTGCACGCTGCCGGCGTGCTCGTGCGCGGCGACGAGCGCGCGCTGGCGCTGGTGGCCGCTGGCGATCAGCCGTACTCCGACGCGCTGTTGGAGCCGGCCGACGAGCAGGATTGGCTGACCGAGTACCTGGGCATGACGCTCGCCGTGCGCGTGGTCGACTCCGTGGAGCAGGCGATCGAGCACATCGGCAGCTACGGCAGCGGACACTCCGAGGCGATCGTCACGCAAGACACGACAGCCGCGCGCGCGTTTCAGCTGGGCGTCGACGCCGCATGCGTTTACGTCAACGCTTCCACGCGCTTCACCGACGGCGGCGAGTTCGGGCTCGGTGCGGAGATCGGAAACTCGACCCAGAAGCTTCACGTGCGCGGCCCGATCGCCCTGCGCGAGCTGTGCACGTTCAAGTATCTGGTGGAGGGCGACGGACAGATCCGTGACTGAACGTGCGCCGCCGCGGACGGCGCCGACGCCGCGCGAGTCTCGCTCGCTGGGGATTCTCGGCGGGACCTTCAACCCGCCGCATCTGGGACACCTGGTGATTGCAAATCACGCGCTGACCCAGCTGCAGCTGCAGCGTGTCGCGCTCGTGCCGGCGCGCCGACCGCCGCACAAGCCGATCGAGCAGGATCCCGGGTGTGAGCATCGCCTGGCGATGTGCAGGCTGCTGGTGAAGGGACACGAGGGGCTGAGCGTTTGCGCGCTGGAGGTCGAGCGCGACGGGCCGTCCTATACCGTGGATACCTTGGAGTCCATTCATGCCAGCCATCCGCAGGCCGAGCTGACGCTGATCGTAGGAGCCGACATCGCCGCCACGCTGGCGAGCTGGCGCGAGCCGAGGCGGCTGATGGAGCTGGCGTCGCTGGCCGTGGCGGCGAGACCCGGAAGCGACCGCGGCGCCGTCGCCGACTCGCTGGGCGCGCTCGGCGAGCACGCCCGGCTGGCCCTGCTCGATGCGCGACCGATCGACGTATCTTCCTCGCAGGTGCGCGAGCGTGCACGCGCGGGGTCGGCGATCGACGAGCTCGTCGGCGGCGGGGTGGCCGGCTACGTCGCAGAGCACGGGCTGTACGGGGCGCGCGTGCAGGCGGTGAGTCAGTGAGCGAGCCGCTGCAGGGAACCGAGCTGCTCGCCGAGATCGCGCGCCTGGCGGCTGACAAGAAGGCGATCGACGTGATCGAGCTGGACCTGCGCGGCGTGCTCGGCTACACCGACTACTTCGTGATCTGCGCGGGCAACACGACGCGCCAGACCAAGGCCATCCACGACGGCATTCTGGAAGGCCTCAAGCGGCAGCACGCGACGACGCCGCGCCGCGTCGAGGGTGTCTCGCGCGCGGACTGGATCCTGATGGATTACCTCGACGTGATCGTGCACATCTTCACGCCGGAGGCGCGCGACTTCTACCGCCTCGAGCAGCTGTGGGGCGAGGCGCCGGCGCGCGTCGCAGACAGCGCCTAGCGCTCGACCGGAGGTGTCAGAGACGCCGGCGGCTCGCTGGCGCGCCGAAACGGCCGCAACGACGTGGCTGGACGAGCGTCGCATTGATCTTCACTGGGCGCTGCGGATAGGGTGGCGGCGATAGCGCCTGCGGGTGGCGCGGGGCGCGTTGAAGGGGGAGAGAACCATGCATGCAATCGCGGCTGCTCGCAGCCGGCAAACGTCGTTCGCCGCAGTCGTCGTGCTCGTGTTGGCGGCGCTGATCTGGTGTCTGGGCTCGCTGACCGCTCAGGCGCGCGCCGACGGTCCCGGCTCGGGCTCGCCGTGGACGGCGAGCGTCGGCGACTCCTACATCTCCGGCGAGGCCGGACGCTGGGCCGGCAACACCAACGGCAGCTCGTCGAAAATCGACGCGCTCGGCGGCGCCGCCTACTACGACAACTCCGGCGGCACGGCCGAACAGATCGCCGGCTGCCACCGCTCCAAAGCGGCGGAGGTCTACATCGGCGGTGGCGTCAGCGGCGTGAACCTCGCCTGCTCGGGCGCGAAGACGTCGACGTTCACGGAAGGCAGCACGTTCAAGCCGGGCCTCGACTTCTACAACTCCGGCGGCAAAGAAGGCCAGGCGCTGATGCTGCAGCACTTCGCGGCGACGCACAACGTCAAGCTCGTGGCCGTGTCGATCGGCGGCAACAACTTCAACTTCGCGAGCATCGTGCAGACGTGCGTCGAGGACTGGCTGCTGTCGCCGTCGTGGTGGCCCAACTACTGCAACGACGACAGCTCGGTGACGAACAACTTCACGTCGAGCAACGTCAGCAAAGTCAAGGGCGAAATCACGACGGCGATCAAAAACGTCGCGCAGGCGATGACCAACGCGGGCTACTCCAGCTCGCAGTACTCGATAGTCGTGCAGGACTACCCCTCGCCGATACCCAACGGCTCGGGGTTCCGCTACTCGCAGAGCGGCTACACGCGACAGGAAGTCGGCGGCTGCGGGTTCTGGAACAACGACGCCAACTACGCCAACGAAAAAATGCTGCCGACGATCGACAGCACGGTGTTCGGGGCCGCCGGCGCGGCCGGTCTGTCGAACGTCAAGACGCTCGACCTGGCGTCGGCGTTCAACGGGCGGCGGCTGTGCGAGAAAGGCGTCGGGCTGCTCGAGGAAGTCGGCTTGTCGTCGTGGACGAACGCGGGCGCAGTGGACAAAACCGAGTGGATCAACCAGATCCGCACGATCACCGCGATCTTCCCGCCGTATGAAATCCAGGAAGACATCCACCCCAACTACTGGGGCGAGATGGCGCTGCGTAACTGCCTCACGCAGGCCTACAACGCCGGCACGCCGAGAGGCGGCGCCTGCACGATCGCCTCGACCGGCCTGAACGTGGCCGGCGAGCCGAACATGTCGCTGCATTAGCGGCGCGCACATGGAGTGGGCGCCGGCCGCTGCTGCGTCCGGCGCCCGACCATGCCGGCCCGCCGGGGCCGGCGCCAAGCGTGCTGCGAAGATGGCGCCGTGAGCGCTTCCGGCCACGACAGTCGACGGATGACGGCTGTGATGCGCGAAGACGAGCGCGTGACGCCGCTGGAGCTGTTCTTCGACCTGGTGTTCGTGCTCGCGTTGACACAGTGCACGACGCTGATCGCCCATGACGCGACATGGGGCGGAATGCTCAAGGGGCTGCTGGTGCTGGGCATGCTGTGGTGGTCGTGGGTCGGCTACGCGTGGCTGACCAGCGTGGTCGATCCCGAGGAGGGAACCGTGCGCCTGGTGATGTTCGTCGCGATGGGCGCTTTCTTGGTCGCGGCGCTGTGCGTTCCGGGCGCCTTCGGCGATGACGCGCTGTTGTTCGCCTGCGCCTTTGCGGTCGTGCGCATCGCGCACATCGTGCTGTTCATGCTCGCCAGCCGCGACGACGAGGCGCTGCGCCGCTCGGTCGTCGGCCTGGCGGGAAGCACGGCGGTCGGCGCGGGCCTGCTGTTCGTCGCCGCGGCCAGCTCGGGCACGCTGCAGGTCGCGCTGTGGGGACTCGCGCTGCTGCTGGACGCCGGCGGACCGCTGCTGTTCGGTCAGGACGGCTGGAAGCTCGTGCCCGGCCACTTCGCCGAGCGCCACGGGCTGATCGTGATCATCGCGCTCGGCGAGTCGATCGTGGCGATCGGCGTCGGCGCGAAGGCGAGCCTCGACGCCGGCGTGGTCGTGGCGGGGTTGCTAGGCGTGGCGGTGGGAGCGGCTCTGTGGTGGGTCTACTTCGACGTCACCGCGATCGTCGCAGGACGGCGCCTGGCGAAAGCCGAGGAGGGCCGTGAACGCAACGGCATCGCGCGGGACTCCTACTCCTACCTGCACTTCCCGATGGTCGCCGGCATCGCGCTGATCGCGGTCGGGCTGAAGGCGACGCTGGCGCACGTCGACAGCTCGCTGAAGATCGTTCCCGCCACGGCGCTGCTCGGCGGCGCGGCGCTGTATCTGCTGGCTCACGTGGCCTTTCGCCTGCGCAACATGCACACGATGAGCGTGCGGCGGCTGGTTTGCGCGGCGCTGCTGCTCGCGCTGCTGCCCGTGGGCGTGTCGGTGTCTGCGCTGTGGACGCTCGGCATGCTCGCGGCGCTGCTGGCGGCGTTGATCGTCTATGAGGCGCTGCGCTACGCCGAATCGCGCGACCGCATCCGCCACGAGCTGGCACGCGAACCGATCGCCGACTAGCTGCGACAGACCGCGCGTCGCGCACGACGCTGCGCGGCGCAGATCGGGCAATGCGCGCTTCTGGGCTCGCCGAAGTGTTCTGTACTGCAGAAGACCGTGACGCCCGGCGCCAACTGGCCCGCGCTACCGATGGCTCGCTTGAACACCGACGCTCACGTCTGAAAATCCGAGAGGAGGAGCGTTCATGTTGCGTAGAGCAATCGCGTCGGCGGTGGTGCTTGGCTTTGCCGTTCTCGGCATCGCCACGGCGGCCGTGGCGGCGCCGACAGTCACGTTCAAAGCCAAGGCGGTGCCGATTCCGGGCTTTCGCGGCACCGGAAACATTCTCGGCGCGGGCGCCGCGCTGCAGGTCCAGTACACGATCAACGGCACCGAATACGGGGGCTTTCCGCCGCCGCTGGTGGGCGTCAACTTCTACATGCCGGCCGGCACGAGGCTGCATCCGGCGGGCTTTGCCACCTGCGCACCCGGCGCCCTGCAGAACATGGGCCCCGCCGCCTGCCCGCGGCGCTCGCGCGTGACGCTCTCCGGCACCGCCCTGGGGGTCGTCAGCTTCGGCCAGGAACGCGTCGAGGAGCGCGCCTCCATTCAGGCCTTCTTCGCGCCGGGCGGTGCGCTGGAGTTCTACACGCAGGGCAGCTCGCCCGTGTCGCTGGAATTCCTCTCGCCGAGCCACGTGGTCGGTTCCGCGCGGCCTTACGCACAGAAGTTCGTGACCACCGTGCCGTTGATCGAAACCGTGCCGGGAGCGCCCGACGCGTCGGCGCTGTCGATCAGCCTGAAGCTGGGCGCGGCGTTTCGCCGACACGGCAAGGTGATCTCCTACGGCAGGATGCCCAGCCGCTGCCCGCGGGGTGGCTTCCCGCTGAAGTCAGAACTGCTGTTCGCGGGGCTTGGCGGCCTGCCGCCGCAGACGGTGCCGGTGACCTACAAGGCGCCGTGCCCGGCTCGCCATCGGGCGCACAGCAGTCGACGCCACCACCACCAACGCCGGCGCCACTAGCTGCTCGTCACCGTAGTCGCCCGCTCGCGTCGCAGCCTCCCGGCGCGAGCGGGCGGCGCGGCGGCGTCAGACCAGCGCCGGCTCAGCGTGCGGCGCGCTCTCGCTGTGAGGCGGCATGCTCGCGCGGCGCTCGCTGAGGATCACGCGGCAGCCGCCGGAGGGGCTGAAGGTGATGCCGCGCCGGCGCGTGATCTCCGGCGCGCCGGGCGAGCGCAGCTCGTAGCGCTCCAAGGCCGCGCGCAGCACGATCTTCATCTCCAGCAGCGCGAAACTCGCGCCCAGACAGCGCCGCCGCCCGCCGCCGAAGGGAATCCAGGTGTACGTGCCCGGCGTCTTTGCGAGGAAGCGCTCGGGGCGGAAGGCGTAGGGGTCAGGGTAGATCGCGGCGTCGTGGTGCACGAGGTAGGCGCTGGCGAACAGCACGACGCCCGGCTGGTACTCGATGCCGCCGATCTCAATCGGCTGCTTGACCAAGCGCGGCTCGGCGTTGCCCAGCACCGGACGCCGGCGCAGGATCTCGTTGATCGTGGCCGTCAGGTAGGCGTCGTCGTCGGACTCGTCGTCGAGCTCGGCGTGCAGGTTGCGCTGGACCGCCGGCTCGCGAGCGATGCGCTCGAGCGCCCACGCCAGTTGCGAGGCCGTCGTCTCGTGTCCGGCGACGAGCGCCGTGACGAGCTCGTCACGCATTTCGGCAGGGCTCATCGGCTCGCCCTGCTCGTCGCGCGCGCCGAGCAGCATCGAGAGCACGTCGTCGCCGTCGTCGGCACGTGCGCTTCGCTCCTCGATCAGCTCGAAGATCAGCTCGTCGGCGCGAGCGCCGACGCGTTCCATGCGCCCGACCGGCCCACGACCCGCCAGCAGGCGCTGCGCCGGCGGAATCAGCGACAGCGGGCTCTCGCCGAACGTCAGGATCTCCGTCATCAGGTCGCGCAGCTCGTCGAGCTGGGCGCCGCGCTGCAGGCCGAACACGGCGCGCAGAATCACCTCGAGCGTCAGCCGCTGCAGGCGCGGGTGCAGCGTCGTCGGCTCGCCCAGCGGCCAGGAGGCGACCTCGCGCTCGGCCAGCTCGGACATCAGACCAGCCAAGCGCTGCATCTTCTCGCCGTGGAAAGCCGGAAGCAGCAGCTTGCGCTGGCGCAGATGCGGCGCCTCATCGAGCAGGATGACGGAGTTCGCGCCGATCACCGGTTCGAGAATGCGCGCGCCCTCGCCCGGGTGAAGCACCTCCGGCGGGGCCGTGAAGATCTGCTTGATCTCGTCCGGATCGCTGATGATCACAAAGGGCGACTGGCCGATCAGGCGGATCGTGAAGCGCCCGCCGTAGCGCGCGCGGCAGCGCTCCAAGTAGGCGGTGGGACGACTCCACCAGCCGATCGACTGCAGGATGCTTGGCGTCCTCGGTCCGGGCGGCAGCTGACTCATGACGACTCCTCGGTTGGCACGCGACGATGCATCGTCGAGTCTACGCCTCACGCGGGAAGCGCCAGCGCAGAGCCCTCGACGACCAGCGAGACCTCGTCGCCGACGGCGGGCAGTCGATGGCCGGCCGCGCGCGCGGTGATCTGCGGACAGTCGGGGTCGCTCAGCGCGATGCGCGCGGTGGCGTCGTGACCGTAGAACCGCGTCGAGAGCACGCGTCCGCTGGGCGCGCCGGCGAGCGGCTCGCGACACAGGATCTGCTCGGGCCTGAGCATCAGGCTCGCGGGCGTTGGCGCGGCGCCGTTGGCAGTGCGAACCCGCAGCCGGCCGAGCGGCGTCTCGGCGTGGCCTTCGACGAGCTCGCCGCGCAGCAGCACGGCCTCGCCGAGAAAGCCCGCGAGCTGCGCGTCGATCGGGTCGCGGTACAGCGTCTGCGGATCGGCGGATTGGACGATCGCGCCGTCGCGCATCACCGCGACGACGTCGGCCAGCGACAGCGCCTCCTCCTGGTCGTGCGTGACGAGCAGCGCGGTGGCGCCGCTCTCGCGCAGCACGTCGCGGACCTCGCTGCGCACCTGCGTGCGCAGTCCGGCGTCCAGCGCGTCAAACGGCTCGTCGAGCAGCACCAGCTCGGGCGCGGGCGCGAGCGCTCGCGCCAGCGCGACGCGCTGCTGTTGGCCGCCGGAGAGCTCGTGCGGCTGGCGCTTTGCCAGGCCGACGAGACCGACCAGCGCCAGCAGCTCGTCGACGCGCCCGGAGCGGCGCTGCGCGCGTGGTAGGCCGAAGGCGATGTTGGCAGCGACGTCGAGGTGGGGGAACAGCGCACCCTCCTGGGCGACGAAGCCGATGCCGCGGCGCTCGGGCGCGACGTGCGTGCGCTCGTCGCAGACGACCCGCTCGCCGACGCGGATCGCGCCCGCGTCGGCTCGCTCGAAGCCGGCGATCAGGCGCAGCAGCGTCGTCTTGCCGCAGCCCGACGGGCCGAGCACGGCGGTCAGGCTGCCGGCCTGGGCCTGCAGGTCCAGGCCATCGAGCACCAGCGTGTCGCCAAAGGACTTGCCCAGCGCGGAGACCGACAGCTTCGCCGGGCTCATGCGCTGCGCCGGGGAGCGACGACTGCGCCGAGTCGGCGTGTGAGCAGGTAGGTGGGCAGAGCGGAGATCGCGACCATCAGTCCAGCGTAGGGCGCTGCCGCGCCGAAGGCGCGCGTGGAGGCGTCGGCCCAGAACTGCGTGGCGAGCGTCTGCGTGCCGATCGGCGCCAGCAGCAGCGTCGCCGTCAGCTCGGTGACGGTGGCGAGGAAGACGAGCGCCGCGGCGGCGCCGAGCCCGGGCAGGATCTGCGGCAGCGTCACGCGCACCAGTGCACGCAGCGGGCTGCAGCCGAGCGAGCGCGCAACCTCCTCATATACCGGTGGGGCCTGCGCCAGCGCGGCGCGTGTGGCGACCAGCGCGAGCGGAAGCGAGAGGATCGAATAGGCGATCAGCAGCAGCAGCGTCTTGCCATAGAGGGCCGGGACCTGATGGACGGAGACGACGATCAGCGACAGTGCGACGACGATGCCGGGAAGCGCGTAGGGGAGGTAGGCGGCGCGCTCGAGCGCGGTTGCGAGGCGGCTGGGGTGACGGATCGTGAGGATCGAGACGGGCAGCGCGAGCAGTGTGGTCAGCAGCGCCGCTCCCAGCCCGAGCTCCAACGACCTGCCGGCGGCCGACAGCAGCGTGACGACGGGAAACGTCGTCGAGCCGCCGCGCAACACCCAGTAGACGAGCGTGACCAGCGGAATGCCGAGCGCGAGCCCGACCAGCGCCGCCAGGGCGGCGAGCACGGGCCAGCGCGCGTGTCCCAGGTGTGCCCGCATGGCGGGTCGCGGCGCGCCGGTGTCCACGCGCGCGTAGCGCGCCCTGCCGCGCAGGGCGATCTCACCGATCAACAGCGCCAGGCACAGCAGCACCAACACCGTCGCGAGCATCGAGGCCGCCGGCCCGTCGAAGCTCAGCCGGTACTCGTCGTAGATCGCCGTGGTGAACGTCTGAAAGCGCAACATCGCAAACGCGCCGAACTCCGAGAGCAGATGCACGGCCACGAGCAGGCCACCGCCGAGCAGAGCCAGGCGCGTCTGCGGCAGAGTCACTCTGAGAAACGTGCGCCACGGGCCCAGGCCGAGCGAGCGTGCGCTCTCCTCCAGTGCTGGGTCGAGTCCTCGCAGGACGGCTGCGACCGGCAGGTACACCAGCGGGTAGTAGGCGAGCGTGACGATCATCGCGGCGCCGCCGAAGTGCTGCACGGCGGGCGTGATCGAGACCCAGCTGTAGCTCGTGACGAACGCCGGCACCGTTATCGGCAGCGCGGCGAGCACCGCCCAGGCGCGCCGACCGGGCAGGTCGGTGCGCTCCACCGCCCAGGCGACGCCGACGCCGAGCACGACGCAGGCGGTCGTTGCGACCGCGACCAGCGCGACGGTGTTGGTCAGCAGTTTTCCGACGAACGGGCGAAACAGCAGCGCTTCGACCTGGCTCCAGCCGATCGACAGCGCCTGGTCGAGCAGGAAGCCGAGCGGCAGCAGCACGAGCAGTGCGACCGCGGCCGCGACTGCGAGCAGCAGCGGCGGTGTGCGGTTGGCGAGCAGCCGGGCGCGCATGCGCGCGCCCGGCCACGACCCGCCGGCTCGGCCGAGGCCGGCGGCCTCCATGCTTTAGAGCAGCCCTGCCTGCTGCATCAGCTGAACAGGCACGCTGCCATCGCCGAGGTCGGCCGGACCGACTTCAGGCGGGTGCAGGCTGGCGAATGGCAGCAGTCCCGGCGGCGGCGCCACGCCGATTGTCAGCGGATACTCCCAATCGCCGCTGTGCGTCATCGCGTTCTGGCCTTGCCTGCTGACCACGAACGCCAGGAACCGCTGCGCAAGCGCCGGGTCCTTGCTCGATTTCAGCGCGGCGGCGCCGGAGATGTTGACGAGCGCGCCAGGGTCCTTGTGGCCGAAGTAGTAAAGCTTTGAGTGGACGTTCGAGGCGCCAACCTCGGCGCGCTGCTCGAACCAGTAGTAGTGATTGATGACGCCCGCGGCGACCTGGCCGGATTCGACCGCCGCGACGATGCCCTCGTTGTCGTCATAGCGCTTGGCGTTGGTGTCGAAACCTTCCAGCCACCGCGTGGTGGCGGCGCGTCCGTCGAGCTTGTCGATCGCGCTGACGATCGGCACGAAGTCGGGCTCGGACGGAGCTATCGCGAGCTTGCCTTTCCATTCGGGCTTTGCCAGGTCGAGGATCGACGGGGGCAGCTGGCTCGCGGAGATCAGCTTGGGGTTGTAGATCAGCACGGTCTCGCGCGCCGCCACGCCGACCCAGTGGCTGCTGGCCGAGTCGTAGCGCGCTGGCACCTGTGCGAGCGTCGACTGTTCAACGGGGGCGAGCAGGCCCTTCTCGGTCAGCAGTTCCAGCGGCGGCGTGTTCTCGGTCAGCAGCGCGTCGGCCGGCGAAGCCGATCCCTCCTGCACGATCTGATTGGCCAGCCCCTCGTCCTCGCCGAAGCGCACTCGCACGGTCGCGCCGGTCATGTGTTCGAACGCCTTGACCAGTGCGTTGGTCATCTGCTCGTGCTGCGCGCTGTACAACGTCAACGTGCCGGCGCCGGAGCCGCTGGATGACAAGGAGCCGCAGCCGGCCGCCAACGTGGCGAGGGCCGCCGCCGCGGCGATGGCCAGGGATGTCAGGGCTGCGGTGCGACGGCGTGATTGATGCAAAGGATCTCCAGGTCTCGCGGGGCGTGGGGATGCTTAGGCTACCCTAATTAGGAATACCTAAGCGGCTTGAACGCTTGACTGCAGGCCGCCGTCGGCGCTGCCCCGGGCGCGCATGGCCCGGGCTAAGTCAGGGCGACTGCGGCAGCTTGACCGAGCCGGGCCTCGCGGCCGGAGCGGAGGGCGGCGGCACGACGGGGCCGATGTCGCCGTCGGGCGCCTCGTCGAGGTCGACGATCACGGGCGCATGGTCGCTTGGTCCGCTGCCCTTGCGTGCCTTTCGGTCGACCCATGCCGCCTGTACGCGCGCAGCGACAGGCTCCGAGCCCAAGATCAGATCGATGCGCATGCCGAGGTCGCGGTGGAACATGCCTGCGCGGTAGTCCCAGTATGTGAAGACGCGCTCGTTCGGCCAGCGGTCGCGCACGATGTCGCGCAGGCCGCGCGCCTGCAGGCTCGCCAGCGCCTCGCGCTCGGGCGCGGTGACATGCGTGTGCCCGACGTAGGCGGCCGGGTCGAACACGTCGGCGTCGGTGGGCGCGATGTTCATGTCGCCGCACACCAGCGCGGCATCGGGGCCGGCGCCGACGAGCTCGCCGAGGGCGGCGAGCCACGCGAGCTTGTACGCGTAGTGCTCGGAGCCGGGCGTGCGTCCGTTGGGCACGTAGACGCTGTGCACACGAATGCCGCCGCAGCTCGCCGAGACGGCGCGCGCCTCTGCATTGGGGAAGCCAGGAGCGCCGGGGACTCCGGCGACGACGTCCTCCAGTCCCGCGCGAGACAGGATCGCCACGCCGTTCCACTGCACCTCGCCGTGGCGAGCGATCTCATAGCGGCGGCTGCTCAACTCCTCGCCGAGCAGCTCGTCGAAGGCCTCGTCGGCGAGCTTGGTCTCCTGCAGGCACACGACGTCCGGTTGGCGTTCGTCCAGCCAGCCGAGCAGGCGGGGGAGTCGCTGCTTGGCCGAGTTGACGTTCCAAGTGGCGACGCGCACGCCCATAACGTAGCGGCGACGCGCCGTGACCTAGATGGAGCTAGTCGGGCTCGAACCGACGACCTTCGCGCTGCCAGCGCGACGCTCTCCCAGCTGAGCTATAGCCCCGTGATCTGGTCAGGGGAAGTCTAGCTTCACCGCCCGAGAGGGTGCGGGGCGCTGCCGCAGCGCCGCGAGAACCGGCTCGAGCTCGTAGTCTCGCGCCCAGGTGATCCCGCGCGCCTGATTGTTGCGCGCCGGTCTGAGCCGAAGATGGATGCAGCGGCGCCCGGCGACCTCGGCGATCGGGATGAGGAAGCTCCTGCGGAAATCGGGCGAGTACGCCGCGACCGCGTCGACCTCGGCCGGCGTGTAGGTCGTGGAGACATATCCGGCCGGCGTATAACGGTTTGTCTGGAGATGAACGGCGAGCGCGCCGTCAAGGTGCCGGGCCAGCTTGCACTGCACGCGCAGCAAGGCTGGCTCCAGATCAACCACCAAGTCATAGCGCCGGCCCTCGCAAAGCGGCCGAAGCACGGTGAACCCGAGTTGGATGACCGCTGCCGTGATCGCCGCCTCAGCAGCGGCGCCCTTCTGGCTAGGCGTGAGCTCGACCATCCCCCGAGCGTACGCCTCGCTTGGGACACAAAAGCAGCGCCTTGTCTGCGCCGTCGCGCTCGCAATGCGCCGCGCACGAAACGGCGCGAAGCCTCACTCCGGCGGAATGAACTCCGGCACGTCGAGATCGTCGCCCGGGTCGTCGTCGCCGCGCGCCGGCCGAACGCTCGCCGGACTGCCGCCGCCGGGGCCGGCCTGATCCAGGCGCGCGGTCATGCCGCCGTGGGCCAGGCGCACGTCGCGCAGCAGACGCTCGGCGTTGTTGCGCAGCGACACGGAGAGCTCGCGCAGATTGCGCGAGAGCTCGGTTCCCTCACGCAGCACTTCGCGTGCGACGACGTGTGACTCGCCGACGATCTCGCGCGCGTCCTCGCGTGCCTTGGCGCGCACGCGCTGGGCCTGCTCGGCGGCGTCGGCGCGGAGCTTGTCCAGATCCTCGCCGCCGGAGGCGAGCGCGCGCTCGGCCTGCGTTCGACCTTGGGTCAACACGCGCTCGGCCTCGGCCTCGGCCTCGGCGCCGATTCGCTGGGCCTCGGCCTGCGCGTCGGCGAGCGCACGCGCGGCATCAGCGCGCGCCTCGGCGAGCGCCTGCTCGGCCTGCTGGGCGAGCTCGGCGCGCAGCTGCTCGCTTTGCTCATGGGCGCCGGAACGCTCGGCGGCGGCTTCTTCGCGAGCGCTCGCGCGTATCTGCTCGGCCTGCGCGAGCGCGGTCGCACGCAACTGCTCGGCGTCGGCTTGCGCGTCGGCACGCACGCGCTCGGCCTCGGCGTGGATGGCGCCGACGGCGGCGACGGCGTCGTTGCGCGCCGACTCAGCCTGCGCTCGTGCTTCGCGCAACAGCTCCTCGGCCTCCTCCTCGGCGGCGCGTGCGCGGTTGGCGGCGGCGCGGTCGGCCTCGGCGATGCGTTCGCGCGCACGGCCCTCGGCCTGCTCGCGCAACTGCTCGGCGGCACGTTCGGCCGCCTGCACGATGCCGACGACGCGCCCGGGCGCGGACTCGAGCGCCTGCCGGTCGAGCTCGCTCTGCTCGTCTGAGGATCGCGACGCAGGCGCCATGTGAACCATCGTAGACCCGCCGGCGGGTCGGCGGAGCGCACCGCGCGTTCGTGAGCGATGGCAGAAAATGTTGGATATTCGTCCTTGCGGACGACTCGTGCGTGCGCCAGGATGACGCCATGGCCAAGTCGACAAAGCCGCGTCAGGTGGTGATGGTGCTGTTCGACGGCGTGCAGAGCCTCGACGTGACGGGGCCGCTGGAGGTCTTCTCCGCCGCGCGCCGACTGCTCGACGAGGTCGATCGCAGCGCGCGCGGCTACGAGCTGCACACGCTGAGCATCGAAGGCAAGCCGCTGCGGACGTCGAGCGGGCTGACGATCGTGCCGCACGGCCGCCTGGAGCAGGCGCCCGAGCGGATCGACACGCTGATCGTTCCCGGCGGCGCAGGCGTCCGCGAGGCGGCCGGCGACGAGACGCTGCTCGCCTGGATCGCCACTGCGGCGAAACGCTCTCGGCGCACGGCGTCGGTCTGCACCGGCGCCTTCGCGCTCGCCGCCGCGGGCCTGTTGGACGGCCGCCGCGCGACGACTCACTGGACGGCCGCCGCTGCATTGGCGCGCGCGTATCCGCTGGTGGACGTCGACGCGGAGCCGATCTTCGTGCGCGACGGAGACGTGTGGACTTCGGCGGGCGTGACGGCGGGCATGGACCTGGCGCTGGCGCTGGTCGAAGACGATCTCGACCGCGAGGCGGCGCTGACGATCGCGCGCCACCTGGTGCTGTTTCTGCGCCGGCCGGGAAACCAGTCTCAGTTCAGCGCGACGCTCGCCGCTCAGCAGCCCGAGCGCGAGCCGCTGCGCGAGGCGCAAAGGCTCGTCTTGGAGGACGTGGCCGGCGATCACGGCGTCGAGGCGATGGCGGCGCGCGCGCACATGAGCGCGCGCCACTTCGCACGCGCGTTCGTCGCGGAGACGGGCGTGACGCCGGCGCGCTATGTGCAGCGCGTTCGACTGGAGGCGGCGCGGCGACGCTTGGAGGACGGCGGCGAGCCCGTCGCGACGATCGCCGCCGAGTGCGGCTTCGGTACGGCCGAGACGATGCGGCGGGTGTTCCTGCGAGCGCTCGCGGTGGGCCCGGCGGAGTACCGCAGGCGATTTCAACCAACCACCAGGAGGCACGGACATGAACACGGCGATCCTGCTGTACGACGGCTTCACGGCGCTCGACGCGATCGGGCCGTATGAGGTGCTCAGTCGCCTGCCCGGCGCCAAGACCACGTTCGTGGCATCCGAGCGCGGGCCTGTGCGCACCGACAACGACATGCTGTCGCTGGTGGCCGACGGCTCGCTGGCCGAGATGACCGCGCCGGACATCGTGCTCGTGCCCGGCGGTCCGGGCGAGGTGGCCGAACGCGCCGGCGGGCCTGCGCTCCAGTGGCTGCGCGAGGTCGACCGGACGAGTCGCTGGACGACGTCGGTGTGCACCGGCTCGCTGATTCTCGCCGCGGCGGGGCTGCTGGACGGCAAGCGCGCGACGAGCCACTGGCTGGCGCTGGACAAGCTCGCCGAGCTGGGCGCCGTGGCCGTCAACGAGCGCGTCGTGTTCGACGGCAAGATCGTCACCGCGGCCGGAGTGTCGGCGGGCATCGACATGGCGCTGACGCTCGCCGCCGAGATCGCCGGCGAGCAGGTCGCGCAGGCGATTCAGCTGGGCATCGAGTACGACCCGCAGCCGCCGCACGACGCTGGCACGCCGCACAAGGCGCCGGCGGAGATCGTCGAGCTGCTGCGCGGCCGCAGTCGCTTCGTCGTCGGCGACTCTGCGTCCGCAGCACCGCTGGCCGGCTGACTTGACCTGCGCGTCGCCTTCTGGCACGAGCTCGACACGCCGGACGCGTTCTGAGCGAGCGGCGCGCGGCGCGCCGGCGATCTGTCGTGGGCGGCCGAGGCAGAACTGCCGAGGCCGCCCGCTAATCTGCGATCTCCGATGGCAGAGCACATATACGACCCGCACGCGATCGAGTCGCGCTGGCAGGAGCTTTGGGCGAGCGAGCGCACGTGGGAGGTCAGCAACGAGCACGACGCCGGCGGTCGCTCTAACAACTCCTACGTCTTGGAGATGCTGCCGTATCCGAGCGGCGAGCCGCACATCGGCCACCTGAAGACGTACTCGGTCGGCGACGCGATCGCGCACTTCCATCGCCGGCTCGGCCGCCGTGTGCTGCACCCGATGGGCTACGACGCCTTCGGTCTGCCGGCGGAGAACCACGCGATCAAGACCGGCGAGCATCCGCGTGTCTCCACGGCGGCGTCGATCGCCTCCTTCCAGCGCCAGTTTCGCTCGTGGGGCATCTCGATCGACTGGTCGCGCGAGCTTGCGACCAGCGAAGCGAGCTACTACCGCTGGACGCAGTGGATCTTCCTCGAGCTGTTCAAGGCCGGTCTGGCCTATCGCAAGGAGGCCGCGGTCAAGTGGTGCCCGCACGACCAGACGGTGTTGGCCAACGAGCAGGTCGACGCCGACGGCCGCTGCGAGCGCTGCGGCAACCTCGTCGAAGTGCGCCAGCTGGAGCAGTGGTTCTTGCGCATCACCGACTACGCCGAGCGGCTGCTGAACGATCTCGACGGGATCGACTGGCCGGCGAACGTCAAGACGATGCAGCGCAACTGGATCGGGCGCTCCGAGGGCGCCGAGGTGACGTTCCGCTGCGAGGAGCTGGGCATCGACTACCCGGTGTTCACGACGCGACCGGACACGCTGTTCGGCGCGACCTTCTTCGTGATGGCGCCCGAGCACCCGGACATCGCGAGGCTGACCGAGGGAACCGAGCAGGAACACGAAGTGCACGAGTACGTCAACGTGGCGCTCAACGAGACCAACGAGGAGCGCGGCAACGTCGAGAAGCCGAAGACGGGCGTGGCGCTCGGGCGAACGGTCACCAACCCGGTCAACGGTGAGCAGATTCCGATGTACGTGGCCGACTACGTGCTGATGGAGTACGGCACGGGCGCGATCATGGCGGTTCCTGCGCACGACGAGCGCGACCACGCGTTCGCGCTGGCCTTCGACCTGCCGATCCGCCGGGTCATCGAGCCCGCCGCGGGCACCGATGCAGGCGACGCCGACGTGCTGCCCTACAGCGGCGACGGCGTGCTGGTCAACTCGCGCGAGGACTTCGACGGGCTGGACAACCGCGAGGCGCTCGGCGAGATCGTGCGTTGGCTGGACATCGAGGGCAAAGGGCACGCGTCGATCAACTACAAGCTGCGCGACTGGCTGATCTCGCGCCAGCGCTACTGGGGCACGCCGATTCCGATTCTCTACTGCGAGCAGTGCGGCGTCGTGCCGGTGCCTTACGACCAGCTGCCTGTGGAGCTGCCGGACATCGAGGACTACACGCCCAAGGGCCGTTCGCCGCTGGCCGCCGCCGAGGACTGGGTCAACACGACCTGCCCGAGCTGCGGCGGCGCGGCGCGCCGTGAGACGGACACGATGGACACGTTCGTCGACTCCTCGTGGTACTTCCTGCGCTACTGCGACCCGCACAACGAGCTCGCCGCCTGGGACCCCGAGGCGCTGCGCGAGTGGATGCCGGTCGACCAGTACATCGGCGGCGTGGAGCACGCGATCCTGCATCTGATGTACGCGCGCTTCTTCTGCAAGGCGCTCGCCGACCTCGGGCACGTCGACTTCCAGGAGCCGTTCGACGCGCTGTTCACCCAGGGCATGGTCACGAAGGACGGCGCGAAGATGAGCAAGTCGCGCGGCAACGTCGTCTCGCCGGCGTCGATCGTCGAGCGCGTCGGCGCCGACGCGGCGCGCTGTTACATCCTGTTCGTCGGGCCGCCCGACCAGGACGCCGATTGGTCGGACACCGGCGTCGAGGGCGTGCACCGCTTCCTCAGCCGGTTGTGGCGCCTGGCGGCCGAGACGGCCGACCGCGTCGATGTCACCGGCGCCCCCGAGACGCCGATCGGCGCGCAGGGCGACGACCTGACGCTCGTGCGCAAGGCGCACTGGGCGATCGACAAGGTAAGCGGCGACCTGCGCCGCTTCGCCTTCAACACGGCGATCTCCGCGGTCATGGAGCTGCTCAACGACTGCTCGCGCCTGCGCGAACCGGCCGAGCCCGAGACGCTGCGCTTCGCGCTGGCCACAGCCGCCTCGCTGTTGTTCCCATTCGCGCCGCACGTCTGCTCGGACGTCTATGAGCGCTTGACCGGCGAGCGCGTATGGGAGGCCGACTGGCCGAGCGCCGAGGAGGAGCTGCTGGAGCGCGAGGTCTACGAGCTCGTCTGCCAGGTCAACGGCAAGCTTCGCGATCGCGTGCAGGCCGCCTCCGGCGCGACGCGCGGACGAGCTCAAGCAGCTGTGCAAGGCGGCGCCGAACGTGCAGGCGCATCTCGACGGCAAGGAGCTGGTCAAGGAGATAGTCGTGCCGGGCAAGCTGGTGAATCTCGTGGTGCGCTGAGCGCGTCGGCGCGGGCGCCTAGACTCGCCCGATGGCCGAGCTCAAGCCCGTCTACCTGATCCACGGCGACGATCACGGCGCGGTGGCCGAGCGGCGGGCGGGGTTGCGTGCGCTGGCCGAGGCGCCGGGCGGCGGAAGCGAGCGTGGAGCTGCTGGACGGCGACGCGGCGAGTCCGGCCGGCGTGGCCGAGGCGCTGGCGGCGATGACGCTGGCGGTCGGACGGCGCGTGATCGTCGTCGAAGGCGTCGAGCGCTGGCGCCCAGGCAGACGTGGAGAAGTTGGTCGCGCCGGCGCTCGCGCAGATGCCGCCGCAGACGACGCTCGCGCTGTTCGCGCGCGAGGAGGCGCGCGCGAAGGCTCCGCCAGAGCTGCACGAGGCCGTGCGCTCGGCCGGCGGGCAGATCGTGGCGCAGATGACCGTCAAGCCGTGGGAGCTGCCCAAGTGGGCGCGCGAGCAGGCATCGCGCATCGGCCTGTCGCTCGACGCGGCGGCGGCGAAGGCTTTGGTCGCGCAGGTCGGCGATCGCCAGCAGCGACTGCTGCGCGAGCTGGAGAAGCTCGCGCTGGAAGGCGAGGCGGACGACGGCGGCGCGACGTCGATCGACGCGCAGCGCATCGACGATCGCGCCGCGCACTCGGCCGAGTGGCGCGCCTACGCGCTGGCGGACGCGCTCGTCGGCGCCAACGCCCGCGAGGCGACGCTGGCCTACCTGCGCCTGCGCGAGCAGGGCGAGCGCCTGTCGGGGTTGATCTACCTGATGTCGCAGCGCCTGCGCGACGCGCTCGCCGTCGCCGTGCGCCTGCAGGCAGGCGAGTCCGAAGCGACGGTCAAGCGCGGCCTGCGCATGCCCGCGCGCGCTGCTGAGCGTTTCGTCGCCGACGTCGCACGCAGCGAGCCCGGCCGCCTGCGCGCCGCACTGGCGTCGTTGGCCGACCTCGAGCTCGACTCGCGCGGCGGCGCCGTCATCGCTTCCGACCGCACAGCGTTCGCGTCACTCGCCGAGGACACGCTCGCCCTGCGAGCGATCGCGCGCAGATCGCCGGCTAGTGGCCGGCTAGGAGCCGGCGCGGGTGCGTGCGGCGCGCGACTTCTTGTGCGCGCCGTTGTTGCGGTGCAGCGCGCCGCGCTTGACGGCCTTGTCGATCGTGCTCACGAGCTCGCGGTGCGTCGTGTCGGCCTCGGCGTCGTCGCCGCTCTGCACGAGCGTCTCCAGGCGGCGAAAGTGCGTCTTGATCGCCGACGTGTAGCGACGGTTCTCCAAGCGCTCGCGCTCGGTGCGCAGATTGCGCTTCTTCTGGGAGTGGATGTTGGCCATGAAAAAGCCGCGACGAGCCCGGAATGAAACGGTCAGGGCGCGCCGCGAAGAGCCGTACTATAGCGGCCTTGTCTGAGTCTGGAGAAGCCGGCGGAGAGCAGCCGCCTACGTCGGACGAGCCGCTCACGCCCGAACAGGCGCGGGTGACGGCGGAGGAGTCCTCGGCGCTGATGGCCGAGCTGCCGGATGCCGGGGAGGAGCCGCAGCTGTCGGCGCCGCCGGTCGGGCGCGGCGTCGCGCGCAATACGGCGATCTTCTCGATCCTCACGGGCGTCTCGCGCATCGTCGGGCTGCTGCGCGAAATCGTCGCCGCGAGCTTCTTCGGCACGGGAGGGCCGGCGTCGGCGTTCACGCTGGCGTTTCAGGTGCCCAACCTGTTCGCCAACCTGTTCGCCAACGCTGCGCTGTCGGCTGCGTTCGTGCCGGTGTTCACCGAACTGCTGCAGAAGGGTCGCAAGAAAGAGGCCTTCCGGCTGGCCTCGACGCTGTTCTGGATCATGCTCATCGCGCTCGGCGCCGTGACGGCCTTCTTCATCCTCGCGGCAGGCGTGGTGATGCCGCTGTTCATCGGCGACACGTTCAAGCCCGAGCTGACCTCGCTGCTCGTCGAGCTCTCGCAGATTCTCTTCCCGGTCGTGCTGATCCTCGGTCTGACGGGCATTCTGGTGGCGGTTCTGCAGTCCTACGACCACTTCACGATCCCGGCGATCTCGCCGGCGGTGTGGAACGTCGTGATCATCGTGCTGCTGGTGATCCTGCGCCCGCACTATCCGGGCGGTTTCGAGGACGGCAACCAGCTGCACGCCTACGCGATCGCGGTGCTCGTGGCGACGTTCGTGCAGCTGCTGCTCGCGATCGTCGCGCTCGGGCGCATCGACTTTCGGCTGCAGATGCACATCGACTGGCACGACCCGCGCATCAAGCAGGTCTTCGTGCTGATGCTGCCGGTGACGATCGGCTTGGGCATCGTCAACCTCGACCAGCTGATCAACTCGGCCTTCGGCACGCTCGTATCCGACGAAGCGCCGCGCGCGATCGACAACGCCTTTCGCGTGTACATGCTGCCGCAGGGGCTGTTCAGCGTGGCCGTCGCGACGGTGCTGTTTCCGACGCTCAGCCGCATGGCGGCCAACCGCGACGTGACGGCGATGCGCCGCTCGGTGGGCATCGGCATGCGCCAGATCAACCTGCTGCTGATCCCTGCGGCGGCGTTCATGGCGGTACTGCCGAACCCGATCGTGCGCCTGCTGTTCCAACGCGGCGAATTCGGCGCGCACTCCACGCACATCGTCTCGGTCGCGCTGTTCTGGTTCGCCTTCAGCCTGCCCTTCGGCGGTCTCAACCTGTTGCTCACGCGCACGTTCTTCGCCGTGCAGCGGCCGTGGATCCCGACGCGCCTGGCGGCGCTGAACATCGTCGTGGACATCATTGTCAGCGTCGCGTTGTACAAGCCGTTCGGCATCGCCGGGCTGATCATCGGCACGGTCGTGGCCAACGCCGTCATGACCGCCTTGCAGGCGCGCCGCCTGCGCGAGGGTCTCAATGGGCGACTGGAAGGCGCACAGACGACCATGATCACCGTGCGCATTCTCGTCGCGTCGGCGCTTCTGGCCGGCGTCTCATGGGTCGTGTGGCGACTGCTGCACGAGCTGCTCGGCGTGTCGCTGGCGGCGCAGATCGTCAGCGTCGGCGCCGCCGGCCTGGCGGGCGTGTTCGTGTACGTGCGCGCCGTGCTGACGATGCACGTGCCCGAGGCCCACCAGGTGCACCGGCTGATCAAGGCGCAGCTCGGCCGCGCCTGAGGGCCGGGGCGGCGGCGGGGCGACAGGGCAGAGCAGAGGCCGGGTGGGCCGAAGCCCACCCGACATACTCCCGAACTCAGATCGCCGCTTACTTCATACGTCCCAGGACTCGTGTGTCTTGCCTGGGCGGCGTGACACTCCCGACACCTGGACAGGCCGCCGGCCCGAAGGCCGGCGCGTAGCCACGGTTGGGCCTCGAAGGCCCGTAGTCGAGTTGGCGATCCGCCGGTCCGCAAAGGCTAGCGTGCCCGCGCGCCCGCGCGCCACCGCAAAGCAGCTGCCTTCTACGCTGTAGCCGCCCATGGACCAGTCGCACATACGCAACTTCTCGATCATCGCGCACATCGACCACGGCAAGTCGACGCTGGCCGATCGCATTCTCGAGCTCACGCACACGGTCGCCGCGCGCGAGATGCGCGCGCAGCTGCTGGACTCGATGGACCTCGAGCGCGAGCGCGGCATCACGATCAAGGCGCAGGCGGTGCGCGTGTTCTACACGGCGCGCGACGGCGAGACCTACCAGCTGCACCTGATCGACACGCCCGGCCACGTCGACTTCACCTACGAGGTCTCGCGCTCGCTGGCTGCCTGCGAGGGCGCGCTGCTGGTCGTCGACGCCGCGCAGGGCGTGGAGGCGCAGACGGTGGCCAACACCTACCTGGCGATCGAGTCTGGGCTGGAGCTGATTCCCTGCCTGAACAAGATCGACCTGCCGGGCGCCGAGCCCGAGCGCGTGGCCGGCGAGGTCAGCGAGCTGATCGGCGAGGACCCGCAGTCGATTCTGAAGATCAGCGGCAAGACCGGCGAGGGCGTGCCGGAGGTGCTGGAGGAGCTGATCGCGCGCGTGCCGCCGCCGTCGGGCAATGCCGACGCGGCGCCGCGCGCGCTGATCTTCGACTCGGAGTTCGACCAGTACCGCGGCGTGATCGCCTACATCCGCGTGGTCGACGGCGTGTTCAAGAAGGGCGAGGCGATCCGCGCGATGGCCACGGACACGCACGCGGACATCGACGACATCGGCGTGTTCAGCCCGCAGATGATGCCGACCGATCAACTGGCGGCCGGCGAGGTCGGCTACCTGATCACCGGGCTGAAGGACGTCACGCTGCTGCGCGTCGGCGACACGCTGACGACGCGCGGGCGCACCGGCGGCGCAGCCGAGGCGACGGAGGCGTTGCCGGGCTACCGCGAGGTCAAGCCGATGGTCTTCTGCGGGCTGTTCCCGATCGACTCCGACAGCTATCCGGACCTGCGCGACGCGCTGGAGAAGCTGACGCTCAACGACGCCGCGCTGTCGTGGGAGCCGGAGACCTCCGACGCGCTCGGCTTCGGCTTTCGCTGCGGCTTTCTCGGCCTGCTGCACATGGACATCGTGCGCGAGCGCCTGGAGCGCGAGTACGACCTGGAGCTGCTCGCGACGATGCCCTCGGTGGAGTTCGACGTCACGCTGACCAACGGCGAGCAGCTGGAGGTGCACAACCCGTCGGACATGCCCGACCCGGGCACGATCGAGGAGATTCGCGAGCCGTTCATCCAGGCCTCGATCATCGCGCCGAAAGAGTTCGTCGGCGCGGTCATGGAGCTGTGCCAGGAACGTCGCGGCGTGCACTCGGGCATGCACTACCTGTCGCCCGAGCGCGTGCAGATGAACTACGAGCTGCCGCTGGCGGAAATCGTGCTCGACTTCTTCGACCAGCTGAAGTCGCGCACCAAAGGCTATGCGTCGCTGGACTACGAGCTCAGCGGCATGCGCCCGTCGGATCTGGTCAAGCTCGACGTGCTGCTGGCCGGCGACACGGTCGACGCGCTGTCGATGGTCGTGCATCGCGACAAGGCCTATGAGATGGGTCGTACGCTGACCGAGAAGCTGCGCAAGCGCATACCCGCGCCAGCAGTACGACGTGCCGATCCAGGCGGCGATCGGCGCGCACGTGATCGCGCGCGAGACCGTCAAGGCCTTTCGCAAGGACGTGATCGCCGGCTGCTACGGCGGCGACATCACGCGCAAGAAAAAGCTGCTGGCCAAACAGAAGGAGGGCAAGAAGCGCATGAAGCAGGTCGGCCGCGTGGAGGTGCCGCAGGAGGCCTTTCTGGCGGTGCTCGAGCTCGGTGAGGACTGACGCGCGTGGCGGCGAGTCCAGATGCGCACCGGCGCGTGCCCGTCAGGCTGCTGTTCGTCTGCCTGGGCAACATCTGCCGCTCGCCGACCGCCGAGGGCATGATGCGCGCGCTCGTGCGCGAGGCCGGCCTGGAGGGCGACGATCGAGCTCGACTCCGCCGGCACCGGCAGCTGGCATGTCGGCAGCGCGCCGGACGAGCGCGCGACGGCCGCGGCGGCTGGACGCGGCATCGCGCTGGAGGGCGCCGCGCGTCGCGTGCGAGCCGAGGACTTTCGAGACTTCGATTTGATTCTCGCGATGGATCGGCAGAACCTCCAGCGAGCTGCGGCGCCTGGCGCCGGCGATGCGGACGCGCGCGACAGGGTGCGCCTGCTGCGCGAGTTCGATCCGACGAGCGCCGCTCGGGACGATCTCGACGTGCCCGATCCCTACTACGGCGAGGGCGACGGCTTCGAGCTGGTGCTCGACCACGTGCAGGCGGCCTGCGCCGGCCTGCTCGCGCAGATCCGCGCCGGCGAGCTGCCGTGAGCTTGCCGCCGGGCGCGCGCGACGCGCGGGCGGTCGGCGGCGGCGACATCAACGAAGCCTTCCGCGTCGTCCTGGCCGACGGCGGCGAGGCGTTCGTCAAGACGCGCGACGACGCCGCGCCGGGCGAGTACGCCGCCGAGGCCGCCGGCCTGCGCTGGCTGGCCGAGCCGGCGGCTCTGCGCACGCCGCGCGTGCTCGCCGTCGACGACGGCTACCTCGCGCTGCAGTGGATCGAGCCCGGCCGTCTGGACACCGAGGGCGAACGCGAGCTCGGCCGTGGCCTGGCGCTGACGCACGCCGCGCACGCGCCATGCTTCGGTCGCCTCGGGACGTCCGACGCCGGCTGGATCGGTCCGCTGGCGCTGTCCAACGAGCCGACCGTCGATTGGCCGAGCTTCTACGCCGAGCGGCGCCTGCGGCCGCTCGCGCGTATGGCGCACGAGCGAGGCGCTCTGAGCGCGTCGGGCGCCGCGGCGGTGCGGCGTGTCTGCGAGCGCCTGCCGGAGCTCGCCGGGCCGGCCGAGGCGCCCGCACGCCTGCATGGCGACCTGTGGTCGGGCAACGTGCTCGCAGACACGCAGGGGCGACCGTGGTTGATCGACCCGTCGGCCTATGGCGGTCATCGTGAGGTCGACCTGGCGATGCTTTCGCTGTTCGGCTCGCCGTCGGCGGACTTCTACGACAGCTACGAGCAGGTCGCGCCGCTGGCGGACGACTGGCAGGAGCGCGTCGGCCTCTACCAGCTGCTGCCGCTGCTCGTGCACGCGGCGCTGTTCGGCGGCTCCTACAGCGCGGCCGCTGAGCGCATGGCCAAGCGCTACGCCTGAGCAGCTCGGCCCGGCAACGCGCGGCGGCTGCTGTGCTTGCAACGAGCGGCTCGTCCCGTTGCGGCCGGCGCGGTCGGAGTGGAGGGCGTGCAGCAGCACACACTCGACAGTCGCCGGCGGCTGTATCTGCTCTCGCGCGTGGTCGTCGCGCGCAACTATCGCCGCCGGCTCACGCTGACGGCGGTCGCGCGCGCGGTGTCGAGCTCGCCGCGCCAGGTTCAGCGCGCCTACGCGCAGTTCGGCCAGACGAGCTTTCAGGAGGACCTGCGCGCGCGGCGCCTTACCGCGGCGGCGCAGTTGCTGGCCGAGCAGCCGGCGATCTGCGTGCGCGACGTCGCGCAGCTGGTCGGCTACCGCCAGGCACCGCACTTCGCGCAGGCCTTTCGCCGCCGCTACGGTCTCGCGCCTGCGCAGTTTCGCCGGCGCGCCCGCGCGCACCGTGCGCGGGCTCAGACGGTCGAGCGCTCGCGCGGCGCGGTGTCGCCCGGCGACGGCGGCGGCGCCAGAGCCTGCTTCGGCGATGCGTCGGCTTGCAGCGCTTCGGCGCCGGGCAGCGTCAGGCGCATCAGCGTTCCGCCGCCCGGCGCCGACTCGGCGCCGACGCTGCCGCGGTGCTGCTCGGCGACCTGACGCACGATCGCCAGCCCCAGGCCCGAGCCCGGCCGCCCGCGCGCCTCGGCGCCGCGGTAGAAGCGGTCGAACACGTGCGGCAGGTCCGCGGCGGGAATGCCCGGGCCGTGGTCGCGCACCGTCAGCTGCCCGTCATGCAGCGCGATCTCCACGGGTTCGTCCGGCGGGCTGTACTTGGCGGCGTTGTCGACGAGGTTGCTCACGGCGCGCTCCAGGCGCGCCGGCACGCCCACGAGCAGGGTCGGCTCGAGCGTTGTCGCGAACGTCGCCGCCGGCGCGTGGCGGCGCGCGCGCTCGACGACCTCCTCGACGAGCACGTCCAGGCGCACGTCCTCGGCCGCCGCGTGGCGCTCTTCGCCGCGCGACAGTTCGATCAGGTCGTTCATCAGCCCCGTCAGCTCCTCGATCTGCTCGACCACGTCAGACAGCAGCCGCGCGCGCTCGCGCGCGTCCATGGCCTCGGCCTGCTGCAGGATCTCGATGTTCGTGCGCAGGCTCGTGACCGGCGTGCGCAGCTCGTGCGAGGCGTCGGCGACGAGCTGGCGCTGTGCGTGCACCGAGTCGTCCAGTGCGTTCATCGAGCGCTCCAGCGCGTCGAGCATCGCGTTGAAGCTGCGCGCCAGGCGCCCGATCTCGTCTTCGCCGACCGACTTGATGCGCCCGCTCAGGTCCTGCGTCAGCGCGACGTGCTCCGTGGCCTGCGTCAGGCGCTTGAGCGGCAGCACCGCCGCGCCGGCGACCAGTCGCCCGAGCAGCGCCGCCAGCGCGATGCCGCCGAGATCGAGCAGCGCGAGGATCAGCCGCAGGCGGCTGAGCAGGCTGTCGACTTCGGTCAGCGGCTGCGCCAGCTGCACTGCGCGCCCTTTGCCGAACGGCTCGGCGAGCACGCGCAGGTGCAGCCCGTTGACGCGCGCGTCGCGGAAGAACGACAGGCCGCCCCGCTTGGCCAGCTTGCGCGTCTGTGCGTCGACTGGCAGCGACACGTTGCGCGCCGAGCTGATCACGATCGTGCCGGCCGCGTTGACCACCTGCTGATAGCCGCGCACCTGGTCCGGGCCCGGCGGCAGCCTGCCAAACAGGTTTTTCGCGACCGGCCCGTAGCGCGGCAGCGCCGCCGACTGGTTCTGGCGATCTTCTTCGGTGTCGCGCGAAGAGCCGTCGAGGCCGTTGAGGTCGAGCCCCAGCCGTTCGCTGTCTTTCTTGGCGATCGCTCCCGCCTTGCGTCCCGGCTTCAGATAGCGCTGCAGGCGCCCGGCGGTGCGCGCACGGTTGTGCAGCTGCGCGTCGACCTGGCTGTGCAGCTGGTTTGACGTCAGCAGGTACGTGAGCATCGACGCGAGCACGACGGCGATCGCCACCGCGGCGGCGGAAGCGAGCGCGATGCGCCGGCGAAAGCTCATGGCGCGTCTCGCAGCACGTAGCCGACGCCGCGCACGGTGTGCAGCAGGCGCGGCTCGTCGCCGACCTCTGTCTTGCGGCGCAGATAGCCCATGTAGACGCCCAGCGAGTTGGACGTCGAGCCGAAGTCATAGCCCCACACGTGCTCGAAGATCGCCGAGCGCGTGAGCACCTGGCGCGGGTGGCGCATGAACATCTCCAACAGAAGAAACTCGGTGCGCGTGAGCGCCAGCAGCCGCTCGCCCCGCCAGGCCTCGTGCCCGACGCGGTCCATGCGCAGATCCTCGAAGCTCAACGCGCCCTTCTCCTCGTCCTCCTCGACCGAGCGCCGCAAGAGGGCGCGCACGCGCGCCAGCAGCTCACGCAGCGCGAACGGCTTGACCAGGTAGTCGTCGGCGCCGGCGTCCAGCCCGGCCACGCGGTCGTCCACCTGCTCGCGCGCCGTCAGCATCAGCACCGGCGTTCGATCGCCGCCATCGCGCAGGCGGCGGCAGACCTCCAGGCCGTCCACGTAGGGCATCGACACGTCCAGAATCACGACCTCGTAGGCGGCGTCGGACAGGCGCTGCAGCGCCTCGCGCCCGTCGATCGCCTGCGCGACCTCATAGCTCTCCAGCGCCAGCGCGCGCGACAGCGCGCTCTGCACGGCGGGCTCGTCGTCGACGACCAATATGCGGGCTTGCTCGGGCATGCGTGCTCGATGACCCCTACCGCCGGGTGCTTCTCGGCGGCGAATGGCGGGTATCTACACACCTGAGGCTACCGTGGCGCAACCGATCGTCGATCGGGTGCGATCGCCGATCGGCCAGCGCGCGAGTGGATAACGTCAGAGCCGAGAGGATGCCGAAAGACGCCATGGGAGCCGACCATCGCCACTGACACCGGCTCGCCCGGCGCGGATGGCGCTGAGCCGGCGCCCGAAAGCGGGCCACCCGAGCCCGACGGCGGCACGCCCGAGCGCGACAGCGGGCCGGGCGGTCTCGCGCCCGAGCCGGCCGCCGGCCTGCCCGACCCGGGCGACATGATGCATGCGCAGTCGCGCACGCTGCGCAACAGCGTCATCAGCCTGCTCGTGTTCTTCGCGCTGGACGCCGCGCTGCTGCTGTCCGTGCCCGACCTGCGCAGCGCGCTGGATCACATCGCACACGCCGACCCCGCGTGGCTCGGCGGCGCCGTCAGCCTGGAGCTGCTGTCCTGCGCAGGCTACGCCGTGCTGTTCGGCCTGGTCTTCGGCATGCTCGGGCGCAGGCTCACCTCGCGCCTGTCGCTGGCCGAGCTGGCCGTCAACTCCGTCGTCTCCGTCAGCGGCCTGGCGGGAATCGCGCTCGGCGCCTGGGTGCTGCGCAGCAAGGGCGTCTCGGTCGATCGCATCGCGCGGCGCTCGGTGCTGATCTTCGCGCTCACCAGCGCCGTCAACGTCGGCGCCGTCGTGGTCATCGGCGTGCCCATGTGGCTCGGCCTGCTGCCCGGCTCGCGCAAGGAGGCGCTGACGCTGCTGCCCGCCGCCGCCGCTCTGGCCACGATCGCCGGCACGCTTGCGCTCGCCGCCTGGGCCCGCCGCGCCGCCGGGCGCCGCGCGCCCAAGGGCGGCCGGCGCACCGTCGCGCTGAAGGCGCTGGCCGACGGCGTCGCCGACGCGCTGCGGCTCATTCGCGAGCACGACTGGCGGCTGCTCGGCGCCGTTGCCTACTGGCTGTTCGACAACCTCGCCCTGTGGGCCTGCCTGGCGGCGATCGGCAACGAGCCGTCCTTCTGGGTCGTCGCCATGGCCTATCTCGTCGGCATGCTCGCCAACTCCATTCCCATTCCCGGCGGTCTGATCGCAGTCGAAGGCGGCCTGGTCGGCATGCTGCTGCTGTTCGGCGTGCGCCCCGCGTCGCATGTCGTCGTCGCCGTCGTCATCTACCGCGCCATCTCGCTGTGGATCCCCGCCGTGATCGGCTCGCTGGCCTTTCTCAGCCTGCGCCGCGAGATCGGCAAGCCGCTGGCGCCGGGCGTCGCCGGCTAGGCCCGGCAAGCCGCTGGCGCCGGCGTCGCCGGCTAGCGCCGGCAAGCCCCCCCGGCTCAGGGCGTCGCCGGGACGACCGACGCGGCGATCGAGTGACCGGCCGAGCGAGTTCGCCGGTCTAGCTGTAGGTCGCAGGTAGGTTGTTCGTCCGGGGCCCCCGGGAGCCTGGTGGTTGCTAACGCCAACCAGGTCCAGGAGGCTCCGGACAGATGACATTGCATCGCAACGCGAAGACGTGCCCGAATAGCAGACGTTTGTTGTGTCGGCGTGTGCTCGACGAAGGCTGGTTGATCAAGGACGCGGCGGACGCGGCCGGCCTTAGTGAGAGGCGAGCGGGGGTTTGGGTGCGCCGTTATCGCGAACAGGGCGAGGCAGGGCTCGAGGATCGTTCCTCGGCGCCCAAGCGGATCCCTCACCGCACTTCTCCGGAGCGCCAGGGGGCGATCCTGGCGTTGCGGGAGCTGCGGTTCACAGCTGCGGAGATCGCCGAGACGCTGGGGATGGCCCACTCCACGGTCTCGGCAGTGCTGAAACGTTGCGGCAAGGGTCGGCTGCCGCGGATCGTCGAGGAGGCCGAGAACCGCTACGAGCGGTCGCGTCCCGGCGAGCTGATCCACATCGATGTCAAGAAGCTAGGCCGGATAGGTCAGATCGGCCATCGCGTGCACGGCGACCGCCGGCGGCGAAGCCGTGGGATCGGCTGGGAGTTCCTGCATGTCTGCGTCGATGACGCCACCCGGTTGGCCTACGCCGAGGTGCTCAGCGACGAGAGCCCGACCACGTGCATCGCCTTTCTCCAGCGAGCCATCAGCTGGCTGGCCTCTCACGGCGTCAAGGTGCAGCGGCTGATGACCGACAACGGCAACCCTTATCGCTCACGAGCTCACGCTCTGGCCTGCCAGCAGCTCGGGATTCGCCATCTGCGCACGCAGGTTTACCGGCCCCGCACCAACGGCAAGGCAGAGCGCTTTATCCGCACCCTCCTCGACGGTTGGGCCTACCGCAACACCTACCGCACCAGCCGCGAGCGCACAGCCGCACTGCAAGGCTTTCTCGACTTCTACAACCACCACCGACCACACCGCGCACTCGCCAATGGGCCGCCATCAGCCAAGCTCGCCGAACTAACCAACCTTGCTGGCGCCTACATCTAGCTCGCCTTCAGGCTCGCGGCGAACGCCAGCGCCGCGCTGGCCTGCTGACAGGCGTGGCCTGGCAGCTGGCGCATCACCAGCTGCAGCTGCGCGCTCTGCGCGCCGTGCAGCCCGGGGCAGTAGACCGGAGGCGGCAGGTCGCCGCCGGTCGAGCCCGGCGCGTTGAGCGGCCGCAGCGCCTGCGTCGCCGCGTAGGCGCGCGCGAACGTGTTGGAGAACACGTCGATCGCCACGCGGCCGCTGTAGATCTCGATCGAGTGCCCTTCGTCGTACACCGTCGCCGGCACGCCACGCACGACGATGTTGCGCTGCTGCCCGAGCGTGGCGTTGGAGTGCAGGCGGTAGATCACCGTCGTGACCTGCAGAGGCAGCACGCAGCTGCCGCCGCCGAAGATGCCTTTGCCCTTCACGCAGTCGCCGTAGTAGACGCTCGTGCCGAGCGAGGCGATGTAGCCCTTCTGCCCGTCCGCTGCCGCCAGCGCGAAGCCGAGGAAGCTGCGCCCCGCCCAGTACAGGCGGTAGTACGGAAAGGTCTGCGCTTCGGCCAGCGTGCCCTCGGCGATCGGCTGCGGGCGCCCAGTGCCACAGCCGGCCAGCGCCGCCGCGGCCAGCAGCGCCAGGCACGCCGTCGCGATCGCAGCCGCCGCGCGCGCGGTGCGCGCGCGGGCAATCGGGTTCGCGATGCGCATGGCCGTCATTATCTTGGCGTGCGGTTGAGGTACACAGCTACTTCAGGGCCTCTCACCGGTTCAGAGGAGTACAGATCCGCCGTCACACAGGCGGGTGTGCCGGGGTCCGGTGGGGTAGCACACCGGACCCCGGTTGATCTTCCCACCAAGCGCGCCCGCACGGCGCCACTGGGGCTGCTGCTGGCCGCCGCGCTGCTGCTCGCCTGGGGTCTGGTCGCGCCGCGCACGCCCGATCTCGCCGCGGCCGCCTATCGCCTGGATCTGTTCAAGCACCTCGGCTTGGCCGTCTATGACGAGCACTGGTATGCCGGCCACGCTCTGCCCGGCTACAGCGTGCTCTTTCCGCCGCTGGCCTGGCTGCTCGGGCTGCGCGTCGTCGGCGCTCTCTCGGTGCTCGTTTCGGTCGCCTGCTTTGAAGCGCTCGCCGTCGGCGCATATGGCCGCTCGGCCCGCTGGGCCACCGCGCTGTTCGCCTTGGCCGCCGTCGGCGACGTGTGGATCGGGCGCCTGGCGTTCGCGCTGGGCGTGTCGTTTGCGCTCGGCGCCCTGCTCGCGCGCGCTCGCGGGCGCGGCTCGCTGGCGCTCGTGCTGGCCGCCGCCAGCGCAGCCGCCAGTCCCGTCGCCGGCGTGCTGCTCGCGCTCGGCGCGCTGACCGACGCGCTGTGGCGGCGCTCGGCGCGTCCGCTGCTCGTGCTCGGCCTGCCGCCAGTAGTCATCGTGCTGGCGCTCACGCTGCTGTTTCCCGAGGGCGGCGTGCAGCCCTTCCCGACCGTCTCGTTCATCGCCACCGTCCTGGTCGTCGTCACGTTCGCCTGGGCGCTGCCGCGCGGGCAGGGTCGGCTGATGCTGGGCGCCGGGCTGTACCTGCTCGCCTGCGCGGCGTTCCTGCTCGTGCACACGCCCATGGGCAGCAACATCGAGCGCTACGGCGTGCTGCTCGCCGGGCCGCTGCTGCTGTGCGCGCTGATCGGCGCCCGCAGCGAGAGCCGCCAGGCATCGGCCGCGCGTCGGGCCGTCGCGGTCGTCGCGCTTGGCGCCTGGGCGCTGTGGGCCGGCTGGGGGCCGCTGCGCGAGACGCTCGCCGTGGCCGGCAGCCAGTCCACCGGCGCCGCCTACTACGCGCCGGTCGAGCGCTTCCTCGCAGCTCACGCCGGCGCGCCCGTGCGTCTGGAGGTGCCGCTGACGCGCACGCACTGGGAGACCGCCGAGCTGGCGCCGCGCGTGTCGCTGGCACGCGGCTGGGAGAAGCAGCTGGACACGCGCTATGACTCCGTGCTGCTGGCGCCGGGCCTGGACGCGCGATCCTACGAGCGCTGGCTGCGCGCGCAGGCCGTCTCCTACGTCGCGCTGCCCGACGCCCAGCTCGATTCCTCCAGCGCGCGTGAGGGCCGGCTGATCCGCTCCGGCCTGCCGTATCTGCGCCAGGTGTTCGCCGGCCGTCACTGGCGCATCTACGCCGTCGCGGCGCCCACGCCCGTGCTCAGCGGCCCCGGTCGGCTGACCTCGCTGGGTCATGAATCGTTCGCGCTGCACGCGAGCTCGCCCGCCAGCTTTGTCGTGCGCGTGCACTTCACGCGCTACTTCACCGTCGCGCGCGGCGACGGCTGTGTCGAACGCGCCGCCGGCGGCTGGACGCGCGTGCGTGCGCACGCTCCCGGCGCGCTGGTCGTGCGCGCGAGCTTCTCGCTCGGCCGCGCGCTCGGCCTTGCGGGCTCGTGTCACAGCGGCTGAGCAGGCGTAGTCGCGGCTTCGCTGCGCGTCTCAGCGCGGCGCGAACGCATACAGGCCTGAAAGGCCAGTCAAATAGATGTTCTTGCCGTCGCTGATCACCGGGTCGAAGGAGCCCGTGTCGAGCTGGAAGGTCGGGCGCCCGGTGGAGATGCCCAGGCCGTAGGTGCGGTGCGTGCCGAGGTCGGCGAAGTACACGGTGCGTCCGACGATCGTCGCCGAGCCGGAGATCTTGCCGTGTGCGTCGAACTTCCAGGCGATCCGCCCCGAGCGCGCGTTCAGCGCGTAGAAGGTGCCGTCGTAGGAGCCCAGGTAGATCGTCGGGCCCAGGCCCGGCGCGTTGGTCACGGCCGGCGAGGCGTACACGTAGGCGCCCGTCTGCACCGCCCAGTCGAGCTTGCCCGTGCCGGCGTCGTAGGCGTACACGCGCCCGTCGGTGTTGCCGAGGAAGATGCGTCCGTAGAAGGCCGCCGGCGTGGAGTAGAACGTGCCGCTGCCCAGCAGCGCGCCGCCCGAGCCGCTGATCCAGATGCGTCGCCCCGTGCGCTCGCTGACCGCCTGCACGTGCCCGGAGTAGTCGCCGAAGTACAGCCTGCCTTCGCTCAGCGTCGGGCTGGCCTTGACCGCGCCGCCGGCGTGGTAGGTCCAGATCACGCTGCCGTTGCTCGCGTTCAGCGCGTACACCGTGCCGTTCTGCGAGCCGAAGAACAGCTTGCCGTGGTCCAGCAGCGGCGAGGACTCGCTCGCGCTGGGCAGGTCGCGCGACCAGCGCGTCGCGCCGGTCGCGTAGTTGAGCGCGTACACGCGCCCGGCGCCGCCGTTGCCGCGCGACAGCACGCTGGCGAACACCGTCTTGCCGGCCACCGCTGGCGAGGACGCCGACAGGCGGCCCAGGCTGCGCCGCCAGAAGCTGTGCCCGGTGCGCTTGTTCAGCGCGCGAATCACGCCGTCGTCGCCCAGCTGGAAGATGTGGTCGCCGCCGATCACCGGCGGGAACTCCAGCAGCGTGTGCGCGTTGTTCACCCACAGCCGCTTGAACGGCGCGTGCAGCGTCGCCGGCGCGGGAAAGAAGCGCGTGTGGTCCTTGGTGTAGCCGTACAGCGGCCACGACGTTTCGACTTCCGGCGGCGCCGGCGCCGGCGTCGGCTCGGGCACGAAGCGCGCGTGCGGGTGGTAGATGCTGCCCGTGCGGTCGCGCTCGTAGAAGTACGCAGCCAGGCCCACTCCGATCACTACGGCGAGCGCGCCCGCGACGATCAGGCGGGCGCGTTTGGAGCGCGGCAGCAGACGCTTGAGGCGGTCGCTCATGATCGAAGGCGCCGCCTCAGGCGGCGATCTTGCGCGAGCGGCCCGCCGCTGCGACAGAGCCGGGCGCGGCGGCCTGCGGCTGCGGCTGTCGCTGCTCTGCGAGCACAGCAGAGCGTGCGCGCTGAGCGGCCGCGCGCGCGGAACGCCCACCCGCGCGACCGCGGCTGCGGCTGCGGCGCGCGATCATCCGCGCCCCTGTCAACGCGAGCAGCCACACGAAGGCGATCGTCAGTGGTGGCAGCGTCAGTCCGGAGACGAGCGCGAGCACGTCGTGATTTGCGTTCAGCGACCAATTCCACAGCAGATAGTCGCCGATCGTGAGCCCGGTGACGGTGGCCAGAGGCCTGTGGGACACGCGCGGAGTGTAAACCGGCGCCACGACGGATGCAGCGAATAATGGACGCGCGTCCAGGTGTCGGCGCGCGCTCAGGCCTGCGCGGCCAGACGCTCGTGCACCGAACGCACCGCGCTGGAGCCCTCGCCGACGGCCGCGGCAACGCGCTTCATCGAGCCGTGGCGCACGTCGCCGGCGGCGAACACGCCCGGCACCGAGGTCTCAAACGGCAGCGCCGGCGAGCCGCCCGCTCCCGCGGCGGCGCCCGCTCCGGGCAGCTTGCGATCGGTCAGCACGAATCCGTGCTCGTCCAGCGCCACGCCGTCTGCCAGCCAGTCGGTCGCCGGCATCGCGCCGATGAAGCAGAACAGCGCCGAGCAGGCCAACGTGCGCGGCTCGCCGCCGGCGACGCTCGCGAGCGTGACCTGCTCCAGGCGGCCGTCGCCGGCCAAGCCCTGCACTTCCACGCCCGTCAGCAGCTCGATCTTCGGATCGGCTTCGATGCGCTCGATCAGATACCGCGACATCGTCTGCGCCAGGCCGTCGCGACGAATCGCCAGCGTCACGCCGCAGTTGTTCTCGGCGAGGTAGATCGCCGCCTGGCCGGCCGAGTTGCCGCCGCCGATCACGAGCACCGAGCTGCCGTTGCAGACGCGCGCCTCCAGGTCGGTCGCCGCGTAGTAGACGCCCGCGTCCTCGAAGCGCGCGAGCTCGGCGACGTCCAGGCGCCGGTAACGCGCGCCCGAGGCGACGATGATCGCGCGCGTGGGAATCTCGCTGCCGTCGGCCAGCACGATCACGTGAAAGCTCGACTCCTTGCGCAGCGCCGCCACGGCGCAGGGCGCGTTCAGCTGCGCGCCGAGGCGCATCGCCTGCACGGCTGCCCTGCCGGTCAGCTCTTCGCCGGAGATGCCGTTGGGAAAGCCCGCGTAGTTCTCGATGCGCGAGCTCGTGCCGGCCTGGCCGCCGATCGCCACCGAGTCCAGCGACACGGTTCGCAGGCCCTCCGATGCGCCGTAGACCGCCGCGGCAAGCCCCGCCGGCCCGCTGCCGACGACCACCAGGTCGAAGATGTAGCCCGGCGTGGGGTGGAACGTAAGGCCGAGATGCTCGGCGAACACTGCCGGCGAGGGACGGCGCATGACCTCGGTCGCGGTGATCACCGCCGGCACGTCCTCCTGCACCAGGCCCATGCTCGCCAGCTGCGCGTCGGCGTCGTCCGCGTCCTCGATGTCGATCCAGGCATGCGCCAGATGCGCGTGTTCGGCGAATGAGCGCAGGCGCATCGCCTCGGGCGAGTAGCGCGAGCCGACGATGCGCAGCGCCTGCGCGCCGTCGCCCTCGCGCAGCACCTCCCGTCGCGCCAGCAGCGCGCTGAAGATCGTTTCCGCCAACGCCGGGCGGCTGCTCATCAGGCGGCGAAACTGCGGCTCGGCGATCACCAGCACACGCCCGGGCTGCGTCACGCGACAGCTCATCGAGCGGCGCTGGCCGGTCAGCAGGTTCAGCTCGCCGACGAAGCCGCCCGGGCCGTAGGCGACGATCACGACCGGCTCGGCGCCCTCCAGGCGCACGACCTCGACTTCGCCCTCGAGCACCACGAACAGGTCATAGGAGGCCTCGCCGGCGGCGAACAGCAGCTGGCCGGTCGCGACCTCCAGCTCCTCGCCGAAGCTCTCGATCTCGCTGAGCTCGGCCGCGGACAGAACCGGAAAGGCAGGTGCGTCGGAGTCCGCCGGAGCGCTCATCGCCTGAGCCTAGCTCGGCCGCGCGGCGCTCGACGCTCGCTTGTGTAGCTTGCCTGGCGAGGTGTCGGCAGAGCAACAGTCAGCCAGCGTCCGCGCGGTTCGCGCGACCGTGTCCGGGCGCGTGCAGAACGTCGGCTTTCGCGACGCCACCGTGCGCCGCGCGCGCAAGCTCGGCGTGATGGGCTGGGTGCGCAACGACGAGCACGGCGGCGTGCTCGTGCACGCCGAGGGTCCGCGCGACGGCGTCGCGCGGCTGCTCGAGTTCCTCGGCAAGGGTCCGCGCGGCGCGTCGGTGCAGCAGGTCTGCGTCGAGGACGTGCGCCACGAGGGGCACGAGCAGTTCGCCGTGCGCGGCGTCAGCGCCGGCGTGTTCGTCGTTCAAGAGCACGCCGCGACCGCGCACCACTTCGATCTGCGCCTGGAGGTCGACGGTGTCATGCGCTCGTGGGCCGTGCCCAAGGGGCCGTCGATGGACCCCGCCGTCAAGCGCCTGGCCGTGCAGGTAGAGGATCACTCGATCGAGCACAACGACTTCGAGGGCGCGACCGGCCACGGCGGCGTGATCGTCTGGGACCGCGGCGGCTACGAGCAGGGAGGTCGCGTCGCCTGGCCCGAGGCCCTGGAGCGCGGGCATGCGGTGTTCGTGCTGCACGGCCAGAAGCTGCGCGGCGGCTTCGCGCTGCAGCGCACCGGACGTGGCGGCGCCAAGCCGCAGTGGTTGTTGATCAAGCGGCGCGACGATCAGGCGCGCGCCGGCTCAGACGTGGCCGCCGAGCGCGCCGAGTCGGTGCTGAGCGGAAAGACGCTCGAGCAGGTGGTGGGGGAGGGCAGGTAGCTCAGCCGATCGTGGCGACGTCGATGACGAAGCGGTAGCGCACGTCGCTGCGCTCGACGCGACCGTAGGCGTCGTCGACCTGGCTCGCGTCGATCAGCTCGATCGCCGGCCTGACGCCGTGCTCGGCGCAGAAGTCGAGCATCTCCTGTGTCTCGCGCAGACCGCCGATCGGCGATCCGGCCATGCTGCGACGCGCGCCGATCAGCGAGAAGGCGCCGAACGTGTCGGGCGCCGACGGCGCCCCGACGCTGACGAGCGTGCCGTCGACACGCAACAGGCGCAGGTAGGAGTCGAGCCTGAGATTGGCCGAGACGGTGTTGAGGATCAGGTCGAAGCTGTTCTTCAGCGCCTTGAAGGTCTCGCGCTCGGACGTCGCGTAGTAGTGCTTGGCGCCGAAGCGCAGGCCATCCTCGCGCTTGTTGAGCGTCTGGCTGAGCACCGTGACCTCGGCGCCCAGCGCCGCGGCGATCTGCACGCCCACGTGGCCCAAGCCGCCCATGCCGACGACCGCCACTTTCATGCCCTCGCCGACGTTCCAGTGGCGCAGCGGCGAGTAGGTGGTGATTCCCGCGCACAACAGCGGCGCGGCCTCCTGCAGCTCCAGGGTGTCGGGGACCGTGACGACGAATCCGTCCTTGACGACGACCTGGCGGCTGTAGCCGCCAAAGGTCGGCTCGCCGTCGTACTCGCGGCCGTTGTACGTCGGCACTGCGCCCCTGGTGCAGAACTGCTCCTCGCCGGCCTTGCAGTACTCGCATTCGCCGCACGAGTCGACCAGGCAGCCGACGCCGACGCGGTCGCCCTCGGAGAAGCGCTCGACGTCCGCTCCGACGGCCGCCACGATGCCGACGATCTCGTGGCCCGGAACCATCGGAAAGATCGAGCCGCCCCACTCGTCCTTGACCTGATGGATGTCGCTGTGACAGATGCCGCAGAACTTGATGTCGATCAGCACGTCGCGCGCGCCGAGCTCGCGGCGCTCGATCGTCGTCGTGTCGAGCGGCGCACCGGCGGAGGGCGCGCTCAGGGCTGGCGTCGTGGACATGGGGCTCCTCGCGATTGGATCTGCACGGACGGGGCGCGGCTTGGCGCCCAACGTAACAGCCGATCGCCGGGTCAGGCGGTCGGCGTAGAGCAGCCGGCGGAGGAACCGTGCGGCATTCAGCGTGCGCGCAGAGCGAACGCCATTCCGAGCATCAGCAGCGGCACGGCCGCCGGCGGGTACGCCGTGAGGCTCGCGACCAGAGCGAGCAGCGCGCAGCCGGCGGCTGCGCGCTGGAAGGGGTTGCTCGTGATCCGCATGGCGAAGTATCGGACGCAAACGCAGACTCCCTGAGTCACAGATCTTCAACATCTGGATGACATCTGGGCAACGTGCGGCTGCGATCGCGCGGGAAAGGTGTCTGCACGGCGTGCGCAACTACAGCGCCGGGCCGACAACCGATCAAGGAGAAGACGTATGCGACGCAAGCGCTCCGTGTCCGCTCTGCTGGCCGCCGTGGCCGTGTCTGCAGGCGGCATCGTCGCGGCCCAGCCGGCAACGGCGGGGCCGCCAAGGCACCTTTCCGCGACCCACGGTCTCGCGGCGGCAGAACCGCCGACGACGACGCCGATCAAGCACGTCGTCGTGATCTTCCAGGAGAACGTGTCGTTTGACCACTACTTCGGCACCTACCCGCACGCGACCAACAGCGACGGCCAGTCCTTCAAGGCCGCCAAGGGCACGCCGGCCGTCGACGGGCTGACGCCGGCGACGGACCCGTCGCTTCCGCCCGCCCTGCAGCACAGCACGAACCTGCTGTTCAGCAACGCCAACGCGTCACAGCCGCAGCGGCTGGACAGCAGCGCGACCGGGCTGCCCGGCAGCGCCGGCGGCCAGCTGACCTGCGATCAGGACCACAACTACTCCGACGAGCAGCAGTCCTTCGACGGCGGCGCGATGGACCGCTTCGTCCAGAGTGTCGGCACGGCCAGCGGCAGCACGCCGTTCGGCGCGCCGTGCAACGCCGACACGGTGATGGACTACTACGACGGCAACACGGTGCCGGCGCTGTGGAACTACGCGCAGCACTACGCGATGAGCGACAACTCGTTCGGCACGACGTTCGGCCCGTCGGCTCCGGGCGCGCTCAACCTCGCGGCGGGCGACACCGGCGAAGTCGACATGACTCACCTCGCCAACAACCCCTCGATCGCCACCTCGACGTCGCCCGACGCGGACCTGACGGCCGACGGCAACGGCGGCTACTCGCTGACCAGCGACGCCCAGCCCTACTGGGATGATTGCTCCACACGCGACGCGGTGGCGATGAAGGGCACGAACGTCGGCGACGAGCTCAACGCGGCAGGGCTGTCGTGGGGCTGGTTCGAGGGCGGCTTCCGGCCGAGCACCAGCTACGCCGAAGCGCTCACGGCGACGGGCAAATCCGGTCAGCCGACGAGCAACTTCACGCCGGACGAGTTCTCTTCGTACTTCTCAAACGCCGCCAACCGACCCGCGCACTCGAGCAATCAGAACCTCTGCAGCGCCGTGCACCCCGTCGGCGTTGCGCTGGGCGGCACCGGCCAGTGGGGCTTCAAGGACGACTACATTCCACACCACGAGCCGTTTGAGTACTACGCCTCGACGGCCAACCCGCACCACCTCACCGTGCCGAGCTCGGGTGGCCAGGACACGCTCGCCGGCCTGCAGCAGATCGGCAGGGACACGCAGGCCTATGTCGGCGGCGTGCCGCAGTTCAACACGCCCAACCACAACTACGACACGAGCGACTTCAGCCAGCTCGTCGAAGCGATCAACCGGCGCGAACTTCCCCCGCAGGCGCTGCCGGCGGTGAGCTTTCTCAAGGCGCCCGGATACCAGGATGGCCACGCCGCCTACTCCGAGCCCGCCGACGAGCAGCAGTTCATCACCACGCAGATCAATGCGCTGATGCGTTCGCTCGACTGGAAGAACACGGTCGTGATGGTCAACTACGACGACTCCGACGGCTGGTACGACCACGTCTACAGCGGTGTGACCAACCCGTCGCTGTCACCCGCCGACAACCTGACCAACACGAAGCTCAACGCGGCCGGCGAAGGCACGTCTGGGCAGTGCGGCGGCAACCCGCAGGGAAGCGGAGAAACGCCGACGCCGTTGGGCGGCGAGCAGGGTCGGTGCGGCTTTGGCCCGCGTCTGCCGCTGCTGTTGATCTCGCCGTACGCAAAGAAGAACGCCGTCGATCACAACCTCTCCGATCAGGCCTCGCTGATCAACTTCGTCGAGCACAACTGGAGCCTGCCGGGGATTCCCGGCTCGGCCGATCAGGTGCTCGCCGGCAAGGACGCAAGCGAGGGCGTGCCGTTCGATCTTGCGGGCATGTTCGACTTCGAAGGCAAGAAGGACGGCAAGCTGTTCCTGAACCCGACCACGGGGCAGAAGCAGAAGTAATCGCGGCGAGCGGATGCAGGAAGGCGTACGGCCCGCGGCTCGATTGCGAGCCGCGGGCCTATCGCGAGGCCACCAGCGCGAGCGCCGGGCCGTTGGGGTGCAGCGGTTCGTCGAAGTTGATCTCGATGCTCGACCAGCCGAAGTGCTCGAGCGCGCGCAGCAGCTCCTCGCGCGGCAGCCAGTTGCTGTGGGACTGAGTCCCGCCGAAGAAGCCGCCGAGCCGACTGTCCAGGCCGTAGCTGTGGCGGTGCACACGGTGGACGAAGCCTTCGTAATCGACTTCGTGCGGGCCGGCGAGCTTGCCGGTGAGGTTGCGGTTGCTCCGCGCCGGCTCGTCGAAGACGTGCGTCCAGATGACGACGCGCGAGGACACGCGCGAGATGAGATCGATGAGCCGGACCGGCTCGACCATGTGGTAGAGGATTCCGCAGGCGATACACACGTCAAAGCGCTCGGATGTGCTCTGCAGAAACTGTGTGACATCGCCACAGCGAAAAGAGCAGCGCTGCATGTCCAGCAGCTCCTTGGTCACCAGGCACTTCAGAAAGGCGTTGCGGTTGGCCTCCACGCCGACGACGCGCTCTGCGCCGGCGCGCTCGGCCATGTAGCTGTGGGCGCCCTCGAGCGGTCCGAGATCCAACACCGCGCGGCCGCTCACACCGCCGAGTCGCGCCAACGCCCACTCCACACGCGGATCTTCAAACAGCGGCGCGGCCCCCGCGTTGATGTCGGCCAGCGGCGGCGGGAACTTCGAGGCCCAGCTGTCGGGCGCGGCGTCGATTGCCGTCTGCGCTGACGGGGCGCTCGTGACGAAGCCCTGACGGCGATTTGGGGAGGCATCGGCCAGCACGCGCCGAGAGGTTCCGGCGACACGCAGCAGGCGATCTAGTGCGGCGCTGGCCACCGGCGGCAGGCTAGCGCGAATGTGCTGGGCCTGTCGACGATTTCTCAAGCACGCCGCGATCCGCGCCGATTCGACACGGATGCCTTCCGACCACGCTCCTGTCGCGGCAGATCTGCCTGCTTCGGGGCAGCATCTGTGCTGCACGATGAGCAGCGTGCTGATGCGCCTGGTGCGCAGGCACGGCGGCGAGGCGGCGGTCGAAGCGGTGCTCGAACGCTCAGCGTCCACGCGCGACGTGGCGTTCTTGGAAAACATCCAGAACTGGATCTCGCTGGACGAGGCCTGCGCGCTGCTGGCGGCGGGCGCCGAGGTCACGGGCGAGCAGACCTTCGCGCGCCAGGTTGGCGCGCAGATGCTCTATCAGCACGCCGGCACGCAGGTCGCCACGCTGATGCGCTCGCTCGGGTCTCCCGAGGCGATCTACCAGGCGGTCGCGCAGGCCTCGTCGAACGTCAGCACGGTCACCGTGATGACGGCGATCGAGGCGGCGCCGGGCGAGGCTGTGGTCAGCGCCGAAGCGCGCGAGGGCTTCACCCGCAGGCAGCTGCACTGCGACTGGACGACGGGACTGCTCAGCGGGCCGCCGGTGCTGTTCGGGCTGCCCCCCGCACGCGTCGAGGAGAGCGAATGTCAGGCCCGCGGCGACGCTCGCTGCCAGTACAGGATCACCTGGGACGCCGAGCAGGCGGCGGCGGACCCGGAGGAGCGCATCACGGCTCTGGAGGCTCAGCTGGTGGCGATGTCCGAACGGCTGCAGGGCGCCTACGCGACGGCCGGCGATCTGATCTCCACCGAGGATCTGGACGCGGTGCTGAGCCGTATCGTCGAGCGCGCCGCCGACGCCGTGCGCGCGCCGGGCTACATACTCGCCGTGCAGACGGGCTCCGACGCCGAGCTGCAGGTCTACGCGCATGGCATCGAGCAGCACGAGGCGCAGGAGCTCGCCGAGGCCACGCTGGAGAACACGCACGCCGGGGACGGCATGCTCGTCGTGTCGGTCAGCTCCAGCCGTCGCGACTACGGGAAGTTGATCGCGCGCTATCCGGGCACGATCGAGTTCTCGCCCCAGGAACGCGAGATCCTCAGCCTCTACGCCAGGCACGCCGCCGCGGTGCTCGACATGGCCACGGCGCTGGACGAGTCCGCGCGCCGGCACGATCAGGTCAGCGCGCTGCTCGCGCTCTCGCGCGCGCTGGCGCGCGCGGGCACGAGTCAGGAGGTGGCCGAGCGCCTGGCGATCGCCGTACCGGACGTGGTGGACTGCGACGGCATGGCCGTGTGGCTGTGGGAAGGGGACCGGGAGAGGCTGCTTTCGCTGGCATCGTGGGCTCGGCGGCGCGAGCAGGCTGCGCGGATGCGCGGACTGTCGGTCGCACTCGACGACACGCCGAACCTGCGAGCACTGATCGACGAGCTGCGTCCGCAGTTCTTCTCGGCCGACACCGACGATTGCTTCCTTCACACGCTGATGGCAGAACTCGATCTAGCGGCGATAGCTGTCGTGCCGATCGTCGCGCGCGGCGTGTTCCGCGGCGCGCTGACCGTGTCCGTCTCGGCGAGGCCCGAGAGGCTGCGCGCAGATGGCGAGCTGCTGCAACGGCTGACGGGCGTCGCGGCGCTGGCGGCGCCGGCCATGGAGAACGGTCGGCTGGTCGACAAGCTGCACTTCCGCGCAAGCCATGACGGGCTCACCGGTTTGCTCAATCGCGTGGGCTTCCGCGAGCAGATCGACGGCGTGATGGCGCGCGCTGAAGGCGGCAAAGGACAGGTCGGTCTGCTGTTCGTCGACCTCAACGACTTCAAGCGCGTCAACGACACCTATCACCACGACGCGGGCGACGAGCTGCTGCGCCAGGCGGCCGCACGTCTGAGCTCGATCGCGCGCGCCGAGGACAAGGTCGCGCGGCTCGGCGGCGACGAGTTCGCGATCATCCTCACCGACGCGCGCGAGGATGCGCAGGTTCGCGCGGCGGAGCGACGCGTGCGCGCGGCCTTCCGCCGGCCGTTCGAGCTGGCAGAGGCGTCGGTCACGCTGAGCGCGAGCGTGGGCGGCGGCGTGTGGCCGGCGGACGGTCGCACGACCACCGAGCTGGTGCAACATGCCGACGCGGCGATGTATCGGGACAAGGCTCGTGCACGCGCGCGCCGCGCGACCGTTCGCCGAAGCAAGCCTGCAGCCGAGCGCGTCTAGCTTCCGGCGGCGCGCGCGTAGGGATCCTTGGGCGAGCGATCGTCTGACAGCGACTCGCGGGAGCGCGCCGTGAGTTGCTCGATCGCGTCGGCCAGGTGCACGGGCGCGATGTTGTACTCGTCGCGCTGCACGCGGATTCTGTGGGCGACGAGGAGCACCTCGGCATGCGTGTGGCCGGCCGGCGGCTCAAAGCGATAGGAGGCCAGCTCGATCAGCAGCCCGAGCGGGTCCTCGAAGTAGATCGAGTCCATGAAGCCTCGGTCCTTGACGCCGCTGTGCTTGATCGCGCGCTCGTCCAGGCGCTCGACCGTCTGGGCGAACGTCGCCTGCGAGAGCGCGAACGCGAGATGGTGCACGCAGCCCGGATCGGTGGCGGTGCGCGTGGGGTCGCCGCGACGCTCCTCGTTGGTGAAGACCGTGATCAGGCGCCCGTCGCCCGGGTCGAAGTAGAGATGGCTCTCGGCGGCGTTGTCGAGGTTGGGCTGCTCGAAGACGAACGGCATGCCGAGCACGCCCTCCCAGAAGTCGATCGAGGTCTGCCGGTCGGCGCCCACGAGCGTGATGTGGTGAACGCCTTGGCTCTGCATCTTGCGCATCGGGTGACCGTCCTTTTCGCGTGGGCAGTGCGACCGTAGCCTAGGACGATGCCCGTCGTCGTAGGGTTGCGTCTGGCATGAGGCTGATCAGCGTCCAGACGGAGACCGGGCCGGCCGCTGCCGTGCTGCTCGGCGACCACGTGGTGCTCGCCGAGGCTTTGGGCGCGCCGGCCGGCATGCGTGAGCTGCTGGCGACACTCGACGGGGATGGTCTGCGCGCGTTGGCCGAGCGAGCGCAGGCTTCGGGCGCCGATCGTGTAGCGCTCGCCGACTGCTCGCTCGCCGCGCCGGCGCCGGACGTGCAAAAGATCATCTGCATTGGGCTCAACTACCGCGACCACGCCGAAGAGTCGGGGCAGGAGATTCCACAGGCGCCGATGTGGTTCGCCAAGTTCCAGAACTCGCTGTGCGGCAGTGGCAGCGACATCGTTCTGCCCGCGGCGCACGCCGAGTACGTCGACTACGAGGCCGAGCTTGCGCTCGTGATCGGTCGCGCGGCGCGAAACGTGCAGGCGCGGAACGCCCTCGAGCACGTCGCCGGCGTGATGGCGTTCAACGACGTCAGCGCGCGCGACCTGCAGTTGCAGAACCAGCTGTGGACCAGCGGCAAGGCGATCGACACGTTCGCTCCGTGCGGGCCGGCGATCGTGACGCTCGACGAGATCGACGATCTCAACGACCTGACGCTGCGAACGCGCATCGACGGCGAGACCGTCCAGGAAGGCACGACGGCGAACCTGATCTTCGGACCGGCCGAGCTCGTCGCGTGGCTGTCACGGACCATCACGCTCGTGCCGGGCGACGTCATCGCCACCGGCACGCCGGCCGGCGTCGGCGCGCCGCAGGGCAGGTTCCTGCGCGACGGCAACGTCGTCGAGGTCGAGATCGACGGCGTCGGCACACTCAGCAATCCGGTGCGCGCCGAAGCGATCTCCGGCGGTCGCTGAGCGCCAGTCCGTTAGCAAGCCGGTTGGTCTGGCTCGTCGGTCGCGGCCGGCGACGAGCTCAAGGCGTGCCGCGCACGGTGGCGCTTGCCAGCCGGCCGGCGGCGGGCGCTCCGCTGGTGTAGACACGCACGGTCAGCTTCACGGCCGCGCCGTGTTTGCGCAGGAGCTTCTTCGCTGCATTGGTCAGCTTGAACGCGGCGGCTGCTTCGGTCGCCTTGCCCGGCTTGCATTTGAGCGCGACGGCCGGCGCGGTGAGCGCCAGGTGCTTGTGACCGGCACGCAGCACGGCGCCGACGCGCAACTGGACGGTTACGGGCGTGCTGCAGGTCACCGCGTAGCGCTGGCGGCGCGTGCGGGCGAGCGACGCTGCGCGCTTGGCTGTGGTGATCGCGAACTTCGCCGCCGGACCGACTGCGGGGGAGATCAATTTGGGCGTCGGCGTCGGCGTCGGCGTTGTAGCTGTCGTGTCCGTCGTGGCGCTGTTTGCTTTGCCGGTGGCGCCGGAGGCGACTTCGTTGGAGTCTTTGCTCACCGCGCTGCACGCGGAGGCGCCCGCCGGCGACTGCGTGCCGGCGGGGCATGCAGTCGCTTCGCTGGCGCCGCCCGTGGCGTAGGTGTTTTCGGGCGTCGTGATGCAGCTCGTCGACGCGCTGACCGGGGCATAGCTACCCGCCGGGCACGGCGTGTAGACGCTGGCGCCGATGGAGTCGACGTAGCTGCCGGCAGGAGCGGGCAGGCATTCTTCGCTGCCGTAGGCGAAGGCGTATTTTCCCGGAATGCAGGGAATCGGTTCGGCGGCGCCTTCGCCCGAGTACCAGCCCGGCGAGTCGTACTCGCAGAATTCCGCCGAGGGCGAGTTCGTGTGCGCGTCGAACGTTCCGGCCGGGCACGCCGTCGGTGTCAGTGAGCCTCTCGGTGCGTAGTGGCCGAAGGGCGCCGACAGGCACGAGCTCTGAGCGGTCTGTTCGTTATAGGTCCCCTGTTCGCATTCCAGCTCGGCGTTGGCGCCGGTCGCCGGCACGTAGCTGCCAGGCTGGGCGGGGAGGCATTCGCTGAGCCCTTCCGCGTCGGCGAAATGCCCGAGGGGACATTCGCTGGCGTGGTTTGCGCCGGAGGTCGCGACGAAGTAGCCCTTCGGCGCTTTCGCGCACGGTTCTTCGCCGGAGGCCGAATACGAGCCGGCTTCGCACAGCGGGTAGGCGATGTTCAAGCCCAGCGACGAACTCGTCGCGGCGGCGTTGGCGAAGGTGTCCTGATAGGAGAGAACGAGCTGGTAGGAGTCGGTCGGCAGCTTTTCGGCGGGAGCGCTTGCGACGCCGGCGCCGGAGGCGGGAATCGACGGGACGATTTCGGCCGAGTGCACACCGGCGGCCGAGCTGGTCAGCACGAACGTCTTGGTGCCCGCGTGGGCGCCGATGAGCAGCAGCTTCACCGTGCCGGGCAGCGCCGCTTCGGGAAGCGCGTAGGAGACGGTGAATGGTTTGCGGAAGGTCTGTCCCGGCGCCGGTTCGAACACCACCGGCGGGGCGGTGGCGGTTTTGATCGCCACTTTCAATGCGGTGGCGCTGGCGGCCGGGTCGCTTTTGAGGTTCTGGTAGGAAAGCGTCACGCCGTATTCGCCGTCGGGCAAGGACGACGCGGTCGCTTCTGCGACGTTCGCGGTTTCGTCCGCGAGTCCGTGAAGGTCCAGGAAGAAGTGGTGCTTGCCCGCGGCCGCTGCGGCCGAGGTGAGCGTGACGACGACAGCGGGGCCGCTCGTGGGCACGAACGTGATCGTCGCGTTGGCTCCCGCTTCGGGCAGTTTGTATTCGACGCTCAGCGGTGAGTTGTGTGAGCTGGATGCGGTCGGCGCGATCAGTTCTGGCGCGCCGGTCGCCGCGATCGCGGGTGACGCCGAGAGTGTCAGACAGAGGATCGCGCCCAACAGAAGCAGGCGCGCGAACGTCGCGGGTCTGGCTGACAGCTGTGCTCGATCGGTGGCAGTGGTGCTCGTGCCGGGCCTTCGGATCATCATCAGGACCCTGTCGGCAGGGCGGGCATCGGGCTGAAGCCTTGTCTGGACGTCTGCCGTGGGCGCATGCGTCGCTCCGGCGCCGGCCGAGCGTGTCGCGTTTGAGCTTTGCGCCCCACGGGTATGTCCCGAGCGTCGGCGCCGGGCCGGCATGCGACAGAGATCCGGGACCAGTCCTGTGGGACGAGAGTGGGGGAGCGAGATGAACGTGGCAAGCGCTGCAGCAACCGCAATGTCAGATGCCGTCGGGCGGCGGCTCGGCCGGCGCGTTTTTCTGTTCGCCGTTGCGCTGGTTGTCGCGTGGGCGCTGGCCGCGCCCGCCGCGCGAGCGCTCACACCGGACCAGGACCCGTTCTACAAGTACGAAGGCAAGCCGGCGCTGGGGCGGATCGTGCCGGGGACGGTGCTGAAGACGCGCACCGTTCCCGTCCACATCGCGGGCGTCGCGCTGCCGATCTCGGCCGTGCAGCTTCTCTACCGCTCGACGTCGGAGCTGCACAAGCCGACCGTCAACGTGACCTCGGTGTTGCTGCCGCCGGTGAAACTCAGCACGTCGGTGCTGTCCTACCAATCCTTCTATGACAGCCTCAGCACGGCGGATGACCCGTCCTACGCGATCTCCACCGGTGGCTTGCCCGGCGGCGAAATCGCGCAGGTCGAGTCGGTGCTGATCGCGCCGGCTCTGCTGGCGGGTGAGACCGTCGTCGTTCCCGACACCGAGGGCGAGGAAGCCGTCTTCTCCGCCGGTCCCGTGTACGGCTACAACACGCTCGACTCGCTGCGCGCGGCGCTCAGCTCGCCGGCGACGGGCCTTGCGTCTGACGCCAAGATCGCGCTGGCCGGCTACTCCGGCGGAGCGATCGCGACGGAGTGGGCCGCTCAGGAGGCGCCCGTCTACGCACCGGATATCAACTCGAACATGGTCGGCGCGGCGATGGGCGGTGTGCTCGTCGAGCCAGCACACAATCTGAAATACGTCGAAGGCAGTGGCAGCTGGGCATCGATCATCCCGATGTCGCTGGTCGGGCTGTCGCGCGCATTTCACCTAGACCTGACGCCCTATCTCAGCGAATACGGCAAGGAACTGCTCGCCGCCGATCAGAACGCCTCGATCACCACGGAGCAGAAAGTTCCCGGCCTGACGTGGTCGCAGCTGGCCAAGCCCGAATACCCGACGCCCGAAACGATCCCGGTGTTCGTAAAAACCGCAAACAAGCTGATCGTGGGCCGCAGGGGCACGCCGACCGTGCCGCTGCTCATCGGACAGGGCAATGGTGGCGAAGAATTCGAAGAAACGCCCGGCGACAAGCCGGGAATCGGCCCCGGCGACGGCGTGATGATCGCGGGTGACGTGCGCACGCTCGCTCGTGAATGGTGCAGTCGCGGCGTCGCCGTGCACTACACCGAATACCAGCACCTCGGGCACATCGAGGGCGCGGGTCCGTGGCTCACGGAAGCTGCGGGTTGGCTCGCGGAACGCTTCGCGGGCCTAGCCGCGCCGCAGAACTGCTCGGAAATCGCGCCCGGCAACTCGCTGAAGCCGATCCGACTGGCCAAATAGCCCTCGTCGATAGCGCGGGGCGTGCACGGCGTCCCGTTCTGTCGAATGGTTCGAGCGCAGCATGCGCCGCTAACGGCGGCTCGTCAGAGGTCGATTCGAACGGTGGCGCGTCCGAGGTCCTGGGTCTCCATCCACAGCTCGGGCGCGTCACACGCTTGCATGTGCGCCGGATGACACGGGGCGCGCGTTTCTGCGTCCCGACTGAGGTCTAAATCCGTCGCGAATGACGGCCACGGAGCGGCTGACTGCGCCTCTCCACTTCCAATTTATACCCGGCAGGGGGGCTTGATTCAAGCCCCGGGGTGTGCCGCATACTGCTCCGCCGCAGGCAAACCTACGAGGAACGGGAGTCGTGAAATGCGCACGAGCGAGCATGCCGTGGTGATTGCCGGAGGCGGTCCGACGGGGATGATGCTGGCGGCTGAGTTGGCGTTGGCCAAGGTCGATGTAGCGATCGTCGAGCGGCGTCGCGACCACGTACTGATCGGCTCGCGGGCAGGCGGCTTTCACTCGCGCACGATCGAGGTGCTCGATCAACGTGGAGTCGCCGGCCGCTTCCTCGCAGAGGGTCAGGCGGCTCAGGCCGCGACGTTCGCCACGACCGTCTTGGACATGAGCGACTTTCCGACGCGTCATCCATATTCACTGGGCATCTGGCAGAACCAGATCGAGCGGATCTTCGCCGCCTGGATCGCCGAGCTGCCGGTGCGGATGTACTACGGGTCTGAGGTGACCGGTTTCGCACAGGACGATGCCGGCGTCGACGTTCAGCGCTCCGACGGACAATCGCTGCGAGCGCAGTATCTCGTGGGCTGCGACGGAGGACGCAGCGTGATCCGTACTGCCGCCGACATCGAGTTTCCCGGATGGGATGCGACGAGGAGCAACCTGATCGCCGAGGTCGAGGTGACCGAGGGACCGGAGTTGGGCGTCCGCTACGACGCCGTCGGCGTCCACGGCATCGGCAGGACGGAGTACGAGATTCGCGACGGCGAGATCATCTACGGGGACGAGGGGCCGGTGCGCATGACGTTGACCGAGCGCCAGATCGGCTCCGGCGGCGAGCCCACCCTGCGCGAACTGAGCGACGCGCTGATCACCGTCTACGGCACCGACTTCGGCATTCACGATCCGACGTGGATCTCGAGGTTCACCGACATGACACGTCAGGCGGCGTCCTACCGCGCCGGACGCGTGCTGCTCGCCGGCGACTCGGCGCACGTGCATTACCCGGCGGGCGGACAGGGCCTCAGTCTCGGCGTGCAGGATGCGGTGAACCTGGGCTGGAAGCTTGCTCAGGTGGTCAACGGCAGATCGCCGCAGAGTCTGCTCGACACCTATCAGGACGAGCGTCACCCGGTGACCGCGCGAGCGCTTCGGTACACGATGGCTCAGACCGCGCTGCAGCGCCAGGATGAGCGCATGAAGGCGCTGATCGAGGTGGTGTCGCAGCTGGCGGCCATGGACGAGCCTCGCAAACACCTCGCCGGGCTCGTCAGCGGGCTGGACATTCACTACGACCTAGGGGAGGGGCACCCGCTGCTCGGGCGCCGGATGCCCGATCTGGACCTCGTGACCGCCGAGGGGCCGCTGCGAGTGTTCGAGCTGCTGCACGACGCCGAGCCTGTGCTGCTCAACCTCGGTCGGCCCGGCGGCGTCGACATCGGTCCGTGGGCTGACCGGGTTCGGCTGATCGATGGCGAATACGGCGGCGAGTGGGAGCTGCCGGTGCTCGGCGCGGTCAGCGCTCCCACTGCCGTGCTGATCAGGCCCGACGGACATGTCGCGTGGGTGGGAGAGGGCGCGCAGGGTGGGTTGCTCGACGCGTTGACGATCTGGTTTGGAACTCCACGAGGCGACGGGCCGGATACGGCTGACGACGCGGGTGCGGGCGCTGTATAGTCGCCAGCCGTTGTGAAGCTACGCAGAATGCTTCTCGCGTCGCTGGTCGGGGGCTTGATGCTTGCCTCAGTGGGCGCCGCCTCCGCCGCCGCGTCGCCCAGGCTGTGCGTCTACGCGCAGGAACGCAACGTGCTCAGCGGGGCGTTGACGGGCCACGCGTTCGTGCAGCTGCTGCCCGACGGCGGGCCGCAAGGCGGCAGCCGCAATCTGACGTTTGGCTTCTACCCCCAGAACCAGGCGCTGGCGATCACCGGTGGGCCGGGGAAGATCAAGAACGACTCCGAACACGGCTGGGAGTGGAAGCTGTGCAGGAGCGTCACCGATGAGAGCTACGACAAGGCCGCCCGTGTGATCTCACTGGATCGTGACAAGGTGCCGCAGTACAGCCTCGGCGGGTTCAACTGCACCGACTGGGTGTTCAAGGTCGCCGACGCCGCCGGCGTGAAGCTGCCGTCGGCTCGGGCGCTCGGAACCGGCCTATTCGACCCTGAGGAGCTGGCCAACAAATACAAGGCGATGTGGCGCGAACAAGGTAGCCGCAACATTCCCGGGGGGGACGCCGTGTTCAAGAACACGGCGAACGTGTGGCCCAACAACGCCGCCGACCCGCCGTCGCAGACGGTCGACCTCGACTCCTACACAGACATCACGCTGCTGGCGTTCACCGCGCCGAGCACGATCGCCCACGCGCTCGACATGACCGCCCGCACCGCGGTGCTTCCCGGCGAGACCGTCGGCGCAGGCCGTCCATTGCGGATCTCGCTCGCGCGCTTGGGCCATCTGCCCTCGGCCACCGAGGTGCGGTTCGGCGACGGCTCGCGTCAGTACCAGCGTCAGACGTTCAGCCACTCCTACCGACGGGCGGGAACCTACCGGCTGCGTGGGATCGCGATCGCGAACGCCACGGTGTACCGATTCAGCGTTCAGGTGAAGGTCGTTCGCGGAGGCGGCGCGGTCTCGACGGCGACCACCGTTCCGCGCGACGCGCCGCACCACTACCGCTTTGTGCAACCGGCGCCGGTCGTGTGGCCGCTGCCGATCTAGGCGTGGGCTCCTCTCGGTCGACGTCGCACGGTTAGACGGATCGATCGCAAACGAGGACCGACGCAAGCCCTGCCCGCTAGGCCGACTCGTACTCCCAGTCCTTGCAGGGGCCGGCGCCGTCGCAATAGGGCTGATTCGCCGACAGACCGCAGCGGCAAAGCGCGGCACGCGTCTCCCGTTTGCCGTCGAGCTCGAGGTCGCCCTCGATCAGCAGCGGACCGCCCTCGGGCAGGCGAATCCGCGTCGGGACGGCGGGCCGCTCGGGCTCGCCCTCTCGAAGGGTGTAGTGCAGCGCGCCCGTGGGGCAGCGTCTGATCACGGCGGCGAGCGTCTCGGTGTCGCCGGCGTCGGGAGTCACCCACGGACGCTTCGACGTGTCGAACACGGCCGGCATTCCGCGCACGCACTCGGCGGCGTGGCGGCAGCGCGCCGGGTCATAGGTCACCTCGATCTGCTTGCCCTCGTAGCGCTTCACAGGCCGAACTGCTCCCTGTAGGGCTCGGGCACGAGCTCTTCGAACTCCCGATGGCGCTCGATGAAGGCTTTGACGAACGGACAGAACGGCAGCACCGCGAGATCTCGTGAACGGGCGTCTTCGAGCGCGAAGCGGATCAACCGGTCGCCGAGCCCGCGACCCTGGACACGCTCGTCGACCTCGGTGTGGACGAACGCGATCAGGCCAGGTCGCGCGCGGTAGGCCGTGAAGCCAACGACCTCGTCGTCGACCGACAGCTCGTAGCGCTCACGGTCAGGTGCGTCGACGACGTCGATGCGCTCCGCGACAGCCATGCCCGAAAGGTTAGAGGGCCAAGCGATCTCTAAGAGATGCGGTGGGCGAGTTGGGTGCGTGACTTCACGTCGAGCTTGCGAAAGGCCTTGCGCAGGTGGTACTCGACGGTGCTCTGAGTGACAAACAGCTGAGCGGCGATCTCACGGTTGGTGGCTCCGCTCGCGGCGAGGCGCGCGACCCGCTGCTCCTGCGGAGTGAGCTGATCGAGCGTGTCCGCTGTCCGTTTGCGCGCATGCTCGCCGGTCGCCAGCAGCTCGCTTTCGGCGCGTCCTGCGAACGCCTCGGCGCCCATAGCGGTGAACGCCTCGAGCGCGGCGCTCAGATGCTCGCGAGCGTCGAGCCGGCGTCGTTCGCGGCGCAGCCACTCCCCGTAGAGCAGCTGAGATCGCGCGAGCTCGAGTCGCAGTCGGGAACTGGAGAGATGCGCGATCGACTCGCCGTACAGACCGTCGGCGACCTCGCCCTCGCTAAGCAGCGCGCGCACACGAGCTTCGATTCCAGTCGCCCAGTCGGAGCTGATTGCGCCGGTGCGCTGGGTAAGCCACTCCAGCGCGGACTCGAGCATCGCTCGGTCGCCGGTGCGCGATGCCGCTTCTGCCAACTCGGGCAGCAAATACGCTCCGTATCCGATCGGATCGGGCTGCATCGCTTCCCAGGCTGCATCGCGCGCCACGTCGTGTCGTCCAAGACCGTTGTTGAGCACGGATCTCGCGTAGTTGTTTGAGGTCCATCGCCGCGCCTGCGCCTCCTTCGAGGTCGCTTCGATCAGCTCCGAGGCTTGCGCCTCTTGGCCACGCCAAGCGGCGAGGATCATCGGTGCGTTGACGAGCGCCGGGTTTCCGGTCGCCTCGGCGATCAAGCCGGCTTCGTCGATCATCAGGGTGGCCGCGGCCAACTCGCCGGCGAGCATGTGACTGCGGGCCAGGAAGCTGAGCGCGAACTGCAGGTGCACGAGCGCGCCTGCGTCGCGGGCGACCTGCACCTGGCGAGCGGCTAGGACATGCAGGGACTCGTCGTCCCACAGCTCCAGCGCAACGATATTGCTGTTTCGACTGCTCGATACCGAGAGCCGGTCGACGTCCTCGTTGGAGACGTCCGCGAGCAAGAGCTGCAGAGCGCGAGCGAACGCCGGCGCCGCGGCCGCGTAGCCGTCGGTCAAGCGGATCACGAACGCTTCGAGCAGCACGTCATCGGTCCGTGGCGGCGCGGTTACGGTCGACGCGGCCCGCGCGGCCTGCGCGACGGCCGCCGCGCCGCCGACGACTTCAACGTCGCTGGACATGGCCCCCGCGAGCGCCTCGAGATATGTCTCGCGCGCCAGCTCGGGATCGAGTGGCTCGAGCAGTCTCGCCGCGTTCAACAGCAGGCGGCCGGCTTCGCCGCCGCGGCGCTGCTCGGAGGCGATCTGGCCTGCCAACAGCTCGACGCGGGCGCTCCCGAGCTCGTCGAGCATCTCAGCCTCGACGCTTGCCAACAGTCCAAGTGCGGCCTCCGGAGCGCCGGCGTCGCGATTGGCGCCGGCAGCCGCGAGCAGGCGCTGAGCTCGGCGCGCGGGCTGTGGTGTGAGCGCCGCCGCCCGCTCGAGGAAGGCCGCGACGGCCGCCAAGCCGCCACGCGCCTGCGCTCGTCCGGCGGAACGCTCGAGCTCCGCGGCCACGTCCTCATCGGGCATCGACGCGGCCTGCGCCCGGTGCCAAGCGCGACGATCGGGGTCGATCTGCGGATCGGTCGCTTCGGCCAAAGCTCGGTGAACGGCGTGGCGCTCCTTCGTCCTGGCCGCGCGATAGACCGCCGAGCGAACCAGAGGGTGACGAAAGACGACTCGAACGCCGAGCTCCAAGAGGTCGTCCGCTGCGACTGTCTCGGCCATCGACTCGGGAATTCCGAGCTCGCGGGCCGCCCGCCACACGAGCGCCGGGTCACCGGTCGGATCGGCTGCCGCAACGAGCAGCAAAAGGCGTGCATCGCCCGGCAACTTGGCCAGGCGCCGCGTAAAGCTCTCCTCGATGCTCGTCGACAGGGGCACCGCCGGGAGCCCAAATCCCCCTGCCAGCTGTATCGGCGTCATGCCTCGCGGCAGCTCCAGCAGAGCGAGCGGGTTGCCGTGGGTCTCGAGAACGATCCGATCGAGCACGTGCCCATCCAAAGGGGCGGGCAAGACCGACCGCAACAGCGTTCGCGCATCACGATGTCCAAGCGGCGCGACGCGAAGCTCCGGCAAACCGGTGATCGCGAGCTCACGAGCTGCGAACACGAACGCGATCCTCTCCGCCAACAGTCGACGGGAGACGAACGCGAGCGCGCGCGCCGAGGCGCGATCGAGCCACTGCGCGTCATCGACGACACACAGCAGCGGGCGCTCCTGCGAAGCCTCCGACAGCAGACCAAGGGCGGCAAGTCCGACCAGGAACGGGCTGGGAGCCGGTCCCGCGCTGAGGCCGAAGGCGACGGCGAGGGCGTCGCCCTGGGGCGCCGGCAGGCGCTCTGCGAGCGCGAGGATCGGTGAGCACAGTTGCTGAAGCGCCGCGTAGGGCAGCTCCATCTCCCCCTCGACACCGAGGGTCTGGACGACCCGAAAATCTCGCCCGCGCTCAACTGCATACTCGAGCATCGCGGTCTTGCCGACGCCCGGCTCTCCATGGAGCACCAGGCCCCCGCCCTGCCCGTTGCGCGCGTCCTCCAGGAGCCGATCGAGCGCCACGCGCTGGCGTTGGCGACCGAGCAATCGCCGAGCCGATGAGGTCGTCACGCTCGCCTCGGGAGCAGCCGTTGCTGATGATGACACTGGGGTCACGGGCTAAGGATTTCCGGGATTCGATCGCCGGGCAGCTGCGCCACAATGCTTGCAGTGGACAGCACGATCATAGGCGGGGCCAGCTGATGTCGGCCGCTGCGACACAGCGTGAACCAAATCGATGGGCGGTCCTGTCCCTGCTCGGCGTCGCGCAGCTGATGGTGGTGCTGGACGCGACGATCGTGACCATCGCGATCCCCTCGGCGCAGAACGCGCTGCACTTCTCGATCGACAGCCGGCAGTGGATCGTCACCGCCTACGCACTGGCGTTCGGCAGCCTGCTGCTGCTGGGTGGGAAGCTCGGTGATCTATTCGGGTACAAGTGGACTCTGATCGCCGGTTTGGTGGGGTTCTCGATCGCTTCGGCGATCGGCGGTCTGGCGCAGTCCTTCGGCGTGCTCGTCGCCGCCCGTACTCTCCAGGGTGCATTCGGCGCGCTGCTCGCACCCTCGGCGCTGGGGCTACTGACGGTGACGTTCGCGGACTCTCCTGACCGCAATACGGCGTTCGGGATCTTCGGTGCGATCGCGGGCGGCGCCGCGTCGCTCGGGTTGATACTCGGCGGTGCACTCACAGAAGTCCTGTCCTGGCGCTGGTGTCTGTACGTCAACCTCGTGATCGCCGTGCCGACGACGATCGTGGCGCTGCGTCTGCTGGTGAACCACACTGCTGCGGAGCGCGATCCGATTGACATACCCGGGGTTCTCACCTCGGCGCTGGGCCTGTTCGCACTGGTCTACGGCTTCTCCAACGCCGAGACTCACTCCTGGGGCGCCACGGCGACGGTGGCGGCGCTCATCGCCAGCCCGGTGCTGCTGACGGCCTTCGTGCTGGTCGAGCGCCGAGCGAAGCATCCCCTGTTGCCCCTGCAGATCATCTTCGACCGGGCGCGCGGTGGGGCGTACACGACGCTGGCGCTGGCCGGCGCGGGAATCTTCGCGGTATCTCTCTTTCTCACCTACTTCCTGCAGCAGCAGCTCGGACTCTCGCCGCTCACGACCGGGCTGGCGTTCCTTCCCCTGACCGGCGTTCTGGTGGTCGTCTCGACCACCGTGCAGACCCGCGTGATCCAACGCACCGGCGTAAAGCCGTTGGTACTCGCCGGCACGGCGCTCGGAGCGCTGTCGATGTTCCTGTTCACGCGCCTGACGCCGGGCTCCAGCTATGCCGCCGACGTCCTTCCGGGCCTGATCGTGCTCGGCGTCGGGATGGGATGCATCTTCGCCCCGGCCTTCTCCACGGCGACTCTGGGCGTGCAGGGACGCGAGGCCGGCGTCGCCTCGGCGATGGTCAACACCTCCCAGCAGATCGGCGGCTCGGTCGGCACCTCCCTGCTGAGCACGATCTTCGCGAGCGCGGTCACCAGCTACACGGCCGATCATCTGCACGCCGCGGACCTGGCCAACGCCGCGGCGGTTCACGGCTACACGACGGCGTTCTGGTGGGCGGTGGCGATCTTCGCGATTGGTTTCCTTCTGGCGATCGTGATCCTGCCCGGCCCCGTGAAGCCTCGCGTGCCCAGCCTGAAGGCTGCGCTCGCGCGCTACGCGATCGGCAACTGCCACCACTCCGAGGCTGCGGACGGCGTCCAACGCGGCGCCGAAGCAGCGACGGGTGCGACATCCCACTAGAGCCGGAGGCGTAGATGAGTGCAGCGACTGAAAGAAAGCGGAGCGCAATCGTGTTCGGAGCGCGAAACCTCGGCCGTGCGGCCATTGAGGCGCTCGTGGCGGACGGCTGGGCGGTCGCGGGCGTGGCGCGCTCGCAGGCGACGCTCGACGGCGTCAGCGAGGCCGGCGGCCTCGCGATGCGAGCGGACATCACCGATCCGGCGAGTGTGTATGCCGCGCTCGAGGAGGCAGCCGCTGCGCATGGCGGCGTGGACCTCGCGTTGAACGCCGCGTCGGCCTATGGCGGCGACCGCAGCGGGCCTTTTGGCGGCGGTCCGATCGCTGAGGCCGACCTCAGCGGCTTTGACTCCTGGGCCGCCGCTCCGGCGCGTGCCGCGTTCTCGTTTCTGTCGGCCAGCGGGCGCTTCGCCGTGGAGCAGGGTGGGCCGGCGACGCTGATCCAGGTCACGGGCGGATCGGCGCGGCGCGCGATGCCGGGCCGCGGACTGTGGTCGGCGGGGGCCTTCGGCGTGCGAGCGATCACCAACGCCGCTGCGCTCGAGCTGCGCCCTCTCGGCATTCACGTGGCGCTGCTGATCGTCGACGCCGGCATCCAACCCCTGACCGGAGCGTCTCGCCCCGGAGTCGCGCCCGAGGCGCTCGCCGATCCGCGCAGGATCGCCGATGCGGTGCTCTTCCTGGCCGACCAGCAGGCGCGCGCGGCGACTCACGAGCTTCAGCTGACGCCGCTCGCTGAGAGCTGGACCCCCTAAGCCTCCTGCGCCCAGCCCCGAGCGAGGGCGACACTCGGGTAGAGGACTAAGGGATTCAAGGATTCGATCGGGCGCCGGGCGCTTCACGATCGTCCCCATGAACACACCGGACACGACGACCGAGGCAGACGCCAACACCCGCCCGAGCGCCACGGAGGACCTGCCGGACTACGCGCCGATCCCGCGACCGGCGATGGGGCCCGCGCTCAACGAGCAGGGCTACTACGTCGGACGCGTCGAGCGCAACCTCTACTGGGTTACCGACGGCACCTATCAGTCGGCGTTTCTGACGACGAATGACGGCGTTGTCCTGTTCGACGCGCCGCCGACGATCGGTCACAACATCCAGCGCGCGGTCGACGAGATCGCCTCGGCCAACGGCGTCAGCAGGAGGGTCACGCACCTCGTCTACTCCCACCATCACGCCGACCATGCTGGCGCTTCATCGCTGTTCGACGGACAGGTCGCACGCATCGGACACGAGGAGACCCGCAAGCTGCTGCTGCGCGACGACGATCCCGCAAGACCCGCCCCGGAGGAGACCTTCGGCGACCGTCGCACGCTGGAGATCGGCGGCGAGCGCATCGAGCTGGCCTGGCACGGCGCCAACCATTCGCCGGACAACGTCTTCATCCACCTGCCCGACCACGACGCGCTGATGCTCGTCGACATCGTCAACCCGGGCTGGGCGCCCGTCTACCAGAGCAACCTCACCGAGGACGTGCAGGGCTACCTCGCAGCGCCCGACACCGCGCTCGGCTACTCGTGGAAGCACTTCATCGGCGGGCACATGGGCCGCCTCGGGACGCGCGGTGACATCGCGGTGCACCAGCAATACATGGCCGACATCGTCGCCAGCTCGCGCACGGCGCTGGACACCGTCGACCCGACGCCGTACTTCGTCAAGTACGGCGAGAACACGTGGGCAGGGGTCAGGGGTTACCTGGACGCGGTCGCCGCCGCCGCCGCGACGCCCGTGATCGAGAAGTACACGGGCGTGCTGGCTTCGGCCGACGTGTTCACCGCGAGCACGACGTTCCACGTCATGCAGTCGCTTCGTCTTGACCTCGGCTACGGCTCACAGGTTCACCCGTGAGCTCGGGCTACGCCACCGGCGAGCCGACGGACGTGCCGTCCGCAGAGCGCGACGCATACGCCTGAAAACGGACCGAAACGGAGGAAGAACGATGAACAGGGATCTAGGGGTTTGGACCAGTGAGGAGTGCGCGCTGGTGCTGATCGACTATCAGAAGGAGCAGCTCGAATCGATCCGCTCGGAGACGCCCGCGGATCTGATCGAGCTTCACGTCCGCTTCCTGGTCAGGACCGCCAGGGCGTTCGGCGTGCCGATCGTGCTGTCGACCGTCGGGGTCGGGTATGGCTTCAACAGCCCGACGCAACCCGCGATCCTCGCCGAGCTGGGAGACATCGAGCCGATCGACCGCTCGTCGATGGACTCGTTCGAGGATCAGGCGTTCCGGGAAGCTGTCGCGGCGACCGAGCGCAAGCGGCTGATCTTCGGGGGACTCCAAACCGAGGTCTGTCTGGCGTTCGCGGTCGTCGAGGCACTGAAGGACGGTTACGAGGCACAGTTCGTGACTGACGCCGTCGGTAGTCGATCCCAGGTCGAGCACCGCACCGCGATCGAGCGGTTGTCGCTCGCCGGCGCCGTGCCGAACACCGCGATCGGGGTGTTCTGCGAGCTCTTCCGCGACTGGGCTGGACCGCTCGGCCCGGCGGCTCAAGAGCTCAGCGGATGGTATTTCCGGGAAGTCGCGAAGGTGACCGACACCGTCGGTGTCGCCGAGGCGGAGGCCCGCCGCGCCCAACCCCAGCCGGCACAATGACCAGCGCCCAGATCCGCGATCCGCTCGGCGACCACCTGATCACCCCACAGAACGCGGCGCTCGTGGTGATCGACTACCAGCCCTCTCAGTTCGGGACGGTCCGCTCGATGGACGCGGACCTGCTGCTGAAGAACGTCGTCGCGACCGTCAAGGCGGCCAAGGCGTTCGGGCTCCCGATCGTCCACTCGACCGTCAACGTGGCATCGGGTCAGCAACAGCCGACCGTCCCCGAGCTGGCCGAGCTGCTCGAGGACCGCCCCCCGATCGACCGCACGAGCGTCAACTCGTGGGAGGACGTCGACTTCGTGGCCGCCGTTCGCGCCACGGGCCGACGCAAGCTCATCTTCTGCGCGCTGTGGACGGAGGTCTGCATGGCCTTCGCGGCGCTCGATGCGCTGCGCGAGGGCTACGACGTCTATCCCGTCGTCGACGCGATCGGCGGCACGTCGCTGGAAGCACACCGCGCCGGCGTCGAACGCGTCGTCGGAGCCGGAGGCGTGCCGATCGGCTGGGTCTCGCTCGCGTGCGAGTTGCAGCGCGACTGGAACCGGCTTGAGACGGTGCCGCAGGTCGTCGAGATCGTGCTGACCGACAGGCTGCTCAAGGAATGACCTGATTCGCCTTGGGTGAGCCAGACCAACCCCCGAAGGGAGACTCTCCGTGAGCATCGAACAGCAAGAGACCCTCGACGCCATTCTGCGACAGTCGGCGTTTCCCGCCGACGCAGACGTCAATGAGCAACGGCGACTGCTGCGAGAGTTGCTGTCGGCGCAGCCGCTGCCCAGCGACGTGACCGTGACCTCAGCCGAGCTTGGCGGCGTCCCAACCGCCGAGATCACAGTCGACGGCGTCGAGCCTCGCCACGTCGTTCTCTACTTCCACGGCGGCGTGTACGTGATGGGGGACGCCGCGCTCGCCGCCGGGCTCGCCTCGCAGGTCGGCCGGCGCACGCAGGCCAAGGTGATCTCCGTGGACTACCGGCTCGCTCCCGAGCACCCGTATCCCGCAGCGGTCGACGATGCACACGCGGCATACAAAGCCCTGCTGGAAGACGGTATGGACCCTGCGGACATCGTCTTCGCGGGAGAGTCTGCCGGCGGCGGGCTGGCTGTCGCCACGCTGGTCAATGCGCTCGATCACGGGCTGCCCATGCCCGCGGCGGCCTACGTCATGTCGCCGTATGTCGATCTCACGCTGGGCGGGACGACGATCGACGCCAAGCGCGAGCGCGATCCGCTGCTCAGTCGCGAAGCCCTCGAGGCCCGAGTTCCCGACTACACGTCGGAAAGAGACGCCGCTCTCGGCCTGATCAGCCCGATATTCGCCGACCTGACCGGCCTACCGCCGCTGATCATCCAGGCCGGAAGCCACGAGGTGCTCCTCGACGACGCCGTGCGCCTCGCACGAGAAGCCGCGATGGCCGACGTCGAAGTCACGCTCGAAATCACTCCTGGAGTGCCCCACGTCTTCCAGGCCTATCACGCGATCCTCGACGAGGGGGCCGCAGCGCTGGACAGAGCCGGGGATTGGCTCTCAGCGCATCTCGCCGGTGCAGAGCGCGTCGCGTGAGGTCAAGGGCAGAGCGGGTCGCAGCTACGCTGCTCAGCGACGCCGATAAAGCGAAGGCGAGCCAGAGGGAGGCGGCATGACGCACACGGCAATCACGCCCGCAGAGCAGGCAGACCGGCTGGCGATTCGCGAGCTCATCGACGCTTATGCACGCTGCGCCGACACGCGCGACGTCGAGGGGCAGAAGGCGCTGTTCACCGAAGACACTCACTTCGTCGTCTACATGGACGGCAAGGGCTCCGAGCCCACGCAGGTGCTCGACGGCCGCGAGGCGCTGACGCCGGTCTTCGAGGATCTCAAGCGCTATCAGGCGACGATGCACTTCAACGGCCAGAGCACGATCACCCTCGACGGCGACCGGGCGAGCGGCGAGAGCTACTGCATCGCCCACCATCTCTACACAGAAAGCGACGAGCGAAAGCTGATGGTCGCCTTCCTGCGATACGGCGACACGTTCGCGAAGATCGACGGCGCCTGGCTGTTTGCGGAGCGCAATCCGTACGTCGCCTGGATCGAGACGCGCACGTCGCATTCGTAGGGCGCCCCGGCGAGCCGCCGGAGCGTAAGCTCGATCAGATGTCGCCGCTCTCGTCCGGACCCCGACGGTCGCAGTCGGTCAAGTCCTACCTCCGTCAGACGCGCGCCGGCGCTGCACTGGCGCTGCTCGCCCTCGCGGCGGGCATCACGTCCGAACAGTTCGCTGAGCATCTGTGGCTGCGTCACCCGCTGCTCGCCGGCCTCGTCTCCGGCGCGATCGTCGTGATGCTGTCCGTGGCGATCGTCAACGAGGCGCTGGAGATCCGCGGGCGCCGGCGCTGGAGCGTGGTCGCGCAGTACGTGATGCTCGAGCTGGTCCGCGACGCGCGTATGGTCTGGGTCGCCGTGGCGGAGCTGGCCGGTCTAATGTCGCCCGACCCGAGTGCACCGCCGGCGATCGACAACGCAGCTCTCGCGGTGCGCGACACGCCGCGGTTGACCAAAGCCGTTCATGACTTGCTCGACGATGGCGACCGGCGCATAGGCCTGCGAGACCGCGTGGCCAAGCTGGTGGTTCACAACGACGAGGTGCTCGGCCGCTGGGCCGCCGTGATGCTCAACTCGGGTGGCTACGCGGAGGTGGTGGACCGTCATGTCGAGCTCGCGGGAAACCTCGCCTGGTTGGGGAGCCTGCTCGACCAATCCGAGCCGGGCGGTGGGGATCAATTGCGCTGGCACAGGGCTCGCAGCAACCCTGCGATCCAGATCACGGGGGACCTGGACGATGACCGCCTCGCCCAGAGAATCGTCGCGATCACGCAGCTCGCCGAGCAGCTGGACAGGGGAACGCTCGACCTCGCCCTGAAGATCGTGCCGGTCGCATGGTGGGAAGCACGCCTCGGCACGACTGCGCACCTGGACGATGACCTCTCCGCGACGAACGGTAGCCTGCCGGCGGTTGGCGACGAGCACACCGCGGGACCTCGGGCGAGCCGGCCCGCCTAGTTGACGTCGATGCCGCATCGCCGGACCGGATGATCGAACCCGCCAAGCTGCGCGACCTCTGTCTGAGCTTCCCCGGCGCGGACGAGACGTTCCCGTTCGGTCCGCAGACGTCCGTGTTCAAGGTCGCCGGCAAGATGTTCGCGCTGTCACGACTCGCCGAGACGCCGCTCCGCCTCAGCCTCAAATGCGAGCCCGACCTCGCCGAGCGGCTGCGTGCGACACATCCGGCCGTGCTCCCCGGCTACCACCTGAACAAGCGCCATTGGAACACCGTGCTTCTCGACGGCTCGATGCCCGAGCAGACGGTCGCGGACATGACCGAGGATTCCTACGACCTGGTTGTCAGCAGGCTGCCGTTGGCGCGTCGGCGGGCGCTTGGTTGGGAACCGGACCAGGGGGAGCGTTCACGCAAGAACTGAAACCGATCTCCCCGATGTCGATCGCAACGCGGCGGCGTTTGCGCGCCTGTCCTTTTGGGTATGTACCGCCCGCTCGGTTAGTCGACAGCAGTGCTAAGCGGAGGGTGGGGAGATCAGTGGTGAAGAAGACGCGGGGGATGGTTGCGCGCGTGCGCGACTCAGCTGGACATACAGGCGCGCGCGCTCGGAACCCACGCCTGCCCGAGCGAGTCGTGGCGCGAGCGCGATCGGCTGTGGCTCTGGCGGCGCTGGCCTGCCTTTGTGCGCTGGCGACGCCCGGAGGGACGGTCAGCGCATCGGCTGAAGTCGCTCCGCCGAGCGCCCTGCCGACGGCGACATATCCCGCGACGTACTCCGAACAGCGCTTCATTCGCATGGACGACGGCATCGAACTGGGCGCCACGATCACCTACCCCTCGCAGGACGGCAGCGAGCCCGCGTCCGGACGCTTCCCGGCGGTGCTGAACATGACGCCGTACGGCCGCGTTGGAGTGTGCGGTTGCGAGTCGGCGAGTGACTATGCCACCCGCGGCTTCGTGCTGGCCGTCGTGGACGTGCGCGGCACCGGTGGAAGTCAGGGCAACCTCGACGGGAACTACTTCTCGCCGCGCGAGGCGCGCGACGGTTATGACCTGGTCGAGTACCTCGGAACGCAGCCGTGGTCAAACGGCAAGGTCGGAATGTCCGGCGGCTCCTATCTCGGCATCACGCAATACCTGACGGCCGAGCAGGACCCTCCGCACCTCGCGGCGATCGCTCCGAACGAGGCCCTTGCGGACCTGTACAACGACGCCGCGTTTCCGGGCGGCATCATGTCGCTGTCGTTCGACGCCCAGTACCTGGCGGTGCAGGGCGCGCCGGGACTGCTCAGCCCCAACACCGAACCGACGCTGATCCCCGGCACGCTCACAGCCAAGTACGAACAGGCGACAGGGCGGTCGATCGCCTTTGACTACCTCGAAAACCCTCACGAGGATTCCTTCTACTACGACCGCTCGCCAATCACGCGAGTCGGCAAGATTCGCGTTCCAGTGTTCGCGCTCGATGGGTGGCGCGACGCCTTCTCGGCGGGCAATATCCGCATGTATCGCGCGCTGGAGCACCGCAAGAACGTCGAAACGCTGCTCAACGTCGGGCCCTGCACGCACAAAGGCTGTGGACCGCCTTTTGACGCCACCGAAGAACCAGCCGGCATCGACAACATCGAGGCGCAGCAGCTGCAGTTCTTCCAGCGGCACCTGATGGGCATGGAAGTGCCGAGCCTGCCGCGCGTGCGTGTCTACGTGCAGCGCGCCGAAAAGTATCTCGATACGACGGCTTGGCCGCCCCCTTCGACCGCCGTGAAGCGCGAGTACCTCGCCGCGCAGGCGATCGCCGCCAAGCGCCCGGCGGAATCGAGTGCCAGCTACGTCACCAACCCGGCCGCCGGGCTGTCGATGAGCCTCGACCAGCAGGGCACCGTGGCGATCAGCCCCTATCTCCCGCTCGATCAACGCGCCGAAGAAGAGCAGGGACTCACCTGGCGCACTCCGACGCTGTCCGCGCCGCTGACGCTGGCCGGGCCGATCGCGCTGCACCTCGTGGCCTCTTCGACGGCCAGCGACACCGACTGGTTCGCCAAGATCTCCGACGTCGCGCCCGACGGCAGCCAGACGATCGTCAGCGAGGGCCAACTGCGCGCTTCGCTGCGCGCGCTGGCGCGCAAGAGCACGGCGAAAGAACCATTGGAGACGCTGACCACGCCCGAACCGCTCACCGCTGGACAGTTCTACGACTATGAAATCTCGATCGCGCCGACGGCCTGGGAATTTGCCGCAGGCCACAGCCTGCAGCTGCGACTGACCTCCTACAACATGCCCAACGCACTGCCGGCGACGCTCAACTTCAACGCGAGCTCGCCGGCGAGCTCGAGCGTCGTGCCGCTCCTGCCCGCCGTCAACACGGTGCGCCTGGGCGGTACGGACCCGACGACGCTGCGGCTGCCGATCTCCTCCGCGGGGTAGTCGCCTTGAGCGGTTTGTGATCCGTGCAACCACCAGCGACTGCGGGCCGACCAGCCCGAACGCCGCGCCGCCGATGTGCGGTTGGTCTTTTACACCCACGCGGGAACCGGCTATGCCGATAAAAGCCGCGGAGGTTCGGGCTGGCACCCCGCTTCTCGTTGGATACCCGCGAGCAAAACGCCGAAACGTCTGACGGACGGCGTTCGCTCGGGGTCGGGCGAGCCGCGACGGTACGCGTCTCGGAACGGACTTGTCAAAATATGTTCTCGTGTCGCTGTGCTTGACACAGAAGCGGAGCGGTGTAAAGTACGGTCCCGACGCCACCCGACCCGCAGAAGGAGCAATCTCGTGTCAGCGCCCGCAGCAGCAACCAGCGAGCCCGTCGCACCACCCACCGACTCGGTCCGCGCCGAGCCCGCCGCCGGCGAGCGCGATCGGCCGGTCTCCTGGCGCGATCCCAAGCGCTACCTGTGGCTGCTCGGGCTCGTCGTGCCGACGCTGCCGTTCCTTGCCTGGGGGCTGGTGGAGGCGACCGGCCTCGGCGTGTTCTGGTTCTACGGCCCCGTGCTCGTGTTCGGCATCTTCCCGCTGCTCGACCTCGCCGTCGGGCTCGACGCGCGCAACCCGCCTGAGTCGGCGATCAAAGCGCTCGAGCAGGACCGCTACTACCGCTGGTGCACCTACGCCTACATCCCGATCCAGTACGCCGGGCTCGTGTTCGCGTGCTGGCAGTGGTCGCGTGGGGGACTGTCCGTCGTGGAGTCGCTCGGCCTCGCGCTGACCGTCGGCATGGTCTCGGGCATCGCCATCAACACCGCCCACGAGCTCGGTCACAAGCGCGCCAGCCTCGAGCGCTGGCTGAGCAAGGTCGCGCTCGCGCAGAGCGGCTACGGGCACTTCTTCATCGAGCACAACCGCGGCCACCACGTGCGCGTCGCCACGCCCGAGGACCCCGCCAGCTCGCGCCTGGGCGAGAGCTTCTACCGCTTCTGGCCGCGCACCGTCAGCGGCAGCCTGCGCTCGGCCTGGCAGCTCGAGCGCGTGCGCCTGAGCCGGCTGCAGAGCGGCATGTGGACGCCACGCAACGACATCCTCAGCGCCTGGGCCATGACCATCGTGCTGTTCGCCGGGCTTGTCGTCGGCTTCGGCGTCGTCGTGCTGCCCTACCTGCTGCTCCAGGCCGTGATCGGCTTCTCGCTGCTGGAGGTCGTCAACTACCTCGAGCACTACGGCCTGCTGCGCGAGCGCCGCGAAGACGGACGCTACGAGCGCACGCAGCCGCAGCACAGCTGGAACTCCAACAACACCGCCTCCAACGTGCTGCTCTACCACCTGCAGCGCCACTCCGACCACCACGCCAACCCCGTGCGCCGCTACCAGGCGCTGCGCCACGTCGAGCAGGCGCCGCAGCTGCCGACCGGCTATGCCGGGATGATCGTCGTGGCCGCGCTCCCGCCGCTGTGGCGGCGCGTCATGGACCGCCGCGTGCTCGAGCACTACGAAGGCGACCTGGAGCGCGCCAACCTGCAGCCGCGCGTCAGCGCACGCGCCCGGCGGCGCCTGGCGGCGCGCGCATGAGCGCATACCGCTGCCCCGGCTGCGGCTACGTCTATGACGAGCAGGCTGGCCATCCGCGCGAGGGCTTTCCCGCCGGCACTCCCTGGGCGGACGTTCCCGACGACTGGGCCTGCCCGGACTGCGGCGTGCGCGACAAGGTCGACTTCGAGCTCGTCGACGAGGCCGCGCGGTGAGCGCGAGCCCCATCGAGACCGTCGCGCCCAACGTTCCCTACGCTGTCGCCGCACGCGAGCTGCTGCGCAACACGCTGATGGACGCCGCCAACAGCGAGCTCGCCGTGCGGCCGTGGGCGGACATCACCATGAGCCAGATCGCGCTTGCCGGCGGCGTCAGCAGGCAGACCGTCTACAACGAGTTCGGCTCGCGCGGCGAGTTCGCCCAGCAGCTCGTGCTGCGCGAAGCCGGTCGCTTCATCGATGCCGTGCAGAGCGCCGTCGCCGCCCACGCCGATCACCCACGCCGCGCGCTGCAGGCCACCTTCGAACTGTTTCTCACCGTCGCCGCCGAGAACCCGCTCGTCAACGCCATCGTCGCCGGCGACGGCGCCGACGAGCTGATCGCGCTGTTCACCACGCGCGGCGACACGCTCGTCGAGACCGCCGCCTCGCGCCTCACCGACGTGCTGCTCGCCAGCTGGCCCGCCGTCGCCGAGCGCGACGCCGAGCTGCTCGCCGAAGCCCTCGTGCGCTTGGCCATCAGCTACGCCGCGCTGCCCAAAGCCGAGCCCGCCGAGACCGCCGACGCCGTCGCTTCGCTGCTCGGGCCGTATGTCGAGCGGCTGGTTGCCGAGGCGGTCGGCGGCGGTGCGCGAGGCTGACGGACGGCGGCGAGCGTGCCGGCGCGCCGGCGCGCGTCGCCTAGTGGAGCGTCGGCTCGTAGATGAGCTCTTGCGTGCGACCGTCGAGCGTGCGCGTTTCGAGCAGCTCCAGGTCGAAGTCGGCCGCACCCTGGAATATCGGCTCAAGGCCGGTCTGCCCGGTGATCACGGGAAACAGCGTCACCTGCACACGGTCGACCAGGCCGGCGGCCATCAGCGCGCGGTTCATCGACAGGCTGCCATGCGAACGCAGCGGCACCTCGGACTGCTGCTTGAGCTGCGCCACGACCTCCACGGCGTCGCCGTCCAGCACTGTCGCGTCCGGCCAATCCAGCGGCGCCTGCAGCGTCCGCGAAACCACCATCGCCGGCAGGCTCCGCATACGCGTGACCCACGCGTCACGCACATCGGACTCCTCCGTGCTCGACGCGAGCATCCGTGCGAATGCCCGATATGTGTTGGCCCCGAAGACCATCCTCTGCTCGGGTTCGTAGCAAGCAAGGCGGTGCTCGAGCAGCTCCGGGCCTTGCTTACCCCAGTAACCGCTCCAGGGCGCAGTCGCGGCGCCGTAGCCGTCCAGGCTGCAAAAGACGTCGAAGGTGTAGGTGGCGGGCATGGTGTCTCCTTGGGTGCGGTTGCTTGTGTGAGTGGAGACGGAGGGGGAGGGGGAGAGTCATCGGCGGAAGTTCAGAGGTGAGACCGCGATGACGTCAGCGAGGCACGCGCTCTGCAAAGCGGGGCAAGCCGTCCTGGCTTAGGCCGGCTGCGACCTGGCGGCTTCTCGCGGTTTGGCCGGGCTCGTCCCTGAGCCTCCAGCCGGAGCTCGCAGCCAGCGCACGATGTGGCCATCGCTGATCAGGAAGTCGACGCTCGCCGGACCGCTGCACCCCGCCGAACTGGAACCCGGGCCGCTGCGGCTGCCGAGCTCAAAGGTCGCACGCACGTAGCGGCCGTGCTTGACGGTCGCCCGCAACGTCGCTCCACAGGGAAGCGATTCGTCGGCTGCGAGCGCGTCTTGCGTGGTGCGAATCTGGATGATCGCGAGGCTGCCCCCGGCGCCGGCGCCGTTGACCATTGCGCTCGGGTGCGCCCAGTACTGCGCCGCGCGTCCTGCGTGACCACTACGCAGGGCGTCGGTCCAACCCTTGATCACTGCGACCGACGACGCCGGCACACCGGGCCCCCGCGAGACCGTCGCCTGACTCCGGCCGCTGTGATCGCTCGCCGACTTGCCACACGCGCTGCACGCCACAGACAGAAGCAGCAGCGCGACTCCCGCTGCGAGGGGCCGCAAATGGGAGCTCGGGCGACTGCGCATCAACCCGATCTTGGCAGGGCGCGGCCGTGCCCATTGACTATCGTCGTGTGCGTACGCAACCACCCGCCCTGCAAGAGGAGACACATGCCCGGTTTCGCCACCATCAACCTGTTGGAGATCGAGGACTCGGTAGGCGACCGAGCGCCAGGGATCGAAGGGCGTTTCGGCCGCAAGCACCTCGACTCACGCGACCTCGGCATCAGCCACTTTCGCTACGACGCGAACGTGCGCAGCCCGACGGCTCACAGCCACCGCGAGCAGGAGGAGGCGTATATCGTCGTCGCCGGATCCGGGCGTGTGCTGCTCGACGACGAGTGCATCGACCTGCGCCAATGGGACGTCGTGAGGGTCGCGCCCGAGGTCGTGCGCGCGTTTGAGGCCGGCCCGGACGGGCTGGAGGTCATCGCCGTAGGCGGTCCCAAGCCGGCGGACGGCGACGGCGTTAGGGCAACCGCCAACTGGCCCGACGCTGCGTAGGGCAAGGCACGACGGCGTGAGTCGTCTGCGGGGCGGTTCGCTCCGAGGCGATTTGGCCTGGAACACTTCGCGGCTACCAGATCGCGCCCGGGGGCGAGGGAGTCAAGTTGCCGGCGCCCCGCTGTCCAGTGCAGACGATCCGCGTCGGATCGCGATTGAGGCGCTTCAGCGCTAGGCGGCATCACACGGCGGCTTGGCACCTACGAGGCGCGACTGGTCGCGCGAGCGCGATCGAGGCTTTGAGCGTCGCTAGTCGTTCTCGTCGTTCTCGCCAGACATCGTTGCGAGTGGCGCCAGAAGCGCGATCGGCTCACCGTTGCGCGTCACGAGCATCGGCTCGCCGGTGCGTTCGATTTCAGCCATCACGATGCTGGCGTGCTTGCTTAGTTGTCGGATGCTGACTGTCCGGTCTGAGCCGCTGGACCTAATGACGGGCATGTTCCACGCTCCACGCGAACCGGCGTCGTGCTGCTGTGGGAGGGCAATCGCCAGGATTCACGGTTTGGCGCCCGCTTTCACGAGGACCAGCTGCCCGTTTGCAAGGCGATACACAGTCCCGACGGCTTGACCTCGACCGCTCTTGGGTGTCGCGTTGCTCGGCGCTGGCAATGCCTGGGTGGACTGGCTTGAGGGGAGCGTGCGTGACTGCAAGCGATGCGGGGAGCGATTGAGCGTCAGGCCAAGCCCGGCGATCAGAAATGCGACGGCCAGCACGATCCCGATGTCGAACAGGTTGACCAAGCCGTCGAGCGGGTCGCCGGCGCTGTCGTCCATGCGCGTGTGGCGGCCCAGGCCGGTGCGGCGCATCATGGACCCACCTCCGGGATCGGTGGCCGAGGCGCCTGGGCAGGCGCCGCGCCTGCCAGCGAGGAGGCCGCCGGTTGCGTCGCAGTGGCAGTCTGCACGCCGCGCGTCGGTCCAGGCGCTGCCAAGTGGGGAGGTTCGACGGCGCGCTCCAGCGCGGCCAGGTCTTCTGTGTACATGCGTGTGCGCACGAGCGTGATCGCAAACGCGACGGTGCCGACAAGCAGGCCGATCGTCGTGGCCGCGAAAGCAGTGCGCAGATCGCTAGCGAGCGTCGAGACCTGACCTCGCCCGAGCGCGGCGAGCCCTGGCGCGAGCGGAATCAGGGTGCCCATCAGTCCGAGCGCGGGGCCGGCGCGCACCAGGATGCGCGTGCGATCGAGCGTGCGCTGGACTCCCAGCTCGTAGTCGGCGAGTGCCTGCTCGACCTCGGTCGGCCGTCCGGAGCCGAGCGCGTGTCCGATGTCGAGCAGCGCTTGTCCGGCGAGCTTGCCGGGGGCCTTGACCGACAGCGCGCCGGCTTGCTGGGGCGAGGCTACGGTCGCGGCGAGCAGTCCGCGCAATGCGCCTCGCCCGGCTCGTATGCGTGCCCAGTACTCGGTGAGAAAGCGCCCTGCCTCCCACGCGCACACGAGCAGTGCGAGGAGCGCAAGAACGAGGACGGGCGTTCGCAGAGCCGAGGCGATCTTCGCGAGCGCTTCGGCGATCCCGTCGGTGGCCAGCGGAGGGATCATTGGGTCACCTGTGGCCGGTTTCGCTCGACCGCCGAGCCGGCGAGTCCAAGCATCAGCGCGAGTGCCGCGATCGCGATCGCAAGTACCGACGAGCTCGGTGCTTGGCCGGCGCCGTGCAGGCCGGGCGCGCCGGGTTCAAGTGCTGTCTTATACGCAGCGAGCGATCCGATCGGCAGACCCGTCACTTGCTGGCCTTTGGCTGCTGCGCTCGTGGTCGCAGGCGCCAGCGAAAGCCGCGAACGGGCTGCGGCGCCGGCGCCCGGCTTGTTGGCGCGCCCGCTCGCGCCGGGGCCGTCACCTTCGGCGCCTGCGCGACCCACGGGCAAGGACTCCGCGCCGGCCGCTTCTGTTTTCAGCGTGGGGACTGGACCTCGGCGCGGCGGACCCGGGTCGCGCCGGTGCTGGGGCTGCTTGCTGTGAGCCGCTTTGCTGGAAAGGACGCGGGCGCCGCCCGGGGTGTGCCCCTCGCTGCCTCGCTGCGGGCGGCTGAACAGTGGTGCGCCGTTGCCGCCGCCTCCCGCGTTGACGCCAGCGCCAGACTGCGCACCTTCGCCGCCGCTGCCGGGCGCTTCGGGTTCTTCAGCCGGCAGCGGTATGTACGGAGGCGCGGGGACCGGCAGCGTCGCACCGGGGAGCGCCGTACCGGAGTAGGCCGTCATCCACACGCCGTTGAGTTCTTCGCTTCGCTTCCAGCGGACGTGGCCATCGGGTTGCTGCATCGATTCGATGTAGCTCAGCGGATCGACGCCGCCCGGTTTCCAGTCTTCGGGGTTCTGTCCCGCAGCCCAGATCGCCTGCACGACCCAGGCGGTCGTGCCGATGTTCGCTTCCAGGCTGGAATCGGCATCGGAGGTACGCGAGCCAAGCTGCTCGGTGAAGCCGCCTTCTGCGGGGTTCTGCGTCCGGTGCAGATATTCAAGCCCTTTGGCCTGCGCATTGGTGTTGTGGTGCCCCGCCGCGTTCAGCGCCTCGATCGCGGCGGCGGTCATATCGGCTTCGCCTTCGGGTTCTTTGCCGAAGTTGGTGCAGCTACCGACGGTCTTGGGGCAAGTCGTCGGCCAGCTTCCGTCTTTGTTCTGCTCGCGTTCGATCCAAGTCGCCGCCTGCTGTACAGCGGCTTCGGCCGTTGGCTCGTGAACTGCGCTGAGGGCGATCACGGCGAAGATCGTGTCGTTCATGCCCGCGCTGTGCGAGCCGTATTCGTGGGGGAAGGCGATCCCTCCAACTTCTGTTTCCTGAAGCTCGCGTTCGAGAATCCTTGCCGCGAGATCGACGCCGCCGAAGCTATGGGGCGACGTGCCCGACGCGTCGACGACGAGCAGTTCGCGCTCAAATTCGGTCGTCGCAGTTCCGTGCCCTTCGTTGCGAGCGAGCTTCTGCGCAGCTTCCCCGGTCAGGTAGTCAAAGGCCGTCACGGCATGTTTTTCTGGCCGACGCTGGTCGCGCGGGTTCACGCCGGAGGCGGCGAGCGCGAGCGCGACCCAAGCGGTGAAGCCGGGTTCGGACTGCTGTCCCGGTTCGCCACCGAAACCGCCGTCTTTGTTCTGGTCGTTCTGTAGATACTCGACCATGCGATCGAGCGACGGGGTGGTCCGAGCCGCCTGCGCCGTCGTTGTGGCGAAGCTCAGGCAAAGCATGAGCGAGCAAGCGAGCAGAAGGTAAAGCCGCCGATCGCGTGTCGCGCCTTGGGCTTTCGACTGTCTTGGGCGAGCAAGCGGCGGATGCAAGGCTCAGCGCGTTTGACGGACGAGGAAGGTCTTGGTCAGCGGGGCGACTCCGGCGAACAAAACACTCGCGCGGTAGCTGCCCGCGCTCAGACGCGGCAGCTTGATCGTGAGCGTTCCGGCTTTGGCTGCCTTGGCATTGATCGTCTTGACAGTCCGCCAGCGACGCCTATGACCGCTTCGCACGCTGCGCGCAATGCTCACGCTGACCGAGCCCGCTGTAGACAGACGCAGCACTAGCCGCCTGGCCCCGATGCTGGCGATGACAACTTTGGCGGCGGCTTGGTGCGCGCTGGCGCCGAGCGTCTGAGACGTAGCGGGACCCGAGCTGTTGGTGGTCGACTGCCCAACGTTGCTCGTGACTCCTGTCCCTGTCCGCTGTTCCCCCGAGGGGTGTTCTTCGCCATCCGGCGTCCGGTAGCGGGGCGCCAGGCGCACTTCGTCTTCGACCGGCTCGGGTCCGCAGCCGCTTTCGCCCTGGGCGGGCACGCATACGTCGAGTCGGTTGGAGCGGACCGCTTCTTCTTCTGGGATCACTTTTTCTTCTTGTTCTTTTTTGCTCAGCTGATGAAGCGGGGCACCTGCCTTGATCCGGTGCCAGCCCGGTTGGCTGAACGTGATACTCGCCGTGCCTTCGGCGTTGGTCGTAACCGATTCGGGGCTTTCCAGCTGGAGCTTCTGAAAGCCCTTTTCCGAGCTCAGCACCGGGGCGACCTTGGCGCCTGCGAACGGTTCGCCGCCGGCGCGTTCGGGATGCGCGGGCGGCGAGTCTTCGACGTCGTCTTCGTAGGCGAGGACTTCGACCGCGAACGGCTCGCCGAGCTGTGCGACCGCCGTGAGCGGCCGCGCGCCGGCTGTGTAGTGCGCGTTGGCTGCGAACAGCGCCAAAAACGGCCTGAAGTTGAACGCGTTGTATACCCAAACGGCTTCGTCGCCCGCGTCGAGCTGATATTGGCAGCCGCCGACGTTCGTAAAGACGTCGTTGACGAGGAGGCCCCAGGACTTGCCTTCGGCTTCGGCGTTTTCGGCTTCTGAGCCCCACTGTTCTGGGAAGTAGTCGTCAAAACCGGGATACCACTCCCCGACCATTGCGTTCGATTCGCCAACCACGTTCATCGCATCGACCGATGCCGCCGTGGGCGTCGGGCCGGGGGTTGGGTTCTTGGCGTTGTTGGTCCCGTCGCAGCCGTGTTCGCCGAGGTCTTCAACTTCGCTGCCGTGGACGGCCTTGTAGGAGTTGACCGCGTGCCCTTCGGTGAGGATCGGGCCCTCGAACAACGTCTGCGTGCGCCCCTCGATACGCACGTTCACCTCTGTCGTGCTGGCTTGCGCTGTGCCCGGCGCGAGCGCGAGCGCGCACGCGACGAGGGTCGTCACGATCGTGGCGGTGCTCCTCGTCGCGTGCACGTGTCTCATCGGATCAGCTGGTCGTAATGAGGACTGCGTTGGAGCGGATCGAACCAGAGCGTTCGGCCTTCACGCGATGCTTTCCGGGCGTCGAGAACGTCACTGTGGCTTCTCCCTGCGCATTCGTCGTGGCGCCGGCTCCGTTGTTGATCGGCCCGACCGTCGCTCCTTCGATCGGTTCGCCGCTCATGCCGTCGGTGACGCGGACCGTGTTTGAGCCACGCTTGCCCTTCTTCAGCTTCAAGAAGTGCGCCGCTTCAAACGCGTTGAACGCCCAGAGCACTTCTTCGTGGGGGTGGACGATCTGCTGACAGCCGCCGAGTTCTGTGAATTGATAATTGATCAGCACGCCCCAGAATTCGCTGCTGGTCTGTTCTGTTTCGGCGATGCGCGAGACGCCGTAGTCTTCGAACGATTCAAACCAAGTGCCATTCCAGGTGAAGCCATACTTCGCAGCGGCCGTGTCGAGTGCCGCGGTCGGCGTCGGGCCCGGAGTCGGGTTGACGCCGTCGTTGGTGCCGTCGCACTTGTGCGTACCACCTGATTGGGTGGTCACCATGTGTCCTTCGGTCTTGAGCGTTCCTTCAAAGATCGTCCGTGTCGCTCCCTCGATGCGAAGCTCGATTGGTTCAGGCGTCGCGGATGCGACTGACGCCGCGAACAGCGAGAGCGCGAGCACCGTTAGGACGATCGCGAACTTGAGATGTCTGCCCTTCATGGCTGGTGTTCCCCCTTTTTCCTTTGTGATGTCGGTGTAGTCGTCGTCGATCGGATAGGTCATTGCAGGCGCAGGTAGATCGTGTCGCCGAGTTTGATCGCCCGGCCGCCTTTCGCTTCTTCACTTGGGCCGCCGTCGATGCTTACGGTCCACGACGCCTGCGCCGGAGCTGGTGCGCCGTTGATCTGCGTGATCGGACCGGTGCCTTTGATCGCGGTAAAGGACGTGACGCACCCGCTCGGGCTCGATGTCGACTCTGCCGCTTCAAGCACCTTGGAGAGTTTCGTCTTGGTCGCTTGTGGAGCGATCTTGACCTCGCATGGGTCGAGCGCCGCTGTGCCGTTGTCGATCACCAGCGCGAGCAGGCCGTCAACGCCGGGGCTCAGGTCGAAGCTTTTTTCTGCCAGCCACTTCGGCGCCTTTTTTGCTTTTGGCGGCTGAGGATTGAAGCCGCCGCCGGCAAGCGCCCGCACCGCGTCCTGGCTTGAGTATTCGTTGGCGCTGGTTCCGCCGGGCTGGTACTTGAAGGCTCCGCTCGATAGCTGCTGAGAGATCAGGAAGTCGATCGGTGTCTTGCCTTCGCTCGTCGTGAATTCGCTGCCTTGCGCGCTGATTCCGCAGCTGTTCAGCCCTTGCACGGCCCATGCGTTTGAGTCCGTGTTCACACCGAAGCTGACCGAAAAGGCACCCGTTTTGGCGACCAGCAGCGACTGCAGATATTCCCGGCCTTTGACCACGGCAGGGTCGGTGTTAGGAACTCCTGCACCACACAGCGCCGCAATCGCCGCGCCCGTCATGTCCGGTTCAGAGGCGGATTTCAGGCCTTTTTCGTTGCCTTCGACCTTCTGGAAAGCCCACCCGCCGTTGGTGTGCTGGTTGTTGCGGATCACTCCGACCGACTTGTTCAGCAGCGCTTGCGGGATGCGCTGCGCGCCTGTGGTGGTCTTAGCCCCGTCGAGCGCCAGCAGGCCGAACACCGTGCCGTTGAACAGCCCCGGCGTGCCGTAGTAGCCGGGGCTTTCGGGCTGATAACGCCCGACGATCTGCGCGAGCAGGTTCTGCTGTTTTGAGACTCGCGCAGGATCGACGCCCGCCGCGTCGATCACCAACGAGGCGCGCTCGAATTCGGTCACGGCCGGCTCTTCTCCGCCGGGCCACGTCGCCGGGTCGGCCACCAAGCCGCGATACCAGGTGCGGGCGTCCACGCCGCCTTCGCCCTGTTTGACGTTGGCCGAGGCAACCCCGGCGGCGGCGAACGCGGTCAGTGACCAGTCACCGCCAGAGCCCGCAATTTCCCCGTTTGACTGTTGCAGGGTGCGTAGGTATTCGACCCCTTTGGTGGTCGCCGCCTCGACTTGTGCGCCGGATGATGTAGCGAGCGCAGTCGGCGCGCTCAGCGCCGCGCACATGGCCGTGAGCGCCAGCGACGCCAGCAGTAGCTTCAGTGGCCCAATCTTCCTTTGTTGCGAACACGGGCAGGCCGTCACGCCCAGCGGCGCCAACCGGCGAAGATTGCGGTTCATAGGGGTGGATCTCCTTCTGTGTAGGGGCGGCGGCGTAGCCGTCCCCGCCGTCCTCAGAAGCGAGAGAGGTCACGTTCCACCGTCCATCGCGAACAGGGTCCGTATGTGAGTGCCACCCAGCGAGTACTCGGACTCGGGCCTCCAGGCTCTCGCCTGCTGCCCATACCGTTGCGCGTCAGTCCCTGATTCCCACAGGGTTCCCTCGGCTACGTGGCGAGTGCAACGATAACGAACCGCTCGCGACCGTGCTTAGTCATTCTCCAAGTCGGCTCCGGGCACGCTGAGCGAATGGGCTCGCGAGCTCGCGGCAAGGACCCTGCGAGCTCGCGCCGACCCATCTGTCGGTGACGTGGACCAAAAGACATGGTTCCCGCGGTGGCAGCTGCTCGCCCATGCAACGCGATCAGGCGCGCGGCAAGGGCCGGGTCGCGTACGACCCGGCCTCGATGTCCTCGAGGATGTCGGCACGAGCTGGGTGCCAGTCGAGGAGACCCCGCGTACGCGCGGAGGAGAGACGCTTGTTGAGCGACAGGCTGATCCCGAAGCCGACGCTCGGCGGGGGACTCAGCACATCGCCGAGCTTCCGGCTCAGATTGGGCGGCAGGCGCCTAGTGAGCGTCAGGCCCAGCCGTTCGCCCGCGTTCATGCCGAGCATCTGCACCAGGTTAAGTCTGTCTGTACGGTCACCCGCTCCGAGCATCCGGCTGACGGCGCGCGCGAGGTCGCGCTGGGTGACATCCGCGGTGACGCCGTGGAGTGTCGCGCCCTTTGGCGCGCGCTCGACAGCCAGGCAGTACAGAGCTGCGAGATCGTCGACGTGGACATAGCTCTGCGTCGTGCCGCCACTGCCGAGGCGTCCGGCGCGCCCGCGCTCACGCGCGCGGCCGATGAGTGCTGGGACGTCATAGCTGCCGCCGTGCCCGTAGACCAGCCCCGGTCGGATCACGACGCCTCGTGTGTCCGGATGCTCGAGCACCTCCCGCTCGGTTTCGACGCGCGCGGCCATCGAGTCCCCAAAGCCGGCGACGAGCAGCGGATGCACGCCGGCCGAAACAGGGGCGAACGTTGACCTCGGTAGCGGCACCTGGCTTTCCTCGTCATAGACAGTGTCGGTTCCCTCGCCGCCGTTGAAGACACCGAAGACCGCCGATCCGCTCGTGAAAACGAGGGCCTGGTCCGGCCCATGCAGCACAGCCTGGATGGCGCGCACGGCTTCGCGGTCGCGCGCGAACGTCGTGGCGTTGTCGCCTGCGGTGGCACCGAGGCTGGCGGCGCTGACAACGACGTCCACCGCCGCCGCGGCGACTGGCGCACCGAGGGTCGCGGGGTCGCCGAAGTCGCCCATGACCGGCTCGATCCCCTGGTCGCGCAGCGTCGCCGCCGAGCGCTCAGAGCGTGCGAGACCGAGGACCTGGTGGCTCCGCTTGAGGAGTGCACCAGCGACAGCGCTCCCGATATAGCCCGTCGCGCCGGTGACGAGGACCTTCACGACGCCTCGCCGGCGGCACGACGGGCGAGCGGGCGCATCTTCGTATCGAGCCAGTCGAACAGGACCCGGACCGCCTCGGCTCAGCCCCACGGGCCGGGTGGGGGGATGTCCGCTGACGCTGGTGCGACCGCAGTCGCGTGCTGCAGAGCCCAGTCGAGCGCATAGTCGGCGACTTCCTCCCAGCCCTCTTGCGCGATCGTGAAGTGTGAGCGCCCAGGGAACTCCTTGTACTCGGTGGGCGCCTCTGAGGAGCGCTCAAAGCGCCTCGATGCCTGTCGGTCCACGGGGGCCGGGACGATGTGGTCGGAACCCCCCGCGATCAGCAGCAGCGGCGCCCGGTTCTCGTTCTTGAAGTCCAGCTTCAGTGGCGTGCGCGGGTTGAAGTTCGCGAACGCCCCTTCCCACAGGACGCGGCCCGGCCCGGGGACCGCGTATCGCTCCCATGCAGCTTTCGATGCCTCTTCGCTCATCGTGTTGGTGAACGCGTACTCAAACTCTTCGAGCGTCAGAGGCACGGCTCGATGTTTGTTAGTCGGGCTTTTCAGGATCGGGAAGCCTGACTTCAGCGTCGAGAAAGGAAGCTTTGTGACCCCCCTCACGGGGGCTGCGTCGATCGCCACGCCCGCTGCTCCGAGGCCACGGTCGATCAGGATCTCGGTGAAGGCGCCTCCGAAGGAGTGGCCCATGATGATCGGCGGCCGCTCCAGCTCGCGGATGATCGTGTCGTAGCTGTCGAGGATCTACTCGATGCCGAGGCGGTCAATCCCGTTGGTGTCCTTGCGCAACTCGTCGATGTCCACGTCCATGCCCGGCCACGCCGGTGCGAGCACCCGAAAGCCACGACGCTTGAAACGCCCGATCCAGCGCTCCCAGCTGAGCGGCGTCATCCACAGCCCATGGATGAGTACGACCGTATCGGGGGCCGTCGACTGCCCTGCACTCATCTCTGCCTCCTCATGTCGGAGCGAGCAGCGCAGTCGGCCGGCATGCAGCATTCGCCCTCACCCCTGCGTCCCCTCACTCATGCCTCGTTCGTGTCCCAGATGGCAGGGATGATGCGGACGTCCCCGCCCAGCTCGAAGACCAGGTTGTGGATATCGGCGGCCGCCATGGCACGCATAGTGGGCAGCTCTGCCGCCGCCTGCGCCTCGTCGAACACGTTGAGCGGCCAGTCGCCGAGGGTCCCGCTCTGCAGATGGGGGTGAGCAAATCCGCAGCCGAAGTAGGCACGGAGCACGATCGGATTGATTCCCGCGGCCTGCTGCTCGGGCCATGTGAGCGTCCACGCGGCTTCGGAGCCGCCGTCGGCTGATCGCCGAACGCCCGTGGCGGAAACCTCGCCAGTGTCGCACAGCAGGTGCTCGTTGAGCTCCTCTAGCAGTCGCCGGGCATGCGGATCGAGCAGCGCGACTGCGGCGATGTAGAACTGCTCCTTGTCTCGCCGAGAGACGGCGCCGCCGTGGGTGCCGTCACGCAGATCGACGAAGTGGCGCAACAGCGCCTCGGTGTATGCGGGCGGGGAGCCAAATGCGTCAACGCTAGGACTCTGCTCTACGCACGACATCGCCTTGCTCATCTTCCATCCTGCCGAAGTTGGTTTTGCGTGTCTCCCAGGACGCTAGCTGTTGCCAGGCATAGACACAAAGACCGGTTGTCTTCAGCCTCGATAGGCAATGGCTATATGTGGCAGCCGCGATCACCTACGACGCGCGATACTTCGGGCGTGAACCTCCGGCAGCTGGAGTACTTCTTGGTCATCGCCGAAGAGGGCTCGTTTTCTCGCGCTGCCGAGCGCCTGCTGGTGGCCCAACCCTCGCTCTCGCAACAGATCGGCGTTTTGGAGGCCGAGTTGGGTGGGACGCTCCTGGAGCGAATGCCACGGGGAGTGCGGCTGACCATGGCGGGACAGAACTTCCTTCCCGAGGCGCGCGCCGCGGTCAGCCACGCCGAACGCGCCCGTCGCGCCGTGCGCACGGCCCTGGGTCTCGAGGCGGGCCGGCTCGAGATCGCCGCGGTGACGTCGGTCGCTGCCGGCATCCTGCCGCCGGTGTTGAGGATCTGGCAGGACCTGCATCCCAGTGTCGAGGTGAGTCTCAGCGAGTACTTGCACCGCCGCCTGCTCGACGACGGCATGCGCGAGGGCAACGCCGACATGGCGGTCGGCTCGCCGCCGGCAGTTTGGGACGGACCGGTCGAGCCACTCGGATGGGAGGAGCTCGTGCTCGTGCTCCCCGTCGGCGACCCCATGCTCCGTCAGCGATCGGTCGACTTGGCAGCCCTGGCGGAGCGCCGTTGGGTTCACTTTGCACCCGGCCACGGGCTTGGCGAGCTGCTCGACCGCCAATGCGCCGCCGCCGGCTTCACGGCACGCGTCGCGCTACGGACCAGCCAGGTAACGGCCGCGCCCCGATTCGCCGCTTGCGGAATCGGTCCAACACTCGTGCCGGATCACATAGTTTCCGGCGACGCGGCGGACCTCGCGCGGCCAGCCAAACCACGCCTCATCCGCCCTGTAGTGGCGTTCACGCGTCGGGAATGGTCGCCGGTCACACATGCCTTTGTCGACCTCCTGCGCGAGTACCCGTGGCGCCGGAAGCCGCCGCGCGCGACCAACCTCGGCTGATGCAATACGCCGGAGCCCTGCTCACTTGCACGATGGCCCAAGCCGGACCCTGCGAGGACAGGCGTGGCTACAACCCGTGGCAACACACGCCGGGGGACCGCGCGAGGCTCCCTGCGGCCCATTTGCGTCCCCAGTGGCCGGGAACAGGCGAGAACAGCCGACCACGAGCCTCAGCGTTTTCGCAGATATTCCCGGCTGTTCCCGGAAAATTGAACCTATCGGGGAGTAGGGTTCGACTTGGCTTTCCTATGCGGTTTTCGCGCCGTCTGCGGTCTTTTTGCGGTCTCGATTCTGGCCGTATGCCATCGAGTACGTGTGTATGTCGTGGCTGCCGTCTCGAATAACGCGTCATCTAATAGAGGAAGGTCGCGCGACGGCTGTCGAGGGTACGGGCAGCCGACGGGTCTTGGCGGTCGAGCCGTAAGCGATGCCGCGGGGGCGGCCGCACGCGATGCCGCCCAGCTTCCTCAGAAATTCGGCTCTTCGTCGACGCAACAGATCGCATGAACGTGCCATGTCGTCACGCACTAGGGTGCGAGCGTGGCAGAACCTTGGAGGCTTATGCCCGGGTTCAACGGGCCAATACGAATCGAGCGGTGAGCGAATCTGGGCCCCACGCTAACTGAGCCAATGGAGCCGGAACGCCGACGGCATGCGGGCCGCATGGCAGTCCCTCCGCCCGCGTTTCTTCGCGTGGCGGGAGGCCGAGCTGGCACAGTGGACCGACGACCGTCGATTGCGTGCGGGCCTAGCGGTGAGGGAGCTAAAGCGATGTTGCTTCCCGCTCTTTCCAGCGCATGTCAAAGGTGCTAACCGCGCGCGCTAGATGAACACCGTCCATGACGGCGTCGGCTTTCAAGTCCGGGGAGACGGGCAAGGTGTATCCCAGTCGATCGTCCTCGTCGATTGAGCGCTGGAGGCGCTCGAAGAGGATCGGGTTGTCGGCGCGGAAGCGAGCTGCATCAAGCTGGTAGATCCCGTAGCCGACCGCGAGCGGGTGTCTAGATTCCTTGAACTCACAGAAAGTGAGGTCACGATCCGTTGCACCGTGCTCACGGAGGAGGACACGGTACTTGTCGACGGTGCTCTTCCAACTGCCCTCGACCTGGGGCAACAGAAACTCGTAGGGGCGTGCTGCGCGCAGATTTTCGAAGACGATCGATAGAAAGCGACCCGGTGCGGCTGTCCCGTCATCGCTCAAGATCACGTCGTAGTCGAGGTTCATCGGCAGTACTTTCGTGCGGAGGCTGTACGACTCAAGGAGCAGCGTCTCCTCGTCATCGATCATGCCGGCGAGCCCACGACCGGCTCTAGTTTTGACCACCTCGCTGGCGGCCTGATCGATTTGTGTGCCGAGCACCTCGCCGATGCGACCAACCAGGCTAGCGTGATCCGCTGTGCGTGCCTGCAGCTCCGCGAGTGAAGCGTCGACATAGCGAGCGAACGGCGCTGGGTTCGGCGCTGACGACGGTGCCGCGCTCTCCCCAAATACCAAGTAGTCAAGGTCTGTCTCGAGGAACTCTGCGAGCGCGATCAAAGCGGTGAGGGACGGCTGTGATCGGCCTTTCAAGTACTGCGAGATCGCCGAAGGCGTGAGGTTGACGCCCGCCGCCACGGCTGCGTGATTTCTGGTGTATCCACGGTTCTTCATTAGCTCGTCCAAGATTTCGGCAAACTTGATTTCGCGTGCCACGATGTAGCCTCTCTTCGTTAAGATGTCGAATGCCGGGACTTCAGGGGAGCTATTATGTAGCACTACTTAAGCTAACATTAGCAGACTTGAATTTTAGTGATCTAATGCCTATTCTTTGAGGCATGGCCGATGGCGCCAACAAACCCCGCTCGGCGACCGCGCCGCCGCCGCGCAGTCGATACCTCGGTTGGACTGAGAACTCCCTAGTTAGCATGGTGGATGGCTCGCCGGCCTCAGCACCTGCATCCTTCGTTCACGCTCAACTGCGCGAGCTGATAGTCGGCAGCGAGTTTCCGTGCCTCGGCGCGCGCTCTGCACTCCACCGAGCTACTTATCGCTTTGGTCTCTACGGACCGCTTGGGAGCCCTGAGGCTGGCCGTCCGCTCGGAGAAGACCTCCTGCGCTTCGTTGTCGAGCAGCCGACGCTGGAGGGCAATTTTACGACCTTCATCGCGTCGTTCGACGGACCGAACGCTCACGACGAGGCGCATTTTGAAGCCCTACTGTGGAAACAACTACAGGCGCTTCACGACCTTGACGAGTTCGAGTGGGACGCCGCGGTCGCCTCTGATCCTAACGACCCGCGTTTCTCCTTCTCCTTCGCCGGACGCGCTTTCTTCCTGGTCGGACTCCATGCTGGAAGCTCGCGTTGGTCGCGTCGCTTCGGCTGGCCAACGCTCGTCTTCAACGCGCACTTTCAGTTCGAGCACCTGCGCGCGCGCGGCGGGTTCCAGCGTTTCAAGACCGCAGTTCAGAGTCGTGACACCTCACTCCAGGGTTCTCCGAATCCGGCCCTCACGGACTATGGCGCGCTGAGTGAGGCAAGGCAATACGCCGGCCGCTACGTGGAGCCCGACTGGCTTTGTCCCATTCACATACACCGGAGGAATGACAAGTGACACAGGTTATAGATATTTCCCGACGCATCCAGGCCGACGCCGTTGTCTACCCCGGCGACCCGTCCCCCGAAGCCGTCAAGCTGTGCGAACCTGGGGTTGACGCACCGTGCAACATCACCGCGCTCAACGGCTGGACAACTCACTTCCTCACTCATGTCGACCCTCCGCGTCATTTCATTCCGGATGGAGACACTCTCGACGACATCCCGCTAGTGCGCTTCATCGGTCGTGCGTTGGTCGTGGAGGCACGAGGAGATGCGGTGCGCCCTAGCGACATACCAGCAGCCCGCAACCTGGAGGGCATGAATCTGCTGTTCCGGACGAGGAACTCGGCCGATGAGTTCGTCGAGTTCAACGAAGATCACGTCTACGTCACCGCCGAGGCAGCTAAAGTCGCAGTCGATCGGGGAGTCAACCTCGTGGGGATCGACTACATCGGTATCGATCGGTATGGCGACGAGTCATACCCGGTCCACAACAAACTCTTGACTGCGGGCGTCCTGATACTAGAGGGACTCGATCTGTCCGATGCTGATCCCGGTGACTACACGCTCATCGCCTTGCCCCTCAGCATCGCTGGCGGGGACGGCTCTCCGGTCCGCGCCGTCCTGACAGATGCCCGAGACTAGGTCGTGTGGGTCACTCGCCCTTCTCGATGCCGGCGGCGTCGCGCATGCTCTTTGACTCCGAGCGGTCAGAGCGCGGGACCCGGCGACGCTTTGAAACCTCAAGTTCTGTGGACCGCGCGGTCGCCGTGGTGATCCTTGTGGGCGCACTCGCGGTCGCCCATCTGTTTGGCGTAGACAAGGAGCTACTGCACGCGGTGACGACCGCGCTCTAGTAGTGGTCTTCAGGTCTAGACTCAGGCTACGTCCAGGATCGCGAGAATGTCCGAGGCAAAAGCAATGACGACCGATACCCAGCGCTCCCCAAAGGTACATTCGTACGATGAGTGGTCCAAGCTTGAGGAGGTGATTGTCGGGCGCGTCGACGGGCTTACACACGTACATCTCGACAATTCCTACGCGCTTATGTACCTGACGAACGTTGATCCATTCTTGGCTGAGCAAGACTATTTCCGCGGCAAGGACGGGAAGCCGGTATGGCAGACAGTCGAGGTGGAGCAGAGGTTTGTCGACGAGACCGTCGAGGACTTGGCAGAGTTTGCCGCGACGCTGGAGAGTCTTGGCGTCAACGTTAAGCGACCCCGGACTGCGACTGTCCGCAAAGAGATACGTACGCCATTCTGGACGAGCGTTCAATCCCCGGCATTGAACATCAGGGATCAAACGCTCATCCTCGGCTCCACAATCCTCGAAACTGCCCCCCAGATACGGGGACGCATTTTCGAGAACGACTATCTCAAGCCGTTGTACTACGAGTACTTCGAGTCCGGGTCGTCGTGGATGTCGATGCCGCGACCGGTGCTTGCCGCCGGCGCGCTCGATCTCAACCGACATGGCCTGACCGAAGTTCAGCGACTCGGGCTAGGTGACTACCACGTGTCGGGCGAGGGCGAGCCACAAGTTGAGATGGCTTTTGACGGTGCGCAGTGCATCCGAATGGGGGAGGACGTTCTCGTGAACGTAGGGAACAAGAACCACGAGCTGGCGTTTCGGTGGCTGTGCGCGCACTTCGGCGATCGGTTCCGGTTTCATCGTCTGGATCGCGTGGGTCCGGACCACATCGATAGCTTCCTGCTTCCTCTGCGTCCGGGGCTCTGGCTCGTGCGCGACAGCAATGTGCTCAAGTACCTTCCTCATCCGTTTCGCTCATGGGACCATGTCACTGCTCCAGAGGTCGAGGAGGATCGGTTCCCGTCCTACGGTGGGACATCGCTGCCGATCGCGAGTCGCCACATTGATCTGAACGTATTCTCGGTCGATGAGAACACCGTAATCGTCAACAGCCTTTATCCTGAGCTCGTCCGCCTCCTGGAGAAGCGACGCTTCGAGGTGGTGCCGGTGATGCTGCGTCATAGACGCTTGATCGGGGGCGGGTTTCACTGCCTTACCCTGGACGTGCGCCGGAGGGGTAGGTGTGCGGACTATCGATAACTGTGATCGGGATGCCGTCGACCGACGTGTCAAAGGCGTAGCAGGCGTCGATACTTGGGCGCTCGCGGCCTCCTCGCTCGCCAGCGGCAGCGCGCACGGACCGGATGCGACGACGATCTCTGACTACGAGAAGGCGGTCGCGAAGGTAGCTCCGCGTGATGCCGTGATTCTCGGGGCAACGCCAGCCCTGCGGCGACTTCTACGGAGGGTCGCGCCTCAACTCGACCTCGTCTGCGTTGACCGATCCCTGACGATGCTGGAGGCGAGTCGGGAAGTGCTACAGACCCGCGCTATCAAGGAGCGTTTCATCCGGGCTGACTGGCTAGACCTATCCGAGGCCCTCGCCGGCCCGGTTGATCTAGTCATCGGTGACATGGCGTTGGACAACCTCTGGTTCGCCAACTGGCCTGTGTTCTTCGATCAAGTCGCCCTGTCTCTACGTGACGGCGGAAATCTCATACTCGGCGTTGGCACAGCGGGAGCAGGGTTCGAGGCCGGTGATTGCGCCGCAGTCCTCGACGCTTTCGAGGACGGTGGGAGGACAGGGACGGCCGCGAGGCTGTGGAGGGACCTTGAAGCGACCGGTGCGATCGGCTACGACGTGACGATTCCGGAGCTACGCGTTGCCCGGTACTCAAGGGCTTTGCAGACACAGATCCTCGGGCATGACCCGAGCTCGGCGGTTGATCGAGCCGTCGGCGTGTTGTCGCTCTACGAGCGACGCATGTTTGACGCAGTGTGGTCGCGCTTCACGTGCGAGGATGTCGTGCGCGCTGCCCACTCGCGATTTCGACTGAAGTCGCCGACCAAGATCCCGATCAAGCGTGGCGACGCGCGGTTGCCACTGATCCTTTGCTTCCAGCGTGACGGACGCGCTCAAGCCCCTGCGCAAGTCGCATAAGCTGCTCGTTGCGAGAGGTCGAGCGGTGCGCCACCGCGTAGTCGAGGGCTCTATCCGGGCACAGCGGCCACTCTGGAAGTGTCAGCATCGGCGTGGTCACGATTCACGGGGTTTGCCCAGCGTCTGGCAAGATGGCTCAAAAGTCGTGGCTGCTTCGCGTCGTGGGAGCCACGGATAGGGCCATAGGAGCGCTTATCGAGCATTGGCCTCGAACTCGCCCGTAGCTTAGGAAACCAACAACGCTCGGTTCGCGACCCCGCCCTGGGCCGATCCGCCTGTACGCGTGTTACTAGGCCGGCTCATCGCGAGTGATCCCACGCAACGGCAGCACGTCTACACAGGCAACTCCGTCGTGGTGTGCATTTGACAGCCCCCGACACTGAGCCCGTCACCGAGCAACGGAGCAGTGAATAGGCCTCAAAACGCTCGCGGTTATGGGAAGCGGACCTCGGGGGAACTGTATAGTCAACACCGCGGGAAAGTGCTGAACCCGGATACCACATCGTCGGCGTATGCACAGCACAGCGCGCCGAGAAGGGAGTGCCAGATGCCCTCCGTCGAACCATCCATCGAAGCGAAGGCGAAGCCGTCGAACGCGACCTACGTCGCTCAGATCGACGTCAACCCCGACGGGCAGATCAAGCTTACGCAGGCGGACCTGTCGGGTTGCTCTCATGCATTCGCCGAGGTCAACGTCGCTTGGTACGGAGCTGACCGGATCAAGATCACGCTCAAGAGCGCAGGGCCAGCTGCGATTAGGCAAGCGTTCCTGCCGGGCGGGGGTAAGGACGTCATCCTCGACCTGATCGCGCTGCCGAGAGGTGAGTCCTAGCGGCTGCACCGGCTGCGATAAGGCGCCCATACGGGACCGGGGCGTGGCTGCATTCGGTCCGCCAGCACTCCCAGCGTCAGGCCGCAACCCGCTACGCGCAGCATGCAGCAGTTCTGGAGAGGCCGGTCTTGCGCTCGAACCAAACCCCTGGACCCCCAGCTCGACGTCCGCTTTCCAAGGCGCCGCCCTCTCGCGCTGGTGTTCCTTATAACGCTCTATCGACCGCGTCCCGAGAGCTTCTTGGCCGGTCGACCGCGAGGGTCCGGAGGACCACTTCAAAATATCAGCGTGTCGAATCTAGAAGTATCGCGACTGCGCGATCTGCTTGTCGACGCGACGGCCGTTACGAGCGCTCTCGAGAACGAGGTTCGTGGAGAATCTGCAGGCGTCGGGTACTTTGCGGACGCAGCTCATAGCGGGATCACCCAAGCGATCGAGGAGATCGCCGCACACGCTGGCGATATCACCCTTTTCGTAGGGGCAGGCGTGTCAATGGAGGCCGAACTGCCGGCTTGGAACACACTTGTGCGCCAGTTGCTGATGTCTGCGGTGCCGAGCCAGACTGACGAGGCGGCAAAGATCTCATGGGCTGAAATGGTCCTTCGAGAGGGCCCTCTCGCGGCAGCCGCAGTCGCTGAATCGCTTCAACCGGATGCGACGACATTTCGGCGCGCGCTGCGCGAGGCGCTCTACGAGGGGAACCCGAGCGCATTCGTTCCTGGAGCTTTGGCAGGGCAGATCGCGTGGCTGAAGAAGCGAATGGGCTCCCGTCTGGCCCTCCTCACGGTCAACTACGACGGGCTGATGGAGGCCGCCCTAGCCGAACATGGGCTTGAGCCCGTCTCATACGTGCGAGGGCGGACCGAGCCCGACGGAAAGGCGGCTGTCTGGCATCTCCATGGCCGTCTCATACGAGCCAAATCTGGGAGGAGCTGGTTGACCGAGGGGAGTCTCGTGTTGTCCGAGGGCAGCTACGTGAAGTCGACGACTAGCACGTTTCCTCAACAGTTCGTCGCAGAGCGGCTTCAGAACTCGTTGTGCGTGTTCGTGGGGCTGAGCATGACTGACCCCAACTTCATTCGTTGGCTCTATAAGTCGGCTGAAGAGGCCGGAGGGCCGCGCTATGTGATCTTCGTTCGTCAGGCCTCTGCCGCAACCGATCCAAAGGTGCGGGCGCTTCTCGAAGTCTCGGCCCAGGCTCGCTGGGCGCGCTACGGCGTAACGCCGGTATGGGCCAACTACTACGGGGAGGTAGCCCAGGTCGTGCACGAGATCGGCCTACGTTGCACGGGTGACGTGCCCGTGGACTTTCTGACTCGTGCAGGCCAGCGGTTTTCGAACGCTGCATCGCGTGTCGTCCCTGCAGGGGACAACGATTTCGCGGATGCCCAGCGGGAAGTGTCTCTATGGCTCCGCGGTCGCCTCGAGGATCTCCGCCAAATCTGCCTGGCCTCGGATCCGCCCGTCGACGTCGCAGACCACCATCTCGGACTGGGCCTGTGGGCCGTCGATCACAACGAGGGCAGAATCATGAATTGGGTTAGCAGCGATCGCGCCTATCAGGATCCCAAGGCCATAGTCGGCAATCCCTTGCACGTCCACAGTCGTTGGGTCGCAGCGGCGGCGATCGCAGCGGGCGTCTCCGTCGAGGAAGACCCGATGGTGTACGCCTCACGTTGGCGCTTCGTACGTGCGATCCCTGTAGTCGTCGAGCCGGACGGCGAAAGGAGCATCGTCGGCGCTGTGACTCTCGCGTCCACGACGCCCCTTGAGAGTTGTCCGCTCGCAAAGCGTCAGGCACCGCCAGGACTGCTCAACGCGCTAGACGCGTTTCTGTCCGAGCAGGCCGGGGCGCTGTTCCTTTAGCTAGCGATACAACCGGACCGGGTGCCATACTTCTCCCATGGCAACACGCAAATCCACAGCTAAAGTGGGCGTCATTCGCGTTGCTCGGGACGCTCATCCTGCCTCGGCGCCCGTCCAAAAAGCCCTCGTAAAACAGCTTAGAAGCGCAACCCGAGCGACGAACAAGCTCAAGGCGAGACGGGCCCCTGCCGCGCCGTCCGGTCGCTAGATCCGAGCACCTGGGCGTTCGTCCCCCTTCGCAACAAGCCTACCCTCGCGCGCTAGCACGCCGGAGAAGGTGGCCAGCGACCCTACCGTCGACGATCTGTTGGCCGACCTCCAGCGTGCGATGGCGCACCAGCGTCCAGGGACCCGTTTGCGTGTTGTGGACCCTCGAGCCCCGGTGTACAGACCCTCCCCAGTGTCCGCTTCGGCGAGCTAGTGGCCTGCCCGACGTGTAGCGCTGCGCTGCCAGCCCGAGAGGGTGGGGGTTCAGCAGTCGACGCCGGTGGTGGCGCGGGAGGCGTGGGCCTGGCGCGCGAGTTGCTCGAGCAAGTCCCCGTCGTGTGTGACCGCGGGGTGGGCCGCAGCGGTAGCCGCCGGCACGCGTGTCCAGCGCGCTATTAGCTCGAACACCGCTGCATCCTGGCGGATCACGATCCCAGGATCGCTGAGGACTGCTTGCAGATCATCGGGCATGTGGTCGGCTTCAGGCATTCTCTCCCCCTGCGTTGTCGGCACCTTCGCCGGAAACATTACCCCCTGCGCCTGCTCCGGACGCTTGTCGCCGGTCCTTCCAGGCGTGGGCGAGCTTCGCTCGTCCACGCGTCAGCAGGCCCTCGACCTGGCGGGTCATGGAAGCGTCGGCGAAGATCGCCTCGGCAGCCTCCGCGTAGCTGAGATGCAGCGTGTGCACGAGGCGGACCGCCGCAAGCTCGCGCTCGCTGAGCACCTCGGCCGCGTGCTCGAGCGCCTCTTCGCCGCCGAGCTTCGCTAGCACGTGTTCTTCTGTGCTCGGCGCTGCGCCGGCGAGCAGCTCGAGGTCCTGCGGGTCGTGGTATGCCAGTCGCGGCGAGCGCCGGGCGTCGACGACGCTCTTGGCGACCTCGACGAACGCAAACTGAGCCGCACCGATGACCCAGTCGGTAGCGGTACCACGACGCTGATCGAAGCGGGAGGCTTTCTTGCGAACGCGGCGCAACGCTGTCGCGGTGGCGTCGTGGGCGACCTCGGCGAGCTCCTCGGGCAGCAGCGACGGTGCCGCCACGCCCTCGGCGCCCGCGTATACCGCGACGCGTGCCGCGATTCGATCGCGCTGCGTGCGCAGGTAGCCGAACACGAACGGGTAGAGCAACGTGTCGAAGCGGCGACTGCACTCGCCCTCGGGGTCAGCTGCGATCTGCGCAAGCAGTTCGGCCGCCTCCTCGTCAAGTCGCTGCAGCTCGCTCATTGCTTCCGCCTCGCTTCCTTCCCTCACGCTGTTGCGGCGCGTCTATCTGCGGGGACCGTTCAACATACACAGAGCGGTAGATGTCATCGCTGCAGATACACCCGGGGGTTCGCTCACGCGGCCGAGAGAGCCGCTGCGGAAGACCAGCGAGAACGTCATAGCGCGCCTCGACCGCGACCGGCCGGCGCCGGGCGAGCGCTGGCGTGCGGGCGATCATCAGCTGTGCTGCCAGCATGACGCCAGCGAGCGCAGACTGGTGTGCCAGCGGCACCAGAGCCTCCGCCGGGGCGACGCCTACGTCCAGCTTGAGCAATGCGCCGCCGCAGATACCCTCGCGGTACAGCGTCTCGACGGGGCGATCACGCCACGCCTCCAACCGAGCCACGTCCACGCCGGCGGCGGCCGCGATGTCCTCGAGCAGCGACACCTCCGTCCAGCGGCTTGCCTCCTCGGGTGTGGGGAGGTGAGCGAGCGGCTCGGGTGGCCCGTTCAACGGCAGTCCGACGGGCAGGCCGCGCAGCACGTAGGCGAGCACCCGCCGCGGGTGCTGAGACAGCGACGTCGCGATCTGCTCGAAGAGGGCTGGGCGCGGTCCGGTCGGCGTGTACAGGCACGCCAGGCAGGGTTCCTCTCCAAACGCCTCGTGTCTTGACCAGCCAATATCTCTTGGCTGAGTAAAGGCGTTGAAAAGCGCTCCGGGAAGGCTCGCTTGGACGCCGATCCGATCCTCGGCGGAGTCGAGCGCGACAAGCGTTGGCCGCTGTCGGTCTGCCAACTCGGCGTGCCAGCGGGATGCGACGGGTACGATCTCGAGACCGCTTCCGTGCGCCGCGGCGAGCAGCCGATCGACCTTTCGTGTCCCGACGTCTTGCTCGCGGGCAAGTACGTACCGCTGCAGGTTTGACAGCTCGATGGCCTCGTGGTCGACGGCGAGCAGTGTGCCGCTCACATCGCTGGCGATCAGTGTGAGCGCCGCGGCCTCGCCGATCGCGCCGGCGCCAACGAGGGCGAACTCTCCAAGATCGGTCTTGGGCTTTGTGGTGCTCGGGCTTGCATCCTCGTCGAGCGTCACGAGGTCGAAAGTGCCGGGCTGAGGGCTCAGGCGGCCGCGGCGGCCGAGCTCGGTCGCGAAGACAGTGCGGAATACCTCGCCGGCGCCGAGCGCCGCCGCGGCCAGCGCGGCTGGAACGGTCGGCTGGCGGGAAGCCTTTGCCGCGCTGTCGATGTAAGCGCTCCAGCCGGCGGAGCTAACCCACACCTCGTTACCCACGCCTGCTGGACTACCCCAGGTCAGCGCGGCGTCGACCTCGCCCGCGTCTTCGGGGACGTCGGCCTGGGGGTTGACGAGGAGGATCTCGCCGCGGATACGGCCGACGAGGTCGTCTGGGCCGCTTACGTGGATTCTTGGGTATAGACGTGCGAACAGGTTTGCGGCGAGCGAGAATCCGGCCTCGTCCGCGGGCCCTCGCAGCCGGCCGGCGTGTAGGCCGACGGCGGTGCCGGCGAGGCGCTCACTGATCGCCCCACGGCTGATGGCGCCGAGCGCTGGAACGGCGGCGTCGAGCACACGATCCAGGAAGCGCGGCAGACTCACGCAACCACCTGGATCTTTTCCTCAGACACAAAGGGAGCCCAGCTTCCGGTACCGGCGAGGCGGTACCACGCCCAGTCCATAAGGCGGCTCTCTCCGTCTCGCCCGAAGTCGGGGACGACGGCCGAGAGACCGCCGCGCAGAGTGATCAAGGGGTATTCGTCGTCGGTCTCGGAGTGATAGGCGTCGGTCGGGTGCGAGTGGACCTGGGCAGCCAGGGTGAGCCCGAGGCGGTAGAACTCGCGGTTGACGCGGAAAAGCTCGGCGCCCTCCACTACGACGAGCAGGCCGCGCTCGGAGCGCGTGGCCGTCTGTCGCGGCAAGTAGGCCTGCTCGAACCGGAAGGCTGTGCTCCCCTCCCAACGTCCGCCCCACAAAACGAATGCCTCGTTCCCCCCACGCCCGGCGGCCTGCAATGGACGGAGCGTCTGCGACACGAGCGCCTCCGGGACGATGAACCGCTCGACGTGCTCGAGCGTCACTGCTGTCCCACCTGCGGTCCGGCGGGCGGGCCGACCCCGGCGAGCCCGAGCGCTGCGGCGACCGCTTGGGGGACGGGCCGGCGGGCTGCTGTTCGGCCTGCGTCCACATCGCAGGCGCCTGCTCGCCGGGAGCGCTGACGAGCTGGACGTTCAGCTGCAGACTCCCGGGAAGCGTGACCAGCTGGACCTGTACGCCGAGCAGGGTCCGAGCCATCGTCTGCCAAATGCGCTCGCAGATGACCGCTAGGCTGCCGCCACGCGGCGGGCGGTGAAGCAGCCAGGGATCGCCTGTGTGCTGAGGGTGTGAGTGGTACTGGCGGACGCCGGGAATGCAGAGGAACGGCCGGCCGGTGTCCGGGTGGCCGCCGACGATCAGGTTCTGGGGGGTGCCGCCGTCGGCTTCGACAAGAGCCTGCACAACGGGCGGTGCATATTGGCGAGTTACTGGGTCGATGAACTCGACCGATGGCGCCCATAGATCGAAGTTCGTGAAGTCGACCTGGATGCACGCGGCGACCGCGGGCACGATGTTGCCACCGATCGGCAGTCGGGCGAGGAAGGCGAGGTCGAGCAGCGGGGGATCTCTGCGCAGCATGATCCAGCCGCGCCTTGAGTACGCCTCGGCATTGGTGTCCCACAGCTCGAGCTCGCGCCCGACCTTGCGGGCGCTTACGTCGGTGTTGACGACGTTCACCGACGGATGCTCCCGCCGGCGCCGGCTTTGGGGCTAAGGAACAGCGTCTGGCCATTCACGATCCCGGCATGGGCGACCGTATCGTCCTGATCGAGCAGCTGGCCGTCCTCGGTACGAAGCTCCCAGTCGGACGGCGGCTGGCCCTCGTTGCCGCTGCGTTTGAGCGCCTCGCGCACGAGGTGTTTAAGGCGCTCATGCTCTTTTGCCCGCAGGCGCTCGGGTTGTCCGGAGACGACGATGGTGATCTCGATGTGGGCCTGCGCGGTGGCGTCGGGCATGACGGTCTCCTTCGGTTGCGGTCGTACGCTTATAGGGTCGACCCGAGCGAATTCCCCGGCGGACGAAACCCTTCCGTCGGAGACGTCAGCAGAGGACGGGACAAAGGGCGATGCAGGCAGCCCGAGTCGGCTTCCGGCGCTCCCCCGGCTGCACGAGCTGGAGTTCGTTCTCCCTACAGCTATCCCTTGGGTGCGTCGGACCCAATAAACCGGCTCCGAACACCGCAACCCCGCGGCCTCAAAACCGCGCGCGAGCTCGATCCTGGGAAGGGATCGGTACCTGTTGCTCTGAGATCCGCCGTGACAGTGTGCCGTTGGCACACTCCGCGCCGTCCTGCGCGTCGGCTAGGCATCAAGGACCCAGAACGGACCGCAGCGCCTTTCCTGCGGTCCCTTTGCGGTCCCGCGTGCCAGGAACAGCCACGAACAGGCGGGAACAGTCGACCACGAGCCCCAGCGTTTTCGCGGATATTCCCGCGTGTTCCCGGCTCTTCCCGGAAAATGAACCTATCGGGGAGACAGGATCGATTTGGCTCTGCTCTGCGGTGTCGCGCCCTCCGTGTGCGGTGCCGTGTGCGGTTGGCAGCGGCCACAAGAGCACATGCACGTGCCGCCATCGCACTCGCAGGGGACGGTGCGCCGGCAGAACAGGCAGGGCGGGACGCCGGTGTCGGGCTCGTCGAACGCGTCACCGAGTGGGTGGTCTGCGGCAATGCGCATCGCCTCGTCGTGGTTCATGCGCTCTCGTCCTCGGCTTCCGTCTCGGCAGCCTCGCCAGCGCCGTCGCCCCGGACCGCGCGTGCATCCTGGGCCGACCAATCAGACTCGAGCGCCCCGCATAGCAGGCACGTTTCGTCGTACATCTCGGTATGCCCCGCCACAGGATCCGGGTCCTGGTAGCCGAGAATCTCGACGGTCCCGTCTTCACCGATCCGCACGACCGCGACCCACGAGCCTTGGCCATGTTCGGGACACTTCAATTTCGCGTTTGCGTACATCAGCTCGCCTCACCCTCGGGGCTCCGCGCGCCGGCGGACTCGATGTTCAGGACGACCGTCTCCGGCTCAGGAGCCAATCGAACCGTCGCCTCCACCTGCATTTCGTCGAGATCGGCTCCGGTGATCTCGACGCGGTCGAGCCGCACCTGGTCGGCCCTGCGTTGACCGAAGGCCCAAAGCGACCCTCGGATCAGTCTCGGGAGGTTCACGCGCTCTCACCTCGCGGCGCGTAGTGCTCCTCAGGGTTCTCGCGCCAGGCCGCCGCGATCCCAGCCAGCTCGCGACCGGCCTGCAGCAGCTCCCAATCACCGCGGCAGCCGCAGTCGCACCCCGAGATGAGATCGCGCTTGAGCAACTGCGAGAGCTTGGCTGCGACCACCTTGGACGGGACGTCCGGGAAGCACACTGCGACCTCGGTCGTGTTCGCCCAGTAGCCCTTGCGAGCACACGTCGCCTCGACGATGTGCAGGACCTCGACGTCCGAGAGATCGGAGGCCTTCACGCGCTCTCATCCTTCACCAGGCGCAGCGGCTTGACGCGCCCGCTCTGCGCGTAGGCCCGCACAACCCGGTCCAGCGCCTTGTCCTTGTCGCGGTGCCCGTACAGCCGGCGCACCAGCTCGCCGCCGTCTTCGTGGCCGAGCGCGATCGCCACGTCCTCGCTCGGCATCTCCAGGACGTTGACCATGTACCAGCCGGCGAAGTGACGGGTGGCGAGGTAGAGGCTCTGAGTCCAGCCCGCGGCGGCGCGCACGGAGTTCCAGTGGTAGGTGCGCGACGAGGCCGTCCAATGGCCGTCGCGGAGGTTCAGGAAGCAGAAGCGGTGGGGGACGTCGCCGACGATGTAGTCAGGTCGGCTGTCGAGCGGGAGCGAGCGCAGAGCGTCTCGCGCCGGAGCCGTCAACGGTGCCTCGCGCAGGAGGCCGTTCTTCGGCGTCGTGAACGCCTTGGACTTGCTGTTGTACTGCTCGACGACCTTGATCCGATCGCGGCTCCAGTCGATGCTCTCGGGCTGCAGAGCGTCCAGCTCGCAGGGGCGCATGCCGGTGAAGGCGGCGACCTGCAGCCAGGCGGCGAAGTCGGGGCTGACGAGCTGCTGGGCGTGACCGATCAGCGACCACACCATCTCCTCGGATGGCGGCTGCTCGAAGCGCCGGCCCTTACCCTTGGAGACGCCGAGGTCGGCGAAGGGGTTGTGGCGGACCAGTCGGCCGCCCTTAGCTGAGGCCGCGTTGTTGAACATCACGCGCAGAGCCGCGATCGTGCTGTTGCGCCTGCCGCCGGCGAGCCACTCGGCGACGACCAGGTCGCCGACGTGGTCGATCGGGAGATCGCCATACTGCTCAACGAACGCGCTGGTCCGCTCTCGGTTGTGGATATCGGTGCTCTCCTTCGGCCGGGCCCAGAGCGGGTCCGTCGTCCAGCGCTCCCAGAAGTCCCGGACGGTGACGCCTGTGGCCGTGCGCTCGGCGAGGATCTCGCGCGCCTTCGCCCGGGCCTGCTTGGCCGCCGTCTTCGTGGTGAAGGACTTCGGGCCGTCGAGGATCTCGGAGACGCTGACGTTGCGTCCGTCGTGGTAGACCTGCGCACGCCAGCGGCCGGAGGGGAGCTTGGAGACGCTCACGAGATCTCGTGCTCCTCGATGGTCCAGCTCCCACGGTTGTCTGGCCAGCTACCCGGCAGGTTGCCGTTTGGGTTCTCGGCCACCCTCGCCTCCGCGTCCGCCCTACTCCGGAAGAGTCCGATCAGCTGGTCAGCGTCGTAGTCGTGCTCCCACACCCCGAAGACGCGGTTGGGCAGCAGCGCTTGGGCCCACGGTTCGATCCCTTTGTTCGCAGCCTGGCGCGGGGTAACGACCTCGGAGTCGATCTGGCAACGAGTCTCGTTGGGCTGCCCTCTGAGCGGGTCATCGCCGGAACGTCCCCACTCGACGGTGGCCGTCTTGCCGTCGACCGCGCGCACCTTGCCGCTCGAGCCAACAGGCGCGAACGTCTCGTCGCCGATCCAGATCGCCGTGTCCTGCTCGCGCAGAGGCATCAGGCGACTCTCCGCTCTTGCGCCCACGCGATCGCCGTCGAGGCTCTGAAGCGCCGCGTGCGCCGGCCCCAGGTCGTCGAGGGCATGCCTTCCCGCACCATGTTGTCGATCGTGCCCACGCTGACGTGCATGATTGCAGCAAGCTCCTGGCGCGTCACGTAGCGCTCGACCGGCTCGACGGGAAGACCGGAGATTGTCGCGGTCTCGCTCACGCGTACACCTTGTCGATCGCCTCGAAGGCCTCCGCGATCGCGTCGCCGAGCTGAGGACTGACCTTGCTCTGGACGAACTCGATCAGAGCGTTGTCGGCGGAGACATGTGGGTCGCCGTCTGAGCGCTCGATCTGCTGCAAACGCTTGAGCAGGCGAGGACCGGTATTGATTTCGTCGCGGAATGCGTCCCTGACGGCCGTGGCGCTCATAGCTCCGGCTCCAGCCAGGGTGCAAGCTTGAGCGCCAGAGTCCCACGCGTGCTGTATTCCAGGCGCCGTGAGCGGTGGCCCAGCCAACGCCGCGCTTTCGCTCGCCACGGCAGCAGTCGTTCCCAGCGTTCGCGCTCGGCATGCTGGCGGGCCCAGAACGCTCGCAGCTCGGGTGAAGGGCGAAGCGACTCGAAGATGGCCTGCATCCAAGAGGGGGGCATGAGCTCGTTCGTGCTCATGCCTCAACTCCCACTGCTCGCGTGACCTTCTCCTCGGCCTCCTGCACCGGCTGCTCACCGTGGTTGAGACCGCAGATCACTCGGAAGTTGCCCGACGCCTTGCCGTCGACCTGGACCGTGACGCCTGCCCAGAGCTGCTCGCCCTCCTCCAGGCCGAGTCGCTCGAGGTCGAAGTGCGAGACGCCGATCCCGTACGCGCGCTCGTGCGTCGGGTTCTCGCGATCGTGAGCGGCGACCGCTTGGCGGAAGCGCTCGATGTTCTTCGCGAACTTGGACTGCTCGCTCACGCGGCCAGCCTTCGCGAGGTCGGGCAGAGCTTGCCCAGCACCCGTCGCTCGCGCTCAGTCAGGTTGCGGACCAGGCGACTCTCCGTCATCGGCACGAGGCGCAGCAGCTTGGCCGCACGGCTGTGCGACCAGCGCCACTGGCAGCACAGGAGGTCGTGCACCGTCATACCGCCGCAGCTCGGGTCGAGGATGGCCTCGGCGATCGAGGTCCTGCCGGCCCGGATCTCGCGCTTGATCTCTGCCCGCCTGAGCCGGATCTCGTTTGCCCTGTCGAGGGCCAGCATGTGCTGGGGCCGGCTCACAGCTTGCTCGCCTCACCCTCGACGTAGACGTAGTCGAGCGGCTCGACATCAGTCCCGCCGAACAACGCCTCACGGGCCCCGCGATAGAGGCGCCGGTAGGAGGCGACCGACTCGGCCTTCTTCGCCTTGTCGTCCGGCAGGTCGCCGAAGAGGATCCCCTCGGGGTCCTCCCTGAAGTCCCATACCCCGCTGATCCAGGCGTCGCCGACAGCGTGGTGCTTGGCCTCAGCGATGCGGTGGCTGAGCGCGTCGAGATCAGAGTTGTCGTCGACCTCCGATCGGCGCTCGCGCTCAGCGTCGATCAGCTGATCGAGCGTCGCCTTATCGTCCGCGAGCAGGCTCACCGTTGAGTAAGCCCTGTCGCCCTGCTCGTCGGTGACGACCGTGACCTCGAGTGCCAGGCCGTGCGGGTGGAAGAACAGCCGGTTGGCCTCTTGGATGAAGCCGAGGTCGCGGAGCTTGTTGATGTCGGCGTGCTTGACGCTCATGCTGCGAGCTCAGTCGGCGCCGCGCAGACGACGTCGGCGTAGTCGATGACCGGGAGCTTGATCGGCGACGGCGGGAGCATCCGGTCCATCAGCTCCAGCGCGCTGGTCAGCGTCTCACCCGAGCGCTCACCGACGATCTCGTCGACCTTCTCGCGCACCTTGGCGTAGATCGCGCTGTACACGGCGTTGCGCACCTTCCAGTAGCCGGCTTCCCCGGGCTTTAGTCCCTCGCCAGGCTTCAGATCGGCAGCGGCAACGGCATCGGCAGCGGCATCGGCAGCGGCAGCGGCAGCGGCAGCGGCATCGGCAACGGCAGCGGCAGCGGCAGCGGCAGCGGCAGCGGCAGCGGCAGCGGCAGCGGCAGCGGCATCGGCAGCGGCAGCGGCAGCGGCAGCGGCAACGGCATCGGCAACGGCAGCGGCAGCGGCAGCGGCAGCGGCAGCGGCAGCGGCAGCGGCAGCGGCAGCGGCAGCGGGCAAGTCGCGCTTCTTCAGCTCGACTAGGATGCGGTCCCGCAGCTTGTCCATGGCAGACCGTCGCGCCGCCCGGGCTTCGTCGCGGGCCTCGCGGAGGGCCCGACGCACACCCTCAACTGCAAGATCACCAGGGAGAGCACGAAGCTTGTCCGCGGCCTCCCTTCGGTCGGCTCTGTCCAACAGGTCCGGAAGGGCGTGGTGCAGAAGCCACTCCGTGCACATCTGGCGCCGTTCCTCGTCGCGGCCATCGCCGGCGGTGCCGAGGGACCGAAGCACGAACGGGCGCAGCAGCTGCCGACGCTCGTCGTCGAGCCGGTCGTTGAGCGTCATGCCCATCCGGCGGATCACCGGGCTCACGCACTTCGGTGAGTCGTTGAACGGTTCGCCCGCGAGAACGGCGGCGAGCTCGTTGAAGCATGCGCCGTCCTCGAGATCGCTGTGGGAGCTGGAGCCCAGCTCGAACGGCTTGCGGGGCAACGTCTGGGTGTCGGACACGGGTGTCTCCTTCTCGGTGGTCATGTGGGGATGCGTCGGTCGGTGCCGTCGATCGCGATCAGCTCGCAGTGGCCGATGAGCCGGGAGACGATCGCCTCGGAGTACTCCTCTGGCCAACGCCCGGCCAGCCCGTCGAGGCTGCTGTTGGCTGTCACGAGAAGAGGCGCGCGGTTGACGATCCGCTGGTCGACGGCGAGGTAAGTCATCTCGGCGCCGTAGGGCGTCGGGCGGCCCTTGTCGATGTCGTCGAGGGCGAGTGCGCGTCCGTCCTGAATGACCTCAAGCGCACGGCCGCGGGCCGGGTTCTCGTAGCCGCCGGCGAGCGCGGCGAACAGGTTGGGCGCGGTGGTCCAATGGGCCGGCTTGCCGTCGATCGCGATGCGCGCCTTCACCGCCGCGGCCGAGAGCGTCGACTTGCCCACTCCGACCGGTCCGGTGAGCAGCAGGCCGTGGATGCTGCCGGCAGCCCAGCGTTCGGCGGCAGCGATGGCGTGCTCGGGGACGCCATCGGTTCGGCAGATGTCGAGCGTCGCATCGGCGAACAGCGGCGGCAGCCCGGCGCGTGACAGCGCGATGCGGCGACGCTCGGCGAGGTCGTGCTCCTGGCGCTCGCGGTCGAGTGCGGCATCGGCGGCGTCCATCGTGGCGATGCAGGACGAGCAGTAGGCGCCGGTGGCTCGCTGAAGCTTTCCGAACGTCGTGTCGGCCGGCGCCACCGTGCGCGTCACGTCGTTCCCGCAGCCCTTGCAGGGCTCGGTCAGGTCTTCGAGCGCTCCGCCGTCGAGTCGCTTGAGATCGCGTCGTGGCTCGGTCGCGCTCATGCGGTCTGGAGGAGGTGGTCGTAGGTCTTGCGCTGGCGGCCGGCCACGGTTGCGGGTCGCGTCGGCGACGCTGCAGCCGAGCGCTCGAGGAAGGTCCGATAGGTCCGAGCCCAGTCCTTGACCGGGCGTCGTTGACCATGGCCGGCGAGCGCCCAGTGCTCAAGCTCAGAGACGACGGCGTCGAGATCTCGATCCGGGTAGGCAACAACGGCCAAGCCGACGCCGCGCAGCGTCGGGACGCTGCCGCCGCGCTCGGCCTGGATCGCGGTGAGACGGCGGAGCACCTGCTCGGTGGCGGGCCTCAGCTCTTGCGAGAGCGAGCTCGGTGGCTCGTCCTGGTCAACCGCTCGCGCGTCAGATCTCTGCTGTTCCTCAGAGCCTCCTTCACTACCGGAAGGGATAGGAACGGAACGGACGCGCGTGTGAGTCGGTAGCTCTACGGGAGAACTACGGGAGGTGTCCAGTAGTGATCCCTGAGCACTACCTGAGTCCTCCAGTCGCTTTGCCGCCTTGAACGCCTCCGCTATTGGGATCTCGGCGAGCTGGTCGTCGGGGTGCGGCGGCAAAAGGCTCTCGGTTGGCTTGTTGACGACCTGATGCCGGAGGAAGCGCGGCAGCCACAGGTACGCGTAAGACCCCACCGCGTAGGCGATCGCGAGCCCGATCTCGATGATTTCTGCCATCCAACCGTTGAGCTGGCGCACCGAGACGGCTTCTTCTGGGAATAGATCTCCGACGATCGCGAGGGGCTGATGGCGCAGCCGGCCACGGTCGTCGGCGAGGGTGATCAGGCCGATCGTGACCAGGCGCGCGTCGCGGCTGATCGCGCAGACCTTCTCGTCCTCGAAGAACTCGGGCTTCAGGGATCGGATGCGCCGGCGGCTCACGCGTCAGCTCGGAAGTGCGATGTCGGTGACAGCTCGAAGAGCCGGCCTTCGGTCTCCACAGAGGCGCCTGCCGACTGACCGACAGGCGCTGGAGGAACCGCCGGCCTCTCATCGTCAGGCGCCTCTGTCGAGGTCGACTTGTTGTGGCCGAGGTGGTAGTGGCCGTCGGGCGTGATGCCGATCACGTGCTTGTGTTCGCGCAGGCGGCTGACGAAGCTCGGAAGGAAGTGCGTGCTGGCAATCGTGCGCAGCTCCGCGGCAGGGATGCCCTCGGCGTCACCATCGCGGTCGGCTTCGAGCGCCTTCAGGCCTGCGAGGTCGCCGGCTGAAAGTGGGCGACGCTGCTTGCTCATCGCTCGGCCACCGATCCCGTACTCCCGAAGCTCTCAAAGATGTGCTTGGCAAGCGGCCGGTTGTTGACGATGCGCCAGCCCTTCGGTAGTCCGCTCGCGCGGAGCGTCGCCCTCGCCGAGCAGTCGCCGTAATGGGCGATGACCGTGCGCGCCGAGATAACGGTCCAGATCATCGGGCGCGGGTTCTCGCCTTCGCCAGGGTCAAGGACCAGCATGCCGGGCTCGAGCTTGGTGCTCACGAGTTGACCTCGGGGCCCTTGAGCATCAGGATCATGGCCTGCATGAAGCCGAGGTGACCTTCATCGCGCCCGGGGTGCGGGTCCCACAGCACGCCCGCGGCGCGCATGACAACTACGTGGCCAAGTCCGGTGCGCGGGCTCTTGACGACGGCTAGCCAGAGGCCCCACGGGTGCAGGTGATAGTCGGGCTTCGCGGAGCCGAACATCGCGAGCGGCATGTCCTGGCCGTGCAGGCCGAACTGCCAGACGACGAGACCGCGCTCGGCCAGGAAGTCCCGGAATGCGCGGTTCTGACGGGCGGGGAAGTCGGGGTCGTAGAGGAGGCTGCTCGGGATCTCCTCGTAAGGCAGCTCGAGCACGGTCGCGAGGCACGCCGCGAGGCAGTCGTTCACCGTGCGCTGCGCGACGCCTTGGAAGCTGTTCTGGTCCCTAAGCGACATCGCGGCCCCTTGCTAGGTCGTACAGGTCGAGCAGGGGGAATCTCTTGGCGTACCGTGGCCGGATCTGCGCACCCTGCCCGCCATATGCACCGACGGCGAGCATTCCAAGCTCACGCCTCCCGAAGCCGCCCCGCTCGACCATGCGATCGAGACTCTGGTCGCCGTGGCCATGGCCCGCGTAGACGCCCCACAGAATCTCTCCCAGCCCCCACGGGATAGCGCGAACTTCTCCGCCGCGCTCCTCCTGGATCACGCACGGCCGCTCATCTGCTGTGGGCTCGCGGTCGAGCTGCACACGCATCGCATCCGCCGTGCCGCGCAGTCCACACGCCTCAACGTGGTCGATCAGACGCCGCAGCTCGACGATCGCGGCCGGAGAGACGCTTTCACCGGAAGGCGTCACTCGTCACCCCACTCGCGCCGGCAGTAGCAGCAGAGTTCGTGCGACCATGAGTGGTTGCAGTGGTGGCCGCAGGGCCTCGGGCTCGACGGGCACGCGTCCTCGCCCTGTTCGCCCTGTTCGCAGGAGATGCAGTCGGCCTCGTCCATGGTCGCGATCGGCTCACCTGGTCGGCCATCCGGGAGAGCGGGGTGCAGAGCTGGAGGCGTCATCTACCCACCACCATCGGGAGCGCCCCGTCGAGCATCGTCCAACCGAGCAGGCCGGGGGACCGCACGCTCGGCAGTGGGTCAGGGCCAGTGCGGCCACGCGCGCGGTAGATGAGCCGGTAGGTGCTCATGGCCTCGTCGAGCACCGCTTGCTTACCCCGCCGTTCAGCCTCGGCGCGAGCAGCCCGCACCTGAGGGAACTCATCCCATGTGCGGCCGTCCAGCTCACGGCCGCCGGAGGTCGGGCGGGCGCCGCCCCACTGCTTGAAAAAGAACGCCGTGCGCCGGCTGTGACTTCCGAGCTGGGGACCGGTCGCAGCGCAGGCGTCTCGCAGATCGCGCGCCCACTCCTCATGCATCGGCCGGTGCCCCGGACCGCTCTCGCCGCCGACGATCAGCCAGTCGATGTCGGTGAGGTCGAGAGGCGGGACCGAAAGGGGGTCGGAACCATCGGACCAGTTCGTGCGGTCGTAGGGTTGCTCATAGACCAGCGGCCCGAGCAGTGGCTCAGCGCTGACGAACCGCACGGCCGCCGGCGTCTGGCGGAGCAGATCGGCACGGTCGACGTAGCGACGGTTCTCGATCGAGACGCCGAGCCAGACGTTGGGGAGCGGCCAGTTCGCGTACAGCCAGTCGAACGCCGCGTCGCCGTCCTCGTAGTTGAAGGCGAAGCGACCCGCGATCGTCCGCAGGTCGAGGTTCTCGAACCACTCGAGCATGCGCTCTGGTCGCTTGGTCAGGATTTGGAACGCGTGCTTGCGGGCACGCGCCATCACCACGAACACCTGAGCGATGAACTCGTCGGGGACCTGCTCGTGGAACAGGTCGGACATCGAATTGACGAAGACGAGCTTGCCCTCGGTCTTGCCCGCTCGAGCAGCGGCCTCGCCTAGGCCGCGCCAGATCTTCGCGCCGCTCTTGGGCTCGCCGAGCTTCTTCTCCTTCACGGTCACGTTCGCCGCGGCGTTCTCCGGCGTCCAGGGCAGCGAGGTAAAGCCGCGCTGCAGGCTGAGCGTGGCTGCATAGCAGTGCGCGCAGCCCGGGCTCACGACCGAGCAGCCGTGCACCGGATTCCAGCTGAGGTCGGTCCAGCCGATCGCGGTCTCGTTGGCCATCAGGCAGCCAGCTCCCGTGCGATGTGCGCCCGACGCTCGTCAGCGCTCTCCGGCGCCCCGCCGAACGTCGCGTAGGCGACGGGGGCCATCTCGCCGACACGGTCGCGTCGGGCGAAGTGGCGGTCGCGCGCGTCGCACTGGTCTTCGTGACGATCGTGGAGCCTCAGCTCCTCACGCGGGGTGAGCTTCGCAAGCCCGCTCATGACGAGACCTCGATCGACTCAACCCGACCGGCGACGCCGAGCATCTCGCGGGAGACCTCCAGGCTGCGCTCGACGAGCGATAGCTCTCGGCGTTCTGTTGGCGGCAGCGCATCGATGAGCAGCCAGATGATCAGGTCGGCTTGCTCGAGCAGGTCGCTAGCAAGCTTGTATGCACGAGCACGACCATGGGTTTCATCGCTGCCGGCCGACTGCAGTCGCGTGCGCGCGGCGTCGAGGGCCGTCGAATCCAGTGCGGCCATCAGCGCTCGACCCCGTATCCCTCATCCTCGGCGCACTGTGCGTGGCACCACTCGTCATCGACCTTGACGATCAGATCCGCCTCGTCGATCTGGCAGTCGCACAGACCGCAGGTGCTCTTGTGGGTCGCCTCGATGGGGATCATGAGCGCCTCTTCTCAACCGGCGGCTGGCTTGGGCGCTCAGCGGGCGCGGGTATGGCTTTCTCCAGCGGCGCCGGATCAGTTGTCTCCTTCGGGGGCAGCTGCTTTGGCGGTCTCACGCAGCCTCGCCTTCGCCGACGGGGAGCCACCGTTTGCCGGTGATCCGGTGCAGAGCGCGGAAGAATCCAACTGCGCCGACGGCCCATTCCCAGGCGTCGCGCCAGATGGGTTCGAGGTCGCGTGAGAGGTCGAGCTTGCCGTCGTCGTAGGCGCGGTGGCAGCTGGCGCAGAGCGGCACGACCGCGCGCACATCGTTGGCGATCTCCACGTCCAGGCCGCCGCTGTCGATCACATGCGCGGGGTGGCAGTAGCCGGCGTGCACGCCGCAGTGGATGCACGCGAGATCGGCGACACGGGCTTTCTGCTCGTCCGTGCAGTGACCGAGCGGCGTCTGTTTCAGTTTGCTCGGCCCACGCTTGAGCTCGGAGCTGCGCGACAGACGGCTCGGTGCTTTCTCGCGCCTGACGGGCTTGGCGATCGGCGTAACGCCACGCTTTGCCTGGTGCGACAGCGAGTCGTTGCCGAGGCGCAGGTGCGGAGAGACCGTCATGCCGCCTTCTCCGCTGACTTGCATGCGTTGGCCAGGCCGTTGGCCAGGACCGATGGCAGCGCGCCGGTCTCGCGCTCGATCGACTCGATGATTTCGCGGCCGAAGTCCAGATCGCCGGTGACGTGACTGGCGATAGCCTCGATCGCGCGCGAGCGCAGCTGATCGGTCGCCGGCCTAGTGCTCTTCGCCCGAGCCTTCTCAAGCGACTGCTGCAGCGCGGGGGTGATCTCGCTGGACTTCATCGCCGAGACGCGGCCCGGACCAGGCTCCCAGCCCGCGGCAACGGCGAGCGATCGCCACCAGCGCACGCGCGCCATGGCATCCGTCTGCGAGTCGGCGAACACGACGGCCTTGAACTCGACGAGGTAGGCGTCCATCAGGCGGCCACCGTCAGATCGCGCAGCCAGATCGTGGCGTCGAACGCCCGGGCGACGAGGATCAAGACCTCGGCGATCCGTGCGAGCAGCTGAGGGTCATGCCCCGGCTGCGTGAGGATCCAGGCAGCCAGCCAGACGAGGTAGTTGCGGGCATCGGCCAGCTCCTCGAGAACCTCCAGCACGAAGTCACGGCCGCCGGGGTCGCGGACGGGCTCGTCCCCCGCGCGTTGCTCGGCGAAGCGGATCAGCTCTGCAAAGCCAACCCCGCCAGCTTCAGCGGCCTGCATCGTGAACGCGCGCTCAAAGCGCAGGTCGCGCTCGGGCACCGGGGCGAGATCGGCGCCTAGAGCGACGACGTCGCCGGAAGGGCGTCCGATCGCGGCAGCCAGACGCTCGGCTGCTCCGCTGTCGCGGTCGTAGTCGTAGGGGACTTGCCTGTCTCGCCTATCGATCGCCACAGCCGACCCCTCGATAGCGAACGGGGCGGGCATGAGCTCCAGCGGGGGCGCACAGCCACGACGGGCTTTGATCTCGGCGCGTCGGGTCGCTTCGTCGCGTTCGTCGGCGCGCTTTGCGACCCAGCCGAGTGCGACCCCGAGGATGAGCGCGAGGACGCAGATGAGCCCGAACACGATCGGGACTACCCAGCGGAGGTGAAGCAGGACGGCGGTCATGCGGCGACACGCTCCTGACGCTCGAGCGCGGCGGCGAGCTTCTGCGCCGCGATGTCGCGCGTCGACTCGCCGGGCGGCTCCAGTGGAGCGGCGTTGATCGCGTCGAGCACCCCGGTGGCCAGTTCGTGAGAGGCCAGCAGCGTCCGCGCCTCGAACTCAGTTAGCTCGACGGTGATCACGGCCGCCTCCGCGGGATGTGCGCCGCGGCGCCGATCAGCGAGTGAAGCGTCGAGGCCATGTTGCGGGCGGCCAGCGCCCAGTCGGCGGCTTCCTTGGCGGTCTCAGCGGCGGCCGCGCGGTCGACGAACTCGGAGGTCGCGTCGCTCGCGCGCGTCGCGGTGTCGATTGCCGCCTCCGCCGTGTCCATCAGGCGACGCTCCGCTCGGCAGGGATCGGCATCAGGTCTGTGACCTCAACGTCGAAGTAGTCGGCGATCGGCTTGGCCGACTCTGGGCGAACCGGAAGCCCTCGTTCGAGTCTCCTGATTGTGGGCTCGCTGACATGGAGCTCACGAGCAAGCCCACGGATGCTGTGCCCCTTGTTGATCCGCGCTGTTGCGAGGTCGAAGCTCACCGGTGCTCCTCGATGGGCCAGAGGTCGAGGGGCCGAAGCTCGAAGACGTCGGCGATCGCGAACATGGTCGATGGGCTTGGACGGAAGCCAGCCTCCACCATTCGGATCGTGTTCCCCGAGACGCCGGCCCGATATGCCAATGCGTTCGGGGAGAGGCCCGCGTTGATGCGGAGTTCCTGAAGGCGCCGGTTCGGTCGATGGCGTCGTCCTGTAGGGCGAGACTGCGCGTTGGTTAGCGGCATAAACCGTAATCTAGCGGATATGTCCGTAGCTTGTCAAGAGCGTTCTTCGCTCACGCAAACTGGCGCGATACGTTGCGCCCCATGGAGCCGTCGCCCGAAGAGCGCACGCGCCGTGCGCGAGCCGCCTGGGGCTACTCGCTGCTCGACAACGACGAACTGGCTCAGCGCGCGGGCATCAAGACGGAGACGATGCGCGGATACCTGGAGAAGGGCAAAGCGCACCCGCCGATGTCGCAGCTCTACAAGATCGTCCGTGCGGCTGGTCTGGATGCCGCGTTCGCCGAGACGGGGTTCGTCCTAGCTGACCCGGCGTTGGTTGCTGTCGAGCAGCGTATGGCCCAGCTCGAGCAGAGCGTTCAAACGCTGATAGCCCAGCCCCGCGCATCGGGCCGCAAGAAGGCGACCAAGCGTCTCGGCAGTCGCGCCAACCTCAGCGGCGCGCCCGACGCTGCTCCAGTTCCGCCAGCAAAATCGAAAGCTCGAGGCGGAAGTCCGAAGCGGGGTCGAGTTGACCACGGAGGCGGGTCATCTCGTTGAGGAGCTCCTCTTCGGCTTCGGCGTCCGAGAGAGCCCGATCGCTTTGCTCTCCGTTGGGGTCCGGCACCGGCGGCACAATAGCCCCATCTGAGCACACCAGCCTCAGCCCGCGGCGCCGTCCGGCTACTCGTGAAGCCTCCATCCTTGGCCTCCAATCCGCTCCTCCGGGATCAGACGAACGAATCCTATACCGGCCAGTGGGATTACGCAAAGCGTTCGGATAGACGGAGAAGGGTCGAGCCGTCAAGTCCTTGCGAAAGGTTCGGGCGCTCGGGATAATGGGACCTTGGAGACTCGGTGGATGTTAGCCAGCTTTCGCGCCATAGCGGTCGCGTTGGCTGTCGTGCCCAGCGGCGGGCTTGCGATCCTCGCGCCAGCCACTTCGAGCGCCGACATCTATGCGGGTACTTTGATGTACGAAGCTCCCAGACAACCACCGTCCTTGACGCCCGAACCGCCGATCGAGCAGCAAGGTGCCTACTACCGCGAATTCGGCGCGACGTACAACAGCGGGACGGGCAGCGTGGAAGTCTTCTTTGGTTACTACGAACCCACCTACTGGAATTCTCAAGGACCAAGCAGTCGTCCGGTCGGCTTCGTGATCGCAGCGAGCTGTGACGAAGCAAAGGGCCAGGACGAAGCTGGCGAAGACGTGCCGGTCGGACTAGACGGGACGATCAACACGGGCCATGCGGAGGTTGTCCTAGCCGGGTTCAACGGTGCTGTCGATACAACGCCCGTGTTCGACGGCGCGAGCTATCGCGCGACATTCGTCAATGCCGCCTTTGTCGGGCAGCCGTTCGCTTGCCTGGCTGTCGGTGGCCCCAGGGAAAGCAGGACGATCCCGCTCGCCGATATGACGCCTCCACCTCCCGCGCAGCCACGCCCGATGGACCGGGCACCACGTCGCACGATCACCCTGCTCGAAGGCGCGGCGCGTGGGACTCACGCCGGCGGCTTCGGCCGACACAATCGGCTGATTGACGTGCGCACCGCGGGAGGGTGGGCGATCGCTACCGTGCCCAGCGTCCAACCCGGCGGCATCGTGTTCCACTTCGGGCACGGGAGATGGCGCGTCTATAGCTTTGGTTCGGAGCCGAGATTCCCTGCGGCGGCACGTCGAGCGCTCGCCCCATACACGCCCGTCTAGAACGAATGAGAGCCCCCCGACGCGAACATCGAGGGGCTCCGGGTGGCGCGAGGTCTGGGCCCTACGGCCAGCCACCTCTGCAATAGATGACCCCGAGCGTGGCGAGGCGGCCACAGAACGACAACGAGCCCCCGACCGAAGTCGAGGGCTCGTTGCGGGAGGGATGGAGACACCCCGACGTCCGTGTCGGGGAGTGCGCCCAGCGGGAATCGAACCCGCGACCGCCGGCTTGAAAGACCGGTGCTCTTGAGACACCCGATGGTGGCCGTTACCGCTGAGCTATGGACGCGTGGGGCACCTGCTCTATCCGACCGCACTTGTGCAGATGCCTTATACGCGGGGGTGACGCTCAGCCGGTCTACTCGCTCGCGCGACTGCCGCATCTTCGGCTCTCGACAGCCGGCGTCCTATTCGGTTGGCCCCGCGTTGCTTCAGAGTCCGACGATCGATGTACACGCCCATTCGCCGGGCCCGTGTTCGAGATGCCGATAGCCCCACGCGGCCGCCCGGGTATTCCAGTAGGCGCTGAGGATCGGCTTGCCGGCGAACGGGGTCGATCGCCAGGTGGAGACGTTGAACTGGAAGAGGCCCTCGTTGGGGCCGCTGATCTGGTCGGCTTCCCAGCTGCTCTCGCAGGCCGGGACTGAGCGCAGCCAGCGGCGCTCGGGTTCGCCGATCCGCTGTAGGCGGATGACTTCCTCGACGCATGCTCGAGGATCTCGGTTCGAGCACGCTGACGGGTGATGCTTCAGCCAGAGGTCACCGGCGTGCCGGTCACACCTCTGTGTACGGCAGCCGGGGGCGTGAGCCAGCGCTGCAGGAGACGACGCCAGTAGCGACGCCACGATGATCGTGAGGAAGAGAGGACGGATCGCATTGATCTCCTTTCTCGGGTCGCCAGGGCGCGAGGCCGAGGCCGTACGCGCCCGGACGGCGGCGCCTTCCGCTCAGCGAGCGGGAGAGAACGGCAGACGCCCCCGACCGAAGCCGAGGGCGTCTGGGAGCAGCAGAGACCGCCTAGGCGGCCGGGACGAACTCGACCGGGCCGCTGTAGACGGCGTAGCCGGGAACGGACGCACCGTTCTCTTCGCCCGCGGCCGTGTCGCCGCTGAAGTACAGCACCGGCTCGGACGGGACGGCCGGCACTTCGGCCACTTCCGGCTGTTCGGGCGTGCCCGCTTCCGGGTTGGCCGGGACGGCCGGCGTCGCAGGGACCGCGGCCACGGCGGGCGTCTGGAACCCACTCTCGGTGAAGCGGGTGTCCGGGGAGACGCCTTCGGCGGCCGTGTAGGTGTAGCCGGTCTTCGTCAGACCAGCCGGCTCGGCCCCTTCGCCCGTCGGCGCCGGTTCGTCGGCCGGGAGCAGGGCCTTCAACGAGGCCACTGACTGGTCGAAGCCGCTCTTGAGCGCTTCGACCTCGCTCGCGGGAACGATTTCGCCGGCCGCGGCTTTCGCTTCGAATTCGGCCAGCTTCCTGCTGGCGGCTTCGTCGCGCTCGACGAGCTTCGGGATGATGGTTGCGAGCTCGGCCTCGTCGGCGGCGAGCCCTGCGAGTACGTCCTCCATGTTGGTGACCTTCCTGTCGATGGTTTGCAGCAGCTCGAGGAGCCGCCGGTCATGGCGCCGGGCGTGCTCCGCCGGCGACGGTTGTGGCCTCGTCGCGGCGCCGCCGCTCGAGCCAAATTTCTGAGTCCAGTTCGACGGTTCGCTCTCGGGCGCGGTGCTGATGTAGCCATCCGGGGCGACGTCGAATGGCTCGACGCGCGGAGCCAGACCGGCGCTCTCGCAGAACGACGTGAAGGGCCGCGTCTCCCCTTGGCCGAACCAGCCCGGTTCGACGAAGTCGGCGACGGTCGCCTCGGGGACGTCGCAGGGGCGCTTCTCGGGCGCGCCGACGTCGTATCCGCGGCCCTGGACTGCGTCGCAGATCTCGCCGATGTAGAACTGCTTGGTCGACGGGTTCAGGTACTTGCGGATCGCCGCTTCGTTCATCACGCGCGGGTCGACCGCCGACTCCAAGGCCTCGTGGGAGAGCACTTCAGAGGGCTGCACGCCGTCGCTCTTGGACGTCTGCACGCCGATCTTCATCAGCGGCAGTTCCGGCGCGTCGGCCCGGAAACCGCGGGCGCTGCGCTCGGAGGCTTTTTCGGGAGCCGTCCCGGCAGTCCCCTTCTTGAACGCCTGGTCTTCGTGGAAGCCGAGCGCACCTTCGACGTCGATCGTGTCGAGCAGTTCGGCGTGCCAGGTGTCGGGCGGAGGCGTCTCGCCGCGCGGCACGAGCTTGACATCGCCGATCGGCTGGCAGTAGCCGTGCTCGACCCATGCGCTGCGGTTGAACTGGTAGCGCAGCTGGTAGCTCAGTGCCCAGACCATGCGCTCGAGCTCGAGCTCGGTGTAGGTGCCTGGCGTCGTGAGGTCCTGCACGGTGATGATGACCGGATCCATGGGGATTCCTCTCCTGGTTGAGTGGGGCTACGCGGGCACCCAGACGCCGCCGCGGATGAAGCCGTGCGCGCCACCGCAGTCGCCGTACTCGCCCTTGCACAGGACGGAGGGCGAGATCGTCAGCGGCTCGATGCTCTGCACTGTCCAGAGCGGCTTGTCCGGCCGGTCGGGCTCGGGCTCGAAGCGCACGAAGCCACCGCACGCGCGTATGCCGTCAGCGCAGCGGTGCCAGAGGATGCAGCCGACGAGGTTGTCTGCGCGGGTCGAGTAGCTGCCGACCGCCAGGGTGTAGAAGTGATCGGCGTCGAGGACGTGCGCTTTCTCGCCGCGCTCGCTCAGGGCCTCCTCGTACGTGATGCCGACCGGATTGCCCATCAGCACTCGCTCCACACGCCCGCGCGCAGGAAGCCGTGCCAGCTCGTGCGCCCGTCGTCCACCAGGATCGACGGGTCGACCGTCAGCGTGCCGTCCTCGTGCTCAACGACATCATGAGCTTCGAGATTGACGTAGAAGCCGTTGGGCGCGCAGGCCATCCACGTGTGGACATCGGTGTGCCCGTAGTCGCCGGGCACCATCTCGGTCACGTCGCTGACGTCGACGCGCCGTCCCTGCATCAGAGCGCAACTACCTCTGCGGGCTGACGGACGAGGGTCCCGTATTCGCGCGGAGCGCGGACGAGCTCGTCGTCGTCGCCCAGCTCGACGACCCGGGAATGGCTGAACCACAGCGAAGGACTCGTCCTCGAACTCGGGCTCGAGGTCCAGCTCAGACGGAGGTTGCGCGAGCGCGTTCATGCCTTGCGCCGCCGCGGCGTGTAGCCCATCGAGAGCAGGTACTCGCGGGTGATGCCCGTGAAGTAGCCGACGATCGTGTCCTCGTGGCGCGCCGCCCAGAAGCGGCTCGGTCGCCCTGGTGTGTTGAACTCGATCAGGCAGTGGTGGATGAGCGGGTTGTTGATCACCCACACCGTCATGAACTCGCCCTCGCCGGAGTCGCCCCAGCTCGCGAGCTCCTGAGTGTCGAGCGGGCCAGTCGGGTGTTCGAGGATCCCGCCGCCGTGCAGTGCAGCGCTCACCGCGCCCGAGCAGTCGTAGCCACGCTTGCCGTTCGTGCCGATCGACGGCTCGAAGAGGTGCGCAAGATCGTGGCCTCCGGCGAATGCGTATGGCAGCTCCTCGCTGCCGATCAGGTTCGCCTTCGCCTGGGTTCTGACAATCGCCGTCGACGGAGCTGTCATCAGTCCTCCCGGATCGGGGGAAAGCACGGCTTCTCCAGCGTGTCGGTCGGCTGGGAATGGGCCTTCGGCACAACGGTTGAAGGCGACCTGGTAGTCCCAGGCCCCGATCATCGGATGCCCAGCTTCCGCAGCCGTTTGATGTCGCGGCTGACCTGCCCGTGACGGGCCCGCTCGACCGTGCAGAAGTGGCGGTGCCGGCGCGAGAAGCCGCGGTAGCCGTGCAGGCAGCGACTCCTGGCGAGGTTGCGGTTCAGCGCTTTGCGCTTGTGGTAGTCGGCGTGCAGTTTGTCCGTGCGTTCGCGCTTGACGCGCGCACGATGCTGCGCCGGCGTTTCTTCGTGAGCCGGTTCGTGGAAGCGCTGGCACTCTGCGCGCCGACGGCTCGCCAGGCCGGAGAGCACGACGCCGCCCGCGTGGTCGTAGCTCAGGATGCCGTTGCAGGAGTGGTGCTGAAAGCCGATCGCGAGCGAGCTGCCCGGTGGATCGATCCCGGCTCCGAGGTTCCACAGGAACGAGAATTGAGCGTCGATTTCGTTCTGGTTGAAGCTCGTGCGCAGACGCTTGATCGCGAACCCGTAGAAGCGTTCGGCGCGGGAGATCAGATTGCGCTCACCGAAGCTGCGCGAGATGCAGGGCGAGCCTCGATGGATGCCTTCCGTTTCGCCATAGCCCCGCGTCCAGACCCCGCCAAAGCCGTCGAAGTAGGCGCACGAGCTGAAGCCCTCAAAGCCCTCGATCAGCACGGCGCCGCGGTGGCTCAGATGGATCTGCGAGCCGATCAGACTGAAGGGGGAGACCGGCGGAGCGACGGCCGCCGTGTATCCGTCTGGACGAACGGCACTCTGCTGGATGCAGGGCTTTGCGTTCGCGGGCAGCGGTTCGGCCTCACACGGCGTGAGGATCGAGCGCGCCGGGATCTGCGGGCTGGTCGCAACCGCAGGGTGGGGGCCCGGAGAAGGAGAAGCCCCGCACCCCACGGCCACGATGGAGATGACGACCAGGGCCGCCACGAAGATTCGCCTCACGCTGCACCACCGCTCTCAGGCGCAGCTGGTGTGGCGGGCGCGAGCCTGACACTCGCCAGGAGCCGCGCGAGCTCGGCCTGGACGATTCCCTCGACGTCTGCCTTCAGCTGCGGGTCCGCCTTCGTCACGACCTTTACCGCGCTGCCGATCAGGTCGATCTCAGGGTCGATTTCGGCGACGCGCTTCTCCCAGGCCTGGTGGCCGTGCAGCCACTTCAGCGCTGCGGCGCCAGCGCTCGTGGTGACGGTGACCTCCACGCCGAGCAGCTCGTTCGCCGAGGGGACCGGGACACCGGGAAAGTGCTTGAGCAGCCATGCCGAGCCGACGGCGGCGCCGGCGGAGAAGACTGGGGTCAGCAGCGCGACGACGCGATTGAGCGAGAACATGCGAGAGGCCTCCTTCGAGAGATGGGGTGCGAGGCTGTGGGCAGCCGTGGCCGCCGGAAGGGTTAGATGTGGGTGTGCCGCGAGGCGAGTGACCGCGCTAGTGCGAACAGAGGGCGAACGCTGTCCGGTCTAGGACCGGCGAACGGCGGCGACGTGCTCTGCGGTCACCTTGCCGTCGGACGGGACCAGCGGGTGATGCACGTGGCACAGCTTGTAGTGGCCGTGGACGAACCGGCCGAGCCGATGACAGCCAGCCCGGTGGCACTCGACATGCCGGTAGGCGGTGATCAGGCCGACGAGAACGGCTAGCCCAGTGAGTTCGACGACGCTGCAGGAGAAGACGACGGGCTGGCTGAAGACCGTCGCGATCACTGTTGGCGGACCGGCTTGGCCTTCACCCCAGCGAGCTTTTCCGCTTTGCGCAGCCCGATCAGGCATTCGTCATAGCTGGCTTCAAAGGTCGGCAGCCGAATCGGGTCGTCCTTGATCAGGACGTCCTTGATTTTCGCCGTGAGGTCGCAGCGCTGGGAGATCGTCGTGACTCGCTGGACGGCGCCCGCGTGGTCTGAGGCGGAGACTTTGTGAAGCGCGCTCCAGGCCAGAAGCCCGGAGAGCACGGAAGCGGCCAGCACGATCACGCAGCCACGCGCCAGCAGGCGCAGACGCTGTCGTAGAAACGCGACATCGGCCTGCAGCTCGAGGATCTCTTCGGCGTCGGACTTGGCAGTGGTCACTTGCCCTCCCGCAGTAGCTCGAGAATTTCGTCGTTCTGTCGGATCAAGGTGTGGCGTTCGCTTCTACCGCTCGCGAAGTGTTCGCCTTGGGTGTCGTGAATGTCTCGGACGAGGGCGCCGAGGATCACGAGAGCCACGACCACGAACAACGCGAGCAGCCGGGCGAGCTTGGCCATCAGTGCACCGCCAGGAGGCAGATGCAGGTGAGGATGCCCGCGATCCAGCACGCAGCCAGGAGCTCGGCGAGGACGTGCTTCATGGGCGCCGGTCTCGATCGCGCTCGTCCTGCTCGCGGCGCTGCTGGCGCAAGGACGCCGTAAGGCCCAGGACGTCCGGCAGACCAGCCAGACCCCCAAAAATCCCCAGAGCTTCGGGATGACGAAAGCGGTCGACGACCACCTCGTACACCAAGCCCGCGATCCCTACGGCCCGAGAAAGCGTGCTTAGCCATGCGTTGACGCTGCGGTTCAGGTCCATTCATCGCGTCGCTGGGAAAGGGGGCATCGTGACCTCCAAGGTTGCGACAGTTCGGTTAGCTGGTACGGTCCCGCGATGGCATGGCGAAGCATCGAGAGGCGCCACGGCCTTGATGAGCCGACAGCCAGGGGTTCAGGTCAGTTCGGGTGGATCGACTGTTTGTGGGCGCTGCTGATCCCCGTCGTCGGCGCGATCTTCGCCATCAAATGGTTTGCTCGAGAACGGATCGGACCCGGGCTCGCATGTCTCGTCCTCGCAGGAATCGGGACATACGGCTATGCGCTCGCACTCGGCTGACGGGGCGGCACTGCGCGTTTGACCGGCTGTCTGCGCGGGTGTAGAGTTCTGAGGAACGAAACTAAGCGCGCCCGCGACGGGTCAACGTCCGGGCGCATGGACCACCCAAGCCTGGGGAGGTAGGGCAGTCATGAGAAAGCGTATCGCTCTCATCGCAGCAGTCGGAGTGTCGTTGGTCGTTCCCGCCGCGGCGGGTGCACACGGCCGCTCTTACGTCCTCCATCGTCATCACCACCACTGCCAAGCGCACTACAAGCGGGTCAGTCGGCACCATCGCGCGTTGTGCGTTAGGACCGCGGCCAAGGCTGCTCCTCGAATAGAGCTTCAGAATTCTCCCGTGCCAGCCCCGCCGGTCGATGCCGGCACGACTCCGTCCCTTTCGCCTCCACCAACCGCTCCCGGTTCACTGGAAAGCGCTGCACAACCCGAAAAGACCTGTGCTGAAACGCAGTCTGATCTAGAAGAAGGCGGCTGGTCGGGCGACGCTCTGAGAGAAAACCTCGCCGATCTTGGCTGCTAGAGCGTCAGATAGATTGAGGCGATCGAGGCGATGTTCCTCGCTTCGCAGTTAGTTACGACGCCGACTTGCTGTGCGCCGACTTCGAGCACGTAGCATGCCGTTGAGCGTTTGACGGCTTTCCACTTCTGCCCAGGGTTGACGAGGAAGGTTTCGCTCCCCAATATCGAGACGCCGTCTTCGGCTATGGCGAGCACTGTGACCTGCACGCGCCGCGTTGCGCTAGGTTCAAATTCAGTCGCTTCTGCCCGCGCGGTTTTGCCGGGGTAGGTCTGTTCCTGCTTCACTTCCCCAGCGATGAGCCTCCAGTTGGTGCCGTCTGACTGCCAGATCGCGACCATGCCTGTCGTGAGGATGGCCGTCGAGGAACTAAGGCCGCCTCCGACGAATTTGGCGGCCGTCGTGAGTTTGGCTTCTGCGACTGCTGAGCTCGTGATGATGCACTGATTCGCCGTGCCAACCGCCGGGAACGTGAAGGTTTCACCCGATTTGGTCTGGTCGGCCCATTCCCCCGATTTGAGGGTGGCCCCGGCGGCATAAGCTTTGTAGATCGGGAGCTTTTCTTTGAAGATCGCCGTAAGACGTTCGGCGAGTTCTTTGAAGTCGGTGGCGCCGAGCTTGGCTTTGCCGGTCGGGTCGGGATAGGGCAGCAGCCACGGTGCAGCGGTTTCGTGATCGGACATCAGAAGTTCCCTTCTTTCAGAGCTTCCCACGTAACGCCGGCGCCGATTTCTTCCCAGGTCAGCGCGCCGTCCAGCCACGCACCTTCAACTTCGACGACCGTGAAGAACACGCCAGCTGGCTTGACGGCGTTGATTGCTTCGACAAGACCGGAGCTGCCTTTGCCTGGCGGAACAAGCACGAGAAAGTGGTAGGCATCTTCTTCACCGTTGGCGTTCGTGCGCTCCTCGATCGCGAACGACACGCCAGCGCCCAGGATCCGCGCACAAGCGCCTTCGATCGAGGCGAGCGTGCCCCGTTCGAGGCCGGCCTCGCCTTTCAGCAGCGCTCGCGCTTCACTTTCCGAGGTACCAGCCGGGATTTCGACGCCGACGAACTGGGCCAGGTAGGGCAGCGCCTCGGCGGGGCACAGTTCTGGGTTCAGCAGCTTGCCCCAGGCCGGGACGTAGCCGGCTTCCCCGTCAGAGCCTTCCTCTTCGACCAGCTCGAGCACGGGGTCGAACATGACCCCGATCGCCTCGCAATAGCGTTCGAGATCACTGGTCAGCCATGGCAACAGGTTCGCGCTGAGACGCGCGCCGAAGCCCAGCGGTAGCGCCGCGCTGACGACCCATTCGAACGTCGTCGTGACGGGTCCACCGCCCGGGCCTGAGACCCCGACGATTACCGTGCTCGTCGACACATTGCTCGGCGTGCCCGAGATGATGCCTGTGATGGGGCTGATCGCTAGGCCCGCGGGCAGCCCGGTCGCTTCGAAGCTCGTGGCGTGTTCGCTTGCGATCGCCAGGTTGACGACGTCGCCGACGTGGTTGGTCTGCGTGCCCGGTTTGGTGACGGTCGGCGGAGGTTCGGCCGCGATGAGCCTCGGGGAGCGCGGCAGAACCGGCCGCTGAACGCTCCGGCCACCGCGCCTCATCGGGCGGCCCCTCTAAACAGGGCGAGCGCTTGCGCGTTGCGAGGGCTTGGCGGTGCCGGTGGCAGAATGAGCGGTGCGAGCGCGAGCATGATCACGGCCGAGCGCGCGGCGCCTTCGGGCAGTATGGCTTCCTTGTTGCCGCTCGCGCCGGCGCTGGTCTGCAGAACGTCGCAGATCGCCGTTCCCGGCTGGTCGATGCGCTTAGCCATGCCCAGGGGCTGTTTGAGCTTGTTGCCCAGAGTGTTGGTCGAGCAGTAGACGAGCATCGCGTTCGGCTTGCCGGTCGTCAGCGACACGGCGGGCAGCGTCGCTGAGCTTCCGGCCGAGACGGCACCGACGCTGCCTTCAACCGGCGCCGTCGGGTTCACCGAGACGTAGGAGTCGATCACGCCGGTCGCGTTGAGCGACGTGCCGCCCCATTCCACGACGTAGGGCCCGGCCTCGCCTTCGTAGGTCTTGCGCAGGACGATGAACGTGAACGGGGCGCCGGCTTCTTCGACTTTGCGCACTTCGGTCCAGCCTGAGCTCGTGATCGCTTTGCCCGTGTCGCCCAGGAACATGGCGATCAGCATCGTGTCGCCGACTTTGACCGTGGCCGGCTTGGGAATCGAGAGCGACGTCACCGCACCGAACGCTTTTTCGTTGCTGCCCGAGTAGGCGATGCGCATTTCCGGCGAGGCCGGTTTGAGCACTTCTTCGGCTTCGGCGAGCGTCGCCGCTTCGCTCCCGGCGGCTTCGAGGAATACCATCTTGTCGTAAAAGACGAGCTCGGTGTTCGGCCTCAGCAGATGGTCGTCGTGCGTTGTGACGTGCGGTTCGGTTTCCTCGTTGCGCGGGCCGCCCTGACACGGGAAGACGAACGCCGTGCCGATCGTTGTTTTGGCCGTCGAAGTGAGCACTTTGTTGAACGGCGCAGACTTGCCCTCCGCCAGCCACGAGTTCATCGTGCCGCCGCTCGCTTTGAACACGATCCGGAAGATCACCCGGTACCACGTTTTCGCCTTGAGCGGGGTGTTGAATTCGTTCGCTTCGCTGGTGATGTAGATCTGCGGGTTGTAGGGCGACCCGTCGAATTCGTTGATTTCCTGCGTGTAGTGGATCTTCAGCCCGCCCATCGCGCCCGGGCTGAAGTCGGTTTCGCTGTTGGCGCCGTGGAACTGCAGCACCGGCAGCGCCCCGGTCCCGTCTTCAGACCAGTGGATTTCGGGTTTGGGGAGCGTCGGAAAGTAGAAGGCGGTGGCGACCCAGAGCTCGTCGCCTTCTTTGCACTGGCGCACCTTCAGCGGCATGCCACTGGGCACGGAGCCTTCGCCGGCCGGTTTGCCGTTGAGGAGTTCCAGCCGATCTCCGAACGCACTGGTCAGGCCATCAGGTTTGCCCGACCACGCGATCTCGTGGCGGTAGGCATAGGTGCCCGACATCGGCGAGGAACCGTCGTCGATCGTCGAGATCAGGTTGATCTTTTCGTGTGCCCCCAGGGCCATGTTGCCCGCGCCGGCGTAGCCGATCCACTCCAGGAACGGATTGTTCGTCGGGCCGGCTTTCGAGCCGTCGGCTGTCCAGACGGCGGGCATTACGCGAGCTCTACTCTTCGAACCAGAGCGTGCCGATGCAGGCCGGTTTCACCGCCGGAGAGACGTAGCGAACCCCGAGACGCGCGCCGGCGAGTTTCGTCACCACCTCGGCGCCGTAGGGCAGCGGGATCGAGATCACCCCGCCGAGTGGCTGCAGCAGGTAGCTGGCCAGCAGCGTGACCGCCGTGGGCTCTTTTTTGAACCCGCCTTCCGATGCTTTGGCGATCAGCGCCGAGCTCGTCGCTGCGCCATCGCGCTCGTCGGCCAAGGCTGGCGTCGCCGCTTCACCTTCCGGCGTGCCCAGCGTGGCGACGCGGTAGAGGTCGAACTGGATCTCTTCCGCGGCGGCCGAGGCGGCCAAGGAGATGTCGAGCTGGCGCACCTTGATCGACACCGTCACGGGATTCAGGAGGATGAGCGACTTGGTCGCCGATTCGGTCAGGGTTAGCTTGCCCGTCGAGACGGTGTACAGGGCCATCGGAGAGCTCCCTTCGAGAGCGGATAAGACTCGGCTTGAACCAGCCAGCCGAGGGAATGGGTGATCTTCGGGTGCTGCCTATTCCGAGCTGACGAGGATCGATTCGGAGGTTCCGTGCGCGAGCGGCGCCGGGCCCTGGAGCGTGAGGTCGGCGGTGCCGGCTGGAGCAGGGTCTGTGCCGAGTTTCAGCCCGACAGAGCCAGCGAAGACGTACTGCACGCCCTGCACCGCCTCGATCACACCAATCAGCGCGTTGTAGCGAATCAGCGAGTAGCCCTGTGTGATGTTCAGCCACGCGTTGGCGCCGGTCGTCTGCCCGGTCGGATTGCCCCAGGTGGCGGGGCTGAGGTAGTTCTCCAGGGCTGCCTTGACGTTCGCTTCGACGGCCGCCGCGTTGTAGCCGGGCAGCACGTGGATCTTCGTCGTGACATACACCGTCGTCGTCGACGGACCCCGCACGAATGCCAGGAAGTTGAGCTCGCGAAAGGCGCGCAGCCACGTTTCGATCGCCGTCATCGCTTCGGAGGTGAGTGCTTCCCCCTGGCGGTTGGTCACGAACGTCGTGACCGTCCGCGAGTTTTCATAGGACCCCGTCGAGGTGATTTCGGAGGTTTCCGTTTTGGTCGCTTCGATGCTCAGCACGAGCGTTTTCGCGCCTTCGTTGACGCTCACGACAGTCGTGCCGGCGGGGATTCCCGAGCCCGACAGCTGCGATTTCGGCGTGACGCCGGCGAAGCTCGTCACGCCTTTGACGGTCGCCGAGCCGTTCGTCAATTCGCCTTTGAAGATGTGGGTGCCGGGGTTGTAGCCATCGATCGACGTTGCCCTGCCGACGACGACCCCGGTCGGGACGATGCTCGAGGGCACGTCGAGTGCCATTTCGGCGAAGTTGGCTGCCGTGATCGGACGCGGTGCCTGGAGCTTGAGCGCTGCCGCGAGACGGTCGAGATATTCTTCGTCTGATTCCTGTTCGGCTCCGCCGCTGCTTTCGCCGATGAGCTGGACTTCCAGCACCCAGTCGATCGGGTTCGACTGCTGGGCAACTCCGACGATGCCGTTGTATTCAGCGCCCCGCTCAACGGCGGCAACGTTGAGCGTGACGCTCGTCGCTTCAGACGGGACTTCGGTGTCGGCGAGCACGACGAACCCGAGACCGCCCGCTTCGATCGTTGTGCCGGCGGGGATTGTCCGCACAGCGGCTTCCGGGGCGATCGTCCATTTCGTCGAGACGGTCGCGGCTGCACCTTCGTTGTAGGCGAGCTTGATCAGCTGCGTCCCGAATGCCCGGAAGATCGCCGGCGGAACGATCGACGCGACGGTCGCGACGTTCAGCGCCATCATCGCGATCACGCCGAGGAGGATCACCTCCAGATCAGCGTCCGACGGTTCCCATCCAACGACGCCCTTTTCTTCGATCAGGGCGACGAGCTTTTCCAGGGCTTCGCGCGCTAGCTGTTCTTCTGAGGTGCTGAGTTCGACGTCGACGAAGGCCATTGGCTCTCTCCCGCTCAAGTCACTTCGATATCGATCTCAACTGCCTCGTTCAGCGCTTCGACCTGCTGGCTGACGGTGAGATCAGCCCGTGGCTCCCACAGCTCGATCGCGGACTGCAACGCGTCGAGGTTCAACGGCACGGTCTTTCGCAGGAGCTGCGGGATGCCAAACGCGGGGAGGTCTTGACGAAAACCCTGCGGGCAGACGGCTGTGCGATAGACGCACGCAGCCTTGTCGTCGGTCGAATCCTGCTCAACGACCTCGGCGCCGCCGCGACCGATCGTGAAGAGGGCGCTGAAGTGAGGCACTTCGACGTTCGCGGGTTCGCTCACGGCGGCCTCCCTTTTGCTCAGGTGTGTTCACCCGCCCACCAGACGATGACCGGAACGTCCTGGTCGTCGAAGACGGCCGTCACGCGCGCACCCTGCGCTGGGAGGGTGGCGCCATGGATCGCACCCCACTCGCAAGGTCCGAATGGACGGTCGAGGCTGTAGTTGGGCAAGATCACCCAGAGCGAGTCTGCGAACGTCGCCGGCGCTGGACGGTTGCGGCTGACGTAGCCGCTGACGACCAGGGACTGTGGTGTCGGGGAGCTGTCGTTCAGGAGCTCAGTCGTATCCGCCATCAGGCCTCTAGGTTCCCTTCCAATGCCGTGCGACGAACGGGCCACCAGAGCCGGCCCCGTTGGGTCCGTTGAACGTCGGCGTTTGCGCCACTGTGTACAGACGCGGCCCGTTCTGAGGACCGTTGGTGTTCATCTGTGCTTGCTCGTGGCCGGGAATGTTGAATTCGATGTAGACGTGGTTCGGTCCCGCCCAGACGGTCATTTCTTTGCCTGGACCGGCCTCGCCGAACGTTTCTAGGTCTCCGGAGACCTCAGCGGTGCTCCCGGTGAACATGCCGGCCTGCTTCAGCACCCAGCAGGTTGAGCCCGAGCAGTCAAGGCCGGGGTCGCCCGCCTTGACTCCCTCGAGCCCGTTGGTTCCGTGGCCGCCGCCCAACAGGTAGGGCAGTTGCATCCGGCTCAGCGCATCTGAGGCTTCGAATGCCGCGAGTGCGCTGCCGGACGCACTGCTCCCTGCCGGCGCTTCGGTCCCCGCTGTCGCTTTGGGCTCTGGGAGGGGTTCCAGCGGCGGCTGCAGGACCAGACTCGTGAAGATGTCTTTGAGGCAGTTGCGGGTCGCGTCGGCGATGATCCAGCGCCCGTTGATCGGACCGGAGCCCCGGAATTCGACGACTTCCCCGGCGCGGTACTCCTCGATGCCACACACCAGTTGCACCCGGACCTCAGCAGGCGTTGAGGGCTTACTCGCGCGCGAGCGGCGCTGCACTTTTCCCTTGACCTTGTGCGTCTGGCGATATTGGAAGGTGGTGTTGTCAAACGTGAACGTCAGCGGCGTCTGGATGACGCCTTCTTCGATCTTCCCGTTGGCCTTGGTGACCTTGTTGGCCGGCGCATTGATATGCAGTGCCGGACGCTGTCGGATTAGTTCCGGCCCGTCCATGTAGAACATGCTGTTGCCGCTTGAGAACAGGAACCAGGTGACCTGCGCAGCGAGGCGGGTGCCGCATTCCCAGTTGTCCTCGTCGGGGTTGTCGGTGGTGCCGCGGGCGAGCTGCCCGACGTCGCTGACGGTTTCACCCGCCGCGCTGTCAGCCGCCCCGCCGCCGGCGGAGACGATCTGCTTGGCCTCGGGCAGGAAGTTGGAGTAGCCCGACTCGCTGGCGTACGCGTTTGCTGGCCAGACGCTCGGCGCCTCGACGCGCACGGCGATCTCGATGGGGTCTGAGACCGTCTTGGCGAGAGCGATCGCGCCGCCGGCCTGAAAGCCCTTGCCACCTAGCAGGAAGCTAGTTGCCATCCCTTTCGTGTCGTGCGGGTCGGGCCAGATGCTCGCGCTGCCCTGCAGCACGCCGTAGTAGCCCGCCGAGTTCGGCGTGAATGCGCCTGCCTCGTCGCCGAGCGAGCTCTCGGCGACCGCCGCGAAGACCAGCGCTTCCTTGGCGACGAGCGGCGCGTCGAGGCCGTCTGCGGTCGACAGGAGCGTGTTGGCCTCCACGACCTGCTGTGAGCTGAGCTTCTGTCCCTTGACGGTGGCAGGCGAGCCAGCGTTGAGCCCGGCTGCCTTGTTCGCCTTGGCTTCGCTCGAGTCTTTCGCCGCCGCGGTCTGTAGCGCTTCGGTCTTTTCTTCCGAGCTTGGTTCGACCGGCTGGACCTTGTTGATTGCTTTGCAGCGGAAGTCGATCGGCGGTTCGCCTTTGTGCCCGACTTCTCTCACGAGATCGCGGATGAACTGCGCACGCGTGCTCGTACCCGGCGGGGCGGTCTTCGGCCCCCAGTACTCGCGCATGTAGGCGACGATGCGGTCCTCGAAGGTGAGCGTGAGGTTGGCCTGGGTGCGGTCGGTGCTTCCGTCGATCGCGCAGAGTCGCCAGAACCAGCCGCTCTTTTCGGGGAATTCCACCTCGATCTGATCGACGAGCCCTTCGACGACGTCGATCCAACCCGACGTGATGATCGCCCACTCGGGATCGATCACGGTGACTTTGATAAAGCTCGCGCCGGCGATCTGCGTCTCGAGTTCGACCTCGCTGATTGCCTTCGCCAGGTCCTCTTCGGCCGGAGCGCCCTTCTTGGCGCTCTTGACGATCTGTTTGGCCAGGAACCGGCTTAGAACGTGCGCGTCTGGCTGGCTCATCCCGGGACCTGCCGGAAGGCCGTGAGCGGGATCTTGACGGCGGTCCCGGGTTTGAGGTGCTTTTCAGCGCTGGCCCCGAGCTTGTGGTTGGCCTGCAGGATCGCTTTCCACGAGCTGGGGATACCTTCGCGAACGGCGACCTTTTTGATCGTGTTCGCGCTGGTCGTCGAGTGCACCGTCTTGAACTTGCCCTTGACGACGTCGCGCGCTTTGCGATTCTGGGCAATCGTCGCGGCGGTGCTGCTGATCTCCGTCAGAGTGACAACGGCCGCCTGGCGGATCCGGGCGCCGGCGGAGTTTCGTTTGCAGCCTTCCTCGCTCGAATCGAATTCGATGTCGGTGATCCACCACTGCCGCGAGCGACCGGGTTCGCTCTGAAACTGGCGAGGCACAAGAGGAATCGTGTGGCCGGCGCTGTCGACTGTGAACACTTCCACGTAGGGCGGTTCGCCCTTGACTTCGCCGCCCTTCGGGCTGGGGCTGCGCCCGGCCATCCATTCGAGCGCGAGGATGTTCAGCTCGATGACTTCGCGGTTGGCGGTGCGCATAACCCTGTCGAAGAGGATCGGCACGGTCATGGAGATCGGGTCATAGCCCGTCGAGACGGTGTAGCCGACGCGCCCAGGGCGGTCGATCGTGACGATCTTCGCCCAGCCGCCCTTGGGAGTCGGAGCGCCGTCTCCGGCGAGCACTTTGAATGTGCGGTGGTCGCCCGTGGCCGTGTGACCGAAGAAGCCGATCAGCTGGCCAGCGAGGACTGCGCGCTTGGGCGGTGTCATCGTCGTGCCGCTCGTTTCTGCGCGTAGTGCGTGACGGCTTCAGACAGGTGCCGGCTCGCGCCCTCGTTGTGATGCAGCGCCTCGGCCAGCTTTTTGCCGTCGACGTAGATCTCGGTCTTGTGACTGGCCATGGCCCGTTCAATCGCCGTGGTGAGCGCACTGAGCTCCCCCGGCGTGAGAGCGGTCTTACTCGCCTCTTGTGGGTGTTCGAGCAGCCGCGAGACGAGCGCCGATTCAGACGGGCTGATCGACCCCTTCGCCGCTTTGCCGCCATAGCGCGCGGACGCACCGCCACCGCCGCTGTTGATCGGCACACGACCGACGATCGCTTCTTCGAGGGCGCTCAACGACGTCGGGCCGCCACCGAGCATCGCCAGAGCGCCCTTCGCGTGGGCGGCGAGTTCGTCGCGGTGTTTGTAGACGTCCAGGCCGTAGGCCGTGGCCGCGGTCGCCGTCAACGCTAGCGGTACCGTCTCGGGGTTCGCGAGCGCAAACCGAGCCGCTTGTAGGGCCCCGTACTTCGCAGCGCTCGTGGCCGGTTTGACGATGCTTTTCGCCTTGTGCGCACCCGCGAGTGCGACCAACGCAGCGCCAAGAGTGCCGGCTCCCAAGTGGATCCCAAAGTCGCCGGCGATCCCTTTCACGAACTTGGCCGCGCCCTCGCCGAAGTGGGCGATCCCTTCGAAGACGTGCTCGACTTCGGCGAGCGGCCCTTTTCCTTTCTCGGCTTCACCGACCAAGTGTGAGAATTCGCCCGCTGCCTCGTTGAAGACCGGTATCACCTTGGTGCCGAGCGTGAACTGGAGGCCTTCCCATGCCATCTTCGATTCGGTCTGCTTCTCTTGGAGTTCCTCGAGCTCGTGCGCGCCGCCTTTGAGCGTCGGGAAGAACCGTTTCGCCATGTCGTCGGCGTGGCTGAGGCTGAGCGCGCCCTTGTCGAGTATTGGAGAGAGCGCCGTCCCGCCGCGTCCGAAGATCTGCAACTCCAGACGAGTCTTTTCGACGCCGTCCTTCATCCCTTCGAACTTGTGCGTGATGTCTTCGAACTTGGCCTGTTCGGAGAGGTGCGAGAAGTTGTTCAGGTCGATGCCAAGCGCTTTGAACGCAGTCGCCTGGACGCCCAGCATGCCGGTCGCGATCTTGTGTTTCGCCGTAGCCTTCTCTTGGGCGAGCCCGTAGGAGTGTTCTTGGCGTTCAGCCAGCTGGATGTTCTTGGCGAGGAACTTGAACGCGTTCCCACCGGCTTCGGCGCCGATCCCGCGCGCCTTCAGAGCTGCGGTGTAGTCGAGCGAGGACTGCGCTCCGATGCCCGTGATCGTGTGAAACTTGTGAGTTTCCTCGGCGATTTCAGTCGTCGTACCGAGAACGTCTTTGAGCCCATAGGCGATGGCTCCGAGCCCCAGCCCGCCCGCGATCAGGCCCTTGAGCCCACCGAAGGTTTTGCCCAAGCCCTTGACGCTTTTGTCAAGCTTGCCCAGCTTCCCTTCGGTGTGACCCGACTCCTCACCGACGGCGTGTACCGCCTTCACGGCACCGTGCTCGTCGATGATGAGGGTTGTCTTTACAACGCGATCCTCGGACATCACCGCCACCCGATTTCACGGAACGCATCGGCGACGATCGCTCCCTCGAAGTGTTCGATGCTGCGCGCGTTGTGCGCTGACGCGGGGAGCAGGTAGGGGTGCATGTCCTGCTCCACCCACACGTCCGAGTTGCCGAACACCGGGTGGCGGAACTTGCCGCTCTTGGACGCGGCCTGTGATTTCCCCTTGCCCTTGTTGCCGAGCTCGAGCAGCCCGCCAAGGGGCACACCGGCGCCGCCTCCCACGACCGAGACACTCGTGCCCCGGATCCGCACCTTGATCGAGGGGGGAACCGTCTGGGAGTACTGCTCCACGTTGGATTTCGCGTCCTCGGCGATCAGCTGCCCCGCGCCGCGCAGCACTTTTTTCAGCTGCTTGTCCGGCTTGAAGCGCTTGAGGTCACGCGTGAGCTGGCGAAACTCCTTGAGGTCGAGGCCCTCCTTGCCGCTGCTGAGTACGGTCGTGGTGGCCATCAGTCCCTCTTTTCACTGATGCGCTCGTAGATCTCGTCGATGCGCTTGGTGACGGCCTCGACCCACACGATGCGAGATGGGTCAGGGTCGCTGTACAGACCCTCGACGAGATGGCCGGCGCCGAGGATGCAGCAGAAAGCGGCCAGCTCTACTCGCCGGCCGCCTCGGATTCCCCCACGACGCTCTTGTCGGCCTCCCGGTCCGCGTACACCTTCTGCAGCTGCAGCGCCTCGAACTGCTCGGCGACGTCCATCCGGCGCCGGAAGATCACGAAGGCGGCCTGGCGGTCGTTCTCGCACTCCTCGAGGCCGAGGTAGTCGGCGAGCTCGCGCCCGAGCGGGAGTCCGATGTCATGCACCTGGCCGTCGATGTGCGCCTCGGTTCCTACCGAGGCGGCGAGCAGGTGATGAGCGGCCAGGTACAGCGTTTTCTCGGTGTCGCCCTCTACACCCGAGGCTTCCACCTCCGCGCCGACGGCGCGCGTCTCATGGAAGTCCAGCAGCCGGTAGTGGCCAAAGAGGCCTCCGTAGCCGGGGATCTCCAAGGTCACCTTCTGGCGGATCTGGATTCTCGCTCGCGCGTTGCGCAACCGCTGCTGCACCGACTGTGCGGCCTGCTCTATGGGCTCGTGGCTCAACGTCTTCTCCGTTCTCCGTTGGATCAGCCGATTGGCCCGTTGGGGCCGATCGTAAGCTTCAGCATCGCGTCGTTGCTTTCTCCGGCCTTGTAGCCGGGACGTGCCGTGCTGAGCAGCACGCCCGTGTACGTGAAGACCGTGCCCTGCGGTTTGCCAGGACCGTTGAGGATCACGTAGCCGACTTCGACAGGTTCACTGCCAGCCGCGGCGTCAAGCGCCTTGTAGGCACCGAACAGCAGGTCGGACCACACGCGTTCGACGGTGATGTCCGAGCGGAGCGGGATCCCGCCGAGCGAGACAGTCGGCGTCATCCCACCCGGGTGGATGACCTTGTTCGGCGCGACGTTGTCACCACCGTCGAGCACGCTCCAGGATTCGTCGTCGATCGTGATCGCGGCGAATTTGACGTGAATCGCTGCCTGGTCAGAGCGGTAATACCTCATGTGGCCTCCTAGAGCGGTTCTGAGATCGGCGCGGTCACGATTTTGAGGTTGACCTTGTCCGCGAACGGCACGATCTTGACCTCGAGTTCTCCTCCGAGTTCCCCGGCCTGCAGGGACGCCGGCGTGTTGATCGGTTCGCCGACGTTCACGGTGCCCGCTTCGGGCGCCTCTTCGCCGAAGAGTGCACCCGCTTCCCAGTGCCGGGTGATCAGGCCCTGCAGCTCCATCTGGAACTTGCCGAGACTCGATTTGCGCCCACCGAGAAGCTTGCGGCGATAGCGCCCGGCGATGATTTCGCCTTCGGCTACGAGCACCATCCGCTCTCTGGCGGCTGAGGCCTGCCAGAAGATCGCGTCGGATTCGCGGCTGAGCCATGTGTAGAAGCCCTGCAGGCAGAAGAAGCCGCGTTCTTCGACGAAGGGGGTGATCCCGGCCGCCTGCAGCGTTTCGGCTTCGGCTTCGGTGAACAGGTTCGTGAACCCGAGCACGTAGGGGATCGGCCAGTCGGCGCCCGACGGGGCGACGCTGTTGTTGCCGAGCTTGGAGACGAGTGCGCAGAGGCCGGCCATGACTGCCGAACCGGGAACGGTGCGCGTCGTACCGGGCGTGAGGCCCGGGATGGTCGCGCTCGAGGAGCCGCTGCCGCCATACCCGGCCAGGACCGCTTCAATGCTCTTCTCGCCGATCAGCGTGGCTGCGACCGCGCTGTCAGCCAGGTCGAACCACGCGAAGCGGTTGTTTTCTCGGCAGTGCGTCGCCATCGCGTTGTGCGTGGTTGCACCCGTTTTGCCCGGGACGATCAACTGGGCTGCCCCGAGGTTCTTCGGGATCAGCGCGAGCGTCGCCGCAATCGATCCTTCTGTCAGGTCGTTCGGGTCAGCGCCGCCGGACAGCGCTTTTGCCGCGAGGGCAACGGGCGGTTCGGTGGTGTGTTCGGATTCGGCCGAAGCTGCCAGCGTGACGTACGGGGAGGCCGCGAAGGCGGTGATCGCTTCCGCCTGGGTCAGGAATTTCGCGCTCGTTTCGAGCACGCCTTCAGGACCGCTAACGATGATCGTGAATTTGCCGCCGGCGACGACCACTTCGATTTTCAGCGTGTTGCCATCGACGCCCGGCGTCTTGGCGGAGACGACGATCGTCGGCTTCGCCGCGGCATCTTTGAGGACGAGTTTTGCGGTGGTCGCGCTGGCGTCGGTCTCGCGCATGACGTAGCACTGCGATTCGGCGATCGCGAGGATCGTCTGCACTGAGTCGTAGGCCTGGGCGCTGACGGCGCTGCGCGGCCCGAACACCTGTATGAGTTGGGCCATGCTGCGGATCAGAACGGGGATTGCGGGCCCCTGATCGAATTCGCCGACGACGATGGTCGTCGCGGCGGATGGGAACGGACCTCTGGCGGCGGCCGTCTCGCCCGTTGTGACTTTCACGTTGAGCATGGCATCCCCTTTCTGGGGCTAGTCGGCGATCGGCTCGCCAGTGACGATGATGTGCGTCAAATCCGCTTCCGGCCATTCCGGATACGGGTCTTCGGGTTCCTGGTCTTCACCGCCTGGGCCGGTGCCCGGGCCGGGCGGTGAGATGGGTCCTTCCTCGGCGATCACGATCTGGGCAACCCAGACGTAAAAGGTGGTGATCGAGCGACAAAGCCAGCGCTCATCGTCGTCTGGCATGTCGAGCTCGGGTGCGCCGATCATGCGCGTGCGCTCGGCAAAGCCTTCGAGTTCGCTTTGCTGAACGAGTAGCTGACTGGCTGCGCCATAGAACGCCGCGCGCAGCTGCGCCGTCAGTTCGTCCTCGGCCTCGCAGACGCAGCCGACTTTCACCTCGTAGCGCTGGGCGTAGCCGACGTCGGAGTTGACTTCCGGCTCGCCCGACGGTTTGGAGACGACGATCACGGCGGGGAGGTTGTCTTCCTCGTAGTACTCGAAGTCCAGGCCGCGACGAAATGACTCCTCGTCGGGCGGCCGGGGGATCGTCTTGTTTTTGACGTCGTTCTGGCGCTCGACCTCCGCGAGGTAGGTGTTCCACCATGTGCGCAGCGTGGCGAGCACCGCCTGGTCGACATTCCACGTGGAGAGCAGCGGCCCGAAGATCGACTCCATGAGGCCTCCCGGCTAAGGTCACGCGATCGACGGTGCCCTTTTCGTCGGACTGAGAAGCTCGGCGCAGCGCCTCGGAAGAAAGAACCCAAGCGGCGTTGCCGGTTCCTGGTCATCGGCCACAGAGCGCTTCCCGCGCCCCATCGACTGGGTGGTCCGGTAGTTGACCCGTATGGCCTCCTTGGCCGCCATACGGACGTTCTCGGGCACCTGTTCCTGGCCGGCCTGGTAGATCACGTGGACCGACTCTCGCCCAGCTTCGAACGGGACCACCGCGCCCCCTGAGCTTCTGCGCGTGATCGTGCCCTCGCGCGGGTTGAGCATCACCGAGTAGACCGAGCCGAAGACGGGGCTTCCGACGATCGATAGCGGGTACTCGACCGCACCTCGGTACTCGGACGCGGCGATGAGCTTGAGGACGGGCGATGTGCCAGGGCCCCGGTTGGGCGTGTGCGTCAGCGCGATGATGTCGCTGCCGCCGTCGAACCACTCGTCGTAGGTCTGCGGCACGATCGGCCCCGTCACGCCTTCGATCAGTGGTCGCACCGCCTCGATGTGTTCAAGCAGCTTCGTGTCGTGCGCGCGGTCGTTCTCGTCGATGTTGAGGTAGTCCTTGACCTCAGGCAGCGAGAGCAGCTGCTGGGTCTCGGCGGTGAGGCTTGCCTCGATCCGCACGGCCCGGTAGCCAACCGTGGGGAAGGTCATCTGCGCGCCGGAGGGGTATGTGACGATCCAGCACGCCATGTAATCGCCGGCTAGTGCAGTGTCGTCCGAGCTCGGCGAGTAGAGCACGCACCCAGCAAGTGGATTCGGAACGTCGATGGTGCCGGTCAGCACGACCGAGGATCGCGAGGCGAGGGACCGCATGACGAACTGGACCGTGCAGCCCTCGAGGTTGACGAGCTTGCCATCGGAGTAGCTCAGTTCGTCGATCCAAGCTGGGCCGCTGTCGCCCTGCTTGGCGAGGAACTCTTCGATCGCCGTCGAGACCAGGCCAGTGAGCCCGCTCGGGAACTCGGGAACTTCCGCGAGATCTCCGATGCCACCCAGGTAGCTTTCGCCGAGGTAGGAGCCGCCTAGATACACGGTTACGCGATCGGTTCGATGAGAACGTAGCCGCTGCCGCCGGCGCCGCCTTTCCCACCTGCGCCTGTGCCAGCTGCTCCGCCTCCGCCGCCGCCGCCGCCCGCTCCGGAGTTCGCGGCCGCCGATTCACCTTCGACTCCTGCTGAGGTGCCGCTGCCACCCGATGCTCCAGCGGTGCCCGCAGCCACGGTTGTTCCCGCGCCGCCAGCGCCTCCGCCGTTGGTCGCCGTGGCTGCGCCGCCGCCGCCACCGCCGCCACCGGTCGCCTCGACGTTGCGGCCCCCGACGGCCGCGCTCGCCCCGCCGTATCCGGCAGGCGCGGTTCCTCCCGCTGTCCCAGCGCCACCGTAGATCCCGCCGCCGACTGCAGTGATCGAGGAGGCAGCGCTCTTGGCTCCGGCCGCACCGCCCCAGCCGCGAACGATCGTCGCGCCGACTTTGACTTTCGTTTCTTTGCCTTCGCTGCCAGATGCACCTTCTTTGCCTGCGGCTTCGCCACCACCACCTCCGGCACCGCCCGCACCGACGACTACTTCTGCAGTGGTCGCAGCGCCGACTTCGACCGTGCGCCGGGCAACGGTGCCAGCTGCTCCTCCACCACCGCCGGTCTGCAACTGGGCAGCTGCCGCTGAGCCGCCACCGCCGCCGCCACCGCCGCCGCCGACGCACGTGATGCGGAGGTACTTCGCACCCGGAGGGATGTTGTAGGTCGTGTTGGCGTTGATGATCGTCGGTTCGCCAACGGCGGCCACGTTGGACAGGAGAACCGAGCCGTACCAGTGCTGCCCATCGTCGGTGATCAGCTGGATTACGTCGATCGCGCCGTGCGCCGTCTGCAGGAACGGTACGGAGCCGCCGCCCGCCCATTCGACTGCTTGGGCGTTGCCGCCGATGTTGTTGCCAGGTGCGCTCCAGTCGACGGTGGCCGCTTCTCCCGCAGCAGGCTGCTTGAGGATCAGGTAGATACGCCGTGCGCGGCCGGGGTAGACGTTGTTCAGCTTCAGGACGTTCGCGCCGGAGGCGAGCGTCGCTTTGAACCAGTCGCCACCGTTGACGCCGATTTTCAGCTGACCTTCGGCGACGCCCGGAGCACCTGCGGTCCACGTGGAGCCGCCCGCGACGTTGAGCGCCTCTCCGGCCTGGTTTTCGCCGAGGTTGCTGTCCCAGCGAATCGCGCCGGAGTGGGTGAACCTGACCCCGTTGGCGTTGACGTTGCCCGCGGCGAAGCTAACAGTCCCGCCCTTGTTTAGCCACAGGGTACCCTCGCCGTGGTATTCGGCTTTGGTACCCATTTCGATCGTCTTGTGGCCCGTGCCTTCGCTGCCGTCGATCTCGGCCTGGAACTCCATATGCATGCCGGAGAGCACGACGTTGCTGTTGTCGGCGCCGAGCTTCCAGAGCACGCCGGTGTTCCCGACGCCAGAGAAGAACGGACCGCCGCCGAGCTTGGCCGAGCTCTGCAGCATCTGGATGCCACCCTGCATCACAAACCCGTGCTGCCCGGAGTTGGCCATCACCTGGATCTCGAAGTGCGAGCTGTCAAACGAGCCGGTCCCGGTGCCGGCGTTGTCCCAGAGCACACCGATCGTGTTGTTGAGCGCCAGGCAGTTGAGGAACAGGGTGCGCTCGCACCAGGCGACTTCGGACTTGAAGAGGAAGCCGACCGACCCCGCGCCGCTGAAGTGCCTGACGATCAGGTCGTCCACGCGAGCGCAGTTGATGTCGCCGACCTGGAACCCGACAGCCCCGGCCGAGGCGTGGGTGCCGTCGATCACGAAGCCGCCGCAGCGGCCGGGCATGTTGTTGATGAACTCCGGTTCGCCGCCGGCGGTGGACATCGCCGCGTTGTGAACGCGGAAGCAGACGCCAGCACCGACCATCCACATGGTCGTGGTGCCCATCCCGGTCGCGATGATTCCCTGGCCCGGGCCACACACCGGCAGACTGCCGAAGTAGTCACCAGCCCGAAGGACGAGAGTGCCGCGTGCCGGCATTGCTGCGGCGAGCGCCGCCGTGTCCGTAACTCCGGTTTCATCGCCAGAGGGCGCTGGCGCGTAGGTGAGAATCCCGGCCCCCAAAGGGGACCCGCCGGGTCCGCCGACCTTCCCGTCGCTGCCGAGCTGGGCAGCTCCGAGCGCTTGGTTGAGCGGCGTGTCGGTCGCCTGGACGTACCAGATTTTCGTGCTCGCCTGATACTGCACGAGGAAGCCCTGGTTCTTTGCCGTGAGCGTGAGGATCGTGCTGCCCGCGGCCACGTTGAAGACGTCGGCGCCCCCGCAATTGAACGTCAGCGCAGTCGACCCCGGCGTGCCGGAGATTTTGACGACCTTCCCGCCGATGCGGGTTTTGTCGGGTGGCGCAGTCGGCAGCTGCAGCGGCACCGCCCCCGCGGAGATGTCGACCGGGACGTACTCGCCCGGTTTTGGTTCGTATGCGGCAGCCTTGACGGCGGTCGGGACCAGCCCCTGGGCGCTCGCCGCTTCGGCTGCTTCCTGGACGACTTTCTCGCGAGCTTTCGCGTTGGCGACCTCGGTGGCGACCGCCGCTGACGCCGTACCAGCGGCATCAGACGCGCCCTCCGCTGTGGTGATCGCGGCCGTGATAGCGACCGCGCGCGTAGCAGCCTCGGCGGCGAGGTTTGTCGCCAGAGTCGTCTCAGCAGCCTCGGCGCGCGTTACCTCGGCCGAGAGACCAGTCGCCAGCGTTCCCTCTGCACCCTCGGCCCGGGTCGTCTCGGCTTCGATCGCGCCCTGCAGGTCGGTCAGTGTTTTCGCCGAGACGCCCGCGAAGATCTGGTCACCGGTCCCGATCGCGCGCGCTTTCGTTCCCGCCTGGTGGCGTTCGATCGTCAGCGTGTCGACTTCCTTGGCGGTGATCCGTACTTTCTCGGCGTTCTCGAGCAGCGGCAGCGCGTCGATCGGGCCCACGACAGCGTCGAACGGCGCTTCGGGGAACTTGAGGCCGTCGCCGGGCTGCAGCGTCAGCGTGAGGCCTGTGAGCGCCGGCGCCGGTCCGACCGCCACCGTGCTGTACGCGAAGTCCTTGTAGTGATCGAACACGCAGTCCCCCTAGATAAAGGCGACGGTCAGCGGTGCACTCTGCACCGCGCTGGAGTTGACGATCAGCGAGGCCGGCGCGGGGGCCGGCAGCGGGTAGACCATCGGGTTGGCACTCGAAATCGGCAGCCCGCCGTCTGCGCCATTCAGGCTGGTCCGGACCCTCAGTACCGCCGCGGCGTTCGCCGGCGGCACGAGGAGGCATGCGACCGCTCCGGCCGGAACGTTGAAGACGTTGTCGCCGGCGACGAGCGGCGTCGCGAGAGTCTCGCCGATCACGACCTTGCCGACGATCGTGAGTGGTCCAAAGATGCGTTCGCCGGCGGCCTCGGTCGCCGAGGACCCTGCGATGGTCAGCGTGCCCATCAGTCCTCCTGACAGTCCAGACAGCGCTCTGGCGGCCGTCCGTGCTCGCACTTGGGTTTGGGCTCGCGGCCGCGCCGCTTCGGTGGCGGCACGACCTGCTCCATCGGCTCAGCGACTGTGGTCTCCACCGGATCGACGTAGCCCATCCGGCGGAGCTCCACGTTCATGCACCTCTCGACTCCGCGATCCCCGCGGGCGCGGGCGTTAGCCCGCTCCTGCAGGAACATGGCGACGCGAGGGTGCATCAGGCGACGAAGACCAGCGGTGCGACGGCCTTCGCTGCGGGAGATTCGATCGTCGCCGGCGCTTTGCCCAGGACCGCTGAGCCGTGCGTCGCGGAGAGGAACAACGGACCGCCCGTGAACCACTTGTACCCGATCGCCGTCGGCGTCGAGACAACGGCCGCCGTCGGAATCGTGGCCGCCGTGATCGCGACCGACGCGTAGATGAATCCGTTCGGCGCGTTTTCGGGCGTGACTTCGATCTGCGAAGCCAGGAGGAAGTCGAAGCGCGCTTTTTCGGCGATCGCCGCGGCTTCTCCGTCCTTGCTCTGCCCGAGCAGTGCCGGAACGGCGATGCCCGAGTACAGCGCGGCGAATGAGTGCGTCATCGTCGCGCCGGCGGTGGCACCGACGAGGATCGAGATCCTCGAGAGCAGATCGCCGTTCTCGACCGGGATCGGGACCGCGCACGCGACGCCGGTCGCCGCCAGGGCGCCGTCGGTCGGGTTGGCGAGGCCAGTCCACTCCAGGTTCGAGCGGATGCTGCGGTTGGACTGCTGCAGCTGGCCGTTGAGCCCGAGCAGCTTGCGTACGGGGTAGGTGAGCGGGTAGTTCGCCGCCACCAGATCTGATCCAGACATGGGTGCTCCTTTCCGACCACTCAGGGTCGAGACAAGCGCAGCCCCGGGGCATGGACCCCGGGGCTGGCGGTGGTCGGTCTAGTAGAGGGTGCCGTCGACGGTCGTCGGCGGCGCGAACCCGGTACCCGTCGCAATCGCCACGGAGGGGCCGTAGCGCTGCAGCATGGCGACGTAGTTGTAGAGCCGGTAACGGATCTCCAGCGTGCCCGAGAGCGTCTGGTCGAACACGTCGGTCCGAATGTCGCCCTCCATCAGCCAGATGTCGTCCCAGATGGCACCGATCGCGACGTCCGCGTTGGCGACGCCGGTCGTTTCGTGACCTTTGTCGTTGACCGGCATGTTCGCGTCGATGTACACCTTCGGGCCGAACGGCACCCGACCGACGAGACCCTCGAACGGCGTCTGCTCACCGACCAGCAGGGCGTCGGTGTTGAAGGGACCGAAGTCCTGGTTCTCGACGAGGAACCGACCGTTCGAGTCGGTGTACGTCGAGGCCCAGAACCAACGACGCGGGTGCACCAGGAACGCGAAGTCCTGGAGGTTGAACCGCGCCTGTGCCGTCTGGCTGGCCATCGCTCCCATGAGCTGGAAGAAGCCCTGCCCGGTCGGCGAAGCCGCCGTCCAGACGAGAGCGGTCGCTCCCCAGTTGGCCGACGGGTAGATCCCGACGATCTGACCACCCGACAACGGAGCGCCGAGGCCATTCCCGCTGATGACCTGCTGGTCCAGCGCGACGTCGTAGGCGCCCACCATGTCGCGGGTGATCACCTGGTCGATGATCGTGCCCGGCGACTGCTCGATCAGCTGGACGGGCAAGTCCGCGAACCCGGCGATCGTCTTGACCGACGCGTTGACGAAGTTGTCCTTGATGTCCTGCGTGACCACCGGCGCGTTGTCTGCCGTCTGAATCGCGACAGCCGTCGGCGTGGTGAGCTTCGGCACGTTGATCGAGTCGGTGCCGGGCGGCAGCGCCATCTGGCGCGGGAGCCCAGCTGCGACACGACCGGGACGCAGGTAGGGGATGTACTCGTCGATGAGCCACAGCGGCGGAACCGCGTAGCCACCCTGGCCGGGCTGCCGGCTGGGGGCGCGACGCTCGAACGGGCTGACATCGAACCCTTCCGAGCGGCCGGTCCAGCGACCCCGGCTCTCGCGCTCGGCCAGCTCGACCTGCTCTTCTGCCCGGCGCTGGCGCTGCAGGTCGCGCTTGGGCAGGACGTCGGCCATCATCTTGGCGTGCTTCTCGAGGCGCTCCTCGAAGCCGTCGGCCTTCAGCCCGAGCTGCGAACGTGCTTCCGGACGCAGCTTCGCGGCGAGGTCGATGTAGTAGGAGTGCGCGTTGCGGTCGCCCTGGCGCGCGTAGACTTCTTCCTCGCGCACGACGATCGCGCCGAAGCCACGAGCGGCCCCAGCTGCATTCTCGCGGCCCCGCTCGACGAGTTCCTGACGCTCGATCCGAAGAGCGAGAGCGGCCAGTTCCTTCGTCATTCCCTCGACCTCGGCGTCGAAGCGCTTCTCGGCCTCGGCGAACGCGGTGCGCTCCTCGTCGGTCGGCTTGTCCTCATCCTTCTCGGACTGGTCGCGCGCCTCGAACTCGCTGTGCTCCTTCTCGCGCGCCTGGATCAGCGGCTCGACCTTGGCCGCCAGCTCGGTCCGTTTGTCCTGCAGTTTCTCGAGGAGACTGCCCTCGCCATCCTCATCGTCGTCGAGCATCAGCGGAACGCCCGACGAGCGCAGTGCGAACAGCTTCTCCGCCCACGCGGGGCGAAGCAGATCGGCCAGCTCGCTGGCCTCCGGGTGAATCGTGAACTTAGGCTCCATGGGGAGCCCCCTTTCATCGGGAGCCGTCAGGGCTCGTTGTTGACTCCCGGGTTGCCGTCGGGCCAGCGGCGGCGCTCGCACGCGCCCCGGCGGGGACGTGCGACTACGACGCATGACGAAACGGCGATGCGGTGTGGTTGAAAACTCAGAAGCCGGCGACCGGCACGAGGCCGGTCCCGGACACGACGGAGATCCCCGTCGGGTACCGCGCGGTGACGCCTGCCACGTAGGAGCGCATCTGCAGGCGCGCCTGCATCGAGCCGGCGAGGGGCTGGAAGTAGACGTTGGTGATCGGAAGCGACTCGAGCACGAGGATGTCCGACGGTACGCAGGCGATGATCGGCACTTGGCCGCCTTCGATCGTCGGCATCGCGTCGTCGAGATACACCGGCCGGCTGATCATCCCGGCAGTGGGGAAGTCGCCCTGGTAGTCGGAGAGCAGCAGCGGGCGTTCCTGTTTGTCCTCGGACGTCGAGATCCAGGCGAGACGGCTCGTGTTGAGCAGCCACGCACCAGGCGGGACCTTGCGCTTGTTACCGATCTGAGCCAAAGCCTGGCCCAGGAGCGGGTAGAGGGCCGTGCCTTCGGGTTTGGCGCTCGTGTACGCGATTTCGTTCTTGCCCGGGACATTGAGCAGTCCCAGAATCTGCCCTTTGGTCCCGCCGGCGCCGCCGAGTAGCTGCGCCTCGAGCTTCTCCTCGTAAGCGGCCTTCATGGCGGTGAAGAGAACCCAGTCCAGCGGCGCGCCGAGCTGTGACTGCTCGAGCATCGCCAGCGGCACGTCTTCGGTGCCGGAGATCGTCACGACAGGGTTGAGGATCGCCGAGTCGGTGATGCCACCCTCTGGCTCGGCACCATCCGGGAGAACCGTCCCCTCGACCACGCCGGCGTTGAGCACCGGTACGTTGATGCTCTGCGGTCCGCGAGGCAGCAGGAAGTTGGGTGCCAGGCGGCCGAGGACGCGCTCGGCGCGCGGGACGTCGGCGAAGGCCTCGATCAGCCAGAGTGGGGGAGCGAAGTAGCCGCCTTCGCCCGGCCGCCAGCTCGGGGTGACGCGGAGCTCGTAGTCGCGGTCCTCGGCGCGCATGGCGCGCAGTTCGCGCTGGCGCGTCTCGACCCGCCACTCCACAGCGTGGCGCTCGAGCCGCTCGCCTGCCGTTGAATCGAGTCCGCGCTGGGCGAGGGCGAAGTCCTTGAAGTAGGAGTACTCGCCGCCGCGCTCATAGGTTTTCGCCTCGCGGATGATCCTGTAGTTGGAGCCGGCGAAGGCGATGGCGTCGTCCCGTGTCATCGCGTCAAAGTCCGGTGCCTCGACTACCGCGAGATCCGTGGTGGGCTCGCGCGCCTCCTCGCCCGCTGGGGTCTCCTCGTCGCTCATCGCTGGCCTCCGGCGGCGGCCAGGCGCAGGCGGGCGCGGGCGATGTAGTTCGGAACGACCTGCGGCACCGAGCCGGTCGGCGGAGTCTCGTCGCCGTCTCGGTCGTGCTCATCCAGATCGCTGCCGGTGAGGTCGGCGAACAGTTGCCTCTTGGCTGCCTCCGGAAGGCTCTCGCCGCTTCGTCGCTCGACGCCGGCGATCAGCGCGTTGGCCTCCTCTGAGCGCAGTGTCGCCGTCGTGGTGGGGCTCGCGCCGTAGGAGACGATGCTCACGTCGCCGCGGTGGATGTCCACCGATTTCAGGCTGCGATGTGTGTAGTCCTCGTTCCAGGCTTCGTCGAGCGAGCGAAAGGCAAAGCTCATCTCGGTGACGTCGCCGCGCTGCATCTTGGGCTTCAGAGACCGCACGTCGGGGTCGTCCTGGTCGAGATCCGCCTCGACGAAGAGGCCGCGCTCGGTTTCGGTGAGCGTCAGCGTGTCCGATGTGGTGCGCGCGAGCGGCAGGCCCCGGTGGTTGACGAGCAGCTGCACATCGAGGTTCTCGTTGTTGAGCGTCCGCTTGAAGGCGCCACGCTCGATCGTCTCGGTGAACATGTCGCCGATCGGGTAGGCGACGCCAGTCATGGACGCGAAGCCGCTGAAGCCGAGTTCGTCGTCGGACTCATCACGCAGCTCGATGTCCGAGACGGCCAGCGAGCGATGCTCGACCGAGCCCTTCGTCGGCGCCTTGGCCTTGCGGCGCTCGAGCTCCTGCCCGGGCGTGCGGCGAACGGTCTTTTTCGAGTTCTGCTCACGCTCGACGTAGCTCGTGATCGGGCGCACCTTGACGGGATCGCCGAGCACGATCTTCTGATCGTCGTCGTAGGTGAACTCGGCGGCGTACAGCTCGCCGCCGGCGCGATAGACGACAACGTACGGGTTGTCCTCTTCTCCACCGCCGTACCAGTCCTGGACCCAGGCGTAGTAGGAGTATTCGCCCTCGTAGCGATCACTGACCGCGCCTTCCAGCGCAGTGAACACGTCGTTGGCCGTGTCGCGCTCCTCGCTGGTCGACCAGGCGCCGGCGGTGTTCTTCAGCGAGCCGTCCTCGCGCCAGTTGTCGGGGATCAACTCGATGACGCCGAGCTTGCGCGCCTCCTCGATCATGTGTCGCCGCGCGATGTCATAGCTCTCGTCCGCACGGACGGCAGCGCGAATCGCCTTGCAGAGGTCGTGCTCCGCCTGGGGGGGCTTCTTCATTGTTGACCTCCGATGGGGTCGCCTTGCGATAGTTCGGCCTTGGCTGTCGCTTCTGCCGCCTGCACCTGCTCGAGGGCGGCTTTCAGGAGCTCGGTGTTGATCGGGACGTAGAGCTCCTGGCCCTTGCCGCCCGGCAACTCCGGCATGTCGAACATCGCCCTCGCCTCGTCAGCGACGATCGCGCCAGCGAGCATGAGAAGCGATGCCGACTGCGCACGCTGCAACGTGTCGCCGCGCACGCGGTGTTCGATGTTGAAGTTGACGTACTGCCCAGGCGGGTGGAGCGCCGTCAGCGCCTCTTCGGCGCGGCCGAGATAGCCCTGCAGGGTGTTCGTGACGTAGCCACGCTCCTGCTGCTCGACACCGGTCCCCCAGGAGGTGGTGCGGTCGACGAGGCCGATCATGTGCGGCGGGATCCGGAAGATCGTGCCGGCGATCTGGGAAGCAGAGAATTGCCTCGACTCCAGGAACTGCGAGTCCTCGGGCGTGATCGTCGTCGGGTTGAACTTGGCGCCGCCCGTGAGGACCGCGGGCAGGTTGGCCTTGTTGACCCCCTGATGCGAGGCGAGCCACTTGCGCAGCAGAGCCTTGGTCTCGTCGGGCTCCAGGTCGCCCGGTACTTCGATGACGCCTCGCGGCTCGGCCGAGTTGCCGAAGAAGCTCTCGCCGTACTTGTCCTGCGAGAGCGCGAGGCCGAAGGTGGTCTTCAGGATGTCGATCGGGCTCAGCCCGCGCAGTGCTTCTGCGAAGGACTGATATTTGACATGGAAGACGTCGTCGATCGGCAGCGGCTTGCCGTCGTAGCGGTACTCGATTTCGCCGTTCCGATTGCGCCGCACCTTCATCCGGTCAGGGTCCAGCGGCTTGATCTGAGTGGCGTAGGCGAGCCCGTCGCGATCGACGATTAGACCGAAGAACTCACCGCGCAAAGCCAGGCTCCACACGAACTGCACGAACCAGTCGATGCGAGAGATCTCGCTGAATGGCTGTTGCACGAGAGCCGAAGGCGCGAGTTCCTCTGCGTTCTTCAGCACTTTGTTGTTGACGACTCGGCACGGCAGTGACGAGACTGAGTCGGCGAGAAGTCCGACACTCCCGTACACCGCGGCGATCTGCACCGCAGAGCGGCTCGTTACATCGCCGCCGAAGCCCGGAGGTGGAGGGACTGTTGATGGGCCCCAAGGTGAAGCGGGATTGGCGGCTCGCAGCTCTTGGTTGCCTGACGATGTCGCGACGACATGACGCTCAGACATGCGCTAGGCGACCGATTGCTTCCAGACAACCCGGGTGCGCGGGATCTCCACGTGCCCGGAGAGCTCGACTGGGCCGACGCCCTCGCCCTGCACGATGCGTGGCGCCCAGACGATGTAGTCGTCCCGGGTTTTGCCCATCAGCACTCCCTCGATCGTCGGCCCGTCTTCGAGGTTGAAGCGCATCTTGCGGTTTTCGCGGTTCAGGGTCCAACCGAACATGGCGCGCCTCCCTCGTGGTTCTGCTCGACCAGGTGGCCGAGCTGGCGCGTCTACTCGAAATGCGTGATGTGCCGAACGGCGACCGTCACGAAGTTGTCGCTCGAAACGCGACGGAGCCGCACGTAGCCGGCCTGTGCGGCGTCCTCCAGTTTCTTGGCGAGCTCCTCGGCGGCGTGCTGGACCCGAAACTGCAGGCCCGTCGTGAGGTAGATCGACGACTCGGGCAGTGGCTCGGTCGTCTCCACGCCGGCGTCTGGGCCTGCGCCGGCCGGCGCATCGACGGTAGCCGCCTCGCGGGCGGCCGCTTGTTCAGATGGTGAACCGGCTGCGGTCTGCGTTCCGGCGGACTCCGAAGGAACGGTCTCGCCCGCGGCGGGCTTCTCTGGTGCGACTGCATCTGCGGGGGTCATAGATCCTCCAGGAGGTCGTTGAGTTCACCGTCGTCTTGCATTTCCTGCATGACCTCGTTGAGGTCGACGGCTTCAGACTTGCCACGCTTTGCGAGGGTCTTGCTGCCCCAGCGCGCCAGCGTGCACGCGACGAGCGGGGAGATGTCCACGGTCGAGGACTTGCGGGACCAGGCCCACGCGTCACCGAGCGGGCGCTTGACGGCGCCGGCGACCGCCGACGCAAGCTCTTGAGTTCCCAGGTGGTAGACCAGCCCCTGGGAGACGTCGTCGTAGAACGCGCCGCACGCCTGCGCGTGCTCCCTGGCGTTGACGACGGTCACCTCGATCTTCAGCGCTTCTTCAAGTTCGGTGAGCAAGGACGCAGCGGGACCGCTGCCGTCGAGGACGACGCCGAGCGTCTGGTGTGCATCCACGAGCTCGACGGTGCGCGCGATCATCCAGCCGGTGCCACGCTCATGCTCGATGATCTCGATGTGAGTGCGGCTATCGGAGCGCAGGCCTGCCACGGCAATTGCGCCGGCCGAGCGGTCGGGCGTGACGTCGAGGGCGAAGCAGACAGGATCGAGAGCTTTCGACTTCCGGTCGGTGCGGGCTGCCCAGACCTCGGGTGCGATCACAACGCCCTCCAGGCCGTCGGTGCGTGGCCAGTCGCCGACCCCAAGGCGCTCGACGGCAAACGTGCGGGGGTCCATGGATCGCTGCTCGCGCGCCACGTGCTCCTTCGAGATCCGAATGCCGAGCCCGGGATTCGCCTGCGCCCACGCCGCGGGATCTTCGGCAAGCTCCTTGCCGACGTCGGGCGGTTTGTCCTTCGGCACGGACCACTCGAAATAAGCAAGCGACGGGTCCTTGCCCTCCACGCCGCGCTCTCGAATGCGAGCCAGCGCGACGCCCTCGTCGTGGGCTTCTTGGTCGACGGCCGATGCTGCGTACCAGACCTGAGGATTTGGGCGGGCGGAGAGCGTCGGAAGCAGAGCCCCGACTGTGCTCTCGGGCAGGATCATCGCCTCATCGAGGACGAGGAGATCGCTCGTGAACCCTCGACCGCCGCCCTTGGTGCGCGTCCGGAATCGGATGCGCTGTCGCAGGCCCGTCTTGGGGTTCTTCTTGAGCTCGATGCCCTCCTCGCCGTGCGACTTGGAAACTCGATCGACGCGCCGCTCGAGGTCCGGCGTGTCTTCGATGAGCATCAGCAGCCGGCGGAAAGCCTCAAGCGAGGTGTCGAACTGGTGCGCCGAATGGATCAGCAGGCGCTCGTCGAGCAGGAACAGCCCGGCGAGCTCGCGCGCCTCGAGGATCGAACCCTTCCCGTTCTGACGACTGACGACCAAGCCGACCTCGAAGGCCGACCACTTGTGGTTCGAGCGCACGCCCAGGGCCTGGGCGATGACGAACTCCTCCCACGGGTCGAGGAACAGCCCGGCCATCCGCGCCAGCTCGACGGCTTCCTCTCCGAACGAGCCCGTGCACGGAGGGACCGAGCAGATCCGCGGTCGCTGAACACCTAGCGGCTTAGGCGGTGGCGGCCCCGGCGATGCGGGCGGCGCGGCGATCGCGGAGGTCGTCAAGTGCGTCTTTCTCCTCTGACGGCGGCGTCAACTCCCGCAGTCGGTCAAGGGTGTCGAGCAGAGATCGCGAGCACATGGACTTCGACGTCGCCGAGTTGCCTCGGTTGTCCATCTCGCGGGCGAGCGCGAGCGCCGAAGCAGCAAGGGCCGATTTCGCCAGGTCGACCGGAAGCTTGCGAAGGTCGCGTTCGACGGCCTCGACGACCGTCTGTCGTTTCGGCGCCCTCCGGCGCGTCGGGGCTTTTGGAGTCTTGGTCGCCGGCTTGCGCGACCTGGCCGTAGGCTTCTTAGCGTGAGTCTTCTTCGCCGCGGCAGGTTTCTTCTTCGCTGTTGACTTACGCGCCGGAGTGCGTTTGGCAGCGGGCATTGGTGCTCACCAGACTCTCGAAGTTCGGCGCGGGCGCGGCGGCCGGCGCCCCTTCTTCCGCCCGGCCGTCGCGCGATTGCAGCGCGCATGTTCGGGCCCGGCGTACACGCTCCGATCCTTGTCGTCATGACCAAGATCCCAGGGTTCACCCGGCACGATGATCTTGTCGCAGCGGGCGCAGATGGCCTCGCCGCGTTCTACGCGAGGCACCCAGAGTCTGCGTCTACGCTGGTGCTCATACCCATAGCCGCGCTCGGCGGCAGTGCCTCGATCACGTTCTCGTTCTCGTACGTTGCTCAGCTGCCTAGACACGAGCCGGAAGTCCTCCTCCGAGATGCCGCGAGCCTTGAGGTTTGCTTCAGACCGTCGTTTGCCGGCCTCTGCATACACCGCCGCGCGGCAACCGTCGCAGTAGCGACAGCCCGGTCCTGCAGAAGGACCGTCGCAACGGTCGCAACGCCGACCCCGATGCTGCGCGCGAAAGAGCGCTTGCGCCTTCGCGATCCTGACTGTGCGATTGGCGGCGTAGTACGCACGCGCCTTCGCGCGATCACAGGGCCTGCAGATGGAAGCGCGGCCGGAGGGCTTGGTCGCATCGGGAGAGAAATTCTCGATGGAGAGCCACTGCCTGCATGCGTAGCAGCGGCAATTGGTCCCGATCGTCGTATTTGGCTCTAGCACGCGGTTTTCGGCCTTACAGAAAATCGGGGAGGGTAATGTTTGGTGATCGCGGGTCTGCCCGAGGTCGCTCAGACTTTTGACCCCTGCGCGGGTGTCTCGCAGCCCAGCATCGGGGCGCTCGACTCGACATGAGCACCTCGGCACACGGCAGCAGGGCACGCGTGCGGGCTGAGCCTTCGATGTTCCGCCCTACTACGCAGCCGCGCTGAGCCGCATCGGCTTGCCGCACTTCGCGCAGTCGCCAGCGTCGCCGACCATTGGGCGATCGCAGCCGCAGCGCTTGGGAGCTACCGCACGCTTTGCACTTCGCTCAGCACGACGAGCACGGGACGTACACGTACCGCAGATGCAGCCGTTCTGGTAGCCGTGACAGATGCGCCTGGGTGGCTCGACCAGTCTGAGCTTGCCGTCAACGGCGACGACAGCGGAGCCGTGCTTGCCGTATGCCGGCAGGATCAGCTTGACGATCATGTGGCCTCGCTCAGCGTGGCAGAGGAATCCGCTAAACGCCCAACTGTGGCGATTAGCTGATGGTTCCCGGAACGATAGTGCTGCGTCGGACGGAACATTTCACGCTGCCTCTCTGTAGTCAGCGCGGACACGATTCACGTAGCGCTTGCTCACACTGCATTTGCGCGCGATCTCCGAGCTGGACAGCGACGACTCGGCCACCCAGCGCTTCCAGTTGAAGTCGCCAGGCATCGGGTGGGGCTTGTCCGTCGGCGATGGCTGTCGCCTCCATGCGGCGAGCGATGCTCGCGCCTCGGTGAGGATCTGTTCCAGCGTGCGCAGGCTGTGGGCTCGTTCAGCACGCCGCCGGTAGTGGTCGGCTGATCGCAGGATCCGTTCGGGCAGATCGCTGTTCGTGTCCGCTGGATCAGGGCGCTCGCGATCTTCTCGTCGGTCGGCGCCACCAGGCGGTCGCTTGCCACCGATGGATTCACCCGAATCGCGTTGAGCGTTGCCTGCGCTCGCTGCGGACACATGGGATACGAGAGATAGTTCCGCGATCACCTGGCGCAGCTGCTGCTCGACGTCGGCGCGCTCGGGCATCAGACACGTCCCATTCGAGCGCGGGCAACGTCAGAGACCTCGGTGACGCCGAATTGGATGCTGCTTGAGTCGAGCCAATCCTCGGCGCCGTTTCCACACGCTCGACAGGGGATGTAGGAGCACGCATGACCGAACCGCGTCATGCACGCTGTCTGGTCGGGCCAGACATCCTCGACCTCCTCGGCGTTCTCAGGCAGGTCATCGGGCGGTGGGAAGAAGACGATGCTGCCGTCGTGAATCTTGACGCGCACACGGAGCTTGGCCATCGAGTGGACGATGTCCGTGACATCGAGCGGCTGCGGTGGGCACAGAACGCCCCAATCGGGCGGTCCGGCTTCCTGAGCCTCGATCGAGGCGACAGCGTTGATGTTGAGATCAGCCAGCGCTCGGATGACCTCGACGGCGAGCTCCTCAGTCATCAGCCGCCCACGCCGGCTGGCGACGTCATAGCCGCGCGCACGATGTTGGTCGGAAGGTGGCTGTACTCGAAGAACCTCAGGATCGCGGTCGTCGATGGGTGCATGTCTGCCTTTCGGTCGTCGGTCATTGGGCTGCCTCTGCTCCAAGTCCTTGGCCAGATTTGGAGCTATTTGGATGTCCTGCCTCTACTCCGCGAGGGCAAAAGGCGCATGTCCACGGTCCGTCGGGTTCGTCGTCGGAGAGCATCCAGTTGAGGCATTTGGGGCAGCGAGGAACCTTGCCTTCGTCCAAGAGGGACAGACGCTCGTTGAGCTGCCGTAGCCAACTTCCCTGTGCGGGAGTCATCTTCACCGCTCTCCTGCCTCGTCCGTCCGGTCGCGGCATTGCTCCGGCCCTGCCTCTACTCGGGCTGCACGGAGGATCGAGCGGGCAAGTTCCCGCACCTGATCGTCGGTGAGGCGGTAGCCGACCAAGCCGATCCGCTGATCCTCGGCGCTGATGTTCCGCAAGACCCGCTCAACTTGCTCGTCGCTCGCCTCCCGCTCGGCATCCCCTAGCTCGGCAATGAAGATGACGCAGGAGCAGGGCGACCCGTCAACCTCGGCGCAGCAGGCCGTCGAGAAGTTCCGCGTGCCTTCATGCTGAATCTCCTCGTGCCCGCAAGTGCAGAGCCGCCTCACGTCGGCATCCCCTGGGTCTCCGGGAGTTGTCGTGTTTGGTTTCTTTTCGCCAGTCTCGACACTTCGCCGTGGCTCTCCTGTGGCTGTGGAGGTGACAAGAGCGGACTCGATGAGCGCCACGATCTCCGCTGCTACGTCTTGAAAGCCGTCGATGTTGATCGAGTAGGGCCGCGCTTTAGCGATGGATTCCGCAAGACCCTGCGCCCGCGCAAGGTTGCTTCTAGTCAGCGCGCCCCGCTCGGTATCCCCTGGGTCTCCTGGGGCGGCGTCGTTGAAGCGAATGATGTCTTCCTCGATGAGCGCCTTGACGGTGGCGATCATCAGCAGTTGGTTCTGGCGGGGCACGTCCTTCCACGGCTTTGCAGACTCCTCGCGGGTGCGGTAGCCGAAGATCGGCGCAAGCTCCTCGTATGCCTGGTGGAACTCCTTAGCGATTCGCTCGTATCGCGCCTCCCGCTCAGCAGCCATCGGTGTCTCCCGCGCCTAGAGGACAGTCGTCAGCGGGTGCACGACCGACCTTCATTGAATCGGTGCGGCAGGGCGTCCAGGCTGCGCAGGCGTCCATCATCGCCAGCGGCATCCCGCAGGCGCGACAGCCAAACTCGCAGGTGCAACCTTTCTCGCGGGCCTCGCTTGGTGAAAACGTTGCGTGCGCGTCAGCCATCGGTATCTCCCTGTTGCTCGGCGAGGCGGGCGAGTGCACGCTTTTGCCAGTCAGGTTGACCCGCGCAGAACAGTCGCGCAGCTTTCTCGGTTGCGCAGCACTCAACGTACGGGCGCATAAGGCTGTCTAGCGCGACTCGCCAGACGTTCTCCCAGAACGCCGCGAACGCCGCCTCAGCCGTCTCTCCGTAGCCGAATGCGTACATCGCCGATTCCCCACGCCAGCGCTGAACGCAGACGCTAATCATCGCTCGTCTACCTCTGGCTGCCCGGCTGGAGCGCAGAACGCACAAGTCCAAGGACCGTCCGGTTCGTTGTCGGACAGCATCCAGTTGCGGCAATCGGGGCAGCGAGGCACCTTGCCTTCGTCAAGTCGGCGCAGACGCTCGCTGAGCTTGTGCAGCCAGCTTCCTTGTGCAGGTGTCATCTTCATCGCTCCGACTCTCCGGTGGAGACGAACGCATGCCCAATGCCGTGAGGGGTGTTCGCTGCGTGGCAGAGAGCATGTTGAGCAGATGTCGTTCCCGCGTGGCTCTCCGGTGGGGTGCTCGGCCCGCTTGGCATCACCGATCTCCTGCCCTACGGCGTGCCAGTCCGCTCCGTCCTCGGTGGAGTTGCTCGGCGAGGGCAGCGCGGGCCTGGAGGACAATGCTCAGTGCCGTCTCATGCACCCAGTCCGCACCTTCCACGCTGGCGTGAATTGCGAGGGCTTCGCGTTCGGCATGTTTCAGCGCCTCCCGTAGCTCCCTCTCGTGTGGGGCTTGCTCGGCCAGCTCCTCGATCTCACCAATTCGACCCGCACGCCAGCCGATCCCGATGCCCTTCTCGTGGCATACCTGCTCGAAATGCAAGGCGCAGAGGATCAAGCCCGGCGGGTGGCCCGTGACCTCGTTCCACAGCTCGTTTGGCGCGAACCAGTAGGTGCGGTCGGGACCGCCGATCCCCCACGTCGCACGCCTGCCGCAGACGGCACACCGCTCACCCTCGTCCGCCCGCTCTCTCTCTGGGGCTTGCTCGGCGGAGACGAGCCGACAGATGTGCTGCGCTTGCAGAATGAGTGCGCTCAGCGAGGCCGTGCGGCGGCGGTTCTCGTCAGTCGCCAGCGCTGCGAGATCACGGGCGAAGGCGATTGCTTCCGGCCCAGCCTCTCTCGCCGTTGCTCCCGCTGGGGCTTGTTCGGCCTCGGGGGATAGAAGCGGGTTATAGCCCCACTCGGCATTGACGGTCTTATGCGCTTCAGTAGAGATCGACGCCTCCGTGCGCCCCTGTCGCTTACAGAGGTCCGCTTCAACTTCATGGACACGATCCCAGTAGGCGCGCATTGTCCGATCCTTGGCTCGCTCACAGGCAGCGATGGCGTTGCGGGCGTTCTTGATATCCGTCCGCGACACGAGCGATTGGACAGGCACCATGTCGGAGCCTTCGCCCAGCGGGATGCGTGCGAATGGCAAGAGCGCCTTGCGTAGTTGCTCGATCATTGCGGCTCTCTCCCTGTTCCGGGGCATCCCCGATTGCTAAGCACATCGCTGTCGTGGCGGAAGATCACGCCCGTGCTCGGGACGAGAGCGATCTCACGGAGGCAGACTGGGCAGATGCCGCGCTTCCAAGTGCGGCCAGCAAGTTCCCTGACTTGCCGCAGGGTCAGCTTTGAGACATCCGTCTCCGCCGCCGCCTCAACCGCAGCCTCTCTCGCCGTTGCTCCCGCGTGCTCGCTCATCGGCGCTTCTCCCCGAAAAGCACACGCCAAACCTCCGTGTCGCGGTCAAGCTCAATAAACGGATCGTTAAGTAGATCGCGGACCTCGGCGGGTAGCTGGCCGGGATGGCTTGGCCCTGAGCATTGGATGTGCTCGCCTGCGAAGTGTGCATGCCCGGTACAGGGATAATCCTGCCCGTCGTGCATCGCGCCACGCCGCACGATCCCGTCGTCATCGCAAAGCTGCGCGGCCATCGTAAACGGGTCGGCCTCTCTCGCCGTTGCTCCTTCTGCTCGGGGCTCGCTCATCGCCCATCGCCCCTTGTGAACAGCGCAGCGGACCCGCTGGCGCGCTTGTGCCCGTGTGACGACTGCTCGATGATCGGCCCGTGAACGCCCTGCCGCCGAACTGGGACCGGCGTATGCGGATCGCGTCCCGAGGCGTGGAGATAGCCAGCGCTCTCGCTGCGGATCAGCGGCCCGCCGCAGATGTCGCAGACTCGTCTCGCTGCTCCGTCCATCGTTGCTCCTTCTGCTCTATCGGGCATTGGACAACGGCGCGTTGAGGATTCCGGCAGGCTCAACGATGTGGCTCGCAGACCCGTCGTCAAGCTCGGTGATAGCCGTGTCGTCGGAATGGCCGCAGGTTGCTGTCGGCGGGCCGCTATTAGCCATCGCGCTCGGGTTATCTGGACGGTGTTCATAAGCTTCAAGCGCGCTAATAACGGTGGAGTGGTCGGCACCGGACTCGCCGGATAGCTCGCAGCTGCGCATGAAAGCCAAGCCATCGTGCAGGTGTTCGGCGAGCGCCTGCCAAGCCCTTACATCGCTCGCCATCATCGCCTCTTCTCTATCGGGCATTACCAAGCCACCTTCCCTACAAGCCAGAACGGCAGGATCACCGCATAGCGGCTTTGCAATCCCTTTACGCAGATCGGCGATCGTCGCCTCACGGTCGCGTTTGCCTGGCTCCAGCGCATCTAGGGCGATGAGGTGAGCCAGGTAAGTCCTGCGACCTCGCGCAGTGCTGAGAGTTGTCTCTCCGCGCAGCAGACGCTCGACCTCCTTCAATGCCCTGTCCCGGCGTTCAAGCTCGAGTGTTGTCAGCTTGCGATCTTCCCTTGCCCCTTCGCGTGTCGCCGGTGAACTAGGCATCAAGCTGCCTTCCTGTCGTTGTTCAAGGCGTGCGCGTTGACGGTCGGGAAGAGCTCGCCGAACGGTCGTCCTGGCGACTGATCGCGACTCGTGGATCCCGTAGGCACGGAGCGTGGCCGCGACGGCGTCGATGACCTTGAAGTAGCTCACCTGTGCACCTGACGGTTTGCGACGGGTCAGCGTTCGGGCTCTGTTCGTACTGTGAGCCGTCAGCAGCGACTTGCCGGGGTTTTCCCTAGCCCAGCGCACGGCGCAAGCTCGCGAGTACCAGACGGCGTCCTTGCGCATTCCCTCCAGAGAGTGTTTGCAGCCACACGCGCAGAGGCGCTCAGGGGCGTCGTGACCCTCGATGTCGATCTGCGTCGAGGTCACCGAAGCACCGCCTCGATCTCAGGCCAGTCGGATGGTCTCCAGAGACACACCGGCGCCGTCGAAGCCATAACGAAGATCCAGGGCGCGCTTCCTCGCGTACTGGTGAGGCCGTACTCCTCCTGCTCGCCGCCGTTTAGCTCTGCCAGCCACGCTGGCTGCTCAGGTTTGACGCGGCCGTTCTGCGTCTTGAGCTCGGCGAACACGAGCCGCCCGCGCCGAGCCAGTGTGAGATCAGGGAATCCGTCCTCGCTGTGGCGTGCATCGAACGGGTGGAAGACCCTCCAGCCCAGTGCACGCCCGAAGTCGACCACAGCTTGCTGGAACTGCTTCTCGGTCTGCTGCAGCTGTGCGGCGGTCACGAGCGTCCACCGCCATCCGAGGCGAGCATGCGGCGACGGTTCGTCGTCGAGCTACCGTGGTTTGGTCGAGCGCGGCCGGGTTCCGTTTTCGGCCTCTTGAAGGGGTCATTGCTGACCCGCGCTCGATTCTTCACTTCATCTTTGCGGCGGTAGTCCTCGCCGGCTAGGCGGGAGAGCTCGTCGATTGAGATCGTCATGCCGTCTCCAGGCTGAGCTGAGCCTGCGAGCGCTCATAGCCGCTGGTCTCGAGCAGCGCGCCGGCACCGATCTCCATCGGGTCGGTCGTATCCAGGTGGCGGGAGATGTCCTGCAGCCGGTCGATCGCCTCGTCGCCCATCCCGACCGGGCAGAGGCCACTGCGGAGCAGCTGCGATTGCGCCTTCGCCGCGGCGTTGCGGTAGGTCGCGGCGGTTCTCACGCGCTCACCTCGTCAAGGACCGGCAGCAGCCGCCGGACGATCTCGGTCATCACCGGCGGCGTGACGGCGTTGCCGTACTGCGCCATGCGCTCGCGCTTGTTGCCGGTAACGACGTACTCGCCCTGGTGCGGGTGATCGACCATCGCCATAGCGCCGGCGATCTCGTGCAGGGCGAACATGCGAAAGCCACAGGCGTCGATGTCCTCGTCGGTGTAGATCACCGCGGCGCGATCGCGGGTCGTGAGTGTCATCGCCGGCTCCTGGTCGGCGATGACGGGTCCACCCGTCCGGTCGTACGGCACGAGGATCGACTGGTGGCCCGCGGTCGCCAGGGTGCGAACCGGCTCGTGATCGGGCGTGCACATCTGGCCGTTGTCGCCTCGGCTGTTGTTGTTGCGCATGACGACGCTCTTCGCCTGAAGCACGCCGAGGTGGCCGCCTGTGCATGCCGTCGGCACCGGAGACTCGTCGGCTGGGTGCGGGATGCAGTTCGCGCGGTTGGAGTAGACCAGCGCCAGGCCACCTTCGGTGCGGAGGGTCTGAGTCGCCTCGCGGTCCGGCCGCGGAACGCCGTTCTCGGTGTTCGCCATGACGAGCGCGCTGCGCGTGGTCGTCGTCTGCGTCGGCAGCGGATGCACCTCGGCGTCGCGTGCCGCCACAGCGCCCATCGGCGGCACAACCAACGCCTGCTCGGGCGTGCCGTGAACGGTCGCCAAGGGCGTCTTGCTCGCATCGCGCGCCCGGTTGCCGGGTTTGCGCTCGAAGGTGTTGCCGGCGACCGGCGTCACCATCGCCATGTCATGCCGCTGCGTGAGCGTGACAATCGGGAGCGTCAGCGGCTTCGGCGAGCCACCCTGCAGAAGTCGGATCGCGAACGGCTCCGAGGCCAAGCGCTCGAGCCCGCGGCGAATGCGCTCGCGCGTGTTCTTCGCCAGCGGCTTCGCGCGCTCGCCGATCAGCGGCGCGGGAAGGCTGCGATCGATGACCGACGCCGCAGGAAATACACCGGGCAGCACCGTGCCTCGGCACTCGGGGCAGCCGTAGAAGTACTGGACGCCGTAGCGACCCCACGGCGAGCGGTCCATCCGCTTCCAGGTCTGGCGCCCGTCGACGAGCGTCGCGCACTTCGGGCACCATGAGCGCGGCTCGAAGCGAAGGTCTGGCCGGCGAAGCCCGCGGAGCCAGTAGACGACGTACATGCGATCGCGCGACTGCGGCGTCGGCGGGCAGAACATCGAGTTGAGGTAGACGATCTGGCTGTCGTAGCCGAGCGCGCAGACTGCCTGTCGCCACGCTGCGAATAGGCCGCCGTCGTCGCCGTAGCCCCACTTGAAGGCATCCACGACGTTCTCGACGACGATCGCCTTGTAGGGCTTGCCCTTGATCCGCTTCTGCTCGGCGAAGCGTACGACGTCCCACATCGTTGCGCGGGAGCGTTCCTGCTCCTCGCTGCCGGCTGGGCCGTCCTCGAACAGCGACGCGGCCTGCGGTTTCACACGCCGCGCACCCTTCGCGAGCGAGTGATTCGTGCACTCCGGACTCGCCATGAGGATGTCTGAGTCGGGATAACGGCGGATCTGCGCCGTTGTCAGCGAGGCGACGTCCTCGCAGTCGTGATCGGCGTGTTGGAAGTTCGTCGCGTGCGTCTCGATCGCGCGCTGCCAGTGGTTGAGGCCGAGTCGCAGCTCGCAGCCGTCCAGGCGCTCGAAGCCGATGCTCGAGCCGCCGGCGCCGCAGAAGAGGTCGGTCGCGGTGACGCTCATGCCGCCGCCTCGCGACCCTCGCGCTGTGCCATGACCTCTTCAGCGAGCTTGCGGACGCGGCCGCGGGTGTCCTGGGCCTCTTCGACGAGCTCGGCCTCGGGGTCGCGCAGCGGCTCGGCCTGCATCCGCAGCGCGGGACCGACTGGGCGGAGGGGAGACAGGTCATCGTTGGGGGCACTCGGCGGACTGGAGGCCATGATTGGTGCCGCGGCGCCGGACTCTTTGCCGCGACCGACCAGGCGATAGCGAGTCGCTCGCTGCTGTCCCTTCTTCTCGACCGTCCCGTCGGCGATCAGCCGACGCAGGCGCTGGTGAACCGTGTTGCGCGCGACGCCCAGGTAGGCGACGAGCGGGCCTGACGCGGTCCAGTCGTCAGGTGACTCGGTGTGGCGACGGATCGCGCCGATCAGCTGTTGGTCGCTGATCCCGCGGCGTGGCTCGGCGGTGATCTCGCCATCGAGCTCGATCAGCTCCTCCAGCATGGCCTCCGCACTGACGGGGCTCACGGCAGCTTCTCGTGGTGGCGCTCGAGGATGACGGCCGGGTACTGCAGCTCGCGCGGCTCACGGCGCCACTGGCGGAACTCGCCATCCCAATAGCCTTCGGGCTCGGAGGGGGTAACGCTTGTCTGGGTTACGCGGACGTGATTGAAGCCCTGCTCAGGGGCGCTTGACTCCGTAAGTACGAGAGCCTCGGCCGGCATCTCGCGCAGCTTGTCGATCAGCTGACGGACGGTCATACGAGGCCCCAAACAGCACACGCGCGAAGTCGTGTGCGGTTTCGTGTGCGGACGGACTCAGCTTCGAGATCCGGCGAGGTCCCGCATCGACGGGCGATCCGCCCTGAAAACCCTAGGAACGGCGGGTGATCGTTGTGCTTCAGTGATCCTGCGTGATGTCCTGTGTTCCTAGGCCCTGCGTATCGGGGAGACAGGATTTGAACCTGCGACCGCCCGGCCCCCAGCCGGGTGCGCTACCAGACTGCGCCACTCCCCGTGGCCGACAAGCGGGCGACGGGAATCGAACCCGCCCTAGAAGCTTGGAAGGCTTCTGTGCAACCACAACACTTCGCCCGCACGTCGAGCGACCAATCCTACCGCCGCTCCTCCACCGGCACGGCCCCCTCATCATCGGTCAACCCCGGCGGCGGCCAAGGCCCAAACCAGTTGTCGCGCGCCCCGTCGAGCGTGACCGTCGACCCGTTGAACGCGGCGCCGAGGGGGGAGGCCAGCAGCGCGACCAGCCAGGCGTGCTCGGCGACTGTGCCGGTGCGCTGAAGCGGCACCGAGCGCGACATGCCGGCGCGCACGGACGCCGGATACTTGACCATCACCTCCGTGTCGAACGTGCCGACGGCGATCGCCGTGACGGTCACGCCGCTCGTCGCCCAGCGCTCAGCCAGTTCGCGCGTGAGCGCCTCGACGGTTGCGCGCGCCGCGCCCGAATGCGCCATGCCTGGCATGCCATGGTGCGGCGACAGCGTCACGTTGACGATCGACCCGCCGGTTCGCGCACCTGCGTCGCTTCCCGCGCCGGCATGGCCACCGGCATCGCCGGCGCGCCCGGCGCTTGCGCCGCCGCCGCGCCCGGCGGCGCCACCCCCGCTGTCTCCGAACGCGAGCTCATGCGCCGCCTCGGCCATGTTGAGCATGCCTTCGACGTTCAGTCGCCAGACGGCGCGCCAGCCCTTGCTGGAGATCAGCTCGGCCGGGCTGAAGAACTGCCCGCCGGCGTTGTTGACGAGCAGGTCCAAGCGCCCGGCGGCCTCGATCGCGCCGGCGATCAACGCACGCGCGTCGGCGGCCTCGCGAATGTCGCCGACGAGCGTGTGCACGTCGCCGCCGGTCGCCTGCGCGATCTCCGCGGCGGCCTCGGCGAGCACGTCCTCGCGCCGCCCCACGATCGTCACGCCGGCGCCGCAGCGCGCGAGCTCCAGCGCCGTCGCCTTGCCCAGTCCGGTGCCGCCGCCGGTCACCAGCGCCGCCTGCCCGCTCAGCAGGCCGGGCGCGAAGATCTCCGATTGGCCGCCCATGGCGCTCGATCATAGGTTGCGCTCGCGGTTAGCATGCGCCGCGTGCCGCTCGTGCGCATCGACATGCTGCAGGGCCGCTCGGCATCCGAGCGCGACAAGATCGCCGAGTGCACGCACCGCGCGATGGTGCAGACGCTCGGCGTGCCCGAGCGCGACCGCTTTCAGATCGTCAGCGAGCATGCGCCCGGCGCGTTTCACTTCGATCGCGCCTACCTGGACGTCGAGCGCACGGACGCCTTCGTGCTCGTCTGCGTCACACTCGCCTCCGGCCGCAGCACCGAGGTCAAGCAGGCCTTCTACGCGCGCCTGTGCGAGCTGCTCGTGGCGGAGGCCGGCCTGTGTCCCGAGGATCTGGCCGTCTCACTGGTCGAGTCAGAGCGCGAGGACTGGTCGTTCGGCAACGGCCAAGCGTCGTATCTGACGATTCCCAAAGACCGCTGGCGCTGAACCGCCGCTGGCGCTGAGACCGCTCCGCGCGGACCGCGTCGGCCCGCCCGCCAGCAACTAGTCCAGCTGAAACTGCCCGTCGCGGTAGATGACCCGCTCGCCGCCGCCGCGCAGCTTCGCCGTGACGACGCGATCTGTCGTCGAGACGATGTCGGTGTGCACGGTGGAGTCGTTGAAGCCCAGCTGCTCCCACTGGTCGGCCTTGACCTGGCTGGGGTCGCCGGCGTATGCGTCTTGGTAGGAGCGCCCGACGGCGATGTGCGTGTTGCCGAACGTGCCGCCGACGTTCTCGTCATACAGCGTGTGCGCCATGAAGCGCGTGATGCGCGACAGGCGGCGGTCGGTCAAGGAGAACTCGCCGATGCGGTCGGCGCCCTCGGTGGCGATCATCTCCGTCAGCACCTGCTCGTTCTCCTGCGCGCTGGCGTCGGTCACGCGGCCGTCGGAGAACTGCAGGCGAATGCCCTTGACGAGGTTGCCGTAGCGATACAGCGGCTGGTTGCAGTAGATCCATCCCTCGGTGCCGCGCCAGTCGGGGCTGGTGAAGGTCTCGAAGCTGGGAATGTTGCGCCCGCGGCCACCCAGCCAGCGGCGGCGGTCGCCGATCGTGATGCGCAGGTCGACGTCCTCGCCCTCGACGTGCACGCGCTCGATGTCCAGCTTGTCCAGCCAGTGACGCGTCTCCGATACCTGCTCGACGACCTCGCGCCAGCGCGCGATCGGGTCCTCGGCGTCCAAGAAGCAGGCGTGGATGATCTGGTCCCAGTACTCCTCGGTGCTCATGCTCGCCTCGGCGGCCATCGCCGGCGTTCCGTACAGGCCGAGCGTCCACGAGAACTCGCCCGCGTTCTCCTTGTCGCCGCGCCAGTCCAGCAGCGGGCGCATGGCGGCGCCGCGGCGCATGATCTTGGCCGGGTCGACCGAGTCCAGCGCGCGCGGGTCTGAGTCGGCCAGCAGCGAGACCTGGTGGTCCATCTCGTCGATCACGCCGCGGTAGTACTTGGCGTTGAAGTGGTCGAGCTGCTCGTCTGAGGCCAGCTCGTAGAAGTCGCGCGAGAGGTTCACGTCGCCGTCGTCGTCCGGTTCGTAGGCGGCGATCACGTGCGCGCCGGCGCGCCACACGGCCTTGGCCAGCTCTGCATACAGCGGCTTGGCGCTCTCCGAGGAGGCGATGCGCACGACCTCGCCGGGCTTGACGCCTTCGCCTCCGCCCAGCGCGAAGCCGACGAGCACGTCGGCGTAGCGCTCGAGGATCTGCTGCGGCGGCACGTAGGTCATCTACGCGGCCTTTTCGGGCGCGTCGTTCGCGCGGATCGTTCGCATGCACGGATTATTACGGCAGCGGGGACGGACAGCCCGAGGCTTGCACGCGCGCTTGCCGCGGCGCTCGACAACCGTTCGACGGCGGCGGGCAACTACGATCCGGCCATGCCCGATCGCGACGAGACGGTCGACGCCACGCGGCGCACGCATCTGGCCTCCGAGCGCACCTACCTGGCCTGGTGGCGCACCGGTCTGACCTCGCTGACCGTCGGCATCGGCGCCGGCAAGATCGTTCCGGCGCTGACCAGCGGCACGACCTGGCCGTACACCGTCGCCGGCGCCGGATACGCGCTGCTCGGCGTCGTCTGCATCGTCTACGCCGCGCAACGCCGGCGCGAAGTCGAGCAGGCGCTGCAGCGTGGCGACTTCGTGCGCCCCGACGATCGCGTGATCGCCGCAATGACGATCTTCGGCGCGCTGCTGGGCGTGCTCGTGCTGGCGATCGTCGTGGCCGAGGGCTGAGCCCGCCGCCGCCGCCGCGCCGCGGAGAGGCATGCTCGCCACGCCGGGCCTTTGCCGTCTGACGCGCGCTTACCCTTCAGCGCGATGAACGCACTGGAAAAGCTGCGCGACCGCATGGCCGAGCTGTCGGATCTGTCGGCGATGGAGATGCTGGCCGCGTGGGACCAGCTGGTGATGATGCCCGCCGAGGCGGCGCCGGCGCGCGCGCAGCAGCTCGGCACGCTGGCGCGCCTGACGCACGAACGCGCGACCTCGCAGGAGGTCGGCGACTGGCTGGCCGAGCTCGACGGGCAGACGCTCGACGAGCTCGACGCCGACATCGCGCGCATCGCGCGCCGCGACTGGCAGCGCGCGCGGCGCGTGCCGACGGAGCTGGCGGTGGAGCTGGCGCAGGCCAGCGCACAGGGCCAGGAGAGCTGGCGCGCGGCGCGCGAAGCCGACGACTTCGCGGCGTTCGCGCCGGCGCTGCAGCGCAACGTCGAGCTCGCTCGCGCCTACGGCGAGTGCCTGGCTGAGAGTGGCCAGAGCGCCTATGACGCGCTGCTGGGCGACTACGACTTCGGCCTGTCCACGGCCGACCTGCGCCGCGTGTTCGGCGCGTTGGTCGACGAGCTGCCGCCGCTGGTGGCCGGCGCGCAGCAGCACTCGCCCAAGCGCTCGCTGGCGGTGCCGGTGGCCGCGCAGGAAGCGGCCGTCGCAGGCGTGCTGCGCCGCGTGGGCGTCGACTCCGAGAGCTGGCGCGTGGACGTCTCGGCGCACCCGTTCACGGCCTGGGTGGGCTCGCGCGACAGCCGCGTGACGACGCGCTATGGCGACGGCGAGGTGGAGTCGCTGCTGAGCTCGCTGCACGAGTACGGGCACGCGCTGTACGAGCGCCAGATCGACCCGGCGCTCGATCGCACGAACCTCGGCACGGGCACGTCGATGTCGATGCACGAGTCGCAGAGCAAGCTGTGGGAGAACCACGTGGCGCGCAACGCGGCCTTCGCGGAGGTGCTCAGCGGTGAGCTGGGCGCCGGCGGCTTTGCTGTGAGCGCGGCCGATCTGCACGCCACGCTGGTCGGCGTGGAGCCGTCGCTGATTCGCGTGTCGGCCGATCCGCTGACATACCCGCTGCACATCGTGCTGCGCTTCGAGCTGGAGCTGGCGATGATCTCCGGCGACCTCGCCGTCGCCGACCTGCCGGCGGCCTGGCGCGAGGGCATGCAGCGTCTGCTCGGCGTGCAGGTGAGCTCCGACGCCGAGGGCTGCCTGCAGGACGTGCACTGGGGCGCGGGCAGCTTCGGCTACTTTCCCAGCTACGCGCTGGGCTGCCTGATCGCGGCGCAGCTGTGGGAGGCGATCGAGGCGGCGATCGGACCGCGCGAGGACGCGCTGCGCGTCGGTGAGGTCGCGCCGATTCAGGCCTGGCTGGCCGAGCACGTGCACCGCCACGGCCGGCGGCTGGACACGCTGGAGCTCGTGCAGCGCGCGACCGGGCAGCAGCTGAGCGTCGAGCCGTTTCTGCGCTACGTGGCGCCGCTGGCAGGCGCCTGAGCCGGCCCGCTCGCGGCTCGCGCTAGCCGTCGCGGTCCTGCAGCACGGCCAGCACGTTGCCGGCCGGATCGGTGAACCACGCGATGAACGGGCCGCCGCTGCGCATGATGCCGCGCTCGTCCTGCTCGAAGCCGTCGTAGCGCAGCGTCTGCACGCCGCGCTCGGCGAGCTGATCGACGGCCGCGTCGATGTCGTCGACCTTGAAGTTGAGAATCGTGTAGTTGGCGGGCTGGTGGTCGGGCTTGGGGTAGACGATCGTCGGTCGCTCGCCGGCCAGGTGCAGCGTCATCAGGCCGTACTCGGTGGTCGTGCGGATGCCGAGCGTTTGCTCGTAGAAGCCGCGCGCATCGTCGATGTCGTCGACGGCAAAGCCGCTGAATGCCTCGGTGCTGGCGAACATCGCTTGCTCCTCTCACTGGGCCGGTGTCGGACCGGCCGCCGCCCGCGCCCAGGCGTCCTGCGCCGGCGTGGGGTGGATGTGTTGATAAGACGGTCTGCCGTGGCAAATCTCATCGCCCGCCGATGAGTTCCGCCGCACGATGTCGTCAGCATGACCAAAGACGCCGAACGAAGGAGGCCCGCGCGATGACGAGCACACAGACCGACCGCAGCCGCTGGCTGGCCCTGTACGTGCTGTGCACGGGCGTGCTGATGATCGTGCTGGACGTGACGGTCGTCAACGTGGCGCTGCCGTCGATTCAGACCGATCTGGGCTTCTCCGGCTCGGGCCTTGCGTGGGTCGTCAACGCCTACCTGATCGCCTTCGGCGGCCTGCTGCTGCTGGCCGGGCGCGTCGGCGACCTGGTCGGGCACAAGCGCGTGTTTCTCGGCGGCCTGGCCGTGTTCACCGTCGCCTCACTGGTCTGCGGCCTGGCGCAGAGCCAGACGATGCTGGTCGCCGCGCGCTTCGTGCAGGGCGCCGGCGGCGCAGCGACCTCGGCGGTCGTGCTGGGCATGATCGTGACGATGTTTCCCGGCCGATCGGAGATCGGCCAGCGCGAGCAGGCCAAGGCGATCGGCGTGTACGGCTTCGTCGCCTCGGCGGGCGGCTCGGTGGGGCTGCTGGCGGGTGGCGTGCTCACGCAGGCGATCGACTGGCACTGGATCTTCTTCATAAATGTGCCTATCGGCCTCGTGACGGCCGTGGCGGCGCAGCGGCTGCTGGCCGACGGGCGGGGACTGGGCTGGAGCGGCGGCGCGGACCTGCCCGGCGCGGCGCTGATCGTCGGCTCGCTGATGCTCGGCGTGTACACGATCGTCTCGCCGGCGGCCAAGCACGGCTGGGGCTCGTCGACGACGCTTGCCTTCGCCGCGGGCTCGCTGGTGCTGGGCGTACTGTTCGTGTGGCGCGAGGCGACTGCGCGCCAGCCGCTGATGCCGCTGCGCGTGCTGCGCTCGCGCGACATCGTCGGCGCCAACACGATCCAGGCGCTGCTCGTGGCGGGCATGTTCGGCACGTTCTTTCTCGGCTCGCTGTACCTGCAGCGCGTGCAGCACTACGACCCGCTGAAGATCGGCTTGGCCTTCCTGCCGGTGACTGTCGTTATGGGCACGCTGTCGCTGCGCTACTCCGAACGGCTGATCATGCGCTTCGGCGCGCGGCGCACGCTGCTGCCGGGCATGGTGCTGGTCGCCGCCGGCCTGCTGTGGTTCGCGCGCATTCCGGCGCACGGCAGCTACCTCGCCGACGTGCTGCCGGTGATGCTGCTGCTGGGCGTCGGCGTCGGCTCGTCGTTCCCGGCGCTGATGACGCTGGCGATGGCCGACGCGGCGCCCGAGGACGCCGGCCTGGCCTCGGGCCTGGTCAACACGGCCGCGCAGGTCGGCGGCGCGCTGGGGCTGGCCGTGCTGGCGACGGCCGCGGCGACGCACAGCAAACACCTGACCGACCAGGGCAAGCCGCTGGCTGTCGCGCTGACGAGCGGCTACCACGTGGCCTTTCTGATCGGCGCTGCGCTGGTCGGCGTGGCGATCGTGCTGTGCGTGGCGCTCGGCGCGACCGAGCGCTCGCCCGGCAAGACGAGCGAACGCTCGGCCGGCGCCGGCGCCGGCGCCGGCGGCCGCGGCGAGGGCGCGCCGACCGCGGGCGCGGCGCATGGCTCGATGGAGGCGGGTTAACGGCCCGCGGCGTGCGCACGACAGATGGCCGGCTCGGCTCAGAGCAGCGTCAGCATCGCGATCCGCGCGCCGCTGCGGCGTGAGGATCTCCCTGGCCTGTTCGAGCGGGCCTGCGAGCTGCTGGCCGGCGGCGCGCCGGAGCTGCTGCGCTGCGACGTCGCGGCGGTCGACGCCGATGGCGTCGCACTGGACGCGCTGGCGCGCCTGGCGCTGGCGGCGCGGCGCGCGCACTGCTCGGTGCTGCTGTGCGGCGCGTCGCCGCGCCTGCTGTCGCTGATCGCCTTCGCCGGCCTCGACGACGTGCTGCGCGGCTGAGCTAGCTCGCCGCCGGCTCGCCGGGATACTCCAGCGGCACGCCGAACAGCGGAAACAGCGTGTCGGTCGCGAGGAAGAACGTCAGCTCGACGATCTTGCCGTCGGCGATCTCGAGCACCTGCAGCGCCCACGGTTCGTAGCCCTCGACGCCGTCCTCGCTCGGCTTGTACTGGGCGAACGCGGGCGAGCCGTTGGCGGTCTGCGTGGCGATCACGCGCGAGCCGCGACAGCCGGCGCCCATGCCGACCCACCAGCCGAAGATGTCCTCGCGCCCGCGCAGCCACAGCTCGTACGGCGGCATCGACTGCGTGGCGTCCTCGTGGATCAGCGTCGGTCAGCGCGTCCATGTCATAGCGCTGGAAGGCGTCGACGTAGCGGCCGAGCAGCGCGCGGTCGTGTTCGCTGACAGCGTGCCGCTGCGCGGCGTCGGCGATGTCGGCGCTGTCGAGCGTCGCGCGGGCGCGCTGCAGCGCGCTGTTGACGGCCGCGACGCTCGTGTCGAGCAGTTCGGCCACCTCGGCGGCCTTCCAGTGCAGCACCTCGCAGAGGATCAGCACGGCGCGCTGGCGCGGCGGGCAGGTGCTGCAGCGCGGCGACGAACGCCAGGCGGATCGCTCTCGTGGGACTCGGCGACGGCGGCCGGGTCGCCGGCCTGGCGGCACGACGAGCACGTCGGGGATCGGCTCGATCCAGGTGGTCTCCGGCAGGATCTCGCCGATCGGACCGTCCGGGCGAGCGCGCCGCGCCGAGGTCCATCGGGCGTGCGCGGCGCTGCTTGCGTCGAGCATGTCCAGGCAGACGTTCGTCGCGATGCGGTACAGCCACGAGCGCAGCGAGGAGCGACCCTCGAAGCGCTCGAGCGAGCGCCAGGCGCGCAGCAGCGTGTCCTGCACGGCGTCCTCGGCCTCGAACGGCGAGCCGAGCATGCGGTAGCAGTGCGCGGTCAGCTCGCGCCGGTGGCGCTCGAGCTCGCCGAAGCTCTCGGCGGCGGCCGGGGCTGAGGACTCCACGCCTTCATCCTAGGGCCTGCTCGCGCGAATGCGCCGCAGCGTGTTCTAATGCCGCGCGATGAGCGAGAGCGACGTGCGCGACGGCGAGCAGCAGCTGATCGACGTGCTGCATCTGGGCCGCGAGCAGGTGATCGGCGCGTGGCGCGTGGGCGACGTGCTGATCGATCCGGGGCCGAGCAGCAGCGTCGCCACGCTGCTGCCGGCGCTCGACGCCGATCCGCCGCGCGCGATCGCGCTGACGCACATCCACCTCGACCACGCCGGCTCGGCCGGCACGCTCGCGCGCCGCTATCCGCAGGCGGAGGTGTGGGTGCACGAGCGCGGCGCACCGCACCTGATCGACCCGAGCAGGCTGCTGGCCAGCGCCGAGCGGCTGTACGGCGAGGACATGCAGCGGCTGTGGGGCGAGGTCATGGCGGTGCCGGCCGAGCGCCTGCGCGTGCTGCGCGGCGGCGAGCGGCTCGGGCCCTTCGAGGTGGCCTACACGCCGGGCCACGCCTCACACCACGTCTCCTACCTGCACCGGGCGAGCGGGCGCGCGTTCGCCGGCGATGTGGCCGGCGTGCGCATCGGCGACGGCGCGGTGCTGGCGCCGACGCCGCCGCCGGACATCGACCTGCCCGCGTGGCGCGCGTCGCTCGACATGCTCGAAGCTTGGCGACCGCGCAGCCTGGCGGTGACGCACTTCGGCGCCTTCGACGACGCGCGGGCGCAGCTGGCCTCGCTGCGCGCGCACCTCGACGAGGTCGAGGCCTGGGCGGCCGAGGGCGACGAAGCGAGCTTCATCGCGCGCTTGCGCGCACGCGCCGGCGCCGACGTGGGGGCGGGGGAGACCGCCGGCGCCTATGTGCAGGCGCTGCCCGCCGAGCAGAGCTATCAGGGGTTGGCCCGCTATTTGCAGCGCCAGGGCCGGTCGGCCTGAACCGGCGGCCGGCGGCTGGACGTCGCGGTACGGGGGACGTCTTTGGTGTCCAAGTGCGGTCAAGCTGCGGTGCGCTCGTGTCGATGCACACAGATGAGCGCGACCGCACTGCGGCTGCTTACCGGCCTTGACCGGCCAGAGTCGGGCCCCAGCCGCCAACGAGCCGAATACTCGAAGAGCGAGACCGTTCTCGTGCTGGTCGCCGCGCTGACTTTCCTCGGCGGCCTGATCCACGTTGGCGCGGGCGTCGACCACTTCGGCGAGTTTCCGCTGTACACGCTGGTGTTCTGCCTGCTGGCGGCCGGCCAGATCGCCTGGGCGGCGCTGCTCCTGCGCCATCCCTCGCGCCGGGTGCTGCTGCTCGGCTGCGCCTTTCAGCTGGGGATCGTCGCGCTGTGGGCGCTGTCACGCACGGTCGGCGTGCCGATCGCGCCACAGCCCTGGGCGCCGGAGGAGATCGGCGTCGCCGACCTCGTCGAGACGATCGGTGAGATCGCAAGCGTGATCGCCGTGCTCTGCCTCGTCCTGTCGCCTCGTCTCAGGCTGGCGCGAGCGGCGACCGCCCACATGGCCGCGGTGCTTCTTGCAATCGTGCTCGTGAGCGTTCTGTTCGGAGCCGGGGCGCATGCCGGCTGAGGGTGCGATGAGCCGCGCTGCTTCCCCTGCGGCCGAGCGCTTGCGTAATGGGCGATCCGTGGTCGCGCTGGCTCGTCTGCGCGATGTGCTTCCACGGGGTGGTTCGCTGCCGATCGAGGAGTGGCGCCGCCGCCACGCGGGCATCGTGCTGCTGCTGTGGCTGAACGTGCTGGTCGTGCCGATCGCCGGCGTCGTCGGCGGGCGCACGAGCCTCGTTCACAACGTCGACAGCGGCATTGCGATCGGCGTGCTGGCGGCGCTCGCCGCGGCGCCCCGCCTGTCGCGCAAGCTGCGCATGGCCTCGGCGTCGCTCGGTCTGCTCAGCTCCGCGGCCGTGCTGATCCATTCCTCGGGCGGCCTGATCGAGATGCACTTCTACTTCTTCGTGCTGATCATCGTGCTGACGCTGTATGAGGACTGGCTGCCGTTCGTGCTGGCGCTCGTATTCGTGCTGCTCCACCATGGCGTGCTGGGAACGCTCGAACCGAAGAGCGTGTTCGATCGCCCCGAAGAATGGGCGCATCCCTGGTTGTGGGCGGGCATTCACGCGGCATACGTCGCCGCCGCCGGCGCCGCCGCGCTTGTCGCATGGCGCCTCAACGAGGACGTGCGCGCCGAGATGCGCGGCGCACATCGCCGCCTGGAGATCGCCTCGGAGACCGACAGCCTGACGGGCCTCGGCAACCGCCGCAAGCTGATGGCCGATCTCGAGGAGATCGCCGCCTCGGGACGCTCGGCGGCCGTCGTGATTCTCGACCTCGACGGCTTCAAGGCCTACAACGACACCTTCGGGCACCCCGCCGGAGACTCTCTGCTCGCTCGGCTGGGCATGCGCCTGCGCGACGTGGTTGAGGATCGTGGACGCGCGTATCGGTTGGGTGGCGACGAGTTCTGTGTGGTCTGGTGGGTCGACGAGGACGGCCGTGCCAATGCCGAAGCGATGTCCGCTGCGGCGCTGTGCGAGCGTGGCGAGGGGTTCTCGATCACAGCCGCCTATGGCGCGGTCGCGATGCCGGGCGAGGCCGCGACCGTGGATGCGGCGCTGCACACGGCCGACATGCGCATGTACTCGCGCAAGCGGGATTCGCGGCGCTCGTCGAGCGTGCAGAGCAGGGACGTGTTGCTTCAGGCGCTGGCGGAGCTGCGCCCGGAGCTGGAGTCGCACCTCGACGCCGTGACGGTCCTCGCGGAGGACGTCGCTCGGCGACTGGGGCTTGCGCCTCATGCGGTCGAGCAGGTGCGTGACGCCGCGCAGCTGCACGACATCGGCAAGATCGCGATTCCCGACGCGATCCTCAACAAGCCCGGCGCGCTGGATGAGGAGGAGTGGACGTTCATGCGCCGCCACACGATCATCGGCCAGCGCATCATCAGCGCCGCGCCGGCGCTGGCGGAGGTGGCTCTGCTCGTGCGCTCCAGCCACGAGCGCCACGACGGCGGCGGCTATCCGGATCGGCTGGTCGGCGATGCGATTCCGATCGGCGCACGGATCATCTCCGTCTGTGACGCCTTCGACGCGATGACGGCCGATCGGCCGTATCGCGTGGCGATGACACCGCAGGACGCGCTTGCCGAGCTGCGTCGCTGCGCGGGCACACAGTTCGACGCGCGGGTGGTCGAGGCGTTTGCGGACACGCTGAACGACTCGGCGAAGCCGACTGCGGGAGATCGCGCGCGCCCTCGCCTCGAGGCCACGAGCAAGCATGTCCGCCGCCAGGCGGTTCGCTCCCGCGGCGTCGCTCCTTAGGCGATTCTCGCCGACCGCGGTGTCCGGCGCCGCTCGCTGCCTGCGGTTAGCGTCTAGGGTGCGCCGGTGATGGACGCGATCGACGAGCTGCTGGCCAACAACGACGCCTTCGCGGGCTCTCAGCCGGCGACGCACCTGGACGTGCGGCCGAGCCGTCGCCTGGCGATCGTCACGTGCATGGACTCGCGCCTGGACGTGTTCGCGGCGCTCGGGCTGAAGGACGGAGAGGCGCACATTCTGCGCAATGCGGGCGGCGTGATCACCGACGACGTGATCCGCTCGCTGGCGGTCTCCCAGCGCCGGCTGGGCACGCGCGAAGTGATGCTTATTCACCACAGCGACTGCGGCATGCTGAAGCTGACCGACGATGGCTTTCGCGCCGAGCTGCAGGACGCCACGGGCGTGGCGCCGGCGTTTGCGATCGAGTCCTTCAGCGACCTGGACGCCGACGTGCGCCAATCGGTTCTGCGCGTGCGCCGCTCGGCGTTCCTGCCGCACGTCGACGTCGTGCGCGGCTTCGTCTACGACGTCGACTCGCATCGCCTGCGCGAGGTCCAGGTCTCCGAGCAGCAGTAGGCTGCGCCGGCATGAGCGACACCGACGCAGACCCGCTGGCCGGCTGGCCGGACTACGCGAGCTTTCAGTACGGCATCTACGCGGGCGGCCTGGCCGACCAGCGGCCCGAGCTGCCGATCTCGGCCTCTGAGCTGCAGCGGCGCGCGCGCGAGAAGCTGAGCGCGGAGGCCTATGGCTATGTGGCCGGCGGCGCGGGCTCGGAGCTCACGATGCAGGCCAACGCGGATGCGCTGGGGCGCTGGCGGATCGTGCCGCGCATGCTGCGCGACGTCTCCGAGCGCGATCTGAGCACGTCTGTGCTCGGCACGGCGATGCCGGCGCCGCTGCTGCTGGCGCCCGTGGGCGTGCAGTCGATCGTCCATGCCGACGCCGAGCTGGCGTCGGCGCGCGCGGCGGCCGCGCTGGGCCTGCCGTTCATCCTCAGCACCGCCGCGTCGCACTCGATCGAGCAGGTCGCCGAGGCGATGGGTGACGCCGACCGCTGGTATCAGCTGTACTGGCCGCGCGAGCGCGAGCTCGCGGCGAGCTTCGTGGCGCGCGCCGAGCGCGCCGGCTACGCGGCGATCGTGCTGACGCTGGACACGTGGTTTCTCGGCTGGCGCCCGCGCGACCTGGCAAACGCCTACCTGCCCTTCCTCAAAGGCGAGGGCGTGGCCAACTACTTCTCAGACCCGGTGTTTCGCGCGGCGCTGGACAAGCCGCCGGAGGAGGATCCGGGGCCGGCGATCGGCCATTGGGCCTACCAGTTCGCCAACCCGACGGTCACCTGGGCCGACCTGCAATGGCTGCGCGAGCAGACGAGCCTGCCGATCGTGCTCAAGGGCGTCGTGCACGCCGAGGACGCCCGGCGCGCCGTGGACGCGGGCGTGGATGGGCTGGTCGTGTCCAACCACGGTGGTCGTCAGGTCGACGGCGCGCTCGGCGCGCTGGACTCGCTGCCGGCGATCCGCGACGCCGTGCCCGACGAGCTGGCGCTGCTGTTCGACAGCGGCGTGCGCACGGGCTCAGATGTCTTCAAGGCGCTCGCGCTGGGCGCCGACGCGGTGTGTGTCGGACGGCCGTACGTGTGGGGCCTGGCGCTCGACGGCCAGGCCGGCGTGGAGCACGTGCTGCGTTGCCTGCTCGGCGAGTTCGACCTGACGCTCGCGCTGAGCGGCTGCACCACGCCCGCGCAGGTCACCGGCGAGGCGATCGTTCGCGCCGACTGACCGTCTGAGCGATCCGAGGTGCGGCGTAAGGTGCGCGCCGTGACGACGATCGTCTCTGTCTGGCTGGCGCTGGCGCTCGCCGCGGCGGCGCTGCTTAAGGCCTGGCGACCAGCCCGCTCGGCGGCCGCGCTGGCTACCTACGGGATCGCCTCTGCCGGGTCGCAGCGGCTCGCGCTGTGGCTGCTGGTCGCCTTCGAGGCCGGGCTCGCGCTGGCGCTGGGCGCGGGCGTGAGCTGGGCGCCGGCGGGCGTCGCGGGACTGTTCGCGGCCGCTGCGGCGGTCACCGCGGCGGCGCTGCTGGCCGGCGGCGCCGGTCGCCCGTGCGCCTGCTTCGGCAGCTCGTCGCGGCTCGGCTGGCACGCGCCGCTGCGCGCGTGCGTTCTCGCGCTGGCCGCGGCGGCGGTGGCGCTCGGCGCGCTGCCAAGCGCACCTTCCGGCTATGACCGCTGGCTGACGCTGGGGCTCTCGCTCGCGCTGGTGGCGCTGGCGGGCCTCACGGTGGCGGTCCTGGCGCTCGCGCGCGAGGTCGGCGTGCTGCGCCTGTCGGCCGGCGGTCGCGGCGCGCTGGAGATCCCCGAGGAGGGGCCGCCGCTCGGTTCGCACCAGGCGTGGGCGCAGGCCGTCGAGCCAGGTGCGCGCACCGTGCTTCGACTGGCCGTGTTCAGCTCGCCAGGATGTCCGCTGTGCGCGCAGGTCGCGCCTGCGGTCGAGCACGTAGGCGCCGATCCGCTGCTGGCGGTGCGCGTGTTCGACGAGCACGACGATGCCTCGGTGTGGCGTCAGGCGGGAGTTCCGGGCAGTCCCTACGCGATCGCGCTGAGCGGCGACGGCGTGGCGCTGGCGAAGGGAACGTTCAACAGCCTCGGCCAGCTGGAAAGCGTGCTCGCGACGGCGCGCTCTCGCGAGCAGGGGCTGTCGCTTGCCGCCTGAGCGCGCGCGGGACGAGGGCGGACAGTTCGCAGATTCCGTCCTGCGCCGCAGCAGTCGTCGCGGCTTTCTCGAGCGCGCCGGCGCCGCGGTGATCGCGCTCGCCGGCGCGCGCACGGTCGCGCGCGCGGTGCTCCCCGACGAGGCCGACGCGGCTTACACGAACTTCTGCGGGCACACCTACACGACGGGCAACTGCCCGCATCCGACGGGACTGCCTCGCGTCGATCGCCATGACCTGCCGCTGCGGGCCTCGGACGGCCATCCCGTCGACGACCTCGGGCGCCCGGTGAACGCGCAGGGCTATCCGGTCGACGAGCACGGCCAGGTGCTTCGCGAAGCCGACGGCGAGCCGCTGGCGCCGGCGCCGCGCTCGCGTGTCTGTCCGGCGGCGGGCAAGGCGCACGGGCTTCAGCTGAGCAACGACGGCTCGTGGTATCGCTGCTGTGGCGGACGCGTGCGGCGGCTGATGGACTGCTGCGGGCACACCGAAACGCGCATCAACGGCGACGAAGCGCTGGTCGGCTATTGCTACCCGGGCCGCCACGTGTTCTGCGTGCAGTACTACGAAACGATGATGCCGTGCTGAGCGGTCTGGCCGCCTGCGCTGCGATCACGGCGGCGGTCGCCGGCGTGACGGGGGCGTGGTCGCCGTGCGGCTTCTCGATGGTCGAGACGATCGGCAGCGCGCTCGGCGACGCGCGTCGCGTGGCCACGCTGGCGGCCGGCGTGACGTTCGCGCTGGGGACGCTGATCGGCGGCGTGCTGACGTTCGGCGGGCTGGCGCTCGCCGGAAGCCTGATCGCCGGCGGCGATGGACTGCGTGAGGGACTGGGCGCGGCGATCGCGTTGGCGGCGGCGATCGCCGACTGGCGCGGCGTGCGCATCGCGCCGCAGATCCGCCGCCAGGTGCCCGAGCGCTGGCGCTGGACGATGCCGTTGCCGCTCGCCTGCGCGCTCTACGGCGTGCTGCTCGGCCTTGGCTTCACGACGTTCGTATTGGCCTTCGCAGTGTGGGCGCTGGCGGGCATCAGCTTCGCCGCCGGCGACCCGCTGGTGGGAGCGGCGATCGGGCTGGCGTTCGGAGCCGGGCGCGCGCTGCCGGTCCTGTGGATGGCGCCCAGTCTGCGTGGCGGGCACGGTGCGCGACGGCTCGACGAGATGGCCAGCGAGCCGCGCCTGTGGCTGGGCCTGCGCCGCCTGGACGCGCTCGGCCTGGCGCTCTGCGCGCTCGCGCTTGCCGGCGCGAGCGCGAGCGCGGCGCCGCTGGACAATGCGCCTCTGGCCTCGGCCACCGATCCGTCGGCCGCCGGCGGCGAGCTGGCCTGGCAGTCGCTGGGCGGCGCGGGAGCGCTGCGCAACGTCGCGGGCGTCGTCGTCGCGCTGCCGGGCGGTCATCCGGCGCTCGGCGGCTCGAACATCGCCTGGTCGGGCGCCGACTCGATCACGGTCGCCGACCGCACGACGTTGGCGGCCAAGCTGACGATTGCGGCCACGGGCGTCAACGCGCTGGCGGTGTCCGATGCCTGGCTGGTGTATCGCTGGCAGGACGCGGCCGGCGTGGAGCGGCTGATCGGCGTGCCGCTCAGCGCGCCGACGCAGAGCCGCTACATCTATGGATCGCGCCTGCCCGGTGCGATCGGCCGCCCGGCGCTCGCCGGCGCGAACGTCGTGTTCGCGCTCGGCACGGCGCAGTTCAGCTCGATCCAGGACGACGACCTGAGCACGGGGCGCATGCGCGTGCTGCGGGTGGCCCGCCGCGACGCGGCTCTGTCGAACCCTTCGCTGACCAAAGGCCGGCTGCTGCTGGAGCGCACCACGCGCTGCGCGCAGCAGCTGCGGATTGGAGCGATCGTCGCGCACGGGCGTTCGCGCGTGCACGAACGCACGCTGCTCAGCCTGCCATCGACGGTCCAGCGCGACACTGGCTACCAGCGTGGCTTCACGCACGCTTACAACGGCGCCAGCAAATGCGCCAACCGTGCGGCCGGCGCAGGTGGCGCCGTGCGGCTCGGTCCGACAGCCCTGGGTGCCGCCACCGCCTACGTGACCGAGTCGGGCACAATCACCGGCGATGCGCAGATCGTCGCGGTTGGGCAGCTCTAGTCGCCCCCGGGCCAAAGCGCGGCGTGGGCACGGCCGGTCGACGCGCGGTCGGCGCGCGAGCATGTCGACGCTGCTCTGCCTGTGCGTTCTGGCGGCGTCGCTGGCCGGCGCGGTCCCGGCGATCAGTGCCGGCGAATCCAGCACGCCCGTGGCTACCGACTGGCAACCGGACGTGCGCGGCGCGATCGCCTACGCGCACACGCGCGCCGGAACGGCCAGCTTCGCCGTGCGCACCGAGCGGCGCGAGTGGGGCTGGCGGGTCACGCGCACGGCGCCTTCGGCGAGCGTGCTCAAGGCGATGCTGCTCGTCGCCTACCTCGACGACCGGCGCGTCCGCGACCGGGCGCTGAGCCGATCGGATCGTCGCCTGATCTACCCGATGATCCAGCGCTCGGACAACGAAGCGGCGACGAGCGTGCTCGGCTTCGTGGGCGCCGCGGGGGTGTACGGCGTGGCTCGCCGAGCGGGCATGCGCAGCTTCGCGCTGGATACGAGCGTGTGGGGGCTGAGCCGTATCGACGCGGCCGACCAATCGCGCTTCTTGCTGCACATCGATCGCCAGGTCGTGCGTCGGCACCGCGCGGTCGCGATGCACCTGTTGGCGACGGTGATACCGAGTCAGCGCTGGGGCATCGGCAGGCTGCGCCTGCCGGGCTGGCAGCTGTACTTCAAGGGCGGCTGGGGAGCGGGCACGGGTGAAGTGGAGCATCAGGTGGTGCTGCTGCGCCACGGCGCGGTGCGCGTCTCGTTGGCCGTGCTGATCACCGACAGTCCCAGCCACGCGTACGCCAAGCAGACCTTGCAGGGCTTGTTCGCGCGGCTGCTGCGCGGCGTCGGGCGGTTGATCGCGACGCCCGCGCCTGCCGCGGGGGCGACGCCTGCGCGCGGCTAGCGCCCGAGCGTGCGCAGGAACTCGCGCGCGTTGCCGCCGAGCTGGCCGAGCAGCTCGCGCACCTCGCGCAGGCCGTCGCGCAGCTCGGCGTCGCCGACCTCGACGGGAGCCATCGAGTCCTGCAGCTCGCCCAGCGTCGCGTCGGCGCCGGCGGCGGCCGCGCCGGCGTTGTCGATGAAGCCGCGCGCGCCGGCCGAAGGCGCGCCGACGGGCGCCGGAGCGAAGGCTCGCTGCGGCAGCTGGTGTCGCTGTGCGAAGCCGTTGTAGGTGCGCTGGGCGCGACCGTAGGCGAGCTGGACGGGCCGGAACAGCTGCTCTTCGAGGCGCTCGGCGCTCTGATCGTCGAGCTGCTCGAAGGCCTCGCCCAATGCGGCGAGCGCCACTCCGAGCTGCTCGATCGCTCTCGCTACGGTGTCCAGCAGTCCCTGTCGTGCGTCGGCGGTCGTGTAGGGCACGCGATCACACTAGTCGCGCGGACCCGATGCACCGGAGGTAGGACCGCGTGTCCAAACAAAACACCGGCGTTCGTCGTTATGTCACGGTGACAAAACTAGGTCGAACACCCGCTTTCTGGCTGCTCGCCGCGACGCTCGCCGGATTTCTCTTCGCGTCGAGCGCTCCGTCGCCGCTGTACATCGTCTACCAGGCGAAATGGGGCTTCTCAGCGATCGTGCTGACAGCGGTGTTCGCCGCCTATGCGCTCGGCCTGCTGATCGCGCTGGTCGTGGCCGGATCGCTGTCAGACCATCTCGGCAGGCGCCCGACGCTGCTGCTGGCGCTGGCGCTGGAGATCGTCGGCATGCTGCTGTTCGCCGAGGCCCGCAGCGTTCTCTGGCTGTTTGCGGCGCGTACGCTGCAGGGCCTGGCGACGGGCATAGCGACGGCGGCGATCAGCGCGGCGCTGATCGACCTGCAGCCGCCGCAGCACCGCCGGCTGGGTGCGCTGCTGGCCGCCGCCGCTCCGATGACCGGCCTGGCGGCCGGAGCGCTCGGCAGCGGCCTGCTCGTCGAATACGCGCCCGAGCCGACGCGGCTGCTCTACTGGCTGCTGCTGGGCGGCTTCGCGCTCGCGGCGATCGCCACGCTGGCGATCCCGGAGACGGTCGAGCGTCGACCGACGTGGGCACGCTCGCTGTGGCCCACCGTGGGCGTGCCGGCTTCGCTGCGCGGCGATTTCCTGGCGACGATTCCCTGCATGACCGCTACGTGGGCGCTGGGCGGCTTGATTCTCTCGCTCGGGCCGTCGCTGACGGCGAAGGTGCTGCACGACTCCAGTCACGTGGCGGGTGGCCTGTGCATCTTCGTCATGGCGGGCGTCAGCTCGGCGACCTCGATCGTGCTGCGCGACACGCACGCCCGCCTGGCGGCGCGCGGCGGATTGAGCGCGCTGATCGTCGGCGTGGCGCTCGTGCTTCTGGCGCTGCATGTCGGCTCGACGCCGCTGTTCCTCGTGGCCACCGGCGTAGCGGGGCTCGGCTTCGGCCCGGCCTTCGCGGGCGCGTTTCGCGCGATCACCAACCGCGCGCCGATCGACCAGCGCGCAGAGCTGGTGGCGTCGGTCTACGTGGCGTCCTACCTGGCCTACAGCCTGCCCGCGCTGGCTGCCGGCATCGCGGTGACGCGCTTTGGCCTGCACGACACGGCCGACGTCTACGGCGTCGCGCTGATCGCGCTGGCGCTGCTGGCGCTGGCGCTGTCGCATCGTCTGCAGGATCCCGAGTGGCGCGCGCCGGCGACGGACGATGACTCGCTCGCCCTGTTGGACACTCCGGCGCCGCTGCCGGCCAACGCACAGTGCGTGGCAGAGCGAATCCAATAGGGTTTCGCCGCAGGCTGCAGAGGCAGAGAATCGACCCTCGGGGAGACTCACACGATGGCTGGCGAGCTCAAGCTGGGACTGAACACGGGCTACTGGGCCGGCGGGCCGCCGCCCGGAGCGGCCGAGGCGATCGCCGAAGCCGAGCGCCTCGGCGTCGACTCGATCTGGACGGCCGAGGCCTACGGCTCGGACTGCCTGACGCCGCTGGCCTGGTGGGGCGCCACGACCGAGCGCCTGAAGCTCGGCACGGCGATCGTGCAGATGTCGGCGCGCCAGCCGGCGGCGACTGCGATGGCGGCGATGACCATGGACCACCTCTCCGGCGGACGCTTCATTCTCGGGCTTGGCGTGTCGGGACCGCAGGTCGTCGAGGGTTGGTATGGCATGCCCTTCGCCAAGCCGCTGGCGCGCACGCGCGAGTACATCGCGATCCTGCGCGACATCTGGGCGCGCGGCGGGCCGGTCGTCGCCGAGGGGCCGCACTACCCACTGCCGCTGCCGGGCGGCACCGGGCTGGGCAAGCCGCTGAAGTCCTCGATTCACCCGCTGCGCGAGGACATTCCTATCTATCTCGGCGCCGAGGGCCCGAAGAACGTGGCGCTGTGCGCGGAGCTGTGCGACGGATGGCTGGCGATGCTGTTCTCGCCGACACATCAGCAGCACAATCTCGATGCGCTCAACGAGGGCTTCGCGCGCGACGGTGCACGACGCAGCCCCGAGGACTTCGAGGTCTGCGCGACGGTGCCGTTCATCGTCGCCGACGACGTCGATGGCGCGATCGACTCGCTGCGCCCGTTCTACGCGCTGTATTTCGGCGGCATGGGCGCCAAAGGCGCGAACTTCCACGCGAACGTCGCGATTCGCATGGGCTACGAGCGCGAGGTCGACGAGATCCAGGAGCTCTACCTCAGCGGGCGCAAGGACGAGGCCGGAGCGAAGATCCCGCGAGGGCTGATCGAGGAGCTCTCGCTGGTGGGGCCGCCGGAGAAGATCCGCGATGACCTGGCCAAGTGGCGCGAGTCGATCGTGACGACGCTGCTGGTCTCAGCCGACGCCTCGTCACTGCGCACGATCGCCGAGCTGGTCCTCGGCTGAAGCGCGGAGTGTCGTCGCTGCGCTCGGTGCTCGCCAAAGGAGCCCGGCGGTGGGAGCTTGCGACCTCCTCGCTGCAGCCCACCCACGCGCGCACGGCGCGCGAGATCGCCGCGCTGCTGTCGTTCGTCGCGACGGTCGCACTGGTAGCGGTGGCGCTGTCGGGTGGCGGCGGCGGCGCCGGTGCGCTGGGCGCGCAAGGACCCTCGGGAGGCGTCTCGCAGAGCCTGCTGCACCCGATCGCCGGCCTGCCGGCCAAGCGGCCGAGCACGCGGCTCTACCGCGTGGTCGGGTGTCGCAGTCACGGCGACGTCATCTATCGCAGCGGCCCCGCGCGCCGCGAGGTCGCGATCGGCTTCGACGACGGGCCCGACACCGACACGCCGGCGTTCGTGCAGATGCTCGCGCGCAGCCACGCGCAGGCGACGTTCTTCATGATCGGGCGCCAGATCACCGCGAGCTATCGCGAGACGATCCTGCGTGAGCTGCGCGAAGGCGACGTGCCGGGCGACCACACCTACACGCACCCGGATCTGACGCGCTCACGCGACGTGCGCGGCGAGCTGGAGAAAACGCTCGTGGCGATTCGCCAGCAGAGCGGCTACACGCCGTGTGTGTTTCGCCCGCCGTATGGAGCCGTGAACGCGCAGGTCGTGCGCACCGCCCGTTCGCTGGGCTTGGCGACGGTCGGCTGGAACGTAGATCCGAGCGACTACGCGCAGCCGGGTACGGCGACGATCGTGCGACGCGTGCTCGAACAAGTGCGCCCGGGCTCGATCATCATCTCCCACGATGGCGGGGGCCCGCGTGGGCAGACGCTGGCCGCCTATCCGCAGATCATCTCCGCGCTGCGCAGGCGCGGCTACGGCGTCGTGACGATCCCTCAGCTGCTGGACTTTCGACCCGTCTATGAGCCGTGCGTTCGTCTGTGCGACGGCATCGGCGTGCCGCGCTCGCGGCTGCCGCGCAACGCGCTGCTGCAGAACGCGCCCGTGTAGGCGGCCGCGGGTCGCGCGCCGGCGCTGCTACTCGAAGACGGGCTCGTGCCAGCCGGGGAAGATGTCGGGCAGTCCGTCGCTGACGCGATCGGGGAAGCTCGCCGGGCGCTTCTCCAAAAACGCCGTGATGCCCTCGGCTGCGTCGGCGGATTGGCCGCGCGCGAGCATGCCGCGCGAGTCGGCGCGGTGGGCGACCATCGGATGCTCGGCGCCGAGCATGCGCCACATCATCTGCCGCGCCAGCGCGACGGACACGGGCGCGGCGTTGTCCGCGATCTCGCGTGCGAGCGCGCGCGCCGCGGGAATCAGCTCGTCGGCGCTGTGCAGGCTGCGCAGCAGTCCCGCGTCGAGGCCCTCCTGGGCGGAGAACACGCGACCGGTCGAAACCCACTCCATCGCGCGGCTGATACCCACGACACGCGGCAAGAACCAGCTCGAGCACGCCTCAGGGACGATGCCGCGGCGCGCGAACACGAAGCCCATGCGCGCGTCGTCGGCTGCCATGCGCACGTCCATCGGCAGCGTCATCGTCGCGCCGACACCGACGGCCGGCCCGTTGATCGCGCCGATGACGGGCTTGGTCGAGGCGAAGATGCGCAGCGTGAACTGACCGCCGTTGTCGCGGGGCACATCGGCGCCGCTAGGCGTCAGCAGCGACGCCTCCTCGGCGCGCGCGCGGTAGTCGAAGGTCTCACCGCCGGAGCCCAGGTCAGCGCCGGCGCAGTAGCCGCGCCCGGCGCCGGTCAGGATGATCGCCCGAACGTCGTCGTCGGCGTCAGCCTGGTCGAATGCCTCGATCAGCTCGCGGCCCATCGTGGCCGTCCAGGCGTTGAGGCGCTCGGGACGGTTGAGCGTGATCGTGAGGATGCCCTCGGAGACCTCGGTCGTGATCTGCTCGAAGGCCACGGATCAGGCGGCCGCGCTCAAGGCGGGATGACGATCTGCCCACGGCAGCGCCTGCTCGAGCTGCGCGGCGAGGCGGATCAGCGTGGCCTCGTCCCACGGCGCGCCGGTGAGCTGCACGCCGACCGGCACGTCCTCGTCGGTTCGATGCAGCGGCAGGCTGATCGCCGGCAGCCCGGTGACATTTCCGAAGGCCGTGAACGCGACGCTGGCGACCACGTCGAGCACGGGCGCCTCGGGCGTGGCGTGCTGGGCGGCGAGGATCGCTCCGGCCTGGGGCGGGAGGATCGCCGAGGTCGGCGTCAGCAGCACGTCGAAGTCGCGTCGCCAGCGGGCGACCTCCTGACGGCTGAGCAGCTCCAGGGTGCGCGCGGCGAGCACGTAGTCGTAAGCGCCGGTTTCGCCGCTGAGCTGGCGCTGGTGGACGATGTGCGGCTCGGTGGCCGACCAGTCGACGCCCTCGTAGTCGGCCAGGCCGCCCTGCGTGAGCACGATGAACGAGGGGATCATCTCTTCGGAGATCGTTGGTACCTCGACCTCCTCGACGGAGTGGCCGAGTCCTTCCAGCGCGACAGCCGTCGCGCGTGCGGCTGCGACACATTGCTCGTCGGTGGGCATGCCCAGCGGAGCTGAGGCCATCAGGCCGATGCGCAGCTGACCGGGCGAGGCCTGCAGCTCCTCGAAGAACGGGCGCGCGGGGGTCGGCGCGTTGTACCAGGCGAGCGGATCGAAGTGCGAGATCGTGTCGAGCACGGCGGCCGAGTCGGCGACGGTGTGCGAGACGACGCCCTCGACGACCGCGCCGAGCCAGCTCTGCGCCAGGCGCGGGACGCGGCCGCGGCTGGGCTTGAGCCCCACCAGTCCGCAGTAGGCGGCGGGGATGCGAATCGATCCGCCGCCATCGTTGGCGTGGGCGATCGGGAACATGCCGCCGGCGACCGCCGAGGCGGCGCCGCCACTTGACCCGCCGGGCGTGCGGTCGGTGTCCCACGGGTTGCGGCTGGCGCCGAAGCGGCTGTTCTCGGCTGCCGTGATGACGCCGAAGGCGGGAGTGTTAGTGCGCGCGCACAGCACGAAGCCCGCATCGACCAACGCGTCGACGACCAGCTCGCTGCGCTCGCTCGGCCCCTCGGGGGAGCCGTGCGAGCCATACGTGACCGGCCAGCCGGCGACCGGCGTCAGGTCCTTGATCGGCGCCGGCACGCCGAGAAACGGCGCGGCGTCGCCCCCGTCGGCCAGTCGGCGGTCGGCCTCGGCAGCGCTCGCGCGCGCCTGCTCGTCGTTGCGCCACGTGATCGCGTTGAGCGTCGGGTTGAGCTCGTCGACGGCCCGCAGGCACGCGTCGAGCAACTCGACCGCCGAGACCTCGCGCGAGCGCAGCGCCGCGGCGAGCTCCAGCGCTGAATCGGTCGGGCCGAGCGGCGACATGCGGCGACCATACCAGCGCGCCGTCCACGCGTGCCCGTCCGCTTCGAGGGTCGAGCCGGGGCACTGCTTGACAATGGAATACGCCGGCGTACCGGGAGAGCGTGAGTCTGTTACGGTCCGCGAGGGCTCGGGCATGAGGCGTGCCGAGGCCAGCAACAGTCTCTGCGCCGGCTGGCGTGGGGGGACAACTGGGATCTGAGGGGGAGAAATGTTGCGCAAGACCTTGCGCGCCTGCGTGCCGTTGTTGGCACTGTGCGCGCTGATCACTGCCGCACCGGCCGGCGCGACGCCGGCGAAGGTCGGGCCTTCGACGTCGATCGACGCGCTCGGCGACTCGATCACGCGAGGCTATGACTCACAGGGGACCGGCTGCGGATCGTTCGCGGACTGTCCTGCGAACTCTTGGGCGACGGGAACCAACGCCGGCCTGAACAGCTACTACGTGCGCACCAAAGCCGTGAACCCTTCAGTCGTGCTCGCGCAGCCCGTGAAAACCTCCACGACCGGCGGCAACGACGCGGTGACCGGCGCCAAAATGGGTGACCTTCCCGGTCAGGCCAAAAACGCCGTCAAAGCTCCGAACACGCCCGACCAGGTGCTGATTCTGCTCGGCGCCAATGACATCTGCACCTCGTCTGAAGCGAGCATGACATCCGTCGCGAGCTTCCGCGCGAGCTACAAATCCGGGCTGGAAACGCTCAGCACGGGGCTGCCCAACGCACGCATCGACGTCTCGTCGATTCCCAACATCTTCAACCTGTGGAGCGTGCTGCACAGCAGCACCGCCGCTCAGCTCACCTGGGGGCTGGCGAAAATCTGCCAGTCGATGCTCGCCGAACCGACGTCGGAATCCGCGGCCGCGAAAACCCGTCGCGCCAAAGTGCAGATTCGAAACGAAGAATTCAACACGGTGCTCGGCGAAGTGTGCGCCGAATTCATTCACTGCCAGTACGACAAAGGCGCGGCTTACGCGATCAAATTCGCAACGAGTGACGTCTCGACGCTGGACTACTTCCACCCGACGACGGCCGGACAGAACAAAGCGGCCGAAAACGCTTGGAACAGTGGCCCGAAATTCACCGACCTGGCGACGCCGACGACGACGATCACGCCCGCACGGGCGCCTGACGGCGAAGCCGGCTGGTATGACAAAGACGTGTCGGTCGCGCTGAGCGCCAGCGCAAACGAATTCCCGGTCGCCGGCACCGAGTACAAAATCAACGAAGCGGCCGGCTGGACGAAGTACACCGGACCGATCGCCGTGAGCAGCGAGGGCACGACGACGATCACGGCACGCTCGGTTGACGTCAACGGCAACATCGAGGAATCGAAGTCGACGACGATCAAACTGGACAAGACGACGCCGACGTTCACGCTGACGTGTCCGTCTGAACCAGTCGGTGTGGGCAGCAGCGCGTCCGCGACGGTCTCGGAATCCAGCGACGCCCTGTCGGGCTTCGCCAGCAATCCGGACGGACCACGAGCACTGAATACTTCGGCACCCGGCAACGGGCAGACCGAGACGGTGCAGGTCCAGGATCGCGCGGGCAACACGACGACGCACTCCTGCAGCTATGACGTTCACTACGGCGACCCGGGCGCGCCGACGCTCGTGTCGGGGACGAACCCGAACTCAAGCGGTCTGTTCACGCTTGGATGGACCGGTCCCGACCCGGGTGAATTCGCAATCACCTACACGCTGCAGCACCGCGACGAAGCACAGGAAGAATTCTCCAACGTCGCTACCGGCATCGCCGGCCTGCAGTACGCGTTCACCGGCTCGGGCGAGCAAGAGGGCACGTGGACCTACCGCGTGCAGGGCTATGACGCGTCGACGAATCTGACGACCGCATGGTCCCCCGCCTCCGAACCAGTAAAGGTCGACAAGTCCGCCCCGACCGCCCCCGGCGCATCGCCAGACCGCGCCCCCGACTACGCCGGTGGCGGCGGCTTCTACAAAGACACGGTCACCGTGTCCTTCACAGCAGGCAGCGACCCGCTGCTCAGCGATGGCAGTTCGGGCTCGGGCATAAACCCGGCCTCGATCAGCTCGCCGCAGACGTTCTCCACAGACGGCAGCCACACAGCGCAAGGCACCGAGGCCGACAACGTCTCAAACGTCTCAGCCCCAGGCGAACTGACTGTGCAGGTCGACGCCACAGCGCCGACGCTCGAAGTCAACTGCCCGGCCTCAACGCCGGTCGGCTCGAGCGCAAGCGCCACCGTCAGCGCCGCTGACGGCCAGTCGGGCCTGGCCTCAGACCCCTCGGGCACGGTGGCGATCAACACCAGCAAAGCCGGGCCTCAGACGACCGAAAGGACCGCCACAGACAACGTCGGGCACTCCACCACCACGGCGTGCACGACCGAAGTGGTGAGCACCAAGGTCATCAGCGGCCACGTCAAGGGCAAGCTGATCGTCAAAAAAGGCGAAGCGGTGCAGCTGACCTCCACAGCCCTGGCCAACGGCATCGAAGTCCAAGAAGGCGGCTCGCTGGACGTCGAGGGCGCCACCACCAAGACGATCACCGCGATCAAAGCCGGCGTGATCCGCATCTGCGCCGCCAAAACGGGCGCGCTGAAAATCCAGCGCAGCTCGGGCTCGGTGACGATCGGAGACGGTGCTAGCTGCACCGGCTCGAACATCAAAAGCGCGATCCTCTACACCAACCACGGTGGCGTCAGCGTGATCGCCAACACGATCGCCGCCTCGGCCAAAGTGCAGGGCAACGGCGGCGGCACGACGGTGCAGAACAACACGATCGCCGCCAACCTGACGGTGCTCGGCAACGCCGCTGCCACAGTGGACAAACCGAACACTGTGGGCGGGGTGTCCAAACTGCAGTAGTCAAAACTGCACTAGCGCCGCCTGCAGCTGTCGTTTCGCAGGTTAGGAAGGGCCCCGCTTGCGGGGCCCTTCCGCTGTGCAAGTTGCTCTCGCGCCAGCGGCGCGGTGTCCTCTCAGAGCGCTGCTGGCGAAGTCGCTCAGGCGCTCAGGCGCTCAGCTCAGCTCGAGCACCGAGCGGATGCCGTCCTGTGCCTCCATCAACTCGAACGCGTGGTTGACGCGATCAAGCGGCATGCGGTGAGAGATGAAGGGATCGACGTCGATCTCGCCGTCGAGGTACAGCTCGACGAGCTGTGGCACCTGATCGCGCCCCTTGACGCCGCCGAACGACGAGCCGCATACGCGCCGTCCGGTGATCAGCAGCCTCGGGACGATGTCCAGTGTCTCACCTTTGCCGGCCACGCCGGCGACCGTGCACAGGCCCCAACCCATGCGCGCGGCTTCGACGGCCTGGCGCATCACGCCAACCAGGCCGGTGGCCTCGAACGTGTAGTCGGCGCCGAAGCCGTCGGTGGCCTCGAGCACGCGCTCGACCGTGTGCTCGTCGGCGGTCCAGCACTCGGTCGCGCCCTGCCCGCGCGCGAGCTCCAGTCGCCGCTCTGAGAGGTCGACACAGACGATGCGCTCGGCGCCGCGCAGGCGACAGCCGGCGACGGCGCCCAGCCCGACCATGCCGGCACCGAACACGACGCAGGTCGAGCCGGCTTGCACCTGCGCCGTGTACATCGCCGCGCCCAACCCTGTCGAGAGCCCGCAGGCAAACAGGCAGGCGCGGTCCAGCGGCGCCTCTGGGCTCACCTTCGCCAGTGCGATCTCAGGCATCACGGCGTACTCGGCGAACGTGGATGTGCCCATGAAGTGCCTGATCGGCTCGCCCGAGCGCGACAGCCGCGTGGTGCCGTCGGGCAGGTAGCCCTTGTTCTGCTGCTCGCGGATCGCCAGGCACAGGTTGGTGCGCGGGCTCTGGCAGTGAATGCACTCGCGACACTGTGGTGAGAACAGCGTGACGACGCGGTCGCCCACAGCCAGATCCTTGACGTCCTCGCCGACCGCTTCGACGACACCGGCGCCCTCGTGCCCGAGCACCGTCGGTGCATAGCCCGAGGGATCGACGCCGGAGGCCGTGTACATGTCGGTGTGGCAGACACCGCAGGCGACCAGCCGCACGAGCACCTCACCCGCGCGAGGCTCGGCGAGGTCGAGCTCCTGAACGACCAGTGGCCGCGCGAACTCCTCCAGCACAGCCGCGCGCATCCTCATCGTGGCTGGCGCTGTCGATCGATCATGTGGTGGTTGATCGTATTCGCTGGTGGCGCAGCGCCATCGCTCAGGCGCCGAGCGCGAACAGCGGCCAGCGGCCCGGCACGCCTTTGAGCTCGTGAAAGCCGCGATCCTCGAACGTGAACGGGCCGCCGACGACGGTGCCGAAGACGGTGCCCGATACGAGTACTTCGCCGGGCCCGGCCAGGCCGTTGACGCGCGACGCGATGTGCACGGCCATGCCGCCGACGTCATCGCCGATCAGCTCGCACTCGCCGGTGTGGATGCCGACGCGCACCTCGATGCCCAGGTCGCGCGCCGAATTGGTGATCGCCAGCGCGCAGCGCAGCGCGCGCGACGGTGGCCCGGCGAAGGTCGCCAAGAAGCCGTCGCCGACGGTCTTGACCTCGCGACCTTCGAAGCGCTGCAGCTCCTTGCGCACCTCCTCGTCATGACGGGCAAGCAGGTCGCGCCAGCGGCCGTCGCCGAGCCTCGCGGCATGGCCGGTGGCGTCGACGATGTCGGTGAACATGACCGTCAACAGCGCACGCGCGAGCTCGCCGCCGGCGCGCCCGCCGGTGAGGAACTCCTCGATCTCTTCGAGGATCGCGTCGCTGTCACCGACGAACGGAAAGGAGTCGACGCCCTCGAGCTCGACGTAGCGCGCTCCGGGAATGTGCTCGGCCAGGTACTTGGAGTGGCGCACGTCCCAGACGAGCTCATTGGGACGGTGCATGACGAGCGTCGGCACGCGTATGTCGCCGAGCACGTGGCGGACGTCGAGGTCGACCATCGCGCGCGAGATGATGCGCGCCTCACTTGGGCTGGCGGATAGTCGCTGCATGCGCGCGAACCACGTGCCCAATGCCTGGTCGTCGGCGACCGAGGGCGCCCACAGCGACATCCACGGGTTATCCGCGGCGCCCCACGCGTCGATGTTGCGCTCGGTCAGCTCTTCGCGCTGCTCGGCCGTCATCGCCCAGTCGTAGTCGGGCGCCCAGGAGGTGCGCGAGACCGACGCGTACATGACCAGCGCACCGATGCGCTGGGGCTGCTCGGCGGCCAGCAGCGCACCGACGAGGCCGCCGACCGAGTAGGTCACGAGCGCCGCGCGTTCGCTGCCGGCCGCGTCGAGCACCGCCAGCACGTCCTTGGCCTCCTGCTCGAGCGTGAACTCCTCGAGAACGCGATCAGACAGACCGGTGCCGCGGCTGTCGAACAGGATCAGCCGGCCGAACGCGGCCATGCGCTCGAGGAAGCGACGTTGAGCGGGCGCCTCCCAGAGCTGCTCGACCTGGGAGATCCAGCCGGGGAGGAACAGCAGATCCACCGGACCGTCGCCGACGACCTGGTAGGCGATGCTCGCCCCTTCGCTGTGGGCGTAGCGCGTGATCGGCGCCATCAGCCATCCTCGAGCTGCGCGCGGAAGGAGTCGGCCGACTGCACGGTCGCGCCGACCGCGCGCACGCGATCGACCAGCCATAGGTCGGAGGTGACCACGCGAATCTCGCCGGGCTCGCGCTCGATCGAGACGCGTCTGACGATCTCGTCGTCGGCGGAGTCGCGCCTTGGCCGAGGCGCGTGGGCGACCTCGACGACCGTCGAGGAGATCGGCGGTCGCGGCGGCTGCTCGAACACGACGACGACGTCCTCGCCGGTCGCCGCGACCCAGTTCTCCAACAGCAGCACCAGGCGCACCATCGCGCCGTGGCGATCTCTCCACCAGGCATCGGGGCGGCTGCCGATCACGTTCATCCCGTCTATGAACCAGCGCACGGCGACCAAGCCTAGGGATTCGCCGATCGCAGCCGCGCGGCCCGGTCCTGCGCGAGACCGCCTCGCGGGAAAATTCCTGCTGGAGTGCGACGGGCATGCGGCTCGAGAGCATCCAGACCGGGGACATCGTCGAAGTCGATCGTGGTGGCAGGCGCTTTCACGCGCTGGTCACCGCACCGGCGCCCGGGGGCTTGGCGCTCGCGCCGCTGGATCGGCGCATCAGCTACCACAGCTGCCGCAGTCGCGAAGTCGTCGGGCACTGGTCAAAGCGCGGCAGGCCACGGGCCAGCAGCGAGCCTCTGCGCCCCTCGCCGCGACAGCTGGAGATCGATCTCACGCCCGGCGCTGCGGGCTCGGAGGCTTAGGGCCGGCGAGCGAGCGGCCGCTTCACCGCTCGGCCTCGACACGGTATGCGTTGGCGGCGTCCTGCACGCGATCGTCACCCCAGAACAGCTGATCGCCGACGCGCACGGTCGGCACGCCGAACACACCGGCGTCGATCGCCTCAGCGGTGATCGCCCGTAGCTGGTCCTTGACCTGCTGGTCGTCCAGGCCGCCGCGCAGGTCGGTCTCGGCGATCGCGCAGCGCCGGCCGGCCTCGAGCACGCTGTCGAGCTGTTCGAGGTCGGCGCCCTCGAGGAAGGCCATGCGCATCGCCGCCAGGGCGAACTCCTGCAGCAGGCTGCGGCCCGCAGGTCGCTCGGTGCCCGCTATAGGTGGCATTGCGTCAAGGCGCTGGCAGAACGCCAGCGCGCGCGCTGCCCGCAAGTCGCTGGTCGGCCAGGCTTGCGGCCAGACGATCGGACCGAGCTCATGCTCGGCCGCGCGCCTCTCGCAGTCGGCGATACCGTCCGCACGCTGGTCTGTCAGGCCCCAGGAGGTCCGGCCGTGCTCCTTGAAGACGACGCCGGCCAGCACGCCGCGCCAGCGAGCCTGTGGGAGCAGCCGGCCGATTCGCTCGGCGGCGAACCACGAGTACGGCGACATCACGCCGAAGTAGAAGATCGGGGGCGCCGCGGCGTTCATCGCACAATCATCGCCTAGACGTGCTCGTTTGAGTCGTGCGCCGGAGCCGAGACTTCATGGTGGCTGGCCGCCGCGTAGACGTCTGCGCAGTGCTGCGAGCAGAAGTGATCGGTGTGCGCGCCGCGGCGCACGGCGATGGCCGACTGCCGGTCCACGCGCATGCCGCACACCGGATCGGTCGCACCGCGACGACGCGTGAGTGCGAACAGGGCGACGAAGATCGCCGTGCCGAGCACGTTGGTCGCGAGCTTGTAGTCGACCTTCACGCTCTCGAAGATGTCCGCGCGCGTCGGCCGGACCTGCGGGATCAGACCGGCGAGGCCGAACAGGCCGTCGACGGCTAGCGCCGCGAGCACCATCGTCACGAGCATCAGCGCGACGATGCGCAGGGCGAACGCGTCGCCGTAGTACTTGCGGTAGATCGCGATGATCGGCAGCACGACCAAATCGGCGAAGATGAACGCGATCACACCGGCGAAGCCGATGCCGCCGGACCAGAGCACGGCCGCCAGGGGGATGTTGCCGACCGAACAGACGAAGCTGAGAATCGCGATCAGCGGCCCCACGAGAACGTTCTCGGCGAGCCGCAGCGGCGCCGGAGCATCGACGATGAACAGGCCGTTGAAGAAGTCGCTGCCCAGCAGGCCGATGAAACCCGCCAGCAGGAAGCCGATGGCGATCTCGCGATAGAGCATCGTCCAGTCGTTGCGAAAGTTGTGTGCGACGTCTGACCACGCGGCGACGGAGCGCAGGCGTGTGCGCCAGGGCATGCTCTGACCGGCGGCGTGGTGCTGGTGGTCGATCTCGGCGTGCTCGGCGTGCGCGCGCGCCTCTCGCTCCAGTCGCGGCGAGACGAACGCGCGCAGCAGGATCGTCATGATCGCGATCAACAGCAGGCCGCCGACCAGCTCGGCCAGCGCGAACTGCCAGCCGAGCAGTATCCAGATCACGACGCCCAGCTCGACGACCAGATTGGTCGAGGCGAACTGGAAGGCCAGCGTGCTCGCAGCCGACGCGCCCTTGGCAAACAGCGACTTGGCGATCGCCACGGCCGCGTAGGAGCACGACGACGAAGCGGCTCCGAGCGCCGTCGCCAGCCCGACCGGTCCGGCCCCTCGGCCGCCCAGCGTGCGCTCGATGCGATCGCGTGGCACCCAGGCCTGCACGACAGCCGAGATGGCAAAGCCGAACACCAGCGCCCACCACACCGTCCACGCCATCAGCAGGGCGTTGGAGAGCCCTTCCCAGATCGTCTGCAGCACGTTCATCGCCGCGCGGCCTCCAGACGCCTGACGGGTGGGCCGATCATGCGACCCAATATACCCGGTGGGGGTACTAGTCCGGCGTCATGGCCACGTCTCCTGCTGCGTGAACGCCCACGCCGTAGAAAGCCGTTCCAAGCTGTGTGTACTCTCCAGACCATCGAAATCGGGTGATCCGGCGCACTCGACCGAACGGTCGAAGCGAGCAGCGAAAGGAAGGGCTCTCATGCACAGAGAAGCCGGCGGGCCGCCGGCCTCGGGCGAAATGCGACTGCAGCGAGCGGTCGTGCTGGAGCTGCTGAGCCAAACGCGCGAGCAGAGGCATTCGTTGGCCGAGCTCGGCAAGCAGCTCGGCGCGGGCGCCGACGAGCTGGAGCCGGCGGTCGAGGCTCTGCGACGCGCAGGCGTGGTCGAGGTTCAGGCGAGCGAGATCTGGGCATCGCCCGCCGCACGGCGCCTGGACGAGCTCGACCTGATCGCGATCTGAAGCGCACCGGCTCGTCCTGCGGGTGGCCGAGGGCGACCTCGGCCCGACGCCGGCGGTCTCGGTGGCTCGCGGTCGCGCGAGATAGGGTCTGCGCCATGAGCGATCGCGTGCTGCTGCTCTCCTGGGAGTACCCGCCTGTGATCGAGGGCGGTCTGGCTCGTCATGTGCGCAAGCTCGCCGAGGCGCTCGTCCGCCAGGGCGTGACCGTCGATGTGCTCACGCGAGGGGTCGGCGACGGCTCGCCCGACGGTCAGCCCGGCGTCGACGAGCTTGGCGGTGTGACGATCCATCGCGTGCGCGAGCCGGGCTGGCCGCGCGACCTTGACCGTTTCGTGGCATGGGTCGAGCAGATGAACGGTGACATGCTCGCAGCGGGCGAAGCGTTGGCCGAGGATGCGCAATATGACCTGATCCACGGCCACGACTGGCTTGTCGCCAAGGCCTCCGCGGCGCTGGCCGACCGCCTGGACGTTCCTTACGTGACGACGATTCACGCCACCGAGCACGGTCGCCACCAGGGGTGGGTTCAGGACTATCCGCAATCGCACATCCACGCGGTCGAGCGATGGATGGCACAGCGTGCCGATGCGCTGATCGTCTGCTCGTACTACATGCGCGGCCATGTCGCGGACATCTTCGACGTGGACGAGCGCCGCGTGGCGGTGATTCCCAATGGGATCGACCCGCGCGAACTGCGCCCGGCGGGTGACCTGCAGGCGCTGCGCGCGAAGTTCGCGCAGCCGCACGAGAAGCTCGTGCTGTTTGTCGGCAGGCTGGTCTATGAGAAGGGCTTTCAGCTGGCGCTGGACGCGATGCCGGGCGTGCTCGACGAGGTCGAGGACGTGCGCTTTCTGGTGGCAGGCAGCGGAACGCACGAGGCCGAGCTCAAGGCGCAAGCCGAGCGCCTCGGGCTGTCGGAGCACGGCAGCTTTCTCGGTTGGATCGGCGATGACGTGCTGCACTCGCTCTACCGCATCGCCGACCTGTGTGTGGTTCCGTCGATCTATGAGCCCTTCGGGCTGGTGGCGTTGGAGGCGATGGCCTCGGGTTGCCCCTGCATCGTCGCGGACACGGGGGGGCTACGCGAGGTGGTGCCGGTCGGCGAGCGCGTGGGGCTGCGCTTCAACGGCGGTGACGCGGAGCATCTAGGGGTGATGATCGAGCGGCTGCTGGTCGATCAGTCGCTGCGCGAGCGGCTGGTGACCGAGGCATCCGAGCACGTGCTGCGCTTTGATTGGGATGACATCGCGTCACGCACCAGAGGGATCTACGGCGAGCTGCGCGAGCTGAGGCCGCGCGAGGAGGGGGTACGAAGAGGATGAGCGGGGCACTGCCGGGTTTGATGCAGGACGACTTTCCGCTGACGCTGCATCACATTCGTCGCAGGATGACCACGGCCAGCCCGGAGGCAAGCGTGAGCACGCTGATCGCGCCCGGAGAGGTTCAGCGGGCGACGTTCGCCGAGGTCTCCGGGCGGATCGACCGCCTGGCCCGCGTGCTCGAGCGGGTCGGCGTCGAGCAGGGTCAGCGGATCGCGACGTTCGCCTGGAACAACCAGCGCCACTTCGAGTTGTACTTCGCGATTCCGTGCGTCGGCGCGGTGCTGCACACGCTGAACATCCGTCTGTTCGAGGAGCAGCTGACCTACATCGTCAACCACGCCGAGGATCGTGTGATCTTCGTCGATGACTCGCTCGTGCCGGTGTTGGAGAAGCTCGCGCCGACATTCAAGACGGTCGAGCACTACGTGGTGATGGGCGACGGCGATGCTGGAAGCTTGCCCAATGCCCTGCGCTATGAGGAGTTGATGGAGGAGGCAGGCGACGGCGGCTATGACTATCCGCAGGTCGACGAGCGCCAGGCGGCGGCGCTCTGTTACACCAGCGGCACGACCGGCAACCCCAAGGGCGTGCTCTACTCGCACCGCTCGATCAGCATGCATTCGACCGCCACGCTGGTGCGTGACGGACTGGGACTCTCGCGCAACGATCGCCTGCTTGCGGTGGTGCCGATGTTCCACGCCAACGCATGGGGGCTGCCGCACGGCGCGGCGCTGGCCGGGGCGGACCTGATGCTGCCCGACCAGTTCCTTGCAGCCGAGCCTCTGGCCGGGTTCATCGTGTCGGAGCGCCCGACGCTGATGGGCTGCGTGCCGACGATCTTCGCCGACCTGCTGCGCTACGCCGATGAGCACGCCGAGGTCGACCTGTCGTCGTTGACGAATGCGACGTGCGGAGGCTCGGCGGTCCCGCGCCAGCTGATGCGCGACTTCGAGGAGCGCCACCGCGTGAACATCTTCCAGGCCTGGGGGATGACCGAGACGAGCCCGGTGGCGACCTTCTGTCGTCCCGACGAGGGCGAGCACGACGAGGACTACTGGGACACGCGCGCCAAGCAGGGTCGCCCTCTGCCCTGGGTGGAGCTGCGCCTGACCGACGACGATGGGGCGGAGGTCGCGTGGGACGGCGAGTCGACCGGCGAGATCGAGGTGCGTGGCCCGTGGATCGCCGCGCGCTACTTCAACGACGAGTCCGCCGACGACAAGTTCGACCGAGGCTGGCTGCGCACCGGCGACATCGCCGCGGTCGACGAGCGCGGCTTCGTGCAGATCACCGACCGCGCCAAGGACGTGATCAAGTCCGGCGGCGAGTGGATCTCCTCGGTGGAGCTCGAGAACGAGATGATGTCGCACCCCGACGTGGTCGAGGCGGCGGTGATCGCCAAGCCCGACGAGCGCTGGGCCGAGCGCCCGCTGTGCTGCGTCGTGCTGCGCGAGGGCGCCAGCGCCACCGCGCCGGATCTCGTCGAGCATCTGCGCGGGCGCGTCGCCAAGTGGTGGCTACCGGACGAGTTCGCCTTCCTGCCGGAGATTCCGAAGACCAGCGTGGGCAAGTTCGACAAGAAGGTGCTGCGCGGAGATCTCAGCGAGGGCTCGCTGTCGGGGCGCGTGCGCGTCTGACGGCAGGTCGCGGCGGTCGCGCGCCGACCTGCCAAGGCTCGCCAGCACCGCGTTTGGCGCTCTGACAGGGCGAGTGCCGACCTCAAGGCGACCGCAGGCGCGGCCGATAGGCGGAAATAGCGGCCGCCGGGACATCGCCGACCGGCACCGTTGATACACCTTCACAAAGGAAAAAGCAGGCTAGGACCTGCCGACGGCGAACAATTGAGCACATCTTGTGACTAGAATCCGCCCGCACAAGGGCAAGAGGCCCGAAACAGGGCTGGAAGCGTTCACCCAAACCATCAACGGGAGGTTGGCATGACTCGGACCGATGTCGTGGCCTCGAGTAGGCCGCAGAAGGCAGGCGCAGCACCGAAGAGGAAAGGATCGGCCCGCGCGATGCGCAGGCTCGTGGTGTTGCCGGTCGCTTTCGCTCTGACGATGGCGCTCGTTCTGCCGACAGGGGCCCTCGCGGCAGAAAAAGAAGGGCTCTCCGGCTACAACAGCAAACCGACGCCTACGACAGGGACCTCTCCGTCGAAAGAAAAAAGCACGCCGACGAAAACGACGGCGCCGGAAACGACGGCCAGCGAACCTACTTCGGAACCGACGGCCAAAAAAGCTTCGACGCTTCCATTCACGGGCTTTGACCTTCGTTGGACAATCGGCGGCGGGTTGCTGCTGATGGCGATGGGCTTCTCGATCGTCACAGCGCAGCGTCGCCAGCGTCGCAACACCGGCCGCTGAGCGCACAGGCCAAGCGATTTGCAGACACGGCCGTCGGGGTGACCCGGCGGCCGTTGTCGTTCTGTAGGCGATGCAGCGCGGCCGGTGGTCGAAAGCACGTCGCGTCGGCCGCCACCAGTGCATGCATGCGGATGAGAGGACTCGAACCTCCACCCGGTTTCCCGGACACGGACCTGAACCGTGCGCGTCTACCAATTCCGCCACATCCGCGAGAGGGCGAGGTGCGAAGATATCGCACGCTCGTGGGCGAGACCTCCGGCGCGCGATACGCGCGACGCTCCGTCCGCCGTCCTACGTCGCTCTGAGAGGCGGCCGCTCCGGGTGCTTTGCTAGCCTCGACCTGTCGTTCGCGCGCCGCTATCGTCCAGGGGACTAGGACGCCGCCCTCTCATGGCGGAAACCCGGGTTCGAATCCCGGTAGCGGTACTGCCAAAGTCCCGAGCGATCGGGGCTTTTGTTGTTCTTGGGATGCCGCGGGAACCGAGACGCAATAGTTACGGCTGAACTTCCGTAGGCGCGTCGCAGCTGCTTGCGGCCGGCTCCAACCTTTGTCCGAAAGCACCGGGCTCACGATGAGGTCCGCGTAGCGTGGCGCGTGTGAAGGGCATGCGAACCATGGCGCAGGTAGGGCTCGCGGTCGTAGCATCGGCGGCGCTGCTCGCGACGCTGAGCATGAGCGGGCGGGCCGATGCGGCGGCCTCCTGTTCGCAGGTGCCGACGGTCTACGGGATTCCGCCCTGGGGGTTTCATACCGGCTCATATACGGGAGAAAGCAGCTTTGCCAAGGGCCACGGAGACATCGACCTCGCAGCCAACACCGTCTCGGGGGTCATCTGCCAGCAGAACCGAGGTGGCGTGACCATCATGTCGGTCGAGCATCACCTTGTCTACCACTCGCACTACGCGACAATGTGGGGCTACCCGGGGAACATCATCAAGATCAAGGTTCGGATCACCAGCAGCACTAATCAGCGCTGCGCGGTTGGCACGGTCGGTCGCGCGACGCTGTACGCCAGCTACAACGGCGTGCGCAGCGACAGCGTGCAGTTCTTCTTCCCGGCCGGCTGCGGCGATCAAGACCACCTGTATCACGGCTCGCAGGTCAACAACCAGGTCCCACCGCTTTAGCTGGCCGGCGCGCGCGGTTACTGAGTGAACACGCGCACGAGCACTGGGCTGCTCGCCGCGGAACCGACGATGCTGCCGGTGCAGTAGGCGGGGTGCTTGATCCAGGTGGCACGGACCTGCTTTACCCAGTGTCCGCTGCTGACGGTGGCTTCGCCGCTGGCGCCGCCGCTTTCGCGACGCGATGCGCTGGCGCAGTGAACCGACCACTTGAACTGCAGCTCGGTCTTACTCGGCTCGGTGACGACGAGCAGGAAGGATCGCGGCGGACGTACATGGCTGAACTGCGTGTCGAGCGCGGACGCCGGCATCGCGTTGTTGCGCACGATCAGCTTGCCGTACGTGGTCGCGAAGACCGCAGTCGGCAGAGTCGCCGCAAGGAGCAAGGCGGCGCCGATCGGGCCGAGCAAGCGCCTGCAAATCGCGGAGATCACGGCGCTTAGGCTAAAGGAACGCTGAGAATTGCGGAGTTTGGGTGGCCCCAGCCGCTGTCAACCCCACCGCGCCGGAGTCGTCGGTCAATCGAAAAAGTGGACCGCTCGACGCGATAATGTTCGAACCAGCGGAAAAAATAGTGGGAGACGCGACTCGACTTAAGGACTTAAATCCTTGAACCTTCCGCGTGAGCCTCACGGATCGCGGGGTCTGGCCTGGGATTGACAGGTGCCGTGTGACACGGCACCTGTGGGCAAAACACCTTTCTTTACAGTCGAAAGCACGAACGCGAGGAAGAAATGGCCTTTGTCCAACAGACACGCAAAGCGACGCCGAGGCTTCGCTCTCGTTCGACCGGACTTCCTCGCGGACGCGTCACGGAGATTCAGCGCAGTCGAATGCTCGCTGCCGCGCTCGAGGCCGTCGAGGAGGTCGGCTACGCACGCATGACCGTTGCACAGGTGATCAGCCGGGCGAAAGTCTCGCGCAAGACCTTCTACGACGTCTTCGCCGACCGTGAAGATTGCTTCCTCGCCGCGATCGAGGGCGCCGCGGGGCAGGTGGGCACGATGGTTCGCGAGGCATACGACGGCGGGCCCTCTTGGCGCGACGGTATGCGCGCCGGCCTCACCGAGCTGCTGATGTTCTTCGACGAGGAACCTGCGCTGGCACGGCTGTTTCTCGTGGAGGCGCTCGGCGCCGGGCCGCGCGTGCTCGAACGCCGCGCCCAGCTGCTGGAGGAGCTCGCCCAGGTGGTCGATCGTGGGCGCTTCGTGACCAACGCCGTGCGTGAACCGCCGCAGGTCGCCGCAGAAGGCGTCGTCGGCGCTGTTTTCGCGGTTTTGCACACTCGTGCGCTGGAAGACGACGGCGAGCGCTTCGCCGCTCTGCTCGGTTCGCTGATGAACATCGTCGTGCTGCCCTACCTCGGGGCGCGCGCCGCCGGTCGCGAACTCGCCCGAGCTGCGCCAGAGCCGCGCCACAGCGAGGGTGATGCACCCTCACGCCTGCAGAATCGCGACCCAATGGCTGGCTTGAGCATGCGCCTCACCTATCGCACGGTTCGCGTGCTGGTTGTCATCGGTGAGCGCCCGGGCGCGAGCAACCGCGAGATCGCGGATCGCTCGGGCGTGGCAGACCAGGGTCAGATCTCCAAGCTGCTCGCGCGACTCGCGCGCTTGGAGCTCGTCGAGAACAGCGGCGAAGGCCAGGAGAAGGGTGGATCGAACGCCTGGCGCCTGACGCCGCGCGGAGCTCGCGTCGAGCGCGCGACTCGTCCGCGCTGAGCGAACCGAGCGCGTGATCTGTCTCTCCGGCCGCTCGCGGTCGGAGAGAGCTGCAGGTGATTCGCTTTCTGCTGTGGCGGCTGCTCGGACTGCTCGCGGTGCTGTGCGGCGGCGTGCTCGCGGCATGGTGCCTCGGCGGTGGCCCGGGCAGGGCGCTGTGCGGTCACTCCGGTCGCGCGACTCCCGGACTGCTGCTGAGCGAAGTCTCGGACGCTGCGTCCGGGCTGCTCAGCGTCGTCGTCGCGCCGCTGCTTAGCGCCGTGGCGCTCGCGGCGCTGCTCCTGCTGCCGGCACTTCTCGCGCGAGCGCTCGCGCGTAGCCGACGCCGTTATGTGCGGCTTCGCGTCGAGCCATATCGCACCGACAAGGCGGCCGCCGAGGCGGTCGTGCAGATGTTCGAGGCGTTTCACAAGCGCCTGCTGCGTCGCTGGTGGCGGCGTCTGCTGTGGGGACAGCCGGCGATCTCCTTGGAGATTCACCACCGCGTCGACCGCTCTGAGAGCGGCGGTCCGCCGACGTCGGCATGGATGGCGCTGTGCTGTCCGGCCGGTAGTGAGCGGATGCTCGAGGCGGCGCTGCGCACCGCTTATCCAAACTGTCGCCTGGCGGCAGCCGGCGATTCGTCGCCGCCAACGTCCTCGCTTCTGCGTCTGAAGAAGGACGGCGAGTTCATCCGGCGGGTGAAGTCGTTGGACCACTTCGAGCACGAGCGCGAGCCGCCTGTGAACAGGCTGCTCACGGTGATGCGCGCGAGCGGCGCCGATGCGCTCGTGCAGGTGGCCATCGCTCCCGCGCCGGTGGTGTTCGAGCGTTTCGCCCGCCGGCTGTTCAAGTTGCGCGAGGAGCGACTCTCGCGAGCACGACGGGCGCATCTGGTCGTACACGATCGCTCGATGCTCGACGATGCGGAGCTCCGCGGTGGGCTGGACGTCCAGCACCGGCCACTGTTCTTCGTCGATGTTCGCGTGGCCGGCGCCGAGCGCGCAACGTGCGAGCAGATCGCCTCCGAGTTGCGCGCCGAGAGCGCGGAGAACCGCCTGGTCGAGCGAGGCACGACGATTCGCCACGGCCTGCTGTCGCTCTACCGGCATCGCATCGACAGCGGCCAGGGCAACCCCATGGCTCCTTTGCATCGTGGCGTGTTTGCGTCAACCGAGCTGGCGTCCATCTGGCATCTGCCGTCGATCGACTACGTGACCGTGCCATTTGCTCGCGCTGCGCTGCCGCTCGCGCCGGCGCCACCGTCGATCCTGCGCCCGCGAGGGCAGGGAACGCTCCGCGACGCATTCGGACCAGTCTCGATCCCCATCGAGATGAGAAAGCAGAACACCGCGGTGCCGGGCGCCGTGGAGCAGGGCAAGTCCAGCTACCTGATCGCGACGGTCGCCGAGGATCTGCAGCGCGATCAATGCGCGGTGATCGTGCTCGACCCGAAGGGCGACGCCGCCGACGCCGCCGTGAGTCTCGTGGCGCCCGAGCGCACGTGCACGCTACTTGACTTCGCGCTGCCGACATGCGGCTTCAACCCTCTCGCCGTCGACGCGCCCGCCGACGTGATCGCCGACTATGTCGTGGCGGCGCTGAAGAACCTTTACACCGATGCGGACATCCGCGCCTCGTCAGATCGCTACCTGCGAAACGCGATCATCGCCGTGCTGGCCTTCGATCGCTCCTCGACACTGTGGGACGCGGCGCGCCTGCTATCGGTGGGCGAGGAGGGCTACGCCTACCGCCGCGCGGTCGGCTCACGGGTGAGAACACTGCCGGCCTACAAGGAGATCTCGACGTTCTTCACATCCGAGTTGACCGCCCAGCTGGCGGACTCGCGCAGCATGACGACGTCGAAGCTCGACGCGCCGGTCAACAAGCTGGCTCGCCTGCTGAACTCGGCCTCGATCAAGCGCGTGCTGCTCAACGGCTCGTTGACCGTGGACTTCGATCAGGTGATCGCACGGCGCGAGGTGCTCGTGGTCAAGGGAGCTCTTGGCGCGATGGGCGCCGGCAATACGTCCGTGCTGATGCAACTGCTGATCGGCATGCTGGATTCGGCGCTGGCGCGCCAGCAGGACATGGTCGCCGAGGCCGACCGCGTGGCGGTGGCGCTGAAGGTCGACGAGGCGCCGCTTGTGCTCAACCGCGGCTTCGCCGAGACCATCGCGCTGAAGCGCTCGGCCGGACTGGAGACGGTCGCGTGCTGGCAGACCGACGCCCAGTGGGTCGACCGCGAGATCCGCGAACAGCTGGATGCGCTATTCGCACATCGCGTCTACTTCGCCACAGCGTCGACACGCGAGGCGCGAGACTCGGTCGGTCTGACGATGCCGGAGTTCTCTGACACGGTGCGCCCCGGCATCGGCCATCTCTCGAGCCTCGGCCACCCGGACGTGCGCCTGCACCTGCCCAAGCACCGCGCGATCGCCAGCTGGACGACGGCCGCTGGGCGACAGGCTCCGTTCCTGGCGAGCACGCTTCCGCTGCGTGTCGACCGCCGACGAATCGCCCTGCACGCGACGCGGCAGCGCGAGCGCGGCGGAGTTCATCTGGCGGATCTGCGCCAGCCCCACTGGCAAAGCGATCGAGGCGCGGGCGAGCGTTCCAAGTTGCCCGCGGGCGACGATCGCTCGCCGGCCTCGGACGCGTCGTCCCCGGTCTCGCCTGCACACGCTTCGCGCGCGCCACGGCGTCCCTCTTCGCCTCCCGCCGGGCATCGTGCCCGCGCGCTCCCCGATGTCGTCTGCGAGAGCTTTCGCGAGCTGGTCGAGCTGGACCTCGCTCAGAGCGTGCGCTGGGCCAAGCGAGCCGAGAACGTCGTCGCGCTCGCGCCAGAGCCGCTCGACCTAGCGATCCTCGAATTGGTCGCTCAGTTCAGGCACGTGCTCAGCAGTCAGCTGCACCGGCATCTCAACCCCGGCAGAGCGATCACGACGACCCAGCGCCGCCTGAAGCGGCTGTCCGATGCCGGTCTCGTGGAACGCTTCCAGTTCCATCGTCGCGACGGCGGTGGAGTGCCGCTCTGTTACGTGATTGCCCGGCCTGGGCTCGAACTGCTGCTGGCCTCGGGCCGTCTCGGTAGCGACGGCTCGCTCGATGAGCTCAACGAGGCCGGCGAGCGCCGATCGTCGCGCCGAGGCGACGAGCACAGGCTCAGTCAAGCTCGCAACGACCTACACGTCGCAGGCTGGGTGCTCGCACTGTCGGCCGGCGCCCACAACCGACAATTCACCTTGCATGGCCCCGACGACTCCGTGATCTCGCCACCGACTCGCCAGACGCCGGCCGGGCGCGTTGCATTCGGACCGCCCGATCTGCGCCTGCCGGGCGGTCGCGTGCCCCACGAATTCCTGCGAACCGACGCCACCGGCGCCGCGCTGGAGGTCGAGCGCTTCGAGACGCTACGCCCAGATGCGATCGTCGAGCTCCGGCCATCCCGAGACGGCGCTGGAGTCGAGAGCACCGGCGCCGCCGAGCCGCGCGCGATCGACCTCATGGTCGAGCGCGATGACCGCTTGCGGACGCAGCGTGGAACGGCAAAGCTCCAGCGCTATGACCATTTCCTATCCGGCTGGTCAGCGCATTCCCGGCGTTATGGGCAGCGTTGCGACGCTGAGCCGATGGTCGTGTTCGTGTGTCGCGACAGAACTCGCGCGCGCAACTGCGCTGAGCACGCGGACGCCGTGCTGCTGGCCTGCCGGGCATACGCGGGCGAGTATCCCTTCGACTGGCAATATCCGGGCCGACAGCAGATCCTCTTCGTCGCCGAGCGCGACATGCACGAGAATCTGAGCCGCGCTCTGGGCTCGCCGCCGCTGCCGCCGGCGGCGCGCGTGCTCGCGGCCGGCGGCGATCCCTCCGAGGGTCGAGTATCCGTGCAGGCGCGCGAGGTGCCCCGGCCAGGCGACGACCATGCGGCCGGCGTGGTCAGCTGACCAGCTCGGCTTCGGCGTTGCGGATGATCTGCTTTCCGCCCTGTTCGGCAACCGTGTCGACGATCGCCTTGCCGTCCGCCGCCTCGCGAACCGTGCCCGTCACCACGACCTCCTGCTCGGGCATGCCCATGCCGCGGAACTGCACCGACAGCCGCTTCAGATGCGCCGGACCGCCGGCCGCCTCGGTCTGTGCGCGCGCCACCTGGGCCATTGTCCACAGGCCGTGCAGGATCCGGCCGGGCAAACCCACGGCCCGCGCGAACTCCTCATCGATGTGGATCGGATTGAAGTCGCCAGAGGCGCCGGCGTAGCGATTGGTGAGGTACTTGTCGGGAGTGATGCTCACACGCGGGATCTGCTGCCCACTCTTCAGCTCGGCCATCTCGCTCACACTCCTCGCACGATGTTCGTCCAGGTTCCGCGACAGACCTGCTCGCCGCGCTGGTTTGTCGAGATCGACTCGAACACGTAGTAGCCGCGTCCGTCGGCTTCTGAGATGTCCTTGACGCTCGCCGTCGTCGTGATCTCATCGCCGGCCACGACCACCGGCCCCCACACGAACTCCTGCCCGCCATGAACCATCATCGCGAAGTTCAGCTCGATCTCCGGATCGAAGATCGGCGGGCCGACCGCCGGCGCGCTGTAGACGACCGCGAACATCGGCGGTGCAACGACATCGGCGTGGCCGGCGCGCCGAGCGGCGTCCACGTCGAGGCAGACCGGGTCGGTCTCCGCCACGGCGCGTGCGTACTCCCTGATCTTCTCTCGGCCGACCGCGTAGAGGACGGGGTCGTAGGTCTTGCCGATCGCTTGCTTGTTGACTGGCACTTGTCTCCTCGAGGCGAGATGGCTGTCGGGGCCGACGGCGCGCCAGTTTACGCGGACGCTTGGATTCGCGAACCGTGGGCGCAGATGAGCGCCGCGGCGTGCGGCGCTCATCTGCCGATCTCGTGGCCGAGACCGAGCGCGGCCCGACCCTGCGCCCGAACGGCCTGCAGAACTAGAAGCTGACCTCGAGCTCGCCCGCGCCGACGAGCTCGCGCTCATCGGCGTCCTCGTCGTCTCCGCCGGGCTCGCCGGCCGCCTCAGGGGCTTTGCTCCCGCCGGCCGCGTCGAGGAACTGGATGCGCTCTGCGACAACGCTCACAGCCTGCCTGCGCTGACCGTCGTCGGTCTCCCACTCGCGCCATTGCAGACGACCGTCGACGCCGACACGGCTGCCCTTCTTGGTGTAGCGCCCCACCGTGTCGGCCGGCGCGCCGTAGACGTCGACGTCGAAGTAGTTGGGTCGCTCCTGGGTCTGACCGCTGTCGTCGCGTCGACCGCCATTGCAGGCGATGCGAAGTCCGCAGACGCTGGTGCCCGAGGGCAGGGAACGCGTCTCCGGATCGCGTGTCAGACGACCCACCAGCACGACTCGGTTTATCGAGAAATACGCCATCGCTTTCATCTCCGTTGTCTGTGTATGGCCCCGCGAGCAAACTAGGGCTGCCTTGGGACGCAGCTCTGGCGCGAGCCGTACACGGCCGCAGCCAGCGGCAGTGTCTCGAGAGCCAGCACCGCCACCTGCGTCTCTGCCCGCGCTCTGCGAATCGCGCGATGCAGGGCCCGCTGCACGTCGCATGGGGCGAAGTAGACGACGCCGGCGACGACTCGCGAGCGAGACCATGCGCGGCAGATCGCCTCCAGACGCCGCGACGACTTGATGGTCAGCTCGATCTCGATCGCGACGGGCCGACCGTGGTCGCCTTGCGGCGGCCAGATCACGAGATCGGGCCGGTGCAGCAGCGCGCCGTGCGAGCCGCCGGCACGCATGATCGCGCTTGCCAGCGGTGAGCCGGCGCGACGCTCTTCGAGGCGCAGCTCGCGCTCGCCGGACACGCGCTGGTCCGGATAGGAGCGTTGAAGCTCCGCAGCCGCATGGGCGCAGGCGGCGGTGTGCTGGCAGTTCGCGGCGCTCACGCGGCACGCTCGCAATCCGTCGAGCCCGGCCGCCACGAGCCCCGCGGCCGTCACCGAGTAGATCGGGGGAACGTCGGTCAAGGGACGATCGCGCCGGAGCAGTCGCCGGCGCGTGGCTGCGCCGAGTTGTGCACGAGCCGAGGCGATGCTTACCTGCTGCGTCTCGGCCAGTGCCTCTGTGGTGATCGCGCCGATCACTGCCGTCCAGCGAATGATCGCCGCGTGCTCGCGCGAGAGGGGATGTTTCGTTGCTTGCTCGTTCATCAGGTTCTCCTGTCTCGTTTGCATGTCCTTGGATCACGGCCTGCGCACGTCGCCTGCGCAGAGCACGCGTGTGATCCGGGCCGGACGTCTGTCGCTGAGCACGATCGCCGCAGCGCAGCCCGGAGCGAGGCCCATCACGGCGTCGGCGTCAAGTGCTGCAGCCGGCACACGCGTTCGGCTCACGCGACCGTCGCCGTGACGCGAGGTTCTCCAGGCGCCGGTCGCTCCCGCCAGACTCGCGATCAGCTCGGCTGAGCTCGGTACGACCTGGCGATGCGCCAGCAGCACCGACAGGTTTCCCATGACCTGCTCGAGCAGGCCCTCTCGGCCGCGCAGGCGCAGATCACTCAACTCCTGCGTGCTCAGCACAAGGCTGAACCCGGCTGAGCGCGCTCTGGCGAACAGCCGTACGACCTGCTCGGCTGCCAGCGTCGAGAACTCGTCGATCACGACGATCGTGGGCGATGGGCGGCCCTGCATTGCCGACACGGTGCTCTGCAGGTCCTGCACGATCGCCGCGCCGAGCATCTGCGTAAGCAGCGGCCTGCTGTCGGCGTCGAGGTCGAAGTAGACGACCGCCTGCTGCTGGACAGCCTCGAGCAGATCGAATCGCCTGGCTTGGCCGCTGCGAGCGTCAAGCCATCTGCCGACGTCTGACTCGGCGAGGATCGCCAGGCGGTCACGCACCCCGGCGAGCTCTGCCCGCTGGCGTGTCGTGAGCGAATCGAGATAGGCCTCCGTCGCCTCGGCTTGGTCGCTGGAGAGCCGCCGAGCCAAGAGCTCGAGGTTGTCGGGATCGAGGTGTGCCACGATCGACCTCAGGTCCACCTCGGCGTCGGCGGCGCGCAGCGCGCGCACGACGTGCCCCAGCATGCGCTGGGCCTGTCGCAGATAGTGCGGCTCGGTGAAGCGCTCGCCGGCCAGAGCCTTGTCGGCGATCTCGGTGTCGCCGCCCCGCGCGAACGGGTTGTAGACGCACGGCCCTTCGGGCGACCATTCGATGAAATCGCGGCCCGCCGCCTTTGCGGCTGTGGCGACTGCATCGCGCATCTGTCGATCACCCTTTGGGTCGACCACGATCGCGCCGGCGCCATGTTCGATCGAGCGCACTGCCATCCAGGTCTGCGTGACGGTCTTACCCGAGCCGGTCGCGCCGACGAGCAATGAGTGCGTGCCGCCGGCGACACCGCCGCATGGAACGGACACCAGACGCCCGCGACCATCGGAGCCGATGATCAGCTCTTCGCCGTGCAGCCAGCGCCTCCCAGCGGGTGCCCAGCGCCGGCGCAGTGCGAGCGCGCCAAGGCGCGCCCGGGCAAGGTCGAGCGGAGTGCGGCGCCTGCCCGCCCGCTGGGCCAGGTCGGCGCCCGCGAGTGCATCTTCACGGTGTAGACGCCTACCGCGCAGCGTTGTGCAGAGGGCCGCTGCCAAGGCGAACGGCGCCGCGCCCGCCAGCATCGAACGCAACAGAACGGTTGCCAGTAGAGCGACGGCTCCCCAACTCCAGTGCAGCGCTCTCGATCTCAAGTAGTGGGCGAGGACCGCGCCGACGGCCAGTCCGGCGGCGCTGAGCGCCGCGGTCGTTGCCAGCCAGTGACCGAGACCGGCGAACGGCGCCAGCGGATCGGGGGTCGATGGTGGTGCTTTTGGATGCATCGTGCCTCCTTGCGAGCCAGGCTCGCGCCTCGCTCGTTCGAGCCGGCGGGAGCCGGCGGTGGTTAACGAGCGAAGGCGGACCTGAGGTCCGCCTTCGTATTGCCGTGCAAGTCGGGCCGCGCCCGCCGCTATGTGTTGTGTGGCTATCGATCGGTCGTTTGCCGGTCGCCCGATCCGACCTGGGCGATGCGCTCAGTCGAGTTCGACCTCGCGTGGAGCCTGCCCCAGGCCATCGCGCGCGATCAAGGCGAGCACATCGCTGTGAACCCACGGCGTGGGCGCCTTGCGGCCGCCCTCGGGGAGCAGGCCGAGACGTCGCGCAAGCCAGCTCGTCTCGCCGCTCTGGTTACCGGCGGAGTCGCGCTTGATCCGACCGCAGCGAATTGCGATCTCGCTCATGCTCAGTCCCTGCCTCGTCATCGCCGCGAGCACCGCTTCGCGTAGACCCCTGTTGAGCACGATCGGGCTCTGCCGAACACGCTGCAGCTCGCCACGCAGGGCCGTCACGGACACCGCGTCGTCGTTGGCATGACGGAGCAGGGCGCGTTTTGTGAGAGCGCACACGGGCTCATAGCTTTCGAGGCGGGCGATCGCCTCGCGGAGGCTGATCGTGGTGGGATCGGCGTGCCTGGCGGGCGTGCATCGACACCAACGCAGTTCAGGAATCGACATGCCGGTCTCCACCCGCGCGAGCTCGTAGCGACGGCCGAGGCTGTCGGTCGGCTGCTCGTCGATCGGCAGGGCGATCGCGCAACGCTCGGTTTCGGACTCGACGTAGGGGGTCGCGCTGAGGTCGGTCTCGCATACGCGGCGACAAAGGCGCTTGCAACGTCGGGCCCGAGCGATGTAGCCGTGCGAAGCGATTGCAGCGTTGCCGGGCGGCTCCTCGGGCGCGAGATGCGCGATCAAGCGGTCGTCGCCTCTTGACTGCTCGTCGCGATCGACCACCAGCACGCTCTGTGCGCGACCGACTCGCGTGACGATCTCGCGCGCTCGTCCATCGCAGTCGGTGTAGCGCGCGAGCGGCGTTGGGCGGCTGGCAGTCCGTTGCTTGCGAACGCCGACGCGCGGACGGCTCGCTTTGGTGCGTGGTGCGGGGCCACAGCGTCGCGCGGGCGGATTTCTTGGCGGCGAATGCACTGCTGTCGATGTCATCTCGATCTCCTGGTGGTCGGTCACGGGCTCCGGCAACGTGGCGTCCGGCCCGGTGTCCGCTTCTAGGCACGCGCGCTTCTGCCGTCAAGCGCCAGCAGGAGCGCCCGACCGAGGCCGTGCATGTCCCGAGAACCCCAAAGGGGGTCTCGGAGGTTCCGGGCGATCGAACGCGAGCGCATCGACTTGGCGCGAGAGCGCTCGTCGACTCCGAGAGATCGATGCCTGCATTGGCTGCTATGGCTCGACGGTGCCGCGAATGCGGCGAGTCTCAGGGGGATGGGGCTTGGAGGGGATCGGCAGCGTAGCCGCAAAGCAGGAGGTCGTCCAGCGCTCAGCCGCCCGCAGCCGCCGTCGCGTGCAGTCGGGTTCGGTCTAACGGTCGCCGGTCGCGGCTATGTCTGCGTTTCTGCCCTGTCGATGCCGCTTTCAGGCCTCCGATCCAGCCGCGGGCGACGGCGCCATGTGCCTTGTCGGGAGAGGGTCAGCTGTGATCGACAACCACGCAACTGCATTTGCGCCCTGGGCAAATGCACGATCGCCGGTGTGCCAGGCCGGCTGGCGCTCCACCCCTCGGCCTACAATCAGATCATGCTCACCTCCCGCCAGGAGCGGATCCTGTGCAAGGTGGTGGACGACTACCTGCGCACCGGCCAACCCGTGGCGTCCAAGTCGATCGCCGCCGACGCCGAGTTCGATTGCGGTCCTTCGACGGTCCGCAACGAACTGGCGCTGCTCGAGGAGCAGGGTCTGCTGGCCCACCCGCACGTTTCGGCCGGACGCGTTCCCACCGACGCCGGACACCGCTATGTGGTCGATCGCATGCTCAGCTCCGGTCAAGGCCTCGAGGTGCAACGGCGCATGGAGCTGTCGCTGATTCGCAGAGAGGTCGAGGAGGCGATGCGCACGACCTCTGAGACGCTCTCGCAGATGACCAACCTGTTGGCGGTCGTTTCCGCCCCCTCGCTGACCACGGCGACGATTCGCCACGTCGAGGTGCTCGCGCTTCAGCCCGAGGTTGCGATGGTCGTCGTCATCACCTCCAGCGGCGGCGTGTCGAAGTTGTTCGCGACCTTCGACCGCCCGGTCGACTCCGGCCTTCTTGCGTGGGCCGGCGAGTACCTGCGTGAGCGCCTGGTCGGCTACGGCCTGGGCGCTCGGATGCTCCAGCAGCGGTTGATCGATTCCAGTCTGTCGAGCGCCGAGCTCGCCTTCCTGCGCCGTCTGGCGCCGGCGTTCGGCGATCTCGCAGCCGACAGCGAAGACGAGCTGTACGTCGACGGCACCGCGCGCCTGTTCGCGGCAGGCCAGATCGAGGACGCGGCGCAGCTGGAGGGTCTGGTGGGTCTGCTCGAGCGTCGCGTGTCGCTGCTGCGTGTGTTGCGCAGCGCGCTCGGACAGCAGGGCATCTTCGTGCGCATCGGCAACGAGAACGAGATACCGGCGATGCGCTCGCTGGCGCTCGTGGCGACCGGGTACGGAGTCGCCCAGCGCAAGCTTGGCGCGGTGTCGGTGATCGGGCCTGTGCGCATGGACTACGCCGGCGCGATCGTCACAGTCCGCGAGGCGGCCCACGAGCTGTCGCGCTTCGTCGAAGACGCATATGCCGAGAGCTGACACGACCGGCATGCCACGCGACCCGTACGACGTGCTCGGAGTCGAGCGCGAGGCTTCTGAGCAACAGATCAAGAAAGCCTTCCGCCAGCTGGCGCGCGAACTGCACCCCGACGTCAACGCGCACGATCCAGACGCCGAGGAGAAGTTCAAGGAGGCCGCCGAGGCCTACGAGATCCTCTCCGACGACGAGCGCCGTGCCACCTACGATCGCTACGGACATGAAGGGCTGCGCTCCGGCGGCTATGCGCCCAACTTCGACGGCTTCGGCTCGATCGGCGATCTATTCGACGCGTTCTTCGGCGGCGGTGGCGGGGGCTTCGGCGGGCGCTCGGGGCCGATGCCCGGCGGCGACGTCGCGGTCGCAATCGAGATCGACCTGCTGCAGGCCGCGGACGGCGCGAAGGTCGAGGTCTCATACGAGGCGGTCGAGCGGTGCGAGCACTGCAGCGGCAACGGCGCCGAGCCCGGAACGCCGATCAGGACGTGCGATCGGTGCGGCGGCGCCGGACAGCTGCAGGCCTCCACCCGGACGCCATTCGGACAGATGGTGCGAACGGTCGTCTGCGACGTCTGCGACGGCGATGGCCGCGTGCCCGAGCAGCCTTGCCGCCAATGCCGCGGCCGCGGGCGCAAGGCGGCCAGGCGCGCGCTCGACATCGACGTACCGGCGGGGATCGCCAACGGCCAGCGCATCCGCATAGGCGGCAAGGGCCACGCCGGCGAAGCCGGCGCCCAGTCGGGCGATCTGTACGTGCTGGTGCGAGTCCAGGAGGACAAGCGCTTCGTTCGTGAAGGAGACGACCTGATAACCGCGCTGGACGTGCCCGCGCCCGTGGCCGCGCTCGGCGGCACGCTGGACGTGCCGACGCTGAAGGACAGCGCATCGGTCGAGCTGGCGCCGGGAACACAACCCGGCGAGGTGCTGACGATCAAAGGCGAGGGCATGCCCGCGCTTCAGCGCAGCCGACGCGGCAACCTGCGTGTGGTCGTCAACGTGGTGATTCCGCGCCGCCTCAGCGATGAGCAGCGCGAGCTGTTGGAGCAGCTCAGGGACACGCTGACCGAGGAGAACCTGCGTTCGGAGGAATCGATGTTCGCGAAGTTGCGCAGGGCGCTCGGTAGCCAGGCTGCGTGATCCGTCTGGCCGTCCGCGTGCGGCGAGCGCAGGCGGAGCTCGTGCTCGCTGAGTTGCTCGAGCTCGCGCCGGCGGGCGTGGAGGAGACGCCCGTCGGCGACGACTGCATCGAGTTCGCCGTCTACGGAGCCCCCGGAGAGCTGCCGGACCTCCCCGACCTCACCGCGGCGGCCGGCGATGCGCTGGTGGAGATCTCGACCAGCGAGACGGCCGACGACTGGCAGGAGCGCTGGAAGCAGTTTCATCGCCCGGTGCTGATACGTGCTCCTGTACCTGGCTCGGTCGGCCGAGCGGTTCCGTCGCTGCGCGTCCGCCCGCCGTGGGAGCAGGCTCGCCAGGCGCCGAGCGTTCATGAGCCGATCGAGGAGATCGTGATCGACCCCGGCCAGGCGTTCGGCACGGGCGCTCACGCGACCACGCGCCTATGCCTGCAGATGCTGCTCGAGTTGGCGGCCGGCGGCGAGTGCGGTCCGCTGCTCGACATCGGCACCGGTTCGGGAGTGCTGGCGATCGCCGCCGCCCGGCTCGGCTTCGCGCCCGTGCTGGGCGTCGATCACGACCGCCTGAGCATTGACGCAGCGCGCGAGAACGCCGCGGTCAACGAAACGGAGCCCGAGCTGCGCCGCGTGGACCTGCGCACCGAACAGCTGCCATGGCTCGGACGAGCCGATGCGCCCGCGGGTGGGCTCGTGGTCACGGCGAACCTGCTTCGCCCGCTGCTGCTGGAGCTCGCCGAGACGGTCGCCGCCCCTCCGTCGCACCTGCTCGCCAGCGGGCTGCTGTGCGAGCAGGTCGACGAGGTCGCGCTGGCCTTCGCCGGCCGCCTTGGCATGCGCGAGCGAACGCGCCGCAGCGACGGCGAGTGGGCCGCCGTGTGGCTGACCGCCGCGTCCTAGAGCCTGGTCAGGCTTGGTCGGGCAGCTCGGTGGCAGCCCGCACGATCGCCCGATAGACGAGGTCGATCGCCGCGCGCGCGCCGTCCTGCTGGCCGACCAGCGTCTTGGCGGCGCCGAGCGCCGCGCCGATCGTCTGCAGCGCCTCGCCATCGTCGCCCGGCTGAGGGTCACGGCAGGCGGCCAGCGCCATGTCGAGCATCGCGTGCGCCTGCTCTCCCGCTCCTGTAAACAGCGCGGGTCCGACCAGGCTCGCATAGCCGTAGACGCGCGCCAGGCGACCCGACAGCGCGATCGATGCGCCGCGGCGCGGCGCGGCGACCGGCGGCAGGCCGCGGCCGTCGAGCAGCGAAGCCATCGTCTCGCCCAGCACGGCCTTGGTCGTCTGCTCGTCCAGGCGCGCCTGGCGGGCCAGGCGCAGCGCGAGATACAGCGTCGTGGCAGGCATGCCGTAGGGGGGGTCGGAAGCGAACACGATGCGCTCGGCGGGCACGCGCGCGAACAGCTCGATCACGTCGAGCGGGAAGAAGCACGAGATGTCATAGAGCACCGCGGGATGCTCGGCCAGGCGCGTCGTGAGGATGCCCTGATCGCAGATCGCGCCGTGCGCGAGGATCAGCGCGGCGCCCGGGTAGCGCAGCGCGACGTCCGCGAGACCGTCGGCCAGCGGCGGCAGCCCGCGGCCGGCATGGATCAGGATCGGCACGCTCGCCTGTTCGGCCAGCGAGAACACGCCGTCCATCTCGGGTCCGTCGAAGACGAACTCCTGCGCCCGTGGGTGAAGCTTGATCCCCCGCGCGCCGGCGTTCAGGCAGCGTTCGGCCTCGTCCACGGGGTCTTCGGCGGGATCCAGCCGACAGAACGGCACCAGCCGGCCGTCGCTTTCGCCGGCCCACGCAAGCACGCGGTCGTTGGGCAGGCGGTAGGAGGGGTGGCGCTCGGGATCGTGCAGTGGAAACACGCATGCGCGGCGTGCGCCGGCTGCGTCGAGCTGCTCGAGCAGCTGCTCGAGCGTCAGCGAGCGGCCGTCCTCGTCCAATCCCAGGTGCGTGTGCGCGTCGATCACTTCGCCATCGGCCGGACGCAGCTGAGCGGCCTCCGCGAGAAACGGCGCGAGCGCTTCGGCATAGGTCGAGTCGGTCACGCGCGAGACCTTATTCTGTCGCGCTAGCCGAGCACGCCGCGGGCCGAGCGGACCGCTCGCCGGGCGATCTCGCCGACTCTCGCCGCCGCGGCGTATCCTGAGTCGAAGATGGCGATAGCCGATCAGATCAAAGAAGACGTCAAGGGGGCGATGCGCGCGGGCGACAAACCGCGCGTTGGCGCCCTGCGCCTGGTCCTGTCGGAGCTGCAGAAGGCGGCCAAGGAGGGCGCCGACGACGAGCTTGCCGTGCTGCGGCGCGAGCGCAAGCGGCGCGTCGAAGCCGCCAGCGCCTATCGCGACGGCGGTCGCGAGGATCTCGCCTCAGGCGAGGACGCCGAGGCAGAGTTGATCGGCGGCTACCTCCCGGCCGAGCTGTCCGACGCCGAGCTCGAGACGATCGTCGCGCAGGCCGTGCGCGACAGCGGCGCGACGACGCCGAAGGAGATGGGCCAGGCGATGAAGGCGGCGATGGCCGTCGTCGACGGCCGCGCGGACGGCAAGCGCGTGTCGGGACTCGTGCGAGCGTCGCTGCAGGGATGAGGACCCGCCTAGAGCTTCCCAACGAAGTCGCCGTCGAGCTGGCCGGCAGTCAGGACGCGGTGCTTCGGGCGCTGCAGGCCCATCTGGACTGCAAGGTCCATCTGCGCGGCAACGTGCTGACGTTCGATGGCGACGAGAGCGAGAACAACGCCGGCGAGCGCGTCGTTCGTGAGCTCTCGGAGCTGATCGCGCGCGGCCATCAGATCGGCCCCGGCACGATCGCCGCCGTCACCGGCGCGCTCGACGCCCACGAGTCGCCGGCGCGTGTGCTCGAGGACGTCGTTTGGAGTCACCGCGGCCTGCGCGTCGCGCCGAAGACGGTCAATCAGAAGCGCTACGTGGACGCCGTGCGCTCGAGCACCGTCACCTTCGGCGTCGGGCCTGCGGGAACTGGCAAGACGTTCCTGGCGGTGGCGATGGCCGCGGCCGCGCTCTCGCGCCACGAGGTCAATCGCATCATCCTCACGCGCCCGGCCGTGGAGGCGGGCGAGCGACTCGGCTTTCTGCCCGGCGATCTGATGGCCAAGGTCGATCCCTACCTGCGCCCGCTGTTCGATGCGCTTCACGACATGCTCGATCCCGAGAAGGTCTCACAGCACATCGAGCGCGGCGTGATCGAGATCGCGCCGTTGGCGTTCATGCGCGGGCGCACGCTCAACGACTCCTTCGTGATCCTCGATGAGGCACAGAACACGACGCCCGAGCAGATGAAGATGTTCCTCACGCGCCTCGGGTTTCGGCTCGCGCATGGTCGTCACGGGCGACATCACACAGGTCGACCTGCCTCGCGACCAGCGCTCGGGTCTGATCGTCGTCGGCGACGTGCTCGACGCGGTCGAGGGAATTCAGTTCGTGCGCTTCGGCGGCGAGGACGTCGTCCGCCACAAGCTCGTGCAGCGGATCGTCGAGGCCTACGACGTGCACGCCCAGCGCGAGGCGCCCGGGCTGCGCTCGGCCGATCGCAGCGCCTGAGCGCGATGATCGACGTCGAGGTGTTCGGCGCGCCCACGACGCGTGGCGACGACACGGCGGGCGCTCGCGAAGGCGAGAGCCTGCCGCCGCTGGCCGAGATCCGCAGACTGTGCGCGCTGGCCGCCGACTCGGCGGGCGTGCACGACGGACACGTGGCGGTCGAGTTCGTCGACGAGCGACGCATCACCGAGCTGAACGCCGAGCATCGCGCGCTGCCTGAACCCACCGACGTGCTGTCGTTTCCGATCGACGGCGCGGAGCCTTCGCCCGGAGGTCGAGAGCTCGGCGACGTCGTCATCTGCCTCGCGCACACAGCCGACGTGCGCGAGGCGGTCGTGCACGGCATGCTGCATCTCCTCGGCATGGATCACGAGACCGATGACGGGCAGATGCTCGCGGCTGCAGCGCCAGCTGCTGGCAGGGGGGCAGCGTTGACGCGCAGTGGTTTCGTCGCGCTCGCGGGCAGGCCGAACGTCGGCAAGTCGACGCTCGTCAACGCGATCGTGCAGGACAAGGTCGCGATCGTCTCCGACCGCCCGCAGACGACCCGCCGCGCGATTCGCGGCATCCATTCCCAACAGGGACTGCGCAGCTCGTGCTCGTCGACCTGCCCGGCGTGCAGCGCCCGCGCGACACGCTCACCTCGCGCATGGCAGCGAGGGTGCGCCAGGAGCTGGCCGACTGCGACGTGGCGCTGTTCGTGCTGAACGCCGAGCAGGGTGTCGGGCCGGGCGATCGCTTCATCGCAGAGACGCTCGCCGCAGACCGGTGTGCCGGTCACGATCGCCGTCAACAAGATCGACCGGCTCGCCCGTGCCGCGACGGCCGCCGCACTCACCGAGGCGGCCGAGCTTCCCGTCGGCGAGCATGTGTTTCCGATTTCGGCGCGGACCGGCGCTGGCGTGCCGGCGCTCGTCGGGCATCTCCTGGGGCAGATGCCCGAGGGGCCGTTCCTGTTCGAGCCGGGCGCCGATCTCCGATCAGCCGCTGACTGTCGTCCTGGCCGAGTTGGTGCGCGAGGCAGTCAATCAGACGGACCTTCCAGGAGGTGCCGCACGCGGTCGAGGTGATGGTCGAGGAGATCGACAGGCCGAGGCCGGGATTGGCGCGTGTGCGCGCGCTGATCTGGGTGGAAACGGCCTCGCAGAAGGGGATTCTCGTCGGTGCGCACGGTCACATGGTCAAGGCGATCGGCATGGCCGCGCGTCGCGAGATCGAGCGAGAGCTCGGCTGCCAGGTTCACCTCGATCTGTCGGTGCGCGTACGCGGCGACTGGCGCGGCGACGACGCTCTGCTCGACCGGCTTGGGATAACGTAGCGAACGCCTGCGGCATCCCGATAAGCACATCCTCTCGACTGGCTGAAAGTTCCAGTCGATCTGATTCATGGCACCATTGGAACGCAGCGGTTCGTGAATTGGAGTACCGTCTGGCGCTGAAGCCCGATGACCAGGAAGGGCAGGAATGTCGGCCAAGCATGCGGTGTTGGGGCTCGTGATCGAGCGCCCAGGCTATGGGTATCAGCTCGCTCAGCGGCTCGATGAGCGCTTCGGCTCGTCGGGGTTCGCGCCGTCGGGCGTGTACTCGGCGCTCGACCAGCTGAGCCGCGACGACCTCGTGCGCAGCGCCGGAGAGATGGGCGCCGGTCCCGCGCGCCGCGCCGCGCCGCGCACGATCTACGAGGCGACTGAGGAGGGCGTCGACCATTTCGAAGCGTGGATGCTCGACCCGTCGCCGGCGCCGCCGCTGCGCGACGAGCTGCACATGAAGATCGCCCTCTGCCGGCCGCGCAACTTGCCGCGGCTGATCGAGATGGTCAGCGGTCAGGAAAGCGTCTGTCTAGGGCGCCTGCAGGATCTCAAGCGCCTGACTGGAGAGGCGTCGGGCTCGCGCGACTGGTCGGCGATGATGCGACTACTGGCGACCGAAGCCGAGGTCGCCTTCTGGAACTCGCGCATCGAATGGCTGCAGAACGCGCGCGAGCTGCTCGAGCAGCTTCGCGACGAGCGTGAGGCGTCGGGGCGTCGCGATGCTCCCGAGGCTTTCGCTCCGCCGCGACCGCGCCTGCGAGGGCTGTAGATGCCAGACGCGCTGCTCTCGCTGGACGCGGTCAGCAAGAGCTATTGGCGGGGCACCTCGGAGGTCCGTGTGCTCTGCGATGCAGAGCTGACGATCGAGCGTGGCGAGTTCATCGGCGTCTGGGGCAAGCGAGGGTCGGGCAAGTCGACACTGCTGCGCATTGCCGCAGGCCTGGAGGCGCCGGACCAGGGCTCGGTGTGTTTTGACGGCGAGGATCTTTCGCAGCTGTCCGAAGGAGCGCAGGCGCGTTTGCGACGCGACCAGATCGCGCTGGTGCGCCGCGCGGGTCCCCGCAGCGAGCTGCGCATGCTGGACTATGTCGCGTTGCCGCTGCTCGTTCAACATGGCCGGCGCGACGCCAGTCAGCTGGCGGACCGCGCCCTGCAGCGAGTGGGCATGGGTCAGGTGTCCGGTCAACGCTGGGAGAGTCTGTCCGACGGAGAGCGCGCGTTCGTGGCGATCGCACATGGCATCGCGCGCGCCCCGCGGCTGCTGCTCGTTGACGACCCGACCGCGAATCTTGACGTGCTGGAGCGCGAAGAGATCCTCCAGCTGCTGCGATCGCTAGTGGACGAGACCGGCCTCGCCGTGCTGATGACCGCGCCCGACATGCCCGCGGCGCTCGGCTCCGATCAGCTCAGGGCGCTCGGTGGAGGTAGGCTGATCAAGCCTCCGCCTTCTCCGGGCGGCGGAGAGGATAACGTGATCGACTTCCCCGCCCAGCGCTCGGCCTAGATGCCCGACGAAGTCCCCGCAGGACGCTCCGCAGGGGGCTCCGGAAGTCATCGCTGATGCTGGAGCTGCGCGAGTTGGTCAAGCATTTCCCCGCCCTCTCCGGACCGCCCGTGCGTGCGGTCGATGGTGTCTCGCTGTCGGTGCACAGCGGTGAGTTCGTAGCGCTCTACGGCCCGAGCGGATCGGGAAAGACGACGTTGCTGATGCTGATCGCCGCGCTGCTTCGTCCCGATGCCGGCTCGATCGTGCTCGGCGGTTGCGATGTCTCCGAGCTTTCTGACCGCGAGGCTGCGAACTACCGCCTGCACGATCTCGGCTTCGTCCGCCAGTCGTTGAATCTGATCGCCGGCGCAACGGCGCTTGACAACGCCGCGCTGAAGCTGATGGGCACGGACATCGGCTCGCGCGAGGCGCGCCGGCGCATCGAGCCATTGCTGGACAGACTCGGACTCGCCGAGCGAAGCGGACACCGAGCCGAACAGCTCTCGATGGGCGAGCGCCAGCGCGTGATGATCGCGCGGGCACTTTCGACGGAACCGAAGCTCGTGTTGGCCGACGAGCCGACCGGCAGCCTCGACACCGAGCGCGGGCGCCAGGTGCTTGCGCTGCTGGCCGAGACGTGCCGCGAGCGCCAAGTGGGCGTATTGCTCGTCACGCACGATCCCCAAGCCGCGGGCTTCGCCGATCGGGTGTACGCGCTGCGCGACGGGCGGCTGGCCGACTATGAGCCCGACCAGGTGTCACCGGCGATTGATGTCCGCTGATCGCGGCAGGCGATCGCCGTGAAGCTGTCGAGCATTCTCCGTCTGTATCGCGTTCGGCTACGAGCGCGCTTGACGCAGGAACTCTTTGCCGTGCTGGGCATCGCGATCGGCGTCGCTCTGCTGTTCGCCTCGCAGGTTGCGAACACCAGTCTCGACGGCTCGGTACAGCGCCTCACCGACGGCATCGTCGGCCAGATGCGCTTTCAGCTGGCCTCGCGCGACAGTGCAGGCTTCGACGAACGCTTGCTCAACGAGGTCGCGCGACTTCCGGGCGTGCAGGCTGCCGCGCCGGTGCTCGAGCAGGACGCCAACGTCGTTGGCGCCACCGGTCAGCGCTCGGTCGATCTTGTCGGGACCGATCCGCGGCTGGCACGGCTCGGCGGCAAGATCGCGCGACACGTCGGAGCCCTGCCACTGCTGGGCTCCGCCCGCGTGTTCACAATGCCCGCCAAGCTGGCGAGGGAGGTTGGGATCTTCTCGATTCGCCCGGTCGAGCTTCAGATCGGCGCCGGGACGGTCAAAGCTCTGCTCGTGCCGAGATTGCTCGAAACAGGGCCTGGGAGCCTTGGCGGAAGCCCAATCGCATTGGCGCCATTGCGCACCGTCCAGCGCATGTCGGGGATGGCGGGCCGGCTTACGAGCATCTACGTGCGCACCCCGCCGCGCGCCGCTCGATCGGTGAGGCTCGAGCTCGAACGTCTCGCAGCCGGACGGCTCAATGTCCGCCCCGCGGACATAACCTCGCGGCTCTTTCGTCGCGCGGCCGGACCGGTCAATCAGTCGACCGCGCTGTTCTCCGGGCTCAGTGCGTTGGTCGGATTCCTGTTCGCCTTCAACGCTCTGATGCTGACGGTGCCACAGCGCCGAAGCCTGATCGAGGATCTGCGCCTGGATGGCTACACACGGCGAATGATCGTCGAGATCCTGCTGCTCGACGCGCTCGTGTTGGGAGTCCTCGCGTCGGTGCTGGGACTTGTGCTCGGCGAGGTCGTGTCGGCCGCTTTGTTCAGCTCGGACCCGGAATATCTCTCATTCGCGTTTCCGATCGGCAGCGAGCGCGTGCTGACATGGTCGAGTGTTGCGCTGGCGCTCGTCGGCGGGCTCTTGGCCGCTGCGAGCGGGGTGCTGGTCCCCCTGCGCGCGGCGATCCTCAAGCGCCCGGCCGGACCGGCACGTCCGGCCCGTAGGAGAGGGGTCGCCGGCATAGCGCTGCTCGGTGCTGCGGCGGTGTGTCTGGGCGCGACCACGGCGATTCTCCTGGCCGCGCCCCGCTCCGCCATCGTCGGTGTCGTCAGCCTGACGTTTGCCCTGCTGTTGTGCCTGCCCGCCCTGCTCGATCTGGCCGTGCGCCTCAGCGCACGGCTGCAGATCCTGTCCACAGGCGCCGCCTCGCATATCGCGCTGATCGAGTTGCGTTCACGTACCACCCGCGTGCGCTCGCTCGCGATCGCCGCGACCGGGGCGATCGCCGTGTTCGGCAGCGTCTCCATCCAGGGAGCGCGCAACAGCCTTCAACGCGGCCTAGACACGTCGGCGCACACGATCGACTCGGCCGCCGACATCTGGGTGTCGCCGGCGGGAGCGTCAAACGCGCTCGCCACGACGCCGTTCCAGGACGTCGCTTCACAGAAGCTTCGGGCGTTGGCCGGCGTCGAGTGGGTGCGGCTGTATCGCGGGAGTTTCTTGGACTGGGGAGATCGGCGCGTCTGGACGCTGGCTCAGCCGCGAGCGACCTCGTCGCCGATCTCCGCGCACGAGATCGTCGGCGAAGACGCTGCTAGAGCCTTCGCGCGACTGCGTACGACCGGCTGGGTGATCCTGTCTCGCTCACTCGCAGCCTCACATCACCTGCACGTAGGGCAGGTGTTCACTTTGCCGGCGCCTCGTCCGACCAGCTTGCGCGTTGCCGCACTGAGCACGAACCTCGGCTGGCCGCCCGGGGCGATGATCCTCAACGCAGATGACTACGCGCGTGCCTGGGCGAGCCCGATGCCGAGCGCGTATCAGCTCAAGCTCACATCAGGGGCGTCACCGACCGTCGTCAGCCGCGAGGTGCGTGACGCGCTTGGGTCTCAGACCGGACTTCGCGTCGAAACCGGCGGCCAGCGCGAGCGCCTGCAGTACGCCTCGGCCGCACAGGGGCTCTCTCGTCTGACACAGATACGAAGCCTCGTGTTGATCGCCGCCGTGCTCGCGATGGCTGCCGCGATGGGAGCGATGATCTGGCAACGGAGGGTGCGCCTTGCGGACATGAAGGTCGACGGTTTCAGCCGCGCAGTGCTGTGGCGAGCGCTGCTCTGGGAGAGTGCGATTCTGCTCGGCGTGGGCTGCGCGTTGGGTGCGGCCTTCGGCGCGTTCGGCCAATTGCTGCTCAGTCGCGCCCTCTCAGTCGTCACCGGTTTTCCGGTGATCGAATCAACCCCCATCCCGGGGGCCGCCGAGAACTTCGCGTTGATCACCGCGGTTGCCGTACTCATCGTCGCCGTGCCCGGATACGCCGCCGCGCGCGTGCGCCCCTCGGTCGGCCTACAGGAATAGTTCAACGAAAGAGAGCCGTCCGAAGGGCTAACTACTATCCAGGAAAGTTCAGATTCCTGGATAAATGCCCGACCCGCTACCACTCTCTCCGCGGCAGGTCTGGGTCCTGCTGGCGGCTGCCGCGAGGGAGCTGCTCTGGGGCCTTCGAGAGGTGTCGCGTGAGATGCGCACCTGGCAGGTGCTCGCGACGCAGATTCCTGATGGGCCGATTCGCGAAGACGCGCTGGACTCGATAACACGCAAGCGCGAGAACGCCGCGGGCGCCGCCCTGTTCTCGATCCTGCCACGCCGGCGCAATCGAGATCTGTTGCGTCTACTCGTCGCTTATCAAATGATTTGGGACTTCCTCGACAGCGTCAGCGAGCGAGGCGCTCACGAAGGCACGGCCAACGGACTGCAACTGCACAAGGCGCTGGTCGAGGCTCTCACTCCTGGAGCGCCGATCTCCGACTACTACCGCCTGAATCCCTGGAGAGAGGATGGAGGGTATCTGCGCGCGCTCGTGGAAGCCTGCCGTCAGAGCTGCGCGACGCTTCCCTCCTACGGTCGCGTTCAGTCGATCGTCGTGCGTGAAGCCGAGCGTGCACACGTCCAGGCGTTGAACCACGACACCGACGCAGGCTGCCGCGACGAGGCGCTGCGCCGGTGGGCCGCGCGCGAGTTCGCCGAGGAGCGTCGGCTCAGGTGGTTTGAGCTGAGCAGCGCCGCAACCGCGTCATTGGCCGTCCACGCATTTCTGGCGCTCGCCGCCGATCCGGCTTGCACAGACACGGACGTCAGGCAAACCTACGCGGCCTACTTTCCGTGGATCGCCGGCGCCGCGACGATGCTGGACAGCTATGCCGATCAGGTGCAGGACGAGGCCAACGGGGATCACTGCTATGTGGGCCATTACACGAGCCAGACTGAGGCGGGTGAGCGTGTTCGCAACATGGTCGCGCGCTCGACCGCCGAGGTCCGCCGGCTGAGCAATGGGCACCGTCATGCGGTAATCGCCGCATGCATGTTCGCGATGTATCTATCCAAGGACGGGGCACGCGCCCCGGACTTGCGAGCCGACACCGCCAGCATCGCGCGCGCAGGCGGTTCGCTGACGCGGGTACTGCTGCCGGTGCTGCGTGTCTGGAGGAGCGTCTTTGCCAGCGAGTGTGTTTAGCGAAGTAACCCTGGATCGTCACGCCGGTGGCTCGTCCGCGTTCGTCATCGGAAACGCGATGCCGCAACTCTGGCGCGTCGCGTTTGCACAGCAGGGCGCCTGAATGCGCAATTTCCGAGCGTTGCGAGGAGTAGTCAGAACTGAATATTCAGAACAACCTTTCTCGCGCCTCGTGCGCGCGGGCATTATTCCGACAACGCGATGATGGATGACAACGGGACTGGAGTCATGCCGGCCAGGAGAGAGAAGCAGCGTCGTTCGCGGCGCGCTAAGGCGGGTGCCTCCGGCGCCGCATCCAAAGCCGCGTCGTCTCGCCAGTGGCAGCGAGCCGGACGTCCTACGCGACGTTCGGCTCGCACCGAGTCCGAGTCAGAGGACCAGACGGTGCTGATCGAGCTGTCCAAGTCACAGGTCGACCAGGTCGTTCGCAGCGCCGGCCAAGGCGGCACGCTGTCGGTTCTGCTGTCCGCGGTCAAGGACCCGCAGTGGCCGCTAGCGCTTGATTCCGAGGAGTGGTCCTACCCGGCGCAGATGGAGGATCGGCGTTTGTCGCGCTCGCTGCTCTCCGGTCTGCTGGTGCTGTCGTGCTTTCCGATCGACGGCGGCTACCTCGGCATCGCCGAACTCGCGCGCATGCTCGACATGAACACCAGCACCACACATCGCTACGTGACCACATTGCTCGCGGTAGGTCTGCTCGAACGTAATCCGGGCACTCGCAAGTACCGGCTGATCTCGCAATAGGCCGACAGATGCGACGCGACTCGTGTCAACGGCCGACGCCCAGCGAGGTGATTCACGGGCGCTGCATACCCGCCGGCTCTCACAGCTTGCGGCGCAGGTGCTCGGCGATGCCGCCGATCGCCGCGAGGTCCAACTCTGCGGCGAACTGGAAGGGCACGCTGATCACCTCGAACTTCCTGCGCCGCAGGCGCGCCAGCTGATTGTGCTGAAAGCGCGCGCGGTCTGAGACGGCTCGCGCCGCCGCCAGCGCCGAACGCCTGACGGCGGTCGCCGTCGCCCGCGAGCTCGAGTCGGCCAGCGGCGCCAGACGCTTGAGGTCCGGCGCGCTGAAGCGCTGCGGAAGCACGCCGTTGACGACCACCATGTCGAGGTCGCGCGCGAGCTGCCGCTGCAGGCGATCCTGAAGGTCGAGCGTCTCGGTGATCGCCATCTCGGTCGGATGGGCAACCGCGAGATAGCCCGAGCGCGCCGGATCGGCGAGCAGCTCGCCCAACCGATCGGCCTGTCCCGCGATCGGGCCCACACGCGCGATTGCGCCGAACGTGCGCGGCGAGTCCAGCAGCCCGAGGGCGTGCCCCGTCGCCGGCGCGTCGAGCACCACGAGGTCATAGGTGCGCCCGTGTCTTCGCTTTCGCTGAGTCAGGTCCCAGATCTTCACCATGCTCACCAGCTCCTTCGCGCCCGGAGCGGCGGCGGCGAAGTATCCGAACGTGCTGCTCGAGGCGAGCACACGTCCCGAGACGCGGCCGCCGAGCGCCTGCAGCCATTCCAACAGCGCGCGGTCGGGATCGATCGAGATGCTCCACAGCCGCTCGCTGAGACGCACCTCGGCGCCGGGCTCGCCCACGCCTGCGCCGAACAGCTCGGGCACCCGCGCTTGCTCGCCTAGCTCGACGACGATCGTGCGCAGGCCGCGCTCGGCGGCGAGCAGCCCGATGGCCGTCGCGAGGGTGGTCTTGCCCACGCCCCCCTTGCCCGTGACGACGAGCAGCTCGCGTTCCAGTAGCGACATCTGCCGGGCAGTCTTTCTCAAACGCGCCCGCTCCGGCGTGACCACACCGGCGCAACCTACAATCGTGCGGATGAGCACGCCTGCTCGAGACGATTCGATCGACGCGCAGGTCGCGTATGACGAGCGCGGCCTGGTGCCCTGCATCGTGCAGGACTGGAGCTCCGGCGAGGTGCTGATGCTCGCCTACATGAGCGCGCAGGCGCTCGCGCGCACGCGCGAGACAGGCGAGCTTCACCTGCACAGCCGTTCGCGTGACGAGTTGTGGCACAAGGGCGCGACCAGCGGCAACGTCCAGGCCGTCAAGGCGCTGCGTCTGGACTGCGACGGCGACACCGTGCTCGCGCTCGTCGAGCCGGCCGGTCCGGCATGCCACACGGGCGAGCGCACGTGCTTTCATCGCGGCGAGCTGGCCGCGGCGCCAGCCGAGGTGCTGCCCGGTCTGGAGCGCACGATCGCCGAGCGCGCCCGCGAGCGCCCGGCCGGTTCCTACACGATCGAGCTGCTCGACGAGCCCGAGCTCGTCGGCGCGAAGGTGATGGAGGAGGCCGAGGAGGTCGCACGGGCCGCGCGCGAGGAGTCTGACGAGCGCGTCGACGAAGAGGCCGCCGACGTGATCTACCACCTGCTCGTGCTGTTGCACGGCAGAGGCCGCTCGCTGGCCGACGCCGAGCGGGTGCTCGATGACCGCCGCCGCTGAGCAGGCGACCGGCGTGCCGGGCATCGAGCCGACCCTGGAGCGGGCGCGTGAGCTGGCTTGCAGCCACAACCTGATCGCGCTGCGCCATCAGTTCATCGAGGACTGCGAGACGCCCGTCTCGGCCTTTCTCAAGCTGCGCGAGCTGGCGCCCGGCGAGCCGGCCTTCCTGCTCGAGTCCGCCGAGCAGGGCCAGCGCGTGGGTCGCTATTCGTTCATCGGACTTCACCCACGGAAGGTCATCCGCTGGTCGCTGAGCGACGGCGGCGATCCCTACGCGCTTGCCGCGGCTGAGCTCGCGCGCTTGCACCAGGCGCCGATCGATGACGCGCCGCCCTTCACCGGCGGCGCCGTCGGCTATTTCGGCTACGACCTGGTGCGCACCGTCGAGCCGCTCGCGGCGCCCAACCCCGACCCCCTCGGCCTACCCGACATGGCGCTGATGCTCACGGATTTGCTTGTGACCTTCGATCACCTCAAGCACACGGTGACGATCCTCGCGAATGCAGATCTCGACGCCGAGCCGGACGTGGAGCGCGCTTACGCGCTCGCCGCGCAGCGGATCGCCGAGGCGCGCGCGCAGCTTGAAGGCCGCGTGCCGCGGCCCGAGCGCGGCGCCGATCGGCGCGAGCTGCCGGCGTTTGAGTCGAACATGACGCGCGAGCGCTTCGAAGCGATGGTCGCGCGCGTGGTCGAGTACATCCATGCGGGCGACGCCTTCCAAGTGGTTCCCTCTCAGCGCTGGTCAGCGGCCGTGCCGATCGAGCCGTTCTCGATCTATCGCGGGCTGCGCACGGTCAACCCGAGCCCGTACATGTACTACCTGGACTTCGGTGACTTCCAGGTCGCCGGCGCCAGCCCAGAGCCTCTGTTGACCGTCAACGGGCGCCACGTGAGCACCAAGCCGATCGCCGGCACGCGCCATCGCGGCGCCACGCCCGAGGAGGACCGCGCGATCGCCGCCGGGTTGCTCGCCGACGAGAAGGAGCGCGCCGAGCACGTGATGCTGGTCGACCTGGGGCGCAACGATCTCGGGCGCGTTTGCGAGTACGGCTCGGTCGTCGTGGACGAGCTGATGGAGATCGAGTCCTACAGCCACGTGATGCACATCGTCTCCTCCGTATCGGGCACGCTGCGCCCCGGCGTGGGCGCGATGGACGCGCTGCGCTCGGTGCTGCCGGCGGGCACGCTGTCCGGCGCGCCGAAGGTTCGCGCGATGCAGATCATCGATGAGCTCGAGCCGGTCAAGCGCGGCGGCTACGGCGGCGCGATCGGCTACCTCAGCTACGCCGGCGATCTCGATACGGCGATTCACATCCGAACGGTCGTCATCAAGGACGGCGTCGCGCACGTGCAGGCCGGCGGTGGCACGGTCGCCGACGCCAAGCCCGCCTACGAGTTCGAGGAGTCGGTCGCCAAGTCGACCGCCGCGATGCGCGCGATAGAGCTTGCCTGCAGCCAACCCGACTGGCCATGAGAGTCCTGGTTCTCGACAACTACGACTCGTTCACCTACAACCTCGTCCAGTATCTCGGTGAGCTGGGCGCCGAGGTGAGCACGGTGCGAAACGATCGCGCGAGCGTCGACGAGCTCGTGACTGCCAGCTTCGAGCGCTGTGTCGTCTCGCCCGGGCCGTGCACGCCGGACAAGGCCGGCATCACGCTCGAGCTGATCCGTCGCATGCCCGAGTCAGGCGTGCCCACGCTGGGCGTCTGTCTCGGCCATCAGGCGCTCGCTCAGGCCTTCGGCGGGCAGGTTCGACTGAACCCGCCGGTGCACGGCAAGGCGACGACGATCGAGCATGACGGTCGTACGATCTTTCAGGGCTTGAGCTCGCCGCTGACGGTCGGGCGCTATCACTCGCTCGTCGTCGATCCGCAGCTGCCCGACTGCCTGGAAGAGTCGGCGCGCGGCGGCGGCGTCGTGATGGGCGTGCGTCATCGTGAGCTGCCCGCCGAGGGCGTGCAGTTTCACCCCGAGTCGGTGCTGACCGAGCAGGGCAAAGAGCTCCTGGCGAACTTCCTGGGGGAGACCTGATGCCCAACGCCACGCTCACGGCGGCGATCGATGCGCTCGCCTCGCGTCGCGACCTCAGCTCCGACGAGACCGCCGAGGTGCTCGCCGAGATCATGCACGGCGAAGTCTCAGAGACGCAGATCGCGGCCTTCCTGATCGCTCTGCGGACCAAGGGCGAGACGGTCGACGAGCTGACCGGGCTCGCGCGCACGATGCGCGAGCTCGCCGCGAAGGTTCCGACCGATCGCCACGACCTGCTCGACACGGCCGGCACGGGCGGCGGGCGGCGCACGTTCAACGTCTCGACGACCGCCGCGCTGATCGCGGCTGGCGCCGGCTGTGCCGTGGCCAAGCACGGCAATCGCTCGGCGACGAGCAGCTCGGGCTCGGCCGACCTGCTGGAGGCGCTCGGCGCGCGCATCGACCTCGATCCGGCGGCGGTGGCGCGCTGCATCGAGGAGGCCGGTTTCGGCTTCATGTTCGCGCCGGCTCATCATCAGGCGACGCGCTTCGTCGTGCCCGTCAGGCGTGAGCTGGCGGTGCGCACGATCTTCAACCTGCTCGGTCCGCTGACGAACCCGGCGGGCGCGCGGCGACAGCTGATCGGCGTGTCCGATGCGAGCTTTCTCGACACGATCGCCGGCGCGCTGGCGCGGCTGGGCGTCGATCGGGCGCTGGTCGTCTCCGCGGAGGATGGACTGGACGAGCTGTCGATCGTAGCGGCGACCAAAGTCGTCGAGGTCAACGGCGACGTGCTGACCAGCTACACGCTCGTACCCGGCGATGTCGGCATCGCGACGATCGCCCCGGACGTGGTCGAGCGCGACTGTGCCGGCGGCGACCCCGCCCACAATGCGGCTGTCACCCGCGCCGTCTTCGCCGGCGAGCTCGACGGCGCCGGCTCGCCGGCGGCTACCGAGCTGGCCGCGATCAACGCCGGCGCGGCGATCTATGTCGGCGGCGCGGCGGATTCGATCGCCGACGGTGTGCGGGCGGCCCGTGAGGCGCTCTCAGACGGGCGCGCCGCGCAGGCGCTCGAGCGCTATGTGCTCGCCAGCCGCGCCTACGCGCCGGCCGAGGTGGGCTCGTGAGCTCGCAGACGCCGAGCGTGCTCGCGCGCATCCTCCAAAGCACGCGCGAGGAGCTGGTGCGGCGCAAGCGCGTCATGCCGCAGCGCCAGCTGACGGAAATGCTCCCGCAGCGACCCTCGCGCAGCCTGCGCGCCGCGCTGACGACGCCGGAGATCTCGGTGATCGCTGAGTTCAAGCGCCGCTCGCCATCGGCGGGCGTTCTGCGTGATGGAGCGGATCTTGGCGAGCTGGTCGACGCCTACGGTCGAGGCGGCGCGGCGGCGCTATCGGTGCTCACCGAGGGGCCGGGCTTCGGCGGCTCGCTTGACGATCTGCGGGCTGCGCGAGCGCGCAGCGAGCTGCCGATTCTGCGCAAGGACTTCATCGTCGACGAGTACCAGCTGCTGGAGGCGCGCGCGGCCGGCGCCGATGCCGTGCTGCTGATCGTCGCTGCGCTGGAGGCCGAGCAGTTGCGGAGCCTGCACGATGTCGCGCTGGAGCTTGGGCTCGAGGTGCTTGTGGAGGTGCACGATCGCTTGGAGGTCGAGCGCGCGCTGGCCGTCGACGCGCGCATGATCGGGGTCAACAACCGCGACCTGCGCGACTTCAGCGTGGACGTCGCGCGCACGAGCGAGCTGCGCGGGGCGATCCCGCGGACAGTCGCCGTCGTGTCGGAGTCCGGCATCTCCCAGCCCACGCAGCTTCGCGCGCTGCAGGCCGAAGGCGTGGACGCCGTGCTGGTCGGCGAGCTGCTGATGCGCGCTGGTGATCCGGCGCGAGCGCTGGATGAGCTGCTCGCCCAGGCCGGCGCCGGCGAACGCGACGGCGTGGACGCGGACGCCGAGTCGGAAACTGCAAAACTGCGCGGCGCGCGGCTTTAACACTCACAATGGTGAGCCTTTACTTAGTCTTCATCGAGCGCGCTCATGCTGGTCGCAAATGAGGCGCACGTTCATCATTCCCTTCATCGCGGCGCTACTCGGCGGCGGCGTCGTGGTAGCCGTGGTTGCGGCCACGGGCGACCTCGGCGACTCCAGCAAGACGGTGACCACGGTGCAGGCGGCGCCGATCGCGCCGTCCAACGCCTCACAGCAGGACAAAGGCCTGACGCCGCACGACATCTACGTCAAAGACGCTCCGGGCGTTGTGTTCGTCACTTCGACGATCGTGCAGAAAACGGAATCGCCCTTCAATCTGTTCGGCGGCGAAAGCCAGCGCCAGGGCCAGGCGACCGGCTCGGGCATCGTGATCGACAACAACGGCACGATTCTCACCAACTACCACGTCGTGGAGAACGCGATCAAGGTCACGGTGAGCCTGGAAAAGGGCAAGACGGTCGACGCGCAGGTGGTTGGCAAGGATCCCTCCAACGACCTCGCTGTTCTGCGCATCCACCCCGACGGCCTGTCGCTTCATCCGCTCACGCTCGGCAGCTCCGGCGGCGCCCAGGTCGGCGACCCGGTGCTGGCGATCGGCAACCCCTTCGACCTCGAACGCACGCTCACGACGGGCGTCATCTCGGCGCTGCAGCGGCAGATCACAGCGCCGAACGGTTTCACGATCGACAACGTGCTGCAGACCGACGCGCCGATCAACCCCGGCAACTCGGGAGGCCCGCTGCTCGACGCTTCCGGTCGCGTGATCGGCATCAACTCGCAGATCGAGACCGGCGGCTCCGGCGGCGGCAGCGTCGGCATCGGCTTCGCCGTGCCGATCGACACCGCCAAGCGTGAGATCTCACAGCTCGAGAAGGGCGGCACCGTTCGCGGCGCCTACATCGGCCTGACCTCGCTGACGGTCGACGGTTCGCTGTCGGCTTTGAACCTTCCGGTGAAAAGCGGCGCGCTCGTGCAGACCGTGCAGAAGGGCACGCCGGCCGAAAAGGCGGGCATCAAAGGCGGCACCGTCAGCGGCAGCACCGAAGGTGGCCAGGTGGCGGTCGGCGGCGACATCATCACGTCGATCGACGGCAAGGCGGTCAACAGCTCCGAAGACCTGTCGAGCGACATCTCGGCCAAGAAGCCCGGCGACACCGTGACGGTCGGCCTGCTGCGCGGCAACGGCAAAGGCGGCTATGCGCACAAGACGCTGAGCGTGAAGCTGGCGAGCCGTCCCAACTCGGTGCCCAACGCCAACACGCCGGAAGGCTAGGCCCCCCGCTACCGTTGAGGCGTGCCCGCCACGCCTCCAAGAGTGAAGATCTGCGGCCTGACGAGCCTGCGCGACGCAGAGCTCGCGGTGGAGCTCGGCGCTTGGGCGCTGGGCATGATCTTCTACGAGGGCAGCCCGCGGCGCTGTGCGCCCGCCGAGGCCGAGTTGATCGTCGCATCGCTGCGGCGCAGGGTCGAGCTGTGCGGCGTGTTCGTCAACGCGCCGCTGGATCGCGTGGTGGCCGACTGCGAGAGCCTGGGACTGACGATGCTGCAGTTCCACGGCGACGAGGGGCCGGCGTTCTGCGCCGAGGCCGCGCGACGCACCGGCGCGCGCGTGATCAAGGCGGCGCAGGTGGCCGGCCCGGGCGACGTGCGCGACATCGAGCGCTTTCACGTCGACTTTCACCTGCTCGACGCGCGCGCCAAGGCGCAGGAGAGGCAGGGTCTGCGCGGCGGCACCGGCGAGACGTTCGACTGGGCGCTGCTCGCCGAGCGCCGCTCGAAGGTGCCGCTGATCCTCAGCGGCGGGCTGCGGGCGGAGAACGTCGCCGAGGCGATCGCGCTGGTCGCGCCGTATGCCGTAGACACGGCCAGCGGCACCGAGTCCGCTCCCGGCCACAAGGATCCCGAGAAGCTGCGGGCGTTCTTCGCCGCCGTTGCAGGCACAGCCGAGCAGCCGGCCGACGTTGCCGGTGTATCCGCCGCCGCACCGGACGATGCGTTGAGCGCGCAGCCGCCCAGCACCGCGGCGTTGGGCGGCGCCGGCGCATGAGCCCGCATGACGGTCGGCCGGTCGTCGAGCATCACTTCGGCGAGTACGGCGGGCAGTTCGTTCCCGAGACGCTCATGCCGGCGCTCGCCGAGCTCGAACGGGCCTGGATTCAGGCGCGCAGCGATGCTGCATATCGCGAGCGCCTGGACGGACTGCTGCGCGACTTCGGCGGTCGCCCGACGCCGCTCTACCGCGCCGCGCGCCTGTCCGAGCGGGCCGGCAGGCCGGTGTATCTCAAGCGCGAGGACCTCAACCACACCGGCTCGCACAAGCTCAACAACGCGCTGGGCCAGGCGCTGCTCGCGCAGCGCATGGGCAAGCGCCGGGTGATCGCCGAGACCGGCGCCGGCCAGCACGGCGTCGCGACGGCGACCGTCTGTGCCCTTTTGGATCTCGAGTGCGTCGTGTACATGGGCGTGGAGGACACGCGCCGCCAGCGGCCCAACGTGCAGCGGATGGAACTGCTCGGTGCGACGGTGCGTCCGGTCGACGCGGGAGCCAGGACGCTCAAGGAGGCGACCTCGGCGGCGATTCGCGACTGGGTCACGAACGTCGCAGACACGCACTACGTGATCGGCTCGGCCGTCGGCCCCGCGCCCTACCCGTCGCTCGTTCGCGACCTGCAGCGGGTGATCGGCGACGAGGCGCGTGCGCAGATGCTCGAGGCCGAGGGACGGCTGCCGTCGCGCGTCGTGGCATGCGTCGGCGGCGGCTCCAACGCGATCGGCACGTTCACCGCGTTTCTCGACGACGAAGCGGTCGAGCTGATCGGTGTCGAGGCCGGCGGCGAGGGCATCGAGACCGCCCGCCACGGCGCGCCGCTGACCGTCGGCGGCCGCGCGGGCATCCTGCACGGCTCGCGCTCGGCGGTGATGCAGGATGAGGAGGGCCAGATCGTCGAAGCGCACTCGATCTCCGCCGGCCTCGACTACCCGGGCACCGGTCCGCAGCACGCCTTCCTGCGCGACAGCGGCCGCGCTGGCTACGTCGCCGTCACCGATCAGCAGGCGCTGGCGGCGTTCAGAGAGGTCGCGCGCCTGGAGGGCATCATTCCGGCGCTCGAGACCGCGCACGCACTCGCCTGGGTGCTGGCGCAGGACGACGGCGAGCTGGACCTGATCTGCCTGTCCGGGCGCGGCGACAAGGACCTCGCCGAGGTGCTCGCCGGCGACGCGCCCACGCCGGCATGACCGCAGGCCGAGCCCGCGCGACGGGCGAGAGCGGGGTGCGCCGGATGAGCGCGCGCGAGGCCGGCGGCGTTGAACGCATCGCCGAGGCGTTTGCCACATCGGGCAAGCGCGCGGCGCTGATGCCCTACCTGATGGCCGGCTATCCGACGCATGAGCAGTCGATCGAGATCGGGCGCGCCTGCGCGCGCGCCGGCGGCGACCTGCTGGAGCTGGGCGTCCCCTACAGCGACCCGCTGGCCGATGGGCCGGTGATCCACGAGGCGGGCACACGCGCGCTTGCCGCCGGTGCGAGCGTCAGCGGCGCTCTGGAGGTCGCGCGCGCGCTGGCGCCGGAGATTCCGGTTGTGTTGATGTGCTACGCCAACATCGTGTTCGCGCCGGGCGCCGAGGCCTTCGTACGACGTCTCGCGCGGACCGGAGCGTGCGGGCTGATCGTGCCCGACCTGCCGCTGGAGGAGGCCGACGACGTGCGCCGCGCGTGCGAGCAAAACGGCATCGCGCTGGTCCCGCTGGTGGCGCCGACGACGCCGCCCGAGCGTCTGGCGGCGATCGGCGCCGGCGCGCGCGGCTTCGTCTACACGGTCTCGGTCGTCGGCACGACGGGCGAGCGTGAGGCGCTGCAGGACCGCTTCGCCGAGGTCGTGGCGCGCGCCAAGGCGAACACCGAGGTGCCTGTCGCGCTCGGCTTTGGCATCAGCACGCCCGAGCAGGCGGCGCAGGCCGCCGACGCCGGCGCCGACGGCGTGATCGTCGGCACACGGCTCGTTCGCGCCGCCGGCGAGTCCGACGATCCGGCTGCGGCCGTCGGCGCGCTGGTCGCCGAGCTGGCCGCGAGCCTTGCTCCGACCGGCGGGCGGACGGACAGCTAGGATTGCGCCGGCATGGGATTCATCCTCACCGTCACCGCGGGCCTCGTCGTCTGGGTCGTGCTGTGGGCACTGGGCGCCAAGGGCTTTGACGCCTTCATGCTCGCCACGGCGATCATTCTCGTCGGCGCCACTCTGAAGATTCTCTCCGGCTACCTCCCCGGACGTCGTAGCTAGCGAGCCCGGTGCGCGCGCGCTGGCTGTGTCTGGCCGCTTTCGCCGTGCTCGCTGCGGCGGTCTCCGGGTGCGGCGGCGTCTCGGGCGCCTCTGAAAACGCGGGCAACCAGCTCGCCGTCTACTCGAGCCTGCCGCTGCAGGGCCCGTCCGCGCCGATCTCGCAAGAAATCGTCAACGGCGAGCGCCTGGCGCTGTCACGGGCGGGCGGGCAGATCGGCTCGCTGAAGGTCGGTTACGTCTCGCTGGACGACGCCAATCCCAAGACCGGCGAACTGGACCCCGGCGCGACGTCGACCAACGCCAAGACGGCCGCGCAGGACACCAGCACGATCGCCTATCTGGGCGAGTATGGCTCCGAAGCCACGGCGGTGTCGTTGCCGCTGATCAACGCCGCCGGCATCCTGCAGGTGAGTCCCAGCAGTCCGTACATCGGCTTGACGTCGTCGCTGGACGCCGGTCAGGACGAGCCCGAGCGCTTCTATCCCAGCGGCAAACGCACCTTCGGCCGCCTGCAGCTCGGCGACCGCGCGCAGGCCGTCGCCCAGGCGAAGCTGATGCGCTCGCTCGGCGTGCACAAGCTGTACGTGTTGGACGATCAGAACGCCTTCGAGGTGCCGCTGGCGACGCTGGTCGCCAGCGAAGCCGAAGCTCAGGGCATCACCGTGGCCGCCCACGACAGCATCGTCACGACACCCGGAAGCGTGTTCACGGGCGAGGTCGAAGCGATCTCGCGCAGCGGAGCGCAGGCGGTTTTCTTTGCCGGCGGCGGCGGAGCCGGCACGGTGGCGCTGTGGCGGGCGCTGCACAGCGCCGCTCCGCATCTGCTGCTGTTGGGCTCGAGCGCACTGACCGCCGGCGACTTCGCCTCGGCGATCGGCGCCGCCGGCGCGAGCACGTATCTGACCACGCCGCTGCTGGCGCCAGGCGAATATCCACCGGCCGCCGCGCGCGTGCTCGGCGACTATCGCCGTCAGTTCGGCGGCACGCCGGGCGCCTACGCGCTGTATGGCTTCGAGGCGATGAGCGTCGTGCTCGACGCGATCCGCCGGGCGGGCTCGCGCGGCAACGTTCGCCAGGCGGTGATCGACAGCTTCTTCAAGACGCAGAACCGCGACTCGGTGCTCGGTCGCTACTCGATAGAGCCGGACGGCGAAACGACGCTCTCGCGCTACGGCGCCGACCGCATCGTCGCCGGGCGCGCGCAGTTCTTGCGCGCCTTCGACGTTCGCTGAGCCGCGCGCGCGGCGGTCAGCCGGCCTGCTGCTGCAACCCGAGCACCAGGCGGAAGCGTTCGATGCCCGTGCCGGCGCTGCTCGGGCCGGCCGAGAGCGTCGTCAGCGAGCGCAGGTAGGGAACCAGCGGAGCGATCGTCGGGTCTTCTGAGAGGCCGACGCCTTCCAGCAGCCCGAGCAAGGTGGGGAAGTCGACGATCACGCTCGGCTTGGCGCCGTCGAGCGCCGCCGAGGCGGTTCCGTATGCCGCCGCGCCGGACAGCGTGCTCGAGGGGTTCAGCGCAGTTTCCACGGACGCTTCGCCGATGCCGATCACGAACTTCGTCTTGCCGGCCGCGTCGGTTCCGTTGGCGATGTACAGCACCACCGGCAGGCCCGACAGGCGTGCGGCGACCGCCGCGTCGGTGCCGGGAATCGTCGCGGTCTGCACCGAGCCGCCGCCTTGGCGCAGCTTCGCGGCGACCTTTGCCACGGCCGCGCGCGACAGCGCGGGGTTCTTGGATTCGATCGCGACGCCGCCCTTCAGTTCCAGCAGGCCGGTGCCGGAGGCGAACAGCCCCGCCGAACCCATCCAGGCGGTCAGCTGGCGCGTGGCCGCGGGCGATTCACCGGCGAGCGCCTGCAGCGGCGACAAGAGTCCGTCGAGCAGGCCGCTGACGCTTATGCCCTGGGCCTGCGCTTCGCCGCCGGAGCCCGTGAGCAGGCCGCCGAGCGAGGCGATGCCCTGCAGCGCCCCGCCACTGCGCCCAACCGTGGCGCCGACGTCGCCGAGCCCGACCGCCAGCCACGATTCGCCCGGCAGTTCGCCCATCGCCGCCGTTGCCTTCGAGCCCGACGACAAAAGGCCACCGGCGGACGCGTCGGCGGCGACCGGCGTGTCCGCATCGATCGCGATCGACGTCTTGTCGGGGATCAGCGAGACGTTCACCGTGCGGTCGCCCGCCAGCAGTGAGAACACCGACGCCGACGCCTTCGCCTTGGCGGCGGACGAGCCGGCGAGCGCCTGCGGGTCGACGTACACGTGTGCCAGCGCGCCGGCGGGAGCCGCCGCCTGCAGCTTGCCGTAACGCGGCGCGCGCGCCAGCGCAGGCCCGCCGGCGGTCGTGTCGATAACGCCATGCAGCGCTGTCTCGGTGCCGATCACGGCCAGGCGCGCGACGATGCCGAAGGCGATGCCGCTCGCATTGGCCTGGTAGGAGACCCCTCGGTAGCTCTTGGTCTGCGCCCCCGCGTGCATTGCAAGCTCGCGCAGAAACGAGCGTGCCTTGGCCGTGTCGCGCGTATCCAGCACGATCGCGCCTTCGACCGAGCGCGCTGCGAAGGGAAACGCGCCGCCGGAGCTGGACTGTCCCAGCAGGCCCTGCTGCACGAGCGCCAGCAGCTTGGCGATCGCGTCTTCGGGCTTGCCCGCCGCCGAGCTGAGAAAGACTCCCGCGCGCGGTCCCAGCCACGGCGCCACGTCGTGCTGGAAGTCCAGCGCCGGCGCGCCGGGCGTCTGCAGCGCGGCGAGCAGTCGCAGATACGGATCGGCCTGGTGGGTGAGCGTTTGCCCGGCCGTGCGTGCAGCCGTCTGCAGCGACCCCTGCGGGCGCACGACCGCTTCGGCGTACAGCGGCGCCGAGGCCGGAACGGCGTTTGCCGGCGCCACCGACGAGCCCGACGAGCCCGACGAGCCGCATCCGGCGCCGAGCAGCGAGATCGCGGCCAGCGACAGCAGCGCGATGCAGCGCCTGGCCATGGCAGGCCGCGACGCGCGGCCGCGCACGATCAAGAAGGACGCCGGCATCGCGGGCGATCGTAGCGGCTGGCATGGGCGGCGCGCCGCGCTTGCTCTGAGGCGTGCACGGCTGGGGGAGGCTCGTGCAAGAGCTTTCCCAGCTCTCGCTTCTGCACGGCGTCTTGCACTTTCTGCTCCATTTCACGCCCGCGCGGGCGTGCTGGAGAACTGGCCCCTGAGCAGGCGTTTTCCCAGACCAACTCGCTTCGGGACGGCCTTGTGGGACAAAATGTGCAATTAGGGTTGCGTTGTGGGAGGAAGTGGGGTATGTTCGCCGCAGCGAGCCGGGGTGGAGGGGCTCCTCCCACTCCTCCACCTCGGCTCGGTATTCAACTTCGGAGCTCTTTTCAGTGGTCCCCTTCCGTGGCACGTTCGACCATACGCTCGACGCCAAGAACCGCCTCACGGTGCCGGCGCGCTACCGCGCGGCGCTGGCCGAGGGGGTCGTTCTCGCGATGCCCGTCGACCTGAAGCCCTGCGTCGGCGTGTGGCACCCCGAGGAGTACGAGCGCTACAGCCGCCGCGCGCTGGCCGAGCTGCCGCCGCTGTCGCCGCGCCTGACAGAGCTCGAGCGCTTCTTCTACGGCAGCTCGCAGGACGCCGACCTCGACGCGGCCGGTCGCATCATGGTGCCGGGCTTTCTCTCAGAGCACGCGCAGCTGCGCAAGGAGGTCGTCGTGGTGGGCGCCGGAGAGCGCCTGGAGCTGTGGAGCCGCGACGCCTGGAACGCCCATCGACCGACGCTGCTCAGCGGCGTCGCGGAGATCACCGCGCATGTCGACGACACTGCTTGAGATGAAACGCTCCCAGCGACGCCCCCCGCGCGGGCGGCAGTCCGGCCGTGGCGCGCGACAGCTCGCCCATGCCGGCGACGCAACCGCCGAGCTGGGGCTCGCGGGCAGCGATGGGCGCGACACGGGCGGGCGCGGCCACACGCCGGTGCTGGCCGCCGAGCTGCTCGGACTGCTCGAGCCGGCGCCCGGACAGACGGTGATCGATTGCACCTTCGGCGGCGGCGGCCACGCGCGACTGGTGGCCGAGCGTCTCGGCTCGAGCGGAACGCTGGTCGCGATAGACCGCGACCCGCATGCAGAACAGCGTTTCGAGCAGCTGGCGGACGAGGTGGCGTGCTCGGTGCGCTTCATTCGCGCCGGCTACGCCGAGGCGCTTGAGCGGCTCGCCGAGGAGGGAATGCGCGCAGACGCGGCGTATTTCGACCTGGGCATGTCCTCGATGCAGGTCGATACCCGCGAGCGCGGCTTCTCCTACTCCTTTCAGGCGCCGCTGGACATGCGCATGGACCCCGAGCAGGAGCTGAGCGCGCGCGAGCTGGTGGCCGAGTGGGACGAGCGCCGTCTGGCGCACACCCTCAGAGACTTCGGCGAGGAGCGTCACGCGGGAGCGATTGCGCGCGCGATCGTCCGCCGTCGCGCCCAGGCGCCGATCGAAACGACGCAGGAGCTCGTCGACACGATCAGCTCGGCGCTTCCGGCGCCGGCGCGCTTCGGCGGCGGCCACCCGGCCAAGCGCTCCTTTCAGGCCTTGCGTATCGCCGTCAACGACGAGCTGGGACAGCTCGACCGCGCGCTGCCGCTGGCCTGGAGTCTGTTGCGCGAGGGCGGCGTGCTCGCGGGCATTTCGTTTCACTCGCTGGAGGACCGCCGCGTCAAGCGCTTTCTCGCGGCGCGCGCGCAGGGCTGCATCTGCCCGCCAGATCTGCCGGTGTGCGCATGCGGCCGTGAGCCCGAAGGCGCTCTGCTGTCGCGTCGCTCGATCGTCGCGACGGCGGACGAGGTCGCCGAGAACCCGCGTGCCTCCTCTGCGCGCATGCGCGCCGCCAGGAAGCTCACGGGCGAGCGCGAGGCCGAAGCATGACGCCGCCGCCCGCCGCGGTAGCTGCGCCGACCGTCCGGCCGCGCCGTCCGCTCGCGCCACGCGGTCCGCGCCGCGTCTCCGGACCCGCGCGACCCGCCCGTCCCGCACGACCGGCGCGCGCGCGACAGCGCGCGGCCGGCAGCGGCGCGCTCGGCGTGATCTCCGCGCTGGAGTCGCTGGCCCAGCACCGCCTACTTGATCGTCTGATTCGCGGTCGCACCTGGATCGCGATCGTGGCCTTTGCGCTGATCGGCATCGTCACGCTTCAGCTGGGCCTGCTCAAGCTCAACGGCGGCATCGGTCGCGCCCTTGAGCACGAGGCGGTGCTGCAGCGCCAGAACGCGACGCTGAGCATCGAAAACTCAGAACTCGCCGCAGGCACGCGCGTGGAGTCGCAGGCGGCGCATCTGGGCATGAGCTTCGTGCCGGCGGGCGCGCTGCGCTTTCTCACCTCCTCGCCTCGCGGCGATGTCAGCAAGGCGGCGTCGGCGCTGAGCGCGGCCTCGGCCGCGGCGGCGTCCTCGGCGACGCAAGCGAGCGCGCAGGGCGGCGAATCCAGCGAAGCGACGTCCGGCTCCGAAGCCTCCGCAGAAGGTCAATCGCAGCCGGCCGCCGGAGAATCGTCGAGCGAAGGCGAAACGTCCAGCGCCGCGAGCGGCGAAGCCGCTTCCAGTGCATCGGCGCCGACCGCAGAAGCCGGCGCGAGCGAAGCCGGCGCGCCGGCGAGCAGCGAAGCGGAATCGACGGCGAGCGCCGCGGCGCAGACGGGCGCCGGCGGAGGAATCGAAGCGACGTCCTCGGGGGGATGACGCGGTGACGATCGTCCAGCGGCGGATCGGCGGGATCTTTGGACTGTTCTTCCTGCTGCTCGTGCTCGCGGGCGGACGCACGCTGTATCTGGGGGCGCTCAAGGGTGGCAGCCTGCGCAAAGCCGCGGCCACGCAGCAGTTGACCTATGAAGCGGTTCCAGCGCAGCGCGGCGCGATAACCGATCGCAACGGCATCGACCTGGCGGTCTCCGAGCCGGCGCAGGACGTCTCGGCGACGCCGTATCTGGTCAAGGACCCGCTGGCCGCCGCGCAGAGGCTGGCGCCGCTGCTGGGCAAGCCGCAAGCGACGGTGCTGCGCGAGCTCTCCGAGCGCAGCGGCTTTGTCTACCTGGCGCGCGCGCTGCCGGCCAAGCAGGCGCACGAAGTGATGGCGTTGAAGATCCCCGGCGTGGCCGGCGCGCCCGTGATGAAGCGCGTCTACCCGCGCGGCACGCTGGCCGCCCAGGTGCTCGGGCTCGTCGGCACCGAAGGAAACGGCCTGTCGGGGCTGGAGTACTCGCGAAACGCGCTGCTGCACGGCCAGACCGGCCAGCGCCACGTCGTCAGCGACGCGATCGGTCAGCCGGTGTCGATCAACGAAGTGCATCCGGAGCAGCCGGGCACGTCGGTGTCGCTGACGCTCGACTCGAACATCCAGCAGCGCACCGAAGATGTGCTGTCGGCCGTCGGCCACGTGTTCAGCCCGAAAGACGCGACGGCGATCGTGATGGACCCGCGCAGCGGCGCGATCCTGGCGATGGCCAACTGGCCGCAGGTCAACGCCAACGACCCGAGCGCCTCCTCGCCGGAAGCGCTGCAGAACCGCGCGGTCGGCTTCGACTACGAACCGGGCTCGACGTTCAAGGCGTTCACCGTCGCCGGCGCTCTGCAGCAGGGGCTGGTCAAACCGACCAGCAGCTTCTACATCCCCGACAAGATCCAGGTCGCCGACCGTACGATCCACGACGACACCGAACACGGCGACGAGTCGCTGACGACGGCGCAGATCCTCGCGCAGTCGAGCAACGTGGGCGCGATCAAGATCGGCATGCTCGAGGGCAAAACCAGCTTCTCGCAGTGGGTCAGCAGGTTCGGCTTCGGCAAGCGCACGGGCGTCGAGCTGCCCGGTGAGGAAATCGGCCAGGTGCTGCCGGTGAGCAAGTACTCGGGCTCGTCGATGGGCAACCTGCCGATCGGCCAGGGCCAGCTGGTGACGCCGCTGCAGATGGCAAGCGCCTACTCGGCGATCGCCAACGGCGGCATTCTGCGCCCGCCGCACATCATCCAGTCGGTCGGCGACCGGCGCCAGGCCGAGCCGCGCGGTCGCCGGGTGATCTCCAGCCAGACGGCCGCATCGTTGCGCCAGATGCTCGAGGGCGTGCTCGCGCCGGGAGGCACCGCGAGCGAGGTGTCGATCCCCGGCTACCAGTTGGCCGGCAAGACGGGAACGGCGAGCAAGGTCGACGAGGCCACCGGCGAATACTCCAAAAGCCGTTACGTCGCTTCCTTCATGGGCTTCGCGCCGGCGTCGAACCCGAAGCTGCTGTGCGCGGTGATCGTCGACGAACCGCAGTCGGGCTCGATCTTCGGCGGCACCGTCGCGGCGCCCGCCTTTGGACAGATCATGAGCTTCGCGCTCCCTTATCTCCGCATCCCGCCGGGGTAGCATCAGCCCATGAGGCTCGACGAGTTGACCGCCGGCCTGGGCGTAGCCGCCGCCGGCGATCTCGGTGCGGGCGCTGCGGCGGACACGCAGATCGCCGGACTGGCCTACGACAGCCGCGCCGTGCGCACGCGGCGAGCTGTTCTTCTGCGTGCGCGGCTTTGCGAGCGACGGGCACGACCACGCGCCGCAGGCGGTCGCCAACGGCGCCGCCGCGCTGATCGTCGAGCGCCCGCTGGACTTGCATGTGCCGCAGGTCCAGGTCGCGTCGGCGCGCGCGGCGATGGCGCCGATCGCCGCTCGCTTCTACGGCGATCCGACCGCCGAGCTGCGCATCGGTCGGCGTGACCGGCACCAACGGCAAGACGACCACCGCCTACCTGCTGCGCGCGCTGCTGGAGGCCGCCGGCGAGCAGTGCGCGCTGCTGGGCACGGTCAAGTCGGTCGTCGGCGGCGTCGAGCGGCAGGTCACGCGCACGACGCCCGAGGCCGTCGACCTGCAGCGCGACTTTCGCGCGATGCTCGACGGCGGCGACCGCGCGTGCGTGATGGAGGTCTCCTCGCACGCGCTGTCGCTGGGTCGCGCGGACGCGATCCACTTCGCGGCGGCGATCTTCACCAACCTGACGCAGGACCACCTCGACTTCCACGACACGATGGAGGACTACTTTCAGGCCAAGCGCAGGCTGTTCAGCGAGCACCAGCCGGCGCATAGCATCGTCAACGTCGGCGACGCCTACGGCCGGCGACTGGCCGCGGAGATCGACGGGGCGCGCACGTTCGCGGTGGAGGCGGCCGCCGACTACAGCGCGCGCGACCTGCGCTGCGACTTCGCCGGCTGTCGCTTCACGCTGCACACGCCGGTCGGCGAGCACGACGTCGCGCTGCCGCTGCCCGGGCGCTTCAACGTCGCCAACGCGCTCGGCGCGCTGACCGCCGCGCACGCGCTCGGCGCGCGACATGGACACGCTGATCGCGGCGCTCGAGCGCGGCGTGCGCGTGCCCGGGCGCTTCGAGCCCGTGGACGAGGGACAGGACTTCGCGGTGCTGGTCGACTACGCGCACACGCCCGACTCGCTGGAGAACGTGCTGTCCGCCGCGCGCGAGCTGATCGACGCGGGCGAGCAAGCCGACGGACGCGTGCTGTGCGTGTTCGGCGCCGGCGGCGATCGCGATCGCGGCAAGCGGCCGCTGATGGGCGAGATCGCCACGCGCCTGGCCGACGGCGTGCTCGTCACGTCGGACAATCCGCGCTCTGAGGACCCCGAGCAGATCATCGCCGAGATCATGGCCGGCGTCGCGCGCGTACAGGGCGCCGGCCGAGCGGGCGCGGGCGCCGACGACGGCCAGCCGGTGCGCTCGCTGGTCGATCGCGCAGTGGCGATCGACGAGGCGATCGCGCGCGCTCGGCCCGGCGACGTGCTGGTGATCGCCGGCAAGGGCCACGAGCAGGGGCAGGAGTTCGCCGGCGGGCGCAAGGTGCCGTTCGACGACGTGACGGTCGCGCGCGAGGCGCTGCGCGTGCGACGGGACGCGCACGATGAGAGGCGTGGGACGCCGCGCGCGTCGCCGAGGCGGCCGGCGCTCGGCTGATCGATGCGCCGGCGCAGCGCGACCGCGAGCCGGGTCCGACGCGCGTGACGATCGACTCGCGAGCGATCGCGCCCGGCCAGCTGTTCGTCGGCCTGCGCGGCGAGCGCGTCGACGGCGGCGAGCACGCCTGCGAGGCGCTGCAGGCGGGCGCGTGGGGCGTGCTGGTCGCTCCGAGCACGCCGCGAAGGCCGCCGAGTGGGCGAGCACGCAGTCGGCCGGGACGACGGGCGCGATTCTGGCGCACGCTGACCCGCTGGCGGCCTGCAGGCGCTCGCGCGCGCGTGGCGGCGCGAGCTGGCGCGCAGGCGGCGCGAAGGTCGTCGCGATCACCGGCTCGACCGGCAAGACCTCGACGAAGGACATCCTGGCCGCGCTGGCTCGCGACGCAGCGCCGCGTGGCCTTCAGCCCGCAGAACCTCAACACGGAGATCGGGCTGCCGCTGGCGATGCTCGCCGCGCCGGCGCGACACGCAGGTGCTGGTGCTGGAGATGGCGATGCGCGGCGCCGGTCAGATCGCCGAGCTGACGGCGATCGCCGAGCCCGACGTCGGCGTGATCGTCAACGTCGGCCCGGTGCACCTGGAGCTGCTGGGAACGGTCGAGGCGATCGCCGCGGCCAAGGCCGAGCTGATCGCCGGCATGGCCGCCGGCGGCACGGTCGTGGTGCCCGCCGACGAGCCGCTGCTGCAGCCGTATCTGCGTGCGGATCTGAAAACGATCACGTTCGGCGAGCAGGCCGACGTGGCGCTGCTGGCGGCGCATGACGACGGCGAGGTGCTGATCGGCGCGCACGGGCGCCAGATCGAGCCTGCGCCCGTCGTTCGCGCAGGCCCACAACCTGGTCAATCTGCTGGCCGCCGACGGCCGCGGCGCTCGCGCTGGGAATCGACCCGCAGGGCAGCCTGGACGTGCACTTCTCGGCGCTGCGCGGCGAGCGCCGCGAGCTCGCCGGGCGGCGTGGTCGTGATCGACGACTGCTACAACGCCAACCCGATGTCCATGCGCGCGGCGATCGACGACCTGGCTGAGACTGCGCCGCGCACGACGCGTGGCGGTGCTCGGCGACATGCTCGAGCTCGGCGTCGAGGCGCAGCGCCTGCACCGCGAGATCGGCCTGCACGCCGACGAGCGTGGGGTCGACCTGCTGGTGACGGTCGGGCCGCTGGCCGCGGAGATGCGCAGCGAGTTCTCGGGCGAGTCCTACGCGGCGGCGGACGCCGTCGCGGCCGCGGAGCTGCTGGAGCCTTTGCTGCGCGAAGGCGACACGGTGCTCGTGAAGGCCTCGCGGGGCGTCGGCCTGGAGCGCGTGTCGCAGCTGCTGCAGACGGCGCGCGGCGGCGCTGGAGACTCGCGTTCGCCAACCGCCTCCGGCACGCGCGGGAAGCGCTGATGGGGCGGATCGTCTTCGGCGGCACGTCGGCGCTGCTGATCTGCCTGTTTCTCAGCCCGAAGTTCATCGAATTTCTGCGCGAGCGCGAGTTCGGCCAGCACATCCGTGAGGACGGGCCCGAGGGTCACCACCAGAAGGCCGGCACGCCGACGATGGGCGGCGTGATCATCTTCATCGCCATCTCCGTGCCGTTTTTGATCCTGACCGACTACGACTGGCGCTCGGTGGGCGTGTTCGGGGCGATGATCGCCTGCGCGCTGCTGGGCTTCGCCGACGACTACATCAAGCTCGTGCGGCGCCGCTCGCTGGGCCTGCGCGCGCGCACGAAGCTGATCGTGACGATCGCGATCTCGCTGGGGCTGTGGTACGTGGCGCGCTATCAGGCGCATCTCGCGCCAACGCTGCGGCTGCGCTTCGTCGACTACCAGATCGACCTCGGCTGGGCCTATCCGCTGCTGATCTACTTCGTCGTCGCCGGCACGACCAGCGGCGTCAACCTGACCGACGGGCTCGACGGGCTCGCCGCGGGCTGCGCGGCGATCGTGCTGCTGGCCTACATCGGGATCACCTTCATCACCGGCGAGGACGACCTGGCGATGATCGCCGCCTGCCTGGTCGGCGGCTGCGTCGGCTTTCTCTGGTTCAACGCCTTCCCGGCGACGATCTTCATGGGCGACACCGGCTCGCTCGGGCTCGGCGGCGCGATCGCGGGGCTCGCGGTGATGACCAAGACCGAGCTGCTGCTGGTGCTGCTCGGCGGAATCTTCGTGATCGAGGCGCTGTCGGTGGCGATCCAGGTGATCTCGTTTCAGACGACGCGAAAACGCGTGTTCCTGATGGCGCCGATCCATCACCACTTCGAGCTGCGCGCCTGGTCTGAGACGAAGATCATCCTGCGCTTCTGGATCGTCGCGGCGATCTGCTGCGCGATCGGCTTCACGATCTACCGCCAGAGCATCAGCTGAGGTGCGCCCCAGACCGGGCATCCCCGCCGGCCCCTACCTGGTCGTCGGGCCTCGCGCGCTCGGGCGTCGCGGCGGCGCTGGCGCTGCGCGCGCGTGGGGAGGAGGTGATCGGGCTCGACTCCGGATCTCCGTCCGCCGCGCCGGACGCTCGCGATGCCGGGGTGGAGCTTTTTATTGATGAGATGGACGGGCGTGCGCTGCTGGATCGCGTCCGCGCGGTGGTCAAGAGCCCGGGCGTGCCGTGCGACGCACCGGCGATCGCCGCAGCGCGCGAGCGCGGTGTGCCCGTGCTCGGCGAGCTGGAGCTCGCGTGGCGGCTGCTGGAGAACGAGTTCGTCGCGGTGACCGGCACCAACGGCAAGACGACCACGGTCGAGCTGGTCGGGCACATCCACCGCCGCGCGGGGTTGCCGGTGGCCGTCGCGGGCAACGTCGGCACGCCGCTGAGCTCGCTGATCGGCTCGCTCGACGCCGACGCGACGGTCGTCTGCGAGGCATCGTCGTTTCAGCTCGAGGACACGCTGGCGTTCGCGCCCGAGGCCGCGGTGCTGCTCAACCTGGCGCCCGACCACCTCGACCGCCACGGCACCTTCGACGGCCTACGTCGCCGCCAAGCTCGAGATCTTCGCCCACCAGGCCGCGACGGACGTCGCGGTGTTGCCCGCGGACCTCGAGCGCCAGCTCGCCGGACGGTCGAGACGAGCGCCGACGGCGAGGCGGGCGTGGCGCCTCCGCGCGTGCCGGAGCAGCGCGTCGCATCGAGTTCGGCTGGGACGCCTCGGCGGCGCTGTTCGAGCTCGACGGCCAGCTGTGGTGGCGAACGCAGCCGCTGGTGGCGCTGTCGCAGATGCGCCTGCGCGGGCGCCACAACGTCGAGAACGCGATGGCCGCCGCCGCGGTGTGCCTCGCGCGCGGGATGGACGCCGACGCCGTGCGCGAAGGCCTGGAGTCGTTCGCGGGCGTCGCCCACCGCCTGGAGGAGGTCGCCGACGGTCGACGGCGTGCTGTACGTCAACGACTCCAAGGCGACGAACGTCGCGAGCACGCTCGTCGCGCTGCGAGGCGTTCGCCGGGCGCCCGGTGCACCTGATCCTCGGCGGGCAGGGCAAGGGCCAGGACTTCTCCGCCTGCGCGAGCCGGTGCGAAGCGCTGCGCGGCCGTCTATCTGATCGGCGAACACGCCTGCACGATCGCCGCCGCGCTGAAGAACATCGAGCCGCCGGTCAGCGAGTGCGGAGACCTGCGGCGTGCGGTGGGCGCGGCGAGCGACGGCGCTGGCCAACGACGCCGACGCTGCGCGCGGCGGGCTGCAGCCGGGGCCGGTCGTGCTGCTGTCGCCGGCCTGTGCGAGCTTCGACCAGTTCGCCGACTTCGAAGCTCGCGGCGAGCGCCTTCTGCGAGCTCGTCGGAGAGATGCAGGCTTAGCCGCAGGGGCGTCGAAGTCAGCCGGGATGCCAGCAGCCGCTGCACGGCGCGCGGATCTTCCGGCGCGCCGCGTCCGGATGGCGAGCGCGCGCGTCGCAAAGCGCTGGCGAAGGGCTCGCAGCCGCTCGAGCAGCGCATCCTGCTCACCGCGACGCTGTGCCTGCTGGCCTTCGGCGCGGTGATGGTCTACAGCGCGTCCTCCGCGACCTCGCTGCTGCAGGGCCAAGGCAACGGCAGCGGCTATCTCGTCAAGTACTTGATCTACGGAGCGATCGGCCTCGTGCTGATGCACCTGTTGGCACGCGACGGCGTCGCCAAAGCGCAGGCGATCACCGGCCCGCTGCTGATCGTCTCGTTCGCGCTGCGTGCTCGCCGTGCACGTGCCGCATATCGGCGTGAGCGTCAACGGCGCCGAACGCTGGCTCGGCGCCGGGCCGCTGCAGTTCCAGCCGTCGGAGCTGATGAAGCTGGCGCTCGTGCTGTATGGCGCGACGCTGCTGGCCAAGCGCCCGCAGCGCGTGCACGATCTGCGCGAGCTGTTCAGGCCGCTGCTGGCCGTCGTCGGCGGCGCGATGCCTGCTCGTCGTCACGCAGCCCGATCTCGGGCACGGCGATGGTGATCGCCTTCACGACGATCGCGCTGCTGGTCGCCGCCGGGATCCCGATGCGCAAGCTGGCGATCGTGGTCGGCTCGGCGTTCGTGCTGGTGATGCTCTACGCGCTGGTCAAACCGTACGCGCGCGCACGCCTGACGTCGTTCTTGGACCCCTGGGCGCATGCCTCCGGCAGCGGCTTTCAGGCGGTGCAGGGGCAGATCGCGATCGGCTCCGGCGGGCTGTTCGGCCAGGGCCCGGGCCAGTCGGTGCAGAAGATCTTCTACCTGCCCGAGGCGCCCACCGACTTCATCCTCGCGGTCATCGCCGAGGAGCTCGGCGCGATCGGCGTCTGCGCGCTGCTGTTCCTGTACGGGCTGATCGCCTACGCCGGCCTGCGCGCGGCCAAGGGCGCGCGCAGCCTGCAGAGCGCGCTGATCGCCGTCGGCGTCACCTCGCTGATCGTCTGCCAGGCGCTGCTGAACGTGTTCGCCGTGCTCGGACTCGCGCCGCTGACCGGTGTGCCGCTGCCGTTCGTCTCCTATGGCTCCAGCAGCCTGATCGTGATGCTCGCGTGCATGGGGCTGCTGATGAACGTCGCCTCGGGCGGCACTGCGCACGTGCGCGCCGTGTCGACGCCGCGCCGGCGCTCTGGCGACGCGCGCGCACGCGAAACGGCACGATGGGACGATGAGCGAGACGCCGAAGATCGTGATCGCCGCCGGCGGCACCGCGGGGCACGTGGTGCCGGCGCTGGCGGTCGCCGACGCGCTGCGGGCTGACGGCGCCGAGGTCGCGTTCATCGGCGCCGGTCGCGCCGAGGCCGAGCTGGTGCCGGCGGCGGGTTATCAGCTGCATGCGATCTCCGTCGAGGGTCTGCACCGGCGCAACCCGCTGCTCGCGCTGCGCGCCCTGCTGCGCGCCGCGCTTGCCGTGCCGCGCTCGCGCCGGCTGCTCAAGCGCCTGCGCCCCGACGCCGTGATGGGCGGCGGCGGCTACGTCGCCGGCCCGGTCGCGCTCGCGGCGCTCACGCTGCGCATTCCGCTGGTGCTCACCGAGGCCGACAGCCACCTGGGGCTGACCAACCGGCTGCTCGCGCCGTTCGCGCGCAGCGTCTGCCTGGCCTTCCCGATCGCCGGGCGCGACGGCGCGCGCTACCACGTGACCGGCCGTCCGGTGCCGGCGACTGCGCGCGACCCCGAAGGCGCGCGCGAGCGCCTGGGCATCGGCGCCGAGCGAGACGTGCGTGCTCGTGTTCGGCGGGTCGCTGGGCGCGCGCACGATCAACCGCGCCGCCGTCGAGGCGTTCACCGGCAGCGCCTTTCGCGTGCTGCACATCGCCGGCAGCCGCGAATACGCCGAGCTGGCCGCACGCCAGCTGCCGCCCGGCTACGACCTGCGCGACTACCTCGACGAAGCTGACTTCGCCGATGCGCTGGCCGCGGCCGACCTGGCCGTGTCGCGCGCCGGTGGCTCGCTGTTCGAGCTCGCCGCGCACGGCGTGCCGGCGATCCTCGTTCCCTATCCGCACGCCGCCGCCGACCACCAGGGCTCCAACGCGCGCTGGATGGCCGACGCCGGCGCGGCGGTCGTGATCGCCGACTCCGAGCTCGGCGGCGAGCGCTTGGCGCACCAGGTCGCCGAGCTGCTGGCCGATCGCTCGCGCCTGAGCGCGATGGCCGCATCCTCGCGCGCGCATCGCGCGCCCCGACGCCGCCCAGCAGGTAGCGCGTACGCTGCTGGCCGCCGCGAGCCGATGAGCTCCGCCGCGGCGCCGTGGGCGGGACGGCGGCTGCACTTCGTCGGCGTCGGCGGCGCCGGCATGAGCGGCTACGCGCGCGCCGCGCGCGGCGCTCGGCGCGCAGGTCAGCGGCTCCGACGGCGCAGACGGCGCGTACCTGCGCGCGCTGGTGAAGGACGGCGTGCTGCACGCGCAGATCGGCCACGACGCTGTCAATCTGCCCGACGGTGACGATGTCGAGCTGATCTATTCCACGGCCGTGCCGGCCGACAACGTCGAGCGCGCCGCCGCGCGCCGGCGCGGGCTGGCCGAGCGTCCTCGCGCCGAGCTGCTCGGCGAGCTGACCGCTCTGCGGCGGACGATCGCCGTGGCGGGCACGCACGGCAAGACGACCACCGCGTCGATGACCGTGCACGCGCTGCGCGGCGCCGGCATGGACCCGGGCTGGCTGATCGGCGGCACGGTCGGCGGTGGGCTGGGCAACTCGCATTGGAGTCGAGAGCGAGTGGCTGGTCGTCGAGGCCGACGAGTCCGACCGCTCGATGCTCAGCCTCGACGTGGACATCGCGGTGCTGACGAACGTCGAGCTCGACCACCACGCCACGTACGCCTCGCTGGCGCAGCTGCGCGAGGCCTTCCGCGCCTTCGCCGCGCGCGCCGCGCAGGCGATCGTCGTGTGGGATCGCGCCGAGCTGCTCGAGCTGATGCCCGACGGTCCGGCCGAGCTGGCGCGCTTCGACGTCGCCGCGCCGCAGCTCGACGCCGGCGGCTCGAGCTTTCGACTGGCGCGGCGAGTCGGTGCGTCTGTCGGTGCCGGGCGCACACAACGCGCTGAACGCCGCCGCGGCGCTGGAGGCGGCGCGGCTCGCCGGGGCGGACGCCGCCGGCGCGATCGCCGGTCTGGCGGGATTTCACGGCGCCGGACGGCGCTTTCAGGCGCTCGGGCGAAGCCGCCGCGGCGCGCGCGGTGTACGACGACTACGCCCACCACCCGACGGAGGTCGCGGCGACGCTCGCCGCCGCGCGCACGCTCGCGCCCGAGCGGCTGCTCGCGGTGTTCCAGCCGCATCTGTACTCGCGCACGCGGCTGCTCGCGCGGCGAGTTCGGCCGCGCGCTGGCGCATGCCGACGTGGTCGTCGTGCTCGACGTCTACGCCGCGCGCGAGCGCGCCGAGGATCACCCCGGCGTCAGCGGCCTGCTGATCGCCGAGGCCGCCGCCGACGCCGCACCGGGGCGTCCGGTCTACTGGCTGCCCTCCTTCGACGCCGCCGCGTCCGTGCTCGACGGCCTGCTCGAGGCCGGCGATGTGTGCCTGGTGATGGGCGCCGGCGACGTCGATGCGCTCGGCCGGCGGCTGGTGGTCGCGTGAGCCCGCCGTCGCCGCCTGCGGGGGTCGAGCGCGACTACGCGCTTGCGCGGCTGTCGACTGTGCGCACGGGCGGCGCGGCGCAGTTCTTCGCGCGGGCCGGCGCCGAGCAGGCGCTGCACCAGCTGCTCGGCTGGGCGCGAGCGGCCGGCGAGTCGGTGAATGTCGTCGGCTCGGGCTCGAATCTGCTGATCGCCGACGAGGGCGTGCGCGGGCTGGTGCTCAAGCTCGACGGCGAGCTGGCGCAGATCGAGCGCGACGGGTCGCGGATCGTCTGCGGCGGCGGCGCGCGCCTGCCGGCGGTGGCTGCAGAGGCGGCGCGCGCGGGGCTGTCGGGCATCGAGTTCGGCGTGAACATTCCCGGCACGGTCGGCGGCGCGGTGCGCATGAACGCAAACGCCTACGGCGGCGAGTTGGCGCAGGCCTTGGAGTGGGTCGATCTGGTCACGGCGGACGGCACGGAGCGCCGCGTGCCCGTCCGAGCTCGGCTTCTCCTACCGGCACTCGAACATCGGCCCCGGCGAAGTCGTCGCGCGCGCCGGTTTTCGCGCTTCAGCAGTCAGAACCAGAGGTCGTCAAGACGACGCTCGCGCAGATGCGCGCGCGCCGCCACGAGGCCCAGCCGCAGGGCATCAAGACGTTCGGCTCGACGTTCAAGAACCCCGATGACGCGCGCGCCGAGGGGCGCAGCGCCGGGCTGCTGCTGTCGGAGGCCGGCTGCAACGGGCTCGCCGTCGGCGGCGCGCGATTCTCGCCCAAGCACGCCAACTTCATCGAGAACACCGGCGGCGCGAGCACCGCCGACGTGCTCGCGGTGATGGCCGAGGGTCGCCGGCGCGTGCTCGAGCGCTTCGGCGTGGAGCTCGAGCCGGAGGTGCAGACGCTCGGCGACGTGCGCCTGCCGTGGGCGTGAGGGAGCCCGACGCGATTGCCCCGAGAACTCGGCGCCGTGAGGGCATAAAACGTCCGCTCGGCACGTAGGGGTTCGCGCTCGCGCCTAGAAGTAGAAGGCCGATGGATCGATCGCTCGCCGGCCGCCTGGGAATGGGCAGCTTCACCCGCCAGCCCGCACGCGCCCGCCCGGGCACATCCGCCCGACGGCCGAAGGGCCGGCGCACGAGCTCGCGCACGCGCGAGACCGCATTTGACCGAGCGCTCGCTCGCCTGGCCGCGCTGTTGGCGCCGGCCGCCGCCTTGGTGGGTCACTCTGGCGCGCTGGTATGGCGGCGGCGTCGCCTGCGCCTGGCGCTGATCGTCGCGCTGATCGCCACGCCGCTGCTCGGCGGAGGCTGGCTGTGGCTGCGCGGACTCGTCGCTGGTCGCCGTGCGCCACGTGCGCGTCACCGGAGTCGCACGGTTCGCAGGCGCACGCGATCGAGGCCGCGCTGAGCTCCGCCGCACACGGCATGACCACGCTGGACGTGCACTCCGGCGCTCTGCGCGCAGCCGTGGGCGGCTATCCGACTCGTCAGCGCGCTGAAGGTCTCCACGAGCTTTCCGCACGGCATGAGCATTCGCGTGATCGAGCAGCCGGCCGTGGCCGCGCTGACGGTGGCGGGCGCGAAGACCGCCGTCGCCGCAGACGGCGTCGTGCTCGGCCCGAGCCTCGTCTCGGGATCGCTGCCGGCCGTGTCGGGCGCGTCGCTTCCCGCGCCGGGTCAGCACGTTCGCGACGGCGCGTTGCTCAACGCGCTGGCGGCGCTCGGCGCCGCGCCTGCGCCGCTGCTCAAGCTCGTCACACGCGCCTACAGCTCCAGCAAGGGGCTGACGCTGGCGATGCACAGCGGGCTGCTCGTGTACTTCGGCGACGGCACGCGCCCGCACGCCAAGTGGCAGTCGCTGGCGCGCGTGCTCGCCGACTCCAGCTCGGCCGGCGCTTCCTACGTCGACGTGCGTGTGCCCGAACGCCCAGCCGCCGGCTTCCCCGGCGGCGTGGCGCCGCCGCGACGACCGGCGAAGCCGAAGCCTCCGGCGCGACGACCGCCGGCGGCGCGGAATCGAGCGAATCGCTCGCCGAAAAGCTCTCGACGGCGGCTGGAGGAGGGTCGACGACGGCCGCGCCGACCGGCTCTGCGCAGGCCGAAGCCGAAGGAAAGGGCGAAGCCGAAACGAGCTCGACGAGCAGCGCTGAAACGCCCAGCGCGGCCACCGCCGAATCCGGGGGCTGACCGCACGAACGCAGCATGAAATCAATAGCTCAACCTGAAGTAGAGGTTTACCCCATGCTCGAGGCAATGCTCACCCACTGGTCGAGAGTTCGGCCGATCTGCAACGATCGTTGCGAGACTGGACGTCGTCGTTGACAGGGCGAAGTTCCCTGCATAACGTGCCCATCTCGGCGGTTCGCCAGTCTGTATGCTGCGAACCCTAATTTTCTACTGAAGGGTTCGGACAGAACCATCATGGAGAGCAGCGGAAGCTATCTGGCAGTCATCAAGGTCGTCGGCGTCGGCGGCGGCGGCACCAACGCGGTCAGCCGCATGGTCGACGCCGGACTGCGCGGCGTGGAGTTCATCGCCGCCAACACCGACGCTCAGGCGCTCGCGATGTGCGACGCCGACATCAAGCTGAACATCGGCCACGACTCGACCAAGGGCCTCGGCGCCGGCGCCAACCCCGACGTCGGCCTCGGCGCCGCCTCGGAGTCGCGCGACGACATCAAGGAGGCGCTGAAGGGCGCCGACATGGTCTTCGTCACGGCCGGCGAGGGCGGCGGCACCGGCACCGGCGCCGCGCCCGTGATCGCCGAGATCGCCAAGAACGAGATCGGCGCGCTGACCGTCGGCGTCGTCACGCGCCCGTTCGAGTTCGAGGGATCCCAGCGCGGCCGCCAGGCCACCGAGGGCATCGAGCGCCTGCGCGAGGTCGTCGACACGCTGATCGTGATCCCCAACGAGAAGCTGCTGACGGTCGTCGAGCGGCGCACCTCGATGCTCGACGCCTTCCGCGAGGCCGACAACGTGCTGCGCCAGGGCGTTCAGGGCATCACCGACCTGATCACGATCCCCGGCCTGATCAACCTCGACTTCGCCGACGTGCGCACGATCATGCAGGACGCCGGCTCGGCGCTGATGGGCATCGGCACGGCCGGCGGCGAGAGCCGCAGCGCCGACGCCGCCAAGGCCGCCATCTCCTCGCCGCTGCTGGAAGAGTCCGTCGACGGCGCCACCGGCATCCTGTTGAACATCACCGGCGGCAAGGATCTCGGCCTGTTCGAGGTCAACGACGCCGCCGAGATCGATCCAGAACGCCGCCGACCCCAACGCCAACATCATCTTCGGCGCGGTCATCGACGAGAGCATGTCCGACGAGGTGCGCGTCACCGTCATCGGCACCGGCTTCGACCATCGTCCGGGGCGCAGCGCGCGCGAAGACAGCCGTTCGCGCGGTCGCGACCGCGGCCCGCGCATCGACGATCGCCAGCGCTCGTCGCTGGAGATCTCCGACGACGACATCGACGTTCCGCCGTTCTTGCGGTAGCGCGCACGGATCTCTCATCTGAGTAGCCCGGCGGGCGCATGCGCGTGCGTGAGAGCCTGATCGATCTGTCCCGCCAGGTGATCGGCGTCGGATCAGGAGGTATCGTGTCCCTAGTGCCTGAGCAGCTCGATCTGACGATCGTCTACGAGCCCGGTGAGGATGGATGGATCGTGGTCTCGATTCCCGAGGTCCCCGGTGTCTTCAGCCAGGGCCGGACTCGTGACGAGGCCCGCGAGAACGTAATCGACGCTTTGCGTCTGATGCTCTCGCCTGAGCCGCGGTCCGCGGACGATCAACGCGAGCGAGAGGCGCTGCATCTGACTATCGCTGCGTGAAGCGGCGCGATCTCGAGCGCTATCTGCGCGCTCATGGTTGCCGTCAGGCCGGCGAGGGCGGCAACCACAGTCGCTGGACTAGCCCAAAGGGCGCTTACTCGGCAGTACCACGACATCGCGAGATCGACTTCGTCGTCGTCCGCAAAATCTGTCGGCAGCTTGCCGTGCCGCCGCCAAGCGGATCGCGTTGAGTGCCGCGGCTGCTTTGACCGCTAGCCTGCGAGCGGTGCCGAGCAAGTTGCGCCGTACCCCCCTCTACGACGCCCACGTTGCCGCTCACGCGAAGATGGTCGACTTCGCCGGCTGGGAGATGCCGGTGCAGTACACGGGCGTGGCCGACGAGCACCGCGCAGTGCGCGAGTCCTGCGGTGTGTTCGACGTCTCGCACATGGGCGAGATCGAAGTCTGCGGGCCCCAGGCGCTGGAGCTGCTGCAGCGCCTGCTTTCCAACGACTTGGCACAGATCGCCGTCGACGTCGACGGAGGCGGCGCGCAATACAGCGTGCTGTGCCGCGACGACGGCGGCGTGATCGACGACCTGTTCACCTATCGGCTCGACACCGATCGCTACCTGACGGTCACCAACGCCGCCAACCATCAGCGCGACCTCGAGTGGTTTCTCAAGCACGCACGCGAGTTTCCCGACGTGCAGGTGCTCGACCGCATCGACGACTACGCGATGATCGCCGTGCAGGGCCCGCAGGCGCGCGCCATCGTGCAGGCGATCTCCGACACGCCGCTGCCCGCGCGCATGACTGCGGCGACACGACGCCTGGGCGGTGACGACGTGCTCGTGTGCGGCACCGGCTACACCGGCGAGGATGGCGTCGAGCTGCTGTGTGCGCCCGCTGTCGCACCGGCGCTGTGGGACGAGCTGGTGCGCCGCGGCGCCGCGCCCGCCGGGCTGGCCGCGCGCGACACGCTGCGCCTGGAGGTCTGCTTTCACCTCTACGGCAACGACCTGATGCTCGAGCGCGGTCCGATCGAAGCGGGACTCGGCTGGTGCTGTCGCGAGGACACCGGCTTCGTCGGTGCGCAGGCCGTGCGCGCCGTGCGCGAGGCCGGCCCGCGCGAGAAGCTCGTCGCGTTCGAGATCGACGGCCCGGGCATCGCGCGGCAGGGCAACACGATCGTCGGCGGCGGCGAGGTGACCAGCGGCACAATGTCGCCGAGCCTCGGCAGGGCAATCGGCATGGCCTACGTGCCCGCCGAGCGCGCCGCGCTCGGCACGGATCTCGAAATCGACGTTCGTGGCAAGATGCGCCGCGCCGTCGTCAAGCAGAAGCCGCTCTACCGAAAGGGCTCGTGAATGGCCGAGGCAAGCTACCCCGAGGATCTGCTCTACCACGCCGAGCACGACTGGGCGCGCATCGACGCCGCCGATCCGGCGCTGGCGACACTCGGCATCACCTGGTACGCCCAGGACTCGCTCGGCGAGGTCGTGTTCTTCGACCTGCCGGCCGTCGGCGCCTCCATCGACAAGGACTCCTCCTACGCCGAGGTGGAGTCCGTCAAGGCCGTCTCGGACGTGATCGCGCCGCTGTCGGGCGAGATCGTCGAGGTCAACGAGGCGCTCTCCGACGACCCGCAGAAGATCAACGAGGACCCCTACGGCGAGGGCTGGCTGGTCAAGGTGCGCCTCTCAGAGCCCGCCGAGCGCGAGCAGCTGATGGATGCCGCTGCTTATCTCGCCACGCTTGGCTAGGACGTCGAAAGACGGCCGATGACCAAGCCTCACAAGGACGCAGGGAGCGTGGCGTGCTCTGCACGCGAGCGACTGAGGACGCTGCGAGGCGCCGGTCATCGGTGGTCTAGGCTGAACGCAGCACCTTGAGCCGCTACACCGCCATCACACCCGCGGACCTCGACGCGATGCTCGCCGCCATCGGCGTGTCGTCGGTGCAGGAGATCTTCGAGCGCCAGATTCCCGACGGAGTTCGCCTCGGGCGCGAGCTCGACCTGCCGCAGGGGCTGTCCGAGCAGGAGGTCTTCGCGCACCTGTCCGAGCTGGCCGCGCGCAACGTCTCGGCCGAAGACGAGCTGAGCTTCCTCGGCGCCGGCATGTACGACCACTACGTGCCGGCGATCGTCGACATGCTCATGGAGCGCTCGGAGTTCCTCACCCCCTACACGCCGTATCAGCCAGAGATCTCCCAGGGCGGCCTGCAGGTGATGTTCGAGTATCAGACCGCGATCTCCGAGCTGACCGGCCTGCCCGTGTCCAACGCCTCGACCTATGAGGGCCCCTCGGCGGTCGCCGCCGCGGCCTACCTGGCCAAGCTGCACAACTCCAAGCGCAGGCTGGTCGCCAGCGCGGGCCTGCACCCGCACACGCTGCAGACGCTGCGCACGCTCGCGCACGGCTACGACATGGACGTCGTCGAGGTGCCGCTGAGCGAAGGCGTCACCGGCGCGGCGGCCTGGGCCGAGGCGATCGACGACGACACCAGCGCGGCGATCTTCGCGCAGCCGAACTTCTACGGCGCTGTGGAGGACGCCGCTGCGCTCAGCGCCGCCGCCAAGAACGCCGCTGACCCGGTGGTGATCGCCCAGGCCGACCCGATCGCGTTGGGCATCCTCGCCACGCCAGGCGACTGCGGCGTCGACGTGTGCGTGGGCGAGGGCCAGCCGCTGGGCAACCGCCTGGACTTCGGCGGCCCGTCCTTCGGCTTCTTCGCCGCGCGCGAGCAGTACCTGCGGCGCATGCCCGGGCGCATCGCCGGCGAGACCGTCGACGTCGACGGCCGCCGCGGCTTCGTACTCACGTTGCAGACGCGCGAGCAGCACATCCGCCGCGAGAAGGCGACCTCGAACATCTGCACCGCGCAGGCGCTCAACGCGCTCGCGGGCGTCGTGCACCTGGCCTGGCTCGGGCGCCGCGGCCTCGTCGAGCTAGGCGAGTTGCTGCTCGCGCGCACGCACTACGCGCGCGAGACGCTCGCCGCGCTGCCCGGCGTGCACAAGCTGCACGAGCAGCCGGTCGTGCGCGAGTTCGCGCTGCGCCTGAACGCCGACGTGGCGGCGGTTCGCCGGCGCTGTCTGTCCGACGGCGTCAACCCGGGTGTCGACGTCCACGCGCTCAGCGGCCGTCGGGAAGATCGCGGCGTGCTGCTCGTGGCGCTCACCGAGAAGCGCTCTCGCGCCGACATCGACCGTCTCGCGGCGACGCTCGGCGCAGCCGTCGCGGCCGAGCGTGACGGCGCCGACGACGGGCTCTGAGCAGGTCGCCGAAACGGCGGTCGTGGCATGAGCGCGATCGACGAGAACCACCTGCACGCCGACCCGGGCATAGAGGGCCATCACCCGCACCACGGCGCGGCGATCGGCGCGACGGCGGCCGGCCCGCTGCAGCGCGAGCGCGCGACGACGATCTTCCAGAAGGGCGCGCCCGGCCGCCGCGCCTTCGTCTGCCCGCCGCTGGACGTGCCCGCGCCCGACGCCGAGTCGGTGCTGCCGGCGCGCTTGCGCCGCGCGCAGCCGGCGCGGCTGCCCGAGGTCTCCGAGCCCGAGATCGTGCGCCACTACGTGCGGCATCTCCAAGCGCAACTTCGACCTGGACTCGGGCTTCTACCCGCTCGGCTCGTGCACGATGAAGCACAACCCGCGCCTGCACGAGCGCGCGGCCGCGCTGCCCGGACACGCACGGCTGCACCCGCTGCAGGACGCCGAGCGCGCGCAGGGCGCGCTGGAGCTGATGTTCAACCTGCAGGGCGCGCTCGCCGAGATCTCGCGGCCTGCCGCACGTCTCGCTGCAGCCGTCGGCCGGCTCGCACGGCGAGCTCGCCGGCGTGCTGCTGACGCGCGCCTACCACGAGGACCGCGGCGAGACGCGCCACAAGGTGCTCGACGCCCGACACCGCGCACGGCACCAACCCGGCGACCGTGACGATGGCCGGCCTGCGAGGTCGTCAAGCTCGCGACCAACGCCGACGGCGGCATCGACCTCGACGACCTGCGCGCCAAGACCGACGGCGACGTCGCCTGCCTGATGCTGACCAACCCCAACACGCTCGGGCTGTTCGATCCGAACATCGAGGAGATCGCCGCGATCGTGCACGGCGTCGGCGCGACGCTGTACTACGACGGCGCCAACCTCAACGCCGTCATGGGCCTGTCGCGCCCGGGCGACATGGGCTTTGACATCGTCCACTTCAACCTGCACAAGTCCTTCACGCAGCCGCACGGAGGCGGCGGCCCGGGCTCGGGTCCGATCGCCGTATCGGACCGCATCGCGCCGTTTCTGCCGCGGCCGGTCGTCACGCGCAGCGGCGACGGCTCGTTCGCGCTCGACGACGGCGTCGACAACGGCGGCGCGAAGTCGATCGGCCGCCTGCGCGGCTTCCACGGCAACTACGGCTGCTTCGTGCGCTCCTACGCCTACATCTGCTCGCTCGGCGCCGACGGCCTCAAGGACGCCTCGGAGGTGGCGGTGCTCAACGCCAACTACCTGCTGGCGCGACTTCGCGAGCAGGGCATCGCCGAGTACCTGCCGCTGGCCTACGGCGAGCTGTGCATGCACGAGTTCGTGCTCTCCGGCGGACCGATGAGGCGCGAGCTTGAAGATCAAGACGCTCGACCTGGCCAAGCGCCTGCTCGACTTCGGCTTTCACCCGCCGACCGTGTACTTCCCGCTGCTCGTCGACGAGGCGCTGATGGTCGAGCCGACCGAGACCGAGACCAAGGAGACGCTCGACGCGTTCGCCGAGGCGATCGCGCGAGATCCTCGCCGAGGCCGCCAAGGATCCGCAGATCGCGCTCGATGCGCCGTACTCGACTCCCGTTCGCAGGCTCGACGAGGTCGCGGCCGCCAAGCGTCCCGTCATCCGCCAGGCGCTCGACTAGGCTCAGCGCGGCATGACGATCGAGTACCGCGAGCTCGGCAGCACCGGCGTCAAGGTCAGCCCGCTGTGCCTCGGCGCGATGATGTTCGGCGCCTGGGGCAACACCGACCACGACGACTCCGTGCGGATCATCCACCGCGCGCTCGACGCCGGCATCAACTTCATCGACACCGCCGACGTGTACTCGCGCGGCGAGTCCGAGCAGATCGTCGGCAAGGCGCTGGCAGGCGCCAGGCGCGACTCGGTCGTGCTGGCGACGAAGGTGCACGGCACGATGGACGACGACGACCCCAACCAGTTCGGCAACACGCGACGCTGGATCGTGCAGGAGGTCGACAACAGCCTGCGGCGCCTGGGCACGGACTGGATCGACCTCTACCAGATCCACCGCCCGGAGATCGACACCGACATCGACGAGACGCTCGGCGCGCTGACGCGACCTAGTGCGCGCCGGCAAGGTTCGCTACATCGGCAGCTCGACCTTTCCGCCGAGCCAGATCGTCGAGGCGCAGTGGGTGGCACAGAAGCGCGGCCGCGAGCGCTTCGTCTGCGAGCAGCCGCCGTACTCGTTGCTGCACCGCGCCGTCGAGACCGAGGTGCTGCCGCTGTGCGCGAAGTACCGCATGGGCGTGATCCCATGGAGCCCACTCGCCGGCGGCTGGCTGTCGGGCAAGTACGGCAAGGGCGGCGAGTCGCCGGCCTCCAGCCGCCGCGCGCAGATGATTCCCACGCGCTACGACATGACCGTGCCCGCCAACCAGCGAAAGCTGGAGGCGGTCCAGGCGCTGGGCGAGCTCGCCGACGACGCCGGGCTCTCGATGATCGAGCTGTCGCTGGCGTTCGTCATGCGCCACCCGGCGGTCACGGCGCCGATCATCGGGCCGCGCACGATGGAGCAGCTCGACAGCCAGCTGCCGGCCCTGCAGGCCGAGCTCAGCGACGACGTGCTCGACCGCATCGACGAGATCGTGCCACCCGGCCACAGCGTCAACCCCGACGAACGCGGCTGGGACCCGCCGTGGCTGACCGACAGCTCGCTGCGCAGGCGCTGAGCCGCGCGGCGTGATCTGATCTGCGCGTGCGCATCTTCTCCGGCATCCAGCCCACGGGTCGCAAGCACCTGGGCAACTACATCGGCGCGATCGCGCAGTACGTCGCCGGGCAGGATCGTGGCGAGGCGATCTACTGCATCGTCGACCTGCACGCGATCACGTTGCCCTACGAGCCGAGCGAGCTGCGCGAGCGAACTTACGACACGACCGCGATTCTGCTCGCCGCCGGCGTCGATCCCGCGCGCTGCATCCTGTTTCGTCAGTCAGACGTCCCTCAGCACACCGAGCTCACGTGGCTGCTCTCGAGCGTCACCGAGCTCGGGCGCCTGCAGCGCATGCATCAGTTCCGCGACAAGTCGCAGGCCCAGCGCGAGCTCGTCGCCTCGGCGCTGCTGTTCTATCCGGTGCTGCAGGCCGCCGACGTGCTCGCCTACCGCGCGACCGAGGTCCCCGTCGGCGAGGATCAGCGCGAGCACCTGGAGCTGATGCGCGACGTCGCGCGGCGCTTCAACACGCGCTTCGGCGACGGCGAGGACGTGCTTGTCGTACCCGAGCACCGCATCCCCGAGGTCGGCGCGCGGATCATGGACCTGCAGGAGCCGACGCGCAAGATGTCGACCAGCGTCGGCTCCGAGCAGGGCACCGTGCACGTGCTCGACGAGCCGAAGGCGATCGAGAAGAAGATCAAGAGCGCCGTCACCGACTCCGGCAGCGAGGTGCGCCGCGGCGCCCGACAAGCCGGGCGTGGGCAATCTGATCGAAATCCTCGCCGCCGTGCGCGGGTCAGACCCGGCGGCGATCGAAGCCGAGTTCGCCCAGGCTGCGCTACGGCGAGCTCAAGGTCGCCGTGGCGAGCGCCGTCGTCGAGTACCTGACGCCCGTGCGCGAGCGCTATGAGCAGCTGCGCGGCGACGAGGACGCGCTGGAAGCGATGCTCGAGGATGGCGCCGCGCGCGCTTCGGCGATCGCCGCCGAGACGCTCGCCGACGTGCGCGAGCGGATGGGCTTCGGCGGTCCACGTCGGCAGCGGGCTGTACGGTGACGATCGCATGACCCTCGCCTCGCTCGAGCTCGACCTCGAGGTCTTCACCGGCCCGTTCGACCTGCTGCTGACGCTCGTGCTGCGCGAAGAGGTCGATCTGCTCGAGCTGCAGCTGGCCGAGGTCGTGCTCGCCTACCTCGACCACCTCGAAGAGCGCGGCGAGCTGGACCTGGAGACCGCGACTGAGTTCATCGTGCTGATCGCCGCGCTGCTGGAGCTGAAGTCGCGCCTGATGCTGATGGGCGACGAGGAGCCGGAGCTCGACATCGAGCCCGAACAGGCCGCCGAGGAGCTGCTCGCGCGCATGCTCGACGCGCGCCGCTATCGCTCGGCCGCCGCGCACCTCGGCGAGCTGCTGGCGCGCAGAGCGCGGCGTGCGCTTTCGCGAGGCGCCATTGCCGCCCGGGCCTACGTCGCACGGTGGTGCCCGCCGCCGACGGCTCGCAGGACCCGCGAGGCGCTCGGCGAGGCGATGGGCCGACTGCTGCTCGATGCCGCCGCAGATCAGCCTGCGCCACGTCTCCACGCCGCGTGTGGCCGTGTCCGAGCGCCTGGCGCTGCTGCGCGGCCTGCTGCGCCGCGGCGCATTCAGCTTCGAGGAGGCCGTGCGCGGCGCCGATCGCATGACCGTCGCCGTCACGCTGTTCGCGCTGCTCGAGCTCTACAAGCGCGGCGAGGCCGACTGGGAGCAGGGCGAGAGCTTCGGCGAGATCGCCGTGCGAGCACCCGAGCCGGCGCCAGCGGCGCGCGCGGTCTCGCTCGCCGCCGCGAGCGCCGGAGGGCCGGCGGGGTGAGCGACGCGCCCGACGAAGCGCCGACGCTCGCGCGCACGATCGAGTCGCTGCTGTTTCTGTCGACCGACCCGCTGAGCACCAGCGAGCTGGCGGAGGCCACACAGGCCGGCGAGGGGGCGGTCGCCACGGCGCTGGCGCTGCTGGCTGAGCGCCACACGCCCGGTCGCTCGGGCATCGTGCTGCGCGAGCTTGGCGGTGGCTGGACGTTCGCCTCAGATCCCGACTCCGAGGATGCCGCGCGACGGCTGTTCAGCCGCCCGCGCGTCTCCACGCTGACGCCCGCGCAGGCCGAGACGCTGGCGATCGTCGCCTACCTGCAGCCGGTCTCGCGCCCGGAGATCGCGCGCATTCGCGGCGTCAGCGCCGACTCGGCCGTGGCCACGCTGCTCGACCGCGGCCTGATCGACGAGGCCGGCCATTCGCAGTTCGGCGCGGTCGTCTATCGCACGACCACGCAGTTTCTCAAGCTGTTCGGCCTGCGCACGCTCGACGAGCTGCCCGACGTCGCGCGCTGGGACCCGACACCCGAGGAGCAGGCCGAGCTGCGCGAGCGGCTGCTGCGCGCCGGCGAGGCGCGAGCCGGCTAGCTGTCTCTCTACGGTTTCGCTTCGAGGATCAGGTTGAACGGCGTCTCGGTTGCCCGGCGCACCGTGCCGAAGCCGCCCTGTTTGATGACCTCGCTGAGCTGCGCCTCGCCCGCCTGTGCGCCGAGCGCAAGGCCGACCTCCTGGTCGAGCGAGGCCGGCGTGCAGATCACCGTCGAGGCGCCGTAGAAGATGCGCCCGACCGGGTTGAGGTTCTCCTCGCACGGTATCGCCGGCGAACGGCTCGACGATCATCCACGTGCCGTCGTCGGCGAGCGTCTGGCGAATGTGTGCCGAGGCCCCGACGGGATCGCCCATGTCGTGCAGGCAGTCGAACACGCAGACCAGGTCGTAGCCGGTCCCGGGATAGTCCTTGGCCGTCGCGACGGCGAAGGTGATGCGATCGGCCACGCCGGCCTGCTCGGCCGCCTCGCGGGCGCGCGCGATCGACGCGTCGTGGTAGTCGAAGCCGAAGAACTCGCGAGTTGGGGAACGCCTCGGCCATGAGGATCGTCGACGCGCCGTGCCCGCAGCCGACGTCGGCGACCTTGGCGCCGCGTTCCAGCTTGGCCTGCACGCCGTCGAGCGCCGGGATCCACTCGGCCACCAGGTTCGCCGCGATAGCCGGGGCGGAAGAAGCGCTCGGTCCCGCGGAACAGCCGGTGGTCGTGCTCGTGCCAGCCCATGCCGTCGCCGCTGCGGAACGCCTCCAGCAGGTCTGATCTTCGTCGGCGTACAGCGACGCGATCAGGTCGTAGACGCCAAGGATGTAGAACGGGCTGTCTTCGTCGGCCAGCGCGAGCGCGTGCTCATCCGGCAGCGTGTAGCGGTCGCTCTCCGGGTCGTAGATCACGTAGCCGCCGGCCGCCTGGTTGCCCAGCCACTCGCGCACGTAGCGCTCAGCGGCGCCAGCGCGCTCGGCGACCTCCTGCGAGGTCAGCGGGCCCGCGCCCGCCATCGCCTTGTACAGGCCGAGCTTCTCGCCGATCAGCATCAGCGGTGCGCTGATGATCGCGCCCATGTCCGTCACGGCCTGTCCCATGAATGCTTCGAGCTTCGCTTCGTCGATCCCGGTCGTGCTCATGATTCGCCTCCACGTGTGAAGTTGACGATGGCGCGGAACGAGCTGCGAGCCTCCTTGCTTGGGCACCCCCGTGCCGCTCGGCGAAAGCTAGCACCGCCGCGCGGTAATCGACTGTGCCTGGGGTCACAGTCGCCGGCGCGAACCGCGGCCGACGGAGCTACCTCGCGTTCGCCGCGAGCTGCCCGCACGCCGCGTCGATGTCCTGGCCGCGCGTGAGGCGGATCGTGGCCGGAATGTCATTGGCGACGAGCGCGTCGCGGAAGGCGGCGATGGACGCACGCGTGGAGCCGTCGTAGGGCGAGTCGGTGGGGTTGTAGGGGATCAGGTTGACCTTGAAGATCGAGCGCTCGCCCTCGCGCTTGGACGCCAGCGCACGGGCCAGCGCGAGCGCCTGCTCGTAGCGGTCGTTGACGCCGGCCAGCATCACGTACTCGATGAACACGCGCCGGCGCTTTCGCTCGTAGAAGCGCGCGGCAGGCGTCGATCACGTCGCGCAGCGGGTAGCGGTCGTTGACCGGCATCAGCTGCGAGCGCAGGGCGTCGTCGGCGGCGTGCAGCGACAGCGCCAGGCGCAGCGGCATGTCCTGCTCGGCGAGTCGTTCGATGCCGGGGATCCAGCCGACCGTGGAGATCGCCGTGTGGCGGTGGCCGATGCCGACGTCGGGCAGCCGCTCGCACGCGGCGAGCACGTTGTCGAGGTTGAGCATCGGCTCGCCCATGCCCATGAACACGCAGTTGGTGACGCCCTGCGGCGCCGACTCCAGGCGGCGGAAGTGCAGCGCCTGGTCGACGATCTCAGACGCCGTCAGGTTGCGCGCGAACTTCATCTGGCCGGTCGCGCAGAAGGTGCATGTCAGCGGACAGCCCGACTGCGAGGAGACGCAGATCGAGCGGCGGCCGTCGCGGTAGCGCATCAGCACGGCCTCCAGCGGACGCCCGTCGGCGGTGGCGAACAGCGCCTTGACGGTGCCGTCGCTCGCGCGCGCCTCGTCGCGCAGCGTGAGGCTGGAGAACGGCAGCTCGCGCTCAAGCGTCTCGCGCAGCGCGGCCGGCAGGTCGGTCATCTCGTCGAAGCTGCGCGCGCCGCGCGCCGTCCACGCCCACACCTGGCGCGCGCGAAAGCGCGGCTGGTCGTGCTCGGCGAGCGTCTTCTCGAGTAGTGGCAGGTCCATGGGGTCTCGTTGCGCGGCTGCGGCCTGGTAATGGTTGCAGCAGATGAGCCGCTTGCCGGAGTCCGCCGTCGCAGCCGCGCCGCCTCGCCGCGGCCGCGCGCGCTGATGCGCCTGGCCAAGTACCTGGCGCACGCGGGCGTCGCCTCACGCCGCGCCGCCGAGAAGCTGATCGCGTCAGGGCGCGTCAGCGTCGACGGCGACGTCGTGCGCGATCCCGGCGCGTGACGTCGACCGACGAGCACCGCGTGAGTGTCGACGGGCGCGAGCTTGCTGGCGCCGAGCATCGCGTGACCTACGCGCTGCACAAGCCGGCGGGCGTCGTGTCGACGGCACGCGACACGCACGGACGCAGGACGGTGATCGACCTGGTCGCCGAGCCGCAGGCGCGCTTGTATCCGGTCGGGCGCCTGGACGCCGACTCCAGCGGCCTGATCTTGCTTACCAACGACGGCGAGCTTGCCAACCGGCTGACGCACCCGAGCTTCGAAGTGCAGAAGACCTATCGGGCAACGCTCGGCGGCGGCCCGATCGCCGACGCGACGCTGCGACGCCTGCGCGAAGGCGTGCGCCTCGAGGACGGCCTCACCGCGCCGGCACGCGCGCGGCGTCTTGGCGAGCACGAGATCGAGCTGACGATCCACGAGGGGCGCAACCGCCAGGTGCGGCGCATGTGCGCAGCCGTCGGACACCCGGTGCTGGCGCTGGCGCGCGTGCGCTTCGGCCCGTTGGAGCTCGACGACCTGCGCGAGGGCGAGCACCGCCTGCTCTCAGAGCACGAGCTGGGCCTGCTGCGGGCGCTCTGACACAATCGCCGGCATGCGACTGTTCGCCCTGCGCGGCGCCAACAGCGTCGAGCGAAACGATTCCCAGGACATCCTCGACGCGACGACCGAGCTGATGCAGGAGATCATGCGCCGTAATGCGCTTGTGCCGGACAAGGTCGTCAGCTGCATCTTCACCGCCACCAACGACCTGAACGCCGAGTTCCCGGCTGTCGCCGCACGCGGGCTGGGCTTTGAGGGCGTGCCTCTGCTGTGCGCGCGCGAGATCGCCGTGCCGCGCTCGCTGCAGCACGTGATCCGCGTGCTGCTCCACTACTACGCCGAGGACGACCACGTTCCCCAGCACGTCTACCTCGGCGAGGCGAGCGTCCTGCGCGAAGACTTACAAGCGGCACAATAGGCGCGTGCCACTCGAGTTCTCAGAGCGCGTCAGCAGGCTGCCGAGCTACCCGGTCGCCGGCGGCTACGCCGAGGATGCGCCGGTCGTGCGGCTGGCCAGCAACGAGTCGCCCTACCCGCCGCTGCCGCAGGTGCGCGAGGCGATCGAGCGGGCGCTGGACACGCTCAACCGCTATCCCGATCCGTCCAACTCGCGCCTGCGCGCGCGCCTGTCAGACCGCTACGGCGTGCCGCAGTCGCGCATCGCGATCGGCAACGGCTCCTGCGACATCCTGCTGGCCGCCGGCGAGGCGCTGCTCGAGCCCGGCGCCGAGCTGGTCTACGCATGGCCGTCGTTCTCGGTCTATCCGCACCTCGGCGCGGCCTCCGGCGCGCGGGCGATCACGGTGGCGCTGGACGACCGCGCGCGCCACGACCTGCCGGCGATGCTGCGCGAGATCACCGTCGCGACACGCCTGGCGATCATTTGCAACCCCAACAACCCGACGAGCACGGCGATCGAGCTGGAGCAGATCGCGCGGTTCCTCGACGAGGTGCCGCCGCACGTGTGCGTGATCGTCGACGAGGCCTACTGCGAGTTCAACCTGCTGCAGGACCCCGACGCATCGATCGACCTGCTCGCGCACCACCCGAACCTGATGCTGCTGAGGACGTTCTCCAAGGTGCACGGGCTGTGCGGGTTGCGCGTCGGCTTTGCGCTGTGCGGCTCGGACAGCCTGCCGCAAGCGCTCGACCAGGTGCGCCAGCCGTTCTTCTGCAATGCGCTCGCACAGGCGGCGGCGCTGGAGGCGCTCGAGCACCAGGACGCGGTGATCGACCGCGTCGCGCGCAACGTCGCCGAGCGCATCTCCGTCGACGAGCGCCTGCGCGCGCTGGGTATCGAGCCGGCCGACTCGCAGGCCAACTTCTGCTGGTTTGAGCTTGGAGACGAGCGAGACGAGCAGGTGGTGATGCGCGGGCTGCAAGAGCGCGGCGTGCTGGTGCGTGGCGGCGCCGCGCTGGGTCAGGCGGGAGCGCTGCGCGTGACCTACGGCACGGCCGAGGAGAATGCACGCTTCCTCGACGCGCTTGCCGAGGTGCTGTGAAGGTGCTACAACGTCGGCCAACGACCATGTCCCACGCCGCCCCCGCATACACCTGCAGCATCGCGCGCGTCGAATGGTCGTATTACGCCCGCACCTGGCGATTTAGCTAGGCGCTTCGGCCAGGCCCCGTACGCGAGCGGGGTCCTCGTGCCGCACCGAGCCCCGGCCGCACGGGGCTGAGCGCCTTTCAGACGGGACCCGACGTCCCATCTCTCGCATTGGCCGGGCACAGCCCGGCCAGGCAGCTGTTCACACCACGACCTTGGGATTGCTGAAAGGATGAATCGATGATGATCGTCATGAAGGAGACCGCCACCGAAGAGGAGGTCGAGGCGGTCGTCGAGAAGATCGAGAGCGCGGGCGCGCTCGCCCACCGCATCGTGGGCGCGCGCCTGACGGTGATCGGCGCGATCGGCGACGTCGAGCAGGATGTCAGCGTCGAGGGCCTGGGCCTGGAGGGCCAGCCGGGCGTGGATCGCGTGATGCCGATTCTCAAGCCCTACAAGCTGGCGTCTTCGCAGATGACAGGCGGAGAGCGCTCGGTGCTGGATATCGACGGGCGTAAGGTCGGCGGCGAGCACTTCGCGTTGATCGCCGGTCCGTGCACGGTCGAGTCGCGCGAGCAGACGCTGCAGACGGCGCGCGTCGCACGCGACGCCGGCGCCACGCTGCTGCGCGGAGGCGCCTACAAGCCGCGCACCTCGCCCTACGCCTTCCAGGGGCTCGGTCGGGAGGGTCTGCGGCTGCTCGCCGAGGCCAAGTCGGAGACGGGCCTGCCGATCGTCACCGAGCTGATGGACATGCGCGACCTAGACGCCGTGCTGGAGGTCGCCGACGTCGTGCAGATCGGCGCGCGCAACATGCAGAACTACCCGCTGCTGGCCGAGATCGGGCGCTCCGGACGCCCGGCGCTGCTCAAGCGTGGGCTGTCCTCGACGCTGGATGAGCTGCTGATGGCCGCCGAGTACATCCTCAAGGAGGGCAACCCCAATGTGATGCTGTGCGAGCGCGGCATTCGAACGTTCGAGACCGCCTACCGCTTCACGCTGGACCTGATGGCCGTGCCGGTGCTCAAGGAGCTCTCGCACCTGCCGGTGATCGTCGACCCGAGCCATGCCGCCGGACGGCGCGACCTCGTGCTGCCGCTGTCGCTGGCGGCTGCCGCGGTGGGCGCCGACGGCATCATCGTCGAGGTTCATCCCAACCCCGACGAGGCGATCTGCGACGGACCGCAGGCGCTGCGCGCAGAGGAGTTCGCGCAGTATGCGCGCGCGGTCGAGAGCGCAGCGCTGCTGGCCGGAAAAGCTCTCGCAAGAAGGGAGCCGGCCGTTGCCTGACCTATCCGGCGCCGAGCTGCGCCCTGCCGACTACGTCCGCGACAGGCGGATCGAGCGGGTCGTGCCGCTGCTCGCGCCCGATGCGCTGCTGGAGGAGCTGCCGCTGAGCGGCGAGCAGGCCGACGTCGTGATCCGCGGTCGTCGCGAGGTCCAGGCAGTCCTGGACGGCGTCGACGACCGGCTGCTGGTCGTCGTCGGACCCTGCAGCGTGCACGATCCCGAGGCGACGCTCGAGTACGCGGCGCGGCTGGCCCAGCACGCGCGCGATCTCAGCGGCGAGCTGCTGATCGCGATGCGCGTCTACTTCGAGAAGCCGCGCACGACGACCGGCTGGAAGGGCCTGATCAACGACCCGCACCTCGACGGCTCGGGCGACGTCAACGCCGGCCTGCACCTCGCGCGGCGCGTGCTGCTCGACGTGCTCGACAGCGGCCTTCCGGTCGGCTGCGAGTTCCTCGATCCGATCACGCCGCAGTACATCGCCGACGCCGTCTCCTGGGGCGCGATCGGAGCGCGCACGACCGAGAGCCAGATCCACCGCCAGCTGGGCTCGGGTCTGTCGATGCCGGTCGGCTTCAAGAATCGCACCGACGGCAACGTGCAGGTCGCCGTCGACGCCGTGCGCGCCGCCGCGGCGGCGCACGCCTTCGCCGGCATCGATCCCAACGGCACGCCGGCGATCCTGTACACGCGCGGCAACGCCGACTGTCACGTCATCCTGCGCGGGGGCAAAGGTCAGCCCAACTACGAGGCCGCCGGCGTCACGGCGGCGCTCGATCTGCTCGAGGCCGCCGGGCTTCCCAAGCGCGTGATGATCGACCTCAGCCACGACAACAGCGGCAAGGAGCCCGAACGACAGCCGGCTGTCGCGGCGCAGGTGGGCGGGCAGGTCGCGCACGGCAGCCAGGCGATCGTCGGCGTGATGCTGGAGTCCTTTCTGGTCGCCGGCCGCCAGGATCTGCGGCCCGGTGTCGAGCTGCGCTACGGCCAGTCGATCACCGACGGGTGCCTGGGCTGGGAGACGACCGTCGAGGTGCTGGAGGGCTTGGCGCAATCGGTCCGCGATCGCAAAGCCACTCAGACGCACGCGGCGCAGCGCTGATCGGATGCGGATCGCGGTGCTCGGGGTCGGGCTGATCGGCGGCTCGATCGGCTTGGCGGCCCGGCGTCGCGCCGGCGCTGAGGTCTGCGGCTATGACCCCGATGGGCGGGTGCTGGCACGGGCTCTGGAGCTGGGCGCGATCGACCGCTCCGCCGGCGATGTGCCAGACGCCGTGCGCGGCGCCGACGTCGTGTTCGTGGCGGCGCCCGTCGGCGCGCTCGCGCGGACGGTGAGCGAGGCGCTCGCGGCCGCCGGGGCCGACTGCGTGGTCAGCGACGTCGGCTCGACCAAGCGCGTGCTCGCCGAGGCGGGCACGGACGAGCGCTTCATCGGCGGCCACCCGCTGGCGGGCGCCGAGACGTCCGGCGTCGAGCACGCCCGAGAGGACCTGTTCGACGGCGCCGTCTGGTATCTGACGCCGGCCGCCAACAGTACGGGTGTGCTCTACGAGCGTCTGCACCGTCTGCTGACGACGATCGGCGCGCGGCCGATCGCGATCGACGCCGATACCCACGACCGGCTGCTCGCGGTGGTCTCGCACCTGCCGCACGTGCTCGCCAACGTGCTCGTGGCGCAGGCGGCGAGCACGCTGGACGCGGCAGCCGACGGGCGCGTGCCGGCCGTCGGGCCGAGCTTTCGCGACGCCACGCGCGTGGCGGGCGCCAACAGCGCGATCTGGACGGACATCTATCTGTCCAACCGCGACGCGCTGATCGCGGCGATCGACTCCTTCGTCGAGCGTCTGGCGGACGTGCGCGCCGCGCTGGCGGCGGGCGACGCGCGGGCGGTGACGGCGTGGAACGACAGCGCACGCGCGGACCGCGACGAGCTGCTCGGCGCGGGCCTGACCGGCGGGCCGGTCAGCGAGCTGCGTGCGTCGGTGCCAAACCGTCCCGGCGTGATCGCCGAGATCGCCTTCGCGCTCGGTCGCGCAGGCGTGAACATCCGCGACATGGCGCTGTCGCCGTCGCCGGACAACAGCCAGGGCGTTGTCGCGCTGTGGATCGGCGGCGAGGCGCAGGCCTCGCGCGCCGAAGAGCTGATCGACGGCCTCGGTTTTCCCGTGGCGCGCGCATGAGCGGGCGAGCATGAACATGCGCTTCGAGCCGGCGAGCGGCCTGACGGGCGAGCTGCGCGCGCCGGCGGACAAGTCGATCTCCCATCGCGCGGCGCTGCTCGGCGCGATGGCCTCCGAGCCGGTGCACATCGAGCGCTACCTGCACGCGGCCGACACCGACTCGACGCTGGACGCGGTGCGCGCGCTGGGCGCGCTGGTGGAGCTGCGCGACGAAGAGGTGGTCGTGCGCGGCACCGGGCTGCGCGAGGCGCGCCAGCCCGACGCGACGATCGACGTCGGCAACGCGGGCACGCTGCTGCGCCTGCTGCCCGGTTGGCTGGCCGCGCAGGAGGGCCGTTCGTTCACGCTCGACGGCGACGAGTCGATTCGCCGGCGGCCGGTCGACCGTATCGCCGAGCCGCTGCGTGCGATGGGCGCGCAGCTGAGCGCACGCAACGGCCGCTTCACGCCGCTGGTCGTGCGCGGCAGCCACCTGCGAGCGATCTCCTATGACCTGGCGGTCGCCAGCGCGCAGGTCAAGTCGTGCATTCTGCTGGCGGCGTTGGCGGCCGACGGCGCGACGACGGTGTCGGAGCCGTCGCGCAGCCGCGACCACACCGAGCGCATGCTGCTGCGCGCGGGCGTGGGCATTCACCGCAACGGTCGGCACGTGACGGTGGTCAACGCCGACGAGCTGCTGCTGGAGAGCGTGCGCGTGCCGGGCGACCCCAGCTCGGCGGCCTTTCTGATCGCCGCCGGCGTGCTCGTGCCGCACTCGCGCCTGCTGATCGGCGACGTCGGCGTCAACTGGACGCGCACCGGCTTCATGCGCATCGTGCGGCGCATGCAGGGCATCGTGCTCGGCGACCTGGAGGACGAGACCGGCGAGCTGTCCGCCGAGGAGCCGGTGAGCGATCTCGACGTCGCGCACGGCGCGCTCGAGGGCACGGTCGTGGAGGCCGACGAGGTGCCGCTGGCGATCGACGAGCTGCCGCTGGTTGCGCTGCTGGGCTGCTTTGCCGAGGGCGAGACGGTCGTGCGCGGCGCGCAGGAGCTGCGCGTGAAGGAGTCGGACAGGATCGCCGACGACCGTCGAGGGCCTGCGCGGGCTGGGCGCGGACATCGAGGCGACCGAGGACGGTTTCGCGGTGACCGGCAGCGGCGGCCTGCGCGGCGGCACGATCGACGCCAAGGGCGACCATCGCATGGCGATGCTGGGCGCGGTCGCCGGCCTCGCCTCGCAAGAGGGCGTCGAGGTGCTCGGCATGGAGGCGGCGGCGGTCTCCTACCCGAACTTCGTCGAGGATCTGGCGGGGCTTTGCTCGTAGCGATCGACGGGCCGGCGGGGGCGGGCAAGTCGACGGTCGCGCGCGCGGTCGCGCGCGAGCTCGGGTTCACCTACCTGGACAGCGGCGCGATGTACCGCTGCGTCGGCCTGCTCGCGCTGGCCCAGCCGCAGGCCGATCCGGCGCAGCTGGCGCGCGCGGCGCGCATCGAGTTCGCCGCGCCGGATGTAGTGCTGCTGGACGGTCGCGACGTGACGGCGGAGATTCGCAGCGCCGAGGTCTCGCAGGCAGCCTCCGCGGTCGCACGCGACGCGGGCGTGCGCGAGGCTCTGGTGGCGATGCAGCGCGCGCTGATCGCGCGCGGCGACTGGGTCGCCGAGGGCCGCGACATCGGCACGGTCGTCGCGCCGGATGCCGCAGTGAAGGTCTTTCTGACCGCCAGCGCGCACGAGCGCGCGCGCCGCCGCGCGGCCGAGCTCGGCGCCGACGAGGCGACCGTGCTGGCCGAGCAGACGATGCGCGACCAGCGCGACATCGAGCGCGAGCACAGCCCGCTGCGCGCGGCCGAGGGCGCGCTGACGCTGGACACGAGCGGACTGGCCGTGGACCAGGTGGTGCAACGCATCGCGGCGCTCGCGCGGGCCGCCGCAGGCGACGGCTAGGCCGGCGCTGCGCCCGGAGCCTCGCGCGTGGCCGGGCATACTGGCCTGATGAAGGTCGCAATCGTCGGTTATCCGAACGTCGGCAAGAGCTCGCTGATCAACCGCCTCACGGGCACGCGCGAGGCGGTCGTGCACGAGCGTCCTGGGGTGACGCGCGATCGCAAGGAGCTCGACTGCGATTGGAACGGGCGCCAGTTCAAGCTGATCGACACCGGTGGCGTGGATTTCGAGGACGAGGACCCGCTGGCGGGCTCGATCCGCGACCAGGCGCGCGCGGGGCTGGCGGACGCGCAGGTGGCGGTGCTGGTCGTGGACGCGCGCGCGGGCGTGCGTCCCGGCGACGAGGAGATGGCCGACCTGCTGCGCCGCTCGCCGCTGCCGACGATCGTCGCGGCGAACAAGTGCGACGGTGTGGCCGAGCTGCCGCTGGCGGCGGAGTTCCATCGACTGGGCCTGGGCGAGCCGCTGGCCGTCTCGGCGGCGCAGGGGTTGGGCACGGGCGACCTGCTGGATCGCATCGTGCAGCTGCTGCCCGAGGGCGAGGAGCAGAGCGACGACGACACGGTGCGCCTGGCGGTGATCGGCCGCCCAAACGTCGGCAAGTCCTCGCTGGTCAACCGCTTTCTCGGCGAGGATCGGGTGATCGTCTCAGAGGTCGCGGGCACGACGCGCGACGCGATCGACATGCCGCTGCTGGTCGGCGATCGCAAGCTGACGCTCGTCGACACGGCGGGCATGCGCCGCCAGTCCAAGGTGGCCGACTCGGTGGAGTACTACACGGCGCTTCGCTCGCAGCGCGCGGCCGAGCGCGCGGACGTCGCGCTGGTCGTGTGCGACGCGACCGACGGCGTGACCTCGCAGGATCTGCGCGTGGCCGAGCTGGCGATGAAGGCCGGCTGCGCCACGGCGATCGTGCTGAACAAGTGGGACATCCGTGAAGGCAGCGAGGACGATCTCGACCACGAGCGCGCGCACGTCGCCGAGAAGCTGCGGCTGCGCCCGCGCGTGATGACCGCCAGCGCGAAGACGGGGCGTCACGTGGCGCGGCTGCTGACCGAGGCGATCGCGCTGGGCGATCGCATGTCGGCGCGCATTCCCACGCCGGAGCTCAACCGCTTTCTCGCCGAGGCCGTGCAGGCGCGCCAGCCGCCGGTCGGCACGCGCCGCGGCTCCAGCCAGCACCGCCTGAAACTGATCTACATGACGCAGATCGCCGAGCGCCCGCCGCGCTTTGTCGATCCAGGTCAACTCGCGCACGCGCGTGACGCGCGACTACGCCTACTTCCTCGAGAACCGTCTGCGTGCGCGCTACTCGATGGACGGAATCCCTTTGATTATCGACTTCGTCGAGCGTGGTCAGCGAGGCCGCGCAGACAAGCGCGGCGCGGGCAGGGGAGAGTCGCCCGGCGAGCCACGAGCCGCCTCGGGACGGCGCTGAAGGACTCCCGCGGGCCCTTCCCCTAGACTTTCGCCGCTCTCGACGGCCCTGCCGCAAACGCAACGAGACTGGAGTCGAATCCTGCTGTCATGACCGCGCTTTCAGACAACGAATTCCTGTTCACGTCCGAGTCCGTGACCGAGGGACACCCGGACAAGATCGCCGACCAGATCTCAGATGGCGTGCTCGACGCCGTGATGAAGGACGATCCATACGGCCGCGTGGCGTGCGAGACGCTCGTGAACACCGGTCTGATCGTGGTCTCCGGCGAGATCTCCACGGACACCTATGTGGACATTCAGGAGATCGCGCGCGAGACCGTTCGCGCGATCGGCTACACCGACGCGGACCTGGGCTTCTCGGCCGATTCCTGCGCCGTGCTCAACGCGATCGACAAGCAGTCGCCGGACATCGCCCAAGGCGTGGACAAGGCCTATGAGGCGCGCACGGACGCGAGCGACGACGATGAGCTCGACGTCGCCGGCGCGGGCGACCAGGGCATGATGTTCGGCTACGCGAGCACCGAGACCGAGGCGCTGATGCCGCTGCCGATCTCGCTGGCGCACCGGCTGGCCGAGCGCCTTTCGGCGGTGCGCAAGGACGGCACGCTGGACTACCTGCGACCCGACGGCAAGACGCAGGTAAGCGTGCGCTACGAGGACGGCAAGCCGGTGGCGATCGAGAAGCTGCTGATCTCCACGCAGCACGCCGAGGGCGCCGAGGCGCGGATTCCCGACGACCTCTGGCAGCACGTGGTCGAGCCGATACTGCCCAACGGCATGTATGACGCGGGCCAGCTGCGCAAGAACTTCCTGGTCAACCCCACCGGACGCTTCGTGATCGGTGGACCGGTGGGCGACGCCGGGTTGACGGGGCGCAAGATCATCGTCGACACCTACGGCGGCATGGCGCGCCACGGCGGCGGCGCCTTCTCGGGCAAGGACCCGTCGAAGGTCGACCGCTCGGCCGCGTACGCGGCGCGTTGGGTGGCCAAGAACATCGTCGCCGCCGGCCTGGCCGAGCGCGCGGAAGTGCAGGTCGCATACGCGATCGGCGTGGCGCACCCGGTGTCGGTGATGGTGGAGACCTTCGGCACCGAGCAGCAGGGCGCGACGCGCGGGCAGATCGCGCGCGCGGTCGACGAGGTCTTCGACCTGCGTCCGGGCTCGTTTCGCGAGGAGCTGAACCTGCACCGCCCGATCTACCAGAAGACCGCCGCGTACGGACACTTCGGCCGCGATGACGAGGACTTCACGTGGGAGCGCACCGACAAGGCCGAGGCGCTGCGCTCCGCCGCCGGGCTCTAACGCCTGAGTCAGCCGCCGCCGGGTCTATGGTCCGGCGGTGTCTCGCATCGCCCAGGTGGAGCCGGTGACGAAGGCTCGCGCGTTGCGCGGGCCGTTTGACTACCGACTTCCGCAGGAGCTGAGCGACGGCGCCGTCGGCGTCGGCTCGATGCTCGTCGTCCCGTTCGGTCGGCGTGAGGTGCTCGGCGTGGTCGTCGGCCTGGCTGAGTCCAGCGAGGTCGCGACGGACAAGCTGCTGGCGCCACTGCGTGCCCTGGAGTTGGGCGTTCCAGCCGAGATGGTCGCGCTGGCGGAATGGATCGCGGCGGAGTACTGCTCGACGCTGGCGCGCGCGCTCGGCCTGGTGCTGCCGCCGGGCGCGACGCGCAGGTTGAGCGGGCGCAAGCGCCGCGCGGTCAAGCGCACCGAGCACCTGTCGGTGGGCGCGCGCTCGCCGCAGACGCCGCAGGCCACGGCCGAACAGCAGGCGGTGCTCGACGTGCTGCAGGCGGCGCTGGGCGAGCGCGCCGTGCACGAGCGCCTGCTGCACGGCGTGACCGGCTCAGGCAAGACTGAGATCTACCTGCGCGCGGCCGAGACGGCGCTGGCGCAGGACCGCGGAGCGATCGTGCTCGTACCGGAGATCGCGCTGACACCGCAGATCGTCGGCCGCTTCATCGAACGCTTCGGCGAGACGGTCGCGGTGATGCATTCGCAGCTGCGACCGGGCGAGCGCTACGCCGAGTGGCGACGCCTGCGCGAAGGCGACGCGCGGATCTGCGTCGGACCGCGCTCGGCGGTGTTCGCGCCGATCGAGCGTCTGGGCCTGATCGTGGTCGACGAGGAGCATGACTCGTCCTACAAGCACGAGGGCGATCCGCGCTATGACGCGCGCGACGTGGCGGCAGAGCGCGCGCGGCGCAGCGGCGCGCTGCTGCTGCTCGGCAGCGCGACGCCGCGCGCGGAGAGCGCTCGCCGCCTGCCTCGTTCGACGCTGCGCAGCCGCGTCGATGGGCGCCCGCTGCCGCGCGTGGAGGTGCTGGACATGCGCGACGACGCGGCGCAGGGCGGGCGCCAAGCTCTGCATCCGACGACCGCGCAGGCGCTGAGCGAGGTGCGCGCGGCGCGCGCCAAGGCGATCGTGCTGCTCAACCGCCGCGGCTGGTCGAACTTCCTGTCATGCCGCTCGTGCGGGCGCGTGTGGGGCTGTCCGTGCTGCGACGTGGCCCTGGTGCTGCATCGCGCGGGCGGCTTTCTGGCGTGCCACCACTGCGGCCACCGCGAGCGCGCGCCGCAGCGCTGCGAGGCCTGCTCGTCGAGCTCGGTGGCGCGCCACGGCGCGGGGACCGAGCGCGTGGCCCACGAGCTTGCGGCGGTGCTCGACGAGGACGGCGCGTTTCCGATCTTCCGCCTGGACGCCGACGCGGTCGCCGGCGCCGAGGCCGGAGCGCCGGCAGTTGCGGGCACGCCGGCGGCCGGCGACGTGCAGGGCGGGGTGGGCGCGCTGTTGCGTCGCTTCGAGGCGGCGGACAGTGGCGTGCTGATCGGCACGCAGATGGTCGCCAAGGGCCACGACTTCCCCGACGTGACGCTGGGCGTCGTGCTCGATGCGGACGCGACGCTGCGCTTTCCGGACTTCCGCGCCGAGGAGCGCACGTTCGCGCTGATCGCGCAGCTCGCCGGACGCGTAGGGCGCGGCGGCGAGGGGCGTGTGCTCGTGCAGACGATCGCGCCGGATGCGCGCGCGATCGAGCACGCGGCGCGCCACGACAGCGACGGCTTTCTGGCCGGCGAGCTGCAACGTCGCGAGGCGCTGCACTATCCGCCGTTCTCGCATCTGATTCGCGTAGTGTGCTCGGCCGAGCGCAGCGCCGACGCGCGCGCAGCGGCCACGGCCGTGCGCGAGGGTTTCGCGGCGCAGGCGGCCGCACCGCACGGCGCCGCGGGCGCGACGGTGCTGGGCCCGGCCTCGCTGTTTCGCCTGCGCGGTCGCGAGCGCGAGGTGCTGGTCGTCAAGGCGCCGCAGCGGCGCGGCGCAGTCCACGCGATCGGCGAGGCCGTGCGCGAGGTTGCGGCGGCGCGCATGCATCGCGGCGTAAACTTCAGCGTCGATGTCGATCCGCAGTAGGTCGCTTACGAGTAGCATTCGGCTCCGCGAAATCGAGATCGGGGGCAAGATGGCTGGCTCGGGAGACGTCGCGCGCGGCGCGAAGACGATGCGTGCTGGACTCATCGGCCTGTCCGCCTCCGTGCTGGCCGTGCTGCTCTTCCTGTCATTCGACGCGGTCAGAGCGAACGCCGTCGTCACGAAGATCGGCGGCCATGGCTACGGGATAACGCCGATCGACGGCGCCGGCGAAGCGAGCCTCCTGGACGCCTACCGCGCAGCGCACCCGGTTGCGCGACGGACCGCGGCGCGCCCGTTCGACGGGGCGCCGTTTGGCGGCACGGAGCTGGAAAACGTCGAAGGCGGGCCGGTCATGCACAGCACGAACACGCACGTCATCCTCTGGGATCCGACGAGCCAGTTCAGCACGACGACGAAGGGCATAGTGGACAAGTTCTTCGGCGACGTAGCCCACGACAGCGGGCAGCCCAGCAACGTGTTCGCCGTGGCGGGGCAGTACACCGACGCGACCGGACACGCGGCCTATGACTCGACCTTCGCGGGCGCGCTCACCGACAGCCACGCCTATCCGTCGAGCGGCAACTGCACGGTCCCCAACGAAGTCGACAAAGGGCCATACGCGACCTGCCTGTTCGATGGCCAGCTCCAGAGCGAGCTATCGGCTTTCATTTCCGAAGAAGGTCTGCCGAAGGGGCCCACCCAGCTGTACTTCTTGCTGCTCCCGCACAACGTCGCGACCTGCCTGCCCGAAACGATCGGGGGCAAACAGGTCTGTTCGAACAACTTCTTCTGCGCCTACCACAGCTACATCAATCCGGGCACGACGGGCGAGATCATCTACGCCGACATCCCGTTCTCACTGCTGGACAGCACCTTCGCCAAGGGCTGTCAGGACGACGGTCACAACGCGAACATCCAGCAGCCCAATCCGGACAACGCCGGCGGCAAAGACACCGAAACGCGGTTTGCGGACGTGGCGCTGAAGTACATCAGCCATGAGGGAGTCGAGGCGATCACCGATCCGCTGGTCAACTTCGACACCGCCTGGGTCGACGAAGAAGGCTTGGAGGTAGCCGACAAGTGCAACGGCGTCAGCCCCGACTTCGAAGAAGATGGCGTCGGCTACGACCCCAACGCGTTCCTGCCTGTCCTCGGCGGGACGGTCGTCGGCGACGATCTCTTCAACCAATCGATCGGCACCGGCTCCTACTACCTGCAGAGCGAGTGGGACAACGCCGACGAAGCCTGCCTGATGAAGCCGCTGGCGCTCAGCGAAGTGGCGCTCGGCTTGCCCGCCGCTGTGGCGACTTCGCCGGCGAAATTCACCGCGGGCGCAAACGACCCCTACGGCGACTTCCAGCCCACGTGGAGCTTCGGCGATGGAGGCACGGCCGTCGGTCCGTCGCCGAGCCACACCTACGCCACCGCAGGTGATTTCACGGTGACGATGACCCCGAGAGACGGCCTCACCGGCTCGACGGCGCCTGCCCAGGGCGCCACGATCACGGTCGCGCCGGCGCCTGTCGTGCCCGTTCCCTCGCCGACCGGTTCCTCGGGTTCGACGACGACGTCCACTGCGGCGCCTGCCGCCTCGACGGCGACGCTCTCGACGCCGACGCCCATACCCGACGCCGCGTTCGTCGCACGAGCCGGAACTCCGGTCGCGAAGACCGGCGCGATCTCCTTCTCGGAGAGCGTCGCCGATCCGGGCACGTTCAGCTGGTTGGCGACGTTCGCGAACGGCAGGTTCGGCGCGTTCGCGTCGAGCGGCTGCAAGGCGGGCCAGGTGAAGCTGGCCGGGAGGTGTCGGCCAGCGAAGATCGTTTTCGCGAGTGGGAGCCGGTCGGTTGCCGCGGCGGGCGCGGTGAGCTTCACGCTGAGTCCGAGCGCTGCGGCCGAGAAAGCGCTGAGGAACGCTCGCAAGAAAGGCAAGGGGGTTCCGGTGTCGGTCACGCTGTCGTTCCGCTCCTCGCGCGGCGGCCCTGCCGTGTCTCACGTCCTGACTGTCGTCGTCAAGCTGAAGAAGTAGCGTCGCAGGCGCGCCTTGCACGAGCCTCATAAACTGGGCTCGATGGCTGCAGAGCATCCAGACACCGGCTCCGAGCAGGCCTTCGACGAGCTGCCGACGCCGGCTTCCGAGGACGCCGACGTGGAGGTCGAGCGCGAGCAGGACGCTCCCGAGCCGGCCGAGCTCGACGCTGAGACGCGCGAACGCCGCGACGCGGCGCTGGCGCACGTGCGCAGGCTCGGCGATCCGGTGCTGCGCGCGACCGCGCTGCTGGTCGAGCGCTTCGACGAGCGGCTGCGCTCGGAGATCGAGCGCATGGGTGAGCTGATGCACGACGCGCTGGGAGTCGGACTCGCCGCGACGCAGCTGGGCGTGCTGCATCGCGTGCTGGTCTATCGCGCCTACCCCGAGGACCCTTTGACGGCGCTGGTCAACCCGGTGATCGAGTGGCGCAGCGAGGAGCTCGAAGCTGCCGAAGAGGGCTGTCTGAGCCTGCCCGGCGTCCACGTCGAGGTCGAGCGCGCCGCAAGTGTGCGTGTGCGTGCGCAGGACGGCCACGGCGAGCAGCTCCAGGTCGAGGCCGAGGGGCTCACAGCACGCGTGATTCAGCACGAGATCGACCACCTCGACGGTGTGCTGATCCTCGACCGCATCTCGCGCGAGGCGCGCAAGGAGGCGATGCGCGCGATGCGCGAGGCGCAGGAGACCGCGAGCGCGGCCTAGCGTCGCTCGCGCGCGACTTGAGCACGGTCTTTCTCGGCACGAGCGACTTCGCCGCGACGATCCTCGAGCGCCTTGCGGCGCGGGTGCAGCATCGTCCCTCGCTGGTGCTCACGCGCCCCGACCGCCCGCGCGGACGAGGGCGGCAGCTGGCGTCGCCGCCGGTGGCCGAGCGAGCGCGGGCGCTCGGGCTGCACGTTGAGCAGCCGGACAGCGTCAACGACGAGCAGACGCTCGCGCGCGTCGTCGCGGCCGCGCCGGACGCGGTCATCGTGTGCGCCTTCGGCGCGCTGATCAAGGAGCCGCTGCTGTCCGCGTATGAATTGCTCAACGTGCATCCGTCGCTGCTGCCGCGCTGGCGCGGCGCCGCGCCGATCGAGCGCGCGATCATGGCCGGCGACGCCGAGACCGGCGTGTCGATCATGCTGCTCACGGCCGGCCTCGACAGCGGGCCGATCTGCCTGGCCGGCGCGGAGTCGATCGCCGAGCGCGACACCTACGGCTCACTGGCGCCGCGTCTTGCCCAGCTCGGCGGCGACCTGCTGCTGGCAGCGTTGGATCGCAAAGCCGGCGAGGGCACGCTGGAGTTCGTCGAGCAGGACGAGGCGGGCGTAACCTACGCCGAGAAGATCGCGCCCGAGGACCGGCTGCTCGATCCATCGCGTCCGGCCGCGGAGCTCGAGCGTGTGGTGCGCGCGCTGAGCCCGCACATCGGCGCTCGCGTACAGCTGCCCGACGACAGCCTGCTGGGCGTCCACGAGGCGGCGGTGGCCACGGCCGACGATGGCGACCGGCCAGTCGGCGTGTTCGAGCGCGACGGGCGCCTGCTGCTGGCCTGCGACGGCGGCTCGCTGGAGCTGCTGGTCGTGCAGCCGCCAGGCGGGCGGGCGATGGACGCGGGCTCTTATCTGCGTGGGCGCGGGCTGCCCGGCCGGGCATAGCCGTCTGCCGCCGGCGAGAGTGGCGTGCCGGGCGCCAAGCGTGCGTCGGGCTGAGGCTCGGCGGCCTGGCTGAGGATCGGTATGACGCCCGCCCACACCGCCAGCTCGTAATCCTGCTCGTCGTCGACCGGCGGGCCTGTGCGGATCTTCGCCGAGGCCTCATCGATGGTCAGCGCGAGCACCGACGTCGCCTGCAGCTCGTTCTGCGAGGGCGCGCGCGTCTCCGCCCAGCGGCCGGGCACGATGTGCTCGACGATCGCCTCCAGCGCCGCGAGCTTCTCGGCAGGCGAGTCGATCGACCGTGCGCTGCCCAGCAGCATGACCGAGCGGTAGTTGGCCGAGTGGTGCATCGCCGCGCGCGCGAGCACGAGCCCGTCGAGCAGCGACACGGTGAGGCAGGCCGGCGCGCCGGCGCTGAGCGCGCGCAGCGTGCGGCTGGCGGTCGAGCCGTGCAGGTACACGATGTCGCCGCTGCGCGCGTGCAGCGTGGGGATGACGAACGGCTGACCGCTCTCGTCGGCGATGCCCAGGTGCGCGATCAGCGCCTCGTCGAGGATCGTGTCGATCGTCGCGCGCTCGTGGCTGCCGCGTTCGCGCTTGCGCCGCAGACGCACGCGCTCGCTCGCGGGGGTTGCGGGCGGCGGCGTGTCCGCCGCCGCGAGGTCGTCGGGCTCGTTGGATTGCAAGGCCGGCACGGCGTCTCTCCTATCTGTCATAGTACAGACAAGTGACTGAACTGACACAGTATCGGATCAACGCGGCGAATGCGGCGCAGCTGGTCGACGGCGTGGAGTCGGCGGTCGCCCAGGGCCACCTGGCGCCCGGCCAGCGCCTGCCGTCGGTCAGACGCTGGGCGCTGCAGCTCGACCTCAGCCCGGTGACGGTCGCCGCGGCGATCTCCGAGCTGCGCCGGCGCGGACTGGTCGTGACCGAGCCGCGGCGCGGCACGCGCATCGGCGAACGCCCGCCGATCGCAGCGGCGCGGGCGCCGCTGCCGGTTCCGCCGGGCGCGCGCAACCTGTCGCTGGGCAATCCGGACCCCGCGCTGCTGCCGGACCTGTCGGCTGCGCTGGCGCGCACGGAATTGCCCGTGCGGCTCTATGGAGAGCCGGCGGCGCTGGCAGAGCTCGGCGAGCTCTCGCGCGAGCAGCTGCGCGCGGACGGCATCGCCGCCGAGTCGGTCTGCGTGCTCAGCGGCGCGCTGGACGCGATCGAGCGGGTGCTCGAGGCGCACCTTCGCCCGGGAGATCGCGTGGCGGTCGAGAACCCGGGCTATGCGGCATTGTTCGACCTGCTGCGCGCGCGCGGGCTTGCGCTCGAGCCGGTCGCGGTCGACGACCGCGGCATGCGCCCGGAGGCGCTCGCCGCGGCGCTTGCGCGTGGCGCCGCCGCGGCGATTCTCACGCCGCGCGGTCAGAACCCCACGGGCGCGGCGCTGGACGCGCGCCGCGCCGGCGAGCTGAGCAGCGTGCTCGACGCGGCTCCGCGCACGCTGGTCATCGAGGACGACCATCTCGGCCCGGTCGCCGGCGCAGCGCTGCACACGACGATCGCCGGGCGCGAGCGCTGGGCGGCGACGCGCTCGGTCGCCAAGGCGCTCGGTCCGGACCTGCGTCTGGCGATCTTGGCGGGCGACGCGCAGACACTGGCGCGCGTTCAGGGGCGCCAGCAGTGCGGCCCCGGCTGGGTCAGCCACATCCTTCAGCGCCTCGTGCTCGAGCTGTGGCGCGAGCCGACGGTGTTGGCGCAGATCGATCGTGCCCGCGAGACATACCGCACGCGACGCGAGGGCCTGCTCGCCGCGCTGCGCGCGCGTTCGATCGCCGCCGTCGGCGCCTCCGGCCTGAACGTGTGGGTGCCAGTCGCGGACGAGACCGGCGTCGTCGGCACGCTGCTGCAGCGCGGCTGGGTGGTCGCGCCGGGCGCGCCCTTCCGCTTGGCACGGAGCCCGGGCGCGGTGCGCGTGACGATCGCGACGCTGCAGCAGCCGGAGGCCGAGCGCCTGGCCGGCGATCTGGCCGATGCGCTGTCGGCGGCTCCCGCCAGCCGCGCCGGATAGCCATGATTGCAGGCGTGTCCGGACAGTCACAGGCGGCGATCGCGCCGGCTCGCCGTTGCGCGTATACGGTGCTGCGCCGCGTGTTCGAGCAGGGCGCCTACGCAGATCTCGCGTTCGCGTCCGAGGCCGCCGAGCTGGACCGTCGTGACCGCGCGCTGGCGATGCGCCTGGCCTACGGCGCGGTCCAGCGCAAGGGCACGCTGGATCACCTGATCGCACGTTTGGCCGAGCGCGCGCCGCGGCGTCTGGATGCGGCCGTGCTCGCCGCGCTGCGCCTCGGGCTCTATGAGCTGCTGTATCTGTCGGGCGCCCCCGACCGCGCTGTCGTGGGTGACGCGGTCGAGCTGGCCAAGTCCTCGCCGGGTCGCGGCCATGGGCTCGTCAACGCCGTGCTGCGTCGCGCCGCTCGCGAAGGGGCGCCGGCGCTGCTCGGCGGCCTCGGTGACGCGACGCCCGAGCAGGCGGCCGTCAAGCACTCACACCCGGAGTGGGTGGCGCGGCTGTGGTTTCAAGAGCTCGGTGCGCAGGGCGCGCGGGCGCTGATGGCCCGCGACAACGAACCCGGCGAGCTCGCGCTGCGCGCCAACACGCTGGTGACCGACGCGCAGCGGCTCGCCGCTGAGCTGAGCTCGGCGGGAGTCGAGTCGCACGGCGATCCGACGCTGCCCGAGGCCGTCGTGCTGGAGGGCCCGCTGAGCGTGGCCGAGTCGGCGCTGTGGCGAGCGGGAGCGTTCCACGCGCAGTCGCGCGCGGCGATGCTCGTGGCGCGCGCGCTCGCGCCGGAGAGCGGCGAGCGCGTGCTCGACCTGTGCGCGGCGCCGGGCGGCAAGACGACGCATCTGGCGGCGCTGATGCAGGGCACGGGAGAGGTGCTGGCGGTCGAGCGAAATCGCCGGCGCGCCGCTGAGCTGGTGCGCACGGCCGAGCGGCTGCGGCGCCGCGAACGTGCGCGTCGAGGTCGCCGATGCGGCCACCTCGCAGGGCGAGTCGGACTTTGACCGCGTGCTGGTAGATCCGCCGTGCTCGGGCCTGGGAACGCTGCAGGCACGCCCCGATCTGCGCTGGCGCGCGAGCGCCGACGCGGTCACAGAGCTGGCTCAGCTGCAGCGCGCGATACTCACGTCGGGGGCCAAGGCGCTACGTCCGGGAGGCGTGCTTGTCTACTCTACGTGCACGATCTCCCCTACCGAGAACGAGCACGTGATCGCGAACTTTCTGGACTCTCACGCGGACTTCAGCCTCGATGATCTGGCCGCGGAAGTACCCGCGTTCACGTCCGAGCGGACGACTGGTGAGCGGCCGCGGCTGCCTGGCTCGGTGCTGACGCTGCCCCATCGCGACGACACCGCCGGCTTCTTCATCGCGCGGTTGCGCCGGAGCTGAGCCATGGACAGCGAGCCAGGCGCGCCCGCCAAAGCGGTCGATCTCGGACCGCTGTGCCCGAACTGCGGCGAGCCGTGGCTGCGCGCGACGAACCTGCCGGGCCGCTACCGCTGCGTTTACTGCCTGCACCGCTTCGAGCTGACGTCGGTCTGCCCCAACTGCGGCGAGCACTCGACGATCGTGCGCATGTCCTCCACGGCGATCATGAAGTGCAATCACTGCGGCGATTCGATGCTCCAACCGATATGAGCGATCTCGCTCGCGAGTTGCTGCGGGGTGTTCGGGTGGCGCCGTCGATTTTGTCGGCGGACTTCGGGCGGTTGCGTGAGCAGGTGGGGGAGGTGCTGGCGGCTGGCGCGCGGGTGATTCACGTGGATGTGATGGACGGGCACTTCGTTCCGCCGATCACGGTCGGGCCGCTGGTCGTGGAGGGGCTCGCGGCGCAGGCGCGCGAGGCCGGGGCGATGCTCGACGTGCACCTGATGATCGAGCGGCCCGAGCGTCACGCGGCAGACTTCGTCAAGGCCGGCGCCGACTCGCTGACGCTGCACGCCGAGGCCACGCCGCACATCGCCTACGCCGCCGCGCTCGTCCGTGATCTCGGCGCCTGCGTGGGCGTTGCCATCAACCCCGGCACGCCGGTCGGCGAGCTCGCGGAGGTCGCGGGCGCGATCGACATGGCGCTGTGCATGACGGTCAACCCGGGATGGGGCGGACAGGCCTTCATCGCGCACTCGTTGGACAAGATCCCGCGCGTTCGCGCGATCGTCGGCGACGGCGTCGCAGTGCAGGTCGACGGCGGCGTCACTGTCGACACCGCGCCCGACTGCCGCGCGGCCGGCGCCAGCGTGTTCGTGGCCGGCTCGGCGATCTTCGCGTCGGGTGACCCCGGCGGCGCCTACCGCGCGCTCGCCGAGGCGCTGCAGGCCGACTGAGCGCTAGCTCGCCGCACGAGCCTGCATGCGACGCGTGCCCTGGCGATACAGCGTCGCGAGCGCCAACACGAGCACGGCCGTGGCGCCCGCGTAGCCGACCTCGGCGCGCAGCAGCTGTTCAGAGATCGCCGGCGTGAGCATCCATGCGACAAACAGCGCCGCCGCGAGCAGCCAGCAGGCGGCGGCGGCGCGCGCGCGGTCGCGCGCCAGCGCCGCCTGGTTGAGCGCGCCCGAGGTCAGATGCAGCCCCATGCCGATGCCGATCAAGGCCAGGCCGGTGCCTTTGTAGGTGAAGTCCTGGCCGAAGAACACGTGCTGCAGCGCCCACGGCCCGACGATCAGCAGGCCCAGCGAGACGACCGCCGCGAAAGCCAGGATCGCCAGCACGGTCGTGCGGATCGCGCGCGCGAAAGCCTCGTGGCCAGCCGTTGCCTCGAGGCCCGTGAGGTGCGGCAGCAGCGAGGTCTGGATCGCCTGAAACAGCTGCAGCGGAGCGCGCGCGATCAGCAGCACGTTGAACACGATTCCCGCCAGCGCGCGGTTGCCGGCGGTCGCGTCGACAGTCAGCACCGCTGCGTTCAGCAGCGTCTGCTCGGACAGCATGATGCCGGCGACCCAGAAGGCGAAGCCGCCGCCGCGGCGCAGCGAAAGGTCGTCGTGCGCCGCGGTCTCCTGCACGCCCTCGGTGCCCGGACCGGCGAGCGCGGCGTCGGCCTCGTCGACCGTGATCGCCGCCTCCAGTGGGCCTTCATAGGAGCCGTCCGGCGCCGCGGCCACGCCGGGCGCACGCGCGGCGGTGCTGGTTCGCGCAAACGCCGCCGGCACGACCACCAGCGAGACGAACGGCGCCGCGGCGATGCCGAGCGCCACCGCCGTCTGACCGCTGGCGATGCCGATCGCCACGGCGAGCGCGAAGCTGATGCGCGAGACCGACTCCATCAGCACCAGCGCGCCGAACAGGCCGAAGCGCTGGTGGCCGGCGAGCCAGCCGCGCGCGAAGTAGCTGGCGGCGTAGGCCAGCGTGCCGACGACGAGCACGTCGTAGAGCGCCTGCTGATGTTCGAAGACGTCGTCGACCAACGTGTTCTGCAGCGCCAGCGCGACGACCAGGAAGATCAGCGCGAAGCCGGCCTGAATCAGCATCGGCACGCGCAGCGTGTGCGATTGCTGGCCACGCGCGCGGCGTTCGGCGATCGTGCGCGAGAGCAGCTGTTCGATCGGCCGATAGATCACCGAGATGATCACGAACATGACCGACCACAGCAGGTCGATGCGCTTGGCCGACTGTTCGCCGAGCACATGGCTGGCGATCGAGAAATACGCGAACGTCAGCAGGCCGGTCGAGGCGATGCCGATCGACAGAATCCGCGCCCCACTGCCATATGAGCGCTGGCGGCGCTCGCCCTGCGGCGCGCTCACGGAGCCGCGCGTGTCATCTACAGGCGCACGAGCAACATCGTCCACGGGAACGGCGAGCGCAGCTCGACGACCTCGCCGTGCTGGGAGAGCAGGCGCGCGAAGGAGCGCTTTGACCAGTGGTTGAGGTGCCCGGGTGTGTTGCCCAGCTGGCCGAGGTAGGCGCCGCGAGCCATGTTCAGCATGCGCCACAGCGGCTCGCGCGGCACCGACACGAGCAGATGACGCTGCGCGCAGCGCGCCATCTCGGTGAGCGTGTGCTCGGGATCGGGCACGTGCTCGAGCACCTCGATCGCCGTCGCGAGATCGAACTCGTCATCGGCGAACGGCAGGTCCTCGGCGGGCATCGTGCGGTACTCCAGGTTGGGCGCCTGGCGCTCTGCCCAGCCCGCCTGGATCGATTCCTCCTCCAGGTCGATGCCGACCAGCCGGCTGTCGGGCAGGCTCTGCGCCCAGCGATGCACGAGCACGCCCTCGCCGCAGCCGACGTCCAGCAGCGAGCGTGGCTCGGCGCGGCGCATCAGATCGTCGAGCGTGCTCTCGAAGGTCTCCATCAGCCTGCGCACGAGCGGGTTGGTCGAGCCGTACTTGTCATAGGTGTTGCCGGTGACGATGCCGTCCTCGGAGACCGTCACGCCGCTCACAGCCGCACCGCCTGCTCCTCGCGCTCGGGCCCATCGCGTGCCGGCGCAGACGACTCGGCGTCCGGCCCCGGGCCTCGTTCGTAGTGCGACGGAGGCACGCCGAGCGCCAGCTCGATGCGCCGCACGCGCTCGAACGTCTTCTGCGTCATCACGCGCTGCGCAGCCAGCAGGTCGCCGATCACGCCCAGCGCCCACAGCACGACCGCCGCGATGAACAGCACCGCGCCGAGAATCAGCGACTGCACGTGTCCCTTGCCGTTGCCTTCGACGTAGGAGACCGCGAAGCGCACCCACACGCCGACCGACGCCAGCCCGATCAGCAGCGCAAGGCTCCAGAACACGCGCAGCGGCTCGTATTGAGCGTAGATGCGGAAGATCGAGACCGCGTTGCGGCGCACGTAGGAGCCCATCGAGGGGAACAGGCGCGACTCGCGCGTCTTCGGATTGGTGCGAATCGGCACGTGATCGACTGCGACCAGCAGCTTGCCGGCCTGGATGATCGTCTCCAGCGTGTACGTGAATTTCGAGACCACCAGCATCTGAATCGCCGCCTCGCGGTTGTACGCGCGAAAGCCCGACGTCGTGTCCGGCACGTCGGTCTCCGAGGCCTGACGCACGACCCACGAGCCCAGGCGCTGCAGTGACTTCTTCAGCGGCGAGAAGTGGTCGATGCCGGTCACCTCGCGGTCGCCCACGACCATGTCCGCGCGGCCTTCGAGAATCGGCTTGACCAGCCGGGCGATGTCCGGCCCGTAGTACTGGTTGTCGGCGTCGGTGTTGACGATCACGTCGGCGCCGAGCTTCAGCGCCGTGTCGATGCCGGCCTGAAAGCCCGTCGCCAGACCCTTGTTGTTGGTCAGGCGCACCAGGTGCTCGATGCCGTGTGCGCGCGCGACCGCCACGGTCTCATCGGTCGAGCCGTCGTCGATCACCAGGCGCTCGACGACGTCGAAGCCCTCGACCTCGCGCGGCAGGTCGGCGAGTGTCTGCGGTAGCTGGTCTGCCTCGTTGAAGCAGGGGATCTGGATGATGAGCTTCATGTCGAGAGATGCCTGAACTTCATCGGCGAGATTGCCTAGACTTGGCTTCCGGCAGTATCCCAAAGCGCAGGCCGCTATCTCGGAGCTGGGCGCGCGGAGGCGCCGGAGCCGGCGCCAGCCGGCCGAGTCTCGATGGAAAGCGCGACGCTCACCCGGGATCGCCCGGGCTCGATCCGGCTCGGGCCGCTGCGCGCGATTGCAGGTTCGACGTGGGCGAAGATCGCCTTCGCGGTCATGTGCGTCGGCGCGCTGATCGGCTACTTCGCGCTGCCGACCTACCCGACCTACGACTCCTTCTACGCGCTGCTGTGGGGCCGCGACCTGCTGCACGCGCATCTGCCGGACTTCCGCGTCTATCGCGGCCCCACCGAGCATCCGCTGGCGATCGCCTTCGGCGCGCTGTGCTCGATCTTCGGCCAGGGCGGCGCGCGCCTGATGGTGCTCGGCTCGATCGGCTCCTACGTCGCGCTCGTCGCCGGGCTGTACCGGCTCGGCCGGCTGTGCTTCGGCCCGGTCGTCGGCGTCGTCGCCGCACTGCTCGTGCTCAGCCGCTTCTTCCTGGAGAACCTCGCGGCACAGGGCTATCTCGACATCTCCTACGTGGCGCTGATCGTCTGGGCGGTCGTCATGGAGGTCGAAAAGCCGCGACGCGGCACGCCCGTGCTCGTAACGCTGGCGGCGGCGGGGCTGCTGCGCCCCGACGCCTGGCTGCTCGCCGGCGCCTACTGGCTGTGGTGCTCGTGGCGCGCCGACAACGCCACCCGCCTGAAGTACCTGGCGATCGCCGCGATCGGGCCCGTCGTGTGGGTGCTCGTCGATCTGATCGTCACCGGCAAGCCGTTCTACTCGCTGAACTCGACCGCCGGGCTGGCCCAGGAACTGGGGCGCACGCAGGGCATCAGCAACGTGATCGGGTCGCTGTGGACCTTCTCCGTGCGCATCGACAAGCTGCCCGTCGTGCTCGGCGCGCTGGCCGGCATTCCGCTGGCGATCTGGCTGACGCCCAGGCGTGTGTTGACTCCGCTCGTCGCGTTGGTCCTGCTGCTCGGCGTGTTCGTGCTGGAGGGCGCGGCCGGAGCGTCGGTGATCGACCGCTACCTGATGGGCGCCGCGATCATGCTGCTGCTGTTCTGCGCCGTCGCCGTGGGCGGCTGGGCGATGCTCGAGCGAGGCACGCTGCTGCGGCGCATCTGGATGGGCTTTGCCGCGCTGCTGGTGATCTACGGCGCGGCCTCGGCGGCGACCACGCTGAGCCTGACCAGCCTGCGCAACACGCTGGCCTACCACGAGGACTTCCACAAGGGACTTGCCGTCGCGCTGCACGCGCCGGCGGTCAAGCGCGAACTGCGGCGCTGTCCGCTGCTGACGCTGCCCAACAACAAGCTGATTCCAGACGCGCGCTGGATTCTCGACACGACCAGCCAGCACAACATCGTCGCGCGCAGCCAGGCGCGCGCGGACGTCGCCAAGGGCTCGCACCAGCTGGCCGACCGCATCCGTCGCGGCAGCGTCGCCGTCTACCCGCTCGGCAGCGCCGTGTTCTTCGAGGCGATCGTCGACGTCGGCGACGACCCGCGCGACCAGATCCCGCAGGATGGCTACCGGCGCATCTTCACCAGCCGTTATTACGCGATCTATGCCAACTGCTGAGCTGCCGCGGCGCTGGGCGTGGCCGGCGCTCACGGTCGTGCTCGCGGGCGGCCTCGGCCTGCGCCTGTGGGGCGTCGCGCAGGGCCTGCCCTACGCCTACAACGCCGACGAGGCCGATCACTTCGTGCCGCGTGCCGTGGCCATGTTCGGGCACGACCTCAACCCGCATTACTTCGCCAACCCGCCCGCCTTCACCTACGTCCTGCACTACCTCTACGCGCTGGCCTACGGCGGCAAAGTGGGCGTTCATCACGCCTTTGCGCTGCACCCCGCCGACGTCTACACGCTCGGGCGCATCGCCGCTGCGGTGCTCGGCGTCGCCGCGCTGTGGCTGCTCTACGCGACCGGCGCGCGGCTGTTCGGCCGCGCCGTCGGTCTGCTGGCGGCGGCGATCGAGGCCGTCGCGTTCCTGCCCGTCTTCTACTCGCACCTGGCGCTCAACGACGTACCCACGCTCGCGCCGCTGACGCTGTCGGTGCTCGGCAGCGCCGGCGTGCTGAGCAAAGGCCGCCGGCGCGACTACCTGCTGGCGGGCGTCGGGCTGGGGCTGGCCTGTGCGACCAAGTACACGGCCGGCGTCGTCGTGCTGCCGCTCGCCGCGGCGATCGTCGCGCGCTACCCACAGCGCGAGCCCGACGCGGCCCGCGATGCGCTGCTCGGCGTCGGCATCGCAGCCGTCGCTGCGCTGCTGGCCTTCTTCGTCGCCAACCCGTTCTCGCTGCTGGACTACAAGGCCTTCCACCACGAACTCGTGCACCAGTCGACGCTCTCAGCCGAATCGCAGGGCAAGCTCGGCGCGCCGCACGACGGCGGCCTGGCCTACTACCTGTGGAGCCTCACCTGGGGGCTGGGCTGGGCGCCCGCGCTGGCTGCGCTCGGCGGGGCGACCGTCGTCTGGCGCAGAGGCATGCGCTTCGGCTGGCTGCTCGTCCCCGCGCCGCTTCTGTTCCTCGCCTTCATGGGCCTGCAGGGCCGCTACTTCGGGCGCTGGCTGCTGCCGATCTTCCCGCTGCTGTGTCTGCTGGCGGCGGTGTTCGTGCTGTGGTGTGCCGGCCAGCTGGCACGCCTGGGCGCTCGCGCGCTGTCGGCTCGCGCGGCCGGACGCGCGCATGCCGGCGACGGCGATGGTCCAGGAGCGCGCTGGATCGGCGTCGCCCTGGCCGTCGTGCTCGCGGCGCTGGTGCTGGCACAGGGCATCGTGTTCAGCGTGCACAGCGGGCTCGTGCTCTCGCGCGCCGATACGCGCAACATCACGCGCGAATGGATGGTCGCCAACGTGCCCGTCGGCGCGAAGATCGTCGCCGAGCCCGTGTCGCCCGACGCCTGGGCGCGCGAAGTTCGCGCGGGACACGCCACGGCCACCAACGCCTACCGCTGGCACAAGTACCCGGGACTGCTGTCGCGCATATCCGCCTCTGGCGAACTGCTCGACCAAGGGCTGCGCGTCGTCGGCATCGAGAACTACGAGCGCACGCTCAGCCCCGCGCTGCTCGACTACTACCGACGCCACGGCTACTGCTGGATCGTCAGCGGCTCCACGCAATCCGGTCGCGCCTTTGCCAACGGCGGCGACGCGCCGCTGGCCGTCGCCTACTACCACGCGCTGGAGCGCGAAGGCGAAGTCGTCTTTCGCGCCTCGCCCTATGCCCGCGACGATGGGCCCGTGCCGTTCGGCTTCGATTGGAGCTTTGACTACTACCCGCTGGCCTACAGCCGACCGGGCCCGAACATGACCGTGTATCGCTTGCACGGCGGCCGGTGCGGGCGCTGAGCAGGGTTATCCTGCTCACAGACATGGCGATCGGCATCGACACCGACACGGCGCACCTGACGCGCGCGATCGAGCTCGCGCGCAACGGCGTCGGCCAGGTCAAGCCCAACCCGGTCGTCGGCGCGGTGGTCGCGCGCGGCGAGCAGGTGCTCGGCGAGGGCTGGCACGAACGCTATGGCGCCGCGCACGCCGAGGTCAACGCGATCGAGGCCTGCGGCGTGCAGGACCTCGCCGACGCGACGCTGTATGTCTCGCTGGAGCCCTGCTGTCACGAGGGCAAGACGCCGCCGTGCACCGACGCGATCCTCGCCGCGGGCATCCGCCGCATCGTCGTCGCCTCCGATGATCCGACCGAGAAGGCCTCCGGCAGAGGCCTGGGCATCCTGCGCGACGAAGGCGTCGAGGTGATCGTCGCCGACGGCGAGCTGGCCGCTCGCGCGCGCCTGCTCAACCAGGCGTTTCGCAAGCACGCCCGCGTGGGCCGGCCGTGGGTGCTGTTCAAGTCGGCCATGACGCTCGACGGCAAGGTCGCCACGCGCACCGGCGACTCGCAGTGGATCAGCGGCGAGAGCAGCCGCGCGCTGGCGCACGAGTGGCGCGCGTCCGTCGACGCCGTAGTCGTCGGCATCGGCACGGCGCTGGCCGATGACCCGCAGCTGACGGCGCGTCCCGAGGGCGCGCTGGCAGAGCCCGCCTACCAGCCGCGTCGCGTCGTCTTCGACACGCTCGCGCGGCTTCCGCCGACCTCCCAGCTCGTCGCCGCGGCCGCCGAGATCCCCTTGACCGTCGTCGTCTCACGCGCGGCCGCGCGTGCCGACACCGACGCGCTGGAGGCCGCCGGCGCCCACGTGCTCGTGGCGACCGGCGAGAACGAGCCGGCGCGCGTGCGCGCGGCGCTCGAGCAGCTGGGCACGATGGGCGTGGCCTCCGCGCTGCTGGAGGGCGGGCCGCACCTCGCCGGCGCCTTCCTCGACGCCGGCGAGATCGACGAGGTCCGCCTATTCCTCGCGCCGCTGCTGCTCGGCGGCAGCTCCGCGCGCGATCCGCTGGAGGGCATGGGCGTCGAGCGCATCTCCGAGGCGATGCGCGCGCTGACCTGCGAGTGCGAGCGCGTCGGCGAGGACCTGTTGATCTCAGCGCGACTGCGCGAGTGGTGACGGTGCGATGATCACGCGCTGCGCGACCCGAGCGACGGAGTCATAGAGATGTTCACCGGGCTGATCGCCGACATCGGCAGCGTCGCAGCGCTCCAACGCGACTCCACCGGCGCGCGCCTGCGCATCGCCACGACGCTCGCCGGCGAGCTAGGCGAGGGCGACTCGATCGCCGTCAACGGCGTCTGCCTGACCGCCACCGATGTGCGCGACGACGGCTTTGACGCGCAGGCCATGGGCGAGACGCTGTCGCGGTCCTCGCTGGGCGAGCTGCGGGCCGGCGCGCCGGTCAACCTCGAGCTGGCGCTGCGCGCCGGCGATCGGCTCGGCGGGCACGTCGTGCAGGGTCACGTCGACGGCACCGGAACGATCGTGGCGCTGCGCCAGGACGGCTTTGCCCGCGTGCTGGAGATCGACGTCGACCCGCGCCTGGAGCGCTATCTGGTGGAGAAGGGCTCCGTCGCCGTGCAGGGCGTCAGCCTGACGGTCAGCGCGCTGCACGAGCGCGGCTTCGCCGTGTCGCTGATCCCCGAGACGCTGCGCCGTACAACGCTCGGCGACGCCGTCGAGGGCTCGCTCGTGAACATCGAGGTCGACGTGCTGGCCAAGCATGTGGAGCGTCTGATCGGCGCCGGCGCCATCGCCGTCGCAGCGGAGGGCGCCCGATGAGCGAGCGCACCGACGGCGCGCAGCGCACCGCCACGCCGTTCGCCACGATCGAGCAGGCGATCGACGAGATCCGCCGCGGACGCATGGTCGTCGTGTGCGACGACGAGGACCGCGAGAACGAGGGCGACCTCGTGATGGCCGCGCAGTTCGTCACGCCAGAGGCGATCAACTTCATGGCCAAGGAGGCGCGCGGCTGGATCTGCCTCGCGCTGACGCCCGACCGCTGCGACGAGCTCGGCCTCGAGCTGATGACCGCCAAGAACGAGTCGGCGCTGCAGACGCCGTTCACGGTCACCATCGAGGCACGGCACGGCGTCACCACCGGCGTCTCCGCACACGACCGCGCGCACACCATGCAGGTCGCCATCGACCCGCAGACGCGCCCCCACGACCTCGCCCAGCCCGGCCACGTCAACCCGCTGAAGGCCAAGCCCGGCGGCGTGCTCGAGCGCACCGGCCACACCGAGGCCAGCGTCGATCTGGCGCGGCTGGCCGGCCTGAACCCGTCCGGCGTGATCTGCGAGATGATGAACGAGGACGGCTCGATGGCGCGCGTGCCCGACCTCGCCACCTACTGCGAGCGCCACGAGCTGAAGATGGTCACGATCGCCGACCTGATCGCCTACCGGCGCCGCAACGAGAAGCTCGATCGAACGCGTCGTCGCGACCAGGCTGCCGACGACGTTCGGCGACTTCCAGGCCATCGGCTACCGCTCGCTGGTCGACGAGAAGCACCATGTCGCGCTCGTCAAGGGCGACGTCGCCGGCGAGCCGACGTGCTCGTGCGCGTGCACTCGGAGTGCCTCACCGGCGACGTGTTCCACTCGCTGCGCTGCGACTGCGGCGAGCAGCTCGAGGCGGCGCTGTCGATGATCGAGCGCGAGGGCCAGGGCGTGCTGCTCTACCTCGCGCAGGAGGGGCGCGGCATCGGCCTGCTCAACAAGCTGCGCGCCTACGCGCTGCAGGAGCAGGGCCTCGACACCGTCGAGGCCAACGAGCGCCTCGGACTGCCCGCCGACCTGCGCGACTACGGCATCGGCGCGCAGATCCTCGCCGACCTCGGGCTCGTCCTCGATTCGCATCCTCACCAACAACCCCAAGAAGATCCGCGGGCTCGAGGGCTACGGCCTGTCGGTCAGCGCCCAGATCCCGATCGAGCACGCGCCCAACGCGCACAACGAGGCCTATCTGCGCACCAAGGCGCGCAGCGCATGGGCCACACGCTGCACCACCAGGGCCTGAACCTCGACGAGGAGCTGCTGCACGCCGAGCGCGAGCACGACCGCGCCGTCGCCGAGGAGCGCGCGCCCGACGAGCATCGGCCGAGCGAGTGAGCGACGCCTACGCAGTCGTCGTCGGCCGCTTCTACGAGGAGCTGGCCGAGCGGCTTGGTCGCCGGCGCGCAGCGCGGCCTTCGCCGAGCACGGCGATCACGGCGACGTCGAGGTGTTCGACGTGCCCGGCGCCTTCGAGCTGCCGCTGGCCGCCAGCTACGCCGCGGCCAGCCGGGCGCTTCGCCGGCGTGGCCTGCCTCGGCGCCGTGATCCGCGGCGAGACCGACCACTACGACTTCGTCTGCGCCGAGGCCGCGCGCGGCGTCATGCGCGTGCAGCTCGACAGCGGCGTGCCGTGCGCGTTCGGCGTGCTCACCTGCGAGACGATGGAGCAGGCGCTCGCGCGCGCGGGCGGCGACAAGCGCGATCAGGGCCGTCACGCCGCCGAGGCCGTGCTGCGCATGGCGGCGCTGCGCCGCGCGCTCCCGGCGCAGTCAACGCAGATCGCTAGACTCGCCGCGCGATGGCAAAGGTATGTCACAGCTGCGGCAAGGGTCCGTCGTTCGGCAACAGCCGAAGCCACTCGATGGTCGCGACCAAGCGGCGCTTCGATCCGAACCTGCAGAAGGTCCGGATTCTCGTCGGCAAGGCGCCCAAGCGCGTCTACGTCTGCACGCGCTGCCTCAAGGCCGGCAAGGTGACGAAGGCGGTCTAGTCAGTCGATCGTCCAGGGGCGATCTGGGGGGGCGAGTGCCCCGGTGAAGGTGATAGAGGTTTCTGAGTGACCGATACGAATCTGGTGCGCTTTCGCGCCGCCGTCGCAGGCGCGCTCGCGCACCTGGAATCGCGCCGCCAGGAGGTCAATGACCTCAACGTGTTCCCGGTCGCAGACGGCGACACCGGCGACAACATGACGCTGACGCTGCGCGCCGTGCTCGACGAGCTCGACCGGCTCGTCGGCACCGACGCCACGCGCACGATCGACGAGATCGGCCGCGAGGAGATCGTCCAGTCGGTCGCCCGCGCGGCGCTGCTCGGCGCGCGCGGCAACTCCGGCGTGATCCTCTCGCAGCTGATTCGCGGCGCCGCCGAGGAGCTCGTCTCGCCGCCCGGGCCAGCTGATCGACGCCGACGCTGATCGGCGCCGCGCTGGCCAACGCAGCCGACCGCGCCTACTCGTCGGTGCGCGAGCCCGCCGAGGGCACGATGCTGACAGTCGCGCGCGAGATGGCCCACAAGATCGTCACCGACGTCGCACACAGCCCCGACAACGCGCGCCTCGGCCCAGCGACCGAGCGAAGCGAGCAGGACGAAGCGATCGCCGTCGCGCTCGAGCGAGCCGTCATCGCCGGCCAGGACTCGGTCAAGCGCGGCCCCGAGCTGCTCGCCGCTCTGCGTGACGCCGGCGTCGTCGACGCCGGCGGTTACGGGCTGACGATCATGTTCGCCGGCGTCGTCGCCGCGCTGCGCGGCGACGAGCCACCGGAGCTCGACCACCACGCCCCGGCTCGCATCAGCCACCCCGAGCACAGCTCCAGCACGTACCGCTTCTGCACCAACTTCGCCGTCACCGGCCGCGATCTGGAGCCGGCGCATTTCATCGAGCCGCTGGAGGCGCTCGGCGACTCGGTGCTCGTCGTCGGCGACTCGCGCACGCTGAAGGTGCACCTGCACACCGACGAGCCCGAGCTGGCCACGGAGGTGTTCGAGAGCGTCGGCGAGGTCTCACGCCTGGACGTCGCCGACATGCGCCTGCAGGTGCAGGAGCGCGACGCGCGCCTGGCCGGCGCATCCGAGGACGACGCCAACGGCGCGCATGCGGCCAACAACGGCGCGCCGTCGCCCGGCGAGAACGGCTCCGCGCCCGCACTGAACGGCCGCCGCGCCACACCCGACCCCGGCGCGCGTGCGCCGGTGGCGCGCTGCGGCGCGCTGGCGGTCGTCAGCGGCGCCGGCCTGGCCGAGCTGTTCGCCGAGCTCGGCGTGCAGACACTCGACGGCGGGCCGACGCTCAACCCGTCGACCTACGACCTGCTCGCGGCGATCCACGAGGTGCCCGCCGAGGAGGTCGTCGTGCTGCCCAACAGCGCCAACGTGATCATGGCCGCCGAGCACGCCGCACAGCTCTCCGACAAGGAGGTCTCGGTCGCGCCGACCACCAGCCAGCAGGCCGGGCTTGCCGCTGCCGTCGCGCTCGCCCCGGACCGCTCTGTCGAGGAGAACGCCGTGGCGCTGCGCGAGGCCCTCACGCGTGTGCGCACCGGTGCGGTGGCGCCGGCCGCGCGCGACGACGCGCAGGGCCGCTTCAGCCGTGGCGACGCCGTCGGCTTCGTGCAGGACGAGGTGCTCGCCTGGGGCGACCCCGGCGAGACGCTGCGCACGATCCTGCAGGCGCTCGCGGCCGGCGACGGCGAGCTGGGCGAGCCGGAGCTGATCAGCGTGCTCGCCGGCGAGGACGCGCCGGTCGGTCTCGGCGACATCCAGGGCATGGTCAACGGCGGCGTCGAGCTCGAGCTGCGCCAGGGCGGCCAGCCGGCCTACTGGTGGCTGCTCGCCGCCGAGTAGCGTCAGCGGACCGTCGACGCTGCGCCGAGCGGCGTCCTCGGTCGCTTACGTGCTGGCCGGTTCGGGGATGCGAGCGCCAGCGAGTGTCTCCCGGTTCGGCACGTGACGCTCCCTGCGTCCTTGCTCGGCTTGGTCGACGGCCCGCTGCGGTGCTTACGACCGCCGCCCCGATCATCATGCGCGCGCAATGGCCGCGACGAGCATGACGACCGCGCCGTCGGCAGCAAAGCCTGCGTTGGCCTCGACAGAAGGTCAGCTGCGTGCGTTCGGCGACGGGCGCGTGCTCACGCATCAGCAGATGCGCGACGCGGTGCTGCACTGGCCGCGCCCGGGTCGTCTGCTCGAGCCGTTGGACCTGCCCAAGGGCAAGCTCGCCGACGCGATGAGCACGCTCGGCCTCAGCACCGTCGGCGACCTGCTCGAGCACCTGCCGCGCGACCGGCGCGAGGCGCGCACGGTCGCGACGCTGGCGCCGGGCGAGCAGGCGACCGTGGCCGTGCAGGTGCGCGCCATCTCCGCCCGACCGGTGCGGCGGCGCGGCATGCGCCCGCTCGTGCAGGCGACCGTGCACGACGCCAGCGGCAGCATGCGCGCCACCTTCTTCAACCAGCCGTGGCTGGTAGAGCGCTACCCGCCCGGCACACAGCTGGTGCTGCATGGCAAGGCCGACGAGCGCGGCGGCTTTCGCGTGTCCCATCATGCGATCGGAGCCCAGCTCGCGCTCACAGACGCACCCGCCGTGGCGGGCTCGGCCGCCGAGCAGGCCGCGGCCGACGGCGACGCCGACGCTCCCGTGACGGGGCGAGCGGTCGCCCATTACGCCGCCAGCGACGGCGTCAGCTCGACGCAGATCCTCGCGCTCGTGCAGGGTCTGCGCGAGCGCCTGGCCGACGTGGCAGAGCCGCTTCCGGCGAGCACGCGCGTCGCCGAAGGCCTGCCCGATCGCGCGAGCGCGCTGGCGGCCATGCACTTCGCGCGTGAGCAAGGCGACAGCGAGCGCGGGCGCGAGCGACTGGCCTTCGAGGAGCTGCTGCTGACGCAACTGCTGTTCCTGCACCGGCGCGCGCGCCGCGGCGCCGAGCAGACCGCGCATGCGCTGGCGCAGCCGCCGCAGATCAGCGCGCGCTGGCTGGCCGGCGGCCTGCCCTTCGCGCCGACAGGCGATCAGCGACGCACGTTCGCTGAGATCGACGCCGACCTGAGCCAGCCGCGCGCGATGCAGCGCCTGCTGATGGGCGAGGTCGGCAGCGGCAAGACCGTCGTCGCACTGTACGCGATGCTGCGCGCGGTCGAGCACGGCCATCAGGCCGCGCTGATGGCGCCGACCGAGACGCTCGCCGAACAGCACTTCGCGACGATCCAGCAGCTGCTCGGCGGCGAGTCGATCGCCTGTGCGCTGCTGACTGGCTCCACCGCCGCGCGCCGGCGCGCCGACTCGCTGGGCAAGCTGGCCAGCGGCGAGCTCGCGCTGATCGTCGGCACGCACGCGCTGATCGAGCCCGACGTCGCCTTCGCCTCGCTGGCCGTCGCCGTGGTCGACGAGCAGCACCGCTTCGGCGTGCGCCAGCGAGCGGCGCTGCACGCCAAGGGCCAACCGCACACGCTGCACATGACCGCCACGCCGATCCCGCGCACGCTCGCGCTGGCCGGCTACGGCGACCTCGACACGAGCACGCTGCGCGAGTTGCCCCGCGGGCGCCAGCCGATCGACACGCGAATCGTCGCCGGCGAGCGCTCGCGCGCTCGCGCCTATGACGAGCTGCGCGAGCAGCTAGACGCCGGGCGCCAGGCCTTCGTCGTCTGCCCGCTGATCGACGAGCAGCCCGCGCAGGAGGGCGAGCAGGCGGTTGCCGTGAGCGGCCTCGGCGACCTTCGCGCCGCGACCGCCGAGCTGGAGCGCCTGCGCAAGGGCGAGCTCAGCGGACGCCGCCTGGTGCTGCTGCACGGCGGCATGCGGCCACGCGAGAAGCAGCAGGCGATGGCCGCCTTCGTCGCCGGCGAGGCGGACGTGCTCGTCGCCACAACCGTCATCGAGGTGGGCATCGACGTGCCCAACGCGACCGTCATGCTCGTCGAGAACGCCGAGCGCTTCGGCATCTCCCAGCTGCACCAGCTGCGCGGGCGCATCGGCCGCGGCGAGCACCGCGCGAGCTGTCTGCTGATGGGCCCGCCGGGCTCGCCGAGGCTGCGTGCGCTGGCCGAGCACTCCGATGGCTTTCGCCTGGCCGAGATCGACCTCGAGCTGCGCAGCGAGGGCGAGCTCGTCGGCACGCGTCAGTCGGGACTGCGCCAGTTCAAGGTCGCGCAGCTGCCCGACGACGCCGAACTGCTGGAGCGCGCGCGCGCCAGCGCCGAGGCGATCTTCGCGCACGACCCGCAGCTGTCAGAGCCCGAGAACGCGCTGCTCGGCGACGCGCTGCGCGACGGCTTCGGCGCGGAGGCGCTGGAGCCGATTCCCGCCTAGCCGCCAGCGATCGTTACGGTGGGCGCATGCGCGTGATCGCCGGCGAGCTGGGCGGCAGGCGGATCCAGGCGCCCGGCGGGCGCGTCACTCGGCCGACCAGCGATCGCGTGCGCGAGGCCCTGTTCGCGATGCTCGGAGACGTCGGCGGAGCGGGCGCGCTGGACCTGTTCGCGGGCAGCGGAGCGCTCGGCATCGAGGCGCTCTCGCGAGGCGCCGCGAGCGCAGTGTTCGTCGAGCGAGACGCGCAGGCCCTGCTGGTCCTGCGCGCGAACCTGCACACGCTGGGCCTGTCGCCGCCGCGCGCGAACGTGCGTCGCTCAGACGCGCTGGCGGCGCTCCGGAGCGCACGGCGGCGTAAAGAGACATACGATCTCGTCTTCATCGACCCCCCGTACGCTCGGGCGCGGCAACCGATCTCCGACCGATGGGCGCCTGAGCTCTCGACGGCGCTCACGCCGCTGCTCGCACCGGCAGCGCGTGTGATCGTGGAGAGCGATCGGCGTGCACCGCTGCGACTGGACATGCAGATCGAGCGCGAGCGGCGCTACGGCGACACCACGATCACGATCAACAGGCATCAATGACATCCGAGAAGACCATCGCCGTGTGCCCGGGCTCCTATGACCCGATCACCAACGGCCACCTGGACGTCATCCGGCGCGCCGCGCGGCTGTATGACGAAGTCGTCGTGGCGGTCGTCAACCGCTCGGTGCGCAAGAACCAGGCGCTGTTCGCGATCGACGAGCGCATGGGCTTCATCGAGCGCGCGATCGCCGATCTGGACGGCGTCCGCGCCGAGCCCTTCTCGACGCTCGTCGTGGACTTCGCCAGGCACGTCGGCGCGCGCGCGATCGTCAAGGGGCTGCGCGCGATCTCCGACTTCGAGTACGAGCTGGAGATGAACCAGCTCAACCGCCGGCAGGCCCCCGAGATAGAGTCCGTTTACCTGATGGCCAGCCCGCAGTACAGTTTTCTGTCATCCAGCGGCGTCAAGGAGCTCGCTACATTCGGAGGCAAGATCGACGATCTCGTGCCCGATGAGGTGGCCCGACGCTTGCAGGAAGAGCTCAAGCGCTGACGAAATGGGACTCGACTCGTGATCTGCAACTCCAATGAAGGCCCGATTGGGCCGCAGCCTCTGCAAAGCTGACCCACATGGACGTCCTCGTACTCATCGACAAGCTCGACGACTTGGTGCACAACGCCAAGCCCGTGCCCCTGACCGATCAGGTGCGCGTCGACAAGGAGGAGATCTACGACATCCTCGATCAGATGCGCGCGACCATCCCCGAGGAGATCAAGCAGGCGCGCTGGATCGTCAAGGAGCGCCAGGAGATGCTCGCGGAGGCCAAGAAAGAGGCCGAGCGCATCATCAAGGACGCCCGTGAGCGCCAGGAGCGCCTGGTCGGCGAGGAGGAGGTCACCAAGCAGGCCGAGCGCGCCGCCGAGGACATCGTCGAGGACGCGCGAGCCCGCGAGCGCGAGATCAGGCTCGGCGCCGAGGACTACGCCGACGAGATCCTCAACACGCTCGAGGTCAACCTGTCGAAGTTCATCGCCGCCGTGCAGCGCGGGCGCGAGAGGCTTCAGGGCAAGGACGAACCAGCTGAAGTGAGCTAACGGACGCGTCGCCGTGGCGGCGCGTTTGGGTCGAGCGCACGTGGGATAGGGTCCGCCGATGGACGTGCGCGAGGTTTCCTACAAACTGCAGGTCGCGCGGGCGCTGCTGAGCACCGGCATCGCCCATCCGGAGCGGCCGGACAAGACGCTGCGCTCGCTCGGCGTGCTGCGGCGCTGGGGCCCGAGCTCGGCGGCGGCGTACACCGGCGGCGCGATCCGCTTTCCCGACAGGCCGGCGATCATCGACGACCGCGGCACGCTGACGTTCGCGCAGGTCGACCGACGCACCAATGCGCTTGCGCACGTGCTCGCCGACGGCGGCATCAGGCCCGATGACAGCGTGGCGATCATGTGCCGCAACCACCGCGGCTTCGTCGAGGCGACGGTCGCCTGCGCCAAGCTCGGCGCCGGCGCGCTGTATCTGAACACCGCCTTCGCCGGCCCGCAGATCACAGACGTGCTGCAGCGCGAAGACCCGGCGGCGGTGATCTATGACGAGGAGTTCGCAGAGCTCGTCGCCGACGGCGCCGCTGCGCGACGGCGCATCGTCGCCTGGAGCGAGCCCGGCGACGAGTCGTCGGCGCCGACGATCGAGCAGCTGATCGCGGCCGCCGCGACCTCCGAGCTGAGCCCGCCGGCGGAGAAAGGACGTGTGGTCATTCTCACCTCGGGCACGACCGGCTCGCCGAAGGGCGCGTCGCGCAAACAGCCCGACACGCTGGAGCCGGCCGCAGCGCTGTTCTCGAAGATTCCGCTGAAGGCGCGCGAGACGACCATGATCGCCGCACCGCTGTTTCATTCCTGGGGCTACGCGCACTTCACGCTGGGGCTCGCGCTCTCCTCGACGCTCGTGCTGCGGCGCAAGTTCGAACCCGAGGAGACGCTCAGAGCGGTCTCCCAGCACCGCGCCAGCACGCTGGCCGTCGTGCCGGTGATGCTGCAGCGGATTCTCGACCTCGGCCCGCAGAAGCTCGCGCGCTATGACACGAGCTCTCTGAAGGTCATCGCCGCCAGCGGCTCGGTGCTGCCGGGCGAGCTGGCGACGCGCACGATGGACGTCTTCGGCGACGTGCTCTACAACCTCTACGGCTCCACCGAGGTCGCCTGGGCGACGATCGCCACGCCGCAGGATCTGCGTGCGGCGCCGGGCACCGCCGGGCGCCCGCCGATCGGCACGATCGTCAAGCTGCTCGACGCCGAAGGGCGCGAGGTCGCGGCCGGGCAGGGAGGGCGCATCTTCGTCGCCAACGAGATGATGTTCGAGGGCTACACCGGCGGCGGCGGCAAGGAGATCGTCGGCGGCCTGATGAGCACCGGCGACGTCGGTCACTTCGACGCCGACGGGCACCTGTTCGTCGACGGGCGCGACGACGAGATGATCGTCAGCGGCGGCGAGAACGTCTTTCCGCGCGAGGTCGAGGATCTGCTGGCCGACCACGAGGCGATCGAGGAGGCGGCGGTCGTCGGCGTGGCCGATGAGCAGTTCGGCCAACGCCTGAAGGCCTTCGTCGTGCTGCGCGACGGCGCGCAGCTCTCAGAGCAGCAGGTCCAGGCACACGTCAAGGCGAACCTGGCGCGCTACAAGGTGCCGCGCGAGGTCGTGTTCCTCGACGAGCTTCCGCGCAACGCCACCGGCAAGGTGCTCAAGCGCGAACTGCAGACGGCCTAGGCCTGGCCCTCGCTCCGCGTGTCGCGGCGGCTCGCGCCGAGACGCGCCCGCGCCGTCGCTAGCCTTGTTCGCATGCCCGCGCAGGCGCACGATTTCGACCTGGCAGCGCTGCGCCTGAGCTCCGGCGAGGGCCGCAGGCTGGAGCTGGCCGTGCCGATCGAGCCGGTGGCCTTCGGCGGCGAGTCATACGACGTGCAGGCCGACGGCACGGGCTCGCGCGGCGTGCCGGTCGTGCTCGACGTCTCGCGCATGATGGGCGATGGCTACGCGCTTCGCCTGCGCTTCTCCGCGGCGCTCGCCGGGCCGTGCATGCGCTGTCTGAAGGACGCGCGGCCAAGCTTTGAGGTCGCTGCGCGCGAGGTCGATCGGCCCGGCGAAGGCGAGGAGCTGGAAAGCCCCTACGTGCAGGATGAGACGCTCGATCTGGCCGCCTGGGCACGCGATGCGTTCGTGCTGGCCGTGCCGGCGAAGGTGCTGTGCCGCGAGGATTGTGCCGGGCTGTGTGCGATCTGCGCCGCCGATCTGAACGAGGCTGGGCCCGAGCATCGCCACGAGAGCGCTCCCGACCCGCGCTGGGCGAAGCTGCGCGAGCTCAAGCTCGAGTAGCGCGCACGCGGGCTGGTAGCCTTCTGGCGTCCATGGCGGTCCCCAAGAAAAAGCAATCGCACAGTCGCACCGCAAAGCGTCGTGCGCAGCACAAGATCGGCACGCCCGCCGTGAACGCGTGCCCGCAGTGCCACAGCCCGCGCCGGCCTCACAGGGTGTGCCCGCAGTGTGGCTTCTATGCCGGCCGCGAGGTCGTCGCGCCCGCAGTGCACGCGCACGATCACGAGCACGACGAGTAGCGGCGCCGCTGCGCCCCGGCCGCTGTCGACTTCCGCGAACACCGTCGCAGCGTCCTCCAATGGCCCGGTGGTGGCCGTCGACTGCAACGGCGCCGACCTCGGCCCGTCTGAGGTCGCCGCCGGCGCCGCGATAGCCGCCTCGCGCGGCGCGCGCGTGATCCTCTTCGGACCCGCCGGCGAGCTCGGCGCGCCGGGTGAGGGGGTGCAGATCGTCGACGCGCCGGTCTCGATCGCCAAGAGCGAGGACCCGGTCAAGGCCGTCCGCGCCAACCCCGAGGCCTCGATCGTGCAGGCCGCAAGGGCCGTCGCAGCCGGCAGCGCCGACGCGCTGGTCTGCGCCGGCGGCACCGGCGCAGCGCTCGCCGCGGGTCTGTTCAACATCAAGCGCACCCAGGGCATCTACCGGCCGGCCCTGGCGCTGCCGCTGCCGATCCCCAACAGCCCGGTGACACTGCTGGACGTCGGCGCCAACGCCGTGGTCCGCCGCGAGCATCTCGTGCAGTTCGCCTTCATGGGCGCGGCGCTCGCGCAAACGGTGCTCGGCGTGCAGCGCCCGCGCGTGGGGCTGCTGTCAAACGGCGAGGAGGCGGGCCGTGGCAGCCCGCTGGTGGTGGAAGCCAACGCCGAGCTGCTGCAGCGCCTCGGCGGCGGCGACGGCGCATTCGAGTTCGTCGGCAATGTCGAGGGCAGCGACGTGACGACCGGCGTGGCCGATGTGATCGTCACCGACGGCTTCACCGGCAACGTCGTGTTGAAGGCGATCGAGAGCGTCTCGCAGACGATCCTGCGCGCCGTGCGCGACGCGGCGACCTCTTCGACGCGCGGCAAGCTCGGCGGTGCGCTGCTGCGAGGCGCGCTCGGCGGCTTTCGCGCGGAGATCGACCCCGAGCTCCAGGGCGGCGCATATCTGCTCGGCTTGCGTCGCCTGGGCGTCGTGCCGCATGGGCGCTTTTCGCGCGTCGGCTTCGCCGAGGCGATCCTGCGCGCCGAGCGCGGAGCGCGCGAGGATCTCGTCGGTCAGACCTCACGCGCGCTGGCCGCCGCAGGGGCGCTCAGAGAGGCTCCCCTGTCCGCGCCGGGCGCTAGCCTGGCGCAGACCGAATGAGCCTTGCGAACCCCTCCACGACGAGGGGCTCTGCGCGCGAGCGCCGGGCCCTTTCGAGCGCGCTCACGTGCCCGCGGACATGACCGTGCAGACGCGCGAGCAGGTGTTCTCGCTGATTCAGGCGCACCTGGCCGACGAACTCGACGTCGAGGCCTCGGCGATCGTCGAGGCCACGCGCTTCAAGGACGATCTGGAGGCCGACTCGCTCGACCTCTACACGCTCGTGCAGGAGCTCGAGGACACCTACGCCGTGAGCATGTCCGACGAGCAGGCCGCGCAGATCCTCACGGTCGGTCAGGCGGTCGACTTCGTGCTGGCCCACCAGGACGGGGCGACCGATGGGCGCGGATGAAGCGGCTGGCCGAGCTGCTGGAAGAACTTCCCGACGACCTGGCGCGTCAGGTCTTCACGCACGCCTCGTGGAGCGAGCGGCGCGGAGACTCCTACGCACGGCTGGCCTTCCTCGGCGACAGCGTGCTTGCGCTGGCCGTGACGACGCACCTGTATCCCAGGCTGGAGGCCGAGCGCTTCGGCGCCGGCAGGCTGACGAAGATTCGCGCGCAGGCCGTCTCGGGCGTGTCCTGCCGTGCGGTCGCCGAGCGCCTCGCGCTGCCCGAGCGCCTGCGCGCAGCTGCGCCGGCCGGCGTGCGCGACAGCGCGGCGGCGCTGGTGGAGACCGAGCGCGTGCTCGCCTCGGTGATCGAGGCGGTGATCGGCGCCTGCTACCTGAACGCCGGCTACGAGCGGACCGCGCAGGCCGTCGTGGAGGCCTTCACGCCGGAGATCGAGGAGGCGCTGGAGCACCCCGTCGACTTCAAGTCCGCGCTGCAGGAGCTGCTCGCGCGGCGCGGCGAGGAGGTCAGCTACGCAGTCACCGAGGAGGAGGGGCCGCCGCACGCGCGGACCTACACGGTGGCGGCGCGCGTCGGCGACAGAGAGCTGGGCAGCGGGCGCGGGCGCTCCAAGAAGCACGCCGAGCAGGACGCGGCGCGCGAGGCCGTCGAGGGGCTCGCGCCCTAGGAGCGCCATGCGTCTGAAGTCGCTCACGCTGAAGGGCTTCAAGTCCTTTCCCGACCGCACCAAGTTGGACTTCGGCCCCGGCGTCAGCGTCGTGGTCGGGCCGAATGGATCGGGCAAGTCCAACGTCACCGACGCCGTGCTGTGGGCGATGGGCGAGCAGTCGCCGCTGGCCGTCCGCGGCCAGTCGATGCAGGACGTGATCTTTGGCGGCGGTCACGGCGTGCAGGCGCGAAGCGCAGCGGAGGTCGAGATCGTGCTCGACAACTCCGACGGCACCGTCGACCTGCCGCTCTCGGAGATCTCGATCATGCGACGGCTCGAGCGCAACGGCGAGGCCGGCTACCGCCTCAACGGCGCCCGCTGCCGCCTGACCGACGTGATCGACGTGCTGTCGGACACGGGACTGGGCAAGGAGACGCACTCGGTCATCTCACAAGGGCGCGTCGAGGCGATCGTCACCTCCAAGGCACGCGACCGGCGCATGCTGATCGAGGAGGCGGCGGGTCTGGGCAAGCACCGCAAGCGCCGCAGGCGCGCGCAGCTGAAGCTCGAGCGCACGCAGGAGAACCTCGATCGTGCGCTCGATGTCGAGCGCGAGGCGCGCACGCGCCTGCGTCCGCTCAAGCGCCAGGCCGAAGCCGCAGAGTTGCACGAGCGCCTGGAGCGCCAGACCCTGCAGGCCCGCTGGGAGCTCGCGCGCGATACTGCGCGTCGCAGCCGCGTCGAGCTCGCCGCGGCCGAGTCGGCCGTCGCACAGGCGCGAGCCACGCGAGAGCAAGTCGAGACGCGCCTGCAGGAGACGATCGAGCAGCGTGGGCGCGCGGAGAGCGCGCTTTCAGAGCGCAGCGAGCGCCACGATCTGCTGTCCAAGCGCGTGTATGAGGGTCGCTCGGCCAAGGAGCGCCTGAGCCTGCGTGGCGAGCAGGTCGCGGCGCACAGCCAGGCGTTGATTCGCCGCATCGAACGGGTGGGGCAGGAGCTGAGCGCGATCAGTGCGGCAGAGCAGACACCCGGCGAGGGCGAGGGCGCCGGCGAGGCTGAAGCCCGGATCGCCGCGCTGGAGGACGAGCTCGCGCAGATCGCCGCTCGGCGCGAGCAGGAGGTCGGCACGGAGGTCGCCGAGCTGGAGAGCGAGCTGGCAGCCCAGCGTGCACACGGCGAGCAGTCTGACGCCAAGCTCCTGGCCGCCCGCGCGACGCGCGAGCAGGCCGACGACGAAGTCGCAAAGGCGCGTGAGCTGCTCGTCGGCGCCGAAAGCGCGGTGCAGGATGCCCGCCGCGAGGCCGCGCGCGTCGGCGCCGAGCTGGCGGCCGCCAACCAGTTCCTGCGCGGCCACGCCGGGCTCGGCAGCGAGTCGCGCGCCGACGCGCCGCGAGCGCTGTCGGAGGATCTGCGCGTCGAGGACGGCTATGAGCTGGCGCTCGCAGCAGCGCTCGGCGGCCGGCTCGACGCGGCGCTCGTCGAGGACGTCGCCGGAGCCGAGTCGCTGCTGGACCGCGCGGGCCCCGACGGCGGCACGGCGCTGCTCGCGGGCGCCGCCGCAGAGGGCGGGCCGGCGCGCGCCGAGGGCTCTGGGCCCCCGGTCAGCGGCGCGCGGAGCCTGATCGACCTCGTCGATGGACCGCCCGACGTGCTTGCGCTGGCGCGCCGGCTGCTGGACGACGCATGGGTCGTCGAGCGCCTGGAGGATCTGCCGCGAGACTTCGCCAGCGTCGGTGTGACGCGCCGCGGGCGCGTGTGGTTCGCGGGCTGGGGCGAGGTTCGCCAGCTCAGCGAGGGCGGCACCGAGCGCGTGCTGGCCAGGCGCAACGAGCGCGACCGGCTGATCGTCTCGGTCGAGCGAGCCGCACAGGACGAGCAATCGGCGAAGGCCTCATGCGACACGGCGATCGCAGCGCTGAGCGGGGTCGAAGAGGCGCGACGCGAGGCCGACGCGGGCCTGCGCGAGAGCGAACGCGCTCAGACCGAGGCGGCCGAGGCGGTGCGACGCAGCCAATGGCTGATCGAGCAGCGCCGTGCGGCGCCCGCCCAGGGGCCGCTTGCCGTGCGTAAAGCCGAGCTCGAGGGCGAGCTTGCCTCCGAGCGCCGCCAGGTCGAACGCCAGGCGCACGAGGCCGAGCAGCGCCGCGCGCAGATCGTCGCGATGCGCGCGCAGCTGACGCTCGATCGCGAGCTGATGCCGCGCGCCGAGCGCCTGGCGACGGCGCTGACACAGGCCGCACAGGCTGTCCAGGGGCGCGTCTCGGCGCTCGAGGCGGAGCTCGACGCCGATCGGTTGGCGGGCGAGCAGATGACCGGCGAGCTGCGACGTTGCGCGGCGCTGGAGGCCGAGATACAGGCTTCGCTGCGCACCGCCGGCGAGACGGTGACGGCCGCCGAGGTCGCCGCCCAGCGTCTGCGCGATCAGGCCGGCGAGGCCGAGTTGGAGCTGCGCGGCGTCGCCGAGCGCTTGGGCCTGTCGGCATCGGTCGAGGACGGCGTGGCGTCGCCGGAGGATGACGACGCGCCCGCCGAGGCTCTGGGCGAGGAGCAGATCGCGGCGCTGCGCGCGCGCGTGGAGCGTCTGAATCGCCGGCGCGAGCAGCTCGGACCGGTCAACCCGCTCGCCCAGCAGGAGTACGCCGAGGCGGTCGAGCACGTCGAGGAGATGGAGAGTCGCCGCGCCGATCTGGAGACCGCCTTGCGCGAGCTTCGCTCGGTGATCCGCGAGACCGATCGACAGATCCAGGAGACCTTCCAGGAGACCTTCGAGGCGGCCGCGCGCAACTTCGAGGAGCTCGCCGGCGATGTCTTCCCCGGCGGTTCGGGCCGTCTGCGGCTGGTCAGCGAAGAGCAGCCGGCACGCGCCGTGCTCGGCGGCCAGCCACTGAAGCAAGGATCGAGCACGGCGGCCGGCGTGCTGGGCGAGAGCGCCGGCGGCGCCGCGCGCGAGGTCGACCCCGACGCCGCCGAGGCGGCCGCCGAGCAGGAGGCCGAGCTGGCCGAGCGCGAGGAAGAAGACCTGCTGGGCGTGGAGATCGAGATCACGCCGGCCGGCAAGTCGACCAAGCGACTGTCGCTGCTGTCCGGCGGCGAGAAGTCGATGACGGCGCTGGCCTTCCTGTTCGCGGTGTTCCTCGCGCGGCCCGTGCCCGTTCTACATCCTCGACGAGGTCGAGGCCGCGCTGGACGATCTGAACCTCGACCGCTTTCTGGCACTGCTGCGCCGCTACGCCGACCGCGCGCAGTTCATCGTGATCACCCACCAGAAGCGGACGATGGAGGCCGCCGACTGGCTGTTCGGCGTCTCGATGGGCGGCGACGGCGTCTCCAAGGTGCTCTCCCGGCGCCTGCCGAGCGAGCAGTCGCAGCTGCCGGAGGTCGCGGAGGTCGCCTGATATCTTCGCGCCCCCGTGGCGCGCGACTGGAGCGATCTGTTCATCGTCGACGAGCCGCAGGCCTCGGGCGCGTCCGACGGCGCCGAGAGTCCGGCCGACGGCGTCGACGGCGAGGGCGGCGACCCGTCGTCAGTCGGGGCGCAAGCGCGGAGGGCTGTTCAGACGCCTGCGCGAGAGCATGGCCAAGACGCGCCAGGCGCTCGGCTCGGAGATTCAGGCGACGCTGTTCGGCGTGCTCGACGAGCACACCTGGGAACGCCTGGAGGAGGCGCTGATCATGGCCGACGTCGGCGCCAGCACGACCGCGTCGGTCGTCGCGACGCTGGAGGCCGAGGCGACAGAGGGCCGGCTGGAGGGCGGCGAGGCGCTCAGCGAGCGGCTGATCGAGTTGCTCGCGCAGGCGACGCGGGTCGGCGATCAGCGCATCGACCTGCGTGCCCAGCCCGACCGTGATCATGGCGGTGGGCGTCAACGGCACGGGCAAGACGACGACGATCGGCAAGCTCGCGTGGCATCTGCGCCACGAGCTCGGCCGCACGGTCCTGCTCGGCGCCGCCGACACGTTCCGCGCGGCGGCCACCGAGCAGCTGCGAAGGCTGGGCGCAGCGAGCCGAGTGTGAGATCGTCACCGGCGCGCCCGGCTCAGACCCGGGCGCGGTGGCCTTCGAGGCGATCGCCAGGCGCGCGCCGACGGCGTCGACGTGGTGATCATCGACACGGCCGGGCGCCTGCACACACAGGACGACCTGATGGGCGAGCTGGCCAAGGTGCGCCGGGTGATCGCGCGCCAGCTCGACGGCGCGCCGCACGAGACGCTGCTGACGATCGACGCGACGACCGGGCAGAACGGCCTGCGCCAGGCCAAGCTGTTCGCGCAGGCGGCGCAGGTCAGCGGCGTCGTGCTGACCAAGCTCGACGGGACCGCGCGCGGAGGGATCGCGCTGGCGATCGCGCGCGAGCTGGACATGCCGGTCAAGCTGATCGGCGTCGGCGAGTCGGTCGAGGACCTGCGCCCGTTCGACTCAGAGGACTTTGCGCGCGCGCTGATCGCGCAGTGAAGGCGCGCCGCGGGCTCGGCGGAGGGATAACCTGAAGATATGGACGTATGGGTCATCTGGCTGGTTGCGGCTTGCGTCCTCGGCGTCGGCGAGATGCATCAGGGCGGCTTCTACCTGGCGCCGTTCGCCGCCGGGGCCGGTCTGGCGGCCGTCGCCGGCCTGGTCGGCGTCTGGGCGCGCTGGTGTCGGCGATCGTGTTCTCGCCGCCTCGGCGCTCGTGTTCGCGACGCTGCGCCCCGTCGCGCAGCGTCATCGCCGCCTGCCGCCGTCGATCCGCACCGGTGCGGCGGCGCTCGATCGGACGCCCGGCGATCGTGCTCGAGCGGATCGCCAACGACGAGGGCGTCGGCTGCGTGAAGATCGACGGCGGCGAGGTGTGGACGGCGCGCAGCTATGACGAACACGAGGTGATCGACGGCAGGCGAGCGGGTCGAGGTGGTCGAGATAAGGGGCGCCACCGCGCTCGTGATGCACTAGAAAGGAAGCCATCATGGTCGCTCTAATCGTCGTCATCGTCGTGGTCGTCGTTCGCACTGGTCGTCGCCGCGCGCACGATCCGCGTGATTCCGCAGGCGCGCGCCGGCGTGGTCGAGCGCCTCGGCCGCTACAGCCGCACGCTCGAGCCGGGCCTGACGATCGTCACGCCGTTCATCGATCGCGTGAAGCCGCTGGTCGATCTGCGCGAGCAGGTCGTCAACTTCTCGCCGCAGTCGGTGATCACCGAAGACAACGTCGTCGTCGGCATCGAGACGGTGCTCTACTTCACGATCACCGACCCTCGCTCGGCCACCTATGAAATCGCCAACCCGCTGCAGGCGATCGAGCAGCTGACCGTGACGACGCTGCGAAACGTGATCGGCGGGCTGACGCTGGAGGAGACGCTGACCGCGCGCGAGAACGTCAACACCGAGCTGCGCGTGGTGCTCGACGAGGCGACCGGCAAGTGGGGCATCAGGATCAACCGCGTGGAGATCAAGTCGGTCGACCCGCCACCTGACATCCGCAGCGCGATGGAGAAGCAGATGCGCGCCGAGCGCGATCGCCGCGCGGCGATCCTCACCGCCGAAGGCGAGAAGCAGTCACAGATCCTCACCGCCGAGGGCGCCAAGCAGGCGGCCGTGCTGACCGCCGAAGGAGCGCAGCAGGCCGCCGTGCTCGACGCCGAGGGCGAGCGCCAGGCGGCGATCCTGCGCGCGCGAGGGCGAAGCCAAGGCGATCGACACGGTCTTCACGGCGATCCACGAGGGCAAACCCAACCGCGAGCTGCTCAGCTACGAATACCTGCAGATGCTGCCGCAGCTCGCCGAAGGCGACTCCAACAAGGTGTTCGTCGTGCCGTCGGAGTTCGCGCAGGCGTTCGCCGGCATCGGCGAGGCGCTCTCAGGGCGCGGCGCCTCACCAGACAAGGACGCGCCGCTCGTGCCGCCGGCGCCGCCTGAGCCGCCGCCAAGCTGACCCGTCGATGTTCGACTCGCTCGCCGAGAAGCTGCAGGAGACGCTCACCGACGTCCGCAATCGCGGCACGCTGACCGAGCAGGACATCGACGCGGCGATGCGCGAGATCCGCCTCGCGCTGCTGGAGGCCGACGTCAACTTCAAGGTCGTGCGCAAGTTCACGGCCGAGCTGAAGGAGCGCTGCCTGGGCGCCGACGTGGTCGGTGGCCTGAACCCGGGCCAGCAGGTGGTCAAGATCGTCGGCGAGCAGCTGACGGAGCTGATGGGCGGCGCCTCGGCCGGGCTGAGCTTCTCGCCGCGACCGCCCACGGTGATCCTGATGGCCGGCCTGCAGGGCTCGGGCAAGACGACCGCCACGGCCAAGCTCGCGCGCCACCTGCGCGAGGAGCACAGTTCGACGGTGGCCGTGGCCGCCTGCGACGTCTATCGCCCGGCGGCGATCGAGCAGCTCGTCAAGGTCGCCGCGCAGGCGGGCGCCGACGCCTACGAGCAGGGCACCGATCGCGACCCGGTGGAGATCGCCAAGTGGGCTCTGGATCGCGCGCGCGAAGAGGGCAAGGACGTGCTGATCGTCGACACCAGCGGCCGCCTGCACGTCGACAGGGAGCTGATGGACGAGCTCGTGCGCATTCGCGACGCGGTCAAACCGCACAACGTGCTGCTCGTCGTCGACGCGATGACCGGCCAGGACGCCGTCAACGTCGCCGAGCAGTTCGCCGAGGCCGTGCAGTTCGACGGCGTGGTCATGAGCAAGCTCGACGGCGACGCGCGCGGCGGCGCGGCGCTGTCGGTCAAGGCGGTCACGGGCAAGCCGATTCTGTTCGCCTCGACCGGCGAGAAGCTCGATCAGTTCGAGCGCTTTCACCCCGACCGCATGGCGCAGCGGATCCTCGGCATGGGCGATGTGATGAGCCTGATCGAGACGGCCGAGCGCCAGTTCGACGAGGACGACGCGCGCGAGCTCGAGCGCAAGCTGCGGCGCAACGAGTTCGACCTCGACGACTTCCTCGATCAGATGCGCACCGTGCGCAAAATGGGGCCGCTGACGAACGTGCTCGGAATGATCCCCGGCCTGGCCGGAGCGCAGCTGAAAAACATGAAGGTCGACGAGCGCGAGCTCGATCGCATCCAGGCGATCATCCTCTCGATGACCCCGGAGGAGCGCCGCCGCCCCGAGCTGATCAAGGGCTCGCGACGCTTGCGCATCGCGCGCGGCTCGGGCACCAACGTGCAGGCGGTCAGCCGCCTGATCAAGCAGTTCGGCCAGACACGCAAGATCATGCGCCAGGTCGGCCGCGGCAAGATGCCCGATATCGGCGCGCTGATGCGCGGCGCGCGCTGAGGGCGTCGCTGGCGCGGCGCGAGGCGACGTCCTCGGTCGCTCGTGTGCTGTCCGCACACTTCGCTTCCTGCGTCCTTGCCTCGCTTGGCCAGCGACGCCCTCAGGGGCGTCGATCCAGCCTCCCTTGCGTGCACCGTCTAAGCTCTCTGCGCAGTCAAACGGAATCGATTAGAGAGGTAAACGTGTCGGTTAGGCTCAGGCTCACGCGAGTGGGCGGCAAGAAGGACCCGATCTGGCGAGTCGTCGTCGCCGATCAGCGATCTCCGCGCGACGGTCGCGTGATCGAGACGATCGGCCACTACAACGCGCAGACCGACCCCTCGACGATCGTGCTCGACGAGGACCGCGCTCGCAGCTGGCTGGCACGCGGCGCACAGCCGACCGACACCGTTCGCAAGCTGCTGAAGATCCAGGGCATCGAGGCGCACAGCAGCTAGGACCGCCGCGGCCCGGAAGACGGACTGCGCCTCGAGCATGAGCGACCGCACGACATCCAGCGATCAGGCGCAGAGCGAAGTTCCCAGGCGGCTGCTGGAGTACCTCGCCGAAGGTCTCGTCGACGAGCCCGAAGAGGTCTCGGTCGAGCAGTTCGACGGCGATCGCGGAACGATCGTGCTCGAGCTGTGCGTCGCCGCCGACGACTACGGCAGGGTGATCGGTCGCGGCGGACGCACCGCGCACGCGCTGCGCACGGTGGTCAAAGCCGCAGCGACCGGCGAGGGCTGTCATGTGCTCGTCGACATCGTCGATTGACCGTCCGCAACGCCCCGCCCAGGCGCGTCTCGGGGCACGGGCGAGGTGAGCGACTCGCCTGCTGAGCTGCCTGCAGGGCGCGTCGGGCGACCGCACGGTCTGGATGGCAGCTTCTATGTGACTGGACCAGTGCCGCGCCTGCTCACGCTGGGCGCCAGCGTTGGCGTGGCCGGCCGGCTTGCGGAGATCGTGCGGCGCGCGGGCACCGACGCGCGGCCGATCGTGCGCCTGCAGGGCGTCGACAGCCGCGGCGAGGCAGAGGCGTTGCGCGGCGTCGAGCTGACCGTCACCGCCAGCGTCGCGCCACAGCTGGGCGAGGGCGAGTGGTGGGCGCACGAACTCGAGCTCTGTGAGGTGTTCGACGGCGAGCAGCGAGTCGGCCTGGTCAGCCGGCTGATCGAGCTGCCGTCGTGTGAGGCGATCGAGGTTCAACGGCCCGGTGGCGGCGACCCGCTGCTGGTGCCGCTTGTCAAAGACGCGATTCGCCGCGTCGACGTGGCCGCCGGGCGCATCGACGTCGACGGCGAGTTCCTCGATCTCGGCGCACGTGAGAGCAAGGCGGCGCGCCGGCCGTCGGGACACGGCGACGGCGGGGCGGGGGAGGGCGATGACGATCGAGATTGACGTGTTCACGCTGTTTCCCGAGTGGTTTCAGTGGTTCTCGGGCCAGCGCCACGTCGCCAACGCGCTCGCGAGCGGCTCGCAGCTGGAGTGCGTCAACTATCGCGATCACACCACGCTGAGCGGCGGGCAGGTCGACGACACGCCCTTTGGCGGCGGCGCGGGAATGGTGCTGCGTGTCGACGTCGTGGAAAACGCGCTGCGTGCCCGCTATGCGCTGGACCCGGTGCAGCTCGCGAGCCGCCGGCGTGTGATCGCGCTGGCGCCCGGCGGTCGCGTGCTGGACGACGCGCTGGTCGACGAGCTGGCCGACGAGCCCGCGTTGACGTTGCTGTGCGGACGCTATGAGGGCTTTGACCAGCGCATCCTCGAGCACTTCTGCAGCGACGTGGTGTCGATCGGGCGCTACGTGCTGTCCGGTGGCGAGCTGGCGGCTATGGTCGTCTGTGACGCCGTCATGCGCAAGCTTCCAGGCGCACTTGGAGACGACCGCTCGGCCGTGGAGGAGTCCTTCAGTGCGGCGCTGGAGGGCAACCCCGAGTACCCGCACTACACGCGCCCCGCCGAGCATCGTGGCTGGCAGGTGCCGGAGATCCTGCTCTCCGGCCACCACGCGCGAATCGAGCAGTGGCGACTTCAACGCAGCCGCGAGCTGGGGGGGCAGGAGCGCGAGCACGGGCGGGCGGGCGGTGGCGATCGGCAGTGACGCGGCGCGCGCAGGTCGTCCGCTACCATTCCTAGCCGCGCCGGCCGGCCACCCCCCTGAGGTTCGCCCCGGTCATCAAGGCGCCGACCTCTTTCACTCATGAGCAGCGTTATCGAAACCATCGAGCGCGCGCAGCTGCGCCGCGTTCCCAACTTCTCGCCGGGCGACCGCGTGAAGGTGCACTTCCAGGTCATCGAGGGCACACGGCGACGCGTGCAGGTCTTCGAGGGTGTCGTGATCAAGCGACAGGGCCATGGAACGCGGGAGACCTTCACCGTGCGCAAGCAGTCCTTCGGCGTCGGCGTGGAGCGCATGTTCCCAGTGCACTCGCCGAAGATCGAGCGCATCGAGGTCGCCGCGCGAGGCGACGTGCGCCGCGCCAAGCTCTATTACCTGCGCGACCGCGTCGGCAAGCGCGCCCGCGTGCGCGAGCGTCGCTACTCCGGTCCCGAAGCGGCCGTCGAGCCGGGCCTGCTTCACGCTCCCGAAGAGGCGACCGACGCCGACGGCATGACCGCCGAGGAGACCGTGCTCGAGCAAGACGCCGCCGTGGAGGCTCCGCAGGAGGCTGGCGAGCAGTCGGCGCAGCCCGACGCAGCAACCGGCGAGGAGGGCGCCGCGGCCGCTCAGCCCGACGCCGAGGCGGCCGAGGACACCGAGCCCGAGGCGCTGGCGCAGGACGCCGCGACCGAGGCTCCCGAGGCCGACGCCGACGCCCAGGCCGACGTCGCGCCCTCCAGCCAAGCCGATGGCGACCAGGGGGACGTGGTCGGCGACGAGCCGGCGTGAAACGTCGCTCCAAGGGCCCGAAATCGACGGTCAACTCGGCTGTCGAGTTGGTCCTGATCATTCTCGTGGCCGTCGGCCTGGCCTTCGCGATCCAGGCTTGGGTCGTCAAGCCGTATCGCATTCCCAGCGGCTCGATGGAGCCGACTCTGGCGGTCGGACAGCGCGTGCTGGTCGACCGCATCGGCACGCACTTCGCAAAACCGCACGTCGGCGAGATCGCCGTGTTCCACCCGCCGAAGGGCGCACAGCAGGAGGAATGCGGCTCGGGCACGCGCATCACGCCCGGCGGCGCCCCGTGCTCTGAGCCGGTCGACGAAGAGGACAGCGTCAACTTCATCAAGCGCGTGGTCGCCGGGCCGGGCGACACGATCAAGGTCGTCGAAGGCCACGTGATCCGCAACGGCAAACGCGAGGCCGACTCCTACATCCGCCCGTGTCCGGGAGTGTCGGAGTGCAACTTCCCGATCGCCATCAAGGTTCCCGCCGGGCACTGGTTCATGATGGGCGACAATCGTGGCGAATCCGACGACAGCCGCTTCTGGGGCCCAGTCCCCACCGGATGGATCATCGGAGGAGCATTCGCCACCTACTGGCCTCCCGACCGTATCGGCATCCTCTAGCGCCGAGGCGGGCGCGGGCGCCGACGGAGCCGTGAGCGAGGTCGCCGCCCCGAGGCGCTCGGCGCCGCGCAAGTCGCCTCGCAGCGACGGCAGCGCACGCGCGCGACGCCGCGCGCGACGCTCGGCCAGCGGCAGGCGCCTGTTCGCATTTGACCGGCGATTGGGCGTCCCGCTGATCGCCGGCGCCGATGAGGCCGGACGCGGCTGTCTCGCCGGCCCGCTGGTCGCCGCCGGCGTGCTGTTCGACTACGACGCGCTGACGACGCGCGAGCTGCGCTCGCTCGGCGCGCTCAACGACTCCAAGCAGCACACGCCCGAAGCGCGCGAGCAGCTGTTTCCACTCGTGCTGCGCGCCGCCGCGCGCGTGATCGTGATCTCGCGCTGCGTGCGCGGCATCGACGCGCGCGGGCTGCACAAGACCAACCTCGCCGCGCTGCGCGATGCGCTGGTTGGTGTGACGCGCGACGTCCGTGGCGACGTGCTGTGCCTGTCCGACGGCTTTGCCGTGCCCGACTTCGGCCGGCCGCAGCGCGCGATCATCGACGGCGATGCCACCAGTGCGGCGATCGCCGCCGCGTCGATCGTCGCCAAGGTCACGCGCGATCGCTACATGCACCACGCTGACGGCGAGCATCCCGGGTGGAGCTTTGCCGAACACGTCGGCTACTCCACGCCGGTCCATCGCGAGGCGATCCTGCGCCAGGGCGTCTCGCCGCTTCACCGCATGTCCTTTCAGTCGCTGGCCTACCAGCAGCTGGCTCTGTAGTCGCGCCGCCCGGCGGCCCGCTTCGGCGCCGGCGAGTGATCGCGCCACCAGCCCCGAGGCTCAGAAGGCGCCCCGGAGATGGTCGATGTGCCGCAGGCGATCGCGCGAGTCAATCACCACGCCGATCGCGTCCAGGCGTATCGCCGACGCCCGCGGGCGCGAATCGCCCTGCGCGGCCAACCATGTGCCAACGAGGCGGCGAAGCCGCGTGCGCTGGGCCCAACCGAGGCCGAGCAGCGGCTGCTGGTCTTCACGAATCGCCTGTGCCCGCGCGGCGATTCGGCGCGTCTTTACCTCCCTGATTGCGGATTATCGTCGGCCTGGGACGCCTGGTTTTCCGGGCCTTCCTCGTCGTCTGTGACCCGCAGCCACAGCGCACCCTCCGGGATATCGCCCAAAAACGGCTTATCCGCAATCGGGTCCACCGGGACCGCATCGATCGTGATCGGACCCCACGCCTTGCCCTGCATTTTGGCCAGGCCGTCGTCTGACAGCCAGGGCTTGATCGTGACGCCCTTGCCGTCGGCGCTGATCTCGAATGCCGCGAACCATTCGCGGAGAAGCGCATTCATGGCCGCGATGTCGCCGCTTACTGCGTCTAGCTGCCCGCTCAGGGACCGCCACAGGCGTTCTAGGACCGCATCAGCGCCCTCGGCGGCTGGTTGGCCGCCAAGGGCCGTAATCGCGTCTAGCGCGGCCTCTAGGCGCTTTTGCGCGCGCTTTGCGTTCGTACGGCTGACCTGCGTTGCGCCAAGGATCGTCTCAAGCTCGGCCTCGGCCTGGCCCGATTCAGCGCCTTTGGCGTATCTGGCCTCCATCTGCATCACAGCCTTGGTCGCCTTGTCGTGGTCGCGCTTGGCGTCGTCGGCGGTCTTGACGAGGCGCTCGCGTTCGGCGTTGTGGCCTGCCAGCAGCCGGTCGTGGAGGTTCGCGGCGTCGGCCAGCATGTCGTGTAGGCCAGCCAGGACGATTCGATCAACTACGTCTGCCGCGAACGTCGGGCCGTCGCAGTGGTGGGGACTGCCTTTCGCGTGTTCCTTGCGCGATCGGCAGATGTAGCGCCGCGTCGCGCGGTTGCTGCTGGCCTGCATCGAATCCCCACAGACGGCGCATTGGGCGAGTTCGCTAAGCATGTAGCGGTCGAACGTCGGCCGACCGGCTTTGCGCTTGGTCAGGTTGCAGCGCTGGGCACGTTCGCCTTTACAGCGATCGAACGTCTCGGGGTCTGTGTAGGTCGGCCATTTGCCGAGCATCCCTAGCCGCTCGCCGTCCCATTCGACCAGGCCCGCGTACAAGCCGTTGTCAAGGATTTGGCAGATCCGGTTGACATCGAACGGTCGCGCCTCGTGATCCTTTCGGACAGGTCTGGTCATGTAGCCCTGTCGGTTGCACTCAAGGGCGATCGTCTGGACCGATGCGCCTTGTGCGGCCAGGTGCCAGATCAACTCCAAGATCACATGATCCTGCGGGTGCTTGACCAGCTTGCGCCATGGACGGCCACTGTCATCGTGGCCGCGCTGGACCGCATATCCGGCCGGAACGATGCCGCCACGCCATTCGCCGCGTTCGATCGTCCTACGCATGCCCGCTTTGGTGGCCGCACCCTTGCGAGCCGAATCCTCAAAATTGCGCTGGCCGGTCAGCGCCGCGTCCAAGATGGACTCGCCGGTGCGATCGTCCTGTACCGATCTGATCCGCACGCCGGTCTTCATCGCCCACAACAGGTGCTCGACCAGGTGCATCGCGTTCACACCATCGCCACGGGCAAGACGATCGGTGTGCTGGCAGATCAACATGCAGGTGCCGTGCTCGGCTGCCACGCGTTCTGCGTGGTCGCGGGCTTCGACTAGACCATCACCACGGCTGCCGTGATAGGCCGATTTACCTTCGTCGCTGTAGGTGGCCGCAATCGTCCAGCCCTCGCGCTGGGCCATCGCCTCGCAGTCGGCTACCTGCGTCGGGATCGACCCGTGCTTGTCCTCGGTGCTCTTTGCTGCGTAGACGACGGCATGAACCTGGCCCGACATGAGCCGAGATTACGGAGCCTCGCTGACGGGAGCAACTCGGACGTCTGTCTCGTACGCCTTGTGCGCCCGCAAGCGGCGGCACTGCTCTGCAAAGTCGTCGTCTGAATCGAGGAGGGGCCGCGTCGGCGGCGGCGGCAATGGTTCGGGTTCCGGCACGATCAACGGCGGCAGGTCGATGTCCTGGTAGGTCGCTAGCTGCGCGTTGATGTCATCTAGCTCGGCTTGCAGGCGTTGAGCGCGTTCGCCCATGCGATCGATTAGATCGGTGTCCGTGGCAGCGTCGATCGCCTGTTGTGCGTCATCGAGCCATTCGTCCCCGGCCTCCACCACCCGTTCGGCCAGGGTGTGATCAAAAAACGGATCGAGCGCATCGCGTACGAGTCGGTCGAGGACTGCCGGGTACAGCGTCATGAGCGCATCGACCTCGGTTTGTTCGACCCCCTTCTTCTCCTGCCAATCGTCTGCGCGGCGCTCGGTCGGCTTCAACGGCGTTGATGGCAAGCCATGCTGCCGAACCTGATCAGGTGTTAGGCCGACATGAAACACACTGACGTCGAGTTGGGGAAACAACATGACCTTGAGGGCTTGCAGCTTGCGGGAAACCGACGCGACCATCTGCCAGCCTGCGGGGTCGCAGTCGGAGACGTAGAAGATCACGGTCGGCCTGTCATCCTGCGCGGCTTGCCTTGCCAGCGTGTAGATCATCGTGTCCGACGCCTCGCCGGTCGGCAGAAACAGGTCTGTTTCGTACTCCCTAGCCAGCGGGTCAAGCGCGGCCTTTAGGGAGGACTTCTCGCCGAAGATCACAAGGCGGTAGGGCTGCCGACCGTCGAAAGCTTCGACGCGTGGTCGCGGTGTGAGGTCCGTTGGGATCGTCAGGTCGATCCCCGTCGCGATCGACGCGGCCGGGGGATACGAGTCATGGCTCCGCATGAACGGTTGTTCGTTGCGGTGATCAACGATTCGCTCGAACGGAACCAAGCCGTTCCAGCGTGCGCCGTCGGCGGCGACGTTCTGCACCCAGTTCCAGTCCTTATCGGTGTTCGCGTAGGGGCTGCCGTCCGGCTTGGGTGTGCCCACCAGCCGGTAATGCAGGCCACGCAGATGGATCGTGCCCTGACCCGACGCATTGGCAACAAGCCATTCGCCAGCCTGGCGAAACTTGGTGGTGTCCTGTCGGAACGGATCGTTTCCGGCGGAGAGCACGGTCAAATCGCCCATCGACATTCCCCGAGCCTGGCGCTCGCGGTCGAGAAATGTCCTGAGAACCCCGTAATTCATCACTCGCCATCAACGAGTAGCAGACGAGGTGCGTGGTGCGCAAGTTTTTGTAACCCCGCTTTACAGCGATGTTCAGCGCATTGTCGCTACATGCCGAAACACGATCTACAAACCGCCAACTTGCGGTTCAGGTCTATTGCGAAAACATATGAATAAGCGCGGGTTCTACTTATCAGCCAGAAATCCATATCGAAAGTCACAAAATTGGATTTTTGCTTATGACTGGCCCTCACAGAAGCTATCGTGACCGGCGTGAGCGCTTCAGCTACAGCCCATAGTCAGCCCGCCATAGATGTGGATCGCGAAGCGTGGGCGACTAGGGGTGAAAAGCTTGCGGACAACCTCGAAGCCGCCCAGCTTGCGATTGGCGACTGGATCAATGAAGGCGGACGCAAATGGGGATCGATCTACGCCGAGGCAGAACGGATCACCAAAAAGACGGGCAAGAACCTGCGCACGATGGCCTACGTGGCGCGCAAGACAGAATTGTCCCGACGTAAGGACAAACACGACAGTCTTAGCTATAGCCACTACGCAGCCATTGCAGCGCTACCGCCTGACGAACATGATCGTGTGATCGCAGAGGCGCGCGAGCGAGCGCTAAGCGTGGCGGGGACGCGCGCACTGGTCAGTGCGGCGAAATCCCCGGAGAACTTTTCGTTGCCGCTCAACTTGACGTCGATGTATAAAGGGCAGGCGCAAGAGAACAGCCGTAGAAACTGGTGGTTTTCGACCACGGGTATGTCGCCGTGGATCGTGGGGGACACCACCACGTATGGCGGCTTCGAGAACAACGACGATCCACGCTGGCGCACGGGCAATACCTCGGCGTTTGATCCGGTAGTCGCAGAGATCTCGATTAGGCGCTTCTGCCCGCAAGGCGGTCACGTCTTGGACCCGTTCGCTGGCAATGCCGTGCGTGGTGTCGTAGCTGGTGTTCTTGGCCGGGACTACACGGGCGTCGAGCTACGCCCGGAGCAGGCCGATGTCAATCGCGGCGAGGCCGCGGCGTGCAGTCCCACGGTCTTGCCAGTCACGCCCACGTGGATCATCGGCGATAGCGCCAAGGTGCTAAAGGCCGACATTGCCCCAGCGGACATGATCTTTTCGTGCCCGCCTTACTTTGACCTTGAGAAATACAAAGCTGGTCCGGGCGATCTATCTGCGATGACCGATGATCAGTTCGTTGCGGCATACAGCCACATACTTGGGCTAGCAGCAGATCATCTGCGCGACGATCGCTTTGTCGTCCTAGTAGTTGGCAGGACACGGTTCAAGAGTGGGCCTAACGAGGGCTTGATACGCGATCTGTCAATGCACACCAAGATCGCTATGGCTGATGCAGGCTGTCGTCTTTTCAACGAGTACGATCTGATCACGCCTGTTGGTAACGCAGCTAAGCGCGCATCGGCTGTAGAGGCCAAGACCCTAAAGGCAACGCCAACTAGTCAGACCATCTTGGTGTTCGTCAAGGGCGATTACAAGAAGGCTGAGCAAGCGTGCCTGTCCTAGACCTGGCGCTGACGCCGGTACAGACACGTGACTTGCCCGACAGTGGCACGGTGCTGGTCAAGCGCGACGATCTATACACCGGGCCTGGCGGCGCGATCGGCGGCAAGGCTAGGACTTGCGCGGCAATCGCAGACGGCGTAAGCGGTCTGACTACGGCTTGCGGGCGATCGTCGCCACAGGCCAACATCGTGGCGCGCGTGGGGCAGGCGATGGGCGCTCCCGTGCGCATACACACGCCTACCGGCGAGGCGGGACCAGAGATTGATGCAGCGCTACAGCACGGCGGCGTACGCGTCGAACACTTCCCCGGCCACAACAGCGTGATCAGCGCCAGGGCGCGCGACGATGCAGCCCAGCGTGGTTGGGTCTACGTGCCGTTTGGCATGGAGCACATCGAGGCGGTGCGCCAGACCGCCGATCAGCTTGCGAACGTGCCGGACACCGGCCGCATCGTCATAGCTGTAGGTAGCGGTATGTCGGCTGCTGGCATCGTCGCGGGCTTGCGTCGAAACCAACGCGACACGCGGGTTCTAGGCGTCGTAGTGGGGGCACGCCCTGAGCGCCGTCTGGATCGATTTGCGCCGGACTGGCGTGACCACATGGACCTGATCGACGCGGGCTGTGACTATCACACGCCCGCCCATCTGACAGACCTAGACGGCTTGGAACTTGATGCGATCTATGAGGCAAAGTGTTTGCCGTGGCTATGTGACGGCGATCTACTGTGGATTGTTGGCAAGCGTATGAATTCACACACTGAATAACTGTTACGCTTCAACAGTCGCGTTGTCCCTCCATACGGCGTGACAATCGTGTCGGAGCGTTCGGGGTCCGACACTGCGCACATTGCGTTATGCGCACCGCCTAGGCCAGCGCTCCCCCACGCTCAGGGCGCTGGCCCTGGCGTGTTCACTCGCTCGTTGCGGCAAGTTTGTGCGCAGGTAAGTGCAATATCGAATTGCACTTTGCTACATTCGTCTAGCAATAGTCACAACGCGCGGCCTTGACCACGCCGCCGTCCTGACAACACCGGGGGATAAATGACCGCCCGGAAAGGCGTGCCATGTATCAGAAATCTGCGGCAGTGAGGGTGTATCTGCACCCGACCCTAAGGGATCGGCTCCGCGCTTATGCCGCCATTGAACAGACCACGATGACGGGCGTTGTCGAACAGTGGATTACAGAAATCCCAGAGGAACCGGCCGAGGCGCATGACCAGCCCGAGGTCGCGCTTGCAGCGTAGGAACAGAAAACGCGGGCGAATGACCAACGCCCGCGTTTCCAGAACCAAGTCCCAACAACACCCAATAGCAAAGGTGAAACTCGATGGTATCAGAGCAGACGGCGCACGAAAATGACAAAACGCGCGATTTACGGCACTTAGTAGACGGCAGGGAATTCATCTTGGACGCCCCTGACCACGTGCCCGCGATCCTCGGCCATGGCGATGAAGTGCTGTGGGCGCAAGGTGAAGTGCTACAGATCGTTGGCCCGGATGGCGTGGGCAAGACGACGTTCATGCAGCAGCTTGCGCTGCGCCGGGCTGGTGTTCATGGCGATGACTTGATCGGCTTTCCGGTCGCGTCCGATCCTGAACGCCTACTGCTGTATCTGGCGCTCGATCGGCCGCAGCAGATCGCTCGATCCTTCAGGCGCATGGTGACCGAAGACGACGCGGCAGCGCTGGCAGCCAACGTCTGCGTATGGCGCGCGCCGCTGATGTGCGACCTAATCAGCCGCCCCGAGTCGCTACTGACGTTCGTGCAGCACATAGGCCAGGTCAAGGGCAAGCAGGTTGGGACTGTCGTCATCGATTCGCTAAAGGACTTGATCCCGTCTCTGTCGGAGGAGTCCGGGGGTGCCAGTCTGCATCGTGCGTTGTCGTTTCTGATCGCCGAGGGCATCGAGGTGGTCGCTGCACATCACCAGCGAAAGGCGACCGGCGACAACAAGAAACCTACGTCGCTGGCCGACGTGTATGGGTCGCGCTGGATCACCGCTGGCGCAGGCAGCGTCGTCTTGCTGTGGGGCAATCCGGGCGATCCGATCGTACAGCTAACGCATCTGAAGCAGCCGGCTGAGGACGTAGGTCCGATCGAGCTTTCGCATGACCACACGGCTGGTGTCACGACACGCTGCGACCGCCTTGACCCATGGACGATCTTGCAGGGCGCGACATCGGGCGGGATCAGCGCCGCCGCCGCCGCGCAGGCGATCTACGGGAAGCCGTCGCGCGGGCAGATTGAGAAAGTCAGACGCAAGTTCGAGCGCTTCGTGAGGGACGATCAGGCGGTAAGGATCAAGGGCGATCCCATCGTCTATCGACCGACCCCGCGTGACGTGCGTGACAGCACCGTGACAGGGACCACGCAGGCGTCACGGGCGTCACGAAGCCCCGTAAACATTGGTCACGCACCTGTCACGGGTGATCACGGCCGCTCACAGTCCGCGCCACCCCCTTATAGGGGGGCGCGTGACGTGAGCGTGACCGAGAACGTGACGCGTGAGTTTGCGGCTCCAAACGGCAGCAACGGGGCGTCTGGTCACACTGCCTTAGAGCCGATCGCCAGCGTGGCGCAGAACGGCAGCGATGAAGAAGCCAGCGGCCTACGCGGCTGGTCGGTCGCCGAACTGGAATCAGTCGCAGAAAACTTTGAGGAAATGGCCTGATGAACACTCGACCGCAAAGGAGCTAAGACGTGAAGGACGTAACGGAGGTCAAGAAGGCGCTTGTGATGGAGTGCAAGATGGCCGATTGTGCGGGCTGTGATGCGATCACAGACCTAGCGCATCGGTTGACGCCTGACGACGCAACATGGTTCGTCGCGAAAGACAAGGATCATCTCTATCTGTTCGCCGTGACCGCTGGCGACCTGCACATCTTGTCGGGGCCGTGCGGACATCCAGGTCCCGACGGGTCGATAGAGGTCGAGGCCAGCTACAAGATCGTGGGGATCTCCAAAGCGGCGACGTATACCTGCACGGCGACACGAACCAAGCGCAGGGACTTTGACGACAAGGCCAGCCTGGTCTGGCGATTTATGCTGGACGATGCCGAATCGATCACGGTCAAGAGTTCGACGGACACGCCGAACCCACGGGGGGAGACATTCGCCCAGGCGCTTGCCGTGACGATCGCCCACGTCCGGGCACGCGATTAGCTGGCGGCAGAACGGTGCGGCCTAGCGACGTAACAGTGCGAAAGTCCGATGGCACGACAGAAATCGTCGCTGCTGACAAGTTCGGCAAAAAAGGCGTTGTAGGGAAATTCGGGGAGCGCCCGTCCAAATACGCGAAGGCACTGCCTACACCCCGTCAGATCGCCCGCATCAGGGCTCTCATCGGCAATGAACCTATGCCCGACGTGCGCACGCGCGGGGACGCTGATGCGTTGATCGAGGAACTTGCCAACAGTGCGATTCAGAGGATGGCCAAGCGATGACATCGCGACGCTTTGAGGACTACTGCCGGGATCGGTGGGGGATGGGGCGCAACTACGTCAACAAGACGAGTGTCGCCGCCGAGGTGGTGGCAGATTTGGGTACAAATGTACCCGCGCCTGCCTCCGAGGCCGTCGCCCGCGAGCTAGCGCCGTTGAAAGACAAGCCTGAGCAATCAAAGAAAGCGATCCGTCCGATTTCGATGAGATCGTGACGGGCTGTGACTACTGTGACGATCGTGCTGTCGGCCATTGGTGGCTCGTTGGAGCTTGCTGGCTTGGGCATTGTCGTTCTTGAGATCGCGGCCGATCGTCAGCGTGCTCGGGAGGTCTTTCCCCCGGTGACAGAATCGCGGCATCCGGCGCGAACCTATCCGCCAAGGATCACGCCCCCAGGTCCGAATCCATGGGCAGGCATGACACAGACACGGCCCGGCGAACTGGAGCGTCAAGTCGGGCAGGGACTAGCCACACTTGCCAACGGTATGATCGAGATGCGTAAGGCCGTAGACACCCAGCTTGACAATGCGGTGGCTGAGCTACGACAGGAGTCAGAAGGGCGGGACGGTGAAATCCGCAGGCACCTAGGCTACGTCCTGGCTGGGAGCGTCAAAGAGCGGGTTGTTGGCGCGGGTCTGCTGGCGGCTGGGATCGTCTTTGGAGTTGCCGCGAACATTGCGAGTGTCCTCCACTAGGTTCGCAGCGATGGCTGGTTTCACTGTGATGAGCTGGCATCGCAAGTTCACCGGCCACACAAGCGCGCCGTAACCTGCTACACCTTCACTTAGTGCGACTAGGTGAACGGACTAGAGGCAGTGCCGGGGGAAACAAGGATTACCTTTCAGTCAGTGCTGCTGACCGGTGTGGTGGTGCAAACGTCGGGGCAGCGACAGGCACAAACGCTGACACCAAGCGCGCAATGTTGCCCAAGAGCACCACGCAGATCATGCGGGCGACGATCGCCACGGCCACAGCGCAGGCTGATCACGCAGGGGCAGCAGTGCCTACGGTCCCGGTAGCTGCCGGTGTGGTTTGCCGCACACATAGCTTGCCGCCATCAGGGTTACCCAAGACCGCGACACCTCGCGCCCCCCTAGGAACTTGCCAGATTTTGCGCTGTAACCCCTCCCAAGTCTCGCGCACACATGCTAGAGATTCGGCCGCGTGTGCAATCCCAGCAAATCCCTGCCGTTTTTCGGGAGCGTCTAGCTAATGGGTGCGCGTGGACCACTATCCAAGGCGGCACGTGGTGAAACCAGCTATGGGCACAAAGCAAAAGCAAAGGATGCAAAGCCGCTGGCGGTCATACCAACGCGGCAGACCGTCTCCACAGCCCCTAAGAGCCTTGGTTCGGCAGGCGTAAAAGCGTGGGATAGCGCCTGGCAAACAGCGATCTGGCTTGGCACACCGGCAGATCAGGAAATTGTCAACAGCTACGCCATGCTGCGCGACGAGGAAGCCGAACTGCGCCAGATGATCGACCAAAACGGCCGGACAACGCCGGGGTCCATGGGCCAGCTGACCGATCACCCGTACGTCACGCAGCTACGCGCGGTCGAAACGTCCTTGCACAAGACGATGGCCGTGCTGGGCATAGGCAGCGTCAATTCCTTGCGCGTCGGCGTCAGCTTGAAGGCGCTGCAAGACAAGCCCGAATCGGCCCTCGAACAACTGGCTAAGAAACGTAGGGGTGCGGCGTGAACGGCTACGCCAGCACCGAGGCATACGTTCCAGTCGAGGGACTGAGGCAGGTTGAAGATCTACTTGTCGATATCGAGCGCCTTGGGGCAGCAGCAGCACCCGCCTTTATCGCGAAGTTTGAGGCGATCGTGGATGACATCGACGCATCGTCGGAAAGCAGGACGCTTGCCAGGCTCTTACTCGTTGGAACTCGCGCCATCGCGATCGGAGCGAACTGGCGTGACGGCGAGCTCGGGTTGGTGCGCGAACAGGTCCGCGATCAGAAAGCGCACCGGGTGGCCGCATGACGGCAAGACTGCGAGACGTTCACCTAGACATCGCCAGCACGATGACCGAGATTGATCCCGACCTGCGCCTGGCGCTGCGCAGCGAGTTGCTCGGCGTCGCTGGGGAAATGCCCGACGGACCAGATCGCGAAGCCGTGCTGACCGCCACCGTGGTCTTGGGGGCATTGCACTTGGCCGCTGATCCGTACGACGCGATCCAAACGTTTTTGCAAATCGAAGATCAAGCGCGCGCGGCGCGTAGACAGCGAATGCGCGGACTGCGGGAAGGTCAGCGCCGTGCCAGACGACGCACTAGGGGATAACCGGCCTACGGGCCGTCACAAAGGACGCACGATGAGTAAAACGATCCGCACACTAGATGACGCAAGACGCGCAGTTGAACACACGCAGCGCCCAATCAAGGCACCTGTAGAGGCCACTGGCGAATACGCGCGCCAGCGCCGCGACGCAGCGCGCGACAGCGCCGCCCGCGTCCTCGAGCGCGCCGAACGCGAGCAGCGCCAGCCCACGGTTTCAGAGCGTCGCACGATTGACTCTGAAATGGCGTCGGCCGATCTGTGGGGCAAGCGCTTTCGATCAGCACGGCGGGACCAAAGGCTAAGTGCCGAGCGCGCATTTGTGACGAGAGAGCCCTTGACCTATGCACGTGGCGGTGACCACAGTTTCTTTCGCGACCTGTTGGCAAGCAAGGATGATCCTGACGCTAGTCAGCGCTTGGAACGCAACGCCCGCCAGATGCGGTTTGCATATGCACAGCGCAGCGCCGAGGCACACAAGGCCGAGCAGCGCGGCGACGCGTACGAATTCCGCGTGACGCCAACAGTCGCCACCGCTGGCACGCTGGCACCGCCGCTGTACCTGATTGAAGATGCTGCGCTTGTCCCACGTGCGGCTAGGGTGTTCAGCCGATACACCACAAACTTGCCGCTTGGTGATGGAGTGCAATCAATTCGCGTGCCGAGCATCGCGAGTCTGACTGGCGCTGTATCACCGCAGGTCGAAGGGACGCCAGTCACATCGTCTGGCATTGCAGATGCAGAACAGCGGAGTGACGTAATCACTATTGCCGGTCAGACCGATGTAGCGCTAGCCCTGAGCGACCTGAGCCGTCCAGGGGCAGGTTCAATCGATGCCGTGATTTACAGGTCGCTGCTAGATGCGTACGACGAATCTATTGAGCAGCAGTGCGTTGCGGGGGGCGGCTTGGTCGCCAACGGAAGACAGATGGAATTCACTGGCGTCACCAAGCTGGCTGGCGTCACCGAGGTAAGCGTCGCGGGCACAACCGGCGCGGAGGTGTTCGTCGGCATGGGGCGCGCATTCGGTGCCGTGGCAGCCGCGCGCCGCCAGGTTCCTACGAACTGGTTTGTGACTGGAAACCGCTGGGCCGCATTCAACGTTGAACGCGACGAAAGTGGCAGAAACCTGAACCCGCCCGTTGACTCTAACTCGCAGCGTACCGTCGAGCCGATTGGCAACATCATTGGCGCGCCATGTTCGATCAGCCAGGCAGTAACGGATTCGCTGGCGATCATCGCCAAGCCGTCTGATGCCTTCCTGTGGGAGAGCGCACCACGCCTTCGCGTAATGACTGACACCTTGGCTGGCGACTTGACAGCACGCATCCAGCTTTGGGCCTATGCGGCCTTTGTGCCACGTCAGGTGACATCGATTGGAATCGTAAAGAACCTGCCAACGATCACATGGAGCGAAGCCTAAACATGGATTCGATCACAGACGGGCTAGAGGCAACTGACGACACGCTGGCGATGGCGATTGCCGAGTTAGGGGAGTCGCTGTATTTGACATCTAGCGTGGAGCAGATCAGCAGACGCATGCCGCACCTGGCGCTGATCATCGGCAAACGCCGTGAACTGATCACAGCCAAACGCACTGACGATGAACAGAACACCAAGCCCGTGGTGCCGCGTAGCTATTTGCCACTGACAAACCGCGATCTGGACACCGCAGCGTAATGGCGGGATACACAGCCCTACAGGTTGATCTGGCCTTGGCCCGTGCGATCACAGAACTGGCCGACGGCAAGACAGATGGCTCGAACGTCGCCTTTGCACGCAGGTTCGTGGCACAGCACGCAGACGGACGGGTGGCCGATCCGAACAAGCTGCCTACAGCACCGGCAGCGCCAAGGCAGGAGCCGATGATTCAACCGATAACCAACAGGGACCTAGACAGACAGTCGCAGGGGACAAGACCAAAGCGCAGACGCGTGCGCAAGCTAGGCGCGTGATGAAGCCCGACTTTGAGATCCGATCGGATGGCGACGAATACCACCTAAGCGGTTATGCATCGGTGTTCGACACGCCGTACGAAGTCAGCACCTACACCGAGGAAGTCAAGCGCGGCGCATTCCGCCGCAGCCTCAACGCGGAACCAAATGTGGTGCTGCTGATCAACCACCAAGGATTGCCAATCGCCAGGACCACAACAGGGACATTGAAACTTGCAGAAGATCGAATCGGGCTTCGCATCGAAGCGAACCTTGACAAGACCGATCCCGACGTGCTGGCGGTCGCACCCAAGCTGCGTCGAGGCGACCTAAGCGAGATGTCTTTTTCATTCCGGGCAATCGATCAGGAATGGTCTGACGACTTCACCAAACGCAGGATTTTGCAGGCTGAGATAACCCGAGGCGATGTGAGCTTGGTTACGTTCCCGGCGAACCCTGCGACTAGCGCGGCGCTGCGATCGGCCGAACTGACCCTTGAGCAGCGCAAGGCACGTGCTGAATCGATCGGCCAAGAACTGCGTGCAGGCGTGACCTACACGCGCACGGAAAGCACAGGCGCAGGTGCCGTGTTCAGCCGTGTGCTGGCCGAACCGTCGCCGCTGGACACCGTGGAGCCTATGACCGGCTACTGGCAGCGCGTCGCCGACCTGCGCGATGGCACGCCCAAGACCGGCGATGCAGTCGCCGATGCAAGGGCGTTGCTAGACCGTGGGCGCAATGCAGCGATACAAGGGGAGCTAGCGGAACACCGCGAACGCATCGCCAGGGACGACCGCGAGCGCGGATACGACCGTCTGGCACGCGAGCGGCGCTGGCGGCAGTACGGATAGCCGTCGCGGTCAGGAACCGTCGGGCTGGTCGGGCGCTCTGTCGTCCTTGACATCGAGCCACCCCAGGGCGCTGACGCTCAATGCGCCGAGGGCACCCACCATGCCAGCGGCGACCAGGCCAAGCAGCCCCGCCTGTACGCCTCGCGGAACGTTAGGCAGCGTTCCGACGATTCCAGCGATGAGGCCCAGGACAACAAACGGCATGGCCGCTCGGACGACTTGATCGGCGATTCGGTTCGCCCACCGTGTAAAGGCTAGGGCGATAAGCAGAACCGCCAGGATTTGTGCGCCGCCGGTAAAGAAGTCGCCCAGTTCGCCGAACCAGGGCGGAAACGACTCCTTGCTGGGTTCTTCCCGAATGTGTGGGATCGAGAGCTTTTCGAGAAGCTGGGTCTGTTCGTTCAGGTGTTGAGTCAAGTTCGGAACGCCACATGCCTTGTGTATTAGCTGGTCAACATCTGGCGTAGAGTTCGGGTGGGCGCGTATCGTTTGCTCGACCTCAGCAAGAACATGTGGGTCCTTCGGATTGCAAGCCTTCTGCGTTTCTAGTTCAGCATCGACCTGTGCGGTTACGGCATGGAACTGCGCATCTAGGGGAGCGTTGTGTGCTTTGACCTGTACCAGTTCGGTGGCCGTCTGAACTGCGTAGCGCTGCGTCGTCTGACCGTAGTAGTGAATGTGTACAACAAGCAAGACGAGGCCATAGATCAAGAACGTCAACGCGGCGGCGTAGGCCGGAACCTTGGCAGACCAGGGAATCGTCTCGCTGGATACCCATCCGCCTCGCCAAAAGCGGCGAACAGCTAGCTCAAGGACAACCGTCGTCCCACAGGCAGCGCCTATGATGACGGCCGTGCTCGGCAGTGTGATCGCATAGATCATTAGGAGGAAGCCAAGGACGCCCCCTCGCACGACGAAGGCCTGGGTGCTGACCACCGCAACATGTCGGTTACCTCGGTCAGTCATCAGCCACGTGAAAAGTTGTCACTCGGTGGATAGCAAGCGCGCCCCAGCCTTGCCGACACTTGTCCTGCGGACGATCCATAAGTCAGATCATCGCTCAGAATCTTGCCCAACGGCCCGCTGCCTGGCCGCGTAAGCGATCAACCCCATCGCCAGGACAACAAGCCCGACGACTACAAGTGTCCACGCGCCGATGTGTACGGCGTCGTAGGCGTTGTGCGACCAACCGTGTTCGGTAGTGAGCACGTTCGGCCCGCTGCCTAGCGATTCGCCGAGGCTGGGTTCGTGCGACACGTGGGGCCGGTGATCGTGCGCGATGGTCAGGCCGATGATCCCGACTACCACCAAGACCACGCCGCTGCTGATTCTGGCGATCACGTCCCAAGCCTATTCGCCTCGGGCCGCTCGGCAAGGCCAGCCCATTTGTGCGCCGAACGCGCTGCGAGAATGTCTACATGGACCAATTCGTTACCGCAGTCGTGGCCTCGCTCGTCACGGTGATCGCTACCCGCCTACTTACTGTGCCGGTCGCAGTCCGGCGCAATGACCTGCTTATCCGCAATCGCAATGACGACTTGCGCACGTGGGTCTTGGACGACGACAAGGCGCTAGAGGCCGACATTCAGGCGAAACTTCAGGACATCAACGCGGCGGGCCTTCTGCACAGCGGAGCACCGATCCAAAGCCGTGACAAGGCGACGCGGTGGGCAGAGCATCGCTACCGCGACCAACAGACGACGGCCGAACGCGTGCTGCGCGACACCGCAGCGTCGGAGACGGTCAGCCACGGCCTCTATCGCAAGCTGGCGCGTAAGCCGATGCCCGCCTTGACGGCCCCGCAGGACGTGTCGCCGATCCTCGCGCGGTGGCGCGGGCGCGAACCATCGGGACCGCAGCGCATCGCCGCCTAGAAACGATGGATTCGCGCATCGAGACCTGGCGCGACTGGATCACCTCGCGGATTCGGCCGCACGTCTACGAGATGCACCTGCATCGGTTCGTCTTTGACGAAATCGGCAAGATAATGGAGTGCGCCGAACTACCGGCGTCGTATATCTTTGAATACCTGCCGAGCACCTATGGAACGTCGCAGTCGATGGCGGTGCGCAAGCAGGCAGACAAAGATCAGCGCACTGCCTCCCTGGTGAATCTACTAACGGAGATCGCCGCTGCGCCTGACGCGCTCACCTGGGAGTTTTTCCTAGGCGAGTGGGGGGACGATCTCCCCGAGTTGGTTCGGAAGTCGTTTGAGCGATTTGCCGAGCCAGGTTGTGGGCAGATCGCGGCCAGTCGTGTTCTCAATGACATAACTCAGCTAGAAACGACGGCCGAGATTGTCAAGCGATATGTAGATCAGTACGTCGCACACGATGATGCCAAACCAACAGCGAAGATCGCGACCTTTGACGAGGTCAACGCTGGAATCGACGTGATCGGCAGGCTGTATGCCCGCTACTACAGCCTTCTCTATCCCGGAGAAAGCTACGGATCGCTAGTGCCGATCATCGATCACGATTGGAAGGCCGTGTTCCGCGTGCCGTGGATTCGCAGCGCTACGTCACGCGGCGATAACGCGTAGGCGATCGATCACGCTTGGCTCTGACGGTAGGTCGGCCAGCGACGCCGCGATCTCGGCGGCAGTCTCGATAGTTGGCTCGGACACCTCTGTGGCCCAGCGCGCCAGCCAACGCTTCGCCCACGCGTCGTAGTCGGCAGGCCGCTGCTCGGCGACCAGCGGCAGAAAGCGCAGCGCCGTCGGCAGGTCGATCGCCCGCCCATCGACCGACAGTTCCAGGGCCAACGTGACCGCAAACGCCAACTCGCCGCGATCCAGCGCGCCATCAAGCTCGATACGCGGTTCCCAGCGTCTTGGTCCCATGCGAACAGATGTTCTCATGTGACGCAAGTCCAGTGCCCCTGACGGTTCCTATGTCCGTGAGGCTGGGTAGGATTCTCAACCTTGGCGAAGAAAAGGACAGGCCGAGGGGTCCAGTCTCGACCTGTCTGTCCGTATTACTTCTTGTGCTTCGTCACGTCAGGTGCGCCGTAACGCATACCTGGCTGGGGCGGCGGAGGGAGCGGCCGCCCTTGGACGGCTGTGACCTCCACACCCTGCTTCCCGCCGCGCGGACCGAGCAGCGGGTACTGCCCACTGACGGGGGCAGGAGTACCTGGGCTGTAGGTTTTCTTTGCCATTTAGATCACCTCCTTTCGCATATTGAGGGTCCACATCCATCGTCTCAGGCGCAGCGGCGGACGCCAGTCTGTCTTGGTCGTCAGGGTGCCGAGCGCGATAGGACGGCGGTCTTCAAGCCGACGTCAGGCCAAGCCTCGCGTCTACCTATATGCGCCCGGAAGGCCGACAGGCGCTACATGCGCATAAACCGCAATCACCCTAAACGCCCGCGAACTCGGGCAACGCGAGGACCGGGACTGGCCGAAGGCGGCTAATCCGCAATCGGGTCCACGAACGCCAGCGTGTCGCCGTCGCGCACGATCAGGTCGATCTCGCCGCGTCCGATACGCGTGTTTCGCGCCAGCACCACGCAGCCGCGACGCTGCAGGTGCTCGGCGGCGAGTTGCTCGCCGCGGCGGCCGAGGGCGCGACGAGCGCCGTCACGACGAGTGTCCGCGGCGCCCAGGCCGGCGTTCGTGCAGTCTCGGACTACGGTCATGCAGCGAGGCTAGACGCCGCTTGGGACGCGCGGCGGCGACGGTCCGGCAGCAAGAAGCGGCGATCGCGCGCCGTCAGCAGCCCGTCCCGGCTCAATCCAGCTGCTGAATCAGGATGGAAGCCACGGCGGCGTGAGTCCCTCCCGCGTTCGGAGTGATCGTGAGCGCTGGTGTGTTCCCAGTTGGGTTGCGAACCTCAATCGCGGAGTTCACCGCCGAAGTCGTAACGAACGCTTCGCCTGTGATCAGGCTGGTTCCTGTCGCCCTCCCATACACCGTGTAGGGCAGTTCGACCATGCCGCTCCCAGAGTCCACTGCGATCACCAATTGACCTGGCTCGTTCACGGACACCGAGAAGGTCACGCGATAAGTGCCAACGGAGGGGATGACGAATTCGCTTGCGCTATTACGGGCGATCGCGCCGCTGGTCGGCCCGTCGCGCGGAAATTCGACGGGTATCCCGGCCCCGACCGTCGCCGGGTTGTCCGCGGGCATGAGGGCATAGAACTCGGCGTAGGTAGGCGCGCGCGCCGTACCTTCCGGTCCCGGCAGCCCTTCAGGCCCCGGCGGTCCTTCCGCGCCTGCCGGTCCTTCGGGACCGGTCGGTCCTTCAGATCCCGCTTGGCCGGTCGGTCCTTCAGCGCCTTGATTGCCGTCGATGCCGGGCAGTCCCGCTGGTCCAGGGGCTCCTGCCGATCCCAGTGCGCCCTGGGGCCCGGGTGGGCCGGTCGCACCTTGTGCGCCAGTGCCCGAGGCCCCTTCGGGGCCGGTCGGTCCTGTCGCGCCGCCTAGCCCCGTGAGGCCGGCGATGCCCGAGGGGCCGAGTAGACCTTGTAGACCCGGGGGACCGGCCATCCCGGGAAGTCCAGCGAATCCTCTTGAGCCCCGCTCGCCGGCGCGTCCTCGCGCTCCACGCGGTCCGCGGGGACCCGGCTGCCCTGCGGTCGTTCGCGTAAGCGTCTTGGCCCGGCACAGCGAAGGACGTGCAGGTCCGACGCGACCGGTGAACGCTGCCTTGTTGCAGGATTGCGAGGTTGACGACCGAGCGGCTGCGCTGGGTGCCATGGTGAAGACGCCCACGAGACCGTAGGCGCAGACGACCGCCGCCAGTGTTCCCAAGCGGTCGCCGGATGGGGCCCGGGCGATTTTCAGGGAATTGACCATCAATCAGAACGTCGAGCAGGCACCACGCGAGCATTAGCGCGGGGGCCGCAACTAGCGGAACGGCGCGTCGCGGCGCGGGCTCTGGTGGTCACCAAGACCGCGCCCGCTAGCCTGCATGCCGTGCAGGAGCCCGCCGCAGACCAGGCGACAGCCGACCAGGCGGCAGCGGCGACGGCCGCAGAGGACGCGTCCGAGGACGAGGCGCGCCGCCAGCGCCGCCTGGGCGGCATCGACGGCGTCACCGAATTCATGGGGCTGCGCTGGGAGGACGCGCAGACGGTTCGCCTGACGATCCGCCCCGAGCTGATCAACGCCGGCGGCCTGCTCTCGGGCGTGGTCACCTATGCGCTGATCGACTACTGCATGGGCTCGACGCTGTGGGCGCAGACCAGCGCCGAGGAGGCGATCGCGACGATCAGCATCTCGGTCAACTACATCCAGACTGCGATCGAGGGCGACGTCGTCTGCCGCACAACGCTGGACCGCCGCAATCGCCGCACGGCGGTGATGCGCAGCGAGGTCAGCCACGAGGACGGCCGGCTGCTGGTCACGGCGATCGGCAGCTACACGATCTTTCCGCGCCGCAAGGGCGCGGCCGGACCGGTCGGCCCCGCCTCCTGAGCGATGTTGCGCTCGGCTCTGGCGATCGCCGGCTCGGACTCCGGCGGCGGCGCCGGCATCCAGGCCGACCTGAAGGCGTTTGCGCGCTGCGGCGTGCACGGCACCACTGCGATCACGGCGATCACCGCCCAGAACACGGTCGGCGTCGAGGCGATCGTGGCCGTTGCGCCGGAGATGATCCTCGCGCAGGTGCGCGCGGTCACTCGCGACATCCGCATCGACGCCGTCAAGGTCGGCATGCTCGGCAGCTCAGAGACGGTCGCGGCGGTCGCGCGGGCGCTCGACGAGCTGCCGGCGGCGACTCCGGTCGTCGTCGACCCGGTGATGGTCGCCGAGTCGGGCGCGCGGTTGCTCGATGCGGACGCACAGCAGGCGCTGATCGAGCAGATTCTGCCGCGCGCGGATGTGATCACGCCGAACCTCCCAGAGGCACGCGCGCTCGCCGGCCGAGCCGAGCACGAGAGTGAGTTCCCACCGGTGGCCGAGGGCGAACAGGACCAGGAGGTCGAGGATCTGGCGCGCGCACTGCTCGCGCTCGGGCCGCGCGCGGTGCTGATCACGGGCGGACATCGCGAACGCGTGTCCGACGTGCTGCTGCAGGCAGACGGCAGCGCGGTCACGCAGATCGCCGGCGAGCGCCACGCGGGCGGCGCGTCACACGGCTCCGGCTGCACGCATTCCTCGCTGCTGGCCGCACATCTCGCGCTGGGGCACACCACGCTGCAGGCGGCGCGCGCGGCGCGAACGCTGGCCGGCGAGGCCGTCAGAGACGGCTTGAGCGAGGTCGGCGCCGGCGCCGGCCCGGTCGACGTGCTGGGCATCGCCCGGATGCGCCCGGGCGAGACGCGTTGACGCGCTGCGCCGCGGCGAACGCCGGCGGCTGCCTTCGCCGCGGACAGCGCTGTTTGCCATAATCCGCTGACGATGAAGCTCCTGCGTCTGAAGCCCGGTCATGGTGAGATCGTGCTCGCCGAGGGCGATATCGAGGCGCCCGAGCAGGAACGTGAGTTGATCGAAGCGTTTCGCCGCGAGCTGGACGCGGGCATGTGGGCGGCCGTTCCGTTGCAGTCCGACGACGGGCGCCGCCAGGCCGAGCTGGTCAAGAGCTTTGACGACGTGCCGCGCGACGCCGAGCGCGTGATCTTCTTTCCGCGCGCCGCAGGCGGCGCGCCGCGGATGACCGACTGAGCGAAGTGGCGCTCGCGCTCGGCACCGCGGCTGTCGTGCTGGTGGTGCTGCTGTGGGAGCTCGCGCGCCCGCGCGCGCTCGGAGCGCTGCGGCGCCTGCGCGTATATGGAGTGCAACTGCGCGCCCGCTCGCGCGCCGCCGGCGTGATCGCATACGACCCCGGGCGCGAACGCCGTGCCGAGCAACGCGCGCGAGAGCTGCTGCGCTCGTGCGTCGATGCGCGCGATTGGCAGATGTACCGCGATCTGGGCTTTCTGCGTGTGTGGGGCGGCCTCGGCGAGCGCGCGCCCGTCTCCTACGCCTACCTGATCTATCCCCACCGGCCGATCGTCGCCTACGTGCCGCAGACCGGCGCGCTGCTCAACGAGTACTGCGTGGCCTTTCCCGACCACACGCGCCCCTACGGCAGCGCGCGGCTGCCCGACTCAGACGACGTGCTGGCCAAGTGGATGGCGCTGACCGCCGATGAGCGCAGGCTGATCGAGGAGGCCAACATGCACCTTCCCGGGCGCCAGGTCGACCCCGAGCGAGTACGCCGCGATCTGCTGCGCCTGGCCAGCTGGGAGCGCGAGACCGGCGACGGCGATGCAACGGATATCGTGCGCGCCGCGTGAGTACTCAGACCGCCTTCGACGTAAAGCACCGCAGCCGCGCCCTCACCGAGGGGCCCGAGCGCGCGGCCGCGCGCGCCTACCTGCACGGCATCGGCTACTCCGCCGAGGACCTCGCCAAGCCGATCGTCGGCGTCGCGCACTCGTGGATCGAGACGATGCCCTGCAACTTCAACAACCGCGTGCTCGCCGCGAAGGTCAAGGAGGGCATTCGCGCGGCCGGCGGCACGCCGATGGAGCTCAACACGATCGCCATCTCCGACGGCATCACGATGGGCACGGCGGGCATGCGCGCATCGCTGGTGTCGCGCGAGATCATCGCCGACTCGATCGAGCTGGTCGCCAGCGCGCATCACTTCGACGCGCTGGTGACGATCAGCGGCTGCGACAAGACGATTCCCGGCACCGTGATGGCGCTCGCGCGGCTGAACATCCCGGGGCTGATGCTCTACGGCGGCTCGATCAAGCCGGGGCATTTCAAGGGCGCCGAGGTGACCATCCAGCAGGTCTTCGAGGCGGTCGGCGAGTTCGCCGCCGGCAAGATCTCAGAGGCTGAGCTGCACGAACTCGAGGAGGCCGCATCGCCGGGCGCGGGAGCGTGCGGCGGGCAGTTCACTGCCAACACGATGGCGATGGCCTTCGAGGCGCTGGGCATTTCGCCAGCCGGCACGGCGATGGTTCCGGCAGAGGACGGACGCAAGCTGGAGGTCGCCAAGCAATGCGGCGAACTGATCATCGACGTGCTGCGCCGGGGCCAGCGCCCGAGCGACGTGATCACAAAGCCGGCGCTCGAAAACGCGATCGCGGCGGTGGCCACGAGCGGCGGCTCTACCAACGGCGTCCTGCACCTGCTCGCGGTCGCGCGCGAAATGGGCGTGCCGCTGGAACTCGACGAGTTCGAGGCGATCTCCGAGCGCACGCCGCTGCTGTGCGACCTGCAGCCAGGCGGGCAGTACGTGGCGACCGAGCTCTACGAAGCGGGCGGCGTGCCGCTGGTGCTCGCACGCCTGCAGCAGGCGGGCATTCTCAACTCCGAGGCGCAGACCGTCACCGGTCGCACGATCGGCGAGCACGCCGCTGAGGCGACCGAGACCGAGGGACAGAAGGTCGTGCGGGCGTTGACCGAACCGATAAAACCGACGGGCGGCTTCGCGATCCTGCGCGGCAACGTCGCGCCGGACGGCTGCGTGGTCAAGCTCTCTGGGCACGAGCGGCGCAAACACACCGGCCCGGCGCGAGTTTTCGACGGCGAGGAGGCAGCGATGGCGGCCGTGCTGGCGCACGAGATCCAGGCCGGCGACGTCGTCGTGATCCGCGGCGAGGGCCCCGCGGGCGGCCCGGGCATGCGCGAGATGCTCGCCGTCACCGCTGCGATCGTCGGCGAGGGTCTGGGCGAAGAGGTCGCGCTGATCACGGACGGGCGCTTCTCCGGCGCCACGCATGGCTTCATGGTCGCGCACGTCGCGCCCGAGGCCGTCCGCGGCGGCCCGATCGCCGCGCTCAGCGATGGCGACGAGCTGACCATCGACGCCGACGCCGGTCGCCTTGAAGTCGCACTCTCAGACGACGTGATCGCCGATCGCGTCGGCACCTACGAGCAGCCGCCGCGTGCCGACACGCACATCGACGTGGCGATTCGCAAGTACGCGAAGCTCGTCGGCAGCGCCTCGGAGGGCGCAATCGCAGTCTGAGACGGCTACTCGGCGAGAAACCGGTCGAGCAGCGCGTTGAACTCGTCGGGGCGCTCGAGCATCGCCACGTGGCCGGTGTCGGCGAAGACGACCTTGCGGGAGTTGGGGATCAGCTCGGCGAACACGTCGGCGTCTTGCACGCTGATCAGCCGGTCTGAGTCGCCCCAGACGATCAGTGTCGGGCAGGCGATCTGGGCCAGTCGCTCGCGGATCTCGTAGTCGAGCACGGCTTCCAGTCCCTGCAGGAAGCCCGGCTTGCCCGCGCCGCGCAGCTGCTCGGCCGCCAGCGGCGCCGGCAGGCGACTCGGGTGGCGTGCGACGACGCTGAGCGTCAGATCGCGCAGGCGCGCGCGACGGGCGACGGTGTCGGACTTGGCTGCGGTCCAGGCGCCGCCGGCGATGACGAGCCGCTCGACCAGCCGCAGAGCAGGCACCGCGCGGACCGAGCCGCGGTGGCGGTGCGTGGAGATGCCGGCGGCGGAGACGAGCACGAGGCGCTCGACGCGCTGCGGGAAGGAGATCGCGAGCTCGGCCGCGATGAAGCCGCCCATCGAGTTGCCGACGACTGCCGCCGCGTCGATCTGCAGGCGATCGAGCAGGCCGTCGAGCATGCGCGCGTAACCGGCGATCGAGAGCTTCTCGCTCGGCAATGGCGAGTGCCCGAAGCCGGGCAGGTCGAGCGCGATCACGCGATGCTCGCGCGCGAACACGGGCAGCTGCTCCAACCAGTTCGGCCACGAGCCCGACAGGCCGTGCACGAACACCAGCGGCTTGCCGGCGTCGGAGCGTTCGGCGCCGAGCTCGATCGTGTTGACCGGCGTACCGTCGACGTCGATCCAACGCTGATGCTTGCGCCAGTCGACCGACTGCCACGGCGTGATCGTGGCGAGCTTGTGCGGCTGCGCGTCGGCGGCGGTCGGCGGGGCGCTCACGCTGGCAATGTAGCGTGACGACCAGCGCGCGCCATAGTGCTCCAGGCAGGGCGTGATGGCGTTCGTGGCGAAAGAGAGACCGGAGATGAGCGGCGACAGGGATGAGAGCGGCCGTTCGGCCCGCGCCGGCGTGCGCCCGGGCGTTGACGTGCGCACACAGACGGCCTGGCGATCGGCGATCGGCCTGCTGATGGACGACCTCGTGCGCCGTGATGCGGCGGAGCGCACGCGCCGCGCCTACGGCGTGGATCTCGAGCAGTTCGCCCAGTGGGCTGCGGCGGAGGGCTTGACACCGGCGGCGGTCGGTCCCAAGGCAGTGCGTCGATACATCGCTCGCCTGAGCGAGCGCGGCGCGGCGGCGAGCACCAGCGCGCGCAAGCTGGCGGCGCTGCGCGCGCTGTTCTCAAGCCAGCGCGAGCACGGTGCGATCGACTCCAACCCGGCCGATCTGGTCTCGTCGCCGCGGCGGCCGTCGCATCTGCCGCGCGTGCTCAGCGCGCGTGAGGTGGCGGCGCTGCTGGACAGCATTCCCGCGGATGGGCCGCTGCAGCTGCGCGACCGCGCGATGTTCGAGCTCGCCTACGCGTGTGGCCTGCGCGCCGAGGAGCTTGTGTCGCTGCGCATCGACGACGTCGACTACGACGGCGAGCAGCTGCGCGTCGAGGGAAAGGGGCGAAAGACGCGCTTCGTGCCGGTCGGCGAGCCCGCGATGAAGGCGCTGCGTCGCTACGTGGAGAGTCGCGACGGCCGCGCGGCGCTCGAGCCTCCGCGCGCCGAGGCGCCTGTGGCGAGCGCGACGAGAGGGCGGGGTGGGGTGGCCGCTCGCGGACCGGGCGCGCTCTTCCTCTCCAAGACCGGCCGCGCGCTGGGCACCAGTGACGTGCGCAGACGCCTGCGCACGTGGACCGCGCGCGTGGCGTCGATCGGCCAGCACTCCGGCGCCGGCGTGTCGCCGCACGCGTTGCGCCACAGCTTCGCCACGCACCTGCTCGACGGCGGCGCTGACCTGCGCAGTATCCAGGAGCTGCTGGGCCACGCCAGCGTGTCCAGCACTCAGATTTACACTCGGGTAGAGTCCGCCCGACTACGAAGCGCCTACGAGCGCAGCCACCCTCGGGCCTGATACAAGGGGAACCCACCCTGGAGACCAATGTCAAACCGATCGAGCTGCGGGAACTCTGGCGGCGATATAAGACAGACGGCGACATGCGCGTGCGCGAGAGGCTGGTCGTCGCCTACTCGCCGCTGGTCAAGTACGTAGCCGGACGCACGGCCGCAGGGCTGCCTCCGCACGTCGAGGAGGCCGACCTGATCTCCTACGGGCTGGTCGGGCTGATCTCGGCGATCGAGCGCTTCGATCTCTCGCGCGACATCAAGTTCGAGACCTACGCGATCATGCGCATCAAGGGCGCGATCATCGACGAGCTGCGCTCGATGGACTGGGTGCCGCGCAGCGTGCGGGCGCGTGCGCGCGAGGTCGAGCGCGCCAACGCCAAGCTCGAGAACTCGCTGCAGCGCGCGCCGACCGATCAGGAGATCGCCGACGAGATCGGCATCACGGTCGACGAACTGAACGAGTCGCTGCTGGCGATCTCGCACTCCTCGATGGTCGCGCTGGACGAGCTGTGGAGCGTGTCGGACTCAAGCGGCGACCAGGTCTCGCTGATGGACACGATCGAGGATCCCAATGCGCCCGATCCCGCGCGCTCGCTGGACGTCGGCGACCTGAAGGATCGCATCGCCGACTCGATCGCCAACCTGCCCGAGCGCGAGAAGCTCGTGATCGCGCTCTATTACTACGAGAACCTGACGCTGCGCGAGATCGGCGAGGTGCTCGGCGTGACCGAGTCGCGCGTCTCACAGATGCACACCAAGGCCGTGCTGCGTCTGCGCTCGCGCATGCAGGAGGAGTCCTTCGACGACTGATCGTGCGCCCGGTCGCATAGGATCGACCGATGCGCGTACTGGTGCTGGGGGCGGGGTTCGGCGGGTTGGAGCTCTCGACGATGCTCTCTGACGCCCTCGGAGACGGCGTCGAGCTGACGTTGATCGACAGGAGCGACGCCTTCGTGTTCGGCTTCGCCAAGCTCGACGTGATGTTCGGCCGCCAGCAGCCCGCCGACGTTCGCCAGCCCTACAGCGAGATCGTCAAGCCGGGCGTGCGCTTCTGTCGCCAGACGGTAACGGCGATCGACGCGGAGGCCAAGCGCGTGACGACCGACGCCGAGGTGCACGAGGCCGACGCGCTGGTGATCGCGCTGGGCGCCGACTACGACATGGACGCCACGCCCGGCCTGGCACAGGCGGGCAACGAGTTCTACTCGGTCGCCGGCGCCGAACGGCTGGCGACGATCCTGCCCGAGTTCCGCAGCGGGCATGCGGTCATCGGCGTCTGCGGCGCGCCCTTCAAGTGTCCGCCGGCGCCCAGCGAGACGGCGCTTCTGCTGCACGACTACCTGTCCTCGCGCGGGCTGCGCGAGGGCTGTCAGATCTCCTTCACGATTCCGCTGCCCAGTCCCGTGCCGCCGTCGCCTGACACGTCGCGCGCGCTCGAACAGGCCTTCGTCGAGCGCGACATCGCGTTCACGCCCAACGCCCGCGTGGTCGCGCTGGACGGCCAGCGTGGCATCGTGCAGTACGACGACGGCAGCGAGAAGCCCTACGACCTGTTTCTCGGCGTGCCCAAGCATCGCGCGCCGGACGTGGTGCTCGCCAGCGGCCTGGCCCAGGAGGGCTACGTGCCGGTCGAGCCGACGACGTTGCGCACGCGCTTTGACGACGTGTATGCGATCGGCGACGTCGCGCAGATCGGCGTGCCCAAAGCGGGTGTGTTCGCCGAGGGCGCCGCGAAAATCGTCGCGGAGCAGCTGATCGCGAAGGTGCGTGGCGGCGACTCCGATGCGGCCTATGCGGGGCGCGGCTCCTGCTACATCGAGTTCGGCGGCGGCCGCGTCGGCCGCGTGGACGTCGACTTCATGTCCGGACCCAAGCCGAGCGGCGTTTTTCAGGAGCCGTCGGGCGAGCTGGTCGCCGAGAAGCACGAGTTCGGCTCAAGCCGCCGCGAGCGCTGGTTCGCGCGATCGTGAACGCCCGGCGTTGCGGCGCGACGCTCGGCGCTTCGCTCGTGCTCGCAGCGGCCGGCGTCGCCGGGTGCGGCAGCAGCTCCAGCTCGACGTCCTCGTCGAGCGCCGCCGCGACGTCGGCGCCAGCGATCTCGAAGGCCGTCTTCCTCGCCAAGGCCAACGCGATCTGCGTGAGAGGCAACGCCAAAAGCAAGGCCGCCAGGGCAAAACTGGGCGCGAGCCCGTCAGAAGAACAGATCGTGTCATTCGTGCGCGGCACCGAAGTGCCGGCCGTGCAGGCGCAGATCGATCAGATCCGCGCGCTCGGCGCCCCCGCCGGCGACCAGGCGACTGTCAAGAAGATGCTCGATCTCGCCCAGCAGGCGGTGGGCAGGGTGAAGGTCGTGCCGACGATTCTCACGACCGGCGAGGACGTGTTCGCGCCGTTCGCCGCACTCGCGCACCCCTACGGCCTGACGTCCTGCGCGCCAAACAGCGCGCACGCGGGATGACCGGCCGCGACATCGTCTGAGCTCCGCCTCAGAGCGCCCTCGACAGCTCTCCTGAGCGGCGCTCAAACGGTCTGGCGCGCGGCTGCGCACGTCGGTATGGTGATCGCACAGCTAGAGAGGAGATCGCATGCGACCCACTTCAGACCGCCTGCCGGCGGATCGGATTCGCAACGTCGCCCTAGTCGGCCATCGCGGCGCGGGAAAGACCTCGCTGCACGAGGCGCTGCTGTTCGAGGCTGGAGCCACCGGCCGCCTGGGGACGGTCCCCGATGCGAGCACCGTGTCGGACTCCGATCCCGACGAGCAGTCGCGTCAGATGTCGATCTCGGCGTCGCTGAGCTCATTTGAGTGGCAGGAGCGGAAGATCAACTTGCTTGACACGCCGGGCGAGCCGAGCTTCGTCGCCGACGCGTTGGGCGCTCTGCGCGTGTGCGAGTCGGCGGTGTTCGTCGTCAACGCCGTGATGGGCGTGGAGGTCTCGACCTCGCGCCTGTGGGCGCGCGCCGCCGAGCTGGACATCGCACGCATGCTGTTCGTGAACATGCTCGACCGCGAGCGCGCCGACTTCTACCGCACGCTGGAGCAGATCAAGCGCGCGTTTGGGCCGCACGCCGTCGCCACGGAGATCCCGATCGGCTCCGAGCACGACGTCGAGGGCGTGATCGACCTGGTCGACATGAAGGCCTTCCGCTCACAGTCCACCGCCGAGCGTGGCGCCGCTGAAGAGATCCCGATCCCCGACGGGCTGGCCGAGCGCGCGATGGAGTACCGCGAGAAGCTGATGGACGAGGTCTGCGAAGTGTCAGACGCGCTGATGGAGCGTTACCTGGAGGGCGAGGAGATCTCCCACCAGGAGATCGTCGACGCGCTCAAGGAGGGCACCAACCACGGCAAGATCTTCCCTGTCGTGTGTGGCGTGGCCACGCGCAACGTCGGCACCACGCGCCTGCTCGACGCGATCGTCGAGGATCTGCCTTCGCCGGTGAAGCACGGCTCGCTGACCGTCGGCGAGATCGAGCTCGCGCCCGACGAGGACGCGGAGCTGTTCGCCTACGTGTTCAAGACGCGCGCCGACCCCTACGCCGGTCGGATCAACCTGATGCGCATCTACCAGGGCGTGATGCCGGCCGAAAGCCACGTGTTGAACACCCACCAGCACGTCAAGGAGCGCATCGGTCAGTTGCTGGTGTTCGCGGGCAAGGAGGTACGCCACGTGCAGGAGTTCGGTCCGGGCGACATCGGCGCCGTGGCCAAGCTCAAACAGACGCGAGCCGGCGACTGGCTGGCCGACCGCGACGAGCCGATCGAGATGCCGCGCCTGAAGCTGCCGGCGCCGGTCATGGCGTTCGCGATCGAGCCCAAGAGCCGAGGCGACGAGGAGAAGGTCTTCACGTCGCTGCGCCGCCTGCAGGAGGAGGACCCGACGATCGACCTGCACCGCGACCCGCAGACCGGCGAGCAGATCGTCGCCGGGCTGTCGCAGGTGCACGTCGAAGTCGTCGTCGACAGGCTGCGCGACCGTTTCGGCGTCGAGGTCACGCTGCAACCGCCGCGTGTGCCCTACCAGGAGACGATTCGCAGCTCGGCGACGGCTCGCGGCAGGCACAAAAAGCAGTCGGGTGGGCGAGGGCAGTTCGGCGACTGCCACATCGAGATCGAGCCGCTGGAGATCGGCGACGAGTTCGAGTTCGTCAACAACATCAAGGGCGGCGTGATTCCCGGCTCGTTCATTCCGGCGGTGGAGAAAGGCGTGCGCGAGGCGATGGCCTGCGGCGTGCTCGCCGGCTACCCGGTCAAGGGCGTGCGGGTGCGCCTGTTCGACGGCGCGCATCACTCCGTCGACTCCTCGGAGATCGCCTTCAAGCTCGCCGGAGTGCAGGCGATGAAGCAGGCGCTCGCAGACGCCGATCCGGTGCTGCTGGAGCCGATCATGTTGGTCACGCTGTCGGTGCCCGAGGCCTACGTCGGCGACGTCATCGGCGACCTCAACAGCCGTCGCGGACGCCCCCAGGGCATGGAGCCCGACGGCGCGATGACCGAGATCAAGGCCGAGGTGCCGATGGCCGAGGTGCTCGCCTATGCGCCCGACCTGCGCTCGATCACCGGTGGTCAGGGCGACTACACGCTGGAGTTCCTGCACTACGAGGAGGTGCCGGCGCACCTCGCGCAGAAGGTCGTCTCGCAGGCCTCGCAGGAGCGCACCGCGGCGCACGCTTAGACGCCTCCGCACAGGCCCCGCGGGGCGCTTTGCCGCTGGCAGCGGCGATCCGCACGATGCGCGCGCGGCGACGCCCAGCTACCCTCATGCATTCGATGGCAACGCGATCGATCGTCACCTCCCAGCCGGATGTCGAGTGCGCAGTCTGCGAACGGCGCCTGTTGCGCGGCGAGCAGCCTGACCTGTTCCTCGACGCAGGCCAGCCGCGCATGGTCTGCGAGCTGTGCGCGCCTCGCGCTGCGCATCAGGGCTGGAAGCGCGGATCGGCCGAACACCTGGCGAGCTCCGTGCCACTGCGCACGCGCCGCGGACGCGGACTGTTCGAGCGCCTTCGCGGCACGCGCCCCGGCACAGCCGAGCAGCCGGCGTCTTCGGCCGACGACGCCGGCTATGCGCCTGTGGGCGAGGGCGAGGGCGAGCCCTACGACTTCCTCACGGTCGATTCCATCGCCGCGGCCCCGGATGGCGCGGCCGATCGTCCCGCGACCTCCGACGGCGCCGACGAGCCGGCCCAGGCGCCCGCGGCGGTCGACGCGAGCGCGCGACCGTTGCACGAAGCGCTGGCCGTGTTCAACGCCGGCGAATACCCACGGCGCGTGGCGAGCCTGACGCGCTCGCTCGGCGCACCGGAGGTCAGCGTACGCGCCGGCGAAGCGGTCGCATCGTCAATCGTCATCGTGATTGCCTGGGAGCTCTGCTGGTACACCTACGAGGTCGACCTCGACGACATGCAGGGCGCGCAGGCGCGAGCGATCGCGCAGGGCACAGAGCTGTCCGAGCTGGGGCCGCAGGACCGCCTGGCCAACGCGCTCGCCGACGAGCGCGGCGCGCTCGCGTTGATCTGAGCCGCCTCGCGGGGAGATCAGCCGTCTACGGGCGTGCGGGCGCCCGCTGCATGGCGGCATTGCAGGCGTTGCCAACGCGCATGGCGGAGAGTAAGATCGCCTGAGCGATGATCTATTCCGTTGTCCCCAAGGCCCTTGCCGACGAGCTGTATCCGAAGCTCGTCAAGCACTACGAGAACGACGAGAACGTCACGGTCATCGTCGACCGGCGCGAGTTCGACCGCCGCGCCCGCTCGGGGCGTTCCTCGGCCGCTTCGGCCGAGCAGCCGCAGCGTCGCGTGATACGCGACCGCCGCCGTGCACGCGTTCCCGGCGATCTGCCGCCGCTGGCTCGCGCCGACGCCTGAGCGCTCTGCGTACTTCTCGCCGATGAAGGTCGTCGTGCACGTCGACGGTGGCGCCCGGGGCAATCCCGGCCCGGCCGCGGCCGCCTGCGTGATCGCCACGCCCGACGGAGCGCCGCTCGGCGAGCACGCGCAGCTGCTCGGCCGCACAACCAACAACGTCGCCGAGTACCGAGCGCTGCTGCTCGGCCTCGAGCGCGCTCGCGAGCTCGGCGCCGACGAGGTCGAGGTGATCGGCGACTCCGAGCTGATCGCCAAGCAGGTGCGCGGCGAGTACAAGGTCAAGAACGCCGACATGCGCGAGTTGCACGCGCAGGCCATGGCCGCGCTGCGCGCCTTCGACCGCTGGCAGATACGCACCGTCCCACGCGCCCAGAACGCCGACGCCGACGCGCTCGTCAACGCCGCGCTGGATCAGGCCCGCGACGCCGGCCGCCTGTAGGGAGCCGCGCGCCCTAGACGGTCGATGGTCAAGCGAGTCAAGGACGCAGCGAGCGAAGTGTGCTGGCCGATCAGTCGATCGCATTAGATCGACGATCGGTACACGAGCGAACGAGGACGCCGAATCGCGCCGGCCAACGTCCGTCTAGTGCAACGGCTTGGCTGAACGCGCGATAGCCAGCATCTGTTCGTTGGAGAGATCCTCCAGCAACGTGTTCGTCAGCCAGTAGACCATGTGGCCCTTGCGCCAGGCGATCAGGTGGATGTGGCTGCCGTCGGTGAAGATCATGTACGTGACACCCTTGATTTTGCGCTGTTCGTTGGGGTGCGCGATCAGCGGCGGTTTCTGCCAGTCGGTGCCCTCGAAGTCGTAGTAGCCGCCGAGCGTGTTGGCGCGCCAGACGGCGACATATGCGTGGCGCAGGCGCTGGCCCTGATCGCGCAGGTCATACGCGCGCGCCGGCTGCTCGGTGCTGGAGGCGGTCTGCAGCGACGGGTAGATCACCTTCAGCGGCATGTTGATCGTGCCCTTGGCGATTTCGGCTTCGCCGGCCGACCCCGACGAGCTGAGCCCGAGCGAGGCCGCCGTGGGGGCCGACGAGCGGTGGGCGTGGGAGTGGTGGTGGCCTTTGCTGTTGGACTTTGGCTTGGGCGCCGGCTTCGGTTTGGCGACTTTTTCGTCGCCGTTGAGGAAGTCGTCGAGCGTCGCGCGCCTCATCGCTTCGGTGGTCGTGACGTAGGAGCCGCCCTTCAGCGCGAAGTTCGCGCTCGCCGCACGGAACTTGACCTGGCGCAGCGGCTTGCCCTGGGAGAAGGCGATCAGTTTGGCCAGCTCGATCACGCGGTCTGCGGCTTTGCTGAAGCCGGCCGTGACGATCGCCTTGCCGACGACGCGTGCGACGTGCTTGACCTGGCCCAACAGGTCGCTCGCGGAGACCTGCTCGCGCAGCGCGCGCAGGAAGTCCTGCTGACGCGCCACACGGACGAAATCCGAGTCGCCGTGGCGGTAGCGCACGTAGCTGAGCGCGTTGTTGTAACAGAGCTTTTGATAGCCCGGCTGCAGGTTGATTTCCGAGTAGTTTTCGCCGCCTTCGCCGTTGATGTGCAGGTAGCGATGGTCGACGTTGACGTAAACGCAGCCGAGCGTGTCGACGATCTTGATGAAGCTGGCGAAGTTGACGTCGACGATGCCGTTGATCTTCAGACCGGGAAAGACTTCTTTCTCGATCGTTTCGGCCGCCAGTTCCATCGATCCTTTGACGCCGCCCAGCTTCGCGCCGTAGGTATATGCCGCGTTGATCTTTTCCTGCGGGTAGTACTCGCCTTTGCTGCTTTTGATGTTTACGAGCAGGTCGCGCGGGATCGACAGCACCGAGGTCTGGCCCTGGTTGGGGTCGAAGCGCACGAGCAGGATCGTGTCGCTGTGCGGCGGGTCGGTGCGGTCCAGCGCGTCCTTCGATTTGGGCCGTCGATCGGTTCCGAGCACGAGGTAGGTCTGTGGGCCTCCCGAATATTCTTCGATCAGGCCGGCCTTGACCTTCACGGTGTTGCCTTTTTTGAAGATTTCGCCGCCCAGCCCTTCGACTTCGTTGAGCGCGACCGTCGCCGTGGCGCCGCCGCTCAGCCCGGCGATCAGCAGCGCGGCCACGCCGAAGCGCAGCCACATCTTGCGCGAGTGGGAGGGGAGACGATCGTCATCCATGGCGTGTCTGCAGCGATCTGCGCATAAGGATGGCTGGGCGGCGCACCGTCCCCCAGCAGCCCACGCGTGCGCGTAGGGTAGCGAGCCGAACGGCGTGGCCGCGCCGCATCGCGAGGTACGCTCGCTCGCGTGCTGAGCGCGAGAAACCGCGAGCTCTTGGGCCTCGTGCCGTCGGCGCTGCTGGTGATCGCGGGCTTCACGGCGATCTTCATCCAGGACGGCGACAGCGCGCCCGGGGCGTCGACCAACCTGACGCTGAACAACGCCTCAAGCGTCTCGCTGACCTACGGCGCGCTGTTTTTGGCGCTGTGCCTGGCCGCGCATCTGGTGATTCGCTTCGCGCTGCCGCACGCCGACCCATACCTGTTCCCACTCGGCGCGGTGCTCGCAAGCATCGGCATCGTGATGGTCTACCGCATCGAACCGGTGCTTGCACGCCAGCAGGCCCAGTGGATGGTGCTCGGGCTGGTGCTGTTCGCGGCGACGATCCTCGCGCTGCGCGGACGCGGCGTCGCCGTGCTCGAGCGCTACCGCTATACGATCGCCGCCGTCGGCATCGGCGCGACGGTGCTGCCACGGCTTCCCGGCATCGGCTCGCAGGTCAACGGCGCCTACCTGGACATTCGCGTTGGCAGCGTGTCGTTTCAGCCGTCCGAGCTGGCGAAGATCGCGATCGTCATCTTCCTCGCCAGCTACCTGCGCGACAACCGCCAGCTGCTCGTGACGGCCGGAAAACGCGTGCTCGGGGTGACGATTCCGCCGATGAAGCAGTTCGGCCCGATGCTGATCGTCTGGGGAGCCGCCATGGGCACGCTGCTGCTGACGCGAGAGCTGGGAACGTCGCTGATGTTCTATGGCGCCTTTCTGGCGCTGCTGTACGTCGCCACCGGGCGCTTCTCGTTTCCTTTCATCGGGTTGCTGCTGTTCGCCCTGGGGGCCTGGTTCGTCGCAGGCCACGTCAGCCACGTGCACTCCCGTGTGCTCGCCTGGGAACACCCCTTCGACCCGGCGCTCTACAACAAGCCCTTCGGCGGCAGCTACCAGCTCGCGCAGTCGCTGTTCGCGCAAGCCGACGGCGGCCTGCTTGGCACCGGCTTCGATCAGTCGCTGTTGCGTCTGCCGCACGCCGCAGGCCCGATCTTGCCGGTGCCCGAAAGCGACACGATCTACTCGGTCATCACCAACGAGCTCGGCCTCGCCGGCGCTGCGGCGCTGCTGCTCGTCTACCTGCTGTTCATCGCGCGCGGGCTGAAGATCGCCGCGCTGGCGCGCGACTCCTTCTCCAAGCTGCTGGCCACCGGCCTGTCGTTCGTCGTGGCGATGCAGGTGTTCGTGATCGTCGGCGGCGTCACGCGCGTGATTCCGCTGACCGGCGTGACGCTGCCGTTCGTCGCCTACGGCGGCTCATCGGTGGTAATGAACTTCGTGCTGCTTGCGCTGCTGCTGGTCGTTTCAGACCGCGCGCGCAGGCCCTATGAGCGGCGTCGGCGCGCCTGAGCTGCACGCCAGCTGGCGTGCGCAGGGGACCCGCGCGCACCGTCGAAGAACGTACGCCGGATGGGGACGTCGACGATCGCGCGAGCAAAGCCGAGGCTGCTGATGGGCTTCCCCGCGCTCGCGGCGCACAACCGCTACCGGGGCATCGCCGCGAGCGGTTCGCGCGCGCAGCGCATCTGCTCGCCTGCCGGGCTGCATCGTCGGCCTTGGCTGGCGCGCCTGCGCAGCGCGCTGGCACAGGACCAGTTCGTCCTGCACTACCAGCCGATCGTCTCGCTCGAGGACGGCCGCGTCGCCCATCACGAGGCGCTCGTGCGCCTGGTCGACGAGCCCGGCGCCCGCGTGATCGGCCCTGCGAGCTTCCTGCCGGCCGCCGAGCGTTACGGCCTGATCCGTCAGATCGACCGCATGGTGCTGGACAAGGTCGCCGCGCTGCTCGGCTCCCAAAGCGACCGCCAGAGCGGCGCGATCGCGATGAACCTGTCGGCGCTGTCGCTCACCGACGGCGACATGCTCGCGCACATCCAGCGCGGCTTGGATCGCCACGGCGCCGACCCGGCGCGGCTGATTCTCGAGGTCACCGAGACGGCTTCGATCTCCGACATGGGTCGCGCGCGCGCCTTCTGCGCCGGCGCGCAGCAGCTGGGGTGCGCCGTCGCGCTCGACGACTTCGGCGCCGGCTTCGGCTCCTTTCACTATCTCAAGCACCTGCCCTTCGACTACCTGAAGATCGACGGCGCGTTCATCCGTGGCCTGCCGGACTCCGCGCACGACCAGCTCGTCGTCAAGGCGCTCGTCGGGCTCGTGCGCGAGATGGGTCAGCGCACGATCGCCGAGTTCGTCGGCGACGCGGACACGCTTGCGCTGCTGCGCGAGCTCGACGTGGACTACGCGCAGGGCTTTCACGTCGGCCGCCCGGCGGCTGCCCTGAGCGCCTAACGCGGCTGGGGGAACTGCTGGCGCATCATGGCGTCCCAGGCGCGGTCGGGCATCAGGCGGCGCATGGCGATGGTCAGCTTGGCCGAGGGGGTGATCGTGATGCGCGCGGGCGGGTTGCGGCGCTTGAGTGCGCGCTCGATCGTCTTGGCGACCCGATCAGGGCCGCCGCCGAGCAGCTTCATCGGGCCGTCGTAGGCGCCTTTGGTGACGGCGCCGACGGTCGTGTTGAACGTCGCATAGGGGTCGTCGCCGGCGATCGTCGTGTCGGCCATGCTCGCGGTCGCCGCCTCGCCGAACTCCGTCGTGATCAGGCCCGGCTCGAGCAGGACCACGTCTATGCCAAAGCCGCGCAGCTCGAAGCGCATCGCGTCGGAGAGCGCCTCGACGGCGTGCTTGGTCGCGTGATAGTGCCCGCCGCCCGGAAACGACAGGCGGCCGCCCATCGAGCCGACGTTGACGATCTTTCCCCAGTGCTGCGCGCGCATCTTCGGCAGCACGAGCTGCGTCAAGCGCACGAGCCCGAACACGTTGGTCTCGAACTGGCGGCGCACGGCCTCCAGCGGCACCGTCTCGATCGCTCCGCTCTGGCTGTAGCCGGCGTTGTTGATCAGCACGCCGACCGCGCCCTCGGCCTGCTCGATCGCGTCCACGGCGGTCTGCATCGACTGCTCGTCGGTCACGTCCAGCGCCAGCGTCTGACAGCCGGCCTCGCGCAGATCCGAGAGCGTCTCGGGTCGACGCGCCGTGGCGTAGACCTTCCAGCCCGAGCCGGCCAAGCGCAGCGCGGTCGCCCGGCCGATACCCGATGAGCAGCCCGTGACCAGCACGGCCTTCGAGGGCTCGGACATGCGCCCAGCATATGCCCTGGCGGCGCCGGGGGCGAGCACGCGCGTGGCGCCGCCGCGGCCGCCGGTCCTTTAGGCTGCTCGCCGATGCGCGCGGTCACATTCCAGGCTCCCGGCGAGGTGCGCGTAGACGAGGTGCCCGAGCCCGAGCTGCTGGACGGCGGCGACGCGATCGTGCGCATCGAGGCCAGCGGCGTGTGCGGCTCAGACCTGCACATCTACCACGGCCGCGTGAAGATCGATCCCGGCTTTACGATTGGCCACGAGTACTTCGGCGCCGTCACGGCGGTCGGCGACGACGTGCAGAACTTCGCCGTCGGCGACCGCGTGCTCGGCTGCTTTCAGACCGCCTGCGGCAAGTGCTTCTTCTGCCGCCGCGGCTGGTTTCACAAGTGCGACGCCTCGCGCACGTTCGGCCATGGCGAGGCGCTCGGCGCGCTGCAGGGCACGCAGGCAGACCAGGCGCTCGTGCCGAGCGCCGACCTGGTGCTGCGCAAGGTGCCCGAGGGCATGAGCGAGGACGTCGCGCTGTTTGCCGGCGACGTCATGGGCACCGGTTACCACGCTGCCGCCGAAAGCGGCCTGCAGGCCGGCGACGTCGCAGCCGTGCTCGGCCTCGGACCGGTCGGGCTGTGTGCCGTGCAGGCTTGCTTCGCGGTGGGCGCTGCGCACGTGGTCGCGATCGACACCGTGCCCGAGCGCCTGAAGATGGCCGAATCCTTCGGCGCGCAGGCCGTGCATCTGACCGAGGACGACCCCCGCGCCGCCGTCAAAGCCGCGACCGAGGGCCGCGGCGTGGACGCTTGCATCGACGCGGTCGGCGACCCGCGCGCGCTGGAGCTGGCGATTCGCCTGACACGCAAGTGCGGCGCCGTGCAGGCGATCGGCGTTTACGCCGAGCGCTGCGAGGTGCACATGGGCCTGTTCTGGATCAAGGCGCTGAACATGCGCTCGGGGCACGCCAACGTGATCGGGCACGTCGATCAGGTGCTCGAGCTGATGTCCAGCGGGCGCCTGGACCCGAGCCCGTTGGTCACGCATCACATGAGCCTGCAGGACGCGCCCGAGGCGTACGCTCTGTACGACCGACGCGAGGCGCTTAAGATCGTGCTCAAACCGTAGAAGACGCTGACAAGGAGCCGCCATGACCGCAGCCGCCGACACAGCCACCCTCCCCGATGCGCTCGGGCCCGCTGCACGCGAGTTCCTGTCGCGACCGCAGCAGCTGCTGATCGGCGACGAGCGCCTGGACGCCGCCGACGGCGCGACGTTCGTCACGCTCGATCCTTCCAGCGGGCGCGAGATCGCCACGGTCGCCCAGGCCGGCGCCGAGGACGTCGAGCGCGCGGTCGCCAGCGCACGGCGCGCACTGGAGGAGGGTCCCTGGGGGAGCATGCCGGCGGTCGGGCGCGAGCAGCTGATGCACGCGCTCGCGCAGGCGCTGGAAGACCACGACCAGGAGCTGGCCGAGCTGGAGTCGCTGGACAACGGCAAGCCGGTCGGGCTGGCCAAGTTCGTCGACGTGGCCGGCGCGGCGGCGCACCTGCGTTACTTCGCCGGCTGGCCGACGAAGATCGAGGGTGGCGTGCTTCCCGTTGCAGCGCCGAACATGCTCTGTTACACGCGCCGCGAACCGGTCGGCGTGTGTGGGCAGATCGTGCCGTGGAACTTCCCGCTGCTGATGGCCGCGTGGAAGCTCGGCCCGGCGCTCGCCGCGGGCTGCACGAGCGTGCTCAAGCCCGCCGAGCAGACGCCGCTGACGGCGCTGCGCGTCGGCGAGCTGGCGCTCGAGGTCGGCTTCCCGCCCGGCGTGCTCAACGTGATCACCGGCGACGGCTCCACAGGCGCCGCGCTCGTCGACAGCCCGGGCGTCGACAAGATCGCCTTCACCGGCTCGACCGTTGTGGGGCGCGAGATCGGCGCCAAGGCCGGACGCGCGCTCAAGCGCGTGACGCTCGAGCTCGGCGGCAAGTCGCCGAACGTGATCCTGCCCGACGCCGACATCGAGGCCGCGATCAAGGGTTCCTTCCAGGGCATCTACTTCAACTCCGGGCAGGCCTGCAACGCCGGCTCGCGGCTGTTCGTGCCGGCGGAGAGCTTCGACCAGGTGATGGGCGCGCTGGCCGACGCCGCCAAGTCGGCCAAGCTCGGCCCTGGTCTGGCCCCCGACACGCAACTGGGTCCGCTCGTCTCGGCCGAGCAGCGCGACCGGGTGATGAGCTACATCGACTCCGGCCGCGAGCAGGGCGCCGAGGTGATCGCCGGCGGCGAGACCACGCTGAGCGACAGCGGCGGCTACTACGTCGCGCCGACGCTGTTCAGCACCACCTCAGACGATCTGAAGATCGTTCGCGAGGAGATCTTTGGGCCGGTGCTCGTGGCCTCGCCCTACGACAGCCTGGAGGAGGTAGCGCAGCGCGCCAACGCCGGCGAGTACGGCCTCGCCGCGGGCGTGTGGACGCGCGACGTCGGCAACGCGCACAAGCTCGCGGCGAAACTGCGCGCCGGCATGGTTTACGTGAACACCTGGGGCAACGCCGAGCCGAATGCGCCGTTCGGTGGCTTCAAGGCCTCCGGCCTGGGTCGCGAGCACGGCCACGACGGCCTGGACGCCTACCTGGAGACGAAGACAGTCTGGACAGCCTTGTGAGCCGCGCGGCGTCGTGAACGTCGCCGCGCAGAGCGAACTCGGCCTCACACGCACACGCGCCGGCGCCCAATGGGCTCCGGCGCTGGCGACGGCGTGCGCGCTGGTGCTGTTGGCCGCCACCGCCGAGATCGTGCTCGACGGCGCCGTCGGGCACTCGATTCTGATCCCCAAGTCGCCGGAGATCGCCGGCTGGCTTCAGGGAATCGGCGAGCGCCTCGGCTACCGCGTCTTCCTGATCGCCGTGCTCGCCTTCTCGGCGGGCTACGCGGGCCTCGCGCTGCTGACCGGCAGCATCTCCAAACGCTGGGCGATCGCGCTGATCGTGGCGCTGCACGCGATCGTCTTCGCCGGACCGATCCTGCTGTCGACCGACGTCTTCAGCTACATCGCCTACGCGCGCATGGGCGTCGAACATGGCCTGAACCCCTATACCCACGGTCCGATCTCGATCTCCCACGATCCGATCTATCACTACGTCGGGCAGGACTGGAAGAAGGTAGATACGGCCTACGGCCCGATTTACACGCTGATCTCCTACCCCTTCGGCCTGCTCGGAGTGACCGGCGCGCTGTGGGGCATGAAGCTGCTCGCGTTGGCGTCCAGCGCCGGCACGCTCGCGCTCACCTGGCGCTGCGCGCGCGTGCGCGACGTCGATCCGGTCAAGGCGATCCTGATCGTCGGCGCCAACCCGCTGTATGTGATCTACGCGCTCGGCGGCGCGCACAACGACCTGTTGATGATGTTCTTGATGATGGTCGCTGTCGCGCTCACGTTCGCGCGGCGCGACGCATCGGCCGCCGCCACCGTCGTCGTCGGTGCGCTCGTCAAGGCCACCGTCGCGGCGCTGCTGCCGTTCATGATCCTCGCGCGGCGCAGTCGCTCGCAGGTCTTCGGCGCGCTGGGCGCGCTCGCGCTCGGTCTGGCGATCGCCTTCGCCGTGTTCGGCGTCGACGGCGTGAACATCGTCGCCGCGCTCAACCGCGACGCCGCGTTCGTCTCCAGCGACAGCTTCGCCACGGAGATCGCTCACCTGTTCGGCAAGCCCGGCGTGTTTCCGATCGATCACGACCTGCTCAAGGCGATGCTCGTGGTGATCATGCTGCACCTGCTGTGGCGAACGTGGCGCGGCTATGACTGGGTCGCCGCCTCCGGCTGGGCGCTGCTGGCGATCTCCGTCACGAGCACGTGGCTGCTGGCCTGGTACATCCTCTGGCCGCTGCCGCTGGCGGTGATCGCGCGCGACCGCCGCCTGCTGTTCGCCACGCTCGCCGTGCAGGCGCTGTTCGTCTTCCACCAGCTGACGCCGCTGTTCGCCCCCGTCTCATGAGCACGCCCGCAACACCCGGCGCGAGCGTGTGGGATCGGCTGCCGCCGCGGCTGCGTCCGCTCGACAGCGACCGATCGAAGGTCGGCCAGCCGGGCGGCGCGCGGCGCAGGCGCGCAGAGACGATCGTGCTGGTCGTCGTCGGGCTGCTGCTGGCGATCGCCAGCATCAACGACGTCGTGCTCAACACGCACGTCAACCACCGCCTCGTCGCCGACCTGCGCACGTGGCGCGAGTACACCGGTCACGACTACAAGAACGTCTCCACCGAACAGGACGAGCGCAACTTCACGACCGTCGACGTCGTCTGCGGCAACACCATCCCCGGACCGCCCAAAGAACGCACACAACTGTGCCTGCAGCTCACTGGCCCGGTCGTGCAGGGGCGCCGCGCGGCCCGCGGCGGCTGGTATCTGCCGCCGCGCAGCGACGATCTCAAGCGTTATCGCTACGGCTGCTTCGGGCCGCCCAAGAGCCAGGGAGCCTGCCCGCGGTGAGCGCAGTGGCCGCCGCCTCTTCGGCCGCCGCGACGCCCGCGCAGCGGCGCCTGGCGAGCTGGTGGCCGCTGGCCGCGCTGATCGTGCTGGCCGCTGCGCTGCGCCTGGCCACGCTGGACCTGCAGAGCTTCTGGTACGACGAGGCCTTCACGCCCGTGCACGTGCTCCACGACGGGCTCGGCGCGACGCTGCGCGCGGTCGTGCACCACGAGAACACGCCGCCGCTGTGGTACCTGCTGGCCTGGGCCGACGCGCGCCTGTTCGGCGACGGCGCGCTGGCGCTGCGACTGCCCTCGGCGCTGGCGGGCGTGGTCACCGTGCCCGTCGCATGGGCGATCGCCCAGCAGCTCGCCGGCCGGCGCGCCGCGTTGGTGGCGGCGGCTATCGTCGCCGTCAATCCACTGTTCGTGTGGTACTCGCAGGAGGCGCGCGCCTACGGGCTGTTCGTGCTGACGACTGCGCTGGCGATGCTGTGCTTCGTGCGCGCGCTGGAGCAGCCCAGCCGCGGCCGCCTGGCGGCGTTCGCGCTGACCGGCGCGCTGGCGCTGCTGACGCACTACTTCGCCGTGTTCCTGCTCGTGCCGATGGCGCTGTGGCTGGCGCTCGACGGTCGCGCCCGGCGAGCCACGCTGCTTGCGCTCGGCGCGCTCGCCGTCGTCGGCCTGGCGCTGCTGCCGCTGATCTCCGCGCAGGGCGGTCACGGCACGCAATGGATCGGGCGCTGGGCGCTGTCCAGCCGGCTGCAGGCGATCCCGCAGTACTTCCTCACCGGCTACTCCGGCGGCCCGCTGGGGCGCGGCGTCGAGCTGCTCGTCGCGCTGCCGATTCTCGCGGGGCTCGCGCTCGGCGCCTGGAGGCTGTTCGGGCAATCCGCTGCGTCCGCATCCGAGCATGCCCCGGCGGCCGGCGCGCATGAGGGCACGGAATCGGGCGTCTGGCCCGATCCGCCGCCCGGGGTGCGGCTGCGCCGCGCGGTCTGGATCGCGCTGTCGATCGTCGGCTTCGGCGTGCTCGCGCCGATTGTGCTGGCCGTGTTCGGCGCCGACTACCTCGCGCCGCGCAACCTCGTCGGCGCGATGGTGCCGCTGGTCGCGCTGATCGCAGTCCTGCTCGCCGCGATCGACGTGCGCCGAAGCGCTCGGCCAGCCCAAGCGCTGGGTGGCGCCGGCATCGGCGCCGCGCTGGCCGCGACGATCGTCGTGGTCTTCGCGGTCCTGACGATCGATGTGAATCTGAGCCCGCGCCTGCAGCGCGGAAACTGGCGGGACGTGGCGCGCGTGCTCGGCGCGCAGCCGGCGCAAGGCGCGCGCGCGATCACCACCGTGGAGCTGGGCGCCGCGCCGCTGGAGTACTACCTGCCACCGCTGCACAACCTCGCTCGTCGCTCATCTGTGCTGCTCAGCGAAATCGACGAGACCGGCTATGCGCCGCTGCGCCGAGGCGCCGATCTGCCGCCCGCCGCGGGCTTTCGGCTCGTAGCCCGCAGCGACGTCGACGGGTTGATCGTCTACCGCTTCGTATCCTCGGTGCCGCGCCTCGTGTCGGAGGCCGAGCTGCGACGCCACGTGATCACGCTCGCCCACCCCGAGGTGCTCGTGCCGACCCGCCGTCAGACCTCCGCCAGGGCCGCAATTACGGGCTCGCCCGAGTTCGCAAATGTCGTCGTCCGATGAAAACGTTTAAGTTCCCGCAATGGCGTCGTCAACAGTAGAGGCCCAAAACGAGGCTGAGATGGCGCTGGCGCTCGCCTGCGAGCACCTGCTGTCGCTGCAGGACGCGGCCGGCTGGTGGCAGGGAGAGCTGCAGACGAACGTGACGATGGACGCCGAGGACATGCTGCTGCGCGAGTTCCTCGGCGTGCGCCGCGAGGACGAGACCGAGCGCTCGGCGGCGTGGATCCGCTCCCAACAGCGCGCCGACGGCACGTGGACGAACTTCTACGGTGGGCCGGGCGATCTGTCGACGACGATCGAGGCCTACTGGGCCCTGCGCCTCGCCGGCGACCCGCCGGACGCCGAGCACATGCGCATCGCCGCCGAGTTCGTGCGCCAGCAGGGCGGCGTCGCCAACGCGCGCGTGTTCACACACCTGTGGCTGGCGCTGTTCGGTCTGTGGTCGTGGGAGGACGTGCCGGCGCTGCCGCCGGAGATCGGCCTGCTGCCGTCGTGGTTTCCGCTGAACATCTACGAGTTCGCCTGCTGGGCGCGCCAGACGATCGTCGCGCTGTCACTGGTCAAAACCCATCGCCCGGCGCGCAAGCTGCCGTTCGCGCTGCACGAGCTGCACGTCGAGCGCCCACAGAGCGCCACAGAGCCCCAGGCCGCGCCGCGCGCGCGTTGGCTTGCACGCGGCGACCGTCTGCTGCGCGCCTATGAACGCCGGCCGTTTCGCCCGCTGCGGCGAATCGCGTTGGGACGCGCCGAGCGCTGGATCGTGCGTCGCCAGGAGTCCGACGGCTCGTGGGGCGGCATTCAGCCGCCGTGGGTCTACTCGCTGATCGCCCTGCATCTGGCGGGCTATTCGATCGACCATCCGGTCATGCGCCGCGGCCTGGAGGGCCTGGACAGGTTCATGGTCGAGGATCGCGACGACTCGCGCTCGGTCGGCGCCCCGACGGGACCCAGCCGGCGCCTGGAAGCCTGCCAGTCGCCCGTGTGGGACACCGCGCTGTCGCTGATCGCGCTCAACGACGCCGGATTGCCCGGAGATCATCCGGCGCTCACGCTCGCCGCCGACTGGCTGCTGGCCGCCGAGGTGACCGTCCCCGGCGACTGGTCGGTCGTGCGCCCGGCGCTGGCGCCCGGCGGGTGGGCGTTCGAGTTCGACAACGTCAACTACCCGGACGTCGACGACACCGCCGAGGTGGTGCTGGCGCTGCGCCGCGTGGCCGCCAGCGCCAAGCGCGACGCGGCGATCGAGCGCGCCGCGCGCTGGGTCGAGGGCATGCAGAGCTCCGGCGGCGGTTGGGGCGCCTTCGACGCCGAGAACACGCGCACGATGGTTCGCGAGCTGCCGTTCCTGGACTTCGGCGAGGTGATCGACGAGCCCAGCGCGGACGTCAGCGCGCACGCCCTGGAGATGCTCGCCGAGCTCGGCCTGGCCGACACCTCGGTGGCTCGCAGCGGACTGCGCTGGCTGGTCGAGCAGCAGGAGGCCGACGGCTCGTGGTTCGGGCGTTGGGGCGTCAACCACGTCTATGGCACCGGCGCCGCCGTGCCCGCGCTGATCGCGGCCGGCATGCAGCGATCGGACCCCTGCATCGAGCGCGCGGTGCGCTGGCTGATAGAGCACCAGAACGAAGACGGCGGTTGGGGCGAGGACCCGCGCTCCTACGACGAGGCCGAGTGGATCGGTCGCGGCGCCAGCACCGCCTCACAGACCGCCTGGGCGCTGCTCGCGCTGCACGCCGCCGACGGTCCGGCCGAGGCGATCGAGCGCGGCGTCGGCTGGCTCGTGGCCACGCAGCGCGCCGATGGCGGTTGGGATGAGCCGCAGTACACAGGCACCGGCTTTCCGTCTGACTACTACATCAACTACCACCTCTACAGGCTCGTCTTTCCGATCATGGCGCTCGGCCGCTGCCGGCGATGATGCTGCTCGCCGACGCCGCGCCGACCGCGCCGAGCGCCGGCGAGGTGATGGCCCGCGCCGAGGGCGAGAACTTTCCCGTCGCCAGCTGGGTGCTGCCGCGCAGCGTGCGCGGGCGCCTGCTGGCCGTGTATGGCTTCGCGCGCCTGGTCGACGAGCTCGGCGACGCGGCGCCGGGCGACCGCCTGGCGGCGCTTGACTGGCTGGAGGGCGAGCTGGCGCTGGTCTACGACGGCGCTCCAGAGCATCCGCTGATGCGGCGCCTGGCGGTCACCGTGCGCGAGTGCGACCTGCCGCGCGAGCCCTTCCAGCGGCTGATCGAGGCAAATCGCCAGGACCAGCGCGTGAGCAGCTATGAGAGCTGGCAGCAGCTGCGCGAGTACTGCGCGCTTTCGGCCGACCCCGTGGGTGAGATCGTGCTCGGCGTGTTCGGCGCGGCGACGCCCCGGCGCGTCGCCCTGTCGGACTCGATCTGCACGGCGCTGCAGCTGGCCGAGCACTGCCAGGACGTCGCCGAGGACTTCGCCGCCGGACGCGTATACCTGCCGGCCGAGGACATGCGCCGCTTCGGCGCCACCGTCGCCGAACTGCAGCCGACCGCATCTGAGCACGACCGCGCGCCGTTGCGCGCCGTGCTGGCCTTCGAGGTGCAGCGCGCGCGCGATCTGCTGCACGCCGGCGCGCCGCTGATCGACGAGCTGCGCGGGCGCGAGCGACTGGCCGTCGCCGCGTTCGTCGCGGGCGGCCACGCGGCGCTGGATGCGATCGAGCGCGCACGCTGCGAAGTGATGGCGGGAGCGCCGAGCGCCGGCGGCGCGGCGCGCCTGCGCGCGCTGGTGAGAGTGCTCAGGGCGCGGCGCGCGGCACGCGCAAAGGGCGCGCCGCCGGCCGCGCCGAGCCGATCGTGAGCGCCGGACGGGGCGCTGGGTCGATCGCATGAGCGGCGCGATGACGGTCGACGAGGCCTATGCCCGCTGCGCGCAGATCACGCGCACCCAGGCCGCCAACTTCTACTACGGCATCCGCCTGCTCGAGCCGCCGCGACGGCGCGCGATGTGCGCCGCCTACGCGTTTGCACGTCGCATCGACGACATCGGCGACGGCGATCTCGAGCCTGAGCGAAAGCGCGAGCTGCTCGATCGCGAGGCGGCCCAGCTGAGCGCGCTGGAAGCCGGCGATGCGGCCGTGCGCGACAGCGACGACGCGGTGGTCGTCGCGTTGGCCGATGCGTACGGCCGCTTCGCGCTGCCGCAAGGCGCGATGGGCGAGCTGATCGAAGGCGTGCGCATGGACGTCGACGAGGTCAGCTACGAGCAGATCGACGAGCTCGTCGTCTACTGCCGCCGCGTCGCCGGCGCGATAGGTCGTGTCTGCCTGGCGATCTTTGCCAGGAGCGAGCCCACCGACGGCCGGGCGGTCGATCGCGCGGCGGCCGAATCGCTGGCCGACGATCTCGGCGTCGCGCTGCAGCTGACCAACATCCTGCGCGACGTGCGCGAGGACGCGCAGCTGGGCCGCGTCTATCTGCCCGCCGCGGATCTGCGCCGCTTCGGCGTGATCGCCGCCGACGCTCGCGCCGAGGCCGGTGAGCTGCTCGCGGCGCTGGACGATCCCCGGCGCCGCGACGCGCTGGACGCGCTGGTGCGCTTCGAGGCTGAGCGCGCGCAGCAGTGGTTCGATCGCGGCCTGCCGCTGGTCGACCTGCTCGATCGCCGCAGCGCGGCGTGCGTGCGCGCGATGAGCGGCATCTATCACCGGCTGCTGGGGCAGATCGAGGCCGACCCGGCGGCGGCGCTGGCGCACCGCGCGTCGCTGTCGACCGCGCAGAAGGCTCGCGTGGCGTTGCGCAGCCTGGCCGGGAGGAACGCCTGAGCGCCGAGCGTCGCGTGCTGGTGGTGGGCGGCGGCCTGGCCGGCATCGCCGCCGCGCTGGACTGCGCCGCCGCGGGCGCCGCCGTCACGCTCGTCGAGGTTCGCCGCCGCCTCGGCGGCGCCGCGTACTCCTTCGAGCGCGATGGCATGCGCTTTGACAACGGCCAGCACGTGTTCCTGCGTTGCTGCACGGCCTACCGCGAGCTGCTGGCGCGTCTGGGCTCAGATCGCCACGTGGCCGTGCAGGAGCGCCTGGAGATTCCCGTGCTCAGCCCCGGCGGTGCGCCGGTGCTGCTGCGACGCGGCTCGTTGCCGCCGCCGTTTCACCTGGCCGGTGCGCTCGCGCGCTACCCGCACCTGTCGCCGTCAGAGCGTTTCAGCGCGGCGCTCGCCGCGCGCGCGCTCGGCGCGCTGGACCCCGCCGATCCCGCGCTGGACGGTCAGACCTTCGGCGCCTGGCTGGGCGAGCACGGTCAGGGTGACCACGCGCTCGCGGCGCTGTGGGATCTGATCGCGCTGCCGACGCTCAACGTGCCCGCCGCCGAGGCCTCGCTGGCGCTGGGCGCGTTCGTCTTTCGCACCGGCCTGCTCGCCAGCGCCGACGCCGGCGACATCGGCTTTCACGTCGGCACGCTGGCCGAGACGATCGGCGAGCCCGCCGAGGTCGCGCTGGCCGACGCCGGCGTCGAGTTCCGCCTCGGCTGGCGCGCCGAGCGCCTGCGCCGCAGCGATCGCGGCTTCGAGGTGCAGGGAGTGGAAGGCGCCTACAGCGCCGACGCGGTCGTCGTGGCGCTGCCGCACGCGCGCGCCGCCGGCCTGATCGAGCCGCTGCTCGGCGGGCTGGCGGCTTCGATCCGCGGCCTCGGCGCCTCGCCGATCGTCAACCTGCACGTGGTGTATGACCGCGTCGTCTGTGAGCAGCCGTTCGCCGCGGGCGTCGACACGCCCGTGCAGTACCTGTTCGACCGCAGCGCGGCCGCGGGCGCTCCGCGCGGCTGTCAGTACCTCGCCGTGTCGCTGTCCGGCGCCGCCGAGGAGATGCAGATGAGCGTGCAAGCCCTGCGCGAGCGCTACCTGCCCGAGCTGCAACGGCTGCTGCCCGCCGCGCGCGGCGCGCGCGTCGAGCGTTTCCTGGCCACGCGAGAGCACGCCGCGACGTTCCGCGCCGCGCCGGGAAGCGCCGCCTTGCGCCCCGGTCCGCGCACCGAGGTCCCTGGGCTGGTGCTCGCCGGAAGCTGGACCGACACGGGCTGGCCGGCGACGCTGGAGGGCGCCGTGATCAGCGGGCACGCCGCGGCGACGGAGGCGCTCGCCGCGCTGGAGCTCGCGCCGCCGGCGCCGTCCGCGCCGGCTGCGCCCGCGCAGGGCGGCGCCCAGTTCGCACAGGGCGCCGGAGCGCCGGCTCATGAAGCGGGTCGTCGTCGCCGCGCCACTGGCGTTGGAGGCAGGCGCTGATCCGCTCAGCGGCGCGCGGCGCGCACGTGCGCAAGACCGGCATGGGGCCGGAGAAGTCGATCGCCGCCGCGCGCGCGCTCGCGCGCGAGCCCGGCGATGCGCTGCTCGTGCTCGGCTTCTGCGGTGGCCTGGACGCCCAAGCGCGGCCCGGCGAAGTGATCGTCGCCGACGAGGTGCTGGCGGCCGGCGACGAGGGGCACGAGCCCGTGCGCGCGGCCTGCGACGGCGTCGCGCCGCTGGCCGGCGCGCTCGTCGCCGCCGGCTTGACGGTGCGCGCCGGGCCGATCGTCGGCGTGGCCAAGATCGCCACCGGCGAGCGCCGCGAGCAGCTGCGCCAGGCCGGCGCGTTGGCGGTCGACATGGAGTCGGCGTGGCTTGCCGCGGGCGCCGCCGGGCGGCCCTTCGCGGTCGTGCGCGTCGTGCTCGACAGCCCCAGCCACGAGCTGTTTCGCCCGCAGGCATTGGGCGGCGCGCTGCTGGCCGCTCGCGTGCTGCGGCGGGTTTCCGCGGTCGCGCTTCAGGACCGGGACACGGCGGGCTAAGGTACGCGCATGGCGGCGAAAGTCAGGCAGAGCACGCGCATGGGTTGGTATCTGATGCGCCAGCGTCTGGCCAAACGCGACAAGTTCCCGCTGATCGTCGAGCTCGAGCCGCTGTTCCAGTGCAACCTGGCGTGCTCGGGCTGCGGCAAGATCCAGCACCCCGAGCACGAGCTGCGCCGGCGCATGCCAGTCGAGCAGGCGATCGCCGCGATCGAGGAGAGCGGCGCGCCGATGGTCTCGATCGCCGGCGGCGAGCCGCTGATCCACCCGGAGATCCACGTGATCGCCGACGAGCTGATCAAGCGCAAGAAGTTCGTCTACCTGTGCACCAACGCGCTGCTGCTGGAGAAGAAGCTCGAGAACTTCAAGCCGAGCCCGTACTTCTCCTGGGCGGTGCACATCGACGGCCTGCGGAGCGCCACGACGCTTCGGTCGAGCGCGAGGGCGTGTTCGACAAGGCGGTCGCCGCGATCAAGGCCGCCAAGGCCGCCGGCTTTCGCGTGACCACCAACACGACGTTCTTCACGCAAGACTCGCCGAAGACCGTGCGCGAGGTGCTCGACTTCCTCAACGACGACCTCGAGGTCGACGAAATGATGATCTCGCCCGCCTACGCCTACGAGAAAGCGCCCGACCAGGAGCACTTCCTCGGCGTCACCGAGACGCGCAAGCTGTTCAAGGAGGCCTTCGCAGACGGCCGGCGCAAGAAGTGGCGCCTGAACCACAGCCCGCTGTTCCTCGACTTCCTCGAGGGCAAGGCCGAATTCGACTGCACCGCGTGGGGCATTCCCAGCTACTCGCTGTTCGGCTGGCAGCGCCCCTGCTACCTGATGGCCGACGGCTACACCGAGACCTACAAAGAGCTGATCGAGACGACCGACTGGGACAAGTACGGCCGCGGCAAGGACCCGCGCTGCGAAAACTGCATGGCCCACTGCGGCTATGAGCCGACCGCCGTGCTGCAGACCACCGGCTCGCTGCGCCAGTCACTCCGCGCGCTGGCCGGCTGACGTCTCGTCGCCGGGGCCGACCGCCGACGCCGGCGGGTCGCCGATCGCCCGCTCGACCTCATCCGCCAACTGTTCCTCGCGCTCGCGCTCGGAGTGCGACTCGGCGCGAATGTCACGCCAGGTCAGGCCCTCGCCGAGCAGCGCCGGAATGCCCAGCGCGAGCGCCGTCAGCACCTCGACCGCCTGCAGGATGATGCCGTAGGCCAGGCCCGGGCCGCCGCCGACGCCGTAGGCGGTCAGCACGACCAGGCAGGCGGCCTGGAAGACGCCGACGTTGGATGGCGTCGCCGGCAGGATCGGCGCTGACGTTGACGGCCAGCAGGATCGCCGCCGCCGCCGCCAGGCCGGCCTTGTGCTCCAGGCCCAGCGCGAGCAGCACCATGTAACAGGCCAGCCACTGCAGCGCCCACGCCAGCAGCTGCGCGCCGACGGCCGTGCTGCCGTAGCGCGGGCGCGCGAACACGATCAGCCCGCGCCGCGCGAGCGCGAGCAGCCGCGCGAGCGCGTTCGGCGCAGCGCGCGACGCGCTCCGAGCGCGCGCGCCGGCCGAGCGCCAGCAGGCGCGGACCGGCGACGACGAGCGCGCAGATCAGCAGCGGGATCGCGATCGCCGTGGCGATCCCGCGGGTGGCCGCTGCAGCAGCGGCACGCTGGTGAACGTCACCGCGGCGAGAATCGCCAGCGCGAGCAGGTTGATCAGCGTCTGCGAGAAGACCGTGCCGGCGACGATCGGAATCTGGCGGCGGTTGGAGCCCTCCAGGCGCCGCTGAGCACGACCACGCGCGTCGGCTCGCCGATGCGCCCCGGCACGACCGCCGAGGCCATCACGCCGATCATCGTCGCGCGTGTCACCGCCGGCCAGGGGATCTTCGTTTCCGGCAGCGCCGCGCGCAGCGTCTGATGCCAGGAGATCGAACGCAGCACCAGCGAGCTGGCCATCAGCACGAATGCGCCCGCCACCCACCCCGGCTTGGCGGTGATCAGCGCGTGCCCGATGCGGTGCAGGCCCAGACGCGACAGCGCAAACGCCAGCAGCCCCGCGAGCAGGATCGCGGCGATGATCAGTCCGGTGCGTCTGTGCTGAGCCCAACCACGAGCCGTCGGCGGCTTCTCCTCAGGGGCGCCCATCTTGCGGGGTCTATCAGAGTCGCCAAACGGTCCCGCAAAACGGCCTCGGCGGCCAGCGGCCACGAGCGCGCAAGCGGGTATCAGGCGGCGCCTTCGCTCTGCCCCGAGGCGACGCGGTCGGCGCCCGACACGCGCGTCGCCGGCGCGCTGCGGCGCAGGTGCGCGACCGTCGCCGTCACCGGCACCACGCGCGCGCTGAGAATCGCGATGTCATCGCGCACGTGCTCGTCGAGCTCGACCAGGCCCGAGCAGCGCGTCGATCGCCTCCTGCGCGCCGGCCGGCGAGCGGCTCTGCAGCTGTTGCACCATCTGCTCGGGCGTGACCGTACGCGCGGGCGCGTGCGCCTCCATCAGCCCGTCGGTGTAGAGCGCCAGCGAGTCGCCGAGCGACAGAACCGTCGAAGCCTCCTCGATGATCGGGTCGGCGAACACGCCCAGCAGCGAGCCGCGCTCTGCCGAACTGCGCCGTCGCGCCGTCGGCGCGCGCCAGCAGCGCCGCCGGGTGGCCCGCCGAGGCGACCGTCACGGCGACATCGCCGCCCCTGTGCAGGCGCAGGTTGACGAGGATCGCCGTCGCGAAGCGCCCTTCGAAGTCCTGGTCGAGCATCACGCGGTTGACCTGCGCGAGCACCTTGCCCGGGCTCGGACTGCTCGCGCGCGTAGGCGACCGTCGTGTGGCGCAGAAAGCCCGTCAGCGCCGCCGCCTCGGCGCCCTTGCCGCAGACGTCGCCGACGACCAGCCAGCAGCTGTGCTCGTCGCCGAACACGTCGTAGAAGTCGCCGCCGACCTCGCTGCCGGCGCCGAGCGGGCGAAAGAAGCTCGCCAGCTCCAGCCCGGGAATCGTCGGCAGCACCGACGGCATCAGGCTGCGACGCAGCGTCTGCGCCACGCGCGTGCGATCGGCGTACAGGCGCGCGTTGTCGAAGGCCATCGCCGCGCGGCCCGCTGAGGTCTTCGAGCACGGCGAGCACTTCGCGTCCGTAGCGCACCTCTCTGCCGACGTGCAGGAAGGAGATCGCGCCGTGCGTGCGCCCGCGCGCGATCATCGGAAAGACAGCCGCCGAGCGGTAGCCGGCGCTGCGCATGAAGCGCTGGTGCTCGTCGCTCTGCGCGGCCTGCGCCAGCTCGACTCTCGTCGTTGAGGTCATCGATCACGCACCGGTTCTGCCGCTGGCCAGCGCGCGCGCCACCGGATGGCTCGCCGTCGAGGTCCAGCGGCTCGCGGCGGCGCAGGCTTTCCACGCCGAGCGCCACGTCCGCGTCGAGCGCCGCAGCGACGGTGCGTGGTCGATCGCGGCCGTCGCGGTCGAGCAGGTCGATCACGCACAGCTCGGCCAGCTCCGGCACAGCGGCGTGCGCCAGGTTGCGCAGCGCCTCGGCCGGGTCCAGCGAGGTGTCGAAGGAGGCCGTCGCGTCGATCAGGAATTTCAGCCGGCGGCGATGCTCGCGCACGCTGTTGAGCGCCAGATGGATGACGCCCGTCGTCATCACCGCGAGCACGATGCCCACCAGCGCCACCGCGCCGAAGGTCGCGGGCACGTTTTCGTAGGTCAGCGGCAGCAGAAACGCCAGCAGCGAGGCGATTGAGCACGACGATGTAGCGCCCGCGCGGCTGAAAGCCCGCCGCATGGCCGATCGCGAACAGATAGATCAGCGCGAACGGGCTGCTCGCGCCGCCCGCCGAGGCGCACAGCACCGCGATCAGCACGACCCCCCACAGATCGCCGACGAACGCCAGCTCCAGCCCGCCCCATGGCGCTCGGCCGCGACGAACAGCCCGGCGGCGACGAACAGCGCGACGAAGCCGACGGCAGCGACCGCCTCCGGCGCACGCACGTGCGGAATCAGCAGCGCCGTCGAGCAGAGCAGGCCACCGAGCACGTACAGGCCGGCCTCGGCGTGGATCGCCGCGCGCACTTCGCGCTTGCTCAGCGCTGGGCTCCGCCTGGGCTCTGATCCCTGTGCTGCCGTGTGGTTCGCTGCCTTGTCGGTCATCCTCGATCTCCCAAAACAACCCGTCTCCAACGCACAACCTTCCCCCAGTGCGCCGAACCGTCCAATTGCTGCACACATCGTAAGCCCAAGTGCGCCCCCGTGTGAAATCTTGGCGGCGGCGAGCCAGACGGACCGCAGAGCCGGTGCGCCGGTAGCCAGGTGTGGCGCCCGGCGCTAGTCGCGCTCGCGCTCGGCGTCGTCGGTCGCGAACGGCCGCAGGCCATCGCGTATCCAGCTGGGCATGTCGGTCTTCTGCCAGCTGTCGGTCGACACGCAGACGTGGCGAAGTGTTCCGCTGACGAGCAGCGTCCGCTCGCGCAGCACGTCGATCTGCGTGGTGATGGAGGTTGTGCCGAGTCTCGTTGGCTGCGCGTGCAGCGTCAGCTCGTCGTCGAAGCGCGCCGGCGCGCGAAAGGAGATCGACGCGTCGGCCACGACCGCGTCGACGCCGCTGTCGACCATCTCCTGCCACGGCCCGATCGCCGCGCGCCACAGCTCGGTGAACGCCACGTCGAAATACAGCAGGTAGTTGGCGTTGAAGACGATGCCCTGCGGATCGCACTCGCCGTAGCGCACGCGCAGCGGGTGGACGAACGGCTGCGCCATGCGCTGCAGGCTAGCGTTGCGCCGCGGCCGGGCGCAGGCGCCACAGCGCCTTCTGCTCGTCCAGGCTCAACAGCTTCCAACGGCGCGCGTCGACAGACCACACCGATACGCGAGCGTCGAGCACGCTGCGCAGCTCGCCAAGCGCCGCGATCGCCTCGCGGGCGCCAACGTCCTCGGTCAGCACGCGCCCGCCGAGCACGTCGACGACCTTGAAGCGCTGCTTCTCGCGCGGCGCCGGCGGCTCGGCGCGCTTTGCCGCGCGCTTGAAGGTGACCGTCTGCAGCTCGCGCTGCTCGGCGGCCTCGCGGTCGGCCTTCTCCAGCGGCGCCATGTGCGCGCCGGTGCCCTTGGTCTCGGTGTCCAGCACCCAGGTCTTCGCCATAGCTTCAATCTAGCCCGCGCCGGGCGCTCACCAGGAGATCTCGGCCAGGCGCTCGGCGAGGATGATGCGCCCCGCGGCCTCGATCAACGCGAGGTGTGAGAAGGCCTGCGGGAAGTTGCCGAGGTGGCGGCCGGTGCTCGTGTCGAACTCCTCGGCATACAGCCCCAGCGGCGAGGCCACGTGCAGCAGCTTCTCCATCAGATCGCGTGCGCGCTGGCGCTCGCCGACGATCGTCAAACCCGACACGAGCCAGAACGAGCAGATCAGAAAGCTGCCCTCCTTGCCCGACAGTCCGTCGTCGGTCTCCTCGGTGCGATAGCGCAGCACGAAGCCGTCCTCGGTGAGCTCGTCGGCGATCGCCAGCACGCTCGCGCGCAGGCGCTCGTCGCCGCCGGGCAGGAAGCCGAAGATCGCCGCGAGGAGGTTGGAGGCGTCCAGCGAGTCGGTTTCGTAGTGCTGGCGCAACACGCCTGCGTCGCTCAGGCCGTGCGCGAGCACGTCCTCGCGGATCTCCTCGGCCGTCGCCTGCCACAGCGCCTCGTGCTCGGCGTCACCGCGAATCGCCGCGAGCTGCGCCGCGCGGTCGAGCGCGACCCAGCACATCAGCTTGGAGGAGACGTAGTGGCGTGGCTCGCCGCGGGCCTCCCAGATGCCCTGGTCGGGCTGTCGCCACACGGCCGTCGCGCACTCGGCCTGGGCCTGCACGAGCGGCCACAGGCGGCGCGGCAGTCGCTGGCTGCGGCGCGTGTGCAGCAGGATCGAGTCCAGCGCCGCGCCGAACACGTCGTTCTGGCGCTGATCGAAGGCGCCGTTGCCGACGCGCACGGGCTTTGCGCCGGCGTAGCCGGAAAGATCGTCGCGTGTGGACTCGCTGAGGTCGCGCCGTCCGTCGATGCCGTACATGATCTGCAGCGCGCCGTCGTCGTTGGTGTCGAGGTCGGCGACGAACTGCATGAACTCCTCGGCCTCCCAGTCGAGGTTGAGGTAGTGCAGCGCCTTCAGCGTGAACGTCGAGTCGCGCAGCCAGGTGTAGCGGTAATCCCAGTTGCGCTCGCCGCCCGGCGTCTCGGGCAGCGACGTCGTCAGCGCCGCCACGGTAGCGCCCGTCGGCATGTACGTCAGGCCCTTGATCGCCAGCGCCGAGCGCTGGATCGCGTCGCGCCAGCGGTGGTCGGGTATGCGCGCGCGATCCAACCAGGCGCGCCAGAAGTGCGCCGTGGACGCGAGCCTCTCGTTGGCCTCGTCGAGCGACTGCGCGCCGGCCAGCTGCTCGGCCCAGGACAGCGAGCAGTAGATCTGCTCGCCCTTGGCCAGCACGTGGCGCCCGCGCACGCGGTCGCCCTCGACGCCGACCGTCAGGTCGCTGCGCAGGCGGATCGTCAGTTCGTCGCCGTCTTCGCTCTCGTCCGTGGCGTCGGCGCAGTGACCGCCCTCGGCGAGACTCCACCGCGCTGGTGTGCGCCCGTAGTCGAACACCGGCGCGCACGTCAGCTCCATCTCGACCTCGCCCTCTATGCACATCGCCACGCGCACGAGCAGGTGCGCAGCGTCTTCGTCGGTCGGCGGGCGCGTGTGCGGTGTCACCGCGTCCTCGCCGCGGCGCGGGCCGAGGATCAGTGCGTCGCGCACGACCGCCCAGCCGGTCGGCGTCTTCCACGTGGTCAGCAGAATGTTCGTGCCGGGCTCATAGATGCGCGCCGACGGCACGTTGACGCCGAACGGCGCGAAACGGAAGTCGCCGGCCTGGCGATCGAGCAGCGCTCCGAACACGCTCGGCGCGTCGAAACGCGGCACGCACAGCCAGTCGATGCTGCCGTCCGGCGCGATCAGCGCGCCGGTGTGGCAGTCCGACAGAAATCCATACTCGGCGATCGGTGGAAACGGCGAGGGCATCGCCGCGCTCTGCGGCGCCGCACTCCCGCTCGTGCCCGCCGGCTCGCTCATGCGGCCAGCTTAGATGCCGCGTCCCTGGGCCGCGATGCTCAGCCTGCCCGGAGGAATAGCGCGTCTAGATTGAAGCGATGGATGCGTCGGACTTGCATCGCAGCGACTCCGCCCGTCGTTGGGTGCTGCTGTACGACCGCCAATGCCGATTCTGTTGCTGGTCGTTGCGGCGCGTGCTCGCGTGGGACCGGCGCCGGCGCCTGCGCCCGTTGGCGCTGCAAGAGCCCGAGGCCGCGCGATTGCTGGCGGGCATAACAGTGGACCGTCGTATGGACTCATGGCATCTGGTCGCGCCCAGCGGCGAGGTCAGCTCCGCTGGACGCGCCCTCGCGCCGCTGGCCGACCTGCTGCCGGGCGGCAGGCCGCTGGCGGCGCTGGCCAGAACCTTTCCCGGCGCGGCCCAACGAGGCTATTCGCTGGTCGCACGGCATCGCTCGACACTCGGCCGGATCGTCGCGCGGTGGGGGCGGGGGTGAAGCGTCTGCTCGCGTGCGCGCTACCGCGTGCAGTGGTAGCTTTCGCCGCGTATGCCCGGCGGATACCCGACGCAGGACGCGAGGCGAGGCCGCTTCGCGATGCTCGCCTCGACGCTGGTGGCCGCGGTGCTGGCGATCGCCTGTTTCGCATCGACTGCATCTGCCGAAACGATTGCTGTCGCCAACCTGAACGACAGCGGCGCCGGCTCGCTGCGCGCGGCGATCGCTGCGGCCAACGTCAACGACACGATCACGGTGCCGGCGGGGCAGGTCACGCTCACCACAGGCCCGCTCGCGATCGCCAAGAACCTCACGATCGTCGGCGCCGGCGCCGGTGCGACGACGATCAGCGGCAACGACGCCTCGCGCGTCTTCACGGTCACGGGAACGCCCACGGTGACATTGCGGGGGCTCACGCTCACCCATGGCAAAGACCCGAACGGCGCAGGCGTCAGCGTGGCCGGCGGAGAACTCACGCTGGAAGGCGTAGCGGTCACGAACAACCACGCAGGCGGGGCGGGCGTCTCGGGCTTCGGCGGCGGCCTGGAACTCGGTCCCGGAATCTACAGACTGATCGACAGCACGGTGAGCGAAAACACGGCGGGGGGCGGTAGCCTCGCCGCGGGATTCGGCGGCGGCATCGAGTACAGCCCGACCGGCACCGCGCCGTCGTTCGCGCTGACACTCACGCGCAGCCGCGTTGGCGGCAACCGCGCCGGGGGCGGCGGCTTGGAAGCGAGCGGCTTCGGCGGTGGCATCGAGGCGAGCTCGGGCTTTGACAATGGAGCGATTTCCGTGGCGTTGAGCGAAAGCTCGATCTCCGACAACGTCGCCGGTGGCGGCGCTGTTGAAGCCTCCGGCTTCGGCGGGGGCCTCGAAATCTCAAGCGGCGGCAAAAAAAACGCCCTGTCCCTGACGCTCGATCGATCGGCTGTGACCGGGAACACCGCGGGCGGGGATGGCCTGGAAGCCGCAGGTTTCGGCGGAGGAGTCAGCTACGCCTCCGGTGGCGAAGGGGTGACGCAGGCCCTCAGCGTCACCAACACGACGATCTCCGGCAATCGCGCGGGAGGCAACGGCGTCAAATCCGACGGCTTCGGCGGTGGAATGGTGTTCGGGGCGGGCACGGGAACGATTTCGCATGCCACGGTCGCGAACAACAGCGCAGGCGGCGGGGGAGGAGCCTCGTCCGGCGGGGGTCTGAGCGTGGGCTCGCTCGGCACCGGCGGCATCGACAACTCGATCGTTGCCGGCAACTCCGGTGGCAACTGTGGCACGCCGGTCGTTTCCAAGGGGAACAACATCGACGATGGGACCTCCTGCGGTTTCAAAGGCACGGGCGACAAGTCGAGCGCCGACGCAAAGCTGGGAGCGCTTGGCGATCACGGCGGCCTGACGCTGACGCAGATGCCGCTGGCCGGCAGCCCGGCGATCGACGCCGGCGACGCGGCGACCTGTCCCTCCAGTGACCAGCGCGGCGTGACGCGCCCACAGGGCGGCGGCTGTGACATCGGCGCGGTCGAGGTGCCTCGGCCCACTGCCACGACGAGCTCGGTCACGAGCTCGGTCTCTGACGCGGCGAGCGTGGGCGCGACGATCAACCCCAACTTCAGCGCGACGAGCTACCACTTCGACTATGGCACGACGACCTCCTACGGCAACTTCACGAGCGCAGCGAGCGTGGGCGAAGGCGGCATGGCGCAGGCGGTCTCGGCGACGCTGAGCAAACTGCAGCCACAGACGACCTATCACTTCCGTATCGTCGCGACCAACGCGGCCGGCACGGTTGTCGGCACAGACCAGACGGTCACGACCGGCAAAGCGGCCGTGACTCCGCCTCTTCGCAAACTCGGGAAACCGGTTGCGCCAACGCTCAGATCGGTGACGCTGACGAACACGCGGTTTCGTGTGGGCAGAGCCGCCACGGCGATCTTCGCCCGCGCTCGCGCGCGCCGTGTTCCCGTAGGCACACGCTTCCGCTTCAGGGTGTCTACCGCCGCAACCGTCAGGATCTCGATCAGGCGGCTGGCCACAGGGCTGCGCAGGGGCCGCAAATGCGTGGCGCCGAGCGCCAGGCTGAGACGCGCGCATGCCAGGCGCTGCACGCGCCGGCTGACGGCTGGCACCTTGACGCGAGCCAACGTGCGACAGGGACTCACGGCGATCGCGTTCAGCGGGCGAATCGGCCGCCGTGCGCTCCGTCCCGGCTTTTACGAAGCCGTGGTTACAGCCAGCAACGCAACGGGTCGCTCGCGGGCCGTCGCCTTGCGCTTCACGATCGTGCGCTGAGGCCCGAGCGAGGCTCGCCGCTAGCTGCGAACACGCAGCGCGTCCATCAGCAGCGTCAGCACCCGTCGCGCCCTGGCCGCCCACTGCTCTCCCTCGTCGGAGATCGTCCATACGGCGTTCATCACCGTGAGCACGTCGTCGGCGTTCACGTCGTCACGCAGCCTGCCGGTGGCGATGCCTGCGCCGAGCAGCGCTCCGATCGCCGTCAGCAGCCGTTCGCGCGTGGCGGTGAACAGCTCCGACTGCGACGCGGCGACCGACTTCAGCGCGGCGGACAGGCCGCGCTCGGTCGCCGCATAGGCGATGAAACGCTCCATCCATGCCTCGAGCGCCGCGTCCGCCGGCAGCTGTGCAAGCAGCTCGCCCGAGGACGCGCAGAGCGCGTCGACCTCCTTGCGATAGACCGCCTCGACGAGCGCCTCGCGCGTGGGGAAGTGGCGGTAGAGCGTGCCGACGCCGACGCCGGCGGTGCGCGCGATCGACTCCAGCGCGACGCTCGAGCCCTGCGCGGCGAAGCGAGAGGCGGCCGCGCGCAGCAGCTTTTCGCGATTCTCGCGCGCGTCGGTGCGCAGCGTGCGTGTGGGCTCGGCGGAAGACATGAGTGGAAAGGGGTGAGCGGACGATACCTCCGCTTAGCATGACGGTGAAGTTAGAAACGGACGGTAGCTCCGCTTCACACGCGCGCGATCTGCGCGTCCACGGGCGGCCTGGCGGCTTCAAGGCGGCGAGATGATCCGTCGATGTCATACGCAGTGCAGATTTCGCTGTCCAGCGCACGATCGATGCGGCCCCTGCGGCGTGGGTCTCCGATTGTCGTGCTTGCGCTGGCGTTCGCCGGCCTGGCGACGCTGTTCGACGGAGCGCACGCCGTGATCGGATTCGGCGGCGCGGGGTTGAACGACTTCGCCAACGAGTGGGTGTACACGTCGATCGAGCTCGTCGCCGTGGGTCTCTGCTTCGCACGGGCGCTGACGCGGCGCGAGGACCGGACAGCGTGGCTGTTGATCAGCGCGGCGCTGCTGGCGTGGACGGGCGGCGACTTGACATGGACGTTCTGGCTCGACCATGTCGCCAACCCGCCGTACCCGTCGGTAGCAGACGGGCTGTACCTGACGCTGTATCCGGCGACATACGTCGGCCTGTCGCTGCTGATGCGCCGGCAATTTCGCCACACCGGCGCCGCTCTGTGGCTCGACGGGGTGATCGTCGGGTTGACGTTGGCAGCGCTCGGAGCGGCGCTCGTCTTCCCAGCGGTATTGAGCACGAGCGAAGGCGGCGCCGCGGCGGTGGGCGTCAACCTCGCCTACCCGTTTGCCGACCTGTTGCTGCTGGTGTTCATCGCCGTCGGCTTCGCACTTTCGGGCTGGAGGCCCGGGCGACAGTGGCTGCTGATCGGAGCGGCGATCGCGGTGAACGCAATCGCCGACATGGTCTACGTCTACCAGGTGGCCAAGGGCACGTACGTCGAAGGCAACATCCTCGACACGCTGTGGCCGGGGGCGATGGCGCTGATGGCGCTCGCGGCCTGGCAGCCGGCGACGGCGCGTCGACCGGCGAGCAGCGACGTGGCGCGCCACACGATCGTGCTGCCAACGGCCTTCGCCGTGGTCGCGCTCGGCTTGCTCGTCGACGCGGCCGCCGCGTCACACCCGCTCACGGGGCTGGCGGTGGTGCTGGCGACGCTGGCGCTGCTGGCCGCGGGCACGCGCGCCGGGTTGACCTACTTGGAGAACGTGCGCATGCTGCGACGGCAGACGCGCGATGCGACGACCGACGCGCTGACTCAGCTGGGCAACAGGCGACAGCTGATGAGCGACCTCGACGCGGCGGTCTCGCGAGCACGGCGCGAGCAGCCGTCGACACTGGCGTTCTTCGACCTCGACGGCTTCAAGCGCTACAACGACAGCTTCGGCCACGGCGCCGGTGACGCTCTGCTGGTGCGTCTGGGTGCGGCGCTGGCTGAGTCGGTCGCGGACAACGGCGCGGCCTATCGGCTCGGCGGCGACGAGTTCTGCGTGCTGCTCTCCGGTCATCTGGCGCGTGAGGACGAGCGCATCGGCAGGGCGCAGGCGGCGCTCGCAGAGCGCGGCAAGGGCTTCGTCGTCACCGCCTCGTGCGGGGTGGTCAACCTGCCGGGCGACACAGACAACGTCAGCGCCGCGCTGAACCTCGCCGACGAGCGCATGTACGCCGACAAGTCCGACGGCGGGCGCTCACGCGCCCGCGCGCAGACGGTGCTGATGCAGCAGAGCGTGCTGATGCAACTGCTGACCGAGCGCGAGCCGAGCCTGCACGACCACGTGTGCGACGTCGGCGTGCTCGCGAGCGAGATCGGACGCCGCTTCGCGCTGAACTCGGAGCAGCTCGACGAGCTGCGTCGCGCGGCCGAGCTGCACGACCTCGGCAAGCTGGCCGTTCCCGATCAGATCCTCAACAAGCCTGGACCGCTCAGTGACAGCGAGTGGGCGCTGATGCGCCAGCACACGGTGATCGGCGAGCGCATTCTCAACGCCGCGCCGGCGCTGCGCCCGGTCGCGCGCCTCGTGCGCTCCAGCCACGAGCGCTGGGACGGCGACGGCTACCCGGACGGCCTCGCGGGCGAGGAGATTCCGCTCGGCTCGCGCATCATCGCCGCCTGCGACGCGTATGACGCGATGGTCTCCGAGCGCGCCTACGACAAGGCGCGCTCGCCCGAGGTGGCGATCGCCGAGCTGGTCGCAAACGCCGGCACGCAGTTCGATCCTCAGGTCGTCGAGGCGCTCAGCGCGCACCTGCAACAGGCCGGCAAGCAAGCCGCCGAGCGGCCTCGACGCAGCGTGCTCGCAACGGGGCCGTCTACGCTGCGCAGAGGTCGCGGCGAGGCCGGCGTGCGCGCCGCGAGAGGCTCGTCGGCGCAGTAGCAGGCGCGTAGCGGTGCGGATCTAGCTCTGCGCCAGGTAGTCGCTGTTCAGCCACGAGACGGTCGCCTGCATGCCGCTGGCGTAGTCCACGAGCGGTTCCCAGCCGAGCACCTCACGGGCGTGGCGGTTGCTGAAGTGCTGATCTCGACCGAGCACCTGCACGGCCTGGCGCGACAGCAGCGGCGGCGCGCTGAGGCCGGTCGTCCTGCGCAGCGCGCGGTAGCCGTGCTCCAGGGAGAAGCCGATCCCGCTGGCCATCCAGTAGGGCAGGCTCCAACGGACCCTGTCGCAGCCCAGGCCGTCGGCCAGGCTGTCGGTGAACTCCCGCCAGGTCACGCCGAGACCGTCCGAGACGTTGAACGCGTGCCCCGGCGCGGCCTCGTGTGCGAGCGCCAGCAGCGTGGCGTCCATCAGGTTGTCGACATAACACAGCCCCGCCACCGAGCGCCCGCGGTCGACGAGCAGCATGTTGCGTGCGCGAATAGCGCGCGCGATCTCGCCGACGACCTCCTTGGAGCCCGGCCCGTAGACGGTCGCCGGGCGCAGGATCACGACCTCCAGCGGATGCTCTGACTGGACCTGGCGCGCCACGGCCTCGGCCTCGCGCTTGGTCTGCGAGTACCAGTTGGCAAAGCGCTCGCCCATCTGACTCTCTTCGACGCCGGCCGCGCCCGGGTGGCCGTACACGTCGGTCGTGCTGAAGTGCACCAGGCGCTGAACTGACGCGCCGACGCACGCGTCGAGCAGGTTGCGCGTGCCGTCGACGTTGGCTGCGGTTATCTCCTGCTTTGTCGCCCAGTCGGATACGAGCGCGCCGCAGTGGAGCACGTAGCGACAGTTCTGCACGGCGCGAGCCAGCGACGGCGGGCTCGTGAGGTCGCCGACGGCGATCTCCACGTCGAGATCGCGCAGATGCGAGATGTCGCTGCTCTCGCGCACCAGGCAGCGCACCGAGCGGCCTTCCTGTACGAGGCGTCTGGTCAGGCGCCCGCCGATGAAACCGCTGGCGCCGGTGACGAGGCAGACGTCGGCGCGTGTCGGATCGAGCGGCGCTGTGCGCAACGGCGAACCGCCGTTCTCTGGCGTCTGCGCCGGCTTTCGGCGCAGCAGCGTGGCCTTGGCGATGTCGCGCACGACCGCCCAGTTCTTCGAGGCCGCGCCGTGACAGTCGGCGAGCACCGAGTCCAGCGCGCCGAGGAACTGCCGCGCCTCGGCCTCTGACAGCGTCAGCGGTGGCAGCAGCTTGATCACGTCGTTCTTGCCGGCCGCCATCGTGATCACGCCATGGTCGCGGTGCAGCGGGATCACGACGAGCTGGGGGAACAGGCCCTCGCTGGCCATGTGGATCAGACGCCAGTTGAGCTTGGCCACGCGCGAGCTCGGCGCGCCCAGTTCGATGCCGATCATCAGCCCGCTGGCGCGGACCTCCGCGACCATCTCATAGCGCTGTTGCAGCTCGGCCAGACCCTGCTTCAGCATCGCGCCGATGTTCACGGCGTTCTCGACGAGGCCGTCGCGCTCGATCACGCGCAGCGTCGCCAGGCCGGCGGCGGCCGACAGGCGGTTGCGGCCGTAGGTCGACTGGTGGACGTAGCTGCGCTCCAGCGCGCCGACCGCCTGCTGGTAGATCTCGCGGCTGGTGACCATCGCGGCGACCGGCATGTAGCCGCCGCTGAGCGCCTTGCCGACGAGCACGAAGTCCGGATGCAGTCGCCAGTGCTCGAGCGCGAACCATCTGCCGGTGCGCCCGAGGCCCGTCTGGATCTCGTCGAGCACGAACATCGTGCCGTAGCGACGGCACAGCTCCTGCGCCGCCTGCAGGTAGCCGTCGGGCGGCAGCGTGACCATGCGGCCCTGCACCGGCTCGACGATGAAGGCAGCCACGTCGCGCGAGCTCAGCTCCGCCTCCAGGCGGTCGAGGTCACCGAAGGGGACACGCGCGCAACCGGGCAGCAACGGCCCAAAGCCCTCCTTGAAGAACTCGTCGCCGACCAGCGAGAGCGGGCCGAGCGTGACACCGTGGAAGCTGTTGTCGCAGGAGACGAAACGCGGACGCCCGGTCGCGGCGCGCGCCAACTTCATCGCCGAGTCGACGGCCTCGGCGCCGGTGCTCGTGAAGAACACCGCCTCCAGCGGGTCGGGCAGACGCTGCGTGAGCGCCTCGGCGAGCATGCCGGCGAGCGCCGAGTAATGGATCTGCACGCCGTCGACGGCGTTGGCCGCCAGCGTCGCCGCCAGCACATCGCGCACGTCGGGATGGTTGTGGCCGAGGCTGGCAAAGCCCTCGCCGGTGTGGAAGTCCAGGTAGGCGCGCCCGTCGGCGTCGTAGAGGTGCGAGCCCTGCGCCGAGGTGTACTGCTTGTCGAAGCCGAGGATGCGCAGCACGTCGACGAGCGAGGGGTCGAGGTGGCGCGAGGCCAGCTCCAGCGTTTCCTGCGTGCGCGCAGCGGCGTCGGCTGTGACGCCGAGGCCGTCGGCGGCTGGGGTGGTGTCGGAGTCGATGCTCATGGCCGGTCTGCACGCCAGAGGCCGTCAGAGGGCTCGCGCGAGTGGCGCAGCCTAGCTATTGGATCGCCTCCGGCGGCACCCTGGCCTCGGCCATGACCACGCGCTGTCCGCGCACGGGAACGTCCTCGGCCAGCAGCCGCGCGCGCTGCTCGGCGCCCTTGGGCCAGGTGCCGTCGCTGCGCACGACGCGCCACCAGGGCACGTCAGGAGGCATCTGCGAGAGCACGCGCCCGGCGTGGCGCGGGGCGCCGGGCGCGAGGTCGCCGTAGGTCGTCACGTAGCCGGCCGGCACGCGGCGGACGCGGTCGAGGATCGTCTGCGGGCTGAGCGCCATGTCGACCATTCTGCTCCACCGACGCACGCGGGGTCGTGGTTTAGTGCAGCGATGGCCGACGACGGGCTGGTGAGCGGAGAGGACGGCGTGAAGCGCTGCGCATGGGGCAGCGCCGACGCCGACTATCGCGCCTACCACGACCGCGAGTGGGGCTTTCCCGTGTCAGACGACGTGCGCCTGTTCGAGAAGCTGAGCCTCGAGGGCTTTCAGGCGGGGCTGTCGTGGCTGACGATCCTGCGCAAGCGCGAGGCCTTCAGGCAGGCCTTCGCGGGCTTTGACTTCACGCGCGTCGCCGGCTATGGCGAGCGCGATGTCAAGCGCCTGCTGGGCGACGCCGCCATCGTGCGCCATCGGGGCAAGATCGAGGCGGTCATCAACAACGCCGGGCGAGCCGTCGAGCTGGTGGCGCAGGAGGGGTCGCTGGCGCACTACGTGTGGAGCTTCGAGCCCCAACGGCGCGCGGCGGCGCTCGATTTGACATCGCTGCGCGGCTTGAGCGCCAGCGCGGAGTCCAAGGCGCTGGCCAAGGATCTGAAGAAGCGTGGCTGGCGCTTTGTCGGGCCGACGACCGCCTACGCGTTCATGCAGGCGATGGGCCTGGTCAACGATCACCTCGAGGGGTGTGACGCGGGAGCGCGCGTGGAGGCCGCGCAGCGGCGCTTCGTGCGGCCCTGAGGTCACGCCGATGCCATCCTCACGCGCGTTCCAGCCAGCATGTCGTGCAGGGCGCGTTTTTCCCGATCGCGCAGCGGGTTCAGAACATCGATGAGGAAAACGCCTGAGCCAAGTGCCCCACCGGCGACGGGGATGTAGTCGATGAGGTCGATGGCGATGATCAGAAGCGCCACTTGACGCCACAAAGCGCGCGTCACGGTCATGCGCCGTCCGTCGGTGCGCACGACGCGGATACGGACAAGCCGCTTGCCTGGAAGTCCGTCGGGCATCGTGTGCTGCTACCCGTGCCCGCGGCGCGCCTAACCGGGGCCACGATGGCGTTGCTGTAAGGAGCGTCGCGTGTGGGGCGGCGCTCAGGGGCGTGTGACGGTGTCGATCTCGAACTTGCCGTTGCTCAGGTGGTGGTAGTAGAGCGTTCTGCCGTCTGCGGTGAGCGACGGCGCCTCGGAGAAGCCGGTGATCGCCGAGACCTGCTGCACGCGCCCGAACGGTTTGCCGAGCTTTTTCCGATAGGCGCGGTATATCGTCGGCACGCCCGCGGGCGCTTTGGCGGTGGGCGCTTTGGCTCGCGTGAAGAACAGTTCGAGCCCGTCGGAAGAGATGCAGGCGGCGTAGTCGAGAAACCGTGGTTTGTTGACGGCTTTCAGCAGCGTGGCGCTCAGCGGGTCGGGCGTGAAGCCGCTTGCCGTGCGGTCAAACAGGGTAATGCTGGCGCTGCTCGGACCGTTGCCGCTGCTGAAGTCGCCGACGCTCACGTACAGCGACTGGCCGTCCGGACTGACCGAAGCGTCGAAGTCGACGAGCCCTCGCCGCGCCGCTGCGAGGCCTTCGACGAGGTGCACGCCGGTCACCGCGCCGCCCGAGAACGCTCCGGAGTAGACGGTCGAAAGCGTCTGGTCATAGCTGCGCGTGGAGATGAAGAAAAGCTCCCCGGCGTCGTCCAGCGACGGCGTCCCCGAGAGATAGCCCGGTTCGTTGACGGCTTCTCCTGGGAGTGCCCCCTGGTATTCGAAAGCCTGCCCGGCGCCGCGCGAGGCAAGCTGCAGCGAAGGCACGTTGGGCGCAACGTTGGACGTGTTGAACAGCAGCTGCTGTCCGTCAGGAGAGATGAATGGCTCCATCGCGCTGGCCGTATAACCATCGATGACCACGGGCTGCGCGCTGGCGAACGCTTCGTAGGTCGTGGCCGAAGCTACGCCGCACGCGAGAAGTATCGCGACCAGCTGAGCCGCGACGAAAGTCGCGAGGCGAACGGGTGTCGATTTGGACAGGGACGCTGTCATCGGCCAAGCGTAGTTGCTGGATGCGTGCGAAGGCCAGGGCCCTCGTCGATTGCGCGCTGCGCCTCGCGAGCAGGCAGCGCCGTTCGCCTACTCCGTCAGTCCCGCCGCCCGCAACGCCTCGTCGTGATCGAGAAATGAGTGCATCCGCGAGATCTTGCCGTCGCGGAGGTCGTAGAGGATGTCCAGCGGCGCGCTGACGGGCACGCCGCTGGCGAGACCTCGCCCCTCAAGTCGCCCGAGCAGCAGCACACGATCGCCTATATCGCGATAGTCCTCGGCGATGGTGATGAACTCCTCCCACGCATCTTTCATGCGTCCGAAGTAGGTCTCGATGCCCTCGCGTCCCCAGAAGATTTCGCCCTCGACCGCCGCCATCGAGGTGATCCATTCGAAGTCCGGCGTGGTGGTCTCAGCAAAGGCGCCGACGTCGCGCTTGTTGAAGGCGTCGATCAATTGCTTGACGACCTCTACGTTCTCCCGCGACACGCCTACGGCCGTTCCTCGGCGAGGCGCTCGGCGGCGGCGCGGGCTTCGTTGATGTTGCCGTAGACCTCGGGGGTCGTGGACTCCTCGGACATCGCGTTGGGAGTATCCCGCAGGGCAGCGTCGCTTACACGGCGAGCAATCAGGGCTATCGGCAGAGTCTGGAGCCGACGCGACCTCGGAGACCGCTCTGTAGAGCCAGCTACAGCCATGCCGGAGGAGGGACTCGAACCCCCGACACGCGGATTATGATTCCCGGCGTGATCAGGCTGTAGCGCCCGTAGATACGGGCTTTCGGGCGTCCGTTGGACACGCCGTTGGACACAACTGCCAGACGCAAACGGCGGCCTCGTCGACAAAGTAGGCGTGGGTGCGCACCGGACCGAGGCCACGCATCGACGCGCGACTTCGGGAACACTGCGCTAGGCAACCAGGCCCCTTGATCGAGTTACCATCGATCCGCAGTAGGTTTCAGCGAAGGCGCTCGCTAACGCGGGCAGGATCGGCGCGGACCCCAGATGTCAATGATCAGCGAAGACAACCTGCAGGGACAACGGGCGCTCGTGACGGGCGCCACGTCTGGCATCGGCCGCGCGGCTGCGCTGGCGCTGGCCCGAGGCGGCGCCGAGGTCCTCGTTCACGGTCGCGACGCCACGCGCGGCGCAGAGACCGTCCAGGGGATCACGGCCGCTGGCGGCAACGCCAGCTTCGTCAATGCCGACCTCGGCGTCCCAGACGAAGTGCAGCACCTGGCGGACGAAGTCGGCGAGGTCGACATCTTGATCAACAATGCCGGACTTCCCGGCTTCGGCCCGACGGCAGAGTTCGATCCGACGCTGTTCGACAAGATGTTCGCCACCAACGTCCGCGCCCCGTTCTTCCTCGTCGCGGCGCTAGCCCCCGGAATGGCTGCGCGCGGTCACGGCAGCATCATCAGCGTCAGCAGCATGGCCGGCGGGGTAGGACTCGCGGGCGGCGCGGCCTACGGAGCGACCAAGGCCTCGCTGGAGGCGATGACACGCGCTTGGGCCGCTGAGTACAGCGCCAGTGGAGTACGTGTCAACGCGATCGCACCAGGACCTGTCTACACAGCCACACCCTCAGGCGCAGAGTTCACCACGGCGCTTGGTGAGACCACACCGATGCGCCGGGCGGCGCAGCCCGAGGAGATCGCCGAGGTGATCGCCTTCCTCGCCTCCTCAAACGCGAGCTACATCACCGGCACGAGCGTCGCCGTCGATGGCGGCCGCAGAGCGATCTAACCAACGAATCACAACCAGGGCCAACGGGACGCGGCTGCCACGCTCCCAGCCGACGGCGGTGTCGCACCACGGGTACGAATCCCCCCAACGGCACCACCGTCGCCCGCGCGAACCGCTGTCCGACCGCTCCGAGCTCCTCGGCGACTGTCGTGCCCGCGCCAGCGTCTCGAACGCCCGGGAGCTGGCTGGACGATGCGATCGAGGCCACTGGTTCTCTCTTGGCTAGCGTGACGACGGCATCGGCGCACGCTCAACCGCCTTGCCGCCGTCACAGATCGCGCACACCGACGCTTTCGCGGCGATCTGAAATAGCGATCAGCCGAGCCGAATCGGTTATTGCGAAGAACGGTCGCCCAGATCTACTTAGAACATCCACCGCACTTCGATCAGCCGAACCAACGAGGAGCCGCACCGATGAACGCCCTCAGCGACGCCTCGATAGGTACGCACCCTCGCGAGCGCGCCGCGGCATCGCGGAGGATCTCAGGACCACTTCCCGCTGCTGCCGCGCAAGGACTTGCGCGCACAGGTCACCGAACTCGCTCGAAGCGACGAGCTCTTCGCGGTCACCGTCGGCGGCCAGGATGCCATCGGCTACAGGCTGCAAGGCGAGACCGCAGACTCAACCTCGACGCTCGGGAACTTCCGTGGACTTCGATTCGTTACTCGGGTCGCGAGCGCGTATCTCAGAGATACTCGCATTCAAGTACCGGCTTGAGCTTCCAACCACGTCAAGATCGCGCGACGCGGCAGGCTTACCCGACCACGCGTCCGGGAGACCAGGTCGCCGGCAAATGATCAGACCGAGACGTGCGTCGAGCCCGATGCAGGACCCGCAATGAAACCGGTGATCTCACGCGGCTTTCATCGCCGTCACGCCTCCACTGACGCTGAAGACCGCATCCCGCCCGGCCAGTACCTGACCCTCGACTACCCGGTCCTGACGTTCGGACCCACGCCGCACACCCCCCTCAATGAGTGGACGTTCGAGGTCCGCGGGCTCGTTGAGAACCCCACCGTGTGGACCTGGGAGGAGCTCAACGCGCTCCCGCAAGAGACCTTCACCGCCGACATCCACTGCGTCACGAAGTGGTCAAAGCTCGACACCACATGGACGGGTGTCACGCTCGATACCCTCCTCAGCGGCGTCGGGCCACAATCGGAATGGGTGACGGTCTATGCCGACGGGGATTACACCACGAACCACCGTCTCGAAGATCTGATCGACGGCAAGGCCTGGGTCGTCCACACCTACGACGGAAAGCCGCTCGATCCCGCCCACGGCGGCCCCGCTCGCATGGTGGTCCCCCGCCTGTACTTCTGGAAGAGCGCAAAGTGGGTACGCGGAGTCGAGTTCACCGCGACCGACCAGCCCGGCTTTTGGGAGCGAGGCGGCTACAACAATCACGGCGACCCGTGGCGGGAGCAGCGCTATCAAGGCGATTGAACAACCCCCGCCGTACCGCGACCCGCCGATCAAGTGGCAGCCCGCCACGGTAATCGACATCGTCGAGGAGACACCGCACGCGCGCACACTGACGATGTCGATCGACGGCTGGCCCGGACACCGCGCGGGACAGCACGTAGACGTCCGTCTGACCGCCGAGGACGGCTTCCAAGCCGAGCGGTCCTACTCACTCGCCTCCCCACCGGAGCAGCCCACGATCGCGATCACAGTCGAGCGCATCGAGGACGGTGAGGTGTCGCCCTACCTCGCCGGAGAACTGAGAGTCGGCGACCAATTTGAACTCCGCGGCCCGATCGGCGGCTACTTCGCCTGGACAGTGGAGGACGGCGGCCCAATTTTCCTTGCCGGCGGCGGGTCGGGACTCGTGCCACTAATGGCAATGGTCCGGCACCGTGCCGCCCGTCGATCCACCGTCTCGACGGTTCTACTCGTCTCTGCGCGGTCCTCAGATCGTCTGATCTACGGGAAGGAGCTCAGCCGCCTCGCTACGTCCCCGAACACGCGGATCGCGATCACCCTGACACGCGACCAGCCCCCCGGTTGGCAAGGCTACGACCGGAGAGTGGATGCCATGATGCTCGCCGAGTTGCTTCCAGAGGATCTTGCCCCGACCCGGGCGTTCGTCTGCGGGCCCAACGCCTTCGTCGAGGGAGTCGCGGAACTGCTCGTCGCGACCGGCGCGAGCGGCGAGCGCATCCGCACCGAGCGGTTCGGACCGACAGGATCCTGACGATGCCGCGAGCCACGCAGCCCTGGGTCCTCGACGGCAACGCTGTGGCAGGGGCCCTCCAGGAAGCGATCGGCAAAGACGCCACCACCGCCACCCACACGTGCAGTCATTGCCGTAAACGCAATCCCGTCGGTCGCCACCTGCTGTACCGCGGGGCCGGGAACTTGCTGCGGTGCCCCGATTGCGGCGCACCCGCGATCACGCTCGTGGAACGTCCCGGCGCCGCCCTCTTGCGGATCGCGGGCGTCCTGTCTCTACGGGTTCCTGACTGACTAAAGGGCCCGGGTCGCGTCGGGCGCTGCCCCGTCAAAAGCAGGCACCCCGAGAGCGGCACCATCGATTAGCCGACCATCGATCTGTTGAGGTCCTTCAGAAGCGGGCCGGACACCACCGAACCACTCCCGGTCCGCGAGTACGCGCGTGACTAGGGAGAGAGCCACGCCACAGTCGGGCAGCCGCCAGGGACGGACAGTCGCCCCAGCGACAGGCGCCGCGCTGCAACCGGCGCATGGCCCCGGTGCACGAGCTGCACCACGTTCCTGAAGAGCCGCGCTCCCAGACACCGTCCCTAGAGGACCCGGACGGCACGAGCGCCACAAGTCGCCCGGCCGCCAGGATGAGGCGCCATCGCAAGTTCCGCCGCCGGCGTCGCCAATGGTGCCACCAGGACAAGCAGCGGCCTCCCATGCAGCTTCTTCAACCCCGGCTCGAAGGAGCTGCGAACCGGGCTGCTCCGGCGACCGCGGCGCACCCTGTAGCTCCTACTCGACGCTCGCAATCGTCTACGATGACGTCTCTCCATTGGGGGCGTCACCGTCGGTCCATAACGTGTCATTCCCAGCGGGGGGCAATTTTGTTTTTCGGTCGGCGCAGCGAGCGTGCGGTACTTGAAGGGCTTCTCGACGACGCGCGCGTCGGGCGCAGCGGAGCGCTCGTCTTGCGCGGCGATCCGGGCGTAGGGAAGACGGCGCTGCTCGAGCACGCTGTCGAGTCGGCGTCGGACCTGAGCGTCGTCCGAGCGACCGGAATAGAGTCCGAGATGGAGCTTCCGTTCGCCGCACTACATCAACTGTGCGCGCCAATACTCGAGAGGCTCAAGCACCTACCGGGTCCCCAGCGCGATGCCCTCGCAACGACATTCTGCTTGAGCGAGGGCACCATCCCAGACCGCTTTGTTGTCGGGCTCGGAGTGCTGAGCCTCCTCTCTGACGCCGCGGAGCAGCGCCCGCTCCTGTGCGTCGTTGATGACGTGCGATGGTTGGATCAGGCGTCGGCACAGGCACTGGCGTTCGTCGCGCGCCGACTGGGCGCCGACTCGGTGGTGATGCTGTTCTCGACGCGGGAGCCGGGCGAGGAGCTGCGGGGACTCCCGGAGTTGCTCGTCGAGGGTCTTCCGACGCCTGACGCGCGACAGCTTTTGGCGTCCTCGATCCCATGGCCGATGGATGAGCAGATACGCGAGCAGATCATCGTCGAGACGCGGGGCAATCCCTTGGCTTTGCTGGAGCTGCCGCGGGGAATGAACCCAGCGCAGCTGGCGGGCGGCTTCGGACTGCCTGGCGCGCTGGGACTCTCGGGTCGGATTGCCGCGAGCTTCGTGCACCGGCTCGAAGCCCTGCCGCCGGACACCCAGCGGCTGGTCCTGGTCGCCGCCGCGGAGCCGGCCGGCGACCCAGCGCTCCTATGGCGAGCGGCGAAACTGCTGAGCATCCCGGGCACGGCATCGGCGCCCGCTGAATCGGCCGGCCTGCTGGAGATCGGCACCACGGTGCGGTTCCGCCATCCCTTGGTGCGCTCGACGGTTTACCGCGCGGCAACGCCAGCCGAGCGCCGCGAAGTGCACCGGGCGCTAGCTGACGCGACCGACGTGGACGTCGACCCCGACCGGCGGGTATGGCATCTCGCCGAAGCGACACCCGAGGCGGACGAGAACGTCGCGGCCGAGTTGGAGCGGGCAGCGGACCGGGCCCAGTCCCGGGGAGGCCTAGCGGCCGCCGCTGCGTTCCTTGAGCGTGCCGCCACGCTGACAATCGAGCCCTCACGCCGTGCTGACCGCGCACTCGCGGCGGCGCAAACCAAGTATCAGGCGGGCGCGTTCGACGACGCGCTGGCCCTGGCCGCCTCAGCGAGCGCGAGCGCGTGCGCGAGACGCTCGCTCAAGCCGTGAAGCTGCTCGACGACCAGGGCGCCGACTCGCAGACGTGGGCAACGATGGCAGAGCGGCTGCACGTGAGCGCCGCGGAGCTCGCGGCGGCGACATATTGCGCCCGCGAGTGGAAAGAGCCCGACGACGCGTCGTGCGACAACGATCCTCCGATCCTCTTCAACGTGCGGCGGCGCGTGCTTGGCAGGGAAGTGGACAAGTGAGCGCGCCGGGCGAGGACCGAGACGAGATAGCCCGCAGGGAGGACGCGCTGGACGACGAGATTCTGCGCCTGCTGTTCAGCTCGCCCTATCCGTGGACGGTCGCCGAGCTCGCCCGCGAACTCGGCAGCGGCGACGCGGAAGACGGCGTCGGCCGACTCGTAGGCGCCGGCCTCGCGCATCGCAACGAGGACTTCGCGTTTCCCACGCGCGCAGCGCGCCGAGCGCGCGCGCTGCACGAGCCCTACTGACGCGCTCTCCAATCAGGGGCCTTCGCCCGCGAGAGAGCGCAGCTCGCGGACGCGTTCGTCGACCTCGCTCTGCTCTGCGTCGTTGAGCGCACGGCTCAGACCGTCCTGGTTGACGCACACCGTCAGGCCGCGCTCGGGCCTCGACGACAGCGCAGTGGCGATCGAGTCGAGCGTGTCGGCGGTGTCGAGCGCGACGTGCGGCTGGGCGGGGTTGAAAATCACGTACATGCGAACATATGTTCGCATACTTCAGACCCGAGCATCGAATATGCCCGTCTGCGTCATGCGGGCGATCGCGGACCTGCTCGCGCGACTCGTCGTTCCTGACCTCCGAAAGCGGCCTTACCTTTCGTGGATGACCGCTCTCGACGCACGTGAGGCCCGCAGCATGCTCAGGGCGCTGAAAGCGAGCCTCCAACGAATAAGCGAGCGCGACCCCGATCAGGAGGTGCAGGGGATCGCCCTCCCCGTCGTCGATGAGGTACTCGGGGCGGCTCGTGACGCGCTTCCCGATCATCCCGTCATCGCGCGCGCCGAGGACGTCGTCTCACCCGAGTTGATCGCAAGCGGAGAGCCGATTCGGGCGGTGGACGCTCTCGTGGTCGTCGATCTTCTCTTCGAGGCGCTGAGGCCGCGCCGTGCTTGACGACCGTTCACAAACGGTGAAACTCGGTGGCTCGCGCCGCGTTAGCGTAGTTGCGGACTTCATACCGGTCGCCGAGTAGGTTCTCGAAGCGCGACCAGTAGACGCGATCCTTGCCCTCGACCCACTCCGAGAGCTTCACCCCGACGACGATCGCGCTTGACGGAACCGGCTGTGTGCTGCCCGCGTCCAGCTGCGGAATGAACTCGCCGGCTCTCATCGAACCCCATTGCCAGTCATTCCACGTGTAGGTCTTCCCGGCGACCTCTATGCCATGTTCGACATTGAACGCCGGGCCTGTCCCCTCGTTGCTCAGGTAGTAGGCGACGGCCATCTCGTCGGGCGCAGCATCGTTGCCGTCGCCTACCGTGGGCTCGTCCTTCCCGTGAACAAAGACCCTCGGTTGCCATTGACGCTCGGCGGCTTCACGCGTCTCGCGAGCGAGTTGGAGCGCCGCTGCCGCCTGCTCTTTCGCGATGGCGATAGCCGCGTCACTCTGCGCCCTCGTTCCCCTCATTTGCACTTCGGCCGCTCCCATCTGCTTATACGCGAGCAGGGCCAGTCCGACGGTCGCAGCGGCGGTGACAAGCGCGGCAGCCAACATCGTGACGACGGTACGCGCAGCGACGGACGCCATAGCGACTCCGCGTATCGTGTCGCCCGATGCGGTGCATGCGCCACAGGTAGGATGCCCGCACCTTGGGTTTGTTCGGGAGGATTGAGGATAAGCACGGCGTTGACGAGCCCGGCTACGAGCCACCGCGCGCGACGTCTGACGAGCCGACCGCTGCGCCTGAGCCGAAGATGCCCCAGCCACCTGTAGCTCCGTGGCGATGGATGCTGCGCGGAATGCTGTTCCTGGTCGTGTTGGTGTCGAGCCCAGCGTTCGTCCTACGCGAGAACGAAACGGTCTGGGATATGTCTGCTGGCCGATGGGTCGGGGGTGTCGTAGCGGCGCTGATCACGATGGCGATTCTCGGTGGCATCGTGGGGCTCGTTCGTCGCGTCAGAGATACGCCACGAAACTGGGCCCTCACGACGTTCACTGTGCCCGTGATGCTCGTGACTCTTCTTCTCGGGGCTGCTACGCAAGTCGGACGCCAACAGACGGAAACGAACGAAGCGACGGCTAACGCAGCAGGGAAAGCCGGCACCAGCACCGCTGTCATTCGTGAAGCCCAAGATCAGTTCGTGCGTTGGATGGATGCGTACTTCGCTGGCGTGCCACAGTTCGCCAAGACCGGGCGGGTTGCTAAACACCTTGAAGTCATCGAGAAGGAAAGGCCCATAAACCTCGAAAAGCTGCAGCAGGCCTTTGATGAAGGCTACGCTGCGTCACGGTCCTGGTCGGCGTCTATCCATGCGCTCCCGACCGAAAATCCGAAGCTCGCGGCGGTGGGTGTTCGGATGGCCCACGGAGCCTCTGTAGAAACCGACGGTTGGCGAGACTACTCACAGGGCTTGCGTGCCAAAGACATCAAGCGCGTGGAACACGGCGACGCGGTCCGCAACCGGGGACGGGGCATCATGAAGCAGGCAGTTATGGACGCCGACGCCTACTACGGCGAACTAGGCGGCGCCAAGGCGTTCGGCAATCGCAGCGACTTCCACCACCTCGAAAAGCTGCTCGTCGAACTGCGATCGGTGCAGTAACGACGAAACCCCGGTCGCGGTTGGAAGGCTTCCGGGGCTGGCCAGTTGCATGAAGACAATTCAGAGGGGAACATGTCGCGATGGACGATCTGCGTTCTGGCATTGAACGCTGGACCAATGAGGGCGGCCACGTCGGCCCGGAGGCGACGAGTCGTCGCGAGATGGTGGCCGGACACGATGCGCCTAGGAGGCCCCTGGGCCAAAGCGGTCAGGTCGCTGGGCTCTCCGAGCTCAGCAGCTCCCGCCCGGATGATTCCGATCCGGCCCCGAGGTCCCCGTAGTGGCGATTACCCTCGCTGGGGCTCATTAGAGTGCGCGGTCGACGAGGGGTCGGCATCCCGCCGCTCAGGCAGCTTGTGTACCGCTCCGCAGGCGTCTCGATTCGGCTCAAATGGCTCTTGCCGTAAGAACAGAGCGGACCTAGACGCTAGAAAAGCGTGCCAAGCAGTGAGCTACGGGAGAGTCGGCCCCCTCTCCCCGGGCCGGCCCCGTAGGCCGACTGCTTGGCACGCCGTCCGGTGGCTATTGGTCAGCTCCCGAGTCAAGGCTTCGCGCTTGGGACGCACGGCTCGACCACGGGCTTGGCGAGCGGCAGGCCGCCCGACTGGTTGACGTCAGACCAGCCAGGAGACAGTCGTGTAGCGTGATCCGTTGCTGCTTGCGCTATCGGACGATGTCGGGCCGCTGTGGCCGGCAACGGACGAACCACGTGAGACCGATGCCGCTCGAGGATCATCGGGCTCAATCCGGCCCGTACTGTCGCAGAACGCGGCGCTGTCAGAAAGGAAGTCCAGATCATGCTTTGTTACTCCTGCGCTGAGCAAGGCATCCACCAGTCTGCGATTGCGCTGTGCCGCAGTTGCAGCGCGGGACTGTGTCGGGAGCACCTGCGCGAAACGGCGTCACGCCTTACGTCGAGTGACACGCTTGAGGGCTGCCACCACGACACGTGGACCGTGATAAAGCCCCCACTGCGTGCAAGCGAACGCTCGGCCGAGGAGGCAGCCGGCTAGATGAGCACTCGCTAGCTCGGCCCTGTGCTCGCGATTACGCCGGCGGCCCTCTGCGACGCACTGCAATAGGAGATCGCTCTGTTGGCAGGGTCAACGCCAGACCCAGCGTGTAGGGCGCGCGTCGGCGTCGCGCCTGTGGCTAATCCGCGCTCGGCGCGTCGGTGCCGCGGTGATGGACGACGAGCGTGGGCTGCACAGCGTGATGTAGGACGGCGGTGGAAACGCTTCCGAGGAGCACCGAGTGCACTCCTGTGAGTCCTCGCGAGCCCATGACGATCACCGTCGCGTCCTCACTGTCGGCGACCTCGACGATCGTCCTCCACACTGCCTCGGTCGCCGCAACGGCCATCGCCTCAGCCTCGAGCCCGGCGTCCCTTGCGATGTGGGCGCCGTCGTTGGCGACGCGGCCGGCGCCCTCAGTGGCCGTTCGGTCAAGCTCTACGAAGTCGACCATCGGCGCCATTACGCCCGACCACGCAAAGCCGCCCAATCCGACCGTGGGCTGCCACACGGTCAAGATCAGTGCGCGCGTCGCGCCGAACAGGTTGCCGGCGGTCCTGATCGCCCGCTTGGCCCCATCAGATCCGTCATAGCAAATGAGTAGTGGGTCATCGGAGCCAGCGGCCATGGAGCCTCCTCGCGATTGATTGTCGTCGACAGACGGCGCAGCAAGCTGGCGCTAAGCGCCTGCACGTCTCGTCATCGGCCGACATTCTCATAGCGTCGTCGTGGTGATCGTTCTTACGTATATCGGTGACTGCTAGGGGTCACGCGCGATCAACCTGGTGGCCCGCCGATCGCTCGCCGATGCGCCTTGGTGGCGTTCTCAGGAGTAGCCGTTGGCCAGGTACAGTCCAAGCCACACGATCGCCACAGACAGCAGGAAGATGATCCCCTCCAGCACGTGAAGCTCTGTGCGGCGGATGTGCCAGGCAAGCAGCACGCCGAGGACGATCACGAGTGCGAGCTTCAGCTGGAAGGTGCCGTCGCTCCACAGTTCTAGATGAAACGCCATTGCCGTGCCCGTCGCGATCAACACCGCCAGTGCCGCGAGCGTGGCGTAGCCAAAGCGGCGAGCGATCAGGCGCAGGCTCTCGCGGTCGTCCGCGCGTCGGCCAACCGGTACGACCACGGCCGCGAGCATCATCTGCCCGCCGACGAAGAACGCCATCGCCAGCAGGTGCAGCCAGCGCACGATGAACCAGACATGGCTCACGCGGGTTACGCGGTGGTGGGCCTGCTGGGATGCCCGGGGCCGGGCCAGGGGGCGAGACAGATCACGAGCTGACACTCGCTGATTGCCCGCACCTCGTGGCGCTCGGCGGGATCGAAGTGGATCAGGCTCGGCGCCGACAGCGACCGCTCGCCGGCGCCGGCGCTGACGAGCAGCTCGCCGCGCAGCACGAACACGAGCGCGTGCTCGTGTACCTGGTGCTCCTGCAGCGTTTCGCCCTGGGCCAGTAGCAGTGCGATGACGCGATTGGCGTCCTCGTCGGAGCGCAGGATCTGCGGTTGGCGTGCCGCGACGCGTAGACGATCTAGCTCCCAGACCTGCACGGCCGCCATTCTAAGCGCAGTCATCGCGCTCGCTTGGCATCGGTCACCGGGTCGGCGGCCCAGACCAAGTGCCGGGTGAAGAGACGACATATCGGCACCCGATACACTTCTCAGCCCGATGTCGGACGCGTCTAACCACCGGTTCCCGAGGGATGGGCTTGCCGAGCCCGACACACGACCTGCGGCGGCTTCTGAGCGTCGGTTGGGTGACTTCACGACCTCTCGCTCGGTCCTCGCGATCGGCCTACTGGCAGTGCTCATCGGCGCGCTCGTCGCTTTCTTGGCGCTCGGTCTGCTCGATCTCATCGGGCTGATCACCCACCTCGCCTACACCGGCACCCTCGCGACGGGGATCGGTCCTCCTGACGTCTCGGTCCTCGGGCCGTGGAGCATCCTCGTGCCGGTCCTCGGCGGGCTGATCGTGGGTGTCATGGCCCGCCTGGGCTCCGAGCGCATCCGAGGACACGGCATTCCGGAGGCGATGGAAACGATCCTCTTGCGCGGCAGCCGGATGGAGCCCAGACTGGCGATCCTCAAGCCGATCTCCAGCGCGGTCAGCATTGGTACCGGCGGCCCGTTTGGAGCGGAGGGCCCGATCATCGTGACCGGGGGTGCGCTGGGGAGCATCGTTGGGCAGCTGCTGCATCTGACGGCAGCTGAGCGACGAACGCTGCTCGTGGCCGGGGCGGCGGGGGGCATGACCGCGGTCTTCGCAACGCCGCTGGCGGCTGTCCTGTTGGCCGTGGAGTTGCTCCTGTTCGAGTGGCGCCCGCGCTCGATGATCCCCGTGGCGCTCGCGGCGTGCGCGGCTGAGCTGGTCCGCGAAGCGCTCTCCCACGCCGGGCTGCTGCGGGGCGCACCGTTGTTCGCCATGAGCGCTCACGGCCCTCTGCCGATGTCGGCGATCGGCGGGGCCGTGCTCGTCGGCGTCGCATCTGGCGCTCTCGCCTGGGTGATGACGCGCTGTGTCTACGGCGCCGAGGATCTCTTCGCCAAGCTACCCCTTCACTGGTCGTGGTGGCCCGCGATCGGTGGTGTGGCGGTCGGAGTGGGCGGTCTGCTCGACCCGCGAGCGCTTGGTGTGGGCTATGACACGATCGGGGCCGAGCTCGCCGGCAAGTTGGCGCTCGGCACGCTGCTGGTGCTGCTGGTGGTCAAGCTCAGCATCTGGTCCGTCGCGCTGGGGTCGAATACCAGCGGCGGGATTCTCGCTCCGCTACTGATGCTCGGTGCCGCGCTGGGAGGACTCCTTGGCGCCGTGCTTCCGGGGGCGGGGGAGGGCACCTGGGCGCTGCTCGGTATGGCTGGAGCACTCGCTGGGGTGACGCGCTCGCCGTTCACCAGCGTCGTGTTCGCGCTGGAGCTCACTCACAACGTCAACTGCTTGTTCGCTCTGCTGGTCGCGTGCACGATCGCGCACCTCGTGAGCGTGCTCACGCTGAAGCGGTCGATCCTGACCGAGAAGGTCGCTCGCCGCGGCTATCACGTAAGCCGCGAGTATGAGATCGATCCGCTGCAAGCCCTGCTCGTTCGTGACGTCATGAGCACCGATGTGCTGACGGTCGATCCGCTCATGCGCGCCGATGAGCTCTACCGACGCCTACCCGAGGGAGCGGTCGCTCGGCGTCAGCGTCTGTATCCAGTGCTCGATGTGGATGAAGTGTTGGTCGGGGTGCTGGCGTTTTCCCAGCTTCTTGCGGCGAGCCGAGAGCAGCGCGCGCAGCCGCTCGCCGCGCTGGTGCGCGCGCCGCTGACAGCGCGCCCAGATGAAACGCTTCGCCATGTGGCGGACAAGATGGTTGAGAGCGGACATGGCGTACTGCCGGTCGTCGATGACAGCGAGCCGCCACGCCTGCTCGGGCTGGTCAGCCAGTTCGATCTGCTCAGAGCCCACGAGCGCGTGCTGGTCGAGGAGCGCCATCGCGAGCGACCACTGGGCCCGCGACGATTGATCTCGGGGCTCGACACGCTGCTACCGGCGCGCGAGACGACATGAGCGGCCCCTCCGACAGGCCGCTGCGCGATCAGGATTACGAGCGTCTGCTCGCGTTTCGCACCGAGCTGCGCGACTTCTTGCGCTGGAGTGAGCGGGCCGCCCACGCGGCGGGCCTTACACCCTCGCTGCACCAGCTGCTGCTCGCGGTTCGCGGTCATCCGGTCAAGCGCCCGCCGAGCATCGCAGACGTCGCGCAGCAGCTGCACATGCGCCATCACAGCGCCGTCGAACTCAGTCAGCGCGCCGAGGCCGGCGGCCTGCTCGAACGCAATCGCGATCCAGTTGACAGCCGCTTGATCCACCTCAGGCTCACAAGCCGTGGACAGGAGCAGCTGGAAGCGCTCACCCGTGAACACTTGACCCGCATCCGCGCGCTTGCTCGCGTCCTCGCCGGCGTCACTGGGGCAGGCCCCTAGCGAGCGTCGACCGATACCACCACGGGTCAGGCGGGGCGATCTGCAGTCGCCGAGCGTGGGCGAGCTCGTCCACGCTCACCTACAGAGCGCCCCGACTGGGTGTCGGCTGACGGCACTACTCGGTGAAGAAAGGCTCGGTATGGACGCGGGCCGGTGAGGCACCTAGAGCGTCGGCCGCGATCGCACAGCTGCTCACCAGCCCTGCTGCGCCGGCGATGAAGACCTCGTGGCCCGACAGGTCCGGGCAGAACTCGACCAGGACGTCGGGGATGTGACCGTGAGGCTCGGCCCCGACACCGCCCGTCAGCGTACGAATGAAGCGAAAGCTCGCATGCTCGGCCTGCCAGCGGGCGAACACGTCGTCGTCTAGCACGTCGGCTTCGGTGCGGGCGGAGAAGATCAGCGTCAGTGACCTCGTCAGTCCGCCCGCAAGCGAGGCTTGTAGCAACGCGCGAATCGGCGCCAGCCCAGACCCGCCGGCCAGGTACAGGCATGGGGCGCTCGAGGTCGGATCCGCAACAAACGTGCCGTAGGGGCCGGTCGCGATCACCTCGTCCCCGGCACGCAGGCGCTCATGAATCCATCCGCTGGCTTGACCCGCCCGGACCCGTGTGATCAGCAGAGAGATCGACCCATCGGGCCGCGGAGCATTGGCGATCGAGTAGGAGCGCTGGTCCACTCGGCGCTCCTCGTCCTCCAGCAGCAGGTATTCGCCGGGGAGATATTGCATCGGCTCGCCCAACGGCTGCAGCCGCAGTTCGACGATGGTCGGGGTTCGGTCGCGCCGTGCTGCTACCCGGTAGCGCAGTTCGTCGACGGCGGGTGTCTCTGAGGTGGCGGTCACTGCGAGTCCATGCCGATCGAGATCTCTCATCAGACGCGGTCTGGCGCAGGTTCAAGCACCGCTGGCCTCATGCGACGCTTAACTGGAGTGTTGCCCGTGGCTGGCCGACGTCCGCGCTGTCTTGCCCGACGAGGCAGAGAGCAGCACCTCCCGCACGACGACGGCGTTGTTGTGCTCGCGGTCGCGCGCGGCGTAGACGATCGTCAGCGGTTCTCGTTGCGCGCGCTGGCGCAGCTCGTTCAACAGCTCGGCCTGCTCGCCGAGCTCGAGGCGATAGCGGTCGCGAAACTCAGCGAAGCGCTCGGGAACGTGGTCAAACCAGCGGCGCAGATCGTCGCTTGGGGCCAGCTCGCGAGCCCAGCCGTCCAGGTGCGCGCGCTCGTGTGAGACCCCCCGCGGCCAGATGTGGTCGATCAGCACGCGGTAGCCGTCATCGGACTCCGCCGGGTCATAGACCCGCTTGATGTTGACGTCGAGTGTCATCAGCGCTCCCCCTCCGGGTAGGTGACCACGCGACCCCACAGGCTCTTGGTGCCCCAGATGCCTCGCCGCAGGCACTCGAGCTGCACGATCTGGGAGTGGTCGACGAACAGGTTGACCTCAGGACCGTAGTTCTTGACATACCAGCCGAAGACCTCAGGATCGGCGGCCTCGAACATCACATTCTCCAGGCCGCAGCTCGCGGGCGATCGCGGCGACCACGTCGGTGCGCCAGCTCGTGACCTCCTCGGTGATCCCCTCGGACTCGATCATGATCATGTGCGCGCCGGCCTCCAGGCAGCGCTGCGCGAGATCGATCGCGTAGCCGACGTCACGTGTGCCCTCCTGTTCGAGCTCGGCGGGAGTCGTGGCCCCGCCGGCGCCGAACTGGATTCCGACCTCGGGCTTGGCCTTCAGTCCGGCGCGCTGGACACGCTCGACCAGACGCAGCATGTCGTCGGTGGGGATGCTGATGAAGCCGGCGGATACCTCGAGGATGTCGAACCCGAGGCGAGCGACCTCCTCGATGTAGCGATCGACGGTCGCTGGACCCTGTGTGAGGACGTGCTCGATGAAGCCGCCGGTCGATACCAGAACGTCGTGCTCATGGGCGAGCTCGATTATCTCCCGCAGCGTCTGCTCGGGCATCAGCGTGAACGAGCCGCCGGCGAACTTCAGTGCGTCGACGTGCTCGCCCATCGTCTCGAGCACGTCGGCGAGGTAGCGCTGGCCCATCACCGAGTAGTAGGGCCCGCGGATCTCGGTCACGCCGCGCGTGCGCGGCTTAGGCGGACGGTGATTGGCGTGCAGAAACGCGAACGCCAGCTCGTTAGGTGCGGTTAGCGTGTCGGGTGTCATCGCCATCTCCTTTCAACTTGGGTCCGTGTGTGCTGCGCGCAAATAGGCGATCACAGCGGGGTCGTTTGATTGCAGGACGTCAACAGGCTCTCCGGTGCAGGAGCAAAGCTCGACGACCGCGCTATCGCTTGAGAGTTCCAGCGGGTGCCACTGCGCGCCGAAGAGAGTCCAGCGCTCTAGGGCGTCGACCGTCAGGCTCGCGCGCGTCATGCCCGTTGCGTCGGGTCGGTGGCCACTGGACCGGCGAGCAGGTCCGCTAGATCCTTGACACCAAGCTCCTCAAGGCTCGCTGTGGTGTCCTGTACGCGAGCGGCCGTTCCCGGCTCGACGTGCCCGCTAGCGAGTCGCCGGAACTTGGCGGCGACCGTCTCCCAGCTCATCGGGCGCGTGTGAAAGCCTTCGTAGTCGTGCTGCTCGCGCTCGAAGCTCCGCCCGTCGCGCGTGCGCAACCGAACACGGGCACTGTGCTCGGCCGGAAAACGCGCAGAGAGGTCGTCGCTGGGGCGCACCACGACGCGGCGCAATAGTTCCTGGACATCGTCGGCGAGGATCCGCTCACGCACGTATTGAGGCGGCAGCACCTGCCCGTCGAGCAACGCCACTGCCAGCAGGTACGGCAGCGAGTGGTCGGCCTCCTCCTTGCTGTGCGACCGACTGCTTCTCGCCCTCCTCGCCACCTCCGATGATGTCGTAGGCGACTTGGAAGGTGTCTAGCTCGATCCGCTCGCACCTCGTCCGCGCGCAGGTCATATTGGGAGCGCAGCGCCAGCAGCGCTTCGATCGCCGACTGTGAGTGAATCTCGGCGTTGTACTTCTTCAGGATCGTGTGCCGGACGGCCTCGAGGTTCTCCTCAGACCAGTCGATCTCAAACGGCCCCGCGATCGACTCGATAAAGCCCTTGTTGCCCTCGAACACCTCGCGCGGACCCGTGACACCTCGCATCGCCAGAAACGCGGCCTGCGTGGCGGCGAAGGCGGCTGCCGGGTAGGCGAGCCCCTTCCAATGAGATAGCTCGCCGGTCCGGGTTACTCGCAGCGCGTTGAGCGACGTGCCGGCAATCGCGATTGCGTTCGCTGTCTGCCGTTCGTCGAGCCCGAGCGCCCGGGCCACGCCAGCGGCTACGGCGTAGGCGCCCTGAGTCGTGTGATCGAAACCCTTGGCGCGGACGGGCGCAACCTCGGACAGGCGGGTCTGCACTTGGTAGGCGACGGCGAGCGCGGTCAGCAGCGTTGGCCCGTCGGCGCGCGCGTACTCAGCGGCGGCGAGGATCGGCGCGAGGTTGTCACTTGGGTGACATGTCTCCCCGGCTGCGAGATAGGAGTCGTTGAAGTCCAGGTAACGCACGAGCGCACCGTTGTAGAGCGCCGCACGATCGGGTGCGCTCTTGCCCGAACCGATCAGCGTCGCCAGCGGCGCTCCGCCGAACTCCTGCACGTGCGCGCGCACCATCGCCACCGGCTCGCCGTCCAGCGCGCCGAGCGCCACGCCAAGGGAGTCGAGGATCCGCAGCTTGAGCTGCTCACGCGCGGGCTCGGAGATCATCTCCCACTTCGCCTGACAGACAAACTGCGCCAGCTGCTCGACCTGTGTCGGCGTGCCGCGGCGCCTCGCCACGCGGCGGTTGACCTCCGCAGTAATGGCCAACGTGCTCATGTCGACCGCTCCAGAGGCGAGGGCGCGTCGAGACCCCCGATAGCCATGTATCCGCTCTCGCCTGCACGCGGTTGGTGCGCCTCGCCGGCAAGCCCCAGATAGTGCAGTTCATCCAAGCCGCCCGCCCCTGCTCCTTCGAGCTTGAGCCTTGCCTCGACAGGCAGCGCGTGTTCGTCTTGCGGCATTACGTCAGCGGCGTCGCCAACCTGGCTAGAGAGGTAGGGAGCGAGGTAGCGCCCGCAAAGCTTGTCTGGCGGCCACCACAGCGCCTGCTCGGAGATCGTCGAGTCATCGCCCGCCGTGCCGCTGATGTCGGCGCGCAGGTAACGAGCTGGACCGCCGGTCAGCAGCACCCCTCGCAGCACCGGGCGAAACGGCTGAGGATCGACCGCGGCGCCCGCGAACGCGGCAATCAGTTCGGCGACAGCGTCGGCTTGCTGGGCCGCCAGACCGCCCTGCTTGATCGGAAACGTCGTCGCGTCCCCGGCCGCGAACACGCCGTCCAGGTTGGCCAACCTGCCGAACGCGTCAGTTCGGATGAAGCCGTCGTGCTCAGAAGGGACGCCACGCAGTCGTGGTCCCACCAGGCGCGGCTCGGTCACCACTCGGTCGACCTGCATACTGCGATCGCCGGGCGTGATCGCCAGCCACCCCTCGCCGGCCGGTGTGCCGTAACTACCGGTGTGCAGCGCGACGCCACGCTCCTTCAGGAGCGCTCGGGTCGCGGCGCTGGCGGCCTTGCCGAAGATCGCGAGCGGTTCGGACTCGGGCGTGATCAGGCTCAGCTCGACGTCGTCACGCTTTGCCGCGGCGCATGCGGCAGCCGTCATCAGCGCCAGGTCATACAGCGGCAAGGGCCAACTCGCACCCGGTGGCTTGACGAACGCCACTTTTCTGATCTGGCCCTCGACGAGTTGGTGCAGGAGCGCTCGATAGTCGGGCCCGTCGCGGCCGCCGTGATAAGTCAGCACGCCTGGCGAGGTCCACTCTCGCTCTGGCCGCGCGCCGAGCGCCAGCACGAGCATGTCGTAGTAGAGCTCGTCGCCGTCAGTGGTGACTGCTCGCTTGCGCCACGCCTCGACGCGATCGATCTTCCCGCGGTGCCAGCAGGCGCCGAGCTCGGCGACGGCCTCCTGCAACCTCAGCCCACGGCCACGCTTGGGCTTAAAAGGCTGATCCGCCGACATCGAGTGGTTGACGAACCTCAGCTCCGGCGCCACGATCGTTACCGTCACTCGCTCTGCGGCCAGCGCGCGAAGGGCCAGCAAGGCCTCCAGCCCGGCGACCCCTCCGCCGGCGATGATCACTCGCGGACGACAGGACTGACCGGCGGCTTGAGGCGGGTTGACGTTCATTGCTCTCTACCCCTTAAGCGCTCGCCGGGGGCTCAGTCTTACTTCGGCGACTGTGCGATGCCGCGCCACTGAGCAGAACGTAAGACCACGCTGCTCGGCGACGCTAGAGCAGGTGAGCGACGGTTGCCTTCGAGGAGCTCGTGCCGTCGGGCCAATGACCAACGATCACAGGAGAAGAAACTCATGAGCTGCTACGTATGCGCCGAGCACGGCGTTGAACAGCCGGCCGTCGCACTCTGTCGCACCTGCTCTGCTGGGCTGTGCCTTGAGCACCTACGCCAGACAGCCGCACGGCTTCAATCCGACGGCATCCTAGCCAGCTGTCATCACGACACCTGGAGCGCACCCAGGACACGCAACGCCGGCGCAGGCGGTTCAGCGCCGGGCCCCGAGCCGCCTGCGAGCGCACGCCGACCGGAATCGGCGTCCCCTATCCGTGGGCGCAGCGGTTGGCGGATCGGAAGGCGCGGACTCGCCCGGCGCGGATGAGACCGACACGACGCCAAGGCGCCCACAAGGAGCCTTGAGTCGAGTGCGTCTGCATCAAACACGACAGACAGGAGCAGCCGATGGCCATCGCCGTCAGACAAGCAGAGGTCAAGTGGGATGGGACACTCGCCCGTGGCAGCGGAGCGTTGTCGACTCGAAGCGGAGCACTAGATCAGTTGCCGGTGACGTGGGCGTCGCGGACCGAGCAATCCGACGGACAAACGAGCCCCGAGGAGCTCATTGCGGCGGCCCACGCGAGCTGCTTTGCGATGGCCCTCGCACTGGTGCTCGGCCAGGCCGAGAAGCCCCCCGAGCACCTTGCTGTGAACGCCGAGTGCACGCTTGATGAGGTCGAGGGGTCACCACGGATCACGACGCTCGCGCTGAGCGTCCGGGCTCACGTCGCTGGGCTCGATCAGCCCGGCTTTGAGCACCATCTCGCTGCGGCGGGCGAGATCTGCCCGGTGTCAAATGCGCTGCGCGCTGGCGTGCAGATAAGCGTGCACGGCGAGCTGGAACCCTAAAGCAGCGAGCCCGCTTGGCCCGGTTATCGATGCGCCGCCGACGCTCATCGCGACAGGAGCGCTACTACATCGGACGCCGCCCGAAAGCGACCGAGGTATATATCGCGACAGGCACCGAGCTGGGGCAACTGGCGCACCTGAGCCATCGAAGCATGGCGTCGTTTGACTGGGGCGGCGCCGGGCCCGGTGCCCAGGAGCTCGCGTTCGCGTTGCTCGCCGATACGGCCGGCCGTGAACCCACCGACCTCGTTTGTGCAGCATTCTCCGACGCGGTCGTTGCCGACCTGGATCATGCGGGGTTCGTGCTCACCGACTGGGATATCGGGATCTGGCTGATGACCGCCTTCCCAGAGCTCGCTACATCCGAGCGGGGGCAACCTATGCCGCGGTTCGGTGGGGCTCGGCGCTCGCTGCGGTCGATATGTCGCGCCTGGCGTGAGCGGCAGGCGCCGCCGAACGACTGGAGTGCAGGCCCGTAATACGCCGCCGTCTTGCTGCGGGCGACGAGACGTGGTAGCTTATTTCTAGCTTGACTGTGTAAATCTTCATCGACGATCAGGCCCGGAGGTGGCAAATGAGCACCATGGTCTCATCTGCAGCCGCTACCCGGGGATCGTCAGGCTCGCAGCAGGCTTCATTTCGCCCACCACGTCGAGCCGCCGCCATAGATCACCCTGCGCCGAGCTGCGCCCGCGCGAACGGCGGGGCGACCACGCTGTTCGAGGTCCGTTTCGCGAGCGCCATGAATGATTCTGACCTCGACTTCCTGGCGCGCTCGCTGGACCTCGTGACCCACATGCATCCTAAGCTGCGCGACACACCGACGAGTCCGGGAGTCCTGCGCCTGGACTTCGAGTCCGGCCTGTTCTTGAGGCGGGGCTCGGCAGACGGCCAATGGCTGCTCGAGGGTCGCAGCTGGGGTCACCCACCGCCCTGGGTCGTGCACCAGTGGCATCTGCGCGCTGCAGCCGCGGCTCGGCACCTCGATCCGAGGGTCACGCTGCCTGCGCGCCTGGATCTGTCCGGCTCCTCAGCGCACGACCGAGCTCAGGTCGCGCACAGCCGCGCCGGACTGCCGGACAAGCGTCTGGCTGCGCCATGAGCGCCGCAGTGGCTGCTGGCGCGCGTAGGCTTGATCCACAGTCGCGCGCGTGGCTTGAGCAACTGCGATCCGAGGGCTGGGTTCGCGAGGCGGCGATCGCGCGTCTACATGCGGTTCTGCTTCGCGCGGCGCGCCAGGAGGTCCGGCGTCGCACCGCGACCCTGGCGCACCCGTCTGGTCCTGATCTTGAAGATCTATCGCTTCAGGCGGCTGACGATGCGCTGATCGCAATCCTGAGAAAGCTCAACCAGTTCCGGGGCGATGCCCTGTTCACGACCTGGGCGTGTCGTTTTGCCCAGCTTGAGGTCCCGGGGGAGATCCGACGACGACTGGGCCATAGCCGTGAGATGCCAACCGACGTCGAGGCCTGGCCGCCGGAGGGTGTCGGTCATGGAGATCCGCAACAGCTCAGCGAGGACCGTGAGCGCGCGCGGTGCGTGGGCTATCTGATCGCACATGAGCTGACTGATCGCCAACGCGAGGTCCTGCTCGCCATGGCCGTCAACGAGGTCTCGGCCAAGCAGCTGTCTGTTCGCCTGAACTCGACACCCGGCGCTCTCTATAAGACCCTGCACGATGCCCGTCGCAAGCTCAGGGGACTGCTCGCCGAGCAGCAAGCCGAGGATTCCGATCGAGCACCCGGTCGAGAAGGTCGGCCCGAGGCGCCTATCACCTCAACGGTTTCCGGCGCAGCGAGAGGCGGTCGCTGACGCGCTGCTCGGGCGCGACTTCCCGCCCGATGCGTCGGACCCTACTGTGCGGCTCTTGGCTTGCGCCTTGGGCGACGGTGGGCCGCGACGCGCTCGATCACGGCGCCGGTCAGTGATTGATCGGTCATGAACGCGGCGACCTCTGCCATCACGACCGCGCTGGCGAGCAGGTGCACAGTCACCGCGAGTGCAAGCATCCACCAGCCACCAACCGCTGTCAGCGCCCAGACTGCCCCGACCACGACGAGGATCGCGATCGTGAACAGGCTGATCAGGCCCACGATCTGACGGTCCCCGCTAGGGTGCGGGCGCGACGGCGAGGGGCTCGCCGGCGAGGTTGCGGCGGTTCCCTGCTGAGGGTGTGGTGGAGATGTGGACATCAGGACATCAACGAGCGTTGATTGGACGCTCGGTCGAGGAGCTCGCGAGGCTCTGCGCGGCACGCTCGGTCAGCCTCATGCCTTGGTCCTCGCGGCCGAGCAGATCCAAGAATACGACGATGAATGCAAGGCCGAAGACGAGGAACTCGATCAGGCACATGCCGGCACCGGCGAGCTGCTGATCGGCAAGGGCAGACACGCCGAAGGCGCGGGGAGCGCTGGCGTAGCGCGAATAAAGCGTCGTCCCCCACCAGGTCAGCGGCAGGCACACTACGGCAGCCACCGCCCGCGAGGCGCCTAGATAGCCCAGGCGCGACCAGGTCGCTCGGCGTGCCTGGCCTGGCAGCGGGTCAACGACGATGATCCAGAGCAGAAGCCCACTGCCCAGCAGGCTGAGATGCTCGAGCGCGTGCAGCAGCGGGTGCGCGGCCGCGGCGTCGAACACCACGGGGATGCTCCAGCCCCATTGGGTCACTGCCCACAGCCCGAGAACGAACACTCCGCGCCGTCGATGACGAAGCAGTCGTCCAAGGCGCGCGCTGGGGGAAAGCGCGCGCAGCAAGCTTGGTGGAAGTCCGTGTGCCAGCAGCGGGGGAGCTGTCCCGAGCACCAGGAGCGCGGGTGCGATGTCTGCGAGCAGCACGTGCTGGAGCATGTGTGCCGAGAGCAGCCAGCTATCCCCGATCGGATCCAGCGGCGAGAGCAGCGCCAATGCGACCAGGATCAGGCCGCCGCCAAACGCGAACATCTGTCTGACATAGCGCCGACCGGTGCGCCGATGGGCGCGGCGGTAGCAGGCCGTGTATGCGGCTGCCGTGATCGCGATCGCCGCGATCACCCCCGGATCAAGGGTCCACGTTGCCCAGCCAGGGACAGCCTCAGACATTCCTTGCCCCTTCCGACGCGTCCGCTCGTGCACCTGCGGCGACACCCATGGCGCTCCGCGATCCCGTGCTGAGCGCGGAACTCTTCTGTTCGCCTGTGCGCCGTGCGATCTGCGCTCGAATATCGCGCAACGGTTCCACCGAGATGACCTTCGGGATCACATCGAAGTTGTGTGCGGGTGGTGGCGACGTGGTGAACCACTCTAGTGTGTTGGCCTTCCACGGGTCGGGCCCGGCGACCGCTCCGTGTTTGAGGCTTCGCACGACGTTGGCGACCGTCAAGAGGACGCCCGTTGCGAGGATGAACGCCCCGATTGTGGAGATCAGGTTGTCGGTACCCCAGCCGGTGTCGGCGTTGTAGGTGTAGACGCGTCGCGGCATCCCCGACAGACCGAGCGAGTGCTGTATGCCGAAGGTGACCAAAAAGCCAACGAACTGAAACCAGAAGGAGAGCTTGCCAAGCGACTCTGACAGCATGCGTCCCGACATCTTGGGAAACCAGTAGTAGAGCGCTGCCATCACCGCAGAAACCGCTCCGGCAACCAGGACAAAGTGAAAGTGGGCCACGATGAAGTAGCTGCCGTGGACCTGCCAGTCGATCGGAAAGATCGCGAGCATCACCCCGCTCAATCCTCCGAGCGTGAACAGCACGAGAAATCCGCACGCGAAATACAGCGGGGTCTTGAAGATGATCGATCCGCGCCAGAGGGTGGCAACCCAGTTGATCACCTTCACTCCGGTAGGCACCGCGATCGCCATCGAGGAGATCATGAAGAACGCCAGCACCACCAGCGGGATCGGCGCCGTGAACATGTGATGGGCCCATACCAGCACGGACAAGAAGGCGATTCCCACGGTTGACGCCGCGATCGCCTTGTAACCGAAGATCGGCTTGCGTGCGAACACCGGCAGAACCTCGGAGATCACACCGAACCCGGGCAGAATCATGATGTACACCTCCGGATGACCGAAGAACCAGAACAGGTGCTGCCAAAGTAGAGGCGAGCCCCCGCACCTGGGGTCGAAGTAGCAAGTGTGAAAGTGCCGATCGGTGAGTAGCATTGTCACCGCTCCTGCAATTACCGGGATCGCGACGATCAGCATGATCGCTTGTGTCAAAACACCCCAGCAGAAGAGCGGAATACGCCCCCAACCCATCCCAGGCGCCCGCATGGTCGCGATCGTCACGACGATGTTGATCGCGCCGAGCATGGACGCTAGGCCTGTGAGGTGAATTAGATAGATCCAGGTGTCCTGTCCGGCCGTCGGTGAGTAGGTGCCGTTCGAGAGCGGGGTGTAGGAGAACCACCCGGCGTCCGGGGGGCTCCAGAACACCGAGCTGTAGAAGACAACGCCTCCGGCGACGAACAGCCAGTAGGACAGAGCGTTCAGGCGCGGGAAGGCCATGTCGCGCGCGCCGATCATCAGCGGCACCAGATAGTTGGCGAATCCGGCCCAGACCGGGACGACGAACAGGAAGATCATCGTCGTCCCGTGCATCGTGACCAGCTGGTTGTAGTGCTCGGCGTTGATCAGCGTGTTGTTCGGGACCGCCAGCTGGCTGCGCATGAGTAGAGCCTCGACGCCACCGACGACAAAGAACACCATGCAGGTGACGAGGTAGAGGATGCCGATGCGCTTGTGGTCGGTGGTCGCGATCCAGCTCGTCCAGTCATGCGCCTCACGCTTTACCTGATGGGTAGCTATCTGCGGGACGGGAGCGAGGTAGGTGGACATGTTCGAGCGGTCTCCGGAACGTCTTAGGGGTTTTCGACCTGCGCCGCACCGACCTGGGAGTCGAGCTTTGCTTTCGCGACCTGGTCGTCAGCGTTGGCCTGAACGATCAGTTGCTTCTGGCGGCCCAGCCAGGATTCCCAGGCCGGCAGTGGTATTGCGCGCACCGTGGCGATCATCTCCGCGTGATGCTGGCCGCACAGCTCGGCGCATTGGCCCACGAACACGCCGGCCTGGGTGATCTTGAACCACGTGTGGTTGACATAGCCGGGGATCGCGTCGAACTTGCCGCCGAGCTTTGGCACCCACCAGGAATGGTTGACGTCGGCCGAGTAGATATCCGCCACAACGGTCGTGCCGATCGGAACAACTAGTTCCTCATAGGAGTACGCGCCGTTCGGATATTCAAAGCGCCACACGAATTGGCGGCCGGTGATCTTGATATGTAGGGCATGGCCGCCTGGCGCCGCAGGCTGATCGACGGTCGCAAATACTGCCCCGGCCGCGTCGTCTGCTGAGGCGGCGGGCGTGACGATCCCGTGCAGTCGCGCGAAGGTCAGCACCGCCAGTACCACGAGGATTAGCGCGGCGGCGCCGGTCCAGGCTATCTCCAGGCGCGTGTTACCCCTCACCTGTGAGGCAGCGTGACCACGCCGGGCTCGATACTTCACTAGGAAGTAGACGAGTGTGCCCGCGACGGCACAGAAGATCACCGCGGCGATGATCAGCACAATCCGGTAGAGGCCCTCGATGCTGTCTGCATTGGAGGAGCCCCCCGATTCGGGCGTAATTATTCCTGCCCATGCAGTCCTAGCGCCCGCGAGGTCGGCGCCATACAGCATGATCGTCAGGATCAACGTGCGCGTTGCGAGGGGCCTGAGCTCGCGCCAGCGCCTCGCCGATCGCAGCCGCCACCGCGGGGGTTGGGTCGCGGCCGAGTAGCTTTCGGTTGGCTTTCCCCCATCGCGTGCTTCGTTCACGGCGCCTGCGCTCGAACCACGGCATCGCTCGCGCCGCAGGTCTGGCACAGACGGCGTGTCGATGCTCACGATCGAATCGCGCTCGTGTGAGGGGTCAGACGACGATGCTTCGCGGCGGCTGTGAGATGTTCCAGGGCCGCTTCCACCTCATCCCAGGTGCGCGTCTTCAGACCGCAGTCAGGATTCGCCCACAGGCGCTCACGCGGAATGTGCCGTTCGGCGTTCTCCAGGCGCGCCTCGATCTCCAGCACGCTGGGGACCGACGGCGAATGGACGTCGTACACGCCCGGGCCGAGCTGGTTCGGATAGGCCGCTTCGGCGAATGCGCCGAGCAGCCGAGCGTCTGACCGCGACGCCTCAATAGAGAGGACGTCGGCGTCCATACGGGCGATGTGCCCGATGATCTCATCGAACTGCGAGTAACACATGTGGGCGTGCACCTGGGTTGAGTCGCCAAGCGCGGCACACGTGAGTCGAAAGCAATCCACTGCCCAGCGCAGGTAGTCCTCCTGGTCCGCACGGCGCAGGGGCAGTCCCTCGCGCAGAGCTGCCTCGTCAATCTGGATGATCCCGGCGCCGGCCTGCTCGAGATCCAGCGCCTCGTCGGCGATGGCCAAGGTAAGCTGGCGAGCTGTGAGCTCACGTGGTTGGTCGTCGCGGACGAAGGACCACACGAGCATCGTCACCGGTCCCGTGAGCATCGCCTTCACCGGGCGGACGGTCAGGCTCTGCGCGAAGCGCCACCAACGAACGGTGATGGGGCTTGGACGAGAGACGTCGCCGAACAGGATCGGTGGCTTGACGCAACGCGAGCCGTAGGACTGCACCCAGCCGTGCTCGGTGCTTGCGAAGCCTCGTAGGCGCTCGGCAAAGTAGGCGACCATGTCGCTGCGCTCCGGCTCACCGTGTACCAGCACGTCCAACCCCAACCGCTCCTGGCGCTCGATCGTCGCGCGGATCTCCTGCTCCAGAAAGTGATCGTACTCCTGCGGGTCAAGCGTGCCGTCAGACCATTCGCGTCTTGCCGCGCGGATCTGTGCGGTCTGGGGAAAGGACCCGATCGTCGTGGTGGGCAGATCAGGGAGCTCAAGCGCCCGCGCCTGTGCCTCCGCGCGTTGGGCATACGGCGAGCGCCGTGGAGGGTCGGCGTCACCGACTCGCTGCAAGCGAGCGACGACGTCCGCGTCGTGCACGAGCGAGGATCCGCGGCGCGCCTGCAGCAGCTGGCGATTGGTGTCCACGGCCTCACGCCAACGTGTCGGGGTGAGGGTCAGCGCCTCCTTGACCGTCTGTAGCTCGCGTAGCTTCTCCTCGCCAAAGGCCAACCAGCCGCGCAGCTCGCTACCCAGGCGCTGCTCTGTTGCCACGGTGTAAGGGACATGCAGCAGCGAGCAGGAGGTCGCCAAGCGCAGGCGATCGGCACCCAGCTGTGAGAGGGCCGGTTCGACTAGTTGCTCAATCGCGTATAGGTCGCTCGTCCATACATTGCGGCCGTCGATCACACCGAGCGAGAGTCGTGCGGTCGAGCCGAGCGTCGACAGGGCTCGCGAAAGCTGCTCGGGCGCGCGCACAAGGTCGAGATGAAACTCATGCGCAGGCAAGCTCAGCACCCGCTCCAGGGCGTCTCCCAACCCGCCGAAATAGGTCGCCAACGTAAGCTCGAGATCGGGGCAGCTACCGACCATGCGCGACCACGAGCGCTCCACAGCCTCTATCTGTAGGTCAGTCAGGTCGGTGACCAGACAGGGCTCGTCGATCTGCACCGCCCGAACGCCGGCAGCGTGCAGGATGCAGAGCAGCTCCTCATACACAGGAACGAGCCGCTCTAGAGCGTCGAGCGGTTGAAACCCTGCGCGCTGTGGCTTTGACAGCCACAGAAATGAAACCGGGCCGAGGAGCACCGGGCGGGTGTGCAGACCCCACTCCAATGCTTCGTGAAACTCACCAAGCGCCTTGCCTGCGCACGGAGCGAACTCAATGTCAGGTGAGATCTCAGGTATGAGGTAGTGGTAGTTGGTGTCAAACCACTTGGTCATTCCCAGGGGACGGACCTCGCCTGAGCCTCGCGCCATAGTGAAGTAGCGCTCGAGCGCCTCCATCTCCGCGAAGCGCTCGGGAACTGCACCCACCAGGATGCAGGTATCGAGCACGTGGTCATAGAGCGAGAAGTCGTTGGAGGGAAGGACGTCGATCCCGGCCGCGGCTGCCCGGGTCAAGTGCTGACGGCGCAGCTCACGTCCCACGCCTTCCAGCTCGCTCGCGGCGATCTTGCCATCCCAATAGGCCTCAAGCGCCGCCTTCAGCTCGCGGCTTCGACCGATCCGCGGCAACCCGAGCACCGCGGTCGTCAGCGCTTCGTTGGTCATCAGCTCAGTTGCTCCACGATTCGTTGTGTGCACACTTCGACGTGCCGCTCGGAGTTGGGGGGTTTGACCGTCGACGGCACGATCCACCTATCCCGGTAGCGCTCCGGCCAGAGAGCTGCCGACGAGGACGCTGATCGCAAGAAAGGCAAGCAGCGCGGCATAGCCGCGCTGCAGGGCCTTCGCTGGTCGTGCAGCCCTGTGGACCAACCTCCGCAAGCCGCCAGCAAACAGTGCCAAGTCGACCAACAGCAGGCCGCTGCCGCAAAGCAGGACTGCCCTGGTCTCTGCCAGATCACCGGCAGCTACCGCGATGGTCCCGAGACCCCACAGCGCGAGCTGTATCAGGACCAACGAGTCGGCTGGCACCGGACTGGCCGCGTTCTCAGCGAGCAACGATTGGCCGACTCCGAGCAGCAGTTGCGAAAGCGCGCCCACCAGACTCAGGTAGGCAACGAGCCACCAACCATGCTCAAACGGGGCGGCAATATTTATGGCCGCGCTGAGAACGCCGGCGAGCAAGAACGTGGCACTGGCCAGCGAGAACGCGACCCTTGGGGTCAAATGGGGCCGCGCCTCGACGCCCGGCGGCTTGCGGACTGTCGCCGCGCTCATCTTGCGGTTCCATCGCTGGCGTGGAGCGGCTGCTCGTCGGGCGCGCGTCGCGGCTCGATCCTAGGGTGTGACCTTCGTGGTGGTCGAGGCCACAGGTCTCTCGGCCCGACCGGTTCGCGAACTCGCACTCGCGCGGGGCGCGTGTAGCAGAGCCCCGGGCCGCCGTCAGCCGGACCCGGAGCTGGCCGCGGAGGGGCGGGGGGGCCGTCATCCTCCTTGCCGCCTACGCTGTATGCACCGCTTTGATTGGGCGATGCGCGAACCAGCATGACCACGAGGCATGTGGCGAACACGAGCGCGGCTCCGTGCAGGATCGCGAATATGACGAGCGTCTTGGCTTCCATCAGCATCGACCTGCCGAGCCGAAGCGAGGGGCACAGATCAGCGGGCGCAGACCGCTCACGAGCTGACTCGCTCGTAGTAGGCGGCATTGATCTCGATGTATCGATGCCACTCCTGCGGAACCTGGTCCTCTGGGGTGATCGCGTCGACCGGACACGCCTCGACGCATGCATCGCAGTCGATGCACTCGGCCGGATCGATGTAGAGCTGCTCGGCCTCGGCGAAACCGTCCTCGTCAGGCGTCGGGTGGATGCAGTCCACCGGGCAGACCTCCACGCAGGAACTGTCCTTCGTGCCAATGCAGGGCTCATTAATCACGTAGGTCACAAGCTGGCTCCTTCCGGGGCTTCGGCTTTTCCCACTGACGCTGGAAGAAACCGTACCACGCGAGAGGCTTCTTCAGCGCGACCGCGCCCATCGGCCTGTTCGGCCAGACGTGCGACTTGCCGTCGCCGGTTGGCGACTTTGTCGGTGCGCATTTCAGCTTGAGCACACTGCGAGTCTCGGCTTGTGCGATCTGCGCGGGAATGGGTGTAAGTGCCCATCCGGCGCCGCTCGCCCTCCTAGGGGCGGCCGAGCAGCGCAGCGACGAGCCGGACACCGTCGCTCTCTTGCCGTCCCGCCCGGCGCGGGCGTCATCCGGATCGGGGCGTGGTCCTGGTTGACCGCGCTGACGGCGCTCTAGCGCAATATCGTGAGAGCGTCGCTTTTCCTAGCAGCCCTGTGTAAAATATCGGTGATGATCGACCAACCGTCCGTTCTCGACCCAGACGACGCGCTCTCACAGCCCACCAGAGCTCGCCTGTTTGCGCTCCTCGGAGAACTCGGGCGCCCGGCAGGGACCGCGGAGCTTGCCGAGCGGCTGAAGCTCCACCCCAACGGCGTGCGCCTGCACCTAGAGCGACTGGAGCGAGATCGGCTGGTGTTGCGCGCGAGCGATCCTCAGCCGCGCGGTCGCCCTCGCGATGCGTGGAAGATCGCGCCCGACGCCCGCCCTGGAGGAAGATCGCCACGCGCCTACAGCGACCTCGTTCGCTGGCTTGCTCGCGCGACCGGGTCGGGGTCTCGCGGCCTACCGGGGATCGAGAAAGCCGGCCGCGAGATCGGCCGAGAGCTCGGCGCAGATCAAGCAGCGGCTGGAGAGGAGGCGCTTCAGACGGCTCTCACCGCCCTCGGGTTTCAGCCTCGGGTGCGGGCGCGCAAGGGCGAGGAGCTCACAATCGCCCTGCGCAACTGCCCTTACGAGGACGCCGTCCGAGAGAACCAGCCCGTCATCTGCACTCTGCACAGGGGGATCACGCAGGGACTACTGGACGTCCTAGCTCCGCAGGCCAAGCTGGCGGGCTTTGAGCCACGCGACCCCCGCGTTGCCGGCTGCCTTGTCAAGCTCGCCGGGGTAGCTCGCCAGAGCGGGTAGTGACGTTCCCCGGCTCGAAGCCGGCGCCTGCGGGCGTGAGACCGACTCGGCGCCCCTGTCGTCGCCGCACGGTTGATCCCTCCTCGCCGCGCCCCAGCGCACTGGTGAGCATGTTCTTCATTCCGGCGATCGTGCTGTTGCTGGCGTCGGCCGGCGCCGCGCTTGCGTACGCAATCAACGGCGATCAATGGCTGCACTGGCTCGCGCTGCATCTCGCACTGCTCGGTGGTGTCTCACAGCTCGTTCTCGGCGCCGGACAGTTCTTCGTCTGCGCGTTCCTGGCAACCGACCCGCCCTCGCGGCGCCTGGTCGCTGGCCAGTTGTTGGCGTGGAACGGCGGCACACTGCTCGTGGCCGTAGGTGTCCCCACCGCCACGGGGGCACTCATCGACGCAGGTGCGGCGCTGATTGGCCTCGGGCTCTTGCTCTTTGCCGTTGCCCTCCGTGTAATGCAGCGTCGCTCACTTCAGCGGGCGCGCTGGGCGGTCCGTTGGTATCAGGCCTGCGCCGCATGCCTGGGCCTGGGCGCGTTGGTCGGCGTGATGCTCGCGCGCGCCACGCCGTGGCCTGACGGCAGTCTGCTTGGCGCTCACCTGGCTCTCAACGTAGGCGGCTGGCTCGGTACGGCGATCGTCGGGACGCTGCATACCTTCTTCCCATCGCTGACGCAGACGCGGCTGCGCCTACCTGCTCTGCAGGGCCCCACGTTTACGCTGTGGCTGCTCGGCGTCGGGCTGTTGGCGTGCGGGGCGGCATTCGCACTCACTTTCTTGATCGTCGCGGGGTGGGTCAGTCTGGCGTCGGCGGCGGCCCTGTTGGCTGCGAACCTGGCAGCCTGCCTGCGCTCGGCCACGAGACCGCTGGCGCTACCGGCGATGCTGGTCGCGCTCGCCCAGGTATTCCTCGTGGCCGGCTTGCTCTTCGCGCTAGCCGTGACGATTGACCAAAACCCGCGCGAGCCGCTGCTCGGCGCCGAGCGAGACGTTCTGGCCATCCTGCTGCTCGCCGGTTGGGTGGGGCTGACGGTCTGCGGGGCGCTGCTGCACCTGCTCGCGGTAATCGCTCGTGTTCGCAACTTCAGCCGGACGATGCCGGTCGCAGTGCCAACGCGCGACTCCGCCTTGGTCTTCTCGGCGGGGCTTGGCATAGCCGCCCTGGCCGCCTCTCGTGCATCGAAGCTCGACGTCTTGGCCGTCCCCGCGACCGTCATCTTGCTCGCCGCTCTGACGCTTCTCGGGATACGCGTGCTCGCCCTCGCGGTCACAGCTCTGCGTCCTCAACCGGCGGGGGCCCGATGAAGCGCCATCCTGCGCTAGCCCTGCTGTCACGTGGCCACCAACACACCCTCGCGGTTGCTCAGCGCCTGCGGCGGGCAACACCGGATACCGCCGCGCAGGCGGTCGCGGCGTTCCTTGCCCTCTGGGACCTAGAGGAGAGGAAGCACTTCCGCCTTGAGGAGGAAGTGCTGCTGCCGAGCTTTGCCGGCCATTCTGACCCTGATCATCCGGTGATCCTCAGGATCCTGGTCGATCATCTTCGCATCCGCTGCGCGGTCGAGCGGCTCGCAACGGACCGATCTGTGGCGACGCTGCATGCGCTCGGAGAGATACTGGCCTCGCACGTGCGCCTTGAGGAGCATGAGCTCTTTCCACTCATCGAAAAGGATGTTCCCGAGGCCGACTTGTCTGTGCTCGGCGCACGCTTGCGCTCGGGTTCACCGTGAGGCTCTCTTCGCAGCGGTGCTGCCATTTGCGACCACCGCCCTCCCTACGCAGCGTCTCGTCGCGACACGCTCGGGGCACCCTCAGACGCCCTCGTGCGCAGACACACCGCCGTGCTAAGTCGCCGTAACGATCGCCGGCTGGAGCCCGAGCATACGCATGTCGCCGAGCAGGCCATCGATCGCATCCTGAGCGCGGTTTGATTGAGGGGCTAGCCCGAAAGTCACCTGCACGACACCACGACCATCTGTCCGAGCACCGGGGTCGAGCTCCAGGGACATCCGTGAGCCGGCCCGACCGACCAGCCATGAACGAAGCTCATCTTCAGATAGGCCGACCGGTCGCCGGTAGGTGATCAGCACTGCTGACATACACCGAGTCTGGACCCGTTCGTGGCACCGCGGAATGGGTGCCACTGCCCATGTTCAACCGCTCCGCGGGTACCTATCGTCCTAGAAAAGGCGATTAAGGGAGGCGACCATGTTTCAGAATGTTCTTGTAGGTGTTGACGGCAGCGCCAACGGTCACGACGCGGTCAGCCTCGCAGCGACTCTCACAGACCCCGTCGGGAAGCTGACACTCGCCCACGTGCGCACAGGAAAACTGCACCCGCTCCACGCGATCACGCCAGGTCGTTTGGCAGAGGAGCATCAGGAATCTCACCAGCTGCTCGAACGCGAGCTCGCGCTGGCGGAGATAAGCGCCGACCTCGTCAGCATCGTCTCGATGAGCCCTGGGCGGGGGCTACACGAGCATGCCGAGGATGTCAACGCCGACCTACTGGTCGTCGGCTCCTGCAGCCATGGCGCCGTCGGCCGGGTGATGCTCGGCGATGCCACCCGTGCGGCGCTGAACAGCGCGCCGTGCGCAGTTGCCGTCGCCACCCGCGGCTATGCGGGCTACCCGGCGCCGATCTCCAGGATTGGCGTGGGTTTCAACGGCTCGCGCGAGAGCCAAGCTGCGCTCGAGCTGGCTCAGGCCCTGGCAGCGCCCAGACGGGCCACGGTTGAGGCAGTCGAAGTCGTCTCGATTCCCAGTTACGGATTCGCGGAGGCTGCCATGGGCGCGGACATGGATCTGATGCTCACCGAAGCGAGCAATCGCATGAAGGAGCTCGCCGGCGTCGAAGGTCGTGCGGTATACGGCGGAGCCGGAGAACAGCTGGCGCTTCTCAGTGACGAAGTCGACCTCCTGGTTGTCGGTTCGCGTAGCTACGGCTCGGTCCTGCGCCTGGTGCTCGGCAGCACATGTGACTACCTCGAGCGCCACGCCCGGTGCTCGCTGCTCGTGCTTCCGCGCCTGGCCATCGACCGCTCAGCCCATAATGAACACGACGGCGAGACGGCCAACGTCGCCGCCTGAACCAGCAATCTCAGTCAGGTAAATCGTGGTTGCGTCGCCGCTTGAGCGCTAGGCATTGGCGTGTGCGTCGCCGCGAGTGCGATCGAGCGTCAAAGGCTCCGGACTTCTACCTCTTGACACCGATCGTGCGGACCAGTCCGCCTGTGCCGCCTTTCACCGAGGGACTGCATACGGCAAGACCCCAGGGAGGCAGAGGATGCATAACACGTGCGACCTGCGACTGAGGAGCCGCGATGCATCAGAGCGACAGCAACAGCCGGCATTTCGATGCGCCTCTGAATCCGGATGTCGTGACGCCGACGGGCAGTGCGCTCTGTAACAACCACCGAGAGTATGGCTACATGGCTCCGCGTGATGCGGGCATTGGTTGCTATCCCATCCAGGAGTCCGAGCGCCTGCTCGGGCTCGCCGGCTCCTAGGATGCTCGGCTATCGAGTCGGGCGCTCGTTGGCCCTCGACGGTCGGAATCCTCGCGCAGCAGTTACCTCGACGGAATACCGTCAGGAGAGGCGATTGCGCTCAGCTTAGCTTCGATGCAGGCGCGCAGTTCGTCGTAGGAGTTACAGAACGACCGCACGCCCTCGCGCTCGAGCTCAGCGGTCACGGCGTCGAGATCGAAACCGGCGCGCTCGGCCGCGCGCAGCAGCGCTCGTGCGGCCTGTGGGTCGGCGTCGAGCGTCTGGGCGATCTCGCCGTGGTCGGCGAACGCGCGCAGCGTCTGCTCGGGCATCGTGTTGATCACGTCGGGACCGATGAGTTCGAGACGTAGAGCACGTCGGAGTAGGCCGGGTTCTTGGTGCCGGTGCTCGCCCAGAGCGGCCGCTGCGGCCGTGCGCCCTGATCGCGCAGAGCCTCCCACTCGGGGCCGGCGAACTTGGCCAGGTAGCTCTGGTAGGCCAGCGCGCGCGTTGGCGATCGCGACCTGACCGCGCAGCGGCGAGCCCACGGGCAGCTGCGCGTCGATCTTGGTGTCGATGCGCGAGACGAAGAACGAGGCCACCGACGAGATCGCGCCGAGAGACTCACCCGCCGCCGCGCGAGCGTTCAGCCCGCGCAGGTAGGCGTCGATCACCTCTCGTAGCGCTCGATCCCGAACAGCAGCGTGACGTTGACGTTGACGCCTGCGCGCGTGAGCTCCTCGATCGCCGGGACTCCCGCCTCGGTCGCTGGGACCTTGATCATCACGTTTGGCTCGATCGAGTCGTTGCCACAGATCGAGTGCCTGAGCGATCGTGGCTTGCGTGTCGTCGGCGAGGTCGGGAGTGCACTCGAAGGAGATGAAGCCGTCGCGGCCGCCGCTCTGCTCATAGGCGGGACGCAGTACGTGGGCCGCTGCGCGGATGTCGTCGAGCGCGAGCGCAAAGAACAGCTCCTGCGGGTCGCGCTCGCCGTCCTCGCTGAGCCGGCGCAGCTGCTCGTCGTAGCGATCTGAACCCGTGATCGCCTTCGCGAAGATCGTCGGGTTCGACGTCGCGCCGGTGACCGAGAAGTCGCGGATGAGACGCCGCGAACTCGCCGCTCTCGAGCAGCTCCCGCGAGAGCGTGTCGAGCCAGATCGACACGCCCGCCGGTGCAGTCGCTGGAGATTGGGATTAGCGCTCATCTTGACGCCCTCAGTCGGTCTGATTGGCGAGCTCGCCGACCAGCGAGTCGAGCGGCGTGTCGTGATCGCGCGAGCGCGGCGGGGTCGACCCGCCGCGGGATCGGATCAGCGCCTGCACCTGCTCGTTGACGTCCCAGACGTTCACGTTCATGCCGGCGAGCACGCGCCGCTCGCGCAGCCAGAACGCCACGAACTCGCCGTCGCCGGGGTCGCCGCGGAAGACGACCTCGTCCCATGTCGGCGCGTATCCGGAGTACTCCATCCCGACCTCGTACTGATCGGAGAAGAAGTACGGGATGCGGTCGTAGCTGACCGGCTCGCCGAGCATCGCGCGCGCCGCGGCCGGCCCCTGGTTCAGCGCGTTCGACCAGTGCTCGACGCGAATGCGCTCGCCGATAGAACGGGTGCAACGCGCGCGCGACATCGCCTGCGGCGAACACGCCCGGCAGGCGACGTCTGCGAGCTTCTCGTCGACGAGAATGCCGTTGTCGATCTCCGCGCCGGCGTCGCTGGCGAGCTCGACGCGAGGGACGACGCCAATGCCGACGACGACGAAGATCGCACTCGATCACCCGGCCGCCCGCGGTGCGCACGCGTGACACCGCTGCGTCGCCTTCGAACGCCTCGACGCCTTCGCCGAGCAGCAGCTCGACGCCGTGGTCGCGGTGGACGTCGCGGTAGAAGGCGCCGATCTCCGGTCCGAAGATCGCTTCATTGGGAAGCGCCAGCGGATCGATGACCGTGACCTCGAGGCCGCTCTGGCGCGCCGAGGCAGCAAACTCGCTGCCGATCCAGCCGGCTCCCACGACCACCACACGGCCACCGGCTCGCAGGCGCCCGCGCAGCGCGTCGCAGTCGGCGAGCGTGCGCAGGTAGTGGATCCCCGTCGAGCTCGGACCCCGCAATCGGGATCCGCCGCGGCTCGGCACCCGTCGTCAGCAGCAGCCTGTCGTAGTCGAACTCACGCCCGTCGCCGAGCGTGACCCGAGACTGGGCCGGATCGATCGCGTCACGGTGGCGCTCGTCTCGAGCTCGATCTGATGCTCTTCATAGAAGGCCTGCTCGTGAACGTAGACCTTCTCGCGCGGCGAGTCGCCGCGCAGGTAGTCCTTGGTCAGCGGCGGGCGTTCGTATGGGCGCTCGGGCTCAGCGCCGAACAGCAGCAGGCGCCCGTCAAAGCCCGAGGAACGCAGCTCCTCCGCCGCCTTGGCGCCCGCCAGGCTTGCGCCGACGATGATGAATGTCTGCTCGCTCATCTCGCTCTTCCTCCTGTCAAGCCAACCTTTGAACTGAATCGGGTAAGGCGGCGGTGGGCTACCGGTCCGAGCCACCCGCGTAGACCCGTGATCCTGAGCCCAGAGCCGGGCACGGGCGGCAGACGTCGGGCCGCACGCTGAACCGCGGCGCAGTCGATCGCCTGCCGCAGCGAGGGCTGGGGATCTGCTGCTTTGCCGGCCACTGCCTGCCTTCGACGTCGGGACGCCCCCGTCGCTGCGATTTTGTTCATGCCTGTCAGCGTCGCGTTGGCTGGCGTTCTTACCCCAAGGCCTCTGCGGACCGTGTTATTTGTCTCGCCAGACGCGTTCATGCCAGACTTCGCTCCTTCTGTTCGTTCAGGCCCAGGCCGCGCGCCGTGAGCGCGCTTCTGAGCTTCTGTCGCCCGTCGTGCAAGGTCTTGTAGAGGGCGCCGCGGGTCGTGTTCAAACGCTCGGCGAGCACGTCGATCGGCACCTCGTTCAGGGCGAGAGCGACGAGCACCTCGCGCTGGTGGGGGCTCAGCTTCTCCTCGATCGCCTCGTGCAGCGCACTGAGCTGATCAGTCGCCTCGACCGATTGCTGTGCGGTGAGCTGCTGCTCGTCGGCGATCAGCGGCCATGCCTCGGGGGACAGCGGGATCTCGCGCCCTTGCCAGGAGCGCTTTCGCACCTTGGCCGCGGCCTCGTATAGCGCGAACTTGTAGGCCCAGGTCGTAAAGCGGCTTTCGCCACGGAAGTCATCGAGCTTTCGCAGGATCACGACGAGCGCGTCGTCCGCGCTCTGCTGGGCGAGGTCGTCGTAGTCCCCGCCGCGCAGTTTGCCCGAGCCGGTGCGCCGGTTGATCTCAAAGCGCGCCGCCCGCAGCAGCAGCGCGTGCAGCTCCACCAGCGCACCATCGCGCTCAGGGCCGGTCGAGCGCAGGCGCTCGATCCATGCGCGCGACTCGCGCTCGGCACCGCCGGCGGCCGGTTTGGAGCGCGGTTTCGCGGCTGCCTCACTCTCCACATCTCCGCCAACCGCGACCCGACGACTCGGCTGCTGGCGCTGGCCTCTGTCAATCAGCGCTGTCTTGGTCTGCTGTGCACGAGGCCCGGCCAACGCCAGCTCCCGCTGCTCGCGTGAGAGCGCGCGAGGCGTCTGGATCTGAGCGAGGCTCATCGCGCGATGGCGAAGCCAGGTCATCGAGTCTGGCTGCGGGCAGAAATCCGCCCAGCCCGCAATCGCCTCTTCGAGCTCCTCGGCGCTGCCTCGGCCAAGGACATGAACCTCGCCCTGCTCCTTGGGCATGCCCAGGCGCGCGGCATAGAGCTCGCCGGTATCGCGCACCCATGCGGCACGATAGGTCGGGCCGTGCAGGCCGACGCGCCACCACAGCCCCAGATCGCGCTCCTGGGAGGCAATCCGCCGGGGGTCGGCGATATAGAAGTTGCTAAGCGATCGGTAGCGGACGACTTGATCCGGGCGGTCGGAGATCTCACAAGCCATCTCGTTACCTCCTTCTCTGGGAACCGAAGCGACCCGCCAAACGGTGAGCTCAGTCGGAACCCTAGGTTTAGTAACGACCATATGTGTGCAGCGACCCGTCGGGAATGGGGAGTGCTACCCATCTGCCCGCCGTGTAGCGGACCTCCCAGCATGGGTTGTCACGCACGAACGGTGCGGACGGAGGTTGCTGAGTGCCAAGCACAGGTCGCCGAGAGCGCCGCCGCCCCGAGCGCTGCCTGCGGTCGGCGTGCAACTCATTGCGGCCGGCCCTCGCCTTGGCCCGCTCGCACCGGCGAGCCTTGCGACCGGGCGCTACGCCTCTGAGCCGGATTCGCTCACTAGAAGAGCACGTAGGCTCTCGCGATCCTCCGCGCAGGCGGGACAGCCCTCTAGGTGCGCGCGCATGCCCGGGACCGCGGCCTCGGCATCGGAGCCGGCGAGTTCCAACTCGACATAGAGATCCAGCCGCTCGAAGCACTCCTCGCAGCTGATCTCGGGTCCCGCCGGGCCCGTGAGGCGCGCGAGCAGGTCCGCACGATCGTTGGATACGCCAGACGCGTTCATGCCAGACTTCGCTCCTTCTGTTCGTTCAGGCCCAGGCCGCGCGCCGTGAGCGCGCTTCTGAGCTTCTGTCGCCCGTCGTGCAAGGTCTTGTAGAGGGCGCCGCGGGTCGTGTTCAAACGCTCGGCGAGCACGTCGATCGGCACCTCGTTGAGGGCGAGAGCGACGAGCACCTCGCGCTGGTGGGGGCTCAGCTTCTCCTCGATCGCCTCGTGCAGCGCACTGAGCTGATCAGTCGCCTCGACCGATTGCTGTGCGGTGAGCTGCTGCTCGTCGGCGATCAGCGGCCATGCCTCGGGGGACAGCGGGATCTCGCGCCCTTGCCAGGAGCGCTTTCGCACCTTGGCCGCGGCCTCGTATAGCGCGAACTTGTAGGCCCAGGTCGTAAAGCGGCTTTCGCCACGGAAGTCATCGAGCTTTCGCAGGATCACGACGAGCGCGTCGTCCGCGCTCTGCTGGGCGAGGTCGTCGTAGTCCCCGCCGCGCAGTTTGCCCGAGCCGGTGCGCCGGTTGATCTCAAAGCGCGCCGCCCGCAGCAGCAGCGCGTGCAGCTCCACCAGCGCACCATCGCGCTCAGGGCCGGTCGAGCGCAGGCGCTCGATCCATGCGCGCGACTCGCGCTCGGCACCGCCGGCGGTCAGCGTGAGATCGCTCAAGCTCGTCAATGTGTGATCGACAGTACCGGAGCATGAGTCGACGACGGCACGTGCTGAGCAGCTCGTAGTCATCGGTCGGGCTCGCATTCGCCCTCGAGGGGGCAGAGGATCCGGGCTGCCAGGTCGGCGGGGCAACCCCCATCGGTGAGCTCCAGCAGGGCGTGTACGTCGTATCTCGTGTCGTGAGCGACGCTCGCCGCGAGCCGGCCAGAGAAGCCGGCGTCGCGAAGGCGATCGATCCGCCAGGCGACAAGGCGCTCCTGTGGCAGTTCGTGCGTCTGATTGCAGATGCTCACGCCCTCTACGTGACAGCCGGTGAGCGTTTCTTACGTGCAGGCGGCTGATCATGACGGTGCATGTGCATTCGGATCGTCGGGCCCTCCGCACCACCGCCGTCGAGAAATGCGCGTGCATCGGCCAGTGACCGTTCGATCAGCTCGTCGGCATGCCCGAAGTCGATCGGCTGGATCCCAAGCGGACAGGGCGGTGGCAGTACGACGAGCTTTGCGTTGTCGCGGTGCAACTCCACGTCGGCGATCAGGCGGCTCTGCGTCAGCAGCGTCAGCGCGTGCAGCGCCATGCCGAGTGCGCTCGACGGCGGCTGCTCGAGCGCGCAGGAATGCCCGCTGGGCAGCACGTAGATCTCGCGCGCTCCGAGTTCGACCGCGTGTGAGATCGGCGTGTTGTTGGCCACACCCCCATCCATCAGCAAGCGCTCCTCCCAGGCGACCGGCGCCAGCACCGCCGGAATCGCCCCGCTGGCCATGACGGCATCGACGGTGGGCCCGCGCGAGAGCAGCAGTTCCTCGCCGGTCACAACATCGACCGCGACGACGTGAAACTCGATTGGCATCTGCTCGAGGCGCGGATGCTGGCTGTACTCGGCGACCAGCTTGCGCAGACCGGAGGAGGGGACGAGGTGATCGCGCGATCCGACAAAGCCGAGGAAGCCACTGAAAGGGTTCAGCGGAAAGACCTGCCCGCGCCGCACTGTGCGCCAGATACCGGCTAGCTCGCTCGCCGTCTTGACCGTCTGGGGACGTGAGGCGATAAACGCGCCATTGATGGCGCCGGCGGAGGTGCCGACAACCAGCTGTGGCGTGATGTCACGCTCATACAGCGCGTGCAGCATGCCAACTTGCACAGCACCAAGGCTTGCACCGCCTGACAGGACGAAGGCTACGGGGCCGGCGGGTGGGCTCATAACGGTTTGGGTGTCGCCCCCGCGACGGTTCTTACGCCGCAGCGACTACGGACGCCGATCTCTTCGCACCAGTAAGAACTCATCGAGTGAAGACACCAACGGAAGCAATGGCCTACAACCGTTGCGTCTTTTAAGGAGGCATCATGTCAGCTACCCCTCTCACCGGTCCTATCCCACACGAGGTATCACCGCTGCGGCGGACGTTCGACCGGCTCCGTGGCGATCCGGCCTACCAGAGTTTCACTCTGCTGCGAATCGGCTTTACCGTCCTGCCTATCTGGATGGGGGCGGACAAGTTCGCCAACGTGCTCGTGGACTGGGAGCGCTACCTAGCGCCATGGATTCACGACCTCAGCCCGCTTAGCGCGCTTCATACGATGCATGTCGTCGGCGTCGTCGAGATCGTCGCCGGCGTCGCGGTGGCGATCAAGCCTCGATACGGTGCCTATCTGGTCGCCGCGTGGCTTGCCGGCATCGTCGTGAACCTGCTCAGCTACTCGGGCTACTACGACATAGCGTTGCGAGACTTCGGCTTGATGCTTGCCGCCCTCACCCTGGCCCGCCTGGCGTCCAAGTTCGATCCCCCAGGGTTCGGCTTTTTGCGTCGCGGCTAGTCAGCCACCCACCGCCCCGTGGTTGGTGGCTCGAGCGGGGCGGTGGGCCGCGGAGGGCCGGAGTCGCGATTTGCCATAGCGATCGCTGTGAGCGCCCTAGAGGAGGGTTCGCCAAATGAGCGCTGACGATCCTTGAACGTGAGTCGACATCAGCGCCTTCTCGCCGCCGAGCGAGATGCGTGCAACAAGGTAAGAAGCGGCGTCGTCCTAGCGCTAAGAGGGCATGAGAATCCACAACTCACATCAGCGCGAATCTCGGTAGTTGCTGCGTCCGGCGCAAGTCGAGACGTAGTGCCGACTCGACGCTTCGCGCCGGTGCGAATAGGAAAGGAGAAACCCATGGGCGACTTGAGTTTTGAGGTTGAGTTGAGGTGGTCGGGCACCGGACGTGACGGCGCAGGAGAGGTTCATGGCGACGGCGTCGCGCTTGAGCTGTCTGCTCCGAAATCGATGGGCGGCCGCGGGGTTGGGACCAATCCCGAGGAGTTGCTGGTATGCGCAGTCTCCTCCTGCTACACGGCGACGCTGTTCGCCGTGCTGCGTCGCGGTCGACTTCCCGTCGACTCGGTCGCGGTCGCTGCGAGCGGCACGGTGACCGGCTTTCCGGACCAGACACGCTTCGCGAGTATCGTCGTGAGCCCGACCATCCTCGGTGGCGCCGCTGAGCGTCAGGAGGAGTACGAAGCCGCCGCCGAGTACGCACATGAGCGCTGCTTTATCGGCCGCAGCCTTGCCCCGGAGGTGCGTTACGAGGTTGGCTCGGTGATCGTTCACGCAGACGTCGCACTTGCACCGATCACCGAGCTAACGCAGCGAGGCGCGCCGGTTGCCGCCCTCGAGGCTGATGGTCGCCCCCTTGCTTGGCCGTCGGCATGAGGGTGAGTCGCATGATCCGTCCCCAGCGGCGCGCGCCAGCGTCGCGTTCCGGATGGCCTGCTCTCACTTCGCCGCGTAAGCCGCGCTGGCAGTCATGGCCTGGCCTAATCGTCCTCGGCTACTGTTGGCCGGGATCGCTCAGGCGTCGAACGCGGTCAGACGGGAGGAGGCGCGTTGAAAAGTTGGGACCTCGCGACGCTGGACCTTAAGCCGCGGCTGCCGGAGATTCTGTCCTCGAGCGATGCCGCGCGCGTGATCGTGCTCGATCTGGCTGCAGGCGAGAGCCTCTCAGAGCACGAAGTCCACGAGCGGGCGTGGCTGGTTGTGCTCCGTGGCACGATCGAGGCGACCACGAGCGCTGGTGAGCACACGAGCGGGGGCGCCGGGCTACTGATCGAGTTCGCTCCTGTGGAGCGACACGAGGTCACGGCATCCTCGGACGCTCGGATTCTCTTGCTTCTGGCACCCTGGCCCGGTGCTGGGCATCCAGGTGCGATGACGATGCGAGAGAAGCTCTATGCGCGGCGACACGCAGCTAAGCGTGCCCTGTAAGTCGTGCGTGGTGCAACGATGCGTTTGTTCGCCGGCACTCAGCCACCAGGTATCGACCTCACTCGCGCAAACTATGCGGCGGATCTTTTTCGGCAATGACCGTCATGATCCAATACCCGAACTCGACTACCTAGGCTGACGCGGTGCGTAGCGCAGGGTATGCACCGCTCCGCGACTACGCCGCTATCGGCGATGGGCGGACGGTGGCGCTGATTGCGGGCGATGGCTCGATTGACTGGCTGTGTCTACCCGACCTTGATTCGGGCAGTGTCTTCGCAGCCGTGCTCGACGCAGAGCGCGGCGGAAGCTTTCAGCTCGCCCCTGGCTGCACGTTTACCACCGAGCGCCGCTACCTGTCCGAAACCAACGTGCTTGAGACGACGTTCATCACTGACGAGGGGGTGGTGCGCGTTCTCGACGCGATGCTGCTGCCCGGCGTCGGCTTGGCGCCGTCGCGCGAGCTTGCTCGACGAGTGGAGGGGGTATCGGGACACGTGGACATGCGTTGGCGGGTCGAACCCCGCTTTGACTACGGCAGCCGAGGACCGCAGATTGGGCTTCGAGGGCGGCATACCCGTTGCGACCTGCGGGCAGGACGCCTTTGCGCTGTCTGCCTGGGAGGCCGGCGATCCGGTCCTTGACGAGCGCTCGATCAGCGGATGCTTCGTGGCGAGTGAAGGTCACGCTGCGTTGATCGTCCTCAGCGCGCCCACCAGGAGCCGCTGGTCTTCCCGCCACGCGCGGAGGTCGAATCTCGCTGTGCGGCGACGCTCGCGTTCTGGCGCGAGTGGGCGGCAAGCCGAACCTACGAGGGCCCGTGGCGGGAGGCGGTGATTCGCAGCGCTCTGGCCCTCAAGCTGCTCATCCACGCACCCTCCGGCGCGATCGCGGCTGCGGCCACAGCGTCGCTGCCCGAGCAGATCGGCGGCGAGCGCAACTGGGACTACCGCTTCTGCTGGGTGCGTGACTCGGCCTTCACGCTCGACGCGCTGATGCAACTGGGCTGCCCGTCCGAGGCCGAGGCGTTCTTCTGGTGGCTGCTGCACGCCTCGCAGCTGACCCATCCACGCCTGCGGGTTCTATACCGCCTCGACGGCGGCGACAAGGCGCCGGAGACCACGCTCGGCCTTTCCGGCTACCGCGACTCGCGGCCGGTACGAGTGGGCAATGGTGCCGCCGAGCAACAGCAGCTCGATATCTACGGCGACCTGATGCAGACGGCCTGGCTCTATGCCAGCGCGAATGATGGGCTTCGAGCGCGAGACCGGTCGCCGGCTCGCCGAGATCGCCGATCTCGTGTGCGAGCATCTGGCGCCAGCCCGACTGCGGAATCTGGGAGGTGCGCAGCGAGCCGCTGCACTTCACTCATTCAAAGATGATGTGCTGGGTGGCCCTGGACCGCGCGGTGCGTATGGCCGAAGCGGGATGGCTCCCGCGGAGACATGTCGCGCAATGGGGCGCCGAGGCGATCGCGATTCGCGACTTCATCGAGAGCCGCTGTTGGTCGGACGAGCTTCTCAGCTACGCCCGCTCTGCGGGAAGCGGCGACCTTGACGCCAGCGTGCTGCTGGGCGCGTTGATGGGTTACGGAGAGCCGGTGATTCGCGGATGACTTCGACGATCGACGCAGTACGGCGGCAGCTGGGCAGCGGCCCGCTGCTCTATCGCTACAGCGGCGAGGACGGCCTGAGCGGTGGGGAGGGAGCCTTTCTTTGCTGCTCGTTCTTCTTGGTCGACGCCCTCGCGCGTACCGGACGGCTCGATGAGGCTACCGAGGTGATGGGCGAGCTGGTCGCCCTGGCCAATGACGTCGGTCTCTACGCCGAGGAGGTCGACCGCGAAACCTCTGCGTTCCTAGGGAATATGCCGCAGGGCCTGGTCCATCTCAGCTTGATCAATGCCGCTGTTTCGCTCAGCAAGGCCGAGCGAGCATGAATGTCTGGGGCGCTGTCGCAGGGGGCTTCGTCGGCACCGTAGTCCTGACGACCGCTCTTCGGGCAGCCAGCGAGCTCGGCTTGACCCGGATGGATCTACCGTTCTTGCTCGGCACGGCCTTCTCTGCAGACCGCACCCGTGCCAAGGCCCTGGGCTACGTACTGCACTTCGTCGTAGGGGAGTGCTTCGCCTTCGTGTACTACGGCATCTTCGTCGCGATCGGGCACAGCGGGTGGGGCCTCGGCGCAGCATTCGGACTCCTTCATGGACTCTTCTCGAGCACCGCCCTAGTCAACGTCCTACTGCCGATTATTCACCCCCGTATGGGAACCGCGGACAGCTCAGCTGCCGACAGGCCGCTTCTAGAGCCGCCGGGTTTCATGATGCTCAACTACGGTGCCCGCACGCCGCTTGTCACACTTCTGTCGCATGTCTCTTATGGCGCGATCGTCGGCGGATTCATCTCGCTCGCGAGCTAGCCACGCGACGCTGGCCAGCGGTGTTCAGGAGAGCGCAGGGTCGAGTGCATCGTCGTCAACAACGAAAGCAAGCTGCCATCCACGCAGGCTCTGGTTCGGCCCGCGCTGGCCGACGAGCCACCTGGCGGCCCCGACGATCACCCGCCGTGTCGTTATTGCTGCCCAGAGACGTCGCGGGATTTCGCTGGAGTGAGCTCAGTAAACGTCTGGCGGATTGGCGCTGGAGCCGGACGTCCGCGTCGAGCGGCCCAGAACGCGCGCAGCTTATCGATGACCGACGGCCAGTCGATGAGAACCAGGACGATCAGCAAGACGATGCCCGCGACTTGGATTGCGATTGCCTGTGGTGAGAACAGGCCCCGATCGAACAGGCGCTTCAGATCGTCGTGGGCTGCAGACGCGCCTCCGACGTAGATCGAGTAGCTCACCAGCCGGCCCAGGAAGAAGGCTGCCAGCAGCGGGACCAGTCGAATGCGCGCGAGACCGGCCGCCTCAAACATCTGGGCTGAAGGCAGAGGTGCCACCGCGAACAGCGCAAAGCTGCCCGCTAGTCCCGCGCGGCTCTCACCTAGTGCGTGCCCCAGAAGCTGCAGGCTCTCTTGGCGCCGGCGCGGCAGCTTTGCGCCAAAGTGGCGGGAGACGAGTGCGAGCAGCGCCCGGCCCGAGACAGCGGCGATGGCGCCTCCGAGGATCAGCGCGGCAGCGGGAACCTCACCGTAGCGAAACATAAAGAAAACGAGCACAGCCCATGTCGGGGGGCCGAATGCGGGCATGAGGTTGATCCCGAAGCAGACGGCGACACCGAGGAGGAGGTGCGCGAGCACGAGTCGAGGCTACGCGGATCACAAACGAAAGCGTTCTGAACGGGCGGCGGATCAGCCTGTGTCAGCCGCAGCCGCGACGGTCTTCCCATCGGCTCCGTCGGGTGGCCGGAGGAGCGGATCGACTTCCATTCGTCACCATCGCGGACGCTGAGGTCACCTCAGCGGGGAACGCTCGCGCCCGCCAGCGCGCAGTGAACTCGTCCTCGGCCGCCTCGTGCGGGCAGTCGTGACGTTTCCCGCGCGGCCGTCCGTCCGCACTGGCTCAGCCGCGCCCAATGAGGCGAGAAACGGCGAGCGGACTCCGGCGGGAACGAGCAGCAGTGGACAGCCGCTGCGTCGAAGCAGTCTCGCCCGGTGCAGCAGACGCCGGCCTCGCCCACTCGGACGCCGCGGCCAGTCGAGAACCAGACAATCGGCTTCGCTCGTCGTGATGTCAATCAGGTCTGCCGTGGCATTGTCGGCGGCCACCGTTGCTCTTGTATAGATCTGGAGTCGCCCGTCTCGGCTGCCACGATCAACCTCGCCGGCGTCGCCAGCGCGCCTGGCCACGCGCTCATCGATGTCGGTGCGTACAGCAAGCTCATCCTCGGCAGATGATCGGCCGCCCCGGTCCCTCGCAGCGACCTGAAAGACGCGGAGGTTCGTTCCGGTCCTCGAATGCGCGGAGAGCTGAATCGCGAACGCTGCAGCTACGTCCAGCGCTCGCTCAGATGTGGGCGATTGGTCGTGAGCGACCACGAGCTCGCGAAGCACTGGGTCTTTTCGGTAACGGAAATCGCGAGGCGCGACTGCGAGTGCGCACGGCGGATGACGCAACAGGCTACGTGTGACTCCGACAGGAAGCAGCTGCTCAGCCTGGCCGCGATGGCTCGAGCCCAGGACTAGCAAGTCGATCGCGTCGGACACGACCAGTTGGCGCAATCCGCTTCGCAGCGACTGGCACTCCAGCGCACGGTAGTCCACTGCGAGCTCGTCTGGCAACGCGGCCCTCGCCTCGGCGAGCACAGCATCGGCATCTTGGCGCACGAAGATTCGATGATCTTCGCTGGCAACACGGGCCGCGCGTGGTTCAAAGGTCATACCGGCCAGCGAGTCCGGTGGGAAAATGCAGGCCACGACGAGCTGTGCACCTGTCGACCGTGCCACGATGGCACCGAGCAACAGGGCATCCCTGCTCTGCGGCGAGCCGTTGGACGCCACGAGCACCCGGGCCGCGCGATCGGTCGTGTCCTGGACCCCGCGCCCTCGAAGCTTCGCAGCGGTTCTCTCATCTGTCGTCTCCATACTCATATAGCGTCGCTGCACTGTTGGTCCTTACGCCCCGTGAGATATTCGGTCGACGCAGGCAAATGAAAGCGCAAGCCTCGAGCTGCCCGATCTGAGTTCCGGACGGACAACAAGCCTTGCGAGCGGTCGCTGCAGCCGCGTCCGCGATGGCCCGGCCGAAGATATGCAGCGATCGTGTTCGGTCGGCCATCGACTCGGACAGAGCTCCCACCGCGTGCGACGGCAGTGCACAGCCCCTCGCTTCGACGGCTCAGCACCGCAGCAGGGGTCGATCACCCGCGCGGGTTGCCGTCCTAGAGCTCGGCGGGACGACGGATAGCGTCTAGGTCGCCAATCCCAAGCACACACCAAGGCCGGCACGCCTTACAGCACGACCCTTAGACGACGCCCTCCTCAGATAGCGACTGAAGCAACAGGTGGAAATAGACCATGCCCTCATACGGATGCCACCGCGCGACCAGCTCTCCGACCGCCGCATGGTCCAGTTTGGTTTCTATGTCAAAGAAACGCCGGAGCTTGTTGTGGGCGCCGACATCGTCGCCAGGAAACACGTGCAGACGACCAAGGCCGCGAAGCAGCACGTACTCAGCGCTCCAGCGACCCACGCCACGCAGGCTTTCCAAACGCTCGATCGCCGCCCGATCATCCAGCCGTTCGAGCGCTTCAAGGTCCAGGTCGCCGACGACAATCGCTCGGGCAGTGTCGACGATCGTGCGCCCCTTGGTCAAGCTGAATCCATGGTGCCGGAGATCAGCGGGATCTAGGGCTGCGAGCTGCTCTGGGGTCGGAAACGCACGCGGTCCCTCTGGGCTTTGCTCCACTGGGCTGCCGTAGGCCGCGGTGACGCGGTTGAGCAGGTGGATGCCAACTGTGAGCGAGAGCTGCTGGCAGGCGACGGCGTTCACCAGCGCCTCGAAGACGGTCGGAAACCGGGGCGGCTTCAGACCGCGAAGACGCCCGGCGAGCGGACCAAGTAGCGCATCCTGCTCGGCCATAGCCGCAAACTCGGTTAGATCGACGGTCAGCCCCAAGAGCTTGCGCAGGGCACGGTAAACCAGCACCTCGACGCGCTGATCGATCGGTCTGCCGGCGAGCTGGACTGACAGGCGTGGCGAATCCAATCCGCCATTTTGGGTGACGGAGATCGCCACGGGTCCATCTTCGACGGTTACCACGCGCTGGTATCCCGCCGCGCCCCAGCGGTCGACTGCGTTGTGAGATCGGCGGCGAAGCGCCCACGCCGTGAGGTCTAGCGAGAATGGCGCCAGCGGATCGAGGTCAATGCTCCGTTCCACAGCCATTCCGACCTCAGCTGGGGCCTGCGAGCAGTTGCTCACGGACCCCGACCCCGCACGCGCCGCATGGTCGCGATGGCTGGTATTCACAGCGGGTGCAGGTGTGCTCATATCGCGCTCAGCTCCAACAGCAGCGCCGTAGCCGGCACGGTGATGGCCGCGGCGGCGCCGACGCGCACGAGCAGCTTGCCGTCGATACGCCGGCCGGACGGTGGCGCGACTGTTGTGTCGACCTGGCTCGCGGTGGCGAAGGCCGGCCCGGCCAGCACGAGGCCTCGCGGCTCGTCTGAGAGCGCTCGGGGCGTCTCGATCTGAGCGAGGCTCATCGCGCGATGACGCAGCCAGGTCATCGAGTCCGGCTGTGGGCAGATGTCCGCCCAGCCGTCAAGCGCCTCTTCGAGTTCCTCGCCATTGGCTCGACCGAGGACGTGGATCTCGCCCTGCTCCTTGGGCATCCCAAGCCGCTCGGCGTAGAGCTCACCGGTCTCGCGCACCCAAGCCGCGCGGTAGGTCGGGCCGTGCAGACCGACCTTCCACCACCGTCCTAGATCACGCTCCTGCACGCCGATCCGGCGTGGATTCGCGGGATGGAAGCTGCTCAATGATCGGTAGCAGACGCCTCGATCCGGTCCGTCTTGCACCTGACAAGCCATCTCGTTACCTCCTAGAGGTGTCTGTGGAACGAACCGACACAACAAACGATGAGGTCAGCCCGGTGGGTAGGTCTAGATAACGACCATAGGTCTCCAGGGACCCCTCGGCTATGGGGACTGCTACCCATCTGGCGTCGAAGAGGGCTCGTCGCCGTGCCGCCATCTGGGTCAGCCGGTCAGGGCTCGACTAGCCCGTGGCGAATCGCGTAGCGCGTGAGCTCCACGCGGTTACGCATCTCCAGCTTCTCGAGGATATTTGCGCGGTGTCGCTCGACCGTCTTCTTGCTGATCACCAACAGCTCGGCGATCTCCTCAGTCGTGTGACCCTCGGCGATCAACTTGACGACCTCAAGCTCGCGCGGCGTCAAGGGATCCTTCGGTGCAGCCTCGCCGCGACTTGCACGGTCAAGGTAGTCGCGAACCAAGGCTGTGACGGCCGCGGGGTAAAGAAACGGCTCGCCGCGCATACTCGCTCGACAGGCCTCGACGAGATCCCGCTCGGCGGCCGACTTGAGCACATAGCCAGCGGCCCCGGCCTTCAACGCCTCGAAGAAGTACTGCTCATTGTCGTGCATCGACAGGATGAGGACATGCAGGTCGGGCCTCCGAGCGCGAAGCTCAGCCGCCGCCTGGAGGCCGGTTAGGCGCGGCATCGAGACATCGAGGATTGCCAGATCGACGTCCTCTGATAACGCCAGCTTGACCGCTTCTGCTCCGTCGGCTGCCTCCGCGACTACTTCGATGTCGGGCTGGCTATCGAGCACCATCCGCAGCCCGCTTCGCACGAGCGCGTGATCGTCAGCAAGCAACACTCGCGTCTTCAGCGGAGTCGTCAACGTGGGCTCTCGGGAGAAACGCTGAGCTTGACGGCGACTCCTTTGCCTGCCTCTGCTCTGATCTGCAGATCCCCGTCGATCAGCAGTGCGCGCTCGCGCATTCCCGCGATCCCGCTGCCCTCCTCCAGGCCCTCTTTGAGACCGCAGCCATCGTCTGTAACCTCGAGCACCACGTCCGCGTCTCGCTGACGCAGCGCAACCGTGACGTGTGCCGCCTGAGCATGGCGCACGGTGTTGGTCAACGCCTCCTGCGCCACACGGTAGATGACGAGCTCAACATCCGGCTCAAGCTGCGGTAGACGCCCGTCGAAGTCGCGCCGCACCTTTATTGATCCCTGCTGGCTGACGCGCGAACACAGGGCGATCAGGGCATTGACCAGCCCGAGATCGTCTAGTGCCTCGGGGCGCAGCTCGCGAACGATTGCTCGCACATCGTCGAGGCTGGCCTTGATGGTCTCGGCAATGTCGGTCAGTGCGCTGGCCTCAACGGGGGCTTGCGCGGCGGCGTGCTCAGCCTGGAGGGCGACAGCGGTGAGGGTTTGGCCTACCTCATCGTGCAGTTCGCGTGCAACGCGCAGCCGCTCAGCCTCCTGAGCCGCGAGTGCCACCCGCGCGCTGTTGCGTCGCTCGCTCTCGACTCGATCGAGCATCTGGTTGAAGGCCTGTGCGAGGGCCAGGATCTCACTGCCCGCGTGAGGCTCCTCCTTCGTCCGTCGGCCGGGCCGCGCCGGGTCGACGGCGTGCATCGTTTCTGCCAGTCGCCGCAGGGGCCCGAGCGCCCGGCGCAGGAGCATCAGGTCTGCGGTCAGCAGCAAGAGCAGACCTGCGAGGAGGAACGCGAGCTCTCTCAGCGTGATGGGCGCGTGTATCGTGATCGGGGTCACGATGAGCAGCAGGAGCGCGACGATGAAGACTGCGGCGTTGCCCATAAACACCTGAAAGAGCAACGTCCCAGGTGCGCCGCGGCGGCCGAGGCGACTCTGCTGCTCGAGACGTTCGGTTGAGCCGGACGTCGCTGGCCGATCAGATGCGTGCGTGGCCAGTCGCATTGAGCTCGGCGACGGCATCGTGCAAGGCTACAGCGAGGGCCAAGTCAGGCGGTATACGAGCCACATAGCCGTGGCTCCTTCGCCACTATGACGGCTACCCCTGGACTGGCTCTGCGTCTACACAGTGCCACCCATAGCCTAAGGCAACGGCCAGGGCTACGCTGCGAGCTACAAGGTCCAGCACGGCTGCAAGATCGTCGAGCGACCTCCAGCGGGCCACCGGCACCCGCTCAGAGCGCGGCGGGCCTCTGCCCTGTCGGTGGCCCGCTGGAGGTCGGACAGACTGGAGCGCCGAATGTCCAAGATGCTGCTTCTAAGAGATCGGGACGACGCCAGCTACGTGACGATTCGTCGATGTCGTATACGCGATCGCATCCACGCTCGGGTGTGCGCCTTTGAGCTCGACCACGCCTTGGCGCGGGGTGCCCTGCCCGACTCGAGCGCTGCCCTTCTCTGGCGCGCCGAAGGTCTGCTCAGAGCGCAGACGCGCCGTCAAATCGGAGATCGCCTACGACGGATCGTCCAGAGCACACGTGAGCCGCCGAAACCTCCCGGTATCTGCGTGCCCATCTCACATCGTCTACTCCTCGCCACCGAGCCGGAGCTTTCCCGGCTCGCCAGTCGCTTGCTCGACGACCAGCCGGTCGCGGTGCAGGGCATCGCGTGCAGCGCTGTCCTGCTGAGCGACGGCGTGGGCCCCTTGTACGGGCAAGGCAGCGGTGCCGAGGAGGAGCTTCGCGACGCAGCTAGCCATGCGATTGAGACGCTCGAGCCACGCTACTAGCGCCGCGATTACCGCGCGGGCTTGCCGCGCCTCGTGATTGTGCCCCAGCCATCCTCGCGCCTGCGACTCGGTGTCGGAGGCCGAGCCGAAGCCCGGCGTAAGCGTTTTGCGAATCGCGCCGGTAGAGCGGTGGCCGCTGGCTCTGAAATCTCAAGACAGAATCGGCCGGCCGTGGTCTGCGCGCCAAGACCCAGCGTCACGAGGAGCGTAGGGTTTTCCCCCATGGACCTGCTCGACCGTCTGGGACTTCAGCATCCGATCGCTCAGGCGGGCATGGGAGGAGGTATCTCTGGCCCCGAGCTCGCCGGCGTCGTCTCGGCCGCCGGAGGACTAGGCACCGTCGGCATCGTGCTCGATCCACAGGAGCTGCGCGATCGGATCCTGCGGGCACGCGCCCTCGCGCCCGGCCGTCCGGTTGCGGCCAATTTGCTCATGCCCTTCGTGAACAAGCGTCACGTGCGGGCCTGTGTGGACGCCGGCGCCGACTGCGTCGTGCTGTTCTGTGGCTTTAACCAAGAGCTGGTGAGGCACATGCGCGCTGCTGGTCTGCTCGTACTGCATCAGGTCGGGACACGCGAGCAGGCCGAGCACGCCTTGCGCGACGGTGCCGACGGATTGATTGCGCAGGGGATAGAAGCGGGTGGCCACCTGCTTGGAGTTGAGCCAGCGCTCAAGTTCCTTGCGCGCGCGCTTGAAGTCGCGGGGGACCGACCCGTGCTGCTCGCGGGAGGTATCGCCGATGCAGGGGACGTGGACCGCGCGCTCGCCGAGGGTGCCTCGGCGGCCGTCGCCGGCACGCGCTTCCTCCTGACGGACGAGTGCGCCGCGCACCCCGCCTACAAGCAGCGCGTGCTCGGCGCAACCGAGACGATCGAGACGCTCTTGTTCAGCGTCGCGTGGCACGCGCGGCATCGGGTCGTGCCAAACGCTGCCACGGACCGCTGGTGTAGAAACGGCCCGCTCGGCCCGCGGGGGGTCCGCGCCATCAACCGCATCACTGCACCGCTGTTGCGCCAACTCCCGCCAACGCTGACTGCCAGCGCCCTGCGCATGCAACGGCGCGCGGTGCCGTTCTACGGTCCCACCTCGATCCTCGGTGGTATGGATGACCGCCTTGTCGAGGTCACTCCGCTTTACGCAGGCACCACCGCGGCTCGGATCACGAGCGTTGTGCCCGCAGCCCAGGCGGTTCGCGAGCTCGCTGGCGCCTAGCCGGGCGACAGTGAGCGAACAGCCATTCCTCGGGCGTCCGCGCTTGGCGCTTGTTGAGCCGCGTCCAGCGCTGAGTCGCGCTGCGGCTGACGCTCCGAGCGGCGGACGACGATGGGCGATGACTATGCGTGGGCGGGCTGCGCTTCTGCTCGTCCCACCACATGACCTTCGTCGTCAAAGCGAAAGACGACCGTTGGCAGGTGGAAGTGTTCGCGCACCTGCTTTGCGATTCGGTGCTCACGCCAGTTCTCGGCCTCGCCGCCGGGGGCATGCAGTCTGAGCACGATCAGATTGGCATCGAAGCTCGCCAGCGCGTCGCCGATCGCGGTGACTTGGTTCTCGCCTGCCACCGTCCCGGCTGGCTCCAAGCCAGAGGCGTGCATGTGGTCAAAGACCCTATGCAGGCGCTCGTCGGCCGACACACGGGCGTGGTCGACATCGGAGGCCACCCACTGCAGCCAGGTCGTGAGCGTCGGCGCAATCACATAGATCTCCTCCGCCTCGTCGAAGATCGGGCGAAGCGGCTCGGGCACCTCATCGGCATCGGCGAGAGCCTCGTTGGTCACGACCAGCACACGCTTTGCCATCGGGTTCCTCTCGGTTGGGGTAGTGGCACTCCTATCCGAGCGTCGCGCGGCTTGCGGTTCTTACGCTAGTCCGACTGTCGCCCACACCGCGAAGTCACGCTCGGGCAGCCCGGCCCGGCGGACACCGAGCGCCAGCGTCGCAGCTATCCGCTGTTGAAGACCCACGAGCTACTAGGTCCCCGACGCGTGGCCGCAGCTTGCCCGAGTCGACCAGGCAGCGAGGACCGCCACGCCAAGCGGCTATTCTCAGGCCAACGACTTTAATCCACTACGACTGGGAAAAACAAAACCGCTAGCCCCCAGGAGGCTCCCTTGTCTGACTACGCGAAGGACGTGCTTGCTCAGCCCGAGTGGGTCCAACAGCACCTGAACGACAGTTCGATCCGCATCGTCGAGGTCGACGAGAACCCACAGCTCTACGCCGAGGGGCACATCCCTGGCGCGATCGGCTTTGACTGGAAGCAGGATCTGCAGGATCCAGTCAGGCGCGACTTCCTCAGCGCCGATGACTTCAGCCGGCTGTTCGGCAGTCGCGGCATCTCCAGCGAACACACGATCGTGCTCTACGGCGACCGCAACGGCTGGTTCGCCGCCTACACCTACTGGTACCTGAAGTACTACGGTCACGAGAAGGTGCTGTTGCTCAACGGACCGCGCGAAAAGTGGATCTCAGATGGGCGCGAAACGAGCACCCACGTGCCCGACTATCCCGCCGCCGACTTCGCGGCACGGCCGGGTAACGACGAGATTCGCGCGCGCCACCCCGAGGTGCTGGCCGCTCTCGAGGCTGCGACGAAGCTCGTCGATGTACGTTCGCCCGCCGAGTTCGCGGGCGAGATCATCTCGCCCTCGGGCTACGAGCTGGAGGGTGCACAGCGGGCGGGCCACATCCCTGGCGCGGCATCGGTTCCCTGGACACAGGCGGTCCGGGAGGACGGGACGTTCAAGTCCGCCGAGGAGCTGCGCGAGCTGTACGTCGGCAAGGGTGTGCTCAACGGCGAGGATGTAATTGCCTACTGTCGCATCGGCGAGCGTTCGGCGCACACGTGGTTCGTTCTGCACGAGCTGCTCGGACACCCGCGCGTCAAGAACTACGACGGTTCGTGGACGGAGTGGGGGAGCCTCGTGGGCGTTCCCGTCGCAACGGGTGGCGCCTGAGGCAAGCGCCCCTTGATCGAGTCCTCGAAGATCCCCGCGGCCTACGTTGCTCGATCGGGCAAGCGTTCGCAACCGCGTAAGAAGCCGCGCCGTCCCGACGCAGAGAAATTATGGGGCTACTCGACGTGCCGATCGTTCAGAGCAGGCCGACTGCGGTGCTTGCCTCTGTAGTGGCACGAGCACGACGTAACGCATTCTCCAGAACCGAACCGACGCCACGCAAACCGCAGCGGCCAGATGGCTGCGCCCGTTCTCGCCCGGACTGGCTAGGGCTGCTGACTCCAGTCGCGATCGCAGCCGCCGCGATCCTGCAGCTCGTCGGCCTCGTCGCGGTGCTCGGTCTGCTCGCGCTCGCGATCGGCATGACGTGCCTCCACGTGGGCTATCGCGGGTCGCGGGATCGCAGGCTATGCAGCTGGCGAGAAGTTGAGCGCGGCCTCGAACGCGAGGCTCGGCTCGCGACTCTAAGACGGCGGATCTCGAGCTTCGTAACGATCTTCCGCGATCGAGCAACGGCGCCTCGATCCGGCGCGAGCCAGACGGGCACCTACTGCAAGTGGGCCTTGTGACCGTCGACCGCCGCTGGTTGGCAACCTCGCGCATGCGGCTACCAGCTTTCTATCGATGCAGGCGGCAGGCAGCGCGGCGCGGCTAAGTGCGGTGACGCTTGCGGAGATAGGCTGCGCACCGTGAGCGCCGATGACCGAGGCTCCGCGCGACCATGAAGGCATGAGCAAACAGGGGCACTACAGCGAGAAGGAATTTGAGGAGCTCGTTCGCTCAGCGCTCGACGGTCTGCCTATCGAGTTTCAACGTGCGCTGGAGAACGTCGCGATCGTCGTCTCCGACCGCGGTGCCGAGCACCACGCGTACGGCCTATACGTCGGCTTCAAGATGAGTGGCAGCGGTTTCTTCGGGGGCGGTGGCCTTCCAGACGAGATCCTGATTTTCCGAGACACGCTTGTGCGTGACTTCGGGGACGATCCCGAGCGCCTCCGGCTGCAGGTCATGCAGACGGTGCGTCATGAGGCTGGTCACCACTTCGGTTTCGACGAGTCGGGTGTTCGCGGGCTCGGACTCTGACGACTTTCGTCCGGGCGGGCGTGGGTGACTCGCCGCAGCTGGCCAGCCCGACGACGACTGTCGCGGCAAGGAACCGAACAACAGCCCCCATCAGCACCGAGAACTAAACCGTGACCGTGGGGCCGGTTCACTGATGCGAGGTCGGAGCCGCGGCATAGCTATTTTGTACGGCTTTCGATAGTCCACGAACGCCAACCCAGCGTTCCGCTTTCCGACGCGCAGCGAACGTCTTAGCTCTAGTCGGAGCCACGCCGCGGAGCTAGACGGACTACAGGCGCTACGGGCGGCCATGGTACGTGGCGCGGCACGAACGTCGGGCCCCTTCGAGTCTCTCGGCCGGTCACGTTGGCGTGGATGCTCAAGGGCGACGTCATCGACACAACTCCGGATGGCGAACACCTGGCGAACACCTGGCGAACATCTCGGCGGGAATCGCTGGGAATGGCTCGGAACGACAGGCGAAAACGTCAATAATCACGCACGTTTTCTGCCGTTTCGTGCCCGGCGCTACCCTCGTCTCCCCGCCGTGTTTGGCCTCGACAAGGCGGAGCTCACCGGGCCGAGGCCAGGCGCTCAGCCATTTGCTCTCAGGGCACCGAGAACGCGAGGAACGCGTCCGAGAGAACTTGCGGCTGGAGCTTGCCGAACTCAGCTTGCGGAACCTTGAGGTAGAGCCAGGTCACGTCCGTCAGCAGCGTCGCGTTCTCGCACCAGATCGTCGCCGCCCGATCCTTGTGCGCCACGTCGATGTTTTCCTGGCCCTTCGTCTCGATGACGTAGTGCGCGCCATCGAGATTCACGGCGACGAAGTCTGGCTCGTAGTAGCGGAGGTTCGTCGCACTGTCGGTGTACTCGATCGTGAAGCCGAACCGTCGTGGCAGCTTGGCGAACGACTTGACGTCGGAGGCGTCCTGGAGGAACTGGCCAAACCGCTGCTCAAACTCGTTGTCGCCAGCCACGAGGTTGAAGACCGTCTTGCTTGCCTCAAAGGTGGGACGGGAGAACGGGTACGGCTCCGTCTCCGAGAGCGCCCGTCCAGGGTGCTCAAGCGTCGGCGAGAGTTCTTCCACGACGAGGCTCCGCAGGACCGTGGCGAACGTCTTGACCGTGACGTAAGTGCTAGCCGGCGGCAGGGCCGAGGAGGCCGAGCTGGGCGCTCTTGGGCTTGCGGTTCGCCTTCTCCCACAGCTCGACCGCCGTCGCCTTCCGAGATGCGAGCACGATGTCGTAGAGCGGCGAGTTCATGGGGATGGTCCTCACGCAGCGGCGCGCGGTGTGGATGAGCCCGAGCCCATGAAGTTGCGCGTCGTAGTGAGCGCGGATAGCGTCTGCCGTGCTGCCCTCGTCAGGGCGCAGGAGGTCGGTCGGCTGCGGGTGGTTGAGCATTCGGCTCGGCCCCTCGACGCCGCCGGCTGCGAGCGAGCGGTGGATGCCGGAGACGGGCAGGTTGATGATGAGATCGAGGTACTGGAAGCGCTCGACCAGCGAGCGGATCGTCGCGAAGTGCAGGTTCGGCTTCGCCGGGTCCAGGTATGCGATGACGAGCGCGCGCGGGTTGATGTGCGAGCAAACGCGCTCCAGGTGCGAGGGATCGTTCGCGTTCCCGACCAGCACGTCGGATGTCGGCATGCCCGGCGCATCAGCGCGCAGCGCCTCGATACGGGCCCTCAGCGCATCGACGCAGACCTCGGAGGCGTCGGAGAAGACGTAGTGATCGAACGGAGTGGTAATGCCGAGCGCTTGCAGCGGCGAGCCGGGCACCTCCTCACCGCTGGCCTCATCGAAGAGGTAGCCGGGGCCGCAGTACAGCTCCAAGTAGTGCACCTCGAACCACTTGCGGTTCATCGCCCGCCCGACCGTCCCGAGGTCGCGGCTGACCATCCTCGCCTTCTCTGCCGAGTGGGGCTTGACGAGGCGGACTGGCAGCCCATCCGTGGACCCTGGGACAAGGCCAGCCCCATCGCGGCTGAGCCGTAGCTGCTCGCTCGGGTCGGCAGCGGCCTCAAGCTGCGGCCGGCGAGCGTGCTTCGGTGTTCGTCGGCCGTACTCGTCGGGATTGAAGAGGCGCTTCTGCTTCCGTGCCATGGGGTCAGCCAGAGTACGCCGACCCCAGGACGGCTTCGGGCGGATCTCAGGCGACGGCGAGCAGCTCGCTGCCACGGGCGGTTGGCATCTCGTCCCAGGTCTGCCCGTCGAGTTCGCGCCCGCCGGTCTTCGCCGTGCGGCCTCCCCACTGCTTGAAGAAGAAGGCGACGCTCTCGGCGATGCAGAGGTCGCGGAGATCACGGACCCACTCAGCATCCACGCGACGGTGGCCCGGCCCCGACTCACCGCCGGCGATGAGCCAGTCCATGCCTGTGATGTCGAGACCCTCAAGCGGGCCGAGCAATGGCTCCGCGGAGATGAAGCGCACCGCTGCCGGCACCTCGCGCAGGAAGTCGGCGCGGTGCACGAAGCGCCGGTTCTCGATGCTCACGCCCATCCACACGTTCTCGGGCCAGGGCAGGAGCGGGGCGAGCTCCGCCAAGCGCTCGTGGCGCTTCGTCAGGACCTGGAAGACGTGATGGTCGGCTCGCCGCATCACGTCGAAGACGGCCTGCACGTACTCGACCGGGATGCGCTCGTGGAAGAGATCGCTCATCGAATTGACGAACACGAGCTTGGGCTTGGCCCAGCGCAGGGGCAGCTCCAGGCGCTCGGGCCACAGGCGCAAGTCGAAGCCCTGCTCGTAGGGATGCCCCGGCACGCCGCGGAAGCGCTCAGCAAAGGTCTTCGCGTAGCAATGGGCGCAGCCCGGCGAGACCTCACCGCAGCCTGTGGCGGGGTTCCAGCTAGCCGAGGTCCACTCGATGCGGCTGCGCTCACTCATCGCCACGTACATCTTCGCCGGTTTCCGTCCAGTACCTGTACCGCGCGCAATCCCCGGTCGCGTCTCATGGGCTGGGCTTACGCGGGGCGACCAGTCGCCGCGCATACTTCACAAGCTCAGTTGCCAATAACCTGAGAGGCGTGCTGTGGGAATGGCTACTCGGCGCGCTGCTCGCGTTCGCGCTGGCGCTGCTGACGACGCCCGCGGGCGTCTCCGGGGCCGTGCTGCTGCTACCGATTCAGGTCAGTGTGCTCGGCGTGCCGAGCCCCGCGGTCACGCCGACCAACTTGCTCTACAACGTGCTCTCGACGCCCGGAGCACTGATGCGCTTCGCGCGCGAGCGTCGCCTGCGCACGCCGCTTACCGCGTTGCTCGTCGCCGGCACGTTGCCGGGCGTGGTCGTCGGCGCGGTCGTGCGCGTCGAGTACCTGTCGAACTCGCGGGACTTCATGTTCCTCGCCGCCGGGGTGCTCCTGCCGCTCGGCCTCTGGCTGATCCTGGGAAGCCAGCGTGTCCCTCGCTCGCAGCCGGCGCAGACGCCGCACCTGCGCCTTGTGGTCTGGCTGCTCGCGCTCGTGGTCGGCGTCGTCGGAGGCATCTATGGCATCGGCGGTGGCTCGTTGCTCGCGCCGATCCTGATCGCCGTCGGATTCAGCGTCTACGAGGTCGCCCCGGCCACGCTCGCGGCGACCTTCCTGACGTCGCTAGCCGGCATCGCCACGTATCAGCTGCTTCAACTGAGCCACGGCGGAGCGATCGTCCCCGAATGGGTCCTTGGCGCATTCCTCGGCGCCGGCGGGTTCGCCGGCAGCTACTGCGGCGCACGCCTGCAAAGCCACCTACCGGAACGCGCGCTACGAAAGCTGCTCGGCTGCGTCGCCTGTCTCGTCGCCGCCCGCTACTTCCAGCTTGCCGCCAGCGAGCAGCCCGTCCCAAGGCCAGCGCCCCATCACGCGACGGCCTGACGCTCGCATGGGGTAGCAAGAGTGTTTGATCGACGGCGCTGCTCTGCTACCAGAGATCGTCGCCGTAGACCTCCCGCATCTCCTGCTCGAACGCGCGTTGCATCTCCTGCTCGTATTCGCGGGCTTGCTCCGAATGGGCCATGTAGCCGTCGATCGCACCGACGAGCTCGTTCACGGCCCCTTCGAGTGCAGCGAGGTCGATGTAGGGCGCACGCACGTGTTCGACGCCGTCCCGATCGACTGGGTAGCGATAGGTATCGGAGCCCGGGTCGTGCTGATGGAGCAGCATGACCAGCTCTTCGCCTTCGGATTCGAGGTAGCTCCAGCCGTCGACGTCGGAGCCGAGAGTCTGCTCGCATGTTTGCCACAAAGCGAGCAACGAATGCGGCGAGGTGACTTTCTTGAGCTCCACGCGATGAGCTACCAGAAGCTCCTTCAGAGCAAGCTCGACGCGGTGACGCTGCAGGTAGAACACCGCCAGTCCGACTGAGTCAAGGCTCCCCTGGAACGATGCCGCGTGTTCGGTAAGAAAGCGCGCGGCTTCGCCGAAGCCGATCGACTGATAGCCCCAGCCTTTCGACCACTCGGTCTGAACAAGGTCGGGATGGCGCTCGGCGGGAAAAATCTCGTCGGCGAGGCTCACGCGCCCAGCCTACGACGGGCACGATCAGCTGACCCAGGCACGTCCTTACATCTTAACGGGTGTTAGGATCAACCGATGTCGGATGATCGGTGTGATCTGCTCTGCCTCGATCTACCCCGCGCCGAGCAGCTGCGCCAAGCTCGACTGAACCCGCAGGCTGCCGAGGACTTTGCTGCCGGCGCGAAGGCGCTAGGCGATCCGACGCGCCTGACTCTCGCCGTTGCGCTCCGCGACGGCGGGGAGCTGTGCGTGTGTGACCTCAGCTGGGTAGCCGAGCGCGCCGAGAATCTCGTCTCCCACCATGTTCGCGCGCTGCGCACCGCCGGCCTCGTTCGCTCCCGCCGCGACGGCAAGATGGTCATGTACGCGCTCACCGAACGCGGAGCCGCCCTCGTCGAGGCGGTGCTCGCGGATCGTGTGACGGCGTGAGCTCGGCGGCGGGCGAACTGCCGATTCTCACGGTCGAGCCGTCGAAGGCCGGCGCGTCGCACTCACGATCGCTCGTCCGGCGCGCGAGGCAGCTCGCTTGGGCCGGGATCGGCTGGCACGTGGTCGAGGCGAGCGTCGCCGTCACGGCAGGAGTCGTGGCTGGCTCCGTGGCGCTCGTCGGGTTCGGCGCCGATTCGCTGATCGAGGCGATGGCCGGGTTGGTCGTGATCTGGCGGCTGGCGAGCGCTCACGCGATGTCTGAGCGCAGGGCGCAGCAGATGATCGCGATCTCCTTCTACGTGCTGAGCGCCTACGTCGCCGTCGAGGCGATTCGCTCGCTCGCTTCTGCTGATCGCCCGGCCGTGAGCTGGGTGGGCATCGGCCTGTCGATCGTCACTCTCGCAACGATGCCGCCGCTTGCCTCGGCCAAGGCTCGAGTAGCCGATGCGCTGGGATCCGCGGCCACCAAGAGTGAGAGTCGCCAGACGATGCTCTGCGCCTATCTTTCGGCGGCGCTGCTCGTCGGCCTCGGACTAAACGCCTTGTTCGGTTGGTGGTGGGCGGACCCAGTGACAGCGCTCGGGATTGCCGGCGTTGCCGTGAAAGAGGGGAGAGGCGCGTGGCGCGGCGACTCGTGCTGCACCGCGCCGATTTCGAGTGGCACAAGCGAAGGCTGTGCCGAGGGCTGCTGCTAGGCGTGGACCCGCTTCAGATGGCGCCGAGCTGTGCGCTGGATGAGGCAGGACTGCGCCTGCAATTCGAGCGATACAGACACGCCGGGAAGGGCGCCCGCCTCGTCGCTCGTACCTCACGCCGTCTGGTCGTCGAGCTCAATCGGCGCGTCGATGGGAGCCTCATCGACGCGGCGATTGCCGTGGAGAGGGAGTGCTGTCCCTTTTTCACGCTGGACTGGCAGTCGGTCACGCGGCGGCTGACTGTCTCGGTCGCTCACGTCGGGCACGACCCCGCACTCGACGCCATTGCTTTCGCCCTCGGCCTCGATGAGATCGCTGGGCGCGCAGCGTCAGACTGACGGACGATGGTCCTCGGGCCTGTGTAGGCACCGAGGAAACGCGGGCTCCGGCCCGGGCCAATCCGCAGGCAGCCCGAGTACGTCCGGAGCCGACCGCGTGGCCTCCTTGACCTGCAGCTGATCGCCGACGACCCGGACCGTGGAAAAGGGCAGCTCGGCCTCTAGGGCATACGTGGGGTCGAAGTGATGCCAGACCTGCGGCCACGCCGTTGCGATCGAGTGGTGCAGGATGCCGGTGCCGATCAGGACTGCGGAGACACGTTTGGCGGCTGGACCCCGCTTTCCGATCCAGACGCCGTCAGGGCTGCGCACGAGTGCGGTGGCCTTCGTCTCGACGTTGAAGCGCACCGCCTCGCTGCCGAACAGCGCGCTCTCCACGACGTGGTCGCCGATGAAGCCGTTGATTGGCAGCGCAGCAACCAGGAGCGCTTTGTCGGGCGTCCCAAATTGCCCCTTCTTGCGCGTGAGCGCGCTTCGTAGCTTCTGGACATCGTTGGTGACGCCGCCGAACGACGGACCCATGCCGATCAGGCGATTGTCCGGGCAGCCGCGGAACCTGAGCGAGCGAGGGATCGGACGGAGCTCGACCGCCCACTCACCCAACTCGACTCGGGTCGGCTCGGCGAGGATCCCCGTCTCCGTTGGCGCGAGAAGTGCGTCCGCGTCGAGCGTTGAGAGCCACGCTTCAATGGGCCCGGTGATTTCACTCTTCTTCGGCATCGACGAACCCAATCGCTCGAACTGCAGGCCAACCATGAACCGTGAGGCGTCAATCGTGTCGATCACGTCCATGACGGCTGCCTGAAGCGGACTGTTCGGGCGACTCGAGACGATGCCCGAGAACACCGTGACGCCCTCGACATAGAAGGACTCATCACCGCGCTCGGCCAGGAAGTCCGGATGCCCTTTGGTGCCAGGAATATCGGGATGTACGGTCAGCTCGTAGTCGAGGGCCGTGAGCGCGCCGTGGAGATAGAGCTCCCACCAGGCCGCGTAGTGCTGGCGGGGGTCGCGGGAGCGAAAGCGGCGGCGGAGGTCGCCGTCGGGGTCTGGAAACGCCGCGTACCAGCTGTCGAGCTGGCTGCGAATGCGACCCCACACCACACCTCCGGCGCGGTTGAGGAAGCGAAAGCTGTCCTCGGTTCGTCGCGCCGGCGTGCCGTCGGTTCTCTCGATCTCGTCAAAAAGCGGCACGACCCTCGAGGCTAGCGCCGAGCACCCGGTCTCGGACCCGAAACCGGCGCCGAACTAGAACGTTGGTTGCTCGGGTCGGATCAACGTTCTACAGCCGCGGCTGTTCGGCGAGCCAGTCGTCAAGCATGGGCCGCGTGAAGCGGATGTGCCGCCCGACGCGGTGGCACGGTAGCCGGCCGGCCCTCACGGCCTCGTACACCCAGCTCGTCTTGACGTTGAGATACCAAGCGGCCTGCTCAGGGCGAAGAAGGCGATCCTCGGCGACGGCGGCCGGCTGCTGGGCCGTTGTTGCTGGACCTTGCATACCCGTTACAGACCCTCAAGGGCACAGATCGGCCAACGGATTTGCGCCGACCGTCTCGCGCCCTGATTGGCGCCACGCTTCTCGGCTCAAGAAGCCGCACGGGCCGCCCGGGAACACTCTGCGCCCCCAACGCGGCCCTCCAGGGAAATCGCTAGGGAAATCGTAGGCCCCGTCCGCTTCCCCTGATACCTTGCTTTTCGTTGTGTTTGCAGGGTTTTGAGCGATGCCGGAGGAGGGACTCGAACCCCCGACACGCGGATTATGATTCCGCTGCTCTAACCAGCTGAGCTACTCCGGCGGGGTGGCGCAGTTTAGCCTCGTCGTGATGACGCCACCGATCCTTCTCGCCGTTCCCAACGTCTCCGAGGGACGCGACGCAAAGCTGCTCGGCGTGCTGGCGGATGCGGCCACCGGGCGAACGCCGATGCCGGCCGCGAGCGTGAGCGCGACGCCCGCCGGCGACGGCGCATCGGTGCGCCTGCTGGACATGCACAGCGACCGCGATCATCACCGCGCCGTGTTCACGCTCGCCGGGCGCCAGCGCCTGCTGGCCGATGCGCTGCTGGCGCTCGCGGCCGCTGCCGTTGCTTCGATCGACGTCGTCGCGAGGGCGTCAGGCGGCCCGGTGCAGGCCGGCGCGCACCCGCACGTCGGCGCGTCGACGTCGTGCCGCTCGTCTACCTCGACGCCTCCGCGCGCGGCGCCGCCTGCGCCGAGGCGCTGGTCGTGGCCGACCGCGTCGCCGAGCGAGCTCGGCGTGCCCGTGCTGCTCTACGGCGAGCTCGCGGGTGGGCACGCTGGGCGAACGCGCGCCGCGCTGCGCAGCGGCGGCGTCGACCGCGCTCGCTGCGCGCGTCGCCGAGGGCTCGATCGCGCCCGACTTCGGCCCGACGCAGGCTCGCACGCGAGCGCCGGCGCGACGCTCGTCGCCGCGCGCGAGCCGCTCGTCGCCTTCAACTTGCAGCTGCGCTCGCCGGCGACCATCGACGACGCGCGCCGCATCGCTGCGCTGATCCGCGAGGGCGGCGAGCAGGGCATGCCCGGCCTGCGCGCGATCGTCGTGCAGCTCGCCGGCGGCGTCGCGCAGGTGTCGATGAACGTCGAGCGCCCGCTGCACTTGGCGCTGGCCGAGATCGTCGAGCGCGTCGCGCGCCTCGCGCCGCTGCAGAGCGCCGAGCTGGTCGGCCTGGCGCCGCGCGCGGCGCTCGACGGCTTCCCAGCTGACCTGCCGATGCCCGGCTTCGACGCCTCGCGTCATGTCATCGAGCAGGCGCTCTCGCTCGCGCCCGGCCGCTAGGCACTAGGCTGCTGACATGGCTCAGACCAGGCGCAAACGCCAGACCAAGCACCGCGGCAACGCCGCGGGCATGGTCGAGTCGCGCGGGCGCACCGGTCGCAAGCCGACAGCGGCCGAGAAGAGCGGCAACGCCGCCGAGGCGGCGCGCGCCAAACAGCCGCGCCTCGCGCGCGCCGACATGCCGCCGACATGGAAGGGCGCGTTCTTTCGCGGCCTGCTCGCCGCCGGCGTGCTGGCGCTGCTGTCCGGGCTGATTCTCAACGCCTCGCCCGGCCAGACAGTCGCCTACTTCTTCGTCGGCCTGCTCGCCTACACGCCGATCAGCTTCTACAGCGACCAGTGGATCTTCAACCGCCGCCAGCGCAACAAGGCAAAGCGCGGAGGCAAGACCGCTTCGCGATGAGCGCGCGCCGGCCGGCAGAGGGCCAGTCGCCGTGAGCGCGCTCGACGTGCGCTCGTTCACCGTCGGTCCGGTGCAGGAGAACTGCTACGTCGTCAGCGATCCCGAAGCGCCGACCGACGCCGCCGACGGGCTGCGTCCGGCCGTGATCGTCGACCCCGGCGACGAGCCCGACCGGCTGCTCGAGGCGATCGCCGCACTCGGCGTGCGCATCGAGGCGATTCTCATCACGCACTGCCACTTCGATCACATCGGCGCCGTCGCGCCGCTCGCGCGCGCCACCGGTGCGCCCGTCTACTGCCCGGAGATCGAGCGTCCGGTGCTCGTCGACGTGATGAGCTGGGTGCCGCCCGGCTTCGGTCCGTTCGACAGCTACGAGCCCGAGCACACCGTCAACGGCGGCGACAAGCTCGCGCTGGCCGGCCTGCAGATCGACGTGCTGTTCACGCCCGGCCACAGCCCCGGCCACGTCACCTACGCCATTGCCGGCAGCGGCGCCGGCGGCGCGGCCACGAGCGGCGAGCGCGCGCTGCTCTCCGGCGACGTGCTGTTCCAGGGCTCGGTCGGGCGCGTCGACCTGCCCGGAGGCGACTGGGCCACGCTGGAGCGTTCGATCGGCGGCCTGCTGCGCGCCTACCCACCGCAGACCGTCGTCTATCCCGGCCACATGGGCGTCACGACGCTCGAACGCGAGCGCGACACCAACCCCTTCCTGACAGAGCTGCGCGAGCGCGTGCCGCGCGAGACGACGGCGCCTGGAGCGACGGCGCCCGACGCGACGGCCGCCGGCAGTTGAGCGCGCCCAAGCTCAAAGCTCCGCGCGGCACATACGACGTGCTCGGCGAGCAGGCCGCGACGCGCGCGTTGCTGGAGGCGCGCGCCAAGTCGCTGCTGGAGGGCGCCGGCTACGAGCGCATCGAGACACCCGCCTTCGAGGCCACCGAGCTGTTCGCACGCGGCGTCGGCGAGTCCACCGACATCGTGCGCAAGGAGATGTTCACGTTCACCGACAGCGGCGAGCGCTCGCTGACGCTGCGCCCCGAGGGCACCGCGCCGGTCTGCCGCGCCTACGTCGAGCACGGCATGCACAAGCGTCGCCAGCCCGTGAAGCTCTGGTACCTGTCGAGCTTCTTTCGCCACGAGCGCGCGCAGGCGGGGCGCTTTCGCCAGTTCTGGCAGGTTGGCGCCGAGGCGCTCGGCTCCGACGACCCGGCCGTAGACGCCGAGTCGATCGCGCTGCTCGCCACGCTGCTGCGCGAGATGGACGTGCGCGAGGTGCGCCTGCGCCTGTCCAGCCTCGGCAGCGCCGACAGCCGCGCCGAGTATCGCGAGCGTCTGCAGGCGCACCTGCGCGCCCACGAAGAGAGCCTGTCCGAGGATGTGCGCAGCCGCATCGAGCTCAACCCGCTGCGCGCGTTCGACGCCGACCACGAGGGCACGCGCCGCGTGATGGCCGACGCGCCGCGCCTGCTCGACCACCTGTCAGACGACGACGTCGAGCACTTCGCGCAGGTGCGCGAGCTGCTCGACGAGGCCTCAGTGGGCTATGAGCTCGACTCCACGCTCGTGCGCGGGCTCGACTACTACACGCGCACCGTGTTCGAGTTCACCTCCGACGCGCTCGGCGCGCAGAGCGGCGTCGGCGGCGGCGGTCGCTACGACGGCTTGGTCGAGCGCCTCGGCGGCCGCCCGACAGCCGGCATGGGCTGGGCCGCCGGCGTGGAGCGCATCATGCTCGCCGGCGACGCGCCGTCGCCGGCCGCCAGGCCCGTCGACGTGTTCATCGCGCTGGAGTCGCCGCAGGCGCGCCGTGTCGCCTTCGGCCTGCTCGAGGCCGCCCGCTCGGCCGGCCTCAGCGCCCAGATGGAGCTCGGCGGGCGCTCGCTCAAAGGGCAGCTCGGCCATGCCGACGCGCTCGGCGCGCGCTACGTCGCGATCGTCGAGGACGGCGCCACTACGCTCAAGGACATGCAGGATGGCGGCCAGCAGCAGCTCGCCACCGACACCGTCGTGCACGCGGTCCTGCGCGGCCTGCGAACCCTCTAGAAGCGCGCCGTCGCCGCGCGCGGCACGCGATCGTCCGCGATGAAACGCGGCTTGCAAATCGCGCCCGTGACGTCCATCGGGCGGGGTCGCGTTCAACTCTTGGCACGCAAATGCCGAAGGTGAGAGCAATGTCGCAGATCTCCCGCCCGTTTCAGATCGCGCTCGTGGCGATCGTCGCGCTAGCGCTCGTATGGCTCGTGTTCCTGCGCGGACACTCCTCGAGCAGCGAAAGCTCGTCCTCGACGGCCTCGTCCAGCGCGCAACCGGCGACGGCGGCACAACCCTCCGCCGCGAGCTCCTCCGGCTCCACGAGCGCCGGCTCGGGCGGCTCCAAGGCCGGCAGCACGCCCTACCACGGCTCTGCGCCCGGCGTCGCGGGACTGACTCGCGCGATCACCAAAGCCCGAGGCGCCGTCGCCCAGTCCCAGCGCGAAGCAAAAGCGCAGTCGGGCTCAGCCGGCGCGCAGGGTTCCTCCGCAAGCGGTTCCACACGGTCTTCGCACGCCGGCTCACCGAGCAGCTCCAGCGGCGCCGGCGCCGCGCCGTCGGCCAAGGCGGCGCCGGGCGAAGCCTCGTCGGCCAAGGTCACCGGCGCTCCGGTGCAGGAAGCCGCCGTGCAATCGCAACTCAAAGCTGGCCGCACCGTGATCATCCTGTTCTGGAGCCCCAGAGGCGCCGCCGACCGGGCGGTGCACCTCGAACTGCAGGTGCTGAAGGCGCTCGACAAGAAGTTCGGCGGCAAGGACAACAAAGAACTCGCCGTGCACTACGCGCACGCCTCCGAAGTCGGCCAGTTCGGCACGATCACGCGCTCGCTGCAGATCCTGCAGACGCCGACCATGCTGGTGATCAGCCCCAGCGGCAACACCAAGACGATCACCGGCCTTACCGACGCCTACGCGATCCAGCAGGCGATCAGCGAAGCGCGCCACCCCTAGCGCCCCGCAAGAACCCTCGCCACACCGCCCGAGCAGCGCGAGCGGGTCTTAGACTCGGTCGTGTGCACGCCAGCGCAGACCACCTCCGCCAGCACCTCGAACGACCGCTCAAGCGCGGCCACACACCCGTCGACGCCTGCACCGGCGCCGCCGGCGGCGCGGCCTGCGGCGACCTGATCCGCATATCGCTGGCGGTCGACTCCAGCAGCGCCGACGGTCGCATCGCCGACGCCGGTTTCGACGCCAGCGGCTGCGGCGCCGCACTGGCCGCCGGCAGCGCGACGATCGGCCTGCTGCAGGACACGCCGCTGCTGGCCGCCGCGCGCATCGGCGTGCGCGAGATCGAAGCCGAGCTGGGCGGGCTCAGCGCGGCCAAGCGACATGCCGCCGAGCTCGCCGCCGACGCGCTGCATCGCGCGCTCGGCCAGGCCGCGCGCGAGCAGGCGCAGCTGGCGCCGTCGCAATCGCGCGCGCTCGTGGCGATGAGCGGCGGCGTCGACAGCGCCGTGGCGGCCCTGCTGGTCGCGCGCGAAGGACGCCACGCCGTCGCCGTCACGCTGGAGTTGTGGTCTGACGCGGAGAACGACGGCGAGTCAAGCTGCTGCTCGGCACAGGCCGTGCGCGGTGCGCGGGCGGTGGCGCACGACCTCGGCATGGCGCACCTGTCGATCGACCTGCGCGCGGAGTTTCGCGCCGGCGTGGTCGACGGCTGGCTGGAGGACCACCGCGCGGGCCTGACGCCCAACCCGTGCGTGCGCTGCAACGGCAACGTGCGCCTGGACGCGATGCTCGAGCTCGGCGAGCGCCTCGGCGCGCAGACGCTCGCGACCGGCCACTACGCGCGTGTCGAGCGCGGCCGGCTGCTGCGCATGGCCAGCGACGTGGCCAAGGACCAGAGCTACGTGCTCTCGGCGTTGTCTCCGGACTCGCTGGCGCGCATGCGCTTTCCGCTCGGCGACCTGCACAAGCGGCAGGTGCGCGAGCTCGCGCGCGAGGCCGGTCTGGAGGTCGCACGCAAGCCCGACTCCCAGGACCTGTGCTTTCTCGCCGGCACGCGTCACAGCGCCTTTCTGGCGCGTCACGGCGAGCTGGGCGAGCGCCCCGGGCCGATCGTCGACGCGCAGGGAGCCGTGCTCGGCGAGCATCGCGGCGCGCACTCCTACACCGTCGGCCAGCGCCACGGGCTGGGCATCGGCGCAGCGCAGCCGCTGTACGTGCTGCAGACAGACACGTTGGCCAACACCGTCAGGGTCGGCCCGCGCGAGGCCCTGCGCACCGGCAGCCTGCCCGTGCGCGAGCTGACGCTGCACCGCCACGGCGAGTGCGTCGACGGCGTGCGCGTGCGCTCGCACGGTCGACGGCTGCAGTGCCGCCTGTCGCACGGCCTGGACGCCGGTCGCCACGCCAGCGCGCGCATCGAGCTGGCCCAGCCGTCCGAGCGCACCGCGCCCGGCCAGATCGCCTGCCTGTACGCCGGCGAGCTGGTCGTCGGCTACGGCACGATCGCCTCCTGAGCGCCTGACGCGCGACGAGCGGCCGCGCGGAAGGTCGGCTATGCGTGGGCCGCGACCGCCGCAAGCGCTTCGGCGTGATCGAGATAGTGCCACTGGCGCACGATCGTGCCGCTCTGCACTGAGTTGACGTTGGTGATCGGCAGGTGCGTCTCGATGCCGCTGGCGCGCCCGCGCACCTGCCAGTCCATACGCGAGACGATCAGCTGGCCCTGGCGGGACAGCTCGTGCAGGACGGCCGTGTCCTCGCCGTCCCAGGCCTGCTTGAGACCTTCGAAGAACTGGCGGATCGCCGGGCGACCGCTGACGACTCCGCTCTCGACCCAGCCGGGCGGCGGCAGCAGCTCGGCGTCGAGCGCATACAGCGCGCTGAAGGCGTCGAGGTCGCCGCGGTTCCACGTCTCAAACCAGCTGTGCGTGACGCTGACGCCCTCGTCGTCCATCGCTGGCGGCCAGTATCGCGCACGCAACCTAAGATCAGCGGCGTGATGACATCGGACGAGATCCGCGAGCGCTACCTGGAGTTCTTCGAGCAGCGTGGGCACAAACGCATTGCGTCGGCCTCGCTGGTGCCGTCCGCGCACGACCCCTCGGCGCTGCTGACCGTCGCGGGCATGCACCCGCTCAAGCCCTATTTCCTCGGCGAAGAAACGCCGCCCGCACCGCGCCTGACCGACTGCCAGAAGGTCTTTCGCACGGTCGACATCGACAACGTCGGCAACACCGCGCGCCACCTGACGTTCTTTGAGATGCTCGGCAACTTCTCGTTCGGCGACTACTTCAAGCAGGAGGCGATCGAGTTCGCCTGGCAGCTCTCGCGCGAGGTCTACGGATTCTCCGAGCAGGACATCTGGGTGACCGTGTTCGAGGGCGACGAAGGCCTCGACCTCGGTCCCGACGACGAGGCGATCGGCTTCTGGCAGGACATGGGCGTCGCGCGCGAGCGCATCGTGCTGTGCCCGCGTTCAGAGAACTTCTGGCAGGCCGGGCCGTCCGGGCCGTGCGGGCCGTGCTCTGAGCTGTATCTCGACCGCGGCGTGCAGCACGGCTCGCCCGAGGACCTGCCGGGCGGCGAGAACGAGCGCTTTCTGGAGTACTGGAACCTGGTGTTCATGCAGTACGACCAGCGGGACGGAACGCTCACGCCGCTGCCGGCGCGCAACATCGACACGGGCATGGGCCTGAACCGCATGGCGGCGATCCTGCAGGACAAGCCGTCGGTGTTCGAGACCGACCAGTTCGCACCGCTGATCGAGCTGGGCGAGCAGCTGTCCGGGCGCAGTTACGGCGCCGACGGCGAATCCGATCGCGCGCTGCGCATTCTCGCCGATCACTCGCGCGCGATGACGTTTCTGGTCGCCGACGGCGTCGTGCCGTCCAATGAGGAGCGCGGCTACGTACTGCGCCGCGTGATGCGCCGCGCGATCCAGCAGGGCCGCGCGCTGGAGCTCGCGCCGGGCTTTCTCACGCGCTATGCCGAGCGCGTGCGCGAGCTGATGGGGGCTGCCTACCCCGAGCTGTCCGAGCACGCCGAGTCGATCGACATGTGGCTGGCCTCGGAGGAGGAGGGCTTCGGACGAACGCTCGCCAACGGCATGGAGCTGCTGCGCTCGGAGATCGCGCGGGCGCGCGAGGCGGGCGCGAGCACGGTGACCGCCGATACGGTGTTTCGCCTGCACGACACGTACGGCTTCCCGCGCGAGCTGACCAGCGAGATCCTCGGCGAAGAGGGCCTGTCGATCGAGGGCGACTTCGACGAGTTGATGGAGCGCCAGCGCGGTCGCGGGCGCGCGCAGGCCGCCGGCGGCGCGGGCGCCAGCGGCGGCGATCATGCGGGCGCGGTGCTCGGCGAGCTCGCGAGCATCGGCCAGACGACGCGCTTCACCGGCTATGAGACCGAGCAGCAGCACACGACGATCGCGGCGCTGCGCGAGCACACAATCGAAGGCGACAACGGGGGAGGGGGCAGGCGCTATCTGCTCAAGCTCGCCGAGTCCCCCTTCTACGCGCCCGGCGGCGGCCAGATCGCCGACGTCGGCACGATCGAATGCGAGGACGGCGACTGCAGTGCGCGCGTCGCCGACGTGCTGCGTGTGGGCGACGACCAGGCGCTGGAAGTGGTGGTCGAGCGTGGCGAGCTGCGCGAGGGCGAGCCGGTGCGCGCGCGTGTCGATCACCTGCGCCGGCACGAGACGGAGGCCAACCACACCGCTACGCACCTGCTGCAGGCGGCCCTGCGCGAGCGCCTGGGCAGCCACATCCGTCAGGCCGGCTCCTACGTCGGGCCCGACAAGCTGCGCTTCGACTTCAGCCACGGACAGGGGCTGTCCGAGCAGGAGCTGCGCGACGTGGAGGACCGCGTCAACGAGTGGATCGCGCGCAACGACCCCGTGCGCGCGATCACGACGACGCTCGACGAGGCCAAGAAGCTCGGCGCGATGGCGCTGTTCGGCGAGAAGTACGGCGAGGTGGTGCGCATGGTCGAGGTCGGCGACGGCGACTACTCACGCGAGCTGTGCGGCGGCACGCACGTGCGCTCGACCGCCGAGATCGGCCCGTTTCGTATCGTCGCCGAGACGTCCAGCGCGGCCAACGTCCGCCGCATCGAGGCGCTCACGGGTCCCGAGGCGGTGCGGCTGCTGCGCGAGCACGACCGCGTGCTCGGCGAGGTCGCGGCGGCGCTGCGCACGCGCCCGCAGGACGCGGCCGAGGTGGTGCGTACGCGCGAGAGCGAGCGGCGTCAGCTGGAGAAGACGCTGAAGGCGGGCGCCGCAGGCGCCGCCGGGGCCACGGACATCGATTTTGATGATCTCTCTGCTCGCGCCGTGGAGGTCGCCGGCGCGCAGGTGCTGTCGGCCGCCGTCGAGGTGGCCGACGCCAAGGCGCTGCTGGACATCGCCGATCGCCTGAAGGGCAAGCTCGGCGACGGCGCGATCGTGCTCGGCGCGGCCGTCGACGGGCGCGTGCATCTGCTGGTCAGCGTCGCGCCCGAGCTGGTCGCGCGCGGCGTGAAGGCCGGCGCGGTGGTCAAGAGCGCGGCCGCGGTCGTCGGCGGCGGCGGCGGCGGGCGCGACACGCTGGCGCAGGCCGGCGGGCGCGAACCGGAGAAGCTCGGCGAGGCGCTGCAGGCCGCACAGGCGGCGATCGCGTCGGCGCTTGGCGGCTGATGCGCGTGCTCGCGCTGGACTACGGCAGCGCACGCTGCGGCTGTGCGGTGAGCGATCCGACCGAGACGATCGTCACGCCGATCGAGCCGGTGCTGCGTCCGGCCAGCAAGCGCGGCATGCTCGCGCTGGCGCGGCTCGTGCAGGAGCGTGAGGTCGCGCGCGTGGTCGTCGGCCTGCCGCTGTCGCTGAGCGGCGCCGACAGCGATCAGACGCGCGAGACGCGCGAGTTCGCCGAGCGTTTGTCGCGGCGCCTGGGCGAGCAAGTACCGGTGGAGATGTATGACGAGCGCTTCACCACGCGCATGGCCCAGCGCCTGGACGCCACGACCAGCACGAGCGAGGACTCGCGCGCCGCGGCGCATCTGCTGGAGAGCTGGATCTCCGCGCACGCCCAATAAGGTCTCTGCTCTTGTCCCGCGGTAACCGATCACGCCCGGCGCACGAGCGCACCGCGCAGGAGCGCGAGCAGGACCGCCTTGAGCGCGAACGACGCCGCGCAGAGCGCGAAGGCGCGCCCCTCGCGCCGCCAGGCCAGTCGCCGCCGCAAGCCCTGGAGCCGCCCGCTGACGCTGCCGCCGCTGGGCCCGAGCCGGATCTCGAGCCTGCCGAGGCGCTGCCGCCGCCGCCGGCTGCGCGCGCGCCCGAGCCCATTGCCGAGCCCGAGTTCTCCTCCGACGCAGACGCCGCACCGTTGCCCGCCGTCGAGCCCGACGCTGCGGCCGAGCCCGCCGTTCAGCCCGACGCCGCGGCCGAGTCCGCGTTCGAGGTCGCGCCCGCGGGCGAGGCACAGCCTCCGGCGTGGGAGGTGCGCGAAGAGCCGCCGCCGCCCGCCACGGCGCCGGCGAATCTCGTGATCGGCGAGCGCCTGCGCGAGCCCGGCGGGACGCTCGCCGGCGCCGGCGCCGGCGGGTCGCGCGGACGCATCGGGCGCGCAAAGCCGCCCGGCGGCCGCTCGGGCGGGCGCCTGACGCGGGCGCGCGTCGCCGCGCTCGTGGCGCTGCTCGGGGCGGTTGCGCTGGTGTGGTTTTTGGTGTCGCTGTTTCAGCCGTTCGCCGGCTCGGCGCACGGCAGGGTGATCGTGACGATTCCCAAGGGGTCGAGCTCGAGCAAGGTCGGCTCGATTCTCGCGCGCGACGGCGTCGTCTCCTCGGGCTTCTTCTTCGAGGTGCGCGCGCTGCTGGAGGGCAAGCGCAGCTCGCTTCACTCCGGGCGCTTTGCGCTGCAGCGCGACATGACCTACTCGGCCGCGATCGAGGCGCTGAGCAAGCCGCCGCCGAAGGCGATCGCCGTCAAGGTCGTGATCCCCGAGGGCTACACGCGTCGCCAGATCGCCGAGCTGGTCGCCGAAGACGCGCTGAGCGGCGACTACGTGGCACAGACCAAGCGCTCCACGCTGCTCGACCCCAAGCACTACGGCGCGCCGGCGGGCACGTCCAGCCTCGAGGGCTTTCTCTTCCCGGCGACGTACGACCTCACCGCCGGAGCGCCGGTCAAACGTCTCGTCGACGAGCAGCTGACGGCGTTTCGCCAGCGCTTCACCGCCGCCGACAGGCGTCGCGCGCGGGCGCTGGGAGTCACGCCCTACCAATTGCTGACGGTCGCCTCGATGGTCGAGCGCGAGGCGCAGACCGAACACGACCGGCCGCTGATCGCGGCGGTCATCTACAACCGGCTGCGCGAAGGCATTCCGCTGGGCATCGACGCGACGATCTACTACGCGGTGGAGCTGCAGAAGAACATCGCCACGTACACCGGCGAACTGACCGAATCGCAGCTGAAGATCGACTCGCCGTACAACACGCGCACGCACAAAGGGCTGCCGCCGACGCCGATCTCCAACCCCGGAGAAGCGTCGATCGACGCCGCCGCGCACCCGTCGCACGCGCACTATCTGTACTACGTGGCCGGCGCCGACGGCTGTGGCGAGCAGGTGTTCTCGAACACGATCGCGCAGTTCGAAAAGAACGTCGCCGCCTATCAGGCGGCGGTCAAGAAGAACGGCGGCAAGCCTCCGACGTGCAAGAAGAAGTAGCCAAGCGCCTGGGCGTGCTCGGCTGGCCGGTCGCGCACAGCCGCTCGCCGGCGATGCACAACGCGGCGCTGGCGGCGCTGGGCATGGAGGGACTGGCGCTATCAGCTGCTGCCGGTCGCGCCGGCGCTGTTGGCGCAGACGGTTCGCGCGCTTGGCGACTCGGGCTTCGCCGGCGCCAACGTGACGATCCCGCACAAGCAGGCCGCGCTGGCGCTGGCCGACAGCGCCAGCGCGGTGGCGCGGGCGGTCGGCGCGGCCAACACGCTGACGTTCGCGCGCGATGGCGCGATCGCCGCAGAGAACACCGATGCACCGGGCCTGATCGCGGCGGTCGGCGAGCCACTGTCCGGCAGAACGGCTGTCGTGCTCGGCGCGGGCGGCAGCGCGCGCGCGGTCGTGTGGGCGCTGCTGGACGCGGGCGCCGCGCGAGGTGGCGATCCACAACCGCACGCGCGAGCGCGCGCAGCAGCTGGCGCGAGAGCTCGGCGCAGACGTCGCCGAAAAGCCGCTCGCGGCCGACGTGCTGGTCAACTGCACGTCGGTCGGGCTGCGTGCGGCCGAGGACGAGCTGGCGCAGCTGGCGCTCGACGAGGCCAAGCTCGACGGCTATGCGCTGGTCGTCGACCTGGCATACCGCGACGGGGACACCGAGCTGGTGCGCGCGGCACGCGCACATGGCGCGCGCACGGTCGACGGGTTGGACGTGCTCGTCGCGCAGGGCGCGCTGAGCCTCGAGCTGTGGACGGGGCGCAAGGCGCCGCTGGCGGTCATGCACGCCGCCGCGCGCGCCCGTTAGCAGCAGCGCGACGTTCTCTCAAGCACGCTCCAACCTTTGTCCAGTGGCGTGCAGAACGCGCGATTGGCGTGCCCGCGCGGTCGATGGGCCGGACCATGGACATCGATTTCGCAGATCTGCTGATGGAGGTCGTCTCGCGCCGGGCGTCCGACCTGCACCTCGCCGCCGGCGCGCATCCGACCGTTCGCGTCCGCGGACGCCTGACGCCGCTGGAGGGCTATCCCAAGCTGTCGGCGACGGACACGCGCGAGATCGTCTACTCGATTCTCAACGGCGACCAGCGCCAACGCCTGGAGACCGACTGGCAGCTGGACTTCGCCTACTCGATCCCCGGCCACGCGCGCTTTCGTGTCAACGCCTACTTCCAGCGTGGCGCGATCGGCGCGGCCTTCCGCCTGATCCCCTTCAACCTGTCAAGCATCGACGAGCTCGGCCTGCCGGCGCCGGTGCACGAGTTCACGCGCAAGCCGCGCGGCTTCGTGCTGGTGACCGGACCAACCGGCTCGGGCAAGTCCACCTCGCTGGCGGCGATGATCGACGAGATCAACGCCACGCGCGAGGAGCACATCATGACGATCGAGGACCCGATCGAGTTCCTGCACGCCCACAAGAAGTGCCTGGTCAACCAGCGCGAGCTCGGCTCTGACGCGCAGAGCTTCTCCGAGGCGCTGAAGGCGGCGCTGCGCCAGGACCCTGACGTGATCCTCGTCGGAGAGATGCGCGACCTGGACACGATCCAGACGGCGCTGACCGCCGCCGAGACCGGCCACCTCGTGTTCGCGACGCTGCACACGCAGGACACCGCGCAGACGATCGACCGCATCATCGACGTGTTTCCGGCTCACCAGCAAGGACAGGTGCGCGTGCAGCTGTCGGTCGCGCTGCAGGGCATCATGACCCAGCAGCTGCTGCCGACCGCCGACGGCGCTGGACGTGTCGTGGCGACGGAGGTGCTCGTGCCCAACCCGGCCGTGCGCAACCTGATCCGCGAGGGCAAGACGCACCAGATCTACTCGGTGCTGCAGACCAGCTCGGCGTCGGGCATGCAGACGATGGACTCCTCGCTGGCGACGCTCGTGCGCTCGGGGCAGATCACGCGCAAGCTCGCCGAGGCGCGCTCCTCGACGCCCGAGGAGCTGGGACGACTGCTCGGCGCCGAGACGCTCGATCTCGGCCATCAACGAGCGGCGTAGGGGACCGCAGCGATGAGCACGTACGTCTTCAAGGCGATGGACGCGGCCGGCGTGAAAGCGCGCGGCGAGCTGGAGGCCGACTCCAAGCAGGCGGTCTCCGACCAGCTCAAGCAGCGCGGGCTGATCGTCCTCGACATCGCCGACAAGCACTCCTCGCGGGAGATCGAATTTGAGTTCATGAAGTCGGTCAAGGCCTCCGAGCTGGCCGTCTTCTCGCGCCAGCTGGCGACGATGATCACTTCGGGCATGAGCATCCTGCGTGCGCTGTACGTGTTGGAGTGGCAGACCGAGAACAAGTTTCTCAAGGAAACGATCGTCGCCGTGCGCAAGGACGTCGAGGCCGGCCTCTCGCTGAGCGACTCGCTGGGCCGCCACCCGAAGGTCTTCAACCCGCTGTTCGTCGCGATGACGCAGGCCGGCGAGGCCGGAGGCGTGCTCGAGGACGCGCTGCTGCGCGTCGCCGACCAGCTGGAGAAGGACGCCTCGCTGCGCCGCCAGATCAAGTCGGCGATGGTCTACCCGGCGCTCGTGGTGATCTTCGCGGTCGGCGTGATGATGGCGCTCGTCGCCTTCCTCGTGCCGGTGTTCGAGGGCGTCTTCAAAGAGTTCGGCGGCGAACTGCCGAAGATCACGCAGGTCTCGGTGTTCCTCTCACACGCCGTGACCGGCTACTGGTGGCTGATCTTCCTGCTGACCGGCCTGACGATCTTCGCCTTCATCAAGTGGAAGAAGTCGACGTGGGGCCGCCCGCAGTGGGATCACTTCCGCCTGCGCATCCCGATGAAGATCGGCGCGATCGTGCAAGAGGTCGCCGTGGCGCGCTGGGCGCGCACGCTGGCCTCGCTGACCAGCGCCGGCGTGCCGCTGCTGCTGGCGCTGGACATCACCGGGCGCACCGGAGGCAACATCGCCGTCGAGGAGGCGATGGAGGGCGTGATCGCCTCGGTCAAGCGCGGCGGCACGATCGCCGCGCCGTTGGCTCAGGCTCCGATCTTCCCGGTGATGGTCACGCACATGGTCGGCGTCGGCGAGGAAACCGGCGCGCTGGACTCGATGCTCGACAAGGTCGCCGAGTTCTACGAGGATCAGGTGGAAGCGTCGGTCAAGGCGCTGACGTCGATTCTCGAGCCGATCATGATCATCTTCATCGGCGGCATCGTCGGTTTCATCGTGATCTCGATGTACCTGCCGCTGTTCTCGGTTTACAACAGCATCAAATAGCGAGAAAGCTCAGGCCGTGAGGTCGAGCCTCTGCTCACAGGCATCGACAGATGCACGGTTGCCGGGCGTCTGCGATGAATCCATCGCGGCAAGGACCTTCGCGCCGGCCTCCATGTCCTCGACCGTGTCGAAGTACTGGAGAACCACCGCGGTGCCCTGCGCCTCGTCGAACAGCACCTGCAGGCGCGTCGACGCAACGCCAGGCGGTGGGCCGCCGCTCTCTTTGATCTGCGCGTCCATCCCTTCCATGCGCTCGGCCGATACATCGGTGAACCTGACGACACGTACTTGCACGATGCGCCTCCTGGAGTCGGGGTCCGGGCAAACATACACGGGCGCCGGCGCGGCACCGCGATCCGTCCGCCGGCGGCCCGGCGCCTGATCGGCCGATGCCGCGCGCTGACTGGCGCCGCTCAGCCGCCAGGCGAGCCGCCGATACGCAGGCGACCCTCGGCGACCGACAGCGACAGCTCGCCGTCGAGCAGCGCCAGCAGCTCGGCGCCGGCCAGCTCGCGCCGCCAGCCATGCAATGTGCGCACGTCTGCCTCGTCGCCGCCGGCACGCCAGGCGGCGACCACGGCCTGCAGGTCGGCGCGCGCGGCAATCAGCTCGTAGGCGATGTTCGCTTCTCTCGCGCGCGCTCGCAGCAGCGCCTCGGCGAGCGCGATCAGCGGCGCGTCCTCTGGCTTGGGTGCGGGCGGACGCGCTTCGCGCGGAGCGGTCTCGCCGGGCAGCTCGCTCGCGTGGCGCACGACCGCGAGCAGATCCTCGCCACGCTTTCTCAGGTTGGCCGCGCCCGAGCCGCGGATCTGCTCCAGCTCGCCACTGGAGCGCGGCTTGCGCTTGGCGATCTCGACCAGCGCCGCGTCTGAGAGCACGCCCTGCACCGGCCGGTCGCGGCGCTCGGCGGTCTCCTCGCGCCACTGCACAAGCGCACGCGCAACCGGGCGCGCCGAAGGGCTCAGGTTGCGCACGCGCGGCAGCCGCGCGAACACCGTGTCCAGGTTGCGCTCGTCGCTGGAGCGCTCCAGCACGGCGCACTCCTCGCGTGCCCACTCCAGGCGCCCGAGGGCCCGCAGACGCCGTTCGAGCTCGTCTGAGAGCTCCAGCAGCTGCTCGACGTCGCCGCGTGCGTAGGCCAGCTGCTCAGCCGACAACGGGCGCGCATCCCAGCGCGTGAAGCTGGCGCTCTTGGCCAGGCGCACGCCGAGCGCGTCGTGCATCAGCGAGTCATAGGAGGACTGAGCGCCCATGCCCGCAAATGCCGCGGCGACCTGAGTGTCGAACACGTTGGTCACCTCCGTCGCGAGCACGCGTCGGGCCAGCGCCACGTCCTGGCGCCCGGCGTGCAGGACGACCTGCACCGCCGGGTCGGCGAGCAGCTGCGCCAGCGGGCGGCCGTCGAAGTCCTCGGCCAGCGGGTCCAGCAGCTCGATGCGCTTGTCGGCGCCGTCGGCCGACGTCACAGCCAGCTGGATCAGGCACAGCAGCGTGCGGTAGCGACCCTCGCCGACGAACTCCGTGTCCAGCGCCAGGCGCCCGGACGCGCGCGCGATCTCACACAGCTCTGCCAGCGTGACCTGCGCGTCGCTCATGGCGCCACCCCAGGCAGGCGCCAGAGCACCTTGCCGCGTTCCAGTCCGGCGATCCGCGATACGTCGGTGGCGTGCGCGCGTATCCACTGCGCAGGTGCCGAGCACGCGGGGTTTTTCGCCGCGAGGTGGTGCGGACACGGGGAGTTCAAGAAGGCGTAGCGGACTTCGCCGGCGGCGATCAGGCGCTTGAGCTTTTCGACGCTCGTGAAGACGCGCGCGCCGTAGCTGGTGAGGATCACGATCGGGCGCCCGTCCTTGACGATCAGCCCGCCGATCTGCGTCGCCGACTGCGCGGCGACCTCATAGCGGGCGGCGCCCTGGTGCGCACGCAGGTAGCTGCTGAGCGCCTGCTGCTCCCGCACGGGAAGCGCGCCGACGTAGCCGGCGTCGGTGACGTGGTCGCCGATCGCCGTGATGTCCGTGCCAACGGAGATCGACAGCACCGCGCACAGCGTCAGCACGAGCACGCCCGCGGGGGCCATCGCGGCGCGCACGCCCGCCGGCGCCGCCGGCCAGCGCGCCAGGGCTGCCAGCGTCAGCGCGCCGAGCGCGCCGAGCAGCGAGATCCACCACTCCGAGGTCGTGCCGAACAGCAGCCGCTCGCCGTAGTAGACGACGATCGCCAGCGCCACGACGAGCACGATCGGCCGCGACCGCCCGCGAGCTTCGCTGGCCCACGCCGCGCCGATGCCAAGCGTCGCGGCGACCGCCGGCACGAGCCCCTCGACGTAGCGCGGGTGAAGCCGCGCCATGTGGCTGAACAGCACGATGCCGGTCAGCAGCCACAGCCCCAGCCCCGCCGCGACGGCGATGCTCATGCGCCGCTCGCGCTGCTCGTCGGCATCGTCCTCCTCGTCGGCGTCCTCGCCGGCGGGCGCCGGCACGCGCCGACGGCGCAGGCTCCACAGCAGCGCCGGAATGCCGAGCAGCAGCGAAGCCAGCAGCTCCATGCCCAAGCGCTCGCCCGACAGCGGTCCGATGCGCGCGAGCAGGCGCGTCGGCGACGGCGTGACGATCGGAATGTGGTCGCGCTGGGATTGTGTGGCGACCGGGTATTTGTGGCCGGGTTCGTACACCGTGAACTGCGGTTCAGGCGATTTGCCGCCCAGCCGATCGGTGCCGTTGAACACGAACACGGCGTTCCACGCGCTGCCGTTGGTCGAGCCGATCGCCCAGGGCCGGTCGCTGGCCGGCGCGATCAGCGTGGCGGTCAGCCAGGCCAGCGCGACGACCACGTAGACGGCCCCGGCCGCCGCGAGCGTGAGCAGCCGCCGCGCGGGCGGGGCGGGAAAGCCCAGCAGCGCGATCAGCGCCAGCGCCGGAAGCGCGACGACGGTCTCGAGGATCTTCACGTCGAAGGCCAGGCCCATGACCGCCGCGCCGGCAAGCAGCCAGCGCGCGCGGCCGCTGTCGCAGGCGCGCAGGATCAACAGCAGCGCCAGCACGATCAGCAGCATCATCACCGCGTCCATCGTGTCGCTGCGCGAGGTGATCACGTCGACGGGCAGCACCGCCAGCGACACGGCCGCGGCCAGGCCCGCCGTGGCGCTCCACATGCGCCTGACGGCCAGGAACAGCAGCGGCACGGCGGCGATGCCCGACAGCGCCTCGGGGATCTTCAGCGCGCTGTTGGAGAAGCCGAACAGCTTGACGCTGGCGACCTGCAGCCACAGATCCACGGGCGGCTTGTCGATCGACACGCTGCCGCCGGGCTCGAAGGCGCCGAAGAAGAAGTTGTGCCAGGACATGCCCATGCTGCGCACGGCCGCGTCGTAGAAGGGGTCGGGCTGGACCTTGCCGATCATGATCAGCCGCAGCGCCGCCGCGACGGCGGTGATCGCCGCGAGCGCGAGCCACTCGTAGGTGCGGACGGGCTTTCTCACGGGCGGGACGCTAGTCTCATCGCCTCGTGGCAAGCGAGCAGGCAGATAGCGGAGATCGGGCCGAGGAGTCCCACGGGCCGCGGGAGTGTATGCCCTGCCGCGGCACCGGCAAGCTGGTCTCCAACCTCGGCGGCACGCCGAGCACCGTCGACTGTCCCTGGTGTGAGGGCAGCGGCGTTCGCGTCCCCGGCATCGACGCGCAGGCCAAATGGCTCGCCGACGAGGCCGGCGAGCAGCCCGCGCCCGCCGAAGCCGAATAGTGCATGCGTCCATCGACGATGCAGGGCTAAAGATCACTTACTGACAGGTCGATGCACCGGCTGACAAAGCCAGTGTCGAGGTGCCAGGGCAGTACACCTTAATTGGTGTGTAGCAAAGCCGGCGGCCCTCTAAAGACCGATCTTCACGGATCGATCGGACCGGGGGACGTATCGCCACTTGCGGGCGATGGGCCAAGAGCTGGCGCTCTATAAACGGATCCTAGGAGGATTCATATGTTGTATCGACTGCGCCAGCGCTTGAGCAATGAGGGTGGCTTCACCCTTATCGAGCTTCTGGTCGTCATCCTGATCATCGGCATCCTTGCCGCGATCGCCATTCCGTCGTTCCTGAACCAGAAGGGCAAGGCAAACGACGCTTCTGCCAAGGAGCTCGCGCGCACGGCGCAGACGACGGCGGAGACGATTGCCACGGAAAACGGCGGCAACTACGAAAAAGTGACGCCGGCTGAACTGAACTCGATCGAAAAAACGATCCCGATCGCGTCGGAAAACGGCAACGCGTACATCAGCGGAACGACGCACTCCGCGACCGGCTACTCAGTGACCGCGACGTCGCCGAACACATCGGATACGTTCACGATCACCAACGCGGCGGGTGTGATCTCGCACAGCTGCACGGGTGAAGCTTCCAAGGGTGGCTGTAACGCAGCCAAAACCTGGTAGCCCAAAAATGATCGGCAGTACTGGAAGGGCGGCTTCGGCCGCCCTTCTGCGTTGTGGAGGTTTGATTGCGAGCCTAAAGAGACGGTGTTCATTGCCGAGAGATGACCGGCGCGCCTTTCCGCGCCCCCCGTCAATCTCATCGCAGGTAAGGAAAATCATGACAACGAAATATCATGGCCTGCGCGATGAGCGCGGTTTCACTCTCATCGAGCTTCTGGTCGTAATCCTGATCATCGGCATCCTTGCCGCGATCGCCATTCCGTCGTTCCTGAACCAGAAGGGCAAGGCGAACGACGCTTCTGCCAAGGAGCTCGCGCGCACGGCGCAGACGACGGCGGAGACGATCGCCACGGAAAACGGCGGCAACTACGAAAAAGTGACGCCGGCTGAACTGAACACGGTCGAGAAAACGATCCCGATCGCGGCAACGAACGGCAACGCGTACATCAGCGCAACGACGCACTCCGCGACCGGCTACTCAGTGACCGCGACGTCGCCGAACACATCGGATACGTTCACGATCACCAACGCGGCGGGTGTGATCTCGCACAGCTGCACGGGTGAAGCTCCCAAGGGCGGCTGTAACGCAGCCAAAACCTGGTGAGGCGCGCACGGCCGCGAGCTCAAGCATCGCGCGACGAGAGCCGATGACACGGCTATGGAGACTGTCACGCTCGCAGGCGTGTTCGGTGCGATCTTCGGCTCGTTTCTGAACGTCGTCGCCTATCGCCTCCCGCGCCACGAGTCGCTTCTGGGTCCGGCATCGCACTGCCCGTCGTGCGACTCGCCGGTCAAGCCCTACGACAACATCCCGATCCTGTCCTTCTTGCTGTTGCGCGGGCGCTGTCGCAACTGCTCGGCGACGATCTCGCCGCGCTATCCGCTCGTCGAGGCGCTGACCGCCGCGCTCTGTGCGGGCGCGGTTCTGGCTCATGACTCCGCTGCGACGATCGCGCTGAGCGTCGCCTTGATCCTGATCGTCGTCCCCGCGGCGCTGATCGATCTCGAGTACCGCATCATCCCCAACAAGCTGACGGCGCTCGGCGCGGTTCTCGCGCTCGCCATCGGGCTTGCGCTGGACCCCTCCGGCGAGCCCCAGCGGCTGATCGCCGCCGCCGCCGCCGCCGGCTTTCTGCTGCTGGCCGCGCTGGCCTATCCCGGAGGAATGGGCATGGGCGACGTCAAGCTGGCCGGCGTGCTGGGGCTGTTTCTCGGCCGCGCCGTGGCGCCGGCGATCCTCTTCGCGCTGCTGGGTGGCGTGCTCGTTGGCGCGCGCGATCGTCGCGCGCAAGGGAGTCGGCGCGGGGCGTAAGACGGCGGTTCCGTTCGGCCCCTTCCTGGCGCTCGGCGCGGTGCTCGCCTCGTTCGTCGGGCAGGACCTGATCGACGTTTACGTACATCACTTTCTCTGAGCTTGCACCCAGCCCTAAAGCGCGACCGCGATCGCGCCGATAGGCCTCATGCGGAGCCCTACGCCGGCGACCGTGACAGCCATGCGACTGCCTTCTACCCCCTCACTGAACCTGCGCCGACGCGGCGGCTGCCGCCGACATCGTCGGGCTCGACATCCAGCCGGGACTCGTCGCCGCCGTCAAGGCGCGAGTGAACGGCTCGGTTCTGGCCGAACGCGCAGCCGCCAGGCCGCTCGACGCAGACGTCGTGCGCGAGGGCGAGGTCGTCGACGCGGAGGCGCTGACCGCATCGCTGCGCGAGCTGTTCTCCGACGGCGGCCTGGGCAAGCACGTGCGTCTCGGCATCGCCAACCAGCGCACGGTCATGCGCACGCTGGAGCTGCCGCCGGTCAGCGACCGCAAGGAGCTCGCGGCGGCCGTTCGCTTCCAGGCCCAGGACCAGGTGCCGATGCCGCTGAACAACGCGGTTCTGGACTTCCACCCGCTCGGCATCTTCGACACGCCGGCCGGCTCGCGCCAGCGCGTCGTGCTCGTCGCCGCTCAGCGCGACATGGTCGAACGTCTGCTCGGCGCCGTGCGCGCCGCCGGGCTCACTCCCGAGGGCGTCGATCTCTCGGCCTTCGCGTTGATCCGCTCGCTGCACGACGCTTCCGAAGACGACGACGGCCGCGTGCTCTACCTGAACGTCGACGGACTCACCAACCTGGCGATCGCCGAGGGAACCGTATGTCGCTTCACTCGCGTGATTGGCGGCGGCGTCGAGGCGATGGCCGGCGATCTGGCCGCGCGCCGTGGCATCGCGCTCGCCGACGCTCGCGCGCTGCTCGCGACGGTTGACCTCAGCGCGCCAGCGCCAACTGCGGCGATCGTCGCCGCACCGGTCGTCGAGGACGAGCTCGCGCGAGAGCAGACGCCCGAGCGTGAGAGCCGCGACGACTCCGCCGAGCAGGCGCCGAGCGCCGACTCTGAGCCAGGCGCCAGCGCCGAGCGCGAGGCAGCGCTATCGCGCGAAGAGCACGAAGAGCGCGAGGCGTCGATGGGCTACGCCGAGACCGTCGCCGCCGCTCAGGCCGGCGCCGCGGCGCCGTCCGAGGACGAGCACGCCGACGCTGACATCCGCGCGGTGCTCGAAGGCAGCGTCCGCGACATCTCCGGCGAGATCCGCAACTCACTTGACTTCCACCGCACGCAGGATCAGGGCGGTCAGGTCTCACACGTCGCATTGAGCGGCGCCGCGCTGGACCTTCCGGGCTTCGCCGACGCGCTGCAGTCCGCGCTGGGCATGGAGGTCCGCCGTGAAGAGGTCGGCTTGGTCGACGCGAGCCTGCAGGGCAAGGTGTCGACCCACCGGCTGGCCGTCGCGGCCGGCTTGGCGACCGCGAAGGCGCCGAAGCAATGAGGGCCGTCAACCTGATCCCCTCCGACGAGCGCCGTGGTGCGGCCGCCGTCGTTCGGGCGCTCGCAGGGCGCCGCCTACGGCGTTGCTCGGGCTTGTCGCCGGCCTGGCGCTGCTTGCGCTGATGTGGGGCGTCGCTCACCACCAGATCTCGAGCCGCCGCTCAGAAGCGGCGTCGCTGGCCGCGAAGACCGCGCAGGCGCAGGAATCCGCCACCAAACTGACGCCTTACACGAGCTTCATCTCACTGCGCGAACAGCGCGAACAGGCCGTCTCTCAGCTCGTCGACTCGCGCTTTGACTGGGCGCACGCCTTCCACGAGCTCGGTCGCGTCCTGCCGCTGCAGGCGTCGATCAGCTCGCTTGAAGGCACGATCGGCGCACAGACGACGGGGGCAGCGACAACCACTTCCACGCCGAGCTCGACGGCGACGGTCGCCAGCTCAGTCGCCTCGGCGACGCCGCCCGGCAGCGTGCCGACGTTCACGCTCAAGGGCTGCGCCACCAGCCAGGCGGCGGTCGCACTGACGCTCGAGCGCCTGCACCTGATCGACGGCGTCAACGCCGTCAGCCTGCAGAGCTCTGCCAAACAGAGCGCTGGCGGCTCCGGCAGCGCCGGCGAAAGCGCCTGCGGCCTGGGCAAGCCGACCTTCTCCGTGCAGATCACGTTCGACGCGCTGCCCACGGCGAGCACGTCGAGTACGGCAGGCACGAAGGTCACGACTGCGAACGGAGGCGGACAATGACCACGCGCGATCGTCTCGGCCTGATCGGAATCGCCGTGCTGGCGTTGCTCGCCGCGGGATGGTTTCTGTTCGTCTCGCCCGAGCGCAAGGAAGCTTCGTCCGCCGCCGTGCAGGTCACGGCCGCCAAGAAGGCGTACGCCAGCGCCGAGAGCGACGTCGCCAGCGCGACGCAGGCTCGCGAACGCTACGCCTCGGCCTACACCTCGGTCGTGAACCTCGGCAAAGCCGTTCCGCCAAGCGACGAAGTGCCTTCGCTGATTTACCAGCTCGCACGCGCGACCAACCAGAAGCACGTCGAATTCAACTCGATCACCAGCGGCTCCAGCGGCGCGAGCGCCGGCGCGAGCGCGACCTCCTCGTCGACGACCGCGGTGGCGAGCTCGGCGGGCTTCTCACAGATGCCCTTCACGTTCGTCTTCAACGGCGGCTTCGATGACCTCTACCACCTCTTCAACTCGCTCGACGCGGCCACCGTGCGTACCACGTCCGGCGGCCTGCGCGTCAGCGGCCGGCTGCTGACGCTCCAGAGCGTCAAGCTCGAACACCTAGGTGGCGAAGCGCAGGGGGGCGCCAGTCAAGAGCTCAGTGGCACGATCTCCGCGACGGCCTACGTGCTGCCCGCCGGACAAGCGGTGACCGGCGGTGCGACCCCGACCGCGCCGGCCTCGACGGCGGCCACGAGCGCCGCCAGCGCGCCGAGCAGCTCGACTCCGGCGGCGCCGGTAGCCACGATTGGAGCTTCGCGATGAACGAGTTTCTGAGCTCGCTGAAGGCCGATCTGCTCGATCGCCGGCTTCGCCCCGTGCTGGTCCTGGTCGGCCTTGCGCTGCTCGCAGCAGTCGCCTACGCGGCCTTCGGCGGCGGCTCCAGCTCGTCGACGCCGCCCGCGTCTACCGCTGCCTCTGCGGCGGCGGCCAGCCCGGGCGTGAGCGTGCGCGAAGCCGGAACCGACACCACGCAGCCGGTCGCCGAGACGACCAACGGCGCGGCCCAGCAGCGCAAGGGCGCTCTGCGCAACCCCTTCGGAGCCGTGCCCGGCTCCAAAGTGGCCAAAACCGCCGCTGCGCCCGCTTCGAGCGCGAGCGGCGCAGCCGCGACGCCGGCCAGCGGCTCCAGCGAATCGGGTAGCGGATCGACCAGCGGGCAAAGCACAGCCGGCTCGAAATCCGGCGCCAGCGAAGCCCCGTCGACGAGCGGAGAAAAAACGTCGCAGACCAAGAAATCTTCCAAGCCGGCCAAGCAGACCGTCTACCACGTGACCGCCAAGTTCGGCGTTGCGCCGGCCGGCACGCCGCCGCTGACCGCCCAGCTGACGCCATATGACGACCTCAAGCGCCAGCAGCCGCTGCCCTCGACCGCGCAACCGCTTGTCGTGTTCCGCGGTGTCACGGCCGGTGGCAAGAGCGCCACGTTCACGCTCGTCGGCGAAGCGATTCTGCGTGGGCAGGGCGCCTGCCAACCCGACGCCTCGCAGTGCCTGGCGATCGACCTCAAACCCGGCCAGTACGAGGAACTCGAATACGTCCCGCCGGAAGGCGCGGCGGTCGTCTACCAGCTGCAGGTCGTCAAGATCGACGCGACCAAAGCGTCCGCTGCGGCTGCCCGCGCGGCCTTTGGCAGCGAATCGAAGGCCGGCATCCAGTTCCTGCGCACGGCCGGCCTGGACGCGCTGCCGGGCATGCGCTACTCGCCCGGCAAGGGCGTGCTGGTGTTCGCACACCACCCGGCGTTCGTCGCTCGCGCCCACGCCTCCGCGTGGGCCGCGTCGCTCAGAGACTGAGCACGCAGCAAATAAGCTAGGAGCGTGACGCTCCGTCTGACAACCGCCGGCGAGTCCCACGGGCCCGGCTTGACGTGCCTGGTCGAGGGTCTGCCCGCGGGCCTTGCGATCGACCCGGGCGACCTCAACGGCGACATGGCCCGTCGCCAGCTCGGCCACGGCCGTGGCGGGCGCATGAAGATCGAGCGCGATGCCGCCGAGGTGACCGCCGGCATACGCCACGGACGCACGCTCGGCGGGCCGATTGCGCTGCAGGTGGCCAATCGCGACTACGCCAACTGGCAGGACCGCATGAATCCCTGGCCGGTCGACGAGGAGATCGCCGAGGTGCACCTGCCACGACCCGGTCACGCCGATCTCGTGGGCACGCAGAAGTACAAGCACTCAGACGTGCGCAACATCCTCGAGCGCGCCTCGGCGCGAGAGACGGCCGCACGCGTGGCCGGCGGCGCGCTGTGCAAGGCCTTTCTGCGCGCCGTCGGCGTGGAGGTTCGCTCGCACGTCGTGCAGATCGCCTCGGTGCGCGCGCCCGAGACCGCCGGCGAGCTGACGTTGGCGGACTTCGCCGAGGTCGACGACTCGCCGGTTCGCTGCCTGGACGCCGACGCGACGCGGGCGATGGTGCGCGAGATCGACGACCTGCGCAAGGCCAACGAGTCGCTCGGAGGCGTGTTCGAGGTGCAGGCCTTCGGTCTGGTGCCGGGCCTGGGCTCGCATGTCTCCTGGGAGGAGCGCATGGACGGTCGCCTGGCGATGGCGATCTGCTCGATCCAAGCCGTCAAGGGCGCCGCGATCGGCGACGCCTTCACCGTCGCCGGGTTGCCGGGCTCACAGGCGCACGACGAGATCTTCTACTCGTCCGAGCGCGGCTACTACCGTGAGACCAACCACGCCGGCGGCCTGGAGGGTGGCATGACCAACGGCCTGCCCGTGGTCGTGCGCGGGGCGATGAAGCCGCTGCCGACGCTGACCAAGCCGCTGCGCTCGGTCGACACCGAGACGCACGAGCCAGCGCAGGCGCTGCGCGAGCGCACCGACTCCTGCACCGTGCCGGCCGCCGGCGTGGTCGGCGAGGCGATGGTCGCGTTCGTGCTCGCCGACGCCTACCGGCGCAAGTTCGGCGGCGATCACATCGACGACGTGCTGCAGGCGCTTGGCGCCTACCGCGAGCGGATCGGATGGCAGACGTAGCCGGCGCGCCGCGACGCGCGCTCGTGCTGATCGGCTTCATGGGCGCGGGCAAGACGACGGTCGCCAGAGAGCTGGCGCGCGCGCTGCACACCGAGGCGCAGGACAGCGACGAGCTGCTCACGCGCCGCCTGGGGCGCTCTCCGGCGAGCGAGTTCGAGCAAAACGGCGAGGCCTCGTTTCGCGCCGCCGAGGAGCAGCTCGTGTGTGAGCTGCTCGACGCCGCCGAGCCGGGCGCGGTGATCGCGCTGGGAGGCGGCAGCATCCTCTCCGATCGCGTGCGCACCGCGCTCGAGCCGCACGTGGTCGTGCTGCTGGACGTCGAGGCGGAGCAGGCCTGGCAGCGCGTCGGTGGCGCCGGCGAGGCCGTCGGCGGCCCGCTCGGTCGCCCGCTGGCGCGCGATCGCGAGGCGTTTCTCGCATTGCACGCCGAGCGTCGCGAGCTGTATGAGCGCCACGCGCACGCCTTCGTGCCGCCGCTGCGCCGCGGCGGCGCAGCCGAGCTGCTGGACGCGCTGCGCGCGCTTGCCGCGGCGCCGAGCGGAACGCGGCTGGTCTGGGCGCAGAGCGCCTCCGGCGACTATCCCGTGCTCGTCGGGCGCGGGCTGCTGCGCCAGCTCGGCGGCGACGGCGGCGACGAGCTCTGGCCGCTGCGCCGGTCGCGGTCGCGCGCCTTTCTCGTGACAGATCGCAACGCAGGGAGCATCTACGCCCAGCAGGTCGGCGAGACGGCCGGCAAGATCGAGATCGCGCCCGGCGAGAAGACGCTGGCGACGGCCGAAGCGGTGTGGCGTGCGGCGGTTGCCGCCGGCATCACGCGCGCCGACCATTTCGTGGCGCTGGGCGGCGGCGTCGTGGGGGACCTCGCGGGCTTCTGCGCCGCCACCTATCAGCGAGGCGTGCCGGTCGTGCAGATCCCGACGACGCTGGTCGCCCAGGTCGACTCGGCCTACGGCGGCAAGACCGGCGTCGACCTGCCCGAGGCCAAGAACTACGTCGGCGCCTACCACCAGCCGGCGGGCGTGATCGTCGACCCCGACGCGCTGGAAACGCTGCCCGACAGGGAGCTCGCCGCGGGCTGGGTGGAGGTCCTCAAGACGGCGCTGATCGCCGGTGGGACGCTGTGGGAACGCGTCGCCGCGGGCGACGATCTCGACGAGCAGACCGTGCTCGATTGCGCGCGCACGAAGCTTGCGGTGGTCGCGTCTGATGAGCGCGACGCCGGTCAGCGGCAGGTGCTGAACCTCGGCCACACCGTCGGTCATGCGATCGAGACGGCCACCGGCTACCACCGCTACAGCCACGGCGAGGCGGTCGGCCTGGGCTTGCTCGCGGCGCTGCGGCTGTCCGGCGCCGATGCCCTGCGCGAGCAGGTGCGCGAGCTGCTGATGGCGCGCGATCTGCCGGTCCGCATCGAGGGGGCGAGCACTGCGGAGGTCGTGCGCGCGACGGCGCGCGACAAGAAGCGCGTCGGCGATGAGCTGCCGTTCGTGCTGCTGTCGCAGCCGGGTGAGGCGCGCCCGGGGTGCGCCGTCGGCGCGGCGCAGTTGCAGGCGGCCGTCGCGGAGCTGGCGCAGTCGTGATGATGTCCTTGCGATGACGCCGCAGCCCAACCGCATTGCCGTGTTGCACGGCGTCAACCTCGACCAGCTGGGACGGCGCGACCCCGAGCTCTACGGCTCGCTGACGCTGGCCGAGCTCGAGCGGCGCGTGGCCGAGCGCGGCGAGCAGCTGGGCTTGCGCACGAGCTTCTTTCACAGCAACTTCGAGGGCGCGTTCGTCGAGCGCCTGCACGGCCTGCGCGGGCAGGCCGACGCGATCCTGCTGAATCCCGGCGCGTGGACGCACTACGCCTGGGCGATCCGCGACGCGCTGGAGATAGCCGCGCTGCCGGCGCTGGAGATCCATCTCTCAGACATCCAGGCGCGCGAGCAGTGGCGACAGGAGTCGGTGATCTCAGACCTGTGTTTTGCGACCGTGTCCGGACGCGGCGCCGACGGCTATGACGAGGCGCTGGAGCTGTTGCGACAGCGCCTGCAGGCAGGCGGCTCATGACGGGCGCACGCTCGGGCGCGGGCGAGCAGGGACGCATCGATCGGCTGTCGGCCGAGCTGGGCGAGCGCGACGTCGACGCGCTGATCGTCGATGCGCCGGTGAACATGCGCTACCTGTCCGGCTTCACCGGCAGCAACGGCCTCGTGCTGATCGCCGGCGGCGACCGCGCGCCCGCAGGCCACCGCTTCTTCACCGACTTTCGCTACGTCACACAGGCGGCCGAGCAGGTCGCGCCGGCGCTGGAGCGCGAGATCGTCACGGGCAACCTGATCGACGCGGCGCTGAACGGGCTGGCGGACACCGGCGGCACGCTCGGCTTCGACGACGCCAGCCTGACGGTCGCCGAGCACGAACGTCTGAGCGCCGCCCTGCCGCCCGGCTGGGCGCTGCAACCCTGCGCCGGCGCCGTCGAGCGCCTGCGCGCCGTCAAGGACGACGCCGAGGTCGAGCGCATGCGCGCGACGGCGCAGCTGGCCGACGAGGCTCTGCGCGGGGTCTTGGAAGACGGCGTGGTCGGACGCTCCGAGCGCGACGTGGCGATCGACCTCGAGCTGCGCATGCGCCGGCTGGGCGCGGAAGCGCCGAGCTTTCCCTCGATCGTCTCCGCGGGCGAGCACGGCGCGCTGCCCCATGGCCAGCCGCGTGACGAGCCGATCGCGCGCGACGTGCTGGTGACCTTCGACTGGGGCGCCGTGCACGAGGGCTACTGCTCGGACTGCACGCGCACGTACGCCACCGGCGAGCGCATCTCAGAACAGGCGCGCGAGATCTATGCGCTGGTGCTCGCCGCGCAGGAAACTGGCCTGGCTGCCGTCAAGGCGGGGCCGACCGGGCGCGAGGTCGACGCGGTGGCGCGCGCCGTGATCGAGAGCGCCGGGCACGGCGAGCACTTCGGCCACGGCCTCGGTCACGGCGTCGGCATGCAGATCCACGAGGCGCCGAGGCTGTCGCGAACCGAAGGCGACAGACGCCTGGTCGCGGGCAACGTCGTGACCGTCGAGCCGGGCGTCTACCTGCCCGGGCGCCTGGGCGTGCGCATCGAGGATCTGGTGGTCGTGCGCGAGGGCGCTCAGGACGTGCTCAACGGCCTGGACAAGGCGCTCAGCGTGGTCGGCTGAGACGCTGAGCGTTCGTCGCGTGATCGGCCGGCGCCGATCCGGTCGGGTTCGCGGAGCAGACGCGAGCCCAGCACGCCGGCGAGCGGCAATGACCACGCCAGGAAGAACGCGGACTGGAGGTCGGCAGAGCAGTGTTCGGGGAGCCAGCGGAAGCTCAGCCAGGCCAGCGCGCTGGTCGCCAGCGCCACGATCGGCGCCCGATCCGCCGTCGCACGCACCTCCCAGGCGAGTATCGCCAGGACGAACGGCAGAAAATAGTACTCGGTGTCCCAGGTGTCGAGCAGGCAACGCCCGAGCATCACAACGGCGAGCGCAAGCAGCGCGCGGCGCACTCCGATACGACCCTTGCCACGCTGACGCAACCACAGCCAGGCGCTCAGCGCGAGCCCGAGGACCACGACCAGGGGGTGGCTGATCGCCTCGGCCCAGCCCGGGCCGAGGCGATAGCCGGGCTTGGCCGCGCCGAGCCCACCGTGCACGAGGGCGCCGTGGTGTCCGAGAAACCACCAGACCTGCCACGGCTGAAAGATCGGAGAGACGGCTGTTGCACTGGCACGGCTGGCGGTTATGAACCCGCCGGAGCCGACGAGCACCAGCGGCGCGAGCACCGCAGCGGCGATGACGATCACAGCGCCGAGGCAGACGGCGCGTCGACGTGCAGGCAGGGCGAGCAGGACCGGCCCGAGGGCAAGCAGGGCCCATGGCTTGTTGGCGATCGCAAGTCCCAGCAGGACTCCTGCCAGGAGCCCTCGATCCTCGCTGGCAAAGAGCACCGCGGCGACGCACAGGCAGGCGCCGAGCAGCTCCTCGGGGTGTCCCACTTCCAACGCATCGAGCGTGATCGGATTGGCGACACAGACGGCGAGCGCGACCGCCCTGTGCATCGGAGACCGCGATTCCCGTCGCATGCGCGCGACTAGCCAAACTCCGAGAAGTGCGGACGCGAGCAGGCAGGGCGCGGCAACGGAGCGATAGACCGCGAGCTCGCCGCCGCCCCATAGCTGCGGGATCAGCGCGAACGGAGCACGCTCGACGAGCGACCCGCCATACGCCGGGGCCAGGCGCAGGAACTGCTCGAGCTGTCCGTGCAAGAGCGCATCGAGCGCGGGCCGAACCTCGTTGTCGTAGTCGTTCCAGGCAAAGCCGTACAGCCCCAACCAAGCGAGCACCGCGCAGCCGGCGAGCGCGGCCAGCGCGCACGGGGCGTTCTCGCGTGCCTTTTGACGCATACCTCGGCATCGGCGCGCGCCGGCACGCGCTTTAGCGCCTGCGCCCGCGGCAGCGATCCACCCACGGCGCCCCGCGCAGCGGATATGGTCGGCGCAGGAGCGCCGCCATCGCGCACACGACCGACGGGAGGATCTGATCGCCATGCCCTCGCTGCTCGAGCTGACCAGTCAAGGTGACGTCGGCACCATCTCCGACGAGTCCAAGCTCTCCTCGGTGAAGTTGATGGAGCCGCAGGAGCTGTATGAGCTGTGGGAGCGCCAGAACTGGCAATCGCACACGATCGACTTCTCCCAGGACCGGGTCGACTGGGCCGATCTCGACGGCGACCTGCGCGAGAACATGGCCTGGAACCTGTCGTCCTTCTTCGTCGGCGAGGAGCGCGTGACGACGCAGTTCTCGGGCCTGGTGATGTCCTATGAGAGCCAGTCAGAAGAGGCCTTCCTGACGACGCAACAGGTCGATGAGGCGCGCCACGCGCAGCACTTCAACCGCTTCTACGAGCAGGTGCTGGGCCTCGACGGCAGCTTCGAGGACCGCCTGGCGCGTGCGCGCGAAGACCTCAACCCGGCGTTTATCGAGATGTTCGACGGGACGCTGGTGGAGTGGGGGCGGCGCCTGATCGACAACCCACGCGACATCGAGGCGAAGGTCGACTTCGTGACGCTTTACCACATGATCATCGAGGGCACACTCGCCTTGACCGGCCAGTGGTTCTTGACCAGCTACATGGAACGCAAGGAGATCCTGCCGGGCTGGACGAAGGGTTTCAGGCTGATCTCCCAGGACGAGCACCGCCACGTCGCCTACGGCACCTGGTTTCTGCGCGAGAAGGCGCGCGACGAGGGACTGAAGCGGCGCATCGCAGAGCGCCTGGCCGAGCTGATTCCGCTCGCGACGGCCGTGCTCGTGCCGCCCGGCGCCGACCCCACCGACTACGCGATTCTCGACTACACGATGGAGGAAACCAACGCCTTCGCCTTCAACGCGCTGCAGCGCAGGCTGAAGGTCATCGGCATCGACGCGGCGATGCTCGCCGCAGCCGCCGCCTGAGGCTGGCGGGGGCGCGCGTTCAGGCGCGCTTCTGAAAGACCAGGCGAAAGTGGTCGAGCAGCTCGCGTTCGAAGCAGACCTTGTTCGCGCTCACGCCGGAGGTGAAGGCCAGGCGGAAGTCCGAGCTGGTCAGCCAACGCGGCACGAGTCGCAGCTTCAGCAGCGACTTGCGCAGGCTGCGCGCGCCGATGCGCGTGTTCCACTGCTTGATCGTCTCGATGTAGTCCAGGCGCCCGCTCTGCGCCGAGACGAGCTCGAAGCTCGGCTGCGCGCAGCGCACGACCTGCTCGTGGCCGAAGGGCAGCCACGAGCCGGGAAACTGGCGCTCCATCAACGCCAGCACGAAGGCGTCGGAGTCGCGCGGCGCGGAGATGTCGACCTCGTCGATCGGAATCATGTTGGCGCCGAAGACCATCGTCTGCAGATAGAAGCGCCCACGCGCCGGCAGCACCGTGGCGACGTGCTCGAAGATCGAGCGGTAGACGTCCTCCTGCTTGCCCTGGCGATACTCGTCGGGCGAGCAGAAGTGCTCGAACGCGCCGAGGCTGGCCACGGCGTCAAAGCCGCCGAAGCTGTCGCGGTTGAGCTCGCGCGCGTCGGAGAGATGCACGTCGAGCTCGTGACGGCGGCAGGCGGCGTACTGCGCTTGCGACAGCGTCACGCCGACGCCGTGAGCGCCGCGCGTGCGGATGAAGTTCAGCAGCGGTCCCCAGCCGCAGCCGAGATCGAGCACGCGCCGACCTGGCGCGATGCCGATCTGCTCGGCGACGTACTCGTGCTTGGCGGCTTGCGCCTGCTCCAGGCTGAGCGAGAAGTCGCCGTCGTACTTGGCGCCGCTGAAGTCCGCGAGCTCGCCCATGCTGAGGCGAAAGACGCGGTCGGTCAGCGAGTAGGTGAAGTCGATGTCGTGGCGGTCGGCCATCGGCGCGCAAGCAGGCTAGTCGGCCGGGCGGCCGAGACCCGGGGGAGACGCGCGGAGGGCGTCGGTCGCCGCCGGGGCGCCTGGCGCCGGTCAGAGCTCGCGCAGCAGCTCCGTCACGCGCCGCGCGATCTCGTCGCGCGTGGCGCGCACCTCCACGAGCGGGCGGCCGCTCGGATCAGGCAGCTCCCAGTCGACGTAACGCTTGCCGGGGATGTAGGGGCAGGCGTCGCCACAGCCCATCGTGACGACGACATCGGCCCGCTCGGCGAGCTGCACGCTGAGCCGGCGCGGCCTGCGCTCGGCGAGATCGATGCCGAGCTCGCGCATCGCCGCGACGACCTCGGGGTGGACGTGTTCGGCGGGCGTCGTGCCGGCAGACAGCGCGACGTGACGGTCGCCGGCGGCACGCTGGAACAACGCCTGGGCCATCTGCGAGCGCCCGGCGTTCTGCAGGCAGACGAACAGCACCGTGGCCATGCTCTACGCCGCGGCGCTGTTGCGGGGCACGACGAGCTCCTGCGCCTGCGCGGGTGTGAGGTCCGGGTACAGCGCCCTGATCGCAGCGAACGCGGCGATCGCGCCGACGAGCTGTGCGAGCACGAAGGCCGGCGCCGATGCCGGCGCGATGCCGGCGAACGTGTCGGAGAACATGCGCCCGACGCTGATCGCCGGATTGGCGAAGCTGGTCGAGCTTGTGAAGAAGTAGGCGGCGCCGATGTAGGCGCCGACGGCGGCGGGCGCGGCGCTCGCACGCCGGCTGCGCGCGAGCGAGAAGATCACCAGCAGCAGCCCGGCCGTGGCGATCGCCTCGGCCAGCAGATGCGCGCCCGAAGCGCGGTGCTTGGTGGAGATGCTGATCGCCGCGCGCGCGAACATGCCATTGGCGGCGACGGCGCCGAGCACGCAGCCGGCGATCTGCGTCGGCACGTAGGCGATCGCGTCGCGCGCGCGCAGGCCGCCGAAGGCCCAGTCCACGAGCGAGACGGCCGGGTTGAAGTGCGCTCCGGAGACCGGACCGAACATCAGGATGACCGTCGCCAGCCCCGCCGCCGTGGCGGCGGCGTTCTCCAGCAGCTGCAATCCGGCGTCGCCGGGCGAGAGTGTCTGCGCGGCGATGCCCGAGCCGATCACGATCGCCGCCAAGAAGGCCGAGCCGAGCAGCTCGGCGAGCAGCCGCCGTGCCAGCGGCGGCGTGTCGGTTGCCATGCGCCGATGCTATTGCATTGACAAAGATTGCTTCAATAGATATATATAAATTGATGTCGATCGATCTGGAGTTGTCGCCCAAGCAAAAGCGCGCAGCCGGCGAGCGTTGCTGTGATCCGGTCGTCTATCCGGACGTCGAGCGCGAGCAGGCTCAGCGGATGGCGCAGATAGCCAAGGCGCTGGGCGACCCGGTGCGCTTGCAGCTCGTCGACGTGCTGCGACGGCACGCGGGCAAGGTGTGCGTCTGCGAGCTGGTGCCGCTGTTCGACATCGCCCAGCCGACGCTGTCGCACCACCTGGGCAAGCTTCGCGCCGCGGGCATCGTGGACTCCGAGCGCCGCGGACTGTGGGCCTACTACTACGTGCTGCCGGGCGCGCTGCAGGAGCTGTCGGCATGGCTGAACTAGAGCGCGCGGCCTCGTCGTGCTGCGCGCCCGAGCGCCGGCGGGCGTGCTGCGAGCCGGCCGAGAAGGAGGCGTGCTGCTCGGCGCAGTCGGCCTCCTGCGGCTGCGGCGAGGGCGCGCCGGCCGGGGTCTACGCGAGTTCGGCGAGCACCTCGGCGGCCGCGCGTTCGCCGGAGCGCACCGCGCCGTCCATGTAGCCGACCCAGTAGTCAGACGTCTCTGTGCCGGCCCAGTGGATGCGCCCGACAGGCGCTCTCAGGCTGGCGCCGAAATCGAGCAGCGTGCCGGGGCCGAGCCCGGCGACCGGGTCACCGCGGGTGAAGCGTTCCTCGGCCCAGGCGTTCTCGACGTACTGGATCGGTTTGCTCGCCTTGGCGCCGAAGTAGTTGACGAAGTTTTCGATCACGGCCGCACGACGCGCTTCGGCGGAGAGGCCATACCAGCTGCGCGCGCCCGACCCGCCGATGAAGCCGAGCAGCACTCCCGGGCTGCCCTCGACCGGCGTGCTGTCGAACGTGACCGTGACGGGCCCGTTGAGGCTGACGGTCTGGCCGGTCAAGCCTTCTTCGCGCCAGAAGGGTTGTTCGTAGACGACATCGACCTTGGCGTAGGTGCCCATCGGCGCGCGCTGTGTGAGCTGGTCGCGCAGGACGGGCAGCAGCGGTTCGTAGTCGATTCGCGCGGTCAGCGCCGGCGGCATCGCGACGATCACCTGCTTGGCGGTCACGCGGCCTTTGTCCAGCTGCACCCTGACGGTCTTGGCCTGCTGCACGATCTGGCGCACGTGGGCGTTGAGCACGACGTTGGCGCCGAGTTCGGCGGCGACTTTCAGCGCGATCTGCTGGCTGCCGCCGACGAAGCGTTCTTCCTGCGCGCCGCCGGCGGTTTCGAAGTTGCGTTCGAAGGTGCCGGGGTTTGATTCGTCGCCCGAGGCGGCGAGATAGAACAGCACGTACAGCAGGGACAAATCGCGCGGCTCCTGTCCGAAGATCGCGTCGGTCGCTGTCGCCACGAGCCGCATGAAGTCCGGGTTGATCTCGTTGGCCTTGACCCACGTGTAGAAGGTTTGGCTGTCCCATTCGACCGCTTCGGCAGCCTCCCACGGGGCGTTTACGTCGATCTGCTGGGCCATCGAGTTCAGCCGCGGGATCAGCTGGAGCAGATCCGGCAGGTAGGTCGGGTCCGGCGGCGCCGTGCCCGTGACGCCGGTGGCGGCGTAGGTTTCGCGTTTGCCGTCCTTCCAATAGACGTTGTTGCCGGTGTTGTACGTCGGAAAGGTCTGCACGCCGACCGCCTGCGCCAGCGCCTTGATGCGGTCCTGCGTCGGTCCGACGAACTCGGCGCCGGCGTCGATGTAGCCGCCGCCGCTCAGCGGCCGATTCCACGTGCGACCGCCGACCCGTTCGCGCGCCTCGAGCACCACGACCGAGTGACCGGCGCGGGCGATCGCGCGCGCGGCGGAGAGCCCGGCCAGGCCGGCGCCGACCACAGCCACGTCGGCTTTTTTCGGCGCCAGCGAGCCGGCGGCGAGGTTCGAGGCTTCTTCGGGTTCTTCGGCGCCTTCGGCGCGCGCGAAGGAGGGCATCGCGGCCGCGGCGGCTCCGGCGGCCGCGGTGCCGATCAGCGTACGTCTTGTGAAGCGGCTGTCTGCACTCTCGCTCAATCTAACCCCTGACCCCTCGTCGCCCGCGATCTCCGTTACCGCACCGCAGGTACCCTGCGACGGCGCAAAATATGCACGGCCGCCGCCGTCCGCTCCTATCATGCTCTGCCGATGGCCCTCAGCACCAACCAGTTCAAGAACGGCAATCACATTGAGGTCGACGGCACGATCTTCAAGATCGTCGACTTCCAGCACGTCAAGCCCGGCAAGGGCGGCGCGTTCGTGCGCACGAAGTTGCGCCGTGCGGCCGACGGCAACGTGATCGATCGCACGTTTCGCGCCGGCGAGAAGTTCCGCTCGGTGCGCACGGAGTCGCGCAAGATGCAGTTCCTCTACGCCGACGGCACCGACGCGCACTTCATGGACACGGTGTCCTTCGAGCAGATCGCGATTCCCGAGGCCGCCGTCGCCGAGACGCTGCGCTGGTGTCCGCCGAGCAGCGAGGTCGACGTGCTGTTCATCGACGATCAGCCCGGCGACGTGCAGCTGCCCAGCGCGGTCGACCTGGAGGTGTCCCAGACCGATCCTGGCCTGCGCGGCGACTCGGTCTCCGGCGGCGGCACCAAGCCGGCGACGCTGGAGACCGGCGCGGTCATCCAGGTGCCGCTGTTCGTCGAGCCCGGCCAGCGCATCCGCGTGGACACGCGCTCGGGCGAGTACATGGCCCGGGCCTAGCATGCCTGCGCGGGACTGATATGCGCCGCTCGCAGCAGCGCAGAGCCGCGGTGGTCGCGCTCTACCAGCACGACCTGACCGGCCGCCCGCTGGCCGAGACGTTCTCTTCGCGCGACTCGGCCTTCGTTCGCTCGCTCGCGCACGCCGCCGCCGACCGCTCGGAGGAGCTCGACGAGATCATCGACCGCCACGCACACGGCTGGACGGTCGCGCGCATCCAGCCGCTGGAGCGCAGCATCATGCGCGTGGCGCTGATCGAGATGCTGCATGGCGACGCGGTGCCCGCGGACGAGCCGATTCCGCCCGAGGGCGCGATCGAGGAGGCCGTGGAGAGCGCCAAGACCTTCTGCGGCTCGGAGGCGCCGGCCTTCGTCAACGGCGTGCTGGGCGCAGTCCTCCGAGACGTACGCGAGAATGCGGGCATCGGATGACCGGGGCCGAGCAACTAGATGACCTGATCGCGCGCCTGGAGCGCGCCGCCGAGCAGCTGCGCTCGGGTGAGCTGTCGGCCGACGCGGCCGCGACGATGGTCGAGGACTGCGCGGCGCTGGCGACGCAGGCGGCAGCGGAGCTGGAGCAGCTCAGTCAAGCCGAGGTCTCGGCGCCGCCGCCGGGCCAGGACACCCTGCTGTAGGTCCGCGGCTGCCCGTGAGCGCCACCTATCCGGAGAACCTGCGCCAGGACGTCGAGAGCTATCTGCAGCAGCTGCGCTTCTCCGAGGAGGCGCTGACCGCGGGGCTGGAGGAGGCGATGCGCTATTCGCTGCTGGCCGGCGGCAAGCGCATCCGACCCGTGCTCGCGCTGGCGACCGCGCGCGCCGTCGGACTGGAGCACGCCGAAGTGATGCCGCTGGCGGCGGCGCTCGAGCTGATCCACACCTACTCGCTGATCCACGACGACCTGCCGGCGATGGACGACGACGAGCTGCGCCGCGGACAGCCGACGTGCCACGTGAAGTTCGGCGAGGACGTGGCGATTCTGGCCGGCGACGGGCTCTACGCCGAGGCCTTTCGCCACCTGCTCACACACCAGCGCTCAGAGCCCGAGCGGGTGTTGCTGGCGGCGGCCGAGCTGGCGGCGGCGACCGGCGTAAACGGCATGGTCGGCGGCCAGTACGCCGACGTGAGTCCGGACACGCCCGCGGGACCGGCTGCGTTGCGCCGCCTGCACGAGCTGAAGACCGGACGTCTGATCGGTGCGTCGATCCTCTGCGTACTACTGTTGGGAGGTGTCGCGGACGGACCCGCGATGATTCCCTTTCGTCGTTTTGCCACAGAGTTGGGCGTGTTGTTTCAGATCGTCGACGACATACTCGACGTAACCGGCACAGACGATGCCCTGGGAAAGCCGCGAGGAAGCGATGAGCGTCATGGCAAGCGAACATACGTGAGCGAGTTCGGCATCGAGCGGGCGCGTGAGCTGGCAGCGCAATCGCACGCGATGGCGCTGCAGTCGCTGGCCGAGGCGGCCAGCCTGTCGCCGGTGGCCGTTGGCGCACCCGAAGCCGCCGCCGGGCGCTCTGACACCGACGAGCTGCAGCAGATCACCGACTTCATCTACACGCGAACCTCATGAGCCGAAAGCCCAAATCCGACGACGCGCCGGCGCCGCGCCTGCTCGACTCGATCGAGGGGCCGCAGGATCTGCACGGGCTGTCCGAGCTGCAGCTGGCGACGCTCGCGCAGGAGGTGCGCACGCACATCATCGACACCGTCGGCGAGATCGGCGGGCACTTCGGAGCGAACCTCGGCACGTGCGAGCTAGCGGTCGCGCTGCACTCGGTGCTGGAATCGCCGAAGGACAAGATCCTCTGGGACGTCGGCCATCAGGCCTATCCGCACAAGATCCTCACGGGGCGCCGCGACGGCCTGGAGACGATCCGCCAGTACGGCGGCGTGGCGCCCTTCTGCTCGCGCGAGGAGTCCGAGCACGACATCATGGGCGCCGGGCACGCGTCGACGTCGATTGGCTACGCCGTGGGCCTGAAGGAGGGCATGCGCCACCTCGGCGGCGAGGCCGAAGGCAAGGTCGTGGCGGTGATCGGCGACGGCGCGATGACCGGCGGTGTGGCCTTCGAGGCGATCGGCCAGGCCGGCGGTCTGGGCACGCCGATGGTGGTCGTGCTCAATGACAACGGCATGTCGATCGCACCCAACGTGGGCGCGCTGTCGCGCTACTTCAACCGCGTGCGCCTGAATCCCAAGCTGTGGCACGCGCGCTCCGGCGTCGAGGGCGGACTGACGCGCCTGCCGATCGGCATCGGCTCGGCCTTCGAGCGCCTCGGCCCGCAGCTGAAGGAGTCGATCAAGGCCTTCTGGGCGCCCGGGCTGTGGTGGGAGGAGCTCGACTGGGCCTACATGGGCGTCGTCGACGGGCACGACGTGCGCGCGCTGCGCGAGGCGCTGCGCGAGGCGCTCGCGGCCGAACGGCCGGTCGTCGTGCACATCGCGACGGTCAAGGGCAAGGGCTTCGCGCCGGCCGAGGAGGGCGGCCTGGAGGGCATGGAGGAGTGGCACGCGGCCAAGCCCAAGTCGATCGTCAACGGCCTGCCGGCGAGCGCAGCGCCGCGCAAGGATCGCCTGACCAAGGCCAAGGCGCCGGCGCCGCAGTACACGAAGGTCTTCGGCGAAGCGCTCGTGCGCGAGTGCGAACGCGACGCGCGCGTGGTCGGCATCACCGCCGCGATGAACTCCGGCACCGGCCTGAGCATCCTGCAGAAGGCGATGCCCGAGCGCTACTTCGACGTCGGCATCGCCGAGCAGCAGGCGATTCTGTTCGCCTCCGGGCTGGCGCTGGAGGGCGTCAAGCCGGTCGCGGCGATCTACTCGACCTTCCTGCAGCGCGCTTACGACCAGATCGTGCACGACGTGTGCCTGCAGAAGCTCAACGTCGTCTTCGCGATGGACCGAGCCGGGCTGGTCGGCGACGACGGCCCGACGCACCACGGCGCGTTCGACATCGCCTACCTGCGTTGCCTGCCGAACATCGTGCTGATGGCGCCGCGCGACGAGGCGATGCTCGTGCACATGCTGCGCACGGCGCTGCTGTTCGACGGCCCGATCGCCATGCGCTACCCGCGCGGCGAGGGCACGGGCGTGGCGCTGCCGGCCGAGCCGCAGGCGATCGCGATCGGCACCGGCGAGATCCTGCGTGAGGGCGGCGCCGGCGAAACGGCCGGCAGGCGCGTCGCGCTGATCGGCTACGGCAGCGGCGTCGGCAAGGCGATTGCCGCAGCGCAGCAGCTGGCGGCGCACGACGTCTCGGTGACCGTCGCCGATGCGCGCTTTGCCAAGCCGATCGACGCCGGCCTGATGGCTCAGCTGGCCGCCGAGCACGATCTGCTGGTGACCGTCGAGGAGGGCGTGCTGGCGGGCGGCTTCGGCTCGGCGGTCTGGGAGACGCTCTCAGAGACCGGCGCCGACGCCGCGCATCCTGCGCGTCGGGCTGCCCGATCGCTACGTCACGCACGGCAAGCCGGCGCTGCTGCACGAGGAGGTCGGCTTCACGCCGGAGCGCATCGCCGAGCGCGTGCTCGCGGCGATCACCGACCGCGCGTCTGCGGTCGTCGAGGCCTAGCGCGGCGCATCGCCCCAGAGACCGCCGTCCGGGCTTCTGGGTCGTGTCGGCTTCGCTCTTGGATACCGGGAGACCGCTCGGGCCGCCATGACATGTCACCGAGGCCGGCCATCCCGGCCTGCCCGATTAAATGAAACGACCCGCCGGGGAAGCGGGCCGTTTCGAGGGAGGAGGGATGATGCAGTGCTGCGGGTACGCTCAACATGATGCTCCGATCGGCTGGGCATCTGTGTGATCTTGATCACAGTTGACCCGCGACCGGGGGAGCGCGGACGGTGCTGATCGGCGATGACACAGGACAACTTGAGCAACGCGCTGGCCATCGTGCACGGCTGTCGTACCGGCCGGCGCCCGCCGCGACAGCCACACACCGGCGTCGCCGCCGCCGGTGTGTAAGTGTTTGCCGGGAATGGGAAAGCGACGCCTCGACGCGCTGCTGGCCGAGCGTGGACTGTTCTCCTCGCGCAGCCGCGCGGCGGCCTCGGTGATGGCCGGAGAGGTTCGCGTCGGCGCGGCCGAGCGGCGTGCCGCCAAGCCTGGCGAACTGGTCGACGCCGAGGAGCGCGTGACCGTCGCAGAGCGCCCAGCATTCGTCTCACGCGGCGGCGTAAAGCTTGCCAACGCATTGGACGGCTGGCAGCTCGACGTGAGCGGTCGGCGAGCCTTGGACGTGGGCGCCTCGACGGGCGGCTTCAGCGACTGCCTGCTGCAGCGCGGCGTGCGCGACGTGATCGCCGTCGACGTCGGCTACGGCTCGCTGGCATGGACCCTTCGCAACGACCCGCGCGTCGTGGTGATGGAGCGCGTCAACGCGCGTGAGCTGACCTCTGAGATGCTGGCGCACACACCTGACCTGGCCGTCATCGACGTGTCGTTCATCTCGCTGGCCAAGGTGCTGGGAGCGGTGCTGTCGGTGCTCGCGCCTGGTTATGACGTGCTCGCGATGGTCAAGCCGCAGTTCGAGGTCGGCCGCGGCAGAGTCGGAAAGGGCGGAGTCGTGCGCGACGCGGGCGAGCGTCGCGCGGCGCTGGTCGCCGTCGGCGAGGCCGCGCTCTCGCTGGGAGCAGCCGTTCTCGGCTATCGCTCCTCCGGGCTGCCGGGACCCAAGGGCAATCGCGAGACGTTCATCTGGCTCTGCGACCCCGCGCGCGACCGGCGATCGCCCCAGGGGATAGCGCCGCCGGCGACCGGCGACGGGTCGTCCGCCGACGCCGCGCGCGAGGGCCTCGAGCGCTTGGCGCGCGAGGTCGAGCCATGAGGGAGTTCACGGTGCTCACGCACCGGCGCACGCACGACACGACGCCGCAGCTCGAGCGCCTCGCCGAGCAGGCCGCGGCCGCCGGCGTGACGCTGCGCCTCGACGCCGAGGAGACGGCCAAGCACGGTCTGCACAGTCGACCGGGTTTGGAAGTCGACGCGCCCGTCAAGGACGACGTCGAGCTCTGCCTGGTGCTCGGCGGCGACGGCACGATCCTCAAGGCGCTGCGGCTGTACTCGGGCACGGACGTTCCCGTGTTCGCCGTCAACTTCGGCGAGATCGGCTTCCTCGCGACGGTCGAGCCCGGCGACATCGACGCCGGCATGCGCCGCGCCTTGGAGGGGGATTTCGAGCTGCTGCGCCTGCCGGCGATCGTGCTGCACCCGGCCGCGCAGGGCCACGTCGACGGCGCGCACGGCGACGGCGCCGACGGCGCCGACGGCAGACCGGCGGTCAATGACATCGCGATCCATCGCAAGGTCGGCGAGCGCGTCGCCGAGATCGCCTACGAGATCGAGGGCGAGGTCGTCGGCAACGTGCGCTGCGACGGACTGGTCGTGGCGACGCCCGCCGGCTCGACCGGCTACAACCTCGCCAACGGCGGCCCGGTGATGGCCTGGGGCGTGGAGGGCTTCGTCGTGTCGTTCATTGCGCCGCACTCGCTGACCGCGCGTGCGCTGGTGGTCGCGCCGGGCGACCGCCTGACGATCCACAACCGCTCGCAGGACGCGCTGGACATCGCGCTCGACGGCCGCCCGGCGGGCGAGATCGCGGCGGGGGCCAAGCTCGATGCGCGCTTTGTCAACCAGATCGGCACGATCGCGCAGCTGCCCGGCTCGTCGTTCTACCGCCGCCTGCGCGACAAGTTCGGCCGCCTGGCCAGTTGAGCTGCTCTAGGCGGCGTTCGCGCTGGGCCCGGGCGAGCGGCGCACGGCCGGCCCGTCGCGGTGCATCGAGGTGATGAACTCGTCGAGCTGCTCGCGCGCAAAGCGGCGCTGGCCGCCCGGCGTGCGGTAGCAACTGACGTAACCGGCGTCGGTCCAGCGACGCACCGTCGCCAGCGACACGCCCAGGTAGCTGGCCGCCTGTGAGCTCGTGAACACGAGCTGGCGGTCGTTGCGGGGGAGGATGGCGCTTGCGGTCATGGTTGCCTCGATCGTCGCGGTCGTCGGCGCGATCCTGTCGCGCTCACAGAGTGCTTCGGCAGGCGCCGCACGAAGGTTTAGCGGCGCACACCTTTGTAGACGTTTGGTCCGCAGCCGAGGCCGCGACCGTCGCTGTCGCTCGCGGCGAATCCTGCAAATGCAAGCAATCCTGCACAACCCTACGCAAACTAGACATTTCCGACGATCCCGGTACTATCCTGAGCGAACCTAGTCAAACGTTGCGGACCTGTGGATGGAGACAGACGGGTGCCGCCTCGCGAAGGCCTGCGGGCCAGCGGCGAAGGAGACAAAACCGTGCGTTACCACAAATAGGCTCTTCTAGGGAGGCCTAACTCAGGCTTCTGGCGAGGGCGTCGCACCAAGGTGCGGCGCCCTCGGTCGTTCTGGAGCCGCTCGCGCGGCTCAGCGCGGCGCTACAGCGGCGATCTGGCGCGCACGACGCTCGAAGGCAAGCTCGGCCTCGAAGTCCGCGTCGTCGCCATGTACGAAGGTCAGCGAGCCCTCGCGCTCGAGCATCGCGATGAAGCTCTCGACCAGTTCCGCGTCCAGCTGGCGCCCGGCGACGCGCCGCAGCTCGGCCATCGCATCCTGCGGCGTCATCGGCGAGCGGTATGTCTCGCGTGCTGTCAGCGTGTCATACGTCGAGCAGATCGGAAACGATCCGTGACGGCAGCGGGATCTCGTTGCCGATCAAGCCAGCCGGATAGCCGCCGCCGTCGACGCGCTCGTGGTGGTAGAGGATCGCCTCGGCCACCGGCCCGTAGCCATCCAGACGCCCCACCAGCGTGGCGCCGTCCTGCGGGTGGCGGCGGATCACCGCCCAGTCGTCGTCGGAGAGCACCTCGGCTTTGAGGATGCGGTCGGGCAACGCGAACTTGCCGATGTCGTGCAGCAGGCCGGCCGTGTGGATCAGGTCCTGGTCGGCCTCCGAGCAGTCGATCTCCTGCGCCAGCGCACGCGCGTAGCGCGCCACCGCGGCGGCGTGGCGCGCGGTGATGCGGTCTCGCAGCGCGAGCGTCTCGACGAGCGTCGTCAGCACGCCCAGCTGCAGCGAGGCGAGGTGCACGGTGCGCGCTTCCAGCTGATCGGCGCGGTCCTCAGAACGCAGCAGGGCCACGAGCAGGTATTGGAATATCGCCACGACGAGCACCGCGGCGAACACGACCGGCAGCCCGAGGTTGGTGTAGGCGACAGCGAGCATGCCGGTCAGCGCCGCCGCCGCGGTCTGGCCGGGCAGCATCGGCGTGAACGTCTCGCGGATCTGCGAGACCAGCGGCTGGTTTTCGAAGACCAGGTTGTCCAGCGCGATCACCAGGAAGTTGAGCGCATTGGCGATCAAAAAGACGACGAACACGACCAGCGCGAAGACCGGGCCCATCGCCAGGGCGTTGGCCTTGTCGTGCACGTCGCCGATCACCCATTGCGTGAGCAGGCCACCGAGCAGCGGGAACACGGCGAAGGCCGCGAGGTTGTTCAGCCAGGCGGATGGGCGCAGGTCGCGCCCGACGCAGATCAGCACGGCGACGAGCACCGACATCGCCACGGCCGGCACTGGCCCGAGCACGACCATCGCGAGCACCTGGGCCACGAGGCCCGGCGCCAGGTGCTGTCCGCGGATCGTGATGAACCACACCTTCCGCCCGCCGAGCGACAGCGCGAAGAGAATGAGCACCAGCGTCAGCGGCTGCCATTCCTCGGCTTTCGACAGCCAGCAGGCGACTCCGACCGAGCCCAGCAGCAGCAGCGCCTCGAAGGCGCAGAAGAGTCGGGTTTGCAGCTTGGAAGGGCCCATTTCGCGTCCTGTCGTACTTAACGGCGGAAATGGCGTCGTGCTTAAGGTGCGGGCTCGCCGGCTGGACCGGCGGACGTGTGGTCCGAAAGGGGCTAGCCGCGCTGGGCGGCGCCGCTGCCCTGCTCGACCGACAGCTGAGCGCCGGTGTCCGCGAGCAGTCCGACCTGCGGCGAGGTGTCGTCGTGCGGCGCCGTCCATGCACGCTCGGGCCTGGCAGAACCGGCCGATTCGTCGCTCGCTGCGTCGCCGGTGGAGGCGCCCTTGGAGGCGAAGGGAATGCGCAGGAAGGCGATCGTGCACAGACACACGCCGACGCCGGCGACCAGCAGCGCGATGCGCGGCGAGGCGAGAACCGTGATCGCGCTGCCCAGCGCGTAGCCGAATGCCGGGAAGATCGCGCCCAGCGATTCGACCGCGCCCATCAGGCGCCCCTGCAGGTGCTCCGGCGTGAGGCGCTGAACCGCGCTGATCAGCGCGGCCCACTGGATGCCGTTGCCGATGCCGCCGACGAAGCCGGCGGCGGAGGCGATCGCCAGCGTGGGCGCGAGCCACCAGCCGAGGTAGGCAAAGCCGACGGCGAACGTCGAAGCGGCCAGCAGCACCTTCAGCGAGCGCTCGACCGAGCGCGCGAAGATCACGCTGCCCAGCGCTACGCCGAGCCCCCAGACGCCCAGCAGCACGCCATAGCCTTCGTCGCCGGCGTGCAGCGAGACCTTGGCGTAGGCCACCTCGATCGGCGGCGAGAACTCGAAGAAGATGAAGGCGATCGCCTGGGTCAGCAGAAGCAGTCGCAAGGTGCGGTTCTCGGTGATGTACTGCCAGGCCGCTTTCACGCGGGCGCGGACGGAATCGGTCTCGGTGTCCTGAACGTGCGGTCGCAGGTCGACCAGCAGCGCGCCGCAGAGCGCGAAGGAGACCAGGTCGATCGCCAGCGCCGCCGATGCGCCGAGCGTCGGCACGACGACGCCGGCCAGCGCCGGGCCGAGCGTGAAGGTCACGGCAAAGCCGATGTTGATCGCCGCATTGGCGCGCTGCTCGGCGGCCGCCGAGGCCCGTTCGAGATCGTCGCCGGACAGCGGCGGCTCGTCGTCCTCGTGGGTCAGGCGCACCCAGTTGCGCGCGCTGCGCGCAGCAGCGGCGCGCAGCAGCGCGCTCGCCGCCAGCGCCGCCGTGCCGTCCAGCGCCACCAGCAAGAGGATGGCCGGCAGCGAGAAATGCCAGCGGACCAGCACGATCAGCAGCGCCGTCGCGGCCGCCTCGAACAGGTACAGGCGGGTTAGCTCGCCGCGTCGCGTCGAGGTCTCCACGCGCGCCACCAGCGCGGGCGTCAGCAGCGCCGGCAGAACCTGGCTGGCCAGCAGCAGCGAGGCGACCGCCAGCGCGCTGTGCGTGTGGTCGAACACGACCACCGACAGCGCGATGAAGCCGAACCAGGTGCCCAGGCGATTGACCGTGTAGCCGGCCACGATGCGGCGCAGCTCGGGGTGACGCAGTGGCGAGGTGGCCTGGGCCGCGGACATCGCGGCGCACGCTACACGCAGTCGGTGCAGGCGGGCACGGCTTGCAAGATGTATCCCCGAGAGCGCCGAGGCCGGCGCGAGCCCGTCCCCGGAAGGGCCTCTGAAAGCCGCAGGGCGGCGGCTATCGGGCCGCGGCCTGCGCGGCCGGAGCGGCGTATGGCGGCTGAGCGCTCTGTGCGGCGTCCAGACAGACGACCGGCACCTCGGGGCTCTGGTGCACCAGCATCTGCATCAGCGCCTCGGCCGGCATCTCGTCCAGCTCGCCGCTGACGATCACCATGCTGGCTTGCGGCGCCCTGACGAGCACCTCCCAGATCGCACCGGCGTGCTCGAAGCTGGTGCTCTGCGGCATCGTCTCGGCCAGGTCGCGCTCGACGGCCCTGCGAGCGTCGGCGTCGCCGCCGGCCAGCAGCACCGGCTTCTCGGCCGGCGCCGGCGTGCTGATCAGGCGCAGGTGCGGGCGGCTGCCCTCATCGGCGCGCCGTGCCGCGCTGCCCCCTTTGGGCAGCAGGCGCAGCTTCGGAGCGCTCTGCAGCGGTGAGCTCTCGAGGGCAACGGTCGTCATGGCATACATGATGCGCCCTCAAGGAGCATTTGTCTGTCGTACAGAGGGTGCAGATCTTGTCGTCCTAAAAGGGCAGAGTTGTGTCGTCCCTTATGACCGTCACGATCGGTCGGACCCACCCGGTACCGTGTGCCCATGGAGGCCGCCACCCCACGGGCAGAGGGTCCGCTCAGCGTGATCATCGCTGACGATCACACGGTCGTCCGTGACGGCATCCGCGCCGTGCTCGAGCGCGAGAAGGACGAGTTCCGCGTCGTCGCCGAAGCGGCCGACGTGCCGTCGACGATCCGCGAAGTGCGCGAGCACAAGCCCGATCTGCTGACGCTCGACCTGACGATGCCGGGCGGCTCGAGCCTGGCGGCGCTGCCCGCGTGCTTCATCGCGCACCCGACGCTCGCCGTGGCGATCCTGACGATGCGCGAGGATCCCGAGTACGCGCGCCAGGCGCTGCGCGCCGGGGCGCGTAGCTACGTGCTCAAGGAGGCCGAGCCCGCCGAGCTGCTGCAGGCCTTCCGCCTAGCGGTGTCCGGCGGCAATTATCTGCACCCGCGACTCGGCGCTCTGATGGCCACGGGCGAGGAGGCCTCCTCCGACGGCGTCGTGCTCTCAGAGCGCGAGCGCGAGGTCGTGCGGCTGATCGCCAACGGCTACACCAACCCGCAGATCGCCGAGCAGCTGCATGTCGCCGAGCGCACCGTCAAGACCTATCGCGCTCGCGCGATCGAGAAGCTCGGCTTCTCCTCGCGCGCCGAGATCACCGCGTACGTGCGGCGCATCGGCCTGGTCGAGTAAGCGCCGGCCGCGGCGCTTTCAACGAGCGACTGCGTCAAGCGGCGCCTGACCGGCCCCCGCAGCCGCCGCTTCATCCTCGGCCGACGGCCGGCCGGCCAGCGGCACGACGAGGCGCACGGTCGTGCCCTTGGTCGGCGCCGGCCCGAATTCGAGCTCACCACCGACCAGCTCTGCGCGCTCGCGCATGCCGCCCATGCCGAAGCCTCCCTCCAGGCCGTCGCCGCGCGGGCCCAGCCGATCGGCGTTGGGCAGCCCTTTGCCGTCATCGGTCACCGACGCGCGCACGACGCCCTCGCGCTCGGTGATGCTCACGACCGCGCTGCTGGCTTCGGCGTGGCGGCTGACGTTCGTCAGCGCCTCCTGCACGACGCGATAGATCGTGCTCTCGAGCTCGGCGTCGAGGCGACGTTCGTCGTGCTCTGGCCCAAGGTCTATCTCAATGCTCACGTCCAGACCCTCGATCGCCTGCGCGCGGCGCGCCAACGCCTGCAGCGCCGCGGCCAGGCCGAGGTCATCGAGGGCCGCGGGGCGAAGCTCGGTGATCAGGTGGCGCAGGCCGTCGATCTCGTTGCCGAGGCCGTCGAGCACGACGTCGACCGCCTCGCGCAGCTGCTGTGGATCGTCGATGTCGCGCGCGTTGGCCAGCCGCAGGCGCAGCGCGCCCATGCCCTGGATGCTCTCGTCGTGGATCTCGCGAGCCCAGCGGGTGCGCTCGCGCTCGCGCGCCTCCATGCCGTAGCGCAGACGTTGGATCTCCACCGTTCGCTCGGCGACCAAACGCTGTGCCACGCTCGTCGAGAACGCCTGCAGCGCTTCTCTGTCGGGGTTGCGGAAGCTGCCGTTCGTGCGCAGCGCGATCACCATGCCGCCTCCCTGGCCCTCCAGGCTGAGCGGCTCGACCAGGGCGGCGCGCACCTCCACGCCGAGTTCGTGAAGCCATCCGGCGTCCTTGCCGCGCGGCCGGTCGAGCGCCTGGGACTGCCCCGCCAGATACAGCTCGCCCAGGGCGCTGCCGTCGACGGGCACGATGCGCACGCGCATCGTCGAGGCGCCCGCGGACGCCGCCACGCGCAGCTCGCCGCGCTCCTCGATCACGATCAGCAGCGTGTCCGCGTCTAGCAGCGCCAGGCCCCTGTCGGCCATCAGGCGAAGCAGCCAGAGCTCAGATCCAGTCAGCACGATCGTGATTATGCAGGTCCGTGCGGCCGTCCAAGCACGGGCGGGGAGGAGTTGGCGAGGGCCGAGGGCCCCTCGGCGCCGTTGCCCCGCCGGGCTGCGGCACGCGCCCGCTCGAGCAGTTCGTCGCCGTCGATCTCGTCCTGCCACTCGGCCAGCCCCACGGAGATGCGCAGCGGCCTGCGCGTGCCGTCGGATTCGACCTTGATCGTGCGCAGACGATCCAGGACCCGCCTGGCGACGATCTCGCCACGTGGGCCGTCGGCGCCGGGCAGCACCAGCAGCAGCTCGGAGTCGCTGGGGCGACCGACTCGGTCGAAGCCGCGCACCTGGGCGCCGAGCGCGCCGGCCACATAGGCGAGCGTCTGCTCGGAGAGCTCAGGGCCGTGCTCGCGCGCCAGCTCCTCGAGGTTGCCGATCGTGACCAGCAGACAGCTCAGCGGCGTCGCGTGGCGACCGGCGCGGTTGACCTCCTCCGCCAGCCGCCGCCTGAGCGCATCCGCCGGCAGGCAGGGGACCTGGCCGGTCGCAGACCGGTCGGAAGCTGGATTTCGGTCGCTGGCAGCCATGCCTTTGGGCGGACGAGTGCGCGCGGGAGTGCCCTGCCGAAGCCGCTCGGCACCCCGCTCGCCACAGGTTACGTCCCTTATCGTCAGCCGGAGGCGAGGGCTACAGTGCTGGCGCTACCGCCGTTGCGATCCGTCGGCGGCCGCTGCTAGACCTGCGGGCGTGCTGTCTGAGCTGCGAGTGGAGAACCTGCTGCTGATCGAGCGCGCCGAGCTGCGTCTGGCGCCGGGCCTGAACGTGTTGACGGGCGAGACGGGGGCCGGCAAGACCGTGCTCGCACACGCGCTCGACCTGCTGCTCGGAGGGCGCGCGCGATCGGGCATCGTGCGTCCGGGGGCGCAGGAGGCCTACGTCGAGGGCGTGTTCGACCTGCCCGATGCGATGCCCGCGTCCGTGCGCGAGCGCCTGGCGCCCGACAGCGAGGAGATCGTGCTCTCGCGGCGAGTGGGCGCCGACGGTCGCACGCGCGCCTACCTCAACGGCCGCTCGGCGAGCGTCGGCGACCTGCGCGACGTCGGTGCGTCGCTGATGTCGTTCTACGGCCAGCACGAGCACCGCAAGCTGACGATCGCGGGCAAGCAGCTCGCGCTGCTGGATGAGCTGTGCGGGCCCGAGCAGACGCTGCGTCTGCGGGCCTGCGCCGAGGCCCACGCGCAGACCGAGCAGCTCTCACAGCGCATGCAGGAGCTGCGCGAGCTCGACGGCGCACGCGAGTGCGAGCTCGACCTGCTCGAGTTCGAGCTCTCGGAGATCGATGAGGCCGCGCCCGATCAGCGCGAATACGACGAGTTGCTCGCGGCGCGCGAGCGCATGCGCCGCCTCGACGCGCTGTGCTCGGCCGCAGCCGCCGGGGCGCAGGCGCTCGACTCAGACGACGGCGAGCGGCCCGGCGTGGCGGCGCTGCTGGCAGCGCCCAATGCCCAGCTCGAGGCGCTCGCCGGCGTCGACGCGCGCCTGGACGCGATCGCCGAGCGCATGCGAGCCGTGGCGATCGAGTCGACAGACCTGGCCGCCGAGCTGCGCGCCTACGAGGATGAGCCCTCGGTCGGGCCGGCCGGCGCTGAGCTCACGCTCGACGGCGTCGAAGAGCGCCTGGCGGCGATCGAACGGCTGATGCGCAAGCACGGAGGCAGCATCCAAGGCGTGCTCGAGCACGCAGCGCGGGCGCGCGAGCGCCGCGACGAGTTGGCCGGCGCCGAGCTGGCGCTGGTGTCGGCGGGCGAGAGCCTGCGCCAGGCCGAGGCCACGCTGCACACGCACGTACTCGCCCTGCGCTCGGCGCGCCAGGCCGCGGCGCCCGCTCTGGAGCATGGTGTCTGCGAGCAGCTTGCGGCGCTGGCGATGCCCGACGCGACGTTCGAGGTCGCCCTGGCCGAGCGCGAGGCCGGCCCGTCCGGCGGCGATTCGGTGGAGTTCATGCTGGCGCCCAACCCGGGCGTGCCACCCGGGCCGTTGCGTGAGATCGCATCCGGCGGTGAGCTGTCGCGGGTGATGCTGGCGCTGATCACAGCCAGCCGCGGCGCGGCGCCGGACGCCGCCGCGGCCAAGCCGGCGAGCGCCAAGCGGGCCGCTTCGCGCCGGAAGACAGGCGAGCGGGCCGGCGAGACGCTCGTGTTCGACGAGATCGACGCCGGCATCGGCGGTCACGCCGCGCGCGCCGTCGGCGCGCGCCTGCGCGAGCTGGGGGCGAGCACGCAGGTCCTGTGCATCACCCACCTGCCGCAGATCGCCTCGCTGGGCGACCGTCACTTCTCGATCGTCAAGGAGTCCGCCGAGGAGCTGGCGCGCACGACGGTCGTGCAGCTGGCCGAGCGCGAGGTGGTCTCCGAGCTCGTGCGCATGCTCGGCGCCGACACGCAGGACGCCGTCGCGCGCAGGCATGCGCGCGACCTGCGACGCGCCGCCTGACTCGCTCTCAACAGGTGCGCCCGACGCCCGCGGGCGTTACTCTCGCTTCGATGGCAGCTACCCGTCCGAGCCCATCCGTGCCCAGCTCAGCGGGTCAGGCGCCCGTGGGCCTCACCAGGATCGTTCCGCCGGATCGCCGCGTCGTCCAGCGCACGGTCAGCGGACCCGTGCGCGCCGGGCGGCGCACGAAGCTGCTCGTCAAGCACCTCATGCGCGGCGACATCGCGCTGATCGATCACGAGGATCTCGACCGCGTGTCGGCCGAGGAGCTCGTTGCCGCAGGCGTGGCGGCGGTGCTCAACTGCGGCGCTTCGACGTCGGGCAGCTACCCGAACATGGGCCCGCAGTTGCTCGTCGAGGCGGGCGTGCTGCTCGTCGACCTGCCCGATGATGGCCTGTTCGACGTGCTGTCCGACGGCGATCCGCTCGTCGTCGTCGCCGAAGGCCCGGCCGATCGCATGCTCGGCGAGGTCCTGCGCAGGGGCGAGCGTCTGGCCGGCGGAGACGTGCTCGGGCTGGAGCGCGTGCGTGCGGAGACCGATGCGCGGCGCAAGGAGATCGGCGAGGCGCTGGAGCGCTTCGCGCACAACACGATCGAGCACATGCGCGAGGAGCGCGAGCTGCTCGCCGGCGGCATCGAGCTGCCGCGTTTTGCGACCGACTTCCGTGACCGCTCGACGCTGGTGGTCGTGCGCGGCGTCGAGCACCAGCGCGACCTGCGCGCGCTGCGTCCGTTCATCCGCGACATGCGCCCGGTGATCGTCGCCGTCGATGGCGGCGCCGAGGCGCTGCTGGAGGTCGGCCTGAAGCCCGACATGATCGTCGGCGACATGGACTCGGCCGGCGAGAGGGCGCTTCGCTGCGGCGCCGAGCTGGTCGTGCACAGCTATCCCGACGGCCGCGCACCCGGCCGCGAGCGACTGGAAGAGATGGGCTTGAGCTTCAAGCTGGTGCCGGCGCCCGGCACCAGTCAGGACGTGGCGATGCTGCTGGCCGCGGAGAAGGGCGCGCGGCTGATCGTCTCGGTCGGCTCGCAGTTCAACCTCGTCGAGTTCCTCGACCGCAACCGCGAAGGCATGTCCTCGACCTTCCTCACGCGTCTGCGCATCGGCGAGATCCTCGTGGACGCCAAGGGCGTGAGCCGCCTGTACCGTCCGCAGCCCGGCCTGACGCCGCTGCTGCTCGTGATCGCCGCCGGCCTCGTCGCGATGATCGCCGTCGTCTGGACGACGCCGGCGCTGCGCGACGTCGTCAACCTGCTCTGGCTGAAGCTGCAGCTGCTGCTGGGCGGCTGAGCGCCAACAGCTCGACGCGTCGTGTTCGACTTTCGCTATCACGCGCTCTCGCTGGCGGCCGTCCTGCTCGCGCTCGCGGTGGGCGTGGTCATCGGCGTGGCGATCGGCGACTCAGACCTGGTGTCGTCGGCCAAGAGCGGCATCGTTCACGATCTCAAAGAAGAAGTGCGCGGCGAACAGCAGCACGCGGCGCAGCTCAGCGCGAAGCTGGGCGGCGAAGAAACGTTCGCCAAGGATCTCTACCCGATCGCCGTGCACGGCCTGCTCGGCGGCCAGAGCATCGGCCTGGTGTTCCTCGGCTCTCCGTCGAACAGCGTCAATGCGCTGGTGCGCGACGCCGTGACTCAGGCCGGCGGCGACCTGGCGACGGTCGTGGCCGTGCGCGAGCCGCTCGATCTGAGCGGGCTCGGCCACGCAGCCGAAGGCACCCGCTACGCGGCGCTGGACGCCGTCACGCCGAGCTCCGCCACCGGCGCCGAAGGCGCCGGTGAAAGCACGAGCACGCCGTCGCCGGCATCCGAAGTCCCCAGCCAGCTGATTGAAAGCTTCGGCACGATCGTCGCAAAGCAGCTGGTCAGCGGCGGTCAGAACGTCGAACGCGAGCTGATCAGCCGCGTGCGCGGGCGCCTGCTGACAGCCTTCGACGGGCAGCTGGGCAAGCTGCAGGGAGTGGTGATCGTGCGTGATGACCCGAGCGCGCAGACGCCTGAACAGGCCAAGGCCTCCGCCGCGTTTGAGACGGGCTTCGTCTCCGGTGTGGCGGCGGTCGGCACGCCGATCGTCGGCGTCGAGCAGAGCACCACGGAACCGTCACAGATTCCGTGGTATCAGGGCAAGGACGTCTCCAGCGTCGACGACCTCGATGCGACGGCAGGCCAGGCAGCGCTGATCTACGCGCTGGCCGGCTCACACGGCGCCTATGGCACCAAGTCCACGGCCGACTCGCTGCTGCCCAACGTCGTCGGCGGCTCGCCGGCGCCCTGAGGCGCGCGGCGCGGCCTCAGTCCACGGCGCGGCCTCAGACACCGGCCCCGGAGCGGTCCGGCACATCCGACTTCGTCGCTAGCTTCCAGGAATGCATGGGCTGCCGCTGCTGATCGCGTTCGTGAGCGCCGCGATGCTCGCGCCGGCCATGCTGCGAACGCTCGCCGAGAACGGCCACACGCGGGCCAATTACCGAGCGCGCACGCTGCCGTTTCCCTTTGGCGTGCTGGTTTTGGTCGCGGCTCTGCTCGCGCTGGTCCCGCTGATGTTGCTGCAGGTGCTCGCCTCGGCGGAGCTGTTTCACCCGGAGGTGTTTCCCATCGCCGTCTACGCGCTGGGCGTGCTCGCGCTGGGCCTCGTCGACGACACGCTCGGCGAGCGAGTCGGTGTCGGCGACGAAACGCCCGGCGCCCGCCGGGCGCCGCGCGGCTGGCGCGGGCACGGCGCCGCGCTGCTGCGCGGCGAGCTGTCGACCGGCGTGCTGAAGGCCGCCGGCTCGCTCGGATTGGCGCTGCTGGCGATGAGCTGGCTGAATCTCTCTGACGGGCGTTGGCTGCTCGCCGCGGCGGTGCTGGTGCTGGCGACCAACGTGTTCAACCTGCTCGACCTGCGCCCGGGACGTTCGGTCAAGGCCTTCGTGCTGCTCGGGCTCGGCCTGAGTCTCGGCGCCGGCGAAGTTCGGCCGCTGTGGTCGTTGGGGCTGTTTGCGGCGCCGGCGCTCGTCGCCGGCATCTTCGATCTGCGCGAGCGCGCGATGCTCGGCGACACCGGCGCCAACCTGCTCGGCGCGCTCGCGGGGCTGTGGCTGGTCCTCGCGCTGTCGGGAACCGGACAGCTGATCGCTCTGGCCTTGCTGCTGGCGATCACCGTATATGGAGAGATTCGCTCAATTTCGGAGTTTGTCGAGCGGACTCCGGGGCTGCGCCATCTAGACTCCGTTGGCAGGCCCGCATGACCTCGCAATACTCCGACCGACACGCCCAGGTTCCGCGCGACACGCGCTTCATCTTCGTCACCGGCGGCGTCGTCTCCTCGCTGGGCAAGGGAATCGCCGCGGCTTCGCTCGGGCGGCTGCTGGTGTCGCGCGGGCTGACCGTCGGCCTGCAGAAGTTTGATCCGTACATCAACGTCGACCCGGGCACGATGTCGCCCTACCAGCACGGCGAGGTGTTCGTCACCGAGGACGGCGCCGAGACCGACCTCGACCTGGGCCACTACGAGCGCTTCACCGACGCCAACACCAGCCGCGCCTCCAACGTGACGGCCGGCGGGATCTACGACACCGTGATCCGCCGTGAGCGCCGCGGCGACTACCTCGGCGGCACGGTGCAGGTCGTGCCGCACATCACCGACGAGATCAAGCAGCGCATCGCGCTGATCGCCGAGTCCAGCGACGTGGACTTCGTGATCACCGAGATCGGCGGCACGGTCGGCGACATCGAGTCGCTGCCGTTCTTGGAGGCGATCCGCCAGTTCCCGGTGGACGTCGGTCGCCGGCGTTGTCTGTTCATCCACCTGACGCTCGTGCCGTACATCGGCCACGCCGGCGAGTTGAAGACCAAGCCGACGCAGCACTCGGTCAACGAGCTGCGCCGAATCGGCATCGCGCCGGACATGCTGATGTGCCGCTCTGAGGGCGCGCTGTCCGATGAGATCCGCAAGAAGATCGCGCTGTTCGCGAGCTTGCCGATGGAGGCGATCGTCTCCGCTCGCGACGTGGATGACATCTACAAGGTGCCGCTGACCTTCCGCGAGCAGGGCGTCGACGACTTCGTGCTCGAACACTTCGCGATGGAGGCTCCGGCGCCCGATCTGAGCAGCTGGCAGGAGTCGATCGAGCGCTCCGAACGGGCTTCGCGCAATGTGCGCATCGCGCTGGTTGGCAAGTACGTGCAGCTGGAGGACGCCTACCTGTCGGTGTCCGAGGCGCTGCGCCACGCGGCCTCATCCAAAGGCGCGACGGTTGAGATCGACTGGATCGACTCCGAGCGCATCGAGTCCAGCGATGGCGACGACGTGCGCGAGCGCCTGCTGCAGGCCGACGGCATTCTCATCCCGGGCGGCTTCGGCGGGCGCGGCATCGAGGGCAAGATCGCCGCGGCGCGTGTCGCGCGCGAGCGGCGCATTCCCTACCTGGGCATCTGCCTGGGCATGCACGTCGCGGTGGCCGAGTTCGCTCGCCACGTGGCTGGCATGGACGGAGCGAACTCGACCGAGATGGACGTCGAGACGCCGTTTCCGGTGATCGACCTGCTGCCCGAGCAGAAGGAGGTCGCCAACCTCGGCGGCACGATGCGTCTCGGCGCCGACCCGATCAAGCTGCACGACGGCTCGCGCGTCCGCGAGATCTACGAGGAGGCCGTGGTCTACGAGCGCCACCGCCACCGCTATGAGGTCAACAACCTCCTGCGCAAGCGCTTGGAGGCCGCAGGGCTGCGCGCCTCGGGAACCTCGCCCGACGAGCGGCTGGTCGAGGTGATCGAGCTGGCAGACCACCCGTTCTTCGTCGCCTCGCAGTTCCACCCCGAGTTCAAGTCCCGTCCGGAGCGCCCTGCTCCGCTGTTTCGCGACTTCGTCGCAGCCGCGCTGGAGCGTTGCGGCGATGGCGATCAACGTCGCGAGACCGAGGACGATCCCGCCGATCAGCGGTCGGGGATCGAGCAGCGCGCAGACGTGCTGTGACGCTGCAGTCCGCGCGCCCGCCGATTGGCGAACTCGAGCGCCGCTATCTCAACGGCACGTTCGCCGAGCTCTGTCGAATTGCAAGCCCGTCGGGCAGCGAGCGCGCGTGCGCCGAGCGCGTCGTCGCCGAGCTGCGCGGGCTCGGCGTGAGCACGCTCGAGGACGACGCGGGTTCGCGCGCAGGGTCTGAGTGCGGCAACCTGCTCGCGCGCATTCCGGCGGGTGAGGGGGCGGCCTCGCCCGCGCCGCGCATGCTGCTGTGCGCGCACCTGGACACGGTGCCGCTGCTGGCGCCCGTGGAGCCGGTGCTCGTGGACGGCTTCTGGGAGAACGCCAACGAGGGCGTTCTCGGCGCCGACAACAAGGCGGCCGTGGCGGTGATGCTCGCGCTCGCGCGCCACGCCTGTCGCCACGGCTGCGCGATCGAGCTGGAGCTGCTGTTCACGGTCTGCGAGGAGACCGCGCTGGCCGGCTCGCGGGCGTTTGACGCTGGGCGCCTGAGCAGCGACTTCGGCTACGTGTTCGACCACGCATCGCCGATCGGCGAGGTCGTCGTGGATTCGCCGACGCACTTTCGCATCGAGGCCGACTTCCGCGGCGCGGCCGCTCACGCCGGCATCCGCCCCGAGCAGGGCCGCAGCGCGATACTCGCCGCCGCGCGCGCGATCTCGGCGATGCGCATCGGGCGCCTGGACGAGCAGACGACGGTCAACGTCGGCACGATCGCCGGCGGCAGCGCGATGAACGTCGTGCCCGAGCGCTGCTCGCTGGTCGCCGAGGTGCGCAGCCTCGACGAGACGCAGGCCGAGGCGACGGTGGCCGAGGTGGTCGATCGCCTGCACGAGGCGGCCAACCTGCCGGAGTGCGAGTGCGACGTGGACATCGCCGTGCAGCGCACCTTCTCGGGCTTTCATCTCACGCCGAGCAAGCGAGCCGTGCGCGTTGCCGAGGCTGCCCTGCGCAGGTGCGGCCACGAGCCCGTGCGCATCGTCAGCGGCGGCGCCTCGGACGCCAACGCGCTGCTCGTCGACGGCGTGGAAGTCGTCAACCTGGCAAACGGCACCGAGCGAAACCACGAGCCGGGCGAGCGCGTCAGCGTCACGGCGCTGGAGCAGATGCTCGACGTGGCGCTGGCGCTGCTCGACGAGGCAGCCGCCTCGGCGCAGGGCACAGAGCGCTAGGTTGCAGATTCGATGCTGAAGCTTCGCCGCGCGACCGTCGCCGGCGCCGAGGAGGCGCCGGGCAAGGAGCAGAGACTGCTCGTCGAGCTTGCCGATGCGCCGGGAGTCCAGCGTGCGGCGATCGCCGACGTGTCGCTGGTCGGGCGCGCGCAGCTGGGCGACGAGTTGGTCGTCAACGTGCAGGCGCTGGATCTGGGCCTCGGCTCGGGCGGCTTTGACGTGGTGCACGTCAATCTCACGCGCGGGCTGTCATCCCCAGGCACGCCCGAGGCGCACGTGATGAAGCTCAACTACACGAGCCTGCAGCACGCCGTGGCTCCCGTCGAGGACGAGCGCCTGGAGCTGCCGATCGAGCGGCCGGTGGCGGTGCTGGCGCTGCACGGTCAGCTCGCCGCGGTCGCATGGGCGTTCGCCGAGGGCGCGGCCGGCGCGAAGCTCGGCTACGTGCAGACCGAGGGCGGCGCGCTCTCGGGCGGGCACTCACGCACGGTCGCCGAGCTGCGTCGGCGCGGCCTGCTGGCCGGACATCTGACCGCCGGACAGAGCTTCGGCGGCGAGGGTGAGGCGATCACTACCGCGGGCGCCTTGCACCATGGCTTGCGCGCGCTCGGCTGGGATGCCGCGGTCTGCGGCCCCGGCCCGGGCATCGTCGGCTCGGCGTCGGCGCTGGGCCACGGCGGCATGTCAGCGCTCGATTCCGCGCATGCGGCGCTCGCGCTGGGTGCGCGCACGCTGCTGGTCGCGCGCATGTCCTCAGGCGACGAGCGCGAGCGCCATCGCGGCATCTCCCATCACACGCTGACGGTGCTCGACCTGCTGCTCGAGCCGGTGACGGTGGCGCTGCCCGCGGGCATGCGCTCGCCGGTCGGCTCGGACCTGCGCGCCGGCCTGGGGGCCGTTTTCGGTGGCGCGGGCGAGCGGCCGGCGGCCAGAGACCGTCCGGCTCTCGCGCTGGACGTCGATCGTCCGATCACCGAGCGCCCGGCGCGCATCACGCGCCACGACTGGCGTCGCGCAACCGTCGACCTGCCGGCCTACGCCGCGTGCGGGCTTCCCGCGAGGACGATGGGGCGCTCGGTCACGCAGGATCCGCTGTTCTTCGGCGCTGCGCTGGCCGGAGGCTCGGCGCTCGCGGCGATGGCCGCAGAGCCCACCGCCGGCGATGCGCGGGCCGAGCGCGCTGCCTCGCATGCACAGGGCCCGACCGGCGGGGCGGCGTGAGCGGAGAGGAGCACGCCCGGCGCGGCTTTGAGGCTTTGGGCGGCGAGACGCTCTACGAGGGCAGAATCGTGGATGTGCGCATGGAGCGCTTCCGCCACGCCGACGGCGAGGAGGTCTCGCGCGAGATCGTTCGCCATCAGGGCGCCGTCGCGGTGGTCGTGCAGGACGAGCACGAGGTGTGGCTGGTGCGCCAGCCGCGCGAGGCGGTCGCTGAGCCGGCTCTGCTGGAGATTCCGGCCGGGCGCCTGGACGTGGCCGGCGAGCAGCCGCTGGCGGCCGCGCAGCGCGAGCTGGCCGAGGAGATCGGGCGCGGCGCGCGCAGCTGGCAGCCGATCGTCACCTACTACACGGGCGCCGGCTTCACCGACGAGCGCGTGCACCTGTTTCACGCCAGCGATCTCTACGAGCAGCACGCCGACAGCGACGAGAACGAGCGCATCGAGATCGTGCGCTGGCCGCTTGACAAGCTCGACGACGCGATCGACGAGTGTCGCGACGCCAAGACGCTGATCGGGCTGCTCTGGCTGGCGCGGCGGCTGAACGCCTGATTGCACCGCCAAGGAGGCACGCGCTCAGACGCGAAGCTTGAGCGGTGAGCTCGGCCCAAGTCATCGCGCCGCCCGAGCAGGGCTCGATCGAGTCGCTGACACTCGACTTCCTCGCCTACCTGGAGCTCGAGCGCGGCCTGTCGCGCAACACGCTGGAGGCCTATCGCTCGGACCTGCTGCAGTTCGGGCGCTTCATGCAGCGGCGCGGTGTGAACGTGCTCGACGCGCAGCACGGCGATCTGGCGGCGTTCCTGTCAGAGCTCGCGGGCACGGCGCCGGGTACTGCAGCGGGCGAAATCACGCCCGCCGGTGAGTCTTCGCGTGCTCGCCCGGCGCGCGCGCCGGCGGCCGCGGCGACGCTTGGGCGCAAGGTCGCCTGCCTGCGCTCGTTCTATCGCCACCTGCGACGCGAGGGCGTGATCGCGCACGACCCTGCCGCGGAGCTTCACGGGCCGCGAAAGACCCAGCGCCTGCCGCGCGTGCTGACGCGCGACGAGGTCGCGCGGCTGCTGCGCGAGCCCAAGGGCACAGAGCCGCTGGCGTTGCGCGACCGTGCGCTGCTGGAGGTGATGTATGCGTGCGGCCTGCGCGTCTCGGAGGTGACCGGCCTGCAGGTCGCAGATGTCGACCTGGACGAGGGCATGCTGCGCGCGCGCGGCAAGGGCTCCAAGGAACGTCTTGTGCCGATCGGCCGCCACGCGTCGGCGGCGATGGGCACGTACCTAGCGCGCGGACGCCCGGCGCTGCTGGGGGCGCGCGGCGAGTCGACGCTGTTTCTGAACAGGCGCGGCGGCGGCCTGTCGCGTCAGGGCCTGTACAAGATCGTGCAGGGTCACGCGCGCGGCGCCGGACTGGAGGAGCGTATGAGCCCGCACACTTTGCGCCACTCCTTCGCGACGCACCTGCTTGCCGGCGGCTGCGATCTGCGCTCGCTGCAGGAGATGCTCGGCCACGCCGACCTGGCGACCACGCAGGTCTACACGCACCTCTCTGCTGAGCGGCTGAAGGACGCCTACTTCAGCGCGCATCCGCGGGCGACGTCGACTTGAGCTCCGGCGCGCGCAGGCGAGCGCTGGTCGTGGTGATGGATGCGTGTGGCGTCGGTGCGCTGCCCGACGCGGCCAGCTACGGCGACGAGGGCACGAACACGCTGGCGCACGTCGCGCAGGCCGTCGGTGGACTGCGCCTGCCGGCGCTGGCGCAACTCGGTCTGGGCGCGATCACACCGCTGCTCGGCGTGCCGGTGGAGCGCGACCCGGCGATCTATGGCCGACTGCACGCGCTGGGTCCGGGCAAGGACTCGGCGACCGGCCACTGGGAGCTGATGGGCGCGGTCCTGCAGCGGCCGCTGCCCACGTATCCAGAGGGCTTTCCAGCGGAGGTGATCGCGCGGCTGGTGGCGGCGACGGGGCACGAGATGATCTGCAACCGCCCCTACAACGGCATCGCGGCGATCGACGACTTCGGCGCCGAGCACATGCGCACGGGCGCGCTGATCCTGTACACGTCGCAGGACTCGGTGCTGCAGCTGGCGGCCCACGTCGAGCGCGTGTCGCCGCAGCAGCTGTATGAAACGTGCGGGGCTGTGCGCGATCAGATGACCGCCGAGCACGCCGTCGGCCGCGTGATCGCGCGACCGTTCGCGGGACAGCCGGGCTCGTTCGAGCGTACGGAGGGCCGGCGCGACTTCGCGCTGGCGCCGCCAGGGCGCACGTATCTGCAGGAGCTGGCCGACGCCGGCGTGGCGGTGCACGGCGTGGGCAAGATCCACGACCTGTTCGCGGGCGTCGGCGTGGCGCACTCACACGCGGGCGCGTCCAACGCGCAAGCGCTGGCGAGCGTCGCCGAGCTGCTCGACGATCTCGACGAGGGCCTGATCTTCGTGAACCTGATCGAGACCGACCAGATCTACGGCCATCGCAAGGACTCGCAGGGCTTCGCGACGGCGCTGCGCCAGCTCGACAAGCACGTGGCGCGCTGGCTGGCCGGCATGCGCGAGGACGACCTGCTGATGCTCACCGCCGACCACGGCGTCGACCCGAGCCACGCGGGAACCGACCACACGCGCGAGTACGCGCCGCTGCTGGCGCTGACCGGAGCGATGGCGCGCCGGCGCGCGACGGGCGGCAAGTATGCGGGCTCGCGCCACGAAGGCCCGCTGGCCGATGCGGGCGCGACAGCGCTTGAGTGGCTGACCGGCCGTGAGGCGCCGGGCCTGCCGGGGGAGACCTTCATAAGCTAGGCGCGGTGCCCGAGCTTCCGGAGGTCGAGACGATCAGAGGCCAGCTGGCGCCGCTCGTGCAGGGCCGGCGCCTGGTGAACCTGGAGATCCTCGATGGTCGCTGGTCGCGTCCGCTGGCGCCGGAGGAGCTGTCGGCGGCGCTTGAGGGACGGGAGGTGCTGGCGCTGGACAGGCGCGGCAAGTACCTGCTGTGGCGTTTCAGCGACGAGGTCTACCTGGCGCAGCACCTACGCATGACCGGCTCGGTGCTGCTGGACCCCCAGCCCGAGCCGACGCACGTGCGCGTGCGCCTGGACTTCGATCCGCCGCAGCGTCTGGCGATCGTCGACCCGCGGCGCTTCGGCACCGGCGAGCTGCTGCTGGGCGAGCAGGCGATGGAGGAGTTCTTCGCGGCAAGGCTGGGCCTGGAGCCACTGCAGGACGGCTTCACGCCCGAGCACCTGCGCGAGATCGCACGCGGGCGGATGGGGCCGATCAAGGCGTTTCTGCTCGACCAGCGCCAGATCGCTGGCGTCGGCAACATCTACGCCGACGAGGCGCTGTTTCGCGCACGCATCCACCCGCGCCGGCCGGCCGGCAAGCTGACGCGCGAGCAGTATGCGCTGCTGCGCGACGCGCTGATCGAGGCGCTGAACGCGGGCATCGACGCGCGCGGGGCGTCGATCGACGACTTCCGCCACGTCGACGGAGTGCGCGGCGCCTTTCAGGATCGGTTTCTGGTGCACCTGCGCGAGGGCGAGCCGTGTGTGCGCTGCGGCACGACGATCGTGAAGATGGTCGTCGCCGGCCGTGGCGCGTACGTGTGCGAGCACTGCCAGCCCCGGCCGCGCCTGCGTCGCGCGGGACGCCGGGGCGCGACGGCTGGCTCGGGCGCGCGCCCGCCGCGTCCGCGACGCTGAGCGAAAGCACGCTGGTCAGGCGGGGAGCAGGTCGTCGAGGCGGCCGTCGTCGGCGGCGCGCTGGACCTCGGCATAACCGCCGAGCAGGTGGTCGTCGACGAGCACCTGCGGGAAGCTCATCATGCCGGTGCGCTTGGCGAGCTCCACACGCCCGGCGGGATCCTTGGTCAGGTTGACCTCGCTGAACTGCAGCCCGCGCGCGCTCAACAGCCCCTTGACGCGCGCGCAGAAGGAACAGGGATCTGTCGTATAGACGGTTATCTGGCTCATTACTTCATAAAGGATAGCGTCGGCGACGACTCGACTTAGGTGCTGGTCGGCCTAGACGTTCTTCGCGTTCCGCGCCGCAATTGCCACGCATACGCTGCGACGCATTGCCAGGCATGGACGCCGGCACGGATCGAGGAACGGCATGAGGCGAAGCAGACGGTTGACGGATTCGAGCAGATCGTCGCATCGAGCTCGCAGCTCAACCACCGGCGCGAGCTGGCCTCTCGCGGTGATGCGCTTGGCGCTGATCGCCGGCACGGCTCGTATCGCGGCGCGCATCGCCCAAGCGGAACCGCTGCCGCTCGCCGCAGGCGCAGGGACGCTCGGCTACGACCACGGTCCTGCGGCGGGCTCGTTCAGCGAGCTGCGGGTCGAGCGGGGCGCCGCCCCCGCGGTGCTCGCTCCGAGCCCAAGCATCACCAGTGCCCGGACCGAGACGCGCCACCGCTCCGAGAGCGCGCTGTCGCCTGCTCACAAGCTGACGCACCTGGCGATCGCGCTGCTGTGGGCGGTCGTCACGACGACCTTCTGGGCGTGGTGGCTCGCTCACGCCAACGGCGGCACGCCGTGGCTCTACTGGACGCAGACGACGATGCTCGTCTACCAGACGACGGTCCTGCCGTCGTTCTTCTGGATGTACGTGCGCAAGATGCGCCGCCCGATCGAGATCCCGGCGCCGGAGGGCATGCGCGTGGCGATGATCACGCTGTGTGTCCCCTCCAGCGAGTCGCTGAGCGTGATTCGCAGGCAGCTCGAGGCGCTCGCACGCGTGGAGTACCCGCACGACAGCTGGGTGCTGGACGAGGGCGACAGCGCCGATGTCCGCGCGCTCGCGCAGGAGTGCGGCGTGCGCTACTTCACGCGTCGCGGGGTTGCGCGCTGGAACCAGCCCGAGCCGCCGTTTCAGGTCGCCACGAAGGCCGGCAACGTCAACGCCTGGCTGGACGAGATGGACTCGATCGGCGAGTGCTACGAGGCCTTCGTGCAGATGGACATCGACCACCTGCCGCGCCCGGACTACCTGCATCGGGTGCTCGGTTACTTCACCGACCCGGGAATAGCTTGGGTGCAGGCGCCGAGCGTATGCGGCAACCTAGACAACTGGGCGGCGCGCGGTCTGGCAGAGCAGGACCTGGTGTTTCAAGGCCCTTTGCAGATGGGCTTCTACGGCGCCACCGAAACGCCTTTCATCATCGGCTCCCACACGACCTACCGGACGGATGCGATCCGCGAGATCGGCGGCTTTCAGCCGACGCGCGCCGAGGATCATCTCGACACCGTGATGCTCGCTGCGCATGGATACCGCGGCGTCTTCGTGCCCGAACTGATCGCCGTCGGCGACGGCCCGCACAACTTCGCGACGTACCTGCGCCAGCAGTTCGCGTGGGCGCATTCGATGATTGAAATCTTCCTGCGACGCACGCCGCGGTTGCTTCGCCGCTACTCGCTGGGCCAGGCCTTCCAGTTCCTGTTCTGTCAGAGCTGGTACACGCTGTGGTCGGTGTCGCTCGGGCTGCTGTGGATCCTGCCGGCGGTCGCGCTGTTCGCCGGGCGTCCGATCGCAGACGTGAGCATCGGCGAATTTCTCCTCTACTTCCTGCCGGTGCCGCTGACGTCGAGCCTGATGTGGTGCGCTACGCGCAGGTGGTTTCAGCCGGGCGGCGTGCGGCTGTCCTGGCGCGGCGTGATCCTCGAGATCGCTCGCTGGCCGGTGGTTCTGTGGGCTCTGGTGAACGTCGTGCTGCGCATCAAGCGCGACTACATGATCACGCCCAAGGGCGTGGCCGGACAGCAGGGCCCGCGCGCTTCGAGCATCTACGGCCCGTACATCTTCCTCACCGCGCTGCCCTTGATCGCCATGTGGTCCTTTCACGCGACGGCCGCTCCCGGCGGCGTTCAGGGCTACTTCGGCCTGGCGCTGCTGAACGGCGTGCTCGGCATCGTGCTGCTGCAGACGACTCTCCTTTTGGAGATCCGCGAACTGGCCGCCGGCCCGGCGGGGATGTGGGCGGCGGTGCGAATGCGCGCCGGCGTGCTGGCGTGCGCCGGCGCCTTGCTCGCATGTCTGACGTTCTCCGCTGTCGTCGCATGGACACCGATGATCAGCGCCGTGTCCTGAGATGTCCGCGCAGATGTTGATCGGCGCCAGCTCTGGCGCAGGCCGCGGATGGAGAGGCGCGGCGCGCTGGGCCATCGCACCGCTGCTGTTGATCATCGCAATCGCGGCGCTGATCGCCTACCGCGGCGAGACGAGCGCTGCGTCCTCCGCTGAAATCCCACGTCCGCTGCAAGCCCCGGCGCTGCGGTCCGCAAGCGTGGATCTCGGCGCCACGACCGTGCCACTGGCGCGCAACGAGTGGCGGCCATGGAAGCAGAGCGAACTGAGCTCGGTGAGCCGCCTGGAAGACGCGGTCCACAAGCACCTCAGCGTGGTCATGTGGTACTCCGATTGGAAGCACGACCCCGTCTCGCCAGCACAGCTGACGGCAGTATCGCGTCGGGGCAGCGTGCCGGAGATCACCTGGGAGCCGTGGGACTACACCCAGGGCCCTTACTCGCACCAGTCCGCATACTCCCTGCGCAGCATCGCCGACGGGGCGCACGACGCCTACATCCGCTCCTGGGCGCGGGGCCTGGCGGCCTATGGCAAAGAGGTTCGTCTGCGCTTCGCGCAGGAGATGAACGGCAACTGGTACCCGTGGTCGGCGCGTGCCTACGGCAACAGCCCAGCCGAGTTCGTGGCCGCTTGGCGCCACGTGCACGATCTGTTCAGCGCCGCCGGCGCGCACAACGTCGTGTGGGTGTGGAGCCCGGTCGCCATTGCGGCGAGCATCGACGCCGAAGAGTATCCCGGCGACCGCTACGTGGACATGGTCGGTCTGTCGCTGTTCAACGGTGGCTCTCAGCTGAAGTACGGGCCCTGGCGGTCATTCGCCGAAAAGCTCGACCGTCCGCTGGCGCTTCTGCGGCGGATTGCGCCGAGCAAGCCCGTCGAGATCAGCGAGGTGGGCGTAGCCGAGCGCGGTGGCGACAAGGCGCGCTGGATTCGCGAGATGTTCGCCACGCTCGCAGTCCATCCGGAGATCGTCTCGCTGGTCTGGTTTGACGTGCCAACGGCATCCGACTGGCGCGTGGACACCTCGCGCGCCGCGGAGCGCGCGTTCGCCACGGGCGCCGCAAACCCCCGCTACCGCTAGGGGCCCGTTGCCGACGACGCTCGTTGAACTCACGCACAGCTGTTCAAGCCGGCGCGCAGGTGGGTCGAGTGCCAGACTATGGCCATCGGCTCGCACGACGCGCGCATCGCTCCGGCACGGAGATCGCAACGACGCCCTCGTGTCGGCGCGACCGTCGGCTGCTGGGCCATGCTCGTCGTGCTGCTCGTGCTCGCGACGTGCGTCTCATCCGCCGCGGCCGCCGGCGCTGGTCGTGCTCAGCACCTTTCGGCGCGCCCGCATGCTAAGCACGCATACGGAGCGCGAGTCGGCCGGCGACATGGGCGCGCATCGCGCTTTTCGCGGCGCACGCGGCGTGTCGCGCGACGCGTGCGCGGTGGGGAAGCTGTGAACCGCAACGCGCAGTCCGCCTCGGCGCCGTCGTTGGTCTTCGGCGTGTATCCCGGCGGGGCGGCCGGCGCGGTCAACGGCGCCGGCCCGCTGCACGCCGAGGATCCGCAGCAGCGCCTCGCGGCCCTGCAGCAGCTGCGCCCGCCGAATCGGGCGTTCGTGCTGCGCATGTATGCCAGCTACGAAGGCCCGGACGCGAGCTCGGCGGCCGCGCAGGTGGGCGCGCAGCTGGCCGAATACACCGCTTCGGGCTTTCAGGTCGAACTGGCGCTCTGCTTTCGGCCGTCCGGCAGCGACGCGGCGACGAACGTGTCCGGCTTCGTCTCATTCGTACGTCAGGCCGTCGACGAGCTGGGCTCGAACGCCGGCCTGACATCGCTGCAGGTCACCAACGAGGCGAACGTGAGCGGCGCGCCGAACGCCTCCGATGGCTACTACGCCGGCGCGCGCGACGCTCTGATCGCAGGCGTGGAGGGCGCCAAGGGCGAGATCGAACACGCCGGCGACTCGCAGCTGAAGGTTGGCTTCAACTGGGCCTACCAGCTGGGCTCGTCCGAGGACGAGTTCTTCAACTACCTCGGCGCGCACGGCGGCGCGTCGTTCGCACAAGCGGTCGACTGGGTGGGGATCGACGCCTATCCAGGTACATGGGGTCCGGCGTTGACGAGCGGCCTCTCGCTCGCAAGCGCGACCCGTCAGGCGACGGTCGACGCGCTCGCTGCGCTTCGCACTCACTTCATGCCCCTGGCCGGGCTGTCGCACGCGGTGCCGATACACGTGTGCGAGAGCGGCGCGCCGACGGGCACGGCGCGCGACGAAGCGGCCCAGAGCACGGTGCTTGCAGCCGCCGTGCAGGCGGTCTTCGACTACCGCGCGACGTTCAACGTGACCGACTACCGTTGGTTTGACCTGCGCGACGCCAACTCCTCGAGCTCGAGCTTCGAGGATCACTACGGGCTGATGAGCGACGCCTACGTGGCGAAGCCGGCATTCGCGGTGTATCGCTCGCTGACGGCGCGCCTGTAAGCGCCGTAGCCAGCGCCGATCTCGCTTCTAGACTCGGCCTCATGGCTGGGCCAATCAAGAGCGAGGCGGTGGTGCTGCGATCGATGCGCTACGGCGAGGCCGATCGCATCCTGCACCTGTACACGCCGGCGCGCGGACGCATTGGCGCGATCGCCAAGGGCGTGCGGCGTGCACGCAGCCGCTTCGGTGGGCGCCTGGAGCCGTACTTTCGGCTGAACATCGAGCTGCACGAAGGGCGCGGCGAGCTGCTGACGGTGACCGGCGCGCAGACGGTCGACGGGCACGCACGGCTGCGCGAAGACGCGCGCGCGCTGGACGCGGCGGCGCGTGCATGCGACGCCGTGGGCCGGCTGTTCGAGACCTCCGAGCCGCACCCGGGCGTGTTCAACCTGCTGTGTCGCAAGCTTTCGCTGCTGGATGAACAGGCCGGCGGCGGCGAGGGTGTGGCGATCGGTCGGGCAGGCGCGCTGGCGTTTCGCCTGAAGCTGCTGCTGGCGGCGGGCCTGGCGCCGCAGATGGGATCGTGTGCCTCGTGCGGCGAGCGTGACGAGCTGGTCGGCTTCTCCGGCGCGGCAGGCGGCGTCGTGTGCGCGGCCTGCGAGGCGGCGTCGTTTCCCTTCGACGCGCAGGCCTACCGCTTCATGACCGAGGCGGTCGGCGCGCCGCTGAACGAGGCGCCGGATGCGTCTGAGCCGGCGCTCGGCCAGGTCGAGCGGGCGATCGCGGCGACGCTGGAGCACCACGCGCACCTGCGGCTGATGCCGGCCTCCGGCCGCTCGCGCTGACCGCGCGTGGCGACCCGGCTCGCGGGTATGGTGTGCGGCCAGATGGATGAGGGACTGCCGATCGCCTACACGATGCTCGACCCGGGCGTGCCCGTGCTGGCGTCCGACGGCGAGCAGGTGGGCACGGTCGCGAGCGTGCTGAGCGCGCCCGAGGAGGACGTCTTTCACGGGCTGCTGATCGACACGCCGGGCCACGGCGTGCGCTTTCTCGAGGCGGCTTCGATCGCCTCGATACACGAACACGGCGTGGACCTGCGCATCGACACGGCGGCGGCGCAGAGCCTGCCGGCGCCCGAGCACAAGGCGCCGGTGTTCGACGAGGATCCGGCCAAGCAGCAGGGCTGGCGCCATTGGGTGAACAGGCTGAGCGGGCGCAGCGACTGGGATCACGAGCGCTGAGCGCGATGCGCGCCGGACCGCGCGCGCAGTGGCCGCCGGCGCCGTTGCGAGGCGCTGCGAGAATCGGGGGATGAGCACAACCGAGCAGAGCGAAGGCGTCGCCGGCGCGTTCGCTGCGCGCATCAGCGAGCGGGAGGCCGACGAGCTGTCGCCGCATGCGGCGCGCTCCTACCCGGCGCGTCGCGCTCGCGCAGAGGACGACTGCTCGCTGCGCACGCCGTTTCAGCGCGACCGCGACCGGATCGTGCACAGCAAGGCCTTTCGCCGGCTGACGCACAAGACGCAGGTGTTCGTTGCGCCGCGCGGCGACCACTACCGCACGCGGCTCACGCACACGCTGGAGGTGACGACGATCTCGCGCACGGTCGCGCGCGCGCTGCGCCTGAACGAGGATCTGGTAGAGGCGATCGGCCTCGGGCACGACCTGGGCCACCCACCGTTCGGGCACATCGGCGAGGAGGTGCTCGACGCCTGTCTGAAAGAGCGCTTCGGCCGGGACTTTCGCCACTACGAGCACTCGTTGCGTGTGGTCGACAGCCTGGAGCGCGACGGCGCGGGACTGAACCTGACAGAGCAGGTGCGCGACGGCATCGCGCGCCACTCCAGCCGCGCGCCGCTGCCGCAGACGCAGGAGGGGCGCATCGTGCGGCTGATCGACCGCGTGGCGTACATCAACCACGACATCGACGACGCGGTGCGCGCCGGGCTGCTGCGCGAGGAGGAGCTGCCCGAGCAGCCGATCGCGGTGCTCGGGCGAAGCGGGTCGGCGCGCATCGACGCGCTGGTGCACGACATGGTCGAGCACTCGGCGCGCGCCGGCGAGATCGTGCAGGGCGAGCAGGCCGGGCCGGCGATGGCGACGCTGCGCGAGTTCATGTTCGAGCGCGTGTATCTCGGGCCGGCGGTGCGCGCCGAGCACCGCAAGATCGCGGGCGTGGTGCGGCGGCTGTTCGAGCATTACGTGGAGCACCCGGAGCTGCTGCCGCCGGCGCCAGGCGAGGCAGGTGGAGGCGCCGCGAGCGCTTTGCTCAACGGCGAGGACGAGCTGGCACAGCGCGTGACGGACTACCTGGCGGGCATGACCGACCGTTACTGCATCCGCCTCTACACCGAGTTGGACGTGCCGCAGGCTTTCGCCCGCTAGCGTTGCCGCCATGGCGCTCTACACCAACGAGTCCAAGGACCGCGTGCGCGATGCGGTGGACTTCGTCGAGCTGGTGTCGGCGCGCACGGAGCTGCGCCGAGCCGGTCCGGCGCGCTTTGAGGGACTGTGCCCGTTCCACGACGAGCGTACGCCGTCGTTCGGCATCGACCCGGGCCAGAAGGTCTACCACTGCTTTGGCTGCCAGGCCTCGGGCGATGTGTTCACGTTCGTGCAGGAGACCGAGGGCGTGGACTTCAAGGGCGCGCTGGAGCTGCTGGCCGAGCGCTACGGCGTGGAGTTGCAGCGCGAGCAGGAGGACCCGCGCGAGGCCGAGCGGCGCAAGCAGCGCGAGCGGCTGCTGGAGCTGCTGAGCCGTACGGCGACCTACTACGAACGCTATCTATGGGAGTCCAGCGAGGCGACGGCCGCACGCGAGTATCTGGCGGGCCGTGGGCTCAGCGAGGAGATGCTGCGGGAGTTTCGCGTGGGTTATGCGCCGAGCGCGTGGGATCGTGTGCTGCTGGCCTCGCGCCGCGGCGGATTCTCGGTGGCGGAGCTCTACGCGACAGGCCTGGCGCAGCGCTCCAAGCAGAACGGCCAGCCCTACGATCGCTTTCGCTCGCGCATCATGTTCCCGCTGACGGACATTCGCGGGCGCGTGCTGGGCTTCGGCGCGCGCGCGATGCGCGAGGACCAGCGACCGAAGTACCTGAACACGTCCGACAACGACGTCTACCACAAGGGTCTGCACCTGTATGGCGCGGATCTGGCGCGCGCGCACGCGGCGCGCGCCGGTACGGTGATCCTCTGCGAGGGCTACACCGACGCGATCGCGCTGCACCAGGCGGGCATGCGCAACGCGGTCGGCCTGATGGGCACGGCGCTGACGGGCGACCAGGTCGGCGAGCTGTCGCGCATGGCGCAGACGGTGCTGCTGGCGCTCGACGCCGACAGCGCCGGGCAGGAGGCGATGCTGCGCGCGTCGGGCCTGGCGGCGAAGCGCAAGCTGGAGCTGCGCGTGGTGCCGCTGCCGGCGGGCGCCGACCCGGCGGACCTGATTCAGGGCGAGGGGCCGGAGGCGATGGCGGCGCTGGTCGAGCGATCGGTGCCGTTCGTGCGCTTTCGCGTCGAGCGCGTGCTCGCCAGCGGCGACGACTCGAGCCCGGAGGGCCGCGACCGGATGGTCGAGGAGCTGCGGCCGGTGTTCGCGCAGCTGGCGCCCGGCGCGATGCGCGACGAGCTCGTGCGCATGGTCTCCGGTCGGCTGGCGGTGCCGGCGAGCGTGTTCGAGCAGCGTCTGGCGGCGCGGCGGATCGAGTGTGCGTGCAAGTGCCGCCGGGCAGGCGCGTGCGGACGCGCGGACGCCGTCAGCAGCCGAGTGGCGGGCGACCGGCGGGCGAAGCACGCGCGTCCGGTAACGCGCTGCATGGGCGCGAAGACACCGAGCGGGCGTTTCTGGCGCTGTGCATCGCAGCTCCGGAGGAGGGCGAGCAGGCGCTGGCGAGCCTGGACGTCGACGAGTACTTCTCCAGCGAGCTGCTGCGCCGCGCGGCCCGGCATCTGCGCGCAGGCGATCTGCACGCTCCGATGGAGGCCGGGTCGGAAGGGGCGTCGCTGGAGGGCGACGAGGAGCTCAAGGCGCTGCTGGCGGAGCTGGTCGTGGAGAGCGGGCGCAACGGCGGCCAACCCGGCGATGCTCGAGGCGCAGCGCCTGCAGCTGGAGCTGGCGCGCGTCGACCGTCAGATCCAGCGCGCTCGCGGAGCGCAGAGCGGCGAGATCAGCGACCTGGCGCGACGCAAGGCGACGGTCAAACGCGACTTCGACCGGGCGTACGCGCGGGTGCTGGAGGAGACGGGGGACAGGGAGTAGGGCAGGGGCGCTCGACTGGCGACGTCCCGCCAACGGCCGCGTGACCGAATAGTTGCGTCCCAAGTCCTGACGACAATGCGGTGCATGGATCGCGCCGTCTTGGAGCAGATGTTGGGTGAAGGGCTGTCGCTGGCCGAGATCGGGAGGCGGGTTGGGCGGCATGAAGCGACGGTTTCCTACTGGCTGAGGCGCCACGGCCTGCGCGCCGTGCATGCGGATATCCATGCGCCGAAGGGGCGGCTTGAGCGACCGCGGCTCGCGTCGCTAGTCGAGGAAGGGATGTCGACCGCGCAGATCGCCGAGGCCGTCGGGCGTAGCAAGGGGTGTGTGAAGCACTGGCTGCGCGAGTACGACCTGACGACGGTCTGGGCCGAGCGGCGACAGGCGCGACGTGCTGGGAGGCGAGAGATGACACTCCGCTGCTCACGACACGGTTTGACGACCTTTCGCGTGACCGGTAGGGGCGGGTTATCGATGCACCAGATGCAACGCGGAGGCGGTGTCGAGGCGGCGGAGGAAGGTCAAGCGAATCCTCGTGGCGGAGGCTGGCGGCAGGTGCGTGCTGTGTGGCTATGACCGTTGCATCGCGGCGCTGGAGTTCCATCACCTCGACCGAGCTGACAAGCGCTTCTCGCTGAGTTCTCGCGGCGTCGCCAGGGCGCTGGCCAGAGCACGCGAGGAGGCGCGTAAGTGCGTTCTGCTCTGCGCAAACTGCCATGCAGAGGTCGAGGCGGGGGCCGCGACGCTTGCCGGGCGAGATTGGCCTGCCCTACAATCCGTCCCGTCTCCGGAGGACCATCCGGGGTAGCCCTTTCCGGGGTAGCTCAATGGCAGAGTAATCGGCTGTTAACCGATAGGTTGTGGGTTCGAGTCCCACCCCCGGAGCTTCTTTCTAGGCCGCCAGACGCTCGACGAGCTTGGCGGCGGCGGCGCCCGAATCGTGCCCGCCCGCCCACGCGGCCAGCTCTCTCGCTCGTAGCCTGATCGACGCATCGCCCAGCGCCCGCTCCACCGCCAGCTGCAGCACGCGCGGCGTTTGAAAGCGCCGCGGCACGCGCACGCCGGCGCCGGCCCAGTCGACGCGCGCGGCGTTCTCGTTCATGTCGCCGATCGCCGGACAGGCGACGACGGCGCAGCCGGACGCGAGGGCGCGCACGAGCGTGCCGTGGCCGGCGTGGCAGACGACGACGTCGCAGCGCGGCATCGTGCGCGCGTAGGAGACCCACTCGACGAGCCGCGCGTTGTCGGGCACGGGCAGCGGGCGCGGCGGCAGCCGGCGGTTCCAGGTGGCGAGCACGCGCACGGGCGCATCGGCCAGCCCGCGCAGCGTCGCCTCCAGCAGCCGGTGCTCGGCGTCCTGCGCGGTCGACGGCGCGACGAGCACGAGCGGCGCGTCGCCGGGCGGCAGCTCGACGTCGGCGGTCGGCGGCTCCCACATGAGCGGCCCGACGACGTGCACTGCCTCGGGCCAGCGGCGCGGGTACTCGAGCTGCGGAAAGGTGGCGACGAGCGCCAGCTGGCGGCTGATGCCGCCGTGGACGTGCGCGAGCGGCGTCAGCCCGACGCGCTCACGCGTGCGGTTGAGCTGCACGCGCCCGAGCTCCAGCCCAGAGTCGACCGGCCGCTGCGCGCGGCGCCACAGCGCGCGACCGACGGCGCTGCGCGGCATGCGTGCGCCGAGCGAGTAGATCGGGAAGTGCCGCTCGCCGTGCGGGTGGACGTGGGGAATGAGCGTCGCGCACGGCACGCGCTGCAGCTCGGCGGCGAGCGCCGGCGCGAGCGTGAGGATGTCGGCGACGACGACGTCGGGGCGCAGCTCGCGCACGAGCGGCCGCGTGTCGAGCGTGGCGTGCACGACGGCCTCGTAGAAGTCCAGCGGCTCGGGACCGGAGGGAAACACCTGGTACTCCGGCGCGGCGGCGAAGGACATGCCCTCGGCCTCGACGTGCTCGCGCCAGCGCGCCCACGTCTGCAGCGTGACGTCGTGCCCGCGAGCGACGAGCGCGCGCCCGAGCGCGATCATCGGAAAGGCGTGCCCGGGATCGCCGAAGGCGCCGAGCAGCACCGTCAACGGCGCTGCAGGCGCGTCTGGCACGAGGGCGGAGCTCAGGCGGCGAGCTCGGCGAGCATGCGCAGCTGCTCGAGCCGCTCGGTGGCGTCGAAGGCCGTCGGCGTGACGCCGAGCGTGCCGACGCCGGCGTCGCGGTAGACGGCGAGGCGCTCGCGCACGACGTCCTTGGGGCCGCACAGCGAGACCTGTCGATCAGCGCGTCGGGGATCGCCGCCATCGCCTCGTCGCGCTTGCCTTCGAGGTAGAGGTCCTGGATCGTTTTCGCCTCGGCCTCGTAGCCGTAGCGGCTGACGAGCTGGTTGTAGAAGTTCTGCTTGCGCGAGCCCATGCCGCCGACGTACAGCGCGACGAACGGCCGCATCGTGTTGCGCGCGGCCTCGAGGTCGTCGGTGATGCACAGGCTGACCGTCGGCGCGATGTCGAAGTCGTCGAGCGATTTGCCCGAGCGCGCGGCGCCCTCCTCGAGCAGCGGGCGAAGCTCGGAGACGTGCTCGGGGGAGAACAGCGTGGGGATCCAGCCGTCGGCGATCTCGCCCGCCAGCGCGGTGTTCTTGGGGCCGATCGCCGCGAGGTAGATCGGGATGCGCTCCTGCACGGGGGAGATGGTCAGCTTGAGCGCCTTGCCGGGGCCGTCGGGCAGCGGCAGCTCGAGCGTCTCGCCGCTGAACTCGACGCGCTCGCGCGCGAGCGCCATGCGCAGCACGGCGACGTACTCGCGCGTGCGCTGCAGCTGCTTGGCAAAGCGCTGTCCGTGCCAGCCCTCGGCGACCTGCGGACCGGAGGAGCCGATGCCGCAGATCATGCGCCCGTTCGAGAGCTGGTCGATCGTCGCGGCGGTCATCGCCGTCATCGCGGCCGAGCGGCCGGGCATCTGAAAGATGCCCGAGCCGAGGCGGATCTTCGAGGTCTGACCGGCGAGCCAGCCGAGCACGGTCGCCGTGTCCGAGCCGTAGGCCTCGGCGGCCCACACCGAGTCATAGCCCAGGCGCTCGGCCTCCTGGACGATTTTCAGCTGGTCCTCCGAGGTGAGGCCGAGGCCCCAGTAGCCGATGTGCACGCCGAGCTTCATGTGCAAGTTTCCTTTCAGCAGGAGGGTTTCGTTGCCGCGCGCAGAGCAACGGCATACCGTTCGCCGAGTTGCACCGCCGCACCCGGAGCAGGGCTCCGGCGCGCAAAGCCTATGCGAAATCGCCGCCGCCACACGCCGATGCCGTCGAGCGCCTGCGCCTGGCGATCGACTGCATGCCGGTGGCCACGCGCGAAGCGATGCTGGCCGGCGTGCGCGGCAATGAGCGCGTGATCGTCGGCGCCTACGTGGACGGCAGCGGCGGCGTCTGCCCGATGCTCGCCGCACATCGTTGCGGCGGGCGCACCGACTTCCTCTCGTTCGCACGCTCGTGGGACCGCTTCACACGCGCCGGGCGCGAGAGCAGACCGGCGACCGAGCGCGAGCTGCGCATTCTCGTCGCGCAGCTGGAAGACAGCCTCTGCGAATCGAGCGGGCTGGAGCTCGACGAGGCGATCAAGCAGCACCGCGCTCTGCGCAGCGCGCGCCTGCGTGCCGACGGCCAGCGCGCCCCGCGACGCGCCGACGAGCCGCAACGCCGCCTACGCAGCCGCCTTTCGCAGTCCGCCGACCCCTCCGGCGAGATCCGCGCACGACGCCTGCGCCTGCCGCGACGGCGTCGAGCGGCGCAGGCCCGCGAGCTCGATGCGCGCGAGCTGAACGCGCCGGCCGGCTCGCGAGCCTGAGCCGAGGTAGCCGCCGAGGCGCGCCTAAAGCGAGTCGCCGGGCCGGACGAACATGATCTCCGGCACGACGCAGGCCGGCGAGGTGCGCAGCAGGAAGCGCACCGACTCGGCGATGTCCTCGGGGCGGATCATCTCCTCGGCGGCGACGTGCTCCTTGACGAAGTCGGTCATCGGCGTGTCGACGAAGGCGGGGCACAGGGCGGTCGACTTGATGCCCTGCTTGCCGATTTCCTTGTTCATCGCTTCGGTCCAGCCGACGACGCCGTGCTTGGTCGCCGAGTAGACCGACAGCCAGCCCTCGCCGTGCTTGCCGGAGATCGAGGAGGTGTTGACGACGAGCGCGTTCTTGTGCTCGCTCGCCGGCCTCCGCGAGCATCGACATGCATTCGCGGTAGAAGAGGACGATCGAGCGCAGGTTGATGTCGAGCTGCATGTCGAGACGCTTGGTCTCGATCTCGCCGACGGTCGCGCCGACGCCGACGCCGGCGTTGTTGACGAGCACGTCCAGGCGGCCGTAGCGCTCGCGGTGCGCGTCGACGACCTTCTGGATCTCGGCCTCGTCGGCGACGTTCGCGGCGACGCCGTGCACGTCGAAGCCGTCGGCCTCCAGCCCGGCGACGGCGCCCTCGAGCTTCTCCGGCCGTCGCGCCGCCATCGTGATGCCGTAGCCCTCTTCGCCGAGGATCCTCGCGATCGCCAGCCCGATGCCGCTGGATGCCCCCGTGACGATCGCTGCGCGCTCTGCCATCTGCAGTCCCTCCGTTCGCTGAGAAGATCGAGGCGCTGCTCTGCGAGCGCCGATCGCCGCCGGCAGACGGCGCGCGGAGCATTCCACATCTCGCTGGTAGCGTCTGCTCGCCGATTGCGATCGGCCGCGCGCGGGCCGCGGCTCGGGTGCGTGACGGGCCCGTAGCTCAGTTGGTTAGAGCTGCCGACTCATAATCGGTAGGTCCCTGGTTCGAGTCCAGGCGGGCCCACTTCTTGACTTCCGAAGGCCCACAAGCTTGACTTGCTCTGTGCTCTGGGGGCCGTCGACGGTTGTGGGAGATTCACTCGCGCGCTCCGGTGCTCGAAGTCGTGTTCTGGCGTTCGTTGCCCCGATTGTCTGTGGGATTGCTCTTGGAGTTCCACAGGTATCGCTTGCCGCGTCTGCGCCAACGCTTGGTGCGCTCTCGTTGCAAGAAGGCGAAGACACGACAACCACCCAGAGCGATACTGCGCAGGCTGTGATCAGACCCGAAGGCTTGCTTACCGAATACGAATTCCGGCTGGAAGGTCCGCGCGAAACCTACTTCTGCGAAAGCCGCGTGCCGTGCGCGCCGGTCACGCTCATCGGCTCGGGGCACATCGAAGCAGGCGTCGGGGAAGAAAAGGTCGATGCCGATGCAGCGGGACTTGAGGGAGTGCGCTACTACACGTGGTGGCTGACCGCGCGGAACTTCGATGGTGTAGCGGAAAGCAGGGGGTCGGTTTTTGAGACGAATCTCCCCCTACCGGTCAACAAAATTAACGTCTATGAACCGGGGAACGCGTCGGGGGCCGAATGGGGTCAGCACGCTTCGGAATTGAGAGTCGCTGAATATCAGGCAGCACAAAAAGTCAAGGCAGAACAGGAACAAGCCGCCCGCGAAACTGCCGAGCGAGCCGCCCAGGCCGCACTCCCGTCCGCAGCGACGAAGTGTGTCGTGCCGTCGCTGTCAGGCCACACGCTTGCGGGCGCACGCTGGTTGCTCGCTCGAGCGCACTGCAAGCTGGGACGCGTGAGCTACCTCCGCCGCAGGTCCGCCACCGTCCATATAGCCACGCAGAATCCAGCTCGCGGCACCCACCTCGTCGCCGCAGCGAGCGTCTCGGTCCGTCTCACGCGCTAGCTGAGGCGGTCGCTGACTGCGGGATACTTGCCGGCATGTCGCAGGAGAACGTGGCGATCGCGCGTGAGGCGCTCGAGCGATGGAATCGCGGCGACCGAGACGACATGACGATGTTTCACGCCGAGGTCGAATGGCTGCCGCATCGCGTGGCGACCGAGGGGGTCTATCGCGGTATAGCCGGCATCGAACGGTTCAATGCTGACACCGCGGAGGTCTTCGACAAGTTCGAGTTGCGCTGCGAGCTCGAGGACCTCGGCGAGCGTGTGCTCGCCTGGGGCGTCGTCCATGTGCGAGCGCGAGCGAGCGGAATCGAGACGGACATTCCCATGGGCGGCTTGGCCGACGTTCGCGACGGCAAGGTCGTGCGCTGGGAGGACTTCGGCTCCAAGCAGAAGGCGCTCGAAGCCGCAGGGCTGGCGAAGTAGCTTTGGCGGGCGTGCGGGGCGGGTGTACGCTTCGCCGATGCCCGAGATCACGCCAGCGCTGTACCGAGCGGGCTCGGGCGAGCCGCTGGTTCTGCTGCACGGATTCACCGGGGCATGGATGCATTGGAACGCGCTGCTGCCCGGTCTCTCCGAGCGCTACGAGGTGATCGCGCCGACGCTGCACGGTCACGAGGGCGGACAGCCCTACCCACCGGGCAGCCCGATGACGTTCGCCGGCTCGGCCGACTCGCTGGAGGCGCACCTCGACGAGCTCGGCGTGGGCACGGCGCACATGGTCGGCAACTCGATGGGCGGCGCTTTGGCGCTGGAGCTCGCCAAGCGCGGTCGTGCGCGCTCGGTCGTGGCGCTCGCGCCGGCCGGCGGCTGGACGCAGGGCGACGGCGAGGCGCAGCGTCTGGCGAGCTTCTTCGCGCGCCAGCAGCGCGTCACGCGCGCTCTCGCGCCGCGCATGCCGCTGCTGCTCGGCCGGCCGAAGCTGCGCCGACTCGCGCTGCGCGACATCATGGCGCGCGGCGAGCGCGTGCCGGCGGCGGACGCGTTGCGCCTCGTACAGGTATCGCTCGGCTGCACGGTGGCCGATCGCGCGATCGAGGCGCTGCGCGCCGATCGCGGTCTGACGCTCGGTGACCTCGACCGCATCTCCTGCCCGGTGCTGCTGGCGACGCCGCAGTTCGACCGCATTCTGCCGCCGCAGCGCCACACCGCGCGCTACCGCCGCGAGATTCCCGGCGTCGAGTCGGTGCAGCTCGCCGGCTGTGGCCATGTGCCGATGTGGGATGACACGCCGCTGGTGCTGCGCACGATCTGCGATTTCGTCGACAGACACGCGCCGGCCGGCGGCGACGGCGACGCCGCGCGCGCGACCGCGCTGGCGAGCACGCCGGCTGCCGGCTAGTGCGCCCCGACAGCGGCGAGCGCGCCGCGCGGCAACTGCTCGAGGCGTTGACCTGACAGGTTGCACAAGCACCGTTGGGCACCGTCCACGAATCGTCCGTTGGCGTCCATTTCGGGCGCTGAACGTGTAGACTTCGCAGTGCAGCGAGAAGAGACGGGTACCTGCACAGCGAACGACGGAGGGAACGATGACGCCCACACAGATGGCGCCTCCCACGGCAAGACGCGAAACAGGCACGACCATGAGCCCGGTCGGCGAGGCGCAGTTGTTTGCGCGGCTGACCGAAGGCGATCAGTCCGCACGCGAAGCGCTCGTGCGGCGTTTCATGCCGCTCGCTCGCAGCCTCGCCCGGCGCTACGACCGCTCTTCTGAGCCCTTCGAGGACCTGATCCAGGTCGCCTCGCTGGGCCTGCTCAAGGCGCTGGATCGGTTCGACCCGGCGCTCGGCCACCCTTTCGCCTCCTACGCCGTGCCGACGATTCTCGGCGAGATGCGCAGGCACTTTCGCGACGCGGGTTGGTCGGTGCACGTTCCGCGCGGATCACAGGAACGCGCGCTGAAGGTGCGCGACGCGCAGGAGCGCCTCGCCAACTCGCAGGGACGCGCGCCGACGGTGCACGAGCTCGCGCAGTATCTGGAGTTGAGCAGCGAGGAGATCATCGACGCGCTTCAGGCCATACAGGCCTACGAGTCGCTGTCGCTGGACGCGCCGCGTCCCGGCGCGACCGACGAAGCGACTTCCTACGGCGACGCGATGGGCGAAGAGGACTCGCGCTACGAGCTCGTCGAGCTCGACGCGACGGTCAGCGCGGTGCTCGGCAAGATTCCCCAGCGCGAGCGCGAGATCCTGCGGATGCGCTTCGTCGAGGACCTCACGCAGACCGAGATCGCCGAGCGCGTCGGCATCTCGCAGATGCAGGTCTCACGTCTGCTACGCCGCTCGCTGGATCAGCTGCGCGCATTGACGGCCACGAAGAGCTAGCGCTGCGCGGGAAGCTCGCCGCGAGCGCCGCCGCGGACCGGGCGAATGGACATGAGCGGCGGTGGCGCGAGATAATGGTGGCATGCTGATGGGCGTGTCGCCGAACGTCAGCCTGACGCTCTCCAACCAACCGGACAACGTGCTGCTGGTGCGTGAGACGCTGAGCGGCATTGCCGAGACGGTCGGCGTGGACGCGGTCGACCTCAACGACATCCGCACGGCCGTCACGGAGGCGTGCAACAACGTTGTGCTGCACGCCTACGGCGGCGAGGAAGGTCCGCTGCAGATCGAGATCTTTCTCGACGCCGACGCGGTGGAAATCGTGGTGCGCGACCACGGCACGGGCATCAAGCCGCACATTCGCTCCGACGAGGAAGCGGCGTTGGGCATCGGCCTGTCGATCATCCAGGCGCTGGCGCCGCGCGTGGAGTTCAAGGACGTCACGGGCGGTGGCACGGAGGTGCGCATGGAGTTCGCGACGGCGAGCACGCACGCGCTGGACGCGCTGCACACAAACGGCTTTCAACCGCCGCACGTGGCGAGCGCCGAGCTGTCGACGACGACCGGGTTGGCGATTGCGCCGGACACGCTCGCGCGCAAGGTGCTGCCGCGCGTGATGTGTGTGCTGGCGGCGCGCGCGCATTTCACGACCGACCGCATATCCGACACAGAACTGGTCGCCGACGCGCTGGTCTCGGAGGCCTTTGGGCCGAGCACCGGCAACCATCTGAACGTCGCCATGACGGTCGAGCCGCGCAGCCTGGCGCTGGTGATCGGGCCGTTGGACAGCGGCAGCGCCGAGCGCGTGATCGCCAGCTCGCCGGCCAACGGCGTGGGCCCGGTGATCGAGAAGCTGACCGATGATCGCCGTGTGGCGGCGCAGGGCCCGTCGGAGATGCTCGAGCTGCACCTGCGCGACAACCGCTGAGCGGCCGCGCGCGAGCATAAAAATAGGCGGTGACCGCCGGGGGTAGCGATCACCGCCTGAGGGAGGACAACTCCAGACGATCAAATGCCCCGTCCAGCGGGCTCTAAACATCTTTTTTGAAGATTTTTTTTCGGGTTCGCCGGCTGCTCTGCCTGGCTCGGCGCGGCAAGCCGGCCGCAGCCCTCGCATCTTTCCGGCGCGTCGGTTCGCCACGCCGCAGTGGGGGTAGGCGAGAGGTGAGGATCATCAGCCGGCTCGCATGGGGCGCGCAGGCGTGGCAGAGGAGACCCGATGGACGACAGCGAGCTGCAGACCGGCACGATTCGCACGACCATTCCGCAGCGGCTCGACCGGCTGCCGTGGTCGCGCTGGCATTGGCTGATCATCATCGGCCTGGGCACCGCCTGGATCCTCGACGGGCTCGAGGTCAACGTCGTCGGGCGCGATCTCCGGGCGCATCTCCGAACCGGGCGCGGGCGTCGGCATCTCGCAAGCCGACGTGTCGGGCTGGGCCGCCTCGCTGTACATCGCCGGCGCCTGCGTGGGCGCGCTGATCTTCGGCGAGCTGACCGACCGCTTCGGGCGCAAGAAGCTGTTCATGATCACGCTGGCGATCTACCTCGGCGGCGTGCTGCTCACATCGGTGTCCTTCTTTCCCGGCTGGTTCTTCGTCGTGCGCTTCATCACCGGCATGGGCATCGGCGGCGAGTACGCGGCGATCAACTCGGCGATCGACGAGCTGATCCCCAAGAACCATCGCGGACGCGTCGACGTGTCGATCAACGGCAGCTACTGGCTGGGCGGCATCGGCGGCTCGCTGCTGGCCGTGGTGATGCTCAACACGAACATCTTTCCCACGAATCTCGGCTGGCGGCTGTCGTTCGTGCTCGGCGCGGTGATCGGCCTGGCCGTGCTGCTGGTACGCCGCAACGTGCCCGAGAGCCCGCGCTGGCTGTTCATCCACGGCCGCGAGCAGGAGGCCGAGAAGATCGTCGGCGACATCGAAGCGGAGGTCGAGCGCGAGACCGGCAAACCGCTGCCCGAGCCCGAGGGCGAGCCGCTGGAGGTGCGCCAGCGCAAGGCGATTCCGCTGCACACGATCGTCCACACGGTCGTCAAGAAATATCCGCGGCGCACGGTGCTCGGCCTCTCGTTGTTCATCGGTCAGGCGTTCCTCTACAACTCGATCTTGTTCGGCTTCGCCAACCTGCTGACGCTGTACTTCCACACCGACTCGGGCAATGCGCCGTATTACATCGCCGTGTTCGCGGCCGGCAACTTCGCCGGCGCGCTGCTGCTCAGCCCGCTGTTCGACATCGTCGGGCGCAAGCCGATGATCGCCGGCACGTACCTGCTGTCGGGCGTTCTGCTGATCGTCACCGGACTGCTGTTCCAGAACCATCAGCTCGACGACATCTCCTTCACGGCCTGCATCTGCGTGGTCTTCTTCTTCGCCTCGGCCGGCGCCAGCGCCGCCTATCTGACGGTCTCGGAGGTCTTTCCGATGGAGACGCGCGCGCTGTGCATCGCGGTGTTCTACGCCGTCGGCACGGGCATCGGCGGCGTGATCGGCCCACAGGTGTTCAGTCGCCTGATCAACACCGGAAGCTACGACCAGGTGTTCCTCGCGCTGGGCCTCGGCGCCGTGATGATGATCCTCGGCGGCGTCGCCGAGTTGATCCTCGGCGTCAATGCCGAGCGGCGCAGTCTCGAGGACATCGCCAAGCCGCTGACCGCTGCCGGGCCGCTTTCTGCGCAGACGACCAGCGCTGCGCCGAGCATCGGCGCCGCTGGAGCGTCATAGACCGGCCAGACAAGCGACAAGCGGGCGGCGACTCGTCGGCGCCGCCCGCCCGCGCTCATCGTGGCCGCCCGCCGGACTCAGGCGCTGACGGCGGTCGCGCCGGCCTGCGCGACCTCGTGCTCGCCCTCGGCGAACTCCTCGACGATCTTCGCGCAGAACGCCGGCAGGTCGTCGGGCTTGCGACTGGATACGAGACCCTGGTCGACGACGACCTGCTCGTCGACCCAGTTGCCGCCGGCGTTGCGGATGTCGGTCTGCAGCGAAGGCCACGAGGTGATCGTGCGTCCCCGTACCACGTCGGCCTCGACCAGCGTCCACGGGCCATGGCAGATCACGCCGACGGGCTTGCCTTCGGCGAACATCTGGCGCAGGAACTCCAGCGCCTTTGCCTCGGTGCGCAGCTGGTCGGGGTTGGCGACGCCACCTGGCAGCACCAGCTGCGTCGTAGTCGCCGGCGTCGGCCTGGTCGAGCGTCTTGTCGACGGGGAACTTCTCGGACTTGTCGAGGTGCTGGAAGGCCTGAACCTCGCCATCCTGTGGCGCGATCAGCTCGGGCGTGCCGCCGGCCTGCTCGACCGCTTTCCACGGCTCGGTCAGCTCGACTTGCTCGATGCCCTCCTGCGCCACGAGGAAGGCGATCTTCTTTGCATTCAGCTCGTCTGCCATGAGATGCCTCCAATCATTGGGTCTAACCAAGCGCTACCCGAGCTCCAAGAGACAAAAACACCCGTCCAAGGCCGCGTGTCGGGGGTGCAGCGGCGGGCGTCCTCTGCCGAGGACAGATTGAGTTGCTCGACGACGGGTAAACCTGCTGCAACCGCCCGAGCATCCGCGACGGGGCCGCGACGCAGGAGAGGACAATCATGGCCGCACTCATTGCATTGGTTTTGATCTTGGCGATATTCGGAGGGCTCGGCTTCGCCGTGCACATCCTCTGGATCGTGCTGGTGATCGCGGTGCTGTTGTGGCTGATCGGCTTCTTCGTGGGCGGTCTTCCCGAGGGCGGCGGCCGGCGCCGCTGGTACGGGCGCTGACAGGGCCAGGAGCGGATCGAGGCAGATTGACAGTGGTCGGACAGAAGCTGCGAGCGCGCTCGCCAGCCGGAGCCGTCAGAGTGGCGCTCGTGGAGGACTCGTTCCGCCACGAGGCGCTGTTCTACAGCGGCGAGGAAGGCTTTCTGCGTGGCACGTTGCCGTTCGTGCAGGATGGCCTGCGCGCCGGCGAGGCGGTGCTGGTGGCGGTGACGGCCGAGCGCGCCAAGGCGCTGAAGACCGCACTCGGCGACGACGCGGCGGGCGTGCGCTTCATCGACATGCGCTCGCTCGCTCGCAACCCCGCCCGCGTAATTCCGGCCTGGCGCGAGTTCCTCGGCGAGCACGCCGACGATGACGCGCCGGTCAGGGGCGTCGGAGAACCGGTCTGGCCGGGTCGCAGCGAAGCCGAGCTCGAGGAGTGCGTTCGCCACGAGTCGCTGCTGAACGTCGCCTTCGCCTATGGGCCGCCGTGGACGCTGCTCTGCCCCTACGACCTCGAGAAGCTCGACGAGCGCCAGATCGAAGACGCCCGCAAGACCCACCCGGCGGTCATGCACGAAGGCGTCAGCAGGCGCAGCGACGCCTATCTGCCGCTGCATCGTGCGCCGAACGTGCTCACCGGAGCGTTGCCGGCCCCGCCGCGCGAGCGCGACGAGCTCGCGTTCACGTTTCGCGGGCTGGGCGCCGTGCGCAGTCTGGTCTCCTCCTGCGCCGACCGCGCCGGCCTGCGCGAGGATGCGCGCGACGACCTCGTGCTGGCGGTCAACGAGCTGGTGACCAACAGCGTGCAATACGGCGGCGGTGGCGGCATGCTGCGCATCTGGGTCGAGCCCGACGCGCTCGTGTGCGACGTGCGCGACCACGGCTACATCGTCGATCCGCTCGCCGGGCGCATCGCGCCGCCGGTCGACCAGCACGGCGGGCGCGGCCTGTGGCTGGTCAACCACCTGTGCGACCTCGTGCAGATCCGTTCGACGCCCAATGGCACCATCGTGCGCGTTCGCGCGCACCTGCGCTAGCGCCTCGCCGCCGCCGAGGCGCTAGCGCTTCTTCGCGTCCACGGCGCGCTGCAGCTGAGCCTTGTTCATGCTCGAGCGGCCTGCGACGCCGCGTTCGCGCGCCTCCTCGTAAAGCTGGTCGCGCGTGCGGCCGCGCGGCCCTGCTTTGCCCGAGCGCAGCCCGCCGCGCCGGCCGGAGGAGATGTCGCGCGTCGACGCCTTGGAGGCCCGTTTGGCTTCGCCGCTGCGCGCGCGCTCCTTGTTGACCGTACGCGCGGCGATCTCCTCGGCGCGTTTCTCGCTTGCACCCTGCTCGCGCTCTCTGTCGACGATGTGCGCGTACTGACGAGCCCGCTTGCTGCCCTTCTTGACACCGCGCGGCGGCATTTCGTGGCCTCCTCGGTTGCTGACGGTTTCCGGCCAACCTGTACCCGGCGGCAAATCGCGTCAAACGGCGGCCGACCCGCGGTTACCCCTCCGGCGGCTCGGGTATCGCAAGGACAGAGGCCATGCGAGCGAGAGACGCCCCGAGCGATCGAACGCAACGCCAGTCACCCACGCGCGACGACGCACGCGGCGGCGGGCGCCCCGAGACGCCGCTGCAGCGACTGGATCGCAACCTAGAGGAGATGACCGGCGAGCTTCGCGTGGTCGTCACCGGCGTGCAGGTGCTGTTTGCCTTCCTGCTGATCGTGCCGTTCAACAGCGGCTTTGCCGGCGTCGGGCCGTTCGAGCGCGCGGTCTACTTCGCCACTCTGCTGTGCTCGGCGCTGGCGGCGGTTTGTACGATCGCGCCCGCCGCCTACCACCGCCTGCTGTTTCGCAGCGACGACAAGCGCCACCTCGTGCTGGTGGCCAATCGCGTCGCGATCGCCGGGTTGGTGTTCCTCGCACTCGCGATGTGCGGCGCGTTGCTGCTCGTCACGACGAAGCTGTTCGGCGCTACGACCGGCGCGCTGACCGCGGGATCGGTGGCGGTGCCGTTCGTGGCGCTGTGGTTCGTCGCGCCGCTGATGCGTCGCGTCGAGCACGAACAGGATGAGCCCGCCGCCGAGGGTCCGGCGCGGGGCGACGAACAGGGCGACCTCGCTGCCACGCTGGGCGCGTTGGAGCCGGCGCAGGCGGACTGGCGGGAAAGTGGCGTGCGATACGATTTCGCTGTGAGCGCTCGAGGAGCATCTGCGGGTCGACGCACGCAACGAGCCCGACCGCGTGGTGCTGCAACTGGCCGGCGAATTGGATCTCGCGAGCTCGCCGATCTTCGAGCGCGCGCTCGAAGACTCATCGCTCGCCGCCGCTCCGCTGCTCGTGCTCGATCTGGACGGGCTGAAGTTCGTCGACTCGACCGGCTTGCGCATCATTCTGCTGGCCCATGAGGGCGCGCGCTCGCGCGGGCAGCAGTTCGCGATCACGCCCGGCTCACCGCAGGTGCAGCGCCTGCTGAACATCACGAGCGTGGCCGAGCACATGCGCGTGATCGACTCGCCCGACGACCAGCTCGTCTAGCGCCCGCCGCGGCGCGCAGGCCTTGCTCAAACCTGCCGCCCGCGCCGTCTGAGCCCGCCGCTGCGGTGACTACGCTCACGCGATGATGCCCGGCGAGCGCCTGGCCGTGATCGATCTCGGCTCGAACTCCTTTCGCCTAGTGGTGTTCATGGCCGGTGAGGGCTGGTGGAAGCGCACCGACGAGATCTATGAGCCGGTGCGCATCGGCGAGGGATTGGTCGCCAGCGGCGAGCTCGGAAGCGAGCCGATGGCTCGCGCGATGGCCACGCTGGACGTGTTCGCGCAGTTCGCGCACGCCAGCGGCCTGGAGGCGCAGTCGATCGACGCCGTCGCCACTAGCGCCATTCGCGACGCCAGCAACGCCGAGGCCTTTCTGCAACGCGCACGCGAGCGCTCGCGGCTGCCGATCCGCGTGCTCTCGCGCGAGGCCGAGGCCCGCTACGGCTATCTGGCCGCGGTCAACTCGACGACGCTCAGCGACGGCTGCGTGCTCGACCTCGGCGGCGGCTCGATGCAGCTTGTCCAGCTGCGCGATCGCCTGGCAGCGCAGACGGGCTCCTGGCGCGTCGGCACGGTGCGCATGAGCGAGCGCTTCCTGCCGGCCAACGGGCCGGCCAAGCGCCGTCAGCTGGAGGCGCTTCGCGAGCACGTCGCCGAGGAGCTCGCGCAGGCTCCGTGGCTGGCGGAGGCCAAGGCGTCGAAGTTCAGCGCGCGCCTGGTGGGCATCGGCGGCACCGTGCGAAACCTGGCCTCCGCGGCACAGCGCGCCGCCGGGCTGCCGACGTTCGGCGTGCAGGGCGCGATGCTCGGCGCCGACGCGCTCGGCGAGCTGGTCGAGCGCCTTGCGGCGCTGCCGGCGGCAGAGCGCGCCAGCGTGCCCGGCATCAAGCCCGCGCGCGCCGACCTGATTCTCGCCGGCGCCGTGGTCGTGCAGGGAGTGCTCGAGGCGGGCGGCTTCGCGGCGCTGGAGGCGACCGAGGCCGGCCTGCGCGAGGGCGTGTTCTTCGAGCGATTGCTCGGCGGCGGAGAAGAGGACTCTGCGCGCCAGCCGCTGTTCGCGGACGTGCGCCGCGCGAGCGTGCTGAACCTCGCCGGGCAATATCACTTCGACTCGGCGCACACGCGCCACGTCGCGGCGCTGGCGCTGGGCATGTTCGACGAGCTGGCGCGCCTTGGTCTGCACGATGGCGACACGCGCGAGCGCGAGCTGCTGTGGGCGGCGAGCATGCTGCACGACATCGGCATGTCGGTCGACTACGACGACCACCACAAGCACTCGCGCTATCTGATTCTCAACGCCGGCCTGCCGGGGTTCTCGCCGGTCGAGGTGGCGATCGTCGCGCAGGCCGCGCGCTATCACCGCAAGGGCATGCCCGACGCGGGACCGATGCGCGCGCTGTTCGGCGACGGCGACCGTGAGCGCCTGGACCGCTGCGCGGTGCTGCTGCGCCTGGCCGAGGATCTCGAGCGCTCGCGCGACCAGCTGGTGCGCGGCACGCGCCTGACGGTGCACGACGAGCAGGTCGAGCTGAGCCTGATCGCCGACGTCGAGCCGGTCGTGCCGCGTTGGGCGGCCAGGCGCGAGACCGAGCTGTTCGCGCGCGCTTTCGGTCGCGAGCTGGACGTCGCGGCCTGAAGGCGCAAGCGCCGCGCGTCAGGCGCGCCGCGCAGGCTCGCCGCAGCTCATGCCGCCGACATCGCGCCCTGGCGCCCGGCGCAGTCGAACAGGATCAGCCCGTTGGGCGCCAGCGGGCGCGGCAGCCAAGCTCGCGTGGTGACGACGCGACAGGCGCGCTGCACGGCGGCCGTCGCGCCGTTTCCGCCGCGCGTGGAGAACTCGCCGCCGAGCACCACGTAGCGCGCGCGTCCGTCGGCGACCAGCCTCGCCAGGCCGCGGCCGCTGAGCACCGGGTCGGTTCCGCTGAAGCCGCCCAGCGCGCCGGCGCGCCCGCCCAGCAGGATCATCGGCGAGACCGTGTTGGAGGCGTCTCCGAGCACCGACCAGCTGGCGCCGGGGCGATGTGCGTCGACGTAGCGCAGCAGCGCGCGGTCGACGTCGACGTGCTCTGAGTCAACGCCGTAGCCGCCCGGCCCGGCCGCCGCGCGCGGGCCGGCGGCGGGGAACGTCGACTGCACCGGCGCCAGCCAGTTGCTCGCCGAGAACACCGCCGGCGCGACCGCCAACAGGCACAGCAGCAGCGCGATCGCCGTCGGCGCGGCACGACGCAGCACGAACGCGGCGAGCGCGGCGGCGATCAGTCCGGCGACGGCCAGTGCGATCAACGGAAGCCTGAACCACGACATGTAGTCGGCCTTGTGCAGCAATGACAGCTGCACCGGCACCGTCGCGGCGACCGCGGCGACGAGCAGCACCAGGCGCCAGTCGCGCCGCTTGGCGAACTGCGCGAAGGCAAACGCGCCGGCGCCGACCATCGCTGCGACGCCGGGGCCGAGCGCCGAGACGTAGTAGGGGTGCACGATGCCCTTGGACAGGCTCAGCACGGCGGCCTCGACGACGAAACCAGCCGCCGAACGCCAGCAGCAGCGCCAGCCGCGCGCGATCGGCCGCCTGCCAGCCGCGCCGGCGCCCGTCGCCGAGCACCAGCAGCGCGAAGGCGAGCAGGCCGGCGAGCGCGAGCGGCACGAGCCACGCGCCCTGGTCGCCGAGGCCGCGGCCGAACAGCCGAAACGGCCCGGTCGGGCCGCCGAAGGCGATCGGGTTGCGCGCGCGGCCGTTGGGCAGCAGTTCGGTCTTTTCCGGGCCTTCGGGCGCCGTGTGGGTCTTGGTCGCTTCGCGCAGCTTTTCCTTCGCAGGTGAGACCTTGCGCGCGACGCCGCCGGCGCCGACGGGAATCTGGCCGGGGCCGCCGGTCTGTCCGCCGACGCGGCCGAAGCCGTTGTAGCTCGAAGCGTCAGCGCCAGCTCGGAGTTGTTCGTCGAGCTGCCGACGTAGGGTCGCTGGGACTGCGGCGTCGCTTCGACGACGGCCATCCAGCACGAACGACACCGACGACCATCGCCAGGCCCGCCGCCAGCAGCTGCAGCAGGCGACGCGCGGATCGGGCCGGCGCGCACACCAGCACCGCCAGTGCGAGCCCGGGCACGACGAGGTAGGCGGCCAGCGTCTTGGTGTTGAACGCCAGGCCGACGAGCACGCGCGCTCCAGATCAGCGTGCGCCAGCGACCCGTCTCGGCCGCGCGCACGCCGGCGTCGCAGGCGAGCAGCATCAGCAGGATCAGCAGCGCGTCGACGTTGTTGTCGTGCGCGAGACCGGCGACGAACGACGGGAACACGGCCAGCGCCAGCGCGCCGGCGACGCCCGCCCAGCCGCCGAGGCGCGGCGCGACGATCGCGGTAGAGCAGCAGCACGGCGCAGCACGCCGCAGGATCGCCTCGGGCAGCAACAGGCTGAGCGGCGTGAAAGCCGAACAGCTTGCGCGCTGGCCGTCTGCAGCCACAGTCCCAGCGGCGGCTTGTCGACGGTGACCAGCCCGCCCGGATCGAACGACGACGAAGAAGAAGTTGTGCAGCGAGCGCGAGCATCGACTTGTCGCCGGCCGAGTAGAAGATGTTGCCGTAGCCGTTCTGGCTCAGGCGATGCGTGTTGACGATCGCCGACAGCACCAGCACCGCCGCCAGCGCCAGGTGATGCCAGCCCAGCCGGGCGAGCCACGTCGAGACGTGCCCGCGCAGGCCGGCTGCGGCGTTCTGCTCGTCGTGGCTGTCGCTGCTCGGCGGTGTGGCGGTCTGCCGCGACGCGCTCATGCGGCGGCGAGCGACGCGAGCAGGCGATCGAGGTCGCTCTCGTCGTTCCAAGCGCCGACCGAGGCGCGCAGCCAGGGGCGGCCGGGAATGTTGCGCACGATGCAGCCGCGCTCGGCCAGCGCCTCGCGCTCGGCCTCGGGGTCGGCGCTGGAGAAGGACACCAGCGTGGTGTCGTGGCGCGGCGCGACCTCGCGCCCGCAGCTCGGCCAGCCGCGTGGCCAGCGTCGCGGCGAGCGTGCGCGCGCGCTCGTGCACCGCGCTCCAGCCGGCCGACTCCAGCAGCTCGGCGGCGGCCAGGGCGCAGGCGACAGCCTCGGCGCTCAGCGACATCGTGTCAAAGCGCCGTGCGTCCTCGTGCAGGCGCAGCGGCGACGCCCTCGTTGGGGTCCTCGAGGTTGGCGTAGCCGCGACGCGAGACGTCGATCCGCGCGGCGAGCTCGGGCTTGACGTACAGCGAGCCAAGGCCATCGGGGCCGCACATCCACTTCTGCCCGGCGCCGGCGTAGGCGTCGCAGCCGCAGCGCCCGCACGTCGACCGGCACCGCGCCGACGCCCTGTGCGCCGTCGAGCAGCACCGGCGCCTCGACGTCCGCCAGCTCAACCGGCGCCACCAGCCCGCTCATCCAGCCTACGTGCGAGCAGGCGACAAGGCGCGTGCTCGGGCTGACCGCCGTCGCCAGCTCGGCCATCGGCACTTCGCGGATCGAGACGCCGCGAAGCTCGCGCGCGGCGCCGAGCGCTCCCAGCAGCCCAGGGTGCTCCTCGTCTGAGGTGAGGATCTCGTCGCCCGAGCCGAGCTCCAGACCGGCGACGATCGTCGCCATGCCGTCGCTCGTGCAGGTCGTCAGCGCGACGTCGCCGGCGTCTGCGCCGAGCGCGCGCGCGTAGGCGGCGCGCAGGCCGTCGTTGAGCTCTCGCCTGCGCTCGAAGTGCGCAAAGGCGCGTCCGTCGGCGGCCTCGCGCTGCAGCTCGTCGGCGGAAGCCTGGACCGCGACCGCGGGCAGCGGACCGTCGGTGCCCGCGTTGAGGTATGCGCGCGATTGCAGCACGGGAAACTCGGCGCGCAGCCCAAGGACGTCCACAAACCGCGAGAATACCCGCATGGCCAGCGCATCCGAGCAGACGCCGCTATGGCAGCCTACGCAGGCCGACCGCGAGCGCGCGGAGATGACGCGCTTCATGCGCTGGGTGGCCGAGCGACGTGGGCATGAGTTCCACGACTACGACGATCTGTGGCGCTGGTCGGTGCAGGAGGTCGAGGACTTCTGGGCGAGCATCTGGGAGTTCTGCGAGGTGCGCAGCTCCAAGCCCTTCGAGCGTCCGCTGGTCGATCGATCGATGCCCGGCGCGCGGTGGTTTGCAGGCGCCGAGCTCAACTACGCCGAGAACCTGCTCGCGCCGCTGCGCTTCGACGGCGCCGGCGAGCACGCGGGCGACGGGCCACGTCCGTCGCGCGCAGACGACGTGGCGGTCGTGCACGGCTCGGAGCTGCGCGAGCTCGACGAGTTGACGTGGGCGCGAGCTGACGGCGCAGGTCGCCGCCGTGGCCGCGGGGTTGCGCTCGCTGGGCGTCGCGCGCGGCGATCGCGTGGTCGCCTACATGCCGAACATCCCCGAGACGCTCGTGGCCTTTCTGGCGACGGCGTCGATCGGCGCGATCTGGTCGAGCGCCGCGCCGGAGTTCGGCGCGCGCAGCGTGATCGACCGTTTCGCGCAGATCGAGCCGAAGGTGCTGCTGAGCGTCGACGGCTACCGCCACGGAGGCAAGGACTTCGACCGCACGACCGTGGTGCAGGGCATTCGCGACGAGCTGCCGAGCGTCGAGCACACGGTGTTGCTCGGATACCTCGACGCCGACGCCGAGCTGGACGGCACGATCGCGTGGAGCGAGCTGCTGGCCAGGGGAGAGGGCGCGGAGCTGAGCTTCGAGCAGGTGCCCTTCGACCACCCGCTGTGGGTGCTGTACTCCTCCGGCACGACCGGCCTGCCCAAGGCGATCGTGCAGGGTCACGGCGGCATTCTCATCGAGCAGCTGAAGAAGCGCATGCACCTGGACCTGCATCCGGGCGACCGCATGTTCTGGTTCACGACGACCGGCTGGATGATGTGGAACTTCCTCGTCGGCTGCCTGCTGTCAGACGCCGCCATCGTGCTCTACGACGGCAGCCCGGCACACCCGGATCTCGGCGCGCTGTGGCGCCTGGCCGAGCGCGCGCGCATCACCTGCATGGGCGTCAGCGCCGGCCTGCTGGCCAGCTGCGAGAAGGCCGGCGTGCAGCCGCACCGCGACTTCGACCTGCGCGCGCTGCGCGCGATCGGCTCGACCGGCTCACCGCTCGCGCCGGAGAGCTTCAAGTGGGTCTACGAGCACGTCGGCGAGGAGGTCTGGCTGTTCTCGACCAGCGGCGGCACCGACGTGTGCACGGCGTTCGTCGCCGGCTGCCCGCTGCTGCCGGTCTATGAAGGCGAACTGCAATGCCGCGCGCTGGGCTGCGCGGTGGAGTCCTGGGACGAGCAGGGTCACGCGCACGTCGATCGCGGTCGGCGAGCTCGTGATCACCGAGCCGCTGCCGTCGATGCCGCTGTACTTCTGGGGCGACGAGGACGGCGAGCGCCTGCGCGAGAGTTATTTCGCGATGTATCCCGGCGTATGGCGCCACGGCGATTGGATCCGCATCACGCCGCGAGGCGGCGCCGTCATCTACGGACGCTCGGACTCGACGATCAACCGCCAGGGCGTGCGCATGGGCACCAGCGAGATCTACCGCGCCGCAAGCGCCGTGCCGCAGGTGCTCGACGCGCTGGTCGTCGACATCCCGGCGCGCTCGGGCGAGGAGGAGCTGCGCATGGTGCTGTTCGTCGTGCTCGCAGCGGGCGTCGAGCTCGACGACGAGCTGACGGCGCAGATCAAGCGGCGCATCCGCGAGGACTGCTCGCCGCGCCACGTGCCCAACGAGGTGCGCCAGATCGCCGAGGTGCCGCGCACGCTGTCGGGCAAGGTGCTCGAGGTGCCCGTCAAGCGCATCCTCATGGGCACGCCTGTCGCCGAGGCGGCGAGCGTCGACTCGCTGGTAAACCCGGCGGCGCTGGATTATTTCGTGGAGCTCGCGAGCGAGCTGGACCTCGCGTCCGCCGACTCGCCCGTCGGGCGCTGACTAACGCCTCGCGACAAGGGAAAGTATGGCTTCAGCACGGGCGTTGACGAATCGTCCCTTGCTGTCGGCCGCCGCGAGCGCTTGCCAGATCACCCGCGGCACCTGTTCATATACGTAGGTCCCGCCTTCGATGAGCTCGACATGCACCTCGTGCGCGTCCGTCGTAGCCGATTGCGGCTATCCAGCTCGATGTCACCGGCTGCATCGAAGGCATGCTCGGCTTGGACGGTAGCGTCGACGCGGCAGCGCTCAAGCATCGTCTACAACCCCAGCGAGCGGCCGATGATCTCCTTCATGATCTCGTTGGTGCCGCCGTAGATGCGGCGTGACGCGGGCGTCGGCGTAGGCGCGCGCGATCGGGTACTCGAGCATGTAGCCGTAGCCGCCGAACAGCTGCAGGCAGCGGTCGACGACCCGCCCTGCAGCGTCGGTGCACCACCACTTCGCCTCGCCGCGTCCTCGGGCGTCGAGCGTCCGTCGTTCAGCGCGCGCGACGCACTGGTCGACGAACGCCTGCGCGACGTCGACCTCGGTCTTGCAGCTCGGCGAGCTCGAAGCGCGTGTTCTGGAAGTCGGCCGATCGGCTGGCCGAAGGCCTGTGCGCTCCTTGCACGTAGTCGACGTCCACTCCAGCGCCGCCGCCGCCGCGGCGACGCCGGTGACGGCGATCGACAGGCGCTCCTGCGGCGAGGTTGTGCGACGAGGTAGCGGAAGCCCTGGCCCTCGTCGCCGAGCAGGTTCTCGACCGGCACGCGCACGTCGTCGAAGAACAGCTCGGCGGTGTCCTGGGCGTGCAGGCCGATCTTCTCCAGGTTGCGACCGCGCTCGAAGCCCGTCCATGCCGCGCTCGACGACGAGCAGGCTGCATGCCCTCGTGGCGCTGCGACGGATCGGTCTTGACGGCGGTGATCACCAGGTCGGCGTTGATGCCGTTGGTGATGAACGTCTTCGATCCGTTGACGACGTAGTGGTCGCCGTCGCGGATCGCGGCGGTGGCCATCGACGGCGAGGTCCGAGCCCGGTGCCCGGCTCGGTCATCGCGATCGCCGTGATCAGCTCGCCGGAGGCGATGCCCGGGCAGCCAGCGCTCGCTCTGCTCGTCGGTGCAGTACTCGAGGAAGTACGGCAGGCAGATGTCGTTGTGCAGCGTGAGCCCAGCCCGACGCCGCCGACGCCGCGGCGCGCGAGTCTCCTCGCCGAGCACGACGTTGAAGCGGAAGTCGTCGGCGCCCGCGCCGCCGTAGCGCGTCGGGCATCGCCATGCCGAGGAAGCCGTCGCGGCCGGCCGCCGCGAACACCTCGCGCGGCATCAGGCCCTCGCGCTCCCACTCGCCATAGCGGCCCTGCTCGCCGCTCACCTCACGCGTCAGGAACGTGCGAAAGCTGGCACGGAAGTCCTCGTGCACGTCTTCGAACAGATCACGGCGCATGGCCGCAGTATCGCCGAATGCGCCACTAGCGAAACTGCGGCTTGGCCAGCAGCAGTTGCACGTCTTGGATGCGCCGCTCGCGAAAGCCGCCCTCGCAGTAGCTGAGATACAGCTCCCACAGCCGGCGAAAGCGCTCGTCGTAGCCGAGCGCGGCCAGGCGCTCTGTGGCAGCCAGAAAGCGCGCGCGCCAGTGCTCGAGCGTGAGCGCGTAGTGAGCGGTGATGTCGTCGACGTGCGCCTGGCGAAAGTCCGTCACGCGTGCGACCGAGCGCGCGATGATCTCCATCGATGGCAGACAGCCGCCGGGGAACACGTGTGTGTTCATGAAGCTCTTGCCGGCCTTCTCGACCTCGTAGGCCTCGTCCTCGATGACGATCGCCTGCAGCAGCATCGCGCCGTCGTCCTTGACCAGCTCCGAGCAGCGCCTGAAGAACGTCGGGAAGTACTGCCAGCCGACGGCCTCGATCATCTCGATCGAGACCAGCTTGTCGTAGCTGCCCTGGAGGTCGCGGTAGTCGTGCGAGAGCACCGTGACGCGGTCCTGCAGACCGGCCTCGCGCACGCGCTCGCTGGCGAAGGTGTGCTGCTCGGCGGAGATCGTCGTGGTCGTCACGCGGCAGCCGTAGTGCTCGGCCGCGTAGACCGCGAAGCCGCCCCAGCCGGTGCCGATCTCCAGCACGTGGTCGCTCGGCGCGAGCTTGAGCCTCTCGCAGACGCGCTGCAGCTTCGCCAGCGAAGCCTGCTCGAGCGTCGCCTCGGGCGACTCGAAGACCGCGCAGGAGTACATCATCGTCGGGTCCAGAAACTGCGAGAACAGCTCGTTGCCGAGGTCGTAGTGCGCCGAGATGCGTTCGCGCGCGCGTCCCGGCGTGTTGCGCGCCAACCAGCGCGCCCAGCGCTGAACGGGGATCAGAGCGGGCGCGAAGGTGCGCCGCAGGCGGTCCAGCTTGCCCACGTTGCGCGCGGCGATGCGCGTCAGCGCGACCAGGTCGTCGCAGTCCCACAGGCCGTCGACGTAGGACTCGCCGAGCCCGACGCTGCCGCGCAGCAGCTGGCGATAGAAGCGCGGCGAGCGCACGCGCAGCACCGCCGACAGCGGACTGCGCGCGACGCGTTGGCCGAACACCAGCCGGCGCGAGCCCTCGGCGACGATCAGCTCGCCGCCGCGCGCGCGGCTGAGCAGGCGCAGCGCCAGCCAGCGCGCGAAGCGGTCGGCCAGCGAGCCGGCGCTGTCGAAGGGGTGGCCGTCGCCGGCGCGCGCGGGCGAGGGAGGCAGCAGCGGCGCCGCTGGGTGCACGGCGCTCATGCGCTGTCTTCCGGCTTGATGCAGGCGCTCGCCTGTGCGCCCGGGCCGGGGTTTGCGTGATATGTCGCGCCACGCAGACGCAGCCGTAGCGCGTGCGCGTAGATGCGTGCGGTCAGGCGCAGCGTCAGCGCGGGATAGCGCGCCAGCGCGCCGCGCAGCGAGCCCGGCGTGATCTCGCGACGACGCAGCGACAGCGTCGCGTCGAAGGCGCGCGCACCGTCGTCGGCGTGCGCCGACTCGATGTGCACCGACAGGCGCTCGCCCGGCTCGCTCAGGCGCCAGTCGTAGGTGTGGCGCATGCCCATCAGCGGCGACACGTGAAGCGCCTTGGCAAAGCGACCGTGCAGCACCGAGGTCGAGCCGTGCTCGCTGCGCTCGCGCGCGGGCATGACATACGCGTGGCGCTCGCCCCACGGCGTGTTGGTCACGTGCGCGACGACCGCCTCGACACGCTCGCCGGCGGCGTCGAAGCAGTAGTAGAAGCTCACCGGGTTGAAGCAGTGGCCGAAGTAGCGCAGGTGCGTCAGCACGCGCACCGGGCCGGCGATCGCCAGGCCGGCGCTCTCGGCGACCATCGCAGCGACGGCGTCGCGCAGTGGCGTCTGCGGATCGCCGAGGTAGTCGGCGCGGCGGAACCACGCCGGCGCCGGTCGTCGCGACGACCACAACAGGCTCGCGTCGAACAGCTGCGGCAGCTCGTCGAGATCCAGGTAGGCCATGAACAGCGGGAAGCGAAACTCATCGCGCGGCGAGGCGCGACGGTGGCGCACCGAGCCCTCGTACAGACACGAGCGATGCGCGTGGGCGCTCTCGGGCTCGCGCGCGGCCGATGGGCGGGCGGCGACGGCGGCGCTCACAGGCTCACTCCGAAGGGCCGGCAGGCGCGCAGCGCGCTGACCACGCCGTCCTCGTGAAAACCCCAACCCCAGTAGGCGCCGCAGTAGTGCGTGCGTCCGGCGAGGCCGCTGATCGAAGAGTGCTTGGCCTGCGCGGCGACGCCGCTGGGCGTGTACATCGGGTGCGCGTAGGGGATCGTGCGGATGATCTTCGCCGGGTCGATTGCCTCCGTGCGGTTCAGTGTGACGCAGAACTCGCGGTCGGCGCTCAGCCGCTGCAGATGGTTCATGTAGTAGGTCACCGTGCTCAGCGGCTTGGGCTCGCGCAGCAGGTGGAAGTTCCACGCCGATCTCGCCGCGCGGCGGCGCGGCAGCAGCGTGCTGTCTGTGTGCAGCACGGCCTCGTTGGGCTGGTAGGCGATCGCGCCGAGCAGCTCGTGCTCGCGCGCAGACGCGTCGGCGAGCATGCGCAGCGCCTGATCGGAGTGCGTCGCGATGATCACCTGATCGAAGGTCTCGGCTCCGCCGCCGCCGGCGACGATCTCCACGTGACCGTCGTGGCGCGTGACAGAGCTGACGGGCGTGCGCAGCCGGATGCGCTCGGCGAACGGCTCGGTCAGCGCGTCGACATAGCGCGCCGAGCCGCCGGCGACCGTCGACCACTGCGGCCGGTCGCGAAAGCCCAGCATGCCGTGGTTGGCGAAGAACTCGGCGATGAAGCGCGCCGGAAACGAGCCCGCCTCGCGCGGGTCTGCCGACCACACGGCCGACAGCTGCGGCACGATCAGCCGCTCGACGAATGCGCGCGAGAAGCGGTGGCGCGCGAGGAAGTCGGTCATCGACTCGCCGCTCTCCTCGTGGTCGAGCAGTCGGCGCAGCGCGCGGTTGAAGCGCAGCAGGTCGACGATCATGCGCTGAAAGCGCGGGCTGACGGCGTTGCCGGGCTGGCAGAACAGCCCCCTCGGCGTGCCGCTGAACTCGAAGTCCGGCTCCTCGCCCTTGACCGAGAAGCTCATGTGCGTGGTCTGACGCGCGACGCCCAGTCGGTCGAGCAGCCGGGTGAAGTTGGGGTAGTTGCGGTCGTTCATCACGATGAAGCCCGTGTCGACGTGATGTGTCTGATGCGCCGTGTCGACGCGAATCGTGTTCGTGTGCCCGCCCGCGTAGTCGTTTGCCTCGTACACCACGATCTCGTGCTCGCGTTGCAGCAGATGCGCTGCGACCAGCCCGGAAACGCCCGCGCCGACGATCGCGATCCTCATCGGACTGCGTCGTCGGTTGCCGTTTTGGTGTCCTGAGCGGAGCGCATCTCTTCAGCCAATCTACGCCGCGGGCGCCCTCGCGGATCACATCGCCGACGATGCTCGTTTCAGTCGTTGGCAGGAGTGAGTGCCCGAGGCGTCGAACAAGACCGCCGATGAAGCGTGTTGCCACACCTCCCACCGACCGCCCGGCCGCCAACGGCTCTCCGGTGTCGGGCACCAGCGAGCACCAGAGCCTCTCCAAGTACATCCGCGCACGCTTCGACGAGTGCTCGCGCTCGCAGAAGGACGTCGCGCAGTACATCGTCGACCACCTCGACGAGGCCGCCTTTCAGACCGCAGAGGAGCTGGCGCGCCGCGCCAACACGTCGAGCTCCACCGTCGTGCGCTTCTCCCAGGCGCTCGGCTTCGAGGGATTTCCCGAGCTGCAGGCGGCCGCGCGCGAGGAATACCGCCGCGTGCACGCAAAGACCGCCGAGCCCGGCGCGTCTTCACCGTCGGCGCCGCTGTTCTCGCTCGATCAGAACGAGTTCGAGACGGCGCTGGCCGCCGACCACCTGAACGTCGAGGAGACCGCGCGCAAGGTCTCGCGCAGCTCCGTTGAAGCTTTGATCGAGGCGATCGTGTCGGCCGACAAGGTGCTCGTGGCGGGCACCGACCAGATGGCCTTCTTCGCCAGCTACCTGCGCCATCTGCTGATGCTGCTCGACCTACGCGTCGACGTCGTCGCCAGTCCTTCGCAGGAGGCGCTCAGCCGTCTCGGGCGCATCGAGCAGGGCACGCTCGTGATCGGCCTCTCGGCCGGACGCCCGCATCCGTTGGTCGTGCGCGCGATGAAGCTGGCGCGCCACCGCAAGGCGAAGACCGCTGCGATCACCGACGCGACGCTGTCCGAGGTCGCCAAGCTCGCGCAGATCAAGCTCTACTACTCCTCCAACAGCCCCGCCTACGTGCGTTCGCATACGGCGCTGCTCAGCCTCATACAAGCTCTCGCCTACGGCGTCTATGCGCAGGACTCCGCGCAGTACGACGACCGCATCAAGGCCTTCCGCCTCAAGTAGAACTGCCGCGCACGGCTAGACTTGCCGCATGCGCGACGAGTCGACATTCCGCGTCAAGAGCGGCCTTGCGGAGATGCTCAAGGGCGGCGTGATCATGGACGTGGTCAACGCAGCCCAGGCGACGGTCGCCGAGGAGGCCGGCGCCGCCGCGGTGATGGCGCTGGAGCGCGTTCCCGCCGACATCCGCCGCGACGGTGGCGTCGCGCGCATGTCCGATCCGGAGATGATCGCCGGCATCCAGGAGGCGGTGAGCATTCCCGTGATGGCAAAGGCGCGCATCGGCCACTTCCTCGAGGCGCAGGTGCTCGAGGCGCTGGAGGTCGACTACGTCGACGAGTCCGAGGTGCTCACGCCGGCCGATGAGGCCAATCACATCGACAAGTGGGCGTTCAAGGTGCCGTTCGTGTGCGGCGCGACCAATCTCGGCGAGGCGCTGCGGCGCATCGGCGAGGGCGCTGCGATGATCCGCTCCAAGGGCGAGGCGGGCACCGGCGACATCGTCGAGGCGGTGCGTCACATGCGCCAGATCAACGGTGAGATCCGGCGTCTGGGCACGCTCGAAGACGCCGAGCTGGCGACCGCCGCCAAGCAGCTGGCCGCGCCGCTGGACATCGTGCGCCAGGTCGCATCGCGACGGCAGGCTGCCGGTCGTGCTGTTCTGCGCCGGCGGCATCGCCACGCCCGCCGATGCGGCACTGATGATGGCGCTGGGCGCCGAAGGCGTATTTGTCGGCTCGGGCATCTTCAAGTCAGACGACCCGCCCGCGCGAGCGCGTGCGATCGTCGAGGCGACCACGCACTGGCAGGACCCCGATCGTGTCGCCGCCGCCTCGCGCGGCCTCGGCTCGGCGATGGTCAGCCTGGAGAGCTCCAAGCTCGACGGCGAGCAGCTGCTCGCGCAACGTGGCTGGTAGCGACGCGCCGCTGATAGGCGTTCTGGCGCTGCAGGGCGACTTCGAGGCGCATCGGCGCGTGATCGAGAGACTTGGCGCGAGCGTGCGCGAGGTGCGCGTCGTCGACGATCTCGACGGCATCGCCGGCCTGATCATTCCCGGCGGCGAGTCGACGACGATGACGCTCGGCATCGCGCGCGAGGGCCTGGCCGAGCCGATCGCGGCGCTGGTTTCTCGAAGGCTTGCCCGTGCTCGGCTCCTGCGCCGGCCTGATCATGCTCGACCGCGCGCATCTCGGTCTGATGGACATCGTCGCCGAACGCAACGCCTTCGGACGCCAGATCAAGAGCTTCGAGGCCGACCTCGACGTCGCCGGCATGGCCGGCGGCCCGCTGCATGGCGTCTTCATTCGCGCGCCCTGGATCGCCGAGCACGGTCCGGATGTGGAGATCCTCGCCGAGATCGACGGCCACGCCGTAGCGGCACGTCAAGGGAGCATGCTCGCGGTCGCCTTTCACAGCGAGCTCGGCGACGACGATCGCGTGCACGAGATGCTGCTCGGCTGGGCAGGCGATTTCGCCCGCGAGCGCATCGCCGCGTCAGCTGACTGAGCTGACCGCGCCGGGTGGCGTGTCCGAAGGCGACGGCGGCGGCGCCGTACCCGGTGGAGCCGCGCGCTCCAGCGCCGGCCAGCCCTGGTCGATTGCGTTTTCGGCGTGCTCGGCGGCGATGCCGCCGCGGATGCCAAACAGGCGCTTGGCGCGCAGCAGGTAGATCACCACGGCGAGGTTGATGATGAAGGCGATCACCTTGAAGACGGTCGCGCGATTGGCCAGCTCGTAGACCTCCAGCGGCAGCAGCGACGTCGTCACGATGAACGTCAGATACTCCGCCCAGCGGCGCTGATACCACAGGCCGATGCCCTCGATGCCCTCGACAAGGCCGTAGACGAGCAGCACGCCGCCGACCAGATGCAGATGCGACGACGACGTCGTGAAGGCGTTGTCGATCTCATGCAGCAGGCCGTGAGTGGCGTGCGTCTGACTCGCCGCCACGCCGCCCTGCAGATCCGCGACGACTTTGTAGAAAGTGTGGCGCAGTGTCGCGCGGTCGGCCGCGAACAGCAGCACGAGCACGCCGAGCGCAACCAGCACGACGAAGTGAAACGCGCGATCGAGCGCGATCACGCGCAGCACCACCTTGTCGCGCAGCGGCTTGCCGCGCAGCGGCAGCTCGATCTCCTCGCGTTCGGGCGGGATGCTCGCGCGTGGGCGTCGACGGCGTTGACAGCGCCAGCCAACTGTCGCAGCGCAGGCAGCGATACCAGCGGGCGCCGTGCGCGTCCTCGCGCGCGAAGAGCGCATCCTGCTCGCGCAGCTCGGCGGCGTCGGTGCCGACCAGCTCGTGGCCGCGCACGCTGCAGATCAGCAGCTCCCAGTGCAGCCGCGGACGAAAGCTGCGAGGCGCCTGCGTGCCGGGAGGCTCACGATTCACGCAGCCCATCTTGTCATTCGCGCCCGCCACGATCGGCGATACTCGCGCGCATGCGCATCGCCATCGCCGCCGACGAGCTCACCGGCATCGCCGCCGGCGCTGCGCCGTCGAGCTGCAGCGCCGCGGACACACCGCGCTCGCGCACGGCGCGCTCTGCGCCGGCGAGCGCAGCGACTGGGCGTGGGCCGCCGAGGCGGCCGCCCGCGACGTCGCCGACGGCCGCGCCGAGCAGGCGATCGTGTGCTGCTGGACCGGCACCGGCGCGTCGATCGCCGCCAACAAGGTCGCCTCGGTTCGCGCGGCGCTGTGCCTCGACGCCGCCACGGCCGCCGGCGCGCGTCGCTGGAACGACGCCAACGTGCTCGCGCTCAGCCTGCGCGGCACCTCCGAGGCCGAGCTCGCGGAGATCCTCGACGCGTGGTTTGCCGCGCGAGGCCAGCGCGGAGGACGACGATCGCGCGAACGTCGCGCACCTGCGCGAGATCGAGCGAGCGGCTCGCGCAGGACTGACCGGCCGCGCTCAGGCGGCTGCGAAGCGCACGACGCCGTCGCGCTCGTGCTTCGACGACGCTGGCCGTCGGCGAGCAGCAGGTCGACGTGGCCGAGCACCTCCGACAGCGTCAGGTAGGCCTGCGTCACGGCCACGTTGCCCCACAGCTCCTGCGCGATCTCGTGCGCCGTGCGCGGCTGCGCCGTCGATCAGCTCGCGTGATCTTCTCGCGCGCGCCGCGCGTGCAGGCGCATGCGTTCGTCGATCAGCGCCGCGTGGTCGACGATCGGCGGCCCGTGACCCGGGCAGCACCAGCGAGAGATCCATCTCGCGCGTCTTTGCCAGCGAGTCCATGTAGGTGACCAGCGCCTGCGGGCGCGGACCGGAGTAGTCGGCCTCCGGCGTCCAGCGGGCGCGCCAGCAGCGGGTTGGAGGAGATGTGCGCGATCAGGTGGTCGGCCGCGAGCAGCATCGAGCGCGCTCTCGTCGTGGAAGACCGTGTCCGACGGACTGTGGCCGGGCCGGTGCAGCACCTGCAGCGTGCGGTCGCGCAGCGCGCAGCTCTGAGCCGTCGGCGAGCGGCCGCGTGACCTCGACCGCCGCGCCCCAGCCGCGAAAGCCGGCCGAGACCGCGCGCAGCGCCGTGACGACTTCCGGCGGAATGCCGTGGCGCAGCATCAGCCGCTCGGCGAATGCGTCGTCGAGCGTCGGTCTGCCCGCCGTAGCTGCGCCAGGATACGGCGCCGAGCGCGTCGAGCGCGGCGACCTCGGCGCCCGAGCGGCGAGCCAGGATGCGCGCCAGCCCGAAGTGGTCGATGTGCTGGTGGCTGACGATCAGCAGCTCGATGTCCTCGACCGCAGTGCCCGAGCGCCGCCAGCGCCTGCTCGAGCTCGTCCAGCGCCTTGGCCGAGTTCGGCCCGGAGTCGATCAGCGTCAGCGGCGAGTCCTCGATCAGGTAGGCGTTGATGCGCCCGACGCGAAATGGCGTGGGGATCGCCAGGCGGTGCATGCCGGCCTCGGCTGCAAGCGCCAGCTGCTCGCGCTCCTCGCGCTGGTCGTCAGGCTCGCTCACGAGCGAATCAGCGCGAGCACCTCGTCGCGGCGCCTGGCCATGTCCTCTGGCGAGACCAGCGACTCCAGGCACAGGCGCAGCAGCGGCTCGGTGTTCGACGGGCGCACGTTGAAGTGCCAGTCCTCGTAGTCGATCGAGATCCCGTCGAGGCGTTTCTGCTCGGCGTCTGCGTAGCGCTCGGCGATCTCGCTCGATCTTCGCCAACGGGTCGGCGACCTTGCGAGTTGACCTCGCCGGAGATGAAGTAGCGCGCGTGAAACGGCGCCAGCAGCTCGGCCATCGTCTTGCCGCTGGCGCACAGCAGCTCCAGCACCAGCAGCGCCGGAATCGTGCCCGAGTCCGCGCAGTAGAAGTCGCGGAAGTAGTAGTGCCCGGAGACCTCGCCGCCGAACAGCGATCCCTCTTTGCGCATGCGCGTCTTGAAGAACGCGTGTCCGACGCGGTTGATGTACGGCGTGCCGCCGGCGGCCGTCACCGTGTCGGGCACCGCACGCGATGCGCGCACGTCGTAGAGGATCGCCTCGCCCGGGCTCTTCGCCAGCAGCGACTCCGCCAGCAGCGCCGTGAGAAAGTCGCCGTCGACGAACGCCCCGGTCGCATCGATGAAGAAGCAGCGGTCGGCGTCACCGTCCCAGGCGATGCCGAGATCGGCGCCCGAGTCCCGCACGCGTTCGATGATCAGCTTGCGGTTCTCCTCCAGCAGCGGGTTTGGCTCGTGGTCGGGGAAGTTGCCGTCGGGCGTCCAGTAGGTCTCGATCAGCTCCAGATTCAGGCCCTCCAGCAGCGGCCCGACCATGCGCCCGGCCATGCCGTTGCCGCCGTCGACGACGACCTTCAGCCGCTTTGGCGCCGCGCGCACCGTGTCGGCGTCGATGAACGCGAGGGCCGCAGTTCGGAACTCGTCATAAATATCTATCTGTTCGAGCGTGCCCTCCCGCTCGGCCTCTCCGCCGACGCCGCTTTGCACCAGCCGGCGCACGTCTTCGATGCCCGAATCGCCAGACAGCGCGATCGCCCCCTCGCGCACCAGCTTCGCGCCCGTATAGGCCTTCGGGTTGTGCGACGCCGTGCACATCAGCCCGCCGTCGAGCTCGCGCGAGCCGACCAGGTAATAGAGCATCTCGCTGCCGACTTCGCCGGCGTCGAGCACGTTCACGCCCTCGCCCAGCAGTCCCTGGCGATAGCGCGCCGCCAGCTCGGGCGCGCTGAGCCGCATGTCGTGGCCCAGTCCCACGCGCAGGTCAGGCACAGGCTTGCCCGCGAGATCGCTCAGCACGTGCGCGAACGCGTGGCCGATGCGCTCGGCCAGGTCTCCGTCGATCTGCTCGCCGTAGAGGCCGCGAATGTCGTAGGCCTTGAAGATCTCGGGTGTCACCGCGACGCTCATCGCTCGCCATCCTATGCCTCCGCGGCGAGACTTCGCGGGGCTGCGCGCCGTCGAGCTGCGCCGACCGGCCCAACGCGCGCCTCGTAGACTGACGTGCATGTCAGGACACTCCAAGTGGGCGAGCATCAAGCACAAGAAGGCCGTCGTGGACTCGCGTCGCGGCAAGCAGTTCTCCAAGCTCACGCGCGCGATCATGGTCGCCGCGCGTGACGGCGGCGGCGACCCGGTGGGCAATCCGTCGCTGGAGCTGGCGATCCGCAAGGCCAAGGAAGCGTCGATGCCCAAAGACAACATCGATCGGGCGATCGCCAAGGGAACCGGCGAGGGAGGCGAGGCCGATGCGATCGAGGCCGTGCTCTACGAGGGCTACGGACCCGGCGGCGTGGCGCTGCTCGTCGAGGCGATGACCGAGAACCGCAACCGCACCGGCGCCGACGTACGCCACGCCTTCGTCAAGAACGGCGGCAGCCTCGGCGAGCCCGGATCGGTCGCCTACCTGTTCGACAAGAAGGGCACGATCGTCGTCGACGCGACGCGCTACTCCGAAGACGACCTGCTGCCGGCGGTCGAGGCCGGCGCCGAGGACATCGCCGTCGACGACGACGTCTTCGAGGTGATCTCCCAGCCGGCCGACTTCACCGCCGTGCGCCACGCGCTCGAGCAGGCCGGCGTGGAGATGGACAGCGCCGAGATGGCCTACAGGCCGTCGGCGCTCGTGCCCGTCGACGAAAGCCATGCCGGCTCGCTGCTGCGCCTGATCGACTCGCTGGAAGACAGCGACGACGTCGAAGCCGTGCACGCCAACTTCGACGCGCCTGCCGACGTTCTCGAACGCGTAGCGGGCTGAGCAGCGATTGGCGGCGCCTGGCGGCGTCCTCGGTCGCTCGCGTGCCGAAGCCGGGAGACACTCGCTGGCGCTCGCATCCCCGTTTCGGCCAGCACGCCACGCTCCCTGCGTCCTGGCCAGGCTTGCCACTCGCAGCTCAGGCGCTGGAAGGTCAGCGCCTGGCGGCGTCTCTTCCGCTCACTTCGGCGCAGGCGGCTCGTCAGCGCGTCGCGCGCGAAACAACGGCACCGGCCCGCGGATGCCGCGCAGCCGGCGCTCGCCGGCGAACGACCAGCGATAGCCCTCGTCGATGGACTCGCGCAGCTCGCGCTCGACGAGCAGGCTGCCGGGGCGCGCGACAGAGGTGATGCGGCTGGCCAGGTTGACCGGTCGCCCGAACCAGTCGCCGGCGCGCGGCAGCGCCAGGCCGAGCGCCGCGCCGGCGCGCAGCTGCGGGAAGTCCTCGCCCTCGGCGTCTGCCGCCTCGATCAGGTTGAGCGTCGTGCTGAGCAGCGGCTCGGGCTCGGGCGAGGTCAGCATCGCCGCATCGCCGATCGTCTTGACCAGTCGCACGGGAAGCTCGACCACCTCGGTCGCCAACGCTTCCAGGCGCATCGCCAGGCGACCCAGCTCGTCCGGCGCGACTTCCTCGCCCAGCCGCGTGAAACCCACCAGATCGGCGAAGCAGACCGTCACCTCGCGTGAGCCCGGCAGCTTGCCGCCGCTGCGCTCCAGCTCACTGACGACAGTGCTCTGCGTCGCGTGTTTGAGATGCAGCGTGAGCACGCTCTCGACCAGCGGGTTGACCATCGGATACAGCTCTCCCGCCGCCTGCGCGTAGCGGTTGGCGAGCGCCGGCTCGCTCATGCCCGGCTCGAGCACGAGTTTCAGCGGCAGCGCGCGCAGCGTTTCGGCGACCTGCGAGAGGCTGCGGCCGAGCACGCGCAACAGGTCCAGGATCTCATCGTCGGAGATGCCCGCGTGGCGCGCGTAGTGGGTCATGCGAGCCGACGCCAACTCCGCTTCGGAGTAGACCGCCTCGTCGGGCTCGGGAATCGGCAGGCCCATCGCGCGGCGCGCAGCGATCAGAAAGCTCTCCTCGACGTCGCTCAGCTCGGCGACTTCACGCGCCGTGTAGCGCTCGCTGCCGACGATCACGCGATCGGCCGGCAGGTACATGATCGAGCCCGCCGCAGTGGTGCGCCGCAGCTCGGTCAGCGAAACACCGTCGTCGGCGAGCTGGCGCAGCAACGCCAGGCGTTCATCGCGCTGCTGTCCCTCCAGGCCGTCGAGCAGGCCCTCTGCGGCGAAGTCGATCGGCTCGGCGCTCATCTGCAGCGCAGCGTATGCCAACCCGGCGGGCGCAGGCAGGCAGGCAGGCAGGCGTCCGGTGGCGGGCGCAGAATCACCCAGCATGATCGTCCTTGGCATCGATCCAGGTCTGGCCAATACCGGCTACGGCGTGGTCACGCGGCGCGACGGGCGCCTGGCGGCGCTCGACGGCGGCGTGATCGAGACGCGCGCGGGCCTCGCGCACGAGCGGCGCCTGGCCGACATCCACGAGGAGATCGACCAGCTGATCGCCACGCACGAGCCCGACGCGATGGCGCTGGAGGAGCTGTACTTCGGCCAGAACGTGCGCACCGCTTTCGCCGTCGGCCACGCGCGCGGCGTGGTCATGCTCGCAGCCGGACAGCACGGCCTGCCGTGCACCGGCTACACGCCACAGCAGGTCAAGGGAGCCGTCTGCGGCAACGGCCGCGCGGCCAAGGATCAGGTCGCACGGATGGTGCAGGCGCTGCTGTCGCTGGAGCGCGAGCCGCGCCCCGATCACGCCGCCGACGCGCTCGCGGTGGCGATCTGCCATGTCAACAGCGCGCCGTTGGCCAGCGCGCTGGCCAGGGCCGGCGCATGATCTCCTTGCTGCGCGGTGAGGTCGCCGTGCGTCGCGCAGATCACGTTGTGATCCTCTGCGACAGCGTCGGCTACCGCGCTGCCGTCTCAGCCGAGACTCTGCGCCACGTGCCGCCGGTCGGCGAGCAGGTCACGCTGCACGCGCACCTGATCGTGCGCGACGACGCGCTCGCGCTGTATGGCTTTCACGCCGAACAGGAGCGCGACCTGTTTCTGATGCTGCTGTCCGTGCAGGCGGTCGGGCCGAAGGTCGCCTTGGCGGTGCTCTCCGGCGGCTCGCCGCGCGAGTTGATCATGGCGATCGCCGCCGGTGACGCGGCGCGCTTTCAGGCGGTGCCGGGCATTGGCAAGCGCACCGCCGAGCGCATCATCGTGGAGCTGCGCGAGAAGGTCGTCGTGCGCAGCGACGCCGATACCGCTGACGAATCGATTCTCGCCTCACGCGGGCCGGGCGGCGCCGACGGCGTCGACGACAGCGACTCCGGACGCGGCCTCGCACGCGCCGGTTTGATCGAGCTCGGCTACGCGCCCGGCGAGGCGGACGAGTTGCTGCGCGAGGCCGAGGGCGACAGCGCCGAGGCGTTGCTCGCGCACGCGCTGCGTCTGGCCAGGGCCGGGTCATGAGCGGCGAGGCGATCGTCACGCCCGAGACGGCGCGCATCCAGACGCCCTACCTGGTCGCCGAGGACGAGCTCGATCGCTCGCTGCGACCCAAACGCCTGCACGACTTCGTCGGCCAGCAGTCGCTGCGCGAGCAGCTCTCGGTGGCGATCGAGGCGGCCAGCGCGCGCGGCGACGCGCTCGACCACCTGCTGCTCGCCGGGCCTCCGGGCCTGGGCAAGACCTCGCTGGCGCAGATCGTCGCGGCCGAGCTCGAAGTGCCCTTCGTGCAGACAGCCGGGCCGGCGCTCGAGCGAAAGGGCGACGTGGCCGCATTCCTCACAGCGTTGGAGCCACGCAGCGTGTTCTTCGTCGACGAGATCCATCGTCTGCCGCGCACGCTGGAGGAGACGTTCTATCCCGCCATGGAGGATCACCGCCTGCCGATCACCGTCGGCCAGGGCGCCGGCGCGCGCGTGGTCACGCTGGATCTGCCGCCGTTCACGCTGATCGGCGCGACGACGCGAACGGGTCTGCTGACGACGCCGCTGCGCGATCGCTTCGGCATCCAGGCGCGCTTGGAGCCGTATGGCGTCGACGACCTGGCGCAGATCGTGCGCCGCTCGGCGGGCATTCTGGAGATCGAGCTCGAGGACGACGGCGCAGTTGCGATCGCCGCGCGCAGCCGTGGCACGCCGCGTGTGGCCAACCGGCTGCTCAAGCGCGTGCGCGACTTCGCGGAGGTGCGTATGCAGGGCGTGGTCACGGCGCCGGCGGCGCAGGCTGCGCTGGAGATGCTCGAGGTCGACGAGCTCGGCCTCGACCGCCTGGACCGCGAGATCCTGCGCGCCATCTGCGTCAAGTTCGAGGGCGGACCGGTGGGCCTGTCGACGCTGGCGGTGGCCGTCGGCGAGGAGCAGGACACGATCGAGGACGTGTATGAGCCCTATCTGCTCAAGGAGGGGCTGATCAAGCGCACGCCGCGTGGGCGCGCCGCGACGGCGGCCGCCTACGCGCACATGGGTCTGCAGGCGCCCGCGCAATCAGAGCAGGCGCTGTTCTGAGCCGGTTCATGCGACGTGGGTGCTCTGCGGCGACCGGCGCCCGCCCGCAGTGCGCCGATCACCGGCGGCCCTGCCGGCCCTGCTTGCGTAGTCTGTAAGCATCCATGGCACACCCGTTCATCTGTCCCAACTGCGGACACCGCACCACCGAGGTCGACCGCAACGTCGGCTTCACGCGCCAGCCCAAGGGCTGCTCGAAGTGCGGTTTCGCCTTCCTGTTCGAACTGCTCGATGACTACTACCCGGCGCCCGACGCCGCCTTCTTCGTTTGCGACGGCGAGGGTCGCGTGATCGGCTGCGGCAAGAACTCCTTCGCCTTCACCGGGCTGGAGGAGGAAGAGGTGATCGGCCAGCCCGTGCAGAGCGTTCTCGGCCTGCGTTTCTCAAATGGCGATGACCCGGTGAAGACGGTGCTGGAGTGGGGCGTGCGCAAAATGGACGTGCCAGTGCAGGTTTCCGGCGAACGCGACAACGCGGCCGGCGCCAAGGCGGACATGTTCCCGGCCTACGACGACGACGGCGGGCTGTTGCTCGTGCTGACTCCCGACAAGTAGTCTGAGCCGACCATGGGTGCGCAATGACCGACCGTCGCCGTAACACGCTGATCCTGCTGATCGTCGCCGGGCTGATCGCCGCGTCGGTCGCTGTCATCGCGAGCAAAAAGACGCGCCTCGGCCTCGACCTCAAGGGCGGCGTGCAGCTCGTCTACCAGGCCAAGCCCACCGCGCAGGCCAAAGTCGACGCCGAATCGCTGAACCGTGCGATCGACATCATGCGCAAGCGCGTCGACCAGCTCGGCGTCGCCCAGCCGGAAATCCAGCGCTCGGGCGCAGACGAAATCAACGTGGCGCTGCCGGACGTCAAGGACGCCGGACGCGCAGAACAGGAGGTCGGCAAGACCGCCCAGCTGTTCTTCTATGACTGGGAGCCCAACGTGATCGGGCCGGACGGCAAACCGGCCGCGGCGGGCGAACAGACCGTGACCGGCGGCGCCGAACGCCGGCGCCGCGCAGTTCGGCCTGACCGAGTACCAGGCCTTGCAGCGTGCGATCAAACGCGCGCCCGAACTGCGCAAGAACGACACGACCTGGAGCAAGGGCTGCACGCCGGCGCAGATCGGCGGCTGCATCTACGGCGGCTGGTATCTGATCGAACCCGCGCACGAAAAGGTGCTCGCAGGACCGGAAGAAACCGAAAAGAACCTGTTCGCCGAGGGGAAGTTCAAGAAGGGCCCGAACGTCAAGGCCGTGCGCGTCAACCCCGGCACGGTGCTGGTCCGCGCGCGCCCAGTGGAAAGCGAAAAAACCGGCAAGGTCACGAACAAAAGCCCCAACAGCTTCTACGTGCTCAAGGACGACTCGGTGCTGACCGGCGCAGACGTCAAGAACCCGACGCAGAGCTTCGACGAAGGCGCCGGCGGCACGGGCGCGCCGAACGTCACGTTCGGCTTCACCGGCCACGGCAAGAGCGTCGTTCCAGAACGTCACCAAGGAAATCGCCCACCGCGGCCAGGAAGCGCAGCTGCCGGGCGTCGGCAAGGAAGCGGCGCAGCAGCACTTCGCGGTGGTGCTCGACGACCAGCTGATCACGACGCCGTCGATCGACTACACCAAGTACCCCGAAGGCATCGACGCCGCGCACCGGCTCGCAGATCTCCGGCGGCTTCACGATCACCTCGGCCCAGGAACTGGCCAACGAGCTGCAGTCGGGCGCGCTGCCGATCAAGCTCGGAGCCGATCTCCAACTCGCAGGTCTCGGCGACGCTCGGCAAAACGGCGCTCAACCAGGGCCTGATCGCCGGCCTGGTCGGCTTCGCGATCGTCTGCCTGTTCCTGCTGCTGTTCTACCGCGTGCTCGGCGCGATCGCAGTCGGCGGCCTGGTGATCTACGGCATCTACTTCTTCGCGCTGATCAAGCTGATTCCGATCACGCTGACGCTGCCGGGCATCGCCGGGCTGATCCTGACGATCGGCGTCGCGGCCGATGCCAACATCGTGATCTTCGAGCGCGTCAAGGAGGAGATACGCGGGGGAAGATCGGTGATCTCCGGCATCGCCACCGGCTACAAGCGCGGTTTCGCAGCGATCGTCGACGCCAACGTGGTGACGTTCATGACCGCGTTCATCCTGTTCGCGCTGGCGACCGCCGAAGTCAAGGGCTTCGCCTTCACGCTCGGCATCGGCACGCTCGTCTCGCTGTTCACGGCCGTGCTCGCGACCCAGGCCGCGCTCGGCGCGATGGGTCGCTCCAAATTCGTCTCGCACCCGGCGGCGCTGGGTGCTGAGCGTCGCGGCAAAGGCTGGACGTTCGACTTCATGGGCGCGTCGCGGTGGTTCTTCTCGCTGTCCGGCGTGATCCTGCTTGATCGGCGCGCTGGCGATCGGCGGCAAAGGGCTGAACTTCGGCATCGACTTCAAGTCGGGCACGCGCATCGACACGGCGTTCGTGCAGCCGGTCAGCGAGAGCCAGATCGAATCGCTGATGCGCTCGCAGGGCTATGCGAGCGCCGAGGTGCAGAAAATCTCCAACAAGAGCATCGGCGGCAACGGATACCAGATCTCGACCAAGACGCTCGCCCCCGAAGGCCTGAAAAAGGTCCGCTCGGCGCTGGAAACGAAACTGCGAACGAAGAACTTCTCCTCGACGTCGATCGGGCCGACGTTCGGCAAAACGGTCGCCAACAGCGCGATCATCGCGATCATCGCCTCGCTGCTGGTGATCTCCGCCTATATCGCGCTGCGCTTCGAGTGGAAGTACGCGATACCCGTGCTGATCGCGCTGATGCACGACCTGTTGATCACCGCCGGCGTCTACTCGCTCACGGGGCGGGAAGTCACGACGGCCACGGTCGCCGCTCTGCTGACGATCCTGGGGTACTCGCTGTACGACACGATCATCGTGTTCGATCGCGTGCGCGAGAACGTGCCGCGAATGCCGCGCGCCGCGTTCTCGCAGATCGTCAACCGATCGATGTCCGAGGTGCTGACCAGATCGCTGGCGACGAGCTTCTGCACGCTGCTGCCGGTGCTCGCGCTGCTGCTGTTCGGCGGCGACACGCTCAAGGACTTCGCCTTCGCGCTGATGGTCGGCGTCGCGTCCGGCGCCTACTCGTCGATCTTCATCGCCTCGCCGGTGCTGACGCACTGGAAGGAGCGCGAGGCCGGCTATCGCAACCGGCGCGCGCGCATCGTGCGCGAGCTCGGCGCGGTGCCGGCCTACGCGACGACGGTCGGCGGCGCTCCGGTCGACGTCGAGCCCGACCAGCAGCGCAAACGCTCGCGCAAAGGGCGCCTGACCGCTCCGGAGGAGCCGGGCGAGCAGATCTCGCGCGACGAGTTCCAGGAACTGGTGGCCGACCTCGACGTCGAGGAGAAACCACCCGCGACGCGACCCAACGGCGGACGCGCCGGCCGGCGCGGGTCGCCGGGCGGATCGGCGGGCGCCGGCGTCGCACAACAGGCGCCGCCGGCGCAGCCCGGGCGCGACGAGCCCGAGCCGCCGCAGCGCGATCCCGCCGCCGACCTCACGCCGGAGGATCTCGTGCTCAAGGAAGACAAAGCCGCACCGAAACGTAAACGACCGCGCAACAAGCGCCACGGGAGGCGCTGATGGGACTGCTCGCCTGGGTGATGATGGGCCTGTCGATCTGGCACTTCACGATCTTCCTGCCCGACCGTTTCTGGGGCGGCATCGTCGGCGCGTTCGTCGGCTCGCTGGCCGGCGCGATCATCGTCGGGCTGATCATCTACAGCGTGAAGGTCTCCTCGCTGAAGATTCCCGGCGAAAACGCGACCGACGTGGCCGTGGTGCTGTACGCGATACCCGGCGCACTGATCGGCATCGCGCTGGTCTACCTCGAGGGCATGCGTCGCGAACGCGCGGGCCTCGCGCACGCCGCAGAACTCTGACGCGCACGCGCGGCGACCACGGCAGTTCCGTCTCGGCCTGACCGTAGTGTGGCTGCGATGCAGCCGCCACGCTTTGAGATCGCGCCGTGCCCGCCCGAGAGCGTTCTCGGCCTGCAGCGCGAGCTCGGCGTCAGCCGCGCGCTGGCGCAGGTGCTCGTGCGCCGCGGCCACGACACGCCCGCGCTGGCGCGGGCCTTCCTGGCCGCCGACGAGCAGCACGACCCTTCGCGCTTTTCCGGTATCCACTCGGCCGTCGAGTCGATCCTCGCGCACGTGCGCGACCGACGGCGGATCACCGTTCACGGCGACTACGACGTCGACGGCGTGTGCTCGACGGCGATCCTCCTGCGCGCCCTGCGCGCGCTGGGAGCCGACGTGGACTCCTACCTGCCCGACCGCGCGAGCGACGGCTACGGCCTGGGCGAGGCGACCGTGCGCCGTCTGGCCGCGCGCGGGACGCAGCTGCTGGTGACCGCCGACTGCGCGATCACGGCCGTCGAGGAGGTGGCGCTGGCGCGAGAGCTTGGCATGCAGGTCGTCGTCACAGACCATCACTCGCCACGCGCCGACGGGCGCCTGCCCGATGCGCCGATCGTGCATCCGGCGCTCGGCGGATATCCATGCGTGCAGCTGTGCGCGACGGCCGTCGCCTTCAAGCTCGCCGAGGCGCTTTTCACCGCGGCCGGGCGCGACGCCGGCGAGCTCGAGCAGGACCTGGACCTGGTCGCGCTGGCGACGATCGCCGACGTCGTGCCGTTGATCGGCGAGAACCGCACTTTGGTCAGACGCGGTCTGCGCGCGTTGGCCTCGACGCGCAAGCCGGGTCTGCGCGCGCTGATGAGCGCCGCGCGCGTGAACGCCGGGCGCGTCGATGAGCGCTCGGTGGCCTTCGCACTGGCGCCGCGCATCAACGCCGCCGGACGCATGTACCGCGCCGACGCCGGCCTGGAGCTCGTGCTCACGCAGGATGCCGAGCGCGCCACGCAGATCGCCTCAGAGCTCGATCGCGCCAACTCCGAACGCCGCGAGGTCGAGACGCGCATTCGCTGGGAGGCCGAAGCGCAGGTCGCGGAGCTGGGCGAGCGCTCGGCCTACGTGCTGGCCGGCGAGGGTTGGCACGCGGGGGTCATCGGCATCGTCGCTGCGCGCCTGGTCGAGCGCCACCACCGGCCGGTCGTGCTGATCGCGCTCGACGATGGCCGGGGGAGGGGCTCGGGCCGCAGCATCGGCTCCTTCGACCTGCTGGGCGGCTTGAACGCCTGTGCCGAGCATCTGATCGGACACGGCGGGCACCGTGCGGCCGCGGGTCTGGAGGTCGACGCCGCGTCTGTGCAGGCGTTCGCACAGGCGCTGGAGAAGCATGCCGAGAGCGTGCTTGCGCCTGCGGACCTGGCGCCGGTGGAGCACGTCGACGCGGTCGTCGGCGGCGACGAGCTGGGCATGGAGCTGGCCGAGGAGCTGCAGTTGCTGGCGCCGTTCGGCCGCGCCAACCCGGGCGTGTCGCTGATGGTCGAGGACGCGAGCTTCTCAGACGCGCGGGCGATGGGCGAAGGCAAGCACGTGCGCTTCACGGTCAACTCGCGCGGTGCGCGGGCACGCGCCGTGGCGTTCGGCGCCGGCGGCTCGCTGCCGGTGCCCGATGGAGAGCCGGTGCAGGCCACGTTCACGCTGGAGGTCAACGAGTGGCGCGGCGTGTCCGAGCCGCGTCTGGTGCTGCGCCACGCCTGCGCGATGCCGGTGGCGATCGACGCTGCAAGACTTCCGCCGCCCCAGCCCGTCGCGGCGCCGCGCGCCGATGAGACAGAGGACGACGAGCTGGTCCTGTTCGCGTTGCCCTAGGCCGCTTTGATCGGAGTGGGCGGTCCCCTACCCTTATGAGATGGCCGTGGCCAAGGAACCCAACAGCCCGCAGAGCACGGAGGTCGCCGATCAGCCGCGGCCGGTGAGCGACGCGGCGTCCAAGCGACCTGCCCAGGGCGCCACACCCGAGCCGGCAGGCAACGGGGGGACGGTCGCCGCCGAGGACCGCCGCTCGAGTCGCCCGCCGCAGCGTCTGGACCTGTCAGAGCCCGAGCGCAGGTTGCTCAACGACCTGTTCGCGATCGTCTCCGAGCACGCCGCCGACTCCGCCGTGGAGATCGATCGCGCGCGTGTGCAGGACGCCTTCGTGTTCGCCTGCGAGCACCACGCCGCGCAGCGGCGCAAGTCCGGCGAGGACTTCATCGTGCATCCCGTCGGCGTTGCGCGCATCTGCGCGGGCATGCGCCTGGACACCGAGACGCTGTGCGCGGCGCTGCTGCACGACACCGTCGAGGACACGTCGGCCTCGATCGAGGAGGTGCGCGAGCGCTTCGGCGAGGAGATCGCCGCGATCGTCGACGGCGTGACCAAGCTGACCGGCATCACCTTCCAATCCCACGACGAGGCCCAGGCCGAGAACTACCGCAAGATGATGGTCGCGATGGCCACCGACGTGCGGGTCATCCTGATCAAGCTCGCCGACCGCCTGCACAACATGCGCACGATCGAGGCGATGCCCAAGCAGAAGCAGATCGAGAAGGCGCGCGAGACGCTGGAGATCTACGCGCCGCTGGCGCACCGGCTGGGCATCCACGCGCTGAAGTGGGAGCTCGAGGACCTCGCGTTCGCGACGCTGCACCCGCGCAAGTACCAGGAGATCAAGGGTCTGGTCGCCCAGCAGCGTGAGGATCGCGAGGGCTATGTCGGCCAGGCCGGCGAATACCTGTCACGCGAGCTGGCCGAGCTGGGCATCCAGGCGCAGATCGCCGGGCGCGCCAAGCACTTCTACTCGATCTACTCGAAGATGACCAAGAAGGGCCGCGAGTTCAACGAGATCTACGACCTGACGGCGATGCGCGTGATCGTCGACTCGGTGAAGGACTGCTACGGCACCGTCGGCGTGATCCACTCGCTGTGGAAGCCGCTGCCGGGGCGCTTCAAGGACTTCATCGCGATGCCCAAGTTCAACATGTATCAGTCGCTGCACACGACGGTGATCGGCCCTGAGGGGCGCCCGCTGGAGATCCAGATCCGCACGCAGGAGATGCACGAGATGGCGGAGTTCGGCGTGGCCGCGCACTGGGTCTACAAGGTCGGCCCCAACGGCGCGTCCGACGCTGGCGGCGAGAGCGGCGGCGACGCCAAGCTGAACTGGCTGCGCTCGATGCTCGACTGGCAAAAGGAGATGTCAGACCCGCGTGAGTTCATGGAGACGCTGCGCACGGACCTGTTCGAGGAAGAGGTCTTCGTGTTCACGCCCAAGGGCCAGGTCAAGTCGCTGGCCGCCGGCGCCACGCCGCTGGACTTCGCCTATGAGGTGCACACCGAGATCGGCCACCGCTGTGTGGGCGCGCGCGTAAACGGCAAGATCGTGCCGCTGCACTACGAGCTGCGCTCGGGCGACATCGTCGAGATCCTCACGGCGAAGCGTGAGCGCGGGCCCTCGCGCGACTGGCTGGCGACGGTCAAGACGACGCGTGCGCGCAACAAGATCAAGGCATGGTTCAAGGCCGAGTCGCGCCAGGACACCGAGCACACGGGTCGCGACCTGCTGCAGGAGCACCTGCGCAAACAGGGTCTGCCGGCTCAGAAGATCACCGGCTCGGCGATCCTCGCCGACGTGATCCGCGAGGTCGGCTATCGCAAGGCCGACGACTTCTACATCGCGCTGGGCGCGGCAAAGATCTCGCCGAAGCTGGTCGTCGGCAAGGTCATGCAGCGCCTCAAGCAGGGCGAGGCCGCTGACGGCGACGACACGGCGGCTGATCTGCTGCGCGTCGGGCGCCAGCGACGCAGGCCGACGAAGTCCTCGGGCCAGTACGGCATTCGCGTAGACGGAGTCGAGGACGTGATGCTGCGTCTGGCCAAGTGCTGTCGTCCGGTGCCGGGCGACGAGATCGTCGGTTACATCTCGCTCGGGCGCGGCATCACGATCCACAGAAAAGACTGCCCCAACGCCGCGCTGCTGGGCAAGGACCCCGAGCGCTTCACCAACGTCTCCTGGGACGGAGATCAATCGACCGCGTTCGTCGTGGAAATCCAGATCGACGCCTGGGACCGCCACCGGCTGCTGGAGGACCTCTCGCGCGTGTTCAGCGAGTCCGGCGCGAACATCCTCGAAGCGCGCTGCCTGTCGACTCCGCCGATGGTCAAGAACCGCTTCGTCGTCGAGGTGGCCGACACACACACGCTCAAGGGCGCGATCACGCGCATGCGCAACATCGACTCCGTTTTCGACGCATACCGCGTCACGCCCGGCGGCGGCGCCTAGACGTTAAGAGACGACGCGTAGCGCGCCGGGCAGGATCGAGTAGCGCGCTTCCTGCACCTCGCCGAGGAAGTCGCCGTCGACCTGCAGCGGCAACGGGCGTCCGTCGGCGCTGCGCACGGTCAGCTCGCTGAGCCGCTGCAAATCGGTGATATTGCGGTGACCGACGACGCGCAAGCGCGGCAGCAACGTCCGCATGCCGATCAGCGACACGCCGAGCGGGGTGGCGCGATGCACCACGGCGCTGACCAGACGGCCGGAGTCCAGCGAGGCGCCGTCGGCGATTTCGACCGGACGTTCGTGGAAGTAAGTGAACGGCGCGCCGTTCTGCACGATCGTGGTGACGGCGCGCAGCGTGCGGCCTCCGTCGTCGACGTCCATCTTCGGCGGGCGCAGAAGATAGCTCCGCGCGAAGGACACGAGCGCCTGCCAGGTGAAGAAGTAGGGACCAAAGCGCGCCTTCAGCTGCGGGCGCGCGTCGACGCGCTCGACGACGCTCGCGTCGAGACCGACGCCTGAGTTGAACGTGAAGCAGCGATCGTTGACGACGCCCAGGTCGACGCGGCGCACGCGCCAGTCATCGGCCATCGCCAGCAGGTGCTCGGTCGCGTCGACCAACTCTCCGGGAATGCCGAGCATCTTTGCGAACACGTTGGCCGAGCCGCCCGGCAGCGCGCACAGGGGGATCTCCGAGCCGCGCAGGCCGTTGGCCGCTTCGTTGACCGTGCCATCGCCGCCGAAGGCCACGACCAGGTCATGGCCCTGGGCCACCGCCTGGCGACCGAGCTCGGTGGCGTGGCCGCGTGCCTTGGTGTCGACGGCCTCGACCTCGAAGCGGCCTTCGAGCGCGTGGACGACGAGCCTGCGCATCGGGTCAGAGACAGTCGACGCATGCGGATTGACGATCAACAGCATGCGTCGCTTGGGCGCGGTGGAGGCCGGCTGCAGGCGGGCGCCTGACTCGGCGATGCGCCCGTTCTGCTCGCCGAGGCCTTGGCTTTGCTCGCGCGCTGGAGTGCTCATCTGCAGCGGGCTACACCGCTGCGTCGCACGCGTTACCGTCCCGCCGGGCGCGTTCTCGGCACAGCGCAACTGGACAGAAAAGCCGACTCGCCGCGCCGCCGAGATCGTTGCTAGACTGCCGCTCAGCAGTTGTACACATCCAGAGGGGTGGAGGGCCTGGCCCTACGAAACCCCGGCAACCACCGCCAAGTCACAGGCGGGAAGGTGCCAATTCCAGGTGATGTGTGGCCGGGCTTCGCGCTCTTCGCCACACGTGACAAGGCGAAGGTTTAGCGAAGGAGCCCCCGAAATGCCAGCAAGTCATCTGCAATGCAAGGAGTGCGAGACGCAGTACCCGCTCGAGGCGTTGTACGTCTGCGAGCAGTGCTTCGGCCCACTCGAGGTCGCATACGACCACAGCCGCACCGGCGAAGACGTCGCCGAGCTGCGCCGCCGCATCCAGGGCGGACCTCAGAACATCTGGCGCTACGCCGACTTTCTGCCGACCACGGCCTACGGCCGCGGTGCCCCCGGCGGCCCTCCCTCGGGCGGCGGCGGCTCCACACGCATTGGCCTGCCGGCCGGCTGCACGCCGCTGATCCGCGCCGACCGTCTCGCCGAGCGACTCGGCCTGCGCGAGGTATGGGTCAAGAACGACGCCGCCAACCCGACCCACTCCTTCAAGGACCGCGTCGTGTCGGTCGCCGTCACGCGCGCTCGCGAGCTCGGCTTCGAGACGATCGCCTGCGCCTCCACGGGCAACCTGGCCAACTCGGTCGCCGCGCACGGCGCCGCGTTGGGCCTGGACTCCTACGTCTTCATCCCCGCCGACCTGGAGGAGCAGAAGGTGCTCGCGACGGGCATCTACGGCACCAAGCTGGTCGGCGTAGAAGGCAACTACGACGACGTCAACCGCCTGTGCACCGAGCTGTGCGCGGAGCGCGAGTGGGCGTTCGTGAACATCAATCTGCGCCCCTACTACGCCGAGGGCTCAAAGACGCTTGCCTTCGAGATCGCCGAGCAGCTCGGTTGGGAGCTTCCCGACCGCTGCGTCGTGCCGATCGCCTCGGGCTCGCTGTTCACGAAAATCGCACGCGGTTTTGACGAGTTCCGCGAGCTGGGCCTGGTCGAGGGCGAGCTGCCGAGCATGAACGGCGCCCAGGCGCTGGGCTGCTCGCCGGTCGCCAGCGCGTTTGCCGACGGGCGCGACGTGTGCCGCCCGGTCAAGCCCGACACGATCGCCAAGTCACTGGCGATCGGCAACCCCGCCGACGGCCCCTACGCGCTCGACCTGGCGCGGCGCACAGGTGGCGGCGTGGACTCCGTGACAGACGACGAGATCCGCGCCGGCATCAAACTGCTGGCCGAGACCACCGGCGTGTTCACCGAGACGGCCGGTGGCGTCACCACGGCGACGCTGGCAAAGCTCGCCGAGCGTGGCGACATCGACCCCGACGAGCGCGTCGTGCTGGTGATCACCGGCGAGGGCCTGAAGACGCTGGACGCCGTGCGCGGCACGTTTGAGACGCACACGATCGCCCCCACGGTCGAAGCCTTCGAGTCAGGCGTGCCGCAGACCGTCGCGGTCTGATGTCCGTCCTGGTGAAGATTCCCACGCAGCTGCGCGCCGCGGCGGGCGGCGAGGCCGAGACGCAGGTCGACGGCTCGACCGTGCAGGAGGTGCTCGACGGTCTGTTCGCGCGCCACGACGAGCTCCGTGCGCGGCTGTATGACGACGACGGCGGCCTGCGCCGCTTCGTCAACGTATATGTCGCCGGCGAAGACATCCGCTTCCTCGACGGGCTGAAGACGCCGGTGGCCGACGGCTCGGAGATGACGATCCTGCCCGCCGTCGCCGGCGGTTAGGACGCCACTGGGCGGCGCGAGCGCGGCTAGTTCTCAGCGCTGGTGCGGCGAAATCAGGGCGCCTTAGCGACCTGCTGAGCGGCGGGCGCGGGGTGGCTGTGTGCGACGGCCGGCGTCGAGCCGCTGATTCCCACGGTCGAGACGAGCCCGGCGGCGCACATCGCTGCGATCGTCAGCGCGCGCAGGCGCTTGGGGGTCAGCCAGCCGAACTGGTGGTTCTGCAGCCAGCTTCTGAAGCCCGTTGCGGCCGAGGCCGCCGCCATCGCGCATCCGGCGCACATCGACGCAGCCTAGCGCCACGGCGCGTGGCGCGCGACGGTCTTCGTGTCAGGTTCGCTCGGCGGCGCCGGTGCGCGCCTCGAGGCGTCTTCGCAGCTCAGCGCCGCGCCCCGCGGCGACCGCCCGTGCGGCACGCTCGTCGCTGAGCTCCAAACCTTGCGACTGGGCATAGTCGAGCAGGTTCTGGCGCTCCTCGCCCTCGCGCGCGGCGCGCAGGAACAGCCAGCAGAACAGCCCGAGCGTGAGAAAGGACTCCTCGACCATCATGATCGCGCCGGCGATGTTCTGGTCGGCCAGCGGCGAGATGTGATGGATCGCGTCGCCGCGGCTGTAGAAGGGGTAGAAGACAGTGCCCGACCAGAGGAAGATGTTGCCGAGCACGGTGCCGGCCAGGCGTACGACGACGATGTAGCCGAGGCGGCCGAGGTTGCCGAACCAGCCGGGCGTCGGCAGCGGGCCGACCAAGCACATCCACATGTTCACGCCGAAGGCGAGGAACATCGCATGCTCGAGCGCGTGCACGCCCGAGTGGCGTAGTGCCGCTTGGTACAGAACGGGCGCGTGCCACACGTACAGGTCGACGGCCCATAGCGGAAAGGCGATCGCCGGGTGTGACAGCGCGCGCAGGCGGTCAAACAGCTTGATTTTGAGGACCGGCGCGAGCAGCGGCCCGGTCAGCCCGAGCACGATCAGCAGCGCTGCGACGTCGCCCAGCAGCAGGTGCTCGATCATGTGCATGTACAGCAGGTCCTGGCTGGCCGAGCCGAGCGATGTGAGCGCCGCGGCGATCGTCACGAAGCCCAGGTAAAAGCAGGCCTGGCGCCAGCCCGGCACGGGGTGCGTGGTCGTCGCCAGCGTGCGCACGCGGCGCGCATAGAGCACGGCGACGATCGCCAGCGGACCGAGCTGCAGCGCGGCCTCGATGTCGGTGGAGACGGCGAGCGGGAGCGCGTGCATGCAGCTGCAAGGGTACGCCAGCGCGCCTTTGGAGGGTGGCAGGCCGACCACTGCCGGTCGGGTTCTCAGCAGGCCCGCGAGGGCGACCGCGCCGCCCGTGCGCCCGGCGCAAGCGGCGATCTGTGAGCGCGCGTTGCGTAGACTGCGCCGGGCATGAGAGCACCGCGTCGCCGCATGCTGGCCTTGCTGTTCGGCGGCCCGGCTGTGCTCACGCTGGCGCTTCCGGCGAGCGCGCAGGCGCATGGCATCGTCGGCAAGGCCGACCTGCCGATCCCCGTGTGGCTGTTCAGCTGGACGGCGGCGATCGTGCTCGTGGTCTCCTTCGTCGCCTTGTCGACGCTATGGCGCACGCCGCAGCTGCAGAGCGAGCATCGGCGTGCCGTGGCGCCGGGCGTGAGCGCCGCGGCCGGACGCCGCTCGCGCCTGGCGCCGGTGCTGGACGCGCTCGGCGGAGTGGTCGGCATTGCCTTGTTCGCACTCGTGATCTACAGCGGCTTCGACGGAGCGCAGGTGCCAAGCGCGAACTTCTCGGTGACGTTCATCTACGTGATCTTCTGGGTCGGGCTGCCGGTGCTCAGCGTGCTGTTCGGCGATGTGTTCGCCTCCTTGAGTCCGTGGCGCGCCTGCGCACGACTGTGCGCCGCGGCGCTGCGCGCCGTGGGTGTTCGCCGCTCTGGCGGCGCAGGGCCGCTTCGCTATCCCAGCCGGCTCGGAGTGTGGCCGGCGATCTTCGGCATCGTCGGCTTCGCTTGGCTGGAGCTGGTGTATGTCAATCGCGACGAACCGTCGTTGCTCGCGGCGCTGTCGCTGGGCTATTTCGCGGTGATGCTCGGCGGAATGCTGCTGTTCGGCGTCGAGCAGTGGGGGAGGTCGGCCGACGGCTTCGGCGTGTATCTCAACCTGCTCTCGCGGCTGTCGCCGCTGGTGCGCGACGAGCGCGGCCTTCTCTGCTGGCGGCGGCCGCTCAGCGGCGTGACCGGCCTGGCGATGCCCAGCGGCATGGTCACGCTGATCTGCGCGGTGATCGGCACGACGACGTTCGACGGATTCTCAAACGGCGGCATCTGGCGAAAAGCCGAGCCGCACGTGCAGAGCGTGTTCGCCGATCTCGGCCTGGGCGCGACGCCCGCTCAGGAGCTTGCCTACTCGTTTGGCCTGCTGGCCTGCATCGGGCTGATCGTGGCGGTCTATCGCCTGGGCGTTCTCGGCGTGCGCAGCGTCGGCGATCGCTACGACGTCGGCCAGCTGACGCGCGCGTTCGCGCACACGCTCGTGCCGATCGGCTTTGCCTACGTGCTCGCGCACTACTTCTCGCTGCTGCTGTGGCAGGGTCAGGCGATCGGCTATCTCGCCTCCGATCCGCTCGGCGACGGCTCCAACCTGTTCGGCACGGCCGGCTATCAGATCGACTACCAGGTGATCTCCTACGCGGCCATCTGGTACGTGCAGGTCGCAGCTCTGATCCTCGGTCACGTCAGTGGCCTGGCGCTCGCGCACGACCGCGCGCTGACGATGTATGACGAACCCGAGGAGGCCGTGCGCAGTCAGTACTGGATGCTCGCGGTGATGGTCGCGTTCACGAGCTTCGGCCTATGGCTGTTGTCGGATGTGGGCACCTGAGCGAGCCGGCTCGACCAGATTGCGCCTTCGCTAGCGTTCGCGCGATGTCGGCGCGGCGATCGATTCGGTCCTTGCTCGCGATCTGCGCGCTGGCGGCGGGCACGGCCGCAGCGGCGCTGGTCGGGGGCGCGCAGCCCGCCTCGGGCGCGACCGAGCAGGCGCAGAGCCCGCTCAACGACCAGGGCTCGAGCCCCAACTACCGCTCGTTGATCACGGCCGTCTCGCCGGCGGTTCCCGGCGTGAGCCTGCAGGTGCTGCAGTTCTCCGATCGCCTGCAACTGCGCAACCGCAGCGGGCGCACGGTGACGATCGAGGGCTATGAAGGCGAACCGTATGCGCGCGTGCTGGCCGACGGCACGGTGGAAGTCAACAAGCGCTCGCCGGCCTACTTTCTCAATCAGAGCTTCTACGGCAACGTCACGGTGCCGGCGTCGGCGTCGGCCAAGGCCGCGCCGGAATGGACGGTCGTCGATCGCACCGGGCAGTTTGAATGGCACGACCATCGCATCCACTGGATGTCGCCGGCGCTGCCGCCACAGGTCAAGGACAAGGGCAAGCGCACGCTGATCTTCGACTGGCACGTGCCGATCGCCGTGGGCGCGCAGCGGGGCACGGTCGCCGGGCAGCTCTACTGGACGCCCGAGGCCTCCAGCGCGCCGGTCGCCGCGATCGCGCTCGGCGCGGCGATAGTCGTGCTGGGACTGGCGCTGGTGCTCGTGACCAGGCGGCGGCGAGGCCGCCCACAGCCGCCGGGCGCGGACGCGGGCGAGGCCGAGCCGACGGGCGCTGGGGCACAAAGCGGCCGGCGGGAGGCGTGGTAGCGTTTAACGCGATGACGGTGCTCGGATGCCTGACCCACTGGTACACGTCGCTGATGTACGTCGTGCCCGTTCTGGCCGTCGGCGGCTGGGGCTGGTGGAGCGCGCGGCGCGCGGCGCGCTCGCGGCGCGGCGGCGGCGATGGCCCGCCGACGGCGTTGGACGCGGCCGGTCGCTAGGACCTCGTCACGATCGGTCGACGAGCGACGCCGGACTTTAGGAGTTTCTTCGCCGGTCTTGAGGAACACGTGAGTAGCATTGGCTTCACTACGCGTATGAGCACGCAGACACCCAGCCGCTCCGCCGCTCCCACCGAGGGCCTGACAGAGCGCGTCGACGCGATCGCCGTGCTCGACGAGAGCGTGCGCAGCAAGGCGCTCAGCGAGCGTCCGAATGGCCCGGGGCGCTTTCTCGAGGTTCAGGGCACCGGCGAGACATTGCTGATTCCGCTGCAGAGCGGCGCCGTGATGCACATCGGGCGCGGCCTCTCGGCCGACCTGCACCTCGACGAGAACTCCGTCTCGCGCCGACACGCGATGCTCGTCGACCGCCCATCAGGCGCGCGACTGCTCGACGACCGCAGCTCCAACGGCACGTTCGTCAACGGCCGGCGCATCGTGCAGGCCGACCTCAACGACGGCGACGTGCTCGTGCTGGGCCGCGTGGTCCTGCGCTACCTGGAAATCTGAGGTCCGCAGCGGCGCGAGGGCGATCGCTCGCACAGCGCGGGCGAAAACGGTCAAGCCACCCGTTCGCCGACGTTACTGGACGGTCAATACCGGCTTATACTTCCGCGCTCGACGTGCCCTTTCGACCAAGGAAGCAGGAGTCCAGATGAGAAAGACTGTCCTCGCGATGGCTGCGCCAGTGCTCGTCATCGTCGCGCTCGCCGGTTGCGGCAGCAGCAGTTCCACCAGCAGCACCAGCGGTAGCTCGACGTCCGCTTCCGCTCCAGCGACTCCGACCGTCGACGCGTCGATCGCCAAAGAAGTGCCCGCGGCGATCAAATCGAAGGGCACGCTGACGGTCGCTTCCGAAGCCCAGTACGCCCCGCTCGAGTTCATCGCGCCGGATGGCCACACGGTCATCGGCATGGACCCGGATCTGGTGACCGCGATCGCCGCCAAGATGGGCCTGAAGGCGAAATTCATCAACTCCGACTTCGAAACGATCATCCCCGGACTCGCGGCCGGCCGGTATGACCTAGGCGCCTCGTCCTTCACCGACACCAAGGAACGTGAGAAGACGGTCGACTTCGTCGACTACTTCACCGCCGGCATCTCCTTCTACGCCAAGAGCTCGGCGAACCCCGGCGTGGAAACCGTCGCCGACCTGTGCGGCAAGAAGGTCGCCGCCGAGAAGGGCACGGTGGAGGTCGAAGAAGCCACCAAGCAGTCGGGCAAGTGCACCAAAGAAGGCAAGCAGGCGGTGACCGTGCTGGCCTACCCCGGCCAGAACGCCGTGAACCTCGCGGTCTCCAGCGGCCGCGCGGACCTGGGCATGGCCGATTCACCGGTCGCCGACTACCAGATCAAGCAGTCAAACGGCGCCTTCAAGTCGGTCGGCAAAGAGTACGAAGCGGCTCCCTACGGTTTGGCGATTCCCAAGAGCAGCGGCATGACCAAACCGATCCAAGCCTCGCTGAAGGCGCTGATCGCCGACGGCACGTACACCAAGATCCTCACCAAATGGGGTCTGCAGTCCGGTGCGCTGACGACCGCCGCGATCAACGGCGCGAGCAGCTGAGCGACTGATCGAGCAGCAGCGGGTGTCCTCGGAGCCGATTCCGGAAACGGCCGGCCGGCCCGAGGACATCACGGCCGTTCCCGTCCGCAGGCCGGGGCGTTGGGTGGCGGCGGCGATCATCCTGATCATCGCCGTCGCGCTCGGGCGTTCGGTCGTGACGAACGCGAACTTCCAGTGGGACGTAGTCGGCGAATATCTGTTCGACGGGCGCATTCTGCACGGCCTGCGTGTGACGATCGAGCTGACGGTGATCGCCATGGCGATCGGAATCGTGCTCGGCGTGCTGCTGGCGGTGATGCGTCTGTCGCCGAATTGGATGGTCTCTTCGGCCAGCTCGTTCTACATCTGGTTCTTCCGCGGCACACCCGTGCTCGTGCAGCTGCTGTTCTGGTACAACATCGCGGCTCTGTACCCGAAGATTGGCCTGGGCATTCCGTTCGGCCCAGCGTTCATTCACGCCGACGCGAACACGCTGATCACGCCGTTCGCCGCGGCGATTCTCGGCCTCGGCCTCAACGAGGGCGCCTACATGGCCGAGATCGTGCGCGCCGGCATCATCTCGGTCGACCCCGGCCAGGCTGACGCGGCGCAGTCACTGGGCATGACGCGCCTGCAGACGATGCGGCGGATCGTGCTGCCGCAGGCGATGCGCGTGATCATTCCGCCGACCGGCAACGAGACGATCTCGATGCTCAAGACCTCATCGTTGGCGAGCGTGATCGTGGTGACCGAGCTGCTGTACGCGACGCAGCTGATCTACTCGGTCAACTTCAAGACGATTCCGCTGCTGATCGTCGCCAGCTTCTGGTACATCGTCTGCACGAGTGTGCTGTACGTCGGCCAGTACTACCTGGAGCGCTACTACGGCCGCGGCGAGCGTACCCGTCAGGCCACGCCGCTGCAGCGCATTCGCGCCGGCCTACTGTCGTTTCGCCACCAGCCGACGCCATGAGCGGTCCGATGGTCAAGGCCGAGGGCGTGCACAAGCGCTTCGGACGTCTGGAGGTGCTCAAGGGCGTCTCGCTGGAGGTGGCGGCGGGGGAGGTGATGTGCCTGCTTGGGCCCTCGGGCTCGGGCAAGTCGACGTTGCTGCGCTGCATCAACCACCTGGAGAAGATCAACTCCGGTCGCCTGTCGGTCGACGGCGAACTGGTCGGCTACCGCCAGGTCGGCGACAAGCTGCACGAGCTGCGCGAATCGGAGGTCGCTCACAAGCGCGCGCAGATCGGCATGGTGTTTCAGCACTTCAATCTGTTCCCGCACATGACGGCGACCGAAAACGTCGCGTGCGCGCCGATCCGTGTGAAGGGCCAGGCGCGCGAAGCCGCCGCGTCGCGCGCGCACGAGCTGCTCGGGCAGGTCGGGCTGGCCGACAAGGTCGACGCCTACCCCTCGCAGCTGTCTGGCGGACAGCAGCAGCGCGTGGCGATCGCGCGCGCGCTGGCGATGGACCCCAAGCTGATGCTGTTCGACGAGCCCACCTCGGCGCTCGATCCCGAGCTCGTCGGCGAGGTGCTCGCGGCGATGCAGCAGCTGGCGCGCGACGGCATGACGATGATCGTGGTCACGCACGAGATGGGCTTCGCGCGCGAGGTCGCCGACACGGTCGTGTTCATGGACGGCGGCGTGGTCGTCGAGCAGGGCCGCCCAGCCGACGTGCTGAACAACCCCAGCCACGAGCGCACGCGCTCGTTCCTCTCCAAGGTGCTCTAGCTGGGGGGCGCGGCGGCGAGCTCCTTGCTCATCAGCGCGACGGTCTTGACGTCGCCGTGGGCCAGCCGCCCGACCTCGCGGTAGCCGCGCGCCGCGTGAAAGGCCAGCGAGGCGTCGTTGCGCGGCTTGATGTTGACGTCGCAGACCATGCGCTCGAAGGCTACGGCCGACTGCTCCATCGCGTCATACAGCAGCGCGCCGATTCCCCGGCGGCGGCTGTCGGCCGCCACGGCGATGCGATCGAGATACAGAAAGCGCTCGTAGCGCCGGGCAAACCACGCGTAGTTGGCGCTGTCATAGTCGGCGCCGGGCGCCACCGCGATGGCAAAGCCGGCGATCACGCCATCGTCTGATTCCACCACCAGGCAGCTGTGGGCCAGCGCGAGGATGTAGCGCAGGCGCGGCTCATCCAGGGGACTGAGCTCGCGCACCGAGGCGGCGTTCAGGTCGAGCAGGCGCGGCCAGTCTGAACGAGTCGCGGCGCGTGGCCTCACGTGGAATGCCGGCAGCTGTCAGCTTCGTGCATGCGCGCCCAGGATAGTCGCGAGGCGCCGAGCGGGGCGGCGGCAAGTGGCTTGTCTTGACGCGCGATGGACTAACTTCATAAGACGATGAGAGCCAGCGGCCGGCGACCGCGCGGGGCCCACGCGAGCGCATCCGAAGGGGTGTCATGAGCGTTGACGGCCTGGTGAGCGTGCTGGCCAGCGGCGTGCAGGGCGGGGGAGGGCATCCGCCGGCGGCGCACGACACGCTGATCGTGCTCGCGGTGATCGCCGCGATGGCGCTGATCTGCGTGCTGATCGTGCTGGTTGTGCGCCGTCGCGCCGGTCGAGCCAGACCCGTCAGCGATCAGTGGCAGGCGCTCGCGGTGATGGGCGAGCTGTGTCCGCACGGCTGGCAAGCGCAGATCACGCTGTATGGCTGGGGCGCGCCGATTCCCGATGACGCGCCGCCGGCGCGCGCACCGCTGGTGGAGCTGGAATGGAAGCAGTTCGCCGAGGAGCCCGGGCGCGTCGCGGTCGCCCGACGGGTGTGGGCGCCGACGATCGAGCGGGCGCTGCAGGTGATGGTCGACGACAGGCGCACGGACCTCGCGCTGGAGCAGATCGAGCAGGCGGCCTACGAGGACGACGACCTGCTCTGGCCCGACTGACGACGGCCACAAAAGGCAAGGAACGACCAGGCTGCACGCGGACCGATCGCTCGGTCCCCAGCCTGGCCGTCCCGTGTGCCGGAAATCGGCCGACACACCGATCTGTACGGGCCGGCGACGCCGACGGATCACCGCAGACGCTCGGCGTGCGCGCTGGTGTAGGTTCGCAGCATGGCCGAGGCGAGCTCCACCGTCACCGTTCGCGCGCTGGAGCGCGAGGACTTCGAGCAGTGGCTGGTGCTGTGGGACGGCTACCTGTCCTTCTATCGCGAACAGCTGACGCCGCAGATGACGCGCCACTCCTTCGAGCGGCTGAGCGGCGGCGAGCCGCAGATGCACGGCTTGGTGGCCGTGATCGACGGGCGCCTCGGCGGCTTTGCGCATCTGGTCGTACACCCCAAGACCTGGAGTCGGTCGCCCGACTGTTACCTGGAGGACCTGTTCGTGGCGGCCGCCCATCGCGGCGGCACGACCTCCAAGGCGTTGATCGACGCGACGTATGCGAAGGCGCGCGAGCAGGGCTGTGACCGCGTGTACTGGCGCACGCAGCAGTTCAACGGCCGCGCGCGCTCGTTCTATGACCAGGTGGGCCAGCTCACCTCGTCGGTGATCTACGAGCACGAGCTCGACTGACGGACACTCAGTCTTCGCGAGCCTCGGCGATGGCGTGCGCGAGCGCGGCGCGCCCATCGTGCAGAACCGGCTCGCCGTGGGAGACGAGCACGCGTTCGATCGGAAGGTCGAGCAGCGCGAGCATCAGATGGGCAAGCCCCGGGCGGTCGATCCGCGCCTGCGTGAGCCAGCTTTCGGGACACAGGCGCAGTCCGCCGTTGCCGTCGCCCAGCAGGCGATCGCCGGCGACGAGCGTCGCGACGGCGGGCAGCCAGTACAACGTCTCTGCGGCCCCGCGCAGTGGCCATGGCTCGACACTGGCGGGAACGACGTTCCAGGCTCGCGAAGAGTTGTCGCTATAGCGCTCGGCGACCTGCTGGCGGTCGCGCCGATGCCAGCGAATCGTCGTGAGCACGCTCACCGGTCGGCCGTCGACGATCTCGTCCAGCCATGTCAAGAACCGCTCGCGTTCTTCGCGCGGCAGGATCGGGTCGAAGATCGCGATCGTGTCGGGCGCCTCATAGAGCGTCGAGCCGACCATTTGCCCCCACTCGCTGGAGCTGCCGGACTCGGCGGCGGGACTCCACTGCGGATGAGCGGCGGTCCAGCGAAACAGCCCGGGAGCGAGTTGCTCAGGCAGCATGTCGCCGAGCCTAGTGACCGGGACCGAGCTCCGGTCGGCGCCGCGAAGGTCTAGACATAGGGCTAGTGCGAGCGCCGACGCGATCGGGCATGATGGTCAGGCGTCGAGTGGACGGCGCAAACCTCTAGTTCCCTCTTGCCGGGGGCCGCTGCGAATCAGGTCGCGGCGGCCCTTCGGCGCTCAGCTTGACTGGCGAGGGGTTCTCGCGGATCTTCCGCTTCGTCCTTCGTCGCGGATCTCACGGTAGATCTCGGCGCGATGCACGGGCACGTCGGCGGGAGCCTGGATGCCCAGGCGCACCTTGTCGCCGCTGACGGAAAGCACCGTGATCTCGACATCGTCGCCGATCATGATGCTCTGGTCGGGCTTGCGAGTGAGGACGAGCATGGCGCTCACTTCGTCAAGTCGGGCGCGCTCCCTGCCAGATCGCTGAGAAGTCGCCGGCGCCGGACTGCGTCTCACCGGCAAAGGCACGCGGGCAACGCCTCCTAGCGCGCTCCCTAAGCCCGTCTCCATGAGCAAGCCCGCGTGCGAGAGAAAGCGTAGCTGTGGTCGATGGCTGCACGCGCCGCTTGCGGCCGACAGCTGGACGCTCCAGCGGATGCCAGCCCGGCGTAGGTCGGCCAATCTGTACTGTGCGATGAGCCAGATGCTCCACGATCGATGAGGAGGAAGCTCCGATGCGCAGATTCTCATTCGCCGCGCTGGCGTTCGCCGCCCTGTCCGCACTCTCTGTCCTACCGCCGGCCGCCGACGCCGCCCCGCTGAAGGACTGCGGCAAGCTCACGGTTGTCAGCGGTTTCGGAGGAGGACTCCCGAAAGGCGTGCCTGTGGGCTCCAAGCCGCAGCTGCACGGATTCCGGGTGAGCGGAACCATCGCCTGCAAGAGCGTGCTGCGCGTACTCGACGCCTTCGAGGCGAATTCGTCGGACGCTGCAAAGCTCAGCGACCCGCCGCAGCCGGGCTGGTCGCCGTGCAACTTCATCTCCGGCGACGGCTACGTCTGCAGGAAGGGCAGCAACGTGATCGAGGTCGCGATCGTGTGGCTCAAGGGTGGCAAGGGGGTCGGCCCCAAGCCGCACGCGCCGACGCCAGGCCAGGTCCGCGCTACGTCGATTACGATCCGCTGCGACTTCGTCGTTGCGAGCGCGACCGACACATGCACGGCGACCGTGCAGGACACGGGCTCGGGGACAAGCGCTACGCCAAGTGGCTTCGTGTCGTGGACGAGCGCCGGCGGCGGCACCTTTACGACCGGCGCCAGCTGCAGCCTGGCTCAGACTCTGGTCAATGGCAAGCCGACGGTCGGAACGGCGAGCTGCGCGGTGCAATTCCAGCCGCCGAGCACAACCTCCACGACCGTTAGCGCGACCTACATCGGCGGCCCCAAACATCTGGGCAGTCAGGCCACCTCGAACTCACTGGTTCCCGGCAACGTGCATTGAGGCACTGCGGGGCTGTGCTGCGGAGTAGGCGCGGGCCAGCGCCGCGCTGCGAGTGACGCCCGGACGGTCGGCGTCAGTGCCCGCCGTCCGGGCACATCTAGTTTTTCCGGCGCGTGCGGGCGGGAAACAGATCGCCTGATCTGCCACGGCGGCTTGGCATTGCCCTCTCAGCTGGAGACTGCTGCCCCGGCCGCCTGCGCCGCGGTCTCTGTCGGCAGCCAACGCCTCAGGTTGGAAGCGAGCTTTGCGAGGTCCTGCGCCATCTCACAGACGCGCTCTGTCTCGGCCTCGACTGTGTCGGCGGCTTTGTCGACTGCCGTCAAACCATCTCGACCATGCGCCACGCGCAGGTCGGTGGCGGCGGCATCGAGCGCTCTACATGCCAATCTGACACGCTCCGCTGCGCGGCGAACACCCTCGGCGTCGTTCATATCCTCTCCCCTCAGGATCGGTCGTACGGGCCCTGGCCGGATGCTATCGGCCTGCCTCCCAGAGGGTGGACAGGGTTGTGCGCACGTAACGGGAATGCTGCTTGACAGCCCCTCGCGGGGGAGTATGGTCGAGCGTGGTCGTCCGGGCGGCCGCTCGGAGCCAGTTCTCTATCTGAAGGGCGGTAAGCCATGTCCCGTTCAACGGTCGCAGGCGCTCTTCTCGTTCTCTCGATCGCGCTCGGAGCCACGGCCAGCGGAGCGTCCGCGGCGAAGCTCACGCTCAGCGAAGGTGGCGTCGCGCTTGCGCCGGGGGCGTCGATCTCTGCCGAAGAAGGCCACATCCAGGTCTTCACGTCGGAGGGGTCGATCGAATGCAACCCCGAGCCAGAAATCGAACTCTCCCTGGGCGTTGTGACCAACTCCAAAGGGAGCGACGAACTTGGACTCGAAGGACTGTTCGAGCGCCAGCAAACGTGTCGAAGCTTCACCGGCAACGCCGAGGTCCTCCTGCAGTCACTCGGCTCGTTCCTGAAAGTGAACGTCAAAGGCCAAACTACCGTCGGGCTGCACCCGACCCTGACGCTCGTGTTCGAACACGAGGAATACGCGGGCACTAGGTACGAAGGGATTGAATGCCACTACGGGCGGGAAAGGCTGCACGGGACGAATACTGCGACACCGAGCCCACAGGCACTACAGATCGCGCTCGGGGACCCAGTTTCGCTTCACAGTGCCTTCTCCCGATACGGCGCCGTTTCACTGAGCAAAGCCAATGCCCACCACCTATGCCCAGAAGCGGAACTCAGCATCTCGCTTCCAATCATCAACGGAGAACACGGGGTCATTGAAGAGCAAACGTCGCCGTAGGCGAGAGTTGATCGCAGCGACTTGGACGCCGACGTCGACGAGGCGCGCGGCGCTGTCGAACGCGTAGCCGAGGATCGGGGGAGGCGATGTCGCAGGAGAACGTGGAGACGGTCGGGCGGGCGATCGCGGCGGTCAATGCGCGTGACATAGACGGCTACCTCGCTTGCTGTACCGAGAATGTGGAGCTGTTGACCCCGTTGGCTGCCGTCGGGGGCGAGTATCTGGGGCCTGACGGCATCAGGCGGTTCTTCACCGACATCGAGGACGCAGGCCCTGACTTTCGCATCGAGGTGGAGCGCGTGCAAGCGGTAGGCGACAACCACGTGCTCGTCTTCATGCGGACGAGCGCGACTGGACGTACCAGCGGGATCGTCAACGGCACCGAAAGCACCAACGTCTATGACTTCATCGATGGCAAGATCAGTCGCATCCGCATCTTCCTCGACCACGATGAGGCGCTGAAAGCCGTGGGGCCGGCCGGGTAGGCAACTCGCAGCGCGCCCGGCAAGATTCGAACTTGCGACCTCTCGCTCCGGAGGCGAGCGCTCTATCCACTGAGCTACGGGCGCGGGAGCCCAATTCTATGGGGCTGGAGGCGATGCCAGCGCCCAATAGGGATCGCGCGTGGAAACGCTATGGAAACGGGAGGCATCAAATGAAGCGACAGCGCGTTCATGGGCTAGCGCCCAATCTCGTTTGGTCCTATGAGGATCGCGGGCCTGGACCGGCCATCCCTCGCCAGGACTCCGAGTTGGGCGTCCGCGCTCGTTCTCGCCTAGGCAGCTAGTAGGCCCTATCAGGCGCTGAGCACCGGTTCGGGGTGCCCACGGCAATCCGTCTCTCCGTTCAACCGAAGTGCGCGACAGAGCCCCAGAGAGATCGCTCAGAGAGCGTTCGCGACCCTGTCGAGGAAACCGAACTAGGCCGTAGGCTTCGCGCATGTCGGCAACCTTCGTCGTGTCGGGCGTCTCGCTCGTGATTGCGCTCGTCTCGCTGCTCGTCAACGTCCCCCGGAACCTGCGACGGCCGCGGATCGAGACGTACTGGCAAAACAACGCCACGGGCGACGGCGGAGTGTGGATCACGGTCACGGCGCGAGGCAGGCCCATCAAAATCACCGAGGTGGGGCTGATGCATCGACGGAGGAGTTGGCGGCGTCAGTTTCCGCGCCCGCAGCTCCCGGGAGATGTCGTGGCCTATGGGTTTGATGCGCGGGAGTCGCCGCTAGCGGATGGCGACACGAAGCAACGATGGATGGCAGCGAACCCCGGGCGCGACGCTCGCGGACGCGTCCTGTACCTCTATGCCGTGGGTAGCGGCAAGGTCTACTTCGTTTCCGCACACTCCAAGATCAGAAACTGGCTGGCCTCGCTCGGGTAGCCCATCCGCCTGGTTCAAGGCGACGTAGCCTTAGAGAGCCCCGACGGTCGTCAGACCGAGACCAACGAGGAACATCACCACGCCGACTTCCTCAAGGAGCAGAGACCGCCGTAGCTCGGCTTTGCGTCGCTCTTCAACCTCCCCGACGGCCTGCCCGATCCTTGTCTCCACATGAACGCGTAGCCCGGCGATCTCATCGCTGGCCTTCTGTAGCCCGACTTCCAGCTCAACGACGCGCTCGTCGAGCGGTTTGCTCTTGCGGATCGCGTAGCCCTCAACGGATGTGCTCGCGCCGCCGGACACGGTGATGTTGCCCTCGTCTTCATAGGAGAGGAGGTGGTCGAGGCCAATAGCTAGGAGCGCCCGATGGATCACTCGTCTCGATCGTTCGTAGCCGCTATGAGCGGCCTCCGCAATCCGATGTCCCGTCGCGACGAAGAGCGAAGGCGCCTCGGGCACGACTCGACGGCGGGTCGACAGAGACTGATAGAGCGCGAGACCGAATCCTGAGATCTGGAAGGCCGCGCCGACGATAATCAGGGACCGGGACACGCATTCAGAATGCCCCGCTTGTCGGACGCAGGGCAGGTTCGCAGCCCCATGCCGTAGGAGACGAACACGCTCACTGTCCGCCCGGAGGCGCCGCTAGTCTCGTGGCATGGCACAAAGCATGAGCCGCTTTGCAAGCGACACGATCTCTATCAGCGACTCCGTCACGGTTGCCGGCTTTGCCGGCCGGCACAATGTCGCCGACTCGATCCACATTGAAGATGCCGCGACGGTTCTCGTTGGGGCTGGGCCGATCGCGGTCCGCGCCAGCGAGAACGCAACGATTTCGATGGAGTCCCGTGAAGGCTCACCGATCCCCAAGGTTGACGCCGGGCTCGCGAAGAACCAGTGGGATCTCCTAACGATCGGCACTGGATTCAGCGTGGGGTTTGCGGTCGGCCAACTTGCCGGTGCGACCGTCGGCGCTCTCGCCCTCTACGGCTGGGGGCAGTGGCGCTGGAAATCGCGCGAACGCTGATGCCCGACCTATTCCGCCCGGAGGGCTATGTGCCCCCAAAGCAAGTCCCCGGCCCTGTGGTAGTCGGCCTCAGTCCCGCTAGGAGCGTGTCCGGTGCTCGGATGGAGCTAAGCACGGCGACCACGATCCCACTCAGCCCAGCGAGCAGCGTTTCAAGCGCGCGCATCGACCTGTTTGTAGAGCAGCGGCAGGTCGCGAGCCTGAGCCGAGAGGTCACGAGGGTTGCTTCAGTCTCGGGGACGGCTCCGGTCGACCGTCGTGAATTGCGCCAAGAGCTTCAGGGGGCCATGGCCGCGTTCGGCTTCGGCTACGCCGTGGGTGCCGCGCTCTTCTCAAGCGATATCGGTGTGCTGGTGGGGTTTGCGTGTGGGGTCTCGTGGCTTCGGGCTGGAGCCGATGAACGTCGGCAATGACTGTCTTGGCCGACGCGCTCAGCAGCGTCGGGAGCATCGGTTCGGCTGTGGCTGCTGCCGCAGCACTGGTGACGATCATCTACGCGAGGAATACCGTCGTGGAGGCGAGAGCGGCTCGTCGTGAGTCTCAGGACGCCCACGTCGAGGAGATACGCCAACAGGCTCAGCTCCTTGAGACCACTCGAGCGGCACATGAGCACGAGCTAACCGGCCGTCAGCACGCTCTTGCTCGCGAGCTGTGGCTCCAGCGCCTGACGCAGCTCGGAAGAGTGCAAGAGCTGCTGGGGGAGACGGCCGATATTGCCCGCGAAGAGATAGCCAGCCCGCCGCCAAAAATTAGGGAGCAGTTCGGGACATGGAGCCGCGTTCCGGGCGCGCTGGCGCGTGTAGAGGCTGCGCTCGTGGTCCTAGAACGGCTCGGAGGGCCTTCACTCCCTGATATCCAGCAGATGACGGTCGAACGCCGGCACATAGGTACCTCACCCGCGCTTGTCGTCGGCGATGCGATGAGCGCGCTTGATACGACCCTCCACCTCGCCGAGGTACACGCGAGCTTCAGGCCTCCTCCCGAGTAGTCAGACCTACGCGACCAGCAGCGCCCTCTCAGGCGCCGAGCTACGTTCACGCGTTCGACGCCGCCAACCGCAGCGATGAGCGACGGTCGAGCTGTCGGCGCTCTATGGAAACGCTGTGGAAACGTCAACAGAGCGCTTCGAGCTCGATCAGCGCGAGCTCGTCGTCGGCGAGGCAGCCCACACAGACCAGGCCGAGATACTCGCCTTCGGCGGTCGCAACAACGATCCAGTCAGGAGATTGCCAACAGTCTGCGCAGGGAGTCTGTGAGAGGCAGCGAAAGCAATGCTCGATCATTGCGGCGCAAGATAGATCCGCGACCGGCGGTGGCGGGTCTGCGCTACTCGCCGCGCTCGCGCAAGCGCTCGGCTTCGGCATCTGCGCGCCGCTGCACCTCGGCGTGCGCCGGATTGTCGAGCGGGATTTCGTGCGGCGAGATGTCGCCGCGCATGTCGCCGGCGTTGGCGAGGTCTTCGCCGTGACCGGCCTTGCCGTGGCGCGCGCGCCGTCGAGACGGCGCCAGCACGAGCCTCTTGAGATCGGACAGCACGGAGATGCTCGAGTGATACCCCGACGCGCCGGCGTGTAACTCGGGCACAACCCGTCGACACGTTCGCGCAGCGCCGCGACGGCGCTCGTGCGTTCGCCCGCGACGCTACCGTTGCCGCATGGACCTGTCGCTGTTCTTCGCGGGCACGGGCGGATCGGTGCCGGGCGCGCGTCGTGGGCTGCCGGCGCTGCTGATGCGTCTGGGCGGCGATCGGTTGCTGTTCGACTGCGGCGAAGGCACGCAGCGCCAGCTGCTGCGCTCAGTCGGCCTGGTGGACATGCAGTGCGTGTTCATCACGCACTTTCACGCCGATCACTGGCTCGGCCTGCCGGGCATGCTCAAGTCCTTTGCGCTGCGCGAACGCGACCAGCCGCTGACCGTCTACGGCCCGCGCGGCCTGCACGAGCTCGACGGGCTGATGCGTGCGATCTACGGGCGGCTGCCGTATGAGCTGAGCGTCGTCGAGCTGGAGCCGGCAGAGACGGTGCGCCGCGACGGCTACGTGGTCGCCGCGGTGCCGGTCAGCCACCGCGCGCGCTCGGCCTTCGGCTACGCGATCGTCGAGGACGCGCGGCCAGGCCACCTCGACGCGGCGCTCGCCGAGCGCCTCGGCGTCAAGCCGGGTCCCGACTTCGGGCGCCTGCAGCGCGGCGAGACCGTCGACGGCGTCTCGCCCGAGCAGGTCATGGGCGCCGAGCGCGAGGGGCGAAAGATCGTGATCTCCGGCGACACCGAGCCGTGCGAGGCGCTTGCGATCGCCGCGCACCAGGCCGACGTGCTCGTGCACGAGGCCACTTTCATTGATGATGAGATCGATCGTGCGCGTGCGACGGCGCACAGCACCGCGCGCCAGGCGGCCGAGCTGGCGCGCGACGCCGAAGCGCGTCTGCTGGCGTTGACGCACATCTCCACGCGCTACGCCGGCGGACAGGTGCGCGACGAGGCGCGCGAGGTGTTCGCGGCGACCGAGGCGCCGCGCGACTTCGACACGATCGAGGTGCCTTTTCCCGAGCGCGGCGCGCCCAGCCTGCTGCGCTGGTCTGAGCGCCAGGCGCGCGAGCGTGCGGCCGGCGCGGAGGCCGTCGACAGCGACGATGCGCCCGCCCAGACCGTCGCAACGCCCTGATACATTGCCGAAGATCCTTTAACCCGGTCCTGTGAGGCCAGGAAGGTACGGATGCAACAGAGCAGCGAGAAGGTCGTCCTCCGCGAGGAGGACGTTCAGCGAGCGCTGACGCGCATCGCTCACGAGATCGTCGAGCGAAACGCCGACGAGACGACGCTTGCGATCGTCGGCATCCACCGCCGCGGGGCCTTTCTCGCACAGCGGCTGAAGGAGCGCCTGGAGCAGCTGCGCGGAGGGCGAGATCCCGCTCGGCGACCTGGACATCGGCTTCTACCGCGACGACGTCGCCAGCCGCCCCGACGCGCCGGTCGTGCACGCCTCGCACATCGACTTCGACGTCACCGGGCGCACCGTCGTGATCGTCGACGACGTGCTGTTCACCGGGCGCACCGTGCGCGCCGCGATCGAGGCGCTGTTCGACTACGGCCGCCCCGAGCGCGTGCAGCTCGCCGTGCTCGCGGACCGCGGCCACCGCGAGCTGCCGATCCGCCCCGACTACGTCGGCAAGAACCTGCCGACCTCGCGCGCCGAGCACGTGCACGTGCGCGTCGCAGAGCTCGACGGTCTCGACGAGGTCGCGATCGCGCCGGCTGCGCTGGAGGTCGCGTGAGATGCACCTTCTGTCGATCGACGATCTCGACCGCGCGGCGATCGAGCGCATCGTCGAGCAGGCGCAGCGCTTCTCCGAGGTGTCTGACCGCGAGATCAAGAAGGTGCCGGCGCTGCGCGGGCGCATGGTGCTGAACCTCTTCTACGAGGCCTCCACGCGCACGCGCAGCTCCTTCGAGCTGGCCGCCAAGCGCCTGTCGGCCGACGTCGTCAACTTCGCCGCCAGCGGCTCCAGCGTGGAGAAGGGCGAGTCGCTGAAGGACACCGTGCTGACGCTCAGCGCGCACAAGCCCGACGCGATCGTGCTGCGCACGCCGTGGGCCGGCGCCGCCGAGCTGGTCTCGCAGTGGTGCAGCGCGGCGATCGTCAACGCCGGCGACGGCAAGCGCGAGCACCCGACGCAGGCGCTGCTGGACGTCTACACGCTCAACGGCCGCCTCGGAAAGCTCGACGGCGCCTCGATCTGGATCGTCGGCGACGTCATGCACTCGCGCGTGGCGCGCTCGAACATCATCGCCTTCCAGCGCATGGGCGCAAAGGTCACCGTCGCCGGGCCACCGACGCTGATCCCGCGCGGCATCGAGGCGCTCGGCTGCGACGTGCGCTTCTCGCTCGACGAGCTGCCCACAGCCGACGTCGTCTACGCGCTGCGCATGCAGCGCGAGCGCATGAGCGAGACGTGGGTGCCGTCGATCCGCGAGTACGCCTCCTGGTATCAGGTCAACGGCCGGCGGCTGTCGCCGCGCCAGGTGCTGATGCACCCCGGGCCGGTCAACCGCGGCGTCGAGCTGTCCGGCGAGGTCGTCGACTCGCCGCAGGCCGTCATCACCGCGCAGGTCGAGGCCGGCGTGGTCGTGCGCATGGCCGTGCTGTATGAGCTGCTGGCCGGCGCCAGCGCGCCGCCGCCGGCCGCCGCCGCGCCCAACGCCGAGACCTCAGCGCTGGGCGAGCGCCAACCCGCGTGATGGCCGCGCAGCCGCTCGTGCACGGCCCGCAGCAGCCGGCCGACCTGCTTCTGCGCGACGTTCACGCGCTCGACCCGCGCGCCGAGCTCGACGCGCGCCACGACATACGCGTGCGCGGCGGGCAGATCGCCGAGATCGCCGCGGTCGGCGCGCTGGCCTACGAGCCCGACGAGGAGCTCGTCGAGGGTCGCGGACAGCGTCTGCTGCCGGCCTTCTTCGACCCGCACGTGCACATGCGCACGCCAGGTCAGGAGCACAAGGAGGACCTCGACAGCGGCACGCGCGCCGCCGCCGCCGGCGGCTATGCGGCCGTGCTGGCAATGCCCAACACCGACCCCGTGCTCGACTCCGCGCCGCTGCTTCGCTCGCTGCGCGACACCGCGGCGCGCGAAGCGCGCATATCAATCGGCTTTCTGCCCTCGATCACGCGCGGCCTGGCCGGCGAGCAGCTGACCGAGATGGCCGAGCTGCGCCAGGAGGGCGCGGTCGGTTTCACTGACGACGGACGGCCGGTGCAGAGCGCCGGCATGCTGCGCAAGGCGCTTCAGTATCAGCGCCTGTGCGGAGGCGTCATCGCGCTGCACGAGGAGGATCCGACGCTGTCGCGCGGCGGCCACATGCACGAGGGCGCCGTCAGCGCCGCGCTGGGCATCGGCGGCATTCCCAGCGTCAGCGAGTCGACGATGGTCGCGCGCGACGCCGCGCTGGCCGGCTACGAGGACGCGCGCGTGCACTTCCAGCACCTCAGCTGTGTCGCGTCGGTCGACGCCGTGGCCCACGCCAAGGCGCAGGGCTGGCGCGTCAGCACCGAGGTCTCGCCGCATCATCTGCTGCTGACCGAGCAGGACGTGCGCAGCATGGACACGCGCATGAAGATGAACCCGCCGCTGGCCACCGAGGCCGACCGCCAAGCGCTGATCGAGGGGCTGCGATCCGGCGTCATCGACTGCGTCGCCACCGATCACGCGCCGCACGCGCGCGACGAGAAGGAGGTGCCCTTCGAGCAGGCGCCGATGGGCACCACTGGTCTGGAGACCGCCTTCGCCGCGATCTACACCGAGCTCGTGCTGCCCGGCGTCATCGACCTCGCACTGCTCGTGGCGCGCATGACCTCAGGCGCCGAGCTGTTCGAGCTGCCCACGCCGCGCATCGCCGTCGGCGAGCCGGCCAACCTGACGCTCGTCGACCTCGACGCCGAGTGGGTCGCCGGCGAGCGCGGCTGGGAGAGCCGCTCGGAGAACTGCTGCTTTGCCGGGCGCTCGCTGCGCAGCCGCGTGCTGCTCACGCTGTCCGCCGGCGCCGTCGTGTTCCGCGAGCGCGCCTTCTCGGTCGTCGGCGCATGATCGGCCGGGCGAGCGTCTGATGGCCCTGCTCGATCGCGACCGCGCAGCGCTCGTCGTCGTCGACGTGCAGGAGGGCTTTCGCCCGTATGACTCCTTCGCGCCGGTCGCGCAGGCCTGCGCCAAGCTGCTCGCCACCGCGCGCATCCTCGACGTGCCAGCGCTGGTCTCCGAGCAGTACCCCAAAGGCCTCGGCCACTCCGCGCCGGAGCTCGGCCTGCAGGACGAGCCGCGCATCGAGAAGACCGTGTTCTCGGCCGTGCGCGCCGACGGCTTTGACCTCCACGAGCGCAGCCAAGCGGTCGTCTGTGGCATCGAGACGCACGTGTGCGTGTCGCAGACCGTGCACGACCTGCTCGACCAAGGCGTCGAAGTGCACGTGCCCGCCGACGCCGTCGGCTCGCGCCACGACATCGACTACCGGCGCGGCCTGGAGCGCCTGCAGCGCGCAGGCGCAGTCGTCACCACCGTCGAGAGCTCGCTGTTCGAGCTGCTCGGTCGCGCCGGCACGCCGGAGTTCAAGCAAGTACAGAAGCTGATTCTGTGAGCGAGCGCCGCGACGGATACGTGCTGCTGGAGGACGGCGCGCGCTTCGAGGGCGAGCTGTGCGGCGCGCAGGCGCCGGCGCTCGGCGAGGTCGTGTTCACGACCGGCATGTCCGGCTATCAGGAGTCGATGACCGACCCGTCGTTCGCCGGGCAGCTGATCACCTTCACCTACCCGCACATCGGCAACTACGGCGTCAGCGCCGCTGCGATGGAGTCCGAGCGGCCGTGGGCGCGCGCGGCGATCATGCGCGAGGCCGGCAACCGCGAGGACGCGCCGAGCGCCGAGCGCGGCTGGCTTGACTGGCTGACCGACTGCGGCGTGTGCGCGATCTCCGGCGTCGACACGCGCTCGCTTGTACGCCACATTCGCGACGCCGGCGCGATGCGCGGCGGCGTGTTCTCCGCCGACACCGCCGAGCACGACGCGCGCGAGCTGATCCACGCCGAGCCGACCATGGCCGGACAGGACCTCGCCGCCGTCGTCACGCCCGCCGAAGTCACCCATCACGGTCAGGACGGCGACGGCCCGCGCATCGCCGTCATCGACACCGGCATCAAGGGCTCGATGGTGCGTGAGCTGGTCTCGCGCGGCGCGCGCGTGTCGCTGCATCCCTGCACAGACGACGCACAGACGCTGCTCGCGGGCGAGCCCGACGCCGTGTTCCTGGCCAACGGCCCCGGCGACCCGGCCGCGCTGGACTACGTCGTCGACACGGTGCGCCAGCTCGTCGGCGTAAAGCCCGTGTGGGGCATCTGCCTCGGCCACCAGCTGCTCTGCCGCGCGGTCGGCCTGGAGACCTTCAAGCTGCCCTTCGGCCACCGCGGCGCCAACCACCCGGTCAAGGACCTGCAGACCGGCAAGGTCGAGATCACCTCCCAGAACCACGGCTTCGCGGCGGTCGGGCCGGGCGGCGCGCGCACGATCGACGCCGACGAGCCGGTGCGCTGGGACACGGACTTCGGCGCCGCAGCGCTGTCGCACGTCAACCTCTATGACCGCACTGTCGAGGGCCTGGAGCTGCTCGACGTGCCCGGCGGCACCGTGCAGTACCACCCCGAGGCCGGCCCCGGCCCGCACGACAGCCTGTACCTGTTCGACCGCTTCTTGGATCGCATTGCCGCGGCGTAGCGACATCCACAAGATCCTGATCCTCGGCTCCGGGCCGATCGTCATCGGCCAGGCCGCTGAGTTCGACTACTCCGGCGTGCAGGCCTGCAAGGTGCTGCGCGAGGAGGGCTATGAAGTCGTGCTCGTCAACTCCAACCCGGCGACGATCATGACCGACCCGGAGTTCGCCGAGGCCACCTACATCGAGCCGCTGCTGCCCGGCCCGGTCACGCAGGTGATCGAGCGCGAGCGACCCGATGCGCTGCTCGGCACGCTCGGCGGCCAGACCGCGCTGAACCTGGCCAAGGCGCTGCACGACGACGGCACGCTGGAGCGCTTCGGCGTCGAGCTGATCGGCGCCAACTACGAGGCGATCGCCTGCGCCGAGGACCGCGAGCTGTTCGGCCAAGCGATGGCCGAGGCCGGCCTGCGCATGCCCAAGAGCGCCATCGCCACGACCCTGCAGGAGGGCCTTGACGCGGCCGAGCGCATCGGCCTGCCCTGCGTCGTGCGCCCGGCCTTCACGCTCGGCGGACGCGGCGGCGGCATCGCGCGCACTCCCGAGGACTTCCGCCGGATCGTCTCCAGCGGCATCGAGGCCTCGCCGATCGGCCAGGTGCTGCTCGACGAGTCGGTCATCGGCTGGGGCGAGTTCGAGCTGGAGGTGATGCGGGACCGCGCCGACAACGTCGTGATCGTCTGCTCGATCGAGAACGTCGACCCGATGGGCGTGCACACCGGCGACTCCGTCACCGTCGCGCCCCAGCAGACGCTCACCGACGACCTCTACCAGCAGCTGCGCGACCAGGCGATCGCCGTGATTCGCGCCGTCGGCGTGGAGACCGGCGGCTCCAACGTGCAGTTCGCCGTCAATCCCGAGACCGAGGAGATCCTCGTGATCGAGATGAACCCGCGCGTCTCGCGTTCCTCCGCGCTGGCCTCCAAGGCGACCGGCTTTCCAATCGCCAAGATCGCCGCGCGCCTGGCAGTCGGCTACCTGTTGGAGGAGATCGACAACGACATCACCGGCGTCACGCCGGCGTGCTTCGAGCCGACGATCGACTACGTCGTCGTCAAGTGGCCGCGCTTTGCCTTCGAGAAGTTCCCCGGCGCCGACGCCACGCTGTCCACGCACATGAAGTCCGTCGGCGAGACGATGGCCTTCGGGCGCACCTTCGAGCAGGCCTTCGCCAAGGCGCTGCGCTCGCGCGAGCTGGACAAGCCGCCGGCGCTAGCCGAGCTGGGCGATGACGAGCTGCTCGGCGAGCCTGGAGATTCCCTGCCCGGATCGCTTCGAGGTCGTGCTCGAGCTGCTCTCGCGCGGCGTCAGCGTCGACGCGGTGCACGCGCCCACGCGCATCGACCCTTGGTTCCTGGACCAGCTGCGCGCGCTGGCGCTCGATCCCGACGCCCCGTTCGCCGGCGAGCGCACGTTCATGTCTGTCGACACGTGCGCCGCCGAGTTCCCCGCGCGCACGCCCTACTACTACTCTGGCTGGGAGCGCCCCGGGCCGGGCGTGCGCCACGAGGTGCGCCGCGGCGGCGCCTCGACGAGGTCATAAACGGCCAGCGCGAACCCGAGCGCTCGTCGATCGTGATTCTCGGCTCCGGGCCCAACCGCATCGGCCAGGGCATCGAGTTCGACTACTGCTGCGTGCACGCCGCGATGACCGTGCGCGAGTCCGGCTGCGACGCGGTGATGATCAACTGCAACCCCGAGACCGTCTCCACCGACTACGACACGTCCGATCGCCTGTACTTCGAGCCGCTGACGCTCGAGGACGTGCTCGCCGTCGTCGAGGTCGAGCAACCGCGCGGGCTGATTCTGCAGTTCGGCGGGCAGACGCCGCTGAAGCTCGCCGCCGGACTGGAGGCTGCCGGCGTGCCGCTGCTCGGCACCAGCGTGCAGGCGATCGACCTGGCCGAGGACCGCGGACGCTTCGGCGCGCTGCTGGCCGAGCTCGGCTACAAAGCGCCGCCGTATGCGACCGCGCGCTCGGTCGAGCAGGCGTTGGATTGCGCCGGCGAGGTCGGCTTCCCGCTGCTGGTGCGCCCGTCCTACGTGCTCGGCGGTCGCGCCATGGAGATCGTCTACTCGCGCGACGGCCTGGCCGACTACCTGCGCCGCGAGGGCGTCGCTGACGGCGCCGGCGAGACCGCCAACGGCCAGCGCCGGAGATCTTCCTCGACCGCTTTTTGGAGAACGCCACCGAGGTCGACGTCGACGCGCTGTGCGACGGGCGCGAGGTGTGGATCGGCGGCATCATGCAGCACGTCGAGGAGGCCGGCGTGCACTCCGGCGACAGCGCCTGCGTGCTGCCGCCGCACTCGCTCGGCGAGGAGATGCTCGAGCAGATCCGCGCCGCCACCCGTGCGATCGCGCTGGCGATCGGCGTCGTCGGGCTGATCAACGTGCAGTACGCCGTGCACGCCGGCGAGCTGTACGTGATCGAGGCAAACCCGCGCGCCTCGCGCACCGTGCCGTTCGTCTCCAAGGCCGTCGGCCTGCCGCTGGCCAAGCTGGCCTGCCGCATCATGCTCGGCGAGTCGATCGCCGAGATGCAGCTGCCGCGCGAACGCGAAGGGCTCGGCCTGGGCGAGCAGGTGTGCGTCAAGGAGGCCGTGCTGCCGTTCGACCGCTTCGAGGGATCCGACGCGCTGCTGGGGCCGGAGATGCGCTCCACCGGCGAGGTCATGGGCATCGCGCGCGACTTCCCCACGGCCTTCGCCAAGGCCCAGGCCGCGGCCGGCGTGCCGCTGCCCGGCAACGGCACCGTGTTCATCACCGTGACCGACTCCGACAAGGCCGGCGCGTGCGCGATCGCGCAGGTGCTGCACGACAACGGCTTTGCGATCGTCGCCACGCGCGGCACCGCCGAAGCGATCGAGCGCATGGGCGTGCCGGCGCAGCGCATCAACAAGATCGGCGAGGGCTCGCCGCACGTGCTCGACTGGATCGAGCGCGGCGACGTCGACCTGGTCGTCAACACGCCGACCGGCGTCGGCGCGCGCACCGACGGCTATGAGATCCGCCGCGCGGCGGTCTCCCACGGCGTGCCCTGCGTGACCACGCTGTCGGCCGGCATGTCCGCCGCGCGCGCGATCGCCAGCGCGCGCCGCGACGGCGAGCCCGCCGTGCTCTGCCTGCAGGAGCTGCACGGCGTGCGCGCCGACGGAGTGCAGACCGCGTGAGCGAGTGGACCGCCGCGCCGGCGCCGTTCGCCCGCCGGCTGTTGACCGTGCTCGGCAGTCGACGAGCTCGGCGCCTACCGCGTGCTGCGCGTCGCCGACGTCGAGACGCCCGAGCCGCGCCCGGGTCAGTTCGCGATGATCGCCGCCGCCGAGCGCTGGGGCGGGGGAGAGGACGAGCGGCCGTATCTGCCGCGCGCCTTCTCCGTCGCGCGCCGGCGCATCGGCGAGTCGCACTTCCTGCTGGAGGACGTCGGCCCGGGCACCGCGCGCCTGTGCGAGCTGCAAGAGGGCGACGGGCTGTGGGCGCTGGGCCCGCTCGGCAAGGGCTTCTCACCGCCGCGTCCGCGCCGGCGCGCGATCCTCGTCGGCGGCGGCGTCGGCATCGCGCCGCTGGCGATCCTGCAGGACGCGCTGGAGGCCGACGCGGCGACCGACGTGACCGTGCTGCTGGGCTTTCGCGACGGCGCACGCGCCCAAGGCGCCGCGCTGCTGCGTGGCGCCGCCGTGGCTACCGACGACGGCTCGGTCGGCCACCACGGCCTGCTCACCGAGCTGCTCTCCAAGGAGCTCTACCGCGACGCGCGCGCCGAGGTCTACGCCTGCGGCCCGGCGCCGATGCTCGAGGCCGTGCGCGCGATGTGCGCCACGCGCGACGTGCCCGCTCAGCTGGCGCTGGAGGCCGGCATGGCCTGCGGCTTCGGCGCCTGCTACGGCTGCGCGGCGCCGCGCCGCGGCGGCGGCTATCTGCGCGTCTGCGTCGACGGCCCGGTGCTCGACGCCGGCGAGCTCGAGCACGTCTCAGAGCACGCCGGAGCACCCGCGTGACGTCGACTTCTGCGGCCTCGCGCTGGCACATCCGGTGATCAACGGCTCGGGCACGTTCGACGCGCTGGCCGCACAGCGCGCCTTCGGGCCGGCGCTGGCGCGCGACTTCCCCTTCGCCGCCTACGTGTCCAAGACGATCACGCTGCAGCCGCGCGCCGGCAATCCCGCGCCGCGCCTGTGGGAGGCGCCGGGCGGGCTGATCAACTCGATCGGCCTGCCCAACAAGGGCCTGGACGGCTACATGGCCGAGGACCTGCCCGCGCTGCACGAGCTGCTCGCCGCCGCCGGCGGTGAGGGCGTGCAGACGCCGCCACCGCTGATCACCAACGTGATGGGCTCCAGCGAGCAGGAGCTTCGCGGCGCTCGTCGCCGCCTGCGACGAGCGCGCCGAGATCGCCGCGATCGAGCTCAACGTGTCCTGCCCGAACGTCAAGACCGGCCTGGACATCGGCGCCGACCCGGCGCAGCTTGCAGCAGGTCGTCGGCGCCTGCCGCGCCGACACCGCCAAGCCGCTGATCGTCAAGCTCACGCCGAACACCGCCGACGTGCCGTCCTGCGCCGCCGCCGCCGAGGACGGCGGCGCCGACGCCGTCTCGCTGATCAACACATTGCGCGCGATGGCGCTCGCGCCGGGCGCCGGGCGCGAGCGCGCGCCTTGGCTGGGCGGCGGCAGCGGCGGACTCTCGGGCCCGGCGATCCGCGCCGTCGCGCTGGCCCAGGTCGCGGCGGTCGCCGCGCGCGTGCAGCTGCCCGTCGTCGGCATGGGCGGCGTGCAGCGCAGCGCGCACGCGCGCGACCTGCTCGACGCCGGCGCGACGCTCGTGGCCGTCGGAACCGAGACGTTTCGCGATCCCACGGCCGCCGCGCGCATCGCCGCCGAGCTGCGACGCGGCGAGCTGACATAAGCGACGTTCGCAGCCGCGCGTCGCGCCCGATGCGCTGTCGAAATCCGCAACGAGCGGACGTTTGCCGGCCTGTGAAAACAGTTGTAAAAAGGCCGCGCTACCGTCCACCATCCTCGATACGCCTGCACCTCAACTTGAGGTCCAGATGAATTAGGTGACTTTGTCTTGATCGACGTCTCCGGGTGTGTAGACTCGCCGCCCATGACGACGGCGACCAGTACGACGTCCTCGAACACCTCCATGGCTCCAGAGCGATCGCTAAACCAGAGAATGGACGCGCTGGCGAGGGCCAACCAGATCCGCATACAGCGAGCGCAGCTCAAGCGCGACCTGAAGGCCGGACGCCTGTCGATCCACGCGCTGCTGCTCAAACCGCCGGAGTACGTGGAGACCGCCAAGGTGTTCGACATGCTGCTCGCCGTGCCCAAGTACGGGCGCGTCAAGGTCAACAAGATCCTCGCCCACTGCCGCATCGCGCCGAGCAAGACGATCGGCGGCCTCTCCGAGCGCCAGCGCTCAGAGCTGATCTCCCTCCTGCACCGCTAAGCCGCTTCCCCCGCTGGCAGCATTAGGGTTGCGCGCCGTGGCACGCGTGTTCGTCATCACGGGGCCTTCGGGGGTCGGCAAGGGAACGCTGATCCGCGGGCTGATGCAGCGCCTGGACGGCCTCGAGCTGTCCGTCTCGGCGACCACGCGCGCGCCGCGGCCGGGCGAGCGCGACGGCGTCGACTACCACTTCCTCACGCGCGAGCGAGTTCGACAGCCGCGTCGCCGCCGGCGACTTCGTCGAGCACGCCGACTACGCCGGGCGCAGCTACGGCACACTGCGCTCCGAGCTCGAGTCCCGCGTCGCCGCCGGCAGACCCGTCGTGCTGGAGATCGAGGTGCAGGGCGCACGCCAGGTCCGCGCGGCGATGCCCGAGGCCGTGCAGGTGTTCATCGCGCCGCCGTCGCTGCAAGCGCTGCGCACGCGCCTGATCGGACGCGGCACCGACGACGCCGCGGAGGTCGAGCGCCGCCTGCAGGTCGCCGAGCAGGAGCTCGCCGCTCAGCCAGAGTTCGCGCACGTGGTCGTCAACGACCGCCTCGAAGACGCGCTGGACCAGCTCACTTCGATCGTCGCGACAGAGCTCGGCTGACCGACGCACCGCGGCGGCCGCGCCGGGCGACCGTGTGACGCCCACTACACTGAGGCTCCCCGAGGAAAGGCATCAGCAACGTGATCTCCCCCCGAATCGACCGTCTGCTCGACAACGTCGACTCCAACTACGCGAGCGTCGTCGTGTCCGCCAAGCGCGCCCGCCAGATCAACAGCTACTACCACAACCTCGGTGAGGGAACGTTCGACGAGTTCCCGCCCCCGATGATCGAAACCGGCTCGAAAAACTACTTGACGATCGCCCTCGAGGAGGTAGCTGCAAGGAAAGATCAAGTACCACTACAGGTAGCCGCTGGCACGGCGCGAGGCGGCGTCCTCAGTCGCTCGCCTGCAAAGCAGGCCACGCTCCCTGCGTCCTTGCCTCGCTTGACCATCGACTCCCTGTAGCCGCATAGCCGGAGCCGCCCTGCGTCGGCAACAGGCGCGCCAGGCCTTGCGGGGGGCGGCCTGTAGCTCTACAACCTAGACATGGCGCGCATTCTGCTGGGCGTTAGCGGCGGGATCGCCGCTTACAAGGCGCTGGAGTTCGTGCGCCTGGCGACCGGCGCCGGACATGCCGTGCGCGTCGTGCAGACGCCGACCAGCCAGAAGTTCGTCGGCGGCGTGTCCTTCGCCGCGCTGAGCGGCGCGCCGGTGCTCGTCAGCGAGTTCGAGCGCGATCCGGCGCGCGGCGCGTTTCCTGGGGACGCGCCGCCGAGTCACGACCCGCTCAGCCATCTGGAGCTTGTGCGCAACGCCGAGGTGTTCTTGATCGCGCCGGCCTCGGCCAACACGATCGCCAAGCTCGCCAATGGCTTCGCCGAGGATCTGCTGAGCAGCTGCGCGCTCGCCGCCACATGCCCGCTGCTCGTGGCGCCGGCGATGAACAACCACATGTACGAGCATGCGGCGACGCGCGCGAACGTGCAGACGCTGCGCGAGCGCGGCTTGACGGTGCTCGAGCCGACGAGCGGCCGCCTGGCCTCAAAGGGCGAGCAGGGCGTCGGTCGCCTGCTCGAGCCCGAGCAGCTGCTCGCAGCCTGCGAGGCCGCGCTGCAGGCGGGCGCATCGGCCACAGCCGCGCACAACGGTTCGGGCCCCAGCTCCGCCGCTGCCGAGTGGGCGGGAGTCCGCGTGCTCGTAACGGCCGGCGGCACGCGCGAGCCGATCGACAGCGTGCGCTTTCTCGGCAACAGCTCATCTGGTCGCATGGGCCTGGCGCTGGCCGAGGCGGCGCTCGCGCGCGGCGCCGAGGTCTCGCTGGTCGCGGCCAACGTGACGCTGTCCAGCAGCGCCGCCATCGCACGCCACGACGTCGTCACGGCGGCCGAGCTTCAGCGCGCCTGTGAGGAGCGCTTCGCCGACTGCGACGTGCTGCTGATGGCCGCCGCGGTGGCGGACTTCCGTCCGGCCGCGGCGCACGCGGGCAAGATCAAGAAGTCCGGTCGTGCCGGCCTGGCGCTGGAGCTCGAGCCGACCGCCGATGTGCTCGCCGGGCTCTCAGGGCGCCGACGCCCCGAGCAGACGCTGGTCGGCTTCGCCGCCGAGCACGGCGAGAACGCCGTCGAGCTGGCGCGTCGCAAGCTGCACGAGAAGGGCGTCGACGCGATCGTCGTCAACGACATCTCACGCGCGGACATCGGCTTTGACTCGGACTCGAACGAAGTCACGATCCTCACCGCCAACGGCTCCGGCGACGGCGCCGTGGAGGTCGCGCGGGCGAGCAAGGCAGAGGTCGCCGCGGCGATCCTCGACGTCGTCGGAAGGCTGCGCGGCGCTCGTTAAACTGAGCTGTCGTGGAAAGCCTCTACGACCTCTACCAGCGCGGCACCGAGCTGCTCGAGCACGGCGACTACCAGGCGGCGATCGTGCCGCTGAGCAGAGCGCGCGACCTCGAGCCCGACAAGGCTTCGATCCGCGAGGCGCTCGGACGGGCGCTGTTTCACGCCCAGAGTTACGAGCGCGCGGCGGAGGAGTTCCGCGCGGTCGCCGCCAACACGCCGACCAACGACTACGCGCTGTTCTGCCTGGGGCGCTCGATGCAGCTGCTGGGGCGCCATCGCGAGGCCTGCCAACCGCTCGCGCTGGCCTGCTCGCTGCGTCCCGAGCGTGAGGACTATCGCGTCTATCGCGATCGCGCACGCCGCGACGCGCACCCTTCCTGAGCTCGCACGGCCGCGCGGCCGGCGACGGCCGCGCTGCAGGCAAAGCTGCTCTGCGCCGGCGACCCGATGCTATGCTCGATTGAGAGCTTTCGAGCCGGCCGTGAGACGCCGGTAGTCGTATAGAAAGTGGGCGCAGGCCCGCTTTTTTTGCGTAAAGGAGCAAGTTGATGACACCCATACAGGCAGATATAGAGAGGCGTCTGGCGCTCAGCGAGCCGGATGTCGAGGTGCTGCTCGCCGAGGTTCTCGGCGGCCGCTCGCTGCGCGTGTTCATCGACCATCCCGACGGCGTCACGCTGGAGCTGTGCGAGCGCGTGACGCTGTCGCTCAACGACCTGCGCGAGCGCTACTCGCTGGAGGTCTCCTCGCCGGGCACCGAGCGCCCGCTGAGCAAGCCCGCGCACTTTCGACGCTTCGTCGGCCGACGCGCACGTGTGCGCACGCGCCACCCGCGTCCCCTCGCGGCCGAGGGCGAGCGCCGCCCGGGCGAGGCGCGCGCGAGCTTCACCGGCGAGCTCGTCGGCGCCACCGACGAGGAGATCACACTGGCCGCCGACGGCGGCGTCATCGCGATCCCCTACTCGGAGATCCGCCGTTCCAACCTGGTCGAGGAGTAGCCGATGTCACGCGAAATCCTCGAGGCGATGCACGCGCTGGCGCGCGAGAAGGGAATCGAGCCCGAGAAGTTGATGATTGCGCTCGAGGACGCGCTGCTGTCCGCCTACAAGAAGCAGCCGGGATCGGCCAAGTACGCACGCGTGGAAATGGACCGCGAGACGGCCGACTTCCGCGTGATCGAACTGATCATCCCCGAGCGCCTGGAGGCGCATCTGATCGTCGAGACGATCGACGAGGAAACGACCGTCGACCCCGAGACCGGCGAGATGCGCGAACCGGAGGACCCGGAAATCGATCCGGCCAAGTTCGCCGAATACCGCGACCAGATCGACGAACGAGACGTCACGCCGGACGACTTCGGACGGATCGCCGCGCAGACCGCCAAGCAGGTGATCCTGCAGCGCATCCGCGAGGCCGAGCGCGACATGATGTACGAGGAGTACCGCGACCGCGTGGGCGAGCTGATCACCGGCATCGTGCAACAGTCGGACTCGCGCTACACGCTCGTGCAGCTGCGCGAACGCGTCGAGGCGCTGCTACCCAAGTCCGAGCAGGTCGAGGGTGAGCGCTACGACCACTCGCAGCGCATCAAGGCCGTGATCAAGGAGGTATCGCCGTCGACCAAGGGGCCGGCGATCATCGTCTCGCGGCGCGACCCCGAGCTGATCAAGAAGCTGTTCGAGCTGGAGGTGCCGGAGATCGCCGACGGTCTGGTGGAGATCGCCAACGTCGCCCGCGAGCCCGGCTACCGCTCGAAGATCGCCGTGATCTCGCACACCGACGGCGTCGACCCGGTCGGCGCCTGCGTCGGGCCGCGCGGCTCGCGCGTGCGTATGGTCGTGTCCGAGCTGCGCGGCGAGAAGATCGACATCATTCCCTTCAACGACGAGCCCGCACGCTTCGTCGCCAAGGCGCTGTCGCCGGCGCGCGTGCGCGAGGTGCTGGTCGACGACGACGCCAAGCAGGCGACGGTGATCGTGCCCGACGACCAGCTCTCGCTGGCGATCGGCCGCGAGGGTCAGAACGCGCGCCTGGCCGCGCGGCTGACCGGCTGGCGTGTGGACATCCGCTCAGAGACCGAGTTCGCCGCCGAGGAGGCCGAGCACGGCTATGAGGAGGAGGAGGTGCAGGGACGCTGCGCGGCGATCCTCTCAAACGGCCGTCGCTGCCCCAACGCCTCGCTTCCCAACTCGCGCTACTGCGGCATCGAGAGCCACCAGGCGCTGGCCAACATCGACACCGACAACGTCGCCGACCTGACGCCCGGTTCGAGCAACGGCGACTCCGGCGACACCGAGCCCGCGCCAGCGACCAGCGCCGCCGGCGACGAGGCCGAGCCGACGATTGACGAGCAGCCGGCGGAGGCATTCGCCGACGCGCCGCAGCCGATCGGCGAGCAGGCGCCGCCCGACGCCTCCGCCGAGCCGGCCGCCGAGGAGCAGACGACATAGCCGCTTCGTCCGGGGGGCGCACGGCCGGGCCCGCCGGGTCCGCCCGCGTGTCCCCGCGCCGTCGCTGCGTCGGATGCGGGCGGCTCGCGCCAAAGTCAGAGCTGTTGCGCATCGTCGCCGAGCGAGGCTCGCCTGACGGCGAGCGCGCCGTGCAGACCCGCGCCGTCGTGGATCCGCAGGCCGTGCTGCCCGGACGCGGCGCCTATCTCTGCCGCGAGCGCGGCGCCGCACACCCGACCGAGCGCTGCCTGTCGCTGGCCACGCGTCGCGGCGGCATCCCGCGCGCGCTGCGCACGGCGATCCCTGGCGGGCTCGTGCTGAATGACTCCAAGCTCGTAGAATCGATCGTCGCATGAGCAAGAAGCGCGTACACGAGATCGCCAAGGAGCAGGGCCTCTCCAGCAAGGAACTGCTGGCGAAGCTGCACGCTGCTGGCATCGAGGCCAAGGCCGCCGCCTCCTCGGTCGAGGAGAGCGTCGCGTTGAAGGCGCTCGGCGCCAGCGACGGCGCGGCCAGCACCAACGGCAACGCAGCCGCCGCGGCGCCAGCCGCAGCGCCGGCGAAAGCCCCGGCCAAGCCCGCGGCGACAGCGACGGCGACGCCGGCCGCGACCGCGCCGCCGAAGCAGGCTGCGCCGGCCAAACCGGCCGCTGAGCCCGCGCCTGCGCCCGCCGCACAGAACGCCGCCGCTGCGCCGGCAGCATCCGCTGCGCCTTCGGACGCGCCGCCTGCCGCGCCGGCCCAGAGCGCAGGCGAGCGAGTGCGCCCGACGCGCGACTCGCGCACCGGCGAGCGCACGCCGGGCGACATCGGCCCGGGCGGTCGACGTCGCGTGGTGATCGACTCGCAGGCCTCACGTCGCCAGCAAGGCGGCCCGGCCAACCAGCCCCAGCGCCGTCCGCGCCGCGGTCGCCGCCGCCGCGGCACCTACGACGACACGGTCGCGCCGATCGACAACACGGCGATGGAGGCCACCGACGAGATCCGTGTGAACTCGGGCTCGACGGTCAAGGACGTCGCCGAGTACCTCGGCGTGCCGGTGCCTGAGGTGATCAAGAAGCTGATGACACTCGGCGAGATGGCGACGCTCACACAGACGCTGTCTGACGAGGCCATCCAGGTGCTCGCCGACGAGTTCGAGAAGAAGATCGAAATCGTGCACGCGGCCGACGACGTCGAGGTCGAGCCGGTGTTCGAGGACGCCGACGAGGACCTCGTCGAACGCCCGCCCGTGGTGACGATCATGGGCCACGTCGACCACGGCAAGACCTCGCTGCTGGACGCCATTCGCACGACCGAGGTCGCCGCGGGCGAGGCCGGCGGCATCACCCAGCACATCGGCGCCTACCAGGTGCACCATGGCGACAAAGAGATCACCTTCCTGGACACGCCCGGTCACGAGGCCTTCACGGCGATGCGCGCGCGCGGCGCGCGCGTCACCGACCTGGCGGTGATCGTGGTCGCCGCCGACGACGGCGTCAAGCCGCAGACCGAGGAGGCGATCGACCACGCGCGCGCGGCCGAGGTGCCGATCATCGTGGCGGTGAACAAGATCGACAAGGAGGGCGCACAGCCCGAGCGCGTGCGCACCGAGATGACCCAGCACGGGCTGCAGCCGGCCGAGTGGGGGGGCGAGATCGAGTTCGTCGACGTCAGCGCCAAGACCCACCAGGGCCTGGACTCGCTGCTGGACACGATCCAGGTCGTCACCGACCTGGAGGAGCTGAAGGCCAACAGCGACGCCGAGGCGTCGGGCACGGTGATCGAGTCAAAGCTCGACCCCGGGCGCGGCCCGGTCGTGACCGTGCTGATCCAGCGCGGCACGCTTCGCGTGGGCGACGCGCTGGTAGCCGGCGCGCACTTCGGCCGCGTGCGCGCGATGCACGACTTCATCGGCAACAAAGTCAAGCGTGCGACTCCCGGCGAGCCGGTCGAGATGCTCGGCTTCGACGGCGTTCCCGAGGCCGGCGAGATCGTGCGCGTGGTCGAGAACGAGCGCCGCGCACGCCAGCTGGCCGGCGAGCGCGCCAACCGCCTGAAGACCGAGGCGCTGGCCCGTCGCTCCGGACGCAAGGTCTCGCTGGAGGACGTCTTCAAGCTCGCCCAGGACGGCACCGTCAAGGAGCTCAGCCTGGTCGTCAAGGCGGACGTCGCAGGGTCGCTGGAGGCGATCGAGGACGAGATCGCCAAGCTGCCTCAGCAGGAGGTCGCGGTCAACATCATCCACCGCGGCGTGGGCGGCATCAACGAGTCCGACGTGATGCTCGCGGCGGCCTCGGAGGGCGTCGTGCTGGCGTTCAACGTGCGTCCCGTCGGAGACGCCCGCCAGATCGCCGAGCGCGAGGGCGTGGAGATCCGCTCCTACGCCGTCATCTACCGCGCGATCGACGAGCTGCGCGCGGCCATGCAGGGCATGCTCGAGCCCGCCGAGGTCGAGACGACGCTCGGCCAGGCCGAGGTTCGCCAGCTGTTCCGCGCTTCGAAAATCGGCGTCATCGCCGGCTCGTTCGTCACCGAGGGCAAGGTCACGCGCGGCGCCAAGGCGCGCGTCGTGCGCGACGGCACGGTGATCTACGACACGACGATCGAGAGCCTGCGTCGCTTCAACGACGACGCGCGCGAGGTGACCAGCGGCTTCGAGTGCGGCATCGTGCTCGCCAACTTCCAGGATCTGCACGAGGGCGACGTGCTGGAGACATACGAGACGCGGCTGCAGGAACGCGAGCTGGCTTCCTGAGCGACCGCGCCGAGCTGCGTGCCGTCGCGGGGCGAGCTCGCCGGTGAGAGAATTCGCTCAGCGCTTTTGGACCACGAGGGCTGGTAGTTAGGATGAGCACAGGACGTATGCGCCGTGTCGATGAGGCGATTCGCCAGGTGATTGGCGACGCGGTGGCAAGCGAATTGAAGGACCCTCGAGTGGGATTCGTAACAGTGACCGACGTCAGAACCAGCCCCGATCTGAGCCATTCGCGCGTCTATGTCAGCGTGCTCGGCAAGCGCGGTGCGCCCTCGGTTCCCGAGCAGCGCGAGGCAAGCCTCGAGGGTCTGCGCAGCGCGCACGGCTTCCTGCAGAGCCGCATCGCCAGCGAGCTTCGCCTCAAGCGCACGCCGACCTTGGAGTTCTCCTACGACGACACGACCGACCGCGCGATGCGCGTCGAGGAGATCCTCGACGAGATCGGTCCGTCGTGAGCGACCTGCAGAGCACGCAGGACACGCGCGAGCGCGTGCTCGCGAGCATCCGCGAGGACTCGCGCTTCGCGCTGGCCACGCACGAGCATCCCGACGGCGACGCGCTCGGCTCGCTCGTGGCGATGCAGGAGCTGCTGACAGTGCTGGGCAAGGACTCGGTCATGTACGTCTCGCCCGACGACCTGCCGCTGCCCGAGGAGTACGAGGTGTTCGTGCTCGACGCCGCCATCCATGCGCCGCCGCCGGACATCGCCGAGCGGACCGTCGTGTTCCTCGATTGCGGCAACATCGACCGCAACTCCGCCGGCGTGCTGCGCGACGGCGCCAAGCTGCTGAACATCGACCACCACCACGACAACACGCGCTTTGGCACGGTCAACCACGTCGTCGCCGACGCCTCCTGCACGGCAGAGATCGTCTGGGATCTGATGCACGGCCTCGACGTGGCGCCGACGCCCGTCGCCGCGCAGGCGCTGTACATCGGCCTGATCACCGACACCGGGCGCTTCATGTACGAGAACACCGGCCCGCGAGCGCACCAGATGGCCGCCGAGCTGATCGAAGCAGGCGTCGACGTGGCCGACGTCTATCACCAGCTGTATGAGGAGATGCCGCCGGAGAAGCTCGCGCTGATGACGCTGGCGCTCGGCCAACTGCAGCGCTTCGACGGCGGCGAGCTGACGCTGACAGCGCTGACGGCGGAGGACTTCGAGCGCACCGACGCCGAGGAGCACTACTCCGAGGGCGTCGTCGATCAGCTGCGCGCCTTGCGCGGCACCAAGGTGGCCGTGCTCGTGCGCGAGGTGCTCAGCGGCGAGCGCCGCGGCCAGCGCAAAGTCTCGCTGCGCGCGACCGACGAGGACGTCGACGTGTCGCTGATCGCGCGCGCGCAGGGTGGAGGCGGCCACCGGCGCGCCGCCGGCTTCTCCTCGCCGCTGGAGCTCGACGAGCTGATCGCCTTCCTGCGCCCGGCCGTCGCCGCCCAGCTGCACGCCTCCGACGGCCACGCCACAGCGACGCTTGCCTGAGCCGGCCAACGGCGTACTGCTGATCGACAAGCCCGCCGGCATGACGTCGCACGACGTCGTCGCGCGCGTGCGCCGCGCGCTTGCAGGTGTGCGCACGGGTCACGCGGGCACGCTCGATCCCTTCGCCACCGGACTGCTGATCGTGCTCGTCGGCAAGGCCACCAAATCCCAGCAGACGATGATGGCGCTGCGCAAGCGCTATGAGACGGTCGCCCAGCTCGGCGCCAGCTCGAGCACCGGCGACACCGAGGGCGAGGTCGTCCACACCGGCCGCCTGCCGCCCGATCCGCCGCACATGCCGACCGGCGAGGTGCGCCAGCGCCCGCCCGTCTACTCGGCCGTGAAGGTCGGCGGCGAGCGCGCCTACAAGCGCGCGCGCAGGGGCGATGAGGTGCAGATGCCCGAGCGCATCGTCAGCGTGCAGCGTTTCACGCAGGTCTGGCGCCGGGCCGATCAGCAGCATCCCGGCCTGCAGCAGGCCGCCTATGAGATCGAATGCGGCTCGGGCACTTACGTGCGCTCGCTGATCGCCGACCTCGGCGGCGACGCCTACTGCCTGGCGCTGCGGCGCACGGCGATCGGGCCGTTCGAGGTGTCAGACGCCGTAGCGCCGCCTGCGCGCGGCGCCGAGTGGATCGGTCCGCCACTGATCGCGCTCGACGCCGCGCTGGCCGTGCTCTCGCGCGAGCGACAGGGCTAGGCTTGCGGCTGTGAAGGTCACGCGCCTGCCCGACGTGCAGCCCAGCGACGGTCGCAGCGTGGCGGTCGGCACGTTCGACGGCGTGCATCTGGGCCACCGCGAGGTCATCGCCGGCTCGGACACGGTTCTGACGTTCGACCCGCATCCGGTCTCCGTGGTGGCGCCCCAGCACACGCCCAAGCTGTTGACCACGCCGCAGCGCAAGGCCGAGCTGATCGCCTCGCTGGGCGTCTCGGAGTTGGTCGTGATCCCCTTCGACCGCGACTTCGCCCAGCGTACGGCCGATGAGTTCGTCGCCGATGTGCTCGTCGGCGCGCTCGGCGCGCAGCGCGTGGCGATCGGCGAGAACTTCCGCTTCGGCCACAAGGCCCAGGGAGATCCGCGGTTGCTGGCCGCCGACGAGCGCTTCCAGACGACGGTGCACCCGCTGCTGGAGGTCGACGGCGAGATCGTCTCCTCCAGCCACATTCGCGGCCTCGTGCTCGCCGGCGAGCTGGCCGAGGCCAACAAGCTGCTCGGCGCGCCCTTCGAGCTGACCGGCGAGGTCGTGCACGGCGACGAGCGCGGTCGCGAGCTCGGCTTTCCCACCGCAAACCTCGTGCCCGACGAGGCCTTCGCGTGCCCCGGCCACGGGGTCTACGCGTGCATCGCCGCGACGCAGAGCGCCGGCGAGCGCGCTGCGGCCGTGAGCATCGGCGTGCGCCCGACCTTCAACACCGGTCGCGGCGAGCTGATCGAGGCCTACCTGCTGGACTTCGACGGCGACCTTTACGGGCAGCCGCTGCACCTGCGCTTCCTCGACCGCCTGCGCGGCGAGCGGCGCTTTGACACGCCCGAGGCGCTGGTCGAGCAGATGCATCGCGACGTCGAGCAGGCGCGCCAGATCGCTGGACAATGACGTCGGACGGCCACATCGCTCTGCTACCGTGTGCCCGCCCATGGCCGCAATAACCACAGAGCGCAAGCGTGAGATCGCCGCCCAGTTCGGCGCAGGCGAGCAGGACACCGGATCGACCAAGGTGCAGGTCGCGCTGCTCACCGAGCGCATCAACCATCTCACTGAGCATCTGCGCGAGCAGGGCAAAGATCACCACTCGCGTCGCGGCCTGCTGATGCTCGTAGGTCGCCGCCGCCGCTTCCTCGACTACCTGCAGCGCGAGGATCTAGACGGCTACCGCTCCTTGATCAAAGAGCTCGGCCTGCGCAAGTAGTCGCCGTGAGCGTGATCGTCCCCGGCACGCCCGCTCCCGAGTTCGCGCTGGTACGCGAAGACGGCGAGAAGTTCACGCAGGAGGACCTGAAGGGCAGGCACACGATCTTCGTGTTCTACCCGTTCGCCTTCAGCCCGGTGTGCACCGACCAGCTGCAGCTGTATGAGGATGCGCTCGGTGGTTTCGCCGAGCGCGGCGTGCAGCTCTACGGCGTCTCCTGCGACTCGAGCTGGTCGCAGAAGGCCTTCAAGGAGAAGCTCGGCGTGAGCTCTGAGCAGCTGTCGGACTTCGAGCCCAAGGGCGCCGCCTGCGCGGCGCTGGGCGTGCTTCACCCGGGCGGCTTTGCCGAGCGCGCACTGGTGATCTTCGACGCAGACGGCGTCGTGCGCTGGAGCTTTCAGGCCGCCTCACCGGGCGAGCTGCCCGCGCTGAAGCTGCTTCGCAGGGGCGTCGAGGTCGCACTCGCGGGCGACACGGCGTCTCCGCTAAGCTCGTCGGGTTCGGAATAAAAAAGAAAACGGACCGCCGACCGACGGGCGGAACTGAAAGGCAGTGAATATGAGCAGTGATGGGGTTACGCGGGTCTCCGTGGAGATCTCCGGCAGCGAGATCTCGTTCGAGACCGGCAGAATGGCCAAGCAGGCCTCCGGCGCAGTGGTCGTCCGCCAGGGCGACACGATGGTGCTTTGCACAGCCGTCGCGGGCAGTCTGCGCGACGTCGACTTCCTCCCGCTGACGGTGGACGTCGAGGAGCGCATGTACGCCTCGGGCAAAATTCCCGGGTCCTTCTTCAAGCGCGAGGGCCGTCCCGGTGAGAAGGGCACGCTAACCGCGCGCATGATCGACCGGCCGATCCGGCCGCTGTTCCCCAAGGAATGGCGCTATGACACGCAGCTGGTCGCGATACCGCTGTCGATCGACCACGAGCACCCGTACGACATCCTCGCGATGAACGGCGCGTCGACCGCGCTGATGATCTCCGACATCCCGCTGCCGACGCCCGTCGGCGCGGTGCGCATCGGCAAGATCGACGGCAACTTCGTCGTCAACCCGAACGAGCCGGACCTGCTCGCGGACGCCGAGAACGCATCAGACCTGGATCTGATCGTCGCCGGCACCGAGGAGGCCATTCTGATGGTCGAGGCGGGCGCCAACGAGATCCCCGAGGCCGAGATCCTCGACGCGCTGGACATCGCGCACGCCGAGATCAAGAAGCTCTGCGCGCTGCAGCGCGAGCTCGCCGAGAAGGTCGGCAAGCAGAAGAAAGTCTTCGAGACGATCGCCGTCGACGAGGCGCTGCTCGAGCAGATCCGCACATCTCACGGCAAGGCGCTCGACGACGCCACGCAGGTCGAGGACAAGCTCGAGCGCCAGGACGCCACCAAGGCAGTCGAGGCCGAGATCATCGAGAAGTACGGCCCGGCGGCGCCCGAGGGCGCCTCTGAGGACCAGCTCGTAGCCGCCAAGCAGCAGCGCGCAGCTGCGCAGCTGGCCTTCGACAAGCTCGAGAAGGCGATCATCCGCGAGCGCATCGCCGTGCACAAGAAGCGTCCCGACGGACGCGGAGCGGACGAGATCCGCGACATCTCCATCGAAGTCGGCGTCACGCCGCGCACGCACGGCTCGGCGCTGTTCACGCGCGGGCAGACGCAAGCGCTGAGCGTGGTTGCGATGGGCACGCTCAAGGAGGAGATGCGCCTCGACACGCTCGGGCTGGAGACGAAAAAGTACTACTGGCACCACTACAACTTCCCGCCGTTCTCGGTGGGCGAGGCCGGCCGCATGGGCGGCGTCAAGCGCCGCGACATCGGCCACGGCGCGCTCGCCGAGCGCGCGCTGGCGCCGATGGTGCCCTCGATCGAGGACTTCCCGTACTCGATCCGCGTCGTCTCGGACATTCTCGAGTCAAACGGCTCCTCCTCGATGGCCTCCGTCTGCGGATCGTCGCTGTCGCTGATGGACGCCGGCGTGCCGATCAAACGGCCGGTAGCCGGAATCGCCATGGGACTGATCAAGGAGGGCGACGACTACATCGTGCTCACCGACATCGCCGGCGTCGAGGACCACCTCGGCGACATGGACTTCAAGGTCGCCGGCACCGAGCGCGGCATCACGGCGCTGCAGATGGACATCAAGATCACCGGCGTGACCTTCGACATCCTGCGCGACGCGCTCGCCCAGGCCAAAGAGGCGCGCACGTTCATCCTCGGCAAGATGGCGGACACGATCAAGGGCCCGCGCGAGCAGCTCTCGCAGTTCGCGCCGCGCATCCAGACGATCCAGATCGACCCCTCGCAGATCGGCTTGCTGATCGGCAAGGGCGGCGAAACGATCCGCGGCCTGGCCGAGGAGTTCGAATCGCAGATCGACGTCAACGACGACGGTCAGGTGCTGATCTACTCGGCCAACGGCGACCTCGGCGATGCGCTGGTCGAGCGCGTGCGCGTGATGATGAAGGAGGTCGAGGTCGGCGACGAGTACGTCGGCAAAGTCGTCAAGACGACGACCTTCGGCGCGTTCGTCGAGCTGTCCAAGGGCACCGACGGCCTGCTGCACATCTCCAACGTGTCGCCCGGACAGCGCGTCGAGTCGGTCGAGGACGTGCTCAACAAAGGTGACGAGATCAACGTGCGCGTGGTCGAGGTCGACCGCGAGCGCGGGCGCATCGGCCTGCGTCTCGCCGACGACCCGGACATCGCCGGCAAGTCCGTCGAGGAACTGGCCGGAGTCGGCACGGGCGGAGGCGGAGGCGGCGGACGCCCGCCGCGCGACGGAGGCGGGCGCAACGGCCGCTCTGACCGCGGTCCGCGCCGCGACGGCGACCGCGGCTCCGGACGACCGCGCCGCGACCGCGGCTGAGGACCCCGCTGCAGCCAGAGCACCGAATCACCACGCTGGATTCAGGCGTGCGAGTGGCCACCGAGCGCGTGCCCAGCGTGCGCTCGGTGGCGCTCGGCTTCTGGATCGCCACCGGCTCGGCCGCCGAGACAGATGAGCAGGCGGGCATCTCGCACCTGCTCGAGCACATGCTGTTCCGCGGCAGCGAGCGCTTCGGCTCACAGGAGATCGACCAGATCTTCGACGCGATGGGCGCCGAGGTCAACGCCGGCACCGACAAGGAATCGACCTCGTTGTACACGCGCGTGCTCGACGGCCATCTGCCGCGCGCCTTCGAGGTGATGGGCGACATGGTCTTCCATCCGCGCTTCGGCGAGCTGGAGACCGAGCGCGAGGTCGTGCTCGAGGAGATCGCCATGTATGAGGACGATCCCCAGGACAAGGTCTTCGACGTGCTCGGCCAGGCAATCTTCGGCTCACACCCGCTCGGGCGCGCCGTGATCGGCAGCGCCGACGTCGTCGGCGCGGTCACGCGCGAGCAGCTCGTCGACTTCCACGCCACGCGCTATGAGCCGCAGAATCTCGTCATCGCGGCTGCCGGCTCGATCGACCACGACGCGCTCGTGGCGCTCGTGCGGACGCTCGACGAGTTGCGCGCCGGTGACTCCCGCGCACCGCGGGCCGGCGCCGCGCGCTCGCGCCTGGACGCCACCGCGCCGGAGTTCGCGCGCCGCGTTCAGTTCATCGAGAAGGACACCGAGCAGTTCCACGTGTGCGCCGGCGGCGCCGGCATCGCGCGCGACGACGAGCGCCGCTTCGCGCTGCGCGTGCTCGAAGGAGTGCTCGGCGGCACCACGTCCTCGCGCCTGTTCCAGGAGATCCGCGAGCGGCGCGGCCTGGCTTATTCGGTCTTCTGCTTCTCCAACCTCTACGCGCACACCGGCGAGATCGGCCTGTACGTCGGCACGCGCCCGGACAACCTCGAGCAGGCGCTCGCGGTCATCTCCGAGGAGCTCGCGCGCTGCGTCGCCGATCCAGCCACCGACGAGGAGCTCACGCGCTCGCGCGAGAACCTCAAGGGTCGCGTCGTGCTCTCGATGGAGTCCACCGGCGCGCGCATGAGCCGCCTCGGCGGCTCGCTGCTGTACGACATGCCGATTCTCTCGATTGACGAGGTCATCGAGCGCATCGACGCCGTCACGCACGACGACCTGCGCGCGCTCGCAGGCGAGCTGTTCGCCCCCGCGACGCTGTCGATAGCCGGCGTCGGGCCGGATCGGGGACTGTTCGACAAGGCGATCGCGCCGCTCGGCGCAAGCGCAAGCGCAGCGCCGGTGGCCGCGCGATGATCCGCGTGGCTGTCGCCGGCGCCGCCGGGCGCATGGGCGAGACCGTCTGCGGCGCCGTCGAGGGAGCCGAGGACATGAAGCTCACCGGCCGCGCCGATCCGCTGCTGGGCATCGAGCTCGAGGAGCTGCTCGGCGACGCCGACGTGGTCGTCGACTTCACACGGCCGGACACCGCGCTCGAGAATGCGCTGAGCTGTTTGCGCGCGGGCGTGCACGCGGTCGTCGGCACGACCGGCTTCGATCTGCAGCCGCTGCGCGACGCCGCCGAGGCCGCGCGCGATGGCCAGGCGCCGCACGCCAACGTGCTCGTCGCGCCCAACTTCGCGATCGGCGCGGTGCTGATGATGCGTTTCGCCGCCGAGGCGGCAAAGCACATGCAGAAGGCCGAGATCATCGAGCTGCACCACGACGGAAAGCTCGACGCGCCCAGCGGCACGGCCGCGCTGACCGCGAAGCTGATGGCCGAGGCCACCGGCGGCGCTCAGCCACCGATCCACTCGGTGCGCCTGCCCGGCCTGGTCGCCAATCAGGAGGTGCTGCTCGGCGACGTCGGTCAGACGCTCAGCATCCGCCACGACACGATCAGCCGCGAGTCCTTCATGCCCGGCGTGCTGCTGGGCGTGCGACGGGTGGGGGAGCTGTCAGAGCCGTTGACCGTGGGGCTCGAGAGGCTTCTGTTTTGACCGTTTTGACGGCATCCAGCCTTCTGGGTCGAGCCGGCCTGAAATACTCAAAGGCATGAGCGGGCTCGGCACCATTCTCACGGCCATCGTGACGCCCTTCGACGAGCGCTCTCAGGTCAACGAGGAGGCGTTCGTCGCGTTGATGGCGCACCTCGGCGAGAACGGGTCTGACGGCTTCGTCGTCGCCGGCACGACCGGCGAGGCGTCGACGATGACCGACGAGGAGCACCTGCGGCTGATCGAGCTGGCCGTCGCCGAGCGACCGGCGGGCAAGACGATCGTCGCCGGCACCGGCACGAACGACACGCGCGAGGTCGTCTTTCTGACCGAACGCGCGACCGCGCTGGGCGTCGACGCCACGCTCGTCGTGACGCCCTACTACAACAAGCCGAGCCGCCTGGGCATCACGCGCCACTACGAAACCGCCGCCAAGGCCACCGACAAGCCGATGCTCGTCTACAACATCCCCAGTCGCACCGCGACGAACATGCCGCCCGACCTGCTGGCCGAGCTGGCGCAGATCGAGCACATCGACGGCGTCAAGCAGGCCAACGCCGACGAGCTGGCGCAGATCGACGGGCTGGACCTGTACGCGGGCGATGACGCGACGTTCGCGCGCACGCTCGACCTGGGCGGCGCGGGCGGCATCCTCGTGGCCAGCCATCTGGTCGGCAACGAGATGCGCCGCATGGTCGACGAGCCGCACAACCGCGAGCAGATCGACGCCTCGCTGCGCGACGTGTACGCGACGCTATTCATGACCTCCAGCCCCACCTGCACGAAGGCCGCGCTGAACCTGCTCGGCCGCGATGCCGGCGGCCTTCGCCTGCCACTGGTGGACGCGACCGAGTCAGAGCTCGCGGAGGTCCGCGCGATGCTCGAACGTCACGGGCTGCTCGGAGAGGGCGACGGCGAGGCGGCGGCTTCCTCGCCCGCGCCCTCGGCCCAGGCCAACCGCGCGTGAGCTCCGTCCGCGTCCTGCCCCTCGGCGGCCTGGGGGAGATCGGCAAGAACATGACCGTCGTCGAGCACGACGGTCGCATCGTCGTCGTCGACGTCGGCCTGCGCTTTCCGACGCCGGAGATGGTCGGCATCGACCTCGTGCTGCCCGATTTCTCCTACCTGCTGCAGCGCGCCTCGGACATCGAGGCAATCGTGATCACGCACGGGCACGAGGATCACCTCGGCGCGCTCCCTTGGGTGCTGCGCGAGCTCGGCAACGAGCTGCCGCCCGTCTACGGCGGAGCGCTGACGATGGCGATGGCGCGCTCCAAGCTCGACGAGCACAAACTGAAGAACGTCGAGCTCAACGAGGTCGAGCCCGGCGAAACGCTCGAGCTCGGGCCGTTCTCGCTGGAGCTGGTCCACATGACGCACTCGATCCCCGACGCCAGCGCCGTCGCTCTGGGCACCGACCTGGGCACGATCCTGATCACCGGCGACTACAAGTTCGATCAGACGCCCGTCGACGGTCCGCCCGCCGACGTCTCGCGCCTGGCGGAGCTGGGCCGCGAGGGCGTGCTGCTGTTGTGCGGCGACTCGACCAACGTCGACCGCGAGGGCTTCTCGATGTCCGAGTCGGTCGTCGGCCCGCACCTGGAGGAGGTGTTCGCGCGTTGTGAGGGGCGCATCGTCGTCACCAGCTTCGCCTCGAACATCCACCGCGTGCAGCAGGTCGTCGACGCCGCCGCGGCGCTGGACCGCAAGGTCTCGCTGGTCGGGCGCTCGATGCGCAAGAACGTCGGCATCGGTCGCCAGCTCGGCCACATCGAGGTGCCCAACGGACTGCTCGTGGGGCCGCGCGAGATCAACGACTTCCCCGACGAGCGCGTCGTGATCATCTCGACCGGATCACAGGGCGAGCCGCTGTCGGCGCTGCGGCGCATGGCCTACCGCGACCACCGCCAGGTCGAGTTGCGTGAGGGCGACACGGTCGTCTTCTCGGCGACGCCGATCCCCGGCAACGAGCGCGCGGTCAACGAGACGATCGACCGCCTGTACAACATCGGCTGTGACGTGGTCACGCCGCGCGACGCGCCCGTGCACGCCTCCGGCCACGGCTACGCCGAGGAGATCAAGCTGATGCTCAACCTCGTCAAGCCGCGCTACGTGATGCCTTTCCACGGCGACTTCAAGCGCCTGCGCATGCACGCGCAGCTCGCCGAGGCGGTCGGCATACCACCCGAGGACACCTTCCAGGGCGAGAACGGGCTGCCGCTGGAGATCGACGAGCGCGGCGCGCGCTTCGGCAAGCCCGAGCAGGCCGGCATGATCTTCGTCGACGGCGTCGAGATCGGCGAGATGGCCGACGTGGCGCTGCGCGACAGGCGCATGCTCTCGGCCGACGGCATCTTCATCGTGGTCGTCACGATCGCCGAGCAGGACGGCAGCTCGATGGCCGATCCCGAGGTGATCTTCCGCGGGGTTCCCTTCCTCGACCAGGCCGACGAGCTCGTCGAGGAGATTCGCAGCACCGTCGAGGACACGGTCGAGCGCGCGGCCAAGGACAAGATCCGCGAGGTCGACGTCGTCCAGGAGATGCTCCACGACGACATGGCAAAGCTGGTCTATGACCGTCTCAAGCGCCGCCCGATGGTGCTGCCGGTCGTCGTCGAGGTCTAGGCGCCCGGACTCCGCGGGCGCGCAGCCGCCCGCGCCTCGCGCCGGGCGCTAGGTGCGAACGAGGCCGCTGGGCGCGCCGGCGCCGGCCACGTCCGCGCCGATCGCCGCGGGCGCGCCGGAGCTCACCGCCGGCAGCTTGACGACGAAGCGCGCGCCGTGGCCACTCGCGGGCGTCTGCAGCGTGACGCTGCCGCCATGCGTCTCGGCGACCGCCTTGACGATCGCCAGGCCCAGGCCAAAGGATCCGCCACGATCGCCGGCGCCACGCACGAAGCGCTCGAACAGCGTCGGCGCGAGCTCACTGGGAATGCCGGGCCCGTCGTCCTCGACGACCAGCGTCGCCTCGTCGCCGGAGCTGGAGCTGCTCACGCGGATCTGCGTTCCCGCCGGCGTGTGGCGCAGCGCGTTCTCGATCAGGTTGATCGTCAGCCGGTGCACCTCGTCGCGCGCGGCCTCGATCACCGCCGGCTGGGCGTCGAGCACGATCTCGTGCTCCTCGGACACCGGACCCAGCTCGCCGGCGGCCTCCACGACGATCTGTGCGAGGTCACACGGCTCGCGCGTGACCACACGTCCGACGTCGGTGCGCGCGAGCAGCAGCAGGTCTGCGACCAGCCGACGCATGCGCCGCGAGGAGCGCAGCGCCGAGCGCGCCGCTTCGCCCTCGTCGCCATCCAACGATTCGGCGAGCAGCTCGAGGTTGGCCAGCACGCTCGTCAGCGGCGTGCGCAACTCGTGCGACGCGTCGGCGACGAAGCGCCGCTGGCGCGCGAGCATCGACTCGGTCTCGCCACGCGCGGCGTCCAGCTCGCGAAGCATTCCCTGCAGCGTGCGCGCCAGCTCGGCGACCTCGTCGTCGGCCTGCGGTTGGGGAACTTCCAGCGACGGGTCGCGCGTGCGCGCGATCGCCTCGGCGGACGAAGTCAGCTCGGCGATCGGCACCATCGCACGGCGCGCGATCATCATCCCGGCAAAGCCCGCGAGGCCGGTGCCCAGCAGCACGCCGACGAGCAGGAACAGCTCGATTCGCGCGACCGTCGCCTCGGTGTCTGAGATCTTGCGCGCGTACTGGATGATCACCTGGCCGATCGGCTCGTCGCCTCCGGCCACGCGCACGATTCCCGCGCGACTGATCACGCGATAGCCGTGCTTGGTTTTCGGTTGTACGCTCGGCGCGCCCAGCGACGGCGCTTTGCTCGGTTCCTGGGCGACGACCGTGCCACCCAGCGTGAAGATGCGCACGACGGCATGGTCGGCGGGCGCCGCGTATGCGGCCAGCGGCGGTTCGATCGTCACGGCGCGGTGCAGGCTCGTGGCCGCGACTTTGATGTTCAGCTGCGAGGCCAGCTGGTTGGCCGTGTCGGTGACCTGGCGGTTGAAGTCCGAACGAACGCGGTGCACCGTGAAGGACCCGATGCCAACCGCGAACGCGCACAGGATCACAAACGTCAGCAGCGCCGAGACGCCCGCGAGGCGCACGCGGATCGGCAGCCGATCGAAGCTGGCTGAGACCTTCGCCAGCGCGCCGGCCACGGCGCGCGGCGGCTTAGGCGCGAAGGACGTAGCCGGCTCCCCTGATCGTGTGCAGCAGGCGCGGCTCCCCGTCGGCCTCCAGCTTGCGACGCAGGTTGGAGACGAACACCTCGATCGTGTTGGTCGTCGAGAAGGGGTCATAGCCCCAGACCTCGTCCAGCAGGCGCTGGCGCGAGATGACGATGCGCTCGTTGCGCATCAGGTACTCCAGCAGCTCGAACTCGCGCTGGGTCAGGTCGACCGCGCGCTCGCCGCGCACCACCTCGTGCGTGTCGACGTTCAGCGACAGGTCGCCGACACGCAACGGCGCCGAACCGCGCGGCGGGCGCCGACGCAGCAGAGCGCGCATGCGCGCCAGCAGCTCCTGGCGCTCGAAGGGCTTGACCAGGTAGTCGTCGGCGCCGGCGTCGAGGCCCTCGACGCGCGACTCCAGCGCGTCGCGCGCGGTGAGAATCAGAATCGGCACGTCGTCGTCGGCGCGCAGGCTCTTGGCCACGTCGACGCCGTCGATGCCCGGCAGGCCGAGGTCGAGGATCACCAGATCGGGCGCGAAGGAGCGCCCGCTCTCCAGCGCCGCCGGCCCGTCAGCCGCCGCGCGCACCTCATAGCCCTCCATGCGCAGTGAGCGCTGGAGCGCTTGGGCGATGTCCTCGTCGTCCTCGACGACCAGGACGCGTGGTGCGCGAGAGAAGTCGTTCATCGTCTTTATGTATCGGCGGGCACTAAAGCGATGGTAAGGCCCAACGGGGAGGTTACGGCGGCTCGGCGTCGAAGTTGCGCGAGATGGCCAGCACACGCAAGCGCGCCCCTGCGCGCACTCAGACCCGCCGATCGACGAGCTCTTCGAGGGCGCGCGGGCGTGGGCGAGCCACCGGTCGCGGCCGCGGCAAGCCCTCGCGCGGGCTGTTCGGCTCGGGGCGGCTGATCGGCCGCGGCGTTCCGCGCCTGCCGGTGCTCGACCAGCGCGGGCGCGACGTGCTCGGCCTGGCGCTCGTGGCGCTGGGCGTGTTCATGGGCTTCGTCCTCTACGGCGGCTGGGACGGCGGTCGCGTCGGACACGGCCTCGCCGTGGCGCTCGGATGGGTGCTCGGCAAAGCGCGCGTGCTGGCGCCGTTGGCGCTGATCGGCGCGGGCGGCGTTCTGTTGCTCGACCAGGGCCTCGCGGCCAGACGCGCATTGCTCGGCGACCCACGGGCGATCGGCGCCGCGTGCCTGTTCGCCGCCGCCACGCTGGCGCTGGCTGCCGGCACGCTCGGCGTCAGCTCGGGCGCCGCCCACGGCGACGCGGCCTGGACGTCGGCCTATCTGCAGTCGCACGGCGGCGTCGTCGGCGAGGGCATCTACCAGCTCGCGCACAAGCTCGTCCAAGACGTCGGCGTGGGAATCCTCGTCGTGTTCCTGCTGTTCGTCGGCGCGACGCTGATCACCGGCGCCTCGCTCGGCGGCGCGCTGCGCGCGACCGGCAGCGGCGTCGCGGAAACCACGCGCATGATGCGCTCGTTGGGAGCGCGCCCGCGCGAGGACGACGAAGCGCTGGCGCCCGACGACGCGTTTGGCCTGCACCCGCCGGAGCCCGACACCGCCGAACTTGTCGTGCGCGCGACGCACGTGGAGGGCCCGGCGCAGGAGGACGACCCGCTGGCGGGCGCGTTGGACGAGCCGCAGCAGCCCGACGCGCCCGATCTGGAGTCCTCTGACCGGTCCGCCGCCGAGCAGACCACGAGCGACGCGGAGCTGGACGAGCAGGAGGATGAGGACATCACCGGGGTGGCGCGCACCGACGTCGCCGACCTGACGCCGCAGGGCCGCCTGCGCGACTCGGTCACCGAAGACCCGAGCTTCGTCTGGGAGATGCCCGACGCGAGCCAGCTGCTGACACGCTCGACCGGCGAGCAGACGCGTCCCGACACCGCAGGACAGGCGCAGACGGCGACCAGCCTGGTCGAGGCGCTGGGACACTTCGGCGTGCAGGCGAAGGTCATCGGCACCGTCGCCGGCCCGCACATCACGCGCTATGAGCTGCGCCTGGCGCCGGGCACGAAGGTCGCCAAGGTCGCGCAGTTGAAGGACGACCTCGCATACGCGTTGGCCGCCACCGACATTCGCATCCTCGCGCCGATCCCCGGCAAGCAGGCCGTCGGCGTGGAGGTGCCCAACCTGCACCGACGCATGGTGCGCCTCGGTGACGTCTTCCAGCAGCCGCCGAAGGACTGGTCGCCGCTTACCGTGTGGCTGGGCAAGGACGTCGCCGGCAAGGCGATCGGCGCCGACCTGGCCAAGATGCCGCACCTGCTCGTCGCCGGCACCACCGGAGCCGGTAAGTCCGGCGCGATCAACGCGATGCTCTGCAGCGTGCTGCTGCGTGCAAGCCCGCACGAGGTGCGCCTGATGCTCGTCGATCCCAAGCAGGTGGAGCTCAACCACTACGAGTCGATCCCGCACCTGTTGACGCCGGTCATCACCAGCCCGCGCATGGCGGCCAACGCACTGCAGAACCTCGTCAAGGAGATGGAGCTGCGCTACGGCATCATGTCGCTGGCGCGCACACGCGGGCTGATCGAGCTCAACAAGGCGCGCGAGAAGCGCGGCGAAGCGCCGCTGCCGTACATCCTCTGCGTGATCGACGAGCTCGCCGACCTGATGATGGTCGCGCCGGCCGACGTCGAGGACTCGATCATTCGCCTCGCGCAGAAGGCGCGTGCCGTCGGCATTCATCTGGTGCTCGCCACGCAGAGCCCGCGCGTCGACGTGATCACCGGAATGATCAAGGCCAACGTTCCCTCACGCATCGCCTTCTCGGTCTCCTCGCAGACCGATTCGCGCGTGATTCTCGACCAGAACGGCGCGGAGTCGCTGCTGGGGCAGGGCGACATGCTGTTCAGCCCCGTCGGCACGTCTCGCCTGCAGCGCATCCAGGGCGCTTACATCGACGAGCGCCAAATCGCCAAGCTGACCGCGCTGTGGCGCCGCCAGGGCGAGCCCGAACTGCGCGAGGAGCTGCTCGAGGAGGTCGTGCCCGAGACGCCGGAGTCCTCGCCGGACGAGTTCGACCCCGACGAGGACCCGCTGTTGGGCGACGCGATCCGGCTGGTGGCGGAAATGCAGACGGCTTCGACGTCGATGCTTCAGCGGCGCCTGCGCCTGGGCTACACACGCGCGGGCAGGGTGATCGACATGCTCGAGCGCCGCGGCGTGATCTCCGGCTATGAGGGCTCAAAGCCCCGCCAGGTGCTCGTGACCGAGGCCGACCTGCCGCGCGTGCTCGCCGCCATGGGCGAGACCGCCGAGCCGGCCGCCAAGGCCAGCGACTGAGGCAGAAGAGCGCTGGGCGAGGGGTCGTACCGAGCGGCAACCTCGCTCCATTAATCTTCACAGGAATTACTTGCTTGCGAAAGCAACCTTTTTGATTAATTTGACGCTCGCGCGTCGGATCGCCCACGGTTCTTAGGCAGGCTGCACAGTTCGCGCAGGGCACGATTGGGCAGGGCAAACAACGCTCACGCCACACCGGGCTCCGCCGATGCAAACGGGCCTCTGTCACACCGGCGGACGCTGCTTGAGCCAGCGGTCGCGGCGGTTTGCAAAAGCATCAAATGGGTATCAAGATGGACTCGAAGCGAGATGCGATGGGTACTCCATCTCGCGCTGACCTAACTGCGGTGGAGGAGACGATCTTGATGAGAGCTGCGTTGCGAAGTAAGTCGCCTAGTGCGTTCAGGCGTGTGCGCCTGACGATTGTTCTGCTGACTGTGGCCGCCGCCTTCGCGGCAATCGGCGCCACGTCGGCGATGGCGGGGATCGATCATGAACTGGCGATCTTCGCGCAGTGTCCGACAGAAACTCCGGGTGTCGAAGCCTGTGCGTATTCGACGGTCACCGGCGGGGAATTCAAGTTCGGCTCGAAAACGACGCCGATCGTCAACCCGGTCACGCTGCAGGGCGGAATCAAGACGGGCTCGAACGAACTCCAGCCGGCCAAGAACGGCGAAACGCTCTCGAAAACGCCCGAGCCCGCCGGCTCACTCAGCGGCCTCGGACTGCCCGGCGAAGAAGTCACGGCAATCTCAGAACTTGCAGGTCCGGTGTTCCTGAACTCAACGGGCTTGCTGCGAGGCGGTCCCGCCGTGCAGCTGCCGTTGAAGGTCAAACTGGAAAACCCGGCGCTCGGCAGCACCTGCTACATCGGCAGCAACACCGAACCGATCTCGCTGCTGCTGACCACGGGCACCACCAGTCCTCCGCCGCCGAACACACCGATCAGCGGCAAAACCGGCACGCTCGAATTCCGCGCGGCCGGCAACATCATCCACGTGGCCGGCACGACGGTCGTCGACAACGAATTCGCGGTCCCTGGGGCCAACGGCTGCGGGCCCGGCGGAAGCGAGAACTCGCTTGTCAACAACAACGCCGGGTTGCCGTCTGCAGCCGGCAACAACAAGACCGTCCAGGAAACCGAATTCAGCCAGGCCTACAGCGAAAAAATCAAACACCAGCTGGCGCTGCCCGCGTTCGGTCGCTGCGTGAAAGCGGCGAAAGGCACGGGTGAATACGAAGACGCCAAATGTGTTGGCGGCGCCGGTGGCGAAGGTAACTTCAACTGGATCGAAGGTCCGGGTCCGAATCCGAAATTCACGAGCACGGGCACCACGACGACGCTCGAAGGCGTTGGCGGTGCGAAGGTCACATGCAAAAAATCGACAGGCTCCGGCGAATACACCGGCGCCAAATCGCTGACCGAGTCGATCGCCTTCACGGGCTGCACGCTGCCCAGCAAAGCGACATGTCAGAGCGCAGGAGCTGCAGCCGGAGAAATCGTGACGAGCCAGCTGTCTGGCGCGCTCGGCTTCATCCAGGATCAGTCCGGCCCGAACGACGAACTGCTGATGTCGGTCGGCTTGGACCTGAGCAGCGGCGCTGCGTTGGTGGCCGCCGAATGCGGCGGCGCCAGCGAACCGGTGACGGTTACCGGCTCGGTGATCGGTGCGCTCGGCAAAGTGAACGCGATGTCGAGCTCGCTGAAAATGACCGCGACGCAGAGCGCCGGCAAACAGTCGCCTGAATCATTTCGAAGAAGAAGCCAAAGACACGCTCACCGCGACGCTCGGCTCAGGGCCCGAACAGGCCGGGCTGGCGGGCAAACAGACGATCCACAACCAGGAAAAATTCGAGCTCAAAGGCTCGCAGCAGTAGATCCAACGCAGCTGCGGTCTGCAGCACTACGCAGCACGGGCCGGGGAACCTCCCCGGCCCGTTTGCGTTCGGGCGCGTGCAAGCCATATGCCGCGGGGTCGTCCTTGAATCCAAGCGACTAGCCTTTCAGGCAGATGCCCGAGATCGGTGAAACGCTGCGCGACGCGCGTATGCGCGCCCGCATTGACGTCTCGGAGATCGAGGCCAAGACGAAGATCCGCGCGAAGTACCTGCGCGCGCTGGAGAACGAGGAGTGGGGCCTGCTGCCGGGGCCGACGTTCGTCAAGAGCTTTTTGCGCACCTACGCGCAGGCGCTGGGCCTGGACGGCAAGGCGCTCGTCGAGGAGTACCGCCTCAGCCACGAGCGTCCCAGCGAGGCCGCGCTGGAGCCGATCGTGTCGAGCCCGCAGCGCAGCCGCGGCCGTCCCTCTGGAGGGCGCCCGCCCGCCGGGCCCTCGCGCGGCTACATCGCCACCCTCGGCGCGATCGTGCTGGTGATCGTGTTGCTGATCGTGGCGCTGATCAGCAACGGCGGCGGGTCCAAATCCAACTCGTCGAGCAGCATCTCCAAGACCACGCCGAAAGCGTCGACGAAGAAGACCAAGCGGCGAAGCGCGACTTCCGGAGCGTCGTCGGTGGTGGCGCTCTCTCTGCGAGCTTCCGCGCCGGTCTACGTGTGCCTGATCGGCGATAACGGGCGCCGAGCGATCAACGGCAAGGAACTGCAGGCCGGCGAAACGACCTCGACCTACCACGCCAAACGCTTTGAGATCACGCTCGGCAACAGCTCGGTGACGATGATCGTCGACGGCCATGCGCGCAGCGTGCCGGCATCGAGCAAGGCGATCGGCTACTCGATCGTCAGGGGCGTCGGGCGCACGCGGCTGCATTCCGGCCAGCTGCCGACCTGCACGTGAGCGCGCGCGCCGGCATCGTCGTCACCGGCACCGAGGTGCTGACCGGGCGCGTCTCAGACCGCAACGGCCCCTGGCTGTCAGACCGCCTTCGCGAGCTCGGCGTCGATCTGGCGCACATCTCGATCGTCGGCGACCGCCCGCAGGACATGCGCGCGGCGCTGGACTTCATGTCCGCGCAAGGGCTGAACGTGGTGCTGACCAGCGGCGGCCTGGGGCCAACCGCCGACGATCTGACCGCCGAGGTCGTCGGCGCCTTTCAAGGCCGCGAGATGGCCCTGGACGAGGCTCTGGAGCAGCGCATCGCCGAGATCGTGCGCCCGCTGATGACGCGCTGGCCAAATCTCGACGTGGCGGCGATCGAAACCGGCACGCGCAAGCAGGCGACGATCCCCGCCGGAGCGACCGTGCTCGAGCCGGTGGGAACGGCGCCGGGGCTGGTCGTCGAGCCCGCGAGCGGCGCGCAGGGTCCGACGGTCGTCGTGCTTCCCGGCCCGCCGCGCGAGCTGCAGCCGATGTTCACACAGGCTGTGGAGTCCGGTGCGTTGCGCGCGGCGCTCGCCGGCGCCACGACCTACCGACAGCAGACGCTGCGGCTGTTCGGCATGCCCGAGTCGGAGATCGCGGAGACGCTGCGTGTGGCCGAGCGCGAGGGCATCGGGCTGGACCGCCTGGAGATAACCACCTGTCTGAAACGCGGCGAGGTGGAGGTGGTCACGCGCTATGAGCCCGACGCCGAGAGCAGCTACGGCGCGTTTGCCGCGCTCGTCGCCGCCCGTCATCCTGACACGCTGTTCTCAGACGACGGAAGCTCGGTGGACGACCAGGTGGCCACGCTGCTGAGAGGACACACGATCGCCACCGCAGAGTCCTGCACCGGCGGCCTGCTCGCGGCGCGTCTGACCGACCGCGCCGGGTCCTCCAGCTACGTCCACGGCGCGATCGTCGCCTACAGCGACGACGTGAAGGTCTCGCAGGTGGGCGTCGACCGCGCTTTGATCGAGCGCCACGGCGCCGTCTCGGCGGAGGTCGCCGAGGCGTTGGCCGACGGCGTGCGCGAGCGCCTCGCGGCCGACGTCGGCGTGGGCATCACAGGCATCGCCGGCCCAGGCGGCGGCAGCGCCGAGAAGCCGGTCGGGTTGGTGTGGCTGACCGTCGCCGGGCCGCAGAGCGCGCGCATGACGCGTTCGGTCAACCTTCCCGGCGGCCGCGCCGACGTGCGCGACCGCGCGACGACCGTGGCCATGCACATGATCCGCCGCGCGCTGCTGGGCGCGTGAGCGCCGTGCGTTGGGCGACGCCGTCGCGAGGCGCCGACGCCGCCGCGTAGATGTCGCACGCCGCCACAGCGCGACTGTTCGTGGCGATCGACCCGCCACGAGCGCTCCGCGAGCAGCTGGCCGCTTGGGCGCGCCTGGCGATCGCCGGCGACGAGCAGCGTGGGGCGCAGCGGCGTGCCGCGAATGTGCGCCTGCTGGAGCCCGAGACGATGCACCTGACGCTCTGCTTTCTCGGCTCACGCCCCGTGCACGAGCTGGCGCCGATCAGCGCCGCCGTGCAGGGCATTGGCGCTTTCGAGGCGCAGCTTTCGCTCGGCGCGCCGCTGTGGCTGCCGCCGAGGCGACCACGCACGCTGGCACTCGAGGTGCACGACCGCGACGGCGAGCTGGCGCGGCTGCACGGATCCGTCGCCGAGGCGCTCGGCGAAGCGATCGACTGGCGGCCCGAGCGGCGGCGCTTCAGAGCCCACATCACCGTCGCGCGCCTCGGCCGCGCACGCTCGCGTGAAAGGCGCTCTGCGGCCGGCGACGAGCCATCGCTGGCGCCGACGCCGCAACTGTCGTTCACGGCGCGCCAGGTGGTGCTGTATCGCTCGTGGCTGGCGCCGTCGGGAGCGAGCTATGAGCCGCTGAGCGCAAGCGCCGCAGTGGAGTCTTCCGAGCCTTCTTCCGGCGACGGGGCGGGCGCGGGGGCAGGGGCGGGGGCGCCGTAGGCGATGCAGGAGAGCGTCGAGCCGTCGGTGCTGACCGGCGCAGAGCCGTCTTCGCAGGTCGGCTGCGAGCCGTCTTCGCAGGCGTAGCCGCCGCCCAGCGCCACCGTCGGCGTGCTGCCGTCGGCGCATTCGGCTTCGCTCCAGTTCACCGTCGCGCCGGGCGTGGTCGGGCATACGGCCGTCGAGCCCTTTTCGGCCGGCGCCGGTTCGGCGCCGTTGGCGCAGGTCGGTTCCGAGCCGTCGGCGCAGGAGAAGCCTTCGCTGCCCAGCGCCGGGCTGCTGCCGTCTTCGCACACAGCCGCGGTCTGGCTGGGGATCGCCGGCGCCTGCACGGTCACGCCGTGGCGCGAGCGCTGGCGCCTGACGACGTGCCGGTGGCGACGTTTGGCGTGCGTGCGCGTGTGTCGGCGGCGCTGGGCGCACGCGCTCGGCTGCGAGGAGGTGTGCACGGCGTGCGAGGCGCAGTGGGCGGCCGAGGTGCGCGCCAGCGTGGGCGCGGCGCGCAGCGCCAGGCACGTGAGCGTGGCGATCAGCAGCGCCGCACCGAGCAGCGCGAGCGAGCGGCCCGCCGGGCGTCCTGCGATTGAGCCGTGCGGTGTGATCTGGCTGGGCGTCACGGAGGTCTCCGATGCTCCGAGGAGGGCGATGCCAGTTCATCGTCGGCGTGCGCCACGCCGCTGAGCGCGCACTGGACTCGATGGACGAACGGGCTGCCTGCGCGCCCGGCCCCGCGGGCGATACGCGCATCGCATACGAACAAACGTTCCGTCCGAAGCGCCCTCTAACTTGCTCGATCCATTCCCAACCGAGGAGTAAGACCATGCCCGTGACCGACCAGGAGAAGGCAGCCAAGGCGCGCGACGCCGCACTTCAGGGCGCGCTCACACAGATCGAGCGCGAGTTCGGCAAGGGCACGGTCATGCGCATGGGCGACGAGGGCGCGCAGGTGCGCTGCGAGGCGATACCCACAGGCGCGCTGTCGCTCGATCTCGCGCTTGGCATCGGCGGCGTGCCGCGAGGGCGCATCGTCGAGGTGTTCGGCCCGGAGTCCTCGGGAAAGACGACGATGATCTACCACGTGCTCGCCGAGGCGCAGAAGCTGGGTGGCGTGTGCGCGTTCATCGACGCCGAGCACGCGATGGATCCGCTGTACGCCAAGGAGATCGGCGTCGACATCGACGAGCTGCTGGTCTCTCAGCCCGACTACGGCGAGCAGGCGCTGGAGATCGCCGACATGCTCGTGCGCTCGGGCGCCGTCGACGTGGTGGCGATCGACTCGGTCGCCGCGCTGACGCCGCGTGTCGAGCTCGAGGGGGCGATGGGCGACCAGACTGTCGGCGCACAGGCGCGCATGATGTCCCAGGCGATGCGCAAGCTCGCCGGGAACCTGAACCGCACGCAGACGCTGTGCATCCTGACCAACCAGATTCGCGAAAAGGTCGGCGTGATGTTCGGCTCGCCGGAGACGCAGCCGGGCGGACGCGCCTTGAAGTTCTACGCCTCCCAGCGCCTGGACATCCGCCGCATCGAGACGCTCAAGGACGGCACCGAGGCGGTCGGCAACCGGGTGCGCGTGAAGGTCGTCAAGAACAAGGTCGCGGCGCCCTTCCGCCAGGCCGAGTTCGACATCGAGTACGGCAAGGGCATCTCGACCTCGGGCTGCCTGATCGACCTCGGCCTGGAGCACAACATCGTCTCCAAGTCCGGCTCGTTCTTCTCCTACGGCAACGATCGTCTCGGCCAGGGACGCGGCAACGCCAAGGCGCATCTCGACCAGAACCCAGAGATGGCCAAAGAGATAGAAGACAAGATCTACTCGGCGCTTGGCCTCGGCAAGGATCTCGTCACACCGATCGACCGCGACAAGGACGCCCCCGCGCCGATCGCCAGCGAACCGGCCGTGGCTGCAGTCGCATAAGCCGAATCGCAGAGGATCGTCGAGTGGGCCCAGCAGCAAGTCGCGCCCGCGTAGCCCGTCTTGCCGTGAAGGCGGGTGTCTGAACGGGCCGGCGCGGGTGGATACGCTGCTGGCATGAAGCGCTACCACGTGACCACGTGCTTGTCGATATGCAGAGGCCGCCGCAGGCAGATTCAGGGGAGTAGCTGCGGCCTAAGACGCCGGAATGTCGTCCTATAGTCGGGCCAATGGCCGTTGAATTTCACAATTGCAGGAGTGTCGGCGGCATGTACGACGTATACGTCGAGCCGGTCGCCGACCTCCACTTCGACGGCTACAGCAGCAGCGCTCAGAACTTCATGCACGCGCCGCAGGGCGTCCGCCGGTCGAGCTTCCGAAACATCGTGCATCGCCCTGACCGCGCAGCTAGGAGAAGTTCTCAGCAGAATCGTTAGCGGAGATCCTAAGCGGATATGCGTAGTCGGAGTCAAAGGCAACACTTACGTTGTAACCGACCTTGACAATCACAGCAGCCCTTTTGAGCTAACGCCGGACTTGTTAGCTGAGCAGTACGGGGGTAGCCCTGCCCCGGTGCCGAGCGTGGACGAGAATGAGATACGTCGGCAGCTTCGTGAAGGGCCTAACGATTGGTTTACTCTCAGCCGACAGCGACAACGCGAAGCAATCGCGGATGCGCCCGCGCCTTTGACGCCCGAGCAGCAGTTTGCGCGGGCAGAATCAGATGCCGCAGAGCACTAGCTGCGCTGCGCCGGATTGCTCGCAAGCGGCGGCGGCCCATTCGAAGTTTTGCCCGGCATGTGGTGCCCGGCTCAAGAAGATCGCCCGCGAGTTATTTCCCAATGACCCTCGCCACCGTAGGCCGAGAGTGCCCAAGGCGGCCGCGCGGGACTAGAGCCGCCGCTTCGCCCGTTTGCCGGGGAACGGGCTAGGAAAGGCTTGATAGACCCAGTACAGCTTGTCGTACCATTCGCGGCGCTTGGCTTTCTCGTCCTCGGGCAGCGCTTCATAGCGCCTCTGCATTTCGAGGCTGGGCTGATTGATGTAACGCGCGAATCGGAACGGCGCGTCGATGATCGACCGAATGCTCACGCGCTCGGGTCGAGGTCAGGCAGCGGCGCAGACTGATAGCGCGCTATCTCGCGTCGGTCCATCGCGCCTTGCATCCACCAGGGGTTCCGCCCGGCGAGGACGAAGCCGATCTGAACAACCATGACGGCCGCAAGGATCGAGAACACGACCGGCTCTGTGCCGCTGGCCGCGAGCGCGATGCACCCGCCGAGAAGCAGGAGAGTCACCGGCAGCTTGAAGCGACTGTTACGTGGCTCAGGATCGTGACGACGGCGAAAGTTCTTGACCCCCATCGCGAGACTGAGAAACAGCGCTAGACCGATCCACATGCTGGGATTGTAGAGAGCGGGCTGCGCGGCCGGGAATAAAACCGCGCGCGCAGGCCAGGGGGATTGCCTAGGGGCGCTTGCTATCCTTCCCGATTCGGCATTGCAGTCCAAAATAGCGTGTTTTGCAGGGCCTTCATGCCGCAGGCCCGCCAATTCACGAACTTTTGGAGAGCGCGGTGCTCGACGATTTTCCGCTCGACGTGCGGGCGAAGGTGAAGCAGATTCTTGACGCGGAGGCGCGACGCCTATTGGCCGATGAGGCGGACGGCGATGCGATCGGCACCGCGCCCGCTCGGGGCGACGACAGCGCTCTTGACGGTCGCTCGGATCAACTCGCGGCGTCCATCTAGCGAAAGCTTGTCCCAGTCCGCCTCCGCATTCACGGTCACGGCGGCCTGTGGGCCGAGTTGATCGACGCGGGTCTGCGCGTCGTCGCGAATCTGGCGATGCTCGCCAAGGCGCTCAACCGCCGCTGGTTCGTGTCCACTCCGACCGCCGCGAACGAGCGTAGCGCTCCGTCCTAGTCTGCCTGTGCGCGCGCGAGGTTGCGTCCGGCGGCTTGCACGCTCTCCGCAGCGCTCGCTCGGCCATCGGCATCGGCCAACGCCTCACGCACGGCAGATATCACGACCTCCTCGGCAAGATCGGCCTTGATCGTGACGTGGTGCTCGCAGTCGCTCGTGCTTCCACATCGGTAAATTCGATATTCCCTCGGCATTTTCATGGCACTAAGCCGCCCGCCGCAGGAACCACAGCGAAGCACGCCAAGCCGCGCAAGCAAAAAGCTCGACGGCGACTTTGGGCCACGCGGAATCTTGCGCCGCTGTACTCGCTCCCAAAGCGCGCGATCAATTGTCGGCACGTGCGCTTGGAGATTCGAAAGATCGCCGGAATGAACTAGCCCAAGTAAATGCGGCTGGCGAGCATGACCTGCACGCCGCGATGTGATCGCTCGACGCCGCGCGTTTGCAACATCTCGCGAATCTTGGCGATCGTCGCACCGCCGTCGCGCATCTCAAACGCGCGCCGCGCGATCGGCACAGTCTTGGGGTCGGGCGAAAGGGTTCCGTCCTCGCGGACATAGCGAAGCGGCACGCGCGCCCACGGTGTCGCTCCGCGTTTAACTGCCTTTGCTTGTCCGCTCGCGCTGCGCTCTCTCATCGACCGCCGGTAATACTCGCTTACTGCCCCCATCATCGTCCCGCTCAGCCACTGACCGGCGCTCCCGTTCGTGACTTGGCCGACATCGACGGCGACGACCTGACCGCCAGCACTCTCTACGCGGTCTATGACTTCAGCTTGAGTCGCGAGGGAGCGAAACAGCCGATCGAAGTACGCCGCCGCGACGACATCGGCGGTGCCAGCCTCCATCGCGGCTACGGCATTGCTGAGGCCAGGTCGATCGGCGAGCGCCTTACCGCCGCTCACGTCCAACTCCTCGTGAACCGCGACAAGCTCAACGTTGTCGCGCGCACAAGCCGCTTCGATTCGGTCGCGCTGCTCGCCGGGGGAGGCAAACCGATCGCCGTTGCGCCCGCCCGTTTGCGAAACGCGCACGATGCCCACGGCGCGCCTAGGATGTATCGGTGCAAGCAAGGCCTCTATATGCATAAGCGCTACCACGTGACGACGTTCGGCTGTCAGATGAACGAGCACGACTCCGAGCGGATGAAGGGGATGCTCGAGTCGCTGGGCTACGCCGAGGCGCCCGAGCGCGGCGCGGCCGACCTGATCCTGTTCAACACATGCTCGATCCGCGAGACGGCCGACAGTCGCTTCGTCGCGCATCTGGGCGAAGCGAAACGGCTGAAGCTGGAAAACCCGGACAAGCTGATCGGCGTTGGCGGCTGCTGGGCGCAGTCGCTGAAGGAGGAGGTGTTCGAGCGCTTTCCCTTCGTGGACGTCGCCTTCGGCCCGGGCCAGGTGCACAAGCTGGCCGAGTTCTTGACGAGCGACTCGCTGACGGCGCAGGGCTTCTTCGAGTTCGAGGGCTTCACGGGCCATCTGCCGGCGCATCGCGCGCGGCCCTTTCAGGGCTGGATGCAGATCAGCGTGGGCTGCAACTGCGCGTGCTCGTACTGCATCGTGCCCTCCACGCGTGGCCGCGAGGTCAGCCGCCCACTGCAGGAGCTCGTCGCTGAGGCGCAGGCGATGGCCGAGGACGGCGTGCGCGAGCTGACGCTGCTGGGGCAGAACGTGAACTCCTACGGGCGCGACCTAGCGCCACTGGCCGTGGAGAGAGCGACGGCCGGCGCAAGCGGGCCTGCAGCGCGCCCGACGTTCGCACGGCTGCTCGAAGCGATCGACGCAATCGACGGGATCGAGCGCATCCGCTACACGAGCCCGCACCCGAAGGACATGCGCGAGGACGTGATCCGCGCACACGCGGAGCTGGCGAGCGTCTGCGAGCACATCCACCTGCCGTTGCAATCGGGCTCGTCGCGGATCCTCAAGGCGATGCGCCGAACCTATGACCGTCGCCGCTACATGGAGCGCGTGGCGATGATCCGCGAGCACGTGCCAGACGTGGCGCTGACGACGGACATCATCGTGGGCTTCCCGGGGGAGACCGAGGAGGACTTCGCGCAGACGCTGGAGGTGGCCGAGGAGGTCCGCTACGACGCCGCGTTCACGTTCATCTTCTCGCCGCGCCGGGGCACAGAGGCGGCGGAGATCACAGAGGGTCTGGTGCCGCACCCGGTGAAGGTTCAGCGCATGCAACGCCTGCTGGAGGTCGTGCAGGCCGGCGCGCGCGAGCGCGCTCAGCGCTTTGTCGGTCGCGAGCTCGACGTGCTGGTCGAAGGCAGCTCCCGAACCGACAGCGAGCGCCAACGCGGGCGCACGCGTCACAACAAAGTCGTCAACTTCTCCGGGCTGGCGGCGCCTGGCGAGATCACGCGCGTGCGCATCGACTCCGCGACGAGCCAGACGCTCGCCGGCGAGGAGCTGCTGCTCGCCCGTGCGGGCAGCTGAGGTAGGCGCTAGGCGAAAACGGGCACGGCGGCGGCGGCGTGCGCCAACTCGTCGCCTGACAGACAGACGCGGTCGCGCCCGCTGCGCTTGGCGCGGTAGAGCGCCGCGTCGGCGGCCTTGAAGACCTCGGCGTAGTCGAACGGCTCGCCGCGCGCCGACGCGCCGACGCCAAAGCTCATCGTGACGTCCAGCCCACCGGCCACGCCGTTGTCCGCGACGCCGCGGCGCAGCTGCTCGGCCAGCCAGGCCGATTGCTCGAGATCAGAGCCCGGCAGCAGGATCAGGAACTCCTCGCCGCCGAGCCGGTATGCCAGGTCGAAGGCGCGCAGCTGCTTGCGCAGTTGGTAGGCGACCTCCTTGAGCACGACGTCGCCAACGGAGTGCCCGCGCGTGTCGTTGATCGCCTTGAAGTGGTCGAGGTCGCCGACGATGATGCCGATCGACTCGCCGGTCAGTTGCGACTGCTGGGCCAGCTCGGCGACACGCGAGCTGAGCGCCTTGCGGTTGAGCATGCCGGTCAGCTGGTCGATCACGGCGTCGCTGCGGTGCTGGATGTCAGAGCGCATCAGCGGCGTCGAGAGCACGGCCACGCACAGCAGCAGTGCGACGGGCGCGATCACGAGCACCGGGTCGTTGATGATCTGGTGGGCGTCGACGCCGAAAGCCACGGCCAGCAGGATGGCGATGTTGATGATCACGCCGACGACCACGCCGCGCATCGGAAAGCGCGAGCTGAGCGTGATCACGGGGATCGCCAGCCACGAGAGCGTCGGCTGAGTGGGACCGCCGCTGAGCGCGACGGCTCCGCCGATCACCAGGCCGCTGCCGACCCACGCGCCGAACATCAACAGCTCGGGGCGCAGCATTCGCGGCATCAGCAGGTCGGCCGCGCCGAAGCACAGCGCAGCGGGGATCAAGAAGAGCGCAGGCCACCAGCCGAGCCATGGCCCGGCGGCGATCAGTGCGACGCCGAGGATCGCCAGCGCCCGCTGGCGCACCGGACGAACGCGCTCCTCCATGTCGAGCATCCGTTCGCGATCGAAATCGTCGCGACAGAGCCAGGATGGCCGGCCGGGCCTTGACTCAACGGATTCGTGCGTGTCCCCCGACATCAGACAAATGCTCGACGGTGTCGATCGGCGCGATAACGGTTGAAACGCACGTTGGACGAACGTTGGCGGTCTCAGCCGGCGAGCCGCCGACCGCCCGTCGGCTGCGCCCGCCACGCATGCCCCGCCAGGGCGGCCTAGCCGCCGCCCCGCGTGCCGGTCGGCGCCATCGCACGCGCCGCACCGGTCGTCGGTCTCGACTTGTCGTCCAGTGCGCGGCTCGGGCTTGTGGGTGCGCTCGCTGCAGCTTCGTCTGAGCTTGCAGGCGCGCCGGCGATCATCGTTGCTGCAAGCAGCCTGGAAAGGCTCATCGCTACTTACCTCCTGGGTCGTTGAGGGGTTTCGCCGGCCATCGTGCAGCGCGTCGTTAAGCGGCCACAAAGCGGCGCTTGAGCGCTCACTGAGCGGTATCTGGCGAGAGGCTGACAAGCGTAGATTTCCCTCTGTTCTCGGGCTCCGCCGAGCCCTATGCGAACATATGTTCGTGCGCTGGAGCAACCTGACGCTCAACGAGGAGGAGCAGCGGCGGCTGCCCGGCTACCGAGACGAGGCGATCGTGCGGCGCTTCGAGGCTCCCGAGGCCCTGCAGACGCGTTTTTACGAGGTGCGGGCGCGGTCGGTGCTCAATCGCGTGCCAAAGCAATCGCGCATGCCGTTTCGCTGGACGATCAACCCGTACAGGGGATGCAGTCATGCCTGCAATTTTTGTTTTGCTCGCCCCACGCACCGCTACCTTGGCTTCGACGCCGGCCGCGACTTCGAGCGCGAGATCGTCGTCAAGGTCAACGCGCCGGAGGTGCTGCGCAGCGAGCTGGCGCGGCCGTCGTGGAAGCGCGAACATGTCGCGCTGGGGACGAACACCGATCCATACCAGTGGGTAGAGGGTCGCTACAAGCTGATGCGCGGCATCTGGGAGGCGCTGCGCGATGCAGCGAACCCGTGCTCGGTGCTGACCAAGTCGCCACTGCTTCTACGCGACCTCGACCTGATGTTGCAGATCGCGCAGCGGGCGAGCTTCACCGCGTGCCTGTCGATTCCTACGCTCGACGAGAAGGCCTGGCGAGCGACGGAGCCACACACGCCCAATCCACGCGCGCGCCTGGAGGCGGTCGCCGAGCTCAACCGCGCGGGCATTCCGACGGGCGTGTTGATCGCACCCCTGATGCCGGGCATCAACGACTCGCCAGGTCAGATCGAGGAACTGCTCAACCTGGTCGACGAGGCTGGAGCGACGAGCGTCGGCGGCGTGGCACTGCATCTTCGCGGCGAGGTCCGCCAAGTGTTCATGGGCTGGCTGTCTGAAAAGCGCCCCGACCTGGTCGATCGCTATGAGCGCCTCTACGCCAGGGGCGCCTACGCGCCCGCCGAGGAACGCAAGCGGCTCGCGCGATTGGTCAACCGCCGCGGGCAGTCCCGGCGCTTCGCACGCGCGCGCCCCGATCCCGGGGACTCGGTCGAAGACGCGCCAGGGCCGCCGGAGTCGGTCCAGCAGGCTCTCTTCTGAGCGCTAGCGCATGCCGGCTTGGCCGGCAGCCATTTCGTCGGCGATCTTGTCGCCACCCGAACGGCGGCTGACGGCCGCGCCGAACTCCGGCGCGACGCTTGCGATCGTCGCGCCGAGGCGCACGGGGAGGGGGGCGACGTCGATCTCACCCTTGTTGCGCTCGATGCCACGGATCGTCGCGCGTGCCACGTCCTCGGGGCTGCGCGTGCCCACGGTCGACGGCAGCTCGGCGCCGGCCACGGCGAACATGCCCGCATCGCGGATGAAGCCAGGCATCACGGTGGTCACGCCGACGCCGCTGCTGCGCAGGTCGATGCGCAGTCCGGCGGCGAAGCCGCGCAGGCCGAACTTTGTCGTCGTGTACATCAGCGAGACCGGCGTGGCCGCGCGACCGCTGAGCGAGGACATGAAGACCAAGTGTCCGCGACCGCGGGACAACATGCCTGGCAACAGCGCGTGCGTCAGCGCGATCGGCGCACGCAGGTTGACCGCCAGCGCACGATCGATCTCCTGCATCGTGAACGTGTCGAGCGCGCCTGTCGCCGGCAGCGCGGCGTTGGCGATCAGGATGTCCACGTCACCGGCCTCGCCCGCGAGCCTGTCGACCTCTGTCGGGTCGACCAGGTCGACCGCCAGCGCCCGCCCGCCCAGCTCCTCGGCCAGCGGCTCCAGCACCTCGGCGCGGCGGCCGGTCAGCAGCAGATTGCCACCCTGCGCGGCGATCGCTCGCGCGATTGCGTGACCGATTCCTCCGGTCGCCCCCGTGAGAAGAACGTTAGCCCCCGAGATCTTCATCTAGTCAAGCCTACGCAAATCCGCCGCCCGGGGAACTACGCCCTAAATCGTTGACCGAAGGAGTCACCTGACGGCGATACTGCGCGCATGTCACGCAGCGAGCCAACACCGAACAACGCGCGCTCGCTCGCTCGCACGCAGATCTTCGCGCTGTTCGGTCCGACCGGCGTCGGCAAGACAGCAATCGCGGTGGCGCTGGCCGAGCTGCTGCGCGAACGCGGCGAGACGCCCGTGGCTGTCTCCGCCGACGCGCTGCAGGTCTATGCAGGCCTGGAGAAGCTCACGGGCGCCGCGTCCACGACCGAGCGCGGCGTGCTCGAGCATCGGCTGCTGTCGTTTCTCCCACTGGACGCAACCTTCAGCGCCGGCGAGTACGCCAAGCTCGCACACGCCGAGATCGACAGCCTGCTGGCCGGCGGCAGGAGGCCGATCGTCGTCGGCGGCACCGGTCTGTACCTGCGCGCGGCGCTGGCCGATCTGGACCTGCGCCCAGCGCCGGAGCCCGCGACGCGCGAGCGCCTGATGACAGATCTGCAGCGCCACGGCGCTGTCGAGCTTCATCGCCGGCTCGCAGAGGTCGCGCCATCGGTGGCACAGGGCATCCACGAGCAGGACTGGCGGCGAATCGTGCGAGCGCTGGAGCTGGCGCAAACGGGTGAGCTGCCGCCCGCGCGCGACAGCTCGCAGCTGTGGAGTGAAGAGCTGCGCCATCCGACACTGCTGGCGGCGTTGACGATGCGCCGCGACGCGCTGTACGAACGCATCGACGCGCGGGTGGAGGCGATGGTCGCCGCGGGCGTGCTGGATGAGGTACGTCGCGCACATGACGCCGGCGTGTCGATCACCGCGCGCAAGGCGCTCGGCTTTGAGGAGCTCTTGGCGGGAGACATCGAGGCGATGAAGCGGCGCACACGCAACTACGCGCGCCGTCAGTTGACGTGGATGCGCAAGCTTCCCGCGACGACGCCGATCGACGTCACCGATCGCTCGGCAGCCTCGGTCGCCGAGGAGATCCTAGACTCCGCCGCCACATGAGATTCGAGAAGTGGCAAGCGCTCGGCAACGACTACCTGATCGTCGAGCGCGACGATCTGCCGTTCGCGCTGACGCCCGCACGCATTCGTCGTCTGTGCCAGGCGCACTTCGGTGTGTTCGCCGACGGCGTGCTCGAGCTCTCGCCGCCGAGCGACCCGTCAGACGTGGCCGACCTGCGGATCTTCAACCCCGACGGTTCGGAGGCCGAGCTGTCGGGCAACGGCGCGCGCGAGGCGATCCTCTACCTGCGCCGTCGCGGCTGGACCGAGCTCGACAGCTTCTCGATCCAAACTGCTGCGGGGCGGATCGTGCCGCAGATCACCGGCCCGTTCAGTTGTCGCGTCGACATGGGGCGGGCGAGTCTCAGCTCCAAGGACTTCCCCGCGGGCCCGCCCGACGGCGCCGCTGAGCTGCGCGTCGAGATACCCGGCGACGGCGTTCCCGCCGAGTCGGGCCTGTCCTGGAGCGTCCAGCACGTCTCGATCGGCAACCCGCAGTGTGCGATCGCCGTGTCCGACGTGCAGGCGCTCGATGCGCTGGATCTGGGCGTCGCCGGGCCCGCGCTGGAAGCGCATCCTGAGTTCCCCAACCGCACGAACGTGTCCTGGTATGCCGAGCTTCAGGCCGGTCCGCCGGCGCGCATTCGCGCGCGCATATTCGAGCGAGGTGTGGGCGAGACGCTCTCCTCGGGCACCGGCGCGACGGGGGCGGCCGTGGCATATCTCGTGGCAGGCATGTCCGGGCGCCCGCCCGGGCCGCCGGCCGAGCCCACGCGTGTGGTGGTGGTGCTGGACGGCGGCGAGCTGGAGGTGGACGTCGATCCGGATCTGCGCATCCACCTGTCAGGCTGGGCGCTGCCGGTGTTCGCCGGGGAGCTCAGCGAGCAGCTCCTCGATGAACTGCGCGAGAGCGCGTGAGCGCGAAGAACTTTCAAGGATCTACACCGAAGGAGCTGGATGAGACCGAGCAAGCGCCTGGAGCGCATTCCGCCGTATGCGTTCGCCGAGCTCGAGCGCAAGATCGCCGACAAGCGCGCCGCCGGCGTCGACGTGATCAGCCTCGGCATCGGCGACCCCGATCGCCCGACGCCCGCGTTGATCGTCGAGGCGATGCAGGAGGCTGTGACCGAGGCCGAGACGCATCAGTACCCGTCGAACCGAGGCCGCGCGGACTTCCGCGCGGCGGTGCGCGACTTCTACGCCCGCCGCTTCGACGTCACGCTCGATCCCGACACGGAGATCATTCCGGCGATCGGCGCCAAGGAGGCCATCTTCAACCTCAACTTGGCGTTCCTGGACCCCGAGGACTACGCGCTCGCCGCCGACCCGGGCTATCCGGTCTACACCGGAGGACCCTGGCTGGCCGGTGCGGAGCCGGTGTTGATGGCGCTGCAGCCCGAGCTCGGCTTCGTGCCCGACCTCGGCGCGATCGACGAGGACGTCGCCCGGCGCGCCAAGCTGATGTACCTGAACTACCCGAACAACCCGACCGGCGCGCTGGCGCCCGACGGTTTCTTCGAGCGCGTCGTCGACTTCGCGCGCTCCTACGAGATCCTCGTCGTGCACGACAACGCCTACTCGGAGATCGCCTTCGACGGCTACCGGCCGGCATCGTTCCTGGCCACGCCGGGCGCCAAGGAGGTGGGCATCGAGGTGTTCTCGCTGTCCAAGGGCTACAACATGACCGGCTGGCGCTGCGCGGTGCTGGTCGGCAACGCCGATGCCCTGCAGACCTACTGGCGATTGAAGACCAACGTCGACTCGGGGCTGTTCGACGCGATCCAGCTCGCCGGCATCGCCGCCCTCTCGCCGGAGGCCGACGCCGAGGTCGCATCGATGACCGAGCTGTACCGGCGCCGGCGCGATCTGGTCTGCGACGCACTGCGCAAGATCGGCGTCGACGTGCATCCGCCGCACGCCACGATCTATGTGTGGGCGCCGATCCCCGACGGATACGAGAGCTCGGCGGCCTACTGCGAGCACGTGCTCGAGCAGGCCGGCGTGGTGATCACGCCCGGAGCGGTCTACGGACCGGCCGGCGAGGGGTGGTTCCGCATCTCGCTGACCACACCGGACGAGCGGCTGCTGGAGGCGGTGCAGCGCCTCGGCGCGCTCGCGAATTGATCACAGGGCGTCTGTCTGCCCGCCCTAGAATGAACCGTGGATGCAGAGAAGTCGCAACGGGCGCATGACCCCGACACAGCCGTCGCAGAACGGCCATGGACCAGACGAGCAGGCGCCACGGGCGCGGCAGCGCGCGTTCTGCGTGGCGGCGCTTCCACGCGGCGAGGACGACCTCGCCGAGTTGGCTGAGCTGCTGCGCACAGCCGGCGTCGGCGTGGTGGGGGAGATGATCCAGCAGCGCGACCAACCGCACCCCAACACGTACCTCGGACCCGGCAAGGTCGCCGAGGCCAAGGCCGCCGCAAAGGCGGCCGACGCCAACCTGATCGCCTGCGACGACGAGCTGACGGCGCGCCAGGAGCGCAACCTGGAGGAGGCCGTCGGCCTGCCGGTCGTCGATCGCACGACGGTGATCCTCGACATCTTCGCCTCGCATGCCGGAAGCGCCGAGGGAAAGCTGCAGGTCGAGCTGGCGCAGCTCGAGTACAACCTCGCGCGCATGCGCGGACTGTGGACGCACCTCGAGCGACTCGGCGGCGGCATCGGCACGCGAGGACCGGGCGAGACGCAGATCGAGACCGACCGGCGCCTGGCGCGCGACCGCATCGCCGCGCTGCGGCGCCGCCTGGAGCACGTCAAGGGCACGCGCGCGGTGCAGCGCGCCGAGCGCGAGCGCGCGTCGCTGCCCACGGTCGCGCTGGTCGGCTACACAAACGCCGGCAAGTCGACGCTGCTCAACGCGCTGACGGGCGCCGACGTGGGCGTCCGTGACCGGCTCTTTCACACCCTCGACCCGACCACGCGCGAGCTGCGTCTGAGCGGCCGCACGCACCTGCTCACCGACACCGTCGGCTTCATCTCAAAGCTTCCCCACCAGCTCGTCGACGCCTTCGCTGCGACGCTCGAGGAGACGCGGCGGGCAGACCTGCTCGTGCACGTGCTCGACGCGTCGGCGCCCGAGGAGCAGCTGGAGATCATGCGACATTCCGTCGAGCAGACGCTCGAGGAGATCGACGCCGGCGACCAGCCGCGCCTGCTCGTGCTCAACAAGGCCGATCTGCTCGACGCGGACGCGAGCGACGAACTTCGCCTACGCCATCCCGACGCGGTGCTCGTCAGCGCGACCACCGGTGAAGGACTCACGGAGCTCGGCGAGCGCATCGAGCGCGAGTTGGCGCACACGCTGCGCCGCGTCGAGCTGCTGGTGCCCTATGCCGACGGCGGCAGCCTGGCCGAGCTGCACGACGTGGCGGGCGACGTCAGCCGTGAGGACACACCCGAGGGCGTGCGTGTGCGCGCGCTTGTCCCGGCGCGCCTGGCCCAGCGCTTCGAGCGCTTTGCAATTGCCCCACCGCCGCACCCGCTCGCTTCGTAGCTCCCTCCGCCCACTGACGGTCAGCGGTCGTCGCCGCTGCCGGAGAGGACACCGCGCCGCTGGCGCGAGAGCAACTTGTCGAGGTTGGCCTGGGCGACCTCGTCGAGATCGAGGTTCAGCTCGCTGGCCAGCTGCGCGACATACCAGAGCACGTCGCCGAGCTCCTTGGACATCTTTTCGCGCCGCTGCTGGTCGACCTCGCCGCCGTCGTCGCGGATCGCCTTCTTGGCGTGCTCGGCGACCTCGCCGGCCTCGCCGGCCAGGCCCAGGGCGGGGTAGGCCAGCCAAGCCTCGCGCGGGTACTCGGCGGTGCGCCGCGACATGCGTTGGTACTCCGAGAGCTCCATCGCGTCGATCCTAGATTGTCAATCTCACTCCCAATCGCCATGAACGCGCAGTTTGCGGCGCCCCGGTCGCGAAGATCGCCGCTAAAGCCCCGCGGCGCGACGGGCGCTCTCGTGCGCCTCGTCCTCGAGCCGATCGTCCAGCGGTTCGAGCTCAGAGGGGTCGATGCGCAGCGCAAGCGCGATCAGCCAATCGGCGAACCAGGCGTTCTTCGGCAGCAGCGGGCCATGCAGGTAGGTGCCGATCGTGTTGCCCGCGCGCGCGCCCTCGAATCCGCTGCGACCGTCGTTGCCGTGGCCGCGCAACACGCGCCCGAGCGGCAGCGCGCGCTCGCCCAGCGTCGTTCGCCCGCCGTGGTTCTCAAAGCCCGCCAGCACGCGCGCGGCGTCCCGGCCGCCACTCGCGCCGAGGCGCGTCTCGATCGCCACGTTGCCGATCAAACGACGATCGTCCTCGCGCGTCGTGCGCACGTCGAGCAGTCCGACGCCCTCGATCGCCTGCTCGCCGAGCGTGTAGGAGTGGCCGAGCAGCTGGTAGCCGCCGCACACGCCCAGCACCACGGCCTCGCGGGCGGCGGCGCGATGCAGCGCCGCGCTCTTGCTCTGAAGCAGGTCCTCCGCGCACAGCCGCTGATCGCGATCCTGGCCGCCGCCGAGGTAGAACAGGTCGTGCGCATCGGCGTCCAGCGGCTCGCCGAGCCCGCTCGCGCTCAGCGCAAAGCCGATGCCGCGCCAGCGACAGCGCCGCTCGAGCATCAGCAGGTTGCCGCGGTCGGCGTAGATGTTCATCAGGTCGGGATACAGCGCGCACACGCGCAGCGTGTGCCGCGGCTGCGTGCCGGCGCTCGCGTCAGACACCGAGCACCACCACGACGCTGCCGACATGCTCGTCGGTCGCGGCCACCTCATGGCGCGCAAGCGCTCGCAGGCCGGCCTCGCGCGCCTCGCGCTCCAGTTCCCCGGCGTCCACTCGATCGAGCTTGATCAGGTTGCGCTCCGGAGGCGGCTGGGGGACACCAGCGCTCGGCTGTGCCGGCTCCTCGATCACGCGCCGGTCGCGTTCGATCTCCACTCCGTCAGGGAGCTCGCTGACGCGCACCGCGCGGCTGAGATACAGCCGGCCTTGCACGTGCGCACGCTCCGCGGCCGGTCCAACGCTTCCCTGCGCGCAATCGAACGGCTCTACCTCGGTGAGAATCGCACAGGCGATCCTCGCCCCCTCGCGCAGGTGTTCGCGCGCCGCGCGAAGGAACGCGACACGTCCGTCGGCGCCGCCCAGCAGTTGCACCGTCTGCATCGGCGCCAGGCACAGCGCGAAGTCCCGGCGCTGCAGCTCGAACGAGCGCGCGTCGGCGCAGATCGTCTCGATCTCCAGGCCAAGCGCCGTGGCGCGAGCGTGCAGCGACGCCAACAGCACCGCGTCGAGGTCGACGGCCGTGATCGCGTGGCCACGGCGAGCCAGCTCGAGTGAGACGCGCCCGGCTGCCGGCGCCGACGTCGAGAATCGGGCCGCCTGCCTGCGCTGCGAGCTCGTGCCACAGCGCGAGGTCGACGCGGTAGCCACCACACTCCAGGTCGTGCCATACGACATGGGCGGACGTGGGCGTGTCAGCGCCCATCGGCAAACGCGCGCGAGCGTCGCTCACGACCACGAGCTGTCGACCTCTCCGCGCGCGACCAGCAGCTCGCGCAGCGCGAGCATCGCCGTGTAGGTGGGAAGCGCATACAGCGGCGCGTCAGCGGCGCGCTGGTCGGCCGCGGCCTCATCGAGCGCCGTGCGCAACTCCGGTCGCACACGGATGCGCTCGGCCTCGATGCCCGCGTACTTCATGCGCACGGCCAACTCGGCGGCGCGGCTGCCGCTGCAGGTGAAGCTGCGAACACGACCGGCGAGCAGCTCGAAGTCGGCGTCCCAGATCCATGAGACGTCGCGGCCATCGGCGATCTTGTCGTTGAGCACACCCAGCAGGTCGTGCTCGCCTGGCTCCAGCGCCAGCGTGCGCAGCACCTCGTTGGCGCCCGCCGGGTTCTTGACGAGCAGGATGCGCAGCTCGCGCTCGGCCGGCGCAGCCGGCTGCTCGCCGCCGTGGCCCGGCGGGACTCGCAAGGTGACGCTCTCGGCGCGCCCGAAGGCCGCGCGAGTGCTCTCCAGGCCGGCGGCGATGCTCGCCAGCGGGACATCCAGCGCGGTCGCCAGCGCAGCGGCGCCAAGCGCGTTGTAGACGTTGTACAGGCCGGGCAGGGCCAGTTGCACGCGCACCCGGCCGGCCGGCGTCTGCAGCGTGAAGCTGGCCGAGCGCACTCCCTCGAGGACCACCTCGCTCGCGACCACCTGGGGCTCGGGCCTGCGCTGTCCGCAGTTGGGGCAGTGGTAGTGGCCGAGGTGTCCGAGGTAGATCGTCTCGAACACATACGGAGCGCCGCAGCGGCGGCAGTGCTTGGCGTCGGCCGCGTGCGCCATGCCCGCCAGCGCCAAGGAATCATCGTCGACGCCGAAGTAGAGCACGCCGGCGCGCTCGCGCCCCAGGTCGGCGACCAGCGGATCGTCCGCGTTGAGCACGAAACGCTCGGCGTCGACGTCGTTGGCCCAGCGCTCGGCGATCGTCTCCAGCTCGCCGTAGCGGTCGAGCTGATCGCGAAACAGGTTGGCCAGCAGGATCGCGCGGGGGCGCAGCTGAGCGGCCACCGCATCCAGCCACAGCTCGTCGACCTCGAACAGACCCAGCTCGCCGTCTATCGCGCCACGCGGGCGCGTGGCCGCAAGCAGCGCCGTCGCGATGCCGCTTGCCATGTTCGCGCCAGCTGCGTTGTGCACCAGCGGCACGCCGGCCCGTTCGAGTATGCCGGCGGCCATCGCCGTCGTGGTGGTCTTGCCGTTGGTGGCCGAGACCAGCACGCTGCCGCGGGCAAGTCGCGAGCCGATCGCCGCGATCGCATCGCCGTCGAGTCCCAGCAGCACCTTGCCAGGTGCGCTCGTCGCGCCGCCGCCGCGCAGTCGCGCCAGCGAGGCCACGGCTCGCGCCAGCGCGAGCTTCGCCGACAGGGCGGCTGCCATCAGCGCCCGTCCGCGCTCTGCTCGGCGCTCCGATCGTCCGCATCGGAGCGCGCCTGCGCCGGAGGTGAGGAGGCCTCGGCGAAAGCCGGGCGCTGCGGGGGATGGGTCGGCACGAGCACGGTCACCGCGGCGGCGATCGCCCTGACCGTCAGCGGCAGCTCGCCGATCGGGTCGCCGTCGGCATACATCGTGAAGGGTCGATCGCAGGAGATCGACACCTCGTGGGCGCGAAACACATGCACGCTGGGCTGGTTGACGTGCGTGCCCTTGAACACGTTGGGCAGGATCTTCGTCAGAAAGGCCAGCTTGCCGATGCTCTCGAGCACGATCACCTCGAGCAGGCCGTCGTCGAGCATCGCGTCCGGAGCCGCGAGCATGCCGCCGCCGTAGGCCTTGGAGTTGCACGTGCCGATCGTGTACGCGCTGAAGCTGAGGCGTTCGCCCGGCGGATCGAGCTCGATCTCAAACCGCGCGGGCTTCCAGGAGACCAGCGCCCGCAGCGCGCCGTAGGCATAGACCATCGCGCCCAACCACGCCGGAGCTTCGTTGGCGATGCGATTGGCGTCGCTGTCAAAGCCCGCCGAGGCGATGCCGACGAAGCTGCGGCCATGCTGTTGTGAGTCGAACACCTCGCCGACGTCCATCGCGCGCGGGACCCCGTCGGCGATCGTCGCGCACGCCGCGGCGATGTCGTCGGAGATGCCGAGCACGCGCGCCAGGTCGTTGCCACGGCCTCCCGGCAGCACGCCGAGTACGGCTCCCGGCACCGAGCGCAGCGCGTCCGCCACAGCGCCCACCGCGCCGTCGCCGCTGAGCACGGCGACGACCTCTCCGGCCTGAGCGGCCTGCACGGCGAGCTCGCGGGCGTGCTCGAGGTCGCGCGTATCATCGCGCTTGACCGTCAGGCCGCGCTCGCGCAGCGCCGACTCGGCCTGAGGCGCCAGGCGCCGCGCGCGACCGCCCCCCGCAGCGGGGTTGACGATCAGGCGAACCGCTCGAGTTTGCAGGGACACGGCGCAAGCGTAGTGTGCGCGCTCGGCGGCGACGGGGATGCCGCGCTGAAACAGCCCGCGCGCGGCGCTACGCCGCGGCGGCCTTCGCGCGATCTCGCCGCCGGCGCCCGACCGCGGCCGCGATGCCGAGCGCGGCGATCACGACGAACAGGCCAAGCAGGACGGCCGGCGCGGCGCCGATGCCACCGAACGGCAGCGACACCAACTCGACGATGCCAAAGCCGACAGCCAACAGCACGATCACGAGCATCAGGATCAGCAGGATGCCGCGCACGCGTGCGACGATTCCGGCGGACGCCGGCGGAATCAGCAGGCCCATCGCCCGCAGCGCGAACAACTGACGACCGCTCGGCGGCGCCTGGCCGAGACGCTCGACGGCGCTCTTGAGGTCGCCGGCACGGCGTTCGGCAAGCGCTAGCGAGGCGTCGGCCATGCGTCGAAGCTGCATCCGCTCCTGCGGACGAGCCGCGGCGATTGCACGCTGAAAGTAGCTGCGCGCCTGCTCGGCATCGAAACGCTCGGCCGCGCGCGCACCAAGGATCGCGAGCGCCGCGGACTTATATTTCGTCTCGGCTTCCAGCTCCTCGTCAGTGCGCTGCTCGAGCGCCTGAATCGCCTCGAGTCCGCCGCGCTGCTCCATGCGGACCTGCCGCTGTTTCGGTGCCATGGCGCGTCATTCTACGGTTTGCCAATCCACGACGCCGACGGCGGGCACGGGCCGCGCGGCGATCGTTGTCGCCCGCGACGCAGGCGGGTATGCTCGGCCGATGTCCCGTGACCGTCGCAGCTTCCGTCGCCGGCGTGTGGCGCGCCTGTGCGCCTGCGCGCTGCTGGCGCTGAGCATGAGCGTGGGGACCGCTCCGGTCGCGCTCGCTGCCAGCGAAGGCGCAGAAGGCGGCGCGTTCAACGAACTGAGCCAGAGCGGCTCAGAAGAAGCGACGAAAACGCAGACGACTGCCACGACGGCCTCCAACGAACCGACGTCGAACTCGAAAAAAACGGTGATCATCGCCCTGGTCGCGGCCGTCGTGCTGCTGGTCGCGATCGCCTATGTGATCGTGCGCGATGCGCGCCGCGTCGCGCCGGCGGGCGATCCGCAACTGGCCGAAGCGCGCTCGGCGCACGACTCGGCGGCCGCGCTCGCCAAGCGCCGCGCCAAAGCCAAGGCCGCGCGCAGACAGCGCAAGCGAACCCGCTAGCGGCAGCCGAGGCGGCCGAGCTCAGTGCCTCAGTGCGAGAGGCGCACGTGGCGCACCGGCCTGGCGGCCGCCGTGCGAACCCGACGCGGCGCACTGGGGGGCGCGGTGCCATGCGGGCCGCGCCTCGGCCGGCGCGGCCACGGCCGCGGCCCGGAGGGACGCGGACGCCGCGGCCGGGGGTCGAGCGGCCCTGCGGGCATCGTGCGCGTGCCGCCGTCGTCGTCTGACTGGCCTGGCGGCTCGGTCGCCTTTGTCGCGGCGTCGTTGCGGAAGGGAATCCACAACATCAGCGCAGCGATCGGAAGCTTGATCAGGGCGAGCAGAGCGATCAGCATCCACAACGGCATGGCCCCGTCGATGCTACTACTGCCGGGTGCCCGCCGAAGCCCTGCGATCGCCCGAACCGGACCCGGCGCAGTGCGCCGGCGGGGGCGTGCAGCTGGCACGACTGGCCGAGTCCGTCTCTGACTGCCGGCGATGCCCGCGCCTGGTCGCGTGGCGTGAGCAGGTCGCCCGCGAGCGCCGCGCGGCGTTCGCCGAGGAGACCTATTGGGGCCGGCCGCTGCCGGGCTTCGGCGACCCTGGCGCGCGCGTGCTCGTGTTCGGCTTGGCGCCGGCCGCCCACGGCGCGAATCGCACCGGACGCATGTTCACCGGCGATCGCTCCGGCGACTTCCTGTTCGCGGCGCTCGCGCGCGCCGGGCTGGCAAACCAGCCGACGTCGACCTCGCGCGAGGACGGACTGCAGCTTTCCGACGTGTGGATCACCGCCGCGGTGCGCTGCGCGCCGCCGGCCAACCGCCCAACGCCGGCGGAGCGCGAGCGCTGCCTGCCGTGGAGCGTGCGCGAACTGGAGCTGTTGACGAGCGTGCGCGTGCTGCTCTGCCTCGGCGGCTTTGCCTGGGACGCCGCTCTGCGACTGCTCACCGCCGCGCGCGGCGCCGATGCGCTGCCGCTACGGCCAAAGCCGCGCTTCGCCCACGGCGCGGAGCTGGTCGGAGAGACCTACTCGCTGCTCGGCTGCTACCACCCGAGCCAGCAGAACACGTTCACCGGCCGTTTGACCGAGCCGATGATCGACTCGGTGCTGTTGCGCGCGCGCCAGCTCTCCGGCTCCTAGCTGCGCTCTGTCCGGCGCCGTCGCCGGTCGCCGATGCGGTCGCGAGCGGAGGCGCGGCGTTGATCATCAGCCACGCGGTCACGTCGGGGCCGGTGAGCGGCCGCGAGATGAGATAGCCCTGGCCAGTGTCGCAGCCGAGCTCGATCAGATGCTCGAGCACCTCCTGCGTCTCGATTCCCTCGGCGACGACGTGCAGGTCCAGATGTTTCGCGAGATCGACCGTCGCGCGCGCAATCGCCTCGGCGCGGCTGTCCTGACAGAGATCGGTGATGAAGGCTTTGTCGATCTTGATCTCGTTCGCCGGCAGCTGTGCGAGGTAGGCCAGCGATGCGTTGCCCGTGCCGAAGTCGTCGACGGACACGTTGACCCCGCGGTCGCGCAACTCGCGCAGCACTTCGATCGCCCTCGCCGGATCGGCCATCGCGGCGCTCTCGGTCACCTCCACCGTCAATCGCGACGGAGCGACCCGATGGTGGCGCAGCAGTGCGAGAACCTGGTCTGGCAACGCGGGGTCGAGCAGGTTGCGCGCCGAGAGGTTGACCGACATGTCGATCTCGATGCCCTCCCCGCGCCAGCGAACCATCTGCTCCAGCGCGCGCTCGACGACCCGCTCGGTGATCGGGTCGACCAGGGCGGTCTGCTCGACCAGCGGGATGAAGGTCATCGGCATCAGCAGACCGTGCTCGGGGTGGCGCCAGCGAAGCAGCGCCTCGACTCCGGTCACGCGCCCGCTCGACAGGTCGATCTTCGGCTGGTAGCGGAGCTCGAACTCGTCCCGATCGAGGCCTTGGCGCACCTGTCCGAGCAGCAGCAGACGAGCCGGGTCGAAACTGTCGAGGCTCTTGGAGTAGGCCTCCACGCGGCTGCTTGTCGCGCGAGCGCGCGCAAGCGCCGCATCGGCGTGCTGGAGCAGGTCGTCGAGTCCTTCGTCGGTGCTGTCCGGCGCCGCCAGACCGACGCCCGCGTCGACATTGATCGCGATGCCGTCGACGAGGATCGGCGGCTCCATCGCGCTCTGCACGCGTGCGGCCGTGCGCAGTGCGCCGCCGACGCCGTCCGCCTGCGGACAGAGGATCGCGAACTCGTCGGCGCCGATGCGCGCGATCAGCGTTTCGTCGCCGAGCTGTGCCGTCAGCCGCCGCGCCGTCTCACAGAGCACGGCGTCACCTGTCGCGTTGCCGAGCGTCCCGTTGATCTTGCTGAAGCCCTCGAGGTCGATCAGCAATACCGCGAGCGAGTCGTGATGCTCGCCGGGGCCGTCGAGGGCTGCGCCGACGCGCTCGCGGAACAGCGTGCGGTTCGGCAGCGACGTGAGCGGGTCGTAGCGGGCGAGCACGTCGTTCTCGCGCGCCTGGCGGCGCAGGCGCCGTGAGGCCTGCGCGACGATGCGAAAGAGCACCGCCCACAGCAACGCGAGGCCGATCGCCACGACGATCGCGATCACACGCTTGTCGTGTGCCAGCGCGGCGGCGATCGGTCGATAGCTGAGGTAGATCTCAAACGCCCCGGCCGGGTCGCCGCGCGAGGTGAAGCGGAGCGGCACGTAGACCTCGACGAGTCGGCCGAGGCCCACCTCGCTGGCGGTCTCGCCGTGCGGACGCGGCGTCACGACCTCGCCGCTGGAGCCATTGCCCTCCAGCGCCTCGCCAAGATCGGGGTCAGGCGGGAAGCTGCGCTTGATCAGGCTGTGGTCGTCGGAGTAGACGACCGTGTGGGCCGCGTTCCAGATCTTGATGCGCGCGAGGTTCTCGGTGGTCGAGCGTGCCCGCAGCTGTCGGTCGAGATCCTTCACCTGCGTAGGCGTCAGACCGACTCGCAGCTCGTGCGGCGTCAGCCGCGGCTGGATGCCGATGCTCGCGATCAGACGCGCCGACTGGGCGGCGTCGGCGATGCTGTGCGATTCGACCTGATGCTCGATGACGCTCGTCAGGGCGAATCCGAGCACGACCATCGGAAGCAGGCTCAGCGTGGCGACGCGCTGGGTCAACGTCAGCCGTGCAGACAGCCGACGACACGTGCGCAGCAGCGACATGCGGAATGCTTCGGCTGCCGAGGGGAAAGCTCAAGCCGTAAGACGATCTGCAAACGACTGTGCGAGCGCGCCGCTCCAGACGAATGCCCAATCGGCTCAGCTGGCGGCCGCGGCGGTCAGCCGAGCACGGCCGAGCGCAGAGCGCACGGCGCTGCTGAGCGTGTCGATGTCATAGGCGCCCTGGTGGCGTCGGCCGTTAATGAAGAACGTGGGCGTGCCCGACACGCCGCTCGCATCGGCGCTTGCGACGTCCTCGGCAACGCGACCGGCGTACTCGTGGTGGCGCACGTCTGACCAGAAGCGCTCGAGATCCAACCCGAGTCCCTGGGCGATCTTCGTGATGTCCGCCGGCGCCAGCGCGTCCTGGTGTGCGAGAAACGCGTCATACATGTCCCAGAAGTCGCCCTGGGCGTTGGCCGCCTCGATCGCCTCGGCGGCCAGCTGCGCGCTCCCGTGCACGTCATTGAGCGGCAGGTGCCGCCACACGTAGCGCACGTCGTCGCCGAACGAGGTGAGCAGCTCGCGGATGACCGGCTCGGCCTGGCCGCAGTAGGGACACTCGAAGTCTCCGTACTCGACCAGCGTGACCGGAGCGTCGTTGGGGCCGCGAATGTGGTCGCGCTCCGGGTCGACGTCCTCGAAGAGGTCGATCAGATCCTCCGAGGTGCCGCTGATCTGGCGCGCCCGCACGTTGCTGGGCAGGCGTTTGACGACGCGGAATATGGCCCAGGCGACGAGCGGCGCGATGATCGCCGCGCCGAGCACGCCGAGCTTTGCCTCGTCGAGGCGCTCGCCGCCGAACGCCAGCCCCGAGATCAGCAGCGAGACCGTGAAGCCGACCCCCGCGATCGCGCCGCCTCCGGCGAGTATCGGCCAGCTGATCAGGGGCCTGGGCCCGTGCAGCGCCGGCCGGGTGGCGATCCAGGACGCGCCGATTATGCCGACCGGCTTGCCCACCACGTATCCGATCAGGATGCCGAGCGTGATCGGCGAGCTGATCGCATCGCTCAGCAGCGAGCCCGTCACGTGGATGCCGGCGTTGGCGAGCGCGAACAGCGGCACGATCACATAGCTCGTCCACGGATGCAGCTCATACTGCAGGCGCTCGTTGAGCGAGATCGCCGATAGCACGCTCTGCTGGGCCGAGCGCGCCAGTTCGGGCGTTGGCTGCTCGCGAAACGAACGGGTCTGCTCGGTGGCCTGCTCGAGGTCCTCGCGAGAGGGCGGGTAGGCGCTCGTCACAAGTCCGACCGCAAGCCCGGCGATCACCGGGTCGACACCCGACTTGAACATCGCGACCCACACGGCCACGCCTACGAGCACGGAGGCCTGGCGCCGCCAGGCCGGAGCGAGGCGAAGCGCCAGAAGGACTGCGAACAGGCCGATCGCCACGGCCAGCGCCGGCAGCGAGAGGTGCTTGGTGTAGGCGAAGCCGATCACGAGCAACGCGCCCAGGTCGTCGACGACGGCGAGCGTCAGCAGGAACACGCGCAGCCGCGTGGCCGCGCGCGGCGTGAGCAGCGCCAGCGCGCCGAGCGCGAACGCCGTGTCGGTCGACATCGCAGCGCCCCAGCCATGCGCTCCCGGTCCGCCGGCATTGAACGCCAGATAGATCGCCACCGGCACGACCATCCCGCCGACCGCCGCAAGCACGGGGATCGCGACCCGGCTACGGTCGCGCAGCTCGCCGAGGTCGAACTCGCGCTTGGCCTCCAGCCCGACGACGAGGAAGAAGAACGTCATCAGCCCCTCGTTGACCCAGTGGCGCAGATCCGCCGCGATCCCGCCGCTGCCGACGCTGATCGACAGTTTCGTCGTCCACACCGATTCGTATGTGTCAGACCACGGCGAGTTGGACCACAGCAGCGCGGCGATCGTCGCGCCGAGCAGCACGATCGCGCTGCCGGTCTCGGTGCTTAGGAAATCGCGAACGGGCGTCGCGAGGTTGCGCGCCCAGGCGGTGCGACCGATCAGCGGAGTGGCTCGAGCGTCGGCCATCGTCCGCGATTATCGCGTGCGTCGGGGTCGCGGCGGCCTCGAGCGCGGCACACGCGCCGAACCGGGCGCCCTCACACCGCGGCGCCCCGCCCGGCCCTGGCGACACCCGTCGCCGACGCCGAGGGTGAGCGCAACTAACCCTGGGGTGCCTATGAACGGGCGTCGGCTGAGCTGAGGATGTGGGTGTCAAACAAACCCAGTCCAAAGGAGAAGCAAATGCACAACGCTCAGCTCACCAAGATCACCGCCGGACTGCTGCACAAGATGCTCGCCGCGCTGACGATCGGCATGGTTGCGCTGGCCTTCGTCGCCACCGGCAGCGCTCACGCCGACAGCAAGAAAGGCACCGGCGGATCGTCGGGCTGCCAGATCGAGAACGACGGCAAGGTGGAAACCGTGCCGGTCGGCTCGAAAGTCGGCCTGTTCACTTGCGGCCAGGACGGCGAATGGCACTTCGGCTGGCTGATCAACGCGATCAAAGCGCCGAGCAAGACGCTGAGCCCGGTCAGCTCGACGCCGCTTCACCACGGCGTCCTGCAGGTTGCAAGCACGCGCGCCGCGCGCTGAACGGCACGCCGCAGATGCGCCAGACTCGCGACCGGCTCCTCTCGTGCCCACGCACGCCACCACGGGACGAGCCGGTCGTCGCGACGCCGTCGCCGGCATGGTCCAGCGACAGGCGCTCCGCTTAGACTTCGCCGCGTGGCGGACAAGCTCGTCGTCGGCGGCCAGCTCGGCAACTACCTGATCGACTCGGTGATCGGGCGCGGGGGGATGAGCGTCGTCTACGGCGCCAAGCACGCGCGCCTGGGCATGCCGGTCGCGTTGAAGGTGCTCGCGCCCGAGCTCAGCTCCGACGACACGTTTCGCGAGCGCTTCCTGCGCGAGGCGCAGATCGCCGCGGGCATCGACCACCAGAACGTCATCCCGATCAACGACATGGGGCTGCACGAGGACTCGCTCTACATCGTCATGCGCTATGTCGCCGGCGGCGATCTGAAGACGCTGCTCAACAGCTCCGGGCCGCTCGACGCACAGCAGGCGTTGAGCGTGCTCGCGCCGGTTGCCATGGCGCTCGACGCAGCGCACGCACACGGGCTCGTCCATCGCGATGTGAAGCCCGCGAACATCCTGCTGCAGCGCTCGAGCTCCGGAGCGATCGAACACGTCTACCTGACGGACTTCGGCATCGCCAAGAGCGCCGCCTTCAGCGGCGGCCTGACCGGCGCCGGCGCCTCGATCGGCACGGTCGGCTACATGGCGCCCGAGCAACTGGAAGGCCGCGAGGTGAGCGCGCAGACCGACGTCTACGCGCTAGCGGTGACCTTCTATGAGTGCCTGACAGGGCGCATTCCCTTCCAGCGCGAACTCGCCGAAGGCGTCTATCCGCCGACCGGCGAGCTCGAGCCGGTCAGCCGCGCCAGGCCAGATCTGCCGGCCGAGCTCGACGCTGCGATCGCCAGGGGACTGTCGCGCGACCTGCAGGCGCGCTATCCGACCTGCCGGAGCTTCATCGAAGCCTGTCGCACAGCGATCGACTCCAACTCGGCACGCCAGGCCGCGCCCGCGATCGAGGCCGGCGCGAGCGGGGGGGACACAGCGATATCCGCGGCTGAGCCCACCGAGGCGCTCTCTGAGGTGCGACCCGCGGCGCCCGCAGCCGCCGCCGAGCAGATCGCAGCGAGCGCCGCGACGCCTGTCGCGGCAAGCGCAGAGGGCGCCGACAATGGCCCGGCGCACGGTAAACGCGCACTGGTCGGCGCACTGGCGGCGGGCGTGATCGCGGCTGTGGCGGTGGTTGTCATAATCATCGCAAGCTCGGGATCGAGCGCACCGAAGGGGGCGCCGTCGGACGCGGCGCTGGCCGAGGTGCCGACCAATCACGTCACCGGATCGGGCGCGGCCACTGTCGACCTCAGCGGCGACAGCGCCGCGATCACGGTGACGACCAGCGGACTCGACAACGGCGCCGAACTCGTGCATCTGATGCACATCCATGCGGGCGGCAAAGGGCAGTGCCCGCCGGCGTCGGCCGCGCGGCTGCACAACAACCACCTGTCGATCAGCACGAACGACGGCATCAACTACTACGGCCCGCCGGTTCAAGCGCTGACGACGCACGGCGACACCGGCGTGGCGAGCATCCTCGCGTTTCCCCGTTTTCTCTCCGGCGGCAACCTGCACTACACGCGCACGATCGTCGTTCCCGCGAAGGTCGCCGCGGCGATCCGCGGCGAAAACGCCGTGATCGTCGTGCACGGCACCGACTACGACGGCACCGGCATCTACAGCGGCGTGTTGGACGCCAGCGAACTGAGCAAGACCGTGCCGGCCACGGCGACCGCACCGGCGCTGTGCGGTCGCCTGCTCGCCGCCCAGAACGCCTCGAGCACGGGGGCGGGCCGGCGTAACCGCACGAGCCGCTACACGGCCTCGCTGATCGTCAACACCGCGCCAGGCGCGCAGGCAGGTGCGTTCGTCTGTCACGTGGGCGGCGCGATCGCACCTGTGCAGGACTCCGAACGGCGCAGAGCCTCGGCGTGAGCGAGGATCCGCTCGCCCGACACTCGCTGTCGGCCTCGGAGCTCAAACAGCTGCTCACGGCAGAGCGCGCGGGCGACGCCTTTCTCGCGTTTCGCGATGAGCAGGGCGCTCTGCGCCTGTTCGTCGTCGCGCCAAGCAGCGGAACGAGCAGCACGGTCGGTCGTCGCACCGAGGCGGACCTGTCGCTGAGCTGGGACAGCGAGGTCTCAGGACTGCACGCCGAGCTTCACCACCTAGGCGGAGAATGGGCGATCGTCGATGACGGGCTCTCTACGAACGGCACATATGTCAACGGCCAGCGCATCTCCGGCCGCCAGCGCCTGCGCAACGAAGATCGCGTGCGCGTCGGGCGCACAGTGCTTGCCTACCGCGCGGCGCAGGCCGCGCTGGTCGGAGAGACCGTCTCGGCGGGGGACATGCCGAGGATCGAGCTGACCGACACGCAGCGGCGCGTGCTCGTGGCGCTGTGCCGGCCGTATCGCGACGGCGCCTTTACCACGCCGGCCACCAATCAGCAGATCGCCGACGAGGTGTTCCTGAGCGTCGACGCCGTCAAGATGCACCTGCGCGCGCTGTTTGGCAAGTTCGCCCTCGCCGAGCTCGCGCAGAACCAGAAGCGCGCCACGCTGGCCGAGAAGGCGCTGCAGTTCGGCGTAATCTCACCGCGCGAGCTCGCCTGAGCTTCGCTTAGTTGTTTACATAACATGCATTATCGAGCGTAGGAAAACGAGGAGGTTCCATGAACATCGATTTCCTTTCGACCATCGCGGTGATCGCTCCCGATCCGCTCGCCAGTCGCAAGCTGTACGTCGACGCGCTCGGGCTGCCGCTGGAGAGCCACGGCGGCGACTATCACCACAGCGAGAGCGTCGCCGGCTGCAGGTCCTTTGGCATCTGGCCGCTGTCCCAAGCCGCGCAGGCGTGCTTCGGGACCTCGCAGTGGCCGGCGGAGCTGCCGGTGCCGCAGGTGAGCATTGAGTTCGATGTCTCAGACGCGACGGCGGTCGCCCCGGCGGCGCGCGAGCTCGAACAGGCCGGCTACGGACTGCTGCACCCGCCCCGCGAAGAGCCGTGGGGTCAGACCGTAGCCAGGCTGCAGTCGCCGGAGGGCGCGATCGTCGGAATCTCCTACGCCCCAGTGCTCCACGACGACGATTGACGCCGGGTCGTCAGTACTCGTTCTTGAGCACGAAGTAGGAGCCGCGAATGGTTCCGGCGAGCTTCGACTTCTGCCGCGCGAACTTGAACCGCGAGGCCAGTTCCGCGGGAACCTCCATGCCCTCGGAGAGCTTGAATCCGACAGCGCGCTTGCCGGCATCGTCGATGGTGTACATCACGTTGATCGACAGGCCGCTCTCGTAGAAGACATAGGCGATGCGGATGCCCTCGACCTCGAAGCTCGTAGCCTCCAGAGGGCGAGACGAGATCACGATGTCGCGTTCCTCCTCGAGGATCCGGTGTACCCAAGCGATCGTCGTCTCGGCGTCACCGGCAGGCTCCACCTCGAAGACGTGGTCGTACTTGTTCTTGAAGTAGCGGGCCTCGTTTGCGCGCAGGCCGGCAAGCGCGTCGGCGACCGGCGACGACTCCAGACCGACGGTCGAAACGTTGGTGAAATCCACGACATACGTCATTTGGCGCTCTCCTGTCTCGTTTGCGTCACTCCGACTGCTCGCCGCCCGGCCGCGTTGCGGCGCCGAGCATCAGCGTCTCAGCCCAGCGCAGGATGCCGAGGATCGCGTGCGGGCGCGAATCGCTGGGACGAACTCGCACGTCTGAGCCGCGCTCCTCGCTGAGCACCTCGACGATCGTCACGATCGTGCCTATCTGAGCATCGGTGTCGGCGTAGTCGGCTTCGATTGCCTCCATCTGCGCGGCCACGTGCGCGCCGAGGCGGTTCTGATCGATCGGCATTGTCGTTGCTCCATTCACATCGCAGGACGGGCTGCTCATTATCGTCGCGCACCGCTGCCGGTCCGAGGGCGCTCGAGCGGCCGGACCGGCCAAGCATCGCCCCGCACTGCGCGGCCGCGGCGACGGTAGGCTCTGGCCCGTACCCAGAAGCACGCGGAGGCGATGAAGATGGCTGAGGTTCCGACGCTCTACGTATGCCATGGCGACGACGGCGGGCCGCGCATCCACCCTTGCCGCCGCGTCCAGGAAGCGTTTCGCGATGCGCACATCGACTACGACAAGGTCGTCGCCGCGCACGGCAGCCCGATTCCATTCATGCGCAAAGGCTCTCGCGAGCAGCTGCGCGATGCCACCGGCCAGACCAAACTGCCGGCGCTGAAGCTCACCGACGGAACCGTGCTCACGCCTTCGCGCGCGATCCTCGCCTGGGTCGGCGACCAGCGCCCTGACGAGTGAGCGAGGTCGTCTATCGCGAGCGCCCTCCCGCCGGCCAGGCCGACGGCCTGCTCGTGCTGCACCACGGTCGCGGCGCCGACGAGCACGACCTGCTCGGCCTGGCCGACGCGCTCGACCCAGCGAGGCGACTGCACGTCGTCACTCCGCGCGGGCCGCTGACGGTGCCCGGCTGGCCGGGCAATCACTGGTACCTGGTGCCACGCGTCGGCTTTCCCGACGGCGAGACCTTCCACGCCGCCTACGCCCTGCTGAGCGAGTTTCACGACGAGCTGTGGCAACGCACCGGCGTGCCGCCGCAGCGCACGGTGCTCGGCGGCTTCTCGATGGGTTCGGTGATGAGCTACGCGCTGGCGCTCAGCGCCGAGCGCCCGGCGCCCGGCGGCATTCTCGCCTTCTCCGGCTTCATTCCCACGGTCGATGGCTGGCAGGCATCACTGGCCGACCGCGGCGGCCTTCGCGCGTTCATCGCACATGGCCGCGACGACGCCGTGATCAGCGTGGAGTTCGCGCGCGGCGCGCGCGAACAGCTGCTCGCCGCAGGCCTGCAGGTCGACTACCGCGAGTTCGCCGGCGGACATCAGATCGACCCGGCGGACATACCCCGCGCCTCGGCGTGGCTGCGCGACGTCCTGCCGGACACGCCGCTCAGCTGACGAGCAGGTCGACGATCGCCGCGACGCCGACGACGACGATCAGCGCGCGCAACACGGCCGGGTGCAGGCGCCTGCCATAGCGCGCGCCAAGCTGCGCGCCGACGATCGAGGACACTGCGATGATCGCCGCCGGCGCCCACTCGACGTGCGCGGCGAAGATGAAATACACGCCGGCGACACCGTTGACGGTGCCGGCCAGCACGTTCTTCAAGGCATTGGACCGCTGCAGGCTCTGCGGCAGCAGGACCGCGAGAATCGCCAGCAGCAGGATCCCCTGCCCCGCGCCGAAGTAGCCGCCGTAGACGCCGGTTATGTAAACCGCAAGCGGCAGCAACACGATCGCCCGGCGCGAGCGCGCGGCGACGTGACCCGCAAGCACGCGGTTCAGCCGCGGCTGCAGGACCGTCAACACGAGCGCCACGGCGATGAACGCCGGCACCACGGCCTTGAACGCCGACGCCGGCAACACGAGCAGCAGCACCGCTCCGGTCACGCCGCCGAGCAGCGACATCGAGCCCAGCTCGAGCGCCCGCCCGAGCTGGCCCACGAGCTCGCGCCGATAGCCGATCGCGCCGGATACCGAGCCGGGCACGAGGCCGATCGTGTTCGACACGTTGGCCGTCACCGGTGCGTATCCGAACGCCAGCAGCACGGGAAAGGTGATCAGCGTGCCGCTGCCGACAACCGTGTTGATCGTTCCCGCGGCTGTGCCCGCGATCGCGATCGCGATGATCTCGCCGATGCCCATGTCGATCGCGAGCGGCCGCGAGCCTCAGGCGAGGAACCCGACGATCGAGCTCGCAAAGCGCGGATCGAGCAGCGCCCGCATGTGATCGCCGGCGAGCATCTGCAGGGTCGCGTCGGGCAGCGCGTCCGCCAGCACCTGTGGGCGGATCGCCAACGGATCCTCATCGCCGGCCAGCACCAGCGCCGGCGCCGAGATCCGCTCCAGCGCGACGCCGCCGCGATGGATCGAGCGCGCCTGTGCGACCAGCGCGAGCCGGTCTGAGCCGAGCGCGTCGGCCAGCGAGCGAAAGGCGCTCGCGCCGGACTGCTCGATCGCATCCGGATCGTCGGCTGACAGTGCCGCGATGATCGCGTCGTTGGACAGCGCGCGCCGGTCCACGCCGCCGCACTCGACGACGCCCGAGCCTACGCCGCCGATCACCAGCCGGCGCACGCGGCTGTCGTCCGCTGCGAACAGCAGCGAGACGACGGCGCCCATCGAGTAGCCGACGAGGTCGACCTCCCCCACTCCGATCGCATCGACCAGCGCGGCGAGATCTTCGGCCATGCGCGCCTCGCCATAACGCGCAGCGTCGTGCGGCTTGTCGGAGTCGCCATGCCCACGGGCGTCGGGCGCGAGAACCCTTCGGCCCGCGCTCACCAGCGCCTCGACCACGCCGGGGCCCTCCCAGTTGGCGCGCGCGTTTGCCACGAAGCCGTGATGCAGCAGCACGGGCGGACCCTCCGCGTGCTCGCCCCATTCGTAGTACACGAGCTGCAGGCCGTCTGAAGTGGTCAGGCGCGCAACGCTCGGCATGCGCCTGAGCCTATCTGCGCAGGAGTCCAGAGTTGCGCACAGTTCGCCGCGTTTGCTCAAGTTCTGCCCGCCGCGCGTCGATTCTGCGGGATGGCCCTGCGGGGCCGATGGGCGACCTGACAACTCCGCCCGCACGATGACGTCAGCGAAATCCATCTTCACGCTCGGCCTAGGCCACGCCAGGCGCTCGCGTGCCACGGCGCTCGCGTGCCTCGCGCTCGTGCTTCTGCTCGGCACGCTCGCCGCGGCGATCATGCTGTCGCACGACCAGGCCAAGTCGCAGATCCAGTCGAGCTTCGCGCTGCGCGGCATGGCCTCGGCGCGCTTCGCCGCCAACTATCTCTCCGAGCAGGCGACCCGCTCACGGCGCGCCGCCGACGAGTTCCTCTCGGGCGCGACCGTCTCAGCGCACGACTTCGAGCTGGTCGCGGCCACGCTCAACAGCTCAGCCGCGGTGCTGCTCGATCGCTCCGGGCGAGTGCTCGAGAGCTTCCCGCGGGTATCCGGCCTGCGCGGCCAGCGCATCGCAGCCGGCTACCCCCACCTGGTGGCCGCTGAGCACGGCGCGGTTTCGACCTCCGACGTGATCTCCTCACCCGTGACCGACGCCGCGCTGACGTCGATCGCCGTGCCCTACGCAACACGCGAGGGCAAGCGAGTGCTCAGCGCCGACTACTCCGCCTCCGGGCTGGCCCTGGATGCGCTGGTCGCGCACACGATCTCCTATCCCGAGCACAACGTGTACATCGTCGACTCGGCCGAGCACCTCGTCGCGTCCAGCCCCCAGACCGATGCGGTGACGCTCGCCCAAGCCGATCCAGAACTGGCCGGCTCCGCCGCCCACGCCTCGCTCGGCTCGGTCAAGGGCTCGCTCACGCCGTCGACCTTCACCAGCGCGCCCGTCGCCGGCACGACCTGGCGCCTGATCATCGCCGTGCCCGACAAACGCCTATATGCCTCGATCTCCGGGGCGACGCGCTTCGTCCCCTGGATCGTCTTCGCCCTCGTCACGGTGATCGGCGCGCTGCTGGTCGCGCTGTTCGCGCGCTCGCTGGCCGATCGCGAGCGCCTGACCAAGCTCTCGGCGACGATGCGCCGCACCGCGCAGACGGACTCGCTGACCGGGCTCTACAACCGCCGCGCGCTGACCGAGCAGATGACACGGGCCGCCGCGCGTGCGCGGCGCCACGACGAGCCGCTGTCGGTGCTGATGATCGACCTCGATCGCTTCAAGCAGACCAACGACACGTTCGGCCACGAGGCCGGCGACCAGGTGCTGTGCACGCTGGCCGACTGCATGCGCGAGGTGCTGCGCGTCGATGACGTATACGGTCGCTGGGGAGGCGACGAGTTCCTCGTCGCGCTGCCCGTCACCGACGCCGCGGGCGCCGAGGTGACCGCCGGTCGCCTGCGCGAGTCCGCCGCGGCTGTCGATCTCACGAGCGTCGGGCTGGAGCACGGCGTGCCGCTGAGCATCGGCGTCGCCTGCGGCACGCATACCAGCCCGATCGAGCTGATCCGCCAAGCCGACCTCGCGCTGTACAGCGCGAAGGCCGCCGGACGCAACGGCGTCCCCGCGGCTCGCTGAGCGCTGCGCTCTGCCCGTCCGCCCCGCGGGCGAGACTTGGCGGGTGCCCGCGAGCATCGATCGAGCGCGCCGGCGTGCGAGCTGCAAAGGGCATGAGCTTCCTGCGCGACGTCGGTGAGACGCTGCGACCGCCGGCCGGCGACCGCCACGGCCCGCTCGTGCCGATGATGGTCGCCCTGACGCTGCTCACCGGCCTGGTCGATGCGGTCAGCTACCTGCGCCTGGGACACGTGTTCGTGGCCAACATGACCGGCAACGTCGTGTTTCTCGGCTTCGCGCTGGCGGGCGCGGGCGGGCTCTCAGCGATCGCCTCGCTGGTCGCACTCGCGTCATTCTTGCTCGGTGCGTTCGCCGGCGGGTGGCTGGCGGCGCGCACGGCCGTCCACCGCGGGCGCCTGCTGCGCGCGGCGACGATCGCCCAGGCGGCGCTGATCATGCTCGCCCTGCTCGTGGCGCTGCTCGCCAGCGAACCGTTCGCCAGGGACGTGCGCTACACGCTGATCGTCGTCCTGGCGCTCGCGATGGGCGTGCAGAACGCGGCCGCCCTGCGCCTCGCCGTGCCCGAGTTGACGACCACGGTGCTCACGCGCACGCTCACCGGGCTGGCCTCGCAGGCGAGCGTCGTCGGCGGCTCGGGCGCCCACGCCGGACGGCGCGGCGTGGCGGTTGCGGCGATGCTCGCGGGCGCGCTGGTCGGCGGGCTGCTCACGCTGCACGTCTCGATCGCCGCCACGCTGTCGCTTGCACTCGCGCTCGGCACTGTCCTGGCGCTGACTGCGCACGTGCTCTCGCGCTCGACCGCCGCGTGGACGCGCGGCTGAGCAGACGGCGCCCGGAGTCCCACCCCGGGCGCCGTGCCACGAGCTACTTGACCGTCAGCGTGCCTTCCATGCCCGCCTGGCGGTGCCCCGGCACCGAGCAGAAGAACTTGTAGGTGCCCGGTTTGAGGTTGACCGAAAGGGACTTCGAGCCGCCGCTGAAAGTCGGCGTGGCGCCGACCTTTTCTCCGGAGGAGGATTCGATCGTCACGTTGTGCGGCAGCGACGAGCTGTTGGTGAAGTCGACCGACACTTTGCCGGCCTTCGCGCTCAGCGCCTTGGTGTTGTAGGCCAGCTGGCCTTCGGGGTTCGCTTCGAGGCTGACCTTCGACGAGCCCGATTCGGCGGCGGGCGCCGGCGTCGCGGCGGTCGCCGAGCTGGTCGTAGGAGCTTCGGCCGCGGTGCTCGCCGCGGAGCTCGAGCTTGACGAGGAGCTGCCACAGCCGGCCAGCGCCAGCAGTGCCGCCGCGAGCGCGAGCGTGGAGATCGAGAACACGGTGCGTTTGTTTGCCTGACCTGCTGCTTGGAACCTCACGGTCGGATCCTCCAATATTCGGGGTCGTCGGCTGATACGACACCGCCGGGTGCAGATCCTTCCCGTTCGCCGCTGCACCGCCGGCGCCGCCGCCGGTGCGAGCATACGCCCGTAAGGCGCGCGGCGGGCACTACGGTGGTGCAGCGATGAAGCTCGAGAAGGCGATCCGCACACGCCGCACGCACAAGGCCTTCGGCGCCGAGGCGCTCGACGCCGCGACGCTCGACGAGCTGTTCGAGCTCGCGCGCTGGGCGCCCAATCACCATCTCACCAACCCCTGGCGCTTTCGCGTGCTCGGCGAGCGCACGCGCGCAGGCCTGATGGAGCTGGCCGAAGCGGCACAGCCCGGCTCGGCGGTCAAGCTGCGCCGCGCGCCGACGCTCGTCGCCGCCAGCGCGGCGGTCAGCGGCGACGCCGCGCAGGATCGCGAGGACCTGCTGGCAACGGCCGTCGCCGCCTACATCGTGCTGCTCGGCGCGCATGCGCGAGGGCTGGCGGGCTACTGGCGCACCGTGCCGCTGCTCGAGCAGCCCCCCGCGCGCGAGCTACTCGGCATCGGCGAGGACGAGGCGCCGGTCGGGCTGCTTTACCTGGGCACGCCCGTCCAGCGCCAGCGCGTGCCCGAGCGCGCACCGGTGACGGAGTTCGTCAGCTACCTCGACTGAGCGCCCGCTGTCAGGCGGCCTGCGGCAGCGGCTGATCTCCCGGCGTCGGACGATCGCCCTCGGGCGCCCCAGGCGCGGGCTGCTGCTGCGCCGCCGACAGCGGAGCCTGGCTCGCCGTGGCCTGCTGCACGCCCAGCGCGCCGATCGCCCCGGCGCCGAGCGCGGCCAGAGCCCAGCTCGCGCCGGCCCGTTCGTGCCCGCGCAGCGCGTCCAGCGACAGCGGGCCCGGTCCGATCTCCGCGAGCGCGATCGCGACGGCGATCAGCACCACGTTGTACTCATATCCACCATTGGAGGCCCATGGGCCGTTCCTGCCGTGCACCGTTCTGATCGCCGTGAGCATCGTCGCGGTCAACATCGCGGCCGCCAGCGGCATCTCCAGGCCGAGCAGCAGCAACGTGCCGCCGCCCGCCTCCGTGACGCCCGCCGCCGAGGCGTGAATCTTGCCTGGGCGCAGGCCCAGGTTCTCAAAGGCCTCCGCGGTGCCCTCCAGCCCGCCGCCGCCAAACCATCCGAGCAGCTTCTGCGTGCCGTGTCCGAAGAAGAAGCCGCCAACGACCAGGCGCAGCAGCAATCGTCCGATTCTCATTTCAAGCCTTTCTCGGGATGGCGGAGGTCGTTGGTGCATACCCGTTCTAGAACAAACGAACCGGAGTCCGTTTCAGCGGCGGCCGCGTCCCGGCTTACGGCGCGCTCGGCGCCACCACGAGCGCGCCCTCGACCTGCTGCAGCTCGCCCGTCTCGAACGCCGGCGAGTCCAGGCGCGCCACGTTCTGAGCCCGCCCGAGAAACTCGTCGGCCGTCTCCAAAAAGCCGATGCGCGGCGTGCGGTAGTGCATCGGCACGACCCAGCGCGGCGAGAGGCGCTGCACGATCGCCATGGCCTGCTCGGCGCCGGCCGCGGGACCGCCGCCGACCGGCACGAACAGCAGGTCGATCTCGCCGATCGCGGCAGCCTGCTGCGCACGCAACTCGCTCTGGCCGAAGTCGCCCATGTGACAGACGCGCACGCCGTCGAGCTCGAATACGAAGATCGTGTTGGGCCCTCGTTCGGTTCCGGCGCTGTCGTCGTGCTCGGAGGCGATCGCCACGACGTCACCGAGCGGCGACTGCAGCGTGCCCGCCGTCGAGCGCAGCGTGTGCGGTTCGCCGTCGATCGCATCGACCGCGTTGTGATCGACGTGCTCGTGCGTCACCAGCAGAAGATCTGGCTCCACGCCTGCGATCGCGGGGTAGTCCCAGTGGATGCCGCGCGCGCCGCTGAGCGCCGACATGTCGCCGAACGGGTCGATCGCCACGGTCTTGCCGGCGGCGTCCAGGCGGAACGCCGACTGTCCAAACCACTCAACGCGCATGCTGCTCCTGTTCTCTGGTGATTGACCTGACGTAGCTGCCGATCGGATCGCGCTGGCGCCTTCCGGCCGCTCCGCGCGAGCGCCCGCCGGCCTCCGTCGCGCCGGCGTCTGCGTGCTCGTGGCGCTCGCGTGCGGGCGCGACGTCGCCGTGGTGGTACTTGCCGCCGCGCGCCAGCGACGCCGCGGCGGCGATCAGGCAGGCGACGATCGCGAACAGAAAGGCCTCGTGCAGGCCCGAGCTGAACGGGCCGGAGATCAGATGCGGGAAGAACGAGCGGCCGGTCAGCACCGCGTGGCTGTGCGCCGGCAGCGACCCCAGCACGTGTGAGCCGACGAGGTGTTCGATCGGGTTGTAGCCGAGAAACGCGGCGAACAGAATCGACACGGGCGGAACGTGCGAGGCGCTGTGCGCGCTCGCCGCCGAGACGCCGTTGGCCTGCAGGCCGGAGGCCAGCGCGTGCGGCAGGTTTGCGGCGAGGCCGAGGATCATCAGCGTGAAGAAGATGCCCACCGACAGCACCTGGGCGGAGTTCTGAAAGGTCTGGTTCATGCCGCCGCCGGCGCCGCGGTCCTGCGCCGGAAGGCTGTTCATCACCGCCGCGCGGTTGGGCGAGGCGAACAGGCCCATCGAGGCGCCCATCAAAAACAGCACCGCCGCGAACACGCCGAAGGAGAAGTCGATCGGCAGCAGGCTGAGCAGCACGAAGCTGAGCGCCGAGCCGAGCATCCCGCCGGTCGCAAACGGCCGCGCGCCGAAGCGATCCGACAGATATCCCGACGTCGGCCCGGCGATCAGCATCCCGAGCGTCAGCGGCAGCATGTACAGGCCGGCGCGCAGCGGCGTGTCGACGTAGTCGACACCGTGCTCGGGCAACCAGATGCCCTGCAGCCAGATGATCAGCATGAACATCAGCCCGCCGCGCGCGACCGCCGAGAGGAACGTCGACAGCGTGCCGAAGGTGAACGCGCGAATGCGAAACAGCGGCAGGCGGAACATCGGGTCCTCGACGCGACTCTCGATCGCCACGAAGGCCACCAGGCTCACTACGCCGGCGCACAACAGCGCGATCACCCGCGGACTGCCCCAGCCGGTCTGGCTGTCGCCATAGGGACGGATGCCATAGGTCACCGAGACCATGATCAGGATCAGCCCCAGCGCGAACGTCAGATTGCCCCACCAGTCGACCGATGCGCGGCGGGGCTCAGAGCGCTCCTCGAGCTTCAGATATGCCCAGACGGTGCCGAACAGGCCCACCGGCACGCTGATCAGAAAGACCAGCCGCCAGTCGATCGGCGCGAGCAGGCCGCCGAGCACCAGCCCGACGAACATGCCGCTGACGCCGACGATGTTGTTGATGCCCAGCGCCATGCCGCGCTGGTTTGCCGGAAAGGCGTCGGTGATGATCGCCGCCGCGTTGGCCAGCAGGCAGGCGGCGCCGACGCCCTGCACGATGCGAAAGACGATCAGGTACGTCGCGCCCTCGCGGCCGGTCAGCCAGTCGATCGTCAAGAACAGCGACGCGACCGTGTAGATGACGAAGCCGAGGTTGTAGATGCGCACGCGCCCGTACATGTCCCCCAGCCGGCCCAGGCTGACGATCAGCACGCTGGACACGACGAGAAAGCCGAGAATCATCCACAGCAGGTAGAAGCTGTTGGCCGGCTGCAACGGGTCCAGGTGGATGCCGCGGAAGATCGCCGGCATGGCGATCAGCGTGATCGACGCGTCGAGCGTCGCCAGCAGCACGCCGAGCGTCGTATTCGACAGCGCGATCCACTTGTAGCGATCGGAGCGGTCAGGCGATGTGTGGCTGTTGTCGCCGCTTGCCCGGTTGTTCGCTGTGAACGCCATCAAATAATAATTATACAGGAAGACTGTACAGTTTGCCTGCTCATTCGCTATAGTTCCGCTATGGCCACGGCCGTCGACACGACGCTGCTCGCCGCCAGGTTGCGCTTGGCGCTCGGCTACCTCGTACGACGCCTGCGCGCCGAGCACAGCTTCCCCTTCACGCAGGGCTCGGTGCTCGGGCGACTGGACCGCGAAGGCCGTAAGTCGATCGGCGACCTCGCGACGCTCGAGCGTGTGCGCCCGCAGTCGATGACGCAGACGGTCGCCGACCTGGAGGCCGACGGGCTGATCGCGCGCCACGCCGACCCCGACGACGGTCGGCGCACGCTCGTCGAGCTGACCGAGCGCGGACTGGAGACCCTCGAAGCCGACCGCCGCCACCGTGTCGGCTGGCTGGCCGGCGCGATCGCCGAGGACCTCACGCCGCAGGAGCAGCGGCTGCTGGCCGACGCGCTGCCGCTGATCGAGCGGCTGGCCGAAGACTGACGCCCGGGCGCCGCCGCAGCGAGGCACGCGACCGGCGAGAGGGCTATACAGGACGTTGCGATGACGGCCGCGCACCAGGCCTACCTGCTGCAGGCGCGACAGATGCAGGCTCTGTCGTTCTCCGTGCACATCCCGCTGGTCTGCTTCGGCATCGCCTTCCCGGCGATGGTGCTGTTCGCCGAGTGGCTGCACCTGCGCACCGGCGACGAGCTGTATCGCACGCTCGCGCGGCGCTGGACGCGGATCATGGCGGCGCTGTTCGCCGTCGGCGTGATCACCGGCACGATCCTCAGCTTCGAGATGGGGCTGCTGTGGCCGCAGTTCACGTCGACCTTCGGCAGCGTGTTCGGCCTCGGCTTCGCGATCGAGGGCTTCTCCTTCTTCCTCGAGGCGATCTTCATCGGCATCTACGTCTACGGCTGGGATCGCCTGTCGCCGCGCGCGCATTTCCTCAGCGGCATCCCGATCGTGATCGCCGGCATGACCGGCTCGCTGATGGTGATCGCCGTCAACGCCTGGATGAACCATCCGACGGGCTTCAAGCTCGCCGGCGGACACGTCAGCGACGTGCACCCGCTCACAGGCGCTGTTCGACAACAGCTTTCTCTGGCCGGAGCTCACGCACATGTACATCGCCGGCTACATCGTCGCGGCTTTCTCGTCGCCGGCGCATACGCGATCGGCAGGCTGCGTGGCAAATGGGGCCGCTACGAGCGCATCGCGCTGGCGATCCCGCTGACGATCGCCGCGCTGGCCTCGCCCGTGCAGGTGCTCGTCGGCGATTGGGCCGCGCGCGACGTGGCCACCCAGCAGCCGATCAAGCTCGCTGCCTTCGAGGGGCTCGCGCATGACGACCAAGGGCGCTTCCGAGCACCTGCTCGGCTGGTATCAGAACGAACAGGTCAAATACGGCATCGCGATCCCCAAACTGCTGTCGCTGCTGGCCTTCCACAACCCCGACGCGACCGTCACCGGTCTGGACACCGTGCCCAAGGACCGCCAGCCGCCGATCAACGTCGTGCGCATCGCCTTTCAGACGATGGTCGGCATCGGCACGGCGCTCGCGCTGCTCGGCGTGTGGCTGCTGTTCGTGCGCATCCGCCGAAAGCGCCTGCCCGAGTCGGTCTGGTTCTACCGAGCGGTCGCGCTCGCCGGTCCCGCGTCGCTGGTCGCGCTGATCGCCGGCTGGGTGACCACGGAGGTCGGACGCCAGCCGTGGGTCGTCTACCACGTCATGCTCACCTCGCAGGCCGTCACCGGCGCCGGCGGCATCGTCGTCGGCTACGCCACGCTCGCGCTCGTCTACCTCGGCGTGGCCTGTGGCACGGCATGGGTGCTGCGCCGCCTGTCGCGCGCGCCGCTGCGCGAGCGCGGCGGCTCTCCCCCATCTGCACCCTCGACCGCGGCGACGGCCTGAAATGCACCTGTACGAGCATCCCGCTGATCTTCGTGCTTGTCGGACTCGCGCTGTACGTCGTGCTCGCCGGCGCGGACTTCGGCGCGGGCTTCTGGCAGCTGCTGGCCGGACCCGGCAGCATGGGTGAGCGCATCCGCGATCACGCGCACGAGTCGATGGCGCCTGTCTGGGAGGCCAACCACGTCTGGCTGATCTTCGTGCTGACCGTCACCTGGACGGCCTATCCGACGGCCTTCGCGTCGATCGCCTCGACGCTGTCGATCCCGCTGTTCATCGCCGCCATCGGCATCGTCATGCGCGGCGCCGCCTACGCGCTGCGCGCCGGCGCGTCCAGCGCGCGCGAGCGCCGCCGCGTGGACCTCGTGTTCGCCGCTTTCCTCGGTGCTCACGCCGTTCGCGCTGGGCACGATCATCGGCGGCATCGCCTCGCAGCGCGTGCCCGTCGGCAACGCCGCCGGCGCGGTGTTCTCCAGCTGGCTGAACCCGACCTCGATCATGGTCGGCGTGCTCGCCGTGACCACCTCGGCGTACCTCGCGGCGGTCTTTCTCGCCGCCGACGCGCGTCGCGTGGCCGATGCCCACGCGGGCGACGCCGGCCTCGTGTCGGCGCTGCGCCGGCGCGCGCTGCTCGCCGGCCTGGTCAGCGGCGCAGTCGCCTTCGCCGGGCTGGTCGTGCTGCACTCAGACGCGCATTTCCTCTACGCGCGGCTGTGGCACGGCAGCGCGCTGGCCGCGGTGATCGTCTCGGCGCTGGCCGGTCTGCTGACGCTGGCGCTCGTGCTGCGCAGCGTCTTCGAGACCGCCCGTTACACCGCGGCTGTCGCGGTCGCCGCCGTGCTCGCCGGCTGGGCGCTCGCGCAGCGCCCGCTGCTGCTGAAAGGCCTCACCGTGCAGCAGGCCGCCGCGCCCCACGACACGCTGGTGCTCGTCGTCGTCGCCGTGCTCGCCGGCGCGACGATCCTGTTTCCCTCGCTTGCGCTGCTGTTTCGCCTGGTGCTCGCCGGCCGCCTCGACCACGGCCCGGCCGCCGAGCAGCGACCTCTGCGAGCGACCGCCGCCGTGCTCGGCGCCTCGCGCGCCGGATTGCTCGGCCGCGTCGCCGCCGCCTGCCTGCTCGCAGGCTTCGCCTTTCTGACGATCGCCGAAGCCGGATGGGCGCACGCGATCGGCGCCGTGGCGCTTCTGGCGTTTCTTCCCTGCGGCTTTCTCGCCGTCGCGCCCGCGCAGATGGCCGACGCCGAGCGATCGAGCGCTCAGTAAGCGGGGTATTGGTAGGGCGGCGCCGGGGCCGGCGTCGGCGTGCTCGGAGTCGGCTGCGTCGCGCTCATCGATGGCGCGGTGGCGCTTTCGCTGCTGGAAGCGGTCGCGGCGTGCCACGTGCCGCCGAAGCTTTCGATTCCCTGCCCGTTGGTTTCGCCCTTGGCGCGGTCTTTGGAGTAGCGGTACAGCGGCATGCCGCGCAACGTCACCTGAAAGCTCCCATTGCTGCGGCGCAGCAGCCCCAGCCGGCCCTGCACGCCGGGGCCGTTCTTCAATTTCGTCTTGGCCGAGCCCACCGTCAGCGGCGGCCAGAAGCCCAGGCATTCGCCCTTGCACAGCAGGTGCCTGCTCGTCTCGGGGCTGAGCGTGTACAGCGTGCGGCCCTGCGAGCTGACGATCACGTGCTCGCCGAGCTTCGCGTTGGAGGCCGAGCTGAGCGTCAGCGCCAGATGGGCGGCGAGCGCCGTCGAGGCGGCGAAAGCCAGCGTCAGCGCGGTCAGCGCGGCGGTCCTGATCGCGCGGCGAGACCGCCCGGCGGCCAGCCTGCTCGTGCGGCTACGTGCGTGCGCTTGCTCTGGCATCGCTCTCCCTTTGTCGAGTTGCACCTATCCGCCAAGACGCCTGGCGCGGCAGAACCTTCCGACGCGGATCTCACGGCTCAGTTCGGATCACCACGTCTGCGATGTCCGGCACGCGCTGGCGCAGTTCCTCCTCGAGCTCGCTCGCCAAGCGATGCGCGGCGGTCAGCGTTTCGTCGGGGTCGACCTCGAGCGTCAGCAATACGACCCGTCCCGCATCGGTCGACAGCAGCTTGACGCGTTGCGGGCGATCGCCGGTGCGCTCCTGCACCAGCCGCTCGATCTCGCGCGTGGCATGCAGGTCGGCGCTGACGTCGGCCGCGCGTGCCGTCAGCGTGCGCTCGAGCGGCTCCAGGTGCGTCTGCACGGCTGCGACGTTCGGCCGTTCGCAGATCGCCCGCTCGACCCGATCGGCGATCTGCGCGGCCTCGCGCAGGTCGAGATCGGCGGGGAACTTCAGGTGCAGCGAGACGTTGACCGCGTCGCCCTGCTCGAAGATCGTGATGTCGTGCGCCTCCATCACCAGCGGCTCGGCCAGCGCGATCGCGAGGATGCGATCGCGCAGGTCCAGGCCGCGCCGACGTGGCTCGACGTGCACGACGACGTCGCTGCCAGGCAGCGCGCGCTCGACGGCGTCCTCGATCATGTTCGCCGCCTCGTGTCCCTCGACCACGGCCTGGCCGGGCGGCACGGCGACGACGACGTCGGCGAAGTAGCGCCCGGCGGACTCGCGCAGGCGCAGCCGACTCAGCTCGATGTCGGCGCCGAGCTCGGCGATCGCCCGCTCGGCCGCCTCACGCGCCTCGGCGGGCGTGCGGTCCATCAGCACGTTGGCGTTCTCGCCGATCAGCCGCACGGCGGCGGCGCAGATGATCGCGGCGACGACCAGCGCGGCGATCGAGTCGCCCTGGTCAAAGCCCGCGTCGACCGACAGCAGCCCGATCAGCACCGCCAGCGAGCCGACCATGTCGCCGGCGAAGTGAAAGGCGTTCGAGCGCAATGCGGCGCTGGAGTACCGGCGCGCGACGCGCAGCGAGACGATCGTGCGGCTGAGATCGACCGCGAGGGCCACGGCGATCACCGCGAACAGGTACCAGTGCAGATTCGGCGGCCGCGCGTCGCTCGATCAGATGGTCGAGCGCTTCGACCGCGACGAACACGCCTCCCGCGAGCAGGATCGCCGCCTCGCCGAGCGCGCCGAGGTTCTCCGCGCGACGATGGCCGTAGGGGTGCTCGGGATCGGCCGGCCGACCACCCAGGCGCACGGCGAAGAACGTCAGCACGGCGGCGATCACGTCGCCGCTTGACTCGATGCCGGTGGAGACCAGGCCCGAGGCTGCCGGTCGCCAGCCCGACGCCCAGCTTCAGCGCGACGAGCAGTCCCGCCGCGGCGATCGAGACGAGCGTCGTGCGTCGCGGCGTGAGCAGCTGCTCGCTCTCCTGCGGCCGCGGCCATCGCTAGAGACTAAGCCGCGCGTCCGGCGGCGGCGAAAGAAATCGCCCCGCTCGGGGTCTGTTGGGTAGCGCCTGTTGCGGCTCTACACCGCCAGGCGAGATGCCTCGCAAAGGAGCTCCGATGCGCCGAACCGTCCCGATCTCACTTCTCGCGCTCACCGCAGCGCTGACGCTCGCCGCCTGCGGCGGCAGCTCTTACAGCGCCGGCTCGACGCAGCCATCGACGCCGTCGCAGACCACGGCCAGCTCGAGTTCGGCGCCGCTGATCAAATCGGCGGCCAACTCGACGCTGGGCGCGACGATCCTGACGAGCGGGTCCGGCATGACGCTCTACCGACTCGAGCGGCGAGCGCGCCGGGCACTTCATCTGCACGAGCGCCGGCTGCCTGCAGATCTGGCATCCGGTCACGGCGTCGGCGGGCGGCGCGCGGTGGCGGCGCCGTCGCTTCGCTGAGCGTCGTCAAGCGGCCCGACGGAAGCGCGCAGGTGGCCTACCGAGGGCATGCCGCTGTACACGTTCGCCCAGGACACGCAGGCCTGGAGACGCAAAGGGCCAGGGCATCGAAAGCTTCGGGGGTACGTGGAACGCCCTGGACGGTCAGCAGCCCAGGTTCACCCGCGCCGGCTGCCACCACGATCCGCGACGCCCGCATCGCCGGCGCCCGCCTCGGCCGGCGGATACCACTACTGAGCGCGCCGACGGGCCCTCCGCATGAGCGCGACGATCGTCGCGGTCGTGCGCTGCGCTACGTGCGTATGGTGAGCCGTGGGCCCACGACCACGCCGGACACTCTCACGCAGTCCGCGCGGACGCCGACCGCGGCAGGCTGGCGCTCGCGCTGGCCTGATCGTCGCGCTTCGATCGGCGGTCGAGATCGGCGTTGGCGTCGTCGCGCACTCGCTCGCGCTGCTGTCCGACGCCGGGCACATGCTCACCGACGCCGCCGCGATCGGCTTCTCGCTGCGTCGCCATCGGCCTCGCGGCGCGCCCGGCGAAGGGCGCGATGACGTTCGGCCTGCGACCGCGTGGAGATCCTCTCCGCGCAGGCCAACGGCGTGACGCTGCTGGTCCTCGCGGCGTTCATCGCCTACGAGGCGATCCGCCGCCTGTTCGACCCGCCCGTCGTGCGCGGCTGGCTGATCCTGATCGTCGCGCTCGTCGGCGTGCGTCGTCAACCTCGTCGCCACCGTGGACGCTCGCCGCGCGCCAATCGCCAGAGCCTGAACATCGAGGGCTCCTTCCAGCACCTGCTGACCGACCTGTACGGCTTCATCGGCACGGCGATCGCCGCGGTGGTGATCCTCGCGACCGGCTTCGAGCGCGCCGACCCGATCGTCTCGCTGCTGATCGCCGGGCTGATGACGCGCTCGGGCGTCGCGCTCGTGCGAGGCCTCCGGGCGGATCTTCCTCGAGGCCGCGCCCGAGGGTCTCGACCCGCAGGCGATCGGGCGAGCGCTCGTCGCGCGAGCCGGACGTCGTCGAGGTGCACGACCTGCACGTGTGGGAAATCACCAGCGGCTTCCCGGCGCTCTCGGCGCACGTGCTCGTCGCGCGCCGACAGCGACTGCCACGCGGCGCGCCGCGACGATGGAGGCGATGCTGCACGAGCGCTTCGCGCTCGATCACACGACGCTGCAGGTCGACCACACCGGCGGCCAGCTGCTGAACATCCAGCCGGCGGCGCACGCGGCGCGAGACAAGCTGACGACCAACCGCAACCGACAGGAAGGAAAGCGATGGCGAAAGCTCTTTACACCGCCGAGGCGCACGTCACCGGCGGACGCGCCGACGGCCACGGACGGACCAGCGACGGCGCGCTCGAGGTCGACCTGCGCCTGCCGGCGGAGATGGGCGGCGCAGGGCGGCGGCACCAACCCCGAGGAGCTGTTCGCGGTCGGCTACGCGGCGTGCTTCGAGGGCGCGCTCGGCACGGTCGCGCGGCGCAGCAAGCAGGAGGCCGGCGACGTCGCGATCGACTCCAAGGTGTCGCTGTTCACGACCGAGGATCGCGCGTTCACGGTCGCGCGTCGAGCTGCGACGTGTCGCTGCCGTCGGTGCACGACTCCGAGGAGGCGGTCGAGCTGGTGCGCGCGGCGCACAAGGTGTGCCCCTACTCGAACGCCACGCGCGGCAACATCGACGTCACGTTGACCGCCAACGGCTCGCCCGTGGACTAGCGCTCGCGGCGCGGTGGCGCCGGCGCGGGAGCGATCGCTGCCAGATGCGACCGCTCCCCGCGCTGTCGCCCTCCCGGGCCCTTCCCGGCCTCGCCACGGAAGCGAGGCCGCGGAAAGCTCTAGTCGCGACTCAGGAGCTCGTCGCCCGAGCCTTCGGAGCTCGAGCGAGCTCGCGTCGATCTTGCTGCCGCTCGGCTTGCAGCACGTACCAGCCGGCGCCGAACGCCTTGGACGCCCTGGCCGTAGGCGTCGCCGGCAGTCGCCGTCCGTCGCGAAGAAGTACAGCGGGTGGCCCTTGTAGGTGACCTGTTGGTGCCGTCCGAGCGCGATCGTCGTGCCGAGGTCGGCGCTGACGGCGCGCGCCCGCGGCGGTCGGCGCACCGCTCGGTCGTCACCGGCGGCCACACCTTCGCGCACGCGCCGGTGCAGGCCGACGTCGCGCCCTTGTCGGCCTCGAACATGTACACCGTCAGGCTGCTTGGGCCCCGCTGCGAGGATCGTGCCGAGCTTGGCGTGCTTGCTCTGCCACCGCCACGCCGGCGCTCGCTGCGGTCGTCGTCGAGGTCGCCGTGCTCTGAGTGGGCGTGCTCGCGGGCGTCGACGCGGCGCTGGAGGCGCCGGAGCTGCTCGAACTGCTGCTGCCGCAGCCGGCGAGCAGCGCCAACGCGGCGATGCCGGGCACGCAGAGGGCTAGGGGATCGTCTCACTGGTTGCCTCCTATTGCTGGGAGATCGACGCTCGGCGGACGCCTCGCGCTCAGTCGCACAGACGCGCCCCGTGGCAGAACCTTCCCCGCGCTGCGCTATCCGACCTGCCCGCTGGGTCGCACGAGCACCTCGTTGACGCTGACGTTCGGCGGCTGGCCGATCGCGTAGAGCACGCCGCCGGCGATGTCCTCGGCGCGTCAGCGGCTCGACGTCGGCGAAGCGCTGGCGGATCTGCTCGAGGACCTCCGGGCGGTTGTGGCCCGGCAGCTCGGTGGCGACGGCGCCTGGCTCGATCAGCGTCACGCGCACGCCGAGCGCCACGCCCTCCTGGCGCAGCGACTCCGAGAAGGCGCCGACGCCGAACTTCGTCAGGTTGTAGACGCCCGAGCCCTGCGCGCGCCACGCGGCCGGCGACCGAGCTGACGTTGACGATGTGGCCCGACGCCCTGCTCGGCCATCAGCGGCAGCGCGGCGTGGGTGCAGTAGAGCACGCCGAACACGTTGGCGTGGATCATGCGCCGCCACTCCTCCGTCGGCGCGCCGGCGATCGGGCCGAGCAGCATCACGCCGGCGTTGTTGACGAGCACGTCCAGACGGCCGAGCTCGCTCGTGCGCGCGCTGGATGAAGTGCGTGCGCCTGCTGCTCGTCGCCGACGTCCGTCTGCACGGCGATCGCGCGCCCGCCGGCGTCGTCGATGCGCTCGGCCAGCGCGTCGATGCGATCGGTGCGGCGGGCCGCCAGCGCCACGGCCGCGCCCGCCTCGGCGCAGGCCAGCGCGGTCGCCTCGCCGATGCCCGAAGAGGCTCCAGTCACGGCAACTACCTGATTTGAGAGGTCGATTGTGGTCATTCGCCGAGCTTAGCCCCGTACGCCTCACCCCACCCCGCTCCGGCGTCGATAGCCGCCTCACAGCCCGCAAACGGGCCGATCTTCGGCCCCGGCGTGCCTTTCGGCGCACCGCGGGGTTTATGTCGTGATGTACCGCATAGATTCGCCCCGAGACGGGCAGGTAGGGCTTGGGAGGCGTCGAAGCAGGGCATCCGGGATATTCCGCAGAATATAATTGACAACGCAACTATCACGGCGTATAATTCCGACTCCAAGCATCGGATTAGAAGGACGAAATGTCAGATTCCCCAGTAACCACAGTCCCTACGGACGAGCCCACGAGCGCCGCGGCAGTCGCCGAGCGCGAGTCTGAGGCCGCCGAGGGAACAACCACATCGGCTCCTGACCGGCTCGACAGCCCGATCGAGCGTCTCGACCTGAGCACCTCGGACACGTTCATCCCCGAGGCGGTCGACCAGTTGCTAGCGCACTCGCGCCGCTACCCCCTGCTGACTCCGGACCAGGAGATCGAACTGGCCCAGAAGATCGAGCGCGGCGACCTGCACGCAAAGGAACTGCTCGTCAACTCCAACCTGCGCCTGGTGGCTTCCAACGCGCGGCGCTACCAGAACCAGGGCCTGCCGCTCGGCGACCTGGTCCAGGAGGGCATGCTCGGCCTGATTCGCGCCTCCGAGAAGTTCGATTGGCGCAAGGGCTTTCGCTTTTCAACCTACGCCACCCTGTGGATCCGCCAGGCCATCCAGCGCGGCCTGGAGAACTCAGGGCGCACGATCCGCCTGCCCGTGCACGTCGCACAGCGTTCGCGCAAGGTCGGCCGGGTCGAGCGCGAGCTGTCGGTGCGCCTCGGGCGCGAGCCGACGATCGAGGAGCTGGCTCAGGAGACCGGGCTGCCGATCGAGCAGGTCGAGGAGGTGCGCCACCAGCGCGCCGCGCTCGTCAGCCTCGACCAGCAGATCGGCGAAGACGGCGACACCGCCCTGGGCGACCTGCTGCCCTCAGACGCCGAGGCGCCTGAGGAGACGGCATGGGACAACGAGCGCGAGCGCATCGTGCACCGCGCGATATCCGAGCTGCCCGAGACCGAGCGCACGGTGCTCACGCTGCGCTTCGGCACCGGCCGCGAGGAGCCTCAGACGCTCACGGCGATCGGCAAACGCCTCGGTTTCTCCGCCGAGCGGGCCTCACAGCTCGAGCAGCGCGCGCTGAAGAAGCTCGCTGAGAGCCCTGAGCTCGCCGCGCTTCGCGAGGCAGCCTAAACACCCTCACAATCGGTTCTGTACCACCCGGCACATGTGCCGGGTGGCGGGACCGTGCATGCACGGTCCCGATCAGGGCCGCACATGTGCGGCCCTGGGCAACGCCGCATGCGGCGTTGCCTGATCGATGAATCAACTCGAGGGCTCGTCTCGGCAACGCGCGACGCGGGCACCGTGTTCGGGCTAGCGGTGGTGGTTTACCTGCTCGCTGCGCGAGCTCTGCAGTCGGCGCCGCCCCGCGAAGACAGTCTGCCCGAGTAGGGCTTGCCAAACTCGACGCGCACAGATCGGCCGACGCGCGTTGAGCGCGCGCCGGCCGGTGTGTTGTACGTGAGCCCTCGTCCGGCGCTCAGGCGCCGTTGACGAACGCTTCGATCTTCGGCGTCCCGCGTCCGGTCACGTAGTCCCAGCCGGGCGTGTCCGGAAACAGTCCGTTGCTGCCGAGGGTGATGTCGTTGAACGCCGATTCGGGCTCTGTGCCGTAGATCACCGGGCCGGCGAAGCCCAGCGAGCCACCGTGCGCCGCCTGCGCACGCGCCCAGATGCCCTGCCAGGACGGCGCGCTGGCGCTGGTTCCGCCGATCACCTCTTCTTCGCCGCCGACGATCACGTCATAGCCGCTGTTGGGATCGGCGTCGAGCGCCACGTCGGGCACGCCGCGCTGCAGGCCGAGGAAGCTGCCGCCTGCGCTCTGCTGGAACGCCGGCGTGGGCTCGATCACGCTCGTGCCGCCGCCGCCCGCGTACCAGCCGATCTCGGTCGGGCCGGCGCCGAGCACGGTCGTGCCGCCGACGCCGATTGCGTTCGGGCTCGACGCCGGGTAGTTGACGCCCGGCAGGCCGAGCGGCAGGCCGTTGAGACCAACCAGCGCCGGACACTGCGAGCCGGTGTCGCCGCTGGAGGTGAACAGCGTCTGACCCTGGGCGGCGGCCTCGGCGAGCACCGTGTCCAGCGATTCGGTGAAGCCGGCGACGTTTGCCAGCAGCTCGCACTCGCCGGCGGAGAAGCTAGCCTGCGAGCTGACGTCGTCGGTCACCCAGCGGTCGACCGTCGCGAGGATGTCTTCGTTTTCCAGCGACGAGCCGACGTATACGTTGACCTGACTGACGCCCGGCGCAAAGCCCGTCGAGTACTGCGTGTCCAGATCCCACTCGTCGTCGCCTTCGGTGTCGCTCGTCGGCGTGCCGACGTTGATCTGGTTCCACGTGACCGCAGGCAAGCCGAAGTGGCTCTCGAACTGCGCCAGGTCGCGCTTGGGCTGGCTGAGGTCGCCCTCGGCGATCACCGAGACGGTCTGGCCGGCGCCGGTCTGCGACGCCGAGGCGCCGTACAGCGAACTGAGTTCCTGCGGGCCGTAGCTGGCGGGGAAGCTCAGTCCGGGAGTCGCCGCGCTGGAGCGATGCACGATGTCCAGCTGTGCTCGCGCGAGATCCGACAGGCCGCCGATCGCGCTGACCGCGCCGGCCAGCGACGCCGGAAGCGAGGCGGCGCCTGTGGTCGACACGTACGACGAGCCGTCCGCCGCGCGGAAGCGATGAAACGACGTGCCGAGCGCCGAGCCGAGCGCGCTCGTGGAGCCCGACAGCCGCACGAGCAGGCGGTCGGCGGAAACGCTGCTCACCTGAAGTCCATGCGCGCTGGCCCACGATTCGACGCCCGCAACGGCGGCCTGGCTGGGCGCGAAGCGTTCGGCGAACTGCGCCGGCGTCAGCGACGGGTGGCCCGCCTGCGCGTCAAAGGCGCGCAGGGCCGCCGCGTTGCGCGGCGCGAGCGTAAGTGTGATCGAGCGCGTCTGCGCAACCGCTCCTTGATCGGCAGAGCCGCTGGTGCGCAGCGCGGTTGCACCGGCGGGCGCAAATGCAGCTGCGGACTGGGCGATCGCGGCTGTCGCCGAAACGGCGAGCACAGCCGACAACGCGAGCCTGGCACTTCGGTTCATCGTTTCTCCTAGGTGAGCGGTGACGGGTCGGGCCGCCCATACCCCCACACGCCGTCGCCGAAACCCGACTCGTCGTGTGTTCGGCCGCCCGCTCGACGGCCAAGGGCTTCGCTAGTGTCCGAGTTGGGCCGCGCAGGCGGCCGACCACTGACGGCAACAGCGGAGGCGTGCGACGTGTCCAAGTCAACGTGGGAGCGGACGGTCGAGGCGACGATCGCGGTGGGCGAACGCATCCTCGCTCCGATCGAGCGCTTCATCGGCAAGCGCTCTCTGGTCGGCGACGCGACGTTCTTCGAGCTCGAGCAGTTCCCCTGGGTTCAGCACGTCGAGCGCAACTGGGAGGTGATCCGCGACGAGCTGCTGCAGGTGCTCGAGGACCGTGAGGCGCTGCCCAACTTCCAGGACATCTCCAAGGACCAGATCGAGATCACCGACGACGACAACTGGAAGACCTACTTCCTCTACGGCTACGGCTTCCAAGCCGACTTGGGCGTGGAGACGTGCCCGCGCACGGCAGCGCTGATGCGCGAGATCCCCGGCATGACCACGGCGATGTTCTCGATCCTCTCGCCGCGCAAGCACATACTCGACCACCGTGGCCCCTACAAGGGCGTGCTGCGCTACCACCTGGGGTTGATCGTGCCCGAGGACGCCGAGTCCTGTCGCATCCGCGTCGGCGATGACTTTCGCCACTGGCAGGAGGGCAAGAGCATGGTCTTCGACGACACCTTCAACCACGAGGTGTGGAACGACACCGACGAGACGCGCGTCGTGCTGTTCGTGGATGTGCTGCGGCCGTTGCCAGAGCCGGACTCGACGCTCAACCGGCTGATCGTCAAGGCGATCGGCTGCTCGCCATTCGTGCTCGACGCAAAGCGCAACCAGGAGGCTTGGGAACGGCGCTACCGCGAGCGTCGCGCCACGAGCGGCGCTCGCGTCGAGTCGGCGGCGTAGCCGTTCGTCGCACGCCCACCCGAATATTCGTCGGCAGCGGTCAGGTTCTGGGCGCGACGCGCCGATGAACCTGGCATGCGAGCCGTGACTCTCAACGCGCTGCTGACCGTCGTCGAGGCGATCGCCGTTCTCGTTTGCCTGGCCGTCGTCGCTGCGACGCGCTCTGCCTCGGCCTGGTCCTCGTTCGGCTAGCGCCGCGCGCCTAGACGCTGGATGAAGGCAAGCCGAGCGACTGCGACAGTTCGGACGCCTTGCTGTTGAGGATCGTGAACTCGCCCGTCACGATCAGCACTCCGAGCACGATCATCACCACGCCGCCGATCGCGATGATCGCCGGGAAGTGTCGCTTGACGACGGCCAGCGCGTCGGTCATGCGCTCGAACGCCAAGGCGATCAGCAGGAACGGGATCGCCAGTCCGGCGGAGTAGACGGCCAGCAGCAAGGCGCCGTGCGCGGCCGATCCCGACACGGCCGCCTGCGTGAGGATCGCGCCGAGCGTGATGCTCGTGCAGGGCGTCCAGGCGATCGCGAACGCCGCGCCGGCGACGAGAGGCCCGCCGCGTCCAGCCATGCGCAGCAGCGACTCCGAGTGCCACTCGCGGTTGAGCAGGCGCACGAACGGGCTCGCGAGGAAGATCACTCCGAGCGCGATGATCACCGCTCCACCGACGCGCTCGAGCAGCAGTTTGTGGTCGTTGAGCGTCGAGCCGATGACCGTCGCCGAGAGCCCCAACAGGATGAAGATCAGCGAGAAGCTCGCGATGAACAGCAGGCTCGGCACGAGCACCCGCCGGGCTCCGACGCCCTCCTTGAGGTCGTTCGGCGTCACGCCGATCACGGTCGAGAGATAACCCGGCACGATCGGCAGCACGCACGGCGAGAGAAACGACACCAGGCCCGCCGCGAGCGCGAGCGGGATGCCGACGCCGGTCGCCGTGTCCGAGGTCGACGCCAGCAGCAGCGCGGAGTGGCTCACCGCGCCTGCACCGAGCCTTCAGAGCCCACCGTCGCGCGCAGCTGATCCAGCTCGCGCTCCAGCCGCGCCACTCGCTCGGACAGCTCGCGCATGGCGCGCAATGCGTCTTGCTGGGCGCCCGGCGGATGCTCGCGCTGCTGCGGCGCTGCTGCGATCGCGCCGTTGAAGGCGACGCTGGGCGCGGCCGGCGCGACGGCCTGCGGCGACTCGCTCTCGCCCGCCTCCTCCGACTCCTGCAGCAGCTGCGCGTAGCGCTCCTCCTTGTGTCCCGGGCGCCGCGCCAGTCGCACCGCGAGCTCGCGCTCGATCAGGCGCTCGAGCGTGTCGTGCACCTCGGCCAGGTCGGCGAAGGCATGCATGCGCTCACCGCGCTGCTTGAGCTCGCCGGGCGTCTGCGCGCCGCGCAGCATCAGCACGCAGACGATCGCCTGCTCGGCGAGGTCCATCGGCAGCGCCTCGGCGAGCCGGTGGCGGTACTTGGCCGCGCGGCTGCCGGCGCCGCTCGCCAGGCGGACCAGACCGCGCCGCTCCAGACGGTGCAGCGCATCGCGGATCGTCGCCTCGTCGTACTCCACGACGGGATCGCGGTTGGTCGACTGGTTGCACGCCAGGCGCAGAGCGTTCAACGACAGCGGGTAGGCGTCCGGCGTCGTGCGCTGCTTCTCCAGCAGGCAGCCGAGCACACGCACCTGCTCAGCGCTGAGCGCAAAATGCCCGGCAGGCCTTGGTATTTCGCTGCCCGTCGGCTGCACGCTCACGATGCTACTGAGGCGGGCGCTCTCCGTTGCGCACCGCCGTTACGTGACCGGCCCGATCGCGTACCAGTCAGACTCCAGCGTGGCGGTCTCCTCGCAGGCCTCGCAGATGGCCTCCAGGAGCTTGCGGCGCTCGGGCTCGACACGTTCTTCCTGGGTCAGCCGACTTCCTTCGTCATGGCCCCACGTCGCCCGGATCTCACCTTGCCCGTGCGCGAAAGACGCGTCTTCGATGCTCGTCGCCTGGAGGATCGACCACAGCGACTCGATCGCATCGACCGGTGCGCCATACCCCGTATGCGTGGTGATCCTGAACTCCATAGCGCGAGCTTGGCGAATCGGCGAGGGCGTGAACACTGGACCTTCGTCTAGAGCTCGCGAGACCTCCGGGCGGCGACCGCCCGCCAGGGCCTTCGACGCCGGGAGGCGCCGCTAGAGTCGACACGTGAGCAGCCAGCCTTTTGCGCAGGGGCGCGGAGGCGAGGGACGCCACTCGCCTCCTCCCGCCATGCGCCCCGAGGACATCCCCGCCACGCCCGTCTCGCTGCGGCGTATCGGCAAGCTGTTCACGCCCTACAAAGCTCGTCTGAGCGGCCTGCTGGGGCTGATCTTCCTGTCCGCCGGACTGGGCGTCATCAGCCCGTTCCTGCTGCGGGAATTCATCAACAAGGCCTATCCGCAACACGACACCACGCTGGTGATCGAGCTCGTCGCCGGCATGGTCGCCCTGTCGGTCATCACGAGCGTGATCGGCGTCGCGCAGACCTGGATCTCCAATCAGGTCGGCCAGCGCGTCATGCACGACCTGCGTGCCGCCGTGTACGCGCATCTGCAGCGCATGTCGCTGGCCTTCTTCACGCACACGCGCACCGGCGAGGTGCAGTCGCGCATCGCCAACGACATCGGCGGCATCGACAGCGTCGTCACCTCGACCGCCACCTCGATCGTGCAGAACGTCACCACGGTCGCCGCGACGATCGTGGCGATGGTGCTGCTGGATTGGCGGCTTGCCGCGTTCTCGCTGGTGTTGCTGCCTTTCTTCGTGTGGCTCACGCGGCGCGTCGGCGAGGAGCGCCGGCGCATCCAGTCGGTGCGCCAGAGCCGCTTGGCGGACATGTCCACGCTGATCGAGGAGTCGCTGTCGGTCTCCGGCATCCTGCTGGGCAAGACGATGGGCCGCGCGCCCGAGCTCGTGCGCCGCTTCGGCGGCGAGTCCAGCGAACTGGCCGACATCGAGGTGCGCTCGCGCATGGCCGGGCGCTGGCGCATGGCCTCGGTGCAGATGAGCTTCGCGATCATGCCGGCGCTCGTCTACCTGTTCGCGGGCCTCTCCAGCCGCAACACGATCTCGATCGGCACGGTGATCGCCTTCACCACGCTGCAGACGCGTCTGCTCTTCCCGATCCAGTCGCTGCTGTCGGTCGGGCTGGAAGTGCAGACCTCGCTGGCGCTGTTCGGGCGCATCTTCGAGTACCTCGACCTGCCGATAGACATCATCGAGCGGCCCGGCGCGCGCGAGCTCGGCGAGGTGCGCGGAGATGTGCGCCTGCGCGACATCTGGTTTCGCTACGAACCCGGCTCACGCTGGACGCTCAGCGACATCGCGGCCGACATACCGGCCGGCACACGCACGGCGCTGGTCGGCGAGACCGGCTCGGGCAAGACGACGCTCGCCTATCTGGTCGCGCGCCTGTATGAGCCCGAGCGCGGCTGCGTGAGCATCGATGGCGTCGACATCCGCGACGTGACGTTGAGCTCGCTGGCCTCCACCGTGGGCCTGGTCTCCCAAGAGACCTACCTGTTTCACGCGTCGATCCGCGAGAACCTGCGCTTCGCCTGCCCAGAGGCGACCGACGAGCAGATCGAAGACGCCGCGCGCGCGGCGCAGATTCACGAGCTGATCGCCTCGCTGCCCGATGGCTACGACACGCCGGTCGGCGAGCGCGGCTACCGCTTCTCGGGCGGCGAGAAGCAGCGCATGGCGATCGCCCGCACTGTGCTGCGAAACCCGCCGGTGCTGATCCTCGACGAGGCCACCTCGGCGCTGGACAACGAGACCGAGCGCGCCGTGCAGCAGGCCCTGGACGCGCTCGCGCGCGGGCGCACGACGATCGCCATCGCGCACCGCCTCTCGACGATTCGCGACGCCGACCAGATTCTCGTGCTCGACGCCGGGCAGATCGTCGAGCGGGGAACGCACGAGCAGCTCGTCGAGCTCGGCGGCCGCTATGCCGAGCTGCTCGCGGGCCACGCGGCGCTCGCCGTGGCCGACTAGATGGTCGCGTCGATGTTCAGGCGCACGTAGTCGACCACAACCGGCTCGCCGAGCGCGGCCAGGACGTCGTCCATATAGGCGTCGCGCAGCCGTTCGGGCAGCTGCTGCACGTGTGGGCCGAGCACGATCGTCGAGAGGAACTCGCGCGGGTGCTCGGGCTGCGTTGGCGCAGGCTGAAGCCAGCACCGGACCTCGGTGAAACCGGCCGCGAGCAGACGCGTTTCGGTCTGCTGCGGCGCCGCATAGTTCCACGGAGGCTGCCAGTCGCCGAAGTGCCGAGCGTAGGGTTCGGCGGCGCGAACCCGGTTGGCGACGCCACGCAGCTCGTCGATGTTGCCCTCGCCGCCACACTGCGCCACGAGCCGGCCACCCGGACGCAGCGCCGCGTGCAGGCGCGTGAACAGCCGCTCGTGGTCGGCGATCCAATGAAAGGTCGCCGTCGAGAGAATCGCATCGACCGGCTCGTCGAGTCTCAGCTCGAGCAGGTCCGCTACGCGCACGTCGGCTTGCGGCAGGCGTTCGCGCGCCGCGTCGACCATCGACTGCGAGGCGTCCACCGCGATCACGTGGCCGTCGGGCAGGCGCTCGATCAGCGCCTGCGTGACGCGCCCCGAGCCGCAGCCCGCATCGAGCACCGTCTCGTCGCCTTCGAGGTGCAGTCTGCCGAGCACCTCGCGGCCGAGCGCCTCCATCGGGCCGGAGATCCGGTCATAGCTCTGTCCGTCCCACGCGCGTACCTTTGGCATACGTGTGTACGTTATCACGTATGCGCTACCCGGCGTGACGGCCACCGGCGAAACGACCACCCGCCAGTGGCCCTAGCGCCGCTTCAGGCCGTCACGCGCGCCGCCAGCTCGGCGAGCACGCGTGACAACTGCCCGCCCTGCCAGGCGATCGGCGAGCGGGCCGGCGGGCCGGCGTCCTCCACGACCAGTAGCGCGCCGGCAATGGCCTCGACGTAGAGCTGGGCGACCGCCAGTGGATGGCCGGGGTCGGCCGAGTCGCGACTGCCGACGACCACCGTCGGCACGTCGATGCGCGAAAGCTCGTCGCGCCGCTCGAAGGGACGCGAGCGTGGCACCACTTCCAGCGCGTCGGCGACGGCGAGCGGGTGCTCGTGGGCGGCCAGGCGCTGGCGCAGCACCTTCTCGACAGTCTCCCGCCAGGCCGGCGGCGCCGTGTCGAGCTCGTACGCGCCGACGAAGCCCTCGACGCCTCCCTCGCGCAGACCTTCTGCCAGCGCGTCCCAGCGCGCCAGCTCGACCGCGTCGCGCGGCGCCTCGGGATCGAACGAAGGCGTTATCAGCGCCAGCGCGCCAACACGCTGGGGGCGCTCGAGCGCCAGGCGCAGCGCCGTGTGCGCGCCCATCGAGGCGCCGGCGAGCACCACGCGCTCGATCGCCAGCGCGTCGAGCACCGCCGTCAGGTCGTCGACGAGCAGCTCATAGCCGTATTCGCTCGCCGCCGGCGCAGGCGTGGAGGCGCCGTGGCCGCGAGCGTCGTAGGCGACGACGCGATGCCCCCTACGCTGCAGCGCCCGCGAGCCCATGACGACGTAGCGGCGCGTGGCGGTCAGGCCGTGCAGCAGCACGATCGCCGTGCCCTCCCCCGCCTGCTCGCCGGCCAGCCGCACGCCGCCGGAGTCGATCGCCAGCGACTGCGGCGCGCCGCCCCCGGCCTCCTCGCTCACGTCAGGCCGGAACGGCGGCGTGCTCGCGCACCAGCTCTGCCGAGCGCTCTGGGCGCTCCACGAAGAACAGGTGACCGACGTCCTCGAAGATCTCCAGCCGCGCTCCGGCGATACGCGAGGCGATCAGCTGTCCGTTCTCCACGGGCAGCATCTGGTCCTCCGTGCCGTGTATCACCAGCGTGGGCAAGTCGAGCCCCGCCAGGCGCGCGTTCGTGTCGTGCGCGGCGCAGGCCTGCATCTGCTGCATGATCACCGGCACGGCGACCGCGCGCCTCATGGCGAGCGCGTGGAAGGCGGCGTAGCCCTCGTCGTCGTCGGCCATGCGCGCTGAGACGTTGACCTCCCAGCCGGCGCGAAGCGCGCGCTCGCGATCGCCCGAGCCCATCGCCTCGGCGAGCTTGCCGATCACCGCTTCGGAGGCCAGCGCGCTGCCCTCGCCGCCGCAGTAGGTGCAGCCGAGCGTCAGCGTGCGCACGCGCTCCGGATATTCGAGCGCCAGCTCCTGGGCGATCATGCCGCCCATCGAGATGCCCAGTACGTGCGCGTCGTCGAGCTCCAGCGCGGCGAGCAGCGCGACGGCGTCGTCGGCCATCTGGCGCGTGGTCACGGGGCCGTCCAGGGGCGTGCTGGCGCCGACGCCGCGGTGGTCGTAGGCGATCACGTCGAAGTCCTTGCGCAGCAGCTGAAGAAACGGCTCGCCCCAGCTAAGCGAGGTGCCGCTCATGCCCATGATCAACAGCAGCGGCGGTCCGTCGGCGTTGCCGCTGCGTTCGTAGTCCAGCTCGATCTCGCCGGCCGTGATCAAGGTCACAGGGCGATCCTACTCCGACGCCGCGCCGTCGCGGCGACCGCTCAGACCGGCAGCGCCATCTGGCCCGCCGAGGCGTCGCCGCGTTCAGAGCCGCTCGGCGCGGCGGCGCGCTCGCTCTGCGGCGCCTCCGCGCGAGTCCCGCCGGCTCGCGACTGGCCCGCCTCTGGCGCGCCGTGCGTGAGCCCGGCCACGCGCACGCCGAGCAGGCGCACGGGCCGGGCGGGCGCGTATTCGCGCAGCAGCCTCTCGGCGACGGCGAAGATGGTCTCGTAGTCGCTCGTCGGCGCGGCGATCGAATGCGCGCGAGTGACGGTCGTCCAGTCATCGAGGCGCACCTTGATGCCAATCGTGCGCCCACTGCGCGCGTTGGCGGCGAGACTGTCGCACAGGGCGCGCGTCATCGCGGCCAGCGACTCGGTGAGCTTTGCGAAGTCGCTGACGTCGTAGTCGAAGGTGCGCTCGCGCGACTCCGAGACGACCTTGCGCGATGCGCCGATCTCGCCGTCGTGTTCAAAGCGCGCGCGCCGGGCCAGCGCACGGCCGAGGTTGGGCCCGAAACGCCCGACCAGCACGCTCTCCGGCGCCGCGCCCACGGCGGCGAGCGTGTCGAGCCCCAGCTCGGACAGCCGCGCAGCCGTCTTCGGGCCAATGCCCGGAATCAGCGACGGCCGCGAGCCGGCGAAGCGCTGACAGGCCTGCTCGCGCGTGAGCACGACGAAGCCGGCGGGCTTCTCGGCGTCGGAGGCGACCTTGGCGACGAGCTTGTTGGGGCCGATGCCGACCGAGCAGGTCAACTGCGTGGCGCGCTTTATCTCTGTGAGCAGCCGCCGCATCGCCGCGCGCGGCGATGACAGACCCTCGAGGTCGAGATAGGCCTCGTCCAGGCCGACGACCTCGACGCGCTCGACGTGCGCCCGCACGAGGTCCATCACGCGCCTGGAGACGGCGCGGTAGGTCTGAAAGTCGGGCGCGAGGAAGATCGCCTGCGGGCACAGCCGCCGCGCGCGGGCGGCCGGCATCGCCGAGCCGACGCCGTACCGGCGCGCCTCGTAACTGGCCGTCGTGACGACTGCGCGGGGACCCGAGCCGGCCACGACGACGGGCTTTCCGCGCAGCTCGGGGCGGCGCGTGAGCTCGATCGAAACGTAGAACGCGTCGGCGTCCAGGTGCGCGACGCACGGGCTGGAAGCGGGCGCGGACATGGATCTCCGAATCTAGCGCGGCTCGCGGCGGGCAGACGAAGGCGGCTCGACCCTGGCCAGTGCCGCCGATCTGTGACAACATCTGTTTTTAACGCCTGGACAACCGGCCCAGAAAGGGGGGCCGGCCGGGGGGACAACACCCACGCGAAAGCGTGGGCGCTCATGGATGGGAGACAGGCAATGCCGAATGGCCATGACGGACGGACGGGGGCTCGCCGAGCCGCATATGACCGTGCCGTCGCGCGCCGCGCGCGAGCCCGCGCCGCGGCACGCCGCCGCGTCCGACGCGCCAGGCTGTTTGCGCTGCTGCTGATCGTGCTGCCGAGCGCGCTCGTGCTCGCGGCGCCCGTGCAGGCCAGCATGACCCCCGCGGAACGTCAAGCCAGCCGCGCCACGCGGCTGGCCCAACACCAGGCCGAACGCGAAGCCCGCCAGGCGATGCACCAGGCCGACAGGGAAGCCGCCCAGCAGGTTCGCCTCGAACGCTGGGAAAGCAGACACCCCAATGCCAACGTCGCGGTCAACTGCGAACAGATGACCGTCAGCTACCGGGGCTTTCCCGATACGCCGGGCAACACCGTCGAGCAGCAGCTGACGATCAACCACGACCAATCGGCGCGGCAGCACTCGACATTCGTCTTCGACGGCTCGACCGCGACCTCGATCATCCCGCTGGACGGGCACGCCGGGCGCTACCAGGTCGACATCTGGGCCGAATTCACGATCAACGGCGTGAAGCTGCATTTCGACTGGTATCGCAAAGTGACCTGTCCGCCAGCTCCGGCGCTGTCGATCGAAAAGCTCCAGCGCATCGACGGCAGCAACCTGGGGTACACGCCGTCGCCGTTGACGGGGAAAGTCGGTCAGACGGTCGATTACGAGATGATCGTCAAGAACACCGGCAACACGCCGCTGACGCTCGGCGCGCTGAGCGATGCGCACTGCGACCCCGGCACGATCGCCGGCGGCCCCGGCGCCAACCCGCTGGCGATCGGCGCCTCGACGACGTTCACGTGCACGCACCTGCTCAACTCCGCCGACCAGGCTGCCGGCTCCTACACGAACACCGCGAGCGACACCGGCACGCCCGTCGGCGAAGGCTCTCCGGTGACCGGCGAATCGAACACCGTCGTCGTGGAAGTGCCGGGCGGCGGCGTGCTGCCGGAACAGCCCGTTGAGAAAACGCCCGAAACGCCGTCCAACAAAACGAACTCGCAATCGCCGAGTTCCGGCGTGCTCGCATCATCGACCTCGACCCCCGCCGCATCCAGCGGCCTCAACGGCGCCTCGCCGAAAACCGGCGTGCTGGCGTCCAAATCAGCGATTCCGGCGCTCAACGGCCCGCACGGCTGCGTGCGCGCCGCCTTCAAGGCCAGCGTCAAGTCAACCGGCGTCAAAAGCGTGGGCTTCTACATGGACAAGCACAAGCTGAAGACGATGACCGCGCACAGCGCGCGCCACGGTCGCATATCGATCACCATCGACCCGACGAAACTGAGCGTCGGCGCACATCGGCTGCTGGCGAAAATCACGATGGCGCCGGCTGCTGCGGGAGCCAAGGCCCGGCAGGCGACGCGCTCGATGAACGTCGTGCGTTGCAGCTCGGCCGTGCTGACGCCCCACTTCACGGGCTGAGCATGCGCCCGCTTGCGGGGCCCTGGCGACGCAGAGCAGGCCGCTCGACGGCGCTGGCCGCAGGCGCGTGCACGCTGGCGGTGTGCGCCGGCGCGACGCTCGCTCCCGCGCAGGCCGCGCCCGCGGCTACGGTCACGCGCCTGTCGAACCTGCGCACGATGTCGCGCTGGGCCTATCCGAACGCGGTGACGATCGCGCGCTCGGCGCCCTCGCCGACCGCCGCCGCGACGGGCCAGATTCGGCTGCTGACGACCGACATGCAGGCGGAGCTGTATCTCGCGCTCGCGTCGGCGGTCACAGCGACGGGCGAAACGTGGATCAAGGTGCCCCTGCCCGGTCGCCCCAACGGACACACCGGCTGGGTGCCGCGCGGCGCGCTGGGTCCGTTTCACACGGTCAACGGCTACCTGCGGGTCAACCGAACGACCCTGCGCGTGACGCTGTTTCGCCGTGGGCGAGCCGTGTTCAGCGCGCCGGTCGGCGTCGGCAAGGCCAGCACGATGACGCCGGCGGGCAACTTCTACGTGATGGAGAAGCTGCGCGCGATCAACGGCCCGATCTACGGCCCTTTCGCGCTCGGCACGAGCGCCTATGCGCCGACACTCAGCGAATGGCCCGGCGGCGGCGTGGTCGGCATCCACGGCACCAACGAACCGGGACTGATTCCCGGCCGCCCGTCGCACGGCTGCGTGCGCATGCGAAACGGCGACGTGACGCGCCTATGGGCGATGGTCGGCCTCGGCACGCCGATCCAGATCACCTGAGGCTCTCTGCGCGGATGCGACAGACGAGGTGTCGTGTCACTGTCAAGCCGCCTTGGGATACGCTTGCAGCCAACGATGGATTTGACCTTCTCAGAGCAGGAGACAGCGTTCCGCGACGAGCTGCGCGAGTGGCTGTCGCAGAACAAGCCCGGCGAGCCGCCGACCAGCGACGGCGAGGACGGCCAGTACGCCTGGCGGCGCGAATGGCAGCGCAAGCTGTATGACGCGGGCTGGGCCGCGCCGGCGTGGCCGACGGAGTACGGCGGGCGCGGCGCGTCGCTGACCGAGTCGGCGATCTACTTCGAAGAGCTCGGCCGCGCGCGCGTGCCGATGGCGGCGAACGTGCTGGGGCTGCTGCTGGGCGGTCCGACGCTGATGGTCTGGGGCACCGACGAGCAGAAGGAGCGCTACCTCAGCCCGATCCTCTCCGGCGAGGAGATCTGGTGCCAGGGCTTCTCAGAGCCCGACGCCGGATCGGATCTCGCGTCGCTGAAAACAAAGGCCGTCAAGGACGGCGACGAGTGGGTAGTGACCGGGCAGAAGGTGTGGACGAGCGGCGCGCAGTACTCCAAGTGGTGCATGCTCGTGGCGCGCTCGGACGCCGGCGTGGCCAAGCACAAGGGGTTGACCTACTTCCTGATGGACATGGAGCAGGACGCCGTGCAGGTGCGCCCGCTGCGCCAGATCACCGGCGAAGCCGAGTTCAACGAGCTGTTCATCGAGGAGGCGCGCATACCGGACGCGAACGTCGTCGGCGGCGTCGGCAACGGCTGGAAGGTCGCGCTGACGACGCTGATGAACGAGCGCGCGGGCCTGGGCTTCGCGCTGCAGATTCGCCTGCGCCAGCTGCTCGACGACGTGATCGCGATCGCCGCCGAGCGCGGCATGCTCGACGACCCGCTGTACGCCGACGCGATCGCCGAGCTGCACGTGCGCTGCGAGTCGATCCGCCTGCTCGCCTGGAAGGGCTTGACCGACGTCGAGCGCTACGGCCAGCCCGGCCCCGAGGGCTCGCTGGTCAAGTGGCTGTGGTCGGACACCAACCAGCGCCTGACGCAGCTGGCTGTCGACGTTGTCGGCCCTGACGCGCTGACGGTCGGCGAGAGCTGGAGCTACGAGCTGCTGCGCGCACGTGGCAACACGATCGAGGGCGGCACGACAGAGGTGCTCAAGAACATCGTCGCCGAGCGCGTGCTTGGCCTGCCGCGTTTGAAGGTGGCGGCGTAATGGACTTCGGCTTCACCGACGACCAGCGCGACATCCAGCGCACCGCTCGCGACCTGCTCGCCGAACGCGCAACCCCCGCACGCGTGCGCGAGCACGCTGAGGCGCGCACCACCGACGAGGCGCTGTGGCGCGAGCTGAGCGAGCTCGGTTGGCCGGGCATCGCGATCTCAGAGTCCTACGGCGGGCAGGGTCTCGGGCAGATCGAGCTGTCGGTTCTCTGCGAGGAGCTCGGCCGCTCGCTCGCGCCGGTGCCTTTCCTGCCGAGCGCGATGGCGGCCGCGGTGATCGAGCACGCCGGCTCGCCCGAGCAGTGCCAGGCCTGGCTGCCGGCCCTCGCCTCGGGTGAGACGATCGGCGCGCTGGGCTCGGCGGTCGATGGCGTGGCGGAGCTGGTGATCGGCGGCGCCGACGCGCAGACGATTGTGCTGATCGACGAGGACGGCAACGGGCTGGCGCTGAGCGCCGACGAAGTCGAGGTGACTCCGCTGCAGTCGATCGACCCGACGCGGTCGGCCGCGCGCATCGTCGCGCCTGACGGCGCCGGCGATTCGCTGGGCGACGCATGCGTCGGGCTTGGCCGCGCGCTGATCTCGGCCAGCTCGGAGCTGGTCGGCGTGTGCGATCGCGCGCTGGCGATGACCGTGGAGTACGTCAAGGACCGCAAACAGTTCGGCGTGCCGGTCGGCGCCTATCAGGCGGTCTCGCACCGCTGTGCGCAGATGCTGCTGGAAACCGAGAAGGCGCGCTCGACGGCGGCCTTCGCCGCGTGGACCGCGGACGCCGACCCCGAGCAGCTGGGCGAGGCGGCGGCGATGGCCAAGGCGGCCGCGTCAGACGCCGGGCGCGAGGTCACGGCGAGCGCGATTCAGGCGCACGGCGGCATCGGCTTCACATGGGAGGCCGACGTGCACTGGCTGTACAAGCGCGCGCAGCTCGACGCGGCGCTGCTCGGCGGCGCAAAGCGACACCGCGCGCGCCTGGCCGCGATTCTCGCCGACCGCGTCGGCGCTTCGGCTGCGGCCTGAGCGCACGAAGGAGCGAACGTGGCAGACGCCGCCAGCCCGCTCGCAGGCGCAGCCGGCGGGCTGTCCGCGGAGCAGCTGGCAAGGCGCGAGGCGCTCGTGCGCGAGCACATGGAGTCCGAGGACGACCACGACTTCGACACGACGCTGCGCACCTTCGGTCACCCGCGCTATGAGCTGATCGCCACGGGTGAGACGTATGACGGCGACGCAGAGGTCGGCGCCTACTACGCCGAGACGCGCGCGGCCTTTCCCGACCAGCGCAACGAGCTGATCGCGCTTCACCACTGCAAGGACTCGACGATCGCCGAGTTCTGGCTGCTCGGCACGCACCTCGGCCCGCTGCGCGGGCTGCCGCCGACCGGTCGCCCCTTTCGCTGTCAGATGACCGCGCTGTTCTTGTTCAAGGACGAGCGGCTGGTGTGCGAGCGCGTGTACTTCGACCAGGCGACGATCCTGCGCCAGCTCGGCTTGGCTCGCGACCCGCGCTCGCTGCTCGGTCGCCTGTCGCTGGTGCTCAACCACCCCGTGACGATCGTCCGGGCAGTGCTCGCACGGCGAAGGCAACCTTCGTAGCCGCGGCCCGTCCGGCCCGTCCGGCGCTAGGGCGCCTCGCTTGAGCTGATGTGGTGCAGCCGGACCGACGCGGCGAGCACGGCAATCCGCGCCTCCTGGTCGGGGCCATCCCCCGCCCGGTAGGCGAGAAGGTCCGCGCGCGAGCGCCAAGCCTCGAAGACGTTGATCCGTCCGGCGTCGAGCAGGTCGGGGCTCAGCGAGAAGTCCAAGCATCCGCGCGCCTTTCGGGCGTGTGCGACGATTGCCTCGCGTGCAGCGAGAAAGCTCGCTCGATCGGCCGGGTCGACGTGCAATGTGCCGGAGACGACGATCTTTGGGTCCATGCCTGCATAGACGACGGCGAGGCGCTCCACTCATCGGTCGGCGTGACGTGCGCCGCTGTATACGCACACGCGGCGAACGCCGGGCGGTAGGCTCGACGCGTACCCGGCGAGAGGAGCGGTCGTGAGCGAGGTCGTGTTGAAAGAGGTGCGGGACGGCGTGGCGACGATCACGCTGAACCGGCCGGACCGACTGAACGCGTGGACGCAGGAGCTCGAGCGCGACTACTTCGCGGCGCTCAGCGAGTGCGCCGCCTCGCAGGACGTGCGCGTGATCGTCGTGACCGGCGCGGGACGTGGCTTCTGCGCCGGCGCGGACATGCAGGAGCTGCAGACGCTCGGCGAGGACGGCGTCTCCGAGGACCAGCGAAACGGCGCGCGCACGCCACAGAGCTATCCGCTGACCGTGCCCAAGCCGATCATCGCCGCGATCAACGGCCCGTGCGCGGGCATCGGGCTGGTGCAGGCGTTGATGTGCGACATTCGCTTTGCTGCGGAGGACGCCAAGCTGACGACGGCGTTCGCGCGGCGTGGACTGGTAGCCGAGCACGGCATCTCTTGGGTGCTGCCACGTCTCGTCGGCCCGGCGCGCGCGCTCGATCTGATGCTGTCGGCGCGCGTCGTGCTTGGGCGCGAGGCGGCGGCGATGGGCCTGGTCAACGCCGCCATGCCACGCGAGACTGTGCTCGAGCAGACGCTCGCCTACGCGCGCGACCTCGCCGTCAACTGCTCGCCGGCGAGCATGGCGACGATGAAGCGCCAGGCCTATGCCGCGCTGCAGCAGACGCTGCCCGACGCGCTGGACGAGGCGGACCGGCTGATGCTGCAGTCGTTTGAGGCGCCGGACTTCGCCGAGGGCGTGACGAGCTTTCTCGAGCGGCGCGAGCCGCGCTTTGCGCCGCTGAGCGTCTAGACGTCTAGGCCGTCGCGGCAAGCGCGCGCAGGCGCACACCGCCGACGGCGACGCGCGCGGCCGCGCTGTCCAGCGCGGGCACGCCGTCGAAGCCGAACTCGACGATGCCTTCGCCGGCGTCGTCGGGCGCGGCGATGAAGCGCACGGCGCCGCCGTCGAGCTCGAGCGTGGTCTGCGAGCCCTCGGCCAGGCCCACGCCGAGCACGCGCCGCCAGCGCTCGGCGGCGGCTTGGGGGTCGCCGACGGCCACGGTTATCGACGCCAACCGCCCGGGCGCGCCCTCCCCCGTGCGCTCGGTCCATTGCGGGCCGCCCCAGCGCCAGGTGCCGAAGGGCCGCGAGCTGTCGAGCGAGACGATCGCACCGCGCATGTCGGCCGGGTGCAGGTGCGTGCCCGAGATGTCGGGCAGGTCGATGCGCCACACGACGCGGACGCCCTCCTGCTCGGCGCGCGAACGGGCGCCGTCGAGATCCTCCAGGTCGAACAGCACCATGTAGCCGCCGTCGCCGCCGTGGCGCTGCAGATAGCGCCCCGCCGCCGTGTCCGGCCGCGTCGGCGAGACGATCTCCAAGAAGCAGTCGCCCAGCGCGAAGACGGCGTTGCGCAAGCCGAACTCCGCAACTCCGGGGTCGCGAAAGGGCTCGTCGAGGCCAAGCGCATCGCGCAACTCGCGCTCGACGGCGTCGAGATCGGCCGCCACCAGCACGGCTTGGCGCAGGCGGACGCGTGGCGCTTGCTCGCTCACGCCTGGCAGCCTAGCGGCGCAGGGCGCGTGCACCTCGGCTCACGGCCGCGCCAGCTAGCCGCGCAGGCGTACGGGCAGCGTCTTCATCTGGTTGAGAAAGCCCGATTCGACGTAGCTCGGCTTGCCGTCCATGGCGATCTCAGGGAAGCGCTTGAGCGTCTCCTCGAAGAGGATGCGCAGCTCCAGACGGGCGAGCGCGGTGCCCAGGCAGAAATGCCGACCGCCAGCGCCGAAGGCCTGGTGCTCGGGATTGCGCAGCACGTCGAAGCGGTCGGGGTCCTCATACGACGACTCTTCGCGGTTGGAGGAGACGTACCACAGCACGACCTTGTCGCCCTGTTTGATCTTCTGGCCATGCAGCTCGGTGTCGCAGGTAGCCGTGCGCCGGAAATGTGCGAACGCGGGGAACATGCGCAGCGACTCCTCGACGGCGCCGGAGACGCGCGAGCGGTCCTCGAGCAGCAGCCGCATCTGCTCGGGGTCTTCCATCAGCGCGCGCATGCCGCTCGTGTACGTCGCCTTGGTGCTGTCGTTGCCCGCGGCGACGAGCAGGAAGAAGCCCATCACCAACTCGTGTTCCTCGAGCTTCTCGCCGTCGATCTCGGCATTGACGAGCACCGTCGTGAGATCGTCGGTGGGGTTCTCGCGGCGTTCGGCGATCATCTTGCCGCAGCGCTGGAAGATCTCCGGGATGTCTTTCTCCAGGACGCCGTCGATGCCTTCGGGGTTGAGGTCTTTGTCGTCGCCGGACAGCGTCGAGTTCATCAGCCGCGCCCAGATCGCGTCGTCCTCCTCGGGTATGCCCATGAAACGCCCGATCACGCGCGATACCGCCGGCTGGGCGACGTCGAGCACGAGGTCGCATGCCTCGCGCTCGCCGAGGCGGTCCAGCACGTCGATCACGATCGCGCGGATCTCCTGCTCGTGCGCGGCGATGCGCTTGGGCGTGAAGCCCGCCTGAAAGAGCGCCTTCAGACGGTCGTGCTTGGGCGGGTCCATGCCGATGAACATCGCCTGCACGAGCTCCACGGGAAACACTTCGGACACCGCCGTGACGCCGTGCGCCGAGGAGTACGTGCGCCAGTCGCGGCTGACCGTGTGGATGTCCTCGGCGGTCGTGACCGACCAGAAGCCTCGCTCGTCGGGATACTCGCTGACGCGCTCGGTCCAATGGATCGGACACCGGCTGCGCATCTGCTTGAACATCTCGTGCGGTGGACCGTCGGCCCACATCGCTTTCTCGGCGAGCAGCACGTCCTCGAGATCGCTGGAAACGGACGCCATCGGGACCTCCCCATCGTCGGCACGAACGGTCGCCGCGATCATACTGGCCAGGCGGCCAGGAGGTGTGCGCTCGGCCGCCAGCGCGCCGGCCGAGCCCGCGCCGAGCGCCGCAGCGGGCCGCGGCTGCGAAGAAGCGGCTCGCCGGGTGATCAGCGCGTGACGTGCGCGGAAGCGACCGGGCGCGTGCCGATGTCCTGGGCGAGCGCGCTGCCGGCGAACAACAGCATGTGCGGCAGGTGCGCGTGCAGCGTCTGCATGTCGTGTTCGCCGGCGTAGACGGCGCCGCGAGCCGAGGCGCCGGCGGCGCGCAGCTGCGCGGCGAACGGTGCGTTCTCGGCCGGGTTGGCGATGCTGTCTGACACCGCGCCGTAGACGAAGGCCTTCAGCCCGTCACGCCGGATGACCGGGCGCGCGGCCTGCAGTTGCGACGAGAGCCCGTCGAAGAAGCCGAGCCAGCTCTCGACGACCGCGAAGCGCTGCGGATGGCCAAGCGCGACGTTCATCGCGCCGAAGCCGCCCATCGAGTCGCCCGCGATCGCCCGCGCGCCGCGCTCGGCGACGGTCGGCAGCATCCGGTCGATCAGTTCCTGCACTTCGACGACGTAGCTCTCGTAATGATGGCTGCCGCGATCGCGCCAGTTGTTGTCGCCGGGTCCACCCTGGATCATCACGGCGATCAGCGGCGGGATCTCGTGACGAGCGATCAGCGTGTCCAACTCGCCCTGCAGGCCTAGCTGGAGAAACGCCGTCGCAGGCTGTTCGTTGCCGTGCAGCAGGTACAGCACCGGATAGCGCTGCGTGGTGGCGCCGTACCCTGGCGGCAGGTAGACGTGAAAGGAGCCGCTCGCGCCGAGCGCGGCGGACTGGTAGCTGGCGACGTCGATCGAGCTGCCGGCGCGATCGTGCCCGGCGGCGACTAGCGTCGGCAGCGGCGCCGGCGCGGTGGCGCTTGCCACGGTCGTGGCCGAAGGCGGAGATGCGTGGCGTTCGAGCACCGGGTCAAGGCTCTGCGGGCCTGCGATCACGAGCACCGTGCACAGCGCGGCCAGCGCTGCGGCGACGAGCGTCAGCGCGAGCGGGCGCAGCTTCGCCGAGCGCCGCGCGCCGCCGGCCCGGGCGAGCGGCGCAGGCGCCGCGGCGGCGGCCGCCGGTTCCAAACGCGGAAACGCCGGCACCCACGCGGGTGGCAGCGCCTCGACGGCGTCGGCGGCGCGGCCCGGCCAGCTCCACTCGCCGAGCGAGTCGAACCACACCTGCGTGCGCGATGTCTTGACCGAGCCGGGCATCCAGGAGATTCAACGAACGCTCAGCGAGAAACCCAAGCCCTGCACGAACCTGCCCAAACGCGCGCATCGCGCACGCCTGCTCAGCGCGTGCTCCAGACCTCCCCCGTGTCGCCGAAGCCGAGTGCCTGCTTGGTCGCCTCGGTGAGGTCGAATTCACGACCGGCGACGTAGGGGCCGCGGTCGACGACCGGCACGCGGACCGAACGGCCGTTGTAGCGCAGCGTCACGAGCGTGCCGCAGGGCAGCGTCTTGTTGGCGACGCCGAGCGTCGAGCTGGTCAGCGAGCCGCCGCAGGCCAGCCCACCGCCGCCGCCGTACCAGGAGGCCTCGGCGAGGCGGTAGACGTTCAGACGTCCGAGCCGGCGGTGGGCCGGCTGGCCCAGCGCATCGCCGGCGAAGTCCAGGCGGACACGCCGGCTGCCCGTGTCATGCGGCTGGTAGCTGAGCTTGAAGCTGCCCTTGGCTGCGGTACGGGAATGGGCCACAGTGCTCCAGCCGTGGGCGCCCAGCGCCTGCAGCTTGACGGTGCGCCCGGCGATGCCCGGGCTGAGCGTGCCGGCGATGCTGACGCGACCGCCATCGAGCACGTTGAGCTTGCTCTTGCGCACGTGCAGCTTGGTGCTCAGCGCGCGACCCAGCGGCGGCGCCGTGAGCGATGGTGTCGTCGCGATTATGTCAACCGGGGCGAGCGCAACGGCATGCTGCGCGGGCGGCGCGGGAACGTACATCGATGTGGACCTCCTTGTGGTTCCGCCTACGGGGTTAGCTGTCGGGCTCACGGCCGCCCGACGCGCGAAAGGACGCGCGTCGACCGGGCGTTACGCCCACATCAGTGGGCGATTCGCCCCATCCGGCCCCTACAGCTGCAGGCCGGCGGTGGGTTCCCCGATCGCCGCCAGGGACGGCGGCGACTCAGCAGAGTCGAACAATTGTTCGTAAGCCTAGAGGTCCGCGACACGGTCCTTCTGTGACGAGCGACACACAAACGCCGGGCTCAGAAAACTCCATTTGCAGGGACTTTTCGCGAAGCCTGGCCGGACAGCCAGGATCGGTTATTGTTGTGCAAGACGGAACGAAGCCTCATCGTCTTCCCTCTTCACCTCTGCGAAGAGCCGGCCACCTGGCCGGCTCTTCGTCTTTGTCGGCGCCGGCCAACGGCCGGGCAGAAGGCGACGGCCGGCGCTGCGCAATCGGGCATGTGCGCTGCTGGACGCGGCGGGTATTGTGCCTGCAAAGCGGTGTCATGGGGGCGCCGGCAAGATCGAAAGAGGGCCGGATGAAAGCTGTTGGCAAATGGCAAGGACTAGCCACGCTGTTGGTTGTGGGGATGCTCGCGATCGCCGCGGCCGCACTCGCCTCGGGCGCAGTCGCTGCGGCCCCGGTGCACAGCTGCGGCAACAAGGTCGTGGTGCTCGAAGAGCCGGGCCAAGTCGGTCAGCCGCCGACGAAATTCAAACTGCTGGTCAAGCAGGTCACCTCGCAGGGCGTCAGCTGTACCGACGCCTTCAAAGTCGTCACCGCGCTCTACAAGGGCAGCGCGAGGCCGGAAAAATACAAATGCACAGTGGGGCACTTCAAAGTGCCGGCCGGCAGGGTGCCCGAGGTCTGCACGAGGCCGGGTAAGAAGGTCACCTTCGCGGGTCAGGGCGGCTGAGTCGCTCAGGCGATGCGGTCGGCGCCAAGGCCGGCCGCGTCGTCACGCCCTTCAGGCCACTTCGGCCGTGAGCGCCTGCTCGCCGTCTATCCGCGCCTCGACATGCGTCTGGCCGTCGTGCCACACGGCCACGCATCGGCGACCGGCCTCCTTGGCCGCGTACAGCGCACGGTCGGCGACCAACAGCAGCGCCGCCGGGACGTGGTCCGCCTCGCTGAGCGCCGCCACGCCCGCGCTCGTGCTCAACGGCGGGCTGTCGCCGCTGCCGCGGGCCTGAAGCTCGCGCCCGATGCGCGTGGCAAAGGCCACGGCCTCATCCAGGCCGACGCCGAACAGCACCACCGCGAACTCCTCACCGCCGACACGCGCCAGCGTGTCGCCGCCACGCAACTCGCGCTGCAGCAGCGCGGCGAAGTCGCGCAGCACCTGATCGCCCACCGAGTGGCCGTGGCGATCGTTGACCTGCTTGAAGTGATCCAGGTCGAACATCGCGAGCGCGAGCGGAAGCCCGCTGCGCTGTGCGCGGTCCACCTGGCGGCCGAACTCGAGATCGAACGCGCGGCGGTTGAGCAGACCCGTCAGGTAGTCGGTGTCAGCCGCCGTGACCAACTGGCGGATCACCGCCGAGACATGCTCGGCGAGCAGCTTGACTACGAGCGTGGTCAAGGTCACCGACACGCCCACGCCCATGAACAGCACCGACTTCATCGGGTCATGTGAAAACACGAACAGCGCCACGCCGAGCGTCGCCCACATCAAGGCGAGGTCGGCGGCCACCTCGCGGCGGGTGCAGAAGTACGCCGAGAAGACCATCGGCCAGAGGTAGAAGAAGGGCGTCGCCTCGATCGGACGCGTGACGGCCATGAGCGCGCTCACCAGCAGGATTCCGTAGACAACCGTTGCGCGGGCAACCCAACGGCGGCCCGGCTGCAAACGCCAGACGAACACCGCGCCGAGCCCCAACAGCGCGGCGATCACCCTGATCGCCGGGTGGTCGCTCGTGTTCGGGTCCGGCAGCGGCAGGGTCGCCAGCAGCGTCGCCGAGCCGAGCACGAACATCGCCACGCCGACCCAGCGCATCAGCCTGTCGGCGGCCTGCGGATCGACGAACGGCGAGTCGTTGCCGAGTTCGGCCGTTGCAGACAACAGGCTGTGCTCCTCACGCTGATGCATCGTCTGTCACGTCTCGGCCAACAGCCCGCCACGCTTGAGCCCGCGCGGGTGTCTGCGACGAATCGTTGACGCCGGCTCGCCAAACAGCGACAATCGAGCGCGATGGCCAATCCGGACCGCCTGACGGCGCTCGACACGACGTTCCTGCACCTGGAGGACCACTCGCCGGCGCACATGCACGTGGCCTCGGTGATGGTCTTCGAGGGAGTAGCGCCGTCGCCGCAGGAGCTCGTCGACCACATCGTCAGCCGCCTGCATCTGGTTCCGCGCTACCGCCAGCGCCTGGCCAACGTCCCCTACGGCCAGGGCCGTCCGGTATGGGCCGACGACCCGCACTTCAACCCGCGCTACCACATCCGCCACACGGCGCTGCCCAAGCCGGCCGACGACAAAGCGCTCAAGCAGCTGGCCGGTCGCCTGTTCAGCCAGCGCCTGGACCGCTCCAAGCCGCTGTGGGAGATCTGGCTGGTCGAGCGCATGACCGGCGAACGCTTCGCGCTGATCGCCAAGACCCATCACGCGCTCGTCGACGGCATCTCCGGCGTGGACATCACGACGGTTCTGTTCGACACCGCGGCCAATCCCGTGCCCACCTCGCGCCCGCCCATGCCGTGGACCGCCAAGCCGCTGCCCGGGCCGGCCAAGCTGCTCGGCGAGGCGCTGCGCGAACGCACGACCGTGCCCGCCGAGATGGCTCGCGGCACGCGCAGGCTGCTGCGCGCCCCGCGCAAGGCGCTGTCGCAGGTGATCGGCGGGCTGACGAGCGTCGGCGCGACGACCTGGGCCGGCATCAACGCGCCCGCGCCCGACAGCCCGTTCAACGTGGACATCGGACCGCATCGCCGCTACACGTTCGTCGACGCCGACCTGGAGCAGTTCAAAGCGATCAAGTCCTCGCTCGGCGGCACGCTCAACGATGTGGTGCTCGCCGCGGTGAGCCTTGCACTCGGACGCTATCTGCGCCGCGAAGGCGTGCAGACCGACGGCCTCGAGCTGAAGGCGATGGTGCCCGTGTCGGTGCGCGCCGACTCCGACCGCGGGGCGCTGGGCAACCAGGTCGCTGCGATGTGGGCGCCGCTGCCGGTGGGCGTGCAGAACCCAGCCGACTGCCTGCACCAGATCTCGGCGGCGATGGAGGACCTCAAGCAGTCCGGACAGGCCGTCGGAGCGCAGGTGCTGACCAACCTCGCCGGCTTTGCGCCGCCGACGATTCTCAGCCAGGCCGCGCGCCTGCAGGCGCGTCAGCGATTCTTCAACCTCGTCGTCACCAACGTGCCGGGACCGCAGTTCCCGCTGTATGTGCTCGGACGGCGCCTGCGCGTGCTCTACCCGGTCGTGCCGCTGGCGCGCCGCCAGGCGCTGGGCATCGCCGTGATGAGCTACGACGGCCACCTCGGTTTCGGCCTGCTCGGCGATTTCGACGCCTTGCCCGAGCTCGAGGCGATCGCCGCCGACCTGAAATGGGCGATCGGCTCGCTCGCTCGCGCCGCCGGGCTGAGTCCGCCGGCCAAACGGCGGGCCAAGAAAGCTGCAGCACCGCGCAAGCGCAAAGCCGCCGCCGGGCGCTCCGGCGCCGGGCGCAGCGCCCGCGCGAGCTGAGAGTGCGCCTCGCGCTGTGTCAGATGAACGCCACAGTCGGCGACATCGCCGGCAACGCCGAGCGCATTCGCGCGGGGCGCGACGCGGCGCTGGCGGCCGGCGCCGAGCTGGTGCTGTTCCCCGAGCTGGCGCTCACCGGCTACCCGCCGGAGGATCTGTTGCTGCGCGAGCACTTCCTCAGCGACGCCGCCGCGACGCTGGGCGAGCTGGCGGCCGAGACGCACGGCACGATCGCCGTCGTCGGCTTTCCCGAGCGCGCCGAGGACGTCTACAACTCCGCGGCGGTGCTCGCCGACGGCCGGATCCACGCGATCTATCGCAAGGTCTACCTGCCCAACTACGGCGTGTTCGACGAGGAGCGCTACTTCCAGTCGGGCGCCGGCGCGGCCGTCGTCGACATCGGTGAGCCCTCCGACAGCCAGCGCGTGGGGCTGACCGTCTGTGAGGACATCTGGGAGCCCGGCCCGCCGGCCAGCGACGAGGCGCTCGCCGGCGCGACGCTGATCCTCAACATCTCCGCGTCGCCCTATCACGCCGGCAAGGGCGCCGAGCGCGAGCGCATGTTCGCGCAGCGGGCACGCGACAACCTCGCCTGCGTGGCCTTCTGCGGCCTCGTCGGCGGCCAGGACGAGCTGATCTTCGACGGCCACTCCTTCGTCACCGACCACACCGGCGCGACGATCGCGCGCGCCGCGCAGTTCCGCGAGGAGCTGCTGCTGTGCGAGGTCGACCTGCAGGCCGCCGCCGCCGCACGCCTGCGCGAGGCCGGCCACCGCGGCACGCTGCGAGCGGCGTCCTCTTCGCCGGCGCTGTCGCGCGTGACGGTGCTGCCCGGGCTGACGGTCTCCAACGAGACCAGCGGCGAGGAGGAACCCGCGCCCGGTGGATCGCTGGCGACGCCGATCGAGCCCGTCGAGGCGGAGATCTACGAGGCGCTCTCGCTGGGGCTGCGCGACTACGTGGACAAGAACGGCTTCGCGCATGTCGTGTTCGGGCTCTCCGGCGGCATCGACTCGGCGCTGGTGGCCTGCGTGGCCGCCGATGCGCTCGGCGCCGAGCGCGTGAGCGCGGCGATCATGCCCTCGCGCTACTCCTCCTCGGGCACGCAGCAGGACGCACGCGAGCTCGCAGCCGCGCTCGGCGTTAGCGCGCACGAGCTGCCGATCGAGCCGGTCGTGGAGACCTACGACCAAACGCTGCAGCCGGAGTTCGACGGGCTGCCGCACGACCTGACCGAGGAGAACCTGCAGGCGCGCGTGCGCGGCAACCTGCTGATGGCGCTCTCCAACAAGTTCGGCTGGCTCGTGCTGACGACCGGCAACAAGTCGGAGATGTCTGTCGGCTACACGACGCTCTACGGCGACCTCGCGGGCGGCTTTGCCGTGATCAAGGACGTTCCCAAGACGCTCGTCTACCGCCTGTGCGAGTGGCGCAACTCGCCGCAGGCGGCGTCGGCGCAGCGCGTGCGCGCGCCGATTCCGCCATCGATCATCGAGCGTGCTCCGTCGGCGGAGCTGCGCTCAGACCAGCGCGACGAGGACTCGCTGCCGCCCTATGAGCTGCTCGACCGCATTCTGCACGGCTACGTCGAGCTGCATCTCAGCCGCGAGCAGCTGATCGGCCAGGGGCTGCCCGCCGAGGAGGTCAACCGCGCGGCGCGGCTGGTCGACCTGGCCGAGTACAAGCGCCGCCAGGCGCCGCCGGGCATCAAGGTCACCGAACGCGCCTTCGGCCGCGATCGCCGCATGCCGATAACCAATCGCTACCGCGGCTGAGTCGATGCCCGACGCCCGCCGCCCGGCCGACGCCGAGGCTCCGAGGTCACGCGCCCGGACACACATACGCGCCAGCGCGCTGTGCGCGCTGGCCGTGCTGCTGGCCGCGGCCACGCTGGCGCTCGGCGCATGCGGCGACACGCTGCAGGATCGACCGATCGCGCACAACACGCTGGAGACGCTGCTCGTCGCTCCCTATCCGGTCTACTGGCTGGGGCGCTCCTTCGAGGGTTTGGCGATCAGCGAAGCCAAGCACGACCCCAGCGGCGCCTTCTCGGTTCAGTACGGCGACTGCGTCGAGGGCGGGCAGAGCACGTGCGTGCCGGCGCTGCGCGTGGTCAGCTCGCCGGACAACAGCTTCGTGCCGGGCGGCGCCGCCGCACAGCGGCCCGCGCAGGTTCGCGGCGTGGCAGCCGTGCTCGCCCAGGGCGGGCGCACGATCGAGATTCCCACGGCGGGCGTGGTCGTCGACGTCTATGCCAACAGCCCGCGGCTGGCCGGCGCCGCAGCGCGGACGATCGTGCCGATCAACCAGGCCGGCGCGCCCGGCGCGCCGCTGCCCGCGCGACTGCCCGACAGCGGATTCGGCTCGACGCCGCTGCCCTCACAGGTGCCCTCGCCGCTGCACTCCTTGGGCTGACTCTCGACGCGCTCAGCCGAGCGTCAGCGGCGCCTGACCCTCGGGCAGCGGGCGCACGGCGATCGTCATGCGCGTCACCGCGCAGGAGCGCCCCGCGTCGTCGCTGAACTGCACGTCCCACACCCAGGTCGTTCGGCCGCGGTGGATCACCGCGGCATGGGCGTGCACGACGCCGTCGGTGATCGGTCGCAAGAAGCTCGTGCTGTTGGACAGCCCCATCGCCATCTTGCCTTCGGGCATCACCGCCACGGCGGTCGCCAGCGAGGCCAGCGACTCGGCGATCGAGGCGTACAGGCCCCCGTGCACCAGCCCGGCCGGCTGCTTGACGTCGTCGCGCGCGGTCACCTCGGCCGACACGTCGCCTTCGGCGTAGCTGACGATGCGCAGCCCATACAGCCGATCGAAGCCGCGCACGTTGCTGTTCAGCTGCTCGACGCTCGGCTCGGCCATCGGTGCGCCACGATAGCCTACGAATCCCTCCGTCGGCGCTCGCGCGTGGCCGGCCAGGAGCGGATCGCCGAGACCAATGAGCCGACTGGACGACCTCCCTCCCGACCAGCGCGCCACGCTCTCGCTGCTGTTGCGCAACCGCAAGACCTACGCCGACGTCGCGCAGCTGCTGGACATCGCGCCGCGCGCCGTGCACGACCGCGCGCACTCCGCGCTGGCGGTGCTCGCGCCGCGCCAGGCGCGCGGCCTGGCGGCCGAGCGCCGCGAAGAGGTCGGCGACTACCTGCTCGGCCAGCGCGCGGGAGTCGCCGAGCGCCTGGCCACGCGCAATTACCTGGAAGGCTCGTCAGAGGCGCGCGCGTGGGCCACCGCGCTCGGCGCAGAGCTGGCGCCGCTGGCCAACACGCCGCTGCCGGAGATTCCCAGCGGCTCACAACCTGCACCCTCCACCCCATCGCCCGCGACGCCGAGCCCGGGACCGCTCGCACGCGCCCCTCGCGACGCCGGCTCGTCCACCGCTGCAGACGCCGCGCCAAAACGCTCGCTGCCCTCTCCGGCCAGCTCACGCACCGGCGGCGCGCTGCTGCTGGCGGCGATCGTGGCGGTGGTCGTCGTCGCGGTCGTGCTGATCGCCAACGGCGGCGGCGGCTCGTCGTCGAACTCCGCGTCGAGCTCTGCGGCCGAAGCGCCCGCGACGGGCACGTCGAGCGCCACGACGAGCACGAGCGGCGCCAAGGCCAAAGAAGACAAGCGCATCTCGCTGCGACCGCCGAACGCGTCGAGCCGCGCCGCCGGCGTGGCCGAGGTGCTCTCCGAAGGCAGCCAGTACGCCTTCTACCTCGCAGCCGAACATCTGCCGCCGTCCAAAGGCAAGGGCTTCTTCTACGCGGTCTGGCTGTACAACTCGCCGAGCAGCCACGAGGCGCTCGGACGCAGCCCGCAGGTCGACGCCAAAGGCAGCCTGCAGGGCGGCGCACTGCTGCCCAAAGACGCCGGCAAGTACCACACGATGCTGCTGACGCGAGAGACCAGCACGCGCCCGACGAGCCCCGGCCCGGTGGTTCTTCGCGGCAGCTTCGCGCTGCACTGAGCCACGTGGCCGCCGGGCGGCGGTCTAGGTGTAGGTCGCAGGTAGGTTGTTCGTCCGGGGCCCCCGGGAGCCTGGTGGTTGCTAACGCCAACCAGGTCCAGGAGGCTCCGGACAGATGACATTGCATCGCAACGCGAAGACGTGCCCGAATAGCAGACGTTTGTTGTGTCGGCGTGTGCTCGACGAAGGCTGGTTGATCAAGGACGCGGCGGACGCGGCCGGCCTTAGTGAGAGGCGAGCGGGGGTTTGGGTGCGCCGTTATCGCGAACAGGGCGAGGCAGGGCTCGAGGATCGTTCCTCGGCGCCCAAGCGGATCCCTCACCGCACTTCTCCGGAGCGCCAGGGGGCGATCCTGGCGTTGCGGGAGCTGCGGTTCACAGCTGCGGAGATCGCCGAGACGCTGGGGATGGCCCACTCCACGGTCTCGGCAGTGCTGAAACGTTGCGGCAAGGGTCGGCTGCCGCGGATCGTCGAGGAGGCCGAGAACCGCTACGAGCGGTCGCGTCCCGGCGAGCTGATCCACATCGATGTCAAGAAGCTAGGCCGGATAGGTCAGATCGGCCATCGCGTGCACGGCGACCGCCGGCGGCGAAGCCGTGGGATCGGCTGGGAGTTCCTGCATGTCTGCGTCGATGACGCCACCCGGTTGGCCTACGCCGAGGTGCTCAGCGACGAGAGCCCGACCACGTGCATCGCCTTTCTCCAGCGAGCCATCAGCTGGCTGGCCTCTCACGGCGTCAAGGTGCAGCGGCTGATGACCGACAACGGCAACCCTTATCGCTCACGAGCTCACGCTCTGGCCTGCCAGCAGCTCGGGATTCGCCATCTGCGCACGCAGGTTTACCGGCCCCGCACCAACGGCAAGGCAGAGCGCTTTATCCGCACCCTCCTCGACGGTTGGGCCTACCGCAACACCTACCGCACCAGCCGCGAGCGCACAGCCGCACTGCAAGGCTTTCTCGACTTCTACAACCACCACCGACCACACCGCGCACTCGCCAATGGGCCGCCATCAGCCAAGCTCGCCGAACTAACCAACCTTGCTGGCGCCTACATCTAGGGCAGCAGCTTGCCGGGATTCATGATGCCGGCGGGATCGAGCTCGGCCTTCAGCGCGCGCAGCGCGGCCACGCCGGTCTGACCGATCTCGTCGGGCATCCACGTCGCGTGATCGCGGCCGATGGCGTGATGATGGGTGATCGTGCCGCCGCCGCTGACGATCGCCGCGCAGGCGGCCTGCTTGGCGGCCTGCCACTGCGCGATCTCCTCACCCTCGCGCTGGCGCGCGACGAACGTGAAGTACAGCGACGCGCCGGTCTCATACAGATGCGAGACGTGGCACATGACCAGCCCGGGAGTTCCACCGGCGCGCAGCGCATCGCCGATCGCCGTGGCGACGAGGCCGTGCAGGCGCGTCAGGTTCGACCACTGCGTGGCCGTCTCCAGCGTCTCGACCATGACGCCCTGCGTGAGCAGCTCGTCGCGCAGGTACGGCGCCGCGAAGCGCCCGTGGCGCCAAGCCTCTCCCGGCGATCTGCCGACGACCAGCCCGCCGCCGTCGCGCGCGGCCGCCAACGCGTGCTCGCGCCGCGCGTGCACGTCGCGCTCGGATCCCTCGAAGCCGAAGATCGCAAGACAACCCTCGCCGTAGCCGCGCACGCCGAGATACAGCCTGCCCAAGCGCCCCTTCAGACCGCCCGAGCCGGCGAGCGCGAGCGACATGCGCGTCTCCTGCTCGTCAGACAGACGCGCCACGTCCGGCGACGTGCCCTGCTGGGCCAATGTGCGCAGCACGCGCGTGCCGGCCTCGAAGCTGTCGAAGAACACGCCAACGTAGGAGCGCTCGCTGGGCGCCGCGCGCACGCGCAGCGACAGCTCGCAGATCACGCCAAGCGTGCCCTCGGAGCCGATCAGCGTCTGGCGCAGCGACGGGCCGGCGGCGCTGGCCGGCATCGCCGGCAGCTCGATCTCGCCGCTCGGCGCCGCGAGGCGCAGCCCCTTGACCATGCGCTCGATCGCGCCGTAGCCGCTGGATGCCTGGCCGGCCGAGCGCGTCGCCGCACAGCCGCCCAGCGAGACGTACTCGAAGGACTGCGGATAGTGCCCCAGCGTCAGCCCGTTGCGGGCCAAGCGACGCTCCAGGGCCGGCGCGCGCATGCCGCCCTGCACGGTCACCGTGCGCGAGTCCTCGTCGAGCGCGAGCACATCGCCCATGCGGCGCATGTCCACGCAGACGACCGCGCGATGCTCGCCGCGCAGCGGCTCGACGCCGCCGACGACGCTGGTGCCGCCGCCGAACGGCACGACCGCCAACGACTCCTCGCGCACAGTGCCAGCAGCGTGGAGACCTCCTGCGAGCCGGCGGGACAGACGATCGCGTCCGGCGCGCCCAGCGGCTCGCCGCTGCGCATGCGCACGAGGTCGGGATAGCCCTTGCCGGCGGCGTGCAGCACGCGTTCTGCGTGGTCGTCGCGCACGTGCTCGGCGCCGACGATCGCGCGCAGCTTCGACAGCGCGTCGTCGCTCAGCGCCGGCGCCGGCAGGCGCACGTTCGCGAGCGCGACCGGCGGACGCGGCGTGTCCGCGAGCCCGACGGTCTCCGCGAGAAAGCCCAACGCCGCCGCTGGCAGCCCCGGCGGGTGCGTCCGGGTCCCCCCACCCCCACCAGCGCATCGACGGCGCGTCTGAGCCGGCGCGTTCGCCGGTGTCAGCCACTCACGCGCTCCAGTCCGTCGAGCGCCTCGTCGAGCGTCGCGGCCGCGGCGCGACGAACCATGAAGCCGCCAAAGCGAGGGAAGAAGCCGCTGAGCTTCTGGCGCAGCTCCAGCGTCACGCTCGTCTGCATCGCCATCGCCCTGCAGCGTCACGAGCGTCTCGGAGAAGCTCAGCACGCGCGCGAACGGCGTTCCCTCGAGCTGCTGCTCCCAGGCCAGCGAGTGCGTCTGCTCGTCGGCGCGCACCAGGCGGAAGTCCGCACGAACGGCTTTGCCCTTGGAGGTGCGCATCAGCTCCGTGAAGGCGTCGCCGACGACGTCCTCGACGCGCTCGACGCGCGGCCACCAGCGCGGCAGGTGGTGCGGATCGCAGATCAGCTCCCACAGCTCGGCCACCGGCGCGGCGATCGTGCGGCTGCGGCGGGCTGAAGGCACGCGCGAGACCCTAGGACTCGTAGCTGATCAGTGAGTGCGTCTGGTGCGGCGCCAGGCGCTCGCGTCCGTGCAGGAACGACAGCTCGACGAGAAAGCCGCAGCCGGCCACCTCGCCGTCGAGCTCGTCGACCAGCCGACACAGCGCGGCCGCCGTGCCGCCGGTCGCCAGCAGATCGTCGTGCACCAGCACGCGCGCGCCGCCGCGCAGCGCGTCGGTGTGCACCTCCAGCTGATTGGCGCCGTACTCCAGCTCGTACTCGGCGCTGATCGTCTCGTAGGGCAGCTTGCCGGGCTTGCGCGCGAGCACGAAGCCCGCGCCGAGCTCGAGCGCCAGCGCCGGGCCGAGCAGAAAGCCGCGCGCCTCGGCGGCGATCACGCAGTCGACGCCCAGCGGGCGCGCCAGCTCGGCCAGCGCGCGCACCGACGCGGTCAGCGCCAGCGGATCGGCCAGCAACGGCGTGATGTCCTTGAAGCCGATTCCCGGGCGCGGGAAGTCGGGAATCTCGCGGACCAGCGCGCGCAGGCCCTGGTCCAGCTCGACGCTCATCAGCGGACGATCTTGCGCAGATCGCGAACGAGCAGCAGGTGCTTGAGGTGCGTCGCCACCGCCGCGAGGTTCTCCAGCGCCTCGACCGCCTCCTTGCGACGCTCGGGGTTGCGCGAGCGCAGCGCCGGGGCGAGGATCTGCTGCAGAAGGTTGGCCTCGCGGTCGGCCGAGGAGCGAAACACGCGCAGGTTGCGCCCGCCGACGCCGTAGCGCGCGAGCTCGGCGACCGCCGCGACGATCTCGCGCTCGGTCTCGTCGAAGTAGCGCACGCCGCCGCGCATCTCGCCCTTGACCACGCCGAACTCTTCCAACTCGCGCACGAGCTTCTCCTCGGCCTGCGTGTCCTCGAGCACGTCTTCCAGCGAGTACAGCGCACCCGTGGCCGTCGCTGACGCTGACGCTGGCGCGCCACGGTCGCATGCCGTCGCGCGGCTGGCGTCCGGGCGCCGGCGTCGGCTCGCCGGAGCGTCCCGCCGCCAGCTCCTGGCGGATCACGCGCAACGGCAGGAACTCGTCGCGTTGCATGCGCAGGATCGTGCGCAGGCGAGCCACGTCGCCCTGCGCATAGAGCCGGTAGCCGCCGGGCGTGCGCCGCGGCGTCAGCAGCTTCTGGTCCTCCAGGTAGCGGATCTTGGAGATCGAGATGTCGGGGAACTCCTGCGCGAGCGCCTTGCAGACGGCGCCGATCGTCAGCGACTTCTGTCGCGCCGAGCCGTCGCTCGAGTCCGCGCCGCCGCGCGCCGCTCGCGAACGCCCGCCGTCGGCCGCAGCCGCGAGCTCGTCGACGTCGATCTCCTGGGCAGCGGCCTGTGGCGCCTTGGCCGCCATCAGCGCACGTGAAAGGTCAGCTTGTACTTGCCGATCTGCACCTCATCGCCCTCCTCCAGGCGCTGAGACTCGATCCGCGAGCGGTTGACGTAGGTTCCGTTGAGCGAGCCCATGTCGTCGAGGTGCCACTGATCGCCGCGCCGGATCAGCAGCGCGTGGTCGCGCGACACTGTCACGTCGTCGAGGAACACCTCGGCGTCGGGACGGCGGCCGATGCTCGTGCGCTCGCGGTCCACGGCGAAGCTCTCGCCGACGCGCCCGCCGCCCGCGCGGATCACCAGCGCCGGGCCGCGCGCGGTGACCTCGTCGATCTCCACCGGCACGAGCTCGCCGGCGTCGTCGATGCGGTAGGTCGCCGTCACCGGCTCGCCCGCCTCCTGCGCGCGCGCGAGCAGCGAGCCGCAGCGCTGGCAGTAGTTGGCTCCCTCGACGTTGACGAAGCCGCACTCCGTGCAGTGCAGGGCCATCTCGCCTACAGATCCCGGCTACGCGCCCGGCGGGCGGCGCGGGTCATCACGCGCCGTCCTGGGCCTCGCCGTCGCCCTGGCGGTGCGCCAGGATGTCGGTCAGCTGCTGTACGTCCTCGCCGGTGATCAGCACCTCGCCGCCGTCGTGCTTCTTGCGCAGGCGGTTGACCAGCTCGGCGCGCAGGATGTCGATCTTGCCGTGCAAGATGCGCCGCTTGTAGGAGATCTCGGTCTCTTCCTCGGTCAGCTGACGGATCACGTCTTTGAGTTCGACGTCTGTCAGCGAGCCGAGGTCGGGGAACGTCTCGTCCATCTTGGGCTCATCTCCTCGTGCGGGCTTGCGCCGACCTGCACGAGAGCGCCGTGCGGCCAACAGGGACGCGCAGTATAGACCAAACGGTCAGGCTGAGCTTGAGGCTGCGGGCGGGCTTGCACGCAACGCCCGCAGGCCCGTCTGCACATACAGCGCGGTGGCCAGCAGCGCCAGCGCCAGGCCGACGTAGAGCATCACCTCGCCGGCGCCTTCCAGGCCGGCCATGGCGAAGAAGAACGAGCCCATCACGGGCGCCACGGCGATGCGTCCAGGCCAGTTGATGGCCAGGTCCACGCCGCGCCGCAGCCCGTAGCGTCCGAGCGCCAGCATCGCCAGCTCGCGCGCCGCAAGCACCGCCAGCGCCCAGCGCGGCAACAGCTCGAAGCGCCAGCAGACGACCGCTCCGGAGACGATCAGCAGGCGGTCGGTGACGGGGTCCATCAGCGCGCCCAGGCGGCTGTACTGGCGTGTCACGCGCGCGGCGATGCCATCGGCGTAATCGCCCCAGCCGATCACCGCGAACAGGGTCGCCGCCAACGCGCTGTTGCCGTCGCCGCTGGACAGCGCAACGACGAGAAACACCGGAATCAACGCCAGGCGCGCGAAGCCGATCGCGTTGGGAATCGTCCAGGGGCGCAGTGGACTTCCGCGCTGTGTCTCCGGCGGCGGCGGGCCCGAACGATCCAGCCCCGACAGGCGCGCGAAGGTCAGGCGCCGCCGCACGTTGGCCGCCGCGCTCGCGGCGCGGCCGCTGCGCTGCTCTAGGGGAGGCTCTGCCACAGCTCGTCCACCGCCGCCAGCAGCGCCGCCCGATCGTCGCTGAGCGAGATCGCCGGCCCCTCGGCGCGGTCGCGGCGAATCTGCACCTCGATCTCGCGCGACTCCAGCGAGCGGCGCCCGACCGTCAGGCGCAGCGGGCAGCCGAGCAGCTCGGCGTCGGCGAACTTCTCGCCCGGGCCGAGGTCGCGGTCGTCGTAGAGCACCTCGACGCCCCCCTGCAACAGCGTCGCGTAGAGCTCGTCGCAGGCCTCGCGCTCTGGCGTGCCGGGCTTGCCCAGCGCGACCAGGTGCACGGCGAACGGCGCCAGCGCGCGCGGCCAGGAGATGCCGTGCTCGTCGGCGAACTGCTCCACGGCGGCGGCGACGATACGCGCCGGACCGATGCCATATGAGCCCATCCACACCGGATGCTCGGCGCCGCTCTCGTCGAGGTAGCTCGCGCCGAGCGGCTCTGAGTAGCGCGTGCCGAGCTTGAAGATGTTGCCGATCTCGATCGCCGGCTCGACGGTCAGCGTCTGGCCGTCGCGCGTGAGCGTCTCGCCGTCCTGTCGCACGTCGGGATCGTTCAGCGCGACCTCCACATTCGCCGCGTAGCCCTCGCCCAGAGCCACGCGATCCTCGCCGGCCGGGCACGGCGCCATGTACTCGTGCGCGCCGTGGCCGCCCATCACGCCGACGTCTGACTCCACGCGGTAGTAGCGCAGGCCCGTGCGAGCCATGATGCGGTCATAAGCGCCGACGTGCAGCTCGTAGCGCTCGTCCAGGCCGGCGCGGTCACGATCGAAGGTGTAGGAGTCCTTCATCAGGAACTCGCGCGTGCGCAGCACGCCGGCGCGCGGGCGCGCCTCGTCGCGCTCCTTGATCTGGAAGTGGTAGACGATCAGCGGCAGATCGCGATAGGAGCGCACGATCTGCGCGATGTGAAACGTGACCGCCTCCTCGTGCGTCAGCGCCAGCACGAGCTCTGAGCCCTTGCGGTCGTTCAGCTTGAACAGCTCCTCGATCTCCAGCCGCCCGGTCTTGCGCCACAGCTCGGCCGGCTGCAGCACCGGCATCAGCATCTCCTGCGCGCCGATCGCGTCCATCTCCTCGCGGATGATCGCCACCACGCGCTGGTGCACGCGCCAGCCCGCCGGCAGCCAGCTCCACATGCCCGCGCCCATCTGGCGGATCAGCCCGGCGCGCACCATCAGCTTGTGCGAGATCGCCTCGGCGTCGGCCGGCGGCTGCTTCTCGGTTGGCAGTAGGTATTCGGAGAGTCGCGTCATCGCTCGCTCGCTCGCGCCGCGCGGCGCGGTTGCTGGGCGTCGAGCGTATACGCCCGTGTGGCGAGACGCCGCTCAGTCGACGCCGAGCAGCGCCGCCTCGATCTCACGCAGGCGCTCGGTGTCGCCGCGAATGCCGACGATCGCGTCGTTGTACAGAAACGCCTCGCCGAGCCGCACGATCGCGTATGCCAGCGCGTTGGGCGCGACCGTCGGCGTGTAACGGCCGGCCTGCTGCTCGGCGACGATCAGCGCTTCGATCGCCGCCACCGCGCGCGGCTGCACGAGGCCACCGCTGGAGGTGAGAATGCGCAGCGCACGCTCCTGCTCCTGCGCCAGCAGGAAGCGCATGCCGGGCGTCGCCGCGAGCTCACGGTTGAAGCGGTCAAAGGTCTCCAGCAGCGCGCGAGCGCCGCCGCCGGGCACCTCCGCGCGGATCTCCGCCAGGCGCCGCTCGCCGAGCGTGGCCAGCAGCTCCCCGAGCAGTGTCTCGCGCGTCTGAAACCAGCGATGCATGGTCGCGCGCGCCAGCCCCAGCTCGCGCGCGATCGCCTGGATGTCGATGCGCTCGGCCGCCAGAAAGCGCTTGGTGGCGAGCGCCAGCGCCGCCTCTCGCGTCGCTGCGGCTGGCCGGCCGGGACGGCCCGGGACAACGCGCGTCATGCAAGGAGATTAGCCGTCGTGCCGCGCCGCGTGGATTGTCCGCTGCGGAGCGCTCGGCGCCGCAACGCCCAAGCCGACGCCCGCCGCGCAGGCGCGCTGACGGGCTCTGATAGAACAGCAAACGACCGCAGAATCGACTTGCAACACGACAAGGAGCAACCGACATGGCCTACTCCGTTCCGCCGCTTCCCTACGCGTACGACGCGCTGGAGCCGCACATCGATAAGGCGACGATGGAATTCCATCACGACAAGCACCACCAGGCATATGTCGACAAGGCCAACGCCGCGCTGGAGGGCACCGAGTGGGCGGACAAGCCGGTCGAGGACGTGCTGAAGAACCTCGACAGCCTCGGCGACAAGAAAGGCCCGGTCAAAAACAACGGCGGCGGCCACTACAACCACTCGCTGTTCTGGGAGAGCATGAGCCCCGACGGCGGCGGCGAGCCATCCGGCGATCTCGCGGCGGCGATCGACGCGGCCTTCGGCTCCTTCTCGGACTTCCAGGCGAAGGTGAAGGAAACGGGCGTCAACCAGTTCGGCTCGGGCTGGTCGTGGCTGGTACACGACGGCTCCGGCCTGGCGATCGTCGGCTCGGCCAACCAGGACAGCCCGCTCTCCAACGGCCAGACGCCGCTGCTCGGCGTCGACGTTTGGGAGCACGCCTACTACCTCAAGTACCAGAACAAGCGCCCGGACTACATCGACGCCTGGTGGAACGTCGTCAACTGGGACAAGGTCGCAGAGCGCTTCGCGGCTGCTGGCTGACGCAGACCGGGGCCGGTCGCGCAGGCCGGCCCCAGCAGCACCCGCACGATCCGCTCAGTCGAGGACTTCGGTGTAGAAGGCCGAGGAGCTGAAAGCTTCCTCGACTGTTACGGCCACGTGCATGGCGCGAGTCGAAGGACAGCTGCCGAACGTCGCGCCTTTGTCCAGTGTGCCTGTGATGTTGCCTTCGGCGAGCGTCACTGGTCCCGCCGGCAGCGAGATCGTTTTCGGCAGCGCATACACACACCACGGGTTGATCAGCACGTGGGAGACGCTTTTTGTCGTCATCGTCACCGATTCGTGGAGCCCCGCCTTGGCGACCACGGTGGAGATCGATGCAGCGAGTTTGCCGCTTCCGCACGCGTAGATGGCACTGGGACCCGCGGCTTGGACTTCGTCGCTCTGCTGCCCGTTGCTTACGAGTGTCCCTTCCTGGAAGCTCGAGCATTCCCCTCCGATTTCGATCGAGAGATACGCCGGCGTGCCCGGCGCCGCTCGTTCCATCGAGAACTGCTTCAGCCAGAGCACCGGCGTCGCGGACGCCGTAGCTCCCTGGGCGCCGAGCGCCGCTGCGACGACGGCACATCCTGCGATCAATCGTGACCTCATGCCTCCCCCTGCTCCATGTCGTTCGCGGCGGACGACCCGCCCGGCCGCATGATACGCCGCGCCACAGGCGCACGCACGCGCAACCGAGGACACCGGGTCGTGCCCGTGCAGCGTCCCTCAGCTGCGGCTGAAGCGGCGCCCGGCCACGGGAGATACGGCCTCGTCCATGACCGCCGCGGTGGGCTCGGCGGCGTCGCCGTCGAGCATCGACTCGAGCACCTCTGCGGCGCTCGCGTCGTTCTCCGCGGCGGCCGCTTCCAGCGCGGCGATGCGCTCGGGCGTCATCGCCGTGGCGTCCTCGTTCTGCTCGAGCCACAGGCGCGCCTCGGCGGCGGCGGTCTCGTCGCGCTGCACGGTCTTGCCGGCGGCGTAGTAGCGGTCGATCTCCTTGAACAGCTCGTCCACGAGCTGCTCGGTGGGCACCTTCTTCAGCGGCTCGCCCTTGGAGTAGATCATGCCCATGTCTTTGGCGCCCGTGATGCCGAAGTCGGCGTGGCGCGCCTCGCCGATGCCGTTGACGGCGCAGCCGAGCACGGAGACCTCGATCGGGTCCTCGTAGGCTTCCAGGCGGCGCTCGACTTCGACGACGACCTTGTCCATGTCGAACTGCAGACGCCCGCAGGTCGGGCAGGCGATCAGGTCGGGCCCGCGCTCGCGCAGCTTCAGCGCCTTGAGGATCTCCCAGGCGACCTTGACCTCCTCCTCGGCGTGGAAGGTCGACAGCGAGATGCGGATCGTGTCGCCGATTCCGTCGGCAAGCAGCGTGCCCAACCCGACGGCCGACTTCAGCGAGCCCGACCACTTGGTGCCGGCCTCGGTGACGCCCAGGTGCAGCGGGTAGGGAATGCGCTCGGACAGCAGCCGGTTGGAGGCGATCGTGTTGGGCACCGACGTTGACTTCATCGACACCTTGAAGTTGTCGAAGTCCAGGCGCTCCATCAGCTGCACGGTCTCGATCGCCGCGGTCACCAGCGCCTCGATCGGGTTCTCATACTCCAGATCGCGCAGGTGCTTGGGCAGCGAGCCCGAGTTGACGCCCACGCGCAGCGGCGTGCCGTGCACCTTGGCCAGCTCGATCACCTCGGCGACCTTCTCCGGACCGCCGATGTTGCCGGGGTTCAGGCGCACGCAGTGCGCGCCCGCTTCGATCGCCTTCAGCGCGAGCGTGTGGTTGAAGTGGATGTCGGCGATGATCGGAATCGGCGACTGCGCGACGATCGTCTTCAGCGCCTCGGCGTCCTGCTCGCGCGGCACCGCCACGCGCACGATGTCCGCGCCGGCGTCCGCCACGGTGCGAATCTGCTCCATCGTCGCCGCCAGGTTGGCGGTCTCGGTCTTGGTCATCGTCTGCACGGCCACCGGCGCACCGCCACCGATCGGCACGGCGCCGACATGTATTTGACGCTTTGAGGCCATGCGAGCATTGTACGGCGGGGTCGCGCGCAGGCCGTGAACCCGGCGTAAATGGCGCCGCGACCCTGGCCCTGCCCGGCCTCGCGGCGATTGACGCGATGCGCGCATAACCTCTGCGAATGCCAAGAACGCCCGCTGAAGGGGTCTATCGCACGGCCCGCGGGCCGCTTGCCAAGTTGGCCTCTCCCCTGGCCGCGCGCGCCCGCAGGCGACGCCACGAGCGCTTCTTCGCGCTGACGCGACTGACCGACGACGCACGCGTGCTGGACCTCGGCTGCGGCGCGATCGGCCTGCGCGCGCTGGAGCCTGAGCTCGACATCACCGGCGTGGACCTCGTCGAGCGACCCGAATACCCCGGCCCGTTCGTACGCGCCGACGCCACCGTCGCGCTGCCGTTCGCAGATGACCAGTTCGACCTCGTGTACTGCTCCAGCGTGATCGAGCACGTGCCGCCGCCGCGACGCGAGGCCTTCGCCGCGGAGCTGCGACGCGTCGGTCGTGGCTGGTTCGTGCAGACGCCGGCGTTCTCCTTTCCGATCGAGCCGCACGCGCTGCTGCCCTTCGCGCACTGGCTGCCCGTCGGCGCGCGCAAGCGCTACTGGCGTCTTGGCGCGGCCGGAGACTGGGAGGACATCACGCTGCTGCGCCGCGACGAGCTCGAGCGCCTGTTCGGCCCGGCGCTGGCCGAGCGCATCGGCCCGCTGGTAAAGAGCTGGGTGTGCGTGCGCCCGCCGGGCGTCTGAGCGCCGCAGCCCGCAGGCGGCGTCTCGCGGCGTGGTCAGCCGCCGAGCCGGCCGATGTCGTTGGTGAAGCCGTTGATGACGAGGAAGAACAGCAACACGATGCCCACCGAGCTGAAGCGATACATGGCCATCAGCGAGATGCGCTTTCCACGAAGCTTCTCGCCGACCGACCACAGCACGTGACCGCCGTCGAGCGGCAGAAACGGGAACAGGTTGATCACGGCCAGCACCAGCGACACATAGCCGAGGAAGACCAGCCCGAAGCTGGCGCCGGCCTGCACCGTCGTGTGCGCCGTCTGCGTGATTCCGACGATGCTGCTGACTTCGCCGCGCGTCTTGGAGCTCGTCAGCGCACGCACGAAGCCCGTCAGCGTTTCGGTGGTCGCGTGCCACATGGAGCCAATGGCCGCACCCGCCGCCGCGAGCGCGCCGTAGCGATCAACCGAGCCGAACGCCACGCCCATCAACATGCGCCCTTCTTTTTCGCTGAAGCGCGGGTAAACGGGAACCGTCACGCTGCGCCCGTCGCGCCGGACGGTCAGCTGCACCGGTATCGCCGCGCGGCAGCCCGACTTCAGCGGACTGGCGCAGATGTGCTCGCCGATGCGCGTGCGTGCGGATTCGACCGTCACGGGACCGCCGTCGATCGCCGTGATCTTGTCGCCGGCGTGCAATAGGCCCGCGGCGGCCGCGCCGCGCTCGACTTCGAGCACCGACGTGTTTTCGCGAAACGAGTTCAGCGATGGGTCGAGACGGTTCAGCGAGGCCGTTCCGTCGATGCTGCCGGAAAACAGCAGCACCCAGAACACAACCAACGCGATCAGCAGGTTGACGCCCGGCCCGGCGAGGATCACGACGATGCGTCGCCACGGTGCGAGCATCGAGTAGCCGTTGACGGCCACCCGCATGTCGACGTTCTTCAGCTCGTCCGGCGTCATGCCGGTGATCTTCACGTAGCCACCCGCCGGTATCGAGCCCAGCGCGTACTCGGTTTCGCCGATGCGAATGCGCGCGATCGTCGGCGGAAAGAACAGCGAGAAGCGCTCCACGCGCATGCCCACGGCCTTCGCCGCGACGAAATGGCCGAGCTCGTGCAGCACGATCAGCGCCATGATTCCGAGAATCGTCAGGACCCATGCCATGCGCCCATGTTGGCAGGCAGACCCGCGAGATCCGGCGGTTGGCGCGGGCGCGCAGCGCGCGAGCCCGAGTGCGAAGCAATCTAAGAAACGGTCATGCCAGCGTGGCGACCAGGTCTGCGGCCACCTCGCGAGCCTGCCGATCGGCTTCGTACAGCGACTCGAACGCCAGCACCGGCTGCGCGCCGAGCTGCCGACAGCGTGCGCTCGATCACCTCGCAGATGCCCAGGAAGCGCCAAGCGCCCGTCGAGGAAGGCGTGCACGGCGACCTCGTTGGCGGCGTTCAGCACGCACGGCGCCGTGCCGCCGGCGCGCGCCGCCTCGCAGCGCCACGCGCAGGCACGGAACGGCGTCGAGGTCGACCGGCTCGAAGTTCAGCTCACCGATCGCCGCGAGATCCAGCGGCTGGATCGGCAGGCCGGCGCTCTCGCCACCGTGCAGCGCGTAGGAGATCGCGATGCGCATGTCCGGCGGCCCGAGGTGCGCGAGCATCGCGCCGTCGGCCAGCTGGATCAGCCCGTGCACGAGCGACTGCGGGTGCACGACCACGTCGATGCGCTCGTACGGCGTGCCGAACAGGTGATGCGCCTCCATCACCTCAAGCCCCTTGTTCATCAGCGTCGCCGAGTCGATCGTGATCTTGCCGCCCATCGCCCACGTCGGATGCGCGAGCGCCTGCTCGACGGTCACGTCGGCCAGCTCGTCGCGCGAGCGCCCGCGAAACGGGCCGCCGCTGGCGGTGATCGTCAGCCGCTCCACCGCGCCCGCCGGCTGCCCGGCGATCAGCTGGTGAAGCGCGGTGTGCTCGGAGTCCACCGGCACGATGCGCGCGCCCGTCGCCTCGGCCAGCGCGACGACCAGCTCGCCGCCGACGACCAGCGACTCCTTGTTGGCCAGCGCCAGGTCGATGCCCTCGCCGAGCGTCGCCACGGTCGGGCCCAGCCCGGCCGAGCCGACCAGCGAGTTGAGCACCAGGTCCGCGCCCGACTCGACGACCAGGCGCACCAGACCCTCTGCGCCGCCGAGCACGCGCCCGTCCGTCCACGCCTCAGCGGCCCGCGCGGCGGCGTCCTCGTCGGCCAGCGCGATCCTGCTCACGCCGCAGGCCTGCGCCTGGGCGATCAGCTCCTGCCAGGAGCTCTCGGCCGACAGGCCGATCACCTCCAGCTCGTCCGAGCGCGCGCAGACGTCGAGCGCCTGCGTGCCGATCGAGCCGGTCGAGCCGAGTATGAGCACGCGCTTGGGCATGCACAGACCCTACGACCTGCGCACGCCCAGCCGATCTTCGCGCCCGCTCAGCCGAGCTTTGCCGTGAACTTCTCTCGGCCGGTGCACGCGAAGGACCCACCTGCTTCTATCTGCACCACGTCCAGTTCGAAGACGCCGCTCACGGTGCCTTTCTTCGTGAACGTGGCCGTGAAGCCATTTTTCTTGGTTTCCTTGAAGTTCGCCGGCGGTGGGTAGCTTTTTTCGGTGATCGGCGTGTGCTCGCTGACCTTGCCGCTCGAGGGCAGCGGCACCGCGGCGGTCAGCGGCACGAACGCCGCGCCGCCTTCCCCGGCGGGACCTTCGCAGGAGACGCTCGATATCGCTTTGGTCAGCGTCACGCACAGCTGCGTCTTGCCGCCGCAGCGCGCGCGCTTGACCGTGAGGCTGATCTTCTGCGAGCTGTACGTGCCGTTGTAGGCGCCGGTCTTGTACGTGGCCGTCTTGGCCAGCGCTGTGCTGCTCGCCAAGGCCAGCGCTACGCCGATCGCACAGAGCGTTGACAAAGAAAGAGTCCGACGCATGTTCCCCCCGTCCCGTGCGCGCATCCCGGCGCTGCACCTCGCGTTTTCGCTGCCAGCAGCCATGCAAGCTACCGATGGTTACGATCGCTCGTGTTCTTCGCACGCCGACGGCGAACGTAGTCGCCGCATCGACCACGCTGACCGCGCATTCGGCGAGACGTGTTGGAGGAACCCAAATGCGGGTAGACGCCCCCCTGAGGAAGGAGTGACGCTGGCGCTCGCGAACTGCCAGGAATGAGGTCGGTCGCGCTACCGCCGCCGGAGCGTCGGATGATCAGATTGAAATGCATGGCATGCGGGCTGACGATCGCCTACCGCGAGTCGCGAGGCGATCTCTGTCCGCGCTGTGAGGCCCGCGGACGGGCGGTTCAGCTGCTGCCCGTCAGCGACCGCCCTTCGAGCGCGTCGGCGTCGACGATCGGCAGGCTGAGCATCAACGCCAAGCGCCAGAACGAGCGTCACGTGCTGTTCTTGAGCGGCGAAATCGACGTCGCGTCAGCGCCGATGCTCGAGGCGGCGATCGAGGAGCTGTGCGCAGCCGGCGCCAAGGAGATCGTGCTCGACCTGTGCGCCATCGAGTTCGTCGACTCCAGTGGGCTCAGCGCGATACTGCACGGCAAATCGCTCTGCGAACGCAGCGACTGCGCCTACTCGCTGACGCCCGCGCAACGGCCGGTCGAGCGGATGTTCGACATGACCGGCGTGAAGGGCCGGCTGCGCTTTCGTCCGCGGTCGCACGGCACGCTTCATTCCGGCCGGTAACGAAGACCGGCCCCCCGCGCGCCGAACGGCCCGGAGGTGTGCAGGCGCAGAGCACCTGCGCGATACTCGAAAGGCGATGGCCATCGGCGACAGTCCCGTAGATCTGACACGACGATCGTTCGCTGCCGCCGGCAGCGGCGACTACGACCTGATGATGTCCTTCTATGGCCGCGACTCGGTATTCGACATGTCCGGTTGGGGACTGGGCGTGCACACGGGCCCGCGGGCGATTCGCCGCTTCTTCGAAAGCTGGATCGGCTCGTTCGCCGAGTTCTCGATGGAGCTCGAGGAGGTCGTCGACCTGGGCAGCGGCGTGACCTTCGCCGTGGCCTGCCAGGACGCGCGCTCGTCGGGCACGCGCGAGCCTCTGCGCATTCGCCACGCGGCCATCGCGGTCTGGCGGGACGGTGTGGCCGTGCGCGTGACCAACTACCGCGACATCGAGCAGGCGCGCGAGCTGGCCGTCACGGTCGCGCAGGCGACGCGACAGGCGTTGTCGGCCTGAGCGCAGGGGCCTGGCGCTCACACGTAGGCCCCTGGCCGAGGGCTACGGCGTCTGCAGGTTGTGGACCGGGAACTCCTTGACGTCCGGCGGGCTTGGAAAGCCTTGGTCGCCCAACCCTTGCAGCCGCGGCATCAGCCGCTCCTGTACGAAGGCCTCGAAGTCGTCGCGGGACTCCCAGAAGTCGATTACGCCCCATCCCCCGTCGACAGGTCCGGCGGAGTGGACGATCATCCCTTTGGGCGGGTTCGTATCGACCTCCATCACGCCGTGCGCCGCGTCGTAGTTCTCTTGCGTTCCCCCTGCAAACTTGAGCCTGATACCGACCGCCATCACGGGTCCTCTCATTGGGTGTGTCGCTCGACCCTACTCTCGCAACGCCCGCGCCGGCGTCTAGGGGCGATAAACCACCACCTGGCCCCTACGATCACACGTACGCCGCCCAGATGTAATAGCCGACGACGGCGGCGAACAGCACGGCGTCGAGGCGATCGAGCGCACCGCCGTGCGCGCCGAACAGGCCGCCCGAGTCCTTGGTGTTGGCCTCGCGCTTGACGAAGGACTCGAACAGGTCGCCGATCGGCGCGACCAGCGCGACGCCGACGCCGAGCACGATCGCGTGCGTGCCGGGCAGCCATTCCTGATAGCGCCCGGCGATCCACACGCCGAGCACGGTGCAGACCATGCCGATCACGAGCCCCTCGACGGTCTTGTTCGGCGAGATCGTCGGCGCGAGCGGTCGTTTGCCGAACAGCCTGCCGCCGAAGTATGCGCCGGTGTCGCCGATGAACGTGCCGACGAGCACGTCGAGCACGATTCCCAGACCGTGCGGCAGGCCGCGCAGCAGCACGGCGTGCGCGAGCGCCAGGCCGATCCAGACGATGCCCAGCAGCGTCAACGAAAGCCCGCCGACGCTCGGCCGCGGCGCCAGCAGCGTGAGGCCGAACAGCAGCGGCAGCGCCAGCACGAGCACCAGCAGCACCTGATACTGGTTGCCATACAGCGCCGCCGCTAGCAGGCCCGCCAGCGCGACGAAGCCGGCCAGGCGCACGGGGTGCGCGCGAGCGTACATCGCGTACAGCTCGTGCAGGCAGACGCAGCCGAGCACGAACAGGCCGAGCGCGAACACGGCGCCGCCCTCGATCACCAGAAACAGCGCCACGGCGATCGCGGGAATGGCGGCGAGCAGGCGTGCGCCGAGGTCCGAGCTCTGCCCGCCGTCGGGATCGCGCGGCGCGCGACGGCGCACCAGCGGGCCGCGCGGCGGGCGCCGACGGGAGCTGCGGCGGCGGCCATGAGGGCTGCGGCCGGCAGGCGTGCTCGCGCGGCTTGCCATCAGCGCCTCATCGTGCGCCGAAGCGCCGGCGCCGGCGGGAGAACTCGTCGAGCGTCTCGCGCAGCGCCTCGCGCGAGAAGTCAGGCCACAGCTCGTCGCGGAAGACCAGCTCGGCATAGGCCGATTGCCACAGCAGGTAGTTGGACAGGCGCTGCTCGCCGCTGGTGCGAATGATCAGGTCTGGATCGTGCATCTCCGGCGCGTACAGGCCGGCGCGGAACTCCTGCTCTGAGCCGCCGGTGAAGCTGCGCGCCGCGTCGAGGATCTCCGCGCGGCCGCCGTAGTTGAACGCGACGAACAGCGTTATGCGCTCGTTTGTCGCGGTCAGCTCTTCGGCCCAGGCCATGCGCTGCACGAGCTGCTCGGAGACGCCGTCGCGACGACCGATGAAGCGCATGCGCACGCCTTCTTCGTGCAGCTCCGGCGTTTCGCTGGCGATGCGCTGGGAGAACATCTGCATCAAGCCGGCGACCTCCTCGGCCGGGCGTGACCAGTTCTCGGTGGAGAACGAGTAGACGGTCAGCTCCTTGACGCCGAACTCGGTGGCGTCGCGCAGGCGCGCCTTGACGGTGTCCGCGCCGGCGCTGTGGCCCTCGTTGACCGGCACGCCGTGCTTGCGCGCCCAGCGGCCGTTGCCATCGGTGATGATCGCCACGTAGCGAGCGGTCGCCGGCTGGCCCTGCGCGGACTCGGGCGCCGAGACGAGATCTGCAGCGGACGCCTGTTGCCCGATCTGCGATCGGTCGGCGGCGGCCATCAGACTTCGAGGATCTCTTTTTCCTTGGCCTTGAGCACGTCGTCGAGATCGCCGACGCGGCCGTCGGTCAGCTTCTGCAGCTCGACCTCCGCGCGATGCTCGTCATCGGAGGAGGCCTCGCCCTCGGCCTTTAGCTCGCGCAGCTGCTGCATGGTGTCGCGGCGCACGTTGCGAATCGCCACGCGGCCCTCCTCGGCGAGGTTGCGCACGACCTTCACGAGCTCGCGGCGTCGCTCCTCGGTCAGCTCCGGCACGACCAGGCGGATGATGTTGCCGTCGTTGCCGGGGTTCAAGCCGACGTCGGACTCGTTGATGGCCTTCTCGATCAGCTTGATCGAGGACTTGTCATACGGCGTCACGGTGATCAGGCGCGCTTCGGGCGCGGAGATCGTCGACAGCTGGTTCAGCGGCGTCATCGCGCCGTAGTAGTCGACGACCACGCGATCGAGCAGCGCCGGGCTGGCGCGGCCGGTGCGCACCGTGGAGAACTCATGCTGCGCTGCCTCGGCTGACTTGACCATGCGCTCGCGCGCGTCGTCGAGCAGTTCATCGATCAGGCTGTCAGCCGCCATCGCCGTCTCCTTGAGGTGTCGATACAAGCGTGCCCACGCGCTCGCCTGAGATTATCCGCGCGAGCGCCGTTTCGTCGTCCATGTTGAAGACGTTCAGAGGCGTGTCGTTCTCCATGCACAGCGCCAGCGCCGTTGAGTCCATCACGCGCAGTCGCCGCTCGAGCGCTTGCATGTGCGTGATCTCGGGGATGAACTGCGCGTTGGCGTCGACGGCCGGGTCGGCCGTGTAGACGCCCTCGACGCCGTTCTTGGCCATCAGGATGATCTCCGCGTGGATCTCCGCAGCGCGCAGCGCCGCCGCGGTGTCGGTCGTGAAGAACGGATTGCCGGTGCCCGCCGCGAAGATCACCACACGACCCTTCTCCAGGTGGCGCATGGCGCGACGTCGGATGTAGGGCTCTGCGACCTCCGACACGCCCAGCGCCGACTGCACGCGCGTGTTCGTGCCCATCTTCTCCAGCGCGTCCTGCAGCGGCAGCGCGTTGAGCACGGTCGCGAGCATGCCCATGTAGTCGGCCGTCGCGCGATCCATGCCAGCGGCGGCACCCTTCATGCCGCGATAGATGTTGCCGGCGCCGACCACGATCGCCACCTCGACGCCCTGGTCGCGCACCTCGGTGACCTGGCGCGCGACGCCGGCCACGCGCTCGGGGTCGGTGCCGAACTCCAGCGAGCCCATCAGCGCCTCGCCGGACAGCTTCAGCAGGATGCGTTTGAAGGCGGAGGCCATCGACGCGCAGCCTACTCAGTCAGGAGGCCGTGGACCGGCGCGGAGCGGTGTCCTCGGGCGCTCGCCTGCAAAGCAGGCCACGCTTCCTGCGTCCTTGCTCCGCTTGGTCCACGACCTCCTGCTGCCAGGTTCAGCTACTGCCCAATCGCGAACCGCGCGAAGCGGCGCACGACGACGTTCTCGCCGGTCTTGGCGGTGAGCTCGTCGCGCAGCTGCTGCACGGTCTTGCCGTCGAAGGCGGGGTTGTGCATCTCCTGCTCGAGCAGCACGATGGTCTGATACCAGGAGTCGAGCTTGCCGGAGACGATTTTCTCGCGCACGTTCTCGGGCTTGTCGGCGGCCTCCTGCTCGTAGATGCGCGCCTCGGCGTCGCGGGCGTCGGCCGGCACGTCCTCGCGGCTGACGTACTTGACGGTCGGCGTGGCGGCGATCTGCATGGCGACGTCGCGCGCGAATCCGACGAAGTCGTCGTTGTTGGCGACGAAGTCGGTGTTGCAGTCGACCTCGATCAGCACGCCGACGCGCGCGCCGGCGTGGATGTAGGACTGGACGGTGCCCTCGGTGGCGGTGCGCTCGCCGAGGTCCTGGATCTTCTTGCCCTGCTTCAGGCGCAGGATCTCGATCGCTTTGTCCATGTCGCCGTCGGCCTCGGTGAGGGCCTTCTTGCAATCCATCATGCCGGCGCCGGTGCGCTCGCGCAGCGCCTTGACGTCCTTGGCGGAAACCTCAACTGCGCTCATCGCTTCTATGCCTCCTTGACCGGCTCGGCGGTCTCGTTCGCGGTCTCTGCGGGCGCCTGTGGCTCCGACGGCGCCTCGGCCTCGCTCTCGGCGGCCGTCTCCGGTGGCGCGGACTGCTCCTTGGCGGGTTTGCTGGCGTCGGGGCTGGCGTTCATCGGTGTGACCGACTCGCTCTGCGGCTCCAGCGTGGCCGGATCGGCCGGCGCCGCGGGCACGGGTGTGCTCTCAGCGGCGGGCTGCTGCGCGGCGGCCGTAGCGGCCGCTTTTTCGGCGCCCGCTTTTTCGGCCGGCGCTTTCTCAGCCGGCGCTTTCTCGGTGGGTGCTTTTGCCGGCGCGTCGGGCGCTTTGGCGGCCGCGGGTGCAGGGGCGTCCTGAGCGGGCGCCGCGGCGGCGGCCGGCGGAGCCTGGGCTGCAGCGGCGGCGGCGCGCTCGGCGGCGGCTTTCTCCTCGGCCTCTTTCTTTGCCTGTTCCTCGGCCTCGCGCTTGGCCTGCTCTTCGGCCTCGCGCTTGGCGCGGGCCTCGGCCTCGATGCGCGCCTTCTCCTCGGCTTCCTTGCGCGCGCGTTCCTCCTCGGCGCGGAACACGGAGTGACCCTCCTGAACGACCTGTCCGATCGCCTGCGTGATCAGCGCGCAGGAGCGGATCGCGTCGTCGTTGCCGGGAATCACGAAGTCGATGCCGTCGGGGTCGCAGTTGGTGTCGACGAGGCCGATGATCGGAATGCGCAGGCGGCGCGCCTCTTTGACGGCGATCTCCTCGGTCTTGAGGTCGATGACGAACATCGCGTCGGGCGGACGCTGCATGTTCTTGACGCCGCCGAGGTTGGCGCGCAGCTTGGCGAGGTCGGCCTGTGCGGCCATGCGCTCGCGCGTCGGCAGCAGCGCGAGCTGGCCCTCGGCCTCGTAGCGTTCGAGGTCGTGCAGGCGACGGATGCGCAGGCTGATGGTCTGGAAGTTGGTCAGCAGACCGCCGAGCCAGCGGTGGTTGACAAACGGCATGTCGGCCGCTTCGGCGACCTCCTTGATCGTGTCGCGGGCCTGCTTCTTGGTGCCGACGAACAGCACGGTGCCGCCGCGGTGGGACAGCTCGTTGGCGAACGCCTGGGCCTGGTCGAGCAGCGCGGACGTCTTGACGAGGTCGATGATGTAGTTGCCACCGCGCTCGCCGAAGATGAATCGGCGCATCTTGGGGTTCCAGCGGCGCGTCTGGTGGCCGAAATGGACGCCGGCCTCCAGCAGCTCCGCGATGCCTACTTGAGCCACGAGTACTCCCTTTATTTATTTGATGAGTTCCGGCTCGGTGGGCGCGGACCCGAAGCGCGACTGGACGTCGTCACCACGGGCAGGGCCGCGACCTTGGACCCGAGACGGGTCGAAGTTCTGATTGGCCGTTCAGGATAGCCGTTCGGCGCGCTCCAGCGCCACGCGCAGATCGGCGGGCAGCGGCGAGTGCACCTCGATTCGCTCGCCGCTGAGCGGGTGCGCGAAGGCCAGGCGCGCGGCGTGCAGGAATTGGCGCTGCAGGCCGAGCGCGCCGGGCGCGCCGTACTCCGGGTCGCCGGCGATCGGCAGGCCGATCGCGCGCAGGTGCACGCGGATCTGATGCGTGCGTCCGGTGTCGAGCGTCAAGCGCAGCAGCGAGTGCTCGGCCAGCGCGCGATCGAGCTTGAAGTGCGTGCGCGCTTCGCGCGCGTGAGCGCCCCCCACGGCCATGCGCGTGCGCACGCGCGCGTCGCGGCCGATGGGCGCCTCGATGGTGCCGCTGCGCGAGGGCGGGCGACCCTGCACGAGCGCGATGTATTCACGCTCGATCTCACGGCGCGCAAGCGCCTTCTGCAGAGCCGCGTGCGCCTGCTCGGAGCGCGCGACGACGAGCAAGCCGGAGGTGTCGCGATCGAGGCGATGCACGATGCCGGCGCGCTCGGGGTCGCCGCCGGCGGCGCTCGCGGCGAGCAGCTGCGAGAGCGTGTCCTGGCGATGGCCCTTGGCCGGGTGCACGACCACGCCGGGCACCTTGTCGACGACCAGCAGCTGCTCGTCCTCGTAGGCGACGCGGAAGGGCTCGCCGGCCAGCTGCTGCGGCTCAGGCTCAGGCTCTGGCATGTCGCTGATGGTCGATCACGAGGAACAGCACGACGACGCCGAGCGTGATGCACAGGTCGGCGAGGTTGAACGGCGGCCAGCCGAGCGGCAGCTTGATGAAGTCGGTCACCGAGCCGGCGCGCAGCCGGTCGATGACGTTTCCGACGGCGCCGCCGATGAGCATGCCGGTGGGCAGCCAGATCAGCTTGGCGTGGCTGTGGCGCGCGAAGTACACGAGCAGACCGAGCAGCGCGAGGCCGATGGCGATCGTCACGGCGACGTGGCTGCCGGGCAAAAAGCCGAAGGCGATGCCGTTGTTGCGCGTGTCGACCAGCTGCACGCCGGGCAGCAGCCGGCGTTCTTCGCCCTGCACGATGGAGCTTTCGACGGCGTGCTTGGACAGCTGGTCGGCGGCCACGACGAGCGCCAGCACGAGCGCGGCGCGCAGCCATGGGCCAGCAGCACGCATCGGCGCTCAGCCGTGGATCAGGTCGTTGGCGACGATCGAGTTGAGAATCTGCAGCGTGAAGATCGCGAGGATCGGGCTGAAATCAAAGCCGCCGAAGGACGGCAGCACGCGGCGGAACAGGCGCAGGAACGGCTCGCAGACGTCACGCAAAAAGCCCAGCACGATGTCGGTCCAGCGCGAATACGGCGGGCGCACGCCGACGCTGAACAGCAGCTGAATGACTATGTACAGGATGATCAGCAGCGTGTAGACGTAGATCAGCGTCGACAGGTAGTCGGCGATCTGCGTGCGCGCGCTGGCGAGCACCACGGCCGCTCAGCTCCCCGGCTCGAGCACCGCGTCGAGCGCGTCGGAGAAGGCCGCGCGCAGCCCTGCGCGCTCCAACGCGTCGACGCCGCGAGCGGTCAGGCCGCCGGGCGAGGAGACCTCGCGGCGCACGGCGACGGTGTCATAGCCGCGCCGGCGCAGCAGCTCGGCTGTGCCGGACAGCGTCTGCACGACCAGTTCGGCGCCCTGCGCGGCTGGAATGCCGCGGCGCACGCCGGCGTCGATCTGCGCCTCGGCGACCAGCGCGACATACGCCGGCGCGCAGGACATCAGCCCCATGGCGACGTCGACGAGCGCGTCGTCGAGCACGACCAGCGTGCCCAGTTCCGCGAACAGCTCGGCCACCGCCGCGTCGAGCTCCTTGCCGCGATCGGGATGCTCGCGCTGCGCGGCGTCCTCGGCGTCTTTGCCCTGCACGACCGCGCCCTGGCGCACCTCGACGGGCAGCGAGGGAATGAAGCGATAGGCGGGTTTGCCGGGGTAGGCATCGCGCAGCGCCTGCAGCGGCGTGGCCGCGAGAATCGACGCGACGGCCTTGGCCTGCGGCGCGACTTCGCCGGCGACCGCCTTCAGCTGCGCCGGCTTGTGGCACAGCACGACCAGATCGGCGCGTCGCGCCACCTCGGCGTTGTCGGCCAACCGCTCGCCGCCCAGCTCTTCGACGAGCGCGTCGGCGCGCGCGGCGACCGGATCGGCGCACAGCACCGGCCGACCCCACCCGCGCGCGAGCGCGCGAGCCATGTTGCCTGCGCCGATGAGTCCTATCTGCATGAGGGCATCAAGACTAGGGGCCGGACGGACATGCGGTGCGCCATGAGCGTTCCTGAGTGTCGAGAGTCAAGCCTCGCAAGGACGCAGTGAGCGAAGTGTGCGAACTGCACACGAGCGATCGAGGACGCAGCGAGGCGCCGGCTATCGGCGCTCAGGACTGGTTGAAGAAGCCCTTCTCGATCAATCGCGCCCGCTCCTCGGCGGAGATCTCGACGTTGCGCGGCGTCAGCATGAAGACCTTGTCGGCGATGCGCTGCATGCCGCCGTCGAGCGCGTAGGTGAGGCCGGAGGCGAAGTCGATCAGGCGCTTGGAGAGGTCGGTTTCCGATGCCTGCAGGTTGAGGATGACGGGAATGCCGTCCTTGAACTTGTCGGCGATCTGCTGCGCGTCGTTGAACGACTTGGGAATGACCAGGTGCACGCGCACGTCGCCGTTGGCGCGCGCGCCGACCGACTTGAGCACGGTCGTCGATCGCCCGCCACGCCCGCCGCCCTCTTCCTCGGCGAAGATGTCGTCGAACTCGTCGCGGCGCCGGCGCAGGCGGCGAACGTTGGGCCGCTCGCGATAGCGGTCCTCGATCTCCGCCTCGGGCGGAGCGTCGTCGAAGTCGTCGTGATACTCCTCGGCTAGGCCGAAGTAGACGAGCGCACTGTGCCAGGAGTCGCGGAAAGCCATTCTTGTAGGTGCGTTTTCGCCCGGAAGGGCGGATTCCCTGCTCATGCTAGACATTCGCGCACGGCGAGCGCGCGGCGAAGACGGTCCGGCGGACGCACCTAAGCGTACAGGCTCGTGCCGATACGCACGATCGTCGCGCCCTCCTGCACGGCGACGACGTAGTCCTGCGAGGTGCCCATCGACAGCTGCTGCAGGCCGTGCTCGTCGGCCAGCGCGCGCAGCGTGGCGAACCAGCGGCGGTTGTCCTCCGGCGTGGCGGCCAGCGGCGGCATCGTCATCAGCCCGGCCACCGGCACGGGCGCGCTTGGCGATGAACTCGCCGAGCTGCGCCGGCGCCACTCCCGCCTTGCCCTGCTCGCCGGCCACGTTGACCTCGATCAGAATGCGCAGGTCCGCACGGGCCTGATCGCGACAGCGCTGCAGCGCGCGCAGCGCCGACTCCGACGCGACCGAGTGGATCACCCGCGCGTAGGGCACGATTTCACGCACGCGCCGGCTCTGCAGCTGGCCGATGAAATCCCACTCGAACAGCTCGCCGTGTGCGGCGTGCTTGACCGCGAGCTCCTGCGCGCGGTTCTCGCCGACGAGCCTGATGCCGGCGTCGGCCAGCAGCGGCAGGTCGTCGACCGCCAGGTACTTGATCGCCGCCAGCAGCTCGACCTCCGAGCGCTCGCCGCCGGGCCCGCGTGCCGGTGCATGCTCGCGCGCCGCGGCGATGCGCTCGCGCACGCCAGCCACGTTGTCGCGCACACGCTGCGCCTGCAGGCCGGAGATCAGCTGCGCCATGCGATCGCCGCCTGGCGACCGGCGCGCGCGCCTTCGCGCCGGTGGCTGAAGAAACGCTCGTCGCAGATCGTGCAGGCGTCGTGCATCCAGCACCTCGTCGACGCCCGCGGCGAGCAGCCGCTCGCGCGCGATCGCGCGCAGGTCGATGTTCTGCGCGCCGGCAACCTTCACGCCGAAGGCCGCGTGCACCTCCGGCCCGACCTCGTAGCAGCAGGCGCCGGCGCCGGGTCCGACGACGGCGACCGTCGCCGCCCCACCCTCACCGAGCTCGCGCAAGGCGCGTGCTCCCTGCTCGAGCACGCCAGCCGCCAGCCCGCGCCAGCCTGCGTGCAGCATCGCCACGGCGCCGTCGCTTGCCAGCGCCACCGGCAGGCAGTCCGCGGTCAGCACCATCGCGCCGACGCCGTGCAGCGCCGTCGCGTGCCCGTCGGCGTCTATCGCCAGCGCCTCTCCCCCGCCTCCGGCGACCGCGTGCACGCGTTGGACGGTGGCGCCGTGCACCTGGCGACTCGCGCACAGCCATTGCAGCTCGAGCTCCGCACACAGCGCGTCGCGCCTCGCGTGACCGCGCTCGTGACCGTCGCCGGTCTGCGTCGACAGGTTGCCGTGTGCGCGCGAGCCGAACAGCGCCAGCGCGCCGCCCGTCAGCTCGCAGGAGAATCCCTCGGCGTGCTCGACCACACGTGTGCGCGAGTCGCTCACGAGCGCCCGCCCGCGCTCATTGCGCCTCCAACGCGGCGCTCAGCTCGGCCTCGCGAGCCTCGGCGGCGTCGGCCAACTCTCCATCGAGCTTGCGCATCAGCGCGCCGCGCAGGCGCCTGCCGACCTCCGGGCCCGCCGGCACGCCGCGACGCAACAGGTCCTCGCCGTTGATCTCCAGGCTGACCGTGCGCAGCTGCGACAGCCAGCGCCGCGCCGCGTCGGCCGCCTGCGTCTCGCCGCGCGCCTGCGCCAGCGCCTGCGCGAGCGCGACCGCCTCCAGCGCAGCGTCGTGCGCGACCGCGTAGATCTGCGACGGCGTCTGCGCGTGGCGCAGGCGCTCGACCAGACGCGGCGCGACGAGCGCACTGTGCACCGCACGCTCGCGCTCGGCCGCCGGGAACTCGTAGCGGTCGAGCAGCACGCGCAGGCGCGTCTCGTAGTCGGTCGCGTCATAGCCATGCGCCGGCGCCAACAGGCAGGCCAGCAGCAGCACGTCCGGCCAGGCGTTGGCGTCCTCGCGCGGCAACGCGCCAAGCGCCGCGCGGGCGACCGGCGCATCGAGCGCGATCGCTTGGTGCAACGCCGACAGCGCGCCCAGGCGCTGCATCGCATCGAGTGCCGCCACGGCATCGCGCTCGGCGAGCGTCAGGCGCAGCTCGGCGCCGATGCGTGCCGGCGAAACCGTGTCCAGCGCGCCGTCGGCGATCGACTGCGCCGCCAGGCGCGCCGTGTGCTCGTCCGGCGCGAAGCCCAGGCGGGCCTCGTAGCGCGCCATGCGCAGCATTCGCGTGGGGTCGTCGCGAAAGCTGGCGTCGTGCAGCACGCGCAGGCGCGACGCCTGCAGATCCTCGAGCGCGTGCGGCGCCTCGCGCAGCTGCGCGAGGCGCTCGCCGCCGAGCGCCACCGCGATCGCGTTGACCGTGAAGTCACGGCGCAGCAGATCCTGCTCGGGCGTGCCGGCGCGAACGTCCGGCAATGCTCCGGGCGCCGAATAGGACTCCGCGCGACGCGCCGCCACGTCGATGCGTCCGCCGTCGAAGCGAACGACAGCCGTGCCGAAGCGCTCGTGCGACTCGACCTCGCTGCGCGCGCCGAGCGCCGACAGGCGATCATCAAAAAAATCGGCGAGTTCCCGCGCGAAGGCGGGCGCGGCGCCCTCCACGATCACATCGAGCTCACGCGGCTCGCGGCCGAGCAGCAGGTCGCGCACGGCGCCGCCGACGAGCTCGACATCCGCTCGCTGCCGCGCGAGCTCCAGCAGCTCGCGCCCGCCTGGCAGCTCGCGCAGAGCCGCCAGCACCGCCTCGCCCCTGTTGCCATCGCTCGGCTCGTTCACGCCTGCCCCGCGAAGCCGTCCGACTCAGCCGATCCGCACGGGAATGCCGGCCGCCGCCAGGTGCGACTTGGCCTCGGCGATCGTGTGCCGGCCGTAGTGGAAGATCGACGCACACAGCGCCGCGTCCGCGCCCGCGCGCAGAGCCTCGGCGAGGTGCTCCAGCTCGCCGGCGCCGCCCGAGGCGATCACCGGCACGCTGACCGCGTCGCTGACCGCCGCCGTCAGCGCCAGGTCGTAGCCGTCGTTGGTGCCGTCGCGGTCCATGCTCGTCAGCAGGATCTCGCCGGCGCCGCGCTGCACGCCCTCGCGCGCCCACTCGACCACGTCACGCCCGGTCGGCGTGCGCCCGCCGGCCAGATAGGCCTCCCACTTGGACGGGTCGTCCAGGCCGCCGCCGACGAACGCGTCGGCTTTCGCGTCGATCGCCAGCACGACGCACTGCGAGCCGAACGTCTCGGCCAGCTCGTCGATCAACTGTGGGCGCTCCAGCGCCGCCGAGTTGACCGATACCTTGTCGGCGCCCGAGTCGAGCACGGCCTGCGCATCCTGCACCGAGCGGATGCCACCGCCGATCGTGAACGGCACGAACACGTCGTCGGCCGTCGCGCGCGCCAGCTTGGCGATCGTGTCGCGCTTCTCGTGCGTCGCCGTGATGTCCAGAAAGACCAGCTCGTCGGCGCCCTCGCGGTCATAGAACGCCGCCAGCTCGACCGGGTCTCCGGCGTCGCGGATGTCGAGAAATTCGACGCCCTTGACGACGCGCCCGGCGTCGACGTCCAGGCACGGAATCACGCGCTTGAAGTGCACGCCGTCACGGTAGCGGTCGACGGTGCTGCGATCAGTCGGCGAGCGCCTGCAGCGCCTGCGCGACCGTGAAGCGCCGCTCATACAGCGCCTTGCCGACGATCACGCCGTCCAGCGCGTCAAGCCCTCGCTCGGCGTGCAGCGCGGCGATCGCGCGCAGGTGCTCGAGCTCGCCGATGCCGCCAGACAGGATCACGTGCCCGTCTCCCGCCGCTACAGCGACCTGCTCTGACTCCTGCGCGACCGGCCCGTCGAGCATTCCGTCGTGGTCGATGTTCGTGAACACGAACATGCGCACGCCCTGCTCGCGCAGGCCTTCGATCGCCTCGCGTGCCGGCACATCGGTCGTCGACAGCCAGCCATGTGTGGCCACCAGCCCATCGCGCGCGTCGATCGATACCAGCACGCGCTCCGGGCCGTGCTTGTCCAGCGCCGCCGCCAGCACCTGCGGGGCCGTGAACACGGCCGTGCCGAGAATCACGCGCCAGGCGCCGGCCGCCAGCGCCGCGTCGACCGCCGCCGACGTGCGCAGCCCGCCGCCGTACTGCACCGGCAGACCGAGCTCGTCGGCGATCGCGGCCATGCGCACGACGTTGACCGGCTCGCCGCTGCGGGCGCCGTCGAGATCGACGACGTGCAGAAATCGTGCGCCGTCCTGCGCGAACGCCCGTGCAGCCGCCAGCGGGTCCAGGTCATAGACCTTCTTGGCGTCGAAGTCGCCCTTGACCAGACGCACGGCGTTTCCGCCGAGTATGTCGATCGCCGGATAGAGGTTCACTGATCGCTGTCTGACGCGCCCGCGACCGCCCGCGCGCCCGCGCCGGCGCGACTGGACACAGGCGCCTGAGCGCAAATGCGCGCGAAGTTGGCCAGCAGGCGCAGACCCGCCGCCGAGGACTTCTCGGCGTGGAACTGCACGCCGTAGAACGAGCCCTTCTCCACGGCCGTGACGAACGGCGAGCCGTAGGCGGCCGTACCGAGCACGTCCTGCTCATCGGCCGGCGCGGCCGCGAAGGAGTGCACGTGGTAGAAGGCGCACTCACGCGGCAGGTCGGCGACCAGCCGCGACTGCGGTTTGTCAAAGCGCACCTCGTTCCAACCGATGTGCGGCAGCTTCAGCTGCGGCGCCTTCAGCGCGTGCACCTCGCCGGCGACGATGCCCAGGCCCTCGGCTCCGCCGAGCTCTGAGGAGTAGTCGAACGCCAGCTGCAGACCCAGGCAGATGCCGAGCACCGGCGTGCCGCCGGCCACGCGCTCGCGCAGCAGCTCATCCAGGCCGGCCTCGCGCAGGCGCTCCATCGCGCGCGGGAAAGCGCCGACGCCCGGCACCACCAGCCCATCGGCCGCACGCAGTCGATCGAGCTCGCCGCTGACGACCGCGCGTGCGCCGACGTGCTCCAGCGCCTTCTCGACAGACCGGCGATTGCCCATGCCGTAGTCGACGACGGCGATCTCCACGGACTCGTCGACAAGCGCGCTCATGCGGTCAGCGTTCCCTTCGTGCTCGGCACGCCGCGCTCGCTCGGGTCGATCGCCACGGCCTGGCGCAGCGCGCGCGCAAACGCCTTGAATGCGGCCTCGATCATGTGGTGCGCGTTCGTGCCGGCCTCCACGCGCAGGTGCAGCGTCAGCTTGGCGGCGTTGGCCAGCGCGCGAAAGAACTCCTCGGTCAGCTCGTGGTCGAAGCCGCCGGTCGAGCCTGGCGGAAGCTCGGCCTCGAACGCCGTGAACGGGCGACCGGAGATGTCGATGGCACAGCTCGCGCGCGCCTCGTCCATCGGCACCGTCGCCGCGCCGTAGCGCACGATGCCAACGCGCTCGCCGAGCGCCTGATCCAGCGCTTGCCCGAGCACGATCGCCGTGTCCTCGGCCGTGTGGTGCGCGCCCGTCTGCAGGTCGCCGCTGGCCTTCACGTCGAGGTCGATGCGCCCGTGCCGTGCGAGCAGATCGAGCATGTGGTCGAGAAAGCCCACGCCGGTGTCGCGCGTGCCCGCGCCAGAGCCTTCCAGCGTCAGCGACAGGCGCACGTCTGTCTCGCCCGTGCGGCGCTCGATCGTTGCGGTTCTGTTGGTCTGGTCTGCCGGCATCGCCTAATTGTCGCCGATGCGCGCCTCCATCGAGCGCGCGTGCCACTCAAAGCCCTCGGCGCGCGCGATCGGCGCGCCGGCGCCGGCGAGCTTGCCCGCACCGGACGAGTCGACGCGCACCTCGGCCATGCGCCGGCGAAAGTGCCGCGGCGAGAGCATCGAGGCAAAGCGCGCCGCTCCGCCTGTGGGCAGGATGTGGTTGGAGCCGGCCACGTAGTCGCCGAACGCCGTCGCGCTGGCGGCGCCGACGAACAGGCAGCCGGCCGATTGCACGCGCGGCGCCAGCGCCTCGGCGTCCGCGCCGATCAGCTGAAGGTGCTCGGGCGCAAAGGAGTTGGCGAGCTCCACGGCGCCGCGGGCGTCGAAGGCGTCGACCAGCGCGAACGCGCCGCCGCCGGTCGGCAGCTCTGCATCCAGGCGCGCGAGCTCTGCGGCGAGCGCGTCGTTGACGCCCGGCCCGGGCGAGACGGCCACCACCAGGCTGCCCTCGCCGTGCTCGGCTTGCGCGAGCATGTCAAGCGCCGCGAGCGCGATCTCGCGCTGGCCGACCTCGGCGCCGAGCACCACCACCAGGTCGCTCGGGCCGGCGAAGCCGTCGATGCCGACCGTCGCCGAGAGCTGGCGCTTGGCCTCCTGCACATACAGGTTGCCCGGTCCTACGACCACGTCCACGCGCTGCACCGTGTCGGTGCCGTACGCCAGCGCGGCGATCGCCTGCGCGCCGCCCATGCTGTAGACGCGCTGCACACCGCACAGGCGGCACGCGCCGAGTATCGCCGCGTGGATCTCTCCGTCGGCGCCGGGCGGCGCGCACACGACGACGTCGAGCACGCCGGCCGCGCGCGCGGTCACCACGCCCATCGCGACGGTGCTCGGATACGGCGCGCGTCCGCCGGGCACGTAGATCGCCGCTGAAGCCACGGGTATCTCGCGCAGCGCAATCTGCTGGCCCTGAGCGAGCGTGGCGGTGCTGCCCTGTTCGACTGCCGCATCGGCGACCTGCGCGACGTTGGCGATCGTCACCTGCAGCCCGGCCACGACATCCAGCGGCAGCCTTTTGATGGCGTCGTCGAGCTGCTCGGGCGAGACCAGCAGCGAGAGCTGGTCGGCTGCGAGTGGTGGCACGGCTGTGGCATCGAAGCGGCGCGTGTAGTCGAGCACCGCCGCGTCGCCCTCCTCGCGCACGCGCTGCACGATCTCGCGCACGTCGGCCTCGACCGAGCTGGCGTCGGCGATCAGCCCGCGCAGGTGCGCCGCGACGCCGGCCGGGCCGCCGAGCGCTTCGAGCTCTGCAATCGCCACGCGGTGCAGGCGCATCTCAGGAGGAGCTCGCGACGGACAGGTCGCGCAGTGCAGCGAGCAGCGCGTCCATCTGTGCCGCCTTGAGCTTGTGCGCAACCGGGTTGGCGATCAGCCGCGCCGTGCAGACGACGATCTCCTCGCGCACGACCAGGTTGTTCTCGCGCAACGTCGTTCCGGTCGCCGTGAGATCGACGATCGCGTCGACCATGCCGGTGAGCGGCGCGAGCTCGACCGAGCCCTTGACCTCGACGATCTCACCCTGCCTGCCCGTCTCCTCCAAGTGGCGCGCGGCGATGCGCGGGTACTTGGTCGCCACGCGCATCACGCCCAACCGGCGCAGCGACTCGACCGCCGGGTCGGGGCCGGCCTCGCTGGCCATGACCATCGTGCAGCGCCCGAAGCCGAGGTCCATCAGCTCATAGACGTCGCGCCCGTGCTCACCTGGAGCGTCGCCGAGCTGCTCCAGCAGCACGTCCTTGCCGGTCACGCCGAGGTCTGCGGCGCCGGCCTCGACGTACGTGGGCACGTCTGACGGACGCATGGTGATCACGCCGATGTCCTCGAACAGCAGCTTGCGGTCGTTGGCGCGCAGCTCCTCAGTCTCCACGCCGAGCGCCTGCAGCAGGTCTACGGTGCCGGCGAACAGCGCGCCGCGCGGAACCGCGATCGTCAATCCTTGCGTGGCGCTCACCGTCGCTCCCCGCTCGCGCCGTCCGCCGAACCCGCCAACAGCAGCCCCGTGCCGCGTTCCTCGCCGGCGAGCGCCTGGTGCAGCTGATCGACGTCGAGCGCAAAGCCCACCGCCGGCAGCTGGCGCCCGAAGCGCCCGAGCAGCTCGTCATAGCGACCGCCGCCGCCGATCGGCGCGCCGAGCGCCGGGTCATAGACCTCGAACACGGCGCCCGTGTAGTAGCCGATGTTGCGCAGCAGCCCGAGGTCGAAGATCAGGCGCTCGGCGACGTCGGGCTCGAGCAGCTCATACACGCGGCGCATGCCGGTGACGGCGTCGACGAGCGGCGCGGGCGCGTCGGTCAGCAGCTCGGCGCCGCCACGGCGCTGTGGCACCTCCAGCAGCAGCCGTGCCGCCTCGCCGTCGAGGCCGGCGTCGTGCAGGCGCCGCCCGAGCTCCACGAAGTCGCGGCGCACGAGCGCCTCCAAGAGTCCTTGGCGCACCGGCTCGCGTACCTGCAGGCTGGCCATCAGCGACGGGTATAGCGACGCGTCGCCCATGCCCACGCGATAGTCCTTCAGCCCGACGGCGTCCAGCGAGCGGCACAGCACGGTCAGCGCCTCCGCTGTGCCCTGCGGAGCGCCAGCGCCGATCAGCTCGATGCCCGCCTGCAGCAGCTCGCGCAGCTGACCGCGCTGCGGGCGCACGCCGCGATAGCAGTGCGCGAAGTAGCAGAAGCGCAGCGGCGGCTCGCTGGCCGCGTAACGCGTGGCGACGACGCGGGCGATCGGCGCGGTCATGTCCGAGCGCAACGCCAGTACGGCGCCGGACTCGTCGAACACGCGATAGGCCGGCTGCGCTTCGGCCATGTCGGCGCGCGCGAGCACCGACTCGTACTCCAGCGCCGGCGTGTAGATCTCGCCGTAGCCGGCGCGGTCGAAGGCCGCGCGCAGCGTGTCGGTGATCGCGCGCACCTCGCCGGTCTCCTGTGGAAGCACGTCGCGCGTGCCGCTGGGAATTGGGTGGATCATGCCGACCCGAGGTTACGCAGTTGGTTGGGACGCTACGCGTGAACGGGCTCGGTGGCCACGCGCTCGATGCGCGCGCCGAGCTCGCGCAGACGCTCGTCGATGCGCTCGTAGCCGCGGTCGATCTGGCGGATGTTGCCGATCTCCGAGCGGCCCTCGGCGCATAGGGCTGCCAGCAGCATGGCCATGCCGGCGCGGATGTCCGGCGACTCGACGCGCTCGCCGCGCAGCCGGCGCGGTCCGGTGACGATCGCGCGGTGCGGGTCGCACATGACGATGTCGGCGCCCATCAGAATCAGCTTGTCGGTGAAGATCAGGCGGTTCTCGAACATCCACTCGTGCACGAGAATCGAGCCCTCGGCCTGCGTGGCCAGCGCGACGGCGATCGAGGTCAGATCGGCCGGGAATGCGGGCCACGGGCCGTCCTGGATCTTGCTCTTGTATTCGCCGACGTCGGCCTGCGCGACGAGCTTCTGACCGCCGGGCACGAGCACGTCGTTGCCGTCGAGCTCCGAGCGCAGGCCCAGGCGCTCGAACACCAGGCGGATCATGCGCAGGTCGCCGGGCACGGTGTCCTTGATACGCAGTTCGCCGCCGGTCACGCCCGCAAGCGCCATGAAGCTGCCGATCTCGATGTGGTCGGGCGCGACCTCGTGTTCGCAGCCGCGCAGCTTCTCCGCGCCGTTGACCGTGATCAGGTTGGAGCCGATTCCCTGGATGTCGGCGCCCATCTTGACGAGCATGCGCGCGAGGTCCTGCACGTGTGGCTCTGAGGCGGCGTTGCCGATGACCGTCGTGCCGGGTGTCAGCGCTGCGGCGAGCAGCACGTTCTCGGTGGCCATCACCGACGGCTCGTCCATGAACACGTCGGTCGAGCGCAGGCCATGCGGCGCGTCGAGCACGATGCCGCCATTGCTGTCGACTTTCGCGCCCATCGCGCGGAAGGCGTCGAGGTGCGGGTCCAGGCGTCGGCGGCCGATCACATCGCCGCCGGGCGGCGCCATGGCGGCGTGGCCGAAGCGCGCTAGCAGTGGGCCGGCGAGCAGAAAGGAGGCGCGGATCAGCTCGGCGAGCTCCTGCTCCACCTCGATCTCGCGCGCGGCGGCCGCGCACAGCGCAACTTCGTTGGCGCCGCGCCAGCTGACAGCGACGCCGAGCGCGCGCAGGATGTTCAGCATCGCCTCCACGTCGCGGATGCGCGGCACGTTGCGCACGATCACCTCGTCCTCGGTGAGGAGCGACGACGCGAGGATCGGCAGTGCACCGTTCTTGTTGCCGGCAGGGACCATCGTGCCGGAAAGCGGTACGCCACCTTCGATGACGAACTTCTCCATGAGCTGTGGTGCACGCCGCCGTCGGCCCCACGGCGGGGCGTTCGCATCGCGCCTGGCAAGCGTAACAGCCATCTGCACTGTCAAGTTCGCGCCGCGCGCGCACTACCCTGCCCGCGGCCTGCCGCGCTCGCACCGACACCTCGACGGCCTCGCCCGCATCGCTCGCGGGACCCCCTTCAGCGAGCGCGTTCTGCAATTCTGCTTGCAGCCCGATCGCCATATATTTCGCTCTAGCATGCGGGTTTGCGGGGTCACTTCCGACGCGTACATACGTTCGCCTCGGCTCCGTCCGAGCGCCCGCCTACCTTCTACGAACAGATGTTCGCACACGCCAAAACCTCCAAGCTCGCGCAGCGCTCGCTCGGCGCCCTGCGTCTCACCCGCTCATTCCTCACGCTCGAGGACGACTACGACGTCGACTGGGAGGTCGACGGGGATGAGCACCTGACGCAGACACACCCGCACCGAGCGCCGTTGCGCGGGCCCGGGAGGCGCTCGCGCCGCTCGCTCGCGCGCCGCGGCGGCGAGCCGGCCCCACGCGACCACATCTGTCTGTCGCCGATCGGTCCGACGTCGTCGAACCCGGCGGAGAAGTCGCGCGAGCGCCGTCGCTGCGCGCAGCTCGCCAGGTCTCCCTCCCACCACCGACAACCGTCGCTCTGATTACGCACCTCGCGCTTATGCTTGGGGACCTCAGATGCAACAGCGACTAAGCGTCATAACTCTCGGCACGTCGGACCTCAAGCGGGCGCGCGCCTTCTACGAAGCGCTCGGCTGGCGCAGCCGCGCGGGCGAGGATGACGACGTGGTCTTCTTTCAGATCGGCGGCAGCGTGCTGTCGCTGTGGGACCGCGAGCGCTTGGCCGAGGACAGCGGCGTCACGCTCGGCAGCGGCTACGGCGGAATCACGCTCGCGCACAACGTCGGCTCGCCGGATGAGGTCGACGAGATCGCCGCCACTGCCGAGCGCGCCGGCGCGCGCATCGCACGAGCCCCCGGTGAGACCTTCTGGGGCGGCTACTCGGCCGTGTTCGTCGACCTCGACGGGTATCCCTGGGAGGTCGCGCACAACCCGCACTGGAAGCTCGGCGCCGACGGGAGCGTGACGTTGCCCGAGTGAGCTGGGCCGGCCGCGGGCCGGCGCCCTGCCATCAGCCGCGTTGACGGCGCGCATGGCCGCTGCGGCAACGACGAAGGGCCGCCTCACGGGCGGCCCTTGTCCAAATAAACCGGCGGCGTCCTACTCTCCCAGGCCCTTACGGGCCAAGTACCATCGGCGCTGAGGGGCTTAACTGCTCTGTTCGGAATGGGAAGAGGTGTTTCCCCCTCGCCAAAGCCACCGGAAAAGGTGAGAGACCAGCCCTCCCGGTCCTTCAAAACTGCACAGCGCCACACAAACGAGCATCACTAAAAAAATCCGTCAAGCCCTCGACCCATTAGTACCGGTCTCCTACGGACGTTACCGTCCTTCCAGATCCGGCCTATCAACCTGGTGGTCTACCAGGGGTCTTACTCCCTCTAGGGGATGGGAGAACTCATCTTGAGGCCGGCTTCCCGCTTAGATGCTTTCAGCGGTTATCCGATCCACACGTAGCTAGTCTGCAATGCCCTTGGCAGGACAACAGATACACCAGAGGTGCGTTCATCCCGGTCCTCTCGTACTAGGGACAAATCCTCTCAATTCTCCAACGCCCACGGCAGATAGGGACCGAACTGTCTCACGACGTTCTGAACCCAGCTCGCGTACCGCTTTAATGGGCGAAC
>CAWCBZ010000002.1:0-22918 GCA_963793935.1 uncultured Solirubrobacteraceae bacterium
CGACAACTAGCGCCAGCTAGACTCGGCTTATGTCAGATATCGCCGCTGGGCCGACCGCCGATGACGTGATGGATGCGCTGACCAATGTGATCGATCCGGAGCTCGGCCTGGACTTCGTCGAGTTGGGTCTGATCTATGGCGTCGAGGTCAACGAAGGCAACGTCAATGTCACGTTCACGCTGACGACGCCCGGCTGTCCGATCGGACCGCAGGTCACCGAACAGATCGACGAGTTCGTCGGTGAACTGGAGGGCGTCAAGTCGGTCGACTCCGAGATGGTCTTCACGCCGCCGTGGTCGCCCGAGAAGATGAGCGAGGACGCCAAGTTCGCGCTCGGCTACTGATTCGGCTCGAGAAACTGGACCATCCGGGCAACCGGCCAGGGTGCCAGCGAGGGCGCGGATAGAGTCAGCGCCGATGGTTGGGCCGAACGACACAGAGCGATGGTTCATTGATGCTCACGGGGCAGATGATGACGCGATCCTAGAGGGAGTCCGCTGGCTACTTGGCTACGCCGAGGATCATGGTCTGTCGCGGGTGTCGCTCTTTCTGCCGGGCCTTCAGCAGGTCGATCCCTTGAGGCGAGCGCTGGGATCGGAGGTTGTTTCGGCCCTCAAGAAGAACAGTGAGGTTCGCGCCGGCTCCGTGACGATCCAACTGCTCATACCGACGCGGCTCTCGATGGCGCATCGACCTGAACCCGTCCTCGCGGTGTGGGCGGACAACAAGCAGCTCGTCAAGATCGACGACATGTACCCGGTGGCCGTGTGCGCGATCCCATGGAATCGCGCTGACATCGACGGCTGGAAGTCGAACTGGAATCCGACTGACCTTCGAACCGGGAATCACGGCGGAAGTGAGACGGCCGTCTCCAATCCCGTCGTTGAGGCCGCGCTGCGATCGCTGACGGACCGGATCAATGTTGGGACGGGTCTGACGCACCCTTCCGACAAACCCGCGGGTGTCCAGATGTTTCATCTCTTGAAAGCCGCTGGCGAGCCTTCAAGCCATCAGAGGTGGAGGCATGGGCGGTGCGCAATGGCTGGGATGGGCGACACGCAAGTGACCTGAGCGAGATTGCTAAGAAGATCAACGAAGGTCGCGTCGTGCGGGCCGGCAGGCGCTCAGCAACCACCCCGAAGGTGTGGGCCGCTGACATCGTCGACCAGTGGCGCAGCGCTGCAGCGGGCAAAGTCGATTGAGGTAGGGCTCGCGAGCCTCCAAGTGCGACCGCCTCCGCTGCCGTCGGTCCCGGCAGAGTTCGTGCTCGCGTCATCGTCGCCCTAGGTCGAAGGCTGCCAGACGACGACGATCTCGGACGGCCGGCCCCCGTCGACGGCGGCGCAGTCGACGATGACTGCCTCTCACAGCCGTGTAGCTAGTGAAAGGATGTCTGGATGGTCCTGAGCTGCGAGTGGTGCGCGCGCTTGGTCGATGAGCGCTACCTGGACGCAGACGGAATCTGCCCAGCTTGCGCGGACCCGGATATGACCGAGTTCAACCGCGACGTCGAGGCGTACACCCAGACCTACCAGCCGGACTACCAACGCGAGTCATCCGCTCCAGACGTTGACACGGCCCACGCCCACGCGTGCCCGAGGTGCGGCCAGGCCGCGGACCGTTTGCTTGGCGTCACGCATAGCAGCGGGGTGACGCGGGCCGTCTGCCAAGATTGCGTGAGCGACGCTCGTTCAGGTGATCGTTCCTTCTGGAACTGGTTCCACCACGAGTGATCGGAACCGAGGGGTCAGTGTCAGCGAGCCACACGCACACGACGCCAGAGGCTACGCAGAGTTGGGCTAGCGGCGTAGCCGTTGGCGTTCTCGGTCTTCACGCCGCCGTGGTCGCCCGAGAAGATGAGCGAGGACGCCAAGTTCGCGCTCGGGTACTGAGCGCCGGGGCTCGCAGCGGCAGCGGCCGTAGCGGTGCAGTCGCCTTACCCGGCGCGTTCGTTTGCCGATCTACCGCGCGGGTAATCAAGACGTGGGTTGGCCACCCGAAGGGGGGCCGTCCCAGGGCCGCTGCCTCGCCCCGGCCCAGGCCTGGGCAGTGGCACGGCGGTTAGGGCTGCTTGCGACGCGTTCGTGAGGGATGCGCGTCGCAAGCGCCCATTAGGCGGATGTCGAAGCGAGAACGCAGTTAGGCCGGTGCGCCGACCGACGCGCGCGCCAGTGAGACCAGCTTTGCCAGTTCACCGGCGATGTCGTCGCTGATCTTGCCGATGTCCGGCAGGCCGTCGTAATCGCCGAGCAGGCCAAAGTTCATCTGCCCGTTGTAGGACATGATGCCGATCGCCAGAGCGTGGTTCTCGGGTAGGAAGGCGATCGGATATGCGGCAAGCATCTCGCGACCGAGCACGTACAGCGGGAACTGCGGGCCCGGAACGTTGGTCACGATCAGGTTGAACAGTCGCGTGGAGAAGTTCAGGCGCGAAGCCTGCGCGAGGATCGTCGGCGGCGCGAAGTTCTGTGCGCCGGCGATCACCTCGGCGCCGAGCGCCTGCTTTGACTCCTTCAGACCGTCCATCGCCTGCGAGACGAAGCGCAACCGCTGGACGGGGTCGGCGATGTACACGGGCAGCGGCCCGCGCATCACGACGATGCGGTTGCCGCCCTGGCCGTGCTCGTCCTCGACGCGCACCGAAACGGGCACCAGGGCGCGCATCTCGACGCCCTCGGTACGCCTGCCGCGCGAAATTAGAAAGCTGCGCAGAGCGCCGGTGACGACCGCGAGCACGACGTCGTTGACGGTGCCGCCGAAGGCGTTCTTTACGGTCTTGAAGTCTTCCAGGCTGGCGCCGATGCCGTAGAAGCGCCGGTGTGGCCCGATCGGCACGTTCAGCGGCGTTTCTGGAGCGGGGTTGAGGCCAGCCCAGACGATCTCGCCGACCCCCTCGGCGGCCTCGCGCGCCCGTGAGAAAGCGCGCTCGGGGTGTGCCAGCGCGTCGATTGCGCCCTCGGCGAGCTCGATGCCGGCGCGCACGGCGCCGCGCAGCCCGGCCGCGACGAGCTCTGCCGCGCCCGGCTCGTTGTGCGGCTGCCACGGGCGGCCGTTGTGTTTGATCGGTGGCTGATTCGGCGACAGGTCAAACAGCACCGTCGCCAGATCCACGCCGGCGATGCCGTCGATCAGCGAGTGGTGGGTCTTGGTGATCAACGCAAAGCGATCCTCCTCGAGCCCCTCGATCAGCCACATCTCCCACAGAGGCTTTGAGCGATCGAGCTGTTGGGAGAAGATCCGCGCTGTCAGGCCGCACAGCTGCTCCCATCCCCCCGGCGACGGCAGCGCGGTATGGCGGATGTGGTACTCGAGGTTGAAGTTCGGATCGTCCACCCACACCGGCCGCCCGCTGTCCAGCGCCGTCGAGGCGAGCTTGTGGCGGTAGCGCGGAACCAGGTGCAGGCGCTGGCGGATCTGCTCGAGAAACTCGCCCATCGAGGGAGCCGGGCCTTCGACGATCGTCAATCCGCCGATGTGCATGTGCGAGTGAGCGCTCTCCTGGTGCAGGAACGAGGCGTCCACCGGCGTGAGCCTGTCTAGGTGTCTCTGCGGCACGAGCGCTTAGCGTACCTGGGCGCGCCCTACAATGGCAATCGTGTCGAACACCGTTGAAAAGCTGCTGCTCGCGGCGCCCCGCGGCTACTGCGCAGGCGTCGACCGCGCGGTGCAGACCGTCGAACGCGCGCTGGAGCTGCATGGCGCGCCGGTGTACGTGCGCAAGGAGATCGTGCACAACAAGCACGTCGTCGAGACGCTGCGCGAGCGCGGCGCGATCTTCGTCGAGGAGGAGACCGAAGTGCCCGAGGGGGCCGTCTGCGTGTTCTCGGCGCACGGCGTCGCGCCAAGCGTGCGCGAGGGCGCCATCGCGCGCAACCTGCAGACGATCGACGCGACATGCCCGCTGGTGACCAAGGTTCACCGCGAGGCCGTTCGCTTTGCCCAGGACGGCTACACCGTCGTGCTCGTTGGCCACGATGGACACGAGGAGGTCGAAGGCACGATGGGTGAGGCGCCTGACCGCATCGTGCTCGTGCAGGACGAGCAGGACGTCGAGCAGCTGGAGATCGATGATCCCAGCCGCGTCGCGTACATCACGCAGACGACGCTCGCCGTCGATGAAACGACCGCGATCCTCAGGCGCCTGCGAGAGCGCTTTCCGCAGATCGTCGGCCCACGCACCGACGACATCTGTTACGCGACCACCAATCGCCAGGCTGCGGTCAAGCAGATGGCTGACGGCTGCGACCTGTTGCTGGTGATCGGCTCGCGCAACTCCTCGAACTCTGTGCGTCTGGTCGAGGTCGCGCGCGACTGCGGCACCGAGTCCCACCTGATCGACACCGCCGATGAGATCCGCGAGGAGTGGCTGCAGGATGCGCGTGTGGTGGGCATCTCTTCGGGCGCCAGCGCGCCGGAGAACCTGGTTCAGGAGCTCGTCCAGTTATTCCGTGACCGCGGCGTGACCGACATCTCGGAGTTCCACGTGATTCGCGAGGACGTGCGCTTCATGCTGCCCAAGACGATCCGCGAAGCGGCGGCCGTCGGCAAGGCCGGCTGACCGGCAAGCCGGACGGCCACGGGTAGCGACGGACGACGCGTGTGCGTTCGTCCGGGCGGACGATCCGAATGCGAACACTCGTCATCTCAGACCTGCACCTGGGCAGCATCGCGCGCTCAGATCTGCTGCGTCGCGCGGAGCTGCGCGCTCCGTTGCTCGGGCTTGCCTCTCAGGTCGATCGCGTCGTCCTGCTCGGCGACGTGCTCGAGCTGCGACATGGCCCAGCGCACGAAGCGCTCGCAGTCGCGCGTCCGTTCTTTCAGGAGCTCGGCCAGGCTCTCGCCGGCCGCGAACTGGTGCTGGTCGCCGGCAACCACGACCACGCGATGGTCGAGCCATGGCTGGCGCTGCGCGCAGGGCTGGCCGAGTCCGAGCCGCTCGGGCTCGAGCAGCTGATCGAGCCCGCCGAGGCCTCGCCGATCGTCAAGCGCCTGAGCGACTGGGCGGCGCCGGCCGAGGTCCGCTTCGCTTACCCCGGGCTGTGGCTGCGCTCGGACGTCTATGCCACGCACGGTCACTACCTCGACTGCCATCTGACTGTCCCCACGATCGAGCGGCTCGGCGTCGGCATGATGAGTCGCCTGATGCGCCGGCCGGCCAGCGGGTTCGAATGTGTCGGCGACTACGAGGCGGTTACGGCGCCGATGTACGCGTGGCGGCACGCCGTCGCTCGCGACGCGCCGACGGGCGACGCGCTCAACGGGATGGGGACGGTGCACGCTTGGCGGGCGCTCAGCCGCAGCGGTGAGGGGCGCAACGGGCGTCAAGATGGGGCTCGCCGGCGGTTGGCCTCGCTCGGTGCCGTCCTACGCACGCAGGCGCTCGTGCGCGGGTTTCCGCTGGCCGTGGCCACGCTTAACCGCGCCGGCCTGGGGCCTCTCAACGCCGAGATCTCGACCGCCGAGCTGCGCCGCGCTGGTCTGCGCGCGATGGGCGAGGTCGCCGCGCGACTCGAGCTTGCCGACAGCTTTGTGCTGTTCGGCCACACCCACCGGGCCGGTCCGCAGCCGGGCGACGACCCAGCCGAGTGGAATCGTGCCGGTGCGGTCGCGGGCTCCTCGGCGGGCGCGACGGCGCAAATGGTCAACGTCGGCTGCTGGACCTACGACTCGATCTTCCTCACTGGGGCGCCCGGCGAGAGCCCGTACTGGCCGGGCACGTGCGCACTGGTCGAGGACTCAGGGCCGCCGCAGCTGCATCGCCTACTCGCGGACCGCGGGCACGAGGAGCTCTCGCCGCGGGCTCAGCGGCAGGGCACGCGCTCGTAGGTCCGACTCAGCTCTGTGCGAAGATCAGCCGCAATGTTCGGCGGGCGGGGGATCGGGGTGGCGGTGGCGGTGGCGCTTGCGCTTGTGGCCTGCCTGCCCGCCGCCGCGGCGTCAGCCGACCCGGGCGTCGTCACTGAGTACCCGATCGCGGTCGAAACGACCCCATACGCAATCGCCGCCGGCCCCGAAGGCAAGATCTGGTTCGTCGACAGCGGCAACCACTTGGGCGGGACCGCCTCGGTTGGGCGCATGACGACGAGCGGCGCGATGGTCGCGGGCGAAGTCGTCGAGTTCCCCCACCCCGACCTCGGAGAGGGGCTGACGCTTGGGCCCGACGGGAACATGTGGGTGGTGCAGGACGCGCATCTCGACAAGGTTCCACTCGGCGTGAGTGCGACTGGCCAGATTACCGCCTACGAATATGGGGCCAGCGCCAAAACGGGCGGGTCGGGCTCAATCGCCGTCGGCGCCGACGGTCGGTTGTGGGTCGGCTTGAAGGAAGAAATCGGAGCGGCGACCACCGGCGGAGAAGTGCAGTTGTACGCAACGGGGGTCGCGACGTTCACCACGATCTCAGGCGTCACGGCGGGCCCGGGCGGGCTGCTGTGGTTCGGCGCAGGCGACAGGATCAATCGGATCGCCGTCAACGGCACGCATTCCGGCAGCGACGAATTCCCGCTGCCCGAAGGCGCCGGCGGGATCGACGGCATGACGCTCGGCCCGGACGGGAACCTCTGGTTCACGGTTTCCTCGCCCTCCGCCGTCGGCAAGATCACCCCGGCCGGCACGATCACGCTGTTCCACACGCCAACGGCCTCGGCTCTGCCGTTCGGTATCGCGGCGGGCCCCGACGGCCACATGTGGTTCACCGAGCGCAACGCCGACGCGATCGGCTCTATCCCCGTGACCGCGAGCTCGGGATCGGAAATCCAGGAATACCCCGTGGCGCACTCGAACGCGGGAGTGCTCGGCATCGTGGCGGGCCCGGACAACAGGATGTGGTTCACCGAGTTCAACGAGAACAAGCTCGGAGCCATCACGACCGGAGTCGCCCCCTCCGGCGGCGAGCCACCCGCCGGTCCGTCGAACACCGACACGGCGACGACGAGCACCCGCTCGAGCGACACCGTCGGCTCCGCGAACGGCGGGGGTCTGCCCGCTCTGCCACCCGTCCCGGCCGCCGTAGGTTGCGCCCCAGAACGGCTGAGCCTGTTGGACGTGACCGCGCAGGGCGCCACGGCGAAGCTCCTGGGAGTTGCGCCCCGCTCGGCGGCGGGCCGACAGGTGAAGATACTCTCGGCCTGGAACGGCAAGGTGGTCGGCACGGCGAAGGTCGCTGCGAACGGGACATTCAGCGCCTCCGTCGCAGCGCCGCCCTCGCGCTTCCGCCACGCGCCAAAGGGCGGTTATGCGGTCAAGCTCGGCAAGGTCCAGAGCGCGCCGGTCACCTTCTCGCGGCGCGTGTACACGAACGCAGTCACGGCGTCCGGCAGGACGCTCACGTTCGCCGGGTCGGTGATCCCGCCGCTGGCAAAGCCGCCGGGCCCAGTTCTGATCCGCGCCGCTTCCTCCTGTGCAGGTGTCGCCAGGGGGGCCGTGGTCGCGACCGTGACGCCGAGCCGCGGTGGCTCCTTCAGCGCGAAGATAACGCTGCCCGCAGCGCTCGGCGCGGGCGCCTCGGTCTACCTCCGGGCCGAAACAGTCGTTCGCAAGGGCGCCGGGAAGAAGAAGACGATCTCCTCCGCCGGCCTCGTCCGCGGGATCAGCCTGACGCCGTAGCCGGCGAGGGGAGCAGTAGTCCCGGCGTGAAGCACGTCGCCAGGCAGCGCACGTCGCCGCGCAGCTCCAGCGCGAGCTCGCCGGCGGTGTGGCGCTCGTGCTCGAGCAGCGCATAGGCGCCCGGCGCGGCGATCGTCAGCTCGCGGCTCACGCCGTTCGCCACGTCGCTCGCCAGCGCCGTTCCGTTGCCGTCCAGCACCGCCCAGACCGCTCCGGCCTCGTAGGGGCCGGCGTAAGCGCCGGGCTGCTCGGGCGTGGGCGCCGCCAGCTCCGCGCCCGGCGCGTCCTCGGGGCGCAGCGGCGCCAGCAACTCGCGCTCGACGCCCAGCAGCTGCTGGATCGCCAGCTCGGTCTCCGCGTATGCGCCCTCGCCGTAGTGGTACTCGAACAGCCGCGCGCCGCCGTCGAACAGGTAGCGCGCCGGCCAGCCCTCGTTCTCGTACTCCTGCCACAACGCCAGCTCGCTGTCGATCAGCACCGGGTGCTCGATGCCCAGACGCTCGATCGCCCGGCGCACCGCACCCTCGTCGCGCGAGGCGTCGAAGCCGGGCGAGTGCACGCCGATCACGCGCAGCCCGTCATCCGCATAGCGCTCGTGCCAGGCCTTGACGTAGGGCAGCGTGCGCATCGAGTTCGGCCGGCAGAAGTCCCAGAACTCCACCAGCATCGGCCGGCCGCGCTGAATGACGCTGGCCTGCCCGCCCTTGGCGTTCACCCACGGCAGCTTCGTGGGGAACAGCGGTGCGGCGATGGTGTCGATCGGAGCCCGCAAATCCGGTCACTGCGCCACTAAGGCGTGCGAGGGGCAAGCATGGCAAGGACGCAGCGAGCGAAAATGTGCTGGCCGATCAGTCGATCGCATTAGATCGTCGATCGGTACATGAGCGAACAGGACGCAGCCAGGCGCCGCCCATCGTGCGCCTAGCCGATGGAGCCGACCATCTCCAGCTGTATCAGGCGGTTGAGCTCGACGGCGTACTCCATCGGCAGCTCCTTGGTCACCGGCTCGATGAAGCCGTTGACGATCATCGCCGCGCCCTCGTCCTCGGTGAAGCCGCGCGAGCCCATGTAGAAGAGCTGGTCGTCGGAGATGCGCCCGACGGTCGCCTCGTGTGCGACGGTCACGTGCGGGTTCTGGATCTGGATGTCCGGCCAGGTGTCCGATTTCGATTCGCCGTCCATCATCAGGCCGTCGCACTGCACGCGCGATTTGGAGCCCGCCGAGTTGTGGCCCATCTTGACCAGCCCGCGGTAGCCCATGATGCCGCCGTCCTTGGAGATCGACTTGGCGAGAATGTTCGACGTCGTGTTCGGCGCCAGGTGCACCACCTTCGCGCCGGTGTCCTTGTGCACGCCCTTGCCGGCGACGCCGACGTTGAGGTGGTCGGCGCGCGCTCCCTCGCCCATCAGGTAGGAGCCTGGGTAGAGCATCACGTACTTGGCGCCCATCGATCCGCCGACCCACTCGACGGTGCCGTTGGCGTCGACGATCGCGCGCTTGGTGTTCAGGTTGTAGACGTCCTTGGACCAGTTCTGCACGGTCGTGTAGCGGGCCTTGGCGCCCTCGTGCACGAAGATCTCGACGACCGCCGAGTGCATCGAGTTGACGCTGTAGGTCTGCGCCGTGCAGCCCTCGATGTAGTTCACCTCAGAGCCCTCGTCGGCGACGATCAGCGTGTGCTCGAAGGTGCCCTCGCCGGCGCCCTCCATGCGGAAGTAGGACTGCAGCGGCAGGTCGCACTTGACGCCCTTGGGCACGTAGCAGAAGGCCCCGCCCGACCACACGGCGCCGTGCAGCGCGGAGAACTTGTTGTCCTGCGCCGGCACGCATTTGGTCATGAAGTATTTCTGCACCAGCTCGGGGTACTCGTTGATCGCCGTGTCCATCGAGCAGAACAGGATGCCCTGCTTGGCGTACTCCTCCTTCAGCCCCTCGTACACCGGCTCCTGGCGCCATACGCCGACGACGCCCGCGAGGTGCTCGCGCTCGGCCTGTGGAATACCGAGGTCCTCGTAGGTCTGCTTCATCTCGTCGGGCACGTCGTCCCAGCTGTTGAAGCGTCCCGCCGTGGGCGGCGAGTAGAGCACGAGGTCGTCGAGGTTCAGACCGCTCAGGTCCGGACCCCACGTCGGCACAGGCTTGCGTTCGAAGATCTCCAGCGACTTGAGGCGTTTCTCGGCCATCCAGTCGGGCTCGCCCTTGACCTTCGACAGCTCGCTGACCACCTCACGCGAGATACCCTGACGCGCGCGCAGCTGACCCTGGTCGTCCTCGACGATCGGGCTGGGCTTGGTGATCTTCGTGCGGTCAATCGTGGCCATGAGGCTCCTTACCTGGGGCTTGCGAATCCCGTGTGGGCGGGGCTTTGCGAATCCTGTGCGCTGAAGTAGGAATTGTATCGCTACCGGCGGGTCTCACCAGAGGGTCGAGCGGGAATCGAAAGCTCGGATCGCCGCGTCGCGCGTAACCAGCGTCGCTCCGGCCGAGCGCGCCGTCGCGTAGATCAGGCGGTCGACCGGATCGCCCGGAAAGCTCTGTGCGTCGAGCAGCCCGGCCGCCGCGGCGACCTCGGCGCTTGGCGCCAGCGACTCGACGCGCTCGTCGGCAAGCCCCTGCCTGACCCAAAGGCTCACCTCTCGGTCCAGCGAGATCCGTCCCCGCACGACGAGCATCGCGACCTCCCACGCGCTCAGCGTCGACACGCCGATGCGCGACGCCTGCTCAATGGCCTGCTCAGCCGCGGCCGAGAGCCGCTCGGGCGCCGCGAGCCACCAAAGCCACGCGTGTGTGTCGAGGACGATCACGCCGTCGTTGCGGCGTCCCACGCAATGTCCAACGGCTCGATCAGATCCTCGTCGGACACGTTGAACGTGGCCGACCCGCGCAAGCTCTCAGGCTCGGTCACGGGGGAGACCCGAGCAACCGCGCGCCCGCGCTTGGTCACGACGACCTCCTCGCCCGTCGCGGCAACCTCGTCGAGCATCGCCAGGCACTTGGCCTTGAAGTGGCTTGCCGAGATCGTGCGAGTCATGACCATGGTCATTGTACCATGGTCATCTAGGTTGTGAGTTGTTCGGCGCAGCTAGCTCGGCCACGCGTTGTCGCCGGTGACGGCGCCGCGCACGACCTTCAGGTTGAGCAGCGCGCACTTGCGCCGCGTGGCCGAGACGGGAATGCCGAGCAGCTCGATCATCCAGTCGGCGTCGAGCTTGCCGACGTCGTCCAGAGTCATGCCTTTGAGCTCCTCGGAGGCGATCGACGCCGAGGCCTGCGAGATCGCACAGCCATGACCGTGGAAGCGCAGATCCTCGATGCGCCCGTCCTTGACGACGATGTGCACGCCCAGCTCGTCGCCGCACAGCGGGTTGTGCTCCAGTCCCTCCAGATCATGCGGCTGCAGCTCGCCGAAGTTTCGCGGGCGCTTGTAGTGCTCGAGGATGTAGTCGCGGTAGAGGTCGTCCATCGCTCAGAGTCCGAAGACCTCGCGCCCGGCCAGCAGCGAGTCGACCAGCGCGTCGATGTCGGCGCGCTCGTTGTAGACGCCGACCGACGCTCGCGCGGTGGCGCCGACGCCGAGGCAGCGCATCAGCGGCTGGGCGCAGTGATGGCCCGCGCGGATGCACACGCCGGCGCGGTCGGCCAGCTCGGCGACGTCGTGCGGGTGGATGCCGTCGATCGTGAAGGAGGCCAGCCCGCCGCGACGCTCGGCCTCGGGTGGGCCCACGACGCGCAGGCCCGGAACGTCGGCGAGTCGCTCGAGCATGTACTCGGTCAGCGAGCGCTCGTGCGCGCGCACGCGCTGCATGCCCAGCGCGTCGAGGTAGTCGGCTGCCGCGGCCAGGCCGACGGCCTCGGCGATCGGCGGCGTGCCCGCCTCGAACTTGTAGGGAAGCTCGTTCCAGCTGACCGACTGGAAGTCCACCGAGGCGATCATGTCGCCTCCGGTCAGGAACGGCTCCATCGCGTCGAGCAACTGCTCGCGGCCGTGCAGCACGCCGATGCCGGTGGGCCCGACCGCCTTGTGGCCGGTCCAGCCGTAGAAGTCGGCGCCGAGCGCGCTGACGTCGACGGGCATCTGCGGCACCGCCTGCGCGCCGTCGATGAGCGACAGTGCGCCGGCCGCGCGAATGCGCTCTGTCATCTCGCTGACCGGGTTGATCGTGCCGAGCACGTTGGACACGTGCGCGAAGGCCACCAGCTTGACGTCGCCGCGCGCGAGCTCCGCGTCGAGCTGGTCGAGCGACAGCTCACCGCGCTCGTCGACCTCCAGATAGCGCAGCTCGGCGCCGCGCTCGCGGCACAGCACCTGCCAGGGCACCAGGTTGGCGTGGTGCTCCATCTGCGTGATCAGGATCGCGTCGCCCGGCGCGATGTTGGCGCGGCCCCAGGAGTACGCGACGAGGTTGATCGCCTCGGTCACGTTCTTGGTGAAGATCGTCGTGCGCGCGTCGGCGCCGACGAACGCGGCGACGCGCTTGCGCGCCTGGTCGTATGCCGCGTCGGCCTCCTGCGCGAGCGCGTAGACGCCGCGGTGCACGTTGGCGTTGTGCGCACGCAGGTGCTCGGCCTGTGCGTCGATCACCGACCGCGGCTTCTGTGCGGTCGCGCCGGAGTCGAGATAGATCAGCTCGCGCCCGCCGAAGCGCCGCTCGAAGATCGGGAAGTCGGCCTTGACCTCCAGCGCGCTCTCAGCGACTGGTGGCATAGGCCTCGATGTCCTCGCGAGCGGCCGCCAGCTTGTCGGCGACCTTGGCGCGCACCAGCTCTTCCAGCGGCTCGTCGTCGAGCTCTGCGATGAGCGGCTCGAAGAAGCCCTCGACGATCACGCGAACCGCCGCCGGACGGTCCAGGCCGCGCGTCTGCATGTAGAAGATCGCCGTCTCGTCGAGCTCACCGACCGTGCCTCCGTGCGAAGCCGACACGTCGTCTGAGGAGACGAGCACCGAGGGAATCGCGTCGACGCGCGCTTTGGGCGACAGCATCATCGAGTGGAACTGCAGGTAGGTGTGCGTCTGCTGCGCGCCCGGATCGATCTGGATCAGCCCCTCGAAGCTCGCGCGGCTCTCGCCGGTCGCCGCGCCGCGCCAGTGCACGTCGCCGCCCGACGGGCCGGTCTCGTGCAGATCCACCGCGAACACGTCCAGGTGCTCCTGCTGCTCGGTGAAGAACAGCCCGCGAAAGGCCATGTCGCCGCCGGGCTCTGAGATCGCCAGCTCCAGGTGCTGGCGCACCAGCTTTCCGCCCAGCAGCGAGGGGAGCCAGTGGCAGTAGGCGTCGCGGCCGACGCCGACGAAGCGCGTGGAGGTGTCGAACACCTCGCCGCTTCCCCAGTCCTGCACTTGCGCCAGACGACAGCGCGCGCCGTCCTGCAGATACAGCTCAAACGCGCCGGCGTGCAGCGCCTGGCCCTCGAAGTCCTCGGCCAGGTCGAACTCGTGCAGGCGGAACTGGCTGTTCGGCGCGCCCACGGCGAGCGTGCGCCCGTACTGCGCGATGCCTGGCGAGTCGATCGCGTAGACCACCTCAAAGGGCTCCTCGACGACCAGGCCCTCGGGCACGTAGAGGAAGGCGCCGCCGGTCCAGAACGCCGCGTTGGCGGCCTCCAGCTTGTTGCGGTCGATCGTCGTGCGCTTGGAGTACCACGGCGCGACCAACTCGGCGTGATCGCGAAAGGCGTCCTCCAGCGAGCACAGCACCACACCCTTGGCGCGCAGCTCGTCGCTGAGCTCGACGTGCACGACGGTGCCGGCGCTCTGTACGATGCGCCCGGCGCGCGCCCGCTCGGGCAGCGTGCGCGTGACCACGTCCGGCACGTTGGACGGCGTCGGCGAGGGCTGCGTCGCCAGCGCGTCGAGCTCGAGGCCCTGCAGGCTCGTCGTCCAGAAGCCCGAGCGTCGCCAGACAGGCAGCTCGGAAGCGTCGTAGGCCTCCAGCGCCGCCTCGCGCAGCTGCTGCAGCGTGCGGCCGTTGCCCGCTCCGGCGCCGGCGAGCGCGTGATAGAGAGTCGCCTCGCGGTGGCGGCCGGGCTTCATCTGCGCCGGCGCGGCGCCGTTGCTCTGCGTCTGCCCGGCAGCCGGCCCCTCGTCGAGCTCAGACACCGCCGTCACCGGCCGCGACAGCGCCGACCTCCTGGCGAATCTGGTCATAACCCTCGCGCTCCAGGCGCTCGACGAGCTCCACGCCGCCCTCGAGCACGATGCGCCCGTCCATCAGAATGTGCACGAACTCGGGCTTGACGTAATGCAGGATGCGCTGGTAGTGCGTGATGATCAGCGCGCCCAGGCCCTGCTCGTCGTGCAGGCGCTGCACGCCCTCGGCGACCGTGCGCAGCGCGTCGATGTCCAGGCCCGAGTCGGTCTCGTCGAGGATCGCGATGTCGGGCTGCAGCATCGCCATCTGCAGGATCTCCGCGCGCTTCTTCTCGCCGCCGGAGAAGCCGTCGTTGAGGTGGCGCGAGGTGAACGCTTTGTCGACGTCCAGCAGCTCGATCGCGTGCTGCAGCTCGTTGCGGAACTCCTTGACCTGAATCGGCTCGTCGCGCTTGGCGTTGATCGCCATGCGCAGGAAGTTGGCCACCGACACGCCGGGAATCGACACCGGGTACTGAAAGGCCAGGAACAGCCCCGACTTGGCGCGCTCGTGCGGCTCGGCCCCGGTGATGTCCTCGCCCTTGAACGTGATCGATCCCTCGGTGATCTCGTAGGAGGGGTGGCCCATCAAGGTGCTGGCCAGCGTCGACTTGCCCGATCCGTTGGGACCCATCAGCGCGTGGATCTCACCGCGCGAGATGTCCAGATCGACGCCCTTGAGGATCTCGCGCTCCTCGATGCGCACGTGCAGGTCTCTGATCTCTAGGTCAGCCATGTTCTCCGTTTCAAGCTCCGGTAGTGAGTGTTTGCGGTGCGGTGTCCAGCGTGGCCCCGGTCGAAAGCGACGAACCCGCGGGCAACGCCGGGCCGAGCACGAGGTCCGCGAGCGTCATCTCCTGCAGCGTGCGCACGATCGAGAAGCGCACGCGCGTCCACAGCAGCTTGGTCGGGCACACGTGCGCGGGATCGGTCTCGCGCGAGCAGACGATCGATCCGTCCGAGCCCTCGGTGATGCACTCGATCGGCGCGATCGATCCCTCCAGAGCTTCGACGACCTCGGCCATCGTGATCTCCGTCGGCGAGCGCGCGAGCAGGTAGCCGCCACGCGAGCCGCGGCGCGAGTCGACCAGGCCGGCCTTGCGCAGCCTGGCCACCAGATGCTCCAGGTAGGCCAGTGGAAGACCGCCGCGCTCGGCGATCTCCGCGAGCGGAATGGGTTCCTCGCCGGCTCGCCGAGCCAGCTCCACCATCACGCGCACGCCGTACTCGGCCTTGGTTGAGAACATCATCTGATCGAATACCTACCTGGGCGCTAGGGTATCAGCCGTCCGGCGCGCTCCCGGAGCGGCTCAGAGCGCGAACGTGCCCGCTGTTACGCCGCTTCACGGGCCGCCGGGCCGTCAGCTCTGGAGCTTGCGAACGTCGTGCGCGAGCGCTTCGGGCGTCAGCTGTTCGAGCTGGAAGATCACGCGCTCACGCCCGGCGCGGTCGATCAGAAAGACGGAGGCCGTGCGCGCGAACGCTGCGCGATTGGCGCTCGCCGGAATCACGCGAAAGGCATGCCAGAGCGGGCGCAGCTGTACGGGCGTGCCGCTCAGATAGCTGACGCGCCCGGTGAGCGAGGCGGCTCTGAGCCAGCTGCTGACGCGCGCCGGCGTGTCGGCGCGGGGATCGGCGCTGATCAGCAGCACCGGCACGGGCCGGCCGAGTTCGTCGAGCGCGCCGCGGATCTGCTGTGCGATGACCACGCATGGCGCACCGCAGGTCGAGGAGACGAACGCCACGATCGTTACGCGTCCGCGATAGCTGCTCAGCGATACGCGCCGCCCGCGCTGGTCACTCAGCGTGAAGCTCGGCGCCTGAATGCCGGCGGGCAGCGCCGCGCCGTCGAAGCCCGACGACCCGGCCGTCTGCGCCGAGGACGATGCCTGTGAGGAGTTGGCCTGCGAGCCGCCGGAGCACCCCGCCGCCGTCGCGGCGAGTGCGAGCGCCAACAGCAGGCCGGCGAGCGTCGAGCGGCGTCGTTCTCTCATCGCCGCCAGCGTATGGCAAGCCCCGTGCGCACGGGCCGTGGTTTCCGATGGCCGAAACACTTGCGCACTCGCCGTGTTGAAATCGTCCCGATCAAGAAACGAGGGGGAGAAATGCAGCCTGCTGGTACGACACGGACAAGTCACATCGCGATCCGCCGCGGATCGCGCGCATTCGCACGGATCGCCGCGGGACTCGCGCTGCTCGCAGCCGCGTTCGCCACGCCGGCGGTTGCGGCCGACGCGCCCGAGGCGCCGGCGAACGACAGCCAGGCGAGCGCGCAGGTCATCCACAGCTTCCCGGCGACGATCTCCGGCACGACGGTCGGCGCGACGACCGACGCGGGCACGGGCGGGCAGGCAGCTTCCTGCGCGGACTCCGCGGGCTCGGTCTGGTACAGCGTTCGCTCGACGGACGCTCAGCGCTTCGCCGTGAACCTCGCGGCCTCGGGCGCGCTGGAAGCGAACGTCGACGTCTTCCACGTCGTTCGCTCGCAGCTGAACTCCGTCGCCTGCGACCGCACCGATGTCAAGGGCAAGGCCTCGCTGTCGTTCAACGCATCCAAGAACGGCCTGTATCTGATCCGCGTCGCCGCACTGCCCAACTCCCAGCTCGCGCCGTTCACGCTCGAGGTCTTCCTGCCGACGCCCGCCGTGCGCCCGCCGGGCGTGCAGCTCGGCGGCGCAGGCGCGAGCGGTCGGGTCGATCCGATCCAGAATGTCAACGCCGCATACGCCGTCACGCTGCACGCCGGCGTGAGCTATCTGATCAACCTCGCCAACGGGCAGGGCGGCGGCTGTGTAACGGGCCAGCTGTTCGCGCCCGGCACGCGCTCCTTCGAAACCGCCTCGGCAGTGGCGCACATCGATTGCCGCGGCTACCGGCTGTTCACGCCGGGTGCCGGGAAGGGCGGTCGCTACAGCTTCGAGGTCACGCCGCAGGAACGCGGCGTCAAACGCTTCCACCTGCAAGTCGCACGAGCGAACTCGACCGAGACGGCGCCAGGCGTCGCACTGGGTAACTACGTGCACGCTCACGGCCGCCTCGACGGCAGGGGCGTGCGTGTGCTGCGCCTCTACCGACTCGACGTCAGGAGCCACTCCAACCTCACGCTCAAGCTGAGCGCGCCGCCGTCGGCCGACTTCAACGTGCAGCTGCGAAACATCAACGGCCGCGTGATCGAATGTGCCTGCGGCGACAGCGGCTCGCAGATGCTGCAGCACCAGCTCAAGCCCGGCCGCTACTACGCTGTCGTTTCGGTGCACGACAACAGCTCCGGCGCCTTCACGCTCGTGCGCGAGTCGCGCACGATCACCACGACGCGGCTGTCCTTCGGGGCGGCGACCGCGCATGCGGGCCAGGGTGTCGGCATCGCCGTCAAGGTCGCGCCCGCGGCCTCCGGGCCGGTGACGGTCGACATCGAACGCTTCGACCCCGTGTTCGGCTGGCAGTTCTATCGCCAGTCGCAGGCGGTCGCGCACGGCGGCTCGGCGAGCGTGCCGTTCACGCCTCCGGCGGTCGGTCGCTGGCGCGCGAAGGCGTCCTACGGCGGCTCGCGCACGTTCAGTCCGAGCGCCGTCGGCTTCTCCTATCTGCTCGTCTCCTGAGCTGAGCGCGAGCCTGCGCTGGGCGGCCGCCGCACGGTCGCCCAGCGCGCTTGCGATCCCCTGAAAATGGCGCTCGCCAGCACCTCCTGAGGCTCACGCGATAGCGCTATACTTTGTGAAGTCAATAAAACCCGACCGTGGTTTAGGAGTTTTAGAAATGCCCTCAGGAGCCGAGCTTCTCCGCCAAGTCAAGAGCCAGATCGAGGAGGTCGACCCCTCCGAGGTCGCCGAGTTGATCGACGAGGGCGTGACGGTCATCGACGTGCGTGAGACCGACGAGTTCGCCGCGGGACACCTGCCGGGCGCAAAGCACGTGCCGCGCAGCTATCTGGAGACGCGCATCGAGGGCGTCGTGCCCGACCGCTCCACGCAGGTCATTCTCTACTGCGCCTCCGGCAATCGCTCCGCCTACGGCGCGCGCACGCTGACCGAGGAGCTCGGCTACGAGCACGTGCGCTCGATGACCGGCGGCATCACGCTGTGGAAGGACCGCGGCTATGAGGTGCAGGTTCCGCGCACGCTCACGCCCGAGCAGCGCGATCGCTACTCGCGCCACATGCTCGTGCCGGAGATCGGCATGGAGGGTCAGCAGAAGCTGCTCGACGCGAAGGTGCTGCTGCTCGGCGCAGGCGGCCTGGGCTCGCCGACAGCGCTGTATCTCGCCGCGGCCGGCGTCGGCACACTCGGCATCGTCGACGACGACGTAGTCGATCTCTCAAATCTTCAGCGCCAGGTGATCCACACGACCGGGCGTGTCGGCGTGCCCAAGGTCGACTCCGCCGAGGAGTCGATCCACGCGCTGAACCCGGACGTCAACGTAGTCAAGTACCAGACGCGCATCGACGCTTCGAACATCGTCGAGATCATCAAGGACTACGACGTGGTCGTCGACGGCGTCGACAACTTCCCCACGCGCTACCTGCTCAACGACGCCACAGTGCGTCTGAAGATTCCGGTCGTGTCAGCGTCGATTCTCGGCTTCGACGGCCAGCTGTCGGTGTTCAAGCCCTACGAGGGCCCGTGCTACCGCTGCCTCTTCCGCGAGCCGCCGCCGGCCGAGCTGGCGCCGTCGTGCGGCGCCAACGGCGTGCTCGGCGTGCTGCCCGGCACGATGGGGCTGCTGCAGGCGACCGAGGTCGTCAAGCTGATTGTCGGCATCGGCGAGCCCGCCATCGGGCGGCTGCTGCTGTACGACGCGCTCGGCGCGACGCTCACCGAGGTCAAGGTGCACCGCGATCCGGAGTGCCCGATCTGCGCGCGCGACCCCGAGGACATCGCCGACGAGGAGCTCGGCGTGTTCCCGGACTACGAGGCTTTCTGCGCCGCAGCGGGCTAGCGGCGCGCCGGCCTTCGCCATGCTGCGTCCTCTGTCGCTCGTGGGCTGTTTGCCCACTTCGCTCCCTGCGTCCTTGCCTGGCTCGACCGGCGCGCCGCTAGGTGCGCAGGAAGCGCGCTAAGGTCCCGCGCGATGGCCACGATCAAGATTCCACCAGTGCTGCGCGCGTCCGTGGGCGGCGAGAAGCAGGTCAGCGCATCCGGCGACGACGTCGGCGCGGTGCTCAAGGACCTTGCGGCCAACCACCCGGCCACGCAGAGCCAACTGTTCTCCGCCGAGGGCGAGCTCAACCGCTACGTCAACGTCTATCTGAACGACGAGGACGTGCGCGTGCTCGACGGGCTCGACACCAAGGTCGGCGAGTCCGACACGCTGGTCATCCTGCCGGCGATGGCCGGCGGACGCTGAGCAGGCAAGCTGCACGCTTCGGCGCAGGCACCTCGGCGGTCGGGACGCTGACTCCCTCGGCGAGCGACTCGCCCTCATAGTCACTTGTTGTCGATGTGTCGGCGACCGCCGACATACGAGGCGAATTGCGCAAAATGTCAGCGATCAACGACATTTGGCGCTGAGATACCTGAATGTCGGCGATCGCTGACATTATGACCGGGCCGTTCGCTACTTTGCTCGGAATGGTCGTCAGAAGCGCTGAGGAGTTCGCTGAAGTCGTGCATGCGCGCCGGCGCGCCTTGGGTCTGACGCAGGAGGAGCTCGCGGGTGTGATCGGGGTGCACCGGACCTTTGTCGGGCAGTTCGAGCAAGGAAAGCGGTCGGTGCGCTTCGAGTTGGCGATTCGCCTCGCGCAGGCGCTCGGCCTCGACATAGATCTGCGGTCTCGCGACGAATGAGCGAACTGGTCGTCTACTTGCTTGGACAGCGCGCAGGTCAGCTGATCCGCAAGGACAACGGCAATCTCCAATTCCGCTACGACCACGACTACCGAGGACCGGCCATCTCGCAGTCGATGCCAGTGCAGAGGGATGCGTATCCGCACAACCTCTGTCGAGCGGTGTTCGGCGGCCTGCTGCTCGAAGGAGAAGCGCGGGAGGCGATGGCTCGCAACCTCGGTGTCTCGATCGGAAACGACTACGCCATGCTCGAGGCGCTTGGCGGGGACTGTGCCGGGGCGCTCACCGTACTGGAGGTGGGCGATCCGTTGCCCGACGCGCCGCGGGTTCGTGATCTGGATGAGACCCAGCTGGACGCTGTCCTCGCGGAACTGCCACAGCGACCACTCGCGGCGGATCCCTCAGAGGGCACGCGCTTGTCGTTGGCAGGCGCGCAACCCAAGCTGCCAGTGGTCATAGACGAGCTGAGGGTTGCCCTGCCACTGAACGCCGCCGCTGCCACTACCCACATTCTCAAGCCTGAGCCCGAGCGTTTCCCGGGACTTGTCGACAACGAGGCGTTCTGCATGGACCTCGCCCACGCTGTCGGACTGCCGGTGGCGCGCGTCGAGAAGCGCCAGAGCAAGTCCGGCATTCCATATCTCTCGGTCGAGCGTTATGACCGCGACCTGACCGCCGACCCCATCGGGCGGCTGCATCAGGAGGATTTCTGCCAGGCGCTAGGCAAGCCCTCTGAGCGCAAGTATCAGGCCGAGGGTGGGCCGACCGTCCGCGACGGTGTCGAATTGCTGCGGACCTGCTCGGTCAGACCAGCCCAGGACTTGATCACGTTCTGGCGAGCCTTGGTATTCAACTGGCTGATTGGAAATTGCGACGCGCATGGGAAGAACTTTTCTCTGCTGTATGACGCATCGGTCCCCGCCCTTGCGCCGCTCTATGACCTGGTGAGTACGACCGTCTATCCCGAGTTGACCGAACGCCTCGCCATGGCCATCGATGGCGCCCGTCGGATCAGCCAGGTTGACCCCGGGTCATGGGTTGAGCTAGCGAGCGAGATCAACTACAGCGAACGCTTCGTCGTAGCCGAGACGACCACGTTGATGGCGCGAGTCGTTGACGGCGTCACAGCGCTCGCCGAATCGCAGACCCACGACAACCGGACCGCACAGGCGGTCGCTGACGGCATAGCGCGGCGAGCCGACGCTTTCGGCGCGGGGTAAAGCTCAAGCGACGGTGGCCGCCGGGGCCACCTCGGCGTCCGGCATGCCGCACGCCGGCACGTGGCTCATGGCGTGCTCGGCCAGTGCTGTGATCGTCAGCGATGGGTTGACGCCGACGTTGGCGGGGATCGCCGAGCCGTCGCAGACGAGCAGGTTCTCATAGCCGAACACGCGCTGGCGCGCGTCGACGACGCCCTGAGAGGGGTCGGGCGCGATCACCGCGCCGCCGAGAATGTGCGCGGTCGTGGGGATGTTGAACAGCGCCTCGCTGACTGCGCTCTGCGCGATGCCGCCGGTGCGCTTGGCAAACCACTTCGCCGTCTCGTTGGCGATTGGAATGAACGTCGGATTGGGACGCTCGGGGTCCTGCTCGGTGCTCAGCCAGAACGAGCCGAGCGGGCCTTTGCGCGGGCGCAGCGCGATCGCGTTGTCGAGCGTCTGCATGACGAGGATGATGATCGTGCGCCGCGACCAGTGTTTGGGGAACATCACCTGCAGCAGGCGCTTGGGGTGCAGCGCGATCTGCAGCAGCAGCTTCAGCGGTCGCGTCACGCGCGTGCCGTCGCCCACCAGCAGCGTGTTCAGACGGTGCATCGAGTCGCCGTCGTCGCCGTAGGTGACCGTCTCGATGTGCGTGTTGGCGTCGGGATAGATCGATGAGGTGATCGCCACGCGTTTGGCGAGATCCTGCGGGTAGTCCTCGGGCACGGTCACGGCGAGAATCGACTCGGAGTTGGTGCGCACGAGCTCGCCCAGCCGGTCGGAGATGCGCGGCAGCGAGCCTTCGACACGACAGCGCGCCAGCAGCTTGTTGGTGCCCAGAGGCCCCGCCGAGACGACCACGCCGCGCGCGCGCTGCACGCGGCGTTCCTTGCGCAGCCAGGCGCCCGAGCGCACGCTTTCGACTTCGTAGCCGTCGGCGCCGTCTGAGGAACCGATCGGGCGGACGTCCACGACGGTGCGTTCGGGCATCACCTGCGCGCCGCGCTTCTCGGCCAGATACAGGTAGTTCTTGACCAGCGTGTTCTTGGAGCCGTGCGGGCAGCCGACCATGCAGCGCCCGCACAGGCGACAGCCCGTGCGGTCAGGCCCCTCGCCGCCGAAGAACGGATCCGGCACCGTCTCGCCGGGCTCGCCGAAGTAGACGCCGACGGGCGTCTTTTTGTAGGTGTCGCCTACGCCCAGCTCCTCGCCGAGCTCGCGCAGCAGCTGGTCGGCGGGGTCGTCGTGCGGCTGCTGCACGACGCCGAGCATGCGCTGTGCTTCTGCGTAATGCGGCGCCAGCGCGCCCTGCCAGTCCTGCATCTCGCCCCACTGGCGATCTTCGAAGAACGCCTTCGGCGGCACGTACAGCGTGTTGGCATAGCCCAGACTGCCGCCGCCGACGCCACACCCCGAGACCACCGACACGTCTCTGAAGGTGGTCATGCGGAAGATGCCCTTCATGCCCAAAAACGGGTTCCAGAAGTAGCGCTTGAGGTCGGCCGTGGACTTCGGCAGCTCGTCGTCGGCGAAGCGACGGCCGCACTCCAGCACGCCGACCGAGTGTCCTTTTTCACACAGGCGCAGAGCCGACACGCTGCCGCCGAATCCCGAGCCGATCACCAGCCAGTCGAAGTCGTAGCCCGTCGCGGAGTTGAACATGAGAGCGGCTGGGCGATCGTCCCCCGAAGCCCGGCCCGCGAATCATAGTCGCTCACTGGCTGACCAGCCAGGGCGCCAGGGCGCCGGGGCGGCCGGCGTCCGCGGCGAGAGCTGCGCCGTCAGGCCGGCGGTCCGGCGGCCCGCAGCGCCTCCGCCCGATCGCGATACAGCCGCCACTGCACGATCAGGCCGTGCCGGAGGGTGACCACCGGAGCGCCGCGCGCTTCGACGAGGATTCCGTCGCGTCCCCAGAAGCGCGTTCTGTTCGGCGCGATCACGCGCTCGCCGCAATCGATGAACTCGTCGGTCTCCACGAGCACACGGTCGAACGCCTCCAGAAAGGTGCCCCAGAAGGCGCGTGCCGCCTCACGCCCGCGATAGACGCCCGCCTCCACGCCGCCGGAGTGAGACCAGTCGACTTCGACCTCGGCGTCGGCGTAGCGCATCGCGTCGTCGAGCTTTCGCCGATTGAACGCCTCGATGGCCAGGCGCACGACCTCCACGTTCTGCTCTGACATCGCCTGCTGAGTATCGCGC
>CAWCBZ010000003.1:0-628187 GCA_963793935.1 uncultured Solirubrobacteraceae bacterium
ATCGGCGCCCTTGCGCTGCGCGATCTCGAGCTTTTCCTCCGATGACGCCGCCGCGATCACGGTGGCGCCGAGCAGCTTGCCGATCTCGACCGCGGCCAGGCCCACGCCGCCGCCGGCGCCGTGCACCAGCAGCACCTCGCCTCCGAGAAGCTGCCCGCGATCAATCAGCGCATGATAAGCGGTGCCATGCGCGGCGAGATACGTCGCGCCCTCGGCATAGTCGAAGGTGGACGGCAGCCGCGTCAGTTGCGACGGCGTGACTACCGCCTCGTCCGCATACGCGCCGTGCCGCAGCTTGAGGATGACCTTGTCGCCGACCGCGACCTCGGCCGCGCCATTGACCTCGGTCACATCGCCCGCGGCTTCCACCCCCGGCGTAAATGGCAATAGCGGCTTGAGCTGATATTCGCCCGCCGCCATCAGGATGTCGGGAAAATTGATGCCGGCGGCACGGATGGCGACGCGCACTTGTCCCACCGCCAACGGCAATGATGCAAAGGTTTCGAGGCGCAGACGCTCGGGCGGGCCGAGTTCGCGGCAGACGACAGCCTTGACTTGGGCCTTCGGCATCAGGCCGCACTCGCTCTACGACGTTGCAGCGCCTCGCGGATCAGCGGCAGGCGGTCATTGCCGAAATACATGTCGGTCTTGTCGAGGAAGATGGTCGGCGAGCCGAACCCGCCCCGCGCCATCGCTTCGTCGGTGTTGGCCTTGAGCTGGTCCTTAATCGCCTGCGCGCCGATGCCGGCGAAGAATTTCGCAGGCTCCACGCCGACACGCGCGCAGACCTCGGTCAACACCGCGTCCCTGCGAGATGTCCTTGTCCTCACCCCAATAGATTTCGAACGCCGCGCGTGCGAACGCCACCAGCTTTGCTTCCGGCGCGAGCAAAATGCAGCCGCGCATCGCCTTGACGCTGTTCACCGGAAACACCGTCGGCCGCATCTTGATCGTCAGCCCCGCCGATCGCGCCCAGTTCGCCATGTCCTTCTTTTGATAATCCAACTTCGCCTGCACCGGATGTTCGCGCGAGGCGTAGACGCTGGGGTTGATGCTGTTGAAGATGCCACCGACCAAAATCGGCCGCCACGAAATCTCGACGCCGAACTCTTTCGCCAGCGGCTGGATATTGTGGAAGGCCAGATAGGTCCAGGGGCTGGAGCAGTCGAAGAAGAACTCGATCATGGCGGCGTTTTCCTTTTTTGCTTTGTGTAGTGACGTTAATCACTGTCGTTTCCGGGCTCGCGCAAGGGCGCGCCCCGGAATGCGAGAGGCGTACTACTTTCTCCCCGCCATCTCCTTCGCGGCCTGGCCGAACATGTTTCGCCGCGCCGCCTCGTCGAACGGCTCTTTGACGAATTTTCCGATCGCGAGCCCCGCCTGCACCTGGGGCCGTGCGCGAACCGCGGCGTACCAGCGCTTGATGTGCGGGTAGTCGTCGAGCGTGAAGCCTTGCGCCTTGTGGGCATGGTCCAGGGAAAACAGGCGATGTCGGCGATCGAATAGTCGCCGGCGACATAGGCGCCGGTCTTGCCCAATTGGGTATCGAGACACCGATACAGCCGCGCCGCCTCGTCGCGGTAGCGCTCGATGGCGTAGGGAATTTTCTCTTGCGCATAGAGCGCGAAATGGCCGTGCTGGCCGAGCATCGGGCCGAGCCCGCTCAACTGCCACATCAGCCACTGGATGACGTTGGATCGCGCACGCATTTCCGTAGGCAGAAACCGCCCGGCCTTGTCAGCGAGGTAGATCAGGATCGCGCCGGTCTCGAACACCGAAAACGGCCCGCCGCCGTCGGCCGGCGCGTGATCGACGATCGCCGGAGGTCCGGTTGTTGGGGCTGACCGCGAGAAATTCAGACTTGAACTGGTCACCGGCCCGGATGTTGACGGGAATGACCGTATAGGGAAGGCCGAGTTCCTCCAGCATGATCGAGATTTTCCAGCCATTCGGCGTCGGCGCGTAATGCAGGTCGATCATGGTTTCCCCGTCATTTCCGCCGCCGCCCGGCCCGGACCGATCCCGGCGAAGGCGACTTTTGTTGTTCTGTACCTCGACCATAAGACAGGGCATACAGGCGCTCAATCGAAACCGACCGGGAGGCTCCTATGCTGCTTTCCAACCACGATCGCAGGTCTCGCTGCCCAAGCCGGAATGGCTCGCCGAGACCCAACACGCTGTGGGCGCCCTGGAAATCCGAGGGCGATGAGTTGGCGCGCGCCAAGCGCGACGCCACCGTGCTGGCGGTGAAGCTGCAGGAAGATGCGGGCGTCGACATCGTCACCGAGGGCGAGCAGTCGCGCCAGCACTTCGTCCACGGCTTCTGGAGAAGATCGAGGGCATCGACTTCGCCCACAAGGTCGAGATGGGAATCAAAGGCACGCACTTCACGGGCGCCACCGAAGTCAAGTTCGGCGCAACGAACGCCACGAGCTTCACGCTGGTGTCCGGGACCCGGATCACGGCCATCTCTCCCGCGGGGACGGGCGTGGTCGACGTTACCGTGAAGACGCCGGGCGGCACGAGCGCGACCAGTGCGGCCGACAGGTTCGCCTTTGGTCCCAACGTGTCCGGCGTCAGCCCCAATCGCGGCGTCGCGAGCGGTGGAACATCGGTTGCGATTACGGGCTTCAACCTCTCGGCGGCCACGGAAGTCAAGTTCGGCTCGACCAACGCGAGCAGCTTCAAAGTCAACTCGCAGAGCTCAATCACAGCGGTCTCCCCGGAAGGGGCCGGCACGGTCGACACGACGGTCACCAACGCCGAAGGCGCCAGCCCGATCACCCCGGCCGACCAATTCACATTCGTACCGCCGCCGACAGTCACGAGCGTGAGCCCGGCCGGTGGCCCAGAAGCCGGGGGGACCGAGGTCACGATCAACGTCAGCGGGACGAGTCCGAGCGAAGTCACGGCGGTCCACTTCGGTATGAGCTCCGCGAGCTTCTTTGCCAACAACGAAGGCTCGATCACCGCATTCTCCCCGCCTGGAGCGGGGGTTGTGGATGTGACCGTGACTGCGTTCGGGGGCACCAGCCTCACGAGCTTCGCCGACCAGTTCAAGTATGTGCCTGCTCCAACCGTCGCGAGCATCAGCCCCGAAACCGGCGTGGCCGCCGGCGGGACAACCGTGACGATTGCCGGGACCAACTTCGAAGAAGGCGCGGCGGTCCACTTCGGCTCGACCAGCGCCGCGAGCGTCGTGGTCAACTCCGAAAGCTCGATCACGGCCGTCGCCCCGGCTGGGACGCCCGGAGCAACTGTCGATGTCACGGTTACGACACTCGGCGGAACGACCTCCGTCAGCGAAGCCGATCGATTCAGATACCTGCAGACCCTACCGCTCCGCGTGACAAAGCTGCTGCCCAGCAGCGGGGCGCTGATCGGCGGCACAGCTGTGACGATCACCGGCAGCGCGTTCGTCGGGGCGACTGAGGTCCACTTCGGCTCCGCCAGCGCCACGAGCTTCTCGGTCAAGGCAAACCACACGATCAACGCGATCGCCCCGGCTGGGACGGGAACGGTCGACGTGACCGTCACCACTCCTGAAGGCACCAGTCCCACGAGTCCCGCGGACCAGTTCAGCTATGTCGCATCTCCACCCGTAGTCGAACGGGTGTCTCCGTCCGAAGCGCGCGAACAGGGTGGGACGAGGGTCAAAATCATCGGCACGGGCTTCGTCGGCGCCACCGAAGTCCGCTTCGGCTCGGCGCCTGCGACGAGCATCGTGGTAAATCTCAAAGGGACGCAGATCACCGCCGTCGATCCCCCGGCCGAAGTCGTCGGCAAAGCCAATGTCGATGTAACCGTCATAAGCCCTGAAGGCACGAGCCCGACCACGCCTGCAGACCGTTTCACCTATGTCATACCACCGCCGATCATCAGCGGGCTCTCCACACACAGGGGTCCGGCCGCCGGCGGCACTACCCTGACGATCAGCGGCGAACACTTCGTCGACGTCACGGCTGTCGAATTCGGATCGGTCGGCGCCGCCAGCTTCACAGTGAACTCGAGCGGGTCGATTACGGCCGTCTCTCCGCCAGAGACGTCGAATAACGTGAACATCACAGTCACCACGCCTGCCGGTCCCAGCGGACCCGGAGAATGCGTCATCTTCACCGAAGAAGGACCCGAACGCGTTCGTTGCATCCCCAGGGATCACTTCGTCTTCGAAGACCCCACGATCACGAGCATAACCCCGAGCAACGGGTCGACGGCCGGTGGAACGACGGTGGAAATCACAGGGACCGGATTCGGCGTGGGCACGAACACGACTGCTTTCCATTTCGGGGGAGCGCCGCTGGCCACGTCTGTGAACTGCACCTCGACCATGACTTGCACCGCCGTGACCCCCGCACACTCGGCCGGAACCGTCGATGTCAAAGCGAGAGTTCTCGAATCGTCAGCCGGGCAGAGTCGTCTGAATCCCCCGGCTGACCAGTTCGCCTACAACTAGCCCAGCCCCAAACGGCCTCTCAGACGACGCAGACGATCAGTAACCCCAGCGGCGCTGTGCTCGTTTGCGGCCGTGTACCGCCGGGTAAAGTTGCGCCGTGCGCCTCACGGCTCGAAACGTCGCCGCGGCGACGGCAATCGTCGCCATGGCAGCAGGATTCGGCGTTTGGGACCACAGCTGGACGGTGGCCGTGGTTTGGATCATCTATTTCGCGTTGCTGATCGCGCGCTATCACTTCTTCCCGCCGTCGCGCCAGCCCTTGCACCCGCCAAACGAATCGACGCTGCAATTCCTGCGCAAGCGCCGAGCGAGGGCCCGCTAGTGGCGCGGAGAGCAGCGGGCGAACTCGAAAGTCACGACGGCAGGGCAGCTGCCGCGAGGCTAGGACTCTACGTTTGCGCGGCAAGCGCCGCTTAGCTTCTCGTCCTTTTGCCGCAAACGGCGCAGGATTAGGGCCGCCGCTTCGGCCGAGGGCCTGGTCGCCGTTTTAGGTCCGCGAAGGCGAGGAAAAAGCCGTTCAGCTTCATGCTGCGCCAGCGCGCCTGTTCTTTTTCTGCGGGCGACATCGCTTCGTAGCGTTCGCGATAGGTGCCACCGATCGGCTTGGTGAGGTAGCGCCAGAAGCGGGCTGGGCCGGTGACTAGTCGCATAATCGCTCTCCCAAGAAGCAGAAAACCCCCCGTTTGCAGGCGGCTCCCTAGAAAGCCGACGCGGGGACTCGAACCCCGGACCCCTTCATTACGAGTGAAGTGCTCTACCAGCTGAGCTACGTCGGCGGGCCTGATGATGCTAGCGAGGCGTCGGCCGTCGGTGCCCGCTCGCCTGGCGCGGGGCTCACCAGGCCGATGCGAGCTCGCCAACATAAGATCGCCCGCGTGCCCCCCAACGCAGACCAGGCGCCTGCCGTTCGGTTTCAACATCCCGTGCTTCCCCCGGCCGAGCGGATCGAGCACTATTTCGCGGCAGCGCGACGAGAGCGCTACTTCTCCAACGGCGGTCCGTGCGTGCGCCTGTTGCAGCAGCGACTCGCCGAGCGTGTGGGCGTCCCCTGCATCGCCGTGGCGAACGCGACGCTTGGCTTGATGGCGGCGCTCACAGCGCTCAGACGGGAGGGGACCGAGATCCTCATGCCGTCCTTTACGTTCCCCGCCAGCGTGCAGGCGGCGCGGTGGGCGGGCCTGAGACCGCGTTTCGTGGACATCGATCCGCGTCACTGGCACATTGATCCCGACTCGCTCGCTCGAGCGCTGGCCTCCGCCGGAGACGAAGCCGCGATCGTGCTCGCCTGCAGCGCCTTCGGCACGCCCCCCGACGAGGCTCTCAGGCGTGCCTGGCTGGATCTCTGCGCGCATCACGGCGTGCCGTGTCTCGTAGATTCGGCCGCGGGCTTCGGCGCCGTGTCCGACGACGGGACACCGATCGGCGCTCAGGGCGATGCCGAGGTCGTCTCCTTCCACGCCACCAAGCCATTCGCGGTTGGCGAGGGCGGCGCGGTGTTCAGCAGACACCAGCATGTCCTCGACAGGGTCGCGCGCATTCTCAACTTCGGTCTCGACGAGCGACGTCAAGTCGTCGAGCCGATGGCGCTCAACGGAAAGCTCAGCGAGATGCACGCCGCCACCGCCCTGGCGGTCTTGGACGACTTCGACGACGTCCTGCGACGCCGCCGAGCGGCGGCGGAGCAGTACGAGCGACTGCTCGGCGACATCGGCGGCTTTCAAGCAGGCTCCTCGCGCGGCACATGGCAGTTCGTTCCGCTGCTCGTCTCTGACGCAGCGCATCGCGCACGCTGCCTGGCGGTCGCGCGATCGGAGGTCGAGTTCCGCGCCTACTACGAGCCGTTGCACAGGATCCCCCTCTACGCCGGCGGTCAGGACATTGCTGAGCTGGGCGCAACAGAGCATGTTGCCGAGCACATGCTCAGTCTGCCAATGGCCAACGACCTGTCGCCCGCGGAGATCTCGGCAGTATCCGCTGTGGTGCGACGCGAAGCAGATCCCTTGTCGTGATCGGTCCGGCGGTGGACCTGCTCGTCGGCGGCTCACTGGGACCTTGGGCCGTCGCACGCGCGCGCCCGAGCGACGTCAGGCAGGTCGTGACCGAAGATGCCGCGTTGGCAGAGCTGGCGAGGGGCCGCGGGTTCACCGTGTGCGACGGTCATGACTGGCAACCGTCGGCGCTGGGGCTCTCCGTTCACTACCAGCGGATCCTCCCGGACACGATGATCGAGAGCTACCAGGGGCTTTGGAACCTCCACCCTGGCTTCTTGCCGTGGGGGCGCGGGTTCTATCCGGTGTTTTGGGCGCTCTGGGAGGGATCGCCGGCCGGCGCCACGCTGCACGAGATCACGTCCCAGCTCGACGCCGGGCCGATCGTCGAGCAGCTGGAGGTGAAGGTCGAGCCAAACGACACCGGCGGCTCATTGCATGCGCGCGTTCAGGCAGCCGAGCAGGCGCTGTTCGAACGCTGGTGGCCTCGCATCCTCGCTGGGGACACTCCTCCCAGCACCGCTCAGCCGAGCGCAGCGGGCAGCACGCACACTCGGGGCGAGTTCTTGGAGCTCAAGCAGAACGGGTGGCGAGCGCTTTCAGCGCAGGAACTCAGCCGGCTGGAACGTTGCCTTGACTTTCCGGGCTACGAACAACTCGATCGCGGCGCGCCCGCCTAGAGCGCCAGCCGCTCGCCATCCTGCGAGGCGATCGCGCGCAGCTCGTCCAGCAGCGACTCGCCGTGCTTCTCGCAGAAGCTCGGCCCGATGCCACGAATCTCCAGCAACGCCTGCGTGCTCGCGGGCGGGCGGCGCAACAGATCTTCGAGCACGGCGTTGGATGCGACCGTATAGGCAGGCTTGCCTTCGGCGCGCGCATAGCGCCAGGCGCGCAGGCGCTCGAAGTCGTCCTCGTCGACCGGCGGTCCGGCCGGCGCCGAGCCCGCGCCGGCGCCGGTCGAGGCGCCGCGCCGGCGCGAGGCTTTGATCGGCGCATTGGCCGCCGCCACGAGCGCCGCGTCGGGATCGCACACGTCACAGCAGCGCCCGCTCGGGCGGCCCGGCTCGTCGTCGCCGAAGTGGTCGAGGATCTGTCGGCGGCGGCAGATCTCGCCGCTGGTCATGTAGCGCTCGATCGAGCGATAGGCGTCCCAGCCGCGGTCGCGCGAGGCCTTGATCGCGGCGAAGGCCTTGCGCGGGCTGCCCTGGCCGGTCAGCCGCACGAGCAGGCCGTCGTGGCCCGCCGGCTCCAGTTCGGCGGCGCCCGAGCGCTCGGCGATCGACAGCAGCACGCGGTCGCGTTCGCCGAGGTCGCGATGACCGACCGTCGCGATGTCGCCGTCGGCGTGTCGGCGCAGACGCCCGACGTAGGCCTTGACGTCGTCGACGCTCGTGTCGCGTTCCTTGATGAAGCGAATCAGCCGCCCGAGGTCCATGCGCGCGCCGAGCAGCAGTGCGCGCGCGGGCAGCCCGTCGCGACCGCCACGTCCGGCCTCCTGGTAGTAGGCCTCCAGGCTTGTCGGCAGCGCCCAGTGCGCGACCGTGCGCACGTCGGCCTTGTCGACGCCCATGCCGAAGGCGTTGGTCGCCACGACGACCTCGGCGCGGTCCTCCATGAACGCCTCCTGGCTGTCGCGTCGGTCGTCGGGGCTCATGCCGGCGTGGTAGGCGACCGCGGTGAGGCCCTCTTCGCGCAGCCTCGCGGCGACGGCATCGGTGTCCTTGCGCGTGCCGCAGTAGACGATCGCCGGGCGTGCGTCGTCGTCGGCGAGCACGTGCAGCAGCGCCGCCCACTTGCGCGCGACCGCGCCCTTGCCCTCGACGCTGACCACGTCGAAGGTGACGTTGGGGCGATCGAAGCCCGAGCGGATCGACTCCGGCTCGTGCAGCTCCAGTCGCGCGGCGATCTCCTGCGCCACGCGCGGCGTGGCCGTGGCCGTGGCCGCCATCACCGCCGGGCGCCCGCCGCGCGGACCGCGCAGCGAGGCGATCGCGTCGTGCAGGCGCAGGTAATCGGGGCGGAAGTCATGGCCCCACTCGGCCACGCAGTGCGCCTCGTCGACGACGAACAGCGCGACCTCACGCTGGGCCAGAGCCGCGCGAAAGGCGCCCGAGGCAAAGCGCTCGGGCGCCGCGAGCACGAGCTGCGTCTCACCCGAGGCGATCTGCGCGAGCGCCTGCTCGTTGTGGCCGTCCTGCATGCCCGAGGCGAGCATCGTCGAGGCCACGCCGGCCTGCTGCAGCCGCCGCCACTGGTCGGCCATCAGCGCGATCAACGGGCTGACCACGACGACCAGACCGACGTCGGCCAGCGCCGGCAGCTGGTAGCAGAGCGACTTGCCGCCGCCGGTCGGCATCACGACGAGGCTGTCGCGGCCTTCCAGCGCGGCGGCGACGGCCTCGCGCTGTCCGGGACGAAAGGCCTCCAGACCGAAGCGCGCCAGCAGCTGCTCCGGCGTCGCGCCGGTGGTCGTCGTGCTCATGCCAAAGACGGTACTTCGCGCTTCGGCCGGCGAGTCAGCGCCTGCTCCACGCCACGCGCGCGCCGCGCGAGGGCACCAGCGTGATCGCGCGCCGGCGGTTCAGCTCGTCGCGCATGGCGCCCCCGCGCCCGCCGGCCGCCCGCCATCGCCCGCTCTCGTCGGCCACGCTCGGCATGAGCTCGGCGAGCATCGTGCGCAGCATCAACTTCATCTCCAGCTGCGCGAAGGACGCGCCGATGCAGCGACGGATGCCGCCGCCGAAGGGAATCCAGGAGAACGTCTCCGGCGCGTCGCGCTCGAAGCGCTCGGGCTCGAAGCTCTGCGGCCGGTCATATACGCGAGCGTTGCGGTTGGTCAGGTAGATCGACGGCGTCACGCGCGTGCCGGCCGGCAGCGTGTAGCCATCGACCTCGAGCTCGCGCTGGAGCATGCGCGCGACGATCGGCACGACCGGGCGCACGCGCAGCGTCTCGTTGATCACGGCGGTCATGTAGGCGTCGCCGGCCTCGTCGCCGCCGTCGATCTCGGCGACCAGCCGCGCGAGCTTGTCGGGGTGGCGCACCAGGCGCTCGATCGCCCAGGCGACAGACGTGGCCGTCGTCTCGTGGCCGGCCAGCAGCAGCGTGACGAGCTCGTCGCGCAGCTCTGAGTCGGTCATCGCCTGGCCGTCCTCGTCGCGCGCCTGCAGCAGCAGCGAGAGGATGTCGGTGCGCTCGGCGAGATCGGGCTGGGCGCGGCGCTTGGCGAGCTCCTCGTAGATCACCTCGTTGAGATGGTCCAGCGCATCGCCGATCGCCCCAGGCGGGCGCTCCACGCTGGGCATGCGCAGCGCGAGCAGCACGATGCGCCACGGCCGCATCGGCGCGAGCAGGGCGCCGATGGCGGTGCGCAGCGCGTCCATGCGCTCGGCCTCGACGCCGAACACCGCGCGCAGGATCACCTCCAGCGTGATCGCGCGTGTGCGCTCCTGCAGGCGCATCGGGCGCTGCAGCGGCCACTGCGCCATGTCCTTGCGTGTGGCGTCGACGATCGTGCTCTCGTACTCGCGCATGCGCTCGCCGTGAAAGGGCGGCAGCAGCAGCTTGCGCTGGCGCATGTGCTCGGCGCCGGTCAGCACGATCACCGAGCTCGGGCCCATGACCGGACGGATCGGCGAGTTTCCTGCCGCCGACGGCGCGACGTCGGGCGGCGCCGTGAAGACGGTCTTGACGGACTCCGGGCCGCTGACCACCACGAGCTTCATGCCGCTGGGCCAGAAGGTCAGCGTGAAGGACTCGCCGAGGCGCTTGGCGCAGTTGTCCATCACCCATGTCGGCGCGACCGCCCACGCCAGCGTCTGCAGCAGTGACGGCGCGCGGGGACCGGGCGGCAGGCCGGTGCGTGCGGCCGCGGCGTGGGTGGGCGTCTGCAGCGACGCGTCGGCGGCGGCAGTCGGCGCCGCCGGGACGGTTTGGCTCGCGGCCATGCGCACAAGCTAGCGCGCGCGGGCGTGAGAGCGGGAGAAGCATCGCCGTGGCGTCCTATGTTGATGAGAGCTGAACTCGACGCGAAAGGCTGGAGAGCATGGAGCAACGCAAGCTTGCAGACCTGCAGGTCTCGGCGCTGGGCCTGGGGTGCATGGGCATGTCGGCCTTCTACGGCTCGACCGACGAAGCCGAGGCGATCGCGACGATCCGCCGCGCGCTGGAGCTGGGCATCGACTTCATCGACACTGCGCAGCTGTACGGGCCGCTGACCAACGAGGAACTGGTCGGGCGCGCGATCGAGGGCCGCCGCGACGAGTACGTGATCGCGACGAAGTTCGCGCGACGCACCGATGCGGCGACGCCGGGGGACATGTCGACGCTGGGCCCGCTGGACGGCTCGGCCGAGCACGTGCGCAGCTCCGTGGAGGGCTCGCTGAAGCGACTGAAAACCGACCGCATCGACCTCTACTACCAGCACCGTGTGGACCCCAACGTGGAGATCGAGGAGACGGTCGGCGCACTGGCCGAGCTGGTGGCGCAGGGGAAGATCCTGCACATCGGGCTGTCCGAGGCCGCGCCGGAGACGATCCGCCGGGCGCAGGCCGTGCACCCGATCACGGCGGTGCAAACCGAGTACTCGCTGTGGACGCGCGACCCCGAGGCCGAGGTGCTGCCGACGTGCCGCGAGCTGGGCATCGGCTTTGTTCCCTATTCGCCGCTGGGCCGCGGCTTTCTGTCCGGTCGCTTCAAGTCGCCGGAGGAGCTCGACGAGGGCGACTTTCGCCGCAAAGGGCCGCGCTTCACCGGCGAGAACCTTCAGGCGAACCTGCAGCTCGCCGAGAAGGTCGAGCAGATCGCCGCCGACAAGGGCGTCACGCCGGCGCAGCTGGCGATCGCCTGGGTGCTCGCGCAGGGCGACGATCTGGCGCCGATTCCCGGCACCAAGCGACGCAGCTATCTGGAGCAGAACGCCGCGTCGGTGGACGTGCAGCTGAGCGACGACGATCTGGCGCGCATCGACGCCGAGCTGCCGAGCGCGTCCGGCGCGCGCTACGACGAGGCGGGCATGGCGTCAGTCAACCTCTGAGCGGGAGCGGCGCAGCTCGCGTGCAGCCAGCGAGGAACGCCGCGCGGCAGGCGTGGCGCGTGACGGCGGACGCTGGGGCCCCCAGCGTCCGCGCACGACGCGTTCGCTGGTGTCGCGGTCGATCAGCGCCTGCTTGAGCCGCTGATGCGCATCCTCGACCTGCTCACGCGAGAGCACCTCCTTGCGTTTGCGCAGGTGCGCGACGAGCACGCGCGCCGGCAGCACGCGCACGCCCTTGCGGCGCGCCAGCGGTCGGTCGACCCAGGCGCGGCTGAACACCAAAAGCGGCTCGACGCGCATGTCGATGGCGCGCTCGATCGCGTCGCGCTGGGCCTGGGCCTGGCGAATGGTCGCTCCGTGCACGCGCCCGACGCGCACGGGGCCCGGGTGGCTCTTGGTCTCGATCGTGAACAGCCCGGCCGGGCCGATCAGGATGTGGTCGATGTTGCCACGGCCGAAGCTGGCGTCGTGGATCACGTGCCAGCGCGTTGTGGGCAGTTGCGCCAGCAGGCTGCCGACGTGCTCCTCGGCGCTGGCGCCGCGGTCGCGGCGGTCCAGCAGCGGCAGCACATAGCGCGAGACGGCGAAGATGAACGCCAGCAGCGCGACCTCGGAGGCGATGAAGCGCAGGTCGTGCAGGCCGAAAGCGCGTCCGAGCGCGGCCGTGGCGACGGCCAGCACGCCCAGCATCGCGATCGTGCGCATGCGCAGGCGCAGGACCGTCGCGCGGGCGTGCTGTCCAGGCGCTCGGCTCGTGGCGTCGCCAGCTGCGTGCATCACTGCAACCTCCGTCTCCCCGCTCGTGTTTTGTGCCGGTGCTCACCTATCGGCCAAACCCTCGCCGAGCCTGAGCCTCGCTGGCCAAACCTGACGATCGCGTCGGATGGGAAACGAAAATATCCCCAAAAAGCGTGGAAACGCGCGGGCATCCTCTAAAGCAGCCGATGGGCTCCGCCGAAGGCCGGGGTAGCGAGGCGCTATCGCCTCGCCGGCGCACCGGCACGGACGCTCCAATGGCAGAAGATTCCAACCGCCACGGCAATTCCAACAGACCGTCGACGTTCGACGTGTGCCTGCTGCTGCGCGCGCACGCCGAGTCGCGCTGGCTGAGCAACGAGCTGACGCCGGTGCTGCGCGAGATCGAGCAGCGCGAGACGATCTCAGACCAGCAGCTGGGCGCGGCGCTGGCCTACCTGGAGGTGCTGTGGATCGAGGCCGGCGCGCGGGCGCGCGAGACCGAGGCCGCGCGCGTCGAGCTCGACGCGCTGGGTGGCGGCGAGCAGTCGCTGGCGCAGAAGGCGCGCCGCTATCACGCCGCCGTGCGCCGCCTGCGCGACGCGGTCGAGCGTCGCGTCGACGCGCAGCTGGCGGTGCCGCACGACGCCGGCGAAGTGCGTCAGCACCGGCGTCGACGGATCAGCCGTCGTCCGGCCGATCGCTGAGCCGATCGCATAGGCTCAGCGCATGGCGCCGCGCTTTGACCTGCAGTCGCACTCGACGCACTCCGACGGCGCGCTGTCGGCGGCCGAGGTGGTGCAGCAGGCCGCGCAGGCCGGCGTGGAGCTGCTGGCGCTGTCAGACCACGACACGATCTCGGGCGTCGCGGAGGCGATCGAGACGGGCGAGCGAGTGGGCGTGCGCGTGGTGCCAGCGGTCGAGATCTCGGCGGTCGACGAGGGCGCGCCGATCGGACGCGAACTGCACATTCTCGGCTACGACATCGACCACACCGGCCCGCCGATGACCGACAGCCTGGTGGGCTTTCTGGCCGACCGTGAGAAACGCACGCTGCGCATGCGCGACGGCCTGCGCGAGGCCGGCTTCGAGCTCGACGAAACGGAGATCGACCAGCGCATCGCCGCCGGCAAACCGATCGGCCGCCCGCATCTGGCGGCCGCGGTGCTGAGCGCGCCGGCCAACGCGCAGCGACTGGCCGACGAGGACATCGACGACGTCGGCTCGCTGATTCGCGGCTATCTGATCGAGGGCCGGCCGGCCTTTCGCCTGCGCGAGACGCCGACGGTCGCTGAGGCGATCGAGGCGATTCACGCGGCCGGCGGCGTGGCGATCTGGGCGCATCCCTTCTGGGACGTCAAGGACCCGGCGGAAGTGCTCGAAAGCATCGACCGCTTTCGCGCGCTGGGCATCGACGGCGTGGAGGCGTTCTACGTCGAGCACGACGAGCCGCAGACGCGTCTGCTGGCCGAGCGCTGCGCCGAGCTGGGTCTGCTGAGCACCGGCTCGGCCGACTACCACGGGCCGGAAAACCGCCTGTTCTCTCGCTTTCTCGCGTTCGAGACCTACGGCTTTGAGCCGAATCTCGGCCCGATCGAGAATCAATAATCAATTAATCGATTTTCGGTCGCGTAGCGCGCGCCGGCGCAGCATGACGTGCGCGTCCGCCGCACGAGGCTGCTAACGTACAACCACATGGTTGTAGATACAGCAGAGGCAGAGGTCGACCACATCTTTCACGCGCTCGCCGATGCGACGCGGCGTGACATTCTCGCCCGCGCGATCGAGCACGAGCAGTCGGTGTCGACGCTCGCGCGCCGCTATGAGATGAGCTTCGCGGCCGTGCAGAAGCACGTCGCGGTGCTCGAGCGGGCGACGCTGATCACCAAGCAGCGACGCGGCCGCGAGCAGATCGTGCACGGACACGCACCGACCGTGCGCCGCGCGGCCGAGCTGCTGGACGCCTACGAGCAGCTTTGGATCCAACGTGCCACACAGATCGCCGACGTGCTCGCCGGCGAGAAAGGAGCAACGACATGACGGTCATCGACAGCACCAAGGACGCCGACGCGCTGACGCTATCGGTCGTCGCCGAGTTCGACGCCGACGCCGACGCCGTTTGGCAGGTCTGGGAAGACCCGCGCAAGCTCGAGCGCTGGTGGGGTCCGCCGACGTTTCCGGCGACCTTCACGCGGCACGAGTTCACCGTCGGCGGCCAGTCGCGCTACTTCATGACCGGGCCGCAGGGCGAGACTCCGCGAGGCTGGTGGCGCATCGACGCGCTGGAGCACCCGCGACGGATCGAGTTCGCCAACGGCCTGGCCGGCGACGACGGCGAGCCGGCGCCCGGCGTCGAACCGATGGCCGGCTTTGTGACGATCGACGAGCTCGACGACCGCACGCGCATGACCGTGCTGACACGCTTCGTCGACGACGAGCAAATGGCCAAGATGCTCGACATGGGCATGCAGGAGGGCATGACGATGGCGGTCGGTCAGATCGACGCCGTGCTCGTGCCGGCCGCCGTGTGAGCGTCGCGCCGTCTGCGGCGCTCGCTCAGTCCTCGCCAGACGAGCCGGTCGCGAGCAGCGCCTGCAGGCGGTAGGCCAGCGCCTCCAGCGCGAGCTCTTCGGACACGTTGAGCGACAGGCGCAGGCGCGTGTCCTGCACGAGCTCGATGCCCTCGCCGAGCCGCGCCGCCTCGCGCCCCTGCGCGTCGGCGGCGAGCTCGTCGCGGCGGTCGACCGCGTAGATCAGCTCGCCGGCGGCTTCGCACACGCACAGCACGTCGCGCAGCCACAGCTCGCCGAGTCCCAACATCAGATCGAGCGCCTGCGTGCGTGCGCGACGCTCGCCGCGCCGGCGCGCCTCGGCGGCTTCGCGCTCGAAGCGTTTGCGCTCCTTGGCCGGCACCAGCTCGAGTTCGTCCGCCAGCTGCGCCTCGGCCTGCTCGCCGCTGCTGGCGCCGGCCGACTTGGCCGCGTCGAGCATCGCGATCCACGGCCGCGCGGCGGTCTCGCCGGCGAGCGACGCGCGCACGTAACGCTCGGCGCTCGCGCGCAGCGCGTCGCCCTGCGCGCCGGCCAGCCGCGCCGCCAGACGCGCGTCGCCGAGCGCCAGCTGCGCGCAGGCCTGCGCGCGATCGCCCTCGACGCCGCTCAGGCCGGCGGCGATGCGCGACGGCGGCAGCGGATCGAAGCGCACCGGCTGACAGCGCGAGACGATCGTCGCGAGCACGTCCTCGCGGCGATCGGTCAACAGCAGCAGGTGCACGAAGTCGGGCGGTTCCTCGAGCGTCTTCAACAGGCGGTTGGCCGCCTGATCGTTCATCGTGTCGACGGCCTCGATCACGAACACGCGCCGCGCCGACTCAAACGGCGTGCGCGTGGCGCCCGCGACGACCGGCTCCTCGATGTCGGACACGAGCATTTCCGCCGCGCCCGACGGTTTGACCCAGGTCATGTCCGGGTGCGTGCCGCGCGCGATGCGCTCGCGCGCCAGCTCGGCCTGCTGCGGCGAGTCCGACAGCAGCGCCGCGGCGAACGCGCGCGCGATCGCACGCTTGCCCGTGCCGGCGGGGCCGTGGAACAGGTAGGCGTGCGAGGCCGGCGCCTGCGCGCGCAGCGCCGGCGCGAGCACGGCGCGTGCGTGCGCGTGCGCGGCGATTCCCGGCAGGCGCGCGTCCAGCTCGTCGCCGGCGCTCGTGCCGTGCTCGCCTGCTGCGGTGGCGGGAGCCATCAGCGCATCCTAGACTCGCGCGTCTCAGTAGCGTGCCGAGCGTGAGCGCGGGAACGTTGATCACGATCGAGGGACTCGACGGCGCCGGCAAGACGACCCTGGCGACGGCGCTGACCGAGGCGATCGCCGCACGCGGGCTGCGCGTCGAGCTCTTGCGCGAGCCCGGCGGCGTGGAGGTGTCCGAGCGCATTCGCGCGCTGGTCAAGGATCCGGCGCTGGCGGTGAGCGCGCGCGCCGAGGCGCTGCTGTACGCGGCCGCGCGCGCGCAGCTCGTGCAGCAGCTGCTGCGCCCGCTGCTGGACGAAGGCGCGATCGTGCTGCTGGACCGCTACGTCGACTCCTCGCTGGCCTACCAGGGCGCCGCGCGCGGGCTTGGCGTGCAGCAGGTGCGCGAGATCAACCGCTTTGCCACCGCCGACCTGCAGCCCGAGCGCACGCTGCTGCTGCGCATCTCGCCGGCCGATGGCCGCGCGCGGCAGGCCGAGCGCGCCGAGTCTCCCGATCGGCTGGAGGCTGAGAGCGGCGAGTTCTTCGCACGCGTCGCAGCCGCCTACGACGAGCTGGCGGCAGCCGACAGCGAGCGCATTCGCGTGCTCGACGCGAGCCTCACGCCCGCGACCGTGCTGTTCGACGCGCTCGCGCAGCTCGAGGATCTGCTTGCGCCGGCAGGCCGAGCGCAGGGCTAGCATGCGCGCGACCATGGCCTCGCCGCCCAAGCGCACCGCAGCCACCCACCGCATTCACCGCGCGCTCGCCGCCGCGCTGGCGCTGCTGGCGCTGGCCTCGGCCGCGCCGTGGGCCGGGCTGTCGGCCGCTGCCGCCGCCCAGCCGGTCGGCAAGCCGGCGTTCCCCACGCCGGCCTCCGCCAAGCCGCAGAGCCCGAGCGCGGGAGTGACGACCGGCAGCGCCACCGCGGCCACGCCCGGCGCGAGCACGCCGACCACGACCTACGCGCCACCCGGCGGCGCAACCGCACCGGCCGCTACCGCGACGACGCCGACGACCAGCGTGCCCACGACGACCACGTCGGCCCCCGCGACGACGACGCCCACACAGGCCGCACAGGCGGCGCAGGCGTCGTCCGCGAAGTCGAAGACGAGCAAGAGCGACAGCTCGCTGTCGGCCGGCGCGATCGTGATCGCCGCGCTGGCGGCGCTGCTGGTGCTCGGCTGCGCCGCCTGGGCGCTGGCGCGAAGCAACGCCTTCGAGCCCCACTGGCTGCTGTCGCTGCGCCACGCGATGGCCGAGGCCGGCTTTCGCGCCTCGGAGACGTGGTCGGAATTCGCCGACTGGGCGCGCCTCGGGCGCTGACGCCAGTTCCGCTGTGAGCGACTGAATCATCGGCGCGCGGCTGCGCGCCGGGCCTCGCCGCCGAGATGCGCCGGCGCACCGTCGCGGAGCCGTCGACGGCGCCACATTCGGGCCTGCACAGCGTACAAACGCCCCGCAAACACGAGCCTTTTACATCGAGTGGCGGCGGCTCGGGTACTACAATGTAGGTACTTCTCGAGCGCGTTTTGCAGCCATCGGCGACGCGATTTTTCCGCCGATCGGAGTGGGACGATTCTCGGCCCGACAAACAGCTTCGACTTGGCCGCCCGCGACGCCGGCGCAGCAGAGGAGGAAGGTCCGATGAACCCCACCCCGCACCCCACCATCACGCCCGTCACGGAGTCCTCCGGCGCTCTCGAGATCAAACGCCTGTTCACGACGCCCGGCACGCATCCGTTCGACGCCGTCGCGTGGGAGCTGCGCGAGGCGCGCATCGGCCACGGCGACCGCGTCGCCTTCGAGCAGCAGGACGTCGAGTTTCCCGCAAGCTGGTCGCAGAACGCCACGAACATCGTCGCGCAGAAGTACTTCCGCGGGCAGATCGGCAACCCCGCGCGCGAGCACTCCGTCAAGCAGATGATCGGTCGCGTGGCCGGAACGATCGCCGGCTGGGGCGCCGAGCGCGGCTACTTCGCCACGGCCGAGGACGCCGAGACCTTCGAGCACGAGCTGACGCACATCCTGCTGCACCAGATGGCCGCGTTCAACTCGCCGGTGTGGTTCAACGTGGGCTTCGAGGAGCACCCGCAGTGCAGCGCCTGCTTCATCCTCTCCGTCGAGGACACGATGGAGTCGATTCTCGACTGGAACACCAAGGAGGGAAACATCTTCCGCGGCGGTTCGGGATCGGGCATCAACCTGTCGAACATCCGCGGCTCGATGGAGCCGCTGGCCAAGGGCGGCACCGCGTCCGGCCCCGTGTCGTTCATGCGCGGCGCCGACTCCTGGGCGGGCACGATCAAGTCCGGCGGCAAGACGCGACGCGCGGCCAAGATGGTCGTGCTCAACGTCGACCACCCCGACATCCTCCAGTTCGTCCAGTGCAAGGCCAAGGAGGAGGACAAGGCGGCCGCGCTGCGCGACGCGGGCTTTGACATGTCGATCGACGGCGACGGCTTCTTCTCGATCCAGTACCAGAACGCCAACAACTCGGTGCGCGTGACCGACGAGTTCATGCAGGCCGTCGAGGAGGACCGCGAGTGGGACCTGGTCGCGCGCTCGACCGGCGAGGCCGTCGAGACCGTCTCGGCGCGCGAGCTGATGCGCGAGATCGCCCTGGCCGCCTATCGCTGCGCCGATCCGGGCATGCAGTACGACACGACCATCAACCGCTGGCACACGAGCCCCAACTCGGGTCGCATCAACGCGTCGAACCCTTGCAGCGAGTACATGCACGTCGACGACTCGGCCTGCAACCTCGCCTCGATCAACCTGATGAAGTTCCGCCGCGCCGACGGCACGCTCGACGTGCAGTCCTTCGAGCACACCGTGGACGTGATGCTGCTGGCGCAGGAGATCATCGTCGGACCGTCCAGCTACCCGACGGAGGGCATCGGCGTCAACGCGCGCGCCTTCCGTCAGCTCGGTCTCGGCTACGCCAACCTCGGCGCCTACCTGATGAGCAACGGCATGCCCTACGACTCGGACTCCGGGCGCGAGACGGCCGCCGCGATCACCGCGCTGATGACCGGCCGCGCCTACAGGCGCTCGGCGGAGATCGCCGCGGCGCAGGGTCCCTACGAGCGCTACGCCGAGAACCGCGAGGCGCACAACGCGGTCATGCGCATGCACCGCGACGCCTCCTACGTGATCCCCGAGCAAGAAAGCGCCGACGAGGGCCTGCTGAGCGCCGCGCGGCGCTCCTGGGAGGAGGCGGTTGAGCTCGGCGAGCTGCACGGCTACCGCAACGCCCAGGCGACCGTTTTGGCGCCGACGGGCACGATCTCCTTCTTGATGGACTGCGACACGACGGGCGTGGAGCCCGACTTCTCGCTGGTCAAGTTCAAGGAGCTCGTCGGCGGCGGGCAGATGACGATCGTCAACCGCACCGTGCCGCTGGCGCTGCAGACGCTCGGCTACTCCGAGCCGCAGGTCGAGCAGATCGAGGCGCACCTGGCCGAGCACGGCACGATCGTCGGCGCTCCCGGCCTGGCCGAGGAGCACATGCAGGTGTTCGACGTGGCCGTCGGCGAGCGCGCGATCTCGCACATGGGCCACATCAAGATGATGGGCGCGGTGCAGCCGTTCATCTCGGGCGCGATCTCCAAGACCGTCAACCTGCCTCAGGAGGCCACGGTCGAGGACATCGCCGACGCCTACACGCAGGCCTGGCGCCTGGGCATCAAGGCGCTGGCGATCTACCGCGATGGCTCCAAGACCGCGCAGGCGCTGCGCACGGACGCACAGAAGGAGAGCGAGGCGCCGGTCGACGTCGACGCGCTGCTCGAGCAGGCGAGGACCGAAGGGCGCGCCGAAGTCGGACCGCAGCGCAAGCGCATGCCGGTGGAGCGCCAGTCGATCACGCACAAGTTCTCGATCGCCGGCCACGAGGGCTACATCACGGCGGGCATGTACGAGGACGGCTCGGTCGGCGAGATCTTCCTCACCGACATCGGCAAGGAGGGCTCGACGCTGCGCGGCATGATGAACTCGTTCGCCACGGCGATCTCGATCTCGCTGCAGTACGGCGTGCCGCTGGAGACGCTCGTGCAGAAGTTCAGCTACATGCGCTTCGAGCCCGAGGGCATCACGCAGAACACGGAGATTCCGTTCGCCAAGTCGATGCCCGACTACATCATGCGCTGGCTGGCCTCGCGCTTTCTCGACACAGACGCTCAGCAGGAGCTCGGCATTCTCACGCCGCAGGTCCGCGCGCGCCAGGCGGCGCAGGAGGCCGCGCAGTCGGTCAGCTCGTCCGACACGGCCGGTCCGGCCGCCGCGGAGACATCCGAGGAGGCGCCGCACGCGTCCGGCGGTAACGGTGGCAATGGCGGCAACGGAGGATCGAGCGCTGCCGCGGCGTCGTTCACGGACACGCCGCCGGTCGTGCCGGCGCGCCTGCAGGGTCTGGACCTCGGTCCGGCCTGCGGCCAGTGCGGCGGCATGATGCAGCGCACGGGCAGCTGCTACACGTGTTCTTCCTGCGGCAACAACACCGGCTGCGGCTGACGCTCGATAGCCGGCGCGCTTACTCGCCCGCCGGTGCCTGCCATTCGTGTGAGGGGTAGTAGTCCCAGACGACTTGCTCCAGCATCGCGAAGCGAACGCCCGCGCGCAGCGCACGTTCGAGCATGTAGACATCGCCGGGGAGCTCGAGCGCTGCTGCGATGAGCTCGCGTTCGAGGAAGCGCAGGCCGCCGTGCAACAGCGCGCCCTGCCAGCCAAAGCGCGTCGGCTGCGGCGGGAAGCAGAGCGTCTCGGTGACCTGGCCGTCGGCGCGATGGATGTCAAAGCCGCCGTAGGCCACCTCCGCACGCTCGGAGCGGGCGAGCTCCAGCAGCGAGGCAATAGCGCTCGGGCGCAGGTGGTCATCGTCGTCGAAGTGCAGCAGCCAGCGACCGCGTGCCCGGCTCGCGGCCTGGTTGCGCGCCATCGTGCTCGAGACAAGCCAGTGCCGGTCGCCGTCGGCGTGCCCGGTGATGCGCTGGGTCAGGTTGGCGTAATGCACCCGCGCGTCGCCGAGCGCCGCTACTCGCTCGGCGACCTCTGGCGCAGCCGCGTCGCCGACGACGAGCAGCTCCAGATTGCCGTGCGTTTGCGCGAGCAGTGAAGGCAACGCCCGCTGCACAAGCGCGTCCGTGTGCTGCCAGGTGGCGACTGTCACGGACACCAGCGGGTCGGGGTCGGTGTAAGCGGTGTCGTAGTCGGGATCGGCGCGCAATGCGAACAACCGCCGGCGATTCTCGGCCTCCTCGTCGACGAGCGCACGCAGCATCGGCGCGATGCGACCCTCGAGCAGCCGGTGCGCGGCAAGCACGTCGTCGCTGGTCCTGCTCGTTTCGGCTGCGAGACGGCGCAATGCGGCGGCGATCTCCGCCTGCTCCCCAGGCGGCTCGTGCGACGGCAAACTCGTCTCGATCCGCTGCAGCCGATCCGAGAGCTCGTCGAGGCGCGCTACGAGGGCGCCGAAGCGCCAGTCCAACGCGCGCGCGAGAACCCGACGCATCAGCTGCGATACGGGCGTGCGGGAACGCCCTGGACACGTTCGTCGGCGCCAACGGCGCCGAGCACGACCGCGCCCGCGGCGATCGTCGCACGTGCGCCAACGGCTGTGTGATCGACGACGATCGCGCCCATGCCGACGACCGTGTCGTCGGCCATCGCGATGTGGCTCGCCAGGTTGGCGCCGGGCAGCAGCGACACGAACGCGCCTATGCGAACGTGATGACCCACGAGCACGCCACGCGAGACGAGCGTGTGCTCGCCGATCTCCGACTCCGCGCCGATCACCGCTCCGGGTCCGACGACACATCCGGCGCCGAGCCTCGCCGAGCGCGAGACGCAGGCGTGCGGGTGCACGACCGTGCGCGGCTGCCAGCCGCCACCGCCCAGGCGCGACCAGTGACTGCGGCGGCTGCCTCCGGCGGCGATCGCGACGGCGCTGCCCTGCTCGGGCGCGCGCACGCCGAACACCTCTAGCTCGCCGACGACCGTGCCGACGCGGCTGGGATCGATCAGCTCGATCGCGCCGGCGACTTGCCAACCGGCGCTTGTTGCCCAGTCGGCGACCTCGGCGGCGAACGATCCGCTCCCTGCGAGGTAGAGCCTCTCCATGGAGGACCGCTGCTGCGCTGCCGGCACAGGGCGAGATCTTGAAGTGGCGCTCGGACGAGCAGCTCCCCGCGCCCGGCGTCGGGAACGGCGACGCGTTTCCCGACGAGGCGACGTCAGCCGTCGGAGCCGGAGCCGCCTTTGGAGCCGCTACCGGAGCTCCCGCCAGAGGCGCCACCGCCACCACTGATCGTGCCGGCGGTGGCTCCAGCGTCGTCGCTGCCGCCGCCGGACGTCGTGGGAGGCTGAGCGACGGGCGCGGCGGTGTCGAGTGTGCTCTGGACGTCGCCGCCACCCGAGGGTCCTGAGCCGCCACCCGAGGAACCCGACCCGGAGCCGCCTCCGCCTTTGCCGGATGTGGCAGAGACGGTCTGGCTGCCAGACCCGTCCGATCCGCCCGAGGAGCCGCTGTGTCCGTCGCCAGAGCCGGAGGTCGAGCTCTGGCCATCGCTGGAGCCGTCATCTACCACCGCGGAGGCCGAATGGTCGTCGCCCGAGCCGGAACGGCCGTCGCCATCGCGTGAGCGCCCGCCGCGTCCGCGTCCGTGACGACGCCCGGCCTCAGAATGTCCGCGCGAGTGCCCGCGCCGCGTCGAGTGCAAGGGCGCCAAGGCATCGCCGGCGCTCGCCGCACGATCCGCGAGGACTGCCGCGCTCGCCGGAGCAACGGCATGCGACGATCGATGCGCCGGCGGCTTCGTCCCTTGGCCGTCTGAGCTGGCGACCGTGGCGCCGGTGGCGACAGCTCCCGCCGTGACCGCCACGACGGCGCCTTTGAGCAGCAGGCCGCCTAGCCCGGCCGCTCCGCCGCCGGCAGAGAGTTCGGCGATGCGTTCGGCGGTCGGCGCGGCTGCGCCGCCACCGCCGGTGGCCCACTCGATCAGCTGCGGCGGCGTCAGTGCGGCGGCGGCGCTGCGCAGCGTCGTTCGGGCACGGTAGAGCAGGCCGCGCACAGCCCCCTCGGAGATGCCGAGCACGTTGGCCACCTCGTCGTGGCTCTGCCCGTCCACAGCCGTCAGAAAGATCGCCTGCTGCTGCATCTGCGGCAGCGCGGCGACCCCGGCGAGCGCGTCGTGGACATCCATCGCGCGTTGCAGGTTGGACTCGCCGGCGAGCGACGCCTGCGCCTGTGCGGCGTCGGTCAGCTCGCCGTGTCCGTCGCCGCCGGCGCGCATCGCGTTCACGGCGACGTTGTGCACGATGCGGTAGAGCCACGGACGCACGTCGCGCACGTCGGCGCCGCGCGCGAACGCCATCCACGCCTGCAGAAAGGCCTGCTGCAGAACGTCCTCGGCACGCGCGTCTGACAGGCGCATGCGCATGCAGTAGCGCAGCAGCGGCCGGCGATAGCGCTGCACGAGCGCCTCGAAGGCGCGCTCGTGGCCTTCGCCGGCCAGCCCGGCCAGCCGCCGGTCAGATTGCGCAGCGAGCAGCCTGATCGAGATTCTGGGGCTCATGAGCTTGCTCTCATCTCTTCCTTGCAGACGCCAAATCCAGCCAAACCTTGCGCGCTGGAGAAAGCGACCAGTAATGCGACGGGCCGGCCCTGACAGGGCCGCCCCGTGTTGCTCGCTCGCCTCATCCCCGCCGCGGCTACTGGTTGAGCTCGACCTTCCTCCACACAGAGCCGGCGCTGCTGACGCTGAGCTGGGCCTCGCGAACGACCGCGCCCGGCACGAGAGCCGCCGTGGTGCAGTGCTCGGCTTCGTCCTGCCTATCGTCGTCGCCCACGTCCTGACCGTTGTCGTCGCCTTCGTCGTGGGCCGGACCGTCGTCCTGCCCGCCGTTGCTCGGGCCGGAGTTGGACTGGCCGTCACGACCGCGATCGTCGCCCTGGCCGTTGTCGTCACCCTGATCGCCGTGGCTGGCAGCAGCGGCCATTGCCGCACGACACTCGATCTCGGTGAAGCTCGTGACCTTGCCGCTGACGGTCGAGCCGTCTTTCAGCGTGATCGTCAGCACGCCATTGCTGAACGATGCAACCGTGCCCGCAGTCTCGTCGCTTGGCGGCGCCGGCGCTGTGGTCGTGCCAGAACCGCCGGCCGGCGCGGAGCTCGCGGAGGCGCCGAAGGTGACCAAGTGGGCGTGGTGGTGGTGCCTGGCGTGGTGGCGCTTGTGGTGCACGCCGTGGTCGTCGCGCTGCTGGTGCTCGCCCTGATGTGACGCCAGAGCGATGCCGGGGACCGCAAGCGCGGCCGACGTAACTGCCGTGATGATCATCCTTCTCATCGCAATGCCTCCTTCGACCAACCGTCGTGGTCGTGTTCGTTTGGATGGCACTGAGACACGCCGGCGAGCGAAAGCTCACGCGGGCACTGAAAATCTTTTCCGGAGCCGATCGGGCCGGCGCACGGCCTTCCAGCGAGCACATCCCCGAGGTGAGTAAGCCTCAGCGCGCGCCGGGCGCGAAGATGTAGCCACATGAGCTTGAGGCCCGGCGCGGCGATCTTCGACAACGATGGCCTTCTGCTGGACACCGAGGAGGCCTGGACGCGCGCCGAGCAGACGCTGTTTGCAGCGCGCGGGCGCGAGTTCACGACCGAGCACAAGCGCACGCTGATCGGCTCCTCGCGTGCCCTCGCGGCGGTCAAGCTCGAGGCGATCCTCGAGCTACCTGGAGAGGGCGAGGCGCTGATGGACGAGCTACACGAGCTGGTCATGCAGGAGGCGCTGCAGGGCGTCGAGCCGCGGCCGGGGGCGATCGCGCTGCTGCGGCGCCTGGGCGACGCCGGCGTGCCGCTTGCCGTGGCATCCAATTCAGAGCGCCAGTTTCTCGAGCGGACGCTGTCCTCGGCGGGGCTGCTGGACGGCGGGCCGTTCGCGGCGATCGTCTCGGCCACCGAGATCGAGCACCCCAAGCCTGCGCCTGACATCTACCTGGAGGCCGCGCGACGCCTCGAGGTCGCACCTGAGTATGCGGTCGCGCTGGAGGACTCGCCGATCGGCGTTACCGCCGCTGCGGCAGCCGGCATGTTCGTGATCGGCGTTCCCTACTTCGCCGGCACGAAGATCGCAGGCGCGAGCCTGCTGGCAGACAGCCTCGCCGACGAGTCCGTCGCGCAGGCGCTCGGGCTGGGCGAGCTCGCGGCCGAGCCTCGCTAGGCCAGCTCGGACGCCAGAGAGCCAGCGGCGGTCAACAGCGCACCCGCTCCGGCGATCGCCGCGGTGGCCCCGGCGCGCACAGCGCGCGCCCTGCCGCCGAGACGCGCCGAGCGCTCGCGCAGCCACGTCAGCGAGCGCGGCTCGCCGCAGCGCTCGCGCCAGCCGTCGAGCACGCGCTCGAGCTGCTCGTGATCGCTCACGGTCGCGAGGATCTCGACGCGACCGCCTCCCTGCTCGGGCGGTCCGAGACGCACGATGTACAGCTCGCCCGTGTCGCTGACCCAGGCAGCGCGGTGCAAGGGGTCGTGCGCGTCCTCGCGCCACCACAGCCCGACGTCGAGCTCCCGCGAGTTCACGCGACGTTCGTCTGCGCGGTAGAAGGCGCTCAGCGAGCCGTAGCGCTCAGGGCGCGTGCGCCGTCGTGGCCTGCGGTCGATCTGTCTCATGCGGCACCACCCGAAGGTCGAGGAGGAAGCTTGCGCGACCAAGCCTCCACCCTGCGCCTAAACGCCGGGTTAGCGCGCCAGAAGAGTTTGCCGATGGCTTGCGCCTTCGGCGCCCAGAGGTCCCCGGTCCACAGGGGCCGGTGACCTCTGGGGACCGCGCAAAGGCGATCAGCCGTTGAGCCGCTTCTTCAGTGCGCTGGCCGCCGAGAACTTCGCGGCCTTGCTCGCGGAGATCTGAATCGTCTCGCCGGTCGACGGGTTGCGTCCCTGCCGTGCAGCACGGTGGCTGACGCTGAACTTGCCGAAGCCGGCAAGTGCGACCTCGCCCCCAGCGGCCAGTTCATCGGAGACCACGTCGATGACGGCTCTCCACCACCTGTCGGGCCTGGCTTGCTGCCAGTCCGTTTCGACTGGCGACCTGCTCGGCCAGCTCGTTCTTGGTCATACCACTCCCTTCTCGGGTGTCGTTACTGCGAGCAGGCTAACCGCTGGTGAGGACGAGAAAGCAAGCAAACGCGGGAGATGCGCCCAGCGAAAGCCCTAATTTCCGGGGAACTGCGCCGCGTGACCGACCGGAAGCGGCTCGCCGGCGGCCGCTTTCGAGGCGCTCACGGGCTGCTCCGGGCCCGTCCTGGCGCGCTTCGGAGCCAGCGAACCGGCCGCGCAGGCCGCCCACAGGGTCGCCAGCCAGGCGCCGCAGGCGAGCCCGACGTGCACCCACACGAGCTCGTGTCGGCAGGTGCGTCTCGTACTGATCGAGGCCGACGACGCCCTGCAGCGCCAGCAGCACGCAGAGCACGGTCAGCGAGCGCTGCACGACCGGCCGCGCGTGCCGGCGTCGCGCCATCCACCAGACGGCCACGGCGGCCAGCCCGAAGGCGAGCGCGATCTCGCCGTGGCGGTGGATCACGAAGTCCATCGTGCCGTGCCCGTCGAAGTCCAGCCGGTTGATCTTCTGCCCGGGCGAGCCGCCGGCGTGCGGGCCGGCGGCGGTGGCGGCGGTGCCCGCGAAGATCGTCAGCGCGCCCAGTCCGACCAGCCAGCGCAGCGAGAGGATCAGCCGGCGGTCCACCGACCCGTCGCCCGTCGCCCGTGCGCCGGCAGCGCCGCGACCGAGCAGACGCCCACCGGCGCGCGCCGGGCGCCTTCCGCGACCTCGCTGGCTTCGTCGATCGTCGGTTCGCCGGCCCGCCAGGCCAGCAGCGCCGCGGCCAGCAGGATCAGCATCGACAGCGCGAAGTGACCCATCACCCAGCCGTAGTCGAGCGCTCCGCGCACGGTGAAGCCGCCGAGCACCGCCTGGCCGATCACGCCGAGCGGCAGCAGCGCGCCGAGCCACATCAGATCGCGGCGGTAGGGGCGGCGGCGCAGCGCGAACAGCCACGCGAGCGCCGGCGGCGAGCGACACGGGCGCCGTGATCATGCCGGTTGGAGAACTCGATCACCGCGTGCGTGTTCAGCGGCGGGTAGGCGTTGCCGTAGCACTTCGGCCAGTCCGGGCAGCCCAGGCCCGAGCCGGTCAGTCGCACGGCCGCGCCGCTGAGCACGATCAGCGTCAGCGCGCCCAGCGCGACGTAGGCCGTGTACGCGTACTGCTGCGGCGTCACCGTGTAGCCGTTGGTGCGCACGCGCAGGCGCTCAGCCGTCGATCTCATCGCGGTAAGTCTGCCAAGTCAGGGCCATCGCGCGCGAGCCGGCGTCGGCTCAGCTCTCGGCCAGCCAGCGCTCGGCGTTCGGCGTCGTGCAGCTCGCGCAGGATGTCCTCCAGACCGCGCGTGAGCGTCCAGCCGGGGTAGTCGGCGGCGAACGGGCGCAGGTCGCTGATCCACCAGCGGTGGTCGCCGATGCGGTTGTGCTCGTCGAGCGTCCAGTCGAGCTCGCGCCCGGCGATGCGCTGGCAGAGCTCGATCGCCTCGAGCATCGAGCAGTTGCAGGCGCGACCGCCGCCGATGTTGTAGACGGCGCCGCCGGCGCGCGCGTCGCGATGGAAGTGCTCGAACGCCGCGACGAGGTCGGCCGAGTGGATGTTGTCGCGCACCTGCTTGGCCGCCGTAGCCGAACACCGTGTAGGGCTCGCCGCGTGACGGTCGCGCGCATCAGGTAGGACAGGAAGCCGTGCAGCATCGCGCCGGCGTGGTTGGGGCCGGTCAGGCAGCCGCCGCGAAAGCAGACGGTCGGCAGGCCGAAGTAGCGCCCGTACTCCTGCACGAGCAGGTCGGCGGCGGTCTTGGAGACGCCGAACAGCGAGTGCGTGCTGCGGTCGATCGACATCGACGTGTCGATGCCCGCGTAGTAGCGCGTGATCCTCGGGCAGCTCCAGGCGCTGGGCGAGCTCGACGCAGCGGCAGCGAGTTGGGCGTGTCGCCGTAGACCTTGTTGGTCGAGCAGAACACGAACGTCGCGCCGAGTCGGCGTGCGTGACGCGCGGCCTCCAGCAGGTTCAGCGTGCCGAGCGCGTTCACCTCGAAGTCGGTGTGCGGGTCGGTCGCCGCCCAGTCGTGCGAGGGCTGCGCGGCGGTGTGGATCACCAGCTCGATCTCGCGCCGGCGCGCTCGGCGAACACGCGCTCGACGCGCGTCGCGATCGCGAATGTCCATCGCCAGCGACGTGAACGCGTCGGATAGCGCGCGAGCAGCGTCTCGGTCATGCGCGCGGTCGAGGCCTCGGCGCCGAAGAAGCGCGCGCGCATGTCGTTCTCCAGGCCGATCACGTCGATAGCCGAGCTCGACGAAGCGCGCGACCGACTCCGAGCCGATCAGCCCTCCCGAGCCGGTGACTATCGCTGTGGGCATACGTGCTTTGCGCGTGAGCGCGTCGTCGCGGGCGCGCTCACGCGCCGTCGTAGACGAACGGCAATTCGTCCGTCAGCTCTCGCAGCAGCGGCGCCGCGGAGTCGCGCTCGGAGATCGTCAGCTCGCTGCTCGCGCAGCGGCCACTCGATGCCCACGTCGGGATCGTTCCAGGCGATGCCGCGCTCCAGTTGCGGGTCGTAGTAGGCGGTCTGCTTGTAGATCACGTCGGCGACGTCGCTGAGCACGCAGAAGCCGTGCGCGAAACCGACCGGCACGTACAGCTCGCGCATGCGTCTCGTCGTCGAGCTCGACCGCCTCCCAGCCGCCGTACGTCGGCGAGCCGCGCCGCAGGTCCACGGCCACGTCGACGATCTCGCCGCGCGCGCAGCGCACGAGCTTGGCCACGCCGTCGCCCAGCTGGAAGTGCATGCCGCGCAGCACGCCGCGCGCCGAGCGCGAGTGGTTGTCCTGGACGAAGCGCGCGTGCTCGGCCGATGCCCAGCTGCCGGCGTGCCAGCTCGCGCGGTAGGTCTCGCTGAAGAAGCCGCGCTCGTCGGCGAACGTGGCGGGCTCGATCGCAACCAGCCCCTCGAGGCCTGTGGGAAGCACGCGCATGCGCGCAAGAGGGTAGCCGCTCGCCTATATTCGCCCGAAGATGAGCGTACGTGGCACGGCCGGCCCAACGCCCGACGAGGGCGGCGCCGGGCAGTGGCCCGTGGGGCCAACGCGACCGCACCTGCCCGCCGCAGTCGTCGACGTCTGGCGCGCCGATCTCTCCGCGGTCGACGACGAGCTGGCAAGCGCGCTCAGCGCAGAGGAGCGTGAGCGCGCTGCGCAGATCGTCGGCGAGCGCGAGCGACGAGCCTGGAGGCGCTCACGCGGCGTGCTGCGTGAGCTGCTGGGGCGCTACCTGTCGTGCGAGGGCGCCGCGGTGGCGCTCGCCGTCGACGAGCAGGGCAAGCCATCAGTTGCGGGGCCCACGCCGCTCGCGTCGCTGCGCTTCAACCTGTCGCACTCGGGCGATCTGGCGCTGTACGCGTTCAGCGCAGACGCGCCGGTCGGCGTCGACGTGCAGATGCTGCGCGACGATCGCTCGCGCGACCAACGCGTCGATCACGTCGCCCTGGCGCGGCGCGCGTTCGGCGAGCACGAAGCGCAGCGTTTGAGCCTTGTCGAGCCGGCGCGACGCGAGTGGGAGTTCCTGCGTGCGTGGACGCGCTATGAGGCCGAGTTGAAGTGGCGCGGCTGCGGCATCGGCGGCTCAGGTGAGCACGGACGGGCAGGAGACGTCGCAGCGGCGTGGACCGTCGAGCTGGACCTCGGCTCGGCGCGCGCCGCGGCGGCGCTCGCGCTGTCTGATCGCGCGACCGAGCTGCGGCGGTGGCGCTTTCGCTAGAGGATCTTGACGGTGATGCGCTGAGTGATCGTCTTGCCGTCCACAGCCGCCACGAGCGTCACCGAGACGCCGTGTTTGGCGCGGATCTTCTTCAGCAACTTCGCCTTGACGCGGATCGGCAAGTGCACGGTCCTGTTCGACGGCAGGTCGAAGCCGACGCGGCCGTAGGTTTCTTCGCCGGCGTACGTCGACGTGTCCGCGCCGCTGGGGCTCAGCGTGGCGACGCCCTTGCAGGGGCTCACGCGACAGAAGATCGCCACGGCGACGATGCGGCTGTGGTTGACGCCGTCGGTCTGCGGGCTGACGCGGATCGGCGCCAGCGCCGGCGGCAGCCCGGCCTTGCCGCCGGGACAGATGTGCGTCGCGTCGCCGTCGGTGGCCAGCGTCACGCGCATCAGCAGTTCCTCGTTGCGGTTGGCGGCAAAGCCATCCATCGCCGAGGTCACCGACGGCGAGAGCTGCGCGCCGTTGCCCGTGCCGTTGTCCTTGATGAACGAGTCGGTCGTCGCCCCCGTGACCGCGCCGAGGATCTGGTAGGGCACGCCGCTGGAGTAGACGTTCGGCACGTAGCCGCCGCTGTTGTTGAGCCCGACGTAGTCGCCGGCGCTGACGCACAGGTTGATCGGAAGGAAGGTCGTCACGGTGGACGCGCCGGCGCCGTTTTCGCCGCAGATCGGGAGGTCGAAGCCCTGTGAGGTGATGTTCACCTTCGCTCCGCCGCCGGGCAACGGCGAGAGATCCTGGAAGTGCACCGTAGCCAGCGGGATCGGGCCGTTCGTCGCGCGCTGCGCGCAGCCCTCGACTTCGATCTTCGACGCCTGGCCGGTGGCGGGGACATGCGTCTCGCCGCCAGCCTGCGAGAAGTTCCACAGCGCCATGTCGGCGCCGAAGTGGAACGTGTGAAAGACCCCATTGGGCGCGTTCGGGCTAGGCGGCACCTGCGTGTAGGCGCCGGGGTAGCTCAGGTTTTCGGCGGTGTTCAGCGTCGCTTGAACCGACAGAGGGCTGCCGATCTGCGTGAACTTGGCCTGGCCGGTGGCGGGCGCGAGCAGGGCGAGCAGGGCGGCCAGAACGGCAGCGAGGGGCAGGCGGCGCGCGAGGCGGCGCGCGGAGTTGCGCTCGGGAGTGCGCGAGTCTGTGTGGCTGAAAGCGTGGGCGGTCATGGACTCCGGTCTTGAGGCTCGAAAGGAGGGGCGAACGTATGTCTGGACTCGACAATGCCCCCGCCGTTGTTGAGGAAAACGGCCTTAGACGGACATATGAAGGGGGACCCGGCGTCGGCGACGGGACGCCGTGGACGCGCTCGGCCATCTGCGGACACCGGCCACTAAGCTCCGCGCGATGCCAGATGCCAAGGCGATCCGCGCACGCTCAGCGGAGCTGATCCAACGCCAAGCTGGGCCCGCTCGATTGGCCCTGGTTCAGCGCCGAGACGCCAGGCGCCTGGCGATGCTCGGCGCCAGCGCGCCGAAACTTCACCTGGGCTGCGGCGCGCATACGATTCCGGGCTGGGTCAACATCGATCTCTGGCACGACCCCCGAGACACACCCAAGGTCCCCGGCGCCACGACGATCAACTTCGACTTGACCGCCAACCTGCCGCTGGCAGTTGACAGCTGCTCGGAGATCTACTCGTCGCATTTCCTCGAGCACCTCTCAGCAGAGGAGGGCGTACGCCTTCTCCGCGACGGCTACCGAGTGCTCCGCCCCGGCGGGCGCCTGCGGACGTGCCTGCCGGACTTCGCTCGTGTCGCGCAGGCATACGTCGCCGCAGACGACGAGTACTTCGCACCGCTCTACAAGGTCTTCTTCGGGCTACTGGGCGACGGCGTCCCCGGCAGCGGCACGATTCTCGACGCCGTCAACAACATCCTCTATCAGTGGGGCGAACATCGCTGCATGTATGACACCGACAAGCTCCTTGCGCTCCTCTCGGCGATCGGCTTCTCGCGGGTGGAGGCATCGTCATTCGATCCGGCGATCGACGGTGATTGGGACGCTCGAGAGCACTTCTCGCTGTACGTCGACGCGTACAAGTAGTTCGCCACGGCGCGTCCGTGTGGGTCTGGGTCGACTGCCTCTACTCTTTGGCGCGTGAGCGAATCTCGAGCTCCGGGCGGAGGATCGCACGACTCCCCCGACGACGTTGCCCAGCGTCTAGCCACGGTGGAAGCTCGGCTCGACGAGCTCAACCAGCTGCTCCTGCGCGCCTATGAGGACACTCAGGGCGCTGCGGTGGCCTTGCTGGAGGCCCGCCGTCATCCGAGCTACGAGAACGCGTATCGGCCCGACCCGCTGGTGACGGTGCGCATCGGCACGTTCCAAGACGACGAGACGCTCGTCGAGCGAGCACTGAGCAGCGTATGTCGCCAGGACTACGCCAACTGGGAGGCGATCGTGGTGTGCGACGGCCGGCAAGCGGGGACGGAGGAGCGCATCCGATCGCTCGAAGACTCGCGCATTCGTTGCGTGCAGCGCCCACGTAACGGTCCCTACCCGGCCGACGCTCGTGCGCGATGGCTAGTCGCGGGCTCTCATCCGTTCAACGAAGGCCACGCGCTCGCGACGGGCTGCTGGATCGCCCCGATCGATCAAGACGACGAGTGGGAGGACGATCATCTCCGGGTACTCCTTGCCACTGCGCAGAGCACACGCGCGGAGGTGGCCTACGGGGTCGCCCGAGCGATCGTGCCTCCCGACGAGGAGACCTTCTTTGGAACATGGCCGCCGGAGCAGAGTGACTTCGGTTTCCAAGCGGCGATCTACCACTCTGGTCTCACGGGCTTTCTCTACGACGCGAATGCCCACATGGCCGGCGAGCCGGCTGATTGGAACCTAGCCCGGCGCATGCTGGAGGCAGGCGTGCGATTCGACTTCGTCGATCGGATCGTGACCAGCTACTACGTCGACGAGCGGTCTGCGGGAATCGATTGGTGGCGCGAGAGAGTCGCAACGCGCGGATCCTTCTCGACCTGACATGCGCGCTAGTAACGACCCCGATGGCAGGAGGTCAGCTCGCGAGTCTCGTGTTTCAAGCGACGCTGGGTTGGATGCGTTGAAGCTCTTGCCAGAGGAGGATCGCAAGCTAGGACTCGACCCGAGACCAGACGTGTCCGGCGCCGGCTTGTCTCGCTGGAACACGGCGCCCCACAGGAAGCTCGCGCTCAACCTCGCGACCATCGCGGTGACGCTCGGCTTCTCCTATCTCGCGCTCAACGGCATCCATCTCAAAGCCGCGGGACACGCACTTCGAACGAGCGACTACTGGTGGCTCATTCCCGCGCTTGTCGCCTTCGGGCTCGGCGATATCGCACGTGCGCTGCGCTGGCGTTCGCTGTTCGTCCCAGGCAGACGCCCCCCGCGCTCGACGACGCTCAACGCGACGATGATCGGCTACCTCTACAACAACATCCTGCCCGCTCGTGCCGGCGAGGTCGCCCGAGTGGTTGTGCTCACCAGACGAAGTTCCTCACCGCCGGTCGAAATCACCGGCACGGTTGTGCTCGAGCGCCTCTACGACGTGACCGTGATCCTCGTGATCTTCTTTCTCGCCGAGCCTTGGCTGCCGGACGTGAGCTGGTTCGGTCCCGCGGCGATCGTGGCCGCGGTGCTCGCGGTGATGATCGCGGTGCTCGCCATCGTTCTCGCGGTCTTCGAAGATCAGCCGCTGCGTCTGCTGCTGCGCCCTCTCAGGCGGTTCTCGATGTTCTCCGAGGACGTGCTCGAGCGTGCGGTGCTGGAGCTCGCACATGGCCTCAGCGGCCTACGCAACTGGCGCGTCGCACGCGAGGCCTTCCTGTGGACCGCGTGCGCTTGGCTGCTGTCGATGCTGTGCGCCTACTTTGTGACCCTCGCTTTCCACCTCGGGCTTCCGTTCTCGGCGGGCGTGCTCGTGATGGTGGCCGTGGGCCTTGGCATGATCCTCCCCTCTGCGCCGGCGGCTGTGGGGGTCTTCGAGGGCGCGACCCTACTAGCCCTGCGGGCCTACCACGTGCCCCGCTCTTCAGCGCTCCCCTACGCGCTGGTGCTGCACCTCGTGAACTTCGTCCCGTTCGTGCTGGTCGGCGTTTTCCTGTTGCGCTACAACTCCCGCCACCCCGTTCGTCGCCAAAGCCACTAGCCACGCGGTCACATCCCATCCTCCACCTGGCGCGGGTGGGAGATCGCCATCGGACCGGGCTTACGAGCGCTGCGCGACGAGCGTGAAAAACGGGATCTGATGTTCGCTTCCGTCCGCCAAGAACCGCTGGTCGTGCTTGGAGAGCACGGTCTGTCCGAAGCCGAGAACCTCGAGGAACTGGATCAGCATGTTGGGGGTGAAGTCCCACCATGTGTCCCAGATCGCCGACTCTCGCGACGGCACTAGTCGGACGATCGGGGAGTCTCCCAGCTCAGCGGCATACATCTCCGTTATCACCAGGCGCTCGGCATGGCGCGCGCAACCTTCGATGATGCGCAGGGGATCACGGGTGTGGCGAAGGACGGAGGCCATCACAGCTGCATCGAACCTTCCCAGCTCAGCCGGAAGTGCATAGACGTCGCCGTAGTGGACCGTGGCGCGGCTGTTCGAGCGCCCGTGCGCCCACCAAAAGCCGTTGCGCAGTTGCCCCATGATCTGGCGACGCTGCTCTCGGATTGCGTCGAGATCGAGGCCCGCCTGGGGAACGATGTCCCACTCGGCGTCCGGTCCGAGCTCCACAGCGACCACGCTGGCTCCCTTCGCCTCCATGTAGAGCGTCAGAAAGCCGCTGGCCGGGCCGATCTCGAGTACACGACAGCCATCGAGCGGGATATCACCGAGGTAGTCGTCCTCGCCCCCTCGTAGGTCGAATTTCCCGCCAGCGGGGCCCATGCCCAACGAGTCGCCTCCGGGCATGTCCATGACGTGGTAGAAGAAGCAGTCGTCGTCGCTGTCGACGACGACTGGGTCGGCGTAGAGCTGTCTCGATCCGGGCGTGCGCGAACTATATGGCACCGGAGCGCGACGTCGGGCGACTAAGTTAGCTTGGCGAAATGCGGCGCGCGTCGACAAGGCTGGCCCTGTGCTGCCTCACCTTCTTGCTCACATCGCAGTGCGGGGTGTCGTTCGCGACTCCCGGAGCCGGCGTCACGCCACTGTTGTCCGTCGCGCCGGTTCCCACGGCCACAGGACCGGCGCCCGGGACACCGGAGGTCAAGTGGTCGACGGGCAACGGCTCGCCCGGCAATGTGACGGTGCAATCGAAGAATATGAAGGAGACGGTGTTCGCCTTCGGGCCCGAAGGCATGAGCGCCGCTCCGTGGATCGCCGCGGGCCAGGTCTACCTCTTCAGGCTCTACTCCATCGGCTCGGGCCGGCGCTTGCTTGCACGTCTCACCGTAGGGCGAGGCGAACCGCTCAGCGTGGTCGCGCTGGCGCCGGCGCCTAGGACGACGCCGGCCGCCCTCAACCGGGTCCTGCAGCTGGTGCCCTTTGCGTGGATTGCCATGTTCGCGCTGTTGGCTGCTTTCTATGGCCGTGACCTCCTGCGCCGTGGCTAGGTGCGTCGGCATCATCCTGGCGGTGGTCGTCTGTGCCGCAGTGCTCATCGACGTCGAGCGCGCCCCCGAGCGTCCACTGGCACAACAGCCGTTCCCTGACACGTCCGAGTACGCCAGCTCCGCTCACTCGCTGGCGTATGACAAAGGGTTCTTCACATACATCTACGGAGGCCACCGCCAGCCACCGCGATATCCGCCCGGGTACCCCATGGCGCTGGCGCCGTTCGCGTCGGTTGGCGCTTATCCACGAGACATTCAACGCGGCGCCAAGTTCTGGGCGCTGGTTTACGTCCTGTCGGTGCTCGTCGCCGCCTGGGTGCTCGGAGGGCCGCTCGCCGCCGTGATCAGCGCCGTGTTCGTGGGCTTCTCGCCGTTTGCTCGGGATTCCGCCGGACTGGTCCTCTCCGACGCTTTCGTTGCGGCCTTGATGGTCGCCGTTCTGCCGCTGCTGAAGACGATGAAACGTTCGGGCGCCCGCCTGTCGGGCGCTCTCGTTGGCCTCGCCGCGGTCGCTCGCATCACCGCCGGTGTCAGTTTGATCGGTCTGCTCGCGGCGTTGCCGCGACGCTTCTACAAACCGGCGCTCATGTTCGCCGTCCCGCCACTGATCGGAGTGCTGCTGCTGCAGTGGGCACAGTTTGGAAGCCCCGCGAAGACTGGCTATGACTACTGGGGCGTGGCAAGCCACGTGTTCTCGCTCAGCTACATACACGGGAGCTCGGTCGTGCGCGGCGGCCCCTTCATCTTTGCCGACCGCCTCAACGGAGGATTGCTGAATTGGACGTGCCCATGCCAGTTCGGCGGCCCCCAGGCGTCGTTGCCCAACCTGACCTTCTATCCGCTGCAGCTCGCGAGCGTGTTCTGGGTCTTCTCGCCACCCTTCGTGCCGCTGTTGGGCCTGCTCTACGCATGGAAAAGGAGACGAGAGGCCGTCGGCCGTTACGCCCTGACGGTCACCGTGCTCACATTGGTCGTCTTCGAGCTGTACGAGTTCCAGGAATCGCGTTTCATCGCCGGTCCGACGACCATCCTCACGGTGCTGGCGAGCGTCTGGCTGGCGGACTCGGCGGCAGCGCTGTGGCGCCGGCACGCGCGTGCCGCTGGCGGCCCGGCTCGCACGGCCTAGCCGCAAGGCGGCATCGAGACGCACCCAACTAGCATGCCCGGCTTCATGCGGATCACCTTCCTGATACCTGCGTTCAACGAGGCTCGCACGATCGCCGAGGTGCTCGATCGCATCGCCATGCTCGATATCGACTACGAGGCGATCGTCGTCGATGATGGATCTTCCGACGGCACCGCCGAGATCGTCGCGGCTCGCGTCGTGCCCGATGGCCCGGTCCGGCTTCTGAGCAAGCCCAACGGCGGCAAGGGATCTGCTCTGCGCCACGGCATCCCCCATTGCACCGGCGAGATCGTCGTGATCCAGGACGCGGACATGGAGTACGACCCGCACGATGTCCCCGCGTTGGTCGAGCCGATTCAACGCCAAGCGGCTGATGTCGTGTACGGCTCGCGCCTGTCCGGCGGAAAGCCACAGCGCGCATACCTGTTCTGGCATCTGGTGGGAAACCGGGCACTCTCGCTGCTGACTGGGCTGCTGTTCAACACGACGCTCACCGACATGGAGACGGGCTACAAGGCCTTTCGCACCGATGTTTTGAAGGAGCTCCATCTCACGGAGGACGCCTTCGGCATAGAGCCTGAGATCACAGGCGAGATCTGCCGCCGCGGGCTTCGCGTCTATGAGACTCCGATCGCCTATTACGGACGCACTTACGACGAGGGCAAGGGGATCACCTGGAGAGACGGATTCCGCGCCGTCTTCGTGCTCTTTCGCACGCGCCTTCGACCGCTACGCTGAGGGCAGCTCCGGCTTGTGCAGGACGGCGATGCCGTCCCAGATGGACATCGCCTCGATCTCCAACGCTTCGACGACAGCGTCGGCTTGGCCGTAGCGAATCGAGCCGGCGGCTGTGTGATCGATCAATCGCTTGACGAGCCCGACCACGCCCAGGTCATGGCTGGGCATGGCGACGGGCGCGGCCTCTGTCCGCGGCGGCACGTCGGTGGCGTCGAGGCTTGCGACGTCCAGCGGAGCCGGGCGCAGCGGTCCGCCATCAGGCCAGTCCGGGAGATAGCCCGTGCCCCAATCCTCGATGCAATAGAGGCCGCCCGGGCGCAGGTGCTCGCGGTAGAGGATCTGCAGCGATCGAGCTGTCGTGATGCCGAGATGCGAAGCGTCGTCGATGATCACCTCGAAGCCCTCTGGAGCGTAAGCGTCGCGCGCGCGCTGCATCAGAGCCGGATTGGACTGGTCGCCGGCCAGCATGTGCACCCGCGCGCCGAGATCGGCCTCCGGCGGTTGAAGATCGATCCCCACGACGGTCGCACGCGGAAAGGCGTCGCGCCACATTTCCAGCGAGTGACCTCCCCACACGCCCAGCTCGAGCAAGCTGAACTCCTGCTCGCGCAGCGATCCGAGCAGGTGCTCGTAGATCGGCAGGTACGGCGCCGGCTTGACGCCGTTGTCGGTCTCGCGGTGCTCGGGCAGGCGCAGCCATCCACCACGCTGCGGGCGGTTTCGCAGGCCGTCGGCCTTGGAACGCAGTTGTGAGATCAGTGACGTCATCCGGACTTCGCAGCGCCTGTCGCGCCGATTACGGAGTATGCCCGACGGAGCAGCGCCGGCCGCCTGAGACTCACTATCCTGGCCGTCCGCACCGTGGACATCGACCAATTGACAGCCCAGCTCCCGGCGCAGATCGCGCGCATGCGCGCGGCGCGTGAAGCCATCGACAACGACTTTCCCTGGTACCCCTACGACATCCTTGGCAACGTCGCGCATCTGGACGCAATGCTGACGGGCGAGCACCGCAACCTGGACATGCTCGCGATGGGCCAGCCGGTGGTCGACATCGGCGCTGCCGATGGCGACCTCGCGTTCGCGCTCGAGCAGGTCGGCGGTTGGCAGCTCGACATCGTCGACACGGCTCCAACCAACATGAACGGCCTGCGCGGCGCCAAGGCTCTGCGTGATCACTTTGGTTCGAGCGTGCAGATCCACGACATCAACCTCGACCAGCAGTTCGCGCTGCCGCGTCCCCGTTACGGCCTGGTCCTGCTACTGGGCATCCTCTACCATCTGCAGAACCCCTACTACGCAATGCAGCAGCTTGCCGGCCGCAGCGCCTACTGCCTGCTCAACACCAAGGTCGCCCGGTTCGCCGGGCCGGAGCGGACGCCGATCGCAGATCTGCCGGTCGGCTATCTGGTCGCGCCGCACGAGACGAACAACGATCCGACCAATTTCTGGATCTTCTCGCCCGCCGGACTGGAACGCCTGGTCGATCGCACCGGGTGGGATGTGCTCGAGCGCAGGAACGTGGGTGACACAGCCGACTCCGACCCGGCAACACCGGAGCATGACGAGCGAATGCTGATGCTCCTACGCAGCCGGCAGGCCTGAGCGCACACGGCCGGCCCCGGCCGGGCGGCTGGTGAGAAGCTCGCGCATGCGCTCGTCGAGAACGCGTGGGGAGCAGTTCTTGGCAATCAGCTCGCGGCCGGCTCCAGAGAGAGCATGCCAGAGCGTGTCGTCGTCGATGACCCTGAGGATCCGCTCGGCGAGCTCCCCGGCGTCGTCTGCGATCAGCATGTTCGCCCCGTCCTGACCATCGAGGCCTTCCGCTCCAACTGCCGTGGTCACGATGGGAACGCCGGCCGCGAGGCCTTGCGTGATTTTTCCCTTGACGCCGGCGCCAAAGCGCACCGGCAAGACCATCGTGCGCGCAGAGCCGAGAATCGGATCGAGGTCGGCAACCCAGCCGCGAACCGAGACGCGGGAGGACGCCAATTCCTCGACCTCGCGCGGTGCGCTGCCACCGACGATAGTCACGCAGACATCTGGCCGGCGCCGCCAGACGTTCGGCATCACCTCCCGCACGAGGTACTGCACCGCGTCGCCGTTTGGCGGATGCTCGAAACCGCCGACGAACAGGACGTCCTTGCGCGAGGCCGCCGGAGGCACGGTATCCGCTGGCTCGTGGATCGTAGGGATCACGAGAACACGGGCTCCCGGGACGTCGCTGAGGATCTGCGCACGCTCCTCAGCGGTGACCGCGATGGTCAGGTCGCTGGCGCGCACCATTGCCAGCTCCAACTCGAACAAGGCGGTGGCCTTGGGGCCTTGCGCGACGAGCCTCCCGTTCGAACTCGCCGGCTCCGGTTGGCCGAGCGCGAAGCGCCGTGACTCTCGTACCCAGTGCAGGTCGACGGTGTCGTAGGCGACAAGCGCCGTCGGAGCGAACTCCCTGACCGAATCGAGCCAGCGACTCGCCGGATGAGGACGCGAGAGGATCGCCGCCGTGAGGCTCGACCCGATCTCTTCGAGCACTGGCATGACGTCGACGGCGCCGTAGATGACCTCCACGCCGATCCGCTGCAACTTTCGCGTATACGGTTCGAGCCGGGCCGCGTTGTCGGGCACGAACGTCACCGAGTAGCCGAGCCGCTGCAGCGAACGCATGACCTCGTACATGCGCAACGACCCCGCATCGCGATCCCACATCGGTGTGCGGAAGTCCACGACTAGCACCTGCGGCCCGCGCCGACGACGCGCCGCGTCCTCGACGTTGCGGATCTCCGCAGCAGGGTGCTGCGCGAGCACCTCGCCCCACTTGCGCGTGAACTCGACGCGGTTGATCTCCTGGTGGCGCTTGTGCCCGGCGTTGGGGTCAGTGCCGGCGGTCGACCCCTCGGCGTGCACGACCACCGCGCTGGGCTCATACAACACACGCCAACCGCGCTTGCGCGCCTCGAAGCAGAGGTCTACGTCCTCGTAGTACATCGGCATGAAGCGCTCGTCATAGCCGCCGATCTCCTCCCACAGGGACCTACGCACGAGCAATGCAGCCGCCGACCCATAGTCGACCTCGCGCGTGTATTCGTAGCGCGGGCGCGAAGGCTCATCGCCGCGCCCGTAGTTCACACCGCTGGCGTCGCTCCAGATGATGCCTCCGGCCTCGCTGAGCCTCCCGTCGGGGGCGATGAACTTCGGCGCGACGACGGCGACATCGTCATCGGCCTCGGCACAGCGCAGCAGATTCTCCAGCCAGCCAGGCGTGGCTTCAATGTCGTTGTTGCAGAGCACCAGCCAATCACCGCGCGCGGTCGCCGCGGCGAGGTTGACGCTGCGCAGGTAGCCCTCGTTGCGCTCGTTGTGCAAGATCTGCGCACCGCCGACCAACGTCAGTAGGCCTTTCGTGTCGGGATCGGCCGTATCGTCGACCAGGATCACCTCGTAAGCAAGGCCGTTGGTGTGGTCGCGGATCGTCTCCAAACACCGTCGCGTGAGGCCCGCTCCCGAATACAGCGGGATCACGATCGAGACGCGCGGGTGGGTGAACTGCGGCAGCTCGATCGCCTCGCCGGTCGGCGGCGATGACGCCGGCGCGCCCACGCTGACGGCCACTCCACGCCTGCCCAGCAGGCCGCCCACCCGCCGCAGCGACCATCGCAGCGCTCGCACTACCAGCGCGTCCTCTCCGCCGAGAGCTCGAAACGAGCGGCCGCGGATCCGTTCGAAAGTCTGCCAAGTCACCGACGACTCGACGCGCCTGGTGAAGCGGCGTGCGTCCGCAAGCTGTGCGTGCAGGTCGAGCAGTGCGGCCTCCATCTCGCCGATCCGCGCCCGTCCACGCACGAGCTCATCCTGCTGATAAGCGAGTTGCTCAGCCTGAAGCACCAGTTCGGCGTCGCGTTGTTTGAGCTTCGCGTCCAATGCGATCTCGCGCTCAGCGAACTCTGCTTCGCGACGGCCCAGCTCGGCCAGCGCAGCGTTCAACTGATGAGCGGCCTCGTCACGCTGGCGGATCAGCTCATTCGCGGCCTTGCCCGCCTTGGCTTCAGAGGCACGCAGCAGCTCCAGGCCGCAGTCGGCAAGCGTCGAGGCGTCGGGCACCTCCGGCAACGGTCGGTGCGAAGCGACCGCCACGAGGTACAAGGGGGCGGGTTTGGACGCGACGTGCCACTCCTCGCCGGCCCGCTCGATGAAGAACTCCGACTTCACCGCGCCCGATCCGTCGCGCTGGAGTGCGTCCACGTGCGAGCCCGTGATCGTGCGCTGACCCCACAGCCCGACATGGGGGAACGTCTGCTCGAGCAGCGCCGAGAACTCCTCGGCGGTCAGCTCGCGTTGGTGAAACGGGTTCTCTCGATCGGACGCCTCGCTGTACATGCGGCGATCGGGGGTGGAGATGATCAGCAAGCCGTCGCCGCAGAGCACGCGCTCGATCTCGCCGAGCATCCTCTCCTGGTCGTTGAGGTGCTCGATGATCTCGAAGGCGACCACCGCGTCAAACGAATCGGGCTCGAACGCGGAGAGGTCCAGCGCGCTTCCTTGGACGAAGGAGATGGTCTCGCCGGCCCAATTGAGGTTCGCGTGCTCGACCGTTCGCTCGTCGACGTCGAGCCCCACGATCCGGGTCGCCGTATCTCCCAAGATCGCTGCGCCAAAACCCTCACCGCTGCCGAGATCCAGGACACGCTTGCCGTGCACCAGTTGCGCCGCCCACAGATAGCGGTGCATGTGCTCATAGACGACCTGCACGTCAGGAGCCCAAGGCACACAACGCTCGCCCGTCCACTCGATCAGACGCGGGGCGCCTGCACGGCGGTCGAGTGTCATCGCGCTCGCCCTCGCATTGCCTGCCGCACCGCGATCAGCAGCCGGGTCGGGGACGTTCGGTCGCGCACGATCTGCTTCCTACCATAGCGTCAGGCTACGCCTGCACGGGGCGGACCCAAGACATGATCCTGGGCCATCGCGGCGCTACGCTTCGACGGTGGCAAGCGTCGCGACAAACGCCGGTTACCGACCGTGACCGACCCCACAGACGCGCAGTTGCAATCACCCGACGTCTCGCGTGAGATCTCCAGGTCACGCCGGGAGGCGGCACAGGCGACCGAGCACAGCAAGCGCAGCGCAGCGCGCTTGATAGACGTAGAACAGACTCTCGCCGAGCTCCAAGCGCGGATGCTCGTGCTCGAAGAATCACGGGCAACACAGACATCGCAGTTGGAGGATCTACAACAGCGTCTGGCCCGCGCCGACGCTGTTGCGAGGGCGATGAACGCGTCGCTGAGCTGGCGGCTCACCGCGCCGTTGCGTGCGCTCAAGCGCGGCCGCTAAGCGGCCAGGGATGCGAAGCGCTCGAGCAGCAGGCTCCATGCCGCGCTCGAGGCGCTTGCCGAAGCCGCAGGGGGCCGCAAGGCGACCTCCTGAGACGCAACGATCTCGGGCACGCGAGTGCCCCGCCAGTCGCGGTCTGCAAGCGCGCACCACAGGGCAAGGTCCTCCCAGCCGGCCAGCAGCTCGTCGGTCGCGAAGCCGCCAACGTCTGTCATCGCCAGACGCCTCACCATCACCATCGATTCGATGTAGTTGCCGTACCGCAGCAGCGTCGGGTCCCAGCTGAGATAACCAGTCAGGCCGCTGGGACCATGAGCGCCCCTCTGCGCGACGATCCCGTATGCGAACGCTGCTTCGGGCAACTCGTCAAGCGCACGCACGAGCCGCCCGAGGGCGTGCGGGAATGGCACGTCGCGGGCGCCGAGAAAGAGCACGAATTCACCCACGGCCAGCTCGGTCGCGAAGTTGCGCGCCCACGCGAGCCCATTGCCCGGGCCACGCGTGATCAGCGTCGCCGCGATCCAGGGGACGCCGGCAAGCGCGGAGCGGATCGCGCCGCCCGTCGCGTCACCTGACGCATCGACCACCAGCAGCTCGAAGTCAGTGAAGTCGCTCACCGCCACTGCTTCGATTGCGGCAGCCGCGGGCCCTGACTGATCGGCCACTGCCAGCACGACGGACACGCGCGGCGTAGATGGCGCTGGTGTACCAAACCGCTCCATCCGATCGGCCGGCGGAGTGATCGGCGTCGTGGGCTCCGGCCCGCTGCGGCGAACGGCCACCTCGACGACCTCTCGTTCCGCGCCGCGCCGATCAACTAGGTCGTACGCCTCCCAGGCCGGCGGCGGCAGCTGTGGCGGTCGCGGTCGCGGCGCGTGCGCTGGCGCCGTATCGCTCGCTGGGATGCTCGGAAGCCTTGCCGCGTGGGCGACCGCCTCGGCGAGCACCGAGATCGAGGAGGAGAGTGGATACTCCTCGCGCAGCAGCTCGTACGCCGACGCTCGCATGCGCGCCAGGCGCGGCTCGTCATCGAGGAGTCCTTCCAACGCGACGTCGAGGCTGTCGCACGAGACGCTGAGGAAGTGCTCGCCGGGAATCAGCGGCGCGAAGCCGAGCGAATGCTCGCTCAAGAGGACACATCCATTGGTGATCGCCTCCACAGCGCGCTGCCACTCGAAATAGCCAAGCTCTCCCCGGTGAACATTCAGCAGCAGCCGCGACCTCGCCAGCAGCTCCCACTTGCGCACGCCGGAGATGAACACCTCGGAGTCGGCGCGGTGCGGCACGAGCGCCTCGGGCAGGTGCAACTCCGTGCGCCGGCCGGCGAGCTGGTCGGCACAGCGCGCAACCGCAGTCAGACGGCGTGGGGTGGCGCCGGCGAGCATCGCGACGTCGATCGATCGCTCAGCTCGCGCATCGCCGCCCCAACGATCCCATTTGGGTGTGTAGCCGAGCTGCAGGAACGTCGCGGCGATGCCCAGCTCGTGCAGCGCCGCGACGCCGACCTGGTTGATGTCCACGGTCGCAGCCGAACGCGACGCGATCGCTGCGGTTTCTGCGAACCAATGCGTGCCCGGCTGCTCGGTGCAGATCGTCACGCTGCGCGCCAGCTGATGCGCATCCGGTTGGGCGTCATCCATCAGCAGGGGCATCAACTCGTGTGGCACGAAGACATACGCCAGGCCGTCGCGGGGCGCGGGAAAGTGGTCAACCGCGCGCTCGATCGCCACGCCCTGAGCAGCGAGCTCATCGGCCAACGCGTCCAGCAGCTCCGCGAAGAACACGTTCTGGCGACTGGCCGAGACGAAGCAGGCGATTGGCGCCACGCCAGGAAGCTAGCGAAGCGAGCCGGCGCCAAACGACAGCGAGGCGACTGCGACGCCCAGCGAGCGCTTCTCCGGCGGCAGACGCAAATCCTGTCCCTGCGGGTTCGACCACGTCCTGTCGGCTTCGAACGACAGCAGATAGTCGCCGGGGGCGAGCTCCGCCGCGCAGGCGTCCTTGCGCCACTCCGAGTCCCGCCAGGGCAGCTGAGTCGACCACGTCTCGTGCTCGGCGTCGAGCGGCGTGAGTGCGAGCCGAAGACCGCCGATCGAACCTGGCGGCAGGCGGTAGCCGAGCGTCAACGACGCGACAGGCGAAGTCACTCGTACAACTGCGGCCGCGCGCTTGGAGCTCCAGCGATAGGGCCCGAGAGGACCGTCTTCGGCTTCGAACCAACCATTGACCAGCTGATCCTCCGCGTGGGCTCCTGACATATCGAGACCCTCGCCGGGCAACTCGAAAGAGCCCGCAAAGGAGAGACTTGACAGAGCGAACGCGAGCGAACGTGTATCGCGGGGAGGATCGGACCACCCGCGGGCCGCAACAAAGCACACTTCGTAAGCGCCCGGAGCGAGCTCGAGCGGATGATTCTCCACCGAGCGGGCCACATACTGCCAGGCCAGGCGCGTCTCCCAGACGCTCACCAAAGGCTGCGACGAGCCGATCCGGCGAATGCGCACATCGATTCCCTCGAGCTCGACGGGCACGTGCGCGTAGTCGAGACGCAAGCGCTTCGCCGGAGCGTCCAAGTCGACGAGCACGGCGGCGCTCGTCGTGGCCCATCGGTAACTGCGCTGACCGACCTGTTCGGCCGGGAACCAACCGTGGAGCAGCTGCCGCTCGGCCTCGGGCCGCGCCATGTCGAGACTCGCGCCGGCCCGCTCGGGCATCGGTCGCGGTCGCAGCGGCATGCCCGCCGGAAAGCCGTCTCCATACGAGGCGTCGAGCAGGTTGGCGGGTGGGCCGGGCATGCCTCGCAGCTCTATGCGTCGCGCGATCGTGCTCGGCAGACGACGCAGGTTCCAGCCGATCGACCTGAGCTTCTGCGCTCGCCCCGTCATGGGCGCCGAACGCAGGCCGCGCCCCTCCCATCGCACCCACGTCGCCAACTCGCCCAACGGAGTGTGCTTGAGCGCGACGCGCATGCGATGACGCTCGCACCAGAGGCGCTTGCGCGCCGAATCGCCGGCGGTCGAGCCGTGGTCGATCCACGCGTCGGCGGCGACGACCACCCGGTAGCCGGCGCGCCACAGGCGCACGCCGTAGTCCACGTCGTCGTAGTAGTTGAGCATGCGCTCGTCAAAGCGTCCGACGCGCTCGAGCGCCTCGCGCCGGACCGCCATGCCACAGCCCATCGGATACAGCGCCTCCGACGCGATCCTCGCGTCCTCATAGGACCGGTTCATCGACAGGTCGGCGGCCCAGCCCTGGCGATTGACGATTCCTCCGGCGCCGTTGAGCACCATCGGGTTGTCGTCGTAGAACACCGTCGAGGCCACGCCGCCGATCTGCGGATCGTCGCCGAACGCCGCAACGACCTCGCTCAGCCAGCTCGGCCTGGCAAAGCCGTCGTCATCTATGAAGGCGACGATCTCGCCCGCGGCGTGTTGCAGACCGAGATTGCGAGCGCTCGGGCAGCCGCGATTGCGCGAGCTGCGCACGAACTTCATCTCGCCGCGGTCGGCTGCATCCTGCCCGATCCGCGCCGTGGCGTCGTCTGACCCGTCGTCGACGACGATGATCTCGCGGTTTGCGTAGTCCTGCGCAAACAGATGATCGAGGCAGCGGGGTAGCACCTCCTGCGAGTTCCAGCAGACGACGATGACCGTCACGAGCGCGTCCTCGCCTGTGTCGGGAGTCACTGGATTCCCTGCGACCGCGGCGACCTCCAGCGGAGCGCGCCCGTCAGATGTGCGGCGGTGTCTTCGTACGACCTCGCGAAGCCCTCTCTGCTCGTCTCTCCAACGTAGGGCGTCCATCGCTAGGAGCGGCAAAGATATAGCAGTGACGTGTGCCGGCCACGCATATTGCGGGGAGTGCTGGCCCTACACTTAACCAAGGCTGACGGGGCGAAAGGCGCAACTCGCGGTGAACCGGCGCGTTGCAACCTTCGCCGCCCGTCGCGCGCCGAGCCCTCATGAGACGCAATCTCGCCATCGTTCCCGCCTTCAACGAGGCCGACTCCGTTGCGCAGACGGTCGTCGCGATTCATGAACAAGCGACGGACTTCGACGTGCTGGTCGTCGACGACGGCTCGATCGACGCCACCGCCGAGTGGGCCGCGCAGGCCGGCGCGGCGGTGCTGAGAATGCCGTTCAACCTGGGCATCGGCGGCGCGATGCAGGGCGGCTACCTGTACGCGCTCGAGCGCGGCTACGACGTGGCGGTGCAGGTCGACGGCGACGGCCAGCACGATCCGCGCCACATCGGTGACCTGCTCGACGCGCTGCACGCCGACCCCGAGCTGAACATGGTCACCGGCTCGCGCTTTCTCTCGGCCAGCGGCGACGGCTTTCAATCGTCCGCGGCGCGGCGGGCCGGCATTCGCATCTTCTCGATGGTCGTCTCCAGGATCACCGGGCAGCGGGTCACCGATCCGACGTCGGGGTTTCGCATGACCAATCGACGCGGCATCGAGCTGTTCGCGCGCGACTATCCCGCACGACTACCCCGAGGTCGAGGCGATCCTGCTGATGCACGCGCACCGGCTGCGCAGCTGTGAGATTCCGGTAGTCGATGCGCCCGCGGCTGACGGGCGTGTCGGCGATCTCCTCGACGCAGTCGGTGTACTACATGGTCAAGGTGCTGCTCGCCGTGTTCGTCGGCCTGTTCCGTCGGCGCCCGACGACCGTGCCGAACGATCCGCCGGCCGTGCTTGCGGAGCGCGCCACATGACCCACATCACGCTTCAGCGCGGCCTGGCGATCGTGCTCACGCTCGGCTTGCTGCGTGCTCGTGTTCGAGTTCGTTCGACGCAAGCGTCTCTCCGAGCGCTACGCGATCCTCTGGCTGTTGGCGGCCATGACGCTGTTCGTGCTCGCCGTGTGGAAGGGGCTGTTGACCTCGCTGTCGCACGATGTCGGCATCTCCTATCCGCCTTCGCTGCTGTTCGTCGTGGCGATCGGCCTGATCGCGATGATCCTGCTGAACTTCTCGCTTGCCGTCTCGCGTCTGTCCGACCAGAACAAGGTCCTGGCCCAACGTCTGGGCCTGCTGCAGCAACGGGTCGAGGAGTTCGAGGCCGGGTCAGCACGACAGGCGCCCAGCCACGCAGAGTTGCCCGAGCCCGAGGGCGCCCGCGCCGAGCTCTCAAGCAGCCGCTGAGTCCCTTGTCGGCGGTCAGCCCCGAGGCTCTGGCCGTCGTCGTGGTCACGCACCAGTCAGCCGAGCACCTGCGTCCGCTCGTGTCCGCGCTCGTGCCACAGCTTCGCGACGATGACGAGCTTGTGATCGTCGACAACGCCTCCGGCGACGGCACGCCCGAGCTCGCGCGTTCGCTGGGGGCGCCGGTCCGCGTGATCGAGACGGGCGAGAACCTCGGCTTCGCCGGCGGCTGCCACGCCGGCGCCGACGTCACGCGAGCACCGCTGCTGCTGTTTCTCAACCCCGACTCCGAGCCGCAGTCCGACTGCCTGCAGCGACTTCGTGCCGCGAGCGCGTCGCATCGCGATTGGGGCGCGTGGCAGGCCGCCGTGATGCTCGCCGGCGAGCGCATCAACACCAGCGGCGGCGTCGTGCACTATCTCGGCATCGGCTGGGCCGGCGACTGCGAACGGCCGGCATCTGAGCTGCCGGCGCGCGATCGCGAGATCGCCTTCCCCTCTGGTGCGGCGATGGTCGTGCGCCGCGCTGCGTGGGATCAGCTGCACGGCCTCGACCGCGACTACTTCATGTATGGCGAGGACCTCGATCTCGGCCTGCGGCTGTGGCTCGCCGGACACCGTGTCGGGTCTGGTCCCGGATGCTCGCGTGCTGCACAGCTACGAGTTCGACAAGGGCACCACGAAGTGGTTCTGGCTGGAGCGCAACCGCTGGCGTACCGTGCTCTCCGTCTATCCGGGCGCCTTGCTCGCGCTGACCCTACCGGCGCTGCTGGCAGCCGAGCTGGGGCTGCTGGCGATCGCCGCACGCGAGGGATGGCTGTGGGCCAAGCTGCGCGCTCAGACGGCAACGGTCGCCGGCCTGCCCGCCACGCTTGCGCGGCGCCGGGCCGTCCAGCGCACGCGCCGTATCGGCGCGGCTGACTTCGCCGGCCATCTCACCTCCTCGCTGGACAGCCCCTACCTCGCCGGCGCCTCGACGCCGCTGCTGCGCGTCCCTCAGGAGCTCTACTGGCGCGCTGTGCGGTTTCTGCTGTCGGTGCTCGCGCGCTGATGCGCGTCGGCCTGGACCTGCTCTACCTCGTGCCCGGCGAGAGCGGCGGACGCGAGACCTATGCGCGCGAACTCGTGCCGGCGATGCTCGAGCACGCGCCTGAGTTGGAGTTCGTCGCCTTCGTCAATCGGAACGCCGGCATGGAGCTTGCGAGTTCGCTCGGCGATGGCGTTCGCACCGTCAGGCTTCCCGTCTCCGCGCACAGCCGCGCCCAATGGGCCTTTGGCGAGTTGGGCATGGTGGCTGCATCGGCGCGGCGAGCGGGCGTCGACGTGCTGCACTCCATGGCCAACTTCGCGCCCGGCTGGGGAGCCACGCCGCGCGTTGTCACGATCCACGACCTGCAGTACCTCGCGGTTCCCGACCAGCTCTCGCTGCCGGCGCGTAAGCTCACCGGCGCATTGATGGCGCTGGCCGCCCGCGGAGCGCGCCGGGTCATCGCCGTTTCCGAGGCCGGCGCGCAGGAGCTCGTCGACGGTCTCGGCGTCCAGCGCCAGCGAATCGACGTGGTGCCCAACGGCGTGCGCCTGCCCGGCGCGACGGCGCAGAGCGACGCGCTGCATGAGCGTCATCGGTTGTCAGGCCGCCAGATCGCGCTCTGCGTCGCGACCAACCTGCCGCACAAGAACCTGTCGGTGCTGATTGAGGCGCTGGCGCTGACCGCTGCAGCCGAACGGCCCCTGCTCGTGCTCGCCGGCCACGGCACGGACGACGGCCGGCTACGCGAGCGTGCGCAGGCGGCGGGCGTCGCTGACGACGTGCGCCTGCTGGGGAGCTGCGCTACGGGCGAGCTCGACGAGCTCTACGCGCTCGCCGACTGCCTGGTGCTGCCGACGCTGCACGAGGGCTTCGGGCTGCCGGTGCTCGAGGCCATGGCCCGCTCGCTGCCGGTCGCCTGCTCGGACATCGCCGCGCTGCGCGAGGTGGCGGGCCCGGCGGCCGTCTACTTCGATCCGCGACGGCCCGACCAGGTCGCCGGCGCGATCGCACAGCTGCTCGACGATCGCGCGCTGGCTGCACGCCTGGTCGCACTCGGAGCCGAGCGCGCGATGGGCTTCAGCTGGGATGCGGCCGCCGCGGGGACGCTCGCGTCCTACCGCGCGGCGTTGACTGGCTAGGACGACGCGGGCTGTGGATGCTCGGAGCCGTGCAGCGTGGCGCGCACGGTCTCCAGCGGCAGCGGCTCGTGCCTGCGCAGCCGCTCGGCCAGGCCAAACGCCACGTTGCTGACCGGGCGTCGCTGCGCACGCTGGCGCCACCCTTCGCGGTAGCCCTCGAGCATGCCCGCTCCGAAGGACAGCGGGTTGCGGTCGCGCGCGACGTCGAACGGCAAGTACGCGAGCACCAACAGCAGGTATCCGGGCAGCGCCCTCGCCGGCGCAAGCAACAGTGCCGTGAGGATCGTGTTGCGCGTGCGAGCTCGGCATTCGAACGGCTTGCTGCGGCCGATCCGCGAGCGGAAGTGATGTACCGGGTCTGAGCAGCCGAGCGCTACGAAGAACCCGCGATCGAGCAGGCGCAGGCAGAGCTCGCTCTCCTCGCCGTAGTTGCTCATCGACTCGCGATACCCGTCGACCTGCAGGAAAGCGGATCGCCGCAACGCATGCGAGCAGCCCACGAACGCGCGTGCGGCCTCCGGTGTCTCAGGAGAGGCCGGACGTACGATCCATTCCAGCCGCTCGCCGACCAGATCGAGGTTCGGGATGGAGACTGCGCCCACATCGTCCTGTTCGAATGCCGGCAGGGTCTGATCGACGACGCGCTCGGTGGAGAACGCCGCGTCGTCGTCGAGAAAGAAGACGATCGCCGCCCGGGCCATCCGCACGGCGCGATTGCGTTGGATGAGCGTCCCTTCGCGCCGCTCGGAACGATGCAGGCGCGCGTTCGGAAACTCCGCGGCGACCATCTCCGCCGTGCCGTCCTCAGAGCAGTCGTCGACGACGATCAGCTCGCAGGGCACGGTCTGGGCGGCGGCCGAGCGCAACGCACGGCGCAGCTCGTCTCGACGGTTGCGCGTCACGATCGCGACCGTGGCCGCGGGGGTCGCCTCAGGCTCGGCGGACATCGATCAGCCTCTTCTTCGCGGTAGCAGGAGGAACAGCTCGCTGGGCAAGGCGCGCAGCGCGAGCAGCAGCGCGAGAAAGACCACCGTTGCTATCGCCCACAGGACGATGCTCGAAAACGGCAGCAGCAGCGCGCAGACGGCGGCCGCTGCGGCCACGGCCACGCGAGGCGGCGTCCGCAGACCGGGACGCAGATGGGCGTGGCGGCGCAGCAGGGCCAGCAGGTAGCCACCGGCCACGACGAACTCACACACCGCGGAGGCGATCGATGCCCCCTTCGCTCCCAGGCCAGGGACCAGCACGGCCGACAGCGCGACCGATACGACCAGCCCGCCGAGCGTGACTCGCAGCAGCGAACCATGCATGCGCAACGACAGCAGGGTGAAACTCCAGGTAGATGCGAGAAAGCCGCCGAGCAGCGCGACCGCCTGCAGACGAAGGACCGGCACAGCCGGCCCAAAGGACTTGCCGCCGATCACTTCGACTATGAACGGCGCCGCCACGATGAGGCTCAGCGTTATGTACGTGCCGGCTATCAGGGCGGTGTCTGCGACCTTGCCGACCGCGTAGCGCAGCCTCTCATGATCGTCGCGCCCGGCGCGCGCGAACAACGGGAAGGCGGAGCTGGCGATCAGTCCCGACGTCCCGCCAACCACCTCGACGATCTTGAATGCCGTGGAGTAGTAGCCGGTCTGGTGAGCGTTGGAGATCAGCGACACGAGGATCAAACCGACGCGCGGATAGAGGACGCCAACCGTGGCAGCCGCCGCGAAGGGAAGCGCATCGCGCACCATCACCCGCCACTCGGGAATGTCGAAGAGCGGCAGCAATGCGATGCGATCGCGCAAATAAATGCCAGATACGAGCAGCGCCGCCGCGGATGAGACGACGCTCACGAGAAAGAAGGGGAACAGCTGCGCGCCGATCAGCACGAGCAACACGGTTGCGGCCGCCACGACGACCGCATTGACCAGTTCGAAGACCGACGCAACTCCCCAGTCCAACTGCGCTGTGAGCGAGATCGAATATGTCTGCTGGACGTTCAGCAGCATCAGGCCCAGGCCGGAGACGAGCATTCCGAGAACGACCACTTTTGGATAGTCCGCGGTCACCATCAGCAGCGCTGCCAGCGCGAGACCGGCCACCGTCAGGACCGAGCGCAACCCGAGCAGGTTGGCGAGCAGAGCGCGGCGATCGCCTGGCGCTGCGAGCGCGTATTCGCGCGTGCCGATCCCGCTCAGACCGAACTCCGTCACTCCCGCCACGATCATCACGATCGAGGACGCCGTCACGAAGCGACCGAAGTCTGCGACCCCGAGGTGCCGCGTCATCAGCGGCACCACGGCGGCATTCAGCAAGATCGTCGCCCCATAGGCGATCCCGCGGATCGCGCCACCGCGGATGACCTTCGCGCCGGCCTCGGGACGATCGAGGATGTCCGTGGCCGGCTGCGGCGCCGAACCTCCGATCTCGGTTCCCGATTCCATCAGCAGGGGTACGTTACGCAGCCCCGCCGATGCCGGCGGCCATCAGAGAAACCCGGCGAGCTGGCGCCGGTCGGGAGCCGGCAGCCCGAGCGCGCGAAGCAGGCGTTCGGCAACCTTCGGCCACGTGTACAGCGCCGAACGGGCGCGGGCGGCTTCGCCCATCCGTTGTGCCGTCGCCGGCTCGGACAAGATCAGCATCGCGTCGAGCAGCGCGTCCTCGTCGCCTGGCGCCACGACCAGCCCTCCGTCGTCGCCGATCACGTCGCGCGGTCCGCCGACGCTGCTCCCGATACTCGGCAAGCCAGCGGAGGCCGCCTCGACGTAGGCGATTCCGAACGGCTCGACCTGCGACGGCATCGCAAAGCACGTCGCTCGCGAGAACAGCTCGAGCGTCGCCTCTCGCTCGCGCTCGACGCGCTGCGAGAGCACGCCGTGAAAGGTGACGCCCTCCTGCTCCAGCGTTGGGTGCCCGCCGATCACGTCGAGCGTGGCCTGCGGCAGCCGTTCGCGCAGGCGAGCGAACGCACGCAGCAGCTGCGGTCCACCCTTGCGCTCCCAGTCGATCCCCACGAACAGAAAACGAGGAGTGCGCCAATCACGTTCAGCGGCGCTCGTCCGGTGGTTGGCGCCAAACCCGACAACCGCAATGCGTTCGCGCGGGAGGTTGTAGTCAGCAGACAGCGAGTCGGCGGTCCAATTGCTCGCCGCCGCGCACATCCGGGCCGAGGCGTAGATGCGCGCGCGTCGCTGCTCCCAGCTCTCCGTCGCCGCCGCTGACATCTGGCTGAACACCGGGTGGCTGGCGGAGGCTTGCCGAAGCGTCATGTCCTCGAGCGTCACGACGCGCGCGACACTTCCGAGTGCAAAGGTCGTGCCGATCTGGATCACGCCGTCGACGCCTACGCGCCCGCAGGCGCGCCGCGCGCGCGCGCTGCGCAGTTTGTAGGTCAGCGCCGCGCCTTCGGCGTCGTAGCGATTGCGCGTCGGCGCCGCCGCGGCTGCCAGGAGAGCGCGTTCCAGCGCGTGTGGCAGCGACAGGTCGAGCGCCTCCACCTCGACGCCGAGCTCCGCCAGCGCGCCGACGATGCCAGCGGTGACACCAGACCACGTGCTCGGCGACCGCGGGTCTCCAACCGCCACGACAGCGACTCGAGCGGGCACCTCAGCCAGTGCGCTCGCCGTCACGTCACTCGCGGACGACGGTTCACGCCGCCAGCGAGCGATCTGCCCCGGGGCGGGGTGTCTCGGACGCCGCTGTGTCATCGCCTCCCAGATACGCATATTTGGCGACGTAAAACTGCACCATGCCTCCATACAACCCTTGGTAGAGCGACATGCGCAGGTTCTCACGCAGACCGTAGACGTCACGCTCACGCCACAGGTTGACGAGGAACACCGCCGGCACGTACGGCAGGAAGAGCAGCGGCGAGAGCCGGTTGAGCAGCTTGCGCCGGGGCGGCCAGTCCGTTGCCCCGGTCCAGTTGAACTTGGGCAGCTCGGAGAACGGCATGAGGAATTCGCCGGCGTTGATCTTCGCCCAACGGCGCCACTTCGTGAGGACGGTTCGGAGCGCGAAGTTGTTGTACAGCGGGCGGTGCTCCAGATGCAGATCCAATCGTCGCACGGGAGGGTCGATCACCTCGAACCCGTGAAGGATGCCCAGCAGGTGGGTGCGCGCTCGGCGGAACAGCGCGAGCTTGTATGGCCCATTCTCGGTGATGTAACGCGTGCCGTCCCACATTCGCCAGAGAAACTCGTAGCCATTGACCTGCTCGTCTTCCGCGAGCCCACGCACGCTCTCGCGCATCTCGTCGCTGAGGAACTCGTCTGCGTGTATTGACAACAGCCATTCGCCACGAGCCTGCTCGAACGCATATACGACGATCGCCTCGGCGTGTCCCACGAGCGGGCGCACGAAAATCCGACAGCCGAAGCGCTCGGCGATCTCGAGCGTGCGGTCCTCACACTCGCCGTCGTGCACGAGCACGATCTCGTCGACGACTCCCTGCAGGCTCTGCAGGCAGCGCTCGAGGACCGCCTCCTCGTGGCGCACGGGGATGCAGGCCGACACAGAATGCCGCCCCAGCGGGGCTATTTCGGTGGATGCCATCGGACGGACGATAGTGATTCGCAATCGGGTCTCCGGCGGCCCTGGCGCGCTTGCGCCCCGACCGGAAGGGCATGATGCAGAGCGTGACCGACAGCCCCCGCGTGAGCGTAATCATGGCCGCCTACAACGAGCAGAGCTTCCTCGCCGAGGCCGTCGAGAGCGTGCTCGCCCAGAGCTTCGCCGACTTCGAGCTGATCATCACCGACGACGGCTCGACCGACGCCACGCCGCAGCTCGCCGAGGCCTTCGCCCAGCGCGATCCACAGCGCGTGCGCGTGATCCGCGGCGAACGCAACCAGGGCAAGCCGTTCGCATTGAACAGGGCGCTGGCGGTTCACCGAGGGGAGCTGATCGCCTGGCTGGACGGCGACGACGCGATGCTCCCGGACAAGCTCGCGCGCCAGGTCGCAACGCTCGACGCCAACCCCGATGCGGCGGGCTGCTCGCACGACGCCGAGATGTTCCAGTCCGAGGACGGCAGCGTGATAGGCCGTTTCTCGCAGGTCGCCAACGGCGTGCCGCTGCGCAGCGGCGGCATCGAGCTGTGGTTTGACCCGACCTACAAGATGCTGCCGTCGGCCACGATGATCCGCTCGTCGCTGTGCCCGCCGGGCGGCTTTGACGAGCGCCTGACGTTCACCAACGACTGGCTGTTCGACATCGAGGTGTTCCGCCACGGCCGCTGCGTCGCGCTCGACGACGTGCTCGTGCGCTACCGCCGCCACGCCGACAACTTCACGACACGCGCGGCGGCGTCGGGTGCGTCTTATGAGGAGGGGCTGATGGCGATGGCGATCGTCATGGCGCGCCACCCGCAGCTGCAGCGGCGCGCGCGCACGATGAGCGCGGCGATCCTGCTCGGCCAGGCCCGGCGCCACGCAGCCGAGCGGAAATGGGGCCAGGCGCGCGCCTACGCCGCGGCCGCGGCGGGTGCAGGCGGCCTCTCTGGCCTGGCCGGCGTCGCCGCCGCGATGGTCCGCTCGAGCGCCAGGTCGCGCACGAGCGGGTAGCGACGCGTGCCGCTCAGGACCCGTGCGGCCGCGGACCGAGGCGCCCGTGGCGCGCGTCGGCAAAGCCCGCGCGCACGGCGCGCAGCGCGGCGCCGCGGTCGGCTCGCGTCAGCGCATGCAGCGAGAATGTCGCCAGTACGGCCGCCCGACGCGCCTGCGTGCCGAGCCTGCCGAGCGGACGTCGCCGCTCGAGCACCGTGACGGTGTTGCGCACGCCGTAGTAGAGCGTGTGCGTCGAGGCCTTCTCGCCGCCGGTCGAAGCAGAGACGCTGTGCCAGGCACGCGCATCAGGCGCGAAGACGACCTCGAAGCCCGCGTCGCGCACGCGCAACGCCCAGTCGACGTCCTCGACGTAGGCGAACAGCTCGTCGTCGAGCAGCCCGGCCGCGTCGATCGCCTCGCGTGAGATCGCCATCAGCGCGCCGACGGCGCGCCCGGTGGGGACGACACGCTCGGTAGTCGCGGTCCGTCCTCGCGCCCGTAGCCGCGCGGCCGTCCGGAGTAGCCGAGCAGCTCGCTGACGCGCTGCCCGGCGAACCAGATCGTCGTCGGGCGGTCGGCGAAGTAGACCTTGCCGGCGAGGATGCCCGCGCGCGGGCGCTCGCGTCGCCGCCGCTCGAAAGCCGGCGATGACGTCGGCTGCGACGGTCGCGTCGTTGTTGACCAGCACGATCCAGCGTGCGCCGTCGTCCAGCGCGTCGCGTATGCCCAGGTTGTTGCCGCCGGAGTAGCCGAGGTTGGCGCCGGCCTCGATCAGACTGACCTGCGGGAAGCGCTCGCGCACCGCCTCCTGCGAGCCGTCGCTGGACCCGTTGTCGACGCACACGATCGCGCAGGTCTGGGCGTTCGGCCCGCGTGAGCGACTCCAGGCAGCGCAGCGTGTCCTCGCGCCCGTTCCAGCTGAGCACGATCGCGTGCCAGCGTGCGCCTCGCGGCGGGCTCCGGAGCGGGCTCGGCCGACGGCATGCGCCTGAGACGTATGGCCTTCGGCCCGCGCGCGTGAGCGACTCGACACGGCGCCTCGCGGCCGACCGAGCCGCTATAGATGCCCGCTTGGTCGGATCGTTCCTCAGCGCTTGGGTCCTGTTCCCGCGGGGTGCTCCTGCTGGCGAGCGTCGGCTGCGGGCTGCTCGTGCGCCGCCTTGCGCGCCGGAGCGCTGTCGACGCTGCTCGTCGCGCCCGACCGGCTTTGCGCTGGTCGTCGTGATCTGCGCGTTCGCGTGCTCGTACGGCTGGCTGGCCGCAGGCGGCCGGCCCACATCGTCGCCGTCGTCGCGCGTGGTCGGCTTCGCGCTGGAGCTGCGCGGTCGCCGGAGACGCGGGCAGCGCACCGCGCAGAGCGGCCTGGCTGTGGCCTGCGCTGGCCGCGCTGGCGCGTTCGCCGCCGTCGGCGGTCCGGTGTTCTTGACCGGTCGCGTCGGCTGGACGGGCTACACGCGCATCGTCGACATCGCCTTCCAGTTCGACTTCGCCCAGCACCTGGCCGATGCCGGTCGCACGACGCCGTCGAGCGGCAACTCCTCGTACAACATCGTCGTCTCCGAAGCTGATCGGCATCGGCTATCCCGGCGGCTCGCAGGCGACCTTGGGTGCGATGGCCACGCTGATTCGCACGAACGTCGCCTGGTGCTACCAGGCGTTCCTCGCGTTCGCGGCGGCGATGGGCGCGCTGGCGATCTACTCGCTGCTCGGACGCGTGACGCGCAAATCGGCTGATGCGCTTCGTCGGCGCGGTCGTCGCGATCCAGCCCAACGTGCTCTACGGCTATGCGCTGGAGGCCGGGATCAAGGAGCTGACGACGGCGCTCGCTGCTGATGATCGTCGCGGCGCTGTTCGCCGAGCGGCTGCCCGGGCGAAGGCCCGCGGCGAGCGGTCTGCCGATGGCCGTGGCCGTGTCCGGCGCGTTCGCCGCGTTCAGCCTCGGCATCGCGCCCTGGCTCGGCCTGCTGCTTGCTCGGGCGTGCTCGTCGTCTCGCTCGTCCGCGCGCGCGGGCGCCGGCGCTTCGTGCGCTCGAGAGCTGGGGGCTGTTCGCCGTGGTCGCGATCGTCATCTCGCTGCCCGGGACTGATCACCGCCGTCCAAACTCGCCAGCGTCGCCGGCGCGCGATCGTGGGCGGCGTCGTCGATCTCGGGCTCGGCAACCTGACCGCGCCCGTGTCGCGCTGGTCGAGCGCCGGCGTGTGGCTCACGGGCGACTACCGCTTTCCGCTCGTGCACGCGACGTCGAGTCACGTGTTCGACGTGATCGTGATCGTCTTCGCCGTCGTCGGCGTGCTCTGCGCGCTGCTGCGCCGCCGCTGGACGATCGTCGTGCTCGGCGTCGATGACGCCGATCGCGCTCTACTACTTCATCGAACACAGCACCGCTTGGATCCAGTTCAAGTCGTTCACGATCACCGCCGCGTTCGCGCTCACGCTCGCCTTCGCCGGCGCCGCCGCGCTGCAGGCGAGCCAGCGCCGCGCGGTCGCGCTGTGGGCTGGCTGGCGGCGCTCGCGGTGTCGCCGGCGGCGTGCTGTACGGCAACGCGCTGATCTACCACGACACGACGCTCGCGCCGGGCGCGCGCTACCACGACCTCGGCGCGATCGCCAAGCGCTACGCCGGCCAGGGGCCGACGCTCGATCCCTACTTCGACGAGTACGCGGAGTTCTTCCTGCGCGACGAGCAGGCGACATCGATCGTCGACCCGGCGAACTTCGACTTCGAGGTGCGCCCGGGCGTCGCGCCGCCCGGGCAGAGCTTCGGCTGGGACCTCAACCAGCTCGTGCCCGCCTACCTGCAGAGCTTCCCGCTGATCGTCAGCCCCGCAGCCCGACCGCCAGCCGCGCGCCGAGCAACTACGACCTGATCGAGCGCACGCACTACTTCGACGTGTGGCGGCGCGACCGGCCCTCGCAACACGGTCTTCTTCCACGCGCCGCTGTCCAGCCTTCCGCACGAGCGCACGCCGGCGCTCTGTCGCGTACTCGTCGGCAAGGCCCGCCAGGCCGGCGCGGGGGCCCAGGTCGCCTACGCGCAGACCTCGGTCGCGGCCGTCGCCAACCCGCTGGCGGGCAGCCACCCCGATCTACTGGCGCGCGCTGGGACCGTCGACGCTGGCCGGATACGGGCGGGCAGCGCCGGATGAAGATCACGCTTCCCAGCTGCCGGGCGCTACAGCATCTGGCTGCAGGGCTCGATCGGGCGGCCGCTGACCTTCTACATCGACGGAAAGCGCCTGTCCAGCTTCGGCTATGAAGAGCGCTACCCCAACCAGTTCCTGCTCGTCGACGGCGAGCACGCTGAGCGCCGGGCCGCACACGCTGCGAATCGTTCGCGGCGGCGGCAGCCTGCACCCCGGCAGCGGCAACCCCGGACGCCGAGACCACGCTGGCGACGATCGGCGCGATCGTGTTCAACCGCGAGCAGGCGACCGAGAACAGCGTCTACGTCGCGCCGGCCAGCCGCATGGCGCAGATCTGCGCCGCGCCCGTGGGCTACGAGTGGCTGGAGGTGCTCAAGCCCGGCGGGGCGCCGCCCGACGCGCTGCCGGCCGCTGGTTGACCGCCCGCCGAGGGCGTCACCGCCGGCGTCGGCCCGGCCCCGCCGCCGGCCAGCTGCTGCAGCCGCGCGCGCATCGCCGCGCCGGTCGCCTCGGGCGACAGCTGGCGCGCGATGTCCTGCGCGGCACGCTCGCCGCGGCGCGCGGCCTCCTCGCGGTCTGTGTAGACCTCGCGCATGCGCTCGCGCGGCGTGCTCGACGCTCGGCTGCGCCCATTCGCCCTCGGGCGGGTAGATCTCGCATTCGGGCCCGACGCGTGCCGATCTCGTAGTCGACCAGGTAGCTGTTGTGCTCGTTCATGAAGTCGATGTTGCCCGAGTAGCCGGTGGCGATCGTCGGCTTGCCGATCGCCATCGCCTCGGCGAGCGTCAGCCCGAAGCCCTCGGCGCGATGCAGCGAGACGTAGCAGTCGCACGCGGCCATCAGCCCGTTGAGCTCGTCGCCGCTGAGCGAGCGGTCGATCACGTGGATGTCCTCGCGCCCGTGCGCGGCCCACAGCACCTCCTCCTCTGACAGCGGGCGCAGCGGCGCCGTTGATCGTCTTGATCAGCAGCTGCGGCCCCTCGCCGGGCGCGAACGCCCGCTTGAATGCTTCGACCAGCCCGACCGGGTTCTTGCGCTGCACGGTGCTCAGGTAGTCGAACACGAACAGGAACAGAAAGCCGTCTCGGGCACGCCCAGCCGCAGCGGCTCGGCCGCCTCGGCCGGGCGCTGCACCGGCGGCGGCAGCGCGACGACCGGGCACGGGCGCGACGGCGCCGATGTTCTCGGCCATGAAACGCGAGTAGACCCACACCTCCTGCACCAGCGCGAACGCTCGCTGCCAGCGCGGCGGAATGCTGTTGGTCTCCCAGCCCCAGATGCCGATGCGCGGGCCTTCGAAGTAGTCCTCGCCGAGGCGCTCGACGAAGCCGGGCAGCTCGTCGGCGTTGACGGCGACGATCTCGAAGCCGTGCCCGCCGTGCTGCACGAGGTCCTCGAAGCCGTGGCGGCCGTAGGCATCCTCGAGCTTGACCGGCAGCTCGAGGTGGTGCAGCGGCACGCTGACCGTGCTCACCGGAACGCCGGCCGAGCCGAGCGCCTGCACGTAGCCGCGCGCCGCCGCGCCCAGCCCCAGCGTGTGACCGAGGTAGCCGGTCAGGCGCACCGCCAGGCCGCCGCCGTCGGTGGGGCCCGGCTCGGCGTCGGTCCTCTGCGGCGGAGCCGGCAGCGACGGCGTCCGGCTCGCCGCGGGGGCGCGCGGTCAGCGGCCGTGGCGCCGGCACGCCGGGGGGCCGCGGCGGCATGAAGCGGTCGGGGATCGAAAGCTCGTCGCGCCCGAACGCCCAGCACCAAGCGACGTAGCCTGGGCCGTCCTTGCCGTCGAGATCGGGAAAAGCGCGCAGCACGTCCGGGCGCTCGCGCGAAACGCGGTAGAAGACGTAGCGGGTGACACCGTGGCCTGCGCCGCGCGGCGCCGGACCCTCCAGCCAAGCCAGGAAGGCCCGCGTGCCCTCGGCGCTGAACAGGTCATCCAAGCCCGTCGCCGAGGGCAAGTGCACGCGAGTAGGTCGCGCGCAGCGAGTCGTCGTACACGAGTCCCTCGCCGAGGCTGCGCCCGACATCGTGGCGGTGATCGGCGTCGCGCCAGTCGGCCTCGAGCAACTCCGCCGCATAGCGTTCGACCAGCCCGCGCAGCAGCGCGGAGCGGCTGACGCGCGCGCGGCTGGCGTTCGCGGCCAATCGGATACGGCCGGTCGGGATCGAACCCGGGCAGGTTGAGCAGCGCGCGCCGGCGTGCCGCCGACCGCGATCGCCCCGTCGCCACTCTCGCGCAGCTCGCGTTCAGTGCAGGTTCCACAGGCTCAGGTTCATCCCTGGGTCGTCGAGCACGCCCGCGGCGAAGCGCGCGGGCGCCAGCTCGAAGAAGCGCGCCAGCCAGGGACGATCCTCCGGGCGCGCGCCGACGACGAAGGCGTCGAGCGATCCCAGCGTCCGTTCGACGTGGTCGATCCACCAGGCCAGCAGCTCTCGTGAGTCCGGCCCACCGTCGACGGCGAGCATCGTGTCGTCGATCCTCCCGACGCGATCGAGCTGCTGCGTCGTCGGTTCGAGGCCGTCCTCGGGCAGGTCCTCGAGTACGCGCGGCACGAACACGGCGGCGTGCGACGCGAGCTTGCTCTGAAGCGGTGACAGATCGCCAAGCAGCCAGGCGCTGTTCGGCAGGTGCACGACCGGCTCAGACGTGCGCTCAGCGTGGCGCAGCAGCAGGTGGCCGAGCAGCAGGATCGTCAGGTCCTCCTCGTCGTGGCGTGCCATCAGCGTCTCGATGTCGAGGTCGAGCTCCTGAGAGACCGAGCGCACGTCCAGCGAGCTCTCTGCGCGGGCCGTCTCGGCGATCGCGTCCTCGCGGCCGACCAGCATCACGCGCAGCGGCCAGTCGGGTTGATGTCGTCGCAGCGAGCGCGCGAGCACACGCGCTCGCGGCAGGCTGCTCATCGTCGCGACGGTGATGACCTGCATCAATCTGCGTCGCGTGGCGCGCGCCGGGCGATCTCCCGGCGCAGTGACTCGGCCGTCGAGACGAGCTCGCGCGCAAGCTCCTCCAGTCGCTCGATCTGTTCGCCATGACGCTTGCTCACGTGGTCGAGGTCGGCCTGCAGACGCTCCACCGCCGCCGGCAGGCCGCGCCTGCGCGCGTAGCGCCGGCGCCAGGCGCCACAGCGCCCTGCGCGCCAGTTGCCGCACGCCGCGCGCCGACCCGGCGACGCGTGCCTGCGCTGTGATCTGATCGTCGGGGGTCATCGGCGCTCCTTCGATTATCGCCCAATGTCACGGGCGTCCGCGAGACTGCTCTAGGCTGGCTGATCCGCCGGCGGACCCCGATGAGCATGAACGAGCTGCCCAAGACGCGCCGCGCCAACCAGCCGAGTGGCATCTGCGTGATCGTCGCGACCGATGCCAGCGGCGAGCCGCGGCGCGAGTGCCTGCAGTCGCTGCGCGAGCACGTCGGCGATGACGTGCCGGTCGTCGAGGCCGCGGCCGACTCCGCCGCCGTCAACCGCGCGCTCGCCGCGTGCGCGCCGGCTGACGCGATCGTGCTCGACGAGCCGTGTCGCGTCAGCGCCGGCTGGATCGACCGCCTGGCCGCCGCCGCACATGCCGACACGAACTCGGCCACGGCCAGTGCGCTCGTCGACGCCGGCACGCCCTTGGCCCTGTCGTCGCGCGACGGCGCCGACGCACCGACAAGCGACTCGCCGCCCGCCGAACGTCTGGCCGAGCGCACGCTGCGCCTGCGTCCGCGCCTGAGCAGGGCGGTCGCGCCGTGCGTGTACGTTCGGCGAGACGCGCTGGAGCTGGTCGGGGCGCTGGATGAGCGGCTGGGCCTGCGCGCGGCGATCGAGGTCGACCTGGCCCAGCGATGTGTGCAGTCGGGCATGACGCACGTCGCCGCCGACGATGTCGCGGTGGAGCGCCTGGCGCCGCTGGCGGGCGCCGGCGAGCTCGAGCTCTCGCCCGAGCTGCGTAAGCGCTACCCCTACCTGCCGGCGACGCCGCTCGGCGACTCCGGCGTGCTCGCATACGCGCTGCAACGCGTGACGGCGCCAGCAGAGCGCCTGGCGGTGACGCTCGACGCTCGCGCGCTGGACGGCGCGATCACTGGCACGCACGTGCACATGCTCGAGCTGATCCGAGCGCTCGCCCGAACCGAGGCTCTCCGCTTGCGCGTGCTCGTGCGCGCAGAGCGCATCGACCGCGAGACGCGTGGGCTGCTGCAGGCGCTGCCCGAGACAGAGCTGCTCGCGGCCGAAGAGCTGAGTGGGGACATCCCGCGGACGGCAGTGTTTCATCGCCCACAGCAGACCTTCGCGCCGAGCGACGTCAAGCTCGCGCTGGCGCTCGGCGAGCGCTTTGTGATCAGCCAGCTCGACCTGATCGCCTATCGCAACCCGGGCTACTTCGCCGATGCCGACAGCTGGCAGGACTTCCGAGCCGCAAGCCGTCACGGTCTGTCGGCGGCCGAGCGCGTCGTCGTGTTCTCCGAGCACACGCGCGAGGAGCTCGTCGCCGACGCGCTGGTGCAGCGCGAGCGCGTCCGCGTGGTTCCGCCCGGGCTCGACCACCGCGCGGCGAGGCGCCAAGTCCGCTCCGCAGCGACCTGCAGGGCGGCGAGGTCACGGACGGCTTCCTGCTGTGCCTCGGCACCGACTTTCGCCACAAGAACCGCGTCTTCGCATTGCGACTTCTCAGCGCCCTGCGCGAGCGCCACGGCTGGCGTGGCAGCCTCGTGCTGGCCGGCACGCACATCTCGCCCGGCTCGTCGGTAGAGCTCGAGCGCGACTTTCTGCGCGAACACCCCGAGCTGGACTCAGCCGTCGTCGAGCTCGGTCCGGTCAGCGAGCGCGAGAAGGCCTGGCTGATGCAGCACGCAGGCGCGATCGTCTACCCGTCGGTGTACGAGGGCTTCGGGCTCGTGCCGTTCGAGTCGGCGCTGGGCGGCGTGCCATGCGTGTTCGCGCCGTGGGCTTCGCTGGCCGAGGCCGCGCCGGAAGGCACCGCGACGATCGTGCCGTGGGACGCCGCAGCAAGCGCGGCGGCCACGCACGCGCTGCTGACCGATGCCGATGTGCGCGAGCGCCACATCGCTGCGCTGGCCGCACGTGCCCGCGAGTTGACCTGGGACGCGGCGGCCGCCGCGATGGTCGAGATCTATCGCGAGGCGGCCGGCACGCCGGTGCGCGAGGCGGCGACGCTCAGCCGCGATCTAACCACGCGCGAAGCGCGGCTGAGCGTTCAGCACGACGTCGAAGTCCGCCAGCTGGTGTCAGAGCGCGAACACGCCCAGCGCATGTACGACGAGCTCAACGCCGAGGTCGGCTCTGGGCTGGCGCTGATCGGCCCCAATGGGGCGCTGCCGGACGGCATCCAGCGAGCCCTGCTCGCGCTCACCGCGCGCCCAGCGTTGAGCGGTCCGCTCTTTGCGGCCGTGACCGGTGTTTACGTGGCAGTGCGGGCTCTCACGCGTCCGATTCGCGGCCTGTTGCGCCGCTCGCACTGAGCCGAGCGCCCGCCCGGACGGTCATCTGCTGGCTATACCCTGCTTCCCGTGCCCCCGCAAACCCACGATGAGACGCTGCCCGCCTTGGCCGCCCAGGGTGTGCACAAGCGCTTCAAGATCCCCGAGGAGCGCAGTCACACACTCAAGGAGCGAGCGCTGCATCCGCTGCGGCGCTCGCGCCACGAGGAGCTTCACGCGCTGAAGGACATCGACTTCGCGGTCGCCCCGGGGGAATTCTTCGGCATCGTCGGACGCAACGGCAGCGGCAAGAGCACGCTGCTGAAGTGCCTGGCCGGCATCTACCGGACCGACTCGGGAAGCATCTGGACGCGCGGGCGCATGTCGACCTTCATCGAGCTCGGCGTCGGCTTCAACCTCGACCTCGCGGCGTACGACAACGTCGCGCTCAACGGGATCATGCTCGGGCTCTCGCCGCGCGAGGCGCGAGCCCGCTACGACGCCGTGATCGAGTTCGCCGAACTCGAGGACTTTCAGGAGCTCAAGCTGAAGAACTACTCGTCGGGCATGCAGCGTGCGCCTGGCCTTCTCGGTGGCGATCCAGGTCGACGCCGACATCCTGCTGATCGACGAGGTGCTCGCGGTCGGCGACGCCGCGTTCCAGCAGAAGTGCTTCGACGTGTTCATCAGGATGCGCGACGAAGGCCGCACGATCATCTTCGTCACGCACGACATGGGAGCGGTCACGCGCTTCTGTCATCGCGCGATGCTGCTCGAGCGCGGCGAGATGGTCACGATCGGCGATCCCGCGGACGTCGCCGACCGCTACCTCGAGCTCGCCTTCGGGCGGGACGTCGGATATGAGGACTTCGAGGTCGCGACACCTCGAATGGGCGACGGCGCAGCGCGCGTCAGCGAGGTCTGGCTGGGCGACGATCGTGCCGAAAAACGCACGATTGCTCCGCAGTCGGAGCCGCTCACGCTGAACGTCCTGGTGAAGTTCAACGAGCACGTGTCAGATCCGGCGGTGAGCGTCACGCTGCGTCAACGAGCAGCGCCAGCCGGTCGTGGTCGCGACGACGACCGACGATCACGAGCAGACCGGCGGCTTCCAGGAGGGGGAGCTCGCGGTGTTCAGCTTCTCGCTGCACAACATGCTCGCGCCGGGGCGCTACCACCCGATCATCACGATCACCCATCGCGGCGACGGGCTGGACGTGATCGACCGATTCACGCGCGAGGCGTCGTTCGTCGTGACCGGCCTGGCCGCCAGCGGCGGCATGGTCGAGATCCCCGTCCAGACGGGCGTCGATCGCTGGGGGGTCCTGCCGGAGGGCTTTGCCCAGCCTGCGCGGGGTGGCAGGATGAGCACCGGCGTCTCCGAGCCATCGGCACAGCCCGTGGACGTCTCCGAGCCGGTCGGCCAGCCGATCCGCGGTCCACGCGCGCTCGACGACAGCTGGTCGCGCTTCTGGCACCTGACCTACAACATCGCGCGCAGCGAATTCAAGCTGAAGTTCTTCGGCTCGGCCCTCGGCTACCTGTGGCAGGTCATGCGGCCGCTGCTGCTGTTCGGCGTGCTCTACGTGTTCTTCGTCGTAGTCTTCCACGTGGACAAGGGCAAAGGCGCGGCTGCACATTTCTACGGCGCGCAGCTGCTCGGCTCGATCGTGCTGTTCACCTTCTTCGGCGAAGCCACCGGCGCGGCCGTGCGCAGCGTCGTCGACCGCGAGAACCTCGTGCGCAAGATCCAGTTCCCGCGTCTGGCGATCCCGATCTCGGTCGTCCTGCTGGCGCTGTTCAACCTCGCTCTGAACCTCGTCGTCGTGATGATCTTCGCGCTGATCGAAGGCGTGCACGCCGATGCTCAGCTGGCTGGAGCTGCCGCTGATCCTGTTGATGCTGACAGTGTTCACCGACGGGCGTCTCGATGCTGCTCTCGGCGCTGTTCGTGCGCTTTCGCGACATCTCGCCGATCTGGGAAGTGTCTCGCCAGATCCTGTTCTACGCCTCGCCGGTGATCATCCCCGCTGAAACGGTCGCAGAAGAACTGGCCAGCGGGGAGCTTCCACCACATCCTCTACCACCTCTACACGCTCAACCCGCTCGTCGCGATCTTCCAGCAGTTCCGCCACGCGATGATCAACGGTTCGGTACGAAAGCGCCGGTCAGGTCATGGGCAGCTGGCTGGCCGCTGCTCGAGCCGCTGGCGGTCGTGGTCGCGATCTTCGTTCTCGGCTTCTGGGTCTTCAACCGCGAGGCGCCGCACATCGCCGAGGATCTCTAGGCCGCGGCGCGCCGAGCGCGTGCAGGCCGGCCAGCGTCAGTCCGGCGCCGGCGCCAGCTCGCCCGCGACAGCCATCCGCCCCGCCGCCGCCACGCGCTCGAAGAACGCCTCGAGCGCGTCGATGCGCTTCTCCCACGCGTACGTCCTGCGCGGTCTCGATGCCCGCCCGGCCGAGCTGCGCGCGCAGCTGCGGGTCGGCGAGCAGCCGCGCGAGCGCCGCCGCCGACGGCCGCAGGCGTCGGCTCGGGCATCAGGCAGTTGACGCCGTCGACGCAGAAGTCGCGGTTGCCGTGCGCGTCGGTGCAGACGACCGGCCGCGCCGGCGGCCATCGCCTCCAGCGGCGGCAGCGCGAAGCCCTCGTGCGCGGAGGTCTGGACGAACACGGTCGCCTGGCAGAACAGCTCGTTGACCTGCTCGTCGCTGGGCGCGTCGACGTAGCGCACGCCGTCGCGCGCCGAGCTCGGGCTCGATCCCGAACAGGCACAGCTCCGGGCGCGGCTCGCGCCAGCGCGCGCCAGGCGGCGAGCGTCAGCGGCAGGTTCTTCAGCGGGTTGGTGCGCCCGAGCGCGAGCACCATGTCCTCGCGGCGCTGCGACGTCGGCGCGCGGGCGGAAGTTGTCGAGGTCGATGCCCGGGCGGGATCAGCTCGGCGTCGAGGCCGAGCTCGCGCAGCCGCTCGCGGTTCCACGAGGAGATCGTCATGTAGCGGAACTCCGGCCGGTAGGAGTCGAGCACGGCGTGGCGCGCGCGCTCGTGGTCGGGGTAGTAGGACGTCTCGATGTCCTGCACGAAGTAGACGGGGATGCCGCGCGGGACGCTCGCGCGCCAGACCGGCGCCGCCGGTCATCCACCAGGTCGCGACCTTGATCGCGTCGACCTGCGCGAGCGCGTCGCCGAGCTCGTCGTAGTCGTCGAACGTGTGCACCGGGAGCGCGCAGCTCGAACCAGTCGGGCGGCCTCGCCGAGCGTGTACAGCGCGACGTCGTGCCCGCGCTCGGCCAGGCGGTTGAGGTGCTCGAAGATGTCGCGGTGGCCGCCGCCGACGCCGGTGTCCTCGGTCACGTAGACGATCCGCAGCGGCCGTCGGCCGCGCGCTCGGTGACGTCGCGGTGCACCGGCGCCGACCGTGCGCGCGTCGAAGAAGTCCGACCAGCGCTCCCAGAACAGGCGCTGGGAGGCGAGCTCGCGCTCGCCCTGACCTCGGTGCCGCGCGTGACCGACTCGTGGTGGACGAGCTGCGCGCTGGGGAAGTAGAGCACGCGAAAGCCCGCCTGCCACGCGCGCAGGCACCAGTCGACGTCCTCGTAGGCCATCGCGTAGCCCTCGTCGAACGCGCCGATCGCGCTCGATCATCTCGCGCCGCACGTACATGCACGCGCCGGTCACCGCGAGCGCCGGGCTCGGCGCGTCGGCCGGGCCCCAGCCGGCGGCTTGAAGCGGTAGCGGTGGTCGAACCACTGCGGCGCGTCGCGGTTGCGCACGGTGCCGCCGAACTGGATGCGCCCGTCGGGGTAGAGCAGCTGCGCGCCGACGATGCCGACGCCGCCCTCGTGGCCGTAGGCGCCGTACTGCAGGCACTCGAGCCAGCTCGGCAGCGCCTCGACGTCGGAGTTGAGCACGACGACGTCGCGCTCGGCGTCGCGTCGCTGCGATGCCGCGGTTGACGTTGGCCGCGAAGCCGCTGTTGCGCTCGGACTCGCACGAGCACGTCGATGCCCGTCGATCGCGCGCAGCGCCGCGACGTGCTCGGCGCCGCTGCAGTCGTCGGCGACGATCACGCGCGCCATCCCCTTGCGCGCGGTCTTGCGCGATGCTGCGCACGAGCGTGCGCCACGTGCTCGGCGTCGCGGTAGCTGGGGATCACGACGTCGACCGGCCGGCCGTGCTCGCGATACCAGCTGACGGCGCGGCGGACCTCCTGGTCGCGCGCGTGCGTGCGCAGGCGCAGGCGCTTCTCGCAGCGGCGTGAAGCGCAGCGGGAAGGTGATCAGGCGAAACAGGATCGTGCGCAGGCCGAAGTGCGTGTAGGTCAGGTAGATGCGCCGGCGGAGGTTCGCGAACGGGCCCTGACGGCGGCCCTCGATCGGGTTGTGCTCGCTCATCGCTGCGGGCCTTGTTCGATCGTCGCGGCCGCGTCGATCGATTGCAGCGCCGCAAAGCTCGCCGTCGGCCCTCCAGCGAGAGCAGGCGGCGCAGCGCGCGCCGGCAGCCGGTCGGCGCGCGAGCCGAGCAGCGCACCGCTCAGGCACACCAGCTGGTGCGCGCCGACGCCCGCGAGCGTCGCTCGCGCGGCGCGCCAGCGGTGCGCGTTCGCCGGCGAGCTCGGCGCGCGCGGTGCCGAGCGCGCCGCGCAGGCGCTGAGCAGGTGGCGCGGCGAGGAGGGCTCGCGCCAGCCGTAGACCTCGCGCAGCCCGCGCCACTCGTCGAAGCAGCGGCGCAGCTGCTGCGACGGGCGTGTAGGCGTGCGAGTGCACGACGGCGGCCTGCGGCACGAACGCCTTGGCGTAGCCGGCGCGCAGCATGTCGATCGCGAGCACGCGGTCCTCGGCGTAGGGCACCTCGCGGAACGGGACCCGCTCCCACGCCGCGCGCGCGATGCAGGCGTTGGCGTCGGTGAAGAAGCCGCGCCGGCCGATCAGCTCGATCGCCGGCAGCGACGAGCGCTCGCGCTCGTCCAAGCGCTCGACCGCGCGGCTGCCGTCCGGCGACGAGCGAGCCGAACCAGCTCTCCAGCTCCAGGCGCACGGCCGGCGAGGCGTCGGCGCGCGGCCGGTAGGGGCCGTAGACGAGCGCCGACGTCGTCGCCGAGCGCGAACCCGCCCAGCAGCCGCTCCAGCCAGCGCTCGTCGGCGGGCACGGCGTCCTGCGTGAGGAACGCGACGTGCGCGCCCGCTCGCCGCGCGCATCAGCAGGTTGCGCGTGCCGCCGTGCGAGAAGTCGCTCGGGCGCGATCTCGCAGCACGCGCGCGCCGTGCTCGCGCGCGAGCTGCGGCCGAGCCGTCGCGCGAGCCGGAGTCGCACACGAGCAGCTCGTGCGCGACCGTCTGGCCGACAGCGCGCGAGCACCTCGCGCGAGCAGCGCGCCGCCGTCGCGCACGGGAATCGCGACGGTCACCTCAGGCATAGAAGCCCGTCAGCGTCAGCAGCTGCGAGGCGTAGCTCAGCGCGATCATCGCGACCGCAGCGCGACGCCCGCATACAGCATCAGGCGCCGGCCGAACGCATGCAGGCGCGCCGACGACGAGCAGCGCGATCGGGCCGATCGCCGGGAACGCGTAGCGACCGAACTCGGCGATCACCGGACGCGCGCCGGGCGTGTAGTAGGCGGCTGCGAATCCCGCGATCACGGCGACCGGCATGAGCACGCACGGCGAGCGTTCGAGCGCAGGTGCGCCGACAGCCAGCGCCACTCCAGCCTCGCGGCCCACGGCGACAGCACGAGCACGCCGAGGCTCGCGCGAGGATCACGCATACACCCACGTAGGGAAAGAACACGTCATACCAGCCGAACGCGCCCCAGCCGCGTTCGACGAAGATCACGAACGCCCGGATAGTCGCCCGGCGGGAAGTGCGTCGGTCATGAACGGCAGGCGCGGGCAGGAACGATCTGCCACAGGTAGGCGAGGTAGTCCGGGATGTGGTGCAGCGCTTCGCTGGCCGCGTTGGCGTTCGTGCCGATCGCCGAACGGCGCGCCGCCGCCCGCCGTCGGGCGAGCTCGCCGCCAGACGCCGGCGAGAGCACGTGCGTCGCGAGCTCGCCGACGACCACGCGCGGCCAGCGCCAGCGCCGCCCCAGGCCAGCAGGTCGGCGCGGCGGTGGTGGCGCCACAGCGCCACCACGAACACCAGCGCCGCCACCGGGATACAGCGAGAGGCCGGTGCCCTTGACGCTCGGCAGCAGGATCAGCACCGCGCCGGTGAGCACGGCCCAGGGGATCGTGATGCCACGACGCAGCAGGCGGATCAGCAGCAGCTCCAGCGCCGCCGCCGTCGGCGTTGACGCCGACGTCGTTGTTGACGATGCCCGAGATGAACCCGTACATCGGCTCGTAGGCCACGAGCAGCGCCGCGAGCACGGCCGAGCCACGGCCGGTCGCGGCGCCAGCTCGCGCGCGAGCAGGTAGGTGAACAGACACGTCAGCGCGCCGATCAGCGCCGAGAGGCAGGCGCATCAGCGTCAGCTGCGAGAAGATCGGCGTGCTCGGTGGCGAGCGTAGGCCGGCGCGAGCGCCGGTAGTAGATCGGCCCGTGCGTGGCCGACGTCGTGTAGCCGCCGCCGTCGTCGCGCTCGGGTGCAGACGTGTCGACCTGCGCGTCGTAGGCGCGCACCTGCGCGGACAGCCACGGCGCGCGCGTGTCGCCGACCTGGTGGTCGGTGAAGAAGCGTCGGCTGTCTTCCAGCGCCAGATTCTCGGCGCTCGACCAGCGCAGCGCGCGCGAGTGCGGATCGTTGATCGGTTTCTCGCCGCGCTCCACCAGCGACTGCGTGTAGGCGAAGTGGTCGACCTCGTCCGGGCCCTGAAAGACCGGCGTGATCAGCGCCCAGCAGCAGGCGTTGAGCGCGGCGATCGCGAACAGCCACAACGCCGAGGTCGCCGTCCGCTGCCCGGCGACGCGCCAGCGCCAGGCAGCGCAAGCGCCGCGAGCGCCAGCGCCGGCAGCACGCACGAACAGCAGCAGCGGGTACGTCCACGGCGCCGACGAGGCCCGGACGGAACAGCGACGCGCGATCGAAGATCTCGCCGACGCGCTGCGACGTAGCTGCTGCGCGCGCCCGGCCGCGGCAGGTACCAGATCGCCGAGCGCGCCGGCGACGGCCTGCCCGCCGGCGTCGGCGGCGTCGACGCCGGGGGCCGTCAGCGGCGTGCCGCCCGATCTGCACGCGGCCGTCGGCCGTCAGGCACAGCGACGCCGGTCGCGTCACCGGCGAGGCTGGCGTCTGCGCGATCGGCGAAGTCCGCGTTCGTCGGGCCGGCCGGCGGGCGCCGCCAGCGCGCGCGCAGCGCGCTCTGCATCGTGCGCCCGCCCGCGCGCAGCGTCAGGTGCAGCGCCGGCCGCGAGTCCGTCGGCGAGATCACCTGCAGGCGCACGACCGACGTACCGGCCGGCAGGCGCAGCGCCGGCGCGCAGCACGGGCGCGCCGGGCGCCGCCTGCGACGACCCCGCCGGCGTCCTCGACGCTTTCGGTGCCGGTGAAGTAGAAGCGCGGGCGCAGGCAGTAGAAGGCCGCCAGCGCGATCAGCGGCACCGCGACGATCGCCGCCGCGCGCCACACGCGGCGGTCCCCCGCGAAGACGACCGCCGGCACCCGCCCGAGGGGGCCCACGCTCAGCGCCGGCGCAGACCGAGGATCGACAGCAGGAACGACGAGAAGAAGATCTGGATGCCGACGATGATCAGCGACGCCGCGACGACCGCGAGGCGCTCGTCGGCCGAGCGAGCCGAAGCCGTGGGCGATCCACGTCGCCACGATCACCGCGCCGATCGACGAGGCCCACGAGCGTGAACACGCCGCCGAGCAGCAGGCCGTGCTCGAGGCGGAAGCGCGCGCGCATGCGATCGAACCAGGGGTCCTGCTCGCCCATGAAGTAGGTGCCGTAGGCGTGCGCGCACAGCCCGAGCGCGAGCACCTGCGTGCCGACGATCATCAGCAGCGCGCCGCCGATCAGCGCGTGCAGGTCCCACGCGCGCCCGAAGATGTCGAGCCCCGCGGCGACGAACACGACGATCAGCGTGCCGACGCCGGCGAGCACGCGCGCCGGGCACGATGAACAGGTGGTTCGGGCTGTGGACGAGCAGGAAGCGCAGGTGGCGCCAGCCGTCGCGGAAGCTCGACAGCTTCTACTCGCCGCCGCGCGGGTGGTACTCGATCGGGAACTCGGCGATCTCGCAGGTTCTCCTTGGAGGCGCGGATGACCATCTCCGAGGCGAACTCCATGCCGGTCGTGCGCAGGTCGAGGCGCGGCAGCACGTCGCGGCGCAGCGCGCGCATGCCGCAGTGGGCGTCGCTGACGCCGGTGCGGAAGAACAGGTTGAGCAGGCCGGTCAGGATCGGGTTGCCGACGTAGCGGTGCAGCCACGGCATCGCGCCCGGCTGGATGTTGTCCATGCGGTCGCCCATCACCAGCTCGGCGCCCTGCTCGAGCTCCGCGACGAAGCGCGGGATCTCGTTGAAGTCGTACGTCAGGTCGGCGTCGGCCATCACGATGTAGCGCCCGCGCGCGGCGGCGAAGCCGGCCAGGTAGGCGCTGCCGTAGCCGCGGCGGCGCTCGAGGACGACGCGCGCGCCGGCCTGCTCGGCCAGGCGCGCCGAGTCGTCCTCGGAGTCGTTGTCGGCGACGACCACCTCGCCGGCGACCCGCATGCGGTCGCAGCGCCTCGCGCGCGGCGCGTCACGCACTCCTCGATGTTCTCCTCCTCGTTGAGGCAGGGGATCACGACCGACACGAGCGGCACGCTGCGATCCTCGGCATCCACCAGACGGGTGGCCTTGTCTGGTCGACTGTGCTCATCAGCTGTGACCTCGACCCTGCGTTGCGCGGCTGGACCGGGTCGTGCCGTTATAACGCGCGCAAGGGCGGAAAGTGGCGCGTCTGCGGAGCGGCGATCCTATCGCACGGTCTGGCAGTCTCTCGCGGCACATGCGCATCTGCGTCGTCTACGACTGCCTGTTCCCGTACACCGTCGGCGGCGCCGAGCGCTGGTATCGCAACCTCGCCGAGCGGCTCGCCGCCGACGGCCACGAGGTCACCTACCTGACGCTGCGCCAGTGGGAGCGCGGCGAGCGGCCCGACGCGGGCGCCGGCGTGCGCGTCGTCGCGCGTCGGGCCGCGGATGGCGCTGTACACCGACGAGCGGCCGCCGGCGGATCCTGCCGCCGCTGCGTGTTCGGCGCGGGCGTGCTCGTGGCACCTGCTCGCCACGGCCGCCGCTACGACGTCGTCCACACCTGCCTCGTTCCCCTACTTCTCGCTGCTCGCGGCGGCGGTGGCGCGGCCGCTCGGCGCGCTATCGAGCTCGTCGTCGACTGGTTCGAGGTGTGGAGCGCGCCTACTGGCGCGAGTACCTCGGCGGCGCCGGCGGGCGCGTCGGCGAGCTCGTGCAGCGCGCTCTGCGCGCGCGTGCGCCAGCGCGCGTTCTGCTTCTCGCGGCTGCACGCCGCGCGCCTGCGCGAGGAGGGGCTGCGCGGCGAGGTGACGGTGCTGCGCGGGCTGTACGTCGACGACGGCGCGCTACGGAGCCGCCCGAGGCCGACGCCGTCGCGCCGGGCCCGCTCGTGCTGTTCGCCGGGCGCCTGATCCCCGAGAAGCGGCGCCGCTGGCCGTCGCGGCGATCGCGCTCGCGGCGCAGCGCATCGCCGGGCTGCGCGGCGTGATCTTCGGCGACGGGCCCGAGCGCGCGGCGCTGCGAGCGGCGATCGCGCGGCACGGGCTGCGGCGACGTCGTCGCGGCGCCCGGCTTCGCCGACGCCGGCGACGCTCGACGCGCGATGCGCCGCGCGCTGTGCCTGCTGCTGCCCTCGCGGCGCGAGGGCTACGGGCTGGTCGTCGTCGAGGCCGCCGCGCGCGGCACGCCGAGCGTCGTCGTGGCCGGCGAGGACAACGCCGCGATCGAGCTGATCGAGGAGGGCGTCAACGGGCTCGATCGCGCCGCGCGCCGACGCCGAGGCGCTCGCCGAGGCGATCGTTCGCGTGCACGACGCCGGGCCGGCGCTGCGCGCAGAGCACCGCGCGCCTGGTTCGCCGCGAACGCCGACGCGCTGTCGCTCGAGCGCTCGCTGGCGGCCGTGCTGCGAGCTACGGCTGCGCCGACGGCGTCCGGCGGCGAGGGCGAGGGCGAGCTCGGTTAGCCGATCGGCCGGCGCGGCCCATCCAGCGCGCGCCGTAGCTGTCGAGCGTCGCGCGCGCCGTGCGCTCCCAGGTGAACTCGGCGCACGCGCTCGCGCCCGGCGGCGCGCAGGCGGTCGGCGAGCTCTGCGTCGGTCCGAGCAGCCGCGCGATCGCGTCGGCGATCGCGCGCTCGTCGCGCGGGTCGAACAGCAGCGCCGCGTCGCCGGCGACCTCGGGCAGCGAGGAGGCGTTCGAGCAGGCCACCGGCACGCCGCGCGCCATCGCCTCGAGCACCGGCAGCCCGAAGCCCTCGTACAGCGACGGGAACACGAAGGCGCGCGGCGAGCGCCCACAGGCCCTCGACTTCGGCGTCCGGCAGCCAGCCGGGAAAGCGCACGTCGTCGGCGACGCCGAGCGCCTGCGCGCGCTCGCGCAGCTCGCGCCTCGTGCGCGGTCGGGTAGCCCGGCGAGCACGAGCACCGGCCGCTCGTCCGGCGGGATCAGCGCGAGCGCGTCGATCAGCGCCAGCAGGTTCTTGTGCGGGCGCTTGGCCGACAGGCTGAGCACGACGCGGCGCTCGCCGAGCCGAAGCGCCGCGCACGTCGCCCTCGCCGAGCGCGGCTCTCCGCGCCGCAGCGCGCCGAGCCCGAGCGGCACGACGTCGATGCGCTCGCCGGCAGGCCGAGCAGCTCGACGAGGTCGTCGCGCGTGCTCTGCGAGTCGGCGATCACGCGGTGCGAGCGCCGCGCAGCGGCGGGCACGAGCACGCGCATGCCCAGCTCGCGCAGGCCGGCGTGCGCCTCGGGAAAGCGCGCGTAGATCAGGTCGTGGACGGTCACCACGCGGCGAAACGGCCCCCACACCGGCGCGGTGCTGGCGAGGCTGTGCACGAGATCGACGCGTCGCGCGCGCGCCAGCGGCGGCAGCAGCGCCTGCTCGCCGAGCACCCACTGGACGCGCGTCGCGCGTGCACCGGCACCGTCACGACCGGCAGCAGCTCGCGCAGCCCAGCGACGCCGGCGGGTCCGCCGCGGCCTCGCGGTTGACGAACGCGGTGAAGCGCATGTCGCCGGCGCGGCGGCGAGCAGCGCCGGGATCAGCTCGCGCGCGGCGACCTCCATGCCGCCGGTCTCGCCGGGGACGAGGAAGATCAGGTTCAGGCCGACGTGGGTGCGCTGGGCGTTCAAGCAGGCGACACGCTAGTGCCATCGGCGGGCGCAGGTGCGGCCAATACGATGGGCGCCGTGGCTCGACCGTCGACGTCGTGATCGTCGCCTACAACCGCTACGACCTGACCGACAGCTGCCTGCGCGCATCTGCGCGCGCAGACGATCGAGCACCGCGTGGTCGCTGGTCGACAACGGCTCGACCGACGACACGTCCGCGCGCGTCGCCGCGCGACTGGCCGCAGGTGAAGCTCGAGCGCCTGCCCGACAACCGTGGCTTCGCCGAGGCCTGCAACCGCGGCGTCGCGCGCCGGCGACGGCGAGATCGTCGTGCTGCTCAACAACGACGTCGACGCTGCGCGCGGACTTCCTCGCAGCAGCTCGTGCGCGCCGCTCGCCGGGGACGCCTTCGCGTCGGCTCGGTCGCCGCGCTGATGCTGCAGCCGGGCGAGCGGCTGATCGACAGCGTCGGGCTGGCCGCCGACGCCACGCTCGGCGGCTTTCCGCGCCTGCAGGGTCTCGACGTCGCCGAGGCGCAGGCGCGAGCGCCCGCTGCTCGCCGGGCCGGCCGGCACCGCCGCGGCTTACCGCCGCGCCGCCTGGGAGCAGGTCGGCGGCCTGGACGAATCGATCTTCGCCTACATGGAGGACTTCGACCTGGCGCTGCGCCTGCGCAGCGCCGGCTGGCGTTCGGCCGTGGCGGCGGATGCCGTCGGCGTGCACCTCGGCTCGGCGACGCACGGGCACCGTTCGGCGCGCCAGCGGCGCAACGGCGGCTTCGGCCGCGGTTACATGCTGCGGCGCTACGGCCTGCTGCGCGGGCGCACGGCCGCGCGGGCGCTGGCCACCGAGGCCGTCGTCGTGCTGGCCGACCTGGCGATCTCGCGCGACCTGCAGGCGCTGCGCGGGCGACTGGCGGGGTGGCGCGCCGCACGGCGACTCGCTCCGCGCCCGCGCCCTCCCGCCGAGGCGATCGACGCGACGATCGGCTTTCGCGACTCGCTGGCGATGCGACGGGGGGTCTATGCCCGGCGCAGCGCCTGACGTGGACTCGGCCCGGCGCGCGCCGCGCGTGCTGCTGATCTGCGCCGACGCGGTCGGCGAGCAGATGGCCGGCCTGGGCATTCGCTGCTGGGAGCTCGCGCGCACGCTCAGCACACAAGCGTCGGTCACCATCGCCCATGGCGGCTCAGAGCAAGGCGAGCGCGAGAAAATCCGCCTCGTTCCCTTCCGCCCCCACTCGCCGGGACCGCTGCGCGAGCTGATCGCGCAGGCCGACACGGTCATCGCACACCCGCAATGGCCGCTCGTCGACCGTTGGCTGAGGCGCAGCCGCGCGCGCGTCGTCATCGACCTCTACTGCCCGGAGACGCTCGAGACGCTGGAGCTGGCCGCGGGCCACTCGCGCGTCGAGCGCCGCGCGCTCACCGCCACGACGCTCGACCGCCTGCACGCGGCGCTGCGCACCGGGCACAACTTCATCTGCGCCAGCGAGTCCCAGCGCGACCTATGGCTCGGCTCGATGCTCGCTCTGCGGCTGATCGGCGCCGAGCTCTACGACGCCGACCCGGGCTTGCGCGGCACGATCGACCTGGTGCCCTTCGGCGCGCCGCGCGAGCCGCCGCAGTCGGCATCGGTGGAGCGACCGGGCCCGCGCGAGACGATCGCCGGCGTCGACGCCGACAGCGAGCTGGTGCTGTGGAACGGTGGCATCTGGCGCTGGCTGGACGCACCGACGGCGATCCGCGCGGTCGCCGAGCTGGCGCCGCGCCGCCCGCGCCTGCGCCTGGTGTTCATGGGCGGCGCGCCCGAGCATCCGGCGGCGGCGCAGAGCACGCGCGAGGCGCGCGCGCTGGCCGAGCAGCTCGGCCTGCTCGGCTCGGTCGTGCACTTCCACGAAAGCTGGGTGCCCTACGCCGAGCGCGGCGCCTGGCTGATGCAGGCCGACGCCGCGATCTCCGCGCACGCCGACCATCTGGAGACGCGCTTTGCCTACCGCACGCGCCTGCTCGACTGCTTCTGGGCGGGCCTGCCGATCGTCTGCACCTCCGGCGACGACCTGGCCGATTACGTCGTGCGCGAGCGCCTCGGCGCGGTCGCGCCGCCGCAGGACGCCACCGCGCTGGCGCGCGCGCTGGAGCAGGTGCTCGACAGCGGTCGCGAGAGCTTCTCCGAGCGCCTCGGCGCCGCCGCCGAGCAGCAGAGCTGGGAGCGCATGGCCGCGCCGCTGGTGCGCTGGATCGGCGAGCCGCGGCCGGCGCGACGGCCCGGCGACTCGCCCGAAGCGCTGCGGCCGGGGCTGGCACAGCGTGCACGTGAGGCCGCCTATCTGGCGGGCGGGCGCGTGCTGCTCGACCGGCGCCGGCGCTAGGGCCCCGGCGCGACGGCCGCCGGGCGGCGCCCGGCCAGCAGCGCCAGGCCAGCGCGCGCGACCGCACGCCATGCCGCCGCCTCGTGCGGGCGCAAGCGCGCGAACAGCGCCACGCGCGGCAGGCTGACCGCGAGCTCGGCGAGACCGAGAACTGCGCGCTGCGCACGCGAGAAGTGCGCGTCGGCGTATTGCACGATGCCGTGGTGTATCGAGCGGACGTGCTCGGCCTTGCTCCAGCGGCTGAAGCTGCCGCCGCCGAGGTGGCGAAACACGGCGGCGGGGACGTAAAGGATCTTGCCGCGCTCGCGCAAACGCAGCAGCAGGTCGGAGTCCTCGAACCAGAACCAGAAGCGCTCGTCCAGGCCGCCGATCGCGTCGAGCGCATCGCGGCGCACCAGCAGCGCGGCGGCAGCCGGCTGGGCGTCCACCTCGCGTGCGTTCGCGTCATCGTCGCCGCCTGCCACGCCGTGGTAGCGACGCGTCACAGGGTTGCCCGGCCACAGCTCCTCGATGCCGAGCACGATCACGAGGAAGTTGGCGAGCGTCGGAAAGGGGCGCGGGCGATACTGCGCCTGCGTGGCCAGCGTCTGCGGATCGACCAGACGGCCGCCCGCCGTGACGGCGCGCGGATCGGCGTCGAGCGCGCTGACGAGCTGCTCGATCGCCCCCGGCACGACCAGCACGTCGGAGTTGAGCAGCAGCGCATGGCGCGCGCGGCCCTGCGCCACGCCGCGGTTGTTGGCGGCGGCGAAGCCGTGGCGCCGATCCAGCGCCACGACCGTCGCGCGCTCGGCGATCTCGGCGCGCGCGGCGCCCACGCCCTGCTCGTCGGCGAAGGCGTTGTCGACGACGATCACGCTCGCCACGGCCGCGTCGGCGAGCTCGTCGACGCATTGCAGCGTCATCGCCGCCATGTCCGCCGAGACGATCACCACGTCGACGCTCGATAGCTTGTCCGCTTGCATGGCCGCATCATTGCCGACGCTGTCCGCCGGAGAGGCGCCGCTGCTGACCGTGGCCGTGCTCTCCTACGACGGCCGCCACCTGCTGGAGGTGATCCTGCCATCGCTGGCGCGCCAGAGCTTTCGCGACTTCGAGGTGGTCGTCGTCGACAACGGCTCGCGCGACGGCACGCCCTCGTGGCTGGCCGAGCACTGGCCTGCGGTGCAGGTGGTGACGCTGGCGCAGAACATCGGCGTCACGGCTGCGCTGAACGTGTGCGCGCGCAGCGGGCGCGGCGAGCTGGTGGGCCTGTTCAACAACGACCTGGAACTCGACGAGGCGTGCCTGGGCGAGCTGGTGCGCGCGCTGCGCGAGCACCCCGAGGCAGGCTGGGCGGGCGCCAAGCTGCGTGACTTCCAGCAGCGCGACACGATCGACGGCGCCGGCGACGTGTTCACCTGGGCGGCCACCGGCGGACGCCGCGGACACGGCGAGCGCGACGTCGGCCAGTACGACCAGCCGCGCGCGATCTTCGGCGCCTGCGGCGGCGCGGCGCTGTACCGGCGCTCGGCGCTGCGGCGCGTGGGCGACTTCGACGAGGACTTCTTCGCCTTCTACGAGGACGTCGACTGGAACCTGCGCGCGCAGCTCGCCGGCCTGTCCTGCCGCTACGTGCCGAGCGCCGTCGTCTACCACATGGGCAGCGCGACGATCGGCCGCGGGCTGTCGGACTTCACGCGCTACCACCTGTGGCGCAACACGCTGTGGATCATCACCAAGGACCTGCCGGCGAGCGCGCTGTTGCGTCACTCACCGCAGCTGGCGCTCGGCCAGGCGATGAACCTCGCCGTGGCCGTGCGCGACCGCAAGCTCGGCATCTGGCTGCGCGTGTGGCGCGACGCGCTGCGCGGGCTGCCGGGCGCGCTGCGCAAGCGGCGCCAGGTGCAGGCGCGGCGCCAAGTCACGCTCGCCCAGCTCGACGCCGTCGTCGGGACCGACGGAGGGCCCGGCTAATTCAGCGACGAGCGGGCCAGCCGACTCAGCGCCCGCCGCGCCCGAGCGCGCCGCCAAGCACCTCGAAGACCTCCGGCGGAAAGCGCCCGAGCAGCCGGACGATCCCCAGATAAACGACCGCGGCCACGGCCACGGCGATCACCGGATGCACCGGCAGGGCAAGCCCGATCGCGGCCGCGGCGCCACCGGCGAGGGCGACCGCCAACAGCGTCCCCGGGCGCATCGGCACGCCGGGCGCGGCACGCTTGAGCAGCACCGCCTGGCTGATCGCCAGCGCGACCTCGGCGATCAGTGCCGCCAATGCCGCGCCGCGTGCTCCGTGGTCGGGCGCAAGGCTGAGCGTGAGCACGGCGGACATGGCGAGGGCGAGCAGGTTCGCGAACAGCACCTCGCGATAGCGGCGCTTCATCAGCAGCGGATAGCCGCATGCGACAGCGACGAAGCTGGCGATCAGCGCCAGACCCTGCGTGCGCAGCACCGGAATCGAAGGATCGGCCTTGCCGGCGGCGATCGCGTGGATCGCAAAGCCCGCGCCGACCTCCAGGCAGAGCACGAGCAGCGTGCCCGAGAACAGCGCGAGCTCGAAGATCCGCCCGCTGGCGAAATCGAAGCGCTCGGAGTCCTCGCGCTCGGCACGGGCGAGGATGGGAAAGGCGGCGCTGATGACGAGCACGGGAATCGCAACGAGCACTTCGGTGATGCGAAAGGAGGTCGCGAAGTAGCCGGTCTGCTTGGCGCCGGAGATCAACGACATCAACACCAGCGCGAGGCGGAAGTAGACGATGCTGACCGCGGCGATGATCGCCCACGGGATCGTCTCGCGCAGCAGCTTCCACCAGCGGCCGGCGTGGAAGGACGGTTTCAGCGGTGTGGAGCCGAGCACAAGCGGGATCGTCACCAGCAGCGAGAAGGCCGAAGCCGGGACCGCGACGGCGAGGAGCGGCAGCAGGCCGGCGCCCGCGAGCGCGAGGATCACGAGCAGCGCGACGTTGACGACCTGGCGCAGCACTTCCACGGTCGAGACCCAGCCGAAGCGCAGGCGTGCTTGCAGCGTCGTCGCAAGCGTGCTCTGCAGCAGCTGCAGCAGCAGCCCCGCGCCGGCGAGCGCCGTCCCGGCGACCATCGCGAAGCCGTAACCGGCGGCGGCGGCGAAGGCGACGGCCAGCGCGACTCCCGCCAGGGTGAGGCTCAGGCGGATGCCGATTGCCGCGCCCATCATCTCGCGCCGCTCGCCCTCGGACAACGTCGCGTATTCGCGCAGCACGATGCTGTTCAACCCGGCCTCGGTGAAGCCGCTGACGATCGTCACAAGCGCGACGACCGTCGTGTAGCGACCGAACGTCGATACGCCGAGCTGTTCGATCAGCACGCGTGCGGAGATCAGCGACAGCAGGATGCCCAGGACGTAGGAGCCGGCCCGCAGGATGCTCCCCCGCAGCGCCGCCGGCCCGGCCTCACCCGTGTCGAGCAGGTCCGCCTCGGCGTTCACCTCGGCAGGTGCTCCGCGATGAAAGCGTCGAGCTCCGCGCTGCACAGCTGCGGCACGCTGCGCAAGACATCCTCGATCGGCCAGTCCCACCAGGCGATGCGCTGCAGCGCATCGACCTGGTCGTCGCCGAAGCGTCGACGGGTCTCGCGCGCGGGCGCCCCGGCGACGATCGCATAGGGCCTGACGTCGCGGGTGACCACCGAGTAGGCCCCGATCACGGCGCCGTTGCCGATGTGAACTCCCGAGCGAACGCGCGCCCCGCGCCCGATCCACACGTCGCTGCCGATCTCGATGTCGCCGCGGCTGCGCGGATGACCGTCTTCGTAGGCTCCCGGCAGGCCGAGCGCGGCGCGGAAGGGAAACGTGGATACCCAGTCCACGCGATGGTCGCCGCCGTCCATCAGGGTCACCTCTGGGCCGATCGAGCAGAACGAGCCGATGCGCACATGCGAGCTGTCGCCGGGAAACGTCGCCACCTGCGGATCGCCGTAGGTGTAGCGCCCGATGGTCAGGCGCTCGGTGGAGTAGAGCACCCGATCAGTCGCCTCGCGCGCCAGGCGCGCGCGTCGTGCGGAGCCGAGCAGCCGGTCGACGGGACGGCCCACCGCGTCGCGGATCGCGCCGAATCGGCGCGGCTCATCGGCGTGCATCGGCTCCCCGCTCACGCCACCACGACACCGTGCGCTCGACGCCCTCCTCCAGGCCGACGCGCGGGGAGAAGCCGACCTCGTCGCGCAGCCGCCCGATGTCGGCGACGAGCTCGGCGGGATCGCCGTCGCGTTCGGGCAGCGCCCCCCAATCGACGAGCTGCTCCGCGCCCGTGGCCCGTGCCGCCAGCCGCACGACCTCGCGGATCGACGACCCCCGTCCGGTCGCGACGTTGATCGCGCCCTGCGTCGAAGCGTCGAGGATCGCCGCGAACGCACGCGCGACGTCTTCGACGTAGATGAAGTCGCGCACCTGCGCACCCGGCGACACTGGAGCGCGCGAGCCCGCCAGCAGCGCAGGGATCACGCTGCCGAGGAGACGCTCGGTCGGTTCGCCGGGGCCGTAGGGCATGAACAACCGCCCCCACGCGAGCTCCACCCCGGCCTCGTCGGCGAGACGCTCTGCGACCGCCCTGCTCGCGTTCTTGGCCACGCCGTACATCGTCGCTGGATTCAGCGTCGCCGTCTCGGCATAGCGTGCACGCGACCACTCGTACTCGGCGCACGTGCCGGCGACGACCGCCCGGCGCCCGCCGGCCGCGATGAACTCGCGCAGCAGCCGCAACGTCGCCTCGACCCACACGACATTCTCAGACGAGTGCCAGTATTTGCCCGGCTCGACATACCAGGCCAGATGCATCAGCGCCTCGGCGCCGACCTCCGTGGCCAGCCGTGTCGGCGCATCGTCCGCCGTCAGGTCGGCCTCGTGCCAGTGGACCTGACCGCCGTCGTCGGCGGGCAGCCTGCGCGCGACCGCGTGCACCTCGTGGCCGATCCCGCACGAGCGCATCGAGCGTGTGGCGGCCGACGAAGCCCGTCGCGCCCGTCAGCAGCACGCGGCTCACGTCTCGAAGTCCGGGTAGGCGCGTCGCTCTCGGAGATCACGCGCCCGTCCGCTCGGCTGCGGCCAGTCGATCGCGAACGCCGGGTCGTCCCAGCGCACGCCGCGCGCGGCCTCGGGCACGTATGGATCGCCCATCTGGTAGAGCACCTCGGTGTCGTCGGTGAGCGTCTGAAAGCCGTGCGCGAGGCCCGGCGGGATGTAGAAGCGCCAGGCGGTTCTCGGCGCTGAGCTCGACGGCGTGCCAGCGGCCGTAGCGTCGGCGAGCCGGCGCGCAGGTCGACGGCCACGTCGAAGATCGCGCCGCGCACGCAGCGCACGAGCTTGGCCTCGCCGTGCGGCTCGGCCTGGTAGTGCATGCCGCGCAGCGTGCCGCGCGCGCGCGTTGAACGAGGTGTTGCACTGCACGACCGCCGGGTTCAGGCCGCGCGCGGCGAACTCCTCGGCGTCGAACGTGCGCGCGAAGCAGCCGCGCTCGTCGCCCAGCAGCTCGAGCTCGACGACCCACGCTCCGCTCAGCGGCGTCTGCTGACGAAGCGTCATCAGAGCAGCGTCAGCTCGGGCGTGCGCGCGGCGAAGCGCCCGCCCCACTCGCGGATGAACGCGAGCTGCTCGACGATCTCGTCCTTGAGGTTCCACGGCAGGATCAGCACGACGTCGGGCCGGTCCTCGCGCAGCGCCTCGGGCGAGCGGATCGGGATGTGCGCTGCCCGGCAGGAAGTGGCCCTGCTTGTGCGGGTTGCAGGTCGCACGGTGTAGTCGAGGAAGTCGCGTGCCGACGCCGCAGTAGTTCAGCAGCGTGTTGCCCTTCGCCGGCGCGCCGTAGCCGACGATCGCGCTTGCCCTGCTCGCTTGAGCGTCGATCAGGAAGCGCGAGGATCTGGCGCTTGTCCGCGTCGACGCGCTCGCCGTAGCCGCGGTAGGTGTCGAGCGCGCTCGAGCCCGGCGCGCGCGCTCGCGCTCGCGCAGCTCGCGCGCGCGCGTCGGTCTCGCGGCTTCTGCGCGTCCTCGGCGTGGCGCCGAAGATGCGCAGCGAGCCGCCGTGCGTCGGCAGCTCCTCGACGTCGAACAGCGCGCAGGCCGTGCGCGGCGAAGACCGCGCTGACGGTCAGGAAGCGAGAAGTAGGAGAAGTGCTCGTGGTAGATCGTGTCGCACTGGTTCTCCTCGATCAGCCGCAGCAGGTGCGGGAACTCCATCGTGATCACGCCGCCGGGCTTGAGCAGCGATCTTCATGCCGGCGACGAAGTCGTTGAGGTCGGGCACGTGCGCGAGCACGTTGTTGCCGAGCAGCAGGTCGGCCGCGCGACTCGCGCGCGCGAGCTCGCGCGGCGGTCGTCGACGCCGAAGAACTCGACGACGCGTCGGGATGCCCTTCTCGCTCGGCGACCTCGGCGACGTTGGCGGCCGGCTCGATGCCGAGCACCGGGATCCCGCGCTCGCGCGAAGTACTGCAGCAGGTAGCCGTCGTTGGAGGCGATCTCGACGACCTGGCTGTCGCCGTCCGAGGCCGAAGCGCTCGATCATCTGCTCGGCGTAGCGGCGGCGTGCTCGAGCCAGCTCGATCGAGTACGACGAGAAGTAGGCGTAGTCGGAGAAGATCTGCTCGGGCGTCTCGAACTCCTCGAGCTGCACGAGGAAGCACTTGCGCGCAGACGAGCGCGCGCAGCGGGTAGAACGGCTCCATCGCGTTGACGCGCTCGGCCGGCAGGTAGGCGTTGGCCAGCGGCGACATGCCGAGGTCGGCGAAGACGTCGCGTCAGCGGCGCGCCGCAGAAGCGGCAGGCGGTGGTCGCTCATGCCGAGTCGCGCGCGTAGGAGAAGCGCTCGATCTGCGCGAGCGTGACGCGCGCGCATGTCGGCGCCGCCGCGCGCAGCGCCTGGTACCACTCGACGATGCTCGCCAGCGCCTCGCGCAGGCCCAGCCGGCGGGCGCCAGCCGAGCCGCGTCGCGCGCCGCGAGGAGTCGAGCTTCAGGTAGTGCGCCTCGTGCGGGTGCGGGCCCGCGTCGAGCGTCCCAGCGCAGCTCCGTCGGGCCACAGCTCGGCGAGCCGCTCGACGATCCAGCCGACCGGCCGCGCGTCCTCGTCGGCCGGGCCGAAGTTCCAGCCGCTCGCGCGCGTCGGGCGACGTCGCACAGCGCCTGCGCGAGCAGCAGGTAGCCGCTCAGCGGGTTGAGCACGTGCTGCCAGGGCCGGATCGCGTTCGGGTTGCGGACGCGCGACCGGCTCGCCGGCGAGCGCCGCGCGCATGATGTCCGGCACCAGGCGATCCTCGCCCCAGTCGCCGCCGCCGATCACGTTGCCGGCGCGCGCCGAGGCGATCCGCGGCCCGTCGGCGTCGGCGAAGAACGAGCTGCGGTAGGCGCTCGGTGACGAGCTCGGCGCAGCCCTTGGAGCTCGAGTACGGGTCGTGGCCGCCCATCGGCTCGTCCTCGCGGTAGCCCCACTCCCACTCGCGGTTCTCGTAGCACTTGTCGGTCGTGACGATGACGACCGCGCGCACGCCGTCGCGCGTCGCGGCGCACGGCCTCGAGCACGTTGACCGTGCCCATCACGTTCGTCGCGTAGGTCTCGCGCGGCTCGGCGTAGGAGCGGCGCACGAGCGACTGCGCGGCCAGGTGCAGACGACCTCCGGCGCGCGCTCGCGCGACCGCCGCGGCGACCGCCTCGGCGTCGCGCACGTCGCCGTCGATGCTCTCGCATGCCCTCGCCGACGCGCGCGAGCTCGAACAGCGACGGCTCCGTCGGCAGGCCCGAGGAGAAGCCGGTCACGCTCCGCGCCCAGCGACTGCAGCCAGAGCGCCAGCCAGCGCGCCCTTGAAGCCCGGTGTGGCCGGTGACGAGCACGCGCCGCCCGCCCAGAAGCCGGCGTCGACGAACGCCGGCGGCGCCGAGGTCGAGTTGCTCATCGCCGCCTAGGCCCACGTCCGCCAGGGGCGTCGCCCGAGCCCCACAGCTCCTCGAGGTGGTGGCGGTCGCGCAGCGTGTCCATCGCCTGCCAGAAGCCGTCGTGGCGGTAGCACGACGAGCTCGCCGTCGCGCGCGAGCGCTCGCAGCGGCTCCTGCTCCCAGACCGTGTCGTCGCCGTCGATGTAGTCGGCCGACCGTCGGGCGAGAGCACGAAGAAGCCGCCGTTGATCCAGCCGCCGTCGCCGCGCGGCTTCTCCTCGAAGCTCGCGCACGCGCGTCGCCGTCGACGTCGAGCGCGCCGAAGCGCCCGGGCGGCTGCACGGCGGTGACGGTCGCGACGCGTGCCCTGCGCGCGGTGGAACGCGATCAGCGCGCCGATGTCGACGTCGGCGACGCCGTCGCCGTAGGTGAAGCAGAAGTCCTCGTCGCCGACGTACGGCAGCACGCGCTTGCAGGCGCCCGCCGGTCATCGTCTGCTCGCCGGTGTCGACCAGCGTGACCCGCCACGGCTCGGTCTCGGAGCGGTGGACCTCCATCTTGCCGCGCGCGAGGTCGAACGTGACGTCGCGACGTGTGCAGGGAGTAGTTGGCGAAGTACTCCTTGATCAGGTAGCCCTTGTAGCCGAGGCAGATCACGAACTCGTCGATCCCGTGCGCCGAGTAGATCTTCATGATGTGCCAGAGGATCGGCTTGCCGCCGATCTCGACCATCGGCTTCGGGCGCAGGGCGGTCTCCTCGCTGAGTCGCGAGCCGAGCCCGCCCGCCAGGATCACGGCCTTCACGGCGAGCAGGTTATTGAACGCCTCAGCCGTCAGCGCGCAATCGCGTGGGAGCTGCCGAGCGCTTCGCCGGCCGGGCCGAGCGCCTGCACGGCGAACACCGGCGCCGCGCTCTGCACCGTGATCGCCGTCTCAAAGCCCGCGACGGGCGCCGTCGCGAGCGTCGTCAGCGCCGCGGGCGAGGCGCCACCGAGCACGCTCCAGGAGGCCACGTTGGTCGCGCCATTCCAGCTGGCATAGACCGTCGTCGCCGCGCCGGCGGCCTTCAGCGCGATCGCCGGAGGCACCGCCGGAGTCGCGTTCCAGTTGAAGCGAAACGCACGGTAGACCTGCGCCGGCGCCGGCAGATGCGCGTCGAAGACGATCTGCCCGGCGGCGTCGAACTCCGTGAAGTAGGGGTCTTCGCCCCAGCCGACGAACGAGTCGCCGCTGCCCAGCACCTGGTCGTCGCCCTGGCTTCCGCTGAGCAGCTGCGGCGTGCGCACGTAACGGCCGAGCAGCTTGACCGTGCGGTGCTTGAAGTCGATCGCCTCGTGGATCGCGCGCGACTGCGAGTGAGCCTTGGGCGTCGCGCCGTTGTCGAAGATCGTGATCGTGTGATCGGGCTGCCAGCGTGCGTCGTGCTGGTAGGCCGTGCCGGTGCCCGAGCCCATGCGGAAGGTCGGCTTCTTGCCGCCGATGCGCCAGAGGATCGAGCCGCTGGAGTGATTGACCTCATACGCCGTCCAGGTGTTGCGCGAGGAGATCAGAAAGTCGCCGTCGCCCCACGGGTCCGGCTCGATCGAGTTGAGATGGAAGAAGTCCCACGGCCGGTTGGGATCGGAGGGCGATTTGGCGTAGGAGTCGTCGAGCGCGACGTGGCCGTAGGCGTGCCACTCGAACATCACCAGGCCCGTAGGCACGTCGACCTGCTGCACGACCGCGTCCTGCAGCGCGCCGTCCTTGGAGCCGCCGACCGAGGACAGGTCGGCGCGCACGAGCGTGTACGCGGTCAGGTAGGCCGAGCCCTGCGGCGTCAGCTGGAACTCGTGCAGGTCGGCGTAGTAGCCGTTGCCCGCGCGCACCGTCGCCACCGGGCGATAGTCCGAGCCGAGAATCACGTCGCTGCCGAAGCCGACGCCGAGATCGATGTGCCCTTCCCAGTACGTCAGAACGGGCTTGCCGGCGTAGACGGAGGCCTGCAGGTCCGTCACCGCGTTGCCCGCGGCGGCCGGCGCAAACCAGATCAGTCGCCCGGAGCCGTCGACGATCATCGCGCCGTTCTGCCCGCGCCCGCCGTCGGCCGTCAGAAACACGTCGCCGGGCGTCGCCGCCGGCGTGATCGTCGTGACTCTGACCGTCGGCGGCAACAGCTTCGGCTGGGAGACGAAGCTCTGATTGGCGCCCGCCTTGGCCGGCGGCGGCGTGCGCCCGGCCGGCAGCGGGTAGTTGACCAGCCGCGCGATCGTGAAGCTCGTGCCGACGCGCGCGGCGTGGCCGCGCGGGCCGACGACGGCCGAGACGGTCACGCGCTCGCCCTGCGTGAAGCCACGCGCGGGCAGGAAGCTCGCGCCGGTCGCGCTCACGTAGGCGCGCAGCTTGCCGCTGTGTGAGCCGCTGCGCGAGCCGTTGACCGACACGTCGGCGATCTGCCCGGCCGGCGCGCCGAGAAAGCTGATCTGCGTGTCCGGCGAAGCGTCCGGCGTGCCGTTGAGCGGCGAGATCGTGACCGCCTGTGCGCCGCTTGCGACGACGCTCAGCGCAACCGTGGCGACGGCCGTCGCCAGCGCGCCCCTGCCGAGCCTGCCAGTCCGATGATCGCGCTGCACTGTTCTCCTCACCCTCGCTGCTCGAATTTGCCGTCATGTGCATCAACCCCGCGACAGCATCCGGGTAGCGTCGCGAAGACAGCGGCGGACAAGCTTGCGCGAAGCGCTCGTGGCGTGCGCCGGTTGCCACGGCGAAGCGACGCCAGGGGCGGCGTCAGCGCTCGTGCACGGCGACGCTGTTGGACGATCCGCCGGCGAAGGGAAAGTCGGACTCCGGTTCTGAGCGAGCGCGAAAGCGGTAGTCAGCCGGCCCTGCGAACTTGAAGCGATAGGAGGCGTGGAAGCGTCCGCGGGCGTCGGTGCGCACGACCTTGAACTCGATCCAGCGGCTGCCCGGCGAGCGCGCCTCGAGCACCAGCTGCTTGCCGCCGCGTGGAATCGGCGAGCCGCTCAGCTGTCCGTCGAAGCGAATGCGATGGCCGACGCTCGTCGTGTGCGGCGATACGCGCAGCGACAGGCCCGCGCTCACCTTCAGCACGAGCGTGTGTGCGACCGCCGGCTGCGTGTCGCCGGCGTGCGCGCGATAGGCGAAACTCAGCGACTGCGACGAGACGCCGCGAATGGCCATACGGAATGTCCCGTCCTGGGCCGTTTTGATCCTGCTGATGCGCAGCGTCGGCGCGCCGACGTAGGACGGCGTTTTGCTGAGGTCGATCAGCGCACCGCCGATCGGCACGCCACCGGGCCCCATCAGTCGACCGGTGATCGTCCGCCTGGCGCCCATGCGCGACGTGACCGTCGTCCGCTTGCCGGCGTTCAGCCAATGCAGCCACATCGTCGCCTGCGACGACGCGTTTGCGCCGTTCGGTGTTCCCGGCGCGGGCGGGTTGTCGATCGTCACGTTGCGGTCGAGCACCGGCGCCGAGTTGCCGGCGGCGTCGATCACGCTCACGACCAGACGGTGCGCGCCGTTGGCCACCTTCGTCGTGTCGAACGGAACGTCCGCACTCACCGACGGCGCGCAGGGCTGCGTGTAGAGAAAAGCCGGCAGGCCGTCTGTCGTCTGCCCCACGTCCTGGCAGCGCCCGCCATTGGAGTTCAGCACCGTGCGCTGGACGACCTGACCGTCGACGCCGAACAGCGCCTCGTACACGCCCGATCCAGAGTCCGTCGCTTCGAACGCCAGGTCGCTCTGGCCCTGCAGCACCGGCGTGTTGGCGAGTTCGCCGCTCGCGTTCGTCGCGTGCGGAGCTTCGTTCTCTTCGAGCGTGAGGTCGGCGGCGAAGAGGTAGATGGCGGCGGCGTAGGCGTTGGCGTCGCCTTTTGCGGCGGGGCATTTGAATCCAGATTCTCCGAGGCACGACGCGTTAAGAAACAGGTGCGACCCGAGATTTGCAGTCGGAACGTCGACTCGATTACCGTCGGCGAGCGGATGAGCGAAATCGCCCTCGCCGTTTGGACAGTGCATCCCGCTGAGGCAGACGTCAAATGCGTTGGCTGCGTCATCTACGTCGGCCGGGCCGGCTATCCAAGACTCGTACGTCGCCCCGATCACTCCGCCCCCCGCAGCATCGCTTGCTCGCCAGAGCGTGGCTGCGGATAGGGATGCCCAGGAGGGCGGACTAAAGGCCCAGGACGCGAAGTCGGTATTTACCGGTCTCGCCGGCTCATCTCCTAGGGCGGCGAGGACCGCTCCACCCGATTCTGTGCATGTGTCGAGCGTGTACGCGAACGTCCCGCTGAGCGCCGAGCTCCACCCATCCGTCGGAGCGCTCTGCCCAGAGGGCGTGCGGCACGAATACACGTGGTAGCGGCCCGCCTGCGCAGCAGTGGGAACGGTCAGCGCGAGAACTGACGCGACAGCGCCTGCCATGAAGATCCGTCTTGCCATTCCATCCCTATGTCGGTGCGAAGGGCATCGTGCCCCCCCAGTGAAATTGTCCCACTCCATCGACAGGCTGACAACCGGCCGCGGCGACCCGCGGCGTGCTCCAGCCTGTTGCGCTCAGGTCGTGAACGCGATCGGCAGCTCGGCCAGGCCGTAGATGCCCGAGACGCCCTCGAACACCGGATCGCCGTCGAGACGCAGCTCGTGCAGGTGCTCGGCGAGGAACGCCAGGCCCTCCTGCAGCTCCACGCGCGCAAGGTTGGCGCCGAGGCAGTAGTGCACGCCGGCGCCGAACGTCAGCGGGCGCTCGCGGCCGCGCTCGGCGGTGATGTCGAAGCTGTCGGCGCCGGATCGCCCGGCGTGCTCGTCTTGCAGATCGCGGTTGCCGGTGAACGCGCAGACCATCACGACGGTGCCCTCGGGGAAGGTCACGCCGCGGTACTCGACGTCCTCGACGAGGATGCGCGCGGTGAACGGCGTGATCGGCTCGTAGCGCAGCGCCTCCTCGACCGCGCGCTCGGCGAGCGAGGGGTCCTCGGCCAGCAGCTCCCACTGGTCGGGGTGTTCGGCGAGCAGTCGCACGGCGTGCGCGAGCTGGCTCTGGCTCGTGTCGACGCCGCCGACGAGCACGTTGAACACGAGGTTGATGCACTCGACGTCGTTGAGGCGCTCGCCCTGCTCTTCGGCCGCGATCAGCTTGGAGATCAGGTCGTCGCTCGGGTCCTCGCGGCGCGCGCGCACGAGCTCGCTGCGCGTACTCGTAGAACTCCTCGACGGCCTGCGCGATCGGCTCGATCTCGCTGGCCATCGCCACGGCGTCGAACTGGCGCTGGATCATGTTCGACCAGTGGTGCAGGCGCGGCGCGTCGGCCAGCGGCGCGCCCATGACCGTGGCGATCGCAAGCGACGGATACGGCTTGGCGAACGCCTCGACGAACTCGCAGCGCACGGCGCCGTCGTCTGACTCATCCGAGTCGGCGATCGCCTGCGCCAGCAGCTCGCCGAGGAACTCGCGCATCACCGGCCGGTAGCGCTCGACGGCGCGCGGCGACAGCGCCGGGTTGACGAGGCTGCGCAGGCGCGTGTGGTCGGCGCCGTTGACGTGCAGGATGTTGCGCCGCATCTGCTCGTACAGCGGCCCCTCGGTGACGCCGAAGATCTCGGCGATCTTCATGCCGGGAAAGATCGCCGAGCGCGTGCGCAGGAAGAACTCGCCGGCCTCGCGATCGAGCGTCATGTAGCCGAACGGCGCCTGCGCCAGCCAGCCCTGCTCGCGCACGCTCGCCATCGCCGCGTGAAAGCGCTCGCCGCGCATGTCTGCGTCGGTGTGATCGAACGACGGCAGCTCCAGGTCGCTGACCAGCGTCATCGCATCTCCCCGCTCGGCATCGCCAGCCATCCTGTCAACTCGCCGGCGTGTCCGCCGCGCCCGGCGCCCGCGCGAGCTTCTTGCCGGGGTTCAGCAGCCCCTTCGGATCGAACGCCCGCTTGATCTGCTCGTGCAGCTGAACCGCACGCGCGTCCCACTGCGCCGCCAGCAGCCCGCGCTTGAGCCAGCCGACGCCGTGCTCGGCGGCGATCGAGCCACCGAGCTCGGCGACGAGCGCGAACAGCTCGTCGCCGAGGAGCCGCGCGCGCTGCAGCTCGCCGTCGTCGGCAGGGTCCACGAGCACGGTCGCGTGCACGTTGCCGTCGCCGCCGTGGCCGAACGCGCACGAGCTCAGGCCGTGGCGCGCGGCGAGCTGCTCGAAGCGCTCGAGGCCCTCCTGCAAGCGCTCCACCGGAAACGACACGTCCTCGGACACCTTCGCGCCGCGCACGCCCGACAGCACGCCGTTGAAACCGTCGCGCCAGCGCCACAGCACCGTTGCGTCGGGCGCGCGGTCGATCGCCAGCGCATTGTCGCCGAGCAAGTTCTCAATATTGTCCGCCTGCGCACGCGCCTGCTCGTCCGTCCCGTCCACCTCGATCAACAGCGCGAAGCCCGCATCGGGCGGCGCCTCGCCGCGATAGCCGCCTGCCACGTGCTTCAGCGTCGCGCCGTCGGCGAAGTCCAGCGCAGCCGCCTCGACGCCCGCCGCCGCCACGCTCAGCATCGCCGCGCACCCCTGCGCACGCGTTGCGAAGAACGCCACCTGCGCGATGCTCGCCTCACGCGCCGGCAGCAGTCGCAGGCGCACGGCCGTAATCACGCCGAGTGTGCCCTCCGAGCCGATCAGCAGGTCCTTGAGGTCATAGCCCGCGACGTCCTTGCGCGCCCAGCCGCCGATCTGCACGAGCTCGCCCGGCGCCAGCACCGCCTCCAGGCCCGTCACCCAGGCGCCGGTGACGCCGTACTTCAGCGCGTGCGGCCCGCCCGCGTTCGTCGCCACGTTGCCGCCGATCTGCGACTGCTCTGACGCGCCGGGGTCGGGGGCGAAGAACAGGCCGTTCTCGCGCGCCAGGCGCTGCACGTCGCGCGTGCTCACGCCGGCCTCGGGCAGCATGCGCCACAGCGCCGGCTCGAGCTCACGCACGGCGCGCAGGCGCTCCAGCGAGAGCACCACGCCGCCGTCGGTCGGCACGGCGCCGCCGGTCAGGCCGGTGCCGCCGCCGCGCGGCACGATCGCCACGTCGTGCGCGTAGCACCAGCGCACAACGTCTGCCACCTGCTGCGCGCTGCCGGGCAGCACGACCGCGTCGGCGCGTCCGCGCAGCTCGCCTCGCCGCGAGGCGTCGCTGTTGTATGGCGAGTCGCGCGGCGCCGCCAGCACGCGCTCGCCACCGACGACACCACTCAATGCCGTGACTAGTGATGATCCTGCCATGACCGTCATTGTCACCCAACCGTCGATCGCAACTCGGTGCGCGGCGAGGCGTTAACGCGGACAATGTCGATGGGGGAAGACATTTCGGTATGAGCGCACACGCACCACGACTGGTGTTCGCGTTTGCGGTCCTCGCGATCTTCATGACGATCGTCGGCACCGCCGGCGCACACGCCGAATCGGCGCTCCTGTGGCAACCGCCGCTCGCGTTCGACCGGGTTCCCCCATTCCTGGAGGGAGAGCCGATCAGCGATGTCTCTTGCCCGTCCGCCACGGCCTGCGTCGCGTTTGGCATCGGCGGGCAGATACTCAGATCCACCGATCCCACCGCGGGTCCGGCGGCCTGGACGGCGTCGACAGTCGCCAGCCATCACGGCTACATCCGGGCGGGCTCGTGCCCGACGACGTCGCTGTGCGTCGCCGTCGACGAAGCCGGCGACGTGCTCAGTTCCACCGACCCGTTCAGTGCGAGCGCAAGCTGGAACGTCGTGACCGTCATAAAGCAGGACACCGGCACCTACGACAGCCTTTGGTCGCTGTCCTGTCCGACCGCCGGCTTGTGCGTCGCGACCGACAGCGTGGGCAACGTGCTCACATCGACCAACCCGACGGGGGACGCCAGTGCCTGGCGGACGGTACGCGTCGACGAAGGAACCCAGACGCCGGCCGGGCTGACCGACGTCTCCTGCCCCAGCAGCGGATTCTGCGCCGCGGTAGACCTGCACGGGAACGTGTTCACTTCGACCAGCCCCACCGGCGATGCCGGCGCCTGGCAGCGCGCGCAGATCCAATTTCCCGCCAATTCCTCGCCGGCGCTCGACTCGATCTCATGCCCTACGTCCTCCCTCTGCGTCGCCGGCGGTGCAGCGGGGATCCTCACGTCGACCAACCCGACCGGGGGGGCGAACGCATGGACGATCGCCTCGTTGCCGATCAGCGGAGAAGTTCGCAGCATTTCCTGCACGTCGGACTCGATCTGCGTCGCGGGCGGCATCGAAGGGCAGCTGCTCAATTCATCCGACCCGACCGGCGGTTCACGCGGGTGGACGATCGATCGCGAAAGCGGAGCGAACAACGTGCTCGCAACGTCATGTCCCTCGTCCACGCTTTGTCTCGCCGTCGACGGCTTCGGGCACATCGTCGCCTCGACAGCCCCCGGCGCAAGCCCCGCGGGCTGGACGACAAGCCTAGTCAACGGCTACAACGCACCGACCGGCGTAGCGTGCGCCGGGACATCGCTTTGCGTGACCACCGACGTAGCCGGAGCCGTCGCGACGACGACCAACCCCACGGCAGCCGGCCCGGTCTGGCACGTCACGACGATCGACCCCGGCAACAGGTTGAACGCGATCTCCTGCGCGGGCACTTCGCTCTGCGCGGCCGTCGATAAGGTCGGCGACGCGCTCCTGACCACGCATCCCGGGAGCGGCCTAAGCTGGCACGGAGAGGAGATCGACGTCGGGCACTCGCTGACCGCGCTGTCCTGTCCGTCCCACTCGTTCTGCGCAGCGGTCGATGACGCCGGCGCCGTGCTCACCACATCGGACCCCGCCGCGACTACGCCCTTGTGGTCGAGAGTCACAATCGACGCGAGACGCTCGCTGCTCGCGATCTCGTGTCCACAGCGCTCCTTCTGCCTGGCCTCTGACAATGCCGGTGCCGTGCTCACCTCCAGCTTGCCGCGATCGCGCGCGTGGAGGATCGCGCAACTGAAGCTTCCGCCAGTTCCCGAACGGACCGCGCCCGGCAGCAATCCCGCCCCGGTGCCGGCGAACGTCACTCACGTGTCCTGTGCGACGGCGTCGATGTGCGCAGGAGTCGCCGCGGATGGACTCGTGATCGCCTCGAAGCATCCGTCTCGCGGGGCGGGGGCATGGACGAGCACGGACATCGGATACGCGAGCGGCCTGTCGTGCCCCTCCATATCCCTGTGCGTCGCGATCGACTACGGCGGCGGCGCACTCACCTCAACCGATCCGACGGCCGGCGCCGGCGCATGGAGGCGGGAAGTGATCGACAACGAGGCGATCATGAACTACCCCGGCACACTCACCGCAGTCGCATGTGGCTCGGCGTCGTTCTGCCTCGCCACGAGCTACTTCGGCAACGCCGTAGTCGGCCTTGGCGGGGCCGGGCTGAGGGCGCTGCTGCGCCATGCGATCGAGCCCGCGAGCCACGCCGTCCGGGCTGCTGCGCTGCGGCACGGTGGTTTTAGGTCGTCCCTGCTCGCGCCGACCACCGGCAGCTTCGCCGTGCGCTGGCTGCTCCCGGTAGGGCGTGCGCGGCGTCCCCACCGAGCCAGGCAGATCGTGATCGCGAGCGGGCGGGTGAACCTGGAGGATCGCGAACGCGCAATGCTCGCGCTACGTCTCACCGCGAGCGGGCTCGCCGCCATTAGGCATTCCAAGCACCTTGACATCAAAGCCGAAGGCATCCTCACGCCGAGCGGCCATCCGCCGATTCGCGTCCTGGGCACGTTCGTCGTCAATCGCCGATAGCGGCTAACTCGACCGTCGAGGCTACCGCTACGGGTAGCATTGACGGCGGTATGGCCGTGAGCGCAAAGCCCCCCGAGCGGGCACAGGCAGAGGACGCCGACAAGAGCTTCACCACGCTCTCCGGCGAGCCCGTGCGCGAGCTGTACACGCCGGAGGACCTGCCGTCGGGCATCGGCGGAGCAAAGGACCCGATCGGGCGGCCGGGCGCGTATCCGTTCACGCGCGGCATCCACGAGTCGATGTATCGCGGGCGGCTGTGGACGATGCGCCAGTTCGCCGGCTTCGGCACCAGCGAGGAGACCAACGAGCGCTTTCTGTACTTGCTCGACCACGGCCAGACGGGACTGTCGACGGCCTTTGACATGCCGTCACTGATGGGCCACGACTCCGACCACTCGCGCTCGCTCGGCGAGGTCGGCCGCGAGGGCGTGGCCGTGGACACGCTCGACGACATGCAGACGCTGTTCGGCGGCATCGACCTCGGCGAGGTGTCCGTGTCGATGACGATCAACGCGCCCGCGGCGATCATGCTGGCCTTCTACGTCGCCGCCGCCGAGGCCGGCACCGGCGCCGCCGGGCCGGTGTCCGCCGAGCGCCTGTCGGGCACGATCCAGGCGGACATTCTCAAGGAGTACATCGCGCAGAAGGAGTGGTGCTTTCCGATCGATCCGGCGATGCGCCTGTGCGGCGACATGATCGAGTGGTGCACGCGCGAGATGCCGCGCTGGCACCCGATCTCGATCTCCGGCTACCACATCCGCGAGGCCGGCTCGACCGCCCAGCAGGAGCTCGCGTTCACACTCAAGGACGGCCTGACCTACGTCGAGCAGGCCGTCGAGCGCGGCCTCGACGTCGACGAGTTCGCACCGCGGCTGTCGTTCTTCTTCAACGCGCAGATCGACTTCTTCGAGGAGATCGCCAAGTACCGCGCGGCGCGGCGCATCTGGGCGCGCGAGCTCAAAGAGTCCTTCGGCGCCAAGAGCCCGCGCTCCTGGCAGATGCGCTTTCACACGCAGACCGCCGGCGTGTCGCTGACCGCGCAGCAGCCGCTGAACAACATCATTCGCACGACCGTCGAGGCGCTCGCCGGCGTGCTCGGCGGCACGCAGTCGCTGCACACCAACTCCTATGACGAGGCGCTCGCGCTGCCCACCGAGGAGGCCGTCACGATCGCGCTGCGCACGCAGCAGGTGATCGCGCACGAGACCGGCGTCACGAACACCGTCGACCCGCTCGGCGGCAGCTACTTCGTCGAGGCGCTGACCGACGAGATGGAGCGGCGCTGTTACGAGTACTTCGCGAAGATCGACGAGCTCGGCGGCATGGTCGACGCGGTCAAGCGCAACTACCCGCAGCGCGAGATCGCCGATGCCGCGTTCACGCTGCAGCAGGAGATCGACGCGGGCGAACGCGTGGTCGTCGGCGTCAACCGCTACACCGCCGAGGACGAAGAGGCGATTCCCACGCTGCGCATCGACCCGCAGCTGGAGACGCAAGCAGCTCGGCCGTCTGCAGGCGGCGCGCGCCAAGCGCGACGGCGCCGCCGTCGAGGCCGCGCTGGCGGCGCTGCGAGAGGACGCGGCGCACGAGAATCGCAACCTGATGGAGCCGCTGCTCGCTTGCGCGCGCGCGCATGCCTCGGAGGGCGAGATCATCGAGTCGCTGCAGCAGGTCTTCGGCGACTACACCGAGACGCCCGTCTTCTGAGCGCTCCCCGCGCGCCGTGGCAGTGGTTCGCGGCGCAACTTCTGCGCCGATCCAGGTTATTGGAGGGTTAGGATCGGCTGTTCGCAGCGCCCGCAAATGCTCCACGGAGGCTCGATGAACCACCGCATGCGCCTGGACGGCGCGTGACTTCCCGCTTGCGCAAAGGGCTGATTCTCGGATCGGTGTTGGTGGTGGCCGGCAGCGCTGCGACGCTGGCGATCGCCTCGCATCGCATCAAAGCCGAGCAGGCGGCGTTTCGCGCGCCGACGGCCGCGCGCTGCTATCCGAGCACGCTGAACGCCTCGGCGACGCTGCCGGGCACGCACGTGAGCGTTTCGCCGCTGCCGGACTCCTACGACGCCTCGGCGCGCACGCAGATCAGCCTGCTCGGCACGAGCGCGGGCGCGCTCGGTCATCTGCGCGTGAGCGGCTCTGACAGCGGCTCGCACAGCGGGCGCCTGCGCGCCTACTCACAGGGCGACGGCGCGAGCTTCGTGCCGTCCAAGCCGTTCTCCGAAGGCGAGACGGTGACGGTCACGGGCGAGGTCAAGGCGGGCGCACGCGCGCAGCGCTTCGACTACCACTTCACGGTCGCCACGCAGGACGTGCTGCCCTACTCCAAGCCGTCGCAGCCGTCGGGGCTGGACCCGAACGAGAAGCAGCACTTCCACACCGAACCAAGCCTGGAACCGCCGTCGATCGCCGTGACGACGAACTCGCCGCAGGCCGCGCAGGGCGACATCTTCCTCGCGCCGTACACCGGCCCGGGCCCGCCGGGGCCGATGATCATCGACCAGCAGGGCAACCTGGTGTGGTTTCACCAGCTGCCCAAGAGCGTGCCGGTGGCGACGAACCTGCAGGTGCAGCAGCTCGACGGCAAGCCGGTGCTGACCTGGTGGCAGGGCTACATTCCGCCACAGGGCTTCGGGCAGGGCGAAGAGATCATCGACAACGCGGCCTACCAGCAGATCGGGCGCGTGCACGCGGGCAACGGCTACAAAGCCGACCTGCACGAGTTCAAGATCACGCCGCAGGACACGGCATTGCTGACGGTGTTCCACCCGATCGACTGCAACCTGTCGGTCGTCGGCGGCCCCAGCGGCGGCGCGGTGACCGACAGCATCTTCCAGGAAATCGACATGCGCACGGGGCTGGTCAGGCGCGAGTGGCACAGCCTCGATCACGTCGCGCTGGGCGACTCCTACAGCCTGGCCGTGCACACCAGCGACAAGTACCCGTTCGACTACTTCCACCTCAACTCGATCGACCAGCGCGCCGACGGCACCACGCTGCTCTCGGCGCGCAACACGTGGGCGATGTACGTGATGAACACGGCCAACGGGCGCATCGGCGTGACGCTCGGCGGCAAGCACTCCAGCGCCCAGCTCGGCGCGGGCACGCGCACGGCCTACCAGCACGATGCGACGACGCTCCCAGACGGCACGATCAGCGTGTTCGACAACGGCTCCGTGCCCAAAGTGCACCCGCAGTCACGTGGTCTGGTGTTGTCGTTGAGCGCCGGCGCGCGCTCGGTGAGCGCGTCCAGGCAGTACGAGCACGAGCCCGCGCTCTCGTCCGGCAGCCAGGGCAACATCCAGCAGCTGTCCAACCAGGACATGTTCGTCGGATGGGGGTCAGAGCCATACTTCTCGGAGTACAGCGCCAGCGGCCAGCTGCTGTTCGACGCGCACATGCACGGCTCCTACGAGTCCTACCGCGGCTACCGCTTTGCCTGGACAGGCGCGCCGACGAGCGCCCCGGCGATCGCCGCAGCCTCCGCCTCAGGCGGGCGCGCGCGCGTGTACGCGAGCTGGAACGGCGACACGCGCACGGCCAGCTGGCGCGTGCTGGCGGGCGCCAGCGCGAACACGCTCGCGCCGGTGGCGACGGCCGCGCGCAACGGCTTCGAGACGTCTGTCACGACGCCCGGCCCGGCCGCCTACGTGGCGGTGCAGGCGCTCGACGCCTCCGGCGCGGTGCTCGCCAGCTCGCGCACGATTCGCGGCTGACCACGGCGGCAACCGGCGCGCAGCGCGGATTGGTAGGCTCTGGAAGGTTGGCGTCAAGGAGGGGTTTTCAACCGTTGGGCATCAGCAGATGACAGCGCGCAAGGTGAACTCCAAGCCCCACAGCACTGACGCCTCGCCGCCGGCCGCCGACGGCGCGCGCTACCGACGGCTGCCGACGGGCGCGCACGGGCTGACGCGCGAGGAGGTCGAGCGCGACCAGCGCGAGCGGCTGCGCTCGGCGATGGTCGAGCTGATCGCCCAGCGCGGCTATCCGGCGGTGCGCATTCTCGACCTGACACAGCTCGCGCACGTCTCGCGGCCGACCTTCTACAACCTCTACTCCGACAAGGAAGAGCTGCTGCTGAGCGCCTACGAGGACATCGCCGGGCGCACCAGGCAGAAGATCGCCGAGGCCTTCGCGCAGGGCGACTCCGAGGAAGACAGCCTGCGCCGCTCGGTGCAGGCCTTCGCCGAGCTCGGCGCGGCCGAGCCGGAGGCGATGACGCTGGCGCTGCTGGGCACGTTTGGCGCCGGTCCGCGCGCGCTGGAGCGCCGTGACCGCACGCTGCACGCGCTCGAACGCATCGTCGGCGCGGGTCGCAAGCTGTCCCCCGAGGGCAAGCCACCGCGCGACCTGACGGTGAAGTTCCTGATCGGCGGCATTCGCGAGGCGTCGGCGACGCGCCTGCGGCAGGGCCGCGGCTGCGAGCTCGTCGAGCTGGCCGGCGAACTGGGCCGCTGGGCCAACGGCTACCCGTCGGAGCTGCCGCTGGGCTTGGAGGGCACGCTGCGCATCCGCCGGCGCGACGGCGACGACGACGGCGACGGGCACGCTGCGGCGGCTGGCGAAGACGGCGACGGCACGTCGCCGCGCAGCCGCCGCGCCGAAGGCCGCCTGCCGAGCGGCCGCCACGACCTGCCGCGCGACGAGGTGATCAAGAGCCAGCGCGAACGCATCGTCGACGCGACCGCGGCGATCGTCGCCGAGAAGGGCTTTGCCGGGCTGACGATTCCCGAGATCGCCTCGCGGGCGAACGTCTCGCACGAGACCTTCTACGAGATGTATCCGACCAAGCACGCGGCGTTTCTGGGCGCGCAGAAGGTCGGCCTGCACCAGGCGCTGCGCGTGACGGTGGATGCCTATGAAGCGCGCGCGGAGGCCTGGCATCTGGGCGTGGCGGCCGGCATGCACGCGCTGATGGAGTACGTGTGCTCAGAGCCGTCGCACGCGCACCTGACGCTGGTCGACACATTCGGCGCGAGCCCGGAGGCGATCGAGATTCGCGAGAGCGCGCTGCAGGCGTTCACGGCGTATCTGCAGCCCGGCTTCGAACACGCGCCGGCGGACGTGGACGTGCCGGATGTGGCCGCCGAGGCGGTCGCCGGCGGCATCTGGCAGGTGCTGCACCACTACATCGAGCAGCACCGCGTGGACGAACTGTGCGACGCGACGCCGCAGCTGATCTTCCTCACGCTGAACCCGTTTCTCGGGCCGGAGCTGGCGGCGGACACCGCCAGGCAGACAGTCAGCTGAGCGCGCCGGCGCTGATCGATTTTCAATGATGCTTCGCCTCGGCGTTCGCATTGCGACGCAGGCGCGCACCGGCCAACCCGAGCCCAGCTAGAGCTCGTGCGCGCCGGCCAGCGAAGCGGCGGTCTCGGGCGCCGCCTGCGACGGACCGAAGCTGACCAGCAGGCACGCGCCGCCATCGTCGGCGTTGGTGGCTCGGGCATAGCCGTGGTGCGCCTCGGCGGCCTGGCGCACGATCGCCAGGCCAAGCCCCGACCCCGGCAGATTGCGCGCGCTCTCGGCGCGATAGAAGCGCTCGAACACGCGGCCGAGCTCCTGCGGCGCAAAGCCCGGGCCATGGTCGCGCACGGTCAACTCGCCGTCACGCAAGCGGACCTCGACAACGCCGTCCGGCGGACTCCACTTGCGCGCGTTGTCCAGCAGGTTGGAGAGGGCGCGGGCGATGCGATCGCCCTCGCCGCGAACGATCGTCGGCTGCAGATCGACGTCGAAGCGCAGGCCGCCGCGACGGCGCGCGCGGACGACCGCCTCGGCGACGATCTCGTCCACGCGCACGTCGGCAAGGTCGGCCGGGCCGCGCGGGCCGCGCGCCAGCTCGACGACGTCGGCGACGAGCGCCGTCAGCTCGTCGAGCTCGTCGACGATGTCGTCGCGCAGCCGCTGCTGCTCGGCCGCCGGCAGACGATGTGCGTCCTGCAGCACCTGGATGTTGGCGCGCAGCGAGGCGATCGGCGTGCGCAGCTCGTGGCTGGCGTCGGCGACCAGCTGACGCTGCGCCGACAGCGCCAGCTGCAGCGCATCGAGCGTCGTGTTGAAGCTCGTGGCCAGGCGCGAGAGCTCGTCGCGACCGCTCACCTCCAGGCGCTGGGACAGGTCCATCTGGCCGGTCAGCGACTCGGTTCGTCGCGTGAAGCGAACGATCGGCCCGAGCGCCGTGCGTGCGACGAGCGCGCCGAGCAGCGCCGCGATGGCGATGCCCGCCAGCCCGACGACGAGCAGGATCAGCAGGATGCGGTTGAGCTCGTGGTCGACCTCGCCGAGCGGTCGCGCGATCATCACCGCGCCGCGGACCTCGCCGGTCGGACGCCCGACGGTCGCGGCGGGCACGCTCGTGCCGAGCGTGAGCACGCGAAGGTGCGTGCCCTTGACGGTTCGGTCGCTCAACGCACGCCCGCTGCCGGCCGAGGCGATGCGTCGATCCGACGCGCTCGGCGGGACGCTCGGCGAGGAGCCCTGGCCGCCGGGCACGACGACCTTGCCTTCGCGCGAGACGAACTGCACGTAGCCGGTCGCGCCGCCGAATCGCGCCGGCTGGATCGCCACGGCGAACCCCGGCGGGACGGGCCTGTCACGCGGCGGACGCTCCACGCGAAAGCGCAGGTTGGGCGTGCCGGGCAGCGCCGCCACGGCTGAGCTGAAGACCTGCGAGCGCTGCGTCAGCGACTGGTCGATCTGGCCGCGCAGGTCCGAGCGCACGGCGAGGTACAGGCTGACGGCGACCACGACGATCGCCAGCGCGACGGCGAGGCTGGCGACCGCCGCGATGCGCGCGCGCAGCGTCATGGCAGAGGCGCGACGGCGAGCACTTTCATGGCGTGATTGTGACTTACCGGGCTCGGCCGCAGGTCAGCCTCCTACGTTGCTCTTAGCCGAGCCTTAGGCCGTTCTTGTGAATGGCGGCGATGCTCGCTGTCGCCGCTTCGGCGTGCAGCAGACATCTCGCACCCATGTCCAAGCCCAACGAACGACCCTGGCTCAGCATCGCCCTCGGCCTGCTCTGCATCGCCGCGATCGCGGTCGCCTACACGACCGTCGGGCAGGCTTCGCAGGGCTCGGCGCAGGGCACGAGAACAGCCGTCGCACAGCAGGGCGTGGTGCAGTCGACGGTGTCGGGCAGCGGCGCCGTGCAGGCCGCCAGCCAGCTCGATCTGGGCTTCAAGACCAGCGGCACGGTGACGCACATCTACGTGACCGAAGGCGAGCGCGTTGTCCGTGGGCAGCTGCTGGCGACGCTCGACCCGCAGAGCGCCGAAGTGACGCTCGAACAGGCCAAGGCGAGCCTCAAATCAGCCGAAGCTGGATTGGCCGAGGAGGAAGAAAACGACGGCGAAACGGCCTCAGCGCAGAGCTCCGCCGGCCAGGGCTCGACAGCACAGGCAAGCACGGCCTCAGCAGCGTCCGTCGGCCGGGACGTCGCGGCCACGACGCCGACCGTCTCGACGAGCCCGACGACCACGCCGGCCGCGACGACGACCACGCCGGCCGCGAAGGGCAAGTCGCAGAGCGCCAAGACGACGCACAAGAAAGCGAGCACGGCGCCGAAGACCAGCGAAACGTCCTCGGGCCAGAGCTCGGCGTCGAGCTCGTCGAGCTCCGGCGTCAGCTCGGCCACGCGCGCGGCCAACCTGGCCTCGGCGAAAGCGGCCGTCAAGAGCGACAGGCTGACGGTGGCAAGCGACGAACAGGCCGTGCAGGACACCAAGCTGTATGCGCCGCAGGACGGCACGATCGTGACGCTCTCCGGAGAAGTCGGCGAAACGGTGTCGGCCACGGGCACCACGAAGGCGTCGAGCGCGAGCAGTTCCTCCGCGGGCTCCGGCTCCTCGACCGGAGCGACCGCAGGCGGCTCCTCGCCGAGCGGCTCGACGGGCTCGTCCTCGTCGTCCTCGTCCAGCAGCTCTTCGGGTTCGTCGTTCGCGGTGCTCAGCGACCTCAGCTCGATGCAGCTGGTCGTGCCGCTGAGCGAGGCTGAAATCGGCCATGTGAAGGTCGGCCAGACGGCGACGGTGACGATCGAAGCGCTCAGCAGCCACAAGGTCGCGGCGCACGTGGTCGCAGTCGATGCGCTGGCGACGAGCAACAGCGGCGTCGTCAGCTATGACGTCACCTTCCAGCTGGATCAGGGCGAAGCGGGGCTGAAAGTCGGCATGAGCGCGACGGCCGAAGTGGTCGTCAGGCAGGCCGAAGGCGTGAACGTGCCGACGACGGCGATCTCGGCGGGCACGGTCACGGTCCTGCACAACGGCAAGCGCGTCAGCCAGGCTGTGACGACCGGGCTGGCGGGCGACAGCTCGACGATCGTGCTCAATGGGCTGAAAGCCGGCGAAGAGGTCGTGCTGCCGAGCGCGACGAGCACGACGACGGGCTCGTCCGCTGCGGCCATCGGCTCGCGTGTCGGCGGACGGCTCGCGGGCGGCGGCTTGGGCGGCTTGGGCGGCGGCGCGCTGCGCAGCGGCGGACCACCGGGCGGCTGATGCGCGCGCCGAGGATGCCCGATCCGCGATCGGCCGGGTGGGCGCGCCGCGCGCGCGAGCGACCGCTTGTCGAGCGCGCGCGCACGCCGCAGCAAGCGCGCCGCCGGGGCGACGCGCGGACGCGACCGCCGGCGATTCTCGTGCGCGACGTGAGCAAGACCTACGAGCTCGGGCAAATCAGAGTGCGCGCGCTGCGCGATGTGTCGCTGCGCATCGACCGTGGCGACTTCGTCGCGATCATGGGCAGCTCGGGCAGCGGCAAGAGCACGCTGATGAACATTCTTGGCTGCCTGGACGCGCCGAGCACGGGGAGCTATCGGATCGACGGCGTCGACGTGAGCAGCCTCGACGAGGACGACCTCGCAGACCTGCGCAGCCGCAAGATCGGTTTTGTCTTTCAGAGCTTCAACCTGGTCGCGCGCACGAGCGCGCTGGCGAACGTCGAACTGCCGCTGGCCTACGCCGGCGTGGACCGGAGGACACGCCGCGTCCGAGCCGAACAGGCGCTCGGCGCCGTCGGCATGGCCGACCGCCTGCGCCACCAGTCCTCGGAGCTCTCCGGAGGACAGCAGCAGCGCGTCGCGGTCGCGCGAGCGATCGTCACGAACCCCACGCTGATCCTGGCCGACGAGCCGACCGGCAACCTCGACTCGCACTCGACCGACGAGGTGCTGGCGATCTTCGAGCGGCTCAACGACGAGGGTCGCACGGTCGTGCTGATCACGCACGAGCCCGACGTGTCCGCTCGCGCAAAGCGTGTCGTCGGTCTCAGCGACGGTCGCGTGGTCGAGGATCGGCGTCGGTCGTGATCGGCTCGGAGACGCTGCGCATCGCCTGGGGCGGAATCGCCGCCAACAAGCTGCGCTCGGGCTTGACGATCCTCGGCATGACGATCGGCGTCGCGTCGGTGATCGTGCTGATCGCCGTCGGCAATGGCTCCTCCGCCGCCGTCAAGGCGCAGATCCAGAGCCTCGGCACGAACGTGCTGCTGGTCCTGTCCGGCGCAGCGCGCGGGGGCTCTGGCGCGTCCGGCGCCGGCACGGTCTCGCTGACCAGGAAGGACGCCGAAGCGCTGCAGAGCGCGAGTCTCGCGCCGGACGTCAAGAGCGCGTCGCCGGTGGTCGGCGCCTCCGGCGTGAAACTGGTCTTCGACAACACCAGTTACGAACCGTCGACGTTCACCGGCACGACGCCGTCCTATCTGACGGCACACGACTACAAGCTCGCCGAAGGCCGGTCCTTCTCCAGCGCCGACGTGAGCGAGCACGCGCGCGTCGCCGTGATCGGCCAGACGGTCGTGCAGGAACTGTTCGCCGGCCAGAGCGCGGTCGGGCAGAACCTGAAGGTGAACGGCAGCAACTTCGAGGTGGTCGGCGTGCTGGCCGCGAAGGGCTCCAACGGGGCGACCAACCAAGACGACGTGGTGATGGCGCCGATCTCCACGGTGCAGGACTCGCTGACCGGCTTCGGCTCGATCGACTCGATCACCGTGCAGGCCAAGTCCGAATCGTCGCTGGACGCAGCCGAAGGCGAGGTCAGACAGATTCTCGAGGAACGCCACAAGATCAAGAACACCGAAGAACCGGGCTTTCAGGTCCTCAATCAAGGCTCGCTGCTGTCCACGTCAAGCTCGACCAGCAGCGTGTTCACGACGCTGCTCGGCGAGGTCGCGGCGATCTCGCTGCTCGTCGGCGGCATCGGCGTGATGAACATCATGCTGGTGAGCGTCACCGAGCGCACGCGCGAGATCGGCATCCGCAAGGCGATCGGCGCGCGGCGCAGCGACATCCTCACGCAGTTCCTCACCGAGGCCGTGCTCGTGTCGCTGATCGGCGGCCTCGGCGGCGTGTTGCTCGGCGTGATCGGAAGCCAGTTCAAGATCGCCGGCGTAGCGCCGCAGATCGCGACCTACTCGATCTTCCTGGCGTTCGGCGCCGCCGCCCTGTCGGGACTGTTCTTCGGCACCTATCCGGCGGCGCGCGCCGCCTCGACTCCGACCGATCGAGGCGCTGCGCTTTGAGTGAGCAAGCTTCCCCCAACGAGGAGTCGACCATGTCAAGTCATCAACCGGACGCGCCGCAGGCCGCAGTCGAGGACCACGAGCCGATCGAGCAGGACGAGTGGCTGGATGATCCGCTGGAGCTGCCGCAGCGACCGCGCAGACGTCTGCTCGCGCCGTTGCCGCTCGGCTTGCTCGCCGCGCTGCTGATCGCCTGCGGCTTCATCGGCGGCGTGCTCGTGCAGAAGGGCCAGGAAGGCGGCGGCTCCTCGGCGAGCGCCGGCGCGCGGCGCCGGCTTCGCATCGCGCCTGGCCGCCTTGCGCAGCGGCGGCGGGGCGAGCGCCACCGGCCTTGGCGGCGGGGCCTCGCCAGGAGGCTCTGCAGCGCCAGGAAGCTCTGTGGCGCCGGGCGGCGCGTTCGCCACAGGCGGCGCGTCGGGCGCGGGCGCGATCACGACGGGCGAAGTCGCGTACGTGCGCGGAAACACGTTGTACGTGACCGACAGTCAGGGCAACACCGTCAAGGTCACCGCGGCCGCCGGCGCGAAAGTGACCAAGACGGTGAGCACGAAAGCCGCCGCGCATCCACCCCGGCGCGACGGTGGTTGTGCTCGGCAGCAAGGCCAAGAACGGCAGCGTGAGCGCGAGCTCGATCGCCGTCCGCTCCGCGGCCTCGAGCTCCGCGTCAGCGGCGAGCACGGGCTCGTCGGGCGCCGCGACCGGCCCAAGCGCCGCGCCGACGCTGTTCGGCCCCGGCTAGCAACAAGACAACTCCCAACGACAAGGAACCGCACATGCCAAGGCACCCACGTCCCGTCCCTCGATCGAGTCGCCGCCAGCGCCGCGCCACGCCGGCGCTGGTGGCGCTGTGCGCAGTTGCAGCGTGCGTCACGCTGGCGGCCTGTGGCAGCTCCGGCGGCGGCTCCAGCTCGTCCGCGAAGGGCTCGACCTCTGCAACCGGGCCAGGCAGGGCGGGCTCCGGCCGCTTCACGCAGCTGCGCTCATGTCTGCAGAAAGCCGGCATCACGCTGCCCGCGCCACCCGCCGGCGCGACGCCCGGCAGCGGCGCGCCGGGTGCCGCGGGCTCCAACGGCCGACGCCGCCTTCAGCTGCCCAAAGGCGTAACCCAGAGCCAGTTCCGCGCAGCGCTGAAGAAGTGCGGCGGCGGCGCCTTCGGGCGGGGCAGGGTCGGCGCCTTCAACAGCCCGGCCGCACGTGCGGGGCTGGTCAAGTTCGCCGCCTGCCTGCGCCAGAACGGCATCGACGTGCCTGCGCCGAACACGACAGGCAAAGGCCCGGTGTTCAGCACCAAGGGAATCGACACGTCCAGCAGCAAGTTCAAGGCGGCCGAGAGCAAGTGTCGAAGCAACCTCAAAGGGGCCTTCGCGCCGGGCGCTGGCGCGGGCGCGCCTCCCGTCGGCGCTCAAGCGGCCGCGCCTCCGAATGGCGCGCCGCCGGCCGGCGCAGGCGCCCCGCCGCTGGGCGAAGGCCCGGGCTGATAGGCCGGCTCAGGGCTCGCGCATGACATAGCCGACGCCGCGAACGGTGTGGATCAGCGTTCGCGCGCCGGCGTCCTGCAGCTTGCGGCGCAGGTAGCCGATGTACACGCGCAAGGCGTTCGAGGCTGGCCCGAAGTCATAGCCCCACACGCGCTCGTAGATGACGCTGTGCGTGAGCACGCGCCGCGGGTTGCGCATCAAGAGCTCCAGCAGTTGGTACTCGGTGCGCGTCAGCTCGATGTGCTGCTCGCCGACGATCGCGGCATGGGCGCCACGATCGAGGCGAATCTCGGCGAAACACAGCTGATCGGGATCCCCGTCCGGTCCGCTGCGGCGCAGCAGCGCGCGCAGGCGCGCCTTGAGCTCGTCGACGTCGAAGGGCTTGACCAGGTAGTCGTCGGCGCCGACATCGAGGCCGGCGACGCGGTCTGAGACCTCCACGCGCGCGGTGAGCATTAGGATCGGCACGCGGTTGCCGAGCATGCGCAGGCGCTTGCACACCTCCAGCCCGTCCACGTCGGGCATGCCGATGTCGAGCACGACGGCGTCCGGCACCGCCTGCACGACCGCCTCGATCGCCTCTGCGCCGCCCTCGGCGACCTGCACGTCGTATCCGGCGAGCGTGAGAACGCGCCGCAGCGCATCGCGCACGGCCCGATCGTCGTCGACCACGAGGATCCTCACGCAGCGATTCTCCTGCAACGTCCGCACGTTTCGGCAGGCTTCGACCAGCTCATACGTTGCTCTTACGTGCCTTCTGCCGCGCTGCGGGGTAGTTATGTCAACGCGCCGGGCGCCCTTGGGCGCCGTCGACCCTCACGTCCCATGACTCCAACGGCCACCATCAAGCCCCCAGCCAAGCCTTCCGCCGGGCGTGAGCTCGAGCAGCCGCAACTGCGCCGCCTGACGCTGCACGGCCACCGCATCGCCTATCGCCAGGCCGGCAGCGGTCCTGCCGCTGCTGCTGATCCACGGGATCACCTCCAGCTCGGCGACGTGGGAGCGCGTGATGCCCTATCTGGCCCGCCACTTCACGGTGATCGCGCCGGACCTGGTCGGACACGGCGAATCGGACAAGCCGCGTGGCGACTACTCGCTGGGCGCGCACGCGAGCAACGTTCGCGACCTGATGCTGCGTGCTCGGCCACGAGCGCGCGAGCATCGTCGGGCACTCGCTCGGCGGCGGCATCGCGATGCAGTTCGCCTACCAGTTCCCCGAGCGCTGCGAACGCCTGGCGCTGGTCGACACTGGCGGCCTCGGCCGCGACGTGAACGTGCTGCTGCGCGCGGCGACGCTGCCCGGGCGCTGAGTTCGTGCTGCCGCTGCTCGGCGGCCACGCGCCTGCTCGACGCCGGCAGGCTGGCCGGCCGGTCTGCTCGGCAGCGTCGGCCTGCGCGCGCGCACGGACGTCGAGGAGATCGCGCGCGGCCATGCGACGCTGTCCGACGCAGAGGCGCGCGCGGCCTTCGTACACACGCTGCGCTCGGTGGTCGAGCCGGGCGGACAGCGCGTCGACGCGTCCAACCGGCTGTACCTGTCGGCGCACGTTCCGTTCCTGCTGGTGTGGGGCGAGCACGACTCGGTGATTCCGGTGGAGCACGGGCGCGCGACGCACGAACAGATGGCGGCAAGCCGCCTGGAGGTGTTCGAGGGCTCGGGGCACTTTCCGCAGCTGGACGAGCCGCATCGCTTCATCGACGTGCTGGTGGACTTCGTCGAGTCGACCGAGCCGGCCTCGCTCGACGCCGAGGGCTGGCGCGCGCTGCTGGACCCGCACTGATCGCGCATCGGCGCGGAGCCGCGTCGCGGCGTCGCGCCGTCGCGGAGCCGCGTCAGTCTGGGCGCACGTCCAGCACGACCTTGCCGGTCGCGCGGCGCTCGTCGATGCAGCGCAGCGCGTCGGCTGCGTTCTCCAGCGCGAAGCGCTCGCCGACGATCGGGCGTACGAAGCCCTCGTCGATCAGCCGGTCGATGACCTCGCCGATCTCGCGGTTGACCTGCGGCCTGGCCATCACGTAGGCGCCCCAGCCGGCGCCGACGACCTCGGTGTTGCCGAGCAGCAGCCGGTTGACTTTGACCTCGGGGATCGAGCCGCCGGTGAAGCCGACGACGACCAGGCGGCCGTTCTCGCGCAGCGAGCGCAGGCTGTCGGTGAAGCGATCGCCGCCGACGGGGTCGAGCACGACGTCGACGCCGCCGCCCGAGCGCTCCTTGACCTCGTCCTTCCATGAATCGCCGAGCAGCACCACCTCGTCGGCGCCGGCCTGCTCGGCCACGCGTTGCTTGGCCTCGGAGGAGACGAGCGCGATGGTGCGCGCTCCGAGACCCTTGGCGACCTGCAGCGCCGCCGTGCCGACGCCGCCGGCGGCGCCATGCACGAGCACCGTCTCGCCCTCGGTCAGGCGCCCGCGCAGCACCAGCGAGAAGTAGGCGGTGTGGTAGTTGAGTATCAGGCTCGGCGCCCTGGGCGAAGTCGAGCGCGTCGGGCAGCGCGAAGGTGAAGAACTCGGGCGCGACCGCGACCTCGGCGAAGCCGCCGAGCGCGCAGAAGGCGGCGACGCGGTCGCCGGGCTTGACGGTCGCGCCGTCGGTGGCGCTGCGCACGATGCCGGCGACCTCGCTGCCGGGCACGAACGGCACCGGCGGTTTCATCTGGTACTGCCCGCGCGTCTGCAGGACCTCGGGGAAGGAGACACCGGCGGCATGCACGTCGACGACCACGCCGGCGCCGGGTGTGAGCATGTGCGAGGGCTGCGGGTCCTCGAGCTCGACGAGCTCGAGCGCGCTGTCAGGACCGGTTTCCCGGACGATCTGCACGGCTCGCATGCTGCGATTATGTCCGAAACATCGAGGAGGGGTTCGAGCCATGGCCAAGGTGCTCTGCGTGCTGTACGACGATCCGGTCGACGGCTACCCGCCGTCCTATGCCCGCGACAGCGTGCCGTCGATCGCCAGCTACCCCGACGGCCAGACCACGCCGAGCCCTCAGAGCATCGACTTCACGCCGGGCGAGCTGCTCGGCAGCGTGTCGGGCGAGCTCGGCCTGCGCAGCTTTCTCGAGGGGCGCGGGCACACGCTCGTCGTGACCTCCGACAAGGACGGCCCGGACTCGACGTTCGAGCGCGAGCTCGCCGACGCCGAGGTCGTCATCTCACAGCCGTTCTGGCCGGCCTACCTGACGGCCGAGCGGATCGCCAAGGCGCCGAAGCTGAAGCTCGCGATCACGGCCGGCATCGGCTCCGATCACGTCGACCTGCAGGCGGCGATCGACGGCGGGATCACGGTCGCCGAGGTGACCTACTGCAACAGCATCAGCGTCGCCGAGCACGTCGTGATGATGATCCTCGCGCTCGTGCGCAACTACATCCCGTCCTACCAGTGGGTGATCGACGGCGGCTGGAACATCGCCGACTGCGTCGCGCGCTCCTACGACCTCGAGGGCATGCAGGTCGGCACGGTCGCCGCCGGTCGCATCGGCTCGGCCGTGCTGCGCCGCCTGAAGCCGTTCGACGTCGACCTGCACTACACCGACCGCCACCGGCTGCCCGAGGAGGTCGAGAGCGAGCTGGGCGTGACGTTCCACGCGAGCGTCGAGTCGCTGGTCGAGGTCTGCGACGTGGTGACGATCAACGCGCCGCTGCACCCGGAGACCGAGCACCTGTTCGACGAGCGGCTGCTCGGCGAAGATGAAGCGCGGCGCCTATCTGATCAACACGGCGCGCGGCAAGATCTGCGATCGCGACGCGGTCGTGCGCGCGCCTGCGAGAGCGGTCAGCTCGCCGGCTACGCCGGCGACGTGTGGTTCCCGCAGCCGGCGCCGCGCGATCACCCGTGGCGCACGATGCCCCATCACGGCATGACGCCGCACATCTCGGGCACGATCGCTGTCCGCGCAGGCCCGCTACGCGGCCGGCACACGCGAGATCCTCGAGTGCTGCTTCGACGGCCGGCCGATCCGCGACGAGTACCTGATCGTCGACGGCGGCGAGCTGGCCGGCGCGGGCGCGCACTCCTACAGCGCCGGCGACGCGACCGGCGGTTCGGACGAGGCCGCCAAGTTCAGCGCGCGCTGAACGCCTGCAGCTCGCCAGAGGCGACCTCGCGCGAGGGCGCGATCACCTGGTGGGAGCCGTCGTCGAAGACGATCACGCCGCCGGCGGGCAGCCAGGCGAGCGCGCGGCGTGGACCGCTGAGGATCGCCGCCTTGGCGTGAATCTCGGCCATCAACGCGCTCGGCGCCAGCGCGGTCACCTGCACGATGCCGGTGAAAGCCGGCCGGCCGGTGTGCGGGTCGAGCAGATGATGCGCAGGACGACCGTGCTCGTCCAGCCAGCTGCGACGCCCGATGCCGCTCGTCGCCACGCCGCCGCGCCGCAGCTCGAAGGTGTGCAGCGTGCGCCCGTCGAACGGGCTCTCCACGTCGACCGCCCGCGCGACCGCTCGCGTGCCGCGAGCGCCAGGTCGCCGGCGCAGTTGACGGCGAAGGCGTCGTGATCGGCCAGCTGCGCCGCGAGCACATCGGCAAACAGGCCCTTGGCCAGCCCGCCGCTGTCGAGCTTGACACCCGGCGGGCGCGTGACGACGCGACGCGGCAGGTTGACCTCGATGCTCTGCCAGCTCGCCGCAGATCCGGCGCTCGCCGGCGAGCGCGGCGGCGCCAGCGCGAGCGCATCCGCCAGCGGCACGGGCTCGCCGAGATCGGCGTCGTATCCGGCCGCTCGGATCTGATCGACGAGCGTCGCATCGACCAGCCCACCGGTGAGCGTCGCCGCGACGCGCACGGTCTGCGCCAGGCGCGCCATCAGCAGGCTCACCGGCACCTCCCAGCGGGGATCGGCGTTCAGCATCGACAGCTCGCTGTCGGGCGAAAACCGCGAGAAGCCCTCATGCCAGGTCTGCAGCCGCCGGCGCACGAGCTCGATCGCCTCGCTCGCCGAGCGCTCTGGGCCGTCGCCGCTGACGAACGCCTCGCAGGACGAGCCGAAGCAGTCGAAGCGCTCGCTGGCCTCGCGCGTGTCGGTCATGACTGAGATGTTGTCACCGAGCTGACAGAGCTTTCCGATTCGCCGGAGCTCGAGCCGCTCGAAGCGCTGGATTCGCCGCTGGATTCGGAGGCGCCGTTGGAGGATTCCGCCGTAGCCGCTTCGCTCGCCCCGCTCGCTTCGGAGGCTTCTGCTCGTTCGGTTTCGGCGGTCTTCTTCGCCGCCGCGGCTTCTGCGGCTTTCTTCTTCGCGGCCGCCTTGCGAGCAGCCGCCTTGCGCGCCGCGACCTTCTTGGCTGCAGCGCTCGCAGTGCCACTGGATGTGCTGTCGGTGGAACCGGTGGTGCTGTTTTTCGAGGCGGCGGACAGCGCCGGGTCATGGCCGGAGGCCAGCTGCACATAGACGACGAGGAAGAGCGTGCAGAACAGCGCCGCCGTGACGGCGGCGACCGAACGGCGAATACGCCGTGCGCGGCGTCGCAGCAGGTCGCGCTTGGCCATCGCGCGCTGACGCGCGCTCAGCGCGCGCGACTCGCCTGTCGGACTGCGGCGGGACGAGGGCATGTCTCTGGGGGTCATGGTCGCTCCTGGTCGGTCGTGGAGGGCTATGTCCGGGCAGTCTCTGAGGCTCGCGTGCGAGAGCGCTGATCTCAGCCTGGGAGGTTGCTGAGCTCGCGCGGAGCGGCGGGCGCGGTGCGGGCGCGCCCGCGGCCGTCGGCGCCGGCGGCCTGCGAGGCGCCGAGCAGCCGCGAGAGCAGCAACGCGAGCGCCGGCACGACGACGACGCCGGTCATCGCCAGAAACCACGCTTGGCCGGCATCGGTGCCCTCGCCGAGTGAGTGCGCGATGCCGAGAATCCAGGCCAGCGCGGTGAAGCGATGCAGCATGCGCCAACGCTGCACGCCGATGTGCGCGCGAGCGTAGTAGGACAGGCCCAGCGCGAGCAGCGCCCAGAAGGAGACGATGCCCATGGTGGTCCAGAAAGTCATGTAGCCGCTTGCGAAGGGCACCGAGACGTCGGCGAGGCTCGGGTGCAGGAAGCCATCGCCAAGCAGCGTCAGACCGTGCACGGCGATCGCCGCCAGCGTGGCCAGCGAGAGCGCCTCGTGGGCGACACGCAGGTCGAGCCTGCGCCCCTTGAGCAGCCGTCCGCCCATCAGCAGTCCGATGCACACAGAGACGCTGGAGAGGATCAGCGCGGCGCTGCCGGCGGCGCGGCTGGCGATCCAGTAGAGGTGCGGTCCGGCGGCCGTTGCCAGCACGCCGGACAGGTTGGCGAGCGCCATCGGGCTCCGCCGATCTACGAGCGCGCGGCAGTCGCAGCGGACGCGCTGACTCGCGCGCGCTCGTGGGCGCCCACTCGCGCACGGCGCCGGACGGTGATCGGCCGTACTGTGCCGGCCTCGGCGGGCACAGCGTCTCGCGCCGACACGTGAGGCCTCAATCTGCTCGCGCGCGACATCGCGTAGGTGAGTGCGGCCAGCAGCGCGACGCCGGCGAGGAAGTTGATGGTGATGAGAAGCGAGAGCGACATGCTGCTCCTTACGTTGGCTTGCGATATAGGAGCAGTATCGAGAGGCATCCTGAGGCCGGCATGTGCCCAACCTGAGAGCAAGCTGAGAGCGAAAACGCCTGCAGACGCGGGCGTTTTGCCGGTCTATCCGACCTCACGGCGCCCCCGAGGGGGCGCCGTCAGACCGAGGCGGAGGAGTCGCCGCCGGCCTGCGCCGCCAGCTTGGGCAGCACGACGACGAAGCGCGCGCCGCCGCCCTCCGCGCCGACCGCGCTGACGCGGCCTCCGTGCGCGTCGACGACCGTGCCGACGATCGACAGCCCGAGCCCAGCGCCGGCCCTGCCGCGCTCGCGTCCGCCCTCGGCGCGCCAGAAGCGATCGAACAGCCGCTCGGGCGGGCCATCGGGCAGCCCGGGGCCGTGGTCGCGCACGCTCAGCGTCACGGTCTGCGCGTCCTGAGCGACCGACACCTCGACCGCTGTCGCATCGGGCGTGTGCACGAGCGCGTTGCGCAGCAGGTTCGCCAGCACCTGGCGCAGCCGGTGGGCATCGCCGGAGACGATCGCCGCCGCCGGCGCATCCAGGTCGATCTGACGGGCCGGCGCCATCGCGTGAGCGTCCTCGACGGCATCGCGCGCCAGCACCGCGAGGTCGACCGGCGCTCGGCTCAGCTCAGGCGACTCGTCCATGCGCGCGAGCGTCAGCAGGTCCTCCACGAGAACGCCCATGCGCTTTGACTCGTCCTCGATGCGTCGCATCGCCGTCTGAGTCTCGGCCTCGTCGCGCGTGGCTCCCATGCGAAACAGCTCGGCGTAGCCACGGATCGAGGCGAGCGGCGTGCGCAGCTCGTGCGAGGCGTCGGCGAGGAAGCGCCGCAGGCGCTCTTCGCTGGCCTCGCGCTGGGCGAACGCCTGCTCGAGGCGCTCGAGCATGGCGTTGAGCGCGAGCCCCAGGCGGCCGACCTCCGTGCGCGGCGTGGCCGGGCTGACGCGGCGAGAGAGCTGTCCTGCGGCGATCTCGCCGGCGGTGACCGACATGCGGTCCAGCGGGCGCAGGCCCAGCCGCACGACGAAGAAGGCGCTGGCGCCGAGCGCCGCCAGCACCGCGGCGATCACCAGCAACTCGACCAGCAGCAGGCGGTGCAGCGTCTGGTCGACGTCGTGCAGCGGCACCGCCGCGATCGTCACACCGCTGTCCTCGGGGTCATGGATGGCATAGGCGCGATAGCGCAGCCCAGACGATCCGTAGGAGCCGACCGTGAAGAGCGTGCCGGTCGGCACGCTGGCGGGAATGCGTGGCGTGGCCGGCGCCGCCTGGCCATAGCTGATCAAGACGTGGCCGAGCACCTTCCCGGTGGCGTCTCGGCGCTGGCCGTAGGTGCCGGGCGGCAGGTTCAGATTGGGCCCGCCGGGGCCGCTGCCGTGGTCGGCTCGGTCGTCGCCGCGAGAGCCGTTGGCAAACGGCGCCGGCCCGGCCGGTTTGAAGCCGGCCGTGTCGAGCGCATGGGAGAGCGCCGGCCCTGCGCCGCGCAGCTCCTGGTCGATGCGCCCGAGCAGGAACGAGCGCTGCTCGGCGTACGTCACGGCCGCCAGCGCGATCAGCCCGGCGGCGGCCAAGAGCAGCACGCTCGCGAGCACGCGCGCGCGCAGCGATGCCATCAAGGGCGCGGCGCCTGCAGCGCGTAGCCGACGCCGCGCACGGTCCTGATCAGCGACGGCCCGTGTGCGTCGAGCTTCTTGCGCAGGTAGCTGATGTAGGTCTCCAGCACGCGTCCGTCGCCGCCGAAGTCGTAGTTCCACACGTGGTCGAGCAGCTGCGCGCGCGTCATCACGCGGCGCGGGTTGAGCAGCAGGTATCGCAGCAGCCGATATTCGGTAGCCGTGAGCTCGATCGGCTCGCCGGCGCGTGTGACCTCGCGCGACTCCTCGTCGAGCTCCAGGTCCTCGAACACCAGCCGGCCGGTCTCGGCGGGAGCCTGCCCGGTGCGCCGCAAAATCGTGCGGATGCGCGCCACGAGCTCCTCCAGGCTGAAGGGCTTGGTCATGTAGTCGTCGCCACCGCCACTGAGGCCGCGAATCTTGTCCTCCGTAGCGTCTCTGGCCGTGAGAAAGATGATCGGCACGCCGGCGCGCTGCGCGCCCAGCCGCTTGGCCACCTCGAAGCCCTCCATGTCTGGCAGCATCACGTCGAGCACCATCAGGTGCGGCTTGAAGCTGTTCACTGCCGCGAGCGCCTCGCGCCCGGTCGCGGCGGTGTCCACGTTGAAGCCGTTGAAGCGCAGCGCCATCGTCACGACCTCGGCGAGGTTCGGCTCGTCGTCGACGACCAACACACGCGCGCCGTCGCCGTTCTGCTCAGGCATCTGAGGTTCTCCGTTCATCGACCATCAAGATGATTGCGCTGCATGAGCGCCGTGCGCGAGCTTCCTGAGAGCTTGCTGGGAAAGACAATTGCACGCGAGACGCTCCTGCGCATGAAGATCGGACGCTTCAGCGGCAGCGATCCGCGCAGCGCACTTAATCGCGCACGAGGCGGCAGCCGCCGTCAGGCCAAGCTTGCGGGCGCGCGCGTGTCTGCACGCAGCCAGGCGGCCAGCGCCGTCGCGGCGGCGACCAGCAGCACGGCCGGCCAAGCTCCGAGCGAGCGGGCGAGCACGTGCGAGAGCACGAACGCGGCGAGGCCCACGCAGGCCAGCTCGGCGGCCGTCCTGGCGTCGTTGCGGCGAAGCCACTCGCGCACGCACCACAGCCCGCCGGCCAGCAGCACGACGCCTCCCAGCGGACGCGAGCCGGCGCCGGCCGCGACGGCGTAGCCCGCGATCAGCGAGCCACCCGCCACTGGCGCTGTCGGTATTTCCCGCATCGCCGGCAGCCTAGCGCCGTCTAGGCCGAGCTCGATTCGCGCCACAGGTCGATGCCGCCGTCCTGCGCGTAGCGGTCGATCTCCGCGAGCTCCTGCTCGTCGAACTCCAGATGCTGCAGAGCGGCCACGTTCTGCTCGAGCTGGCGCACGCTGCTGGCGCCGAGCAGCGCGGACGTGACGCGCTCGTCGCGCAGCACCCAGGAGATCGCCATCTGCGCGAGCGACTGCCCGCGCTTGGCGGCGATCTGGTTGAGCGCGCGCACCCGCGCGAGGTTCTGCTCGCTGAGCATCTGCTCGGAGAAGGCGACGCCGCGTCGCGCGCGCGAGTCCTCCGGCACGCCGTCGAGATAGCGGTCGGTGAGCAGGCCCTGCGCCAGCGGCGTGAAGACGATCGCGCCGATGCCTTCTCGTGCGAGCACGTCGAGCAGCTCGTCCTCGATCCAGCGATTGAGCAGCGAGTACGACGGCTGGTGGATCAGCAGCGGCGTGCCCAGCTCACGCAGGATGCGCGCGGCCTCTTCGGTGCGCTTGGGACCATAGGAGGAGATGCCGACATAGCGCGCCTTGCCGGCACGCACGGCGGCGTCGAGCGCGCCGACCGTCTCCTCGATCGGCGTCTCGGCGTCGAAGCGGTGCGAGTAGAAGATGTCGACGTGGTCCAGGCCCATGCGCGCGAGGCTCTGGTCGAGGCTGGCCAGCAGGTACTTGCGTGAGCCGAACTCGCCGTAGGGCCCCGGCCACATGTCCCAGCCGGCCTTCGTCGAGATCACCAGCTCGTCGCGGTAGGGGCGCAGGTCCTCGGCGAGCACGCGCCCGAAGTTGCTCTCCGCGCTGCCATAAGGCGGGCCGTAGTTGTTGGCCAGGTCGAAGTGCGTTATGCCGAGGTCGAAGGCGCGGCGCAGGATCGCACGGCTGTCGCGCAGCGGGCGGTCGTCGCCGAAGTTCTGCCACAGGCCGAGCGAGATGGCCGGCAGCTTGATGCCACTGCGCCCGCAGCGCCGGTAGGGCATCGACTCGTAGCGCTCGGATGCGGCGACGTACCGCGAGGCGCCGAGCTCGGCGTTGAAGGGCATGCTCCGAGTATTCCACCGACGCGGCGGGTCGAAACGCCCCGCCCACGCGACTGTCGGCCTCGCGCGGGTTCAGCGATTCCAGCTCGGCGCGAATGCGCCGCGTATCAGCGTCGTCACCGGGCCGCCGGCGAAGGGCACGGTGACGACAGCGCTGCGGGCGTCCGGCTCCAGGCCGCCGGTCGTCGCCAGCACGGTCGTGCCATCGCGCGAGATGCCCGCGACCTCCAGCTGCAGGGCGATCGACGCCTTTGCGTTGAGCCTGTGCACCGCGCCGCTGAGCGGGTTGACGCCCTCGCCGTAGGCCGTGTCCTGGCCGCCGAACTGCGCGAGCAGCTGCGCGCCGCTGGCCGACCAGCCGACCGGCGCCGGGCCGGAGAGCAGAAACGGGGCTCTCTGGCGCGTCAGCTGCCGCGCCTGCGTACCGTCGGGGTTCATCAGCCAGACGTTGCTCTTGGGCGCGTCTTCGCGTCGTCCGCGTGCCTTGAACGTGCGTGCGAAGGCGATCTTCGTCGGACCCCACACGGGCACGGTGCTGCGCCGGTTGTTCGTGATGCGCTTCGGCACGCCGCCGGCGACGGGCGCCACGTAGATGTCGCTGCTCGCGGGAAAGTGCTTGAAGTTTGGCGCGCGCGCGTAGGCCAGCTGACTGGAGTCGGGCGAGAAGCTCACGCCCTGGAAGCTGCCGCTGGCGATCGTGCGAACAGCGTGCGTGGCCACGTCAATCAGCACGAGCCGTTCGTTTTCAGGTGAAGTTCCCAACGTCGTGACGATCGTCTTGGAGTCCGGCGACCAGCCCGTCGAGAAGCTGCTGGCAGCAGGAGCGGCAAGCGGTGTCGGCGCTCCGCCGGTCGTGGCGACCAGTTCGAGAGCCGGAGCGCCGTGCGCACGCAGAGACTGAAAGATCACCGCGCTGCCGTCCGGAGCGATCAGCGGTTGCAGGCCGCCGCTGCCGCCGACGAGCATGCGCGGCGAGGCGCCGGAGTCTTCGGCGACCCAGATCGAGGGGCGCCCGCCGGTGGCGCCGCGCTCGTAGGCGATCGTCGCCGTGGCCGTGCCAGCGCTCGCGGCCAGCCCTGTCGCGAGCGCGGCCAGCGAAGCGCTCGTCAGAGCCAGGCGTCGCAGCCAGCGGCGCGTGCTAGGACTTCCCCCGGTCATCGGCTCAGCATAATCGCGCGTCCGGCGCGCGCCTCTCAGCGATCGGACTCCAGCCGGTGCAACGCGCCCTGATCCAGCGATGCACCATGCGCGGGCGCCTGCACGGCGCCGGGCAGCTCCACGTGCAGTCTCGTCGCTCCGTCGAGCCGAGCGGTGGCGTCCAGCAGCGTGTAGCTGAGCACGTGCCCGCCGCGCGTGCGATCGTCGGTGACGAAGTGCAGATGCGCGCCGAGCATCTCGATGCCGTCCAGCGCGTCGGGGAAGCAGAAGCCCATCATCGTTCCCGCGACGTCGCGCAGCACGCTGATGTGCTGCTGCGCGACGACCTCGGCGAGCGGTCGGTACGGCCGCCGCTGCCGCGGCACCGAGCGCACGTGCACCTCGGCGAAGCGTCCGTCGATTCGCACGGCCGTCGGACGTCTAGCGGACGACAGCGCGCCGGCGAGCCGCGCTTCGAGCTGGTCCTCGCCGAACGGCCCCCGCAGTGCGACCGCCTCGCCCGGAGAGAAGGGCACGACAACCGCGTAGGGCGTCTTCGACGATGGCGCCGGGCGCACGAGCGTGCAGTCGAGCTGGGCCTTCCACGCCTGCCCGTCGAGCACGATCAGCTCACCGTCGAGCCCGTCGAGCGTGCCCAGGCCGAGATCGCCGTGCTCGAGAATCTCCGCGAGCGTCACGTCGCCGTCGTAGGCGCCGCCCAGCAGCGCCTGCACGGTCGACGTCTGAAACAGCTCGTGCTCGGCGTGCTCCGGTCGCAGCTCGCTGTGACGCAGCAGCTCGACGTCGAGCGCGCCGAGGAACTCGATCTCGCTCACGCCGCGGCGGCCGCCGGCTTCAGCGCGCGGAAGCGAAACGAGCTGGCGCTCTGCGAGACGTTCGCGTCGACCAGGCCGGCGGCTCGCAGCCGATCGGGCAGGCCGTCGGCGGAGACCGGCACCAGCGTGTCGCCGACGTGCAACAGACGAAACAGCAGTCCCGTGCCGAGACTGTCGGTGCCCGCGAACAGACCGCCCGGGCGAAGCACGCGCGCGGCCTCGGCGAGCAACAGGTCCTGCGCCTGCGGCGACGGCAGATGGTGAAGCATCGTGAAGCAGACCACCGCCGAAAAGCGAGCGTCCGCGAACGGCATCGCCGTGGCGTCTCCCTGCACGATCGTGACGTCTTCGGGCAGCTCCCGGCGCAGGCGCCGGCAGTAGCCCTCGTCGAGCTCGAGCACCGTCAGCGCGCCGGCGCGTGCGGCGAGCACGCGCGTCGTCGCGCCGAAGCCGGGGCCGATCTCCAGCGTGTCGTCGCCGAGCTCGGCGTCGCGCAGACCCCACGGCAGCAATTCGCGCTCGACGACCTTCCGCCAGCGACCCGACGAGCAGATGACGGAGTGCATGCGGTTCATCTCGCGCTGCACTCTAGCCCTGCGCGTCGCGTCGGCTACATGGCTCGACGTGCTGCGTCCGGCGTCGAGAATCATCGCCGTGCGCGAGTAGGCTCGGCGGGTGCGCCTGAACCACGTCACGCTGTCAGTCGGCGACGTCGCTCGCTCAGCGCAGTTCTACGCGCGGTTGGGGCTGACGCAGATCGTCGCCGACTACCCCAACTACGCGCGATTTCAAGCCGCCGAGGGCGAAGCGACGCTGTCGCTGCAGCGTGCCGATCGCGCGAGCGCCGAGAAGAGCGCGAGCATCCATTTCGAGGTCGATGACGTCGACCGCACGGTCGACGAGCTGCAGCACGTCGGCTTCGAGTTCGCCGTCGCGCCGGTCGACCAGCCGTACCTGTGGCGCGAGGCGATCCTGCTCGATCCCGACGGGCATCGCATCTTCGTCTACCACGCCGGCGAGAACAGGCTGAATCCGCCCTGGCGTCTCGGTCGCTAGGCGAAGGGCGCAGCTGCGCAGGCTATGGACCGGCGCCGTCATAGCGCGGCAGCCCGTCGTCGGGGATCGCCTCCCAGGCGACGGCCGAGCCGTCAGCGAGGCTCCCGCGGCGGGTCCTCGCCGGCGCTGAGCTCACGCTGACACCAGGCGACGTCGTGCCAGGCGCCGTGCTTGAAGCCGATGCGACGGTAGGTTCCGACGGCCTCAAAGCCCAGCGCGCGGTGCAGCGCGACGCTGGCCTCGTTGGGCAGCGTCATGCCGGCGACGGCCATGCGATAGCCGCGCTGTGAGAGCACCGCGAACAACGCCTCATACAGCGCTCGACCGGCGCCGGTTCGTCGGCGTCCCTGCTCCAGATAGACGCTCACTTCGCTCGCCCAGCGATACGCCGGCCGCCCGTGGAACGGACCGCCGTAGGCGTAGCCGGCGACGCGTCCGGCGTCCTCGAGCACCAGCCACGCGTGGCTGTCAGAACACGCCGCGATGCGCCGTGCCATCTCCGCCTGCGACGGCGGCTCGGTCTCGAAGGTGATCGCCGTGTCGCGCACGTACGGTGCGTAGATCGCAGCGCAGGCCTGCGCATCCTGGGCCGACGCGGGGCGCACGATCGCCGCTGACTCGATCATGCGCGTGCACTCTAGGCCAGCCCGCGCCCGGCGGCGATCGCCGTGTGCGCGCATGTGAGCCAGACGTCCAACGGCGGCGCATAGATGCTGGCCAGTTGGCCCTTCGCGGCGTGCCTGCGCTCGGGCATCTTTTGGCGCATGGCGGACACGATCCAGATCATCGGAGGGCCGACGCCGATCCAGGCTCCGCGCGTCGGCTCGACATATCGCTGGAAGGTGCAGCACGGCACCGCCGAAAAGCACGTCTACGTGCAGATCGCCGATGCGATGACGCCGGACGCCTTCGAGGAGCCGTTGAGGTCGGGCATCCAGTCCAAGGGCGAGTCGGTGCTGCGCAAGCTGCTCGAGCGCGGCAACGTGCCCACACGCATCAAGATCACCTCGGCGGGCATCACCGAAGTCGGCGTCGATCGCACGCCGCGTCGCTGCTCGGTGTAGCGGCCGGTACGGCCGAGGCCGACCGCAGGCGCCGCAGGCGCTGCGTCGACGCCGCCCGCGTCAGGCGGCGTCGAGCACGACGCCGCGCAGCGCCGCGAAGCCCTCGTCGAGCTGCGCCAGCAGGTCGCCTCCGCCGCCGTCCTGCGCCCAGCTCTGCACCGTCGCCGCGAACACCGCGAAGCCAACCGTCACGACCAAGCGCGGCATCGGATCGCGCAGCGCGTCCACGCCGACGCGTCGAGCAATTCCCTCGGTGAGCACGGCATCCCACGCCGGGTAGTCCGTGCCGGCGCGCAGGTCCGGTCCCGACTCGAACGCGCGCATCACGCCCAGCGTCAGCTGCGGCTGCTCGCCGTAGCGGGCGGCGACCGTCGCCAGCGCGCGATGCACCGCCTCCAGCGGCGGCTCGTCGGCCGGCCTGGCATCGAGCGCGTCGCGCAGCTGCTCGGCCGTGCGCCGCTTCCAGTCGAGAATCACGTCCTCCTTGCGCGCGAAGTAGCGAAAGAACGTACGCCGCGAGACCTCAGCTGCCGCGGCGATCTCGTCGATCGTCGTGCCGTCGAAGCCGCGCTCGGCGAACAGCCGCAGCGCCACCTCGGTGATCTGCTCGTGCCGGCGCAACTTATTGCGCTCGCGCAGGCCGGTAGGCATATAAAAAGTATATCCCCAGTGCCAGTTGGCACTCTATTGTCAAATGGCATTATTAGTGCCATAATGCTCTCAACGCCCCCTCACGCCGGACGCAAAGGAACCTTCGCCATGAACGACATTCCAGACCAGAGCGGCCGCACGGCCGTCATCACCGGAGCAAACAGCGGCATCGGCCTCGTGACCGCGCGCGAGCTCGTGCGTGCCGGCGCACACGTCGTGATGGCCTGCCGCGACACGACCAAGGGCGACGCCGCCGCGGCGACGATTCGCGCTGACGTCGCCGGCGCGCAGCTCGACGTCGAGGCGCTCGATCTCGCCTCGCTGGACTCCGTGCGCGCGTTCGCCGAGCGCTGCCCGCACGAGCGGCTCGATCTGCTGATCAACAACGCCGGCGTGATGGCGCCGCCCTACACCAAGACCGCCGACGGCTTCGAGCTGCAGCTCGGCACCAACCACCTCGGGCATTTCGCGCTGACCGGCCGCCTGCTCGACCGGCTGCTGCGCACGCCGCGATCGCGCGTCGTCACCATCAGCAGCACCGCGCACAAGTTCGGCCGCATCAACTTCGACGACCTGCAGAGCGAGCGTTCCTACGTGCGCTGGCGCGCATACGGCCAGTCCAAGCTAGCCAACCTGCTGTTCACGCTCGAGCTCGACCGCCGTCTGCGCGAGGTCGACGCCGACGTGCTCGCCGTCGCCGCGCACCCCGGCTACTCCGCGACCAACCTGCAGTTCGCCGCGACGCCTTCGCGCATCGAGCGGCTCGGTTCGGTCGTGCTCAACCGCGTCGTCGCGCAGAGCGCCGATCGCGGCGCGCTGCCGACGCTCTACGCCGCAACCGCCGACATACCCGGCAACTCCTTCGTCGGTCCCGACGGCATTCAGGAAATGCGCGGCGAGCCCAAGGTCGTCAGACCCGTGCGCGCCGCCCGCGACGAGCAGACCGCGCGACGACTGTGGGACGTCTCCGAACAGCTCACCGGCGTGCGCTACGCCTTCGCGCCAGACGCCGCGTTGTCGCAGAGCTAGCCGTCGAGCACTGAGATGCCCAGCGCGGCGGCCCAGGTGCCGGCGAGCTCGACGATCGCCGGCCACTCCAGCGCGGCGCCGCGCAGGCTCGTCACGCCGGCGAGCTCCGTCAGCTCGCTGCGGCGGAACTCGCAGTTCTTCAGCTGCGCGCCGCGAACATGTGTGCAGACGCCTACAGCCACCCCGCGGTCGCGGTTACACTGTCGCCGGACGCGTTTGCAGGCCTGACGTGGGAGGTTCGGTGAAGCGCACACTGGCAGCGATCCTTGCGGTGGTGGCGGCTCTGTTCGCCGCCAACATGCTCGGCGTCGCCGTCGCCGAAGCGCCCACCGTCTCCACGCTGCGCACGATCAGCGTGCAGGGTGTCGCGACGCTGCCGATCGGGCAGTCCGACAACGCTGCAGCTGCGACCGCCGTCTACCGCGAAGCAGCCGGCGACGCTGTCGTCGACGGGCAGAGCAAGGCGAGCTTCCTGGCCGGCAAGGTCAGCGGCACCGTCGCGACCGTGCAGAGCGTCACAGAAGACGGCGGCTACATCAACTGCACGGCAGGCGGCGAATCGGAATACGCCGCATACGAAGGCGAAGAACCTGACTTCGGCTCGGCGCCTCAGACGAACGTCGGCGCCGTCGTGCCGAAGAGCGCCGCGGCGCCAGCCGGGCAAGCCGCGCCGGCAACGCCTCGCGCCAAACTGAAACGCAAGCGACGCAAGCATCCCACCGCCAAGAAGGCCAGCGCCGGCAGCTGCAAGCTCACCGCGCAGGTCTCGCTGGTCTACGCGATGGGCTAGTCACGCGCAGTGCGCGAGCGCCGACGCGTAGAAACGCAGGTACGCGTCCCAATGGCTGCGCCAGTAGGCGCTGTCGTGGCCGCCTTTCCAGATGTGGAACTGCAGGTCGCTGTGTTTGGCCTGAAGCTCGCGCGCCAGTTCCGTGTCGGCGCTGCGAAACGGGTCTTCGGTGCCGACGTCCAGCCACAGCCGCGCACCGGCAAACGGGTCGGAGGACCGCGCGACGGCGCCGATCACGTCGTGGCGCGAGAAGTCTTCGCCATCGTCAAACGCGCCCGGCGCGGTTTCGCCGCCGCTGCGCCACAGCGCGGCCGAATCGCCGCCGACCGCACAGAAGCGCCGGGGATTGAGCCGCGCCAGGTCATAAGCGCCGAAGCCACCCATCGACAATCCACCGATGGCGACCCGCCGCGGGTCGGCGCCGAGACGCCTCAGCGCCTGCGGAATCACTTCGTGCATCACATAGCGCGCCCACGCTCCGTCGGAGCGATCGTGCCAATAGGAGTCTTCTCCGCCGTCGGGCAGCACGACATCCGGCGCGCGGGCGCCGAGCCGCGCCAGCGCGGCGAACAGCTGCGAGCTGAGGTTCGAGCTCGCTCCGCCGCCCTTGCCATGCAGATACACCAGCAACGGTCGCGGCCTCGATGGCCTGCCGGGCGGCTCGATCGCGATCTGTTCGAGCGTGCGGTGCGTCAGCGCGCTGGCGATGTCATAGCGCAGCACGCGTGAGCCATCGGTGCCCGAGCTGCCAAACACGCCGCCCGCCGCGAGCAGCCCGACGATCGCGGCTGCGACGATGCCCGCCACTGCCAGCTGGCGGCGCACGTAGACGCTTGCACTGCGCTGCGAAGACCGACGGCGGCCAGTCATAGGCTTGAACGCTACCCCGGGCGAAGGAGAATCGTGAGATGCGCAGCCTTATCTACTCGATGACTGTCTCGTTGGACGGCTTCATCGCCGGGCCAGAAGGCGAGATCGACTGGTCCGCTCCAGACGACGAGCTGCATCGATTTCACAACGACCAGGTGCGCGAGCTGGGCGTGCACCTGTGCGGTCGCGGGCTGTACGAGACCATGGTCTACTGGGAGACCGCCGCCGGCCAGGACCCGTCGCTGAGCCAGGCCGGGCTCGAGTTCGCGCCGATCTGGAAGGCGCTGCCGAAGATCGTCTTCTCGAATAGCCTCGCGGCTGTGGAGGGCAATGCTCGGTTGGCCGCGCAAAGCCCGGCCGACGAGGTTCGAGCGCTGAAGCGCCAACCGGGAAAGGACATCGCCGTCGGCGGCGCCGGCCTGGCCGCGAGTCTGATCGAGCTGGAGCTGATCGACGACTTTCGGCTGTTCGTCAGCCCGGTGCTGCTCGGCGCCGGCACGCCGTACTTCCCGGCGTCGATGCGCCGCACGCATTTGCGCCTGGTCGAGACGCGTACGTTCAGCTCGCGCGTGGTCTACCTCCGCTACATGCGCGCACAGCAGGAGGGACAGACGCGTTAGCTTCTGTGCTCGAACGAGAGGGAGCGAGCATGAGCGCAGCCAACCTGCAGGGCAAGGTAGCCGTCGTCACCGGCGCCGGATCGGGCATCGGCAGGGCGACCGCGCTGCTGCTGGCGCGACACGGCGCGAGCGTCCACGTCGCCGACATCGACGCGCACAGCGCCGAGGCGGTCGCCGCTGAGATCGCCTCCGCCGGCGGCGCCGCCACGTCGCACCGGCTCGACGTGTCTGACGCCGACGCCGTCGAGGCGTTCGCCGAGGCCGTGTTCGCCGCCAGCGGTCACGTGGACGTGCTGCACAACAACGCCGGCATCGGCTACGGCGGCAACATCGAGTCGACGACCATCGCCGACTGGCAGCGCGTGATCGCCGTGAACCTGCTCGGCGTGGCCTACGGCGTTCAGGCCTTCGTGCCGCGAATGCTCGCGCAGGGGCGGCCGGCTTCGGTCATCAACACCGCCTCGCAGGCCGGTCTTACGCCGGCGCCGAAAATGGCGCCCTACTGCGCGTCGAAGTACGGCGTCGTCGGGCTGACCGAGTCGCTCAACGCCGAGCTGTCGGCTCGCGGCATCCACTTCACCGCGATCTGCCCTGGCATCATCGACACGCCGATCGTCGCGACCGGCATCATGCGCGGCGACGTCGCGCAGATGCACGACAAGCTCACGGCCTTCTACGACAAGCGCGGCGCCTCGCCGGACGAGGTCGCCGCGGCGGTTCTCAAGGCGATCGACAGGCACCCGCTGATCGTGCCCGTGCCCCGGCGCCAGGTGACCGCGCCCTACCTGCTCCACCGCCTCTCGCCGCGGCTCATGCAGCCGATCGCGCGCACGATCGATCGCCTCGTCAGCCGCTGGTGACGGGCACTGCTTCAAGCGTGCGCCGCGGCACCTACTCGATAGTCGCTCGCGATCGCCGGTCGGGCGAGCTGGGCGTCGCGGTGCAGTCGCACTGGTTCTCGGTCGGCAGCGTCGTCGCCTGGGCCAGACCCGGCGTGGGGGCCGTCGCCACGCAGTCGGTCGCCGAGGTCGCGCACGGGCCCAACACGCTCGAGCGGATGTCCGAGGGGCGCACGGCGCCCGAGGCCATCGCTGCGGTTCTGCGCGAGGACCCGCTCGCGGGTGTGCGGCAGCTGGGAGCCGTCGACGCGCTCAGTCAGGCCGCCGCGCATACCGGCGAGGGCTGCATCGCCTATGCCGGCGACACGCAGGGCGAAGGCTTCAGCTGTCAGGCCAACATGATGGCCGCCGAGACCGTGCCGGGCGAGATGGCGCGCGCCTATCAGGCTCACGACGGCGATCTCGCCGAGCGCATGCTCGCCGCGCTCGACGCCGGCGAGGCGGCCGGCGGCGACGTGCGCGGGCGCCAGTCGGCCGCGCTGCTGGTCGTGCCGGGCGAGGGCGAGCCCTGGCGCACGCGCTTTGACGTGCGCGTGGAGGATCACGAGCGCCCGCTGCAGGAGTTGCGACGGCTCGTTCGCCTGGCGCGCGCCTACGAGATGGCCGAGCTCGCTGACGAGCGCGTGGCCGAGGGCGAGCACGCGCAGGCCACGCAGCTGTACCTGAAGGCCTCCGAGCTGGCTCCCGAGGCCGATGAGCTGATCTTCTGGGCCGGCCTCGGCGTGGCCGAGCAGGACCTGCCGGCGGGCGTCGAGCTCGTGCAACGCGCCGCCGCACGCAAGCCCGCCTGGCTGGCGCTGTTGGCGCGCCTGCCGGCGGAGCTCGCGCCGACGGCAGGCGCGATCAGAGACGCGCTGGCACGCTGAGTCGACCAGCGTCGGTTATTCGATCGTCAGTCCTTTGAACACGACGCTGCCGTAGTTGCCGAGGGGCCCATTCGTGACCGTGATCGGCAGCGCGGCTCCGGTAGGCGCGGTCGAGGCCACGCTGACGCTTGCCGTGATCGTGCTGCCGTCGCCGGCGACGACCACTTCGGCGAAGCGCACGCCTTTGGGTCCGGCCAGCGCTGCGTCTGCGCTGAAACCGCTTCCGGCGATCGTGACCGTCATCTTCTGGCCGCGTACGAGCTTCGCCGGTGCGATCGAGCTGACGCTGGGCGCGGCGAGCACGGTCAGGCAGCCCGTGCAGCTCGTCGAGGAGCCGTCACGCGTGCCGAGCGTGACCGTGTATGCCCCCAGCGCGGCGCCCGCGGGCACCGTGACGCGAATGCCCACTGCCGTCGCACTCACGGACTTGACGGCGCCGACGATGGCGCCGCTCGGTCCCGCAAAGCTCGCCTTCGTGACGTTCGCGAGGTCTGTTCCCGTGATCGTGAGCATCACGTTGCTCGCTCCCTGGGCGAGGCTCGACGGCGTGCTCGCGACGGCGACCGGTTGAGCGGTGACGTGAAGGCAGCCGCCGCATGTCACCGACGTGCCCGGCACGCCGACGATCAGGTCATAGGCGCCGCCCTGAGCGTTCACCGCCACCGTCTCTTTGGCCGTGATCTTGTTCGAGCCTGTGACTTTCACGGAGCTGAACACGATGCCGGCGCTGGAGGCGGCGAGCGTCGTCGCGGGCTCGAAGCCGGTTCCGACGATCGTCACCGATTTGCTCTGGGCGCCCGCGACGATCGAGTTCGGCGTGACCGTCGACACTGACAGCGCCGCCACGGTCAGCGTGAAGGACTGCTGTGCGCCTGCGCCCACCCCGTTGCGAGCGACGATCGTGATCGCATAGGCGCCGGCGCTGCCCGCCGCGGGTGTGCCGCTGAGGCTGGCGGTGCCGTCGCCGTTGTCCTTGAACACGACGCCGGCCGGCAGCGCTCCCGACTCGCCGATCGCCGCCGTCGGTGCACCTGTGGCGCTGAGCTTGACCGCCAGCGGGCTCGCCACCGTCGCGCTCGCCGACGCGAGCGACGTGATTGCGGGCGCCGTCGCTGACGGCGGCGCGCCGCCCGTGTCGTCGGCGCCAACGTCGCAGACGTCGCGCGATGGAGCCGCGCGCGAAACGCCTCGCTGGTCTGCGTCGGAGATCGGTCGCAGCTCGCAGCCGGCCGCGTAGCCCGCGCCGATGGCGCTGCTGCCCGCAAGCGGCGGCTGCGTCTCGGTCGTTCCGCCGTCGTAGGCGAGCGGCGCGAGACGCGGGTCGATCGGGCTCGCGGCGCTGCCCACCTGATCTCCGTCGACGCCGCCGAGCAGCTGCGCGCAGCCGGTGGCGTTGCCGATCAGGTTGTGCCCGCCCGGTCCATCGACGATCTGCGCCGTCGTGCCGCTGGCCTCGCAGTCGACCTGCGTGCCGGAGCGCACGGCGTTGGCCGCGAGAATCGTGTTGGACAGGCTCACCGGGCTGGCCGAATAGAGCCCGCCGCCGCCATTCTGCGCGGTGTTGGCGGTGATCGTCGAGTTGACGATGCTCGCGCTGGAGCCGACCGTGTTCTGCACGATCCCCACGCCGCCGCCCTGGGTCTGCGCGAAGTTTTCAGAGATCGTGCTGTTGGCGATGCTCAGCGTCAGCGCGCCGCTGGCGCCCGATCCGGCGACCGAGCGTATGCCGCCGCCGAACGTGCCGAAGTTGCCGCTGATCGTGGAGCTCTGCACCGTCAGCGAGGCCGGCGTCGAGGAGTTCGTCGGCGTCGTGTTGAGAATTGCCGAGTGGGCGCTCTGGTTGCCGCTGACCGTGTCGCCGATCAGCGTCAGCGCGCCTTCGTTGGTGGCAGTCGGGGCGACCGCGCAGTCGTTTGCCACGCACGTCAGGCTGACCGCCGAGATGGTCAGCGCCGCGCCGGGCGAGACCGTCAGCGGACCCTTGCCGGCGTCGATCGTCACGCTGCGCGCGTTGGCCGGCGCTTGGGCCTCGATCATGACGTTGTCGCTGACCGCGCCGACGCCGGGGTAGGCAGTCGCGCCGCTGGGCGCGAGCTTGATCACGTCGCCGTCGACCGAGCAGCCGAGCGCCTTCTGGATCGTCGCAAACGGTTTGCTCGACGCGTTGGCCGTGCAGGCCAGCGCGTCAGATCCGGCGGGGGCGACGTAGAGGGTCGCGTGCACGACGCCGCCGGCGCCGGCCGTGTCATAGGCGCCGACGTCGCAGCCGGCCGTGGCTGCGTGACGCGCATCGCCGCGCTGGTCGAGTTCGGCGATCGGCGGCGCCGAGCAGGTTGAGGGGTCGCCGGCGGCGAGCGCCGGGCTGCCGGACTGCAGCGCAACGGTGTCGGTCGAGCCACCGTTGTTGATGAGCGCCAGCAGACCGGGCCTGGAGATGCCCACCTGATCTCCGTCGACGCCGCCGAGCAGCTGCGCGCAGCCGGTGGCGTTGCCGATCAGGTTGTGCCCGCCCGGTCCATCGACGATCTGCGCCGTCGTGCCGCTGGCCTCGCAGTCGACCTGCGTGCCGGAGCGCACGGCGTTGGCCGCGAGAATCGTGTTGGACAGGCTCACCGGGCTGGCCGAATAGAGCCCGCCGCCGCCATTCTGCGCGGTGTTGGCGGTGATCGTCGAGTTGACGATGCTCGCGCTGGAGCCGACCGTGTTCTGCACGATCCCCACGCCGCCGCCCTGGGTCTGCGCGAAGTTTTCAGAGATCGTGCTGTTGGCGATGCTCAGCGTCAGCGCGCCGCTGGCGCCCGATCCGGCGACCGAGCGTATGCCGCCGCCGAACGTGCCGAAGTTGCCGCTGATCGTGGAGCTCTGCACCGTCAGCGAGGCCGGCGTCGAGGAGTTCGTCGGCGTCGTGTTGAGAATTGCCGAGTGGGCGCTCTGGTTGCCGCTGACCGTGTCGCCGATCAGCGTCAGCGCGCCTTCGTTGGTGGCAGTCGGGGCGACCGCGCAGTCGTTTGCCACGCACGTCAGGCTGACCGCCGAGATGGTCAGCGCCGCGCCGGGCGAGACCGTCAGCGGACCCTTGCCGGCGTCGATCGTCACGCTGCGCGCGTTGGCCGGCGCTTGGGCCTCGATCATGACGTTGTCGCTGACCGCGCCGACGCCGGGGTAGGCAGTCGCGCCGCTGGGCGCGAGCTTGATCACGTCGCCGTCGACCGAGCAGCCGAGCGCCTTCTGGATCGTCGCAAACGGTTTGCTCGACGCGTTGGCCGTGCAGGCCAGCGCGTCAGATCCGGCGGGGGCGACGTAGAGGGTGCTCGTCGTCGCGGCCCCGGCGTGACCGGGCGCCAACGCCATCACGATGGCGATCGCGGCGACGAGTGCGGACAGTAGGAACGAGTGTGAGTAGCGCTGGGATTGCATTTGAGACGCCTCCGATGGTTGCCGGGTCTGAGCTGCTCGTGCAGCCGTTGCAGCATCTCCTCGCAGGCCCGCGCCGACAACGGTGCAGGCGCTGAACTTCATCTGCGTGCTAGCCCTGAGCCGTCAGCCGGCGAACGCGCCGTGTGGCGCCGCGCGGCGGCTTACGGTCTAGGCGCGCAGGTAGCTCAGCACGGCCAGCACGCGGCGATGATCGTCGCCGGCGGGTGGCAGGTTGAGCTTGAGAAAGATGCTGCGCACGTGCGACTCGACGGTGCGCGAGGTCAGAAAGAGCTGCGCGGAGATCGCCTGGTTGGAGCGGCCTTCGGCCATCAGGTGCAGCACCTCGCGCTCGCGCGCCGTGAGCTCGTCGAGCGGATCGTGCTCACGAGCGCGGTTGACCAGCAGCGCCACGACGCTCGGGTCGACGACGACCTCGCCGGCGGCTATGCGACGGATGCTGTCGACGAACTCGCCCAGGTTCTCGACGCGATCCTTGAGCAGGTAGCCGGCTCCCTGCGGGCGCTCCTCCACGAGCGCGATGGCGTAGTGGACCTCGACGTACTGCGAGAGCACGAGCACGCCGACCTGCGGATGGGTCCGCTTGATCTGACGGGCCGCGACCAATCCCTCGTCGCGATGCTCCGGCGGCATTCGGATGTCGACGATCACAACGTCCGGCGGCTCGCTGTCGACAAGCGACAGCAGCCCGCCGGCGTCGGAGGTCTGCCCGACGACCTCGCATCTCGCCCTCCTGCAACAACCGAGCGAGGCCTTCGCGGAACAGCAGCGAGTCATCGGCGAGCGCTACGCGCACGGGATCTCCGCCGTCAACGTAGTGCCGCCTTCGCGCGGGCTGTGCACGCTCAGCCGTCCATCCAGCGCCGCGACGCGATCGGCCAGCCCGCGCAACCCGCTGCCCGCCTCGATGCTCGCGCCGCCGGCGCCGTCGTCGCGAACCTCCACCACGATGCCGCGCTCGACCTCGGTCACGGACACCTGCGCGCTGTTTGCGCCGGCGTGCTTGATCGCATTGGTCAACGCCTCGGCCACGAGGTAGTAGACGCCGATCTCCACGGCCGCCGGCAGGCGACGCTCGGGGCACGCGGTCACCTGTGCGGGCAAAGGAGAACGAAGCACGAGCGATTCGAGCGCCTGCGCCAGGCCCTGCTCGGTCAGCACGGCAGGATGGATGCCGCGGGCGAGGTCACGCAGCTCCGCAAGCGCCTGCTGGAGCTCTGCGGCGAGCTCGTCCAACAGCGCGGTGACCTCAGGCGAGCGCCCGGCTTGCATCGTCCGCGCGAGCCGCAGCCTCATGCTCAGCGCGACCAGGCGCTGTTGCGCGCCGTCGTGCAGGTCGCGCTCGACCCGCTTGCGCTCCTCGTCGGCGGCCTCGACGATGCGTATGCGCGAGGCGCGCACCTCCGACAGGCTGTCGCGCAGCGACTGCTCATAGTGCTTGCGATCGGTGATGTCGTGGCAGGTGCCGACCATTCGCACGACCCGCCCGGCGCTCATCACGACCTCGCAGCGGCCTTCGATCCACCTCGTGCCCTCGCTGTCGTCGGCCAGACGATGCTCGACCACGAACGACTCGCCCGACCTGAACGCGCGAGTCACCGCTTGTCGCATCGCCTTGCGGTCCTCGGCATGGATCAGGTGCAGGTACTCCTCCAGGTCGACCTCCCCCGGCTGCGGCTCCAGCCCGTAGAGGCGGTGCTGCTCATCGGAGAAGCGGATTCGTGAGCTGACCGTGTCCCACGTCCACGAGCCGATGTGCGCGACGGCCTGCGCCTCGTTGAGCTGGCGCCTGTTCTCGGTCTGCTCGTCCGGCGCACGCAGGGCTGCGTCGAGCGACTGCACGGCCACGACAAGCACCTCCGGGCCCTGCTCGCCGTCGAGCAGCGACGCTAGTTGCACCAGGTCAGCTGGCAGGGCTGCGTCGAGACTCTCCGGCGCCAGTCGCGCGGCGGCTGCGTTGAGCGCGATCGGACGCCCGGCCGGATCGGCGACCACCACGGGCGCCGCCAGGCTGTCGATCGCGTCGAAGATGCTCGGCGGGCCTGCGCTCGCGTCGGCCATCACGCGCAGTCGTTCTCGGCAGCCATTCTCACCTCGCGTCCGCGAGTACGGATCGAATCGCCTCGCCACAGATCTCAGACTTCGCGACGAAGCCTCGCGCGCCGCAGCCGGCGACCGCGCCCGCGTAGTCGGAGGCGTCGCGCGTGGAGGTGATCACGATCGCGGTCTCGGCCGCGTCGGCTCGCAGCTGCTGTGCGACAGCGAAGCCATTGGTGTCGGGCAGTTGCACGTCCAGCAGCAGCACGTCCGGGCGCGTGCGCCGCACGACCTCCAGGCCCGCGGCGCCGTCGGCCGCCTCTCCGATGACCTCATACCCGTCGCCATCGAGCAGCGCGCGTGTGAACGCGCGAAATGCGTCGTTGTCGTCCACGATGACCACAGTCTCGCTCACCGCGCAAGCGTTGCACGTGCGAGCCCTCAGATCATCAGTGCCAGCACTGAGAGCAAGTTGCCGTGGCTGCCCTGATGCGCGCGAGCGCCCGTGACGAGATCCTCTCTGCAGTGAACACGAAACCAGGAGGAGTCATGCCCAGCGTCGTCGCACAGAGCCACAACATCGCCAAGCTCCTGCAGCTCGCCGCCGAGCGTCACGCAGAGCGCATCGCCGTGCGCCGTCGCGGCCTCGACGGCTGGGAGCAGATCACCTACGCCCAACTCGCCGACACGGTGCAGGCGGTCGCGCTCGGCCTGATCGAGGCGGGCGTGCGCCCAGGCGAGCGCGTGGCGATCCTCGCCGGCACACGCGCGGAGTGGACGATTGCCGACTTTGCGATCACCGCCACGGGCGGCGTGGTCGTGCCGATCTATCCGACCAACTCCGTCGAGGAGTGCGAATGGGTCCTGCGGGATTCCGACGCAGTGGCGGTGATCTGCGAGAACTCAGAGCAGCTGGCAAAGATCCACGCTGCGCAACACGAGTTGCCGAGCCTGCGAACGATCGTCACGATCGAGCAGGTCCCCGACACGCCCAGCCTCGACCAGCTCGCCGAGGCCGGACGTCAATGTGACGCGCGCGAGCTCGAGCGCCGATCCGCGGAGATCTCGCCGGACGATCAGTACACCTTCATCTACACCTCCGGCACGACCGGCCCGCCCAAGGGGTGCGTGCTGACGCATCGCAACCTCGGGGCAGTGCTCGACACCGTTCGCGAGCACGAGCTGCTGGCCGTGCGCAGCGACACGATGTACCTGTACCTGCCGCTCGCCCACGCGCTTGCGCTGATCATGCAGCTGGCATGCATCGAAGCCGGCGCGACGATCGCCTATGCGGGGCCCGACTCCAAGCAGATCCTCGCCGAGCTGCGTGAGGTCGGCCCCAGCTTCCTGCCGTCTGTGCCGAGGATCTTCGAGAAGGTCCACGCGGCTGTGACGCGCGAGCTCGACCCGGCCGTGCTCGCCGACGCCACCCGCGTCGGCGGCGAAGTCGAAGATCTCCGCCGCAGCGGCGCGGCGATCGCGCCCGAGCTGCAGCAGGCCTACGCGAAGTTCGACGAGCAACTGTTCAGCCGCGTTCGCGCCGCGTTCGGCGGCAACCTACGCGTGGCGGTCACCGGAGCCGCGCCCATCGCGCCGGAGATCCTGCGGCTCTTCTGGGCCAGCGGCGTGCCCGTCATGGAGGGCTATGGAATGACCGAGACCGCCAGTGCGGTGTCGATCTGCACGCTCAGCGCGCACTCCTTCGGCACGGTCGGGCGGCCGCTGCCGGGCGTCGACGTCCAGATCGCCGCCGACGGAGAGATTCTCGTGCGCGGCGCAAACGTCTTCGCCGGCTACCACAAGCACTCGGAAACCTCCTTCGGCGCCGTCGAGGACGGCTGGCTGCACACCGGCGACCTCGGACGACTCGACGAGCATGGCTACCTCTCGATCACCGGCCGCAAGAAGGACATCATCATCACGGCGGGCGGCAAGAACCTCACGCCTGCCAACCTCGAGAACGACCTGAAGCAGAGTCCCTGGATCTCTCAAGCGGTGATGCACGGCGATCGCCGGCCCTACCCGGTGATGCTGTTGACGCTGGACGAGGAGGAGATCGCCGGCTGGGCCGAGGCGCACGGCCTCACAGGCGACGTTCGCGCGCTGTCACGCCACGAGCGCGTGCACGAGCTGATCGCCGGCGAGCTGGAGAAGGCAAATCGCAGATACGCGCCGGTCGAGCAAGCCAAGCGCTTTGCGATTCTCGATCACGATCTCTCGCAGCAGGGTGGCGAGCTGACGCCGACGCTGAAGGTCAAGCGAGACGTAGTCAGCCGCAAGTACGCGGCCCTGCTGGACGAGCTGTACGGCGTCGTGAGCTAACGCGCCTGCCAGCGAGCGCACGGTCGCGCAGGGTGGTGCAACCGACGCCGAGCGCGCCGGCGGTGGCTCAAGCAGCGGGCCTTCAAGGTCGATGCAAACGCGATGCTGGCTGGCGACACGCGTGTGGGCACGCGCTTCTTCCTGGCGCTTGCCGCGCTGACGGCCGTGCTCGTCGCGGTCGCCGCGCTGGGGTTGCTCAGCCTGCGCTCGGTCGAGCGCGCCGACAACCAGGTGTTCGACGACAACTTCCGCACTGCCGAGGCGAACAGCAAATTGAGCAGCGATCTGGGCCAGGCACGGGGACTGAGCCTGGAGATTCTTGCCACCGACGCGCTGCCGGACGCCGAACGTCTGCGCGCGCGGCTGCACGAGGTCTCGCTCCCGCGCATCGACGCGGACGTCGCGCAGCTGCTGCGAGCGCACGCAGGCGACGCGCCGGCCGAGCTTGCCAAGATCCGCGCGATCCCGAATCTCTGGCATTCCTATGCGCTTGCCGCCCAGCGAGGCTCGCTCGCTTCCGGCGCGCCTGTGCCGAGCCACGCTACGCGCGCGCTCGAGCTGGCACGCGTGAGACGCGTGCTCGCTCCGACGATCGCCTCCGTCACCGCCCTCCAGGCAACCGAGACGCAGGACGCCGCCGCCGCACACGAGTCCGCTCAACAGGTGTTCCAGCGTGGACGCACCTGGCTGATCGTCGCCGCGATCGTCGCGCTGCTGGCACTCGGCGTGTTGATCCGCGTCGGCCTGACGCTGCGTGGGCTGCTCGCGTCGCGCGGCCAGCAGCGGCGCTACGCGCAGAAGACCAGGGAATACATCGAAGTGCTGCAGGGCACCGAGAGCGAGGGCGAGGTCCAGGGGCTGCTGAGCCGGCAGATAGGCCGCGTCGTCGCAGGGGCGCGCGTGGCGGTTCTCACCCGCAACAACAGCGACAACCGACTCGAAGCGAGCACCTCGCTGGACGAGCTCGAGCAACTTCGCGCGCCGCTTCTCAACGCCGCGCCGAGCTCGTGCATGGCGATTCGCTACGCCCGCGGCCACGCCGAGCGGACCGGCGAGGAGACACTCGTGCACTGTGAGCTGTGTGGGCGACTGCCGGGCGCCGCCACGTGCGAGCCGCTGCTGGTCGGCGGCGAGGTGATCGGATCGGTGCTCGTGGCGACTCCGGAGGAGCCCGACATCGAAGGCCGCAGGCGCGTGCGCGAGACCGTTGCACAGGCCGCTCCGGTTCTCGGCAACCTGCGCAACCTGGCCCTGGCTGAGCTGCGCGCCGCGACCGATGCGCTCACCGGCCTGCCCAACCATCGTGGCGTGCAGGACACGCTCAAGCGCATGGTCGCGCAGGCCTCGCGCAACATCAGCTCGCTCGCCCTGGTGCTGGTCGACCTCGACCACTTCAAGCAGGTCAATGACGTTTATGGGCACGATCGCGGCGACGAGCTGCTGGCTGGCGTCGGCGCCGCCCTGCGTAACGTCGTTCGAGACAGCGACTTCGTCGGGCGCTACGGCGGCGAGGAGTTCTTGATCCTGCTGCCGGCCAGCGACCGTGACGGGGCTGTTCAGGTAGCCGAGAGCGTGCGCGCCGCGATTGCCGCGATTCGAGTCACCGGCGTCGCCGCGCCGATCACCGCGAGCGCCGGCGTGGCCGTCCTGCCCGACGACGGCGGCGACTCGGTGGGCCTGTTCAGAGCCGCCGACGGCGCGCTATACGCGGCCAAGCACGCCGGGCGCGATCGCGTGCACGTCGCCGACGAGGCAACGCGGCAGGCGTCCACTGGCCTGCGCGCGCCTGTTCCTCGGACCGCGAACGCCGGCGCCACAACGCCCTGACGCACAGCGGCGCCGGACAGCTAGGTCCAGCGTCCGCCATCTCAGATCGTCTTTGCTCCGGTCGGCTATGCCTCTTCGTCAGGCGAGATGTTCTGGTTGAGCCTGAACACGTTGGTCGGGTCGTAATCGCGCTTGAGCGCGACCAAACGCGTGTACGTGTCGTCGCCATAGGAGGAACGCGCGGCGTCGGAGTCGCCGAGGAAGTTGACATACGCGCGTCCCGTCGACGCATCGTCGGCGGCCGCGACGACGTCGCGCGCCCACTGTGTGTGCGCAGCCGTTTCGCCGGCGTCGTGCCAGCCGGTGACCGCGTTGAGCACGAACGGCATCGAGCGCTCCGAGAACGCGGTGTCGCCTTCAGCGACTCGCCCCACGGCGCCGCCCATCTGGTGCACGTGCATCTCGCACTGCAGCCCTGGCGCCGACATGTGCAGCGAGCCCAGGCGCTCGATCAGCTCGTCGTCAAGACGCGCCAGGTTGGTCGCCTTGAAGTAGGCGTGAATGCCCTTCGGCCACAGCGGGTCGATCAGCGTCTGCATGGCCGTGTAGGGCATTGGGCCCAGCAGGTCGGCGACCGGCTCGGCGACGGCGCGAAACGACTCGAAGTGAGCCTGCGCCTCGTCGATCGGCCCGGCCGACACGGCGATCAGCGCGATCACCTTCTTGCCGTGCCACTCCTGCGGCACCACCGGCAGCGGCGGCGCCGTCGTCAGGTTCATCGCGGCCGTGATGTCGTCGGGCGCGTTGGGCGCCCAGTCGCGGAACACGCGCAGCAGCTCGGCGTCGTGCTCGGCCGCGAAGAAGATCAGCCCCGCGTAGAGCATCGGCCCAACCGGGTGCAGCGCGAGCTCGAACTGCGTGACGATGCCGAAGTTGCCGGCGCCACCGCGCAGGCCCCAGAGCAGGTCGGCGTTCTCGCTCTCGCTTGCGTGCACCAGCTGGCCGTCGGCGGTCACGACGTCAGCTGCGACGAGGTTGTCGCAGGCGAGACCGTGCTTGCGCATCAGCCAGCCGATGCCGCCGCCGAGCGTGAAGCCTGCGACACCCGTAGTAGAGACCAGGCCTCCGGTCGTCGCCAGCGCGTGCGCCTGAGTCTCGTGATCGACGTCGCCCCACACCGCGCCGGGGCCAACGTAGGCGCGCCGCGCGCGTGGGTCGACACGCACCGAGTCCATCTGCGACAGGTCGATCACGATGCCGTCGTCGCAGCTGGAGAAGCCGGCGATGCTGTGGCCACCTCCGCGCACGGCGATCGCCAGGTCGTTGCTGCGAGCGAAGCCGACTGCCGCGATCACATCGGCTGCGCCGCTGCAGCTGACGATCACCGCCGGGCGGCGCCCGTCGAACGCGCCGTTCCAGATCCGGCACGCCTCCTCGTATCCGTCATCGCCGCGCCGCAGCACGTCGCCGTGAATCGTCTCGCGCAGCTCCTGCACCGTCGCCTCTCCCAGTACCGGGGTGATCGTCGAACTCATGACTGCCTCCGTTTTGTCTTGGCTTTACGGGCAGTAGTACCGACCGCAACTTTGCGCGCTCTTTGCCGATCCTTGGCACGGCTTTGCGTGCGCGCCTTCAGCGCCGCGGCGCCTGCCTCGTCGCCGCCCGCGAGGTAGTGCTCGCGCGCCTGCTCGGAGAGCTCGGCCGCGCGCGGCGCGTCGCCTTGCAGCTGAGCGACCTCCGCGAGCATCGCCACCGTCACCGCGATCCAGCCCTGGCGATCGGTCGCGCCGACCACCCTGCGCGCTTCCTGCAGCGCCTGCTCGGCGCGGTCCAGACCTCCGCGTGCGATCGCCAGGTCGGCCGTGCGCCACAGCGAACTGACCAGTCCCCAGCGATCGCCGGCACGGCGAAACAGATCGCGCGCCTCGGCGAGCGGCTGCTCGGCGCGCTCGTAGTCGCCGGCGATCGTCTCCACGAGGCCGAGCGCCGCCAGGGCCATGCCAACCCCCCGTCGATCGCGCATGTCCCGGCGCAATGCCAACGCCTGCGCGATGTGCTCCCGCGCCTCGTCGGTCGAGCCCTGGCTCAACGACAGATACGTGCGGCGCACGAGAAGGTCCGCGCCTCCGCGGCGGTCATCGCTCTCGGCAAAGCGCCCCGCCGCCTCGTCGAGCAATGCGCGAGCGTGCTCGGGCTCGCCGCGCAGGCGCGCGATCGTCGCCTGATTGGACAGCACGTATCCAACGGCCGCGTGGCAGGAGCTCTCGACCAGAGGGTGCAGCGTCTCCTCGAAGACGATGCGCAGGCCCGGCCGCGCCGCCGGATCGGCGCCGCGCATCTCCGCGATGTTCAGCAGCGACGGGATGCGCGTCTGGGAATCGCCCAGCGCGCGAAACGACGCCGCCGACTCGACAAGCAGGTCCTCGGCCCCCTGCAGATCTCCGTGCAGCCAGCGCGCAACTCCAAGCGAGTACTCAGAAACGGCTTCGTAGGCGGCCAGCCCAGCGCGGCGGGCGATCTCGCGCGCCGGCTCGAACAGCTTCAGAGCCTGCGTGTCGTGATCATGGCCCACGGCGAGCTCGCCCAGGCGTTGCAGCGCGCGCCATTGCGACTGCACGTCAGACAGCTCGCAGGCGATCTCATAGCTCTCCTGAGCGTGCTCTGTCCCGCACGCGAGCGTGCCCGCGCGCAGATCGATCGCCGAGGCCGCGAGCAGCGCCGCCGCGCGCTGAGCCGTGCGCTCGGGAACGAGCGACAGCGTCTGCGTGAAGCGACGGTGCGCCTCCTCAAGATCGATGCGGCGCAGCCAGAACGGCGTGAGCGAGACGCAGTAGCCGAGCGCTTCGCGTGGTTCGCGTGCGAGCAGCGCGTCGTGGGCCGTGCGCAGATTGGCCTCCTCGCGGTCCAGCCGTAGCGCGCCACCTTCGGACTGCACCATCGCCAGCGCCCAGCTCGCGTGCCGGTCGACCAACGTGGTCTCTTCGTCGGCGGCGCCCAGCAGCTCTCGCGCATACAGCCGCACGGTCTCCAGCAGCCGGTAGCGAAGCTCACGGCCGCTGGACTCGACCGCCACCAACGATTTCTCGACGAGCCGGGCGAGCACGTCGGCGACCGCCTCGACCTGCAAGCCCGCGCCGGCGCACACCAGCTCCGCCGCGCCAAGATCAAAGCCGCCGGCGAACACCGACAGCCGGTGCAGCAGAAGCTTCTCCTGTTGCTCGAGCAACTCGTGGCTCCACTGCAGCGTCGCCGCGAGCGTCTGCTGACGCGTCGGTCCGGCACGACTGCCGGTGCGCAGCAGACGAAAGCGATCGTCCAGGCGCTCGGCCAGCGTCGCCGTCCCCAGCGCACCCAGACGGGCGGCGGCGAGCTCCAGCGCGAGCGGCAGGCCGTCGAGGCGAAAGCAGATCCGGGCTACGTCGCCCGCGTTGTCGGAGTCGATCGCGAAGTCCGGCACGGCGGCTTTGGCGCGCGCGTCAAACAGGTCGACCGACTCGTAGCGCAACAGCTCCGCGGGCTCGAGCCGCCGCTCAGGGTCGGGAATCGCCATCGAAGGCACGCGGAACACCACCTCGCCGGCGACGCGCAGCGGCTCGCGGCTGGTCGCGACGATCGTCAGGCCCGGCGCCGCGCGCAGCAGCGCATCGGCCAGCTCCGCGCTGGCGCGCAGCACGTGCTCGCAGTTGTCGAGCACCAGCAGCATCGAGCGCGGTGCGAGGAAGTCGGACACGCCCTCCTGCAGCGTGCGCCCCGGCAGCGCGCCGACGTCCAGCGCCGCCGCCAGGGCGCTCGCCACGAGTTGCCCATCGGACACCGAAGCCAGCTCGACCAGCGCGGCGCCGTCATCGAACGACCGCTCCAGCCCTTGCGCCAGCTCGAGCGCCAGTCGGGTCTTGCCCGATCCGCCGGCGCCCGCGAGGGTGAGCAGGCGCGTCCTGCGCACCACCGCGTTGAGCTCGAGCAGCTCGTGCTTGCGCCCAACGAACGAACTCGCCTGGGCCGGCAGGCCCGAGACACGCTCGCCGTCGCCGAGCGATGCGCTCTCGCCGACCAGCTCGTCGTGCAGCTGCTCGAGCTCCTCGCGGCGCGCGCCGGCCCACTCGTCGTAGCGGTTCTCCGGCAGCAGCTCGCCGGCGTACAGCGACATCGCCGCGCGATACGCGCCGACCGATCGCGCGCGCCGGGCCTCACCCGCCGCACGCACGAAATCGTCCACGTCGACGCTCGCGCTCAGCGTGAACAACTCGTCGCGCAGCGCGACCGTGTCGGCGCCGAGCGCGCGCCGCGCGACGTGCACGACCTGGTGCAGGTTGTTTGCAGCCGCGGTCGGTTCGAGCTCCGGCCACAGCGCCTCCATCAGCTGCTCGCGGTGCAGCCGGTGGCCCGGCGCGAGCGCGAGCAACTTGACCAGCTCGCGTCCCTTGCGCAGCCGCCAGCGCGAGCTGGCCACGGGCTCACCGGCGCGTGTGACCGCGAACCCACCAAGGAGCTTGATCGCTATTTCGCCCGACGACTGCGGGCGCTCATCGAGCGTGGCCTGCAAGCGTCGACCCCCGAACTGATCTTTCGTCTACCCCGACCGATCCCCGCCGACTGGCGGCGTCGGCGCAACGCCGGCAACGCAGAGCCTACCTGCTGCTCCGCGCCGGCGAAAGGGCTCGCGGCGCGCTCAAAGCGGCTGCTAAGCGAGCGCGAAGCGACGGCTGCGACGGTGCACCCGAAACCGTTGCCTTGCGACAGATGTGGAGACCGCGATGACCGGAGCACTCAGCCAGATGGCCGCACGCGAGCACACGCTCGACCTGCTGTGCGAGGCTGAGCGGCAGCGCTCGGCCGATTCGAGGCTCGCCGAGCGTCCCTGCGCTCGGCGATGGCTCGACGCCCTCTTCACCCGCTGGCGCCGAGAGGGGTATCGCCTATAAGACACAGGGGGCGAGGACGGCCGTGACCCCTGACGGCTACGCGCGAAATGACTCAACCGCCAGCGGCTCGGCAGGGAAACTCACGCCAAAGCGCTGCACGAGCCCTGGCACGCTGTCTGGGTCCATCTCCAGCGCGTAGCGCTGGCACAGCTCACCGAGCAGTTCCGGGGTCGCCTGCGCGACGCCACCGAGATCCACGAGCTCGGAGAAGAAGCCCTCAAAGCCAGCCGGCGCGATGATCTCGAGTATGCGGCAGGGCTCGTCCGAAGCGTTCCAGAATGTGTGCCACTGACCGCGCGGCTTGAGCACAAGATCGCCCGCGCCCGCCTCGAACGCGTCGTCGCCGAGCAGCGCACCCATGCGACCTTCGAGCACGTAGCTGTACTCGTCCTCGCGCGTGTGCCTGTGCAGCGGCGCCGCCAGCGCGCGTGCGGACATCGGGTGTTCGACCAGCGAGAAGCCGCCGTCGCTGATCGCGCCGTCGACCATGAAGCGCACGCCGATGCTGCCAAGAAATCCGGCCTTGCCGTCCTGCGGCCCAACGACCTTCGCTGACGAAGTCGGCATCGTTCCTCTTTCATAGGACAGTGGTGTCTGGCGAAAGCTACACGATCGCCGCCGCGCGTGTCAAACTTGATCGGACAGTCATGCCCGATCAACCTCGCCCGTATCGAATGCAGCGCCGTGCCGAGTCCCAGCAGCAGACACGGCGACGGCTGACAGAAAGCGCCGTCGCCCTGCACGGCAGCGTGGGATTCTCACGCACGACCATGAGCGCCGTCGCCGAGCACGCCGGAGTGCGCCGCTCGACGCTCTATCGCCACTTCCCCGACGAGGCGGCGCTGTTCGACGCCTGCACGGCGCACTGGGCAAGCGAAAACCCGCTTCCCAATCTCGACGCCTGGCTGGCGATCAGCGACGCCGACGAGCGGCTGCGCGTCGCGCTAGGCGAGCTCTATACGTTCTACGCACAAACCGAACGCATGCTGGAGAACATGTTTCGCGATGAGCAGACCGTGCCGCTGGTCGCCGAGCGCTTCGCCGCTGTTCGCGCCTACATCGAGGCGGCGCACGAAACGCTGATGTCCGGGCGCAAGCTGCGCGGAGCTGCCGAGCGCCGAACGCGCGCGGCGCTCGGCCACGCGATCTCATTCCCCACGTGGAAGTCGCTGGTCGCAGAGCAGCGGCTGAGCCCGGCTGAGGCCGTGGAGCTGATGCGCTCGCTTGTGGCCTGCGCCGGGCCCGCTCGCTAGGGCGCGAACGGCAGCAGCACGTTGGATTGGTGCTGGCGGTCGTGCAGCAGCGTGATCGTGCCGCCGAGCTCCTGGCCGAGATCGGGAAGCGGCGTCAGCGTGGTGAACGTGTTGGCCGTGCCGAGCGTCAGTCGCAGCCTGTCGCCGGCCTTGATGATCGCCGAGGTCGGATAGATCTCGATCTTGTACTCGGTCGCTTCGTTGGGCGTCACCGCCTGCTGGCTTTCCTTGGTGAAGGGATGCCAGGGCCGGATCATCAGCCCTTTGGGCCCATAGGTCGACAGCGACGGATCGATCGCGCGCTGGCTGGCAAGCAGATAGCCGCCTGTGATCTGGTTGGAGGCGCCGGACGGTTCGACCTCGCTGAGCACCGAGATGAGCGTCGCGTCGGTGCTGGTCAGCTTCGCCCAGAGGTCCGCGGTGATCAGCCCGGCGATCCTCGTGTCGGCCTGCATCGGCGCCGTCGTGTAGGTCAGCGAGGTGGCCTCATAGGTCTGGCTGTTGGTGTCACACAGCGGGTTGGAGGCCGCGCCGGCCGTCCACTGCGCGGTCAGCCGCGAGCAGGGACTCGAGGCCGGCAGCAGCGGAGCCGTGTCGCCGGCTTCGGTGGCGGGCGCCGCATCCTTCAGCGAGCCGTCGTGCAGCGAGATCGGCGACGAGCCCGAGGCCGCGCCACTCAGGTAGAGGCGTTTGTATTTGGTCTTTGGCAGCGGGAATTTCGTGAAGTGTTCCCAGCGATCGCCGTTGATCGAGTAAAGGTTCACCTTCGGCGTGCGCTGCACGCCGTTGCGTTCTTTCAGCAGCCAGTGTCCGAACCACTCGGGCTTGAGGTTCGGGTCTTCCAGCGCCGGCCCCTGGGCGACGTGGTAGTGCGGCGACATGATCAGCACGCGATCGCGCGAGTTCTTCAAGGATTCCCACAGCAGCGGCTCTCCGCGCTGGAACAGGTCATACCAACCGCCCTGGATCACGACCGGCACGGTGATCTGCGACGCCCGCACGACGGGCGAGCGCAGGCGGTAGAACGGGCCGTCATAGGCCGCTTCTTCGCCGAGCGTCGCGCCGATCAGCTTGCCGACGCTGAATTCGCCGTTGCCGATCAGATGTTCCAGATAGATCGCCGCGGCGGCTTGCGGATCCGCGCTCAGCGACGATGGCGGCAGGTCCGACAGCCCGGTCACCAGACCGAGCCAAAGCGGCATGAAACCGGAGTCCAGCGCGCCGCCCTGGAAGGTCACGTCGCGGTAGGCGTCAGCCATCGGAATGTCCGCCCATACGGCCTTGACCGCACGCGGCTTGCCTTCGGCCACGCGCGCGGCGTCGGCCTCGGCGATCAGCAGCGAGGTGATGCCCATGTAGGACTCGCCGGTCGTCGCAACGCCGCCGTCAGACCACGGCTGCGCCTGGATCCAGTCGAGAACTTCCTTGTAGTCGTCCTGCGTGCGCTGGCCCCAGGAGTCCCACTTGCCACCGCTTGCGCCGGTGCCGCGATCGTCGATCACCATCACCGCGAGGCCTTTTTCGGTGAGCCCCGGTTCGTCGCCGGCGATGCCCTGCGAGGAGCCGCATTCCTGCCCGGTCGGGTTGGCCGCGTCCTTGTTGTAGCCGGTCGCCGTCAACACCGTTGGGAAGTGGCCGCTGGTGGAGGGCAGATAGATGTTCGCGCTCAGCACCGTGCCGTCGCTCATCGTGATCGGCACGTCGCACATGCTCACCGAGGCGGCGTGTGCGCTGCCCGCCAGCACGCCGGCCAGCAGCAGCGCCAGCGCACCCGCCCGACACAGCAATCCCCCCGCCGACCGGCCGGTCGCAGTAGCGCTCATCTGTACCCGTCTCCTCTCCGTCAGCAACACGTGATCTGTGGAAACCCCGCCGGTCCCACGACCGGCCCACCCCAGCCGCAGACGTGGTACCCCGCGCGCGGTTTGCTCAAACCATTTGTGAATGCGCGTGCTACGCGGGCGGCGGCGGTCGGCGGCGGTCGCTGCCGAGGCGCATGGCCATGCCGATGACGAGCACCAGCAGGATCAGACCGAGGACGATGAACGCGAGACCCCCGAAGCCCGCGTTCGAAAAGACGGTCCTGCCGGCGAGCACCACGAGCACGCCGATCAGCACAGGCAGACCGAAGACCTGTGGGCCGAACGCGAAGTAACAGGCCCATACGAGTGCGACGACCAGCACGACGACGATGCCAACGTGCAGGAGCGCTTCGAGAAATTCGCTCACACCGGAATTGGTAGCAGTCTGTGTTCGGTCGCAGGCCGTCGGCGCGCTCGTGAAAGCCAGTCCGAATAGACTGAGCGCCAATGGCTGAGTCTGGGGGGACAGTGCTCGTGACCGGGGGGACAGGCTTCCTCGGCGGCTGGTGCGCGATCGAGCTGCTGCGTCGAGGCCATTCGGTTCGTACGACCGTGCGCGACCTGCGGCGATCCGACGAGTTGCGAGCGTCGCTTGAGAGTGCGGGTGTGGACGGTGGCGAGCGGCTGTCGATCGTGGCCGCCGACCTCAATGCCGACGACGGCTGGAGCGACGCGGTGGCCGGGTGCGACTACGTGCTGCACGTCGCCTCGCCCTTCCCGCCGGCGCAGCCGAAGGACGCCGACGAGCTGATCGTGCCGGCGCGCGACGGCGCGCTGCGGGTGCTCAAAGCGAGCCTCGATGCCGGCGTGAAACGAGTCGTGATGACCTCGTCTGTCGCAGCCGTGCGTCACGGGCGCGCGCCGTCCGCCGACGCGCCCTACAGCGAGGCCGACTGGACCGACGCGGATGACCTTCGGCGAACGCCCTATGTCCGCTCGAAGACGATCGCCGAGCGCGCCGCCTGGGATCACGTCAAGTCGATCGGCGCCGAGAGCAGGCTGACGACGGTCAACCCCGGCGCGATCATCGGTCCGGTGCTCAGCGACGATCGCTCGTACTCGCTGCAGGTGATCGAACGGCTGCTGAACGGCATGCCGGCGATGCCTCGACTCGGCTTCGTGTTCGTCGACGTTCGCGATGTCGCCGACCTGCACATCCGCGCGATGACGTCCGCCGAGGCCGGCGGCCAGCGATTCTTGGCGGTCGACCGCTTCCTGTGGATGCAGCAGGTCGGGCGCATTCTCAGCGAGCGTCTCGGCGCCGGCGCCGGCAAGGTTCCCTCTCGCGTGGCGCCCGATCTGTTGATTCGGCTGATGGGCGTCTTTGATCCGAGCGTGCGCTCGATCGTCAGCGACCTCGGCGAGCAGGCCACCTACACCGCGGAGAAGGCCAAGACGACTCTCGGCTGGATGCCGCGACCGCTGGAGGACTCGATCGCCGACACCGCCAACAGCCTGATCGAGCGCGGCCTGGCCGGGCCCGGGCGCTGAGCCGGGCCCCCGGGCGCCTCAGATCGCAGGCTCTCTCAGCAGGACCGCGTCGGGCTGAGCTGACTCGTCGCCGATCGTCGCAGGCGCCGGCGCCTCGCCGCTCTCGTCGAAGCTGTCCGGCGGAGCGAGCTTGCGAGCTTCCTTCTTGGCCTGCTTGTCGAGGCGTCGCTCGCGAAGCTTGGCTTCGCGCATCAGCTTCGCCATCGTCGTCTTCTTCTTTCCGCTCGAGGCCATATCTCCGCCCTTACAGCGCCTGTATGTTCACGGCCTTGGGGCCCTTGTCGCCGGCCTCGGCGTCGTATGAGACCTTGGCGCCCTCGGCGAGCGAGCGGTATCCGTCGCCGACGATCGCCGAGTGATGGGCGAACAGGTCCTTGGACTCGTCATCGGGTGTGATGAAGCCGAAGCCCTTGTCGTCGCTGAACCACTTCACGGTTCCAGTAGCCATCTGTGTTCCTCCGTCGTAATAGTGCTGCGAACGCGGAGATTGCTGAGCAAAGGCTACGAGCGCGGGCACTGCTGTATTGGGCTGATTGCCCAATTTGGACTGTCAAAGCTAGCAGCAAGGCGCCAGTTCGACACCAACGGGGAGCGCGCCGGTATCGCCGACGATGAATTCCGCTGCCGGCGGAGGTCGCAACTTGGACACGGCTACGGACACGAATGGAGCGAGCAAATGAAGATTTGTAACCGGCGGGCGCAGCGAGCGACGAGATGACGTTCGTGCTGATACCGGGCGCCGGCATCGACCCGCGCGTCTACGGCGCGACGATTGACGCGCTTGACGAGCTCGGCCACGCGGCGATCGCGCCGGCGCTGCCGCTGGAAGATGCGCGAGCGACGCCGTCAGACCACGCCGATGCGGTCGCCGCTGCGACGCCGCGCGACAGCGAGCTGACGGTCGTCGCGCAATCGCTCGGCGCCTTCGCCGGTCCGCTGGTGGCCGCGCGCGTGGACGTCGCGCAGCTGATTCTGCTGGCGCCGATGATTCCGCGGCCTGGCGAGACGGCCGGCGAGTGGTGGGCGAACACCGAACACGAACGGGCGATCGGCGGGTTGATCGAGCGTTTCGGGCCGATGCGCGCGTGGGGGCCCGACGCGATGGCCGAGGTGTTCCTGCACGATGTCGATCCGGCGGTGATTCGCGACAGCGAGCGCTGGACCGGCGCGCCGGGCGAGGGCATGTTCGGCGAGCCATGGTCGCTGGATGCATGGCCGGACGTGCCGACGCGCGTGCTGGCGCCACGCGAGGACCGCTTGTTTCCGCTGTCTTTCCAGCGCCGCGTTGCGCGCGAGCGACTTGGCCTGGAGGTCGACGAGATGGGCGGTGGCCACGTGGCGATGCTCTCGCGCCCGGGTGAGCTGGCGCGGCGCCTGGTCGAACTCGCCGGCGCCGGCCACCAGCGCGAGGCGAGCGCGCGGCGCTAAGTGCGGGAGCCGGCGCGCTGTCTCTGGGTCAGCGCGCGTCGCGGGCGCCCACCGGGCGAGTCGCTCGCGGGGACGCCTTGCCTGCGGCGCGACAGCCCGCCGGCGCCCAATTGCAGCGTCTCGACCGGCGCCGGCCTGCCGACGAAGTACCCCTGGGCGACGTCGCAGCCGAGGCCGCGTAGAAGATCGAGCGTGGCTTGGTCCTCGATTCCCTCGGCGACCACGCGCATTCCCAGCGCGTGTCCGAGATCGATCGTCGAGCGGACCAGTTGCACGTCGCGGCCCTTGCCGTCGTTGGCCAGACGGCTGATGAAGGTGCGATCCAGCTTGAGCTCACCGACGGTGAGCTCACTGAGGTAGGCGAGTGACGTAAAGCCCGTGCCGAAGTCGTCGATCGAGACGACGACGCCGATGTCGTTGAGCTCGTCCACGGCGATCCTTGCCCTGTCGAACTCCGCGATCAGGCTCGTCTCGGTGATCTCCAGCACGAGCGCGTCAGCTGGGAGCGCGTGTCGATCGAGCAGGTCGCGCACCGAGCCGGCGAATTCCGCGTCGATCAGGTTGGTCGCCGAGATGTTCACTGAGACCGTCAACTCTCCGCCGCCTCGCCAGGCCGCGCATTGAGCAAGGGCCTGGTCGAGCACCCAGTGGGTGAGGCCTCTCATCAGGCCGGCCTGCTCGGCAAGCGGCAGGAACTTCAGCGGCGCGACGACGCCGAGCCGCGGATGAGGCCATCGCAATAGCGCCTCGACGCCGAGCGTCTCGCCCGTCTGGAGGTCGAGTTGTGGCTGGAAGTGCAGGGCAAGGTCACCGTCTGCCACCGCGTGTCGCAGCTCCTCGGCCATGCGCAGCAGGCTTCCGGCGTCGTCGAAGTCCTGCTGATAGAGCGCAAAGGCCTCGCCTCTGATCTTCGCGCGATACATGGCGACGTCAGCGCACGCGACAAGGCCGTCGCCGTCGGTTGCATCGGCGGGCGCCGTAGCGATGCCGATGCTCGCTCCGATGCGAACGCTGACGGAGTCGAGCGCGAACGGCTCGTCGAGACTGGCGTGCAGTCGCTTGGCGATCGTCGTCGCGTCGTCAGCGTCGGCGTCCATCAAGATCGCGGCGAACTCGTCACCGCCGAGGCGCACGAGTGCGTCGGTCGGGCGCAGCGGCGCGCGAAAGCGCTCGCCGAGCTGCCTCAGCAGTTCGTCGCCGGCGGGGTGCCCGAACGAGTCGTTGATCTCCTTGAAGCGGTTGAGGTCGATGTACAGGAACGCCATGCGCCGCTGGCGGACGGAGCTGTCGGCATGGGCGGCGAAGAAACCGTCGAGGACGCCGAACAAAAAGCGACGGTTGCCCAGGCCCGTCAGATGGTCGGTGACCGACTGGTGCTGGCGTTCCTGGGTGAGGCTGCGCAGTCCGCGGACCGACAGCGTGAGACGGATGCCGACGACCGCCAGCGTCGCCGCGGCCAGCGCTACCGCGACCGTGCCGGGGTGATTGAACGCCGCGAAGATAAGGATGGCAAGCGACGAGATGGCCGCGAGGCCGGGCAGCACGAACCCGGTCGGTTTTTGCAGCGTCAGAGGATTCGCGTGACCGCGCGGCACCCACATCGCCATCGAGACGAGCAGGATCGCGGTGGGCCAAGCGACACCGTCGACCGTCACGCCGAGATGTGTGGCGCCGATGCCCGAACCGAATAGGTTGAACGTGTCGCCCGCGGCGTTCACCGCCATTCCCGTCGCCAGCAGGATCCACGGCGCGCGGCTGCGGCCGGCGAGCATCGCTGCGCTGCCCACGACCAGCGCCAGCAGCAGCAGGTCGCCAACCGGATAGGCCAGGTTGGTCGCAACTTCGAGGCCGTCGCCGCCCGCGGTGTGGAGCAGGCTGTGAAACGCGAACGTCGCGCAGACCGCCGCGGCTCCGAGCGCCGCGATCGCGCTGTCGAGCCAGCTGGGCGTGCTCAGCCGCCGCACTTCGCCACGGATGAACAGCACGATGCCGACGTAGGCCAGCGGGAAGAACGCGAGGTAGAAGGCATCGGCGATCGACGGCGTCGGTGGCGTCGCGCCGCCGAGTGACTCGATCGTCAGCGCGAGATCTCCGAGTCCCCATGAGAGCAGGCTGAAGCCCAGCGTGAGCGGCACCAGGCGTCCGCTCCTTCGCGTCAGGCCTCGGGCGATGCACAGGCACGACGCGAGCAAGTTGAACGCGGCCACGCCCCAACCGTCGATGAGTGTCGAGGACTCGCTGGCGGGACGCGCGATCAGCAGTCCGAGGTAGGCCAGCAGCAGCGCCGCCAAGATCGCGAAGACCACCCAGATCGCGCCGACGCGGCGTCTGGTTGGCCTCGCGACGGCTCGATCGGAAGCTGTTGGAGAGGACACTCGACTCTGCCCTGCGGCTCGGCCGGTGCGGCCGAGAACGTTAACGATGGTCGACGCGCTGGACCAAAGGCGTCCCGACGCTAGTGTGAACTGGTGCGCACGGGAATCGCCACGATCGGGTTCAGCGCGTGAGCGCCGAGGCGCCAGGCGGCCGGGCGGATCAGTCCCGCGAGGGCGGGCTCGCGCGGCGCTGGTGGGCGCTGATCGCGATCTGCGGCGGCACGTTCATGCTGCTCGTCGACGTGACGATCGTGCAGGTGGCGCTGCCGCGCATCCAACACGACCTGCACGCGAGCTTCACGGACCTGCAATGGGTGATCGATGCGTATGCGCTGACGCTGTCCGCGCTGATTCTCACGAGCGGCACGCTCGCTGACCGCATCGGACGCAAGCGGGTGTTCACCGGCGGCGTCGCCTTGTTCACGCTCGCGTCGCTGCTGTGCGGACTCTCTGACAGCGCAACCTTGCTGGTGCTGGCGCGAGGTCTGCAGGGCTTCGGCGGGGCGGCGATGTTTGCCACCTCGCTCGCACTGATCGCGCAGGAGTTCCAAGGACGCGAGCGCGGGAGCGCAATCGCCGCCTGGGGTGCGACGGTCGGTGGCGCCGTGGCGATCGGTCCGTTGGTCGGCGGCGCGCTGACCGACGGCCTCGGCTGGCAGTGGATCTTCTTCGTCAACATCCCGATCGGCATCGCCACGATCGCGATCTCCGTGACACGCATGGTCAACGTGCGCGACCCCGACGCCAAGCGTCTGGACTGGGCGGGCCTGATCAGCTTCTCGGGCGCGCTGTTCCTGCTGATCTACGGGCTGCTGCGCGGGACCGACGAGGGCTGGGGCAGCACGCTGATCGTGTCCGTGCTCGCCGGCGCGGTCGCGCTGCTGGTCGTCTTCGTGATCGTCGAGCGACGGCAGAGGCGCCCGATGTTCGATCTCTCGCTGTTTGCCAACCGCGCGTTCTGCGGAGTGTCGCTGGCGACCTTCGCGATCGGCGCGGGCATGTTTGCGATGTTCACCTACCTGACGCTGTACTTGCAGAATGCGCTTGGCTACTCGCCGCTGCAGGGCGGCCTGCGACTGCTTCCTTGCACCGTGCTGACGTTCCTTGTTCCACTGCTCACGCGCCGCCTGACGGGCCGGCTCGCACCGGGCCTGCTGCTCGGCGCCGGACTCGGTCTGACGGCAGTCGGTCTCGCCCTGATGCACGGTTTGGACGTGCACTCGCAGTGGACCGCGCTGCTCGCAGGTCTGGCGGTGAGCGGCGTCGGCATCGGGCTGGCCAATCCGGCGATCGCGCACATCGCGCTCGGCGTCGTTTCACCGGAGCGCAGCGGCATGGCGTCGGGCATCAGCAACACCTTCCGCATCGGCGGACTTGCGACGGGCGTAGCGGCGCTCGGCGCGGTGTTTCAGTCACGGCTGGCGACAAGCCTGCACGAATCTCTTCACAACCCGCCCGCGGGGCTCGCCAAGACCGTTGCCTCGGGCGGCGCCAGCGCGGCGAACGCGCTCGTGCACGGCCAGCCGGGAGTGATCGAAGCGTCGGTCAGAGCGTTTGCGGCGGGACTGAACGAGATACTCGCCATCGGCGCCGGGCTGACTGTTCTCGGGGCGCTGGCTGCGGTCGTGCTCGTGCGCGCGAGCGACTTCCATGGCGCCGCGGCGGCGGCGCCAGCCGCTCCAGCCGGCGACGCAGCGTAGGCGCCGGGCCGCAGAGCTGACAAGCCCAGCGGCGATCTGCCGCGACGCGCAACCTTTGGTTGCTATTGTGCGGTGCATCGCAACCAACGGTTGCACATGACAACTGGAAGGAGCGCGTGCGTGACCCCTGACAGCGTCGAACGAGAGATTCTGATCGAGGCGAGCCCAGAGGTTGTCTGGGGCGTGATCACCGAGCCCGAGCAGATCAGCCGATGGTTCAGCGACGAGGCGGAGCTCGGTGGGCGAGTAGGCGCGGATGGAACGCTCACCTGGAAACCCGGAGGCCGCGGCGCAGACAAACAATCCGACCTGGTCGTGCCGATTCGCGTCGTCGAGGCCGAGCCGTTTCGCCGCTTCTCCTTTCGCTGGAACCATCCGCAGGGCGCGGAGCCGGATGAGAGCAACTCGGCGCTGGTCGAGTTCAGCCTCGTCGAGGAGTCCGGCGGGACACGGTTGCGAGTCCTCGAGAGCGGCATCGACGCCGTGACGCATGGCGAGGAGGGCAAGACCCGCTACCGCGAAGATCACGCGAACGGCTGGGAGCGGCATTTCGGCGAAATGCTCGACTACATAGCCGCCAAGCCAAGTGGATCGACGCGGTGATGGCCGCTGCCGTCGCCGAAGACGATGCCCTGTGGGCGGCCGTGGCTGACCCGACGCGCAGGCGCGTGCTCGACGCCCTGCTCGAGCGAGGCGAGGCGAACACGACGACGCTCGCCGACGGGCTGCCTGTCACCCGACAGGCCGTCGCCAAGCACCTGGCCGTGCTCGACCGTGTCGGCCTGGTGGCTGGCCGGCGGAGCGGCCGCGAGGTGCGCTACGCGGTCCGGCCCGAGCGGCTGGACGACGCCGCCGAAGCGATGGCTCGCGTGGCGGCCCAGTGGGACAGGCGCCTGGCACGGATCAAGCGCCTTGCCGAGTCCGTGCAGGCCGAAACAGATCTCTGACACCGACAGGAGAATGCAATGACCGACCACAGCATTGGAACTCACGAGGAGTGGCTTGCGGCGCGGCTGGAGCTGCTGCAGGCCGAGAAGGAGCTGACGCGCCGCGGCGACGAGCTCGCCCGCCAGCGCCAGGCGCTGCCTTGGGTGCCGATCGAGAAGGAGTACCGCTTCGAGACAGATCGCGGAAGCGCGTCGCTCATCGACCTATTCGAAGGACGTTCGCAGTTGCTCGTCTATCACTTCATGTTCGGGCCCGACTTCACGGCAGGGTGCCCGTCCTGCTCGGCGATCGCGGACGGCTTCTCGGGTTCGGTGGTGCACCTGGCCGATCACGATGTTGCGTTCACAGCGGTGTCACGGGCGCCGCTGGCGAAGCTGCAGGACTACAAGCGGCGCATGGACTGGAGCTTTCCCTGGGCGTCTTCCTTCGAGAGCGACTTCAACTACGACTTTCACACGTCGCACACCGAGCAGGAATGGCAAGCGGGCGCCGTCGAGTACAACTTCCGCGCTGTCGACCTGCGGCCGTCCGAGCAGAGCCCTGGACTCATCGAGATCGCCAAGGGCGCCGGCACGGATCCCGTGACCTTCAGAAAAGAGGGTCCGGGCATGAGCGCGTTCGCGCTCGAGGATGGTGTGGTGTTTCACACCTACTCGGCTTACGGACGAGGCGTCGACGGGCTGTGGGGCATGTACTCGTGGCTCGATCGCGCGCCGCTTGGACGCAACGAGAGCGGCTTTTGGTGGCGACGCCACGACGAGTACGCGAGAGCCTGAGCGGTGGCGACGGGCGGAATGACCGTGCGCAACTCCTCCAGCGCGGGCGGCGCCGTTGCCGGCGGGGTGGCCGGCATCGCGCGCTCCTCGGCGTTGACGGCGATGCGCGCGGAGCTCGGCGTTGTCGTAGCGCTGCTGGCGGCGGTGGGCTTGGCCTGGTGGTCCACGGCCGACCGCATGGCGGGGATGGACGCGGGACCGGGGACCGCGCTCGGTTCACTGGGCTGGTTCATCGGTGTGTGGGCGACGATGATGGCGGCGATGATGCTGCCCTCGCTCGCGCCCACGGCAGCCGTCTTTGCCGTGTCGGTGAGACGCCGGCTCGACCGGGTCCTGCTGTTCGTCGGCGGCTATCTGCTCGTCTGGTGCGTGGCCGGCATCGGCGCCTACGGTCTGTTCGAGCTCGCAAGGAGCCTGTTCGCAGGCTCGTTGGCCTGGCACAGGGGCGGTGATTGGCTGGCCGCGGGTGTGCTCGCCGGCGCTGGGCTCTACCAGCTGACGCCGCTCAAGCGCACATTCCTCTCGCGGTGCCGAGACTCCTGGCGATCCCCGAACACCGCCACGCAGGACGAGCGGCCAGGAGCGCTCGGCCTGGGTCTGCGCAACGGCGGATGGTGTCTCGGATGTTCGTGGGCGCTGATGGCGGCGCTGTTCGCGCTCGGCGTGATGAGCCTCGCGTGGATGGGGCTGATTGCACTGCTTGTCGTGTTCGAGAAGGTCGGGCCCTCCGAACGCGCAGCACGGCTGGCGGCCGCCGGATTGCTCGTTCTGCTCGCAGTCGCAATCCTCGCTGTGCCGCACGAGGTCCCGGGGTTCGTCGTTCCGGGCTCGCCCGACTCGCCCCACAACATGACGATGATGGGCTAGCGCGGGGCAAGAGATCAGTCGGGTGCCAGGAGCTGCGCGCGCGCACAGCTGCGCTGAGTGGTGGATACTCAACCTATGCTCGCTCGGGGGACGGGGGGACAACGTCGATGATCGCTCGCCGCTGGGTACTGCGGGGCGCGACGGCCACATGCGCGCTGGCAGCGGGGTTGGGCGTCGGCATTGCACTCGCCGGCTCCGGCGGGCTCGACCCGTCGTTTGGAACCGCAGGGACGACGGTGCTCGACCGCCGCGTGTCGACCTACCCGACTCCGACGAGACCCGCGGCCGGCGGGAAGACCGTCGTGGTCACCACCGCGGAAGGCGTGATCACGGTCTCCAGACTGCTGGCCGACGGATCGCCGGACCCGACCTTCGACGGCGATGGCAAGGCCACGATCGAATCGGCAGGCTTTCCCAGCGCACACGCGCTTGCGATCCAGCCCGACGGCAAGATCCTGCTGATCGGCTTCACGAACATGCCCGGCCCCTCCGAGGACGCGACCGTTTGGCGCCTGAACGCGAACGGCGGCTCCGGCGCCCCCAACGGCGCACTCGACTCCACGTTCGGCACTGGCGGCACGGTCCAGCTCGCGCCGTTCACGAACACCGTCGGACTCGCCATCGCGGTCCAGCCCGACGGGAAGATCGTGGCCGCGGGCCGCGGGTTCAACACGACCGGTCCGAACGTGATCGCCGTGTGGCGGCTGACCGAAGGCGGCGCGCTCGACCCGACCTTCGACACCGATGGCGTGGCCGGGATAAGCGACACGACTGAAGACTCCGCCAGCGCGATCGCACTGGCGCCTGATGGCAAGATCCTGATCGCCGGCACTACCGAACTGTCCTCGGCTCCACGTGACGCCGTCGTCTGGCGACTCAAGGCCGACGGCGGAGCCGGGGGCCTCAACGAAGCGCTCGACCCGACCTTCGACACAGACGGCCAGGCGGATTTCGATACCGGCGGCAACGATCAGGCCGAAGACGTCGCACTGCAGCCCGACGGCAAGATCCTGCTCGCCGGAACCTCCACGCCGACGGCGGGCAAAGCGAAAGCGACGGTGTGGCGGGTGAAGCCCAACGGCGGCTCGGGCGTCACCAACAACGCGCTCGATCCGACGTTCGACACCGACGGCGTCGCGCTGATCGACGGCGGCGGCTCGGCCTCCGGCAGCGCTCTGGCATTGCAGCCTGACGGCAAGATCCTGCTCGCAGGGAGCGCGCAGGTCGGCGCCAACCCGAGCAGTGCGACGCTATGGCGCCTGCGTGCAGACGGAGGCACGGGCGCGGTCAACGGCGCGCTCGATCCGACGTTCGGCACAGGCGGCGCGACAACAGTCAACACAGGGTCCAGCGCCGGAGCCGGCGGGCTCGCGCTGCAGCCCGACCGCCGCATCGTCGTTGCCGGAGGGAACATCAACGTCTTCAACGGGAGCCTGCTTGTCTTCCGCGCGCTCGGCGATCCGTTCGCCGTGAACGTCGCGAAGTCCGGCACGGGGTCGGGGTCAGTGCAGTCATCGCCACAGGGCATCGACTGCGGCGCGTCGTGCTCGGGACCATTCGACGACGGCTCCCAGGTCGTGCTGACCGGCGCGGCTGCGGCCGGATCGGCGTTCGCCGGCTGGTCGGGCGCCGGGTGCAGCGGGACCGGCACATGCACGCTCACGATGAGCGCAGACCAGACCGTGACGGCGACGTTCAATGCTCTCCCGACGGTCGCCCCGCCAACGCCGACGGCGGGTGCGACGAAGCCGACGATCTCGGCCGTGAGCGAGAGCAATTGGATCTTCAGAGTCGGCCGCGCTTCGACGCCGCTGACAGGGCAAGCCTCTGCCAAGCGCCACAAGCAGGGAACCGTCTTCGCGTTCCGCCTCGATCAGGCGGCGACCGTGAAGATCGCGATACAGAGGCAGGCGCCCGGCCGCCGCGTCGGTCGCAGCTGCCGCGCGAACAGCCGCAGGCTGCGTCACAAGCCCCGCTGCACGCGGACGATCACGATCGCGACGCTCACGCGCTCGGCACATGCGGGGCTCAACAAGGTGCCGTTCAGTGGGCGCATCAGCGGGAAAGCGCTTGCGCCCGGTAGCTATCGGGCCGCGTTCACCGCTGTCGGCAGCGCTGGAGCCTCGCCTGGCAAGACGCTGAGCTTCACGATCGTTAAGCGCTAACGATTCAGGAGCGTCCACACACAGACAGCCGAGGATGAGGATTCAGCGATGACAGACCCGATTCCGAAGGACTACCCGCGACTTACCCCCTATCTCGTCGTGGACGGCGCGGACGCGGCGATCGCCTTCTACACAGCGGTGCTCGGCGCCGTCGAGCGCATGCGGCTCGCCGGGCCAGACGGAAAGCTGGGTCATGCAGAGTTGGATATCGGCGACTCGCTGATCATGCTGGCCGACGAGAACATCGACATGGACGTGCGCGGGCCGCGCTCGATCGGCGGTACGCCGGTGACACTGCAGCTGTACGTCGAGGACGTCGACGATGTGTTTGCGAAAGCGACTCAGCAGGGCGCGAAGGCGCTGCGCCCGGTGGAAGACAAGTTCTACGGCGACCGCGCGGCGCAGTTCGAGGATCCGTTCGGGCACCGCTGGAACGTCGCCACTCACGTCGAGGACGTGTCGCCGGAGCAGATGTCCGAGCGTGCGGCCGCGCTCGCCGAGGGCTGACTCGGCAGTGGTCCCGCGGAACACTCCGGGCGAACGATTAGTCCATCAGCGCCCCTTGACGGAGTTCTGCCTGATCGAATATGCTCCCTCACCGGAAGCGCTCGACCGCGAGGTAGATAGACGGTCGTGACATGCGGGTAAGCAGTTTTGACCGATTGGGGGAAGCTTGGGCGAGAAGGCTACTGAGTTCCAGACGACGTTGAGCGTGAGGGAGTGTGGGCAGCGATTCCGATCGGGCATTGAGAATGGGCGCGGGCTTAGCTCGCGAATCGGCGGCCTCACGGCGAAGCTGCTGGGCGGCGAGAGCCTCACTTGGTACACCCCAGAAGATGACTCGCCGTTCGCACCGTTGAACGATGACCCTCCAGCCTTCGCCGTCGGCGTGGCCGTGCCGAAGGCGCAAGGAGCTCATCAGCACGGAACCCAGGTGCACATGTATGTCTGGGATCGGGGAGGTCATCGCGATGTCGTGCTGGCGGCCAACCATTCGCTCGCGGGGGGAGCCCACGCAACCCAGTTGATTCAGGCTGTGAAGTCGCAGCTCGAAGCGCAAGGTAGCCAGGCCGCGCGTTGATCCCGTGCGACCCCTTCTCCGTCGGCTGCCATGGCTCCCCTCGATGGCATTCCAGAAGACCACCCAGCCCGACCATGGGCGCAGCGCACCTGTGCGCTCGTGAATCTGGCTCTTCGCACTCTCCTTAGCTTTCGATTCGGAGGCGGATGAAATTTGGTCCTCAAAGGCCTCAACACCGTTCGTAAGGTGTACAAAATCTGGCGCGCTCTTCCTCCTGACGAGCGAGCGAAGCACGCATCTGAGATCAGGCGAATCAGGGTGCTCGTGAAGGAGGTCGGTGGCTCGCGTGGATTGCGGTATGTGGAAGGCGCCGACATCGCCGGCGTCCCGGACGACAAACTGCAGCAGCCACCAGAGCCACAGCGATCCCGGACAGCGGCTCTCGAAGAGCTGCAGGAAGCGTCGTCCTCGATGGTGGTGGCGCTCGCAGCACCAGCCAGCAGCCTCGCAGTGGACGCCTTGCCAAGATCGCTCAGGTTCGGCGGTCAGCTTGCCGGTCGAAGGGTTGCGCGGTATGTCGAGAGGGCTCGGGGATCTGCGGCACCTAAGGAGAGACGTGCGACGACTAGCCCTGCCGGAGGAGGCGATGTCGTACCCAAGCTCGTTGTCGACCGCCCATTGCCCGACGACCTGGTAGAGCGCCTTGAGCCATTCGGTCGTTTCGAGTACAAACCGCAGGGGAGCGGCGTCGATGCTGTCGGTCACCCCAATGCTGAATATCCGCTGCTGCAGCTCGCCAAGCGAGATCCAGACGGCTTTCTTACAGCGCTCGCTGCCTCAACGATCCCAGTCGGCGAGTGGACTGTGTACGGCGCAATGCGGTTGATTTGGCATTTCGGGCTTCTGAAGGCCGACGAATCATGCCCGCGCGCTGACGCGATCGGTCTAGCCGCGCTGACGTTCCTTCGCGACCGTGGCGATAGCTGGGACCATCTTCGCCTGGATGAAAAAGCACTCTGGAGCCGCGTGGCGGCGCGAGCTTGGTGATCCCCGTTCCGTCGTCGGCTACGGCCGCCAGTCCGTCCCTCATCGAGAACCACCTGTGACATCCTCTCAAGCATCGGGCGTCCTCGATGCGGGGCTTAGACGCTCGAGTGTAGGTGGGCAAGCCACGGTAGCTCGCGTAGCTCGACCGTTTCGGCGATTACGTGGGCCGTTGCAATCGCCGCAAACGCTGTCGCGGGTGAAAACGTTACATTTTCGTGCTTCGCCGTGTTGTAAAAGAACTCGGTACTTCCCGTGATGTACTCACGGAACGTCTGCGTCCCGTTTCTCTTCCCGCTTATTCCCTCACCCCAAGAGTCGGGCGCCTGCATGAGTACTCGGACGTGCGCCGATAGCTGCGCTTTCCGGCCTGGTGCAGCGCCGAGGGGTGCCGTCGTCTCCTTGATGAGGAGCTCCAGCTCATTGAATGCGCTGTTCACGGCGTCCTTGTACTTACCGCTCGTGAAGCTTGGTCGGCTCGCATCAGCGATACGCGGGTGTAGATCGCTAAGGAGGACGTCATACATCGACGCACTCTCGCGACCCATCTCGCGTAGGCACTCAAGCGCTGGGCCTGTCTGCCCGTCAGCTTGGAAGCAGGTACTCAACAGTCGGAGGGCGGCATGTCGGTCACTTTCGATTCGCAGATCGCGAAAACCCGCCACAGCCCGGCGTAGATGGCCGATGGCCTCTGCGTGCTGCCCCTTGGCCATGAGGAGACGCCCCCAGTCGAAATCGAGCGGTGCTCGCGCCCTTAGGTCGGTAACTTCCTCGAGATTCTCCGATGCGTCTCTAAGAGCATCCTCCCCGCGCTGTATCTCGTGGCGGTCGAGGTGGATGGACGCAAGCTTTCGGTGACATGTAGCGACGGCGCGTAGATCACGCAGCCGGTGAGCTCTTGCTCGCGCTTTCTTGTAGTGCGCCATCGCTTGACGCTGCTGTCCGTCTGCCACATACCAATCACCGAGCGCCAGGTAGGCCTTGGCTTGACCTGCATGGTTTTCCTGATCTTCGTAAAGTTTTAGCGCCTCTTCGGCATATTCGCGGCTTGACTGCCTGTCTCCACCTTCGTCCATTCCGATGCGGGCCAAAAGCAGCAGGCTTCTTCCTCTGCCGAACGACCAGCCCCCTTGGCTCGCGCCCACCGCAAGGCTGTCTTTGGCGCTAGCGCGCGCGAGATCGAGCCTGCCTTGCATGAGCCAGACTTCCGCGAGGTCGTCGTGGAGTTCATCCAGTTCGGGCATATCCCCACGCTGTTGAAATACCTCGCGTGCGTTCTCGAGCAACGCCAGTGACTGCTGGTAATCACCTCTGTGTGCCGCCGCCATGGCCCTAAGTCGTTCGCACGTGGCGACATCGACCGGTCTGAGACCTGCGAGCTCGAAGGTGGCTTGCGCTCGCCGCGCATGATTTTCAGCGTCAGCAGATGCGCCCCGCTCAAGCGCGATCCTTGCCTGCTCGCACTCAAGCAGGGCTCGCTCGACTGGATCGTCGATCGGGGCTAGATCAGTGCGAGACTCCTCAAGGTACTCGTCGGCTCGCTCTAGATCGCCACGTTGGCGATAGGCGGCCGACAGCAGGCGGCGCGCTCGTGCGCGACCAAGCGGGTCGTCAAGCCGGCTATCGATCTCGAGTCCCTTACGTAGGAGCTTGATGCCCTGCGACGCCTGACCGCGATCAAGGTGCCACGCAGCCATGTGCTGGAGAACGTCCGAGAGCCCGACGTCCTGCTTTACCTCGCTGTAAACGTCCATGGCCTGCTCGAGATGGCGCAAAGCCCGGTCGTGATCGCCGGTCTCGTGCGCGACCTGGCCGAGCAACAGTAGCGAGCGAGCCTTGCTACTGACCCGCCCAAGTTTCTCATCAAGCGCGAGGCTTTCTTCCAGAACCTCAGCGGCCTCGGCGTACCGATCCTGTTCCAGCAAGACCTCGCCGAGGTCGTCGAGTAGTTCGTCTAGTTCGCGAAGATCTTCACGCTCCCGTAGTGCCGGAATCGCTTTTCGAAGAAGGTCCTCTGCCTTCTTCAAGTCGTCATCCTCACGATAGGCCCGAGCCAGATGTCGCTGGGCGATCGCGATGGCACGCTCATCTCCATCGTCAACGATCGCTTCGCACGCCTGCGAGAAGAGCTTTATGGCGGCCTCGTAGTTGGGCGTTCGGCCCGTCAGCGCAAGCTCTGCCTCCTCCTGCCAGAGTCGCGCGAGCTCGATCTTGTCCTCACGAAAGAGAACGTCACGCGCCTCGTCCAGCAATTCACGCGCTCGGCCGGAGTCGCCGCTCTTACGAAATACCCTTGCCATATGTCGCTTCGCACGCGCTTGGCCGACACGATCGTCGCTTACCTCGTCCTCTTTGAGGCTGTCCTGGAACGAGTGTAGGGCCGACGGATATGACTCGCTGTCCTCGTGCCAAAGCCCAAGCTGCGCGTAGGCCTCCGACAGTCCCATCGATGCGCCGCCCTCTTTGTAAAACGCGATGGCAGCATCGAGCAGCTTACGCGCCTCTGCGAGATCTCCAATCTGGCGCAGGGCCTCCGCCAACAGAAGACGAACTCGCGGACTCGGCTTTCCTTCCAAGGACTCCTCCAGCTCAAGCCCCTTTCGAAGCTCAGATATGGCCTGTCGATATTCTCCCCGGGCGATAAGCACGGCCCCGAGCTCTTCTTGGTACGGGACTCGCAGTCGTTCACCTATCTCGGAGTCACGCAACTCCCGGAGACGCCTCAAGCCCAGGGACAACTCGCCCCGTCGTCGCAGCGCCGACGCGAGCGTAATACTTGCGTCAACGTAGGAATCCGCGTCGTCTCGCGGGAGCAGCGCTAGCGCCTCCGTGTATCGATCGAGAGCGCGCTGGAGATACCCCTGATGCTCCTGAATGTGTCCCCAAAGCAGAACCTGCTGGCCCCGTAGCAGTGGGTCGCCAATATCGTTCGCGAGCGTCCGGGCGTCTTCGAGTGCTTCGGCCGCTTCGTCGGCCTCCCCGCGGTTTCGCGTCTGGAGCAGGCAGCGGGCGAACCCGATCAAAGCGCGACATCGATCGACGCGGTCGGGCGTGCTCCTCAACTCGGAATACTGGCCAAGCGCAGCAGACCAGTCGAGCGCGCGCTCGGCGACGAGAGCTTCGTCCAAGCGACTGCTTGCCGATCCACCTACTGCCACAAGGTCTCCATTCCCACCACCGCTGGTTAGCACTGAAAGCTACCATTTTGCGGAAGATTTCCGCAATTTGGGCGGCAGCCACCACGTCGCACAAGTGCCATTCGGCCGGATGGCCTTTCGGAGCACAGTGGCTTCAGTAGCGCCGTCTCAGTAGCTCACTGAGCTTCGCATCAAGGCCGCAGGCAACCTTCCAGAGATGTCCATCGATGCTTTGTACTCGCTGCGGTCTGTACAACCGCACCACGCCCCGGCATGAGCCGCTCGGACCCGTTCGAGCCACCCGAGCCGCGACAGGTCGGCCCGCCAGCGAAGAGAACCCCGACCCTGATTCTCAAGGCCGGGGTTCGTACGTTGTTGCAATGGCGGGAGCGACGGGACTCGAACCCGCGACCTCTGCCGTGACAGGGCAGCGCTCTAACCAACTGAGCTACGCCCCCCGCGATGGGGCTTCAGGCAAGCGACGCCTGACGCGCTCGCTCAGTATGCCAAGGCTCGGCGCCCGTCGGCGACTGCCCGCGCTCGCTCGCACCACAACGCCGCGCAGCCGCTGCGCGCACGCGAGAAACTGGCCGTCCAGCCAGCCCTTGCACTAGGCTCTGTGCGTGGCGCTGGTCGGACCTGCACCGATGCTCGACAGCAATCCGTTCTCGGTGATGCGCCAGGACCTGCGCGACGAGCGCTTTGCGGGATTGCCGTTTCCGCCCGGCGAGACGAGCTTCTCGATTCCGCGCACGCGCCGCTTCGCCGGCGAACCGCTGGAGATGCTGCTGGAGAGTTATGAGCGCTACGGGCCGGTGTTCACGCTGCGGCTGTTCCACTCGAACGTCGTGTTCATGCTCGGGCCGGCGGCCAACCACTACATGCTCGTCTCGCACGCTGCCAACTTCGCCTGGCGCGAGGGCCAGTTTCGCGACCTGATCGGCCTGATGGGCGACGGCCTGCTGACGATCGACGGCGACTTTCACCGCCGCTCGCGCATGATCATGCTGCCGGCGTTTCATCGCGAGAACATCGCCGCCTCCTACGACACGATCGTGCAGGAGGCCACGCGCGCGCTGGACGCGCTCTCGCCCGGCGCCGAGATCGACCTGTACGCGTGGACGCGCAAGCTGGCCATGCGCGTGGCCATGCGCGCGTTGTTCGGGCTGGACCCCGACGGCGGGCGCTCGCGCGCGATCGACGCCGCCGAGCTGTTCGAGCAGGCGCTGGCGTTCTACGCCTCTGACTACTTCCTGCGCGTATTTCGCATGCGCGGCACGCCGTGGGCGCGCATGCAGAGCGCCGCACGCGAGCTCGACTCGCTGATCTATGCGGAGATCGCCGAGCGACGGGCCTCGGGCGAGCGCGGCCAGGACATCCTCAGTCTGCTGCTGGACGCGCAGGACGAGGACGGCAACACGCTGTCTGAGCTGCAGATTCGCGACGAGGTGATGACGCTGCTGTTCGCCGGCCACGACACCACCACGTCGACCATCTCGTTCATGTTCTACGAGCTCGCGCGCAACCCGCAGATCGCCGCGCGGCTGATCGCCGAGCAGGACGCCGAGCTCGCCGGCGCGGCGCCCAGCGCCGCGCAGCTGACCTCCGGCGAGCTGGCGCAGCTGGAGATGGTGCTCGACGAGACGCTGCGCAAGTATCCGCCCGCGTGGGTCGGCCCTCGCCGCGCGCTGGAGACGTTCGAGTTCGAAGGGCACACGATCCCCGCGCGCGCGTTCGTCAACTACTGCTCCTGGGCCAGCCACCGCCTGCCCGACGTGTTCGCCGAGCCCGACGAGTTTCGCCCCGAGCGCTTCACAGCCGAGGCCAAGGCGGCGATGCCCAAGGGCGCCTACGTTCCCTTCGGCGGCGGCTCGCGCACGTGCATCGGCATGCGCTTCGGCCAGCTGGAGGTGCGCACGATCGCCACGCTGATTCTGCAGCGCTTCAGCTTCTCGCTGCCCGACGACTTCCGCTTGAGCATCCGTCAGATGCCTACGATCAGCCCCAAGGACGGCCTGCCGGTGCGGGTGCAAGCACGTCCGGCCGTCTCGGCGCCCGCGGCGTCCGCCGCGGCCTGAGCGCGCCGCTCAGCGCAGGCTCGCGTCAACGCTCAGCACGTAGCCGCCGCTGGTGGTGCTGGCGCCGACGCCGTCTATGTGCACGCGCGGGTCGGAGAACAGCGTCAGCTTGAGCGCTTCCACGAGAAAGCCGCGCGGGCGCACGACCAGCTCGCCGGCTTCGGCCTCGGCGACTGCATCGACTGACGCGCCGACTCCGAACAGGCCTCCGCTCGCGCGCACCTCGACCTTGCCGCCCGAGCTGCCGAGCAGCTGAACGGTAAAACCCGGCGGCAGCGCGGCGGCGACGTCGGCCTTGCTCACGCTCGCCTGCGCGTGAAGCTTCGCGCCGCGCTTTCGCAGGCTCACGTCGTGCAGCGCCAGCGGACCCTCGTGCGTCGCCTCGGCGCTCAGGTCGATGCGCTCCAGCCCGCGCGCTTCGTGCAGCAGCTTGCCGGTCTGCGCGGGGCTGACCTTCAGCGTGCGCGCGTGCACCTTCACCGAGTCGGCGTCGCCCCACAGCAGCTCGACCGCCGGAAACGCGCTCACGTGCACGCTCTGCACGTCGCCGTATTTGCCCAGGCGCGAGGAGATGCGGCTGGCGGCGATCTTCGGCAGGAAGATCTGCGCCAGGCCGAGCGCCACGACCAGCGCGCCGAGCAGCCACAGCGCAAAGCGCAGCGGGCGGCTCACCGGCACCGCCCCGCCGACACACAGCGTCCGCACCGCCAGCGGGCGCCGCACTCGCCATCTGCACCGTCGCCGCGCCGCATCTCCTCAGAGCTTCGCAGGAGACGCGGCGCGCGGCGGCGATAGGTCTAGATCAGACCGTTTGCCTTGAGGAACTGTTCGGCGACGGTCTTCGGCGCCTGCTTTTCGACGCTTACCGCCTTGTTCATCTGCTGGATCGCCGGAATCGTCAGCAGCTTGCTCACCTTGTTGACCGTTTCTTCGAACGCCGGGCCCTCCGCGCTCAGCACGCTCTTCTTGACGATCGGCGCCACGTTCTGGAAGCCGAACACGTGCTTGGGGTCTTCGAGCAGCTTGAACTTGCCGCCGAGCAGCTGGCCGTCGGTGGTGAACACGTCCTGCGTGTCAACCTGCCCGCTTTCCAGCGCCTTGTAGGCGAGTTCGATGGCGATCGGCTTGAACGTCGGGTCGACGCCGTATTCCTTCTTCAGCCCGAGCAGACCCTCAAAACGCGTCGCGAATTCAGGCGCCGCGCCGAGCGTCACCTTTTTGCCAAGCGGCTTGAGGTCTTCGATGCTTTTCACTTTGTTCTTTTCCGCGTAGCTCGGCAGCACGGCCAGCGCGTCGGAGTCATAGAACGGCGTGTATTGCAGCATCGCGTAGCCCTTGCTTTCAGCGAACGCCTTGGCCTGTTCGTAGGCGTCTTCTGCGCTCGTCGGCAGCTTGGTCTGTTCGGCGACGGCCGACAGGAACACGCCGGTGTACTCCGGATACATGTCGATCTTGCCCGACGTCAGCGCCTTGTAGATGATCTCCGAGGAGCCGATTTCCGATTTCAGGTTGATCGTGTAACCCTTCGCTTTCAGCGCCTGCGCGTAGAGCTGCCCGAGAATGTTCTCCTCCGGGAAGTTCTTGTCTCCGATCGTCACAGCCGGCTTGCCTGCTCCGGGCTGGCCGCCCGACGAGCTTTCACTCGAGCTCGACGACGTGCTGCTGCTGCTTCCGCATGCCGCCAAGCCGATGCTCAGCGCGGCCACGGCAAACAGCGCCGACGCCCTTCCCCCTACGATCCTCAACCTGCTCTTACGCGTACCTGGCATATACGCAGCCTCCTGTTGTGCTTTGTCGATAAAAGAATTAATCATTAATATAAATAGTCGTTTTTTCGCTCAGACCCTGACCGCGGCGGCGGAGCGCAGCAACACGCCCTTGCGCTGGCCGGCGCGCAGGCCGCGCGGCGTCAGCGCCTGCTGCACGAGCGCCAGCACGCCCTCCACCGCCAGCGCGAGCGCCGCCACGCAGATCGCCGCGCCGAGCACGCCCGAGAAGTGGTAGCTCGTCTCGTTGGCGATCGGATCGCCGAGGCTGCCGCTGAAGCCCGCCAGCGCGGCGATCGTCGTCGTCGAGATCACGAACACCGCCGCCGTGCGAATGCCCGCGAAGATCAGCGGCAGCGCCAGCGGCAGCTCCACGCGCGTGAGAATCTCGCGCTCGGACATGCCCATGCCGCGCGCCGCGTCGACCAGGTCGCGGTCGACGCCATCGACGCCCAGATAGGAGTTCGTGATGATCGGCGGCACCGCCAGGATCACCAGCGCGAGCTCCACGACCGTCAGCCCCAGCCCGAGAAACGCGTCGCCGATCGCCAGCACCGCCAGGCTGGGCAGCGCGCGGCCGATGTTGCCGATGTTGATCGCCAGAAACGAGCCGCGGTGGACATGACCCAGCCACACGCCCAGCGGCACAGCGATGACGACCGAGATCGCCACGCCGATCGCGCCGACCTTCAGCGTTTCCAGCGCGAGGCTCGTCAGCGTCGGCAGCCCGGAGTGCCCCGACACGGCGCCGTTGTTGGCGATGAACTTGAACGCCTCGACGAATTCGTGCATCGCTCAGACGCTCCTCGCGCGCGTCCACGGCGTCAGCGTGCGCTGCGCCAGCACCAACAGCGCGTCGGCAGCCAGCGCCAGCACGATCGCCAGACCGCCCGCGGCGATCAGCTCGGTCTTGAACGGCCCCTCGCCGAGCGCCGAGTGAATCGGCACGCCCAGCCCCTTGTCGTAGATCGTGTACACGATCGTCGCCAGCGCGATGATCGTCACCACGGCGATGCGCAGTCCCGCCACGATCGCCGGCAGCGCCAGCGGCAGCTCCACGCGCACGAGCGCCTGACGGCGCGTCATGCCCATGCCCTCGGCCGCGTCCAGCACCTCCGCCGGCACCGCGCGCAGTCCCGCCAGGATATTGCGAAAGAGAATCAGCAGCGTGTAGGAGACCAGCGCGATCTCCGCCGCGTAGATGTTCAGCCCGACCGGCGCCACCAGCAGCTCGAACAGCGCCAGCGAGGGAATCGTGTAGAGGATCGTCGTCACCAGCAGCGTCGGCCGCTCGACCGCGCGATAGCGGTGCGCCGCCAGCGCCAGCGTCATCGCGATCGCAAAGCCGATCGCCACGGCGATCGCCGTCAGCATCACGTGCTGCGTCAGCGCCGGCCACAGCACGCTGCTCCAGTTGTGGCTGACCCATTCCCAGCAGAACGCGTGGTTCTCCACGACGCACTTGCTGCTGTGCGCCGAGTAGTTGGGAATCACCGGGCCGGTCGCCGCGAGCACCGCCACCGCAGGCGTCATCCGTCGGCCACCTCGCGGTGCACCACCAGGCTCGACGGCGAGCCGTTGGCGCCTGCGCCGTTGGCCGCCGCCTCCTCTGAGAGCAGCTGCTCGATCAGCCCGAGCGTCAGCAGCCCCTGCACTTTGTCGTCGGCGTCGACCACCGTCAGCGCCTCGCCGCCGGCGGTCAGAATCATCGACAGCGCGTCGCGCACCGACGTCTGCAGCGGCGCGCGCGTCGGCCCCGGCCGCGTGCCGTTGGGCTCGAGCAGCTTCAGCTCGCCGAGCGTCGTCAGCGACAGCCGCTTGATGCTGCGGTCGGCGCCGACGAACTGCGCCACGAACTCGTCGGCCGGGTGGATCAGGATCTCGCGCGGCGTGTCGTACTGCGCCAGGCGCCCGCCCTCACGCAGAATCGCGATGCGGTCGCCCATCTTGATCGCCTCGTCGATGTCGTGCGTGACGAACACCACCGTCTTCTTGACTTTCGCCTGCAGCGCCAGAAACTCGTCCTGCAGGCGCGCACGGTTGATCGGGTCGATCGCGCCGAACGGCTCGTCCATCAGCATCAGCGGCGGGTCCGCCGCCAGCGCGCGCGCCACACCGACGCGTTGGCGCTGGCCGCCCGACAGCTGCGCCGGATAGCGCCCAGCCATCTCCTGCGCGTCCAGGCCGATCAGCTCCAGCAGCTCGCTCACGCGCGCCGCGATGCGCTCCTTCGGCCAGCCCAGCAGCTGCGGCACCGTGCCGATGTTCTCGCCGACCGTCTGGTGCGGAAACAGGCCGATCTGCTGGATCACGTAGCCGATCTCGCGGCGCAGCTCGCGCGCGTCACGCGTCAGCACGCTCTCGCCGCCCAGCAGAATGTCGCCGGAGGTGATCGAGATCATCCGGTTGATCAGCCGCATCGCCGTCGTCTTGCCCGAGCCCGACGGGCCGACCAGCACGCACACCTCGCCCGCCGGCACCGTCAGCGACAGGTCCACGATCGCCGGCTCGCGCTGGCCGTCATACAGCTTGCTGACGTCGCGCAGCTCGAGCTCCGCAGCCTTCGATCCGACCTCGCTGCGTCCCCGTGAATCGGGCCCAACGGCCTCTGCGCCGAGCGCGCTTGGCCGGGCCTCGCCTGGCTCGGCGAACGCTGATGACCCCTCGCTATGGGCGGTGTCTTCGCTGTTCAAGAGAGTTCCCGAGGCCGGGTGCGCCAATCCTAGCCCACTTGTACAAACCCTTCACATCGCCCCTACCCATCCGGCGAGCCGCCACACACGTCCACCTGCCGCGCGTGCCGCGCGGCCCTCCCTGCCGGCCGACGCGGGTCGCTAGCCTAGAGACCCCAAGCGCCTGGGGCGCGTAGCTCAGTTGGCCAGAGCACCTCGTTTACACCGAGGGGGTCGCCCGTTCGAGTCGGGCCGCGCCCATCGCCCGTGACCGACCAGCCTGCATTGACAGACAACAGCTCTCCCATCCGCATCGCCGTGATCGGCTCCGGTCCCGCCGGCTTCTACGCCGCCGGCCACCTGCTCAAGGACGCAGACGCCGGCTTCGAGGTCGACATGATCGAGCGCCTGCCCACGCCGTGGGGGCTCGTGCGCTCGGGCGTCGCGCCCGACCATCCGAAGATCAAGTCCGTCACGCGCGTCTATGAGAAGACCGCCGCGCACCCGCGCTTTCGCTACTTCGGCAACGTCAGCTTCGGCGAGCACGTCTCGCGCGAGGACCTGCTCGCGCACTACCACGCGATCGTCTACGCCACCGGCTCGCCAATGGATCGTCCGCTGGGCATCCCCGGCGAAGAGCTGCCCGGCTCGCACGCCGCCACCGAGTTCGTCGGCTGGTACAACGGCCACCCCGACCACACCGGCCTGGAGGTCGACCTCGTCTCGGCCGAGCGCGCCGTCGTGATCGGCAACGGCAACGTCGCCGTCGACGTCGCGCGCATGCTCATGCTCAGCGCCGACGAGCTCGCGCCGACCGACACCGCCGACCATGCGCTGGAGGTGCTCGCGCGCAGCCGCGTGCGCGAGGTCGTCGTCGTGGGCCGCCGCGGCCCCGCGCAGGCCGCCTTCACCAACCCCGAGCTGCTCGAGCTCGGCGAGCTGTCAGACGCCGACGTCGTCGTCGACGCCGACGAACTAGAGCGCGCGCTCGCCGTGCACGACGAGGCCGCCGAGCAGAACGCCACATCGCGGCGCAACGTCGAGATCCTGCGCGAGTACGCGCAGCGCACGCCGACCGATGGCCGCAAGCGCGTCGTGCTGCGCTTTCTGCTCTCTCCGGTGCAGCTGATGGCCGGCGCAGACGGCGCCGTCGCCGACGTCGAGCTGGTGCGCAACGAGCTCGTGCCCGGCGACGACGGCTCTCTGCGTGCGCGCGCGACAGAACAATCGGAGACGATCGCCGCCGGCCTGGTGTTCCGCGCGATCGGCTACCGCGGCGAGGCGCTGCCCGGCGTGTCCTTCGACGAGCGCGCCGCCACGATCCTCAACGACGGCGGCCGCGTGCTCGACGTCGACAGCCGCGCGCCGCTGCCCGGCGAGTACGTCGTCGGCTGGATCAAGCGCGGCCCGTCCGGCGTCATCGGCACGAACAAGAAGGACGCGCAGGAGACCGTCGACGCGATGCTCGTCGACCTCGCGCCATCGGACAACGGCGCCGGCCCCGCGCACCAACCGCAGCGGCCCGACGCCGCGGCCATCGAGGCGCTGCTGCGCGAACGCCAGCCGCAGCTCGTCACCTACTCCGGCTGGGAGGCCATCGACCGCCACGAGCGCCAGCTCGGCGAGCAGTCCGGTCGCCCGCGCGTCAAGCTCACCGACATCGAGCAGATGCTGCGCGTCGCCGCGTCCGAAACGCCCGGCTGAGCCGCTGGCCGTTTGGGCGGTAGTCGGCGCACTCACGTCAAGCCGCGTCGCAGGCGCGCCGATAGAAGTGCTGTGAGGTTGATGTGCCGCTGGTCTCATGCGCGTCTGCGTCCGGCGCGGCGCGCCGGCGCGATGCTGGCGCTCGTCGCAGCGCTCGCGGCGATGCCGGCCGGCGCGAGCGCGAGCGCTACGCCGCAGGACGGCGCCGGCGCGGGCGGCGAATCGGCGGCCATCACGCTGCCGCCCGGCGGCATCGGCCAGGTGTCGGCCGAAAACTTCGACGAGCTGCTCGGCGAAGGCGAACTGCGCCCGGGCAGCATGCTCAGCGAGCTCGAAGCGCCGCTGCTGGCCAAACAGCTCAGCCGGCTGCACGGCATCGACGCGCTGGCGACCGTCAACGGCCTCGGCGGCAGCGCCGGCGTGGAAGGCGCGATGCTGCGGGCGATCGAACGGCTCGCCGAAGAAGGCGAAGAGATCGAAGAACTCGTCGGCGGCTTCGGGCTGGCCTTCGACTTCGAAGAACAGCTCGAAACGCTGTATGAAGAATCGGACGCCGCGCAACAGCCCGGCGCGCCGGAAACGCTCGAAGAAGCCGTCGAAGAAGCGCTCAACCGCACGCCCGAAGAAGCGATCGACGAAGGGCTCGAATCGCAGACGCTCGGCGAACTGTTCAGCCGCCTGCTCGCTGAAGCCGTGCACCCGGAGATCGTCGCCGCGACGCTGCTGGAAGCCGCCGACGAAGAAGAACTGCACGAACTGCTCGGCAGCACGCCGCGCTACGAACCGTTCGTCACCGCCACCGCCGCCGAAGCGGCCGCCGCGATCGGCATCACGCGCATCGAACTGGCCGAAAAGCTCGGCAAGACCCAAGCACAGCTGCCCGAAGGCGCGCTGGCGCTGTTCACGCCGCTGCGCGACGGCCGGCAGCTCGGCTTCTTCGCCGCCAAAAAAGGCATCGCCTTCGGCCTGGTCGGCGAAGCGCCGCCTTCGGAAGAACCCGAAGAACCTGAAGAAGAAGAACCCGAAGAAGAAGAACCGGAAACGGGCAGCGGCGACACGTCGCCGAGCAAATCCGGCGGCACGACCACGAGCAACGCGTCGGCGAGCGCGTCGGCCTCGTCGGTCAGCGCTCCTGTGCAGACCGGCACACCGGCGCCCCAGCCCGCGCCCACATCGACCGTCTCTGCGGCGCGCATCAAGATCGTCGGGCATCGCGCGCACGGCGCCTCGGTCACGCTCGTCGTGCAGGTCGCCGCGCCCGGCAGGCTGACCGTCGCCGGCCACGGCGTCAAGCCGGCGCATCGCACGCTTGCCCACGCCGGCCGCTACAGCGTGACGCTCAGCGCCACACGCGCGGCCGTAGCGTCGCTGCGCAGCCACCGCCGCCTGAGGTTCTCGCTGCGCGCCTCATTCGCGCCGACCGTCGGCGCGCCGTCGCTTGCCACCAGCGCCGTCACGCTGCGCTGACGTCACCGCGCGTCTGAGCCGTGCGCGGCGCTGCGAGCCCGGCCGAACGTTCGCGGTCGATATGGCAGACTGCCTGGCGCAGGCCCCGTTAGCTCATCTGGTAGAGCGCCGGACTTTTAATCCGGTGGGGCGAGTTCGAGTCTCGCACGGGGCACTACTTCGTCCTTGCAACCAAGGCCCCCGAAAGAACTGGGGGCCTTGGCGCCTGTGCGGGGGCAAATGCTCGGCGCGCCGCCACTAAGCCGGAACCTGGCAGCCCCATTCGAACGACGCTCGTTCGGCTTCGCGTACACGCGCTTCTTCGCGTTCGATTTCGGCTCGCCGTTCGGCTTCCACCTGCGTGACGCTCGGACCGCCGATGCGCAGCGGGCGGGTGTCGATCGCGTTCAGCAGACCGTCGTGCGCGTTGTTGAGGTTTTCTTTGACGTTTTCACAGGGGCTCTTGCCGCCGATGGTGAAGTTTTTGTGGGTCGTGCAGTGACCGGCTGAGCAGATCGTGTGCCACTGAGCCTGTGAGACCGCGGGCACGATCGCCACGACGGCGAGTGCGCCTGCTGCAACTGCACTGACGAGCATGGTGCGGATCTTCTTGTTGAACATCTGAGCCTCCTTTGGCTGATCGGTTGTTGAGGTCATCCTCGATCCGCCGACGCCCCACCGCCAGCCACCCCAGGGGTAGACGCCCGTTACCCGAGTCAGCCGAAGTAGTGCCCTTCCTCGAGATCGTCGATCAGCCCGGGTCCGCTCGGCTGCCAGTCCAGCAGCGCCTGCGTGAGCTCGCTGGAGGCGGGGCTGTCGAGCGGGAGCAGGCCGCCCAGCCAGCCGAAGTGCTCGCCCGCGTCCGCAGCCGCGATCGACTCCGCGGGCACGTCGAGATGCCGCGCGATCACCTCGGCGATCGAGCGAATCGGCACGCCCTGCTCGCCGACGCCGTGCAGGGTCGATCCGGCCGGCGCCCCCTCCACGGCCAGGCGGAAAAGCCGCGCGGCGTCGAGCCGGTGCACGGCGTTCCAGCGGTTGTGCCCCTCGCCGATGTAGCCGGACACGCCCTTGTCGCGGGCGATGCCTACGAGCATCGCGACGAAGCCGCTGTCGCCGTCGCCATGAACTGTCGGCGAGAGGCGCACGACCGACGAGCGCACGCCGCGAGCGGCGAGCGAGAGTGTCAGCTCGGCGTTGGCGTGACGCGGCGACACGCCTGACTCCGCGCCGTGGCCGTCGCGCTCGGTCGCCACGCGGCCCTCGGCGAGCCCAAGTGTCCCGCTGGCGATCGCCAGCGGCCGGTCGCTGCCAGCGAGCGCATCGCCGAACACCTCGATCGCCCGCCGATCCGCGTCGCTGGCGCCTTGGAAGTCGCCTGAGAAGGCCAGGTCGTGCTTGAACGCCAGGTGAATCACGCCATCCGAGGCGTCGGCGGCGCTGCGCAGGCTGTCGAGGTCATCGAGCGAGCCCTCCTGCACCTCGGCTCCTGCTGCGGCGAGCGCAGCGGCTGACGCGTCCGAACGGGCGAGTCCGACGACGTCGTGGCCGGCGTCGATCAACTCTGGCACGACGGCCGAGCCGATCCAGCCGGAGGCGCCTGTTACGAAAATGCGCATGAGAAGCTCCATTCGCTCGACGGCCCGAACAGTCGCGTGCAGGCCGATGTCAGTTACTGTCATTACGTTAGCAGGGCGATGGCAGTCACTGTCATGACCTATAGTGGACGCGTGACTCGATGGGCTCCGGACGCGCGCGGTCGACTCGCCCAGGCGGCGCTGGATCTGTACAGCGAGCGCGGCTTCGAGCAGACGACCGTCGCGGAGATCGCCGAGCGGGCGGGACTGACCGAGCGAACCTTCTTCCGGCACTTCGCCGACAAGCGTGAGGTCCTGTTCGCGGGCTCCGAACAGCTGCAGGCGCTCGTCGTCGACGCCGTGGCCGGCGCGCCCGACACCGCGTCGCCGATCGACGCCGCGGCGGCCGGCATCGAGGCCGCTGGCGAATTTCTCCAGCAGGGGCGCGACTATGCGCGCAAGCGCCAAGCGGTCATCGCCGCCAACGCAGAGCTGCGCGAGCGCGAGCTGATCAAGCTCGCAACGCTCGCCTCGGCGATCGCCGGCGCGCTGCGCGCGCGTGGCGTCGCCGATTCGCTCGCCGACCTCACCGGCGAGGTCGCGATCACCGTGTTCAAGCTCGCCTTCGAGCGCTGGGTCGGCGCTGCCGACGGCCGAGAGCTCGCGCAGCTGATCCGCGAGTCGCGCGACGAACTGCGCGCCGTTACCGCCTAGGCCGTCGACGCTGCGACGGCGCAGACGACGCGCCGCTTGCCGCCGTCCTTGGCGTCCATCAACGCCGAGTCGGCGGCCTCGACGAGGCTGTCGAGCGTCGTGCCGTGGTAGGGAAACAGCGCGAAGCCGACCGTCGCCGAGATGGCGCATTCGGCGTAGCCGGCCCGTGCTGCGGCGGCCTCGACGGCCGACACGCAGCGCGTGCTCAGCTCGCGACTTACCGAGGTGTCGACGCCATGCGCCACCAGCGCGAACTCGTCGCCGCCGATGCGCGCCACGAAGTCGCCCGGCCGCGTCACCTCGTCCAGCGCGCCGGCGATCGCCTGCAGCACCGAGTCGCCGGCGGCGTGACCGAACATGTCGTTGACGCGCTTGAAGTTGTCCAGGTCGATCATCGCTATCGACAGCGGCGAGCCGACGTCGGGGCTGGCCCGTCGCAATGTGCTGTCGACCGTCTCAGCGAACGCGCGCCTGTTCGGCAGGCCCGTCAGCGCGTCATGCGAGGCGAGCTCGCGCGCGACCTGTTCTGCCTGCGCGAGCTCGCGCCGGTTGTAGAGGATGATGCCGACCAGCACGCCGGCCGTGGCCGCGAGCGCGACGAAGCGCAGAATGAACAGCAGCTGCGCGTCAGACGCCGAGTAGAGAAACGGGCTGGCGCACACGGCGATCGCCGCGAGCAGCCGCACCACAGCGCCGCGTGGCGAGCCGAAGTAGGCGGCGAGCGCGACCGCCAGGAACACCAGCGGCAACAGCGGACTGCTCGCGCCGCCGGTGATGTACACGCCCAGCGCGATCGCCGGCACGGCCAATGCGTTCGTCGCCCGATAGGCGACCTCGTCGACACGCGATCCCCATGCCAGCACGAGCACGCCGGCGATCGCCGCCCACGCGCTCAGCGCGACGGCCAACGCCGTGTGCGCAGTGTCGGCGCCCGGCAGCACGATCACGATCAGCGTGATCAGCGACGCGCCCAGCCAGGCGCCGGCGGCGGCGATCGCGCGCGGCGGGCGATCGCGCCAGCGCGTGCCCGTGCGGCGATCGTGCCTGCGCTCGGGCGGTTGGTCGCCGGATGCGCCGTCGACCAGCCGCAGGCGCGGCGCCGCGAGAGCCATCACATCCGCTGGACCATCGGAAACCGGGGGCCATGAGCGCTCGGCGGCGGCCGTGAGGGCCTGCGCCTCGCCGACCAGCTGCCTGCTCGCCTTGGCGGCGAACATCGCCGCGTCGGCCGAGGCCAACAGCGCCGACACCGTCGCGCCGTCGTGCGGCCAGCTCGCATGGCCCACGCTCGCCGACAACTCGAGCCCCGACAGCTCGGCGCTCGTAGCCGCCCGCTGCACGGCCTGCGCACAGCGCTCGGCGAGCGTCGCCAGCTCGCTGGGCGTCCTGTCGTCGACCAACACCGCGAACTCGTCGCCGCCGATCCGCGCGACGCAGTCGCGGCGACCGGTCACGGCCGACAGCTCGGCGCCGACGTGGCGCAGCAGCTCGTCGGCGCCGGTGTGCCCGAAGGCGGTGTTGACCTCCTTGAACTCGTCGATGTCGATCACCAGCACGCCGGCGCCCTCGCGCAGCGGCGTGAGCTCGCTGCGTTCGCGCAGAGCGCGCAGGTTGTACAGCCCGGTCAGCGGGTCGGACATCGCCTGCTGGCGCAGCAGCTGCTCGGCGAGCAGCAGCCGGCTCTTGCGATAGCCGACCACCGCCGCCAGCCCCCACAGCGCAGCCAGCAGCACCGTCAGATGGCCGGGGAACTGGTCCTGCAGCGGCGCAGAGTCATACAGCAGCGGCGAGGCCGCCAGCGCGGTGATCAACAGCAGGTGAGCGAGCGCCGCGCGCAGGCGGAAGAAGTACGCCGCGTACAGCGCCGGAAAGAAGAACAGCTCGAGAAAGCCGCTGCTCGCGCCGCCCGACCACAGGCAGGCGAACCAGATCGTCAGCGAGCCGAGCGCCGTGAACACGTTCGTCGCCGCGTACAGCATGCGATTTGACAGCGGCCGGAAGGCGAAGAACGTGAACAGCGCGCAGATCAGTCCAAACACGACCAGCCCGCGCAGCTCGGTCACGTGCAGCCTGCCGCCGCCGGGCAAAAACGTGCCGATGCCGATCGTGCACGAGCCGGCCACCCACATCGCGATGGGCGTCCAGACGCGCAGGTCGTGCTCGTCGCGCGGTTCGACCCCGGACATCGCCAGCATCGCGCGCTCGGAGGCTCTCTCCATAGAACAAACATTCGTCCGCAGGCCGCCAACGCGTGATGCCGCGGGCCCTCTTCTGGACGCATCGCCCACGCTCGCGCGAGCGTCCAGAAACAGCGTGTTTCAGGTGCGGCGCGCGCCTATGGCGCGCGACGTCTTCAGGAGCGGTGCGAGCCTTTCGGCGAGAGCGTGAACGCGCCCGTGCCGAAGTCCTGGTTGCAGGTCATCGCCGTTCTCGTGTCGTGGCAGGAGAGGCTGTTCGGAAAGACGATCTGCTGGTTGCGCGGCAGCACGCGCCCCGGCCGCATGTTCGTCAGCGTCACGCTTTTGGCTCTGCCGGTGGCCTTCAGCCGGTAGGCGCGGCCGGTCGCGCGCAGCTTGCAGGCGACCGCGTTCGGCTTGGGCGTCCAGATACAGCGCACGTCGCCGCTCGGCGTGGAGAAGCGGCAGGGCACCTTCGCGCTGTTCGGACCGCTGCAGATCGCATGCGTGCGCGCGACGTGCGAGCGCACAGCAGCCGGCGACGACGCCGCCGGCAACGCCGCCAGCGCCAGCGCGGCGAGCGCCACGACAGGCAGCGACGCGCGCTTGAGCGAGCGAGCGCGACCGCTCGACGGTCCACCCGGATGAGAGCGTCCAGCAACTGCGCGCATGTCGATCCTCCGATCGCGAGCCCACGGCCGTGTCCGCCCTCGACGGCGGCTGGGGCGAGCGTATTCGGCTGCGCCGGCTCGTGTCAATCGTCATGCGCCGGCATCGCGCGCTGGCGATCGGGTAGGTTGGCCGGATGGCCAGATCGAGCGCCGGAACCTACGACGTCAACGGGCGCACCGTGTTCGTCACCGGCGCCGCTCGCGGCATCGGCAAGGCGACCGCCGAGCGCCTGCACGCCAAGGGCGCCAACGTCGCGCTCGTCGGTCTGGAGCCCGAACGCCTCGAGCAGAACGCCGCCGCACTGGGCGACCGCGCGATCAGCCTCGAGGTGGACGTGACCGACCTGGCGGCGCTCGAGCGCGCCGTCGCACAGACGGTCCAGCATTTCGGCGGCATCGATGTCGCGATCGCCAACGCCGGCATCGCCTTCACCGGACCGCTGGCGACCGCGCCGATCGAGCAGGTCGAGCGCACGCTGTCGGTCAACCTGCTCGGCGTGTGGCGCACCGACCGCGCGGTGATTGGGCAGATCACCGAGCGACGCGGCTACCTGCTGAACATCTCCTCGCTGAGCGCGATCACGCACGGGCCGATGATGGGCCCCTACACGACCGCCAAGGCCGGCGTCGACGCCCTCTCGGACGCGCTGCGCCAGGAGACGATCCCCAGCGGAGCGATGGTCGGCTGCGCGTACTTCGGCTTCCTCGACACCGACCTCGTGCGCGCCGCCTTCGCGGAGCCTTCCGGCGAAGCGCTGAGCGGGCGCCTGCCGGGCTTCATCCGCAACCCGGCGCCGCTGTCCAAGGCGATCGACGCGATCGAGCGCGGCATCGAAAGACGCTCGGCGCGCGTCTGGGCCCCACGCTGGGTGGGGCCCATGCTCGCGCTGCGCGGGATCCTGCAGCCGCTGACAGAACGTCAGGCAGCGACGAACCACACCCGGCTCAACGAGGCGATGCGCCTCGCCGACGAGGCCAACCGAGCGGGCGATCAGGACCCGCTGCTAGGCATCGCGGCAAAGGCACTCGACTAACCCTCGTTGCCGGGCTCGCCGTCGGCGAGAATCCGGTAGAGGTCTCGGCGGGCCGTCGTGAGCACCTCACGCGCCTTGCCCAACTGCTCCTTGCCGCCGGTGTGCATGACCTGCGCAAACGCGTAGGCGAGCTCGCGCATCAGCTTGCCGAGCGCGTGCGCCTCGTCCGAGACGTCGCCGCTCATCTGCTCCCACGGAGCGGGCTTGTCCTCGCCGCGCTCCTGCACGACGGCGCGTCCCTCGTCGGTCAGCGCGAACAGCTTGCGTCCGTCGCCCTCCTCGGAGCGAATCAGCCCCTCGTCCTCGAGCTGTGAGAGCGCCGGGTAGACCGAGCCGGGGCTGGGACGCCATACGCCGTCGCTTCGCTCCTGCACCTCCTGCATGATCTGGTAGCCGTTGCGCGGCTCCTCGGCGAGCAGCAGCAGCGCTGCCGTGCGAATGTCGCCGCGGCGCGCCTTGCGTCCGCGTCCGCGTCCGCGCGGGCCGCCGGGGCCGAAGCCGCCGAAGCCTCCGCCGAAGCCGCCCTCCGGACCGCCGCCGAAGCCGCGGTGGCGGTGACGCGCTCGATCGCCGCGCGGGCCGTCCGGCCCACCGCCGCCGCGTCCGTGCTGGCTCATCGCGAAGCGCAGAACGCCGCCGATGTCGTGATGACCGGTCTGCGAGTGCTCGCCGCTTGCGCAGCGCCCCTCGCCGGTCGAATGAATCCTGTGCATTTGATTCTCCTATCGTGAACTATCAAAGTACAGTCACGATATATCGTTATCGTCGATATTTCAAGTCCTCGTCTCGCGCGGGCGCAAAACGCAGGCCAGCAGGCACGCGCCGAAGGCGAGTGGGCTAGGAGGAACGACTGCGGCCACGGCGCGCGGGCGGGCTCAGTGGCGGAAGTGGCGCACGCCGGTCGCGACCATCGCGATTCCGGCCTGCTGCGCCGCGGCGACGATGTCCTCGTCGCGCACCGAGCCGGCGGGCTGCACGATCGCGGTGACGCCCGCGTCGATCGCCAGCTGCGGCCCGTCGGCGAAGGGAAAGAAGGCGTCGGAGGCCAGCGACGAGCCGGCCAGCAGCTCGGGCTGAAAGGCCTGCGCCTTCTCGATCGCGATGCGCACGGCGTCCACGCGGCTCATCTGACCGGCGCCGATGCCGATCGTCGCGCACTCGACCGCGCCCTCGCCGCTCGCGCCACCGGCGCCATCGGTCGCAGGCGCGACGGTGGCGATCACGATCGCGTTGGAGCGCACGTGGCGGCAGACCTTCCAGGCGAACAGCAGGCTCTGCCACTGCGCGTCGTCGGGAACGCGCTCGGTCAGCACGTTCATCTGCTCGCGCGTCTCTGAGACCACGTCGCGCGTCTGCACCAGCTGGCCGCCGATCACCGGCTTGGCTTCGACCTCGTGCGCCGGCGGCGGCCAGTGCACCAGCTCCAGCAGTCGCACGTTCTTCTTCTCGCCGAGCAGCGCCAGCGCGTCCGGCTCGAAGCCGGGCGCCAGCAGCACCTCGATGAACTGCTTGGAGAGTTCCCGCGCGCATGCCAGATCGACGCGGCGGTTGACCGCGATCACACCGCCGTAGGCGCTCTGCGGATCGCAGGCGAAGGCGCGTTCGTAAGCCGCCTGCACGCTCGGCGCGATCGCCGCACCGCACGGATTGTTGTGCTTGACGATCGCACACGCTGGGCCGTCGAAGTCCTCCACCAGCTCGCGCGCGGAGCTGAGGTCGAGCAGGTTGTTGAACGACAGCTCCTTGCCGTGCAGCTGGTTCACGCCGTCGAGCAGGTGCGTCGGCGAGCCCACGCGCGCGTAGAAGGCAGCCTGCTGGTGCGGGTTCTCGCCATAGCGCAGGTCGGAGACCTTCGCGTAGGCGTCGTTCCAGGTCGGCGGGAAGCCGTCGTAGGCGCGCGGCGCAAACCACGTGGCGATCGCCGCGTCATAGCGCGCCGTGCAGGCGAAGGCCTTTGCGGCCAGCCGCGTGCGCGTATCCAGCGACAGCCGCCCGTCGCGCTCGCGCAGCTGCTCGAGCAGCTGCTCGTAGTCGGTCGGATCGACGACCACGGCGGCGAACGCGCTGTTCTTGGCCGCCGCGCGGATCATCGTCGGGCCGCCGATGTCGATGTTCTCGACGATCTCCTCGTCGGAGGCGTCGCCGCGCGCGACCGTCTGCTCGAACGGATACAGGTTCACGCACACCAGGTCTACCTGCTCGATCTGCTGCTGCCGGGCCGCCTCGAGGTGCTCGTCGTTGTCGCGCTTGGCCAGCAGGCCGGCATACAGGCGCGGGTGAAGCGTCTTGACGCGCCCGTCCATCATCTCCGGAAAGCCCGTGAAGTCCTCGATGTCGCGCGAGGCGACGCCCGCCGCCGACAGCTCGCGCGCCGTGCCGCCGGTCGAGACGATCTCCACACCCAGCTCCTCCAGGCCGCGCGCGAACTCGACGATGCCGGCCTTGTCGGAGACCGACAGCAGCGCCCTGCGCACGCGCACCTCGCCTGGCGCCGCGCGCTCGATGCCGACGCCCGCGGGCGTCGATGTGTGGCGCTCGGAAAGCACGCCCAGAGCCTATCCCTCGCCCGCGGCGTCCGCCGGACGGCCGGCGCGCAGGTCGGTGGGCCAGTCGGCGCCCGCGCCGCCGGGCGCGCGCGCCGCGAACGGGTGGCGCGGGTCGGCGGCGTCGATGCGCAGCGCGCCGCGCGCGAACAGACGCACCGCCTGCGGCAGCAGCGCGTGCTCGAGCGGGCGCAGCGCGCTCAGCACCTCCCGCTCGTCGCGCGCGTCGGGCAGCTCGAGCGCCCGCTGCAGGATCACCGGCCCGGTGTCGACGCCGTCGTCGACGAAGTGCACGGTCACGCCGAACACCTGCACGCCGTACTCCAGCGCCTGCGCGACCGCGCCGATGCCCGGAAACGACGGCAGCAGCGAGGGGTGCACGTTGATCACCGCGTCGGGAAAGCGCGCCAGGAAGTCGGCGCCCAGCAGCTCCATGTAGCCCGCCAGCACGACCAGCCGCGCGCCGCGCTCGATCAGCCAGTCGGCCAGCGCCCTGTCGCGCTCGGCGCGGTCGGCGTAGTCGCCGCGCGCGAAGCACTGCGCCGGCACGTCGCGCTCGCGGGCGCGCGCCAGCGCCGGCGCGTCCGCCGTGTTGGAGGCGACAGCCACGATCAGCGCCTCGCGCCCGTGCACCGTGTCCAGCAGCGCCTGCAGGTTCGTGCCCGCGCCGGATACGAGCACGGCGATCGGAAGCTGCTCGGCCACGCGCCGCACGATAGCCGCCGCGGGCGCTGCGTTGCAGCTGTGAGCAAGCTCACAGAGGGTCGTCGCCGACCCGCGTTGAATTGATCGCGAGGGTTGGAGGCGGTGCATGTCGCCAGCGAAAGGACGCTCCAATGCTCATGGCAATTCTCATCACGCTGATCGTCGTCGCCGCACTCGGCTACGCGCTCGGCAGCGGACGCGACGAGCAGACCATCCTGCGCCGCCCCTACAACAACCGCTACAACGACGCGACTGCGGCGCGCCGCGACCACCTCGGCTAGCTCGCTTCGCGCGAGCGCGATCAGGCCTTGATGAGCGGCAGGATCTGGTCGTCCTCCAGCGAGTACTTGCCGGCCGCGCCGTCGCTGCCCTCCAGCGGGTAGTCGCCGCTGAAGCAGGCGTCGCAGTGCGTCGCGCGCTCGCCGCGCACTGCCTCATAGACGCCGTCGAGCGACAGGTAGTGCAGCGAGTCGCAGCCGAGCTCGGCCGCGATCTCCTCGGTGCTGCGCCCGTGCGCGATCATCTCCTCGCGCGTGGACATGTCGATGCCGTAGTGGCAGGGATGCTTGATCGGCGGCGCTGAGATGCGCATGTGCACCTCGGCGGCGCCCGCGTCCTTGAGCATCTGCACGATCTGGCGCGTCGTGTTGCCGCGCACGATCGAGTCGTCGACGACCACCAGGCGCTTGCCCGCGATCACCTCCGGCAGCGGATTGAACTTCAGGCGCAGGCCGTGCTTGCGCAGCTCCTGGCCGGGCTGGATGAACGTGCGCGCGACGTAGCGGTTCTTGACGAAGCCGTCGTCCTGCGGCAGTCCGGCCGCGCGCGCGAGGCCGCGCGCCGCGGCGTTGCCAGAGTCGGGCACGGCGATCACCAGGTCGGCCTCGACCGGCGCCTCCCTCCACAGGATCTCGCCCATGCGTCCGCGCGCGACCTGCAGCACCTGGTCGCTCATGCGCGAGTCCGGGCGTGCGAAGTAGATGTACTCGAACAGGCAGAAGGCGCGCCTGCCGCCGGGCGCGACCATGCGGCTGGTCAAGCCCTGCTCACCGAGCGTGACCATCTCGCCCGGCTGCACGTCGCGCAGCAGTTGCGCGCCGATGATGTCGAACGCGCACGACTCGCTGGCCACGCAATAGCGCGGCTGACCGTCGGACTCGGCGGTGCCGTCGTCGGGCAGCGCGCCGATCGACAGCGGGCGCAGGCCGTGCGGGTCGCGGAAGGCGACCACGCGGTCCTTGGTCATCACGACCGTCGAGAAGGCGCCGCGCAGGCGCGGCATCACCTCGGCGATCGCGTCCTCCACGGAGTCGGCCGGGTGCGTGGCGATCAGCGCAGCGATGATCTCCGAGTCCGACGTCGAGTTGAACGTCACGCCGGCCTCGAGCATCTCGTTGTGCAGCTCCACGGCGTTGATCAGGTTGCCGTTGTGCGCCAGCGCCAGCTCGCGGCGCGAGCCGTTGGTGCCCTCCGAGCGCTGCACCGGCTGCGAGTTCTCCCAGGCGTTGGAGCCGGTCGTCGAGTAGCGCACGTGGCCGATCGCCAGCTCACCGGCGAGCGTGCGCAGGTCGTTCTCTGAGAACACCTGGTTGACCAGCCCGAGCTCGCGGCGCGTGATGATGTGCCCGTTGCGGTCGGCCGCCGCGATGCCCGCCGACTCCTGACCGCGATGCTGCAGTGCGTACAGGGCGAAGTACGACAGCCGCGACACCTCGTGACCGGGCGCATACAGTCCGAACACTCCGCACTCGTCGCGCGGTCCCTCACGCATCACGAGCACACGCTAGCAGGGGTCGCGCAGCGCGTTGACGAGCGTTTCGAGGGCTGCGCGCATCAGGAGAACAACTCCGCCAGGCTCGCGTGCGCTTGCGTCAGCTCATCCAGCGAGACCGCGACCGTCGCCGGGCGTCCGTCGGCGCCGTCCGCCGCGGCGCCGCCGGCGCCCGCCTCCAACGACAGCGACAGCGAATCGCCGCCGACCGTGCCGAGCCGGCGCAGCGGCACGCGCTCGGCCAGGCGGTCAAGCGCATCGCCGGGCGCGCTGACGACGAAGCCGCCGGCGCCCTCGCCGAACAGCGCGGCGTCGAGGTCGAGCTCGTCGCCCGACGCGCCGCCGGCATCGAGGCCGACCTGCGCGCCGACGCCGCCTGCCAGACAGCACTCGGCCAGCGCGATCGCCAGGCCGCCCTCGGCGATGTCATGCGCGCTGGAGAGCTCGCCCGCACGCACGGCCTCGCGCACGGCCACCAGCGCGGCCTGCACGGCGTCGACGTCGACCGGCGCCAAGCCGTCGGGCAGCGCTTGGCCGCGCAGCTTGGCCAGCTCGCTGGCCTCGAGCGACGGCGCGAACGGGCCGACCAGCGCGATCTGATCGCCGGCGCGCTGAAAGCCGAGCAGGCCGGCCGCGCCGGCGTCGGGCAGGCGGCCGACCATGCCGATGACCGGCGTCGGGTAGATCGGCCCGGTGGCGCCCTCGTTGTACAGCGACACGTTGCCGCCGACGATCGGCGCGTCCAGCGCGCGGCAGGCGTCGCCGAGGCCGCGCACGGCCTCGGTCAGCTGCCAGGCGATGTGCGGCTTCTCCGGGTTGCCGAAGTTGAGGTTGTTGGTCGTGCCCAGCGGCTCGGCGCCGACGCAGGCCAGGTTGGCGGCGCACTCGAGCACCGTCTGCACGGTGCCCGTATACGGGTCGGCCGCGACGCGGCGGCCGTTGCAGTCGATGCTCACGGCCAGCGCGCTGCCGTCGGCCAGCACCAGCACGGCGGCGTCGGCCTGCTCGGGCCGGCGCACGGTGCGCGACTGCACGATCGCGTCGTACTGCTCGAACAGCGGTCGACGCGAGGCGATGTTTGGCGAGCCGAGCAGTGCCAGCAGTGTCTGCTCCGTCGTCGCGTCGGTAGCGAGCGCGCACGGCGCTGGCGCGTAGATCGCCTCGGCGGGCTTACTTGGATAGAGGTCGTAAAGAGGGCAGTCGTCGACGAGCGCGCGCACGGGCATGTCGCCGACGGGCTCTGAGCCGCGCAGCACACGCACGCGGCCGTCGCCGGTGACCGTGCCGATCGCCGCGCCGCCGACCTCCCACTTCTCACACAGCGCCAGCACGGCGTCGAGCTTGTCGGGCTCGACCACGCACAGCATGCGCTCCTGCGACTCCGAGACCATGATCTCGAACGGCTCCATGTCGCCCTCGCGCAGCGGCACGCGCGCCACGTCGATCTCGATTCCGACCTCGCCCTTGGAGGCCATCTCCGCCGCCGACGAGGTCAGGCCGGCCGCGCCGAGGTCCTGCAGCGAGACGAGCAGGTCGCGCGCGAGCAGCTCCAGCGAGCACTCCAGCAGCTTCTTCTCCTCGAACGGATCGCCGACCTGCACCGTGGGGCGCTTGTCCGAGTCGCCACCCGAGCTCGTGTCGCCAGCGTCCAGCTCGGCCGACGCCAGCACCGACGCGCCGCCGATGCCGTCGCGCCCGGTCGACGCGCCGAACAGCACCAGCACGTTGCCCTCGCCGGCCGCGGCGCTGCGCACCAGGCGCGCCTGCTCGCCGAGCCCCAGCGCCATCGCATTGACCAGGCAGTTGTGCTCGTAGGGGGCCTCGAAGTAGACCTCGCCGCCGATCGTCGGCACGCCGATCGAGTTGCCGTAGTGGCCGATGCCCGACACGGCGCCGTCCAGCAGGTAGCGCGTGCGCGTCGCCGACTCGCCGCTCGGCTCGCCGAAGCGCAGCGAGTCCAGCACCGCGATCGGCCGCGCGCCGATCGCGAAGATGTCGCGCAGAATGCCGCCGACGCCCGTCGCCGCGCCCTGGAACGGCTCGACCGCGCTGGGATGGTTGTGCGACTCGACCTTGAACGCACACGCCAGCCCGTTGCCGACGTCGACCGCGCCGGCGTTCTCGCCGGGCCCCATGACCACGTGGCGACCCTCCGTCGGCAGCGTGCGCAGCAGCTTCTTGGAGTGCTTGTAGGCGCAGTGCTCGCTCCACAGCAGCGAGTACATCGCCAGCTCCAGCACGTTCGGCGGGCCGTCCTGCTTGTCGCAGACCAACTCGTACTCCTCCGCGGTCAGCCCGAGCGCCAGCGCGTCCTGCAGCGTGGGCAGCGTGGAGGCATCAGCGGCGGCGGGCGACATCACGCCGCGCTCCCCGCGAACGCGCCAGCGATCGACTCGAAGATCTTCAGCCCGTCAGTCGAGCCGCCCGTCAGCGCGTCGACGGCGTGCTCGGGGTGCGGCATCAGGCCGAACACGTTGCCCGCCTCGTTGCACACGCCCGCCACGTCCTGCAGCGAGCCGTTGAAGTTCTGCCCGTGCGCGTAGCGCAACACGATCTGCCCGCGCTCGCCCATCGCGGCCAGCGTCTGCTCGTCGGCGTGGTAGCGACCCCAGGCGTGCTTTGCCGGAATGCTCAGGCGCTCACCCGGCTCACACGCGCGCGTGAACGCCGTCTCGGCGTTGACCACCTCGAGCTCGAGCTGGCGGAACGTAAAGCGGCGGTTGGCGTTGACCAGCAGCGCACCCGGCAGCAGGCGCGCCTCGCAGAGCACCTGAAAGCCGTTGCAGATGCCCAGCACCGGCCCGCCGTCGCGCGCGAACTCGATCACCGACTCCATAGCCGGCGCGAAGCGCGCGATCGCGCCCGCGCGCAGGTAGTCGCCGTAGGAGAAGCCGCCGGGGACCACGATCGCGTCAGCGCCGGCCAGATCGCGGTCGCCATGCCAGATCAGCTCGGCCTCGCCGACGCGCCGTGCGGCGTTCAGCGCGTCCACCTCGTCGCAGCTGCCGGGGAACTGGAGAACGCCGAACCGCACCGCGCGTCAGCCGCTGCCGTCGAGCAGCTGCACCTCATAGTCCTCGACGAGCGGGTTGGCCAGCAGCTTGTCGCACATCGGCGCCAACTGCTCGGCGTCGTCAATGTCCAGCTCGACCAGCCGGCCGACGTGCACGTTGGCCACGCCGCTGAAGCCGAGCGCCGGCAGCGCGCGCTGCACGGCCTCGCCCTGCGGGTCGAGAATGCCCTGCTTGGGACGGATCAGCACGCGCGCTCTCACGATGCTCACGCCGCGCCGGTGCGCGCCAGCCAGGCGTCGAACGGCTCGCCGGCGATCAGCTCGTAGGCTTCCACGTAGCGCGCGCGTGTGCCGGCGACGACGTCGTCTGCAATCGCCGGCGCCGGCGGCTTCTTGTCCCAGCCGCTGGACGAGGCCCAGTCGCGCACGTACTGCTTGTCGAAGCTCGGCTGGCCGTGGCCGACCTCGAAACCCTCGGCGGGCCAGTAGCGCGATGAGTCGGGCGTGAGCACCTCGTCGCCGAGCACCAGCTCGCCCTGGTCGTCGAGGCCGAACTCGAACTTCGTGTCGGCGAGTATCACGCCGCGCTCGCGCGCGTGCTCGGCGGCGAACGAGTACAGCTCGATCGACACGTCGCGCACGCGTTCCATCAGCTCGCGGTCGCCGACGAGCGTGGCCGCCTGCTCGAAATTGATCGCCTCGTCGTGGCCGATGTCGGCCTTGGTGCTCGGCGTGAAGATCGGCTGCGGCAGCTGCTCGGACTCGCTCAGGCCGGCCGGCAGCGGAATGCCCGAGACCGAACCGGTCGCCTGGTAGTCCTTCCAGCCCGAGCCCGTGATGTAGCCGCGCACCACGCACTCGACGGGCAGCATCAGCAGGCGGCGCACGACCAGCGCGCGCCCCAGCGCCTCCTCGGGCACGCCGTCGGTCGCCGAGATCAGATGGTTGGCGACGATCTGCTGGGTCTTCGAGAACCAGAACACCGACAGGCCCGTGAGCACCTTGCCCTTGTCGGGAATCGGCGTCGGGTGAACCGCGTCGTAGGTCGAGATGCGGTCGCTGGCGACCATCAGCAGCGGCGGCGCTTCGGCGACATCGAGCCCCGCCAGCTCGTACATCTCGCGCACCTTCCCGCTGGCGATTAGGGGCAGGTCGGCGAGCGTGGTCACTTGTTTCGATGCTACCAACGGCGGCGGAAGCCAGCCAGACCGCCGCCGCGGCGGCGGCGGCGGCGGCGCGGGCTCAGTCGATCTCGTCGATGCGCGCGAGCTCTGAGTCCAGGCGCCCAACGATGTCGTGCGCATAGCGCACGTAGTGGTCGTAGGCGAAGATCTCGTCGAGGTCGAGCGACAGCGAGGCCAGGCGCTCGTCGGCGGCCAGCAGCTCGCGCAGCGCGATGCCCTCGTCCCACGCGCGCTGCGCCAGCTCCTGCACGACGCGGTAGGCGTCGTCGCGCGCCATGCCCTGGCCGACCAGCGCCAGCAGCACGCGCTGGGAGAACAGCGCGCCGTGCGTCAGCTCGAGGTTCTCGCGCATGCGTTTGGCGTCGACGCTCATGCCTTCCACCAACGCGATGGCGCGGTGCTGCAGGTAGTCCAGCAGAATCGTCGAGTCGGGCAGGATCACGCGCTCGACCGAGGAGTGGCTGATGTCGCGCTCGTGCCACAGCGCCACGTTCTCCAAAGCCGCCTGCGCATTGGCGCGCAGCACACGAGCCAGGCCGGAGATCTGCTCGGCCTTGATCGGGTTGCGCTTGTGCGGCATCGCCGACGAGCCCTTCTGGCCCTCGCGGAACGGCTCCTGCAGCTCGCGCACCTCGGTTCGCTGCAGGTGGCGCGACCTCGGTGGCCAGGCGCTCCAGGCCGGCGCCTGCCAGCGCGATCGCCGACAGCAGCTCGGCGTGGCGGTCGCGCGCGACCACCTGCGTGGACACGTCCTCGCGCTGCAGACCCAGGCGCGCAAGCACGCGCGCCTCGAACTGCGGGCTGGTAGCCGCGTAGGTGCCGACGGCGCCGGAGATCGCGCCGACGGCGACCTGCTCGAAGGCGCGCTGCAGCCGCTGCGCGTTGCGGTGCGCCTCGAAGGCGAAGCCGGCGAGCTTGACGCCGAACGTCGTCGGCTCGGCATGCACGCCGTGCGTGCGCCCGACCGTCAGCGTGTCGACGTGCTCGCGCGCACGCGCGTGAAGCGCAGCCACGAGCGCGTAGGCGCCGGGCAGGATCACCTCGCCGACCGCGCGTAGCTGCAGCGCGAGCGCCGTGTCGAGCACGTCAGACGAGGTCAGGCCGAAGTGGATCCAGCGCCCGGCGTGGCCTGCCGAGGCGCCGAGCACGTCGACGAAGGCGGCCACGTCGTGGTCGGTCACGCGCTCGCGCTCGTTGACTTCGTCGACCGAGAACGAGGCGCCGCGAATCGCCTCCAGGTCCGCGCTGCTCGGTCCCTCGCCGGCGCCACCGACGCCGGGGGCGTTGGCCAGCAGCTCCGGCATCTCCTCGCAGGCGGCCACCTCCACGCGGCGCCAGCTCTCCATGCGCGCCTGGTCGGTCCACAGGCGGCCGAGCTCGTCGCGGGTGTAGCGGGCGATCATCGCCGGCCGGCCTCACTGCTCGGGAGCGGTCCGCCCTCGCGCATGGCGCCGGGCGTCACGCGCCGAGGATCTGCGCGGCGAGGATCGCCGCGTTGCGTGCGTTGTCCAGGCCGACGCAGGCCACGGGCACGCCCGGCGGCATCTGCACGATCGAGAGGATCGCGTCAAGCCCGCCGGCGGCCGACAGGCGGCCCGACAGCGGCACGCCGATGACCGGCAGGTCGGTGTGCGCGGCGACCGCGCCCGGAAGCGCCGCGGAGATGCCGGCGCCGGCGATGATCACGCGCAGCCCGCGCATGTGCGCGTTCTTGGCGTACTCGGCCACGGCGTCCGGTTCGCGGTGCGCGGACATCACGCGCACCTCGTGCAGGATGCCGCGCTCTTCGAGCTCCTTGGCGGCCTTCTCCATCGCCTCCATGTCGCTCTTGGAGCCCATCAGAATGCCCACGCGCGGGGCGTCGACGTCGATGTCGTCCAGCTGCGCCTGCACTTCGGCCTCCTGCATCGGCTCGGGCGCCAGCGACAGCCCGGGCGCGCCCGCGCCCGACTCGCCCTCGGCACGGCCGCCCTCGGCGCTCGGCTGCGGCTGCGGTTTCTCGCGCTCGCTCATCTCGCTCGCAGCATACGCCGCCGCGCGGGTGAAGCCGGCTCGCCACCGCGCCGCGCGGCACGGCGCGCAGGCGGCGTCACAGCGATGCGATGAACTCCTCGATGCCGATCGCCGCGAGCGTCTCGTAGCGGCCGGTGCCGCGCGAGCCGAGCTCCAGCGAGACGCGCGCCATGGTCGCCTCGTCGGGCGCCTCGACGACGGAGATGAAGTCGACGTGTCCGAGCGTCGCCCACTGCGCCTTTACGGTCGCGCCAAGCTGCTCGACCTCTTTGTTGACCTCGGTGATCCGCTGCGGGTTGTTCTTGACCGTCTGCACGCCCTCGGGCGTGAGCGTCGAGAGCATGATGTAGGTGGGCATGGTGCACTCCTCCGGTCGCTTGCAGCCGGGCGAGACCGCCGGCCATAGGTGCGTTCTACCCGATTGGCTGGCCCGCCGTGCGAAACACGAGCGCTTCCCAATACCATCGGCGCGTCTGCGCTTGGCTCGACGGGGGTCCGGTGCATCAAACGAGCCTGAGGAGGCACGAATGAAACGGATGAAGGGACATCTCAGCTACGCCAACGTCGTTGCCACGCTCGCGCTCCTGTTCGCGATGAGCGGCGGTGCGCTGGCGGCAAAGCACTACCTGGTCAGCTCGCCGAAGCAGATCAGCCCGAAGGTGCTCAAATCGTTCGCGAGCACGAACACGTCGCTGTTCAAAAAGCTCTCGAAAACGGTCGTAGTGACGAAAGCGGCGAGCGCGACGACGGCGACGAGCGCGACGACGGCCGGCACGGCGACCAACGCCACGAACGCCACCAATGCGACCAACGCGACCAACGCCACGAACGCGACCAACGCCACGCGCGCCAGCACGGCGGGGACGGCCGACTCGGCCAACGCGGTGAACGGGATTCGGATCGTCGCCGGGAAAAAAGAAGCAAACCCGCACGAATCGCAGAACGGCGGCGAAGCGGTCTGCCCCTCCGGCATGCACGCGATTGGCGGCGGCGTGGTCGACAGCGGCGGAAAAGAGCAAGCGGTCAACGAGATGTTCATTGAAGACTCGACGCCGACCTCGAAAAACGACGCCTTCTTCGCGGACGTGAACAACACCAGCGCGGTCAAAGACGACACGTTCAACGTGTGGGCGATCTGCGCGACGGCGTCGGTTTCAGGCAGCGCGTTCGCCGAATAACGGTCCGCAATCGCCCCGAGCCTCGCATCAGACGGCGGGGCGGTCCCGGCTCTAGCTTGAGCGGGACCGCCCCGTCCGCCACCTGTGAGGGTCGCTACGGCGCGGTCACCGTCCAGGACCCGTCGATGAACCCTTCGGCAAGCACCGCGTGGAAGTACAAGGCAAAGCCGAACCTGTCGGCGGCGTTGTGGTTGAGGTTGCGGTCGAGCGTGAGGTCAAAGGTCATGTTTTCGCCCTCGACCGGGTAGAGGCAAACGAACCCACGCGCGGCCTGACCGATGCCGGGACAGGTCGGCGACGTGGCGCCGATGGTGTTGAAGACGACGTTCCCTGGCGAGATCGGCGCCGACAGGGGCTGGCTGAACGAGACACCCTCGCCAACGAAGCCTTTCGTGGAGTCGCCGTCGCCCACGGCAAACCAGCCCGACTCGGACTGCCCTGAGGCGAGTGGAGTCTGGGTCGTCAGGTTCGATCCGTTCGTGCCGTTGGCGCCGTTCGTGCCGTTCGTGCCGTTTTTGCCGTTCGCGCCGTTTCTGCCGGCGGGACCGGTCGTGCTCCATGACACCTTGCGCTCGCTGCGGCGGTGGCATCTCGTTTTTTCGCCGACCAGCCGCATGGCGCCGCCTTCCTTCTTGACGCAGGCGTACAGCGTCGCCGCGTCGGCCTGCGGAACTGCCGCAAAGGCGACGGTCAACAGCGCGCCGGCGGCGGCGAGCAGGGTGACTGCGCGTCGTGTGCTTCGTGCTGACATGGTTGATCCTCCAGTGTCATGGGCGGCTCGGCCGCGATTCGGCGAAATGCCGCGCTCGTCGGCGCCCTTATGGCGTCGACGCGTAACCCCCCGATTTCAACCTTCGGCGGCATCGTCGCAGCACTCTCGGCGTCGATCAACCGCTGTTTGTCAGCCGCGACTCAGGTGCTCGCGCCAGCCGGCTGAGCCGCCGCGCTCGTGGCCAGCGCCAGCTCGCCGTCGACGGCATCGACGACCGCCTCGTCGCCCTCGCGCAGCTCGCCTTTGAGCAGCGCCAGCGCGAGGCGGTCGGTGAGCTGCTTTTGGATCACCCGGCGCAGCGGGCGGGCGCCATAGGTCGGGTCATAGCCCATGTCGCCGAGCAACTGCTTGGCGTCGTCGGTCAGCGTAACGTGCACGCCGCGCTCGGCGACGCGCGCGATCACGAGGTCGACCTGCAGCTCGACGATCTCTGAGATCTGCTCGCGCGACAGCGCCTGAAAGCGCACGATGTCGTCGAGGCGGTTGATGAACTCGGGCTTGAAGTAGTCGAGCAGTTCGCTGCGCAGCCGGGCGTCGGCGCTGGCCGCGGCATGCGGGTCGCGCTCGACCTCGGCGTCGTCGGCGCCGCCTTTGACGGGGATGTTGGAGGTCATGATCAGCACGGTGTTCTTGAAGTCGACGGTGCGGCCCTGGCCGTCGGTCAGGCGACCGTCGTCCATCACCTGCAGCAGCGTGTTGAACACGTCGGCGTGCGCCTTCTCGATCTCGTCGAGCAGCACGACGGAGTAGGGGCGCCGGCGCACGGCCTCGGTCAGCTGGCCGCCCTCCTCGTAGCCGACGTAGCCGGGAGGCGCGCCGACCAGCCGCGAGACGGAGTGTTTCTCCATGTACTCGCTCATGTCGATGCGGATCATCGCCTCCTGGGAGTCGAACATGAACTCGGCCAGCGCGCGCGCCAGCTCGGTCTTGCCGACGCCGGTGGGGCCGAGGAACAAGAACGAGCCGATCGGGCGATTCGGGTCCTGCAGGCCAGCGCGCGAGCGACGCAGCGCGCTGGCGACGGCGTCGATCGCGGCGTCCTGGCCGACGACGCGTTCGTGCAGTCGCTGCTCCATGTGCACGAGCTTCTCGGTTTCGCCCTCGAGCAGACGGCTGACGGGGATGCCGGTCCAGCGCCCTACGACCTCGGCGATGTCGTCGGCGTCGACCTCCTCTTTGAGGAACACCGGCGCCTCGCCGTCGCGCTCGCGCTCTGCCGATTCGTACTCGGCGACGGCGCGCTCGAGCTCGGGGATCTCGCCGTAGCGCAGCTCGGCTGCACGCTGCAGGTCGGACTCGCGTTCTGCACGCTCCATCTCGATGCGCGCGGCGTCGAGCTTCTCGCGCGTCTCGGAGATGCCGGCGATGGCCTGCTTCTCGGCCTCCCACTGCTCGGTCATCTCCCGCTCGCGCGCTTCGAGCTCTGCGACCTCGGCCTCGATCGCCTCGCGGCGCGCCTTGGCGGCGTCGTCCTTCTCCTTGCGCAGCGACTCCAGCTCGATCTTCAGCTGCATGACGCGCCGTTTGACCTCGTCGATCTCGGTCGGCAGCGAGTCGATCTCGATGCGGATCTTCGAGGCGGCCTCGTCGACCAGGTCGATCGCCTTGTCGGGCAGAAAGCGGTCGGCGATGTAGCGGTTGGACAGCGTGGCGGCGGCGATCAGCGCGCTGTCCTGGATGGACACGCCGTGATGCAGCTCGTAGCGCTCCTTCAGCCCGCGCAGGATGGCGATCGTGTCCTGCACGGTGGGCTCGCCGACGGTGACCGGCTGAAAGCGCCGCTCCAGCGCGGCGTCCTTCTCGATGTACTTGGTGTACTCGTCCAGCGTGGTGGCGCCGACGGCGCGCAGCTCGCCGCGCGCGAGCTGCGGCTTGAGCAGGTTGGAGGCGTCGACCGAGCCCTGGGCGGCGCCGGCGCCGACGATCGTGTGCAGCTCGTCGAGGAACAGGATGATCGTGCCCTGCGCGTCGGAGACTTCTTTGAGCACGCCCTTGAGGCGTTCCTCGAACTCGCCGCGGTAGGCGGCGCCGGCGATCAGCGCGCCCATGTCGAGCGCGACGACGCGGCGGTCGCGCAGCGACTCGGGCACGTCCTTGGAGACGATGCGCTGGGCCAGCCCCTCGACGATGGCCGTCTTGCCGACGCCAGGCTCGCCGATCAGCACGGGGTTGTTCTTGGTGCGCCGCGAGAGCACCTGGATGACGCGGCGAATCTCCTCGTCGCGGCCGATCACCGGGTCGAGCTTGCCGGCCTCGGCGATCTCGGTGAGGTCGCGGCCGAAGCGCTCCAGCGGACTCTGCTCCTCCTCCGGGGCCTGTGCGGCGGGGTTGGTCGGGTTAGCTGCCATCGGGCCTCCTCTGAGTCGGCGGCGGAGCGGATCGTGGGAAGGGCGAACGCGCGTCGGCGGCACGCACGACGGCGCCGCCGCGGTAGGGCACGGCGAGCTCGGCGCGGAAGGAGCGGCGGACCTGCTCGAGCTCCTCGGCCAGCTGCACCTGCGCGTGCAGCGCCTTGACCTCGAGGTCTTCGATGCGCGCATGCATCTCGTCGACCTGCAACTCCAGCTCGAGCACGCGCTCGACGCCGGCGAGGTTGAGGCCGAGGTCGGTGGTCATCTCCTGGATGCGGCGCAGGCGATCGACGTCCTCCTGGGAGTACAGGCGTGTGCCCTTGGGCGAGCGCTTGGGCTCGATCAGCCCGCGCTGCTCGTACATGCGCAGCGTCTGCGGATGCATCTGCGCCAGCTCGGCGGCGATCGAGATCATGAACACACCGCGACCGCTCTCGACGGACATGCGCGTGACCGAGGTGACCCTACGACGCGCCATCGCCGGCCTCCTCGCCGTCGCCCGAGCCAGCGCCGGCGCGCGTGGACGCGCTGCCGGCGAACAGCTTGGCGCGCGGGTCGCCGTTGAGCACCTTGGAGAGCTCGTCGACGGCGCTCTGCTGATCGGAGCTGAGCTGCTTGGGCACGTCGATTACGAAGCGGTAGTGCAGGTCGCCGCGCGCGGGCGGCGAGCCGGAGCCGAGCTTCGGCGGCCCCTCGCCGCGCAGGCGCTGCACGGTGCCGTGCGCGGTGCCGGGCGGCACGCGCAGGGTCTTGGTTCCGTCGAGCGTGGGCACCTGCACCTCGGCGCCGCGCAGCGCCTCGGGGATGCTCAGCGGCACCTCGATCTCGAAGTTTGCGCCCTTGCGCTTGAACACGGGCGAGGCGGCCACGTGGGTGATCAGATAGAGGTCGCCGGGCGGTCCGCCGTTGCGTCCGGGCTCGCCCTTGCCGGCCAGGCGGATGCGGCTGCCGTCGCGCACGCCCGCGGGGATGTTCACGCGCAGGCGCTTGACGGTGCGCACGGCGCCGGAGCCGTGACAGGTCGGGCAGGGGTCCTCGATGATCGTGCCCGAGCCGCCGCAGCGCGAGCACGGCTGGGAGATGGAGAAGGCGCCCTGGCCCTGCGTCTCCACGCCGCGGCCCTCACAGCGCGGACAGACGACCGGCGTGGTGCCGGGCTTGGCGCCGGTGCCATGGCAGGTGTCGCAGCGCGCCTGCATGGGCACCTGCAGCGGCACCTGCGCGCCGGACACAGCCTGGTCGAAGGAGATCGAGACCTGCGCCTCGAGGTCGACGCCGCGTTCGGGGCGCGCGCGCCCGCGCGAGGCGCGGCCGCCGCCGCCCGCGGCGCCGCCGAAGAGGTTGGACAGGATGTCGCCCATGGAGGACGCGTCGAAGTCGAAGTTGCCGAAGCCGCCGAAGCCGCCGCCGGGGCCGGCGCCGGTGGCGAAGGGACCGGAGGCGCTGTCGTACTGCTTGCGCTTCTCGGGGTCGCCGAGCACGTCGTGGGCCTGGGAGATCTCCTTGAAGCGCGCCTCGGCGTTCTTGTCGTCGGGATTGGCGTCGGGGTGGTACTTGCGCGCGAGCTTGCGGTAGGCCTTCTTGATGTCGTCGGCGGACGCCTTCTTGTCGACGCCGAGCGTCTTGTAGTAGTCGGGTCGTGTAGCCATATGTGCTCCTGCGCCTACGCGGCGACGACCACGCGGGCGGGCCGGATGACGCTCTCGCCGAGACGGTAGCCGTCCTGGTAGACCTCGACCACGAGGCCGCTGTCGGCGCCGCCCTCGGCGGGCTGCGGCACGGTGGCGACGGCCTCGTGCACGGCCGGGTCGAAGGTCTCGCCGAGCGGCGAGAAGGACTCGACGCCGACGCGCGCGAGCGCGGCCGACAGTTCGGAGCGCACCAGGCGCACGCCGTCGAGCAGCGGGTCGTCTGTGGCCGCCGCCGACAACGCGCGGTCGAGGTTGTCGATCGCCGGCAAGAGCTCCTTGGCAAGCTTTGCCACGCCGCGCTGCGCCGCCAGCGCGGACTCGCGCGCGACGCGCTTTCGGTAGTTCTCGAAGTCGGCCTGCGTGCGCTGCGCCAGCGCGAGGTACTCGTCGCGCTTGGCGGCCAACGCGCCGAGCTCGTCGAGGTCGCCCTTCAGCTCGGCCGAGGCGTCGGACGCGTCATGCGCGTCGCCGCGCTCGCCCCCGGCGCCGCCGCCGTTGGCGTCACCGACGCCCGAGGCGGAGCCGTCCGCGCTCGCCCCCGGCGCGGCTGCGCCGGGGGTCTGCGGAGACTGCTGCTGCTCGTGACGCTCGGCAGCGTCCTGGTCGATCGTCTGCTTGGGCTCAGACATGCGCTACGCCTTGGGCTCGTCGACTACCTCGGCGTCGACGACGTCCTCGTCGTCTGCCGAGTCGCCGTCGGAAGAGGCCGAGGCGCCGTTGCCGTTGCCGTCCGCCGCGGCCGACTCCTGGGCGCGCTGGTACATCGCCTCGGAGATCGCGTGGAAGGCGGTCTGCAGGGCCTCGGTCTTGGCGTTGATGACCGCCGGGTCCTCAGCCTCCAGCGACTCGCGGACCTCCTTGACGGCGTCCTCGATGCGCTGCTTGGAGTCGGCGTCGACCTGGTCGCCCAGCTCGCCGAGCTGTTTCTCGGCCTGGTAGGCGGCGTTCTCGCCGTTGTTGCGCGCCTCGGCGAGCTCGCGCGCACGGCGGTCCTCGTCGGCGTGGGACTCGGCGTCGGAGACCATGTTCTTGATCTCCTCGTCAGACAGCCCGGAGCCTGCCTTGATCTCGATCTTCTGCTCCTTGCCGGTGCCGAGATCCTTGGCGGACACGTTGAGGATGCCGTTGGCGTCGATGTCGAAGGCGACCTCGACCTGCGGGATGCCTCGCGGCGCCGGCGGGATGCCGGTCAGCTGGAACTTGCCGAGCGACTTGTTGTACTGAGCCATCTCGCGCTCGCCCTGCAGCACGTGGATCTCCACGCTCGGCTGGTTGTCCTCGGCGGTCGAGAACACCTCGCCCTTGCGCGTGGGGATGGTGGTGTTGCGCTCGATGAGCTTGGTCATGACGCCGCCCTTGGTCTCGATGCCGAGCGTCAGCGGCGTGACGTCGAGCAGCAGCACGTCCTTGACGTCGCCGGTCAGAACGCCCGCCTGGATGGCGGCGCCGACTGCGACGACCTCATCGGGGTTGACGCCGCGGTGGGGCTCCTTGCCGGTGAGCTCCTTGACCTTCTCCTGGACGGCGGGCATGCGCGTCATGCCACCGACGAGCACGACGTGCTCGATCTCCTTGACGCCCTTGTCTTTGGCGTCGTCGATGGCCTGCTTGACCGGCTTGACGACGCGGTCGAGCAGGTCGGAGGTCAGCTCGGCGAGCTTGGCGCGCGTGAGGCGCGTGTCGAGGTGCTTGGGTCCGGAGGCGTCGGCGGTGATGAAGGGCAGGTTGATCTGTGTCTCCTGCGTGGTCGACAGCTCGATCTTGGCCTTCTCAGAGGCCTCGTAGAGACGCTGCAGCGCCATCGGGTCGGCGCTCAGGTCGATGCCCTGGGACTTCTTGAACTCGGACACGAGCCAGTCGACGATGGCCTTGTCGAAGTTGTCGCCGCCGAGGTGGTTGTCGCCGGCGGTGGACTTGACCTCGAAAACGCCGTCGCCGATCTCCAGCACGGACACGTCGAAGGTGCCGCCGCCGAGGTCGAACACGAGGATGGTCTGGTCGGACTCCTTGTCGAGGCCATAGGCCAGCGACGCGGCGGTGGGCTCGTTGATGATGCGCTTGACGTCGAGGCCGGCGATCTTGCCGGCGTCCTTGGTCGCCTGGCGCTGGTCGTCGTTGAAGTAGGCGGGAACGGTGATGACGGCAGAGTCGACGGCCTCGCCCAAATACGCTTCGGCGTCGGTCTTGAGCTTCTGCAGGATCATCGCGGAGATCTCCGGCGGCGAGAACTGCTCGCCGTTGGCCTCCACGCGTGCGTCGCCGTTGGGGCCGGAGACGACCTTGTAGGGAACGATCGACTCCTCCTCGTGCACTTCGGCCTCCTTGCGGCCCATGAAGCGCTTGATCGAGAAGACTGTGTTCTGCGGGTTGGTGACGGCCTGGCGCTTTGCCACCGTGCCGACGAGGCGCTCGCCGGAAGCCGTGAAGGCGACCACGGAGGGGGTCGTGCGACCGCCCTCGGAGTTCTCGATCACGGTTGGCTCGCCGCCCTCTAGCACGGCCATGCACGAGTTGGTCGTGCCGAGGTCGATGCCTATGGTCTTGGCCATGTGGGACTGCTCCTTAGATACGCGGAATAAATCTAAGTGAGATTGTGACAGATTATTTATAGACATTCAAGGTCGATCGTCGCGTATCGCGCGCCTGCGCTTGACGGTCGCCCGCGAGCCGCATCGGGGCCGATGCGGCCCACGACGGCACGCACAGGGTGTACCTTGAACCCATGGTTGCGGCGATCAAGACGACGCTGGCCGAGGCGGCGCCGGTCAAGCCGCGCCTGCGCGGCGTGTCACACCAATACGCGTTCTTCGTCTCGCTGGGCTGCGGCGTCGGGTTGATTCTGGCCGCGTCGGGCGGGCGCGCGCGCGTGGCGGCGGCGATCTACGCGGTGGCGGTGTCGGGCCTGCTGGGCACGAGCGCGCTGTATCACCGCGTGACCTGGCGACCGAAGGCGCGGCGCTGGATGCGCCGGCTGGACCACTCGATGATCTTCGTGCTGATCGCCGGCACGTACACGCCGGTGGCGTTGCTGGCGCTGCACGGCGGGCTGGCGAGCACGATCCTGATCGTGCTGTGGGCCGGAGCGCTGGGCGGCGTGATCTTCAAGCTGGCCTGGATCGACGCGCCGAAGTGGCTGTTCGCGATCGTCTACGTGCTGCTCGGCCTGGTCACGGCGGCGGTGTTCGGCGAGCTGCCCGCGGCGATCGGCTGGCTGGGCGCGGCGGGCATCGCGCTGGGCGGCGCGCTGTATCTGACCGGCGCGGTGATCTACGCCAGCGAGAAGCCGAACCCGTGGCCGAAGGTGTTCGGCTACCACGAGGTCTTTCATGCCTTCGTGCTGGCCGCGGCCGGCCTGCACTACGCGGTGATCGCGTTCGCCGTGCTGCCGCACGGCTGAGCCGGGAGCCCCGCACTCGCCGTGCTGTCGCGGGCCGGCCGAGCAGGCGCTCGCGGGCTAGGAGCCCTCCGCCTCGTCGGGGCGCAGGCGCTTGCGCCCCTTCTGGTCGGTCCTGCCGGTGCCGATGCAGTCGCGGCAGACGATCCACCTGCCCTCGGGCTCGGCCTCGAACCACGTCCAGCCGGCGCCTGAGCAGGTGGCGCAGCGGTCCTTCTCGGCGATCGCTCGGTCGCTCTGTGTCATCGGCCAAGCCTACATCGCGCCGTCGCGCCGTCGCGCCGTCGCGTCGTCGACGGCAGGTGGTCGGCGCTCAGGCGAACAGCGCGCGGCTGGGGCACATGCGCGCCAACGCGCAGCTGTCGCATTCGGGCGAGCGCGCGTGGCAGGTGCGGCGGCCGTGGCGCAGCAGGTTGACGTGCAGCTCGAGCTCCTGGCCGGGCGGCGTGAGCGCGAGCATCTGGTCGTGCAGGCGCTCGAACGGCGCGCCGCCTTGCAGCAGGTGCAGGCGCGCGCCGACGCGCGAGACGTGCGTGTCGACGGGCACGTCGCGCAGGCCGTAGGCGAACAGCAGCACGCAGGCGGCCGTCTTGCGTCCGACGCCGGGCAGCGCCACGAGGTAGTCGCGCGCCTCGGCGAGCGGCACGCGCGGCAGCCAGTCCAGTGACAGCTCGTGCGGAGGGTCACGCGGGTCGTCGGTGATCGCGCGCAGGATCGCCTGGATGCGCGCGGACTTCACCTTGGAGATGCCGCCCGGACGGATCGCCAGCTCGACCTCGGCGACGGGCGCGTCGCGCACGGCCAGCCAAGACGGGAAGCGAGTGCGCAGGCGCAGGAAGGCGACGTCGCGATTGCGGTCGTTGGTCGACTGCGACAGCACCGTCAGCACGAGCTCGGCGATCGGGTGTTCGTGCGGGCGCATCAGCGGCACGCCGTAGACCTCGCGCAGACGATCGCGCACGCGCAGCACGCGCGCTCGCGACGGCGGCGTCCAGGACGCTTTGCGGCGCGCGGCGGTGGCGCGCTTGGCTGTGCTTGCGGGCACGCGCCAACGGTATCCGCCGTTATCCTCGCGCGGTGCCCGAGGTTCGCGACCACGAGGCCGAGCTGAACGGCATGCCGGTGTTCTGGCGCAGCGCGTCGCTGGCCGAGGGCGCCAACGGCGCGTCGGCGCCGGGCGCCGGATCGGGCGCGGCGCAGGCCTCGGCGCCGCTGTACCTGCACGGCGTGCCCGAAAGCTCGGACGCCTGGCTGGAGTTCCTCGCGCGCAGCGGCGGACTGGCGCCGGACCTGCCGGGGTTCGGACGCTCGGGCAAGCCCGGCTCGCTGGCCTTCACGATCGACGAGTACGCCGACTTCATCGAGTCGTTTCTGGAGTTGGCGGGCGTCGAGCGCGTGCGCATGGTCGTGCACGACTGGGGCGCCGTCGGGCTGGCGTTCGCGCAGCGCCACCCCGAGCGCGTCGAGCGGCTGGTGGTGATCAACGCGGTGCCGTTTCTGCCTGGCTATCGCTGGCACCGCACGGCGCGCATCTGGCGCACGCCGGTGCTCGGTGAGCTGGCGATGGGCAGCACGAACGCGCGCGTGCTGCGCCTGCTCTCGCGCGAGGGCAACGTGACGCCAGGGCCGATGCCGGAGCAGTGGCAGAAGAGCGTGATGGCGCACTTCGACCAGGGCACGCAGCGGGCGATCCTGCGGCTGTACCGAAGCTCGCCGCCAGACGTTCTGGCCGCGGCCGGCGAGCGCCTGGGCGAGCTGCGTGAGCTGGGCGTGCCGGCGCTGGTCATGTGGGGTCAGCAGGACCCCTACATTCCGGCGCGCTTCGCCAAGGCCTACGCCGATGTGCTGGGCGCCGAGCTGGTGGAGCTGGCCGACGCGGGCCACTGGCCATGGCTGGACCGCGCCGACGCGATCGACCGCGTGGTGCGGTTCGTCGGCGCCGCGCGCGAGTGAGCATGCGCGCGCGGGCGCTGCCCGCCTGGACGATCGCGGCGGCGCTCGGGCTGGCCTACGTGATCGTGGCGCCGCCTAGCAGCGACCTGGCGGCGGCCGGCTATCGCTCGGACCTGTTCTCGCGCGCCGGGCTGACGCTGTGGGACAACGGCTGGTACGGCGGACACCACCTGCTCGGCTACTCGCTGCTGGCGCCGGGGCTCGGCGCGCTGCTCGGCGTGCAGTTGCTGGCGGCGCTGTCGACGGTCGCCGCCGTGGCGTTGTTCGCGCGCCTGGCCGCCGCGCGCGCGCCGGCGCGCGCCGCGCGCCTGGCGTCGCTGTGGTTCGCGCTGGGCGCGAGCGTCTCGCTGCTGACCAACCGCGTCGCCTTCGAGTTGGGCGTGGCGGTCGGTCTGGCGGCGCTGGTCGCGGCATGCCCCTCGCGCGCGCCGCGAATCGGCCGCGGGCGCGGGGCGGCGGCGCTGGCGCTGGCTGCGCTGTGCACGCTGGCCAGCCCGGTCGCCGGCGCGTTTGTGGCGCTGTGCACGCTGGCGTGGGCGGTGGCGCGCACGGACGAGCGGCGGCTGGCGCTGTCGCTGACGCTGGCGGCGCTCGTGCCGCTGGCGCTGCTGGCGCTGGCCTTCCCCGAAGGCGGCTCGGAGCCGTTCGTGGCGTCGGCTTTCTATCCGGCGCTGGCGGCGACGCTGCTTTCGGCGGCGGCGATGCCGGCCGGCGAGCGCGTGCTGCGCACGGGCGCGCTGCTGTACGCGCTGGCGCTGGTCGGCGCGTACGCGGTGGCGACGCCGGTCGGCGGCAACGCGGTTCGCCTCGGCGCGCTGTTCGCCGGCCCGCTGCTCGCGCTGACGCTCGTCGGGCGCGACTCGCACGAGCGCCGCGCCGGCGGCGAGCGCACCGGCGGCCGTCACCTGCGCGCGCGAGCGGCGGCGCTTGTCGTGCTGGCGCTGGCGCTGGGCTACTGGCAGCTGCGCGCGCCGATCGCCGACTACGTGTCGGCGGCGTCGAACGCGACCGCGGACGCGTCGTACTACCGGCCGTTGCTGGCGCAGCTGCGTCGCATGGGCATCGGCTACGACGGGCGGGCGGCGCGCATCGAGGTGGTGCCGACGCGCAATCACGGCGAGGCGCGCTGGGTGGCCGACCGCGTGGCGCTGGCGCGCGGCTGGCAGCGCCAGCTGGAACGCGACCGCTACGGACTGTTCTATGAAGGCGCGCGGCGGCCCGGCGCCGCGGCCTACCGCGCATGGCTGTCGCAGCAGGCGATCTCCTACGTGGCGCTGGCGGATGGCCCGCTGGACTACTCGGGCGTCGGTGAGGCGCGCGTGGTCGCCAGCGAGCCGAGCTACCTGCGCGAAGTGTGGCGCTCGGCGCACTGGCGTCTGTTTGCGGTTGCCGACGCGACGCCGCTGGCGCAGCCGCCGAGCGTGTTGATGCAACTGGGCGACGACGCGTTCACGCTGCAGGCGAGCGCGCCGGGCTCCTATGTCGTGCGCGTGCGCTTCTCGCCCTACTGGGCGCTCGCGGACGGGCGCGGCTGCGTGAGCCGCGCGGGCGGCGACTGGACGCGCGTGCAGACGCGCACGGGCGGCAGCGTGCACGTGGCGATCGACTTCTCGCTCGCGCGTGTGTTCGCACACGGCGAGCGCTGTCGCTGAGCGGCGCGCGCTCGGCGCGAGCCGCGGGCGCAGCCGGTGGTCTAGGCTTGTCGCGATGCTCGCCCGCGCTCGTCTACTGCAGGCGCGCGTCCTGCCGCACGGCTGGCTCGACGCGCTGCGGCAGGTCTCGCTCTTCGCCGCCGCCTACGTCGCCTACCGGCTCGTGCGTGGCCTGGTCGAGGGCGACGCCAACGCGGCGTTCGCGCATGCGCGCGACGTGATCTCGATCGAGAGCAAGCTGCACCTGTTCGTCGAGCCGAGCGTGCAGGCGTGGGCCTCGGGCAGCCACCTGGTGATGGTCAGCGCGAGCTGGCTGTACGTCAACGCGCAGACGTCGATCACGCTGAGCGCGCTGCTGTATCTGTACCTGCGCCACAACCGCTCGTTCTACTTCGTGCGCAACATGTTCATGATCGCGATGGCGATCGCGCTGGTCGGCTACGTGGTGTTCCCGACGGCGCCGCCGCGCTTCATGCCGGAGTGGGGCTTCATCGACAGCGTGTCGGACTTCACCGGCGTGCACGTCTCGCACACCAGCGCGACGGCCAGCGCGCTGTTCAACCCGTACGCGGCGGTGCCGTCGATGCACGTGGCGTTCGCGCTGATGATCGGCTGGCCGCTGGCACGGCTGGCGCGCCATCGCATCGTGCGCGTGGTCTGGCTGGTGTATCCGTTCTTGATGACGTTCGTGATCGTGGTGACCGCCAACCACTTCATCGTCGACGCGCTGCTCGGCGCGCTGACGGCCGGCGCTTCGGCCTACGGCGCGCGCTGGCTGGCGCGCGCGCGACCGAACGTGTGGCGCTTCTCGACCGTGCCGTCCGCACAAGTGCGCGCGAGCGGCTAGGCGACGGAGCTGAGCCGATGGCTCCCAGACAGCACGCCTCGCCGAGGCGCTCGCGCCGCGACGGCTACCGCGCGGGACGCAAAGCGCGCGGGCGGCGCGTGCGCGCGCCGATCGGCTCGGGCGAACGGCGCGAGCTGGTGCGCAACCGCCTGATCGAGTCGCGCCTGACGCCGAACGCGATCTCGCTGACTGGCTTGGTGCTCAACGTGGTCGCTGCTGTGCTCGTTTGGGAAAGGCTGTTCTTCCTCGGCGGCATCGCCTTCATCGTCGGATCGATCATGGACACGCTCGACGGTCGCTACTCGCGCATGTCGGGCAAGGGCACGCCGTTCGGCGCGTTTCTGGACTCGACGCTCGACCGCGTCGAGGAGGGCATCGTGCTGACGGCCGTGGCCGGCTACTTCGCCGAGAGCGGCAACCGCGCGGCGGCGGCCGCGGTGGTCGTCGCGGTGCTGGCCTCGCTGATGGTCAGCTACACGCGCGCTCGCGCGGAGGCGCTGGGCGTGGAGTGCAAGGTCGGCATCGCCACACGTCCAGTGCGCGTGGTGATTCTGTCGATCGGGCTGATCTTCGCGCGCGGCGCATCGCTGGGCGACTTCCAGCTGCTGGAGCCGGCGGTGTTCGTGCTCGCGGGGCTGAGCCTGATCACGGTCGGCCAGCGCATCTGGCACGTGCGCCGCGAGCTGGTCGGTGTGACCTAATGACGACTGCGGAGTAGTCTCCGGCAAAGCCCACCCGGCTTCCTTGACCGCGCCTCGGCCGCAGCGCCGAGCCCTCATGCAAAGGACGTTTTTCTCGTGATCAAGCAGCACTCAAACGGCAGCGCCGCGTCGAATGGCGCGGCATCGAAGAACGGCGCCGCGCGCTACCAGTCCGACAAGGTTCGCGTCGCGATCGTCGGCGTCGGCAACTGCGCCTCGGCGTTCGTGCAGGGCGTCAACTACTACCGCGACGCCAACCCGGATGAGGACGTGCCCGGCCTGATGCACGTCGACCTCGGCGGATACCACGTGCGCGACATCGAGTTCACGGCGGCCTTCGACATCGACTCCAAGAAGGTCGGCAAGGACCTCGGCGAAGCGATCTGGGCGGGCCAGAACAACACGATGAAGTTCGCCAAGGTGCCGCGCAAGCTCGGCGTGGCGGTACACCGCGGCATGACGCTCGACGGCCTGGGTAAGTACCTCAAGCGGAAGATCACCAAGGCGCCGGGCGAGACGGCCGACGTGGTGCAGATCCTCAAGGACACGCACACCGACGTGGTCGTGTCCTACCTGCCGGTGGGCTCCGAGGACGCGACCAAGTGGTACGTCGAGCAGGTGCTCGAGGCGGGCTGCGGGTTCGTCAACTGCATTCCCGTGTTCATCGCTCGCGAGAACTACTGGGACAAGCGCTTCAAGGCGGCCGGCCTGCCGATCGTCGGCGATGACATCAAGTCGCAGGTCGGCGCGACGATCGTGCACCGCACGCTGGCGCGCCTGTTCGCCGACCGCGGCGTGAAGATGCTGCGCACGTCGCAGCTGAACGTCGGCGGCAACATGGACTTCTACAACATGCTCGAGCGCGAGCGCCTGGAGTCGAAGAAGATCTCCAAGACCAACGCGGTCACGTCGATCATGGATCACGAGCTGCCGGCCGACGACGTGTACATCGGGCCGTCGGACTACGTGCCGTGGCTGACCGACCGCAAGTGGGCGCACATTCGCGTCGAGGGCCAGGCCTTCGGCGACGTGCCGCTGAACGTGGAGATGAAGCTCGAGGTGTGGGACTCGCCGAACTCGGCCGGCATCGTGATCGACGCGGTGCGCTGCTGCAAGCTGGCGCTGAACAACGGCGTCGGCGGCCAGCTGGACGGGCCGTCGTCCTACCTGATGAAGTCGCCGCACAACCAGCGGCCCGACGACCAGGCGCGGACCGACACCGAGAAGTTCATCGCCAAGTACGCGGGGCGGCCAGGCGCGCCGGGCAAACGCGCCGCACGGGCGCCGGGCAACGCGCCGGCGCGCGCCAAAGCGCGCAAGGCCAAAGCGGCCGTCGCCAAATAGCCCATCGCCGCGGGCTGCGCCAGCGGGCATAATCGGGTAGCGATGGCCTCGTCGTACTCGATCGCGCACGTCACGCCGTACCCGTGGGAGGCGCAGGACAACGAGGTCAACGCGCACGTGCTGAGCGTCAGCGCGGAGCTGTCGCGACGTGGGCACCGCGTGCTCGTGCTCGCGCCGTCGCACTCACAGGAGCGAGTGCGCGAGTCGCGCAAGGCGCTGCGTGCTGCGCGCTCGAACCCGCAGTCGCTGCTCGACGCAAGCGACGGCGGCACGCCGCGGCTGATCGCCGTCGGCGAGGTGCTCGACGTGTCGGCGGGCGCGCGCCGTCGCGCGCCGTCGCTGTCGATCGATGTGGCGCGCACGATCGAGGAACTGCTCGGCACGGTCGAGCTCGATTTCGTGCATGTGCACGAGCCGTTCGCGCCGAGCACGTCCAACGCGGCGCTTCGTCATTCGCGCGCGCTGAACGTCGGCTCGTTTCACTCCTCCTCAGAGCGCCTGCTGTCGACGCTGGTGGCGCGGCGCTTCGTCGAGAGCTTCTATGGACGCCTGGACGCGCGCACGGCCAGCACGGCGGCGACGGTCGAGCTGATGCAGCGCCATTTCCCGGGCGACTACCGGCTGATCGCCGACGACGTCGGCGCGGCCGAGCGCTTCGAGCAGATCTACTCAGAGCTGGCGGCGCGGCGCCACCCGCGCGAGGGCGACGCAGCGCTGGCGGCGAAGCTCGCCGAGCGGCCGCTGATCGACGTCGACCTGCACATGCACACCGACCACTCGCACGACTGCGCGACGCCGGTGGAGGTGCTGCTGGCGACCGCGCGCGCGCAGGGCCTGGGCGCGATCGCGGTGACCGACCACAACGAGATCTCCGGCGCGCTGGAGGCGCGCGCGCAGGCCGCTGAATCGGATGCCCACCCGCCCGTCAAGGTGATCGTCGGCGAGGAGGTCAAGACGGCCGACCAGGGCGAGGTGATCGGCCTGTTCATCGAGGAGAAGATCCCGCGCGGGCTGAGCCTGGCCGAGACGGTCGCGGAGATCAAGCGACAGGGCGGGCTGGTCTACGTGCCGCACCCCTTCGACCGCATGCACTCGGTGCCCGACTACGAGCACCTGCTGACGATCCTCGACGACGTCGACGCGATCGAGGTGTTCAACCCGCGCGTGGCGATCAGCGCGTTCAACGACGAGGCCGAGCGCTTCGCCGCGAAGTACCGCATCGTCGGCGGGCGCCGGATCAGACTCGCACGTCGCACAGGGGCTCGGCTCGGCGCGCATTCGCATGCATGACTTCGATGGGCCGCTCCAGTTCCTGCAGTCGCTGCGCGACGCCGAGATCGTCAGCGGCCGCTCGTCGCTGCTGTACGTGCAGGCGCTGAAGTTCCTGCAGACGCGCGCCACGCCGCCGTCGGCGCAACGCGCCAGCAGGGCCAGGCGGGTCAAGCGCGTGCGCCGCGCGGCCGGAGGGCGCGGACGGGGATAGCGCGCGAATCGCTCGAGGTCGCCGCGCAAGGACTGATGCACAGCCAAGGACAACCATCGGCGTCGTCTAATCCCTCGGGGTCAATGCCTGTGACCGATGACGAGATCCGCGAGAAGTACCTGGAGCGCGCGATCCGTGAGCTGAACACGCTCACGCGCGAGCTGCAGTCCTGCCCGCACTGCCCGCGCGGCAACCTGATGCCGGTGCTCGGCTCCGGGCATCCGCAGGCGGACATCATGCTGCTGAAGTACGCGCCGCTGCCCTCGGAGATCGAGGAGGGCGTGGCCTTCTACGGCCGCGCCGGCGGCGCGCTGATGAAGTCGCTCAAGCGCCTGCAGATCGACCCGCTGGCCGTCTACGGAACGCTGTGCGTCAAGTGCCCGCTCAGCGACGCCTCGCTGGCCGACCCGGCGTGCATGGCGCGCGTCGTCGCCGAGCTGGCGATCGTGCAGCCGAAGATCGTCGTCGTGATGGGCCACGAGGCGCTGACCTCGCTCAACGAGATGGACATCCCGCTCGCGCACCCGGTGGCCCCGCGGCTCGGCGAGATCCAGCAGATGACGCCAACGATCGATGCGCTGTACGTGCCGAACATCGACGACTCGCTGGACGAGCAGGACGCCAAGCGCGACTTCTGGGCGTCCTTCCGCTCGCTCGGCGACTGGTACGCGGCGCTGCCGCCGTACTGATCGCTGCGCGATGAGCGACGGCCAGCCCAGGCAGTACAGCGAGCAGGAGTTCGAGGGGCTCGTGCAGTCGGCGATCGACGATCTCCCGCCCGAGTTTCAACGCGCGCTGGAGAACGTGCCGATCGTCGTCTCCGATCGTGGCGCCGAACACCATGCGTACGGCATGTACGTCCACTTCAAGCGGGCTGGCAGTGGTTTCTTCGGCGGCGGAGTCATGCCAGACGAGATCATGATCTTTCGCGACACGCTCGTGCGCGACTTCGGCGACGATCCTGAACGCCTGCGGGCGCAGGTCACGAAGACGGTGCGCCATGAGGTCGGTCACTACTTCGGCTTCGACGAGGCGGGAGTTCGCAAGCTCGGACTGTGACGCGTTCGCCGGGCCCGTTCCACACCTGGCGGGCCGCTAGATCGTGATGACGATCTTGCCGAGCTTGCCGCCGGCGGCGAAGTGCTCATATGCGTCGGCCGCCTGGTCGAGCGGGTAGGTCGCGGCGACTGGCACATCGAGCTCGCCCATATCGAACAGCGGCAAGACCTCGTGTTCGACCAGCCGCGCCGTCAGCGCTTTTTGCTCGAGCGGACGCGCACGCAGGGTCGAGCCGTGAATACGCGCGCGCTTGCCCATCAGCGCGAGCAGGTTCAGCTCCGACTTCGCGCCGGCCGCGACGCCGATGACAGCGATGCGCCCGCCGGTCGCCAGCGCCGTCAGGTTGTCGGGCATGTTCGGCGCACCGACGAGCTCCAGCACGACGTCGAACGGGCCGCTGTCAACGAACGCGTCGGGGGCGATCACGCGCGCACCGAGCTCGGCGACGGCATCGCGCAGCTGCTCGTTGCGGACCGTCGCCGTCACCGCCGCGCCGGCCGCGCGGGCGAGCTGGATCGCGGCGCTGCCGACACCACCGGCGCCGCCGTGCACCAGCAGGTGCTCGCCGCTGTGCAGGCCGGCCTGCACGAACACCGCGTCGTGCGCCGTCGTGAAGACCTCAGGCAGACCACCGGCGGCCGGCCAGTCGAGCTCGCCCGGCACCGGCATCAACGTCCGTTCGTGGGCCAGCACCAGCTCGGCCTGCGCGCCACCGCCGACGATTCCCATCACCCGCTCGCCCTGCTCGAAGCGCTCGGCGCTCGGGCCGCATGCGGCGACCTCGCCGGCGAACTCCATCCCCGGGATGTCCTGCGGCGAGCCCGGCGGCGCTGGGTAGAGACCGCGGCGCTGCATCATGTCGGCGCCGTTCAGCCCCGCCGCACGCACGCGCACGAGCACCTCGCCGGCCCCCGGCTCGGGGTCCGGATGCTCCTCGATCACGACCTCCCCGTCGCGAATGGTGGCAGCGCGCATTGCTGGAGCCTAGCCGCGCTCGAAGAGAGCTACGGCCTCGATGTGGTGAGTCTGGGGAAACATGTCGACGGGGTGCACCGTGCGTAGAGCCCAACCCGCCTCGACCAGTTCGGCGGCGTTGGGCGCCAGAGTGGTGGGGTTGCAGGAGACGTAGACGATGCGCTTGGGCGAGCAGTCGATGACGCGGTGCACGACCTTCTTTGACAGGCCGGCGCGGGGCGGGTCGACGACGAGCACGTCCGGACGGCCGGCGCGCTCGAGCAGCTCGGGAAGCGCCAGGCGCGCGTCGCCGGCGAAGAATTTGGCCTTGGTGATGCCGTTGGCGCGCGCGCCTGCGATCGCGTCGGCGACGGCCTGCTCGATCAGCTCGATGCCCCACAGCTCGCCGGCACGCGGCGCCAGCGTGAGCGCGATCGTGCCGATGCCGCTGTACAGGTCATAGACGCGCTCCCAGCCCTCCAGCGCGGCGTAGTCGGCGACGATGCCGTACAGGCGCTCGGCCATCTCGGTGTTGGTCTGAAAGAACGCCTCTGCGGAGATCAAGAGGTCCAGCTCGCCGAGGCGCTCGGGCAGCTTGGCCTCACCCCAGACCAACTCAGTGTCACCACCGCCGGTCGTCTCGGCGAGGCTTGCCGAGCGAGTCCACAGCACGCCGGACAGGCTCTGGCCGAGCCACTCGCTGAGCATCGCCGCCAGCGCGCCGACCTCCAACTCGCCCTCGGTCGTGACGAGGCGGATCTGCAGCTGGCCGCTGCGCCGACCTTCGCGCACGACCAGGTTGCGCAGGCGCGCGCGCCCGTCGGGCGCCGGCCCGATGCGCTCCTCGCGCTGGCGGTCACGCCGTCCGCGGCGCTCGCGTCCGCCGCGCGGGCCGCCCTCACGCGGGCCGCGCGGCTCAACGGCAGGCGGGCGTCCACGGTCCCACGCGGTCAGTCCCTCGGCGCGACACCAGCGCAAGGCGACCTCGCGCGCGAGGTTGCCGCGCTCGGACGCCAGCAGGCAGTCGTTCATCGGCGTCACGCGATTGCCGCCGGCCGGCGCGTGAAAGCCGCACAGCAGCTCGCCCGGCTCACCGTCGCCGTCGCCGACCGCGTGACCGAACGAGTACTCGAGCTTGTTGCGATAGCGCCATTGTTCGATCGCCGGCACGATCGGCCGCAGCTCGTAGCCGTCGAGGTGACCGATGCGCTTGAGCGCTTCGTCGACCTGCGACTGCTTGATCTCCAGCTGGCGCTCATACGGCAGCACCTGCCACGGCACGCCCGGATGATCGGCCAGCGGCGCGATGCGCTCGGGGCTCGGTTCGAGCACCTCCAGCGTGCGCGCGTGCGCGTAGCTGCGCTTGCGCTTGTGCACGACCGCGCGCACCCGATCGCCGGGAACAGCGCCGGCCACGAACACGACGTAGCCGCCGTCGCCCAGGCGCGCCACGCCCTCGCCGCCGAAGGCCAGCGAGTCGATGCTCAGCTCGAGCACGTCGCCGCGCTGCGGGCGCGGCTGGGCCGTGGCGACGGCGTCGCCGTCCGTAGGCGCGTCCGCGCCGGCATCCGTGTCCGCGCTCGTGCTCATCGCCCGGCCACGAGCAGCTCGAGCAGCGCCTTCTGGGCATGGCGGCGGTTCTCGGCCTGGTCCCAGATGCGCTGGCGCTCGCCGTAGAGCACGTCCGCGCTGATCTCCTCGCCGGGGTGCGCCGGCAGGTCGTGCAGCGCGAACGCGTCGGGCGCCGCGGCGTCGAGCAGCGCGTCGTCGACGCGGTAGTCGGCCAGCGCCGTGCGTCGCGCGTCAGCCGTGGCCTCGTCGCCCATGCTCACCCAAACGTCGGTGTACACGGCGCTCGCGCCGGCGACGGCCTCGCGGGGGTCGCTGTGCAGCGTCAGCGTGCCCTGCGCGCCATCGGGCAGCGCGAGATCGTGCTCCAGCGCGTAGCCGTCGGGCGAGGCGACGGCGACGTGCAGCCCGGCGAGTGTGCCGAGGATGGCCAGCGAGCGCGCGACGTTGTTGCCGTCGCCGACGTAGGCCACGCGCAGGCCGGCCAACGAGGCATGCGCCTCGCGCAGCGTCAGCAGGTCGGCCAGCGCCTGACAGGGGTGATGGGAGTCGGTGAGCATGTTGATGATCGGCACGGAGCTGTGCTCGGCGAGCTCGTCGAGCATCGCCTGCGGGCCTGTGCGCACGCCGACGGCGGCGACGTGGCGCGAGAGCACCAGCGCGGTGTCGCGCAGCGCCTCGCCGCGCGACAGCTGCAGCTCGTCGGAACGCAGCACGACCGCGTGGCCGCCGAGCTCGTCGATGCCGACGTCGAAGGACAGCCGCGTGCGCGTGGAGGGCTTCTGGAAGATCAGCGCGACGCTGCGTCCGGCCAGCGCACGCGAGGACAGCGGCTCGGCCTTCAGCGCCAGCGCGCGGTCGAGCAGCGCGTCGAGCTCGCTGGCCGACAGCTCTGCGCCGGTGAGAAATGACCGTGGCATGGACGAGCCAGTCTAGGCTAGGGTTGGCGCGCAGATGAGCCGACGCCTCGCCCCGCTCGCTGTCTGCGCCGCACTGGCCACGCTCGCCGGCTGCGGCTCCTCGAGCAGCAGCTCCTCATCGTCGTCCACCCAGACGCCCACCTCGACGGCCGCGACGACCAAGACGGCGACGACGACGAAGACGGCGAAGACCACGACCGGCAGCCTGAAAGTCACGACGACGCCCAAATTCCTCCCGGCGTCGGGCCCCGTCAGGAGCGGTACCGTGCAGGTCGCCTACCGCAACATCACGATCGCGCCGGACACGCTGAGGGTGAAGGTCGGCAGCACGATCAGGTGGACGAACTTCGACACTGTCGCGCACAACGTGACCAGTGAGGGCGGGCCGCAGAAGTTCGCCTCCAAGGACTTCGGCGAAAAAGGCACGTTTCAGATCAAGGCGCTGAAGCCGGGTGTGATTCATTACGAGTGCACGATCCACCCGGCGTCGATGAACGGCACCATCGAAGTCGTCAATTAGACGATGACTTCGTCTGTTGGCACGCCGAGCCGCAGCGGCCGGCGCGACGCAGGCGAGCGCTAGGCGCGGCCGAGGTCGGGCAGGCCGGCGTCCGGCGAGGAGGCCGTGGCGTACAGCCGGCGCTCGATGCGCCCGGCGCCATGCGCGAGCCGGCCGGCCTGCACGGCCGCGCGCATCGCGCGCGCCATGCGCACCGGGTCCTGCGCGCGGGATATGGCCGACGCTGCGAGCACGGCGTCGCAGCCGAGCTCCATCGCGAGCGCGGCGTCGGAGGCCGTGCCGATGCCCGCGTCGAGCACCACCGGCACGTCGACGGCCTGACGGATCAAAGCGATGTTGTATGGGTTGCGAATGCCCATGCCGCTGCCGATCGGCGAGCCGAGCGGCATCACGGCGGCGCAGCCGACGTCTGCCAGGCGCCGCGCGAGCACGGGGTCGTCGGTCGTGTAAGGCAGCACCGTGAAGCCCTCGTCGACGAGCTGCTCGGCGGCGCGCAGCAGCTCCGGCGCGTCGGGCAGCAGCGTGTCCTCGTCGCCGATCACCTCGAGCTTGACCCAGTCGGTGGAGAAGGCCTCGCGCGCCAGGCGCGCCGTGAGCACGGCGTCGCGCGCGGTGTGGCAGCCGGCCGTGTTCGGCAGCAGCTCCACACCCGCATCTGACAGCACATCGACCAGCGAGCCGCGCGTGGCCGGGTCGACGCGGCGCAACGCCACGGTCACGAGCTCACAGCCGCTCGCCTCGATCGCCTCGCCCAGCAGCGCCATCGAGGCAAAGCCGCCGGTGCCGAGCAGCAGCCGCGAGCGCAGCGTGCGGCCGGCGATCGTCAGCGCGTCAGCCGGCGTGTCGGCGCCGAGCGCGGGCTCGCCGGTCGGCGTGTCGATCGTCTCGCGCATGCTCGCCATCATCCTCCCTGCATCGCCGTCAGCACCTCCACGCGCGCGTGCTCGCTCAGCGCGAAGGATTGCCACTGCGCGCGCGGCACGACCTCGCCATCGACGGCCACGGCCACCCCCCGCGCATCCGGCGACAGCTGCAGCTGCGCGAGCACCGCGGCGAGCGGCTCGCCGGCGCGCACGTCGGACTGCTGACCGTTGACGCTGATCATCCGAGCGCTCCGCTCGGCGCCACACTCGCGCTCGCGTCGCTCGGCCGCGCGGCCCCGGCAAAACGTCGCGGGTCACAAGCCGCCAGCGCCGCGTCCTCGCCGGCCCCTTCGACGAGCAGGCGCTCGACCAGCTGCGCCGTCAGCGGCGCCAGCAGGATGCCGTTGCGGTGGTGGCCGGTGGCCCAGGTCAGCCCGTCCAGCGCGCTGGCGCCGATCACCGGCGCATTGTCGGCAGTGCCTGGGCGCAGGCCGACACATAGCTCCTCGATCTTCAGCTCGCGCACTGCGGGCACCAACTCGTGCGCCTCGCGCAGCAGCTCATACACGCCGCCGGCGTCGGGCTGCACGTCAAAGCCACGCTCCTCGACTGTCGCGCCGAGCAGGTAGCGGCCGTCTGCGCGCGGCACCAGATAGCCGCCCTCGAAACGCACCACGCTGCCTAGCAGCCCCGGCCCCGCCGGATCGCGCAGGCGCAGCAGCTGCCCGCGCACCGGGCGCACCGGAACCTGCTCGGGAGGGCCAGGAAGCTGCGCGCTCCAGGCGCCGGTGGCGATCACCACACGCTCGCTCGCCTGCAGCTCGCCGGCGACCACCGCACCGGCGACGCGCGCGCCGCCTGCATCGGCCTCGATGCGGTGCACCGGCGCGTGCTCGCGCAGGCGCACGCCGACGGCCTCGCAGGCCGCGCGCAGCGCGCCGAGCACCAGGCGCGGATCGACCGAGTGGTCGTCGGGCGCCTCCAGCGCCAGGCGCACGGTCGGCGCCAGCGCCGGCTCACGTTCGCGCGCCTGGCTGGCGCGCAGCCGATTGGTCGCCAGGCCGAGCGAGTCGCGAAAGACGATCTGGCGCTCGAGCTCGCGTGCCTCGTCGGCGTCGCGCGCGAGCAGCAACGTGCCCGTGCGCAGCAGCCCGACCTCGCGCCCGGCCTCCTCCTGCAGTTCGCGTGCGAACGCCGGCCACAGGTCGGCCGAGCGCAGGCCCAGGTCGAGCACGCGCCGGCCGGCCTCGCCGAACTCCGCCTCGGCGACCGGCGCGAGCATGCCGGCGGCCACGCGCGAGGCGCCGGCGCCGATCGTCTCGCGCTCGAGCAACGTCACCGCCATGCCGCGCCGGGCGGCGCGCCAGGCGATCGACAGGCCGATCACGCCGCCGCCGATCACGAGCACGTCCGCCGAACGACTGGAGCTGGTCATGCGTTGATGCTAGCCCGCGCAAAGCGCGCCGCGACGCCCCGGCGCGCCTGCCTGCGAGACTGCGCGCAGATGCCCGCAGCAGCAGACCTCGGCTCTGAGCGGCGCCGCCGGCTCGCCGCCGCGCGGCTGTATCTCGTGTGCGACGCCGACGCCGGCGGGCGCGACCTGCCCGATCTGCTGCGCGCGGCCGTCGCCGGCGGCGTGGACGTGGTGCAGCTGCGCGACAAGCAGCTGGCAGACGACGAGCTGACCGCCGTGGCCAACGCCGCGCGCGCGCTGTGCGAGCGCATCGGCGCGCTGCTGATCGTCAACGACCGGCCGCTGGTCGCGCGCGAGGCCGGCGCCGACGGCGTGCACGTCGGCCAGGACGACATGCCGGTGGCCGAGGTGCGCGAGCTGGTCGGGCCAGACATGCTGATCGGGCTGTCCACGCACGCCGAGGCGGAGATCGACGCGGCGCGCGCCGAGCAGGACGACGGCGAGCCGCTCGTCGACTACATCGGCGTCGGGCCGGTGCACGAGACGCCGACCAAGCCCGGTCGACCGGCCGTCGGCGTGCAGCTGGTGCGCTACGCCGCCACGCACGCGACCGTGCCGTTCTTCGCGATCGGCGGCCTCGACGCCGCCAACCTCGGCGACGTGGTCGCCGCCGGCGCCACGCGCGCGGTCGTGCTGCGCGCGATAGCCGACGCCGACGATCCCGAGCGGGCCGCGCGCGAGCTGCGCGCACTGCTCGAGCGCGCGCCGCGATGAGTGAGCCGCCCGCAGCGGCGCGCCCGAGCGAGGGCGTGCCGACCGACGATGATGCGCCGGCCCGCGAGAGCGCGCCGGTCGAAGGGCCTGGCGCGCAGACGGGCGCGCACGCGCGACCGCTGCGCAGCGAGCGAGAGCGCCTGGCACGCGCGGCGCTGAGTCCGCTGGGCGAGCACGAGCAGCCGCGTGCGCTGATCGTCGCCATCGCCGTCTGCGTGCTGCTGGCGATCGGCGTGCTGGTCGGCGCCGCGAGCATCCACGACCTCAGCCGCCACGGCGGCTCGCTGCCCGGCGCCGCGCTGCTGGCGGTCGTGCTCGCGCTGCTGGCTCAGGGCATGTACCGCCACCGCTACTGGGCCGTGCTGTGCTTCGAGGCGCTGCTGGCCTTTCAGATCATCGTCACCTCGCTGGCGCTGGTCGTCGCCTCGACGATCCTCGCCGCCGCCACCTGCCTGGTCAGCGTGCTGCTCGGCGGCTGGCTGTTCTGGAAGCTCGTGCGCGTGATGGGGCGCCTGCAGGCGCACGAGCGGCCGGTTTCCAAGGAGCGCTAAGCGGTTCAGTAGCGCTCAGCGGTTCGCCTCGAGCGCGCCGCTCGCGCCGCGGTTAGCATCCGACCTCCCGATCGAGGAGGCAGCAGTGCACGCAGCCAGGACGTTTCATGCAGCGACGAGTCGCCGTGGAGCCCGTGCGCTGGCCGTGGCCGTCGTCGCGCTGCTTGCACTCGCGGCGCCGGCCGCGGCAGCCGAAGTCAACGTGACCGGCACGTGGCAGGTCACCTATCACTGCGCATCCGGCAGTTGCGCCGGACGGGAAGAAAGCGGCGGAGCCACCCTCAGCCAGGCGGCAGGATCGAGCGCCGTGAGCGGCACGTGGAACGTCGCCGGGGGCGGCGGCGGAGGGTCGGTCAACGGCACGCTCAGCGGCAGCACGTTGACGCTGCAGGCGACAAGCGCAAACGGCTACTCGGCCAAAGGCGTCGAGACGATCTCCGCTGACGGGCTGTCGTGGAACGGCAGCTACGAAGACAGCTCCGAAACGAACGGCACGCTGACGGCCTCGCGCCCGTCGCTGCCGGTCTTCGAATCCAAACCCGGCGCGCTGCGCGCGTCGGCGACCCAGGTGCTGTGCAACTACGAGGTCGCGCCGGCCAACTTCACCTGCACCGCGCAGGTCGGCGATGCGAGCGGAGCGGCGCCGGCGAAGAACCCGACCGGCACCGTCGCGTTCACCGCGCCATCCGGGTCGTTCCTGCCGACGGCCTCGTGCACGCTCGTCGCGACTCCCGGCTCGCCGAATGTCGCCAGCTGCTCGGTCACGTATGCGACAACGGCGAAAATCCCCGTGGGAACGCCGGCGCCGGTCACCGGCAGCTACTCCGGCGACAGCGTGTTCGCGGCGAGCGCCGCCAGATCCGGCGCCGGCGCCGTCGTCTCGCCGATCGTCGGCTCGGCAACGTCGACCGGCGAAGGCGCCAAAACGACCGTCAGCTGCCCGGCGGGCGTCGCCAGCTGCCCGATCGTCGTCGGCCTGTACGTCGAAGAATCCGCTGGCGCGATCACCGCTCGCAAGGCCAAACGCCGCAGGATCACGATCGGCAGCACCAAGCTGACGCTCAAAGGCGGGCAGAAACGCGCCGTCACCGTCTCGCTCAACCGTGCGGGCAAGCGGCTCCTGGCCAAGCACAGGAAGTTCACGGCGCTGCTCAAGGTCACCTCGGGCGCCACCACGATCAAGACGCAGAAGGTGCAGATCAGGCCCAAGCGACACAGCTAGGCGTGCCGGCTCGGCGGCGCCGATCCACCGCTCGGGATCGCCCGCGACGCTTCGATAGGCTCAGCCGCGATGGCCGAGAACTCCTACGACTGCATCGTCATCGGCTCCGGGCCGGGCGGATATGTGGCCGCGATTCGCGCCGCGCAGCTCGGCAAGAAGACGGCCGTCGTGGAGCGCGACAAGCTCGGCGGGCGCTGTCTGAACTACGCCTGCATTCCCGCCAAGGCCGTGCTGCGCTCGGCCGACATGCTCACGGAGGTCCGCGAGGCCGGCGATTACGGGCTGAAGGTCCGCGACGTCGAGGTCGACTTCGCCGCCGTGATGGCGCGCCGCGAGAAGGTCGTCACGACGCTCACGTCCGGCGTCGGAGGGTTGTTCAAGAAAAACAAGATCGACGTGATCGAGGGCGACGCCGCGCTCACCGCCGACGGCGGCGTGCGCGTGGGAGATCAGACCTACGCGGCAGAGACCGTGATTCTCGCGACCGGCTCGACGCCGCGCACGATTCCCGGCGTGGAGTTCTCCGAGCGCGTCATCGGCACCGAGCAGGCCTGGGCACTGCCGGAGCTTCCCGCGCGCCTGGCCGTAGTCGGCGCCGGCGCGTCCGGCGCGGAGATCGCCTCCGGCTATGCGCGCCTGGGCAGCGAGGTTGCGCTGATCGAGGCGGTCGACCGACTGCTGCCGACCGAGGACGCCGACGTCTCGCGGCTGGTCGAGCGCGGCTTCAAGCGACAGGGCATCAGCGTGCACACCGGCGACCCGATCGCCGACGTGCAGGCGGGCGAGTCCAGCGTGACCTTCACGCACTCCGGCGGCGAGAAGCTGGAGGTCGACTACCTGGTCATCTGCGCCGGCCGCGGCGCCGACGTCGCGGGCCTCGGCCTGGATGAGGCCGGCGTCGAGCTCGACGAGCGCGGTCTGATCAAAGTCGACGGCGCGCTGCGCACGAGCCGCGCCGGCGTCTATGCGATCGGCGACCTGGTCGCCGGCCCGGCGCTCGCGCACAAGGCCTCCGACGAGGGCATCATCGCCGTCGAGCACTCCGCCGGTCTGCAGACGCACCCGATTGCATACATCGACATTCCGCGCGCGACCTTCTGCACGCCCAACGTCGGCTCCTTCGGACTGACCGAGCAGCAGGCCCGCGACGAGGGCTATGACGTGGTCGTCGGCAAGGTGCCCTACGGCGCCGTCGGCGGCGGCATCGTCTACGGCGACCGCACCGGCATGGTCAAGGTCGTCGGCGAGTCCAAGTACGGCGAGCTGCTCGGCGGTCACATCGTCGGCACGCGCGCCACCGAGCTGATCCAGGAGCTCGTCAACGTGCGCCTGCTCGAGGGCGGCTTCGCCGAGGTCGGTCGCATGATCCATGGCCACCCGACGCTGTCAGAGGCCGTCATGGAAGCCGGCCGAGCCGCAGACGGCTGGTTGATTCACGGCTGAGCCGTGAGCGCCGCTTTCTACTTCGACCTCGCCAGCCCGCTCGCCTACCTGGCCGCCGAGCGCGTGCTGCACGTGCTGCCGGGCCCGGCCGAGTGGCGGCCCGTGCTCGCCGCCGAGCTGGGCGCCGCCGAGCGCTTCGACGCCTACCGCTGCGAGCCCGAGCGCGAGGTGTTTCGTGCGGAGATCGAGCGCCGCGCGCGCGAGCTCGGCCTGCAGCCGCTGCGCTGGCCCGAGCCCTTTCCCTTCGACAGCGCTCTGGCGATGCGCGCGGCCACGTATGCCAAGTCGATCGGCCGCGCCGTGCCCTTTGCCCAGGCGGCCTTTCGCCAGGCCTTCGCCGGCGGGCGCGACCTGCGCCAACTCGACAACGTGCTGATCGCCGCCGCCGCCTGCGAGATGCACCCCGCTGCCGTCACCAAGGGCGCCGCGCTGGCATCCGTGAGCGACCAGCTGGCCGAGGCCACGCGGCACGCACGCCGAGAGAACATCAAAGACGTACCCGCGATCGTCATCGACGGGCACGTGCACGAAGGCGAGCGCGCGGTCGAGCGGGCGGCCGAGCAGATGCTCGCGGCGGCCTCGGCATGAAGGCCAAGGCCGCGTACCGGCTGATCGTCACGCGCAGCGGGCGCGCGCCGGCGCTGCTCGCCGACGCCGAGCGCGTCGACCACATCGAGCTGGTCGACATCGACGACGGCGAAGTCGTGCTGTTCTGGGATCTCCCCCCGCACGCCGCCTCACAGCGCGCGCGAGTTCTGCGCGAGGAGCTCGGCCAGCTCGACGCCGCCGAGTTTCTCGCGCGCTGGAGTACCGTGGATTGATGACAGACTTGCCCGAGGGCGCCGTCGCGCGAGAGTGGCTCGAGACGATGACGCTGATCCGCCGCTTCGAGGAGCGCGCCGGCGAGATGTACGCGCGAGCCAAGGTCGGCGGCTTTCTGCATCTGTCGATCGGCGAGGAGGCGACGATCGTCGGCAGCGCGCGCGCACTGCGCGACAGCGACTACCTGATCTCGACCTACCGCTCGCACGGTCACGCGCTCGTGCGCGGCACGCCCCCGGAGAACGTCATGGCCGAGCTGTTCGGCCGCGCCGACGGCTGCTCGGACGGACGCGGCGGCTCGATGCACATGTTCGACATCTCACGCCGCTTCATGGGCGGCTACGGCATCGTCGGCGGCAACCTGCCGATCGCCGCAGGGCTGGCGCTGGCCTCCGACTACGAAGGCTCCGAGGACGTCACGCTGTGCACGTTCGGCGACGGCGCTTCCAACCAGGGCACGTTCGGCGAGACGCTCAACCTCGCCGCGCTGTGGCGGCTGCCGGTCGTCTTCATGGTCACCAACAACCAGTTCGGCATGGGCACCTCGCTGCAGCGCCACTCCGCCGTGACCGACCTGCAGCGCAAGGGCGAGAGCCTCGGCGTGCCCGGAATGCGCTGCGACGGCATGGACGTGCAGGACACCTATCGCGTCGTCTGCGAGGCCGTCGCGCGCGTGCGCGAGCAGCGACGCCCGCTGCTGATCGAGGCCATCACCTACCGCTTTCGCGGTCACTCCATGGCCGACCCCGAGCAGTACCGCTCCAAGGAGGAGGTCGCGCAGTGGCGCGAGCGCGACCCCATACCCGCGTTCGGCGCCAAGCTCGTCGCCGACGGCGTGCTCGACGAGAGCGAGCTCGCGCAGATCGACGCGCAGGCCGTCGCGCGCGTGGACGCCGCCGTGCAGTTCGCCGACGCCTCGCCCTTTCCGCCGCCGGAGTCGCTGTACGACGACGTCTACGTGCTCGACTCGACCTCCACCGGCTCCTACTCGGTCAGAACCACGCAGCCGCACGACGACGCCGCCGCCGGCGCCGACAGCGACGACGAGCGCTCGCGCGACAGCGGCGAAATCCCACAGCAGATCTCCGAGGCGCTCGCGCGCGAGGACTACGCCTGATGGCGCAGATGCGCTACCGCGAGGCGCTCAACGCCGCGCTGCACGAGGAGCTCAGCCGCGACGAGCGCGTGATGCTGATGGGCGAGGACATCGGCGTGTTCGGCGGCGCCTTCAAGGTCACCGAAGGGCTGCTCGAGCAGTTCGGCGAGAAGCGCGTGCGCGACACGCCGATCTCCGAGAACACGATCGTCGGACTGGGCGTCGGCGCCGCCATGGCCGGACTGCGCCCGGTCGTCGAGCTGATGACCATCAACTTCGCGCTGCTCGCCTTCGACCAGATCGTCAACCACGCCGCGCACATCCACTACATGTTCGGCGGGCAGGCGCGCGTGCCGCTGGTCGTGCGCATGCCCCAGGGCGCCGGCCACCAGCTCGGCCCGACGCACTCGCACTGCTTCGAGGCGCTGTTCCTGCACGTGCCCGGCCTGCTCGTCGCCGCGCCAGCCACCGCCGCCGACGCCAAGGGCCTGTTGAAGACCGCCATCCGCGACGAGAACCCCGTCATCTTCATCGAGCACGAGTCGCTCTACGGCGTGCGCGGCGAGGTGCCCGACGACGCCGAGCAGCTCGTCGACTTCGGCCGTGCGCGCATTGCCCGCGAGGGCGCCGACGTGACGGTCATCGGCGTCTCGCGCATGGCCGTCACGGCCGAGCGCGCCGCCGCCACGCTCGCCGACGAGCACGGCATCGACGCCGAGGTGATCGACCCGCGCACGCTGCGCCCGCTGGACCTCGAAACGCTGCTGGCGTCCGTGCGCAAGACCAACCGCTGCGTCATCGTCGAGGAGGGCTGGCCGCACGGCGGCGTCGCCGCCAACCTCGCCGCGCTGATCTCCGAGCAGGCCTTCGACGACCTCGACGCGCCCGTGCGCCGTGTGTCCGGCGCGGACGTGCCGATGCCCTACTCAAAGCCGCTCGAGGACATCGCCTACCCGCACGAGCCGCAGATCGTCAGCGCCGTGCTCGACACACTCGGCATCGCGCCCGACCGCGCCGGCGCCAGCGCTGCCGCGAGCGCAGGCCACGCCGTCGGCGGCGGGAGCGCCCCCTGATGGCTGACCTCGTCATGCCGCGCCTGTCGGACACGATGGAGGAGGGCACCATCCTGCGCTGGCTCAAGGCCGACGGCGACGAGATCGAGCGCGGCGATGAGCTCGTCGAGATCGAGACCGACAAGGCCAACATGATCTACGAGTCCGACCTCTCCGGCACGCTGCAGAGAGTCGCCGCCGAGGGCGACACGCTGCCCGTCGGCCAGCTCATCGCGCACGTTGGCGACGCGCACGAGAACGGCGCCGGCGCAACCGGCGTCGACGCCGAGCGCGCGCGAGAGAGCCAGCGCAGCGATGCGGGCGCCGGCGAGGCGTCCGCCGGCGGCGCTTCGCAGGAGAGCTTCGTCGAAGCGATCGCCGAGGTCGCCGGGGGTGGCGCCACCAGCGACGTGCCCGCCGGCGACGGCGCGCGCGTCAAGGCCTCGCCGCTGGCCCGGCGCATCGCACGCGACCGCGGCGTCGACCTGCACGCGCTCAGCGGCAGCGGCCCCGGCGGGCGCATCGTCAAGGCCGACGTCGAGGCCGCCGGCGGCCAGGCGACCGCGCCGGAGCAGAGCCCGAGCCAAGGCGAGAGCCAGCGCGACACTGCCGCGGCGGTGAGCGGCCCGACGGCCGGCGCGACTGCCGCGCGAGAGGACGTGACGACGGCCAAGGGCGACACGACCAACGTCGCGCTGACGCGCATGCAGCAGACCATCGCACGGCGCATGGCCGAGTCCAAGGCGACGATTCCCGACTTTACGCTGCTGGCCGACGTGGACATGCAGGAGTGCGTGCGCCTGCGCGGCGAGCTCAAGCGCATCTCCAAAGACGAGGCGCCGACGTACAACGACATGGTCGTCAAGGCCTGCGCGCTGGCGCTGCGCGAGCACCCGCGCGCCAACGGCAGCTACCGCGACGGCGCGCTGGCGCTGCACTCGCGCATCAACGTCGGCGTGGCCGTCGCCGCACAGGACGCGCTCGTCGTGCCGACGGTGTTCGACGCCGACGCCAAGGCGCTCGGCGAGATCGCGCGCGAGACGCGCTCGCTGGCCGCGCGCGTGCGTGACGCGACGATCACGCCGCCCGAGCTCGGCGGCGGCACGTTCACAGTGTCCAACCTCGGCATGTACGGCATCAAGAGCTTCACCGCGATCATCAACCCGCCGCAGGCGGCCATTCTGTCCGTCGGCGCCGTGCAGCAGCGCGCCGTCGTCGTCGACGACGAGCTCGTCGCGCGGCACACGATGACGCTCACGCTCGTCTGCGACCACCGCGTGCTCTACGGCGCCGACGCCGCCGAGCTGCTCGCGCGCATACGCGAGCTGCTGCAGGCGCCCGCCGCGCTGACGCTGTGAGTGCGATCGCCGGCTCGACGCCGCTGTCGCGCGCGCTGGCGGCCGAGCACGCGCTGCGCGAGCTGCACGACTCCGACGGCGACGAGCTGTACGCGCTGATCGAGTCAAACCGCGCGCGCCTGGCCCAGTGGATCCACTGGGCGCACGGGCAGACGCTGCAGGAGACGCGCGCGTTCATCGCCAGAGCGCGCGCGATGGAGCAGGACGGCAGCGGCCACAGCCGCGCGATCGTGCGCGCAGCGCGCGACTCGGCCTCGAGCGAGCTGGCCGGCGTCGTCGGCATCACCGTCGACCGCGCCAACCACTCCGCCGCGATCGGCTACTGGCTGGACGAGGTCAGCGGCGGCAAAGGCGTCATGACCGACGCCGTCGCCGCGGTCGTCGACGACGGCTTCCAGCGCTACCGACTGGTGCGCGTGGAAATCCGCGCCGACGTGGACAACCGTGCCAGCTGTGCCGTCGCCGAGCGCCTGGGCTTTCAGCTGGAGGGCGTCATGCGCCAGAGCTACCGCGTAGTCGAGCAGCGCTACTCAGACGACGCCGTCTACTCGCTGCTCGCGTCAGATGCGGCGCGGCAAGAGCTTGGCGCGCGCGGATCAGTCGCCTAGCGGATCTTCCCAGCGCAGCCCGGCAAAGCGCGAGAAGTCGTTGTCATGCGAGCACAGCGTCGCGCCGTGCTCGATCGCCAGCGCCGCCAGGTGCGCATCGCTCGTCAGGTTGCCGCCGGCGCCCAGCGGGGCGAGCAGGTCGCGCAGCACCGCCGCGTGACGATGCGTCGGATGCACGACCGTCGCGATCGGCTGCGCGAGCCAGCGCTGTATCTCGTCCAGCGCGGAATCGATCGGCCATGGATCGCGCGCGCCGCGCGGCCTCGTCGTGATGCGAAGAAAACCGACCAGCGCGTGCCATGCAAAGGCCACGGTCTCGCTCCCCGAGAGCGTCTGCTCGAACCACCTCAGCGCCCGCTCGTGGTGACTCGCCTCTTCGTCGACCGAGTAGATCAGCAGGTTGACGTCTAGCAGCTTCACTTGCCTTCTTCGATCTTGCGCAGGATCTCTTCGTCCTCCATTTCCCCGGCGATCGTCAACGCCTTGTCGATGTTGATGCGGACCCCCAGCGGAGCCGTCTGGACCTTGAAGGGGCGCGCTCCTGGCGAGGACGTGTCGAGACCGGCCCTTACCGCGTCATTCAGAGCAGCCTTGAACGAGACGCCGCGCTCGCGCATCGTCTCCTTCAACTTGGCCTCCACGTCGGGGTCCAGCGTGACCGTCGTGCGCATCCGTGCATCATATCATCAGCAGTCTTGCTGTCATGATGCCTAGTGGCTTCAGCGCTAGGCTGGGAGAGCGAATGCGCAAGACGGTCCCGCCCTCCGACGAGCTCTGGGTGTGCCACCTGGGGCATGTCCCCTACTCCGACGGCGTCGCGATACAGGAGACGCTTCGTGCGCGGCGCATCGCCGGCGAGCTGCCCGACATGCTGCTGCTGCTCGAGCACCCGCCCGTCTACACGCGCGGCAGGCGCGCTGCTGACGACGAGCTCGCACTGGGCGAGGACTTCTATCGCGCGCAGGGCATCGACATCGTCGCGACCGACCGCGGTGGGCGCATCACCTACCACGGCCCCGGTCAGCTGGTCGGCTACCCGATCATGCGCATCGGCGCGATCGACAGCTATCTGCGCACGATGGAGCAGGCGATCGCCGCGGCGCTGGCCGAGCAGGGCATCGCCGCGCGCGGTCGTCCGCAAGACGGTCCCGACTACACCGGCGTGTGGGTCGACGAGCGCAAGATCGCCTCGATCGGCGTGCACGTCTCGCACGGCGTCAGCACGCACGGCTTCGCCGTCAACGTCGACAACGACCTGCAGCCGTTCTCCTGGGTCGTCGCGTGCGGCCTGCCCGACGTGCAGATGACCTCCATCTCAGCCGAGCTCGGCGCCGCGCGCGCGCCTGGCCTGGCGTGCTTTCGCAAGGAGATGGCCTATCGCTTCGCCCGTGCCCACGGACGCCGCCAACGGCTCGTCAGCGCCCGGCGCCTCGGCATAGACGTCGCGCACGCCGAGAGCGGAGCCCCGGCAGGGGCGCAGCCCATCAAAACGATCCACCGCGACACGGCCGAGGCGGTGCCCGCATGAGCGCGACTCGCTCGCGCGCCAAGCCCGGCGGCATGGACGTGCTGAGCGTGCTCGGCCCGGACGTGCGCCCGCTTCGCGAGCGCAAGCCGCCGTGGTTCAAGGTGCCCGCCCCGGGCGGCCAGCGCTACCGCGAGCTGACTGAGCTGATCCGTTCGGAGAACCTGCACACCGTCTGCCAGGAGGCCGCCTGCCCGAACGTCGGCGAGTGCTGGGAGCGCGGCACCGCGACGTTCATGATCCTCGGCGACACGTGCACGCGCCGCTGCGGCTTCTGCAACGTCAAGACCGGCAAGCCGACCTGGAACGACCCGCTGGAGCCCGCGCGCGTGGCGCGCTCGATCGCCCGCATGGGCCTGCGCCACGCCGTCATCACCTCCGTCGACCGCGACGACCTGCCCGACAAGGGCGCCTCGGCGTTCGTCGGCGTCATCCGCCAGGTGCGCCGTCAGGCGCCCGACTGCCAGGTCGAGGTGCTCACGCCCGACTTCCAGGGCCAGGAGATGCCGCTGGCCAAGGTCATCGCCGAGCGTCCCGACGTGTTCAACCACAACGTCGAGGTCGTGCCGCGGCTGTATCCGCTGGCGCGGCGCGGCTCGGAGTTCCAGCGCTCCTGCCGCGTGCTGCGCATCGCCGGCGAGATGGGCGAAGGCGAGGTCGTCACCAAGTCCGGTCTGATGGTCGGACTGGGCGAGTCCCACGACGAGCTCGTGCAGACCTTCGCCGCGCTGCGCGACAACGGCGTCGGCGTACTCACAGTCGGGCAGTACCTGCGCCCCTCCGAGCGCCATCTGCCGGTCGTGCGCTACTGGCACCCCGACGAGTTCGCCGCGCTGCAGAGCGCCGCCTACGAGCTCGGCTTCGACCACGTCGCCGCCGGCCCGCTCGTGCGCTCCTCCTACCACGCCGATCAGCACGTGCCCCAGCCACGCGCTGGTGTCGGACCGCTCGCTGCGAGCGGGTAGTTTGCAAGGCCGGCTCCGCGCCGGCCTGAATGTTCCCGCTCAAAGACAACATCCCGCTGGCGCGCTTTCCGATCGTCACGGCCGTGCTCGTGGCGATCAACGTGGTCGTGTACCTGCTGGAGATCCGCCACGGCGGCAGCTTCTTCGGCGGGCCGTCGGACAGCGTGACGGTGCACTACGGCGCGATCCCCTACGAGCTGACGCACCCGGGCAAGCACTGCGACGTCGTCGGCGTCGCGCAGGGCGGCGAAGTCGTGCGCACGGTCGCCTGCCAGGGCATGCAGGGAGTCAGCGGCACGCCGCCCTCGCAGCCACCCACCTGGACGACCGTGTTCAGCTCGATGTTCATGCACGGCAGCTTCCTGCACATCGCCGGCAACATGCTGTTCCTGGTGATCTTCGGGCCGAACGTCGAGGACGCCACGGGCCGCGTTCGCTACCTCGCCTTCTACCTGCTCGGCGGCATCGTCGCGCTCGCCGCGCAGGTGCTCGTCAGCCCAAACTCGACGGCGCCGACGCTCGGCGCGTCGGGGGCGATCGCAGCGGTGCTCGGCGGCTATCTGCTGCTGTATCCACGCGCCCGCGTGCTCACGCTGATCTTCATCGTGTTCTTCGCCACCGTCGTCGAGCTGCCCGCCGTGGTGCTGCTCGGCGTGTGGTTTCTCGAGCAGCTGTGGTTCGGCGCCTCCGGGCTGGCCAGCCCGATCGGCGGCGGCGGCGGCGTGGCCTACTTCGCGCACATCGGCGGCTTCGTCTTCGGGCTGGCGCTGATCAAGCTGTTCGTGTCGCGAGATCGCGAGTCAGGCAAAGGGCTGCGGACGCCGCCAAGGGCTGTGTACTGAGCCGATGAGGCGCAACCTCGTGCTCGGCGCGGTGCTCGCGTTCATCGCCGGCTTCGCCTTCCTGACCGTCGCCGCGATCGTCGAACAGGGCTTTACGATCGCCAGCTTCATCTCCGTGCTGATCCTCGTCCTGCTGTCGATCGGCATCGTCGGCGCGCTGCGCAATCCTCCGCGCTGACCGTGCCCCGCCGCCTAACCTTCCGCCAGTCGATGACCGCCCGAGCGCCAGCGCCCGCCAGATGAGCACGTCCCCGTTCATGACGCCCGACCAGAGCCGGCGGCGGCGCGACCTGGCGCGCCAGCGCCGCCGGCGGCGTCGCACGATCGGCTGGAGCTCGTTCGCGCTGGTCGTCGTCGCGGCCATCGCGCTCGTCGTCGCGCTGTCCAAAGCCGGCGGCCACGCCTCGGCCGTCGCGTCCACCGCGAAGGCCGACACGACCCAGCGCGCGAAGACCGTCGCCGCGCCCACGCTGTCGGCAATCGGGCTGCCGCTGGCCAAGCCCGCGCTGAAGCTCGCCGGCATCGGCGTCGCCCAGCAGGACTCCGTGCACATCGCCTTCCACCACCCGCCGCGCGCGGGCGTGCTGTTCAACCTGACGACCGGCCAGGTGCTGTGGCAGCGAAACGCCTTCGTGCATCTGCGCATAGCCAGCCTGACGAAGATGATGACCGCGCTGCTGACGGTCGAGTCGACGCCGCCGAACGGCCGCGTGCTGATCACCAAGGCCGCCGTCAACTCTGCCGGCTCGAAGGTCGGCGTGCTGCCGCTGGGCAAGCACGTGCGCGCCGAGACGATGCTCTACGGCCTGCTGCTGCCCTCCGGCAACGACGCCGCGATCGCACTCGCCCAGCACGTAGCCGGCAGCCTGCGCGACTTCGTCTCGCGCATGAACGCCGAGGCGGCCAGGCTCGGCATGGGCTGCACGCGCTACTCCTCGCCGTCGGGCTACGTCAACGCGGACAACTTCTCCTGTGCAGCCGATCTCGCCGTGCTGGCCCATGAGGACCTGCTGCAGCCACGTCTGGCGAAGATCGTCGGCACGTACAGCAGGCAGCTGCCGCTGCCGATCAAGGGCGGCAAGGTCTACCTGTACAACAACAACCCGCTGCTGATCTACCACTACCCGGGCGTCACCGGGCTGAAGACCGGCTTCACCGACGCCGCCGGCCGCTGCCTGGTCGCCACCGCCGAACGCGGCGGAGTCAAGCTCGGCGTCGTCGTGCTGCACTCGCCCAATCCCGGCACGCAGGCGCGCCAGCTGCTCGACCGCGGCTTTCAGGGCGTGTATCACCAGGCGCCGGTCAAGGAGCCGCCGATTCCGCCCGGCGCTTGACGATTCGCGCGCTCTCAGCGGCAGAATCGCCCCTGGAGGAGTACCGTTCTCCGATAGATTGACTGGTCAGTCAGCCAAAGGAGAACGCCGTGGATCTCGACGACACACAGGAGCAGGCCGCATACCGCGCCGAAACGCGCGCCTGGCTCGATGAGCACAAGTCAGAGGCTCCGGTCCTGACCGGCGCGGGCGCGCTGCAGGACGAGTCGGAGATAATCGCCGCCCGCCGCGCCTGGCAGGGCAAGCTCGCGGAGGGCGGCCTCGCCGGCGTGACCTGGCCCAAGGACTTCGGCGGTCAGGGCCTCGGCCCGATCGAGCAGGTCATCTGCAACCAGGAGATCGCCAAGGCCAAAGTTCCCGGCATTCTCGACGCGATCGGCGTGGGCATGCTCGGCCCGACGATCATCGCCCACGGCACCGACGAGCAGAAGGGCCGCTACCTCGGCCCGATGCTGCACGGCGACGAGGTCTGGTGCCAGCTGTTCTCCGAGCCCGCCGCCGGATCGGACCTGGCGGCGGTGCAGGCGCGCGCGCGCCAGCAGGACGACGGCAGCTGGCGCCTGAGCGGCCAGAAGGTGTGGACGACCAACGCGCAGTTCGCCTCCTACGGCCTGCTGCTCGCGCGCACCGACTCCGACGTGCCCAAGCACAAGGGCCTGACGATGTTCATCGTGCCGATCGACGCCGAGGGCGTGACCGTTCGCGGCCTGCGCCAGATCTCCGGCGAGGCCGAGTTCAACGAGGTGTTCTTCGACGACGTGGCGATCGACGCAGACGCGGTCGTCGGCGGCGTCGGCAACGGCTGGGGCACGGCGCTGACCACGCTGATGTTCGAGCGCGTGACGATCGGCCTCGGCAGCGAGGGCATGGGCTACAACTCCAACCGCTTCGCCCAGGCGATCGCCGGCGACGCCGAGGCTCGCCGCGACCCCGAGGTGCGCCACTCGCTCGGCGAGATCGCAAGCGAACTGCTTGCGGTGCGCTTCACCGGCTATCGCACGCTGTCGGCGCTGCAGAAAGGCCAGGTGCCCGGCCCCGAGTCCGGTCTGGCGAAGATCACGATCGTCAGCGGCGCGATCAAGGCCGGCGACCTGATCGCCGACGTGCTCGGCCCCGACGCGCTCAGCGAGGACGGCGAGTGGGCGTACATGATCTCCTTCCTGCCCGGCCTGAAGTCGGCCGGCGGCACCGAAGAGATCCTGCGCAACACGATCGGCGAGCGCGTGCTCGGCCTGCCGCCGGCGCCACGCCTGGACAAGGGAATCCCCTTCACTGAGCTGCGCTCCAAGGAAACGGCGGCGGCATGAACCTCTCTCTCTCAGACGAGCAGGTGTTCCTGCGCGAGGCCGCGCGCGGCACGCTGTCGCGCTTTAAGACCTTCGAGGCGATCCGCGAGGCGCTCGACGGCAACACAGACGCCCTGCCCGACCTGTGGCCGGTCGCCAAGGAGGCCGGCTGGCCCGGCCTGTTGATCTCCGAGGAGCACGGCGGCGCCGGCCTGGACGCGTTCGACGCGATGCTCGTGCTCGGCGAGTGCGGGCGCGTGCTCGCACCGATCGCGCTGCTCGGCCACCTTCCGGCGACGTCGATCCTCAACGACTCGCCCGCCGGCGCGTCGCTGCTGGACGCGCTCGCCACGGGTGAGCGCCGCGCGGCGTACCTGCCGGTCAGCCCGCCCGACGACATCTCAGACGAGTGGACCGTCGATCCCGCCGGCGGCAAGGTGCGCCCCGGCGCGCCGACCGCCAAGGCCGACGGCGACGGAGCACGCGTGAGCGGTCAGCTCTCGTTCGTGCCCGACGCACCCGGCGCCGACCTGCTCGTCGGCGTGGCGCTGCTCGACGGCAAGCCCGTCGGCGTGGCGATCGAGGCCGACGCTTCCGGCGTCAGCGTCGAGACGACCACGCGCTATGACGCCAGCCGCTCGCTCGGCCACGTGACGCTCGACAACGCGCCGGCCACCGTGCTCGACGCGTCCGAGCAGGCGCTCGCGTCGGCGTGGTATCTGGCGCAGTCGCTGATCGCCGCCGAGTCGCTCGGCAGCGTGGAAACGGCGCTCGACGTGTCCGTCGAATACGCCAAGGAGCGCCACACGTTCGGACGCGCGATCGGCTCCTACCAGGCCGTCAAGCACTCCCTGACGGAGGTGCTGCGCCAGCTCGAGAACGGGCGCTCGCTGCTCTACTACGCCGGCTGGGCTCGCGGCGGATCGCCGGCCGAGTTCCCGCTGGCCGCCAGCGCCGCGCGCTCGGTCGCCGGGCGCGCGCTCGACCAGGCCTCGCGCACGATGATCTCCGTGCACGGCGGCATCGGCGCAACGTGGGAGCACGACGCGCCGCTGTACTTCCGCCGCGCACAGCTCTCACGGCGCCTGCTCGGCGGCACCAACGGCGCGACCGATCGCGTCGCAGGCGAGCTGCTGGCGCAGGCGGACGCCGCCTAGCGTTTGACCCGTGCGGCGCTGGCTTTGGCCAGCGCCGCCAGCACCGGCGCGCCATACGCCGCGTGCACAGCTTCGACGAGCTCCGTGTCGACGCCACAGTTGATGCAGAAGCTGTGCTGCGACCAGCCGATCGCTCGCGCGAGCACCTGGTCGGCGTAGGTAACGCCGGTGGCGTCGTGGCCGTAGTAGCCATACGCCGCCGCCCACGCCGCGCCGTCCAGCGCGTAGCCGGCGCCGTCGGCCGAGAGCAGGTGCGCGGCGGCCATGATCGAGTCGAAGTCGTCGTAGATCGAAGGGTGCTTGGCCGTGACGTGGTCGTAAGCGCGCGGGCGCCGGCCGTAGCGAAAGGAGTCGCTCACCAGCCGCCACGTCGGCACGGGCCCGTTGGTGACGTTGAACTGCATCGGTCCGCCGCAGCAGCCGGCGAAGTTGAGCCCGTGGTAGGTGTCCGGCGCGGTCGAGAAGGCACGACTCCTGGCGGTGGATCGAGGCGATCAGCAGCCAGTTGACGCCGAACGTGCGCTGCGCTGTGGCGTAGATCGGATAGAAGCCTTCCATCCAGCGTGTGGGAATGTGCGTCTGCGTCTGCCCGACAAAGCGCGCCGAGTCGAGCTGCTGCTGTGTGCCTGACGGTCGCGCGACGACGGCCGCTGAGGTGTGCGCGAGCACGCTGGCCGAGGCGGCGGCGCTGGGCGTCGGCGTGGTCGCCGCCGTCGGCACGGCCGGCGGCGCGGCGGGCGGCGTGGACGAGCCCGAGTGCCCGCCGAACAGCAGCGCGGCCGCCAGCACCGCCGCGCCGAGCAGCGCCAGCGCGCCGGCGAGCAGCCATGCGCCGTGCTCGCGCGCCGGCGCTGGCATGTTGGCCTGCGCCAGCGGGGCGCTGACTGGATCGGCGTCGCTCATCGGCGCTACACGGTAACCGCCAGCCCCGCGGCGGCGACGCGCCTGCTGGCAACGTCTCGCAGTGGCCGCCGGCGCAGGGCGGCGGCCGGCATCGGCAGGGGACGGACGTCCTAGTGGCGAGCGCGCCGCCGCGACCTTGCCCCTACCGTCTGTGTTGGATTACGTATGGGCAGGCTCGCACTCACCCTGTCGGCGTTTGCGCTCGCCGTCGCCCCGACCGCCGCCGCAAACGCGGCTGCGCCCGCGCCCGCGCCCGCGCTGACGGCCGCGCAACAGCACTACCTGTCGCTCGCGCAGGCCGGCGTGGCGCAGGCCAAGCAGCGCTGGAGCGATCGGCGCCCGCGCTGGTATGACTCGCGCCTGAACGACCGCGACCGCTATCCGCTGGCGACGATCTGGGACATCGTTCCGTTGTTCGAGTCGCTCGACGCGATCGCGATCGCTCAGCCGACGCCGGGCAACCGCGCGGCTGTCACGAGCTTTGCCAAGGGCGCCGAGCGATATCTCAACCGCGGGCTGCGACCTCTGCCCGGCTACTCGCCCTACCCCGGCGATCGAGCCGCCGACACAGAGACGTGGTTCGACGACAACGGCTGGTGGGGTGTGGCGTTCGTCAACGCCTATCGCGCGACCGGCGCCAAACGCTGGCTGACGGACGCCAATCGCGCGCTCGCCTACATCGCTGCGGCGGGCTGGGACGCGCGCGCCGGCGGACTGTGGTGGAACACCGATCATCCGTACAAGGCCGGCGCGGCGATGGCAGCCGACACGCTGCTGGCGACGCTTCTCTACCAGCAGACCAAGTCGAGCTTCGCGCTCGGGCAGGCGCGCAAGTTCCTGTCGTGGGCCAACACCAGCGGCTTCAGCGCAGCAGACGGGCTGTACGCGGGCAGCAGCCTGAACCCGACGCCGATCGACTATGCCGAGGGCCCGCTGATCTACGCGCAGGCGCTGCTGTGCGCCACGACCTCTTCGTCGAGCGACTGCCAGCACTCCGAACAGCACGAGCGCAACTCGCTCAAGCGCTTTGGCTACCTGCTGGACTTCTCGCCGCAGTACGACGCGATCTACCTGCAGTGGATGCTGGCGCTGTACTCGCTCAACCACGAGCGCACGCTGTACACGCTGGCCGCCGACAACGCGCGCAACGCCGAAACACGCGCGCGCAACAGCGAAGGCCTGTACCTGCTCTCCTGGAACGGCGAAACGCTGGCGCCGAGCAACGCGCGCCCGGGCATGCTGCAAACGCACGCGGCGACGACGAGCCTGTTCGCCTGGCTGGCGGTCTACGCGCCGCCTGGCTGAGCGGGCTAGACGCCGAGCACGCGTTTGGCCACGCGATCGAACACGTGGTCGGGCAGCAGACGCCGGGCGAAGATCATCGCGCGCGCGTCGCGTCCGACGACATAGCGTGAGCGCATGCGTCGCGCGGTCAGCGCGCGCTCGATCGTCGCTGCAACCTGCTCGGCGGGCACGCCGCGCTTGGCGGTGTCCTGCAGCGCCTTGTCCATCGCCTCGGGCACATGCCCGTACTGCTGCTGCAGCTCAGGCGGCACGGTGATCTGATCGCCGGTCTCGCGCGCCTTGTCCCAGATCGGCGTGGCGACAGAGCCCGGCTCGATCAAACCGACCTGCACACCTGACGTCGCGAGCTCGACACGCAGCGCGTCGCCGAAGGCCTCGATCGCATGCTTGGAGGCGGCGTAGGGCGCGGTGAACGCCATCGCCACGCGCCCGCCGACTGAGGACATGAAGAGGATGCGTCCGTGCGCGGCGCGCAGCGCCGGCAGCATCGCCTGCGTCACGGCGACTTGGCCGAGCACGTTGACGTCGAACTGCTTGCGCAGGTCGTCGGGGTGGATCAGCTCGAGCGGCCCGCCGTAACCGATGCCGGCGTTGTTGATCAGCGCGTCCAGGCGACCCGGCGAGGATCCCCCAGCGTCCGCGAGCTCTGCGACGCGCCCGGCGGCCTGCATGATCTGCTGAAAGTCGGTGACGTCGAGTATCAAGGGCTGAACGCGCCCCGACGGCGCTTCGCCGGACAAGCGCTCGCCGTCTGCGGCGCCGCGCACGCCCGCGAGCACCGTCCAGCCGGCGCGCGCCAGCCGCAGCGCCGTGGCCTGGCCGATTCCGGTGGAGGCGCCGGTGATCAGGGCGGTGGGCATCGCTGAAACCTACTCTGCGGCCTCAGCAAGCGCTTAACATCGCCGGCGATGCTTCGACACATGCGCACGCGCCGCTTCGGTGATCGCTCGATCGTGCTCTGGCCGGCGCTGGCGCTGGGCCTGCTCGCGGCTGTCGCGGCGATCGCGCTGTTGAGCGGCTGCGGCGCGGGACTACGCGACAGCGACGACGCGCGCGCAGACGTGGACGCGATCACGCACGCGAGCTGCGCCTCGACGGCGCTGCAGGCGCTCGGCGGCGTGGCGACGCGCGTGTATCGCGAGGGCATCTCCAGCGAACGCACCGCCAGCGCGCTGCGCATGATCGAATCCTCGGCGCCGCTGCGCACGGCGGTGGAACGGGGCGACGCGACGCAGGCGCGCGCGGCGGCGCGCACGCTGATCGCGACCGGGCATCTGACGAACCTGCGCGTGGTGCGCGGCGGGCGCCGGCTGATCGACGTGGGCGCCCGCGCCGTGGCGCCGCTGAAGGGCACGCTGAAGGACGCTTCGGGCAAGCCGATCGCAGCCTTTCAGACCAGCGTGTGGGCCGCCGGCGGGCTGATCGCCGAGGTCAACGGCATCGCCGAAGCGCAGGCGGTGCTGCGCACGGCCGGACCCACACCGAGCGCCGATCATCAGCTCGCCGGCGCGATCGCGCTGCCGCCGGGCGAGCTGCCGGCACAGGGCACGTTGACGCGCGACGGCGTCGCCTACCAGTTCACCTCGTTGCCCGTCAGCGGGTTTCCGAGCGGCGACGCGCAGCGCCTTTACCTGCTGCGCACGATCGGCTCGACGGCGCCGCTGTGCGGCGCCAGCGACGAAGACACGACGGTGAACACGCTCAGTCGCATCGCGCGGCTGATCTACGACGGCGAGGCCGGCAAACGCACGCTCAAGCAGATCCATCGCGTGCAGGCCAACGGCGCGCTGCTGCGGGCGGTCGCCAAGCGCGACCGCGCGGGCACGCGCAAGGCGATCGAAGCGCTGCTGCACGAGCACATCGTGCGCCTGCGCGTGAGCGCCGGCGGGCGGCTGCTGTCGGATGTCGGCGGGCCATACGTGCTGGCGCCGGTGACCGCGCCGCTGCGCCACGGCGGCCACACGATCGGCAGCTTCACGATGTCGATTCAGGACGACGAGGGCTACAAGCGCCTGGCCAATCGCCTCGCCGGGCTCGACGTGCTGATGTACATGGGCGCAAAGCTCGTCAAGAGCACGCTCGGGCCCTCGCCCGGCGCGATTCCGACGACCGGCGCGGTGCGCCACGCCGGCAAGAGCTTCCGCGCGTACACGTTCACGGCCGAGGCCTTCCCCTCGGGGCCGCTGCGCATCACCGTGCTGATCCCGCTGCCGTACTCCTGAGCCGATGCGCGCTGCCCGCGCGCCACGCCTGCGCGCGGCCGCTCGTCAGGCGGCGACGAGCGAAGTGCGCTTCTGCTCCAGCGACTGCAGCAGCTCGGCGAAGGCCGCGGCGAATTTCTCCACGCCCTCGCGCTCGAGCGTGTCGGTCACGTCCTTGTAGTCGACGCCGACCGCGGCGAGATCGTCGAACAGCTTGTGCGCCATGTCGAGCTCGGACTCCAGGCGCGGACGCGGCTTGCCGTGATCCTGGAAGTCCTTGATCGTCTCCTCGGGCATCGTGTTGACGGTGTCTGGTCCGATCAGCTCCTCGACGTACAGCGTGTCCGGGTAGGCGGGGTTCTTGACCGAGGTCGACGCCCACAGCACACGCTGGGGCGTGGCGCCCTTGGAGGCCAGGTACTGCCAGCGCTCGCCGGCGAAGATCGCCTTGTAGCGCTGGTAGGCAAGACGGGCGTTGGCCACCGCGAGCTTGCCCTTTAGCTCGTCGTGGCCGCCGATCTCGTCCAGGCGTTTGTCGGCCTCGGTGTCGATGCGCGACACGAAGAAGCTCGCGACGGAGGCGACCTTGGTCGGGTCGCCGCCCTCGGCGACCAGACGCTCCAGCCCGCGCACGTAGGACTCGGCGACGGCTTCGTAGCGTTCCAGCGAGAAGATCAGCGTGACGTTGATCGATTTGCCCTTGGCGATGACGTCCTCGATCGCCGCGAGACCTGGCTTGGTGGCGGGGATCTTGACCATCAGGTTTGGCTTGTCGACGGCTTCGTGCAGGCGCATCGCTTCGCGAAAGGTCGCCAGCGTGTCGTAGGCCAGACCAGGATCGACCTCCAGCGAGACATAGCCGTCGCGCCCGGAGCCACCGTCCCAGATCGGGCGAAACAGGTCGCATGCCTCGCGGATGTCCTGCTCGGCCAGCGCCCAGAAGACGTCCTTGATCGGCAGCTCGGCGTCGAGTTCGTGCAGCTGCTCCTCGTAGGCGTCACCGGAGGACATGGCCTTCTGGAAGATCGAGGGATTGGAGGTCGCGCCGACGACCGAGTAGTCGTCGAGCAGGCGCTGCAGGTCGCCGCCGCGCGTGGATTGGCGCGAGAGGTTGTCGATCCACACGCTCTGGCCCAGCGCGGAAAGGAGGCGCAGCGGGGGAAGCGGCTCGGAGGACATGACTCGGCTCCTTGTTCTCTTGATTTTTATTTTGCTCGTTCGAGCAGCGTGCGTGCGCGCGCGGCGATGTTCTCCGAGGTGAAGCCCAGCTCCTCGAGCACCTTCGTGCCGGGCGCGGAGGCGCCGAAGCGGTCGAGCCCGAGCACGTCGCCATGCAGGCCGACCCACTTCCACCACCCATCCGTCGCGCCGGGCTCGACGGACAGCCGCGCGGTCACCGACGGCGGCAGCACCTCATCACGGTAGTCCTGCGACTGCGCCTCGAACAGCTCGATGCACGGCATCGACACGACACGCACCTTGACGCCGTCCTTCGCGAGCGCCTGAGCGGCGTGCAGGGTCGTCGGCACCTCGGCGCCGGTCGACAGCAGGATCAGCTCTGGCGCCTGGCCGGAGGCGGAGTCCCACAACGTGTAACCGCCGCGCTGCAGCAGCTCGGCGGCTGCGACCTCGTCGCGGTCGAGCGTGGGGATGTTCTGGCGCGAGAGCAGCAGCGCGACAGGGCCGTCCTCGCGTTCCAGCGCGACCTGCCAGGCGACGGCGGTCTCGTTGGCGTCACCCGGGCGAATCACCCACAACTCGGGGATCGCGCGCAGCGAGGCGTAGTGCTCGATCGGCTGGTGCGTCGGGCCGTCCTCGCCGAGCCCGACGGAGTCGTGCGTCCACACCCACACGACCGGCAGCCCCATCAGCGCCGACAGCCTGACGCTGCCGCGCATGTAGTCGGAGAACATCAAAAATGTCGAGCCGTACGGCTTGACGATGCCGCCGTGCGCGCACGCGCCGTTGACGATCGCGCCCATGCCGTGCTCGCGGATGCCGAACGGCACGTTGCGACCGGCGTGCACGCGCGAGAACTCGCCGCCGCCGTCAAACACCGTCTTGGTCGACTCGACCAGGTCGGCGGCGCCGCCGATCATCGTCGGGCCGAACTCGGCGAACGCGGCCATCGTCTTCTGACCGGCCGAGCGCGATGCGATCTCTTCCCCTGCGGCGAACTTCGGCAGCGCTTGCTGCCAGCCGTCGCGCAGCTTGCCCTGCCACGCGAGGTCCCAGTCGGCGGCCATCTGCGGAAAGGCCTCGCGCCACGGGTCCAACAGCTCGCTCTTCCACTTGCTCTGCGCCGCCGCACCCTTGTCGCGCAGCGACATGTGCTCGTACACGCGCTCGTCGACCCAGAACTTCTTGTCGGGGTCGAAGCCCATGACTTCCTTGGTCGCGCGCACCTCGTCTTCGCCGAGCGCCGAGCCGTGCGACTTGGCGGTGTCGACGGCGTTCGGCGCCGGGTAGGCGATGTGCGAGCGAATCGCGATGAAGGACGGCTTGTCGTCGTGTTCGCGCGCGACCTGCAGCGCGTGCGTCAGCGCGTCGACGTCCTCGGAGTCCTCGACGCGCTGGACGTGCCAGCCCTCGGCGGCGAAGCGTGCGGTGTGGCTCTCGGAGTCGAAGGAAAGCGCCGTCGTGCCGTCGATCGTGATGTGGTTGTCGTCGTAGCAGAGCGTCAGCTTGTCCAGGCCGAAATGCCCGCCGATCGATGCGGCTTCCTGGCTGATGCCCTCCATCAGATCGCCGTCGGAGCAGATCGCGTATGTGCGATGGTCGACCAGCTCATGGCCAGGGCGGTTGAAGCGCTCGGCGAGGAAGCGCTCGGCCAGCGCCAGGCCGACGGCGTTGCCGACGCCTTGGCCGAGCGGGCCGGTGGTCACCTCGATGCCGGGAGTGTCGCCGCGCTCGGGGTGGCCCGGCGTGCGCGAGCCCCACTGGCGAAACTGCTTGAGATCGTCCAGGCCGAGGTCCCAGCCGCACAGGTGCAGCAGCGAGTACTGCAGCACGCAGGCGTGGCCGGAGCTGAGCACGAAGCGGTCGCGGTCAGGCCACTCGGTGTCCTGGGGGTTGACCTGCAGGAAGCGCTCGAACAGCGTGTAGGCCAGCGGCGCCAGCGCCATCGCCGTGCCCGGATGCCCGGCGTTGGCCTTCTGCACCGAGTCCATCGCCAGGCCGCGGATCGTGTCGATCGACAGCTCGCGGATCTCGCGCTCGTCCATTAGCAGCGATCCTAGCGACGTTCGCAAGCTAGAGTCTCGGGATCATGGACGAGCGCTTCTGCGACCTCGGCAACGGCATAACGCTCTGTTACGAGACGTTCGGCGAGCCGAGCGATCCGACGGCGCTGCTGATCATGGGCCTCGGCACGCAGATGGTCGCCTGGCACGAGGACTTCTGCCGGCAGCTCGCCGCCGAGGGCTTTCACGTGGTGCGTTTTGACAACCGCGACATCGGCCACTCCACGCACCTGCAGGGGGCGCCGCCGACGATCCGCCAGCTGCTGACGCGCTCCAAGCGTGCGGCGCGCTACCGGCTTTCAGACATGGCAGACGACGCCGCGCGACTGCTCGTCGAGCTGGACCTGGCGCCGGCGCATGTGATCGGCGCGTCGATGGGCGGCATGATCGCGCAGACGCTCACGGCGCAGCACCCCGGGCGCGTGCTGTCGCTGACCTCGATCATGTCCAACACGGGAGCGCTCTCCAACGGTCAGCCGGCGCTCAAGCTGTATCCGTTCTTCCTGCGCCGCCCCGTGGCGGGTGACCGTGACGCCTACGTCAAACATTTCGAGCGCCTGTTCAACGCGATCGGCTCGCGCGGGCTGCCGCGAGAGCCCGAGGAGATCCGCGAGCTGGCGGCGCTGAGTTACGAGCGCGACCATGACCCGGCCGGCGCCGGCCGCCAGCTGGCGGCGATCATCGCCTCAGGCGACCGCACCGGCGAACTGCGCGAAATCGAAGCGCCGACGGTCGTCGTGCACGGCGCCGCCGATCTGCTCGTGCGGCCCTCGGGAGCTCGCGCGACGGCACGCGCGATAAAAGGCGCGCAGCTGAAGATGATCAAGGGCATGGGCCACGATCTGCCACGCGCGGCGTGGCCACAGATCATCCAGGCGATCGTCGCGAACGCTGCGAGGGTGGGTGGCCCCCCGGATCGCCACCCACCCCTGCCCGCCTCCCGGGCGTCCCTCTCGGGACTATCCGGGTAGACGCCCTCCGGCGCCCCTCAAGCGCCGTGAGGTCGCCGGCGATGCGCCGGCAGTCCCGCCGTCGAGTGTGCGCGACCGGTCGAGCACCAGCGCGTGCGTGCGCGCACACGAACCAGCCAGTGCAGGTCGTGCCTGCAGTGCGATCGACGGTAGGGCCAGCGACCGTGCAGCGCGCGCAGCATGCGCTGCTCCTGACAGCCGGACAGCCTCATCGCCTGGCGCCCTTTCCCCATTCCCTCGTAAGTGCTGCAAGACCCATCGCGCAGGCCCCTTGTCCTTAACCCTCATGCCACCCGTTGCTCTTCGGATGGGCGGGACCGCTTCTCCCGCTGCGACATATAAATCATGTTTTACGCGGAATGTCAACACACAACCGAATCTGTCGCATCGGCTGCCCCGCGGGGGAGAAAAAGTGCGCCCGGCGGGAATCGAACCCGCGGCCTGCGGCTTGAAAGACCGCTGCTCTTTGGCTCCCCGAAGAGAACCGTTGACCACTGAGCTACGGGCGCGTGGCTGGCAGTGTCGCGACGATTCGCGTCCCTGTCAACGCCCTAATCTAAGCATGCAACGCACACTCGTACGCGCGCGGCGCCGGGGCGCGCCAGGTCAGAGACGCCGCCGGTCATCGCTGCAGTCGTCGACGAGCGCCGCGTGCCGCTCAGAGCGCGCCGACGAAGCTGAGAATCTCGGGCGTCACCAGCGCAGGGTCCTCGCGATGCGGCCAGTGCCCGGCGCCCTCGACGATCACGGCCTTGCTGGGAGACGGGAACAGCTTGGCGGTGTCGCGGAACAGATCGGCTTCGACGATGTCCGCGGTGCCACCGACGGACAGGTTGGCGACGGCCGGCGGCTGCTCCAGCAGGCGCGAGCCGCCGAGCGGCAGCGCGCGGTAGTAGTCGATCGCGCCGGCGAGCGTCGCCGGCGAGGACAGCGCCTGCTTGACGCGGCGCACCGAGGCGTCGCGCTCGGCGCCCGACCAGTTGGGCGCCCAGCGGCTGTACAGGTGCTCCAGATAGGCGAAGTCGTTGCGCCTGACGCTGCGCTCGGCCCAGGGCAGCTTGAGGGCGAGGAAGTGTCGCGCGGCGAACAGCGACGCGGGCGTGCGCTTGAGCAGGCTCGGGTGGGGGATCGCAATGGTCACGATGCCGCGCATGCGATCGGGCGCGAGCGTGGCCATCACATAGGTCATCAGCGCGCCCCAGTCGTGCCCGACGATCACCGCGCGCTGGGCGCCGATCGCGTCGAGCAGCGCGAGGCCGTCACGGCCGATCGTCTCGGGGTCATATGCGCGACCCGACACGATCGTGTCGGCGTGATAGCCGCGCAACCACGGCACCGTCACGCGCCAGCCCGATCGCACCAGCTCGCCCTGCAGGTCGGCGTAGGAGTACGGCGTGTCCGGGAAGCCGTGAATGAGCACGATGTCCGGCCCCTCGCCCTCCTGGGAGACGACGAACGGCTGGCTGCCGGAGATCGTGCGGAACTCCACGATCGCGAGTCTATGCCTCGGCGAGCGGATCGGCGAGCTCGGCGACGTCGCCGAGCCTCTGCTCGCCGGCGATCAGGTCCATCAGCAGGGCGTCGTGCCAGCCGTCGCCGTCGGTGTCGCGCTCATAGCGGCGTGGCGCGCATCGCCGGTTGAGCCGGCGCCGAGTCAGTCGACTGGCACGAGGCCACGCCGAGGGTCGAGCCTGCGCGCGGACTCGACGGTGTGGAAGACGGCGTCGGGCGGCGATGCGAGCAGTGACGGCAGCTCGCCCATGAAGCTCGCCGTGTGTGGCTGGCCGAAGTGCAGTTGCAACGCGTCGTCGTCGGCCCATTCCTCGACGATCACGTAGCGGTCGGGCTGCTCGAGATCGGCGTACACGCGATATCCGCTGCAGGCGTCCTCTTCGCGCGAGCGGCTGCACATCTCCGTGGCGATCATGACGAAGCGCTCGCGGTTCTCGGCGGCGACGTGCACGCGTCCGGTTACGACGATCATCGTCGCGCCAGCCTACGCGCTCGCCGCACGGCGCGTCGGGTGTTTGAGTCGTGGGCCGCTGCACTCACACGAGGCGCACAGCAATAGGCTGTGGCGATCGAGCGCGCGGACGTCACATTCACATCGGGCGGCGCACAATGCGCGGCATGGCTGTACCGCCCGCCGTCGCGGTCTGAGCCGGTCGCCTGCGTGGTCATGGCGCACGGCTTCTCGCTGACGCGCCATGACGGGCTGCCGGCCTATGCCGAGCGCCTGGCCGAGGCCGGCATCGCGGTGCTCGTGTTCGACCATCGCTACCTCGGCGACTCCGGCGGCGAGCCGCGTCAGCGCTTTCGCAAGCGCGAGCAGCTCGCGGATTGGCGCGCCGCGGTGGCGTACGCGCGCACGCTCGACGGCGTCGATCCCCGCCGCATCGTGCTGTGGGGCTTCTCCTTCAGCGGCGGCCACGTCGTGGAGACGGCCGCGGCCGACGGCGGCGTCGCGGCGATGCTGGTGCTGTGTCCGATGGTCGACGGCCTGGCGCGCGCGATGTCCACGCCGCCGGCGCTGTCGGCCTGGCTGACTCCGCGCGCACTGGCCGACCAGCTCGGCCGCCACAACCTCGTGGCGGTCACCGGGCAGCCGGGCGAGCACGCCGCCATGACGCTGCCGGGCGAGGCCGACGGCTTTGCCGCCAGCGTGCCCGATGGCTCGCCCTGGCGCAACGAGATCTCGCCGGGCGTGTTCTTGAGCGTCGCCATGCACCGTCCGCTGTCAAAGGCGAGCGGCCTGCGCGCGCCTCTGTGGGTGGGCCTGGGCGAGCAGGACGTATCGGTGTCGATGCGCGCGGTCGAACGCCTCGCCGAGCGCGCGCCCAAGGGCGAGCTGCACCGCTACCCCTACGACCACTTCGGCGCGTTCCTCGACGACGGTCCGCAGCTCGTCGCCGCAGATCAGATCGAGTTCCTGGAACGCCAGGGACTGCTCGCGCGCTAGCGCACCGTGGCCGCTCAGGTGCGCGAGCCGCAGCTGACGACCGCGCGCCTGCTGCTGCGGCGCTGGCGCGATTCCGACCGCGAGCCGTTCGCCGCGCTCAACGCCGACGCGGAGGTGATGCGACTCTTCCCGGCGCCGCTGACGGCGCCCCAGAGCGACGCGCAGCTGGCCGCGCTGGAGGCTCACTTCGAGCGCCACGGCTTCGGGCTGTGGGCGCTGGAGAGCCGGCGGTCGGGCGAGCTGCTCGGCCTCACCGGGCTGTGCTTCGTCTCCTTCGACGCGGCCTTCACGCCGGCCGTGGAGATCGGCTGGCGCCTGCGCCGCTCGGCCTGGGGCCACGGCTACGCCACAGAGGCCGCGCGTGCCTCGTTGCAGTTCGGCTTCGTCGAGCTGCGCGTCGAGCAGGTCGTCTCCTTCACGAGCGTGAGCAACGCGCCGTCGCGCGCGGTGATGGAGCGCATCGGCATGAAGCGCGACCCGAACGGCGACTTCGCGCACCCGCTGATCGCGGGCGACAGCCCGTTGTCGGCCCACGTGCTCTACCGGCTCAGCGCCGCCGACTGGCGCGCGCGAGTGTCTGCGACGACGCGCGCGTGACGGCGATCGTCTGGTACCCAGCGCGACCTGCGCAGGCACGATCAGGGGCGTATGCTGATCTGCGGAAACTGCGGCAATGCAGACGCGACAGTGGGAGGAGCCGGAGATGGAGAGCGGTGTCACACAACTGAAGGCGCCGATGGGCGCGGCCGCCGAGGCGCCGACGGTCGCCGCGGCGTTTCGCATCACGGCCGCAGAGCGCGCCGATCAGGTCGCGATCCGCACGAAGGACGACGCCTTCACGATCACCTGGGGAGAGCTGCGCGAGCGCGTCGACGCGCTCGCCGGCGGCCTGTCCAAGCTGGGCGTCAAGCGCGGCGAGACCGTCGCGCTGATGCTCTCCAACCGCCCCGAGTTCCACCTCTGTGACCTCGCGGCGATGATGCTCGGCGCGACTCCGTTCTCGATCTACAACACCTACTCGCCCGAGCAGATCAGCTACCTGCTGTCAGACGCCGAAACCAAGACGGTCATCTGCGAGCAGCAGTACCTCGCGCAGGTGCTCGAGGCGAAGGCCTCCGCGCCGGGCGTAGAGCACGTGATCGTGATCGACGGCGACGCTCCCGAGGGCACGCTCGCGCTGTCGGACATCGAGGGCTCGAATCCCGACTTCGACGTGGACGCCGCGGTCGCGCAGACGCAAGGCAGCGACGTGCTCACGCTGATCTACACGTCCGGCACGACCGGCCCGCCCAAGGGCGTGCAGCTGATCCACCGCAACCTGCTCGCCGCCTGCGAAGGGCTGGAGGAGCTGATCGAGTTCCCGCAGGACGGTCGCGTGATCTCCTGGCTTCCCGCCGCGCACGTGGCCGAGCGAAACGCCCACCACTACCTGCCGATCCTCTTCGGCCTGCAGATCACCTGCTGCGACGATCCGCGACAGGTCCTCTCCTACCTCCCCGAAGTGCGCCCGAGCTGGTTCTTCGCCGTGCCGCGCATCTGGGAGAAGCTGAAGGCCGGCCTGGAGACGATGATGGCCGCGCAACCCGACGAGCAGCAGGCACGCGTGAAGACCGCGCTCGACGCGGCGCTGCGCAAGGTGCGCCTGGAGCAGAGCGGCCAGGAGGCGCCCGCCGAGCTGGCCGAGCAGGTCGCCAAGGCCGACGAGGAGATCTTCGCCGGGCTGCGCCAGATGCTCGGGCTCGACCAGGTCGAGGCGATCAACGTGGGCGCCGCGCCGACGCCCGTGGAGGTGCTGGAGTTCTTCCACGCGATCGGCCTGCCGCTCGCGGAGCTGTGGGGCATGAGCGAGACCTGCGGCGCGGGCACGGTCAACCCGCGCGACAAGATCAAGATCGGCACGGTCGGGCCGGCGGCGCCCGGCGTACAGATCAAGCTCGACTCCGACGGCGAGGTGCTGATGAAGTCAGACGTCGTCATGTCGGGCTATCGCAATCTGCCGGAGAAGACCAAGGAGACGTTCACCGACGACGGCTGGCTGCGCACGGGCGACATCGGTGAGATCGACGAGGACGGCTATCTGAAGATCGTCGACCGCAAGAAGGAGCTGATCATCAGCGCGGGCGGCAAGAACATGTCGCCGGCCAACATCGAGGCGTCGCTGAAGACCGCCTCGCCGCTGATCGGCCAAGCCTGCTGCATCGGCGACGGGCGCCCCTACAACACCGCGCTGATCGTGCTCGATCCCGACTTCGCGCCGGCCTGGGCGCAGGCCCAGGGCATCGACGACGCCACGCTGGAGTCGCTGGCGCACGACGAGCGCGTCCGCGCGGCCGTGCAGCAGGGCATCGACGCGGCCAACGAGAAGCACGCCAAAGTCGAACAGATCAAGAAGTTCACGATCGTCGAGGGCGACTGGCTGCCCAGCGGCGACGAGCTGACGCCCACGATGAAGCTCAAGCGCAAGCCGATCGCCGCGAAGTACGCCGGCGACATCGCCGCGATGTACGCCTAGCGCGCGCGGGCGCTACGGCCTGAGCTCCTAGGCGACTGCGGGCGCGTCAGGCGAGGCGAAGCGCGCAAACGTCACTGGGTCGTGCGCGTTGATCAACTCGACCTCGCCGGCGTGACGCTGTGTGAGCTCGCGCAGGCGCTGTTGGTTGTGGCGGCGCGGGCCGTTGTCGACAGAGTTGATCGCCTGAAACCCCTTCAGCACCGGCGGGCAGTGCGGGGGCGACTCCATCTCGCCGCGGTGAAAGTACGCGTCGCCGCAGTGCAGAAGCCAGCGACCGTCGTGCCTGACCGCCACGCCGGTGTGGCCGCGCGTGTGGCCGACCAGCGGCACGAGCGCGATCTCTGCGTCGCTGCCCGGTAGGATGCGCACGCTCTCAAAGCCGAGCCAGTCGTCGCCCTGCACCTCGTGCTCGACCCATTTGGGGCCGTGTGCCCAGTGCGCGGCGACATAGCGCTCGCGTTCGCGCCAGCTCGGATTCAAGGCCGCCTTCAGCTCAGGTGCGAACACGTGCACCTGAGCCGCTGGAAAGTCGGGCAGTCCGCCGGCATGGTCGACGTCGAGGTGCGTGGCGACGATGTGGCGCACGTCCTCGGGCGCGAAGCCCAGCGCGCGCACCTGTTCGATCGCCGTTTCAGCCTCGCGCGGCTGTGGGCGAAAGAGCGTCTTGAAGATCGCTCCGAGCTGGCGCGTGTTGCGCATGTCCTCGAGCCCAAAGCCGGTGTCGATCAGCACGAGACCTTCGGCGCCCTCGACGAGCAGGCAGTGACAGACGATCCGAGCCTCGTCGTCGCCTGTGACGAAGCGCCCTCCGTGAGGGCACATCGTCCCGCACGCCAGATGGTGGATCGCGCGCGGGGAGGTGTTCACGCCGGCAAGCCTATTCCGATCGCCGCCGGCGAGCGCGGATGAGCCGCCGCGGTCAGGCGCGCGCCGGCGCGATGCCGAGCTCGCTCAGGCGTGCGTCGAGCGCGCCGATGCGCTCGGTGTCCTCGTAGAAGTCCTCCTGCCAGACGATGCGCCCCCACCGCGTGTGCGCGATCAGCGCGGTGCGGTTGCTGTAGATCTGCTCGGCGCCGGGCGCCGCCGGGGGCCAGCGCGAAGTCGTCGAAGCGCACGAGCAGCCGCAGCCGCCACAACGGGCGCGGGCTTCGAAGTCGGTGCACGGCGTCTCCTCTCGACTAGATCGATCGCTCTAGGAGAGAGCGTAATGCAAGAGCGCGGCTATTGCTCGTCGACCTCGTAGCCGGCGTCGCGCAGCGTTGCACGGACCTGCTCGGTGTGCTCGGCTCCGCGCGTCTCGAGCGTCAGCTCGACTCCGGTCTCGCGCACGCTGAGCGAGACCGCGTCGCGCACGTGCTCGAGGCTGAGCAGGTTGGCGCGCGTGTCCGCGACGAGGTTCAGCAGCTCGGCGAGACCGCCCGGCCGGTCGGGCACTCGCGTGAACATCCGCACGCGCCGCCCCTCGGCGGTTTCGCGACGTCGCAGAACCGATGCGAGCAGTCCGTTGTCGACGTTGCCGCCGGAGACGATCGCCACGGTCGTGCCGTCGATTGGCGTCAACTGCCCGCCGGCGATCGCCGCGACCGCGACCGCACCGGCGCCCTCGGCCACGAGCCTGGCGCGTTCGGCGAGGAACACCATCGCGTCGGCGATCTCGTCCTCGCCCACCGTCTGCAGTCCACTCAGCAGCACGCTCAGCATCGGCAGCGTGATCGTGCCCGGGCGCTTCAGCGCGATGCCGTCGGCGATCGTCGGCGCCCCACGCGTCGCACGCTCGCCGAGGCGCTCCGGCTCGCCGAGTGCGGCGGCGAACGGCGCGTTGGCGCTCGCCTGCACGCCCACCAGCTCCACGTCTGCTCGCGCCTGGCGCAGAGCGATGCCGATTCCGCTCGCCAGCCCGCCGCCGCCGACCGGCACGACGACGCGCGCGAGGTCGGGCACGTCCTCCAGCAGCTCCGAGCCGATCGTGCCCTGGCCGGCGATCACGTCGAGGTCGTCGAACGGATGGATCAGCGCGGCGCCGCTCTGCTCGGCGCTGGCGGCGGCCAGCTCCAGCGCCTCCTCGACCGATGCGCCGCCCAGGCGCACGCGCGCGCCCAGGCGCTCGACGGCCGCGACCTTCGAGACCGGCGCGTCCTGCGGCATGAACACCTCACAGCCGACGCCGGCCAGCCTCGCCGCGTGCGCGACGGCGCGCGCGTGGTTTCCCGCGCTGGCCGCGACGAGCCCACCCGCCGCCCGCCCGCCCAGCGCGGCGACCTTGGCGAGCGCGCCGCGCAACTTGAAAGAGCCCGAGCCCTGCAGCGACTCGGCCTTCAGCAGCACCGGACCGCCGGCGGCCGCGGCGAGGTCGTCGCAGGCGATCAGCGGCGTGCGCACTGCGACCGGCGCGATCGCCGCGCGTGCGGCCTGCACGTCGACTTCGGCGGCGCGTGCGGCGAACGTCGCTTGCTCGGAGCTGGGCATGCGCTGAGGCTAGTGCGCTCGCGGCCCCGCTACAGCGGCGTGGTGTACGCGCCGCTGAGACCGCCGTCCACGAGGAAGGTCGAGGCGGTCACGTAGCTGGACTCGTCCGAGGCCAGGAACAGCGCCGCGTTGGCGATCTCCTCGGCGTGGGCGAAGCGCCCGATCGGCACATGCACCAAGCGCCGCTCGGCCTGCGCCGGATCGGACGCGTAGAGCTCCTGCAGCAGCGGCGTGTCGACGGGGCCGGGGCACAAGGCGTTGACGCGCAGCCCGCGGCGGGCGAACTCGACGCCCAGCTCGCGCGAGAGAGCGAGCACGCCGCCCTTGGATGCGGTGTAGGAGATCTGTGACGTGGCGGCGCCGACGACGGCGACGAACGAGGCCGTGTTGATCACCGATCCGCCGCCGGCGTCGAGCAGGTGCGGTATGCCGTGCTTGCAGCAGAGAAAGACGCTGCGCAGGTTCACCTCCTGAACGTGTTCCCAGGCGCTCAACGGCGTGTCGAGCACCGAGCCGTCGTCGGGCGGCGAGATTCCGGCGTTGTTGAACAGCACGTCGATTCGCCCCAGCTCCTCGCGCACGCGCGCGTACATCTCGATCACCTGCTGCTCGTCGGTCACGTCGACCTGCAAGGACAGCTCGCCCGGAGCGTCGGGGGCGAGATCGACGCCGACGACGCGCGCTCCCTCGCGTTCGAACACCGCCGCCGATGCCGTGCCGATGCCGCCGCGCGCGCCGGTGATCACACAGACCTTTCCCTGCAGCCTCACCGCATCACCCACCTGTCGCGTAGTAGATCGACTTCAGCTCTGTGTAGGCGTCCAGCGCGTGCGGGCCGAGCTCGCGGCCATAGCCGGACTGCTTGAACCCGCCGAACGGCGTAGTGACACGCACCGAGGTGTTGGAGTTGACCGAGATCACGCCGGTCTCGATCGCTCGCGTCATGCGCAGCGCCCGCGCGCCATCGCGCGTCCACACCGAGCCCGACAGCCCGTACATGCTCTGGTTGGCCAGGCGCACGGCGTCCTGCTCATCGGAGAACGGCAAGACCGCGGCGATCGGTCCGAAGACCTCCTCGCGCACCACGCGCGCATCCGCGGGCACCGGCGCGAGCACGGTCGGGGCAAACCAGAAGCCCGGCCCTTCTGGCGCACTGCCGCTGATCGCCACAGGCGCCTCGCCGTCGTCGAGGAAGGAGCCGACCGTCTCGCGCTGCTGCGCAGAGATCAGCGGTCCCATCTGCGTCGCCTCGTCGAGCGGATCGCCGACGGCGATCGCGCGCACGGCGTCGCCGAGCAGCTCCATGAAGCGGTCGACCGCGGTGTCCTGCACGAGGATGCGCGAGCGCGCGCAGCAGTCCTGGCCGGCGTTGCCGAAGACCGCCATCGGCGCCGCGGCGGCGGCGGCCTCGAGGTCGGCGTCGGCGAAGATCACGTTCGCCGACTTGCCGCCGAGCTCCAGCGTCACACGCTTGATCGTCTGTGCGGCGCCGGCCGCGATCGAGCGCCCGACCTCGGTGGAGCCCGTGAAGGCGATCTTCGCCACGTCGGCGTGCTCGACCAGCCGCGCCCCGCAGCTGCTGCCCGGCCCGACGACGACGTTCACGACGCCCTCTGCGATGCCCGCCTCCAGCGCGATCTGCTCGAAGCGCAAAGCCGTCAGCGGCGTCAGCTCGGCGGGCTTGAGCACGACCGTGTTGCCCGCGGCGAGCGCCGGTGCGAGCTTCCACGAGGCGATCGCCAGCGGGAAGTTCCATGGCGTGATCAGGCCGACCACGCCGAGCGGCTCGCGCACCGTCCAGGCCTGACCGCCGGAGACCGGAATCGTGTCGCCGAGCAGGCGCTCGGGCGCGCCGGCGTAGTAGCGGAACGTGTCGACGACCATCGCCATCTCGCCGCGCGCGTCGCCGATCGGCTTGCCGGCGTTGCGCGCCTCGAGCACGGCAAGCTCCTCGAGGCGATCCTCGAGCATGCCGGCGAGCGCGCGCAGGCGAGCGGCCCGCGGCGCCGGGTCCAGCGCGCGCCACGCGGGCAGCGCCTCGCGCGCGCGAGCGACGGCGGCGTCGACCTCCTCGACGCCGGCTCGCGGTATCTCCGCGAGCACGTCCTCGGTCGCCGGCTCGATGACCGTCAGCGTGGAGCTCATGGCTCACCGCACGCGAAGCCGCCGCCGCGCGGAACCCGTGGCGCAGCTCGCTGTGGCACGACGCCTACGGAGACTGCGCGGCCGGCGCGCCTCCCAGCTCAGCATCGAGCTCGGAGATCGTGTGACGCGGTCCGGTGAACGTCCGTTTGGCGCTGACCAGCCACCAGATGCCGACGATCAGCGTCAGCCCACCCATCACGAGCGGGGCGTAGTTCACCAGGCTCCAATCGAACTCTTTGCGCCACGGCACTCCGCCCGGCGAGAGCGGCAGGATGAAGATGATCGTGATCAGCCCGACCCAGAAGGTCGCGAAGGGATTCATCCACTTGTATTTCTTGCCGTTGTTCCAGGGGCCGACCTGGAAGGAGTCGCCGATGCGCCAGCGCAGGAAGATCGGGATCACGTAGGCCAGGTACAGCCCGATCACGGCGATCGAGACGACGGCGTAGAAGGCGACGGGTTCGATCGCTTCGCCCTTTTTGCTGGGGAAGTACGCCGGCACGGTGATCAGTCCCGCCAGCACCGCCATCAGGATCACAGCGCTCGCCGGCACGCGCCGCTTGTTCACCCGGCTCCAGATGCGCCAGCCCGGGATCGCGCCGTCGCGGCTGAAGGCGTAACACATGCGCGACGCGCTAGTAAGGCAGGCGGCGCCGCAGAACAGCTGTCCGACGGTCGAGATGATCAGCACGAACTTGACCCACGCAGAGCTAAGCGCCGTGTTGAGAATCGCGATGGAAACGTACTGCCCGCCCGCCGCTTGCTTGTTGATTTCGCCGACGTGCGTAGCCGCGAAGGTCAGCGCGAGCAGCAGGACCCAGCCGAAGATCGCCGAGTAGAAGATCGAGCGCCACACGCCCTTGGCGGCTGTGGTCGAAGCGCCCTGTGTCTCCTCGGAGATGTGCGCACAGGAGTCAAAGCCGGTGATCGTGTACTGCGTCAGCAGGAAGCCGAGCGGCAGGATGTAGAACCAGTACATGTGAAAGCCGAAGCCGGAATTGTTGAAGCGCTTGGTGAACACGAACTTGAAGCTCTGGTGATGGGCCGGCACGAAGACCAGCACGAGCAGGATCGCCAGCACGCCGGCGACGTGCCACCACACCGATACGCCGTTGATCCGCGCGACCAGGTGACTGCCGGCGATGTTGATCAGCGCATGCGCGGCGAGCACGATCAAGAACAAAAAGAACGTGCCGTGCAGGAACGTGGTCGCGTTCGCTGACGTGCCGTTGAACCAGCCGACTTCATAGAGGCCGAGCGTCGTGTTCAGGAACAGCGACGCGCCGTAGTCGACCGACGCGGTCACGGCGATCAGCCCGATCAGGTTGAACCAGCCGGTGAACCAGCCCCAGCTCGCGCCGCCGAGCTTCGACGCCCACCAGTAGATGCCACCCGCGGTCGGGTAGGCGGAGACGAGTTCGGACATGCAGAAGCCGATGATCAGGATCGGAATCGAGATGAGCGGCCAACCCCAGGAGATCGCGACCGGCCCGCCGTTGTTCCAGGCCTGACCGTAGGTCGTGAAGCAGCCGGCCAGAATCGAGATGATCGTGAACGAGATCGCGAAGTTCTGGAAGCCGCTCCACGTACGGCTGAGGTCCTGTTTGTAGCCGAGCTCCGCAAGTCGCTGCTCGTCGCTTGTCACCGGTGCGGCTGTGCTCATGCGCTCGCCCCCCTGGGTAAAGGTTTGCCGGTCGTTCCTTCGATCGTGACAATACGCGCGTTCGCGAATCGAAGTCAAGAGCAACAGACCAAATTGCGGCCGCGGTCGATGCGACCGCTGTCCAAGCGTCAGCCGCCGGGCAGCAGTCCCGCGAGCACGTGCTCGGTCCCCTGCAGGTGGTCGGCCATCGCGCGCATCGCGCGCGGGGCGTCGCCCTTGCGCACGGCCGCCAGCAGCTTGCGGTGCTGCGCGTTGGAGGAAGCGAGCACCTGCGGCGGGTGGGCGATGTAGGCGATCAGGTCGGTCATCGCGCCCTGCGCCTCGGTCGTGGCGCGCACCAGTCCCGGCGAGCCGGCGGCTTCGGCGAGGCCCACGTGCAGGCGGATGTCCGCCTGGCGATAGGCGCCGAAGTCCTCCAGCGACGCCTCCAGCGCGCCGGCGAGCTCGTCCAGCGCGGCGAGGTCGGAGGGCTGTGCGCGTTCGGCCGCGAGCAGCGCGACGCCGAGCTCCACCGCCAGGCGCTGGTCGCAGGTCTCACGCCAGCGCGCGAGCATCTCTGAGGAGGGCGGGTCAGCCGGCGGCTGCGGGTCGGCCACGAAGGTTCCGCCGCGCCGCCCACGCGTGGCGAACACGTGGCCGCTCTCGGTGAGCGCCGTCAGCGCCTGACGCAGCGTCGAGCGCGCGATGCCCAGCCGGCCACACAGCTCACGCTCGGCCGGCAGGCGCGTGCCCGGCGGCAGCAGTCCCAGCTTGATCGCCGTGCCGAGCCGTTCGACCGTCTCCTCGAAGGCGGTCTGCGATCGCACCGGGGCGAAGACCGTTTCGGCAGACAGCACGGCCTCGGTCACAAACGCTCGAACCCCCGGTAGCGCTCCCAGTCGGTCACCGTCGCGGCGAACGCCTCCAGCTCGACGTCGGCGGCGTTGACGTAGTGATCGACGACGTCGTCGCCCAGCGCCGCGCGGGCGAGCTTGCTGGCGGCGAACAGGTCGCGAGCGTCGCGCAGCGAGGAGGGAATGCGCGGCTTGTCCGGCGCGTCGTAGGCGTTGCCCTCGAAAGCCGGCTCGAGCTTCAGCGCGCGCTCGACCCCGTGCAACCCGGCGACGACGATCGCGCTGAGCGCCATGTACGGGTTCAGGTCCGCGCCGCCGGCGCGGTTCTCGAAGCGCAGCGAGTCGCCGTGGCCGACCACGCGCAGCGCGCACGTGCGGTTGTCGCGGCCCCAGGCCACCGCCGTCGGCGCGAACGTCGCGGCGGCGTAGCGCTTGTAGGAGTTGACGTTCGGCGCCAGCAGCAGCGTCAGCTCGCGCAGCGCCGCCAGCTGCCCGGCGAGGAAGGACTCGAACAGCTCGTTCTCTCGGGCGAACAGCGGGCCGTCGTCGTCGGCCAGCGAGAAGTGGATGTGGCACGAGTTGCCCTCGCGCTCGTCGTACTTGGCCATGAAAGTGACCGACATGCCCTCGAGCGCGGCGATCTCCTTGACGCCGTTCTTGTAGATCGCGTGCTCGTCGGCGGTCCTCAGGGCGTCGGCGTAGCGGAAGTTGACCTCGTGCTGGCCGAAGTTGCACTCGCCCTTGGAGTCCTCGCAGAGCATGCCGGCGGCCTCCATGCTGTTGCGAATGCGCCGCATCAGCGGCTCCACGCGGGCGGTGCCGAGCAACGAGTAGTCGACGTTGTAGAGATTCGCCGGCTCGAGCTCGCGATAGCCCTTGTGCCAAGCCTGCTCGTAGGTGTCGCGGAAGACGATGAACTCGAGCTCGGTGCCGGCGTTGGCCATCCAGCCGCGCTCGCTCAGCCGCGCGAGCTGGCCGCGCAGCACCTGGCGCGGCGAGACGCTGACGTCCGAGCCGTCCTCCCACGCGACGTCGGCCAAGCAGATCACCGTGCCCTCCTGCCAGGGCACCGCACGCAGTGTTTCGAGGTCCGGCCGCAGCACGAAGTCGCCGTACCCGCGCTCCCAAGAGAACAGCTCATAGCCCGAGACCGTCGCCATCTCCACGTCGACGCCGAGCAGGTAGTTGCAGCCCTCGGCGCCGTGCTCGGCGACCTCGGCGAGAAAGTGGCGCGCGGTCAGCCGCTTGCCCTGCAGGCGCCCCTGCATGTCGGTCAGCGCCAGCAGCACCGTGTCGACCTCACCGCGGTCGGCGGCCGCGCGCAGCTCCTGCAGGTTCATCGCGTCCGCTCCTGGAGAGCCATGCTGATGAAGGTATAGGTTGTGCGCCTTATGTGGCAACACGCATCGCTCGGCGACGGTGGGCGAGCTTAACGGCATCCTCTCCCGCCTGGAGGCCAGCTTGGCTCCTCTGCGCGGGGCGCCAAGCGAGCTCGGCGGCGGCATCACCAACCGCAACTTCCGCGTGACGCTGGGCGACGGCGACTACGTCGTTCGCCTCCCCGGCAAGGACACGGAGCTGCTCGGGATCGACCGCGAGGCCGAGCGACTGGCCACCGACGCTGCGGCGCAGCTCGGCATCGCGCCGGCGGTCGCGGCGACGCTGGACGACTGCCTGGTCACGCGCTTCGTCAGCTGCTCGACGCTCGACGCCAGCGAGGTGGCCAACGAAGTGGAGCAGCTCGCGCGCGACCTTCGCGCGTTCCACGACTGCGACGTGCACCTGCCGACGCGCTTTTACGTGCCTGCGCTGCTCGGCGACTACGCCGCGATAGTCCAGGCGCGGACGGGCGCTCTGCCGGCCGCCTACGCCGAGACCGTGCGCGTGGCCGAGCGGATCTGCGCCGCGGTGAAGCTCGACCGTGCGCGCCCCTGCCACAACGACCTGCTCGCGGGCAACGTGATCCGCGCCCAGGACGACGGCCGGCTGATGCTCGTCGACTGGGAGTACGCGGGCATGGGCGACGCGCGTTTCGACCTCGGCAACCTGTCGGTCAACAACGACTTCGACGAGGCCACCGACGAGCGTCTGCTGAGCGCCTACTATGGCGCGCCGCCGTCGGACTCCCAGCGCGCGGCGCTGGCGCTGATGCGCGTGCTGTCCGACGCGCGCGAGGCCGCCTGGGGAGTGGTCCAGGGCGAGCTGTCCGATCTCGACTTCGACTTCGAGAGCTACGCGCAGGAGCACTTCGAGCGCCTGCACGCCGCGACCGCACAGCCGCTGTTCGCGCAGTGGCTACAGAGCGCGGCGGCGTGATGGTCCGTCCGCGCGAGCTTCCCGCGCGTGCGCGCGTCGTGATCGTCGGCGGCGGCGTCGGCGGCGCTTCGATCGCCCATCACCTGGCCGAGCTCGGCGAGCGCGACGTCGTGCTGCTCGACCGCAACGAGCTGACCAGCGGCTCGACGTTCCACTCCGCCGGGCTCGTCGGGCAGCTTCGTTCGAGCGTCTCGCTGACGCGCATGATGATGGACTCGGTCGAGCTCTACCGCACGCTGGACTGCGGCTGGGTGCAGTGCGGCGGCATTCGCCTGGCGTGCACCGAGGAGCGCGAGCAGGAGGTGCTGCGCCAGGTCGCCTGGGCAAAGACCTTCGGCCTGCCCCTGCAGCTGATCTCCGCCGAGCAGGCGCAGGAGCTGTTTCCGCTGATGAGCACCGAGGGCGTGCGCTGCGCGTCCTACCTGCCCAGCGACGGCTACCTCGACCCCTCGCTGCTGACGACCGCGCTGGTCGACGGCGCGCGCGCCGGTGGCTGTCGCGTCTACACGCACACGCGCGTGACCGGCATCGACGTCGTCGACGGCAGCGTGCGCGGCGTGCAGACCGAGTGGGGCCCGATCGAGGCCGAGGTGGTCGTCGACGCCGGCGGCATGTTCGCTGCGGAGATCGCGCGCATGGCCGGAGTGCGCGTGCCGATCGTGCCCTTCGCACATGAGTATCTCGTCACGCAGCCGTTTCGCGAGCGCACGCCCGGCGAGCACCTGCCGACGCTGCGCGATCCCGACCTGCTGATCTACTTTCGCGAGGAGGGCGGCGGGCTGGTGATGGGCGGTTACGAGCGCGAGTCGGCGCCGTGGGCGCTGGACGAGCGTTCGCTCGACGCGATCCCCGCCGACTTCAACGGACGGCTGCTGGAGGAGGACTGGCCGCGCTTCGAGCAGATCGCCAAGAACTCCTCCCGGCGCGTGCCGGCGATGGACGAGATCACCGTCACGCGCCTGATCAACGGCCCCGAGGCGTTCACGCCCGACAACGAGTTCTGCCTCGGCGAGAGCGAGGTGCGCGGCTTCTTCGTCGCGGCCGGCTTCTGCGCGCACGGGCTCGCCGGCGCCGGCGGCATCGGCCGCGTGATGGCGCAATGGATCCTCGACGGCGAGCCGGCGATGGACGTGTGGGAGATGGACATCCGTCGCTTCGGCGCACATTTCCGCTCGCCCTCCTACACGCTCAAGCGCGCCAAGGAGGTCTATGAGACCTACTACGACATCCGCTACCCCGGCCACGAGCGCCAGGCGGGCCGCCCGCTGCGCACCTCCAGCGCCTACGGCTGGCACCGCGAGCACGACGCCGCGTTCGGCGAGAAGTCCGGCTGGGAGCGCGTCAACTGGTACGAGTCAAACGCTGCCGCCGGCGACGAGTCGCTGCGACCGCGTGGCTGGGCCGGCATGCACTGGTCGCCGGCCATCGGCGCCGAGCACGCCGCCGCACGCGAGCGCGCGGCGCTGTTCGACGAGTCCTCCTTCGCCAAGCTGGAGATCGCCGGGCCGGGCGCAGCGGACTTCCTTGAATCGCTGTGCGACAACCGCGTCGCGCGCGAGGTCGGCGCGATCACCTACACGCAGATGCTCAACTCGCGCGGCGGCATCGAGTGCGACTTCACCGTCACTCGCGTCGAGCAGGAGCTGTTCTCGATCGTCACCGGAACCGCCTTCGGCAATCACGACCTCAGCTGGATCCGCCGCCATGCCCCGCGCGACGGCGGTGTGCGCTGCACCGACGTGACGTCGCGCTGGTCGTGCTTTGCCCTGTGGGGTCCGCGCGCCCGCGACATCCTCGGCCCGATCTGCGACGACGCGCTGGTCTTCCCGTACATGCGCATGCGCGAGCTGACCGTCGGCGACGTGCCCGTGCGCGCGCTGCGCGTGACGTTCGTCGGCGAGCTCGGCTGGGAGCTGTACTGCCCGAGCGAGTACGGCGCCGGGCTGTGGCGGACGCTTTGGCACGCCGGGCGCGAGCACGGCCTCGTCGCGGGCGGCTATCGCGCGATCGACTCGCTGCGCCTGGAGAAGGGCTACCGCGTGTGGGCGGCCGACATAACGCCCGACGAGACGCCGTATGAGGCGGGGCTCGGCTTCTGCGTCAAGCGCGACGCGACCTTCCGCGGTTCAGTGGCGCTGGCCGAGGCGGCGGATGGCTCGGCCGCAAAGCGCCTGCGTTGCCTCACGCTCGAGGATCCGCGCTCTGTCGCGCTGGGCAACGAGCCGGTGCGCATCGGCGGTGAGATCGTCGGACGCGTGACCAGCGGTGGCTACGGCTACACCGTGCAGCGTTCGATCGCCTACGCCTACGTGCCGGGCGAGGTCGAGATCGGCACGCCCGTCGAGGTCGACGTGTTCGGTCGCTGGGTCAGCGGCGAGATCGCCCGCGAGCCGCTGCTGGACCCCAAGGGCGAGCGCGTGCGAGGCTAGGGCGATGACCGCCTTCGTGAGCGCCGGCGGCGGCTTCCTGCTCGCGGTGCTGTGGTTCGACCTGATGTTCGACGTGCAGGCGCTCGGCGCAGGCGTGGGCGAGCTGCCCGAGGCGGTGCTGGCCTCGATCGCCGCCTACTACGCCCGCGTGACGACCGCCGCGCGGCCGATGAACCGGCTGATCGCGGCGGTCATGCTGGCAACGCTCACAGCGATCGTCGTGCAGATCGCCGACGGCGGTGGCGTGCCCTCGACGGCGGCGTGGGTCTCGCTCGCGCTCGCGGGCGCGCCGATCTCGCTCGTCGCCGCGCGCACGGTGCCATCGGCGGTACGCCTTGGCACGCGCGCAGACACGACCGAGGCCCAGAGCGAGCTGGCGCGCGCCGTGCTCCGCGAGCACCTGTTCTGCTTCGCCTCGATCGCGGCGCTGATCGCGCTGCAGCTCTCCTACTCCTGAGCTCGCCTCACTGCTTCGCCGGAAGCGTGCGGGCGAACGCCACGCTGCGGCGCACCCAGGGCGCGAGCGCTCGCTTCGTGCGCACGCCCTCGGCGTCGACCCGCAGCCACCCCGTCATCTCGCGCCCGCGCATGACCATCGCGCTGACGTGAGGCCGCGTCAGCAGCGTCTCGCCCTGATCGGCGCCGACGCGCGCGAGCAGCCCGCCTTGACCCGACGCGGCGACGGCCATGTTGCCGGCGAGCAGGAACGCGAGGCCGCCGAACATCGACGTCTCGGTGACGTCCTGCTCATCGGCGAGCAGCTCGCGGATGCGGTTGGCGAGATCCTCGTCGTAGGCCATCGCGTTGCCGTGCCGTCGTGCCCGCTAGAGCGAGACCTCGATCGTCTCGTACACGTCGACGCTGCCACCGCCGTCGAACACCGGGCAGCCCTCGGCCAGCGCACTGGCGGCGTCGAGACTGTCGGCCTTGATCACCGTGTAGCCGGTCAGCTGTGAGGCGACCTCGCCGCCGGCGCCGGCGCCGCTTACCGAGGTCGACCCGGCAAACGGGTTGCCCGGGTCCACGATCGCGGAGCCCAGCTTGCCGAACCATGCGCCCCAGGCCTGCATCGCAGCCTGGCGCTGCTCGTCGGTGTCGGCCATCATGCCGCCTCGATATGCAAATAGATAGTTACCCATGTTTCACCGTTCTCCTGTGATCGTCGTTGTGTTTAATGAAATAGATAAAAAAATCAAGTGGACTCGAACACCCGGCGCGCGAGGTTGTCCAAGCACGCGCTCCATCCCTTGCCGTGGCCATCGCGCGACTGCTGCGAGGCCAGTCCGCTGTGTTCGAGCACGACGGTCGTGCGCTCGCCGTCGCTGTGAAAGTCGATCGCGACGAGGCTCACGTGCCCGGGATTCGGTCCGCCGTCGCCCTGCCAGCACCACGTGAACACCAGCCGTCGCGGGCGCGTGACCTCGCGGTACTCGCCGCCGACGACGTGCAGCTCGCCGTCGTCGCCGAGCATGCGCAGCGTGTAGCGACCGCCGACGCGCAGGTCCACGTCGCAGCCGGGCGAGCTCCAAGTCGGCGCCGCCGCCCACCAGCGCTCGAGCACGACCGGGTTGGTCCACGCGTCGAACACCTCCTCCGCAGTCGCCGCGAATGTCCGCTCCAGGCGAAACGCGGCGATCTCACTCGCGCTCATGCGGAGTCTCCGCTGCGGCGCTCGGGGCGCGCCTGCGAGCGGCCTTCGGCGATGAACTGCTCGACCACGTCGAACTTGCGCTCCCACATCTTCTGCAGCTGCCCGATCCAATCGGCGGCATCGTCGAACGGCTGCTCGGCCAGGCGCAGGCGGTGCGTGCGCCCGTCGATCACGCGCACGATCGCGCCGGCCTCCTCGAGCACGCGCAGGTGCCGGCTGATCGCCGGCTTGGACACGGTGAAGTCGCGCGTCGCCTCGCCCACCGTCATGCCGTCGTCGTCGCCCTCGCGTGCCGCGAGGCGTTCGACGATGCCGCGGCGGATCGGATGTGCGCAGGCCGCAAAGGCGCGGTCGAGCGTTGCTTGATTAGCCATTTGGTTAACTATATCTCAACGCGCACGCACGAGGAAACGCGCGCGGCGCACGGGCTCACTGCTCGCCGAGCACAAAGCGCTCGATCGCCTTGGCGAAGCCCTCCTGCTCGTTGGACTCGGTGACCTTGCTCGCCGCGCGTTTGACGTCCTCGCCGGCGTTGCCCATCGCGATGCTCAGCCCGGCGTCGGTGAACATCAGCACGTCGTTGGGCTGGTCGCCGAGCGTGGCGATGCGCTCCAGCGGAACGTCGTAGTTCTCTGAGAAGTAGTGCAGCACGGCGCCCTTGTTGGCCTGCGGATGGGTCACGTCGAGGTAGTAGGGCTGCGAGCGAGCGGCGGAGACGCGGTCGCCGAACTTCGCGCGCGCGGCCTTCTCGACCTCAGCGACGCGATCGAGGTCGTCGCTGACGCCGACGATCTTGGCGATGTTCTCCGTCAGCCCGTCAAGACTGTCGACGACGGTCGGCTCGAAGCGCACCGTGTCGGCCTCTTTGGCGACGTGCGCGACTTGTGGATCGCGCAGCAGCCACTCCGATCCGCGATACAGCCAGACGTCGAGCCCGCTGCCGCGGATCAGCTCGACGATCGGTTGCACCAGCCCGGAGTCGATCGAGCGCGCCTCGATCACCGACATGTCCGGCCGCGCGAACAGGCCGCCGTTGAAGGCCGCCAGCGGCAGCTCCAAGGCGAGCGGCTCGACGAGCATCTGCATGCCGCGCGGCGGACGCCCGCTGGTGACGGCGAACTTCACACCGGCCTCGCCGAGCGCGCGCACGGCCGCGATCGCGCGGTCGGTCAGCCGCTTGTCGTCGGTGACGAGCGTGCCGTCGACGTCGGCCAGCACAAGTTCGATCTCGGGCATCGCAAAACGCCTAGGCGAAGCGCTTGACGAACTCGAGCGCCTTGTCGGCGACCTCGCGCCAGCCGCTGTCGATCGTCAGCCCGTGGCCGCGGTTGGCGATCTCGCTGAACTCCGTCACGCCCTCGTTGCGCTTCTGCTTCTTGAACGACGCTTTGGCGATCGCCAGCGGCACCGTGTTGTCCTTCTCGCCGTTGATGATCAGCAGCGGCCCGCGCGCCGGGTTCCTGCTGTTGACCTTCGCCTCGGTCCACGGATTGAGGTTGGCCGTCGCCGCCTGAAACAGCGGCAGGCCGGCAGCCGGCACGGCGAACGTCGTGTACAGCTCCTTGGCCTCTTCCTCGCTGACGGCGTTGGCGAAGCCGAAGCGGAACTGCTCGTAGGTCAGCGGCACCGCGCGGTTGCGATTGGCCGGGTTGCCGAGCACCGGACTGGCGGACTTCAGCGCGGAGATCGGCAGTGGCAGCACGCCGCGAAACGGCGCCGGGTCGATCGCCACCGACGCCGCGGACAGCCCACGGCCGGCGACGATCTGCGTCAGCAGGCCACCGAAGGAGTGGCCGACGACGGCAGGCTTCTTCTTCAGCGTGCCGATCACCTCGGCGAAGTGGTCGGCGACCTGCCCGACCGACTTGTGCGCGAACACCTCCGGTTTGGCGTTGGCCTGCTCGACCGTCTCGGGGTCGTCGGGCCAGCCCGGCGTCAGCGGCGCATAGCCGGCGTCCTCGAACAGCGTCGCCCAGCGGTCCCAGCTGCTCGGCAGCAGCCACAGCCCGTGTATGAACACGACCGGCTGGCGTCCCGTCGCGTTGGCCTTGTCGACCTGATCGCTCTCGTACCTGGTGATCGTCGCCATGCTCGTCCCTTGTCTGTCGCTGGTTGCCCCGCCGACCGGCCGATGCCACTGGCTCTGTCAGCATCATTTCACGCCGCGTCATCGTGCCGGCGCGGGACTCCGGGCCGCGACGCCGCTCAGCGCGACTCGGTGATGCGCACCCGTCCCAGGCCGATGACCTCCATCTCGCCCTGCGGCGCGCACAGCGCGATCTCCTGAGCCTCGTCGCGCAGCGTTCGGCGCAGCAGCACGAAGGCGATGCCGCCGAGCACCGCCGGAACCCAGAGCGCGATCGCGCGGTAGGCGAGCACGGCGCCGGCGGCCGACGCGAGTGACACGTTGTACAGCGACAGCGTGCCGACGAGCCCGGCGTCGACTCCGCCGATGCCGCCGGGCACGGGAATCAACCCGCCCAGCTCGCCGATCAGGTAGGCGATCCACAGGATCGCCAGCGGCGGCGCCGGCCCGAGCGAGTGAAACGTGGCCCAGACGATCATCACGTCGAAGGCGAGATACGCGATCAGTCCCGCGATCAGCACGAGGTTGCCCTCGCGCAGCAGCTGCACAGCGCCCTGCACTCCCTCGCCGAGCGCCGTCAACGCCTTCATCAACAGCTGCTTGCGCCGCGACAGCTCGTGCTCGCCGCGCCGCTCGATCGCCGCGCCCCAGCGCCGCGCGATGCGCCCGGCCGCCAGCGCCAGCACGATCGCCGCCGCGGCGATCGCGGCGGGCAGCGCGGTCAGCAGCAGGTTGCTCTCACCGCCGACCAGACCGGTCGCCAGAAGCAGGCCGATGATGATCACGCCGAGCACGTTGGGAACGCTCGTCAACAGAAAGAACGCGACCGTGCGTCGCGCGATTTCCTCGCCGGGCATGCCGCCGCGTTTGAGCGCCCATGCACCGAGCGCCAAGCCGCCCGCGCCGCCGGTCGGGAACAGCGCGTTGGCGCCTAGCTCGGACATGCCGACCTGGGCGCTCACGCGCCAGGACATGCGCCGGCAGAAGACCATGCGAAATACGGCCACGTAGCCAAGGCCCGAGAGCACCTTCAGGCCGACGCCGACCAGCAGCCAGCCCAGGTCGGCGTGCTCCAGGCGGGTGCGCAGTTCGCCGAGGCCGGGCAGCAGCACGACCACGGCCACGACGACCGCCACCAGGCCGAGCACGAACAGCAGGCGCGAACGTACGCTGCGGCCGCTCAGCCCCGCAGGACCGTCGAGATCGTCGCGAGCGACGCCCCTCGGAGACTCGTGCACGTGCGATGCCATCTGAGCATTGTGGCCGCTCGCCGGCTCGTTGCCCGGTTTGGAATAGTGCGCCGATGGCGACCGCTTACGCCGGGCCACTCGCGACGGCTTCGCCGCGCAGCTCCCGCCACGGCGGGCGCTCGTCGACGGTCACCGCCCGCGACTCCATCGTGTCGCCGCCACCACCTGCGTCCGGCGGCAGCGAGATAGAGCCACAGGCGTGTCGGTCGGCGAAGTCGGCGCCGAGAAATCTCGTCTGCGCTGCGACCAGTACCGCGTAGGCCATCGCCGAGAGGTCGCGCAGCGACTGGTGACGATTCTGGCGCACGCCGAGATCGACCTGCGCGAGGCCGTCGAGGCCGACCGCGCGCCAGGCGTCGATCAACATCGCGATCTCCACGCCATAGCCGGCGCTGAACGGAATGCGCCACAGCAGCTCGCGCCGCGCGGCCATCTCGCCGGCGAGCGGCTGGTCGAAGGCGGACAGCTCGGGAGCGTGCAGGTTCAGCACTGGCCGCGCCATCAGCTCGGTGACGCGCCCGCCGCCATCTGGCGTCAGCGTCGCCTCGGAGCGAAACGGGCGACGGAAGCGGCCCTTGACGAAGGACACCGTCGGCTCACAGATCAAAGGCCCGAGCAGGCCCGTGATGAAGTGCTCGCCGAACTGCTCTGTGTCAGTGTCGGCGAACGCGACGATCTCGCTGTCGAGCTCGCCGAGCGCACGCCACATGGCATCGCCCTTTCCGCGTGCGGGACCGAGATCTGCGCACAGCTCATCCTCCTGTAGGACTGTCACGCCCTGTTGTTCGGCGATGCGTGCGCTGCCGTCGCGCGAGCCCGAGTCGACGACCAGCAGCTCGTCGAGCAGTCCGGCGTCGCGCAGGCGCGCCGCCTGCGCCGCGATCGGGCCGATCGTCGCAGCGACTTCGCGCGACGGCAGCACGAGCGCGATCGTGGCGCGCTTGGCCTCGAGCAGTCGCGCCAACGGGAACTGCGACGCGACATAGGAGCGTCGCGCTCGCCAGTCCGCCCTCGCGAGGTCCTGTGCGAGGCCGCGCGGCGCGCGGCCGTCGGTGCGTGCCGACGTGCGCACGCGCACGCTCCTGCTGCGGTGAATCGTCACGCCGCGAGCGCGTAGCTCGCGCTCCAGCGCCTCGTCCTCCAGCGCTGCCCTGACGGGCAGGCCGCCGCAGCTGCGATAGGTATGCGCGGTCAGCGACAGCGAGGCGCCACTGAAGTGGTGGTGCTCGACCGGCATTTCGGGGCGTTCGACGCCGGCGCGCGTGCGGTCGCGCGCATCGTGCGCGAGCACCGCCCGCAGCCGCAACTGGGCACGGCGGTCGCGCTCGCTGAGCGCGCGATCCGCTGGTGCACTGCCGTCGTCCCAACGCAGCTCGACAAGACCGCCGATCGCCTGCGCGCCGGCATGAACGAGCTTCAGCTGCGATGCCAGCCAGTCGTCGGCCACGACGCTGTCTGCATCCGTGCTGGCGATCAGACCGTCGGGCCTGCCGACGCGGATCAGCCGTTCGCAGGCCAAGTCCATGCCCCAGCGCCGCGCGCGGCCGACGCCACGCGACTCGCGCGTCTGCAGCACGCGCAGGCGCAGGGACGGCGCTGCAAGAGCCACGTCGCGCACGCGCTGCGCCGTCTCGTCGCGGCAGCCGTCAAGCACGACGATCACCTCATAGCTCTCCTGTGGCACGCCGTGCTGGGCAACCACCGCGAGTAGGCAGTCGGCGACGCGCTCGGCCTCGTTGCGTGCCGGGATCACCACCACCGCGCGCAGCGCCGGCTCTGGATCGGGCAGCGGCGGCGAGTCGTCGCGACGCATGTCGCCGGCGGCGCTCACGGGACCGGCCCTCCAGCGCGCACGATCTCGCGGCCGCGCTCATAGTCGTCGTCGCGATCGTGCGTGAGCACGCCCACGGCCGCGCCGTCGCGCTCGTACCAGACCGTGAAGGCGCCTTCGGGATGCGCGTGCAGGCGCGTGCGCTCGTAGCCGTCGCCCCACGCCGCGTACTTCAGCGTGTTGCGGCCAATCGTCGACCAGAACCCGGGCACGCTGTCCCAACCGGCGTCGACCCCGGCGAGCGTGTGCCCCGCGAGCTCGCCTTGCGCCCAGGCGTCGCCCCAATGTTCGACGCGCAGATGGCGCCGCGCGCTGACGTTGTAGGCACTGGCGACGTCGCCCACCGCGAACACCTGGCGCGCCACGCGTGAGGCGCGCATCGACTCGTCGACGACCACCGCGCCATCGTTCATCGACAGGCCGGCGTCGCTGGCGATCTCGCCGCGGGGACGCGCGCCCATGCCCAGCGCGACAGACGCGCCGCGCAATCGCCTGCCGTCGCGCAGCTCGACGACGCAGCCGTCGTGCACGCCGCGCACGCCCACGCCAAGTGCCAGCTCGACTCCGAGCGCGCTCAGCCAACCGGCGATCCGCGTCGCGGCATCCTCGCCGAGACGCTGCAGTTGCGGCAGCGGTTCCTCGCCGATCAACGTCACAGCGTCGCCGCGCATCGCCAAAGATCCCGCGATCTCACAACCGATGAAGCCCGTGCCGATCACCAGCAGCCGCCCACCGACACTCGTTCGCTCGCTCAGCGCGAGGCTGTCGTCCAGCGTGCGCATCGTCGACACCGCCGGGTGGCCGATGCCGGGCAACTCCGGGCGCACTGGCTCAGAGCCGGTGGCGAGCACGATTGCGTCGGCCTGTATTCGCTCGTCGCCTTGCAGCCGCACCTCGCCGCGCACCGGGTCGATCGCCGTGACGCGCTCGCGCGCGCGCAGCGTGACGGCGTTCTCTGAGAACCACTCGGGGCGCTCGATCGGCAGCTGCGAAGCATCGAGCTCGCCGCGTAGGAACTCCTTGGTCAGGGGCGGGCGGCGGTAAGGAACGAGCGCCTCCTGTCCGATCAGCGTCACGTCGCCACCGCCGCCCTGCTCGCGATAGGCGCGCGCGGTCGCCAGGCCGGCCGGGCCGGCGCCCACGATTGCCACGTTTTCAGCGACCATCGCCGTCAAACCGGTCGAGGCGATAGCCCTCGCGTCGCGCATCGAGCGAATGCCAGCGGCCGAGCGACTCGAGCAGCCGATCGTGTGCTTCGTCGCCGCTCATCGGCTCCTCACGGCCTTCGCCGCGCCAGCTCGCCGCGAGCACGCTCGCGCCGCCGTCCAGGCGCCCGCGCAGCCACTCGACAGCGCTCGCGAAGGCGGGTGCGTCGAGGTAGTAGAGCACCTCAGAGCAGACGACCAAATCGAAGCGCCGGCCCGGCGCCTGCTCGGGAAAGCTCGCTCGTGCCAGCTCAACGCCGTGCACACCCGCCAGGCGCTCGCGCGCGAGCGCCAGCGCGCGAGCGGAGAAGTCGATCGCAAGCAGGCTCTGACAACGCGGCGCGAGCATCGCCGTGAAGACGCCGATCGAGCAGCCAACCTCGAGCGCCGCTCCGAGCGGGCGTGGCGGCAGCGCGGCGAGCGTGTCGGCGTACTTCTCGCGCTCATAGGCGCTGGTCGCGTAACCCCACGGGTCCGCGCTGGTCTCATAGAGCTCCTCGAATCGCTCGGCCCCCACGCGAGACCGACCCAGGGCGGCGTTCACGGCGAGCCCTCGGCGAGCGTGCGAGCGCCGATCTGCACGAGCTTGGGGTCGAGGCGGTGCTGCAGCAGGAACAGGTCGAGGTCGCGCCGCGCGCGGTCCAGATCTCCACCGCCGACGAGCGCACGTGAGCCGCAAACGCGAGCCGCCTCGCCGGCGATCGTGCGCGCGGCGTCGGCGATCGCCAGGCGGCATTCGCCCGACAGCGCCGCACAACCGTCGAGCCATCCCGAAGTCGAGCCGTGCGCGTCGCGATCGGCGTCGTCGGCGGCGAGCTGCAACGCCGCGACGGCGAAGTCCAGCCAGCGGTCAATCGACGACTGCGCCAGGCGCATGCGCCCGAGCGCGTGCAGGCGAAGGTCGTCGGCCGGCCGGCCGGCGAGCGTCCTCACGGTGACGCGCAGGATCAAGTCGGCGATGCCCGCCCACGTCGCCGAAGTGCGCACGGCGTCGCGCGCGAACCACGGTTCGCGCATGATCTCGTCGGCGCCGCCGAGCAGCGCGAGAACGGGCGCAGCATGGAACTGCACGCGATGGCTCTCCGACGCGCGCAGGCCCGAGGCGCGGTACCAGTCGCGGTCGAGCGTGATGCCGCGCGTGACGTCGGCGTATGCGATACGGCGCTCACCACGCTCGTCGCGAGCGACCACCAGCGCGCGCTGCACGCCGCCGGCGCCCGAGCAGAACGTCTTCACGCCGTTGAGCACCAGACCATCGCCGGCGCCGTTTGCGCGCTCGATGCGCGCCGGCTCGCCCTCGCCGGGCGCCGGGTCGGCGCCCCACACGCCGAGCAACAGCTCGCCCGCCGCCACGCCCGCGAGCTCGCGCGAGCGCAGCTCGGCGTCGTCGACGAGCAGCGCAACGCGCTCGACGCCATTGAAGTGGCCGTCAAGGATGCGTGCGACCGAGGCGTCGGCGGCGGCAACTGAGCGGATCAGCGCAGCCTCGGCTACGAGATCGCAGCGCGAGCGTTCTGCGGCCAGCTGCGGCACGCCGGTCGCCAGCAGGATCGCGAAGCTCTCGGCCGGGAAACGGGGCTCGGCATCGAGCGCGCCGGCGCGCGTGGCGATCTGCCCCAGCGCAGGCCGGAGCATCGACGCAGCCACTCCGAGCCCGCGATCGACCGAGCGCAAGGCGCTCACGGCACACCGGCCAGGACCGCCTGCTTCGCTGCGCTACGCGACCCTTCCGACGCGCCGATCACATCGCTGCCTTCGACAAGCGGGCGCACACGCAGACCGCTGGCCCGCGCGGCCACCACCAACGGCTCGACCAGCTCGACGGTGCTGTGACAGCCGGCGCGGCGGGCACCGGGGCCGAGCGCGTCGTGCATCAGCACCACGGCGCCCGGCCTGAGCTGATGGCGCGCGCGAGCGAACATCGCGCTGGCCGGGTCGCCACGCCAGTCGTGCGTGTCGAGCGTCCAGCCAACGAGCGTCAAGCCCAGCCGCTCGGCCACGCGGCGGGTCGCCGCAGTGCGTACGCCCCAGGGCGTCCGCCAGAGTGTCGGGTGCACGTCGATGCTCGCCAAAGCCTCGATCGCCCGTCGGGCGTCACGCTCGATCTCGTGCTCGTGGAGCCCTGAGTGACGCACGTGACTGTGTCCGTGCAGCTGCACGTCGTGTCCGCCGGCGCACACGGCACGCGCGGTCTCTGGATCGGCGAGCACGCGCTCACCGAGCATGAAGAACGTCGCTGTCGCGCCACAGCGGGCGAGCGCGTCGAGCACGGCCGGAGTCCAGCGCGCGTCGGGTCCGTCGTCGAAGGTGAGGCTGAGCGACCCAGGCGTGGGCTGCAAGTGTGGCTCCTGTGCTCGGAAGGGCAGACGAGATTCGTCTACCCAGCTGATCGCGCCGCCAATCCGCCCGCGCGGCCGCGACGAGCGACGCACGCCGCTATCAATAGGCCGGTGCCGCGCCTACGACGATCGAGCTGCGCCGCGCCGGGCATCGCGCGGCGCAGGCGAGGGCGCGGCTTTCAGTACTCAGATCCAGCGGGCGAGCGCATCGACGATCCGGAGGTGCTGCAGCGGATCGACGAGCTGGCGATCCCGCCAGCCTGGCGCGAGGTGTGGATCTGCATGGACCCGCGCGGTCACCTGCAGGCCACGGGCATCGACGCAGCCGGGCGCAAGCAATACCTCTACCACGAGCAGTGGCGCGCGCATCGCGACCGCCAGAAGTTCGACTCGATGCTCGCCTTCGGCCGGGCGCTGCCGCGGCTGCGGCGGCGCGTGGCGCGTGATCTGCGGCCGGTCAGCGGCGGGAAATCGGCGCCGCCGCTCGACGCGCAGCTGTCGCGTGAGCGCGTGCTGGCGTGCTCTGTGCGTCTGCTCGATCTCGGCTTCTTTCGCATCGGCTCAGAGGACTACGCCGAGCGCAACGAATCGTTCGGGCTCACGACGATGCTGCGCAAGCACGTCGTCGTCGACGGCGATGAGCTGGTGTTCGACTTCCCGGCCAAGTCCGGTCAGCGGCGCGTGCAGGCGATCGCCGACGGCGATGCGCTGGAGGTCGTCAGCGAGCTCAAGCGTCGCCGTGCGGGCACGCAGCTGCTGGCCTACCGCAGCGACGGACGCTGGGCGGATCTGCACGCCGACGAGGTCAACGACTACATCAAGCGACGCAGCGGCGGCGAGTTCACGGCCAAGGACTTCCGCACGTGGAACGCGACCGTGCTCGCCGCCGTCGCGCTGGCGGCCGATCACGCGCCGGCGAAGAGCAAGGCCGCGCGCGAGCGCCGCGTGCGCGCTGCGATCAAGACCGTCGCGTCTTACCTGGGAAACACGCCGGCGGTCGCACGCGCCTCATATGTCGATCCGCGCGTGATCGACCGCTTCCATGCCGGCGTGACGATCTCCTTGCCCTCCGACGAGCCCGACCTCGCGCAGACGCGCGTTCGCGCCCGCATCGAGGGCGAGGTGCTGACGCTGCTGTCAGACGCGGCCTAGCGTTCTCGCCGTCGATCTCCCCGCTTTCGCCTTGGCGCCACGCGCAGCTGCGGTGGACCGTTTGGCGCGCGTGGTCGGTTTGGCTTTGGCTTTCGCGCGCGTCGGCGCTTTGGCTTTGGCGCTCGCGGCTTTCTTGCGCGTGGCTTTTTTGCGCGTCGTCGAGCCGGCGCGCTGGGAGGCAGGTATCTCGGCTTTGACGACGGCTTTGGTGAAGCGCGGGATCTGCTTCTCCAGGTAGGCGCGCATGCGCTGCTCCTCGCGCAGGATCTCGCGCGCGAGCTTCTGCGTGTCGCGGTCGCCGAGCGCGCGTGCGAGCGTCTCGATGCCGCTGTAGGTGGCGATCTCCTCGGACTCGCTGGCGTACTCGGTCTTGGCGTTCTTCAGATGCTTCTCCTCCTGGCCGGCGCCGCGAAGCGCATGCAGCGGGCCCTGCGCGAGCGCGATCGCTTTCTGTGCGCCGCCGAGCACGGCCTGCGCGGCGCCGGCGACCGCGTCGGGGCCGGGAGGATCGATCGTGGTGGCCTCGCCGCCGAGTTGCTTGATGCGTTTGCGCACCTCGCGCGCGTGGCGCTTGGTCTCTGTCAGGTGCTCTTTGAGGCGCTTGCGATAGGCCGCGTCGCTGGTCATCGCGACGTGCGCCTCGAGCGAGGTCTGCAGTCGCTGCTCCAGACCGTAGGCCTCGTTGAGGTACTGCACCAGCTTGTCGGCGGCTGCTGTCAGCTCTGCCATGTCGGAACTCCTTCTTTTGATGGGCGGCTTCGCCGCTCGATGTGCGCGCGTGGCGGCGCCACGCGAAAGTCTCGTGTCGACGTGTTCCGTCGACACGTCACCTCGCCTCTGGCTGCTCCTCGCCGGGCCACGAGCCGGTGAGCCTGGCGAAAGCGCGGCGCGTCCCGTGGTCGGCCAGCCCCTTCAGCGCGCGAAACAGCGCGCCTTCGATGACCAGCGCGAGCGCGAGCATCGGCACGCGGATGCGCCGCTGCTCGGCCTTTGGCGCCTCCTGATCGTCGATCAGACGCCACAGGCCGCGAAACAGGCTCTTGCCCGCGAGACCGGCGGCGATGCCGGCGACCAGGCGCAACGGCAGGGAGATCAGCTTGGCCATGTTCTGACGTTACCCGCATGGGCGAGCGCCAAGCAGCCGGGCGCCAGTGCAGCAGGCGGCTAGGCTGGTTGCACGATGCAGACTCCTCACGCTTTGATTCTCGGCGGCGGTGGAACGCTCGGCGAGGCTTGGATGAGCTCGCTGCTGGCCGGGCTGGACGAGACCGCGGACTTCGACGCTCGCGCCTGCTCCTGCTACGTCGGCACGTCGGCCGGCTCGATCGTCGCGGCCTCGCTGGCCGCCGGAATCGCGCCGAACGCACGCCTGGGCGAGCTGAAGCCCGCCACTGCGATGGCGCCCGACGAGGACGAGCGGCGCGCGACGGCGTTGCGCCAGGCATTCGACACGGCGGCCGAGCTCGCCGGCGCCGCCGCGGCGCCGTTCGCCTCGCTGGCTTTCGCCTCGACGGCTCGCGGCGGCGCGCTGCTGCGACGCGCCGCGCTGCGACGCGTGCCCGCAGGGCGCCGCTCGCTGGCCGAGCTCGGCCGCTTGGTCGAGCAGGCGGGCGTGCGCTGGGACGGTCGCCTGCGCATCGCCGCGCTCGAGCTCGAGAGCGGCCGCAGGGTCGTCTTCGGGGCACCCGGCCAGCCACAGCCGTCGGTGTCGCTCGCCGTGCAGGCCTCGTGCGCGATTCCGGGCGTGTTCGAGCCCGTGCGCATCGACGGACGCACCTACGTCGACGGCGGCGCGTGGAGCCCGACCAACATGGACGCCGCGCAGGCCGAGCGCGGCGATCTGGTGCTGTGCCTGAACCCCACCGGCTCGCTGCGCCCTGCACCCGGCGCGCTGGCGGGCGCGATCGGGCCGCTCTCGCGCGGCGCCGCGGCAAGCGAGGCGCTCGTGCTCAGAGGTCGCGGCGCGAGCGTCACCACGGTCAACCCGGACGTCGCGAGCGTCGCCGCGTTCGGCGGCAACCTGATGGACCACAGCCGTCGCCGTGCGGTCATCGAGGCAGGGCTCGCACAGGGTCGGCGTCTGGCGGCGCAGGCGCAGACGACGCGCGCAGCTTGAGCCGCACGGCGGCGCGCAGGCGCAGGGAACGTGCGCCACTCGTAGAACCACGATGGATGCTGGCGCTGCTGTTTGCAGTCGCGTTGATCGCGTTGACCGTGCTGGCGCTGGCGCTCGCGGGCGTCGTCGCGGCGATCGTCACCGGCGTGGCCCTCGTCAACCTGTTTGCGGCGCTGCTGGGCATGCGTTCGCGCGCGCTGCACGACCGCCGGGCAACGCGACGCGACCGCTGGCGGCCGAAGTCCTTTCGCCTGCCGCCCGAGCTCACGCAGGAGCCCGACGAGGAGCACGCGCGCTCGCTGACCGTCCGCCGCCGCTGAGCCGACGAGTGCGAGCGTCCGGCACTCTTTTGGGGGAGCAAAAGCGCCTGCTGTAGCCTTCGCCGACAGGCGACAAGTCGCGCAGCGGACCGCGCAGCGCGGATCGCGACGACTCACAATGGCGGCTTCGAGGTCAAATTCACCTACGTTCGCCGACACTGACGGGCAGACTGCGACGGTACGAACGCCACCCCGCGACAACGAGCACGAGCGCAAGCGTGGCCCGCGAGACGCTTTTCGCCTGGCGCGCGAAAAATGGCGTGGCGGCGAGCGCATCGACATGAGCGCGCTGGCGCGCGAGCTGGACATCAATCGCGCGACGCTCTACCGGTGGGTCGGCTCGCGCGAGCAACTGCTCGTCGACATCGTGTGGAACCTGTCCAATCACCTGATCGGCGCCGCCGAAGCGCAGGTGTCCCAGCGCGGCGCCGAGCGCGTCGTCCAAGTCGTCACGCGCTTCATCGACAAGGCGATCTCTGACGACGGCATGCAGACCTGGCTGGCAAACGAAGGCGAGTCGGCGATGCGCCTGCTGACACGACACCGGGCCGGCTTTCAGCCGCGTCTGGTCGAGCGTATGGAACGGCTGCTGCGCGAAGAGGTCGAGGCCGGCCGCCTGGAGCTGCCCGTCGACGTGCACGAGGTCGCCTATGTGATCGAGCAGTTGATCGAGTCCTACGTGTATCTGTTTCAGATCGCCGGCGAACGTCCCGAGGCACGCCGCGCGGAGCCGATCCTGCGCATGCTGCTGCGCTGAGTCGGAGCGGCACTCGGCGGCGTGGGCAGCACTGGCGCGGCTCGCACGCCGTCCGGAGAACACACGAAGAAGGGCCCCGCGAGCGGGGCCCTTCCTAACCTGCGAAACGACAGCTGCAGACGCGCTACTGCAGTTTGCTCACCCCGCCCACAGTGTTCGGTTTGTCCACTGTGGGAGCGGCGTTGCCGAGCACCGTCAGGTTGGCGGCGATCGTGTTGTTCTGCACGGTCGTGCCGCCGCCGTTGCCCTGCACTTTGGCCGAGCCGGCGATCGTGTTGGCGATCACGCTGACGCCACCGTGGTTGGTGTAGAGGATCGCGCTTTTGATGTTCGAGCCGGTGCAGCCGCCACCGTCTCCGATCGTCACCGAGCCCGAGCTGCGCTGGATTTTCAGCGCGCCCGTTTTGGCGCCACAGATGCGGATCACGCCGGCTTTCAGGGCGGTGATCGTCTTGGTGGTGGCGCCCTCGACGTCCAGCGAGCCGCCTTCTTGGACTTCGATGCCGTTGGCCACCGCTGTGGAGGTCAGCTGCACCGCTTCGCCTTTTTTGACGATCAGCTTGCCCTTGACGTGGCCGCTGATGACCTTGGTGCTCACCACTTCTGTCGTGCACGCCGTGGTGGTGGAGTGCCCGACGTTGTCTGTGGCGGTCCTTTCGGTCGTCTGAGGCCCGGCTTTGCTGGTGTTGATGGGTACCGTGCCCGAGGGGTCTGAGGCCAGGCCCGACTGGCCGTCAGAGGCGCTGACGGTGGCGCTTGAGCTCGAGCCGACCGGCGTTGAGGCCGGGCAGTTGATTTCGAGCGTCGGCGCTGTGGCGTCGACCTGCACAGACAGTTCGCCGGGGGCTGAGACGTTTGAGACGTTGTCGGCCTCGGTGCCTTGCGCTGTGTGGCTGCCGTCTGTGGAGAACGTCTGTGGCGAGCTGATCGAGGCCGGGTTTACGCCCGATCCCGAACTGCCATCGCTGAGCAGCGGGTCACTGCCTGCTGTGAAGGACACGGTGACCGTGTCTTTGTACCAGCCGCCGCCACCGGCGTAGTCGGGGGCGCGGTCTGGCGATGTGCCGGGGGCGGTGGGTGCGGACTTGTCGACCTTGATGTTGCTGATTTCCACCGAGTACGGAGTCGTGACCACGACTTCCGGTTCGGCCTTGAACGCCGGCACGACCGTCCTGCTGCGCACGCGGTAGTTCCACGTCCCCTCCTGTTCTTCGGAGGGCGAGTAGGCCGGACTGCTCAGACCGGTCGCCACCGTAGTCCATTCGCCGCCGCCGGAAGGACGGTGCTGGACTTCGAACGTCGGGCTGGTTTTGATCGTGTTCGCAACTTCTGACTGCGGGTGCGAAGGCACAGGCCCGCGCCAGCTCAGCTGGAAGGAGCCTTTGTTCGGCGAGCTGCCGCCGCTCAGCACCGGCACCGTCGGGCGCAGCCGCGGGTACTCTTCGGCCGAGGCCACAAGGCGTAGCCCGTCTTCGGGCAGCAGGAAGCCTTCCCCGACGAGTTTTTCGGAGTCGGCTTTGACCTTGTCGCCGTAGTCGCCGTAGTCGGCGTACAGCGTCTGCAGCGTTTCTTCGCTGAACGGTTTGTACTGACCGAGCAGGGTGCAGAACGCAGAGGCGTTGCCCGGGTTGGGCGGCGGCGCTGCGGTGTTGTCGCCGCGGTTGACCCCTGTCGGCACGTCCATCTCCGGCAGGCGGATGCCGCCTTTGGCGATGCCCAGGCTGTTGCGCTTGAGTACTTTCGGGCTTTCGTATTCGCCACGTGGCGCCAGCGGCGGCGGCGAGCCGCCTTCCTGCCATTCGTTGAGCTCCTTGATGCCCACGTTGACCAGGTACGGCCAGGAAACACGCGACAGCGGCGGGTTCGTGCAGATCGCCGTCTGCACTCCGGTGTCGCGATCGACCGGCACCGTCCAGTTGGCGACCGCCAGGAACGGAACGTGCGAAGCCCCCGCGGCCTCCCAGTGACGCAGGCTCGGGTTGGTCGGCGCCTCGGCCTCTTTCTGTTCTTCTTTGTTTTCGAACTCGGTGATGATCCGCAGCGCCTTTTCCGGGCGGTCCGAGCGGATTTCGGTGGTGCACACCGTCATCAGGTAGTCGTCGACGATCTGGTGGATCGGCGCGATCTTGTTGAAGTAGGTGACCATGCGCCCGCACGACTGAGACTCGCCCGAGGCGGTCACTTTGCTGATGTTCGGCGTCAGGTTTCCGAGCGGTTGCGGCCCGGTGCCGAAGCCGCGAACGGCCTTGATCGCGGAGCCGAAGATGTCGAACGACAGCGCGTCCCCGCTCGGCCCGACTTCCAGGCTGCCGTAGCGTTCGGCGTTGAATTTGGTCTTCAGGTAGTTGACGCCGACATTCTGCGCGGAGACCGTCACGTAGGCATAGCCGTGTTTGATCAGGTAGTAGGGATCGCCGAACCAGTTGGCTTCCAGGTCATACCCGGCAGTGACGTTGTTCCACTCGACGATCACTTTGCCGTTGAAGTTGGCCGGGTTGGTTGGGCGTCTTACGACGATGCGCGTCTTGAACGGAAACGTGCCGTTGTTGTTGGGTCCGCCCGTCGTCAGTTTCGTTCCGGTGACGTTGATCGCGCCGCTGGTGTTGTAGGTCGAGCCGGTGCCCGAGATGAAGTACTCCTCTTCGGAGTAGCCGTAGCTGGCCAGCGGGATGTCCGTTGCCAGGAACGGATGCGATGTTGGCGTGACCGCGATCGGTCCTTCGACCGTCGGCGTCGGCACGTTTTCGTATGCGGCGAGCGCGGGTGAAGCGATTGCGAGTAGCGCGCCGACGATGGCGCACAAGCCCACGAGCAATCCCCTCCGCGCACGCGGCAGCACTTTGCCTTGCATGCTGGGTCCCCCCCAATTGAGTTGTCGTAAGACGGGAGCAACCGGCACGCATGCCGCTCACATCCCCCTCCACGGCGAACCTACCACAGATGCGACAGATCGCGCAGGTGATGCGCAAGCGGGCCGAAAACAAGGCGCGGGCGGTGCGCTGGGAAGCGCCCTCTCACTCCACGAGGCGAAACACGTCGGCGTACTCGGCCAGCAGCTCAGCGGGGTCGGCCGAGCTATCGCCGGCCAGCATCGCCGACAGCTGACCGAACCACTCCAGCGTGCGCCCGGCTGGCGTCGTGCGCCACTCGACCACCGCGTCGCGCTCGTCGCCGTTCCACATCTGGTGCGGCGTGCCGCGCGGAATCTCCAGCACCTGGCCCTCGCTAAGCCCGCCTTCCTCGCCGTCGATGCGCGTGCGCATCGCCCCGGCGATCACCTCGAAGCGCTCGTCCTGCGCCGGATGCAGGTGCGCCGGCGGCGCCGAGCCGGCGGGCGCGTAGGTCGCCTGCAGCAGCAGCTCATCGGCGTCGTGCGCGACCACGCGCAACGTCGTGCCGGGACCAAGTTTCAGCTCTCCGCCCACCTGCGGCTCGTCCATGCAGAAAAGCTATCGCGCCGCGTCCGCGGGGGCCAGCTCGTCGGCGATCGGCTCGAGCATCAGCTCGGCGAGCCCGCTCGACTGTGCGCGCTGCGCCAGCGCCCACATGGCCTTGACGATCGCCGCCTCGGCCGTCATGTCACGCAACGACAAGCCGCCCGCCCGCGCGATCTCCAGTGTCGTCTCATACGTCGCCGTCGCGGCCGCCGCTCCGCCCGCTGCGCCTGACGCGCCTGGAGCGCACGTCGCCACGAGCGTGTAGCGCTCGGCGCACACGCGAACGAACGCCGGCAGCGAGAAGCGATCGTCGCTCACCGGTCCGGTGGCCGAGCCGTACAGCTCGACGATCACCGCGCGCACGTCGCCGCTCGACACGGCCGCTGCGGCGGCGGCGAAGTCCAGCCCGGGATACACGCGCAGCGCCAGCACACGCTCGTCTATCGCTTGCGGCGAGCGCTCGCGAAGCCGATGTGCGTGAGGCTGCACCGGCGTCAACCGATCGCCGGCGATCGTCGCCACCGGCTCGCGGCCGATCGACGCGAACGTCGCCTCGCCGTCGCGGTGCTTGCGCACGCGCGTGCCCAGATACACGCGCGCCGGCGCTTGCTCGCCCGCGCCGAACACCACATACACGCCGCCGCGCAGCTCGCGCAGGGCGACGAGCGCGGCGCGCACGTTGGCCGGCGCGTCCGATCCGGACTGCTCGGCCGGCAGCCTGGCGCCGGTGAGCACGATCGGCTGCGCGAGATCGGCGAGCAGGTAGCTCAGCGCGGCGGCCGTGTAGGCCATCGTGTCGGTGCCGTGCAGAACCAGCACGCCGGCCGCGCCGTCGACCTCGACCAGCCGGCGCACGGCCGCGGCGATCCGCGGCCAGTCGCCCGGCACGATGTTCTCCGAAAGCTTGCGCAGCGGCTCGGCGACCGCCACACGCGGCCGGTCCTCGCCGGCCCAGGCGGCAGCCACCAGGCCGGCCTCGGCGCGCGTCGGCTGCGCGCCGACCGACAGCGCGCGCCCGATGCGCTGAGCGCCGATCGTGCCGCCGGTCGCCACCAAGCCGATCGTCGTCTCGCGGCCGGCGCCTGAGTACTCGGACATCTGGCGCGGACACTACCCGCGGGCGTCCGACGCAAGCTGCTCAAGGCGGCGCTCGAGCACGCGCCGCTCGGCATCGTCGACCGTCAGCGACAGCGCCCGCTGATAGCAGTTGCGCGCGTCGGCGTCGCGCCCGAGCCGACGCAGCAGCTCGCCGCGCGTTGCGTGCAGGAAGCGATAGTCCTCGAGCGCCAGCCCATCAACGATCTCCAGGCCGGCCTGCGGACCGTGCTGCTCGGCGATCGCCACGGCTCGGCTCAACCGCACCACCGGCGAATCGGTCAGGCCTTCGAGTCGCTCATACAGCGACGCGATACGCGACCAGTCGCGCGGCTGCTCGGCGTGCAGCGAGGCGATCTGCGCCTGCACGACATAGGGGCCGCCGCCAGCGAGCGCCACGGCTCGCGCGAGCGCCTCGCGCCCGGCGGCGATCTGCTCGGCGTTCCACAGCGAGCTGTCCTGGTCGGCCAGCAGCACCAGCTCGTCGCCGGCAAAGCGCGCGGCACGGCGAGCGTCGAGCAGCAGCATCATCGCGAGCAGGCCGTGCGCCTCGGGCTGTTCGGGAAGCAGCTCGGCCATCGCCCGCCCCAGCATCAGCGCCTCGGCCACCAGCTCGCCGCGGCCGGCGTAGCCCTCGTTGAAGATCAGATAGACGACCGCCAGCGCCGCCGCCAGACGCTCCGCCAGCAGGTGTTCGGGCGGCACGCGAAAGGGAATGCCGGCGGCCTTGATCTTGCGCTTGGCGCGCACCAGCCGCTGCGCCATCGTCGCCTCGCCGACGAGAAACGCACGCGCGATCTGCGGCGTCGTCAGGCCGCCGAGCGTACGCAGCGTCAGCGCCACCTGTGCCTCGATCGCCAGCGCCGGGTGACAGCAGGTGAAGATCAGCTCCAGGCGCTCGTCTCCGAACGCAGCCTCAGCGTCGCTCATCGCATCCGTCTCGTCTAGCTGCTCGTGGACGTCCAACAGCCGTGCCTTGGCCGCGAGCGTGCGGTCGCGCCGGATGCGGTCGATCGCGCGGTTGCGCGCCGTGGTCATCAGCCAGTGGGCCGGGCTGTCGGGCACGCCATCGCGCGGCCAACGCTCGGCAGCGATCGCGAAGGCCTCCTGAGCGGCCTCCTCGGCGAGGTCGAAGTCGCCGAGGTAGCCGATCAGTCCTGCCAGCACGCGGCCCCACTGCTCGCGAAAGACCTCTTCGAGGATCGCTACCACTCCACGGTCGGACGCACCTCGACGGCGCCGCCGAGCCGAGCTGCGGGGATTCGTGCGGCCAGCTCGATCGCCGCGTCGAGGCTGTCGGCCTCGTAGAAGAGAAATCCGCCGATCGCCTCCTTGAGCTCGACGAACGGCCCATCTGTGGTCAGCGTCTTGCCCTCGCTCACGCGCACCGTCGTCGCCATCTCCGGCGTCTCCAGGCCGAGACCCGGACTGACGCCCGGCGTCTCGTTGATCGCCTTGTAGTCGGCGTAGATCGCGCTCTGCTCCTGCTCGCTCAGTTGCGCCCAGGCCTGCGCATCGCGCGGCGTCGGCGTCGTGCCCTGGTGGATCAACAGCATGTACTTCATCGAGGCCTCCTTTTGACGATGGTCGCGTATGAGACGAACGGGCGACGCGGAAATCGACACGAGCTTGCGCACACGGCTTGCTGGGTAGCATGGCTGCAAGCGCGCACGGCGCGTCACGCCTCCAACCGACACGGGAGCCTCCATGAGTCACGGCCGACAAACGATCTTCCTGCTCGCAGCCGTCCTCGCGGGCTCGCTGATGCTCCTGACCGCCGGCGGCGCGGGCGCCGCGACGGCGTCGAGCACGACCGTGCTCCAGCCGAGCGCCGCGGCGGCGGAACCCGCCACGACCGAAGAAGTCGGCGCGACGCCGGCCGAAACGCCGATCGACTTCAGCGTCGCGCTGGCGCTCGGCGACCAGGCCGGCGCCGAAGCGCTCGAGCGGTCGGTGTCCGATCCGTCGAGCCCGAGCTACCGTCACTACCTCACGGCGGCGCAGTGGGAGAAGCGCTTCTCGCCGAGCCAGGCGTCGGTCAACGCGGCCCGGTCCTGGTTGGAATCGCAGGGCGTGAGCGTGGAAGCCGTGACGCCCGACCGCATGACGATCCAGGCCAGCGCCTCGGCCGCGACCGTGCAGAAGGCCTTCGGCACGAAACTCAACCAGTACCGCCGGCTCGGGCGCGTGCTTCGCCTGAGCGCCGCGCCGCTGAACGTGCCGAGCAGCCTGGCATCGACGATCGTCGGCGTCACGGGCATCGACCAGAACCTGGCCACCCCCGACAAGCTGACAGGCGGCGAACCGCATCGCGCCGCCCAGCCGGCGGGCAAGGAAATCCCCCAGCCGCCCGGCTTCCGCAACGCTCAGCCGTGCTCGTCCTACTACGGCGAAAAGAAAGACACGACCGATCCCGCCTACGGCGGCGGCTACCCCTCGCCGCTGCCATACGCTCCGTGCGGCTACGTGCCGGCGCAGCTGCAGGGCGCCTACGGCCTGTCCTCGCAGATCGCCAAAGGCATCGACGGCAAAGGCGTGACGGTCGCCGTCGTCGACGCATACGCCTCACCCACGCTGTTCGTCGACGCTCAGCAGTACAGCCAGAAAAACCAGCCGACGCAGGTGCTCGCCGCCGGCCAGTACAGCCAGCACCTCGCCAAGAGCTTCAACAACATCGAACTCTGCGAAGCCAGCGAATGGTTCGGCGAGCAGACGCTCGACGTCGAGGCCGTGCACGCGACCGCGCCCGGCGCGAACATCCTGTACGTAGGCGCCAAGAACTGCGTCAACGGCCTGTACAACTCCGTGCAGGAAGTCGTCGACGGGCACCTCGCCGACGTGATCACCAACTCGTGGGGCGACAACGGTGGCGACGTGCTCGACTCGGCCGGGTCGCGGCGCGGCTTCGACAACATCCTGCTGATGGCGGGCGGCACGGGCATCGGCGTGCAGTTCTCCTCCGGCGACGAAGGCGACAACTTCGTAGACCTCGGCCTGGTCGTCGCCGACTACCCGGCGTCGAGCCCCTACGCCACGTCGGTCGGCGGCACGAGCCTGCAGGTCAGCAAATCCCGCGCACGTCTGGGCGAGGTCGGCTGGTCGACCTCCAAGAGCGTGCTGTGCTCGTCGCTGCTGCAGGAAGAACGCCTGCCCGGTTGCAAAGCGGCGGGCAAGCTGAACACATGGCACCCGCCGGCGCCCGGCGAATACCTGTACGGAGGCGGCGGCGGCACGAGCTATCAGTACCCCGAGCCGTTTTATCAGCAGGGCGTCGTTCCGGCGACGCTGGCCGAACGCAACTCGGCGACGACCGGCATCGCCAACCGGGTCGAGCCCGACGTCTCGATGGATGCGGACCCGACCACGGGCATGCTCGTCGGCGAGACGCAGCAGTTCCCAGAAGGAACACGCTATGACGAGTACCGCATAGGCGGCACCAGCCTGTCCTCGCCGCTGTTCGCAGGCGTGATGGCCGACGCCGACCAGGCCAACGGCGTTGCGCTCGGCTTCGTCAACCCGCGGCTGTACAAGCTCGGTTCGTCGTCCTCGACGGCCGGCGCGTACTACGACGTCGTGCCGGGCGGTCTGCAGGCGCTGGTGCGAGAGGACTACCTCAACGAAGTGAACGCCGAAGAAGGCACGATCACCTCGGCGCGCACGCTCGAATACGAGGGCAAGATCGTGTTCTGCCGCCGTCCGAACAAGTGCGCCAGTCAGCCGGTATCGCTGAGCACGGCGCCGGGCTTTGACTCGATGACCGGGCTGGGCACGCCCGGCAACCAGCTGGTGAGCGATCTGGCAAAGCCCTAGCCGGGCTCTGAGCGCCGGCGCCTCGCGTCGCCGTCAAGGCGCGAGGCGCTCGATCAGCCACGCGCCGTCGTCGTCGCGGCGGTAGCGCAGGCGGTCGTGCAGGCGGTCGTGGCGCTGCTGCCAGAACTCGAAGCTCTCGGCCGTCAGGCGATATCCGCCCCAGCCGTCGGGCAGCGGCAGCTCGCCGTCGGCGTAGCGCCGCTGCAGCTCGGCCACGCTCCGCTCGAGCTGCTCGCGGTCGGCGACCGTCTCGCTCTGCGGCGAGGCCAGCGCGCTGAGCTGGCTCTTGCGCGGGCGGCTGCGAACGTAGTCGGCGGTCTCCGCGTCGCTGGTGCGGCGCACCGGCCCGACGATGCGCACCTGCCTGCCCAGCACGTCCCAGTGAAACAGCAACGCCGCGCGCGGGTTCTCGGCGAGCTCGCGCCCCTTCTGGCTGGCGTAGTTGGAGAAGAACTGAAAGCCGTCCTCGCCGAAGCGCTTGACCAGCACCATGCGCAGCGACGGCGCTGCGTCGGCCGCGGCGGTCGCCAGCGCCGCCGCCTCGGGCATGCGCACGCCGGCCGCGGCCGCCTCGTCGAACCAGCCGGCGAACTGCACGAAGGGGTCGCGGCTCGCGTCCTGCTCGCGAAGCGGAGTGCCGTAGTCACTCATGCGGGCACCATCTTGCTAGAGACCGGACTCGGCGACGATCCTGCCGGATGCGACCGCCGCCGACAGCGCGTCGTAGTCGCGCTGGTTCTGCTCGGCGTAGGCGTGGGCGAACTGCACGAGCGCCCGCTCGAAGCTCGGGCCGCGGCCGAGGTAGGCGGCTATCGCGACGCGGTCGCCGCTGCGCGCGTGCGCGCGTGCGAGCGTCCAGCCGCACATGCGCCCATACGTGGTCATGCCCTTTGGTGTCATCTGCTCGATCTCGGCAGATCCCTTCCAATCCTTCAGCTGACGCACGTAGAAGTCGCGCGCGCGACCATCGACTCCGGAGTCGATGCGCAGCCAGCCCAGGAAGATGTCGCTGCTGGCCTGCATCAGGCGCTGGCCGGTGACGACCCGGCGGCCGCAGTTGGCGAACCTGCTGCGCGCCAAGAACTGCTCGAGCACCGAGCGCTCGGCCTCCTTCATCTGCAACAGCAGCGGGTCCTTGCGGTCGGCGCCGAACAGCAGGGCGATCCACGCGCGCGTGCCGACACTGCCGACGCCGACCACCTTGCGCGCGAAGTCGGTCAGGTGAAACTGCTCCAGCAGCACGCGGCGCTCGTGCGGCAGCGATGCGCCATATGCGCGCAGGTGCTCGCCGAGGTTCTCGAAGGTCTGCCCGCCGTCACCCTCCCGCAGGTCGCCGATCGGCACGATCAGCGGTGGGTCAGAGGCAAAGCGCGGTTCGCCGTCGACGACGCGAGTCAACTTGGAGAAGGCCGACATGCTGTCGCGCGTGCGTGCCTTGGCCAGGGCCTTGGAGGTGCGCCTGCGCGCCTTTGGCGTCAGCTGCTCGCCGATCGCCTGCATCGTGTCGTCGACGTCGAGGCGCGCGTACCAGACATCGAGCGTGTTCAGGCCGGCGAAGCCGATCATCGCCGTGCGGTACTCGCGCACCGTCTCCAGCACCGTCTGCTCGCAGTCGGCGAGCGAGAAGCCACGATCCTCGGCGGCGATCATCATGCTCGCCGCCAGACGCTTGACGTCCCACTCCCAAGGCCCGGCGAGCGTCTCGTCGAAGTCGTTGATGTCGAACACGAGACGCCGCTGGGGCGATGCGAACACGCCGAAGTTCGACAGGTGCGCATCGCCGCAGCACTGGACGTCGAGACCCGAGCGAGGCGTCGAGCTGGCGAGGTCGCCGGCCATGATCAGAGCGGCGCCGCGATAGAAGCTGAACGGCGAGACGAGCATGCGTCCGTAGCGGATCGGCACCAGCTCGGGCACGCGCGTGGCGGCTTGGCGCTCCAGCAGCGCGACCGGATCGGCGCGATCGTTCGGCAGTCGCAGATCGCCATGGCTGGAGCGTGGCGCCTGCTTTCGCTTGGCGCGTCCGTGCGCCGCCCGCTCGGCCGGCGAGGCGCCCTGATCGAGTGCGGCGTTCCCGCGCGATGAGCCTGCAACCACCGGACAAAGGTAGTGCGCTTCGCACGCACGACAGTCGTCGGTTTCGCTACCCTACTCGTGACGCCACGTTTCGCGTGAGAGGCGAGGCGTTTGCCAACGCAGCGAGGACCGGCGGCGTTTGAACAGCGCCCGACGGGATCGTCACGCACCGGCCCTGAAGCGGAGGTCCCGTTGTCCTCGTCTGAAGCGCGCCGCAGCGCCACCGTGAGCACGGTTCGCCTTCGCGGCAGCACGTCGCACCTGTCGGTGCGGGAGGACGTGGCCGGCACCACGCACACGCTGGTGCTCGCGGGCGAACTGGACCTGGCGTCGCGGCCGCTGCTCGATGAGTTCATGTACGCGGTCGTCGAACACAAGGCGACAGCGGTCGTACTCGACATCGACGCGGTCGACTTCGTCGACTCGACCGGCCTGCACGCGATTCTCGCCGCGTGCCGGCTGTGCGCGCAGCGTGGCTGCGCGCTGGAGATCGTCGGCGGCAGCGCGCAGGTGCTTCGGCTGCTCGAGCTTGCCGGCGTACGCGACCGACTTCCCTTGCGGAGCCCCGCCGCGGCGCACGCGGGCTTCTAGTCGTCGCGAGGCGCCCTCTGCGCTTTGCGACTCGGCTCGCGGTGCGTTGCCCCCCCGCGCGCCGCGAGCCGCGCTGCCCTCATCTGCCGGCGGCGCGCCTGTAGCGCGAGACCGCCAGCGGCGCGAACACGGCCACGATCACCAGCGACCAGGCGGCGGCGCCCCAGACGCTGTTGTTTGCCGGAGCGCCCAACCACAGGTGGCGCATCGCGTCGACGATGATCGTGAACGGGTTGACTTCGGCGAACTGGCGCAGCCCGTCGGGCATCGAGGCGACCGGCACGAAGGCCGAGGAGATGAACGTCAACGGGAAGACCGCGATGAAGCCGACTGAGTTGACCGATTCGGGCGACTTGACGAGCAGGCCGATGAACGCGAGGAACCAAGAGAAGGCGTAGCCGAACAGCAGCAGCAACCCGATGCCCGCCGCGGCTTCGGCAAAGCCCGTCTGGAAGCTGAAGCCGATGATCACGCCCGTCGTCAGCAGGATCGTGATCGACAGGGCGTTGGTCGCCACATCGGCGAGCGTGCGCCCGCCGAGCACGGCGGCGCGCGACATCGGCAGCGAGCGAAAGCGGTCGATCAGCCCCTTCTGCACATCCTCATTGAGACCGAGCGCCGTGGCGAAGCCGCCGAAGGCGGTGTTCTGGACGATGATGCCCGGAATCAGGAAGTCGACGTAGCTGTAGCCCGGCGTCCTGATCGCGCCGCCGAACACGTAGCGGAACAGCAGCACGAACATGATCGGCTGCAGCGTGACGCCGATCAGCAGTTCCGGCGCGCGCGGCAGCCGAATCAGGTTGCGCTCGGCGATGACCAGCGTGTCGGTGACCAGGCGCCTCACGCCACCTGCTCCTGCTCTTCGGAGGCTTCCTCGGCGGCGTGGCCGGTCAGCGAGAGAAACACGTCGTCGAGCGTGGGACGGCGCAGCGCGAGGTCGTCGACACCGATGCCGGCCTCGCTGAGCCGGCGCACCGCGTCGACGATCGCGCCCGTGCGCTCGCGCACGCTGACCTTCACCAGATGTCCCTCGGCCGTCGGCGCCTCGTCGGACATCGGCGCCAGCACGCGCACCGCGACCTGCGGATCTCCGCCCGGCTCCAAGCGCACCTCCAGACGCTCGCCACCCAGTCGATCCTTGAGCTGGTCGGAGGTGCCCTCGGCGATCAGCCTGCCGTGGTCGATCACCGCGATCATGTCGGCAAGTCGGTCGGCCTCGTCGAGGTATTGCGTTGTCAGGAGCACCGTGGTCCCCTCGGCGACAAGGCCTTCGATCACCCCCCACAGGCTCAAGCGACTGCGTGGGTCCAGCCCGGTAGTCGGCTCGTCGAGGAACAGCACGGGCGGCTTGGCGACCAGTGCGGCGGCGAGATCGAGGCGACGGCGCATGCCACCCGAGTAGGTCTTCGTCGGACGCCCTGCGGCATCGGCGAGTTCGAAACGGTCGAGCAGCTCGCGCCCGCGCGCCTTGGCTGTCGCGCGATCGGCGCCGTACAGCCGGCCGACCATCGTCAGGTTCTCCAGGCCCGTGAGGTTTTCGTCCACCGCGGCGTACTGGCCGGCCAAGCCGATGCGCTCGCGAAGCTCCGCCGCGTCGCGCTGCACGTCCAGCCCGAGCACCCGCGCGGCGCCCTCGTCTGCCTTCAGCAGCGTTGCAAGCACGCGAACGAGCGTCGTCTTGCCCGCGCCATTCGGGCCGAGCAGCCCGAGCACCTGGCCTTTGTTCGCGACCAGGTCGACGCCGTCCAGAGCGCGCACGTCGCCGAAGTGCTTGACCAGTCCGCGCACCTCGATCGCCGGCGTGTCGGTCATCGAGCGGCCGGCTTGGTCGGTGGCGCCATCACCGCACCAATACCAGTTTCGCGTTCAGAGCTCCCCTCGGAGACACTTCTAGCACGATCGTGCTATAAGTCTGGCGGTGAGCGCTTCACCAGGCCTGATCGAGTCCGACGGCAGGCGCCTGCGCGGCGAGCGCACCCACCGAGAGATCCTCGCGACGGCTGTCGACATCGGCTCGCGCGAGGGTCTGGAAGCGCTCACGATCGGCGGCCTGGCGGCGCGTGCGGGTGTCAGCAAGAGCGGCCTGTTCGCCCACTTCGGCAGCAAGCAGGAACTGCAGCTGGCGACGGTCGACGCCGCCTCGGCGATCTTCGCCGAGGCCGTGATCGAGCCGGGCCTGCGCGCGCCGGAGGGCGTCGAGCGATTGCGCGCGACGCTCGCCGCGTGGTTGGACTACTTCCGCCGCGACGTTTTCCCCGGCGGCTGCTTCTTTCAGGCCGCCTCGCTGGAGTTCGACGACCGACCGGGCGCCGTGCGCGAGCGCGTGCTCGAGGCGATGACGCGTTGGCTTGCCTGGCTGGGCGAGCTGGTCCGGCGCTCGCAGCTCGGCGCGGGCGAGGACCCGGCGCAGGTCGCCTTCGAGCTCAACGCGATCGGCCTGGCGACGAACTGGCAGCGCCGGCTGCTCGCCAATGACCAAGCGCTGGCGCAGGCCGAGATCGCCTTCGCGCGCGTGCTCGATCGCGCGCTGGCATGACCGCCGAAGGGAGCGAACCATGAAGATCGAGTGCCTCGACGTCGGCTGGTTCACGGCGCCGGCAGGCGTCTTTCGAGCCGGCGAGGAGATGGACCGCACGATCCGCTTTCCCGTGCCTGCCTACCTGATCGAGACGGCGACCGAGCGCATCCTCGTGGACACCGGCCTCAATCCGGCGGCGATCGCCGAGCCGGCCGCCTACTACGCGCGGCCGGACATGTTTGCGCTGTTCGCGCTCGAGCAGCAGCAGAGCGTGGCCGAGCAGGTCGACGTGAGCACGCTCACGCAGGTCGTGCTGACGCACCTGCACTGGGATCATGTCGGCGGCCTGGGACTGATCCCGGAGTCGGTTCGTGTGGTGGTCCAGCGCGCCGAATGGCAGGCCGGTCACGACGACGCGGCGATCGAGCGGAACATGCTGCTCGCGCAGGACTACGGCGGCCGCGAGGTCACGCTCGTCGACGGCGACCACGACCTGCTCGGCGACGGCAGCGTCGAGCTGCTGCTGACGCCCGGTCACACTCCCGGGCACCAGTCCGTGCGGGTCGGCGATCTTGTGCTCGGCGCCGACGTGACGCACTTCGCGTCGGGCCTGGACGACCGTCGGTTTCCGATGTTCGCCGACGACCACGAGCGGCAGGGACGCTCGGCCGATCGCCTGCTGGCGCTGCGCGAAGCGGGCCTCACGGTGCGGCCGGGGCACGATCCGGACGTGCTGAGGCCGGGAGCAGTGGCGCTCTGATCAAGAGCAGCGTCCCACAACACAGCGCCGCGACGATCGTCATCGCAAGGCCGTCGCCGGCGACGTTGGCGACGGCGCCGCCCGCGCCCGAGCCGATGATCTGACCCGAGGCCCAGGCCAGGTTCATCAGCGCCGCCGCGAGGCCGTAGTCGAGGCCCTGGCGCTCGGCCGCGTCCGACAGCAGCGCCATCGCCGGCGCCCAGAACCCGCCCAGGGCGCCGGCGATCGCGACGACGACGATCGCCAGCGCCAGCGAGCGGCCGGGCAGGCTGAAGCACAGCAGCAGCGCGCCGGCGGCGGCGAGGCCGAGGCGCAGTGGCAGCAGGCGCCCGCGCATGTCCGACAGCCGGCCCGCCGCTGGGCTGACGGCGCCCTCGGCGAGCGCGGCCAGCAGGAAGGTCGCGCCGACCGCGCCGACGCTCGCGCCGAAGCGATGCAGGCGCAGCGGAGCGAGGACGTCGAGGGCGCCGGCCGCGACGGCCGGCAGCGCGACCAGCCACATCGCCAGCGCCACGCCGCTGCCGCCGAGCGCCGGCAGGAGCGCGCGCATGCCCTGCGCCGAGCGAACATGGCTGCTCGGCAGGCGACGCGTGGCGGCGATCAGCGCCAGCGCGATCACCACGACCACGCTGAACGCCGCGCGCCTGCCGATCGCGTTTGCAAGCGTGCCGATGACCGGCCCGAACAACGCGCCGCCGATCGCCGCGCCGAGCGCCTGCCCGATCAACGCGCCGCGACGCTCGGACTGCGTCTCGGCGACGATCCAGGCCAGACCGCCGGCCCACGAGAACGCGCCTCCGACGCCCTCGACGAAGCGCGCGCAGTCCAACGAGACGGCGTCGTGCAGCAGCGCGAAGGCGACCGTCGAGCCGGCCAGCAGTGCGAGACCGGCGGCGACGGTGGGCTTCGGCCCGACGCGCGCGGCGACGACGCCGCCGGGCAGCGAGCCGAGCAACGTGCCGACCGGGTAGCTCGCCGTCATCACGCCGGCCGACAGCTTGGACAGGTGCAGTTCGCGCGCGAGCGTCGGCAGCAGCGGCGCGATCACCGCGTAGAACATCGTGTCGACGAACACGACGGCGCTGATCACCAGCACCAGACGCCGCTCCACGGTTGCCGGCCAGAGTGACACCCCGCGTCACGGTAGACGTTCGCCGGGCTACAGGAATTGGTCGTTGCTGCCGATCTCTGTGCAAACGCACGCGAGAGGAGCCCCGAGCCCTATGGCAACACCGACGGTCGAGAAGTGCCGCCTCGTCACCCGCAGCGACTTCGACGGGCTGGTTTGCGCTGCGCTGCTGAAAGAGCTGGGCATGCTCGACGAGATCAAGTTCGTGCACCCCAAGGACGTGCAGGACGGGCTCGTGGAGATCACCGATCGCGACATCACGACCAACCTGCCCTACGTGCCAGGCGTGCGGCTGGCGTTCGACCATCACGAGAGCGAGACGCTGCGCGTAACCGATAGCCCCGACAACCACGTGATCCTTCCCGGCGCCCGCTCGGCCGCGCGCGTCGTGTACGACTACTTCGGCGGCGCCGAGCGTTTCGCGCGCGTGCCCCAGACGCTGATGGAGGCCGTGGACAAGGCCGACAGTGCGCAGTTCTCGCGCGAGGAGATCCAGGCGCCGAGCGGCTGGATCCTGCTGAGCTTCCTGATGGACCCGCGCACCGGGCTCGGGCGCTTTCGCGACTTTCGCGTGTCCAACTACCAGCTGATGATGATGCTGATCGACGAGTGCCTCGACAAGGACGTGGAGCAGATCCTGCAGATGCCCGACGTGGCCGAGCGGGTCAGCCTGTACTCAGAGCACGCCGATGCGGCGCGCGCGCAGCTGCTGGCGAGGTCGACCGTGCATGGCAATGCGGTCGTCGTCGATCTGCGCGAGGACGAGGTGATCCACCCGACCAACCGCTTCATGATCTACGCGCTGCGCCCCGAGTGCAACGTGTCGATCCACGTGCTGTGGGGTCTCCGGCGCCAGAACACGGTGCTGGCGATGGGCAAGTCGATCATCGATCGATCGAGCCGCACGAGCGTGGGCGCGCTGATGCTGAGCTACGGCGGCGGCGGCCATGACGCAGCCGGCACCTGCCAGGTCGCCAACGACGACGCGCAGCGGGTGCTCGGCGAGCTGGTCGAGCGCGTCAACGCCGACGGCTAGCGCCGCTCGCCTCAGACGCGTCGAACGGCGTGCGCGACGAGGTCGGCCGGCGCGCCGCGCGCGTTGAACTCTCGCGCCATGGCGCTGACGCTGCCCGGCTCCAGCGCATCCAGCGTGTGCTCTGAGACGAGTATCTCTTCCGGTTGCGCCGACTGGGCCAGGCGCGCCGCGATGTTCACGTCGACGCCGAGGTAGTCGCGACCGACCTTGCGCGGACGTCCAAGGTGGATGCCCGTGCGCAGGCGCGGTCGGTGACCCTCGACCTCGACCATGGCCACCCGATCGCCGGCCTCGAACGCCGCCTGCGTCGCGCTGGCGGCGTCGTCGAAGACCGCCATCAGCCCGTCGCCGAGCCGCTTCACCACGGTGCCCTGGCGCATGAGAATCGGCGGCTCGATCGCTTCGCCGACCTCACGCAGCAGCGTGACCGTGAGCTCGTCTCCGGCCTGCAACGCCCATTCGGAGAAGCCGACCAGGTCGGTGAAGAGAATCGCCACGTCCACTTCACCGCGCCCTCGACCTTGGGCCTCGGCGAGTCTCTGCCAGCTCTGTAGAACGGCGGCGCCGAGCTCGCCGGCGACGCCCGGCTCATCCGCACGCAGCGCGGCGAGCTGGCGAAACGCGACGTCCGCGGGGCGACCGCGAACGCTCGTCAGCCCGTGGTCGATTCGCTGCTCGCCGAGCGCCCACTCGCGGGCCCTGCGGGCGGCCTTCAGCAGGCTGGGGTCCCGGTTCAGTCGCCTGGCGGCGCCGGCCAGTCGTCGCGGGCGAGGGTGGCTCGGGCGCTCGCTCACGCCGTCAGCCTAATTCACTTCACGTGGCGCCCTGCGAGCGGCGCGCCAGTTTGGAAACCGCGTACGTGGGTATATAAGCGCGCATTCAGCCGGTCCGGCCCGAGGGGGACCGGGCCGGAGCAAAGAGCCGGGTTAGTGCGCGTGTGCGCGGGATGGGGATAGAGATGCTTAGCAGTCGTGTGGGCGGAGACGGTCGGGTCGAGAGCCATGCGGGACGTCGCGCATGGATCGGTGTCATCTCTACGCTGCTGGCGCTCGCCGTGTGCCTCGTTGCGGTCGCCAGTGCGTCCGCTTTCACTACGCAGGGGAGCGTGGAACAGGTCGACGTGACCGGCTTGGCGCCGAACGCCCAAGCATCGCTGCTGAAAGGGCAAACGGTCGTCGCCACGCAGAATGCCGACTCACTCGGAGGGCTGCTGTTCCGAGACGTGAAACCGGGTAAAAGCTACCGCGTCAGCGTGGCCTCCAGCGGCGAAACCTCGGAACCGATCACCGTGCACAACGGCGCCTCGGCGCCGTGGGATCCGAGCATCTACAACCAGTCGATCGCCGACAACGGGTACACGTACCTGACCACGCGCGACGGCACGCAGCTGTCGATCGACGTGCACCCGCCCAACAGCCCCGCGGGCGAGCCCGGCCTGCCGGGGAGCATTCACCTTCCGAGCTTCCCCATCGCGGGCGTGCCGACGCCCAGCTACACGCCTCCGTACCCGACGATCATCGAGTACTCGGGGTACGGCTATGCCAACCCGGCCGGGCCGGAAAACGGAATCGCCGTGCTCGCCAACCTGATGGGCTTTGCCGTGGTCGACGTGAACATGCGCGGCACCGGCTGCTCGGGCGGCGCCTTCGACTTCTTTGAAAAGCTGCAGAACCTCGACGGCTACGACGTGATCGAGACGATCGCCCACCAGCCGTGGGTGCTCGGCAACAAGGTCGGCATGCTCGGCATCTCCTACGGCGGCATCAGCCAGCTGTTCACCGCGCAGACGCAGCCGCCCGACCTCGAGGCGATCGCGCCGCTGTCGGTGATCGATGCGACGGCCACGACGCTCTACCCGGGTGGCATCCGCAATGACGGTTTCGCCGTGGCCTGGGCCGCGGAGCGCCAGCAGAACGCCGAACCCGCGAGTCCCGGCCACGGACAGGCATGGGCGACCAAGCAGATCGAAGAAGGCGACACGACCTGCGCGGCCAATCAGGACATGCACGGCGAGGCGGCGAACCTGATGGAAAAGATCGAAGCGAACTCGACGTACAACCCGTCGGTGGCCGACCCACTCGATCCGGTCACGTTCGTCAAAAAAATCACCGTGCCGACGTTTTTGGCCTGCCAATGGGAGGACGAGCAGACCGGCGGGCACTGCGCCGACCTGGCTCAGCACTTCACCGGCACGAGTCACAAGTGGTTCACGTTCACCAATGGCGCGCACATCGACTCGCTGGATCCGGCGACGTACAACCGGCTATATGACTTCTTGGAGCTGTACGTCGCGCACCAAGCGCCACTGCTGAACAGCGCGGTCGTGAAAGCCTCGGCGCCGGTCGTCTACCAGGAAGCGATGGGCCTGCCCAAAGGCGATCTCATCACGCTTCCGTCGGACCCTATTCAGACGCAGCCGACCTATGAATCGGCGCTGGCCGCGTTCGAAGCGCTGCCCGAGATCCGGGTGCTGTTCGACAACGGCGCCGGCACCTCGCCGACCGGCAGCACGACGGCGGGTGACCCCTACCCCGGGTTCGAAAGCTCGTTCGCCAAGTTCCCGATCCCCGGCACGAAGGCGCAGTCCTGGTACTTCGGGCCGGGCGGCGCGCTCAACCCGCAGCCGCCGGCGGCCGAAGGCGTCGACACCTACACCTCGGACGCCAGCGCAACGCCGCTGACCGATTACTCGAGCAACACCGGCGGAGGCGGCCTCTGGGGCAACGCGTCGCAGTGGGAATACAACTGGGTGCAGAACCCGGCCGGCTCGGCGGTCTCCTACGTGTCAGCGCCACTTTCGGCGAACACGACGGCAGTGGGCGGCGGCGCCGTCAAGCTGTGGGTCAAGTCGTCGACTCCCGACGTCGACCTTCAGGCGACCGTCAGCGAGGTGCGCCCGGACGGCAACGAGACGTTCGTGCAGGACGGCTGGGAGCGAGCGAGCGAGCGCAAGCTCGCGACGACCGCGAAGAACATCCTCAAGCAGAAACCGACGCTGCTGCAGCCGATCCCGACGATGCTCGCGTCCGATGTGGAACCGATGCCCTCCGACCAGTTCGTCCCGGTCACGATCCCGCTCTACTTCCAGGGACACGCCTATCGCGCCGGCTCGCGCATCAGGGTCACCATCTCGGCGCCCAACGGAACGCAGCCGATCTGGTCGTTCTCTCACACGCAGCCGCCCGGCACGGCCACGGAGTCGGTCGCGTTCTCCTCGAGCATGCCGTCGAGCCTGACCCTGCCGATCGTGCCGGGCGTCAGCGTGCCCACGGCGATGCCCGCGTGCCCGAGCTTGCGCAACGAGCCCTGCCGCGCCTACCAGGCGTTTGTGAACAACGGCGCCTGACGCTCCCTGACACCACCGCCCGTCGCTGCGGGCGGTGGTCAGTCAGCCGCCGTGTTGGACGCCTGCGTTCGCAAGGCCACGACAAGCTCCTCCACCGCGTCGGCGGCAGCCGCCGCCCCGCCGGCTCGCGCGAACGCTCGGGCCACCTGCTCTGCGCCGGCGCGCTTTGAGATCGCCTGGCGTACTGCGCGGCGCAGCCGCCTGGCGCTCAGCCGCCGCGGCGTGAGGCGCACTCCCGCGTCGGCGGTCTCGACACGCCGTGCGACCTCGAACTGATCGCGGCAGAACGGCACGACACACAGAGGAACGCCGGCGGCGAGCGCCTTCTGTGTGGTGCCCTGCCCGCCGTGAGAGACGACGCATGCGGCCCTGGCGATGATCGGCTCGTGAGGCAAGAAGCGCTCGACGCGCGCATTCGGCGGGGGCTTGAACTGTGACGGGTCGTGCGCTGCGGTCGTGGCGATCACCGCGAGCGGCTCGCCGGCGAGCGCCGCGAGCGCCGTCTCGATCAACCTCGCATCGGCCTGGAGCTCGGTCGACGCCGTGACGAGCACGATCGGTCGCTGCTCGGCGAGCAGCCACGGCGGCGCGTCGCCGGGCGGGCCCCACGTGCCGGGTCCGACGAGGCGCACGTTCGCGGGCCAGTCGCTGCGCGGGTATTCGTAGGGCTCGGCCGTGAAGAGGATGAAGCGGTCTGACTTCATGTACTGCTCGTCGAAGGCGTCGAGCGCCGCCAGGCCAAGCTCGGCTCGCAGCTCGTTCAGCGGAGTCAGCTGGCCGGCCAGCAGTCGATCGCTCAGCCAGTGCAGCACGCGGTCGCGCGCGCGGCCGGCGAAGCCGTGGGCCGGTCGCAAGCCGAGACCGTAGGGCGGCGCGTCGTGCGAGCGAATCGCCGGCGGGAAGGGGCAGTACTGCGCCCACGGCAGGCCGCTGGCCTCAGCCGCGTAGCCGGCTCCCTGCGCGGTGGCGTCGATCAGCAGCAGGTCGGGCCGGAACCGCTCTATCTCGCGATTCACGGTCTCGATCTCGATCTCGCCGCGTGCGGCGATCGCACGCAGCAGGCGCATCGACGCGTCGATCTGCGAACGCGCGCGGTAGTCGTCGATCTCGATCTCTCCGATGCGCGGGTCGATCGCCGCTGCGTCCAGGCCGAGCGAGCGCATGCGCTCGGCCTCGCTGTCGCGCGTGCGAACGTGCAGTTCGTGGCCGCGATCGCGCAGCTCCAGCAGCGTCGGCACGACGGGGTAGATGTTGCCGGGCCCGGGCGTCGTGTACACCAGCACGCGAGCCATCAGCGCGCTCCATTCATCGCCAGGACCATCTCGGTCACGGTTCGTTCCGCCGTCTTGCGCGCCAACCGCATCTCTCGCCGAAGCAGCTTCCAGACGAGGATGTCGGTCGCGGCGATCAGCGCGGCGAGGCGGCGCTCGTGCGCGGCGCCGGCAAGCTCGGCCAGTTGGGGCGCGAACGTGCGTGCCACCCATCTGCGGTGCGCGAGGCGCCCGTCGTCGGTCATCCGACGGACAGCCGCGATCCTGTCCTCCTGTGCGAGTACGCGCAGCGCGGCGTCGCCCGAGAGCTCGTAGCTGTCGTAGATCAGTCGCACGGCGAACTCGACGTCGCCCACCGGAGCGACGCGCCGCGCGCCCTCGCGCGACGCGAACCACCGCCATGCGAGCACGAACAGCTCGTCCTTGCGTCCGAACAGCGTGTGCAGCGTCTGCGCGCTGACGCCGGCCTCGGCGGCGACGTCTGCCAAGCGCACCCCGTCGAAGGGCTGCTCGGAGAAGTGGCGCCACGCGGCGGCGAGCAGACGCTCGCGAGTGGCCGCGGCGGCCTCGGCGCGTGCGCCCATCCGATAGGCGCGCTTGGTCGGAGCGTCAGCCATTTGACTTAAGTCAGCCTAAGGTGAAACTAGGAAGTTGTCAAGCGACATCGACACGGACTACTGTTGATGACGAGAGCCATGCCTGGACCAGTGCTGTTCTGTTACGACGGGTCGGAGGGATCGCGCGCGGCGATGGCCGCGGCGGCAGCGCTCGTTGCCCACCCGGCGCCGGCGGTCGTGCTGACGATCTGGGAGCCCGCCGCGGTGCTGCTGGCGCGTGCCGGCGGGTTTGGCGGCAGCTACCTCAGCGACGAGGACGATGTCGACGCAAAGCAGGCGCAGTTGGCCGCTGACGCCGCCGAGGAGGGTGTGCAGCGTGCGCGCGATCACGGCTATGACGCGAGCGCTCGGGTGGAGCGGGCGACGGAAGGCGCGGCGCGCGCGATCGTCGAGATTGCCGACGAGCTCGACGCGCGGCTGATCGTGTGCGGTCGGCGCGGACTCGGCGCGGTCGCCTCGGTGGTGCTCGGCAGCGTCTCGCACGGGGTGCTCGCCCACGCCGGGCGCCCTGTTCTGATCGCACCGGAGGACTGAGTCGGCATGAGCGCAATCGATGACGAGATGGTCATCGCGCACTTCATCGTCTCCGACGATGTCCAGCGGTCTCGCCGCTTCTACACCGAGGTGCTTGGCGGCAAGACGGTCATCTCGGGCGAGGCGGGCGACGAGGTGACCTACGTTGCGCTGGCCAACAGCTGGATCATCATCAACCTCGGCGGGGGTCCGACCGACGACAAGCCGACCGTCACGCTCGAGACGCAAGCCGATCCAGATCGGGTAAGCAGCTTCCTCAACATCCGAGTCGCGGACATCCGTGCCGTGTACGAGGAGTGGAGCGCACGAGGAGCCCAATTCCTGACACCGCCGATACAGCACGAGACCGAGTTGCGCTGCTACATCCGCGATCCCGACGGCTACCTCATCGAGGTCGGTCAAACGACACTGGCCAGAGGCTGGCGTCCACCGTCTTAGCGCACCTGCGGCTCCGCCGGCAGGCTAAGCGCGCTCGAGCACAATGTTCTCCTCGCCCAGCCAGATCGGCGAGTTGGGAAGGTCGATGAATCGCCTCTCGTCCTCGAGCAGGGCGGCAGCGGCGGCCTGACCCTCGGCGCCGCCGCTCGCCGAGAGCAGCTCCTCGACGCTCTCCCACCAGAGTTCGGCCACCCCGTCGTACTGGCCGGGCTCGGATCCGCGCGCTCCCGAGATCGCCTCATCGGCAACGGTCTCGCGAGCGTGCGTCTGGACATAGCGACGGATGCGAAGAACCTCGGCGTGGCGCTCGACGAGTCGCGCGTGCTCGTCGCGCCAGTAGCGTTGGAACTCATCGCGTGTCATTCCCGGGCGGCGGCGGATGCTGAAGACAAGCTTGATCAAGAGACCCTCCTCGTCGTTGGTGAGCGGCGTTGCCGCGTGCCTCGTCGGCAGATGACGTCTCGATGCCCTTTTAGCACCGTAGTAGGGTCGCCGTATGACCGACCGCGCCGGTGCCTCCCGCGCTGACGAATGGCGCGCCAGAGGCACGTGCTTCTCGTGGAGTCCTGCCCACGAGGACGCCGAGCCCGTGGAGGTCTTCCACGTGGAGCTCGGGGACTCCGACGCCCCCGTCCTGGCGCTTGTCCACGGCTTTCCAACGTCGAGCATCGATTGGGTCGAGGTGTCCGCGCAGCTGAGCACGCGCTACCGAGTCTGCATGCTCGACTTCCCCGGTTATGGGTTCTCCGACAAGCCTCGCGGATGGGGTTACAGCCTGCAACGCGACGCCGAGCTCTTGGACCACTACCTTGCGGAGGTCGTCGGCGCTGAGTCGGTCGTCATGGTGGCGCACGACCGGGGAGACAGCGTCGCGCTTATCCACGCCGCGCACGCAGCGGAAGGCCGGGCTCGGGTGATGCTCGAGCATCTGGTGCTGTCCAACGGCAACATCTTTCTGCCGCTCTCGAACCTGACAGACGCCCAGCGCCTGATGCTCCACGATCCGGAGGTGCTGCAACAGCTCACGCCAGAGCTGTTCGCGGCGGGCATGGGCGCTCTGATGTATACGCCGCCTCGCGATCCCGACGACCCGGAGGTGCAAGCCCTCGCCGCGACATTTGCCCACGACGACGGCATCGGCGTGCTGCACGACACGATCCAGTACCTGCGTGAGCGCTCGGTCGACGAGCAGAAATGGCTGCAGGCGCTCGCAGCCACGCCGCTCGCCACCACAGTGATCTGGGGCGTGTACGACACGGTCTCGCCGGTCCGGGTCGCCAACCACGTCTGGCACGAGCACCTCATGTTCAAGCCGGGACGCAACGCGCTCTATCTGGTCCCCGGCGCCAACCACTATCTGCAGGTCGATCGACCAGAGGCATTCGTGCAAGCCGTCCTCCACGCCTTGGACTCCGACGCTGTCGTCGCGCCTGGCGCCCTGAGCGACGCGGTCGATGCACCTGTGCTGGTCGACCGTTCGCGCGCCGAGCTGGCCGGCGCGGTGGAGATCGTCGAGAGACGCGCTCCGCCACTCGGCTAGTCGTTTGATGGGCGAAACTGCTCGGCGCGCAAACCATGCCGTATTGACGGCGCTCGCCATCCAGGTCGATTAGTCAGCCGCGCGCGTGACCCCACGACGCGCACCCAGCCTGCACGTCACCTGATGATGAGCACGCTTTCAGGTTTGGGGGCAACCTTCTTGCCAGCCAACAGCGGCGCGTAGTACATCGCGCGGTTGTAGAGCAGCGAGAGCAGATAGTGCTCGCGTCCAGCGTCAGGCGGATGCGGCGCGCTGCTGACCGCGAGCTTGACTTCAGCGGCACCCACAACAAAGTGAAACGCGTCGCTGTAGAGGACGGCGTTGGTGCGGCCAAAAATGTCGCTCGGAGCAGACCTCCACGTTCGTGACCCGAGCACGCCAACTCCTGGCAGCGGCGACGGCAGACGCTGTGCATCGGGCTTCTTTGCTTCCGAGCGCGCGTCACAACCGAGCGCAGAGAAGTCGCGCTCTTGCTCACCCGCGCTCTCCATCACGGAGATTTTGGAATGAAGACCTTCGGCTGGCAGGGGCACCGGGGGGCCTGCGTGCGCGTGATGCCCTCCACCGGATTTCCGAAAGATCGGGGAGTAGAAGTCGAACCGTTCGCCACGGTCGCTAGTGCCGCACCTATGCGACGGAGTCAGCTCGAACCTCACGACCTGCCCGTTGGGTTCAGGCCCCCCTTCGCTGCTCATGCTCAAGACATGGCGCAGGTTGACCTCGTTCGCGAACGCGGCCGCCTGCGCCCGTGTCACCCGGTGACCTTCGCCGCCGCATCCGCTCATCAGCAGGAAGAGTGCCACCCCACCAAACGTCGCCGCGCGACAAAGCATGCGCCGGATCATGTCACGGCGGCTCGGACTGCTACGGGCTTGGGGAGGGACTTGGTCTCGAGGCTAGTTTGCCGACACGAAACATGGGCGAAACTGCTCGGCGCGCAAACCAGGCGCTTATGGCGGCGTCCGCCTTGCATGTCCCGTGACGCTGCGGTAAGCCGTTTGCGAGCGCTCTTAGGCGGGCCGCTCAGGCTCCCGGTTAGGTCCGCGAGAGTCGATCGCAGCGACGAGCGCCTCGACGAACGCTCGCCGCTCCGGATGGCGTCCCTGTTCGTCGTCGCGGCTGCTCGTCTTAATAGGCGGCAGGTCGAGATGCTCAGGCAGGCCCCAAAAGCTCCACTCAATCTCGGTCACCGGCATGCGGGGCTCACCTGCACCCCTGTGAACGGCGGTCAGAGAGAAGCCGGCGTCGTCGCCGAGGGAAAAGTAGTCACCGCCGCATTGAGACGGCTGCTCCTCGTCACGGTGCTCAGGCGATGCTCTAAAGCGCCACAGGCCGCGTCCGGCGACTAGGTACACCTCGGCGTACTTGCGTCCCTGATCCTCATCCGCCGGCAGAGCAAGCCAAGGCGCGCCGCTGGGAACTACGGTGTCCGCGAGCACCAGCTCTAGTGCACGTTCGCCAATCGATTCAGGGCCGGCCTGGGGGAACGCGCTCCGCCATATCTGCTGAATCGTGTCGTTCTCGAGCGGCATGTGCCCCTTTCGCTACTCGTCAATAGATCATGCGCGACGACGGTCAACGAGCATATCCCCGCCTCCTAAGAGACGGAACCGTTCAAGATGATACCCCCAGTCGCGCGCGGCTGGAAGGTCGGAGGTAGCGCGCTAGGAATGGCGACGAGCATCGACGGCGAGCCCGGCGACATAGATCGCACGATAGAGATGCTCGGCAGCGCTGAGGGCTGTTGGAACGTCGATGACGAACGGTCCCTCGGTTAGGCGCGCGGTCGAGGGGTCGTATCCGCCGCCCCAGTACAAGGCTGCTGCTTCGTAGGTCCCAAGACCTAGCTCGCGAATGGCTTTCCGCTGGAGCTTGCCTTCGCCGCGCGCGTACTCGTCAAAGTGCTCAAGCATGTCCCTAGCGGACTTGGCCCCCGGCGTCGCCTCATCGAAGCTCTGAATAGCTTGATCAAGGCGATCGCGGTCTGGTACGTCGACGTTGAGACGCTCAAGCTCTTTAGCCTGCATTTCTGCGGAGAGGCGCAGTAGACGCAGCTGCCCGAAGATCTGCCGCGCATAGAGCTGCTGCTCGTGCCCGACAGCGCTGCGCGCGTGATACACAAACAGACGTAGCGCCTCGATCACCCACCACGACTGCGACACCGCTATTGCATAGGGATCGCGCGCCGGGGACCAGTCGTCCTCCCTCTCGCCTGACATGCACAAGAGCATCGCGCGTTTTACGCTCACGGCGCGATTCGGCGTCGCGGTACTGGAAAGCCACCCTACATCTCAACGACCTCCATCGCCGCTTTGAAATCCATCTCACCCCGCTCCAAGGCGTCCATCGCCACGCCAATCGCGTCGGCAGTCGGAAGACCGCTCACCACGACTGTTCGCTCGACCCCGAGTCGCCCAAGCAGCAGATTCAGCTCGCCGACGAGGTGCTCACGGATCAAAGCCTGAGACCGAGCGAACTGGAGGGTCCGAACAACGAAGAAGTACTCGGTCGTTCCCTTTAGGCGACGGACGCTCGGGACCGTGCCCCACTTAGCCATCGTGCGCTCTATGGCCACCTCCTGCGCGTGGTGATGAGCGGCGAAGTCGTAGCCCGAGTCTTTTCCTAGCTCCGGACTCTCCAAGGCGAACTTCGGCATTGAGGTGCTCAACTTGACCAGCTCCTTCAGCAGAGCGCGGTGCTCGTCGGGCGTCCCTAGCATCGCCGGCAGCGTCAGCCGCAAGATCTTCGCCGCGGGAATCTCGATCTCCGAAGGCTCTCCCGGGTCTCGGTCGGCGTCCGGGACTCGCTGTAGGAAGACGTCTCTCCGCTTGCGAACGCGACCGAACGGCAGCGAAAGAAGGTGGGCCGGCGTCGGGATGCCTGAGCCCTCAGTCACGATCTCGTAATACGTCTCGCCGTTGTACGCCAGTTCGCGGGCTATCTCTTCGATGAACGCCGAGAGGGCGGAAGGTAGGCCAGGTCTGCCATACCTCCCGACGTCTAGCAACGTTGCAATCCACTCCGTCAGGTCTGGCGCGCTCGTCGGCTCGAGCGACACGTTCCAGCTCTTCTTGTCAATCCCATGGCCCATGGGCATGATCCCGAGGGGAAGATCTCGGATGAACAAGAATGAGTGGCCCGTCATGACGTCAACTCCCGATGGGCTGCTGCTCGGGAAGTAGCCCCCTGAGATCCGGAGCTCGTTGAGCGCCCTTAGGTCCTGTGATCTCCTCCGATTCATTCGCCAGCGCCCTCTTGGGCAAGCGACTCGAGGTCAGACAGCTTTTCTTTGTGCACGCCGAAGTCGAGATCGGCGATGTTCGGGAGGCGACGCGCAAACAGCCCGACGAAGACGTCCGTCGCATCTAGATACATCGAGCCGAAGCCGCCCGGAGAAGGCGCCATCTTGCGGACCAGTGCACTGGCATGGCGCACTGGTGCATCGCGAAACGGCTCTTCGGAACGGTCACGGGGCAGGCTTTCCAGCATCCGCGAGAGACCCATTTCGCGCCGCGTCCGAAGGATCGACCGCGGCGATATCGCGAAGAGCTGTTGGTGATGGGCAGACGCGGTGCTCAGAAACTGCAAGCGGGCTGTGCCAGTCTCGTCGTCCGACAGATACCGCGTCCACAGCTCACGACATTCGCCCCATAGATCGGGGCGCTCGTGGTACTCGCTGAAGATCAGTGCGTATCCGCTGAGGTCGATCAGGTCGATAATTGGCTCAGTCATCCACGTAACCGCGGTGCCAGGGTCGGTCCAGGCGGCGACCTGCGGCCGCAACCGGTCGACAATCGCAAAGACACCGAGAAAGTAGAGGCGAAAAAGCTCGTTGAAGAGCTCGGCGTCGCCCTCAACAAGCGCATCGAAGCAGGCTTCTCCAGATCGATGCACTGCTTGACCGAGGTAGTCGGGCAGCTCAGCTCTGCTGGATCGCTCGTCATACATGAGCTCGGGGATCGACTTTGCCAGTCGCTTGAGAACCTCACGACGGAGCATCTCGATGCGACGTGCCCGCCTGTCCCAATCCCACTCGGGGCGCGGCAGATCCGACAGGACCGACGACGCTCCAAGTTGCGCCGTGATCGAATCAAGCTCACCTACATGACTCCCGAGTTTCCACGCCGCTTCGAGACCTCGTGCAAGCACCGCGCCGGCGATGTCGTGGCGCTGCGCCTCCGAAAACCGGTCGGCAGTTGCTGGGTACCACTTCTCGGCGTAGGACAGGCAAAGGTCGAACTCCGTTTGTATCGACCAAGCCAGACTGTTCAGGGCCAACTCGGCGACATACCAACCCGGCGAATGAACAGGTGTTGCGGCAGCCGACTCAAACTGAACACCCTGCGCGATTGACTCAAGCGTCTCGATAGCGCTCCGCGGAAGGTCGAAGAGATAGGGCGCCGCCGCATCGCCCCAATCAGCCGTGTGGAGACGCAGCCGAAGCTGCTCCGGATTGAGGGCCGTGACCGTCTTGTACAGTCCCACCTCGATCGCCGATGGCATGAACGAGAGCTGATCAATTGCGCCGAGCATCGCCAGCTCGCCGCGCTGCTGCTCAGCGTCTACCGGCTGCACCGCCGCGTCAATCAAAAACTCGGAGACTCGCCCGATGCCGTCGAACCCGTCTGCCGTCTGCCACCTGAGGCCGAACTGCTCCCATACGCTCGCCACGTGCGTCATACCTGCATGGACGTCGTCGTAGCGTGCGTCGTCGCGGTCGCTGGCGAGCGCTTCGAGTAGAGCGCCGAGCACCAGACGCTCAACCCAACTTGTGTCGGGGACCATCTCTGGCGAGAGCTGAGTTTCCGTTTCGGTCGCCATTTCCAGCTCAGTCGACGCCGTGAGAAACCACTGCTTGTGCGAGAAGCGCCGGCCGAACCATTGGCTATCGCTCGGGATCTTGTTCTTGATCGAGACGTACCGTGCAAGCGAAACGCAGGCCGCCCGAGCGAGCCGAAGCTCCGGTACTCCGTGCAGGTGGCGCTGGCTAGTTGAGATCCGTAGCAGCGAGCCAATGGTGTCGAGGCTCGACTTCGCCCTTTGGCGATAGTGGTTTTGGACGTTTTGGTCGGACCAGCGCCAGCCGTTGACGGTTGCGCTATGCGCCCACCGCATGAAGTCGCTCGCTGGAAGGTCAACAAGGAGGGTCGGATCCGCGAGGTAGAAAGCACGTTCACCGAGCTTGATAAACGAAAAGATCGCGAATGCCGAGGTGAGCGCTAGGACCGGAAGAGCCAGGTGGTACGGCGCTGCACCCGAAGCTTGCATCGCCAGCAGAAAGATCGCTAGTGCCGTGAGGTAGGCCACAACGCGGACGTACACGTTGCCCAGTCGGTCTCTCACGATCAACTCCCTAATGTCGTGGGGTACCGTCGTATACACCGTTGCCGCGACCGTGTTCAGAGAAGCGAAGTAGAGGGCCAGAAAGACACCGGTAACTGCCGCGATGCTCTGGAGCAGAATTGAGTAGGCGCTGCCTGAGATCGGGCGCGTGACGGCGATGCCGAAGCGCGTCCCGGAAAGCCCAACATCGGACACCAACTGTGGCCAGATAGGCTCAAGAAGATGCAGCACAGCGACGGAGAGCGCCCCAAATACGATGGGGGCGATGATCAGCCGGGCGAGGCTCTGGAAGCTGCGGACATCACCCCTGAAGCGCGTCGAGAGCTCCCGAAGACCAAAGGTCCGGCGCGTGGTGTTGAACCAGAACTGACGCCATCGTCTTTGCAGACGCCAGTAGCGCTGTGACGCGCCGAAGCGCGCGGTAATGAGTTCGGAGAGATGCTTCATTCTGACCCCGATTATCTCGCGGATGGCCCAGAGCTGGGGAGGCCGCTCACTCAAACTGTCCGAATCTAGTATTCGCAAGGCGAGCCCGCCGCCCACACGGCTCAGCGCGGAGTGCCGGCGCAATGGGGGGCGCAATGCATTCTGCGCCGGCGGCCATATAGTCGAACCGATGGCGAGCGACCACGGACCGATGGGGCGCGAAGACGCTGAGAAACGGGCGCTAATCCTCGTCGGCTATGCCTCGACGATGAAAGCTGTACAGGAGTTCGAGCAGCAGCTAAAGAGCATCGCCATCTATCGAGAGGAGCTACCAGACGAACCCGAGGCGGATGCTGCGTGGCGCCGCGTCGAGAAAATGCTTCGGGCGCCCCTCGGTCGACTGGCCAAGGCTGTTCCGAGCGAACTACGAGAGCATTGGGAGGAGATAAAGCGGGTCAGAAATCAGCTTGCGCACGAAACTCTCGTTCTCTGGCAATTTGAGCGGCGATTGGGGCTAAGAAGCGATGAGGAGCTTGTCGACCTGCTACTCGAATACGAATCGAGTTTTCTGCGATTGGCCGAAGCTCTAGAGCCAATCGCCCATCAGTGCCTGCTCGACAAAGGTATAAACCCGGAGGAACTCGAAGTCAGTCGCGAGGAGATGCGGCGGATGATCCTCGGCGGTGAGCAGGCGGCGGAAAGCTAACGGGAATGCTCTTCGATGTGTCCGCGACGATGCGTCGCCCGCGGAGGACACTTTTCGTTCCTCAATTGCCGCGATCTTGAGATCCGCGCAAAGTTCTGCTCTGCTCTGCCGCCACCAACCATCAAGCGGCCGGGACGAGCGCTGGAACGCCCGCCCCGGCCAGTGGACACCGAAGAACAAGCCTTCGATGCCACGCCCGAACCGTAGCCCTGACCACGGCCGGTCGTGCTCGCTCGCACCCCTTCGGTGCCTGACCGAAAGGAGCCATCAATGGGCGCAACTGGCAACATCTCCAGCGAGCAGTCCCCGGCGAAGCGTATGGACGGCAACGAGAAGGTTGTCCTGATCCTCTTGCTCGATGATCGCCTCCCGTGGACGCTCGACGAGCTCGGCCGCAAGCTGAAGGACCAGGTCGACGCCGCCGACGCGATTGCAACCCTCTCGGGCGACGGCCTCGTTCATCGCCTCGGCGAGTTCGTCTTTCCGACCCGTGCCGCTCGACGCTCAGACGAGCTCTACGACGGAGCGTTGTAGGGATGGCAGGCAAGAAGAAGACGACCCCACATCCTTCGCTACGAGCGCTCGGGCTGGCGATTCGCGCGTCTCGCGAAGAAGCCGGATACAGCCAGGAATCCTTCGCTCGGCACGCCGGTCTCGACCGCTCCTACTACGGCGCGGTGGAGCGCGGCGCCTTCAACCTTACGTTCGAGACGCTGGTCAAGATCGCTGTGGGGCTCGGCGTCGGCCTCGGCGAGCTGTGCATGCGTGCGGACAAGAAGGCGCGAGAGCTGCGCAGAGAGGAGGCCTCGACTTCCCTGTACCCCAGCGCCCGCTGAATTGACCTTCCTCCTATGCGGCGCCCACCGCGGCGCTCGCGAACAAGGGTCTTCTCAACCGGCACAGGAGAACATGGATGAGCCAATCGTCGTCGCTCGCCCGCGCGTGAAGCGACTGTCCGTGCAGCAGGAACGCGAAGCGGTGAGGCTGCTCGCCGCGCTGCTCGCCGACGCAGCAAAGCAGCAGGCCGCCGCAAATCCGCCACTCGTTTTGCCCGGCGCGTTCAAGCGCGTTATCCGCGGCCCTATGCCCGGCGCGAGCGCGAGCACAGGAGCTGGCCCTTCCCCACATGGCGCTGCAAAGCGCCGCGCCTCGCGCTCCGCGACAAAGGTAGGCGAGTAGTTGTCCTCCTTGGCTGCGCCTGCGCGGAGCGCGAGGATCAGCGCTTCCTTCGCCTGGGAGGTCGCCAAGCGAACGACAGAGCGCGACCGGGCGATCGTCTGGTTTCTGTATCGCCAGAAGATCCTCACGACCGACCAGCTGCGCCTGCTGTTCTTCAGCTCGCTTCGTCGTTGCCAGGATCGCCTGTTGTGGCTGCATCGCCATCGCGTGATCGACCGCTTCTATCCCTCAGGCCCCTTCTCGCTCGGTAAGCCCCAAGCGCACTGGCTGCTCGATGAGGTCGGCGCTCACCTGGTCGCCGCCCGTCTCGGCCGTGAGCGAAAGAGCCTTGCCTGGGATCGCCAGCAGGACTTCTACGCGCATGCACAGCTCGCGCATCGTCTGGAGTCAAACGCCTTCGTCTGCAGCGTGATCGCGTCCACCCTCGACACCGAGGACGTGTGGGTCGGCGACTGGGATCTCGGATGGGCGGCCATCCAGCAGCCCTGGCCGGGCTTCGGTGGCTATGAGATGACCAAGCCCGATGCCGGCTTCACGCTGAGCACCCCTTACGGCCTCGTCGTGATCGCGCTGGAGTGGGACCGCGCCACCGAGCCAATGGCGACGCTGCTGACAAAGATCGCTCGCTACGGCACGACGCTAAGGGAAGCGCGCGCGCTGCGCAGGACCAACGTCTGCCTCGTTGTGCCAAGCAAACGACGTGCGGAGCGTCTGCGACGCGAGGGCGAGGACGCGGCAAAGCACGTGCCCGAGGCACGCTTCTGGGTTACGACGTGCGGAGAGGTGCAAACGCTTGGAGCGCTCGCTGCGATCTGGTCCTGCCTGGACCACGAGGACCGCCGCTTCGGGATGGCCGAGTTCGAGACCGTGGACGGCGGGGAGACCTCACCGCGCGAGCAAGCTCTCGGTCGCCGCTGGCAGGTCGCGATGGCCGAGCGCTGGGCGGCACTTTCGCCGCTGCGGGCACACCGAGAGCCGAACGCTGCGGCCGAGGACGAAAAGCTCGCCCGTGCGTGGGAAGACCGCCGCGCGCGCGAAAGCGCCGAAGCGCAACAGGCGGCACAGGACAGCGCGCGGCAACCCGACGAGAGGACCTTGAGATCGGGCGACGCGTCTGGTCTGCTCGACGGACAAGCAGAAGCCGAGCAGCGAGAGGAGCCCCGGCGATGACGCGCGTATGCATCTACACCCGCATCTCTACCGACGAGGAGAACCAGCCGACCTCGCTCGCCTCCCAGCACGAACGCCTGGAGGCCTTCTGCAAGGCACAGGAGGACTGGCGCATCCTCGCCCACCACGAAGATCGCGCCAGCGGCACGAAGCTCGACCGCCCCGGGCTGCAAGCCGCGCTCGATCTCGCACGCCAGGGCAGGATCGACCAACTGCTCGTCTACCGCATCGACCGCCTGTCGCGCAAGGTGCGCCAGCTAGCGAGCATCGCCGAGGAGTTGGCCAAGCTCGATGTCGTCTTGCGCTCAGCGACCGAGCCTTTTGACACCGGCTCGGCGGCGGGTCGGATGATGCTCCAGATGCTCGGCGTCTTTGCCGAGTTTGAGCACGCGACGATCGTCGATCGCGTGACCTCGGGCATCGAGCGCCGAGCCAAGGAAGGGCGCTGGCCGAACGGTCGCATCCCCTTCGGCTACGCGCGCAACGAGAACAAGGAGCTGATTGCAGACGAGCGCACCGCGCCCGTGGTGCAGCGCATCTTCAAGCTCTACAGCGCAGGACGGCTCGGAGCTGCTGCCATCGCTCGCCGACTCACGGAGGAAGGAGCGCCGGCGCCAGCTCGCGGCTGGCAACCCAACATCGTCCTGCTGGTGCTCGCCAACGAGTCCTACATCGGGCGCGTGCACTGGCGCGGGCAGACCTTCCCGGGGTTACACGAGCCGTTGATCGACACCAACACCTTCGACCGTGCGCAGGCGCTCCTGAAGGAGCGCGGCGAGGACATGGCGAGGCGCGCTTCAAGCCGCTCTGACTTCCTACTCTCGGGCCTCATCCGCTGCGGGCGTTGCCGCCGCGCCTATGTCGGTATGTCTGCGAAGGGCAACGGCGGCACCTATCACTACTACGCCTGCTCGGGCAGGCAGAAGCTAGGGCGCAAAGCCTGTGACGGTGAGCGCATACCCAGGCAGAAGCTCGAGGACGCGATCCTCTCTCAGCTCACCGGCATCTACCGCGACGGCGGGTTGATACGTGAGGCGATCGAGCAGGCAGCTCAAACCGGCGAGAGCGATCGCAAGGCACTCACCCAGGAGCGCGCCGCCCTTGCCAAGGAGACGAGCAGGACCGAACGGGCGATCGAGCGCTATCAGGAGGCCTTCGAGGGCGGAGAGCTGAACGCCACGCACTTCGGCGGGCGCATCAGCACGCTCACGGCGCGACTGGATGCGCTGAGCGACCGCGATCGAACCCTCGCCACTGAACTGACAGCCGACGCACCTAGCGCACCCGACACTGCTTCACCCGAAGCCGTCGCCGATCGGCTCGACTACACGATCGCCAATGGCGAGCGCGCGCAGAGCAAGGCACTCCTTGCCACACTCATCGACGAGCTTCGTGTCAACAGCCGCAGCGAGATCCTGCCTACCTATCGTGTCGGCGCGCCTGTGGTTTGCGCGCCGAACGGTTCAGTGGAGCCAACCGGGATCGAACCGGTGACCTCCTGCTTGCAAAACGCCCGCTCTGGACCACGAATTTGATCAAAAAGGCGCCGCTTAGCGGGGAATTCCCGAGCTGGTCGGCGTGCCGAGACCTGCACAAATGCTCGCGGATTACCGGCGATTCTCGTGGCTTCGGGCACTCCTGGCGAAGAGTGCCCGAGCGAAAGAGGCCGTCGAACGAATCGGGCTAGTAGTGGCGGAGTTGGTCGTTGCTCGGCCAGATACCGTCGTCTCCGGGCATGTCGAGTCGGTCTGTCAACGGCTGGCGCCATTCGGGTGTCATGGTGGGCTCTCCCCAGTAGTCGGTGACACGCACGGCTTGCCCGTCCTTGAGCTCACCGATCGTGACGTTCCGGTAAGGGCGTCCGTCGCCGTAGTTGCAGGTCCACTCGACCACGATGACGTCAGCGAGTTGGAGGCGCCTGCCGACCTCCAGCGTGAGCTCGGGAAGTTTCCCTCGACTTCGGCGACGAGCTTGCTCGTGCGCACGATCTCGCCCGTCTGCGGCCACTGGCGCACGACGTTATCGGCCAGAGGTACGCCGAGGATATAGGCGACACGCGTGGCACCATCCGACTCCTGCTCGTCTGCGTTGACTGACATCTAAGTCCCTTCTATGCACGTTCGATTGGGAGCGGACAGGTACGGACGGATCGATTCTGCTCTTGCCATGCCCGACGATCCGCTCGTAAGTGGAAAAACTCGGGATGCGACGGCTCGTTAGCCTTGCGCTGGTCCCTCGCGCAGCGTTCGGCGAAGCGCGACGAACGCCGGCGCTGCGAGCGGCGCCGGAACCCACAACGCAATCGCACGATAGGCGAGCACGGCCGAGGCCGACGAGATGGGTGGAGTGGCTTGCTTTCTTGCAAGCGACGATGCCGCTTACATCACCGGCCAGACGATCTTCGTTGACGGCGGCCTCACGCTCTTCCCGAGCTTCCGCGAGCCCAGGTCCCCGGCACCGCTCGCATTTCGGAGGCCGCTTGCAGATGCCACGAACGGGGGTCTTGTTGGACTAAATAGTCCAGAGTTGTTAGGATGGCTCGCGTCTAACGCAGCAACGCGTTCGCGCCCGTCGGCGGAGAGCAGGGAGGCACTCGACGAAGAAGAACATGGACCGCCCGTCCTTTAACACGCCCATCCTCAGAGTCCGAGCTGCGGTGCAGCCCCCGTCTCGCGATCGTCGGGTGGGAAGCTGGCGCTCGTCCACTGCCGAAACCCTTGGCGCGCGCCGGGCCATTGAGGGAACGTGATGCGCCTCTGGCGCAGACGCGACGATCACACGTGGTCGCAGGCCCACCTTTCGCACTATGTCGAGGGGGACCTGACGCGCCGGGCGCGCCTGCGCCTGGAGCTGCATGCAGAGGATTGTCCGGACTGCAGCCGTGGGCTTCGAGCGATGCGAGCCCTCCTACGCTTGGCCGGCTCGACGGACCGGCACGTGCGGGCCCCGGCAGGCATTTTCGGCCGCGTCCGGGAGGACGCCCGAGCGAGCAAACCGGGGCCCGAGGATGGAGTCGCGCCATGCAGCTCGTGACGGCGACGCAGCCAGGGCAATCCGCCGAGGCGGAGCTAATTACGCGTGCACAGGCTGGTGATGTGCGCGCGTTCGAACAGCTCGTGGCGCAGCACGCGGACCGCCTGTATGGAGTGGTGGTGCGGCTGATGGGTGACCGAGCTGAAGCTGAGGACGTGGTGCAGGAGGCGCTCCTGCGTGCGTGGCGGGGCATCGGTCAGTTTCACGCGCGAGCGATGTTCTTCACGTGGCTCTATCGAATCGCGATCAACGAGTCCAACCGCGCGATCGAACGGCGGGTCCGGCGTGGGCACGGTGTGCCCGTGGACGAGGAGGCGAACCAGCTCGCAGCTCCCGCCAATCAGGGGCCTGTCAAGCGAGCCGAGCAACGTGTCCTTCGCGAGGCCCTCAATCTCGCGATCGCCGAGCTCGCTCCCCCGTATCGGACGGCGCTCGTTCTCCGCGACATCGAGGGGCTCTCGACGCGCGAATCGGCCGAGATCGTTGGCATTGGCGAGGCTGCCTTCAAGAGCCGCCTCCACCATGCTCGGCTGCAGGTGAGGGGCGCCCTCGGAGACGAAGCCCTCGTCGGCGCCGACTCGTAACTCGTCGACGGGACTCCCCCAGCGGTGTCAGGGGGCGCCTGTGGGACGCAATCACACTCGACGAGCATTCGCGCCGTGGCGAGCTCCGCGATCACAAGGTAGACGCATTGGTCCGCTGATCGACCAAGTCGGGGCACCGACGCATCAGCCACGGCTCGCGCGGTCCGGGCGGCATTGAGCGTGCTTCGCGTCCGGACGCGCCGAGGGCGCTCGCGCGCCGGTGCGTCCGGTCCCAGGATTGCGTGAGGCTAGTAGCTCCGGCGCGGGTCGCCCGGTCGCGAACCCGGATCCGCCTCCGATCGACTCTCGGCGGCGGCCTCACGCAGGCGGTCAAACACGGAATCGGGCGCATGCTCTCGCGACTGCTCACCTGGGACGTGGAGCGCCCTGAGAAGAGCTCTCACCGCCCGCAATCCCAGACCGCACTCGGGACACTCTGCCGCGTGAAGTCGCAGGCGCCGGCGGGCAAGCCAACCCAGGTCACCCTCGACGTAATGTGAAAGATGCTCCTGTGACCACGCGTGGATGTCTCTGCGAAGCCGGATCATCCTGACCGCCGTGCGGGTTGGCCTGCCTGCGCGACCTCTCGCTCCGTACGTGCATTCCGCAGGCGATGACGCTGGGGCTGGTCCGGGTTGAGTGTCGAGTAGAGCGCCATCGTGTATCGAGCGTAGCCGTGATGGTAAGACCCGCCGACCGACGAGTCGGTTCAAGCGCACAGTGATTTACAGCGGGGCGCGGCGGGCGTGGTCTCGAGGCTGCGCACGGTCCCGCGCCCGCGTTGAGCGCGCCCCGGGCGGCCGTTGTGCAAAAAAGGTCATCGCGACCAAGAGCGTGGGCGCGAGTGTGAGGCTGACGGTCTCCCCCCGAGCGATCCCGGAGACGGCGATCGCTCCGACCATGTCGCCGGCGAGGACGATCGCCGCCGGTCTCACCACAACGCCGAGTCCGAGCAGCGCTCCGCCCACTACCTCGACTACGCCGACCGCGTAGACGAACGCATCGGGGGCAGGGAGGCCGTAGCCCTGGAACGAAGCCAGCTCCGAGGCGTGGTTCGTGAACTTCCCAACCCCGAATAGAACGAACACGACGGCCGAGGCCAAGCGAATCGCGATCACCAGGGACCGCATCCCTCCCCAGCGGGCTTTGGCGCTGCCTTGTCCCCCCGGTGTTTGCTGCGCCATATGCTCGCGCGTCCTCTCGTTGACGGTCTCGCTCCGCTTACAGGCTCAGACCCTTCCGGGGCGATTTCGGTGCTTGCGCCTCCCGCAGGAAGCTACGCGTGGCCTGGGAGAAGCACCGCCTGGGCCCGGCGATGCGTAACCGTCCCACGACGGAGCTCGCGATCGCTGCTTCTGCACAAGGTTCGCAAAAGCGTCGAGAGCGGACTTGGAGGACTCTCGCCGCGAGGGACTCGGCGCCGTCTGAGGGAAAACCGTTTTCTTCGGTCCGAGGTCGAACTTCCCAGAGCTACAGCAGCGAATCAGACGGGAGTCCGCAAATGCAAGAAGCAGCGATCACGCTAACTCAGGAGAACTTTGAGGCCGAGGTACTCCGCTCCGAGGTGCCGGTTCTAATCGATTATTGGGCGCCGTGGTGCGGTCCTTGTCGTCAGCTCACCACAGTGATCGACCAGATCGCCGCACGGCACGAGGGAGAGCTGCGGGTAGGCAAGGTCGATGTGGACGAGCAACCGCAGCTGGCGGAGCGCGCCGGCGTTCGCGGCATCCCCTTCGTTGTGTTGTATCGCGACGGGCAGGCGGTCGCGCAGGCGCTGGGTGCTCAGCCCCGAGCGGCGCTCGAATTGGCCCTGGGACTCGACGCGGCGGACTCGCCAACCGACGTGGCAGCTTGAGCCCGTTAGCCTCATTGCACTTGCCGAAGCTGGGACGCGTCGCTGCCGCGCGTCCGGTGAACCCAACGGTGAAGCGGCCCACAGCGTCAGAAGCCAACCGGCGTACCGGTCACCTACGGCGAATCGGCGTGATCACGACCTCCTGCGCAGCGATCACGCTTGCCGCCTGCGGAGCCAGCCCCGCGTCGAAGCCTGGTGTCGCCCCAGCGTCCGAGACTTCGCCGCGGCCTGCGAACGCCCGGACCACCCCGGCCCTCACCGTCAGCGCGAATGCACGAAGCGCTCGAGCGTCCGGAACGTCGCGACCCGGCATTGAGATCTCGGTGCGCTCAAGCCGGTACGGGCGCATCCTGAGGGATGCGCACGACCGAACCATCTATCTCTTCACCCGTGACGCGAGCACCGCGAGCACGTGCTACGGAGCCTGCGCGACAGCGTGGCCGCCTGTCCTAGTCCGAGGGCCCCCGATGGCAGGGTCAGGGCTGATCTCTCGCTCCCTCGGCACGACCCACCGGCGTGGCGGAACGTTGCAGGTGACATATGCAGGTCATCCCCTCTACTACTACAGCTCGGACAGTCCCGGGCAGATTCTCTGCCAGGACGTCGAAGAGTTTGGCGGCACCTGGCTGGTCGTCTCGCCGCGCGGCACGGCAGTTCACTAGCTGACAGCTAGCTGCCGAGGCCATCGCAAAAACCGAATCGCGAGCTTGCGGGTCAGACGCGCAGCGCGGTTGCCCACGAACGACCGTCGCGGTCGGCTGACGTTGTCACGTCGGCCGACGCTGAGAGAAAACCCAACGCGGCGAGCAGGGGCGCTGTACGCGAACCAGCCGTGGCCAAAACCCATCGATTGGAGAACGAAATCATGAAGCTGCGGCTCCTTCTTCCCCTACCAGCCTTGGCGGTACTAATCGCCGGCTGTGGGAGCGCCTCGCACTCCTCAAAGGCCAGCTCCACACCCGCTGGAACCTCATCTGCGACGTCGACACCGGCTACCAAGCCGCCCGGAGCGGAGCCGTCCGTCGTCGCGCTGGACGAAAAAGCGCTCACCGTGACGCTCCCCCTCTATAAGGGCACCACCTCTGCGGGCGCCCCCACCTACTACATCGTGACGGACGCGTCGACTGCCGCCCTGGCCAAGAAGTACGGCGTCAATCGAGCGCCCAAGCTGATCCGGGCGCTTGGCACCAAGGCCGTCCAGACCGTGACCGAGCAGCCGTCAGGGCCTGTTTTCGCGGGAACCGTCGACTTCTCCCACAAGCCCATGGTGGTCCCGAGCGCCGCCGGCTTCCCGCCGAAGGTTGCCAAGCCCGGCGCGGTCGGGGACGCGCGCTACAGCCCGCTGATCACGACTGGGGATGGCAGTGTCATCAATGCACCACAGGTGGCCAACGGGACTGGGATCGGCAATGGTGTGGTTTCGATCGACTACAAGGCCAAGACGGTCACGCTGAAACTCTTGGATGGGTTCGTCGGAGGAGCGCACAACTACTACCTGAGGACCGACGGAAGCATTCCACTGCTCGCTGCGATCGAGTCGAGCACGTACACTCCAAACCTGAACTCCGCTCCGGGCATCGGCAGCGACGACCCTGCAACATCAGCGCGCTCCGGAATCGTCCCCGTCGTAAATGGGCCTCTCGCCGCGGCCGGGGCCGATCAACGTCAGGGCCTTGACTCGGCGCTCCTGGGCGAGGGCCCGCCGGAGAACGTCGAGCAGGACCCGCCTGGGTCGCGCGGATACTCCCCGCTGTGGGACGTGACGCCCGCAGTGTGGACACAAGCGGCGATTAGCGGCCACCGCGTGGTCCGGCTCAAGTCGTTCCCCGAAGTCGCCAAAGCAGTCACAGCGGGAGACATCACCAGCGCCGGCAAAGGACCAAAGAACTCGGCCCTGGGCATCAATGAGCTTGGCGCGGTGTCGAACTGCTCGATTGTGTCCATCGGCTAAGTGAGGGTGCGCGAGGGCACATCGGCTGCCCTCGCGCGAACCGGCTGGATCCACACCACCGGGCCTGGTTGTCGGCGTGGCGGTGTGCTCCACCGTGGCGAGGCAACGTTGCCTCCTGTTCCGGGGTGGGCTGCTTGTCGCCAAGATGCGGCGCGATCCGCAACGGCTGCGCAGCGCATCGGATAGGGCGCTCGGTCTGCTGCGGGGAGCGACCTCAGCTCAGGCCAGCCTGTCCAGCATTCGGTTCTGCGCTCTCGGCCGAGCCGAACCGTATCCGACTCCGGCGGGTCCAACAGACAGCGATCAACAACAGAGAGGACCGCGATGATCTTCAAATCCCGACATGCCCGCAGGACGGGAGAGGACCGCGATGATCTTCAAATCCCGACATGCCCGCAGGACGGGCCCCGACGCGCCAACGGCAAGCCCGCCGTTCCCCGTCGATGGGCCCGACGACGCCGAGCGCGCAACCTTCGCGGCCGGCTGCTTCTGGGGCATCGAGGCAGCCTTTCGCGAGATCGATGGCGTTGTGCAGACATCGGTCGGCTACGCCGGAGGCCACGCGCCTGACCCCACGTACCGGCAGGTCTGCGGACACTTCACTGGGCACGCGGAGGCTGTCGAGGTGTACTTCGACCCGGCCGCGGTCAGCTACACCGAGCTCCTCCACAAGTTCTGGGAGATGCACAACCCCACTACCCGCAACCGCCAGGTCTCGACATTGGCGACCAGTACCGATCGGCGATCTTCTTCCACTCCCCCGAGCAACACGCAGCAGCCCTGGCAACGCGCGAGGAAGCGCAGGCGAACCAGCGTCGGCAGATCGTCACTGAGATCGTGCCGGCGTCTGCGTTCTATCGCGCTGAGGAGTACCACCAGCGCTACTTCGAGAAGAGCGGCCGCGCGGCGTGCGCCGTCAGCCTGCGCCCGGCGGCGTGATCGGATCTACAACTCAAGGAGCACTGATGGACACGAAGATCACCAAGAGCGAGCACGAGTGGCGCGAGCAGCTAACGCCGCAGCAGTACGACGTACTGCGTCGCAAAGGCACCGAGGCGCCATTTTCCGGCGAGTATGCGTTCTCTAGCGAGGACGGGATGTACCACTGCGCGGCCTGCGGCAACGCACTCTTCGCCTCCAAGGCAAAATTCGAGTCAGGCACCGGCTGGCCGAGCTTCACCGAGCCTGCGGTCGCCGAGGCAGTCGAGCTGCGCCCGGACAACAGCCTCTTCATGCGCCGCACCGAGGTGGTGTGCCGTCGCTGCGAGTCCCACCTAGGACACGTTTTCGATGACGGCCCGGGTTCCGCGGGGCAGCGCTTCTGCATCAACTCCGCCGCGCTTGACCTGACGAGCGAGCAGTAACCGCGGCTCGCACCGACCAGTCAGTCGCGCACACACATGCGACGGCGGGGAGCTCCCAGCGCGTCGCGGTGAGGGCTCAGTGCCCGACGCACGAGTGTCGCCTCGCTCGCTTTTTCGGACCGCCAATCAGCCCTGGCCCGGAGCTCGCGGGCGATCTCGGCGGCCCACGAAGAGCGCCGCGCCAAAGACAGCTAGACGGGTCGGCAACATCCGTCGCTGTCGCCGACCTCGAGGGACGCATCGGCAAAGGCCGTTGTGATCGTGCCCAGCCGCGCCAGGCTGGCCGTGTGGCTTTGGCCGAGGAGATCGCGGCGGCGGTCGTGTCCCGCGCCTCCCGCGGAGGCGAGCTTCATCTACGCAGTCGGGCGCGGCGGCTGTCTGTGCAGCGGTGCTGAGCCAACCCCGGTTCGCTTGGGGCCGGCTCGACTACTTCGAGCGAGCGGTGCCCGGCATGTCGGCGCCCTGCTCGCGCAGCAAATCGAGGGCGGCATCGAGCGCAGAGCGGAGTTGGCCGGGGTCACGTCGCACCTGCGTGAGCAGCAGGCCGCCTTGGATCAGCATCAGCGTTGTCGCGGCGAGTGCCGAAGGGTCCGCGTTGGGGCGGAGCACTCCGTTTGTGCGCAGCGACTCGAGGCTGGCGCGGATCCTCTCCTGCCAGCGGCCGAGCCCGTCCGCGAGTGCGGAGCGCGCTTGCGGGTCGCGCTCTGCGAGCTGGCCGGCAAGTGATCCAAGTGGGCAGCCGCCATGACCTTCCCGCTCTACTTGAATCGCGACGAGGGCGTCCATCCACTGTTCGATGCCGGTCATGTCGCTCACGCCGTCAAGCAGTTCGTCCTGCCCGCCGAGCACCGCGGTAGCGGTCGCATCGACAACGGTCCGGACGAGATCGGCCTTGTCGTCGAAGTAGTGGTAGAGCTGGCTGCGGCTCGCTGGCGCGAGGGCTCCTACGTCGTCGAGGCTGATCGCGACAGCGCCCTTCTCGGCAACTATCTGTGCGGCGGCCTGCACGATCCGCTCGCGGGTCTGCTGTCCCTTGGGTGTCGTGGGCGCATATGTGCTCATAAGTTAATTCTACTTCAGTGGACTCGCTGATCCAACCAGCGGGCCGATGCGACCGCCGCCCAATGCGGCGACGGGCTCAGGAGCGCCTTTGACGACCGCTCGCGGGGCTGGCGAGAAGCTCCACGGAGTGCGGGCTTCACAATCGAAACCTCTCAATGCAGCGCATGGAGGTCAGCTGCGCTACCGGTTGACCATCGCGAGGCGCAGCACACGCTTGAGCGATGTCTCATTGACCTGCCCGCGGCGATGCCGCCGGCCCTAGCGAAAATCGGGCCGGCGGCTGCACCGCGCTAGCGATAGGCGCTGCTGTTACTGAACAACGATGCCGGAGGCCACGGCCCCAGCGGGCAGCGGGGTGGGCGAGCTGGGAAGCTGCGTCAGTTCTCCACCGTTTACAGCGAACGCTGCGACGACACCGGCCTTGCTGCCGTTGACGTAGAGCGCCTTGCCATCAGGCGACACGCGCAGGTCGACATCGCCGATCCCCGCTTCACCTGCTGTGACGCTGCCGACCAGCGTGAGGCTCCCGTTGCCGGCGATCGAGTAGCTCGAGACTGTGCCCGAAGCGGTGTTCGCCGTGAACAGGTACTGGCCGTCTGGGCTGATCGCAAGCCAGCACGGAGCGGTCTGCTGGTTCGGGACGGGCGGGCCGGTGATCGACGTCAGTTCGCCGAACTTGTTGTCCTCGAACGCTGAGACGGTGCCGAGGCCTTCACCGTTGTGGGCGTTTGTCACGAACAGCTGGTCCGCGTTGGTCGGCCTGAACCCGGAGCCGAACGGGCCGAGGCCCTGACCGGCGTAGGGCGACCCCGGGGCAGCAAACAGGCGCTCGGAGCGCACGTCATAACTCTCGATCTGAGATGTGTTGACGAGCGTCACCACGAGTTTCCTGCCGTCGGAGTTGAACAGCACATCCCCTGGGCCCGAACCTTCGGGGAGCGCGACCGTGGAGCCGGGCAATGGTGCGAGGTTTCCGTTCGAGAGCACGAAGCCTGTCACGTTGGTCCCTCCGGAGCCCGCGTTGACGACGTACACGAGGTGGCCCGAGATGGCGATGCTCACCGGATCGACACCGCCAGAGGCGACGGGCGCCCCTGCGGGCTGCAGCGCGCCGTTCTTGGCGACTCGGAGTACCGAGATCTGATTGCTTCCGGCGTCAGCGGCGAGCAGGTAGCGACCGTTCTTGGTTTCCTGAATTGCGCCCTGTGAGCCGAGACCTTTGCCCGAGCCGAGGCCGCCGGCGGTGTATGGCGATTCCGGGCTTGGAGTCAGTGATCCATCTTCGTGGCGTTCGAAGCCAGCGATCGTGTTAACGGCGGGGGAGTTGTCGTTTACATAGACGTGACCCACCACCGGTGAATCGGCGAGGGCGCTGGCAGAGGCGACGCCCAGCACGACCGCGGAGGCGGCTAGGACTCGGCTACCAATACCGAGAATGCGTGTGCGATTTGACATTTGCGGTTCTTTCTCCTGAGTTTGAGGGACAGCGAGGGGGACTTCCTCGCTCAGGAGATAGACCGCGGGCAAGCCACGACGGTTTATTAAAGATTTTTCGGGCTCGTTGTTTAGTCGGGAGGGCGGTGCGACGGCTCGCTCTTGTGAGCGCTTGAGGGTGCGCGCGAGCACGGAGTAGGGTGTCCGCGAATCAGCGCTCGATCGACCTCGAGAGCACTCAATCCTGGCAGAGGTTGATCGTGGCAATCGATACTCTGCGGCTGGTCCTGCGCACGGGATGAGTAGGCCCCGAGCTACTTGACGGCAAGGACATCGACGAGGCGGATCTGCGGATCGCTGGCGAGGAGCTCGGGACCAACCTGGGCCAGGGCCGCTGGGATCTCGCCCGCGAGGTGGGCGTTGCGCGCGTCCTCGCTCTCGAAGGTGTCGAAGATGCCGTACGTCGAGCCCTCGAGCTTGAACGCGTACCACGTTACGGTGCCCTGCTCGGCCGCGGCGATCGCCCGGCCGCTCTCGAGGAAGGCCGCGAGCTCTGCGCTCTTCTCGGGCTTTGCCTCGAGCATGGCGAGCACTCCCAATGTCACAGTCATGTTGACTCCTTTTGTCGTTATGAAACGCTGAACTTGGTTGTCGGGCGCTCCTGCGGTACGCCGTCGACCTCGATGTCGACCTTCTCGTTGTAGAAGGCGACGAGGCCTGCAATCGGGGCTAGCTCGCGTGTCGGGAAGTCGTAGGACCAGGCCACATCCGTCTTCTCGGCCCGCGCGGTCAGCGCTGACCAGTAGGCATCGGTGCGGCCCTTGTAGGGGCAGTCGGTGACGGTCGCGCTCGGGCGCAGATGGGAGAAGTCGACGGCGCTGCGGTCAAAGTAGTAACGGGTCGGCAAACCCGTCTCGAAGACCATCACTGTCGCATCGGATTCGGCCAGCAGGATCCCGTCGAGCTCGACGCGCACCGTCCTGCTGGATCGAAGCGCGTCAACTCGCACGTAAGGGTTGCGTGGGTGCACGAACACCTGCTGCTCCTCCTCGAACCAGGCGTCGAGGGCCGACCAGTCGAACCGGATCGTCCCGGCCAGACCCGGGATCGCAGACTCGACGTAGCGCCTGCCCGCGCCCGGCTTCTCGCCGTGTGAGGTGCGTAGTCCGACGCGAACGACCTGGCCCCGACTGAGCCGGTGGGGATCGCCTTCCTCGATAAGCATCTCCGGTTGCACGTCCGCGGCGGGGATCAGGAACTGCGGATAGAACTGCCACTCCCAGAGGTACAGCGCGCGCGTCGTGTCGAGCACCACCTCGCCGTCCAAGACCGCCCGCACTCGGCGAGCCACGGGCTCGACGTGATCGACTGGAGCCAGCGCTCGGGGAAACCAGTCCATGCGCGTGGTGGGCGTCTCGTCAGCGTGATCCGGTGCGAGAGGAGAACTGTGGACTGGGTGGTCCATCGACGACATTGGAGCAGCCGAGCGATGGACTGTCAACTGGCGGCTTGCAAGTGGGTCGGACCCTCGGTGTACCCGCCGCGCCGAACGGCCAGTGATTGCAGTCCGAGGGGCCGACGGCCCTATTCGATGAGTAGCCGCTCGACTCGCCCGAAGCCGCCGGCACCGCTCTAGGCTTGCCCCAGGCTGCCGCGGGGCCCGCTCGAAGTCTCAGCCAACGGTCACTCCATGCTCGGCCAACGAGCGCGAGCAGAGTTCGTCGCTGACTTGCCATAGGCGCTCGCCGATGGCGACATCGTGGGTGACCGGCTTGGTATCCAGCTCCTTGGACTTATAAAAGAAGCGTCCCGAGACGCCCGCCAGCTCGGGTTCGGCCGCAGCGTAGATGAGTGTCCGCGCGCCCTTCTCGGCCGAGCCGAAGCGCGGTGTGCGCTTCATCGTGCGTGCGAACACGCCGGCAGCGCCAGCCATGCCCTCGCCGAAGCCCGTTTTGCTTGGGCCGGGGCTGACGACGTTGGAGGTCGCGTGGCTGGCGGTGAGGCGGCGGGCGAGCTCGAACGCGAACAGGACGTTGCACAGCTTGGAGCGCTGGTAGGCCTTGAAGAACTGGTAGCTGCGTTCGCCCTGCAGGTTCGTGAAGTCGAGCTTGCGCGCGTAGATCTCGCTCGAGACGGTCACCACGCGCCCGGCGGGCGCAGCGCGCACGAGGTCGAGCAGCAGGTTGGTCAGCAGAAACGGCGCGAGATGGTTCGTCGCGAACGTCTTCTCGATCCCGTCGACCGTCAGCTCGCGCTTGGAGGACACGGCGCCGGCGTTGTTCAGCAGCACGTCGATCCGCTCGTAGCGCCCCGTTACCTCCTCGGCGAGACGGCGCACCTGCGCCTGCGACGAGAGGTCGGCGAGCATCAGGTCCGGGGCGCCCGCGCCGGCCGCGTCGGCGAGCAGCGCACGGGCCTGCTTGCCGCGCTGGCGATCGCGGCAGACCATGATGATCTTCGCCCCTCGCTGAGCCAGGCTCTTGGCGGCCTCGAAGCCGACACCGCTGTTGGCTCCTGTCACCAGGACCGTCTTGTCGTGCATGTCCATCTTGAGACCTCTTTTCTTTGAATGTTCCATAACAAGCTCGCGGGTATCGCCAGGAGCGATGCCGCTTTCAGCTCTCCTCGACGATCGCTCGGACGGGCGCCCCCCGACGCGCTGACTGCGGGGCAGGGGCGTCGATGGCGATGTGCGGCAGGCGACGCTCGAGCAGCCTCGGCAGGGCCCAGGTGCGCCCGCCGAGCAGCGCGAGCACCGACGGCAGCAGCAGGCTGCGCACGACGAACGCGTCCATGAAGACGGCGCTTGCAAGGCTGAGCCCGAACAGCTTGACGACGCGCTGGTCGCCGAGCAGGAAGGACACGAAGACGCAGACCATGATCGTCGCGGCCGCAGTCACGACGCGGCCGGTCGAGCCGAGGCCGTCGATGAGTGCCGCCGTCGGATCCCTTCGCCGCATCCACGCCTCGTGGATGCGTGAGACGAGGAACACCTCGTAGTCCATCGACAGCCCGAAGACGATCGCGAACAGGATCACCGGGATGAACGCCTCGATCGGGCCGGCTGTGACGTTGAACAGGCCGCCGAGCCATCCGTACTGGAAGACCGCGACGACCACGCCGAGCGACGCGCCGACCGAAAGCAGGTTCATCGCCGCCGCCTGGATCGGGATGACGATCGAGCGGAACACGGCGGCCAGCAGCAGGCCTGCGAGCAGCACGACAACCGCGACGAACAGCGCGAGCTTGCCGCCGAGCACGTCGGCGAAGTCGATGCCGGTGGCCGTAGACCCACCGACTAGCAGCCTCGCGCCCGTGGCGCGTGCCAGCGGCAGCAGGCTCTGTCCGCGTAGGCGCTTGACCAGGTCCGTCGTCGCCTGTGACTGCGGCGAGGAGCCCGGGAAGACCTGAAAGACGGCCGTCGAGCGCTGTGGGCTGAGCGCCGGCGGCGAGACGGAGGCGACGCCGCGCACCCGCCGCAGGCCCGCGGAGACCTGAGCGAGCGCTCTCGCGTCGCCGCTGTACGGCAGCTTGGCGACGACCTGCAGCGGGCCGTTGAAGCCCGCCCCAAAGCCGCCGGCCAGCAGGTCGTAGGCGCGACGGCTGGTGAGATTGGTGGGGTCGTTCCCGGCGTCACTCTGCCCCAGGCGCAGCGACAGGGCCGGCGTCGCGAGGACCAGCAGGATCGCCAGTCCGCCCAGCAGAGCCGGCCAGGGGTTGCGGCTGACGAGCGCCGCCCAGCGAGGCCAGAACGCCTGCTTGGGCGCCTGCGCTGCGCCGCGCGCGCCGGCGCGGCCACGGCCGCCAATTCGCTCGCCGAAGCGCGCGAGCAGCACCGGCAGCACGGTCAAAGCGGCGAGCATCGTCAGCCCCACCGAGAGCGCGGTCGCCAGCGCAGCGGCGTCCAGCAGCGAGACGCCGAGCACGAACATGCCCAGCAAAGCGATGACCACGGTGACGCCCGCGAACAGCACGGCCCGTCCCGCCGTGTCCATTGCGACGGCGATCGACTCCTGCACGCCCGAGCCACCGGCGTAGCTCTCTCTGAACCGTGTGATGATGAACAGCGCGTAGTCAATGCCCACGCCGAGCCCAAGCAGCGCCGCCAGCTGCGTGGAGAAGTCGGGCGTGTCCAGCACGCGTGAGCCGACCCCGATCAGACCGAGAGCCGTTCCCAGCCCGAGCAGCGCCGTGAGGATCGGCAGCCCGGCGGCCAGCGCCGAGCCGAACGTGATCAGCAGCACGACGATCGCGGCGATCAGCCCGATCGCCGTCGCGGCGCCGAGCGACGGACGGTTGGCCTCCTGGATCGCCCTGCCCCCCAGCTCCACCTGAACCTTGTCAGAGCTCGCCCCGCGCGCGACCGTGATGACACGTTCGACCGCGGCTTTCGGCAGCATGTCGGCGCGTTCATCGAAGCTCACCGTCGCAAACGCCGTGCGTCCGTCGCGCGAGACCGCGCGGACGTCTGCCGGCGAGAACGGGCTGCGCACGGCGCTGACATGCGGCAGGCGCGCGATGACGTCGAGCACCGGCGCCACCTGCGCGCGCACCGCCGGTTCGGTGACGCTCCCCCGGCGCGTGTGCAGCACCAGCTGGTCGACGTCGCCCGACTGCGCGCGGAAGTCGTGCGCTAGCAGCTGACTTGCGCGCTCGGAGTCGGTGCCCGGCAGCGACAGGTTGTTGACGTACTTGGCGCCAGCCGCATGCGACGCGGCCATCGCCAGGATCAACACGAGCGCCCAGCCGAAGATCACGCGTTTGGGGTGCGCGACCGCCAGCGCAGCCATCCGCGCCACGACTCCGGGACGTGGTGCCGACGACGCGCGAGCGTCGGAGGTTGCGCTCCGCTCGAGCGGCACGTGAGGAATGGATGGGAGCGATCGGCTCATGCGGCGCGAAGCTCGGGCGACGCCGTCGACGCGTCGGGTTCGGTCTGCGCGAAGCGCACGAAGGCGTCGACGAGGCCGGCGAGGCTCATCGAGAGAAACGCCTCGCCCAGCTCTGCCGAGCTCCAGCCGGCGTCCAGCGCCGCTTGCCACACGGCGTCGTCGACGTGTCCCGCGTCGCTGGTCGCCTGCGCGACGAGCACGATCAGCGCGTCCAATCGCGCGTCCGCAAGCAGCTCGCGCTCCCGTAGCGCTGCGATCTCCGGCTCGCCCCAACCCGCGCGCGCCGCCTGAAAGGCGTTGAGCGCTTGCGTGTACGGGCACTGCTCGATCGTCGAGACGGTCAGCATGATCGCCGTGCGCACCCGCGGATCGAGCGTGCCGTGCGCGGCGATCGCTTCTCTGATGCCCATGTAGCCAGCGAGCAGCGCCGGCGCGTGGGCCATCTGCGTATGCAGGTTCAGCGGCTGCTCGCGACCGGGCGCGGCGGCCTTCAGCATCACCACGGTCTGTTCGGGCAGCGTCGCGGCGGTCGTGTTCGGAATGCGTGTCATCGAGCGGCTCCTGGAGTTGAGGGTTCGGTGGGGATTGGGTGGGAGTTGGGTGGGGTTCGCGGTGGGGTTCGGCTCGGCAGGCTCGCGAGCGAGCGTCCGCGCCGTGCGTTCGCGTCAGCCGACCGCCGAGCGGCTGAAGGCGCGGATGGCCAGCGCGATCAACGCCGCGGCGAAGACCGTGATCACACCGAGGCTCAGCCACGCCTCGGCGGTCGTGTTGCTCATACCCCAGATGTCGTGCAGGCCCGTGCCGCGAGGGTCGACCAGCCCGTAGCGCATCAACGCGAGCGCGTGCGTCAGCGGCAGGAACTTGGCGAACGTCGTCAGCGCGCCGGGCAGCGCGGCGATCGGAAACAACGCGCCGGCGAAGAACCACGGGAGGATCGCGATGACCGGCGTCAGCCCGATGTACTCCTCCTGCTGGTGGATACGGCTGGCGAGCGTCTCCGCGGCGCCGGACATCATCACGACGAAGAGAACCACCGCGGCAAGAAACCAGCCGACGCCCGAGGCGCTGACGTGAAAGCTCGCGCCGCGCAGCTCCGCGACGCCGATCAACGTGCCGACCTGCAGGGCGCAGAGCATCAGCACGACAGCGAGGTTGCCGAGCACCAGCCACGATCGCGGGATCGGCGCGGCCAGCATCTCGCGCTGGGCGCCGCTGTCGCGATCGACGAGCACGCTCAGCCCGGCGAACGTCGTCGCCAGCGGCACGAGCAGGCCGACAGTGCCGACCGCCACGAAGGCGGTGTAGTCGATGCCCGAGTGCAGGCCTCCGAGCGCTTGCTTGAGGGCCGGCGCGAGCACGACGGCGAACAAGATCGGCGTCAGCAGTGGGACGGCGACCTGGCGCGGGTTGTGCGCGGTGAGCGCGGCGCGCCGGCGAGCGAGCGTCAGCAGCGCACCCCCCGCCGGCGTGCGCCGGGGGGTGCGCACACCGGCGGGGGCGGCTTGAAGAGCGCTCGTCGGGCGACCGTTGGCGGTAATAGCGGTGGTGGCCATGAGGGGTTCCCTTTCGTGTCGGGTCAGGCGGGGTCCGCGATGCGGGCGCCCGTGAGTCGCAGGTACACGTCATCCAGCGTCGGCGCGCGCGTGCTGACGCCGGCCGTCGCCAGCTCGGTCTCGTCGATCGCGGCGAGTGTTTCGGCGGCGCCGCGGCCGGTCAGGGGCAGCGTGAGCGTGGAGCCCACGGCGAACGCCTGCGGCGTGGCGATCTCACGCCGGCGCAGCAGCTCCAGCGCAACCGCCGCGTCGCCTTCGACGCGCACCTCGAGCACCGCGTCGCCCAGTCCCGCGAGCAACGCGGCGGGCGTGTCGAGCGCGACGATCTCGCCGAGGTGCATGATCGCGACCCGATCGCACAGCCGCTGGGCCTCGTCGAGGTAGTGCGTGGTCAGCAGGATGGTCATGTGCCCGCGGGCACGCAGGCCTGCGATCACGTCCAGCAGCTCGTGACGGATCCGCGGATCAAGGCCGACGGTGGGCTCGTCGAGGAACAGCACACGCGGCTCGGACACGAGCGCACGGGCAATCTCCAGCCTCCGGCGCTCGCCGCCGCTGTAGCTGCCGGCCGGCCGTTCGACCAGCTCCGCCAGGCCCATCGCGTCGAGCAGCTCGGAGATGCGCGACGATGCCTGCGCCGGCTCGACGCCCCACAAGCGCGCGTGCAGTTCGAGGTTGGCCACGCCGCTGAGGCCGCGGTCGATGACCGCCTCCTGGAAGACCACGCTGCTGACGCCGCGTGCAAGCAGCGGCGTCGTCACAACGTCGTAGCCGACCAGGCGCGCCGTCCCCGCGCTCGGCGCGATCGTCGTGGTGAGCATGCCGATCGTCGTGGACTTGCCGGCGCCGTTGGGCCCGAGCACGCCGAAGACCTCGCCGGGCGCGATCTCGAAGTCGATCCCCTTGACGGCCTCGACGCCGCCGGGGTAGGTCTTGCTCAGCGCGACGACCTCCACGGCGGGCACCTGCGCGCCATCTGCCAGGTCGCCAAGTGATCGCTTCGGCCGGCTGGCTGCAGTCCCGTCTGTCCTGTCGAGCTCGTTTACGCCGCCCATCGGAAACCTCGCTTGATCGCTGTGGACTTTACGTAACAATATCATATCGGAATGATACGCTACGATAACGTAATAGCTCTTCCGTCCGAGGTGCGTGCGCGGCGGCCGGCGGTGGCCGGAGCATCGAACGACGCGCCGCACGTCAGCGGACGGCCATGACGGGCGGGTCTGGGAAACTGATCGATATGCCAAGCAACAGCGACAGGCCCGGCGGCCCCGCCGACGGGCGCGGCTCGGGGCGGCCGCTGGACGAGAACGTCGACTCGGCGATCCTCGACGCGACGTGGCGGCTTTTGCTCGACGAGGGCTACGCGCGAATGTCGATTGCGCGCATAGCCGACACCGCCAAGGTCGGACGCCCGGCGATCTACCGCCGCTATCGCGACAAGTCCGAGCTCGTGGCCGCGGTGATCGCCGACAAGCGCTCGCGCGCGCGGCCCGTCGACACGGGCAACGCGCGCGACGACTTGATCGCCCACCTGGAGACGGCCAGGCGCCGGTTCACCGTGCAGCTCGCGGGCACGCTGCTGGTCGAGCAGCGCAAGCATCCAGAGCTGCTGCGCCAGTTTCGCGAGGGCATGCTCGTCCCGCGCCGCGACGAGATCGCCGCCTCGCTGGAGCGCGGCAAGGAGCGCGGCGAAGTGCGCGCCGACCTCGACGCGTCGCTCGCGACCAACGCGCTGATGGGCAGCTTCCTCTATCACTCGCTCGCCGTCGGGCCGCCGCCGAAGGGCTGGAGCGAGCAGGTCGTGGACACGCTCTGGCCGGGCTTCGCCGCCAAGCGGTCGGGATAGGCCGCGACCCACTCGGCGACCTCATCGTTTGAGATCAGCGCCGGTTGGCCTGTAGCGGTTCACTGTGCTCCCTCGGGCAGCGAGCTCGGCGATCGTGTCGAGCGTCACGTTGAACTCGCCGCTCTCGATCGCACCGTAGTTGCTGCGAGCCAGGCCAGCGTGCGCAGCGAAGGCTTCCTGGTTTAAGTGCCTCAGATCACCGTCGAGCACCGGCGATGCACGGCGAGTGGTCGCCGCCGAAACCCCGTCAGGTGCAGGGGCTTCTCGAAATGGAGCCAACCGGGATCGAACCGGTGACCTCCTGCTTGCAAAACGCCCGCTCTAGGGCAGCTATCTCGACGCGAAGGATACGATTTGCGGGTATTTCTGCCAGCAGGCTTCCGGACCGAATTGGCGTGGATGCGCGCAAGTCGTCGGCGACTATGCCGGTTTCGGGCACTTTCAGCGACAAGTGGCTGGGCAATGACTGTTCAGCCGCCCGAAGGCACAAGATGGCCCGCGAACACCTCACTGGATGTGCCGCTAGCGACAACTCCGAGCTGGGTGACGAGCTAGCCCCTCGCCTCGTGTCACACCGGCAGTGAGCGGCCCCCGGGGCAGTCTGGGGTTGGCGGGAGCTCCGGCGATGAGCGCCGACTAAGAGCCTCTGAGACCTGGTCAATCGAAGCCCGCGTCTGCTTCGCCGCGCCCGCGTGCCTTCGCGCGACTGCGGTGCGCGGCGGCGAGGGTGAGGAAGAACACGATCAAGACCAATAGCGATACCCAAGCGACGAGCAGATCCTCAAGCAGGCTCATGGTCAGTGCCGATCAAGGGCGGGCAGGCGCTGGCGCCGCGACGGGGGGTGCCGTCGCGGCGCCAAACCGGGCCCCTGGGAGGGAGGAAGCAACGGAGCCCGGGTTCCTTCGAGCGCTCCGAAAGGGAATTCGGAGGCGCTCGAGCGAACCCCGGTAGCGCTGCAGCTGAGCACGCTCGCGGACATACCCCTACATGAGCCTCGGCCTAGTCGCCCGCTCAAGGCGAGCTCCCTGGGCGGTCAGTAGCCAGGCGTTTGCGCCGCCCTTTGCCTGGCCCTCACCTTGGTTCTTGATCAGGCCCAGCCGAGCGAGCCTTGAGAGCAGCTTTGACATCTGCCCCTGGTCGGTGATGCCCGCCGCGGCCGCGATCTCGCGATTGCTGGCTTCGGGGCGTTCGGCCACCGCGATCAGGACACGAACCGTGCGATAGGTCAGGCGGATGTGCAGGCCTGACAGCGGGTCGACATCTCGCTGGCGACGTGGCCCGGGCACAGGCGCCTGGCTTCCATATGGGATCCGGCGCTCCTCGCAGGCCACCTCGGGACCAAGATAGGGCAGCACGATCATGCTCATCAGCGGTCCCAGTAGGTCGACCATCCTGTTCTGATCGTTGTGCACGAGGCGACGGTGGATGATCGCGTGAATGCCGCCTACGACGGCCTCGGCGGCGATCCTCGGAAGCTCTGAGGCGAGAGGGCTCGCCCCCCTGCCCAGATCTACCGTCTCGACCAGTTGAGCCATCAGCCGCTCGCGGCGCAGCTGCACGCGCTCGCCACCGGCCAGCGAGTGCACGACACACATGCGCGTGAGTCCGGGGTGCTCGTCCATCAGCGCTAACAGGCGACCCAAAGCCGCTCGCACACCCTCCCGCCAGGTGGTCTTTTGCTCATAGGCCTCTACGACAGTTGCGCGGGCGCCCGAGAAGGCCTGCTCGTAGGCGGCCACGAAGCAGTCTTCACGGTCGTGGAAGAGGTCATAGAAGGTCTTGCGCGACATCCGTGCACGGCGGATGATCTGGCTGACCGTAGGCTGCGGGTCATCGCCCGCTTCGACAGTCGCTATGAGTGCCGCGATCAAGCGGGAACGCTGAAGCTCCTGCACGCGTGTGACCCGCCCGCCACGTTCATCGCGGCGCGAAGCCGCCCTAGCGAGGGATTTCACAGGCGCACCCCAGCCCGCGCGGCGGGTGCATATCCGCCGCGAGTCAAGGTCGACGGGGTCGGCGAGAAACGCCGGCGAGCAAGCACCATGGCGCGCGCACATCGCTGCGCGCAGAATTGTCCCCCGAGCATAAACATCCATAGGAGAATAATGCAGACCACGGACGTTTGTCAAAGGGTCCGCCGTGGGAGGCCTAATTAGTCCTAGAGTGAGCGCGATGAGTCATATAAACGGTATTGACGCATTTAGCTTGTCAGGACTGGCGAGCCTGCCCAGTCCAAGCAGGGCATGGACAAACGGGTTCCGTGCGCGCGCAGATGCCAACTCGGGTACGGTGGCGCGCACGGCGAGGGCCGCGCCCACGTTATGCAGAAAGGACGCAAGAGCACCCAGCGCCAGCGCCTGCTCAGCGGGGTGATCGGGGCTGCAAACCGCAGCGGGTATGCAAGCGCCAACGTGACCGCGGTGATCACCAACGCCGGCGTGTCGCGCCCGACGTTCTACGACTACTTCGCCGATCGCGACGACAGCTTCCGAGCGGCGATCGAGGATGTGCAGGCAGAGCTATTGCAAGCCGTGCGCCAGGCGCTGAGCGCGCGCCCGCCCCCCGATGAGGCAGCTCGTGTCCTTACCGAGACACTGGTCACCTACGCGAGCGAGAATCCCGGGCGTGCGCGCTTTCTGATGGCTGAGGCGATGGCGGGCGGATCGGACGCGCTCGAGATCCGCGATCGCGGAATCGTCGAGATCGCAAAGGCTCTGAGGAGGGCAGAGCGCGACGCCGCGGGCGACGTCGCCCTGGTCGATCTGCCCGCAGAGGTCCTCGTAGGCAGCATCTACCGGATCCTCGCCACGCGTCTGCGCCGCGGCGAGGCGGAGATCTCAAGGGTCGGGGAGCAGCTGGTCGGCTGGCTGTCGGCCTATGAGCGCCCGGCGGCGCAGCGGCGCTGGCAAAGGCTCAAGCCCGGCCCGACACTCGCGCGCTCGCCGCACGTGCCTGAGGTACCTATTCAGCAAATGCCCGGAGTCCTGCCACCGGGGCGCCCACGCCTGTCCGAGGCAGAGATCGCAGAAAACCACCGCATGCGAATCCTTTACGCGGCAGCGCGCATGGCCGAGCAGAAGGGCTACACCCAGACCACTGTCCTTGACATCACCAAGCTGGCACGCGTCGACGGCCGCGCCTTCTATCGTCTCTTCAAAGACAAGCAGGAGGCCTTCAGCGCCGTGCACGAGCTTGGCTTTCAGCAGGTGATGGATGTCACCGCCAAAGCGTTCTTCTCGGCCAAGGACTGGCCGCAGCGCAGCTGGGAGGGCGGGCGCGCGCTGACCCAGCTCTTGCAGGAGAACCCACTCGTCGCCCACGTCGGCTTCGTCGAGGCCTACGCCGTCGGGCCCACAGCGGTACAGCGCATCGAGGACAGCCACACGGCATTTATGTTCTTCCTTCAGGAAGGCCTGCTCGAGCGCCCCGAGGCCGAGCCGGTCTCACGTGTGGGGATGGAAGCGGTCATCGCTGCGATCTTCGAGGTCATCTACGTGCAGGCGCGCAGGCGCGAGCGGGCGCAGATCGCCGCCGTGTACGCCCACCTCGCGCACATCTGGCTGACCCCGTTTCTAGGCGTGAAGGCCTCCGACACGTTCATCGAGCGCCAGATGAGAGCCACCGCGCCCGGACGCCCCAGCAGCAAGCGCTAGCGCCGGGCCGAAGCCGGGCCTCCGTCGGTCACGCAAGTCGGTTACTCCTCCATGGCGGCCGAAGCGGGGACGCGGATCGCGAACAAGCCGGGAAGGGCGACGATCGCGACTGCCGCCGCCGTGACGAGCGCGATGCTCTGCAGGACGGGCACGACCCCGATGGAGGTCGCTACCGGATAGTTGACGACGTGACGCAGTGCCTGGTCGAGCAGGCGCTGGCCGAGCAAGGCCAGGACACCGCCGGCGAGCGAGCCGGCACCGACGAGCAGGAAACTCTCCAGCACGATCGTGCGCCATAGCAATGCCGGGGAGAAGCCCTCAAGCTTGAGCGTGGCGAGGTGCGGGCGGCGCTGGAAGATCATGGCGCCGATGATCGCAGCGACGGCCAGGGCGGCGGCGATCAGCATCAGTGTTGCGATGTCAGACAGGCGCGAGAGGCCCTGGCGAGTCAGGGCTCGCTGGCGCGCTTCGCGAGAGCGCGCGCGTTCCGCGTGGAGGCCCGTGCCGGTGAGGATACGGTCGATCTCCCGGACGGCTCCCGGTACCGCGGCGGGCGGGGCGATATGCACCGTCAGCGCGGACGGGTAGGGGCTCCCCCACCCTCGAACGAAGTCGTTGGCGTTCATCACGATTGCGCCGGGGGCCCAGCCGATGTTCGTGCCGATCGCGGCGACGCGGAGCGGGATCGGATACGGAGACGGCAGCGTGAAGGGCTTGCCGATGTGGAGGTGGCGGTCTTCTGCGAGGGCGAGGGAGACCATCGCCCAACCCCCTTCGGACACCTGGCGACTAGCGGTGGAGAAGTTCCCGTCGATCAACTGGCTCGGTGGTAGCAGCGGACGTTCGTCCGGCGAGGGGGCGAGCACCCACACTCGCCTTCGCCCCACGTCGAGCAGCGCCCCCATGTACCGCGCGACCCGCACGCCTGCAAGCGCGGCGATCGCGCGCTCGGGCTGGCCGCCGGGCTCGGCGAACGGCTCGGTCAGCAGCAGGCTCGACGATCCCGGTGGCGCGACCCATACTTGGGCGGGCGCGTTGACGTCGCGGGCCGCGCTGTCCAGGCCCGCGAGCAGATCGCCGCGGGCGGCCTTTAGCGAGCTCGCGCCGAGGACGGCGATTGCACAGGTGGCAGTGATCGCCACCGCGCGCGAGCGTCCGGAGCGAAGCTCCATGATCGCGACGTGAGGGGAGACGGCGCGCAGCAGCGGGGCCAGCAGCCGCAGGGGCGCCAGCGTGACATTGAGCAGGACGGGCAGGAGCGCGGCGAGCGCGACGCTGAGCGCGAGGAGCCCCCAGACGGCCTCGGCGGGGGCGGCCATGAGGATCGTGACGCTCGCCGCGAGCGCCGCCAGGCCTAGCGCCGCCGCGCTCGCGGCGCGGCCCCGTGACACCGGCGCGCGGGGTCCCGAGGCGGCGAGGGGGTTCCCCGAGAGGATCTCGCGCAGGGGGCCAAGCACCGCCAGGACCGCCGCCGCCAGTCCACCTGAGACGGCGAGCACGGGGGGCTTCCAGCCGACGACACGCTCGGAGCCGAGCGCGAATGCCGAGGCGAGGTAGCCCGGGGTGGCCGAGAAGAGATGAATCGAGAGCTCCTCGCCCACGAAGAGGCCTATGGCGCAGGCGACGAGCGCCAGGCCGAGCGCGTCGCCCAGCAGGACGGCGAACACGGCGCGAGGCGCGTAGCCCTCTCGGCGCAGGTCGGCGATCAGGCGGCGGCGCTGGGGCACCGTCAGCAGGACGGCATTGAACGCGAACAGGAAGCCCACAAGCGCGCTGAGCACGGCGAACAGCTCGGTCGATTGGTTGGTCGCCGTCGCGGCCTTGGCGAACAGACGGACCTCCCAGTTAGAGGGCTGGACGTTGAGCTGTCCCTCGTTCAGGCCCGGGGCGCCCGGTGCCGAGGCGATGCGTCGCAGAGCAGCACCAACGGCTCGCGCAGCGCCCGGTGCGGGCTCGACGAGAATCCGGGTCAGCCGGGCGCGGCGCCCCGCGAGCTGCTGGACGTATTCGAGCGGACCAACGGTGACGGGCGTGCTCGCCAGCCCTCCGATCTGCGACGCCGTAAGAGTCGCAAAAAGCGCGACGGCGTTGCGGCGTCCGGCGAGGTCGAGCGTCATTTCGGGGCCGTCGACGGTTGCACCCAGCTTTCGGGCCAGCGGCGCCGGGAGCGCGAGCGCGCCGAGACCTGGGAACGGGGTGAGCGAGACGCGGCGGACGAGCCTGCCCTCAAGCGAGCCGAGGGCGTGATCCGCTCCAATCACCTGCACGGCGGCGGATCCGCGCGTGCCCGTCAGCTGCCCCTCGAGTTCCAGCAGCGGGGCCGCGACACGAACGCCGGGGATGGCACGGACACGGCCGAGCACCGAGGCCGGGAAGCCCTGCGGGCCGCGGGCGCTCACCTGAAGACTCGCGCGCCCGACGATGCCGGCGTTCAGGTCGGCGATCGAGCCGTTCAGGCTATTGCCGGCCACAAGCGAGGCGAACAGGAGCGCGACGCCAGCCGCGATGCCAACGAGCGCGAGCATCTCCTGCGCCACGCGGGCGCGCAGGCGCACGAGGTAGAGGTGTAGGACATTTCGGGCACTCACGGGTGCTTCTCTGGGCGGGCGCGGGGAGGGCGGCCGGGCAACGCAAGTGCGCCGCTCACGTGGGCGAGGGCTCGGCGGGGGCTCTACCGGGCGGTGGCGCCTGGAGGCGCAGGCGTCCGTCGCGGAGGGTGAGCACCCGGTCGGCGTAGCCGGCGGCGAGCGGATCGTGGCTGACCAGCAGGACGGTGACACCACGCTCGCGAGCCAGCTCGCGCAGCAGCGCGAGGACCTCCGCGCTCCTCGCCGTGTCAAGGCTGCCCGTCGGCTCGTCGGCGAGCAGCAGCCTCGGCTCGGTCGACAGCGCTCGGGCGATCATGACTCGCTGGCGCTCGCCCATTGAGAGTGCCTCGGCGTTGTGGTGCAAGCGCCCTGAGAGGCCGAGACGGTCCATCAGTGGCTCGATGCGGCGATGCGCCTCGCGCCAGCGGCAGGTGGCTAGTAGCTTCAGCACGGCGTTGTCGATCGCGCTCACGCCGGGCATCAGGTCAAAGCTGTGGCGCACGAAACCAAGCTCGGTGAGACGGAATCGCGAGGCCTGGCGCTCGGAGAGCGAGGTGATCTCGCGGCCGGCGACGAGCACGCGCCCGCTCGTCGGGGCGAGCAGCGCCGCGACCATCAGCAGCAAGGTCGTCTTGCCGGATCCGGACGGGCCGTACAGCGCAATCATTTCGCCCCTGTCGACGCCGAGTGAGACGCCGTCGACCGCCCGCACCGGATCAGTGCCGGGCGCATCGTAATACCGGACGAGATCGACCAGCTCGAGCATCGGCACGCCCGGCCGCCTCGGGGCGGCGGTCTCAGCCTGCACCCAGGACCACGCCGGACGGTTGCTCGGGGCCGGCGCACTCGGCGCGGGACGTCTGCGTGCGCCCGCCGGCTCTCGGTTTCGACGCCGTTCGGCGGACCCCCAGCCGCCGCAGAGCGAAGAGCGCCATCGCGGGTCGCGCGAGCGCTCCGATGCCGGCGCGCACAGCTGCCGCGATTGGCGCGGCCGGCGGCATCCGTGCCGGCGGGGCGGTCAGATACATGCTCGCCATGCCGGCGACCAGCACGGCGTGGCGGCGAGCGTGCGGGAGGGCGCCCACCGCGCACATCGCGTCGCGGGCCATCTCCCCCATCGCCTCCGCTGCGATTTGACGGCTCGCATAGAGCGCGATCAAACTGGGCTGGCCGAGCCGGGTATCCTCGTCCTGGTCTATCAGGCTGTCGAGCATCGAGTGCAGCGCGCTGGTGTAGGCACCGTAGGCGTGCTCGAGAGACTCGACGCTCGCGCGATCGAGCCGGGGCGTGGCCGCGGCGGCGATCAGAGCGTGCACCGTGAGCGAGGAGCCGCACGCGGCTACGGTCTCCCACCAGCCCATGCCGGGCGCTCGGGGTGAGAGCGCCTGCGCCCAGCGCTCGAGCTCACCCGGCGCGGCGGTGGGGCGGGTGTGAGCCTGGAACTCGGCGATGTCAGCGGCGCTGGCGAGCGCGGCCTCGCGGACGATCGGGGCGCTCGGGAGCTTCGCGAGCGCGCGGCGGCACCGTAGCACGAGGTCGGCCAGGTAGCCGGTGTCTCGGACCCAGGGCCCGCGCAGGTAGAGCGTCGTGATGCGCGGACCATCGCCGAGCGCACAGGCGAGCGGGCGGTGGGCGTAGCGGACGTCGGCGAGCGTCTCGGCGGCGGGCTGCTCAGCTAGGACGTCGAGATAGTTGTAGATCGACTGGAATGCGAGCAGCGCCTCCAGGGCCGCTCGGCGTGTGGCGCGCGGCGCGAGCGCGGCGAACGCTGCGGCGCCCTCGAGGTTCGCGCGTTTACTCAGCGAGCAGAGCACGTGGTGACGCGACGCCGGGTCGGCGATTGCGTGGGCATGGGCGCGGGCCCGATGGACGTGTAGGACGACGCGGGGGTAGATGCTCAGCCAGTAGCGCATTGCGAGCAGCGAGAAGACGGCGGCGAGCGCCAGGCGGTCACGCGCTCGGCAAAGCGACCCCAGCGCAGGCTGGCGGGATAGTCGCTTGGCTGCGATCGATCATTGCCTCCGATCACCTGCGGCGCGGCGGGCAGGGGATGGAGACGGCAGCGGTCGTGCTGGTAGCGTCGGTGAAGCTGAAGCGGGCGGTGAAGCGAAAGCCGCCGTGTGGACAGCGATCTGGGACAGAGACGCCGCGGGGGTGGAAGGCGACGCGGCGGCCGTGGCGCGTCTCGTAGTATGTGAGGCCCGCGGGGCCGATGCGCGCGCTGACGGAGAGGATGGATACCGGTGGGCCGCCGGGAACGCTTGCAATCAACGGGACCCGGGTGTCCAGGCGGCCCGGCATGGTGTCGCTGCCGGCGATCAGCTCCGCCTGCATCACGATCTGGGCGAGGACCGGCGCAAGACCGTTGGCGTAGAACAGAACGACGATGTTTTCGTTCGACGGGGTGCCCATCACGGCCTGGATTTCGGGGATCTCTTTGCCCGAGCCGGTGCCGAACGGAACTTCCACGAGCGCGGTGCCGCTGCCCAGGCGGCTGTTGGGAGGACAGCCCGCCGGCCCGCGGGCGGCGAGCACGGCAGGAGCGCAGGTCGAAAGGCCTAGCGTGGTCGAGAGATAATCGATACCCGCGGGCAGACGCAGGCTGACCGCCGACAGCGGAGCGGGTAGGGTGCCGCCACTGCCCTGGATCTTGAAGGCGAAGCCAATCGTCGTGCTCGCGCCGAGGCGGTTTGGGGAGAAACTGGCGTGGAGGCTCGCCGTCTCCGCCGCAGCCGCAGCTGCGCTGGCCAGGGGGGCGAGCATGGCGAGCACGGTCGCGCACGCGGCTATCGGCGTCCGTCTCTTCAGCGCATTGGAGGAGGGCACAGCGTGCTCTGGGATCAGTAGCTCAGGCGCCCGGAGAGCTGAACCGTCACGTCATCATTTGAGCGCCGGATCGAGCCGGTGAAGCGCAGGCTCCCCGAGCGGGCATGCGCGTAGATGCCTGTCCCGCGCACGACTGTAATCGTCCCGGAGAACGGGGCGAAGCCGCCGACCACGTGGTAGGCGGCCGACCCGACGGCAGTCAGCGAGCCGCCATGCGGGTAGATGTTCACTTCGGCGCGAGCCTGGTTTATCGAGACCCGAAGGTGTAGGTAGATCGGGCCGTTAATCGTGCCCGTGGCGCTGCCCTGCTCGTTGAGGTGGACGCCGCTCGAGCTTGTGCGGTGCAGGCGGGCGGCCTCAGTAAGGCTGACCGTGCGCGCTGCGCGCGCGCTAAGGCCATGCGATGCGGCGGGGAGGGCGAGCAGCGCGCAGAAGCTCGCAAGCGAGACGAGCAGGACCTGGGCTGGTGATGCGAACCCCTGCATGAGACCAACGTGTCGTATGTGTCCCGCCCGGATAAGTCAACAGTTAGAAGGTTCGTGGTGTGCGGCAGAGAGCAGCTGGCTGAGTCCTCGGTCAAAGCTCCCCGCAGGTGGGGTCGAGCCATCGCTGGTATTCGAACACTCGGGCTCGCTCGGCCATCTGCGACTAGTCTCTGCGATCGTGCCGTGTCGTTCTTTGGGGGCCGTGCGTGCTCGGGGAGACTCCCGGCGTCAGACGAGCTGGACGGTCGAGCCCTTCACGTTCTTCGCGACGGAACCCGCGGCGGCATCGTTTCTGGGCGCGAGCTAGTGTGCGGTGAAGTAGCTTACCCAAGGGTCGGTCTCCGAGTCGCTCGCGCGCGCAGCCAGGCGCGAGGTGCGGTGCACCGCGGACGCCGGCGGCTTATGGTGCTGGAAGGCCTCACGGCCTGCTGAGGCCGGAGTGCTAGCGGACACCCGGCAAGCGGCGACTCACGCATCTGATCGAGGCGCCTGGTTCTCTGGGAAGGGAGATCCTCACCATGGGGTTCGAGAGAGCATCGGCACACCAGGACGGGGGAGCCAGCTCGGGCTAGCCGTTCTTCTTGGCGTTGCTCTTGATGGGGCCGTACTTCTTGCGGGCTACGCGTTCGCACGAGGCGCGCTTGCCTTTCGTCTTCTTATGGCAGGCCTTCAGGGCGGCCTTGAGCTTCTGGGCGCGTGTCTTGGCCTTGGGGCAGCCGGTCACGGCTATACGCGTGCTCTGGCGGATCTCAAGGCCGTTTTGGGCTTTGAAGAAGCTCGGCATCGTGAGTCCTTGGCCGCAGAATGAGCCGTGGGCGCTGGCGGGAAGGTTCGAGCCGAACTCTGAGAACGGGCCCGATGGCACATCCACTTCGATCGATTCGAACGGCACATCGGGTGTGTTGCGGAACGTCGCGCTGGTGACACCGGTTTTACTGTTGATGAATGTTTCTCCGTGCAGCTCGATGTGGACCCCGTAGCCATCGAGGACGACGACCGCGTCAGGGAATTTCGCCGATCCGTAGCTGACGAAGTAAACCGCGCCTTCGAGTGGTACGGGGAGCACCGGGGTGTGGACGATCGCGTGGCCGATCTTCGATGCGGAGGGACAAGCGGCCCGGTCGGCTTCGAAAGTCGCGGCCAGACAAGCCTTCTGGATCGTGGTGAGCCTTGCCGGGAGCTGCTTGGGGAGGTCGAATTTCGCCTCGTTGAACCAGGACTGCGTCCCGATCGCGCCTTTCGGGTAGATGATCTTGAAGTTCAGGCTGGCGCCGTTAGCTTTGGTCGCCTTCGCGGCTGTGCTGACGGTCAGCTTCGGTGTGAACTTCAGGTTCGCGCAGCTTGCGGCCTGGAAGCGGGACGTCACAGTTGCGGAGGCGCCGTCGTTGCCCGTCAGCGTGCTCGAGATGCCCGTCGGTTCACAGCTGGTCGGGTTGAATGTAAAGTTCGGCCGGTCGATAAAGACGCGGATGTCGCGGACGTGGGTGACGATTCCCTGGATGATGTGCGGGATCGGTTCCGAAGCGGTCGGATCAACGTTGATCTGTGCCGTGTGCGGGTCGATGCGCAGCGCGAAGCGGATCACGACGGTGCCGAGGTCGAACGGCCCGACGACCGCCGAGGTGACGCTGACGAGCGAGAACGGTGCGCCGTTGTAGGGGCCAGCGAGATATACGCGTCCGGGCGTGTATGCGAGGACGGCGCCAGCGCCGGTGCCGACGAGGGAGTGCCCGAGTTCGCTGGACGCTGGGCACGACCCCCCCGCCTGCTCCTGAGCTCCGGTCTTGGTGCGAGCGAGGGCGATGTCCGCCTCCGGGCAGAACGGGATTCCGGTGAGGATCCCGGAGAGGCCCGGCGGAAGGCTGGTCGAGAAGCCCGTGATTTCTTGGTCGGCGTCGTTGCGCGTCAAGTGGAGATAGAACGAGCTAAAAGCCCCTGCGTTGTTGTTCGAGAGGCCCGCTTGGATCTGTGGCTGGAACGGAGCGATCCCACCCGACGGGCATGCCCCTCCATCGAAGCCGTGGGCGATCGTGAACGACGAGCTGTCGGTAAGCACCGAGGCAGGGTCCGCCCATGAGGTGAGGTCGGCCTGCGTCGTGTAGGTTCCGCATGCCGGCGGCGTGATCAACGGGGCCTGGTTTCCTTCACGGAAATGAAAATTGAAGTGGCTGAATGCGAGTTGCGGGTTGTTCTGGAAGGTTGTCACGAGCTGACCGGTGAGCGGGTTCGGCGTAACCTTTCCGGCGAGCTTGATAAGCACGCCGGCTTTTTCATCGCGCACGATGATGTACAGCGCGAGCAGCGAGTCGAACCTGTTTTCGTATGGCTGCGAGATGTACAGCGAGCCGTGAAGCGCGTTTGGGAGCAAGGGGGTCGTCACTTCGACCGTGCCGAGCTTCGCGTTGTCGGGGCAGCCGGCGCCGGGAGCGGACGTGAGCGTCTCACGGGCAAAATCTTCGTTGGTGCAGCCAGCCAGGCCGACGCCGGAGGATGGGTTGACAGTAAAGCCTTCCGGTAGCGAGACGACGGTGTCCTTCAGATTGGATTGCGCGAGGCCTTCCTCGCTCGTGAGCCCGTCGTCTTGGAAGTCGAGGTTGACGTCCAGGCCGCTCGGGGCAGACGCCCGGTCAGTGGTAGGGCTGGCCTCGATCGTCGGGCTGAAAGGAAGCTGGTTACAGGCCTCGAGGGTGGGCAGGGGCTCGGTCGGCAGATAGTCCGCGAACACGCCCGGGCGGGCCCACTGGTCGACCGCGACCGACGCCTGCATCGGTTGCGCGCACGAGGTCGGCATGGTAAGGAACGCGGGTGCTTGCCTTGACTTCGGATGCCCGCACGGTCCGTGAATCGTGGCGCGGGTTTCGAACAGGCAACTCCACCCGCGCGAGTTATCGTGGCGCGGGTCGCCGGGTGTACCCCAGACGGTGACGCGGGCGCTAAGGAGTCCAGCGGTCTGCGAGATGTTGGTGGAGTTAACATCAATGCCGTAGTCTTCGCTTTGGCCGGGGACAGCGCCTTCGCCCGGCCCTGACCGCAGTGAGGCGTCGAGCACGACCGGAACGTGGCCCGCCGGAAGGTAGAAGCCGAAGCGGGCCGGCTCGCCGAAATAGGTTTCGAGGTCAAACAGCGGGACCGTGAACGTGGCGTAGGATAGAAAGACCGGTTCCCAGATCGTCACCGACGCGACACCCACCGCGCTTTGTTCCGGGCATTCGTTGTCTTCCGGATTTTCGCCAAGTCCGGACTGGGCCTTCAAGAACTGGCCAACGCTGCACGCCTGAATGGGCGTCGGATCGCCGATGAACCCGATCGGGAATTTCGTGAGGACGTCCTTCGTTAGCCCGACCGGTTCGACGTGCGGCCTCGGATGGCCTTCGTCGACCGGTTCGGTGTCCGGGCCCTGGTTGATAGCGACCGTGGTCGTCATCTGGAAGGGGTGCGAGCCGGCGCGAGTGTCGGCCGATCCGCCCTCTTCTTCCGAAGCGGGTCCGAAATTCTTCGACCCCAAAGGATGGCGGGGAGTCGGCGAGGACCACTGGCCGGGAAAGCGAGGTAGCGGGGGCGCCTCCGCCGGTGACGTCGACTCGGTTTTCGTCACCTGAGTGAGCGACCGGTGTGACCTTGACCTTGATGCGCATTTCGAGGGCGTCGTAGGGCGCCAGCACACCTTCGAAGGTGCACGTGAGTTTGGCCAGAGAGCACTTGAGCGGACGTCCACCCTGGAGGGCAGCTTCGGCGGATGGCTGTGCTCCGGCGATTGCGGTCGCTTCCAGCCCCGCGGGCAGCGCATCGGTGAGGATCACTGGCCCGCTGCCGGATGGTTGCGCGTTCAGGACGGCGTCGCCGAGATTCTCGGCAGTTACGGCGATCTCCCCCGTTTCGCCGGGTTGGGAGGGTAGGTCCGAGGGGCGAGTGCCCGAGGTGAGCTGCCACCAGGGAGATGCAGCGCGCGCGGGCGAGGAGCCGAGGGCGAGGGCGGCCAGCAGACCGATCATCCCGCCGAGGATGGCGACACGGTTGGGGATGCTCATTGCTGGTGCCTCCGTTTGTGGCTTGTCCTTCGGGAATGCCGCGTGGTTTTCTTTTTCACAGTGACGCACTTGCCGCGCTTGAGCTTCTTGCTCTTGCCGTGCTTGAGCTTCTTGCCTTTGTGGCATTTGACAGGTTGCTTTTTTCGTCCCGGGGCAGTGATGAAGGGCGTGAGGTTGCCGGGACCGGTAAAGGTGAGCGATCCCGGGGTTGGGTCGTTGGGTGCTTGCATGAATCCCTGGCACGCGTCGCCTTGGCATTCGACGGGGTGTGCAGGTTCGGGTTCGCCGCCCCCAACGCGTGCGTCATAGACGTCATATGCGGTGTCGGTGTCGCGGCGAGAGAGTTGCGCGTCGGTCAGGAGGAACGCGTCGTCTCCGTTTTCTGAGGCGTCGAGGAACACCGATTCTCGAGCAGAGGTGCCGTTTGAGATCAGGTCCACGCAACCGCCCTGGCGAGCACTGAACGTTTTGCTCGATTCCCTGCAGTTGCCGATGTTCGACGGCTCGAACTCATACACGTCGACGGTGCCGTTGGTGTCCTGGGGAACCAGAGGCCCGGCTGAATTGAAGAACAGCCGCCCAGAGTCAGACAGATAGCGATCCTGGTAACGGCTGTTTTCGGACGGTTCGTTGATCGCCGTCCAGCCGGGGACGTTTGCCGCAACGAGGCCGCTGTCGATCCAGGTGCCGCGCCCGCCGCCGCCGTCCAAGCCTCGCTTCAGCTGCACGTACGGCACGCCGCGGGGCCGCGCACCGATTGGATCACACGACGCGCAGCGCAACTTGTTTGCGGCGGCGTTATAGAGGTAGACCTCCGCGACTGGCCCGCCGGTGCTCGTGTCACGGTTGTCATAGCCCGCGAGCGGTCGCTCGGACATGAAGGCGAACCATTCGCCGTCAGGCGAGACCCGCACGGGCTGGTCCGCAAGGTCGTTGAACCAGTCGTGGAAGTCATCAGCGGAGAGCGCGGCTACGAATGTCGTGGTGGCACCGCGACGCACGTAGAGGTTGCAGGTCGAGGATGGTTCGTGCGTGCAGCCGGCGGGTTCTGCCTGTTCTCCGCGAGAGCTGGGTGTAGTTGTGAGCACGCCCTTGGCGAAAAAGTAGACTATCGCTCCGTCTTCGCCGGCACCCGGGATTGCTCCCTGGACTGCGGCGCCTTCACCGCCATTTACGGGAGTGAGGTCGCTCAGCGCGCATTCCAGTGTCCCTTCTTCGCCGAGAACGACGTCGCAGCGGTAGAGCTCGGCGGCTTCAGTGCTCGCACCGGAGTCCGGCGTCAGTTGCTGCGTGTCACTGAAAAAGATCACTGAGCCGTTTGCAGAGGCGCTCTGAAACACTGGATCCACGATGCCTTTGCCGCTACCGCCTCGATTGACATCTAGCTGGAGCGTTTCCCCGCTGCTCAGATCGTTCATGTACAGGTGGCTCCTTCCCCGGGGCGGTGCACCTTCTGACCATACGACGCGCGTGCCGTCTTGCGAGATCGCGTTACGGGCGCTGTTCGGACCGTCCCCTATGTGCCGTGAGCCCAGCGCCAAGTCGGCTGTTCCAGGTGCCGGGCCGCCCCCCCCGGGGAGTTCGCTGACGAGTTGCAAGTGGCCGGCGGTCCACTCGTAGAGGCTTCCCGCTGGCGCGCCTACCACCAGGGCCGCGCGAGAGCTCAGCACGACATGCGTCGCGTCTGGAGATGCGCCGAGGAATGTGGGGCCGCATGGCTGGTTGGATTTGCAATCGCCGGGTTTTCCGAATTCGGTACCCGAGGGCACATTCGCCCCAGTGACGAGCGGGCGATAGCAGGAAGCCGCACAGATCGCACCTGGTTCCCCGGGGGGAAAGTCGCTGCGAAGAAACGGCGTTTCTTCGGTGGCTTCCGCCGACACGCTGGCCACGAGGGGCCCGAGCGGTTCGACGATAGCCTGCGAGAGATCTCTCGAGAAGAACTTGTACTCCGCTCCTGGCCCAGACTGAGTGCCGACGATGACCTCATGCGGCATGTTGATGTCGCGCGATGACCAGCCAGCCGCCGAGCGGGCCGAGAGCACCTGGACTGCGGAGTCAGCATTCCCTGGCGGCAGCGCTTCAGTCGGAGCGTTCGCCAGATAAGTGATCGCGGTGCCATCGGATGCCGCCTGGATCACTCCGGTTTCTCCGATCGCGTTTAGGTCCGCGCCTTGCTTGTCCGGCGGAGAGACGAGCTCCCATGCCCGTTGGTCGAGCAGCGAGAACCCGCCGGTCCCTTGAGCGGTGAACGTCTGGTCGTGACCGACGACGGCTTCGGCGCCTTCACCGAGCACGTTTTCGGCACGAGCGCGGTAGTGGTAGGTCACATTTGGTGTGAGACCCACGAGATGGAAGCTCGCGAGCTGCGCGGCTTCCGCCGCGCCCACATCGACGACAGATGTTGTTTGGCTGTACAGGCCTTCTTCGGTGCCATATTCGATCCGGACATGCGTGTCGAGGCCGTTTGGGTTGACCTGTGCTTGGAGCGTCGCCGTCGTCGAGGCCACAGCGAGCGCCGAGGCGGAGTCGAGGCGCGGTGGGCCGAACGCCGCGTCGGCACCAAAACTCGGCTGGTCGATGCTCGGGTTGACGTCATTCGGGTTGGAGGCGACAAGCCGGTAGTGGTAGGTCGTTCCCGTCTGCAAGCCAGTCACGTGAGCGCGAACTTCGACCGGTTCGCCGCCACTACCGATCTGCGTCGCGCTTTGTTCACACGGAGCAACGTGTTCAAACGCGGTCGTTTCCCCCCATTCAAAGCGGCAGCCCTCGACACCCGCGTTTAGTTCGATACCCGAAGGATTGACGGTGCCGGTCAGCGTTGCACTCGTCTCGGTAACGTTCGCAGTCCTCCCGGTCGTGACATCCGGCACCGTGCGCAGCGGGAAGGTAGCAACACCGTCCTGATCCGCTACGTACAGCGTCTTGCTCGCCGCATCGATCGCGATGCCCTGCGGATGTGTCGAAATCACCCCATCTCCGAACGTTTCGGTCGCGGCGCATCCCGGCTGCGGGGATTCCGGGGTGATCACCGGGTGACAGGACGCGCCGTACACCTTGATGATCCCGTGTACGTTTTCAAGCACATTGGACCCTTCGCCGCCATCGAGATAGAGCTCGCCGTCCGCTGCGTCGACGGCGAGACCTCTGATTTCGAAGTTTGCACCTTCTGGCGCGAAGGCTTCGATTTCGGCTTTAGACGGGGCGACCTGTCCAATCAGGCTGCCGCTCGTCGTGTACTTGGTCGTCGTGCCAAAGCCGTTAATGTAGATGTCACCCGTAGCGTCAAGTGCCGGTTCGCCTTCTCCGCTCCAGCCTGTGATGAAGCCAGCGTCCTGGGCGAACTCGTCCAGCCGGCCCGTTTTTTCGGCTTTCGCGGCTCCAGCCTGGTCGGACACCCACAGGTTCCCGGACGGGTCGACCGTCATCCCGCGGATCAGCCCGAAGGCGCCCGCCGCCGGAGCGGGCGGGCTCGTCACCGCCGAGCCATCGAGGCGCCCAGCCGCCGCCCAACCCGACACGATGTGGCCGGAGGAATCGAACTTGTCGATCAATCCTGCCGAAGCGTTTTCTCCATTCGTGAGGTACACATCGCCGCTAGACGGGCCGGAGGAGTCGTCCACCGCGATGAACCCCGGTTCGTCAAGCGGCGTGTCGTGGGCAGAAAAGGCGCCTTCGCCGACCGTGCACGTATCGCCAGACGTAGCCACGCACACATTGCGTTCTGCTTCGGTCGACCCCGGGCTTTCGACCGCCGTCTTGTCCACCCCGATGCCGAACATCAAGATGAAATGACCCGATGGGTCGAACTTCTCAACGCGATGATTCTGGCGGTCGCTCACGTAGATGTCGTGACTTGAGGCGTCGACCGCCACAGCGCGGGGCCCAGAGAGGGGATAGGGATCAGCCACGGCGGACGTTGCCTCACCGAACGTCCCCCCGAAGAGCCTCGCTTGCGCCGCGGACGCCGGCGCGGGCGCAAGCCAGGCGACGCCAAGCACACCGAGGATCGCCGCAAACATACCTGTCACGCGGCGACACCTGCTCCGCCCCGCCAAGGGCGCCACGGTAGGACCGGGCGTAGATATCAGTCGCATGAGAGTGTGTTTGTGCCGGTCTGAGACGTGGCGCACGCGCTGCCTTTCGCGTAGGTATTGGGGGCTGTGTGACGGTGGGAGCCTCTTGAGGAGCTCTCTAGGATCGCGGCTGGCCTACGGAGCTCGTACCGCGGCCGCTATGGGGCCGTTACTGCCCACGTGCCGCGCGCCTGTGCTTCAGGTTCGTCCAACGTCTGCGCACTCAGCAAGGCGCCTGTGGTTCCGGCCCCAACTGAACTTGCGCCCGGATCGTTGAACGCAGCATCCGATGCGCCGACTTCGACTTCGTGCTGGACATATACGCACAGGTTGCCGGGGGCAGCCTTTGGTTCCGCCACAGTGCCGGGGCACTGCGCGGTAGCGGCAACTTCTTCGAAGGCGCCGTTGACCTCTTTCCCTTTTTCGTTGATGTAGTGAACCTGGCAGCTGACGCCTACCGACGCTTCAGGTTCTTCACACGCAGTGGAGTATTTCGGTTCTGCCCCTGCTGCGAGAGGGATCGGGAAAGAAAGTACGGCAACGGCCTGGTCGAACTTTTTGTGGCTGCTGACGTACCACGCCCCGGTCTCGGTCTTTCCGGACGGGAGCGTTCCACCTGCGGTCCACGGAGAGCCTTCTTTTCCCGGTTTGCCGGCCGCGCCTTCTTTGCCCGGAGCGCCTTCTTTGCCCGGAGCGCCGTCTTTGCCCGGAGCGCCGTCTTTGCCCGGCGTGCCCTGCGGACCTTGAGGTCCGAGGGTACCCGCTGCGCCAGCCGGGCCGCTGGCGCCGGGTTTCCCTTTCAAAGAGGCAAGAACGGAGGGCTTGATCTGCTTAGTCGACGTGATGAGGTACTTCTTGGCGGCGTACGCGCCACCTGTCATGGCGAAGACGAGCGCCAGCGTGGCGATCAGTGTTGCCGGCGTGATGCGCTTGCGGATCGCTGAGAGCATTTTGTTGTTATCTCCTTTGGTGACGGGCTTGGGCGCTCTCAGCGCTACGCAAGCTGTTGCCTTGTGGTGTCGTCCTCGCATTCGCCCGAGAACGGGTCGAGGAGGGCGGTGTAGACATACAGGAGCCGCGGTGCGCTCGCGTCCGAGTAGGGATGTCCCAGGCGAGCCGGCCAGCCGCACGAGGGCTAGAAGCCTGGCCGTCGGTGCGAAGCCTGGCGTTGGTGTGGGCCGAGTCGCCCGAATCATGTACACGCCTACAGGTCTGGGCGATCCTCATGCGTTTCTCCATGTCGCGACTATCCACAAGCCGATGGGTCGCGATAAGTCAAGAGGTAGAACGTAGGCACATCCCATCCGATCAGGCAGGAAGAATGCAGCCCCCGCCACGAAGTGCCCATGGTCAGGCTGGGCTGCCGCATCCGCGCAATCTCGTCGTTCCGGCCAACACTGAGGCTCTCTGTCATGCGGCAACTGTCCCGCTTCGGGCTGCCCGGCAACAAGTCAAGGGGTAGAACGAAGGCGACACGTCTCGCGCATGGCGCCACGATCCCGCCGACGAGGGAGGCCTCGCGCGGGTCGGGGCTATAGCCCGGTCGGTGCCGTCCGCGAACGAAACACGCTTTTCCACGTCGCTCTCACGGAGTGCCGGCGGCAAAGACGGACCCTCTGGCAGAGTCCGGCGGGAGTGCCGACTGGCTGGCCACGGGGATTGGCTGGACCATCTCGCCGCCGCCGCCATACGAACCGCGAGAACCCCCGTGGGGGCGACTCACTGGCCGCCCCCACACCCGTCGAAGTCGGCTATGCTTGTATTTCTACTTCTTTGTTGGTGTTTACGGTCATTGCGCCGATCGACCAGCCGAGAGGGTTGTAGCTCAGCTCACTCGGCCAGGTGGTTTCCAGGATCGCTTTTACTTTTTCCCCGTGGGCGTTTTCATATTCGGAGACCTGCTGCGCGCCTTCTTTCTCGGTGAGCACGCCCGTCGAGAAGCCCCGTTTGAGAACATTTACCGGTTCTACCGGAACGATGATCGCGCCCCGGACGTCGTAATGCCCTGCAAAGATGCAGCTCCCCAGTTTTACGACAGATTCCCCGCTTTTCGGCTTGAACACGAGCCCCACGGTTTTCGCTGCTTTGGAAATGTATCGCAGCGTGCCCAAGAGTTCTTGAGTCGCTATTTCGCCCGATTTGGCTCCTTCGCTCTGACACGTGCTTTCGCCTTTTTTGCAACTGGTGAAGACGATTTTACCCGAGGCCGTCTTGTTGCTGGCGACCGTTCCGGTAAACGTCCCGGAGGTGCAGGTGAAGGAATCCCCTTCCACCTGCCAACCGCCCGGACCAAATGCGGCCGTGTAGCTCACTTCGTTCAGTTTTTCACCGTTTTTGACTGCGAATTCTGGCTTTTCGGTGGTCGTTGAAAAGCTTTCATCTGCCCCGAAGGCAGTGCCGCTACTGTTGGTGGCGACTACGCGGAAGTGGTACGTCGTGCTCGTTGCCAGTCCTTGTGCGCCTTTGCTGACGGCGATTTCTTTCGTAACGCCGAGTAGGCTCGCTTCTTCGGTTTTCGACCCGTACGCGGTCGTTGTGCCGTATTCGAAATAGTATTTTGTTGTTGCCCCGTTCGGGTTGACGCCGGCATTCAGAGTGGCTTCCGTGCCGCCGATAAGCGTCGCCGCCTTGGTTTTAACGATCGGCGCGCCGGAGGCGAACGCTGAGCTCGCCGTGAGTGCGGCGATGGCGAGTGCCGCAAACAGCGCTTGTAGGATGGTGACGGTCCTGGACTTGCATGTTGTCATGAATGACTCCTTATGCGGCTCATGGCCGGGTGTCGCTGCACATTGAGTGTTACCGGCCGCTGGACAGTGATGGACGTTCGGCCTTCAACAGCCGAACGACGGGAGCGGAGCAGAATCTGTCCACGCGCGCTGAACAGCTGCGGTGCCGGGGGAGGCGAAGTTGAGACAGCAGCGGGCGGCGGTCGTGCACTCCGCGTCCCGGGCAGTCGGGCTGCGGGAGCAAGACGGCCATGCGACGCCGACTAAGGGCGCGACCACACGAAGATGCCGGGAAGCCAATCACGCGGGGTGTCAGCCAGACACACTGTGCACGGGAATATGCGCGATGAAGCGCCATGGTGGACGTTCGTCGGAGATGAGGGGCGTTTGTCGACTGATCCAGGCTGGGCGTGGGAAGCCTGCGGCAGTCACCCCTTGTCACCGACCCTTCGGTCGCGGACAGACGCAGCGGGGGTCGGCTAGTCCTGCTACCTGGCCCGAGCTGATGGCAGCGCTCGTGGGTCTGTCACTGCAACTAGCGATGCATGCGCCTCTCGTGCGTGGAAGGCGGCCTGCAGCGAGCCGCTCAACGTAACATACATGCCTAACGTCAGGCACATCAGCTAAGCCGGGCGGCGTTCGCCCAAGGTGCCTGGCGTGCACCCACCACGTGGAGCGCGTTGAAACGCGAGAAGGGAACCGCACGGTAAGAGGGTCGCGCGCTCCGCGGAACCCAACGGGGCGTGAGCCGCCCCGATCATAGGTGCCTAGGGCTGGCCCCGCTGGCTACCAGCCCGAATCACCGAAAGCTTTTGAGCGACGAAGTGGCCGGCCTCGTCTGACCCCACGAACGGTGCAAGCGCGACATACACGGCGAGCGGCATGATCCGTCGCATGGACAGCCCGGATGCGTCCCGAGCGGCCCGCGCGCCGGCTTCGGCGATCGTCACCGCCGTCAGCGCCGCGAGCCCGCGCGAAGCGCAGTCGGCTCGTCTCCCCTGGCGGATGCCCTCCTCCAAGAACAGGGTAAACGCCAGCTGCGTGTCATTCACTCGCTGCGAGAAGCGTCGACCCGGCGCGTAGCTTTCGACGAACCCGAGGTAGCAGAGGTCAGGCTCACTCGCCAGAAAGCTGGTAGACGCGTGCGCGCTGGCCCACACCCGCTCGGACCAGGAGCCCGAACTAAAGAAGGCGGGTGCGCAAACGGCAATGACCTGCTCAAAGGCGTACTCATAGGCGCCGATGAACGCGGCGGTCCGGTCAGGAAACTCGTTATAGAAGCTGCGGCGCGACACGCGCGCGCGAGAGACGATGTCCTTGACCCGTAGCGAATGGTAGCCGTGGCTGTGAACCGCCGCTGCGGTCGCGCGGACGATGCGCTCCCGGCGTGGCAAGGCACGGGAGCTCGCGCGAGATGTGAGGGGGTGCCTACCCGCCGGCCGCTGAGGCAGCGGCGTGAACTGGGCGCTCCACCGGGTCTGCGAGTTGGTGCGGCGGAACACGGTGCTCCAGGCGGCGAGTGCGCCGTCGCGCTCTTTTGCAAGCGTCGGCGCTTCTAGGCTTACAGTCAGGAACCTGAGCGTGCCGCCGATCAGCAGAGACCCGGGCAGGTCGAGAGCGATGCCCGACACCGGGCGAGAGCTAGCGAGCTGCTCGATGCGCGCGATCAGAGCGTCGCGCTCGAGCAGCCCCCGTGGCCCGGCCGCCAAGGACTCGCCCATCAAGACACGCGCACCGACTGGGTCGACGACAGTCTGCTCGGCCAGGACGTCGAGAACAGCAGGCAGGCTATGCTCGGCCCCACGAATGGCGTCGCGCAGACGATCATAGAGGCGTTGGGCGTGCAGTCGGTAAGCAGACCAGAAGCAGTCCTCCACGTTTGAGAAGTACTGGTAGAAGCTTGCACGGCTGACGGAGGCGGCGGCCAGGATCGCGTCGACGGTCAGGTGGGCGTAGCCGCGAGTGGCCGCGACGCTCACTACGGCGTTAAGGAGACGGTCTTCTGCCCGCCGGGATCGCGGGCTCGGCGTGGACGTTCGACTCGGCATTCGGGGCAGATAGTCAGAGGCGGGGCGTGAGTCAAGCACGGGTGTGAGATGTCGCGTGGCTGGTGGCATGTCACGGCCTGTGGGCTGCGCGAAGTTCGAAGAGCCGACAGAAGCTCCGGCTGGTAGGTGTTCGCCGGCTCTCATCAGCAGGCGAACACGGCATCGCCGGCGGAGGGTGCTGACATCTGTGTATTGGCACACCCGATCGGCAGGACCGTGGGTCGTGATCCTGCTCTGCTCGCGTCGGTGCGCACAAGTCACCGCGTAGAACTTTTGAGATCCCGGACAGCTCGCGTGGCACCCATTGCTCAAGCCTCGCCAGCCCGACGCATCTGTGGCGCTGAGAGGTCGAACTGCTCGCCGATTGAGTGTGACCAGGAGCGCCGGGGGAGGCCGGAGTCGCAAGCGCTCGCCCTCCGCGTCTCGCCCGTCACCCCGCCGAGGCCCTGCGCATGCGACGGCGTGAGCGAGCGGCTGACGGGACTACCCGCCCGCAACGTGGGTGGTCGGCGCTTGGCAAGCTCGTTGAAAGACTCGACGGGTGCAAGAAGCTCGGGCGCGGTTGGCAAGCCTCCGATCGCGTAGTCGCGGCTCGGCGGCAGCAGCATCCGGAGTCACGAGAGGGCGGATCCTGGGGTCCTGAGTAAACACATGCGGTGCCTTTGACAAGGTGCGACAAATGTCCTGTGGTTTGCTGTAGGATTCAGCAATGAGAGCAGGGTCCGTAGGGGCGGTGCAAACACCGCCGATGCACTCGCCGGTTAACTGGGCGCTACTTGGCTTGATCATTGAACGGCCGAGCTATGCCTACGAGCTTGCCCGGCGATTCGAACGCACCTACGACGGTGCGATAGCCCTGTCGAGCGTGTCGCACGTGTACACCGCGCTTGGCACCCTGCGCGAGCGCGAGCTCATCCGGGAGGTGGGCGACACCGCGAAGGCCAGCCGCTCGCGACGTCGCTTTGCGGCTACTGAGCGCGGCCTTGAAGAGCATTCGCGGTGGCTCGTGGCTCAGGTCGCCCAAGAGCGCCGCCGTCAGCGCCTGCTCGTGCTGCAGCTCGGAGCGCTCTCGCACAGCCCCGAGCGTGCTCTGCGGGTTCTAGACGAATACGAGCACGAGTGCCTGGCCGAGGCAGCCGCGACGCCGGCCGCTGGAGAGGTATCAGTCGGCGGGACGTGCGGGCTGGCCGCCCGCCTGCTCGGCGAGGAGGCGCGTCTGCGGGTCGGCGCCAACCTCAAGTGGTCGCAGTACGCACGTGAGCAGCTGCGCTCCTTTGCGCTCCGACCGCCCGAGTCGACCGGTTGATAGCGGGCATGAGTCTGCTCGAGCTCGAGCACGTTGCAAAGCGCCACCGGGAAGGCTCGCGCGAGCGAATCGTGCTCGGTGACGTGAGCCTGCATGTGCGGTCGACGGAACTGGTGATGATCTGGGGCGCCCGTCGTTCGGACCTGACCACGCTGCTGCGAGTCGCCGCCGGAATCGAGTCGCCCGACGAGGGGATAGTGCGCTTCGACGGACGAGACCTGGCAAAGCACGTCGAGCACACGCTCGGGTCCGGAATCGGCTACGTGCAGAAGGCACTCCGCAGCGGCGAAGAGCCAGACGTGCTCCAGCAGGTCGCGGCCCCGCTGCTGGCCCGTGGCACAGCTGTGGACATCTCTCATTCACGCGCACGCGAGGCACTGGCCCGCATCGCTGCCGAGCGCCTGGCGGCGATGCGCGCTGGCGAGTTGGGGCCCGGCGAGCGCGTTCGGGTCGCTCTCGCGCGCACCCTGTCGCTTTCCCCTAGGCTCGTGATCATCGATGAGCCTGTCGGCGCGGTCGAGTTGGGCGAACGCGATCTGATCCTCGAGTGCCTGCGCCGGCTGGCAGGCGAAGGGCTGGCCGTCTTGGCCAGCACCGGCGAGCCGGCGGAGCTGGCTGGTGCGCACCGCGCGCTGACACTGAGCGAGGGCGAACTGCGGGGCGAGAGCGTCCCGGATCTGGCCACGGTCGTTGCACTTCGCCGCGCTGGCGCGTAGAACCACACCTGCATGCTCGAGCTCGACGGGGTCGTCAAGCGCTACAGAAGCGCCGCGGAGGAGGTTCATGCGCTCGACGGTGTGAGCATGAGCTTGGCCGAAGGCGAGATGCTCGCGCTGCAGGGCCCTAGTGGCTCTGGAAAGACCACGCTGCTATTGCTCGCCGCCGGCGTCCTGTCGCCGGACACCGGTAGGGTCGCTTACAAAGGAGGGGATCTGGCTACGCTGAGCGAGTCCCAGGCGGCGCAATACCGTCTCGCCGAGGCCGGGCTGATCTCCCAAAACACGCACCTCATGGCACGGGTGTCTGCTGTTGAGAACGCCGCTACCAAGCTGCTGCTCGCCGGCGTCGATGCGCGCGAGGCAAACGTCCGCGCGATGCGCTGGCTGGAGCGCGTGGGCATCGGCGAGTACGCCAAGCGCACCCCGGAGGAGCTCTCCGGCGGTGAGCGCCAACGAGTCGCGTTGGCTCGGGTGTTGGCGGGCGAGCCGCGCTTGGTGCTGGCCGACGAGCCGACGGCAAAGCTCGACAGTCACCGTTCGAGTGAGATCATCGGCTTGCTGCACGAGCTATCGCGGGAAGACGGGCGCGCTGTGTTGCTGGTGACCCACGATGCGGAGGCGGCCGCTGCGGCGGACCGGGTACTGCATCTGCGCGACGGTCGCGTGGCCAGCGATCACGAGCCCCTCTCGAGCAGATGAGCTCGCGCTCGTATAGGCCTCTGCGAACGCGTCGGCTGCTCGGGCTTCGCACGCTGGGTTACTTTTACCGGCGCCGTCTGCGCGCCAATGGGGTGCAGGAGCTACTAGCCGGAGTCGGCGTCGCCGTTGCGGTCGCCCTGGTGCTTGCCGCGAGTGTTGCCCAAGGGAGCATCGTCGGCTCGACGCAGCGGGTGCTGCGTGCGGTGATCGGCCCTGCCAACGTGCAGGTTCGCTCGCGCGGACCAGAGGGATTTTCCCAGGCGCTGCTGGCCAAGGTCGAACGGACGCCGGGGGTCAAGCGCGCTGCGCCCCTGCTGGAACGCTCCGTGCGCATGATCGCCGAAGACGGCCGGAGCTCGACCGTCTACCTAGCCGGAACGGACGTGAGTCTCGGGGTGCTCAACGGACTCGGACGCACGCTAGCGCTCAACGCATTGAGCGAAGGCGCGCTGGGGATCAGCCGTGCCGGGGCGGATGCGCTCGGGCTGCGCAACGGTGGTCAGGCCGGCACCCAAAACGTCGCGCTTGTGATCGGCGGGATCCGACACACCGTGCGCGTCGGCGCCGTGCTCGGCTCGGAGGAGATTGGCAGCCTGTCGGATACGAATGTGGCGGTGATGGAGCTGTCGGCGCTGCAGCAACTGGTGGGCGAAGGGGCACGGGTGACACGGATCCTCGTGCAGAGCCAGCCGGGGCGGCGGAGGTGGGTGGAAGGCGAGCTGAGCAAGGCACTCGGACGGCGCCTGGTCGTCTCCGGCGCAGAAGAGGACATCACCCTGCTGCGCCAAGCGCTGGGGCCGAGCTCGCAGGCCAGTGCGCTGTTCGCGGTGATCGGCGCCCTCCTCGGCCTGCTGTTTGCGTTCAACGCGATCCTCCTAACCGTCCCCGAGCGCCGTCGGGCGATCGCCGATCTGCGCCTGGCTGGAACCAGACGCAGCGCCGTCGTCCAGCTAGTGAGCTTTCAGGCGCTTTGCCTCGGCGCCGCGGCAACGCTGGTGGGCATCGCGATCGGCTACGTGCTCTCACGTTGGGTCTTTCACGAGTCCACCGGGTACCTTGCGCAGGCCTTCACGCTGAGCGGGGGAACGGTCGTCTCGGCCTCCACTGTACTGCTCGTCGCATTCGGCGGAGTGCTCGTGACCTGGATCGCCTCGGCGCTAGTCCTGAGCGATCTGCGCAAGGGCGCACCTCGTGATGCGATCTATCTACAGAGCGGGCTGCCTGGCGGTACGCTCGGGCACCGGGCCCACGTATGGTGCTTCGGAGGGGCCTTGGCAATGCTCGCGCTCGCGAGCGTGCTGTACGCAGCGGCGCCCTCGGGGGCGCTTGAGGCGAGCATCGCGCTAGCGCTGGCCACCGTGCTCGCCGTTCCATTGGCTTTCACGGCGGTCCTCATATTGGCGCGCGGAATGAGCAAGCGCGCCCCCCGGCTGTCGACGCTCGCGCTCGCGCTGGGCGGCGTGCGCGCGACGACGCTTCGCGCGCTCGCACTTGCGGCAACCGGAGCCGTCGCGCTGTTCGGCAGTGTGGCGCTCGGTGGCGCACGTGCGAACCTGCTCTCGGGGATCCACGGCTTTTCAAAGAGCTACGCAGCAGACGCGCCGATCTGGGTCAGCGAAGCAGAAGACAATCAGGCCACGCAGCAGCTCACGGGCGACGCGGGTGCGCGCAGGATCTCGGCGCTGTCGGGCGTGGCCTCGGTTCAGCGCTTCCAGGGCGCGTTCTTGACGCTGGGCCGGCGGCGGGTCTGGGTGCTCGCTCGACCGCCCAGCGGCGCGCGCAGCGTCCTTGCGAGCCAGACGATCGGCGGAGCGCCGGTCGCCCGGCGCGCGCAGGCAAGCCTCGCTTCAGGGGGATCGATCGCGATCTCGCGCCAGATCGCCGCCGAATACCACGTGGGCGTGGGTGAGCGGCTGAGCCTGCCGACACCGAGCGGCGATGTGCCCTTTAGGATCGCGGCGTTGACGACCAACCTGGCCTGGAGCCCGGGGGTCGTGTTCATCTCTCGGGCGGCCTTCGCTCGCGCGTGGCAGAGCAGCGCGCCGAGCGCTCTCTCGGTGTCGCTCAAGCCGGGTGCCAGCCCCGCGCACGTCCGCCGCGAGATCGTGGCCTCGCTCGGAGCCACCAGCGGGCTGGAAGTGGCGACCGCATCAGAGCGCGAGCGCAAGATCGACCGACTGACCGGAGAAGGGCTCAGCCAGCTAGGCCTCGTCTCGACGTTGCTCGTGCTCACCGCGATCGTCGCGCTTGCGGCGGCACTTGCCTCGAGCATCCATCAGCGCCGCGGCGCGTTGGCCGGCCTGCGCCTCGCCGGAGCCCCACCATCGCGCCTGCGACGCATCCTGGCGCTGGAAGCGAGCCTGATCCTGGGCGCGGGCTGCCTGGCTGGAGCGCTCGCGGGTATATATGGGCAGTTCATCATGGACGCCTACCTGCGTCACGCAACCGGCTTTCCGGTTTCAGGCGCCGGGGGGCCGGCACGAGCGATCGAGATCCTCGCGCTCGTGCCGGCCGCGGCGCTGGCGATCGCCGCGCTGCCGGGGTGGAGCGCCTCGCGCGTCTCCCCCACGCTCGCGTTGGCTGAGGACTAGCGCATGCCAGCGCCGACTTGGCAACCGCCGCTGGGCGCGACTAATTCAGGCGCACAGGCACGCGAGGTGCTGGCCGCGCTGGCGCTCGCCAACCTGCGCTTTTGGCCTTCGGTCGCGCCAGTTGTGCGGCGCGAGCTTCTCCGCTGGGAGGCTCCCGCGCACGCGATCGGCGACCCACAGCTTCGCGAGCTGGCAGAGCGGAAGCTATACGAGGAGCGTTTCAACGCCGAGGTCGCGGCAACCCTCGCCACGCTCGCGCCGCGCCGGACGCGCGCAAGCGCCACGCGCGCTGTCGTCGCCCTCGAGCTGCTGTTCGATTATCTCGATGGGCGTACCGAGCTGCCCGCGGCAGACCCATTGACAGAAGGCCGGCGGCTTTATGCACCAATGATCGCGGTGCTCGCCGCGGACGGCGAGACGAAGCCTGGGAGCCGCGCGGATGGAAAGGCGCAGTGGGAAAACGCGCCCGGAGATGAGGGGTACTTGGCGGCACTGAGCGAGCGAGCCCGAGCAGCGATCGCCGGGCTGTCATCGATTGCGGCCGTCCGCGATGTGGCTCACGAGGCGATCACTCGCTGCGCGGCAGCACAGACGCGGCTGCATGCCACGGCGGCACTCGGCGAGCAGCAGCTACGCGACTGGGCGCTCGAGAACAGTGCAAACAGCGGGCTGGGGTGGCGCGAGTTCATCGGCGGTTGCGCCTCCTCGGTCCTGGCCGCACATGCGCTCATCTGCGCTGCCGCAAGCCCAAGCACGCGTATTGAGGATGCGCGGCGCATCGACGACGCATATCTAGCGATCGGCGGAGTGATCACTACGCTCGACAGCCTGGTCGATGAACGAGACGACCAGGCGCGTGGCGAGCGCGGCTTCGTAGACCTGTTCAACTCTGAGGACGAACTTTCGCGGTCGCTGCTCGCGCTCACGGGTGAGGCGCACGCGCGCGCACGCGCGGCGCCGAACGGGGCGCATCACATCATGACTCTGGCTGGTGTGGTCGCCTACTACGCGACGCACCCGGGCGCGCGGCAAGGCCCGGCCCGCACCGTCGCGATGCAACTGCGCCGCGAGCTGTCCCCGACGATCTGGCCGACGCTCGCCGTCATGTCCGCTTGGCGCGCCGCGAAGCGCGCGCGTGCGATCCTCCCAGCGGGGCTGATCGCGAGTAGATGACGCCTCGACTCACTCGACCACCTAGAATGATCGCGTGGAGAGGACCTGTGAGACACCGGTTCGCGCCACCGGGTGAGAACCGCCTCCGGGACGCGAGCTCGCTGGCCCCGGATACTGCTCGCGCTCGGGAGCGTTCTGACGCTCTTGGTCGGGGCGGCGCCAGCGACCGCGCAGCGGCGCGTCGCTACAGCAGCTCGCTCGCTGAGCGTCAACGACGAAGCGCGGCTTCACCTGGTCAAGGCATCTGGCTCGGTGCTGAGCGACGAAGGTGTGGCGCGCGGAGGCTTTCCAGGGAAGGTGAAGGTGCGCTTCACCTACACCGGCAACCCCACTGTGACGGCGCAGATCACGATCTACGGGCAGGCCGGGACGATCCTCGCTCATGGCAGCGGGCGCTTGTCGAGCCCAACCAGCACGACGCCGAGCTTCAAGGGCACGCTCAGCATCACCGGCGGCAACGGTCGCTACGACCACGCGCACGGCACAGGCGAAATGTTCGGCGTCTTCTACCGGCGAAGCTACGCAATCACCGTGCAGACCAAGGGCGTGCTGCACTACTGAGGCTAACGGGCGTTTTCGCACTGTCGATGGCGGCGGCGCTTGCGCCCGGCGGGGTGACAGCAGTCAGCGCCAATGCGAGCACCGCCAATCTGCGGGCCGTGATGAGCGCGGCGTTTGAGCCCAAGCGTCTGGGCGCACCTACGACGGTACTGTTCGCCGTGAAGATCCAGACAGCCGCCCACGCTAATCCGCTGCCGGTCTCGAGCATCGCGGTGAGCTATCCCACGACCCTTGGACTTGCCACGAGCGGTCTGGGCCTTGAAGCCTGCGCGCCGGCGTTGCTGGAACTGCAGGGCGCGCAGGCCTGTCCGGCCAATTCCAAGCTCGGCAGCGGCAGTGCCGTGGTCCAGGTTCCGTTCGGGCCAAGCGTCGTTAGCGAGAACGTCGAACTGGCCATCTTCGCCGTGCCCTCTAGCGACGGCTACCTGCACCTTGGAATCCTTGCGCACGGGCAGTCGCCTGTGATCGCAAACGTTCTCCTTGCGGGCGTGCTGAGCGCCGGGCACTTGCAGATCAGTGTGCCGCCAATCGCGAGTCTGCCGGACGCTCCCTACGTAGCGCTCGTGAAGATGAAGGCGAGCCTCGGAGGAGACTTGACCTACTACGAACGCCGTGGCGGACGGCGCATCGCATATCGTCCACGCGGGATCGGTCTGCCCGAGAGCTGCCCCCGCGGCGGTTGGCGGGTAAGCGCGAGCTTCCAGTTCACGGACGGCCAGAGCAGCAGTGCGGCTACCGGAATCGCCTGCCCCCCCAGGCGCGCGCGCGGGTAAAACTCAATCCGCCTGCTGCGTGGACTCCAGGTCCGCCAAGAGCTCCTTGCCGGCTTCACTTATGAACCACGCTTTGGCTGCGTTATATGTGCGTTGATCGGAGCGGTCCTCGACCAGACCGAGGCGGCGCAGCCGAGCGAGCAGTCGAGACATCTGACCCTGATCGCCGACTCCAGCGAGCTCGGCTATGACGGTGTTGCTTGAGTTCGGATTTTCGGCAATCGACTGCAGCACCTGTGCGGTGCGATCGGTCAAACGCCCTGCACCCTGATGCGACCCGCCTAGGTGCAGAACCGTCTTGCATGCAATCGGTCCTTGCGGCGAGGTGTCCGCCGAGGCGGGTGCACGCGCTAACTCTTCGCGTGTCGCCGCCACATCGAGATAGGGCATCGCGATCACTGCCATGAGGGGTCCGCAGAGCTCGCGCAGGCTAGGCGTGGGATCCTCCAGAAGCCGGCCGTGGAGGATCGACGCGGCCGCCACAACCGTCGCTTCGGCGCCGAAGGGAGGTAGCGGCTCAGTGGCCGGGCGCGGAGCGTCGAGCTCGATGACCCTCGCGATCTCGGCGAGATATCGCTCGCGCCGACGCAGTAAGGCGACGTCACCCTGCATTGAGCCAACGATCAGAAAACGCGCGGTCTCCGGTCGACTTTCCAGCTCGGCGAGCAGCGCGGACAGCGTCGCCCGGACTGCGTCCACCCATACCGGCTCACTGTGATAGGCCTCGCTCAGCCTCTGCGCAAGGCTGCCTGAGATTCGTTCAAACAGCGCCAGTGTCACCCCTGGCAGAGAGCCAAACCGGGAGCGGATCTCTTCTGGAGCTATCCCCGTCGCCGAGCCCAGGTCTGCGACATTGAGGGCTTGGGCGCCCTTCTCTTCGAGCAATCGCTGGGCCCCCGCGAGCAACTTGTCTTCGATGGCAGAAGACGCCGAGCCGGATCTGCGCGCCCTGGCTCCGCGCGTAGCGGGCTGGTCTCGGTCTTTATTAGCAGGCGTCATCGACAAAACATCACGCTGGCCCCGACACCCCGCCTCCCCGCGCTATCAATTGAGGGTGGCGCCCTCGGATCAGCGCGATCATTGCCGCCCCACCGACGGCTAAACAGTCAAGGGGTAGAAACTTCGCCCGCTCAGATTGCACACGACGGGGTCTAGGATCACAGGGGATGTCTCACAGGGTCATAGGCACGCGAACGGGCTCGCTCGCCGCCTGTCGGCGACCGCGGCACGTCGCGATCGTCAGTGATGGAAGCGCTCGCTGGGCCGCGGCTCGCCATCTCTCGATCGCGGCAGGCCATGAAGCGGCCGCCGACACGGTGATCGCCCGCATCGCCGACGCGGTCGACCTTGGCGTGGCGGAACTGACGTTGTACGCCTTCTCCACCGAGAACTGGGCTCGTCCGCAGGAAGAGATCAAGGAGCTGGTCGCGATGCTGGCTCGCCGGATCGCCGCCGACACACCACGCCTTGATGCGCGCGACGTCCGAATTCGCTTCATCGGTCGGCGCGATCGCGCGGGTGAGCAGCTGCGCGAGCAGATGTGCGCCGCGGAGCGTCTCACCGAGCAGAACAAGGGACTGCGCGTCTACGTGGCCTTCGACTACGGCGGGCGCGATGAGATCATGCGCGCGGCGGCGCTCTTTGAAGGAGGCGGTGAGGAGGAGTTCGCATGTCTGCTGCATGCGCCGGAGATGCGCGATCCCGACCTGCTGATCCGCACCAGCGGCGAGCAGCGCCTGTCGAACTTCCTGTTGTGGCAGGCGGCCTACTCAGAGCTCGTGTTCCGTGCAGAGCTCTGGCCGGACTTCGGCAGGGCGGCCTTTGAGGAGTGTCTGCTGGTGTACGGGCAGCGCAAGCGTCGCTTCGGCGGTCGCGTGCAGACGCCAAGCGCAGCGTCGCCGATCGAGCCGGCGGCATCCTCGCCTAGGCAAAACAGCGTGCCGAGCCCCGTTGAGCAGTCCAGTTAGCTGCGGATGCGGAGCAGGGAATGTGTCCGCTGCATGATAGGACGGCGCACACGTGTGAGGCGTATCCCCCCGCGCTTCCACGGAGGCGAACCGAGCGCTTAGCGCTGCGGAGCGGCACGGCGAGACGATCGAGCCAGGACGGGCATCTGAAAGACGGTCCGAGATGACCTGCCCGGCGTACGAAGTGCCCTCCTACAAGATCGCATGGAGGATGGCGAGGACCTTCTTCCTGCGCGTCGATCCTGACCGACCCGAGCGGCGCCTACTTGATGTGCATCCCGGAGATCGCCCGGGAGATGACCAGCTGCTGAATCTCCGCGGTGCCCTCGAAGATGTCGTAGATCTTCGCGTCGCGGTGCCAGCGCTCGACGGGGAACTCGCGCGTGTAGCCGTTGCCGCCGAGGATCTGGATCGCGCGCTCGGTGACCCACACCGACACCTCTCCGGCCTTCAGCTTGGACATCGAGCCCTCGGCGTTGGTGAAGGTGTGGCCGTTGCGCCCCATCCACGAGGCGCGCCACACGAGCAGACGTGCCGCGTCGATCTCCAGCTTCATGCGCGCGAGCGTGAAGGCGATCGCCTGGTTCTCGATGATCTTGCGCCCGAACTGCTCGCGCTCCTTGGCGTAGTCGAGCGCGTACTATAGGCCGCGCGCGCAATCCCCAGCGCCTGTGCACCGACAAGCGCCGTACGCGTCAAGTGCTCCGGCCCGGCCTCATGATGCCGTTTGCTCAGCTGCCCGTGCGGCGCGACTTCCTCGTCATCGGCCCTTTCGTGGCGCGACCGTTCGCGTACGCGCTAGGTGCCGCAGAGCTCGCGCGCCGATACCTGCGCGACTTCGGATCCTGCTCGAGCAGGCCGATCGCCAGCCAGGTGCTGACGTAGCGGTGCGTCGTGCTCGGGTTGTAGCCGAGCTCCTTCGAGACATCGGCGAGGGCACGGAATATTCCGTCCGTTGGGAACGCAGCCAGGACAAGCAGCGCTCGCAGGACCGAACGCGAGACCTGGGCACCCTCGGAATGCGCGGCAATTGCTCCTGCCAGCGAACGTGGATCGTCAAATGTTCTAAGCAGAGACGCCATCCCCTGGCGCTCGTGCGACGTCTCGCGCGCGACCTGGGCCACTTGCGCGTCCGTAAGCACTATCGACACGCCGCCCTCTCGTCTCATGACATCGCCCCCGGGGACAGTGCAGCCGTGGCTAGGGTCTCGGCGCGCTGAAAGGCCCGGTTTCTGAGATAGAGGCTCATAAACGCTCGCGGTGTACATTAGCGAAGAGCGGCCCGACGCCAGCGTCGAAGGGCCGAAGCGCGTGGACACGCTTGGCGACGAGGGATCTAGTGCAAGCCGTTCGTTATGGTGAGCGCGCCCATGACGCTCCTCGCGCTGTGCTCTGGAACGCGCCGTTGCGGCGATTCTGACCGGCACGGCCAGCGGGCAGCGGCCGGCGCATCAGCAGGGATCGATCGGGCAGATCGGCGGTGCAGCGGGGCTTTCCTTGCGGCCTAGTGTCGGCGAACGAGGTCATTCCTGGCCGCCGCTAGGCTGTCCGACGTGCGCCAACCAAGCAGCTTCACGGCGCTGTATCTGTTCGGAGCGTTCAGCTTGCTCGTGACGGGCATCATCGTCTTTGCCACGTGCGCGAGCGCGCGCGAATGGCTGATCCTCGGTGCTGCCGCGTGCGGGCTAGCGCTGGTTGGCTGGGGGGTGTGGCGGTTGCGCACCAACCGTGCGCGGCGGTAATGTCCGCAGCCGCCAGGCTATAGCCTCCCCGCGACGTTCCACTACGGTCGGTATTCGGTGCACCTATTCGGCTGGGGCTACTAGTAAACGCCGCCAGGTGAATTAGTGAATTGAAGACGGCCGCTGGCATGTGGTGGCGCATTAGTTTTACGGTGGCGTAATACATCCGCCATCCGCCCTCGCGAACCCCACTATCGGCTTCGACTGAAGCTTGCCCCTCGACAGATCGCACATATATCCCTTGACAGGGGGTAGATCTTCGGGTAGAGTCAGGACCATGCCGCCTCCCAAGACACCGCAGGAGTACGCCGAAGCCCTCAAGAAGGTGGGCGCGGACCCCCGCTGCCCGTCCTGCGGCGCGGAAAACTGGTTCATGGCACCGGAAGCCGCGATACCTGGGGAGAAGGTTGGCCGTATGCCCGTCCACAAGGCTGATTGCCTGAAATGCGGGTTCGTGCGGCTCCACGTAGGCGCTGCAATCGACCTCATGCGACCGCCCCTTTCCGATGCCGCCCGTTGACCGCAACGAACCCGTCCGGGCTAACTACTCGGAGTCGTCCTACTCGCTCATGGAGTTCATGCGGGAGTTCCCCGACGATGCCTCCTGTCTTGAATGGCTCTGGCGCAACCGCTTCTCCGAGGACGGCTCGCACGCGTTCTGTCCCAAGTGCGACCGCGAGCGCAAGTTCCACAAGGTCAAGGAACGCCCAGCGTGGGACTGCGACTCCTGCGGGCACCACATGCACCCGCTCGCCGGGATGATCTTCGCTAAGTCCTCTACCTCGTTGCAGCTTTGGTTCTTCGCGATCCACCTGATGACGAGCACTCGCTGCAGAGTGTCGGCCAAGCAGCTTGAGCGCGAGCTTGGTGTGACCTACAAGACCGCGTGGCGGATGTTCACTTTGATCCGCAACAAGCTGATGACTGAGGACGGGCGGCCCCTGACGGGCTACGTCGAGGTTGACGAAACTTCGGTTGACGGCAAGCCGCGTGTCACACTCGATGAGGACCGACCCCAACGCGCGCTCCAAGGCTCAGAAACTGCGCGAACGTAGTAGAGCAACGGTGTTCGCTGCGGTTGAACGTGGCGGACGCGTCAAGGCTACGGTCATGCCGTCTCGTCGCGGCCCTGGACTCCACAACAAGGTCGTGGAGTGGGTCGAGCCGACTTCCATCGTCTACACGGACGAGTGGCCCGCCTACAACCGCCTCGGCGGGTCCTTCGCGGGCATAGTCGAGTTCGCCACTCGTCCGGCGAGTGTGTCGTGGGCGACGCGCACACGAACACCATCGAGGGGTTCTTCGGCCACCTCAAGCCGTCGATCCGTGGGACGTACCGCAAGGTGTCCCACAAGTGGTTGCAGGGCTACCTCAACGAGTTCACGTGGCGTTACAACCATCGCCACGACTCCAAAGCGATGTTCGAGACGCTACTTCTTAGGGCTGCTCGGAGCTGAGTCCTTGTCGGGCTTGGCAACCTTCTTGAGGTTGTCGAAAAACGCGCTGCGCTTTGGGACCGGAACCTCAAGCCCCTTTGGCGTCTGCTCAGTAGGCTGCTGGCGCTTATCATCGGCCATAAGTGGAGGGTAGCGAGTGGACGAGCGGGCCCGCCAAGGCATCATCGCCAAGCTCGACAGGGCACTCGAGCTCAGAGAGAGTGGCGACCCCCTCGCGCTCGCCTATCTACTCGTAAGGCGACTTGGGCGATCGCTTTCCGGGCCGGGCATTCAACGGCTCGCGGCTGAGCTTGGAGCAGAGGGCAGCAGCGGTCCCGCGGCCGGCACGATACATGCTGCCGAGATGTACATCGTGCCTCCTCTCGCAGGCACGGGCCCAGGCGTGGCTGATCTGTTTCGAGAGGATGGCATTGGTGACGGCAGTGCGTGGTGGATGGTGATGACGCCGTCGTGCGACCTTGAGTGGGATAAGGCCGAGCACGTTGTCTTGGCCTCATGCTGCCTTCTCGAGGAGGACGATCGTGTGAGCGCATGGCGTGAGACCAAAAGCGCCGGGAGCCAGGGCAAGGTCGAAAGCCTTCTGCGTCAAAAGACCGGCGGACAGGAGGACCGGAACCTCTTTCTGCCAGCGGCCCCGACACTGCCCGATCTGCTTGTCGACTTCCAGAGGGTCCGCAGCGTGACTCGAGAGGAGCTCGACGGCATGGTGCGCGTCGCATCCCTGGCGAGTCCTTTTGCAGAGTCGGTAGTCAACAGGTTCACCAGATACTTTGGCCGCGTCGGCACGGACGACCTAGACGTCAACGAAATCATGCGCCGCCTGATCGGCCCCGAGCCGGAGACGGCGAGTGGGTCTGGCGGCTAGGCCCGCGCGATCGGGGAACCGTGGTTAGTCGTCTCCCGTAGGAGTCCGAGGCGACGATCCGATCGCCAACTGCCACTCTGCCGTGATTGGGAACGCTGCTGTCCCAGCTGTGATGCACGGCGGCATTGTCGTCGTAAACCGTCATTCCCTCCGTGCCGGCAATCGTCGCGCCAGCGGCGAGGACGAGCCATGCCCCGTGGGTAGCTATGGCAGCGTCTCCCTACAAGCCGTGTTCCACACAAACGGAGCGTACCCTGCGCCGCGCTGCAGGGCGCCCGGTCAGAGGCCGGGCCGGCGGCTCGCCCCGCTCAAAGCCGCGCGCGCTCGAACAATGCTGCGACGGCTACCTCCAGTCCCGCGGCAATCTTCACGAGCGTGTCGACCGTGACGTTGAACTCGCCCCGCTCGACCGCACCGTAATAGCCGCGATCCAAGCCGGCGCGCACGGCGAACGCTTCCTGGCTGAAGGTTCGCTCGCTACGCATCGTCCGGATTGCGCTGCCGAGTGCCTGGTTGGCCACGGACTTCTTCGACGGCATCGGATCGCTCACGCCCCATCAACGTTTGCCCGACCCAGCAATCCTGCGACGCTCAAGCCTAGGCCAGCAGCGAGTTTGACGATCGTGTCGAGGGTCACGTTGAACTCGCCGCGCTCGATTGCGCCGTAGTTGCTGCGGGCCAGGCCGGCGTGCGCGGCGAAGGCTTCCTGGTTTAGACCACGCTCGTAGCGGATGGCGCGGAGCGCTTTGCCGAGTGCCTGGTTGGCCGCAGACTTCTTCGACGGCATCTCAGGCGACTCAGATCTCGAGCTCATCCATCCGCCGCGCCGCGCGCGACGGGGTGACGAGCTCGCCGGTGACGTTGACCAAGCCGGAGGCGTGGAGGTGGCCGATCGCATCGGAGACATCGTGTTCGCTACACGTGCGCGACCCGATCATGCGCTGGAGCTCGGCGTGCGTCCAAGGGTCGCGACAGTCCTCTAGCAGCACGATCATCACTGCCTCTTCGGCAATCGCGATCGGCTCGATCTCGCTACGTTCTTGTTGCATGGGAAGGTCCGTCCTTTCCGTGCCACGGCCCCGGGGCAGTTACTGCTGTCGCCGGGGTCAAAGCGTCGTGTGCTGGGTGGCTCCGGGGCGCGCAGCGCCGCCGGGAAACTTCGTCGAGGCGCTGGTGACCATAGCTCCGCAAGCGCTGACAATCGAGCTCGATCGCCTGCTATCCGCAAGCCTCCTTCTGCATCTCAGGCACTAGTGCCTGAGATCACTGTCGAGCGCCAGCGATGCACGGCGAGTCGTCGTCGCCAGGAGCCGGCCATGTGCAGGTACTTCTCGCAGTGGAGCCAACCGGGATCGAACCGGTGACCTCCTGCTTGCAAAGCAGGCGCTCTCCCAGCTGAGCTATGGCCCCTAGCCAACCCGATTGTAAGGCGCGCGCGGTTCGCTCGCGGGCGACGCCTGGCACGCCGGGCTACTTGTCGAAGTCGAAGTCGCGCGGCGGGCGCTGCTCGAACCACAGGCGGTCCTGCTCGGGCGTATCCCGCAGGAAGTCAGGCGTCTCCTCCAGCACATCCTCCTCTGGCTCGGCCCCGGCCTCGCCGGCCTCACCCGGGACCTCCCATTCCAGCGAATCCTCCTCGGCGGGAGCGTCGCTCGGCTCATCGCCGAGCACGCTGGTCATGTCCAGCTCGGCCGTCTCACCGAGCGCGGCCTGATCTGGCTGAGCCGAGGGCTCGCCTGCTGGACCCACCGGCTCGACGCCGACCTCGGTGGACTCGGTGGCGACGGGCGGAGCGGCCGTCACTGCCGCCTCGACGTCGGAGCCTTCGGCCTCGGCCGCGGCGGCTTTCTCGTCGACATCGAGCGCCTCGCGCTGCTCGCGCGCGACCTCTCCTGGATCGGCGCCTCGGCGGCGCTTGAGCTCCAGGTGCTCGCGGATGGCGTCGTCGAGCAATCCCATGCGCACGCAAACGATACCTAGCCTGCACGGTCGCGTATCGCGACCGTGCCCGGGGGCTAGACTTGCGTGCACGCAGTCGCTAGCTGATCGCGTGCATGGGGCTATAGCTCAGTTGGGAGAGCGCCTGGATCGCACCCAGGAGGTCGCCGGTTCGAGTCCGGCTAGCTCCACTTTTGAGACGCCCGTCTGCGACGGCTCGATATACGGCCGGCGAGAAGCGAGCGCGGCCTGTTCTGAGAGGCCGCGCGGTTGGCTGCGCTAGACCGATAGAGGCGGATCGCCCGGCACGGTGAGCACCGCCTGAATCAATCGCGCGCGGTCCTCGACAAGATTGCGCACGAGGTTTGCCGCCTTGGCCGGAAAGTCCGGCACGAACACGCCAAGTCCGAGCGGCGGTTGCTCGGCGGCGAAGAAGTCGCGCATGGCATTGCCGGCCGGCTCGGTCAGGTCGTTCCAGTGAGTGGTCACGAAGCCGGCCCCTCCCAGCAGCTCAGCGAGCCTGTCGGGCGTGACGAGATGACTCTGCTCGGGCGAGTCAGCCCACGGGACCGGTAGGCGCAGCGGCCCGCCGGAGCCGGCAGCCACGTCCCAGATGGCCAGGCGACCGCCCGGCACGAGCACGCGACGGGCCTCGGCGTAGAGCCGGCGCTTGTCGGCGACGTTCATCTGTACGTGCTGGCTGAGCACGACCTCGAAGGAGGCGTCTTCGAACGGAAGCGCGGTGACGTCGGCCGTGCGAACGTCGATCATGTCGCCGAGCCCGACCGCCTCGTTGAGCCATGCGGCGACCGCGCTGTACTCAGGTGTGAGGTCGACCGCGCTGACACGAGCGCCGCGCTCGGAGGCGATCAGCCGAGCGGTCCCACCGATTCCAGTGCCGGCGTCGAGGACCCGATCGTTCGCGCCGATCTGCGCGAGGTCGATCAGCGCCGCGGTGGCCAGGCGGCCGAGGCTGTGGAAGTCCTCGAGCATCGCGAGGTCAGACGCCTGCAGCTCGTCGATCTGCTTGCCGGCCTCGGCCAAGGCGCGTTCGATGTTGGTGCGAGTCAGGCCGGTGGCGTAGTGCTGATCGATCGTCGCTGTCATGTCGTTGCCTCCTGGGTCGTGGCGATCGGCTGGCCGCCGTCGTGTACATCCGCACGCGGTCCGCGCTCTTGCAGACCGATGCGGTCGTGCAGTCGCCGCAGAGGTCTCGGCGCCCACCAGTTCCACGAGCCGAGCAGCTCCATCAACGACGGTACGAGCAGAGCGCGGATGATCGAAGCGTCGATCAGCACCGCCAGCGCGGTGCCGAGGCCGAGCTCCTTGATGAACACGAGCTTGGATGTGGCGAACGCGCCGATCGCGACGGCGAACAGTGCCGCCGCGGCGGTGATGATGCGCCCAGTTCGCTCGAGCCCCACGGCCACCGCCTCGGAATCCGAAACCCCGTTGTCGCGTGCCTCTTTGATCCGAGACAGCAGGAAGACGCCGTAGTCGGTGGCCAGGCCGAAGCCGATCGCCGCAAGGAAGATCGGCTGTGTCGCGTCGAGCGCCCCCTCGCTCGTGAACGACAGCAGGCCCTGAAGGTTGCCGTCCTGGAAGATCAGCACGAGGATGCCGAGCACCGCGCTGAGGCTGAGTGCGTTCATCAGCACCGCCTTGAGCGGCAGCACGACCGACCCGGTGAACAGGAACAGGATGATCACCGTCGCGGCGACGATCAGCGCGAGCACGATCGGCAGATGCGCGGCGAGGCTGTGCTCGAGATCGAGAAACGCCGCCGTCTGACCCGCCACGCCGACGTACACCGGCGCCCTGATGGCGCGTACGTCGCGCACCAGCTGCTTGGTCGCATCGCTGAGCGGGCGCTGCGTCGGCGAGACCGCGAGCAGCGTGTCGTGCGCGCCCGCGGCCCGAGCCGGCGCGATCGCCGATACCTGCGCCAGACGGCTGATCTTCGCGGTCAGAGTCTTGACCTCCGGTGAGCCGGCGGGCGCGCCCACGACGACCTGCAGGGGCGACGTTCGGTTCCGCGGATATTCACGAGCCAACGCTTCATCGACCTGTCGCGCGCTCGCACTGCTGGGCAACGCGCTCGCCGTGACGCTGATGAACTTGACGCCCGTGAAGGGAAGCCCGAGGGCGATCAGCAGGGCGGTGCTGAGGACCGCGACGCGCCGAGGGCGGCTGGTGACAAACCGGGCCAGCCGATACCAGGCGCCGCTATGCGCGGGCCGGGCGTCGCGCTCGGCGGCGCGCTGCAGCCTGCTCGGGGCCAGTGCGTTGATCCGCGGGCCGAGCACCGTCAAGAGCGCAGGAAGCACGCCGAGCGCCAACGCCGCCGCGAGCAGGGCGACCACGGCGCCGGCGACCCCCATCGAGTACAGAAACCGTTGCGGAAAGATCATCAGCGAGGCGACGGCTGCGGCGACGGTCAACGAACTGAACAGAATCGTCCGTCCGGCCGTCTGGAGCGTGCGTTGCAGGGCGTGCAGGCCGTAGCCCGACGTCGCCGCCTCCTCGCGATAGCGCGAGACCATGAACAGGCTGTAGTCGATCGCCAGTCCCAGGCCCAAGCCCGTCACGAAGTTCAGCGCGAACACCGAGAGGTCGGTGAAGTTCGCGATGATTCGCAGTGCGAAGAAGGCCATGACGATTGCCAGCCCGCCGATCAGCGGCGGGATCAGCGACGCGACGAGCGAACGGAAGAACAACAGCGACAGCAGGAAGATGAACGGGAAGGCGAGCAGCTCGGCGCGCCCCAGATCGAGCCCGACCTGCGTGTTCGCCTGCGCACTGGCGATCTCCGCTCCGCCGAGTCGCACGTCGCGCTGTCGAGCGAACTCTTCTTCGATGTGATTGGCGGCGTCCTTGAGCTGGAGGTCTGACGCGGGCCTGAAGTAGACGACCACGTACGTCGAGCGGCGATTGTGCGAGACCATCGCGGCGTCGTGCGTTTCATAGAAGCTGGCGACGCTCGCGACGTGAGGCTCGCCACGCAGCTGGGCGACGACCTGCCCGACCCGGCGCTCGACCGCCGGGCTGCCGACGTCGCCAGCGCTCACGATCGCCACGATCCCCGGGTCGATCTTGCGACCGGCCGCCGCTTCGAAGCGGCGTTCGGCCTGCACCGATTGCGTCGCCGGGTCGGTGGCGCTGTACGGGCTCATGTGCTTTGCGACACCGAAGCCAAACACGGCGGCGATCGCCGCGCCGGCCACGGCGACGAGCAGCACGCGACGTCCGTGCGCGTCAACGAAGGTGGCAAGTCCGCTCAACATGGTTACTCCTTCTCGTTCTCAGTCGCCAGCCGGCGCTCGGTCGCCTGGCACCACTGCAGCGTCCACTCGGCCAGGCCGATTCCCATTTGCAGCGTCAGGTAGGAACCCTCAGGCCCATTGCGCGCATACGGCTCGATCGAGCGCAGGACGGCGAGCACGCCTTCTTCGCGCGTGCGGATCGCGCGGACGATCTCGGTCCGCCGCTCGGGCAGGCTGTCTGAGAAGAACAGCTTCAGCATGCCTTCGTCGCGCAGCTCGTACAGCTGCTCGTCGCCGGACGCGAGCCAGCCTTTGAGCGCCGATTCGCCTGCTTCGGTCAGCTCATAGACGGTCCGTGCGCGTCCGCCGGACGGCTCCGGTCGCCCGTGCACCAGACCACGCTGCTCCAACTGCTTGAGCTCGGGATAGATCTGGCCATAGCTCGCCGCCCAGAAGTACCGCGTCGTCTTGTCGACGAACGTCTTGATGTCATAGCCGGTGCACTTGCCGAAGGCGATCAACCCGAGCACGACACGGCCGGTCACGCTCAGCTCTACCGACGCCGATCCTGGATCTGAGGTCATATCTCAGGAGGATATATCACCGCGAGACATCTATCAAGTCCCTCTACGCCGGCGCAGGTTTGCCCGTGCGCTCGCGGTGCTTGCAGCCCGGCCAGCAGCACGGCCGGCGCTGGCCTTCCTCCAACTCCTCCCGAGTCCGGCGAATGCGACGTTCTCGGGTCGTCTGCTGCTTGGCGTCCTCGACCCAGCAGATGAACTCGTTGCGGGCCAACGGCGTGATGTCCTGCCAGGTATCCAACGCCGTTGCGCTGGCGGTCAACGCCGTGCGCAGATCCGCAGGCAGTTCATGCACCACCCCGCCGGGCAATGTGTGGCTGCTCACGGCGCCATCGTACCGCCCGCTACGAGCCCTGGAACGCCGCGATCTCCTCGGCCAGCCGCTGTGGGAAGTCGTGCGGCACGAACGTCCGACCGTCGTCGATCTCCACCAGGCGCGCACTGGCGAAGGCGTCGCGCAGGCGGCGTGCGTCGGTGAGCTTGAAGAAGCGGTCGGCCGCTCCCCAGACCAGCAGCGCTTGCCCGTCGAAGCGCCCCAGACGGCCCGATGCCACGTCGAGGTCAGCCGGATCGACCTTGCGCGCGAAGCGGGCGACGTCGTCGCGGATCGCCGCGTCCTCCAGGCACGGCCGCACCCAGGCGCGCGTCTGCTCGGCGTCCAGCGGCTCGCGCACCAGCAGGCCGAAGCCAGCCGGTGAGTGGCGCACGGCGGTGGCGCGCATCGGCGCCATCAGCGCGCGGATCGCCGTCGGCTTGCGAAATGCCTTGAACAGCTGCCCGAAGGGCGCAGGCGGGAAGTTCGTGAAGGCGTCGCAGTTGGTCAAGACCACACGACCGATGCGCGAGGGCTCCTCGTCGAGCAGGAACTGGCAGATCGCTCCGCCCGTGTCGTTTCCGACGAGCGTCACGTCCTGCAGCCCGAGCGCCTCGATGAACGCACAGATCTGGCGCGCCACTCCGCGAGGCGATTGGTCGGCTGCGTCGCCCAGCGCGATCGTGTGCGAGCCCAGCGGCCAATCTGCCGCATAGGCGCGGACTCCGGCCTGCGCCAGCGCGTCGGCCGTCGTGCTCCACAGCGTCGAGCTCACGAGGAAACCGTGAACGAACACGACCGGCGGCGCAGTGGCCTCGGCGGGGCCCGTCACGCGGTAGCTCACAGTCCCGTGGGGAAGATCGATCGTCGGCATGTCTGCTCCCTGGTCTAGATTTACATACACATTGCACGTAACTTACGTACTGCCTGTATGAAAGTCAACCGCCGCTCCCAGGTCGACCGCTCGGCGGCGACGCGCGCCGCGCTCGTGTCCGCCGCGCGTCCGCTGTTCGCCGCGCATGGCTTCGCCGGCGTCGGCACCGAGACGATCGCGCGCGACGCGGGCGTCACGCGCGGCGCGCTGTATCACCAGTTCGCCGACAAGACGGCGCTGTTCGAGGCGGTCTATGAGGCGATCGAGGAGGATCTGGCGCAACGGCTCGGCGAGCGCATCGTCGCCGCGGGCGTCACGGACCCGATCGAGGCCATGGCGCTCGGCGCCGAAACGTGGCTGGACGCCTGCGACGAGCCGGAGGTCCAGCAGGTCGTGCTGCTCGACGGACCAGCCGTGCTCGGTTGGCAACGCTGGCGCGACATCGGCCTGCGCTACGGCCTCGGCCTGGTCGAAGGCCTGCTGGCGCATGCCGTGGAGCTCGGCCGTATTCCGCCTCAGCCGGTGGCCGCGCTGGCGCACGTGCTGATGGGTGCGCTCGATGAGGCGGCTCTGTACATCGCGCGCGCCGACGATCGCGCCGCCGCCGGCGAGGAGACCCGCACGGTCATCGCCGCGCTCGTCGCGGGCCTGGCGACGCCGGCACCGGCGGGCCTGCGCCCGACCGTCTAGCGTCTCGTCGATGGCCCTGCACCCTCTCGCGGCCGGCTTCGCCGACGTCGCCCAAGCCTATGACCGCGGACGACCCGAGTACGCGCCTGCCGTCGTGGGAGCGATCGCCGCCGAGCTGCAGATTCCCGCCGGCGGTCGGGTGCTCGATCTCGGCGCCGGCACCGGCAAGCTCACGCGCGCACTGCTCGCGGCCGGCCTGGAGGTCGTTGCTGTCGAGCCCCAGGCGCCGTTGCGCGAGATCCTCGCGGCGAGCATCGGCGCCGAGCGCGTGCGCGACGGCACAGCCGAGGCGATCCCCTTGCCCGACGGCGCCGTTGCGGCCGTGACCGTGGCCGATGCAATGCACTGGTTCGACCACGTCGCCGCGCTGGCGGAGATCCGGCGCGTTCTGCGACCCGGCGGCGGCCTCGCGGCCCTGATGACCGTGCCCGACTGGGGCAGCGCGTCGTGGGCGCACGAGGTCGGCTCGCTGATCGGCGACCTGCGCCCGCAGCATCCGCATTTCGATGGGCCGCCATGGCAGGACGCGCTCGCCGCCGACGACGGCTGGGGGCCGGCGCGCGAGATTCGCGTGACCGCCTCTCAGCCGCTGCAGGCCGAGCGCTTCATCGACTACGTCGCATCGATCAGCTGGGTCGCGGCGCTGCCCGAACGGCGCCGCGCCGAGACGCTCGCGCAGATCGCCGGGCTGATCGAGGCCGGAGACGCACCGAGCGAGCTGCCCGTGCACGTCATCGTCGGCCTCGCCTCGGCGCGCTGAGCGGCCGTTAGCGACCCCGCAAGAGCGCCGTCGCGAGCCGGCCGATGCGATCCAGCATGCGCGTCGAGTAGCGTTCTGGGCGCCGGTATCGCCGGACAGCAAAAGTACGCATTTTGCGAACGGTCGAGCGCGTCGGGCGTTTGGCCGCCGTATTGTTTGCGTACCGGATAGGCATGCTGCGAGAAAAGATGCCCCTGATAGGTCACAATCCATCGATGCGGATCGTCGACAGTGGCGCATTTTGCCTGCGGGCGGTCATGCTCGCGATGCTGTGCACGCTCGCCCTGTCCGCCAGCGCATACGCTGACGAACAAGGCGTCTCGACGACCCCGGCGGAAACGACCGAAACGCAAGGCGCCGGCGAAGCGCCAACCGGCGGTGGCGAAGGCGGAGAACAGCCGTCCGGCGAAGGGACAGGCGAAGGCGTCTCTGGTGGCGAAAAGACCGAAGCGCCGGTAGAAACCCCGCCCGCAGTCGAAGAAACGACCGGCTCGACGGCGCCATCGGGCGGCGAACCGACTGAAACGGCCGCTGCCACCGAACCGGTGGCGCAGGAACAGACCGCAGCGACGGTCAGCCTGCCCGCCGACGAAGAATCGAAGCTCACGGGCTCGTCGACCTCTTCGCGCACGCCCGACGCCGGTGCGGCCCAGGCCGCGTCCGCGCACGTCGACAGCACAGACGAAACCCCGCTGCAGTCTCAAGCGCTGATCGGGGCGCCGCCGACACCGCCGACGGCGCCGACCGCACGTGCGACAGAGCGGCAGGCGGCGGCGACACCGGCCGACGGCGGCGGCCACGCAACGTTGACCGCAGCTCAGCGCGCCGGCTCGCTGAGCTGCGAGCTGTCGGAGCTCGGCGGCAGCTCGACCGACAACTGCACCGCGGGCTGGCTCGGCGCAAAGCGCGTCCTCAGCACATCCACGGTCAGCTTCGTGCGTCTCGCCGGTTCCTTGGCGGGGGTGACGGGAGGCGGCGTGCCTCCCAGCGGTGGCCACGGCGGCGGCTCTGCAATCGGCAATGCTCCGGTCAACCCCACGCCGGGGCCTGCTCCGAGCGGCGCGTCCGGAGCCGCCGTGGGCGGCGGCGGCGGTGTCGCACCCTCGGCCTTCCTGTCGCTCGCCGGACTGCTGCTGCTCGCCGCGCCGCGCGCGATGCGACGCCTGCGCCTTTCCTGCCGTCCCCTGCTGACGGCCTGCTTCGTACTGATTCCTGAGCGCCCGGGCTAGCTCCTCCCGGCCGCTCCACCAGGCGTGGATCGTCGATCCATGCCGTTGGTAAGTCAATACGAGGCCGTTGGAAGGAGCTGTATTCGATGAAACGCCATCAGATGGCGATGGCCCCCAGTGTCGATGAACGCGCAGCCGGCGCGGGCGCCGACGAGAGCCAGACCCGGAAACCCGGATCGAACAGAAGGATCACAAGACCCGCTTCCAGTGAAGCCGGCTTTACGCCGGCCAGCGTGCCCGCGCGCGAGCACACGCTGATCCTCACCGGCGAGCTGGACAGCCGCTCGGCTCACGCGCTCGAAGCAGAGATCGAGCGCCTGTGCGAGGAACGCGTCACCAGCATCACGCTCGACCTGCGCGAGCTGACATACATAGACCCCGTCGGAGTCGCCGTGATCGCGTTCCGCTGCCGCCTGTGCGTGCGGCGCGGATATGAGTTCGCGCTGATCCCCGGCGGTCGCATGATCCATCGCGCGTTCGAGCAGGCCGGCATGGATGGGCTGCTGCCCTTCCGCGAACCGCAGGACGGCGCGAAGACGGCGCCCGAGGAGGCGATCGACGCTGTTCGGCCGTCACGCGAGCCCGTCGTCGCTGTCCGCCTCGACGAGGAGCTGGGTCGGGCGCTGCCTCGTGTCGCTGCGCTGACGCTCAGCGCCGGCGCGGGCGGTGGTGCAAGGTGAGAGCTCGTCGAAGCTCGCCGCCACGTGTTGGGCATGGGCGTTCGGCCATGCCCAACACCCGCGGCCGGCGTCTCGCGCTGGCGTCCTGCAAATGGGAGGCTCTCCGCGTGTTCGGCGCTCGCCGAACAGCGTCGTCGCGGCGGTCGTGCTCACGGCCGTCGCAGCAACGCTAGCGCCGGCGACCGTCGCCTCTGTGGCGGCCGCCGGCAACTGGCGCTCAAGCGCTGCGGACTGAGGCTCTCGCGCCGCGACGCGCTCAGCGCTGCGTCAGGCGGTAGACGGAGCCTTTCAGCGACACGAGGTAGATATGTCCGGCGGCGTCCTGGCCGAACGAAGACAGCGCATCGACCTGCAGGCCGGTCTGGTGCAGGCCGCTGGCTCGTCCGGCCGAGAGCTTGACCGACTCGATGTCGGGGCGGCAGAAGTCGCCGAACAGGTAGCGGCCGTAGAGGCTGGGAAGCGATCGGTCGCGCACGACGTAGCCGCCGATGATCGCGCAGTAGCCGTCGCTGTGCGAGGCCGTGAGCACCGGCGCGATCGCATTGGGAGCTTGGCCGGAGTGGAAGCGGCTGTTGCCCTCGAAGACGCTCCAGCCGTAGTTCGCTCCGGCGCCCTTGCCCGGCGCGACGTAGTCGAGCTCCTCCTCATGGTCCTGCCCGACATCGCCGATCACCATCGCACCGGTGACGCGGTCGAAGGAGAAACGCCACGGATTACGCAGTCCATATGCCCAGATCTCCGGGCGTTTGCCGGCCTGTCCGACGAACGGGTTTCCCGCGGGAATCGTGTAGCCGCCCGCCGCGGTCGGCGAGATGCGCAGGATCTTCGCCAGCAGCGTTCCGGTGTTCTGGCCGTTGCCGTCGGGATCGTCCTCGCTGCCGCCGTCGCCGACGCCGATGTACAGGTCGCCTTCGCGCCCGAACGCCAGCTGTCCACCGTTGTGATTGGTGAAGGCGTGGTGGTCGATCGTCAGCACCGTGCGCGCGCTCGCCGGTTCGGCGACGTTGGCGTTCGTCGGCGAGCGGTGGTACCGGACGATCTCGATGTCGTTGTTGGCGACCGTGTGGTCTACGTAGAACAGGCCGGTCTTGGCGTAGTCGGCGGGAAAGGCGATGCCCAGCAGACCCTGCTCGTCGCCGCCGCCCTCATACACCGATCCCGTTATGTCGAGGAACGGCTGCGCGCGCTTGTGACCCTTGAGCACGAGCATCACCTGGCCCGAGCGCTGCAGCACGTACAGCCGGCTGGCGTCGCCGGGCGCGCCGGTGGCGTAGGTCGGTTCGTCGAAGTTGGCGACGCGCACCAGGCGCAGGCTCTTGCCCTTGGCCGCCGTCTGCGCGGTCGTGACCGGACGCGCCGCCTGGCCGGACCCGCACGCCGCCAGAGCCAGCGTCGCGGACGCCGCCGTGGCGATCAGCACTCGCCTTCTCATGCGGCAATCCTTACACGCCGCGCCTGCGGCACGCGACACACGCTCAGCTCGCGGCACGATCCGACGGCCGTCGTCGTCGTAGCCTGTTGGCCATGACAGCCAGCGCACGCCACAGGGCCGTGATCGTCGGTGGCGGCTTCGCCGGACTGCAGGCCGCGCTGAAGCTGTCGCGCGCCGACGTCGACGTCACGCTTGTCGATCGACGCAACTTCCACCTGTTTCAACCGCTCGCCTACCAGGTGGCCACAGGTGCGCTGTCGGCCAGTGAGATCTGCTACCCGCTGCGCACGATCTTCCGCGGCCGGCGCAACGTCGAGGTCGTGCTCGCCGAGGCGACCGGCTTCGACCTGCACGCGCGGCGCGTGAAGCTCTCGCCGCCGGCCGATGGCGTCGTCGCGCCGAGCGCGCTGGAGTACGACACGCTGATCGTCGCCGGCGGCTCGCGCTACTCCTACTTCGGTCACGACGACTGGCAGGCCAGCGCGCCCGAGCTGAAGTCGCTGGAGGGCGCGCTGGACATCCGCACGCGCATCCTCACTGCGCTGGAGGCGGCGGAGTGGGAGCCCGACGCCGATCGTCGCCAGGCGTGGCTGACATTCGTGGTCGTCGGCGCCGGACCGACGGGTGTGGAGATGGCCGGGCAGATCGCCGAGATCGCCCACGACAGCGTGCGCGACTTCCGACGGGCCGACACGGCCGGCGCGCGCGTGTTGCTCGTGGAGGGAGCAGATCGCGTGCTCACCGGCTTTCCACCTTCGCTCTCTGCGAGCGCCGAGCGGGCCCTGAAGAAGCTCGGCGTCACGCCGCTGCTGGCGCACATGGTCACGGACGTCGCGCACGACGCCGTGACCACCGACAGCCCGAGCGGCGAGCAGGTTCGCCACGCGACGCGCACGGTCGTCTGGGCCGCCGGCGTGACGCCGTCGGCGCTTGCTCGCGCTCTGGCCGACGCCGGCGGCGTCGAGCTCGATCGCGCCGGGCGCCTGATCGTCGAGCAGGACCTGACGCTGCCGGGGCATCCCGAGGTGTTCGCGCTCGGCGACATGGTCGCCGTTCGCCGCCGCGATGGGGTGCAGACACTGCCCGGGCTCGCGCCCGTGGCCATGCAGCAGGGCCGCTATGCGGCGCGCGCGATCCGAGCCAGACTGGCGGGCAAGCAGCACAAGCCGTTTCGCTACGTCGACAAGGGCAACCTGGCGACGATCGGGCGAGCGCGCGCGGTCGCCGACATCAAGGGCCTTCACCTCAGCGGAGCCTTGGCGTGGCTGACCTGGCTTGGCGTTCACCTGTGGTACCTCGTCGGCTTTCAGAACCGCCTGCTCGTGTTCACGCGCTGGGCATTCAGCTTCTTTACGCACGGTCGCGGCGCACGCCTGATCGCCTCGTCGCCTGCGGCGCAACGCGACGACCGCTGAGCCCCACGCGCGCGAGACGCGCGTCAGTCGCCGGACAACTGCGTGACGATCGCCGCGCTGTCCATCTCATCCCAGGCCTGAGCGATCTCGCCGCCGGCGAGCTTCAGCACGGCCGTCGACGTGAACACGACGTCGCGTCCGCTGGCGGCGCAGCCGAGGAACTCGCCGACGTGACGCCCGCTCCAACGTTGGTGCGCGGCGACGAGATCCTGCTCGGCGAGCAGCAGCAGGATCTCGTGGCGCAGCGGCTGGAAGGCCGCGAGGAAGTACGCGACGACTTCGCGCTGGCCCTCGCGCCCGCGCTTGACGCCGTTGTGCACGAAGCCCTTGGCGAGCAGGCGCTCGCAGGCGTAGGTGTCGCGCCCGTTGATCGCCTCCTCGTAGAAGCTGCGCACCAGTTGCTTGTTGTCCTCGACGGTCATCGTGCGGCGGCGCTCAGGCGGCGGCTCCCGCCGCAGCGGCGGTTGGCCGGAGGATCCCCGTATCGCGCGTCAGGCGCCTGGCGAGCGCCACCGGGATCAGGCTGACGAGAATCACGAACAGCACGACGACGTTGACCTGCGGCAGCTGCTGGCCGAGGCGGATGTTGCCGAAGATCCAGATCGGCAGCGTGTTCTGCGCTCCTGCCGTGAACGTCGTCACGACGATCTCGTCGAAGGACAGCGCGAAGGCAAGTAGGCCGCCGGCGACGAGCGCCGAGGCGATCATCGGCAACGTGACATAGCGGAACGTCTGCCAGCCGTCTGCGCCGAGGTCCATTGAGGCCTCGACCAGCGAGGACTGCGTGCGGCGCAGGCGCGCGAGCACGTTGTTGTAGACGGTGACGATGCAGAAGGTCGCGTGCCCGACGATGATCGTCGTCAACGAGAAGCCCACGCCGCTGAAGCTGATGAACGAGTTGAGCGCCATGCCGGTGATGATTCCCGGCAGCGCGATCGGCAGCACCAGCAGGAAGGAGATCGCTTCGCGGCCGAAGAAGCGGAAGCGGTGCACGGCGAAGGCCGCCAGCGATCCGAGCAGCAGCGCGATCGCCGTGGAGATCAGCCCGGCGCGCACCGACAGCCAGAACGCGTGGCGCATTTCGGCGTTGTGCCAGGTCGAGCTGAACCACTTCGTCGACAGGCCGGGCAGCGGCCAGCTCTGCACGTTGGAGGGGTTGAACGCATAGACGACGATCAGCGCGATCGGCACGAACAGGAACAGCATGATCAGCACCGTCCAGACGGCGAAGGCGACGCGGCTGAGGCGGCTCGTGCCGATCACAGCGCTTCGAAGGCTCCCATGCGCCGGGCGATCAGCAGGTAGACGCCCATGACGACCAACGGCACCGTCGCGAAGGCCGCTGCGAACGGCACGTTGCTGGCGACGCCGACGTTCTGGTAGACGACGTTGCCGATGAAGTCCGACCCCGCGCCACCGACCAGCGTCGGCGTGATGTAGTCGCCGAGCGTCAGCGAGAAGGTGAAGATCGAGCCGGCGGCGATGCCCGGCAGGATCAACGGGAACAGCACCGAGGAGAAGGTGCGCCAGCTGCGCGCGCCGAGATCCGCCGAGGCCTCGATCAGCGAATCGGGCACGCGTTCGATCGCCGACCAGATCGGCAGGATCATGAACGGCAGCCAGATGTAGCTGAAGACGATCCACATCGCCCAATTGGAGTAGCCGATGTTCAGCGAGCCGAGGCCGACCTGTGCGAGCGCCCAGTTGAGCACGCCGTCTTTGGCGAGGATCAGACGCCACACGTAGACGCGCACGAGGTAGCTCGACCACAGCGGAATCAGCACCGCGACGAACAGCACGCCCTGCAGGCGCTTGGAGGCGATGCGCACGGCAAAGAAGGCGAATGGCAGCGCCAGCAGCGCGTCGGTCACCGTCACCGCCGCGGCGATGCCGATCGTGCGCAACGCGATCGTGCGGTAGGTGCCCACCGAGAACAGCGTTTTGAAGTTGTCGAGCGTCCACGTGTGGACGAGGTTGCCGGTGAACGAGTCGACGCTCCACAGCGACGAGATGAACAGCACCACCAGCGCCGCCAGGTAGATCAGCACGAACCACGCCAACGGCCCGGACAGCAGCAGACCGCCACGCAACCACGGTCGGCGGAACAGCGCCGCCGACACGCGGATGCGAGCGCTGCTGCCCTCGGCGAAGCCGGCGCTGCTCACCGTCTCCCACCAGGCGCTACCCGGTTACTTCTGTCCACTTCTGCTGCCACTTGGTGTAGTCCATGCAGTCGCTCTGGCCGTTGCCGCATTCGGCGACCGGCGTCTTCCAGAACTTGATGGTGTCGAAGTACGACGACGGAGCGTCGGCGTGATACAGCGAGCACGAGCCCTTCTGGATCTTTTCCATGTACGGGCAGGCTTTGGTGTTGACCGGCGTCTCGCCATAGGAGATCGCCTGCTCGGCCTGCACTTTGGGGCTGGAGACCCAGTTCACCCACTTGTAGGCGCAGTTGGGGTCCTTGGCGTGTGCCGAGAGCATCCACGTGTCGGCCCAGCCCGTCGCTCCCTCCTTGGGAATGATCTGCTTGACGGGCTCCTTGTCTTCGATCAGCGTGCTGTATTGGTAGGGCCAGGCCGCGCCGATCACGGCGTCGCCGTTCTTGAACAGTTCGATCTCGTCCGAGGCCAGCGCCCAGTACTTCTTGATCAGCGGCTTCTGTTCTTTGAGCAGGCTCGCCGCGGCGTTCAGCTGCGCTTCGGTGAGCTCGTAGGGGTCGGAGATGCCGAGGCTTGGCTTGGTCTTGGACAGATACAGCGCGGCGTCGGCGATCTGAATCGGGTTTGCCGGAACCGTGACCTCGCCTTTGTACTTGGAGCTGTAGATGTCGGCCCAGCTGGTCGGCGCCGGGGTGACGGACTTGGTGTTGTAGAGCAGCGTGTTCGGCCCCCACTGCAACGAGATTCCGTAGTGCTTGCCGTCGACGGTGTTGTGCGTAGGCGACTGCAGCTGCGGGATGAAGTTCTTCCATTCGGGCACCAGCGCGACGTTCATCGCCGTCACCTCGCCGCCACGGATCAGCCGCAGGCTGGCGTCGCCGGAGGCCGAGACCATGTCGTACTGGCCGCCGCCGCCCTGGCGCATCAGCGTGACCATTTCGTCGGATGAGCCGGCGTACTTGGCGTGCACCTTGCAGCCCGTCTGCGCTTCATAGGGCTTGACCCACTCCGGCTGTGCGTAGCCTTCCCAGGCGACCAGGTTGAGCTGCCCCTCGCCCTTGCCGATCTTCGTCGGCAGGCTCGCCGAGGACGAGCTGCTGGATGAGCTGCCGCAGGCCGACACCGCGACCACCATCGTCGCGAGCACCACCCCAAGCGCCCAGTCGATCTTTGCCAGTCTCATCTCTGTTCCTCCTCTTGGTTTGTATGAAGCGGCGCCGCGTCCTGCGGCTTGTAGGCGACCCTCACGCGCTTGCCCCGCTGCGCCAGCGCACTGGCCGCAGAAGTGTCGAGGTTCTGTCTCACCACGACCATCGTCTCGCCACTCTCCAGCTCAACGTCGTAGCGCGTCACCGAGCCGAGGTAGGCGACCTCGCGCACGACTCCGACCATCGCGGTGGGGTCGCGGTCGGCGTCGTCCAATAGACGCACCTTCTCCGGGCGCACCGTGTAGACGCGTCCGTTGCTGCGGATCAGGTTGGACGTGCCGACGAAGGTTGCGACGAACTCGTTGGCCGGGCGCTCGTATATCTCGCCCGGCGTGCCGACCTGCTCGATGCGCCCGTCGGAGAACACGGCGATGCGATCGCTCATCGTCAGCGCCTCGTCCTGATCGTGGGTCACGTAGATGAACGTGATCCGTTCTGAGAGCTCACGCTGGATCGACTTCAGCTCCAGCTGCATCTCCTGGCGAAGCTTGAGGTCCAGCGCGCCGAGCGGCTCGTCGAGCAACAGCACGCGCGGCCGGTTGATCAGCGCGCGCGCGAGCGCGACGCGCTGGCGCTGCCCGCCCGAGAGCTGAATCGGACGACGCTCGCCGATGTCCGGCAGACGCACCATCGCCAGCGCCTCGGCCGCGCGCTCGCGCCGCTCGCGCTTGCCGACGCCTTTGACACGCAGGCCGTAGGCGACGTTCTCGCCGACGGTCATGTGCGGGAACAGCGCGTAGTCCTGGAACACCGTGTTCAGCGGACGCTGATACGGCGGACTGCGCGTGACGTCAATTCCGTGCAGCTGCACGCGCCCGGAATTGGCGAGCTCGAAGCCGGCGATCACGCGCAGCGTCGTCGTCTTGCCCGATCCCGACGGGCCGAGCATCGTGAAGAACTCGCCCGGCTGCACGTCGAGCGTGAGGCCCTGTACCGCGACGACCTCGCCGAAGGTCTTGCGCACGTCGGTCAGGCGCACCGCCGGCGTGGCACTCTGCGCTCGGCCCGGCGAGGGGTCAGAGCTCGGCACCTCGATCGTGCTACCGCCACCCGCGACCATCCGAGCGCCAGTCTATTCGCGCGCTCAGACGCGGGCAACTGGCGTCGTTGGACAATCTGGCCAGCGCCGGGTGGCCGCTTTGGCCATGGCCACGCTTCCAATGCGACGCCTCGGTGAGACCTATGCAGCGGTCGGCGCGCGCTCTACGCCGATCCGGCCAACGGCCAGCGCCGTGCTCGCGGGCGTCAGTCGGAAGCGTCGACGCGCGGGTAGGGCAGCGGCGTGAGCGTCTGCACCAGATGCTCACGCAGCGGCTCGAAGCGCGGAGGCAGCGAGAGTCGCTCGCCGAGGTGCGCGGCATCCTCGTCAACGGCGAAACCGGGGCCGATCGTGGCGATCTCGAACAGCACGCCGCTGGGCTCGCGAAAGTAGACCGAGCGGAAGTAGAAGCGGTCGATGATCGGCGTCGGGTGCTCGCCGGCCTCGGCCACGCGCTCGCGCCAGGCCTCCTGGTCCTGCGGCTCGGTCGCGAAGGCGACGTGGTGCACGGTGCCGGCGCCCTGGCTGGCGACCGCCTCCGGCGGCGCCGGGTCATACACGTAGCGGCCGCCACGCCGCTCGCCGCGCACCTCCCAGCTCTTGCCGTCCTCGCTGGTGAAGCCGAGCGTATCGAGCAGCAGCCCGGCGCTCGGCGAGGGGTCGGCGGTGAAGGCGCGCACACCGTCGAAGCCCTGCAGCGCGTGCTCGCCCGGCACGCCGGGCGCCGTCGCGCGCAGCGGCTCGTCGCTGACCGAGGAGACGACCAGCTCGTGCTCCAAGCCCTCCGGGTCGGCGAACACGAGGCTCGCGTCGCCGAGCTCTGCGAGCGCGCCGTGGTCGATCAGGCGCCGCTGCCAGAACTCCAGCGAGGCCGCGGAGGCGACGCGCCAGACGATCCTGTGGACCATTCCCGCGCCCGGGCGCCCACGCGCCGCTCCTGGGTACTCGAAGAACGTCAGGTCCATGCCCGGCGAACCGTCGTCGTCGCCGTAGAACAGGTGGTAGACGGTCGGATCGTCCTGGTTGACCGTGCGCTTGACCATGCGCAGGCCGAGCACGCCGGTGTAGAACTCGACGTTGCCCGGAGCATCGGCGGTGATCGCTGTTACGTGATGGATGCCCTCGAGCTTCATCGCAGAAGTGCCATTATCGCCGGATGGCCGAAGGATCGCTGATTGCGCGCTTCGCCCGCGCGCGCCGCGATCGCTCGCTGGCGCTGCTCGAAGGCTTTCACCCGCTCAAGCACGCTTTGCGCTTTGGCGCCAACGTCACGGAGGTCGTGTGCAGCGACGCCGCCGAGCTCGATCGCCTCGCGGCAGCGCTGGCTCCCGATCTCGCCGAACGGCTGCTCTCGCTGGCCGACGAGGTGACGCGCGAGACCTTCGCGCAGCTCGCGCCGCTGCCGCCGAACACAGGCGTGATGGCAATCGCCGAGCGTCCCGTCGTCGACCCGGCGGTCGTGCTCGCGGCTGCCCGGCCCGAGCCGGTCGTGCTGCTGGAGGATCCGCGCGATCTCGGCAACATGGGCGCATGCGTGCGCGTCGCCGCCGCGGCCGACGCGGGCGCGGTGCTGAGCACCGGCAGCCACGATCCGTGGTCACCCGACGCGCTGCGCGGCGCCGCCGGGCTGCACTTCGCCCTGCCCGTCACGCGCCTGGCTTCGCTGGCCCAGCTGGACGCGGGAGAGCGCCCGCTGCTGGCGCTCGACCCGCAGGGGCAGGCGCTGGACCCGGCGCGGCTTCCGGCGCGCGCGGTGCTGGCCTTCGGCACCGAGCGCTACGGCCTCAGCGACGAGCTGCTGGCGCGCGCCGATGCGCGCATCAGCATTCCGATGCGCGCCGGCGTGTCGAGCCTCAACCTGGCCACGTCGGTCGCCGCCGTGCTGTTCGCGTGGCGCCTGGCGCCGCGCGTCGGCGCGCTCTAGGCGCTGATCGGCGGCGACTGACTTGCCGTCGCCTGAACGCCGTCGAGCAGCCGCCAGTTGCCGTCCAGAGCGTCACGAGCGCGAGCGACCATGCGCTCGGCCAGCTCGGCGTCGTCGTCGGCCTCGGCCATCAGCTCGGAGATCAGCTCGCGCGCTTGGCGCGCGTGCTCGCGGTCCAGGCGCTCGTGCAGCTTGAAGTACTCCACGGCCGGGCCTTCGGGGCTGTAGCCGTAGTGCTCGGACAGCCCCTCGAGCTTGGTCTGAGAGACCTCGGGCTGGCCGGCCTCGATCGCGTACAGCACGGCCAGGTGCTCGAGCAACTGCTCGCCGGCCGTCCAGGCGGCGGCGCAGCTGTCGCTCTCGGCCAGCGCCGGCTCATCGCTGTCGGCGTCGCGCGCGCCGACTGCGGCGGCGAAGTGGTCCCACAGCTGCACGTGCGAGCTCTCCTCGTCGGCGTGGCGTTGCAGCGACGGCGCGCGCGCCGGTCCGGCCTTGTCCGCGGCGAGCTGCGAAGCGTGCGCCAGCGCGACGACGGCGCGACGGTACTCGCCCGCGTACAGCGCGAGCTCGTCGGCGCTGAGCTCGCCGGCGCTCCAGCGCCGGTAGAAGGGGTGCTGCAGCACATCGATTTCGCTGCGGATCTGGTCGAGCCTGGCAAGGACATCCATGGAAGTGCCTCCTGTGCGTCTGGCTTGTGGGGATGGTCGCGCGGCCGGCGAAGGCTGCATTTCAGCGTCGCGCGCGGACGGCTGGCGCCGGGCGCGGGCGGGACGAGCCGTCACGCCGGGTTGGCGGCGGCCCACTTGACGATCTCGCGCGAGTCGGCCACGGCGGTGCCATCGTCGAGCTCGAGCACCGGCACCCAACGTTTGCCGGTCAGCTCCTGCGCGCGGCGCCGGCCGGCTGTGTTGTTCAGCGCGGCGGGCAGCGGCGCGAAGCCGTAGGACTTGATCACCTCGGGATCGTGGCCGGCGTCCTTGAGCGCGTGATAGGCGTTGGCGCATGGATGCCCGCCGGGGCGCGGCGTCGGAAAGGTGCCGTAACAGACGTAGAGCTTCATTTGACCGTCAGCGTACCTTCCATGCCGGCCTGTCGGTGTCCGGGCACGGTGCAGTAGAAGGTGTAGGTGCCGGGCTTCAGCGTCAGCGTCAGCGACTTGGAGCCACCTGTGAACACGGGCGTCTGCCCGAGCGCCTGGCTGCCCTGCGCGATGGCGACGTCGTGTTCGATCGGCGAGGCGTTGGACATGTCGATCGTGACCTTGCCGGCCTTGGCGCTGAGCTGCTTGGTGTCGTAGGCCAGCTGTCCGGCCGGATTGGCGGCGAGCTTCAGCGTCGTGGCAGCGGCGGCCGCCGGCGAGGAGGGCGGCGCCGGCGTGCCGGTCGTGGCCTTGGGCGACTTCGCCGCCGTGGGCGATTTTGGCGATTTCGCCGGCGTCGAAGCCGTGGTCGTCGGCGCCGCGGGCGTCGACTGGGTCGGGGCGGGCGTTGCGGGCGAGGGGGCGCTGGCGCCTCCCGGCGAGCTGGTCGTCTGCGCCGCTGAGCTTGTCTCGGCGCCGGCCTTCTCGGCTCCGCCGGAGGTGATCACGGCGGTCGAAGTCGCGCCGATCACCAGCACGGCGGTGATCGCCATGACGACGCGCTGGCCGCCGAGGTTGTTGGGGAAGTCGGGTTTGCGCAGGCCGAGCAGCACCGAGACGATCAGCGCCCACGCGACGAGCGCGCCACCGGCGATGTAGTAGGCGGTTTTGCTCTTCTCCGCCGCGAGCACCGGCGCGAGGTGGACTGCGAGGTAATGCACGGCCGCGAGCCTAGCCGATGGACCGCCGGATATGCTGCCTGGCGCGATGGCCGACGCGGTGCGCACAGCCGAGCAGGTGCTGCAGGATCTTCCGGACTTTCCCTTTGCGCCGCACTACCGCGAAGTCGATGGCCTGCGCCTGGCGCACATCGACGAGGGGGATGGGCCTCCGGTGATCTTCGTGCACGGCGAGCCGACCTGGTCGTTTCTCTGGCGCAAGGTCATACCGCCGGTGCGCGACGCCGGCTTTCGCTGCGTCGCACCCGATCTGGCGGGCTTTGGGCGCTCAGACAAGCCCACGGACGTCGGCTGGTACTCCTATGACCGCCACACCGAGCACACGGCATCGCTGCTGGAGGATCTCGACCTGCGCGGCGCGACGATCGTCGTGCATGACTGGGGCGGGCCGATCGGCCTACGACTTGCTGTCGAGCATCCCGAGCGCATCGAGCGCATGGTGATCCTCGACACGGGCCTGTTCACCGGGCGCCAGCGCATGACCGACGCGTGGACCGCCTTTCGCGACTTCGTCGAGCGCACCGAGGATCTGCCGGTCGGCTTTCTCGTTCGTGGCGCCTGCAAGAACGACCCCGGCGACGAGGTGATCGCGGCGTACGACGCGCCGTATTCCAACGCAGCTTCCAAGGCCGGCGCGCGCGCGTTTCCGCTGATGATCCCGCGCGCGCCCGAGGAGCCCGGCGCGGCGGCGGGTCAACGCGTGCAGGACGCTCTGGCGCAGGACGAGCGCCCGATGCTGATCCTCTGGGCGGACTCCGACCCGATCCTGCCGCCGCACGTCGGCGAGCGCTTCGCCGCGGCCATCGGCGGGCCGGCGCCGCGGCCGATCGAGGACGCCAGTCACTTTTTGCAAGAGGACCAGGGCGCGCTGATCGGCGGCCAGATCGCCGACTGGCTGACCTCCGGCTAGCCCATCAGCCAGCCGGCGGGCTGGGCGAGCGCGGGGCCGCTGTCTGCTCGACGCCAGCGTCCGACGCGCCGACCGAGCTGGGTATCTGCGGCGTCGGTGCGCCCTCCTGCAGGCCCGGCTCTGAGCGCGCGGCTCGCAGCTCGTAGTTGCGCCGCGTGAGCGTGTCGGCGTCGGCCAGCACGCGGTCGGCCTTCATCGCGCGCGCCATGCCCTCAGAGAGGCGGCGCGGGAGCACAACGCCGAGCACGTTCGTGCGCTTGGCCGACTTGGGCACCCATACTTCGACGAGACCGAGCTGCAGCGCCTCGACAATCGCCTCGGCGACGTCGGACGGCTCGAGGTTGCTCAGCCCGCGCGCCTCGCCCAGGCCGGAGCCGAGCTCGGTGTTGACGACGTAGGGCATCACGTAGCTGAGGTTGATGTGCGCATCCATCAGGCGCAACTCGCCGCGCACGGCCTCGGTGAGGCCGACGACGGCGTGCTTGGTCGCCGAGTAGGTGGCCCCTCCGGGGGCGCCGAACTTGCCGGCCTGCGAGGCGATGTTGACGACATGGCCGCGATCGCGCGGGATCATGCGCGCGAGCGCCAGCTTCATGCCGAGGATGACGCCGTGCAGGTTGATGTCGATCATGCGCTGCGCGGTCAGGTCGTCCTCGTCGAGAAAACGGCCGATCTGCATGATGCCGGCGTTGTTGACGAGCACGTCCAGCGGCCCGAGCTGGCGCTCGGTCTCGTCGAGGAAGGCGGCGAACGAATCGCGGTCGGTCACGTCCAACGCCAGCGCCACTGCGCTGGGGCCGAGTTCCTCGGCGGTCTCGCGCGCAGCATCGATGTCGACGTCGCCGATCGCCACCTTCATTCCCTGAGCGAGCAGCGCCTGCGCGGTCGCGCGTCCGATGCCACGGGCGGCGCCGGTGATGGCGGCGGTCTCTCCGGCAAGGATGCGAGGCTGCTTGGCCATTCTGTTCCTCCTGATCGAGCCGGCTGGGGCGGCCGGCGAAGCGGTTGGCACACAAGCTAGCGCGCCGCCGCCGCAGATGTTGGTCGCACAGCCAGTTTGCTTCCGTGCGGCGAATAAGTAGGGTTCAGCCAATGGCCAGCTTCGAGTTCGAGGGTCAGCGCATCGCCTACACCGAGTACGGCGGCGGGCCGGCGGAGGTCACCGAGTCGGGCGCTCGCGGGCGCACGGCGCGCAGCTCACGCTCGCGGTCGCGTCCGCTGATTCTCGTTCACGGCCTGCTGCTCAGCCAGGAGATGCACCGCCCGCTGGCCGAAGAGCTGGCGGCGCGCGGCAACCGCGTGATCACGGTCGACCTGCTCGGCCACGGCCAGTCCGACCGCCCGCGCGACATGTGGCGCTACTCGATGCGCTTCTTCGGCGACCAGATCGTGGCGCTGATGGACCATCTGCAGATCGACGAAGCGGTCGTGATGGGCACGTCGCTGGGCGCGAACACGGCGCTGAACATCGCGCTCACGGCGCCCGAGCGCCTGCGCGGCATGGTGATCGAGATGCCGGTGCTCGACAACGCGCTGATGTGGAGCGCGCTGGCCTTCACGCCGCTGCTCGCAGCGCTGACGTTCGGCGAGGCGGCGATGAAGCTGGTCGGGCGCAGCGCGCGCGCGGTGCCGCGCCGACTGCTGCCGCACTACGGCAACGTGATGCTCGACCTGGTGCGCCAGGAACCGGGACCGAGCGCGGCGGTGCTGCAGGGCCTGTTCTTCGGGCGCATCGCGCCGCACCGCAACGACCGGCGCACGTTTCAGACGCCGACGCTGGTGCTCGGCCACCGCCGCGACCCGGTGCATCCTTTCTCCGACGCCGGCATGCTCGCCGAAGAGCTGCCCAACGCGCGTTTGATCGAAGCCAACTCGCTGATGGAGCTGCGCATGCAGCCCGAGCGCCTGACGAACGAGATCGCGAGCTTCCTCGACGAGGTGTGGGCCGGTGCGCCGGCCGCACGGCGCGCCAAGCGCCCGGCGGCGCAGTCACGTAAAGGCGCCAGCAAAGCCGCCAAAGGCTCCGCACGCGCAAAAGCGCCGGCCTCCAAACGCCCGGCCAAACGCGCTCGCGCAAGCGCCGGCTAGCCGCAATCTCCGGCCAGGTGGCGTCTACTTGGCTTTGCGCGCGAACAATTCGAGTTCGTTGACGCTTACACGTCCGGGGTCCTGCGCGGTGGCGACGGCCGAGGCGGGCGCCTGGCTGATCCACAGCACGATGAAGCGGTAGGCCTGCTTGGCGGCCTGCGCGGCCGCCGCCGAACCGCCGCCGAGCTTGATGCGCGCGTGGCGCTTGCTCTCGGTCAGCGACGGCGTGAGCGCGATCCACGCAGGGTCGGTGATCGAGGTCGGCGGCGCGGCGGCGTTGGCGCCGTAGACCTGCATGGTCATGCCGGGCGTTGTCGTGGTGAGCCCGACGGCAGTGAGCTTGCGCATGGTGTTCAGGTCGATGATCAGGCCCTCGGCAAGCTTGGGCGCGACGGTCGGTTCGACGAGCGCGGTCCAACCTGTGGACGCATCGCCGTCGATCGCCAAGCTGGGATCGCCGAAGTTGGAGGCGGCGTAGTTGTAGGGGTTGTAGGTGGCGGCGGCGTTGGTGTCGAGAAACAACGCTTCGGGGTGTGCTTCGCCGGCCGGGACGGGCGCCTGTTTGGCTTTCTTGGGGGTCTTGGCGGCCGGCGTTTTGGTCACCGGCAGCGCCGTCGGCGTGCTCAGCGCGGGCGTGGAGGGCGTCGGCGCCGAGAGCGGGATTTTCGGCGGTTTGCCCGCGCCGAGCGGTTTGATCGTCGTCGGCGTGCCGATTTTGGCGGTGGCCGTCGGCGGCGTCGTGGCCGAAGGAGGCGGCACGGGCGTGGTGGCGGTCGGCGCAACCTGCGCGACGGTGGTGGGCGGAGCCGTCTTGGCGCTGCCTTTGCTCAACGCGGCATAGGCGGCGCCGGCGGCGCCGGCTACGAGCAGCGCGAGCGCCGTGAGCACGACGGCGGCCGAACGCCAGCTGGGCGCGCGCGAGCGCAGGCTGTCCGGCGCGCCGGCGCCGCACTGCAGGCACCAGTCCTGCCCGTCGGCGAGCGCGGCGCCGCAGTTGGCGCACTTGCGTGCGGTCGATTCGCTGATCGCGGGCGCGGACGCGTAAGGACCGCCGGCCGAGCCGGGGGCGGGCTGCTGCTCGGAGGGCGCAGCCGGAGGGTCTGCGAGCGCCGTAGGCACGCCGAGGATTCTACCGGCCGTCCTACGGACTCGGCGCGGGTGGGCCGTTGGGCACGATGTCGCGCCCGGTGGGCTCCATGCGCGCGTCGAGCTCCAACTGCCAGTAGTAGCGGGTGAACGTGGCGCCCTCGCGGAACTCGCCGACGTGCGGCGCGACGCGCTCGCCTGCGGCCATGGCGACGATCAGCTCGGGGTAGCTGCGGCCCGGCAGCGCGGCGAAGACGGGTGCCGGGAAGGCGCCGCCGAAGCGCGTGTTGACGTCGGTGATGCCGAGGCCGAGCTGCGGGTCACGAAAGACCTGGATGGTCGCCGGCCCGGTCACGCACAGCGCCTCCATCACGCGCCGGCCGAGGTCGATCAGCTCCTCGTCGCGCACGACGGCGCCCTTGATCGACTCGCCGCCGCGCGACTCGAGCATCGTGCGCGGGATGGCGTTCAGACAGCGCCCCTGCAGATCGCCGAGGCAGTCGATCGACAGCTCCGGGCCGTCCATTGCGCGCTGCACCATGACCGGCTCGTCGACGTAGTCGACGAAGAAGCGCGCCTGGGCGGCGTCGCTTGCGCGGTGGATCGAACGCGCGCCGGAGCCGCGGCGGGGCTTGATCATCACGGGGTAGTCCAGCGAGTCGAGGTCGTCGGGCAGCACGGTGGGCGGCGAGGGCAGATCGAGGCTCTGCAGCAGCAGGTGCGTCTCGTACTTGTCGTAGGTCGCGCGAGCGACCTCCGGCGAGGGCACGAGCGCGGGCAGGCGGCGTTCGGCGCGAGCGTGAGCGAGCAGCTCGATGTCGAGATCGGTGAGCGGCAGCACGGCGCCGACTTCGTGCAGCTCGCACAGCTCGCGCAGCGCCGTCAGGTAGCGCGGGTCGTCGATCATCGGCACGGGGCAGCGCACGTGCGCGGCGTACTGCGCGGGCGCCAACGGCGACGGGTCGGCGACGACGGTGCGCGTGAGCTGCGCGAAGCAGGAGACGATGTCATAGCGCTTGCCGGCGCCGGTCAGCAGGACGGCGGGCGGGCTCACGGCTCGCCCTGCCAGCCGCCGGACTGGCCCTTGTACAGACCGCCACCGCCGAGCACGAGCGCCGGCGTGCGCAGGAGGATCCTCAGGTCGAGCAGCAGCGAGCGGTTTTCGACGTAGTAGAGGTCGAGCTCAATGCGCTCAGACCACGGCAGCGACGCGCGCCCGTTGATCTGCGCCCAGCCGGTAATGCCCGGCTTGACAGCCAGGCGGCCGTGCTGGCGGGCGGTGTACTGCGCGACCTGCGCGGGCAGCGTGGGGCGCGGACCGACAAGCGTCATCTCGCCGCGCAGCACGTTGACGAGGTTGGGCAGCTCGTCCAGCGACGTGCGGCGCAGCAGCGCGCCGACGCGCGTGATGCGCGAGTCGTTGGCGTTGACGGCAAGCCCGGCGCCGATGTGCTCTGCGCCGTCGACCATCGTGCGCAGCTTGAGCATGTCGAACTGCGCGCCGTTGAGACCCGAGCGCCGCTGCCGATAGATGGCGCTGCCGCGCGAGGTCAGGCGGATCGCGAGCATGGCGAGCAGCAGCACCGGCAGGCTGAGCAGCAGCAGCAGCGCCGAGACGACGATGTCGATCGCGCGGCGGCTCATGACAAGCCTCGACGACGGTCGCGGGTCAAGCAGATCAAGGACGCAGGGAGCGTGGCGTGCTGAATAGCACGCGAGCGACCGAGGACGCAGATATGCGCCGGCCCCCGACTCGTCATCGGGTCCCCTCTGCTGCGTCCCACCAAGCGGTAGTGCCGTGACGCAGCCAGTCCCACAGACCGGCGGCGGGCGAAGCTGTGGTGAGCACGTAGTAACGCGCGATCAGCAGCGGGCGCGCGCGCAGCGAGCCGGCGAGCAGCGCTGCGAGCAGCAGCGCGAGTTGCAGCGCGAGCGTGACCACATAGAGCGTGCCGGCGCCGGCGGCGACCAGCGCGACGTTGGCGGCGAGCGCCAGCAGGTGCAGGCCGGGAGTGCTGTAGCGGAGCAGGCGGTGGGAAAAGATCATCAGCGCGTAGAGCGGCGGATAGCCGCGCGGCGAAAGCATGCCGCCGCGCAGCACGATCGGCCAGGTGTGGCTCATCATGCGTCGCTTGCGCGCGAACTCGCCGAGCAGCGAAGGGACCATCTTCTCGTTTGCGCGCGCGCTGGGCACATATACCGCGCGCAGGCCGTGCTTGACCATGTTGAACGGCAGCGACAGGTCGTGGCCCATGATCGGGTCGACGACGATGTAGGCGTCGCGACGCGTGGCGTAGATGGCGCCATTGCCGGCGGTGATCGAGGACAGCCGCGACTCAAGCGAGCGCAGCGCCAACTCATAGCGCCAGTACACGCCCTCCTGGTTGGACGCGTCGAGACCGACGGCGTCCTGCACGAAGCGCACCTGCCCGCAGGCGTAGCCGACGCGCGGGGAGTCAAACGCGCGCACGAGCTCGGAGAGCGCGTCGGGCTGCCATCGAGAGTTGGCGTCGGAGAAGGCGACGATCTCGCCGCCGGCGTTCTGCACGGCGACGTCCTGTGCGCGAATCTTGCCGGCGCGGGGCAGCTCCAGCACGAGATCGGCGCCGGCCTCGCGCGCGCGCCGAGCGGTGTCGTCGTCGCAGCCGTCGCAGGCGACGATCAACTGCAGTCGCTCGCGCGGGTAGTCCAGCGCGAGCGCGTCGGCGACCTTGGCGGCGATCACCTGCTGCTCGTCGTGCGCGGCGACGATCAGCGAGACGGTCGGCGGCTCGGGCGAGTCCAGACGACCATCTTGATGGGCTGCACCCCTGTCGGGGTTCCGCCGCGAGCGTGCGCGCGGCGTCGCGGCGGCAGGCGCGAGCAGCCGAGCGACGACCGACAGCGCGAGCGCGTAGCCGAGCTGTGTCCACACGATCAGCGCCGCGCACAGCCAAAAGACGATCTGCAGGGCGAGCACGCGTGGATTCTCGCGGACGCGCGCGGCATCGCGGCGCGCGGTAGGCTCGGCCGCATGAGCTACACGATCAAGAACCTCACAGAGACAGCAGACAGCGCGGTCAAGTTCGGCTTCTCGGAGATGGGCGAGGCGCACTTCGCGACCGAAGAGCTCGATGCCGAGAAGACGGGCGTCTCCTATCAGGTGCTCAGGCCGGGCAAGCGCCAGGCCTTCGGCCACCGCCACGACAAGGCCGAGGAGGTCTACGTGGTGCTGTCGGGCAGCGGGCGCGTGCGCCTGGACGACGAGATCGTCGAGATCAAACGCCTCGACGCGATCCGCGTGGCGCCGAGCATCACGCGCGCCTTCGAGGCCGGCGACGATGGCATGGAGTACCTGGCGTTCGGCGCGCACCACGAAAAAGACGGCGAAGTGGACAAAGAGTTCTGGCAGGACTGAGCGCGCCGCCGGGCCGCGGCCCGTGCGCGGATCAGCCGGCGAGAAGCTGCTCGTAGAGCGCCAGCGTGCGCTTGGCGATCTGCGCCCAGCCGTACTCGCCGTGCGCGAGCGCCAGCGCGCGCTCGCCGAGCGCCGACAGCGCCGCCGGGTTGGCCAGCAGGCCGGTCAGCGCGTCATGCAACGCACGCGCATCGCCCGGCGCGACGGCGTGCGCGGCGCCTCGCTCGGCCAGCTCGGCAAAGCCGCCGACGTCTGACACCAGCAGCGGCTTGCCGAACGCCAGCGCGGTGAACAGCACGCCGGACTGCTCGATCTCGCGGTAGGGCAGCACGACGAGGTCGGCGCGCGCGAAGTAGGCCGGCAGCTCGGCATCGGCGACGAAGCGCGACACCAGGCGCACGTTCGGCGGCGCGTCGGCCAGCAGCGCGGCGACGTCCATGCGCGGCATGCCGACGATCCACAGCTCGGCGTCGTCGATGCCGCGCCAGGCCTGCAAGAGCACGTCCAGCCCCTTGTATGGACGCAGCAGGCCGAAGAACAGCACGACGCGCTTGTCTGTCGCAAACGGCGGCGGCACGGCCGGCTGGTCGGCGAGATGCGCGAAGGCGCCATGCGCGATCACGTGCACGCGGCGCTCGTCCACGCCCAGCTCGCCGATCAGTCGCGCGCGGCCGTGCTCGGAGTGCACGACGATCGCGTCGAAGCGGTCATACAGGCGGCGCTGCGCCGCGCGGCGTCGCGCGCCGCCTTCGCGCGGCAGCACGTCGTGCGCCGTCAGCACGAGCGCCGGGCGCCCGCGCGGTTGCGCCGGCAGCATGTGCTCGTCGAGCTGCTGAACGGGCAGCCACTGGAAATGCACCACGTCAGCCGTCTGCGCGGCGCGGCGATAGCGCAGCATGTCGGGCATGTGCTCGACGAGCTTCAGCGCGCGACGCGCCCGCTGCGCGGACGGCGAGGCGCCGGGCAGGCGAGTGGCCGAACGATAGAAGAAGTCGCGCTTGACATAGCCCTGCGGCGACGGCAGCTCGCCGTAGGCGAAGCGGCTGGTGAACAGCTCCACGTCGGCGCCGGCCGCGGCGAGCGCGGCGCTCAGCGCGTGGTCGTAGGGCGGCGTGTAGGCCGACGGGTCGACAAGGTGCACGCGCATGGCGCCAGACAATAGGCGTGCTGCACCATCGTCCTGCCCACGCCCAGCCGTCGGATGGGACTGGATGAAGGTGCGTGCGATGATCAGGCTGATCGAACGCGACGGCTGGCGGCAGGTGCGCCAGCGTGGGAGTCACCGCCAGTTCCATCATCCAATCAAGCGCGGTACCGTCACGGTGGCGGGGCATCCCAGCGAAGACTTGCGCCGAAAGTCCGAGGCGAGCATTATGAAGCAGGCGAGATTGCGATGACCAAGAGCGACGGATACTTGATTCTGGTCGAGGGTGGCCCGCCGACGAACTATTCGGCTTGGTCTCCCGATGTGCTCGGCTGCGTCGCGACTGGGGAGTCGATTGAGAAGTGCGTCGCGGAAATGCGCTCAGCGCTCGAGTTTCATTTCGAGGGCATGCGCGAGCACGGGGAAGCGATCCCCGAGCCTTCTGGCGGCGGCGTCTACCTCGCACTTTCGGCGGCCGCCTGACCCGCCCGCACTAGAGTCCGCCGCGTGGCGGGCGTGGAGCTTTCCTACTGCGTGGTGAACACGTCGCAGCGCGAGCTTCTGCTGCGCGGGCTGGACGCGATCGCGCGCGAGCGTCAGAGCCTCGCCTTCGCGACAGAGGTGCTGGTGCTGGACAACGGCTCGCGCGACGGCTCGGCGCACGCTGCGCAGCAGCACGCAACGGTCGACCAGACGATCGCGCTTGAGGAGCGCCGCGGCAAGGCGCTCAACGACTCCGAGCTGCTGCAACGCGCGCGCGGACGCTACGCGCTGCTGCTCAATGAGGACTCCGAGCTGCAGCCGGGCGCGACGCTGGAGCTGTGGCGCGCGCTGCAGGAGCGCCCGCAGGCTGCCTGCGCGGGAGCCAAGCTAATGCGGCCCGACGGGCGCGAGCGACCGTCGGCGTGGCGGTTTCCCACGCCGCTGACGGCGCTGGCGGGCGCGCTGCTGCTGCACCGCCGCTACACCGTGCAGAGCGGCGGCGAGCGGACGCGCGAGGTCGATTGGTGCCAGTCGGCCGCGCTGCTGGTGCGCCGCGCGGCTGCTGAGCAGGTTGGCTGGCTGGACGGCGACTTCTTCGTGTACTCCGACGAGGTCGACTTCGCGCGGCGCCTGCGCGACGCCGGCTGGCACAGCGTGTACGTGCCCGGCGCCGTGGCGGTGCACCACGAGCAGCTGTCGACGGCGGCCGTGCCCGAGCGGCGCATCGTGGAGATGGCGCGCAACCGCGACCTGTACATGCGCAAGCACCACTCCGCCGCGGCCGCGCGCGCCGTTCGCCTGTTGACGGCGTGGCCGTACGCGCTGCGCGCGCTCGCCGCGATGGTGCTGCCCGGCCATTCGCCGAAGCGCTACTGGCGGCACGTGACCGCCTCGCTGTGGCCGGCGCGCGGCGAGGGCCTGCGCGAGGCGGCCGCGCGCTACAACCGCGAGCGCTAGAGGCCGAGCTCGGCCAGCAGCGCGTCGACGACGCGCGGATCCAGCTGCGTGCCGGCCACACGGCGCAGCTCACCGGCGGCCTCGCCGGGCGTGCGCGCCGCGCGATAGGGCCTGTCGGTGACAATCGCCTCGTAGGTGTCGCACGCGGCGATGATGCGCGCCGCCAGCGGCACGCGCTCGCCCGCCAGCCCATCCGGATAGCCCTCGCCATCCCAACGCTCGTGGCTGGCGCGCACGGCCGGCGCGAGATGCGCGAAGGCGGGAATGCTCGCCACGAGCGTGCCGCCGGCAGCTGCATGTCCGCGCATGATCACCCACTGCTCGTCGCTCAGCGGTCCGGGCTTGAGCAGGATCTCGCTGGGCACCGCCACCTTGCCGATGTCGTGCAGCAGCGCTGCGTAGCGCACGTCGCTCGCGCGCGAGGCGCTCAGACCGAGGCGCAGCGCCACGCGCTTGGTCAGGTCGGCGACCTGCTGCTCGTGCGATGCCGTGTAGTCGTCCTTGGCCTCGACAGTGCTCATCAGCGCCGTCAGCGTCGTCGTGAACGTCTGCTCGAGATCGGCCACGAGCATCGCGCGGTGCATCGACGAGCCGAGGCTCGCGGCGATCGCCTCGACGAGCACCGCGTCGGCCTCGCCCAACGCACCAGGCTCCGGCGCCTCGATGTTCAGCACGCCCCACACGCCGCCGTCGACGAGAATCGGCACGCTCAGCTCCGAGCGCGGGTCGGTCTTGGGGTCACGCTCGATGTAGTCCGGATCGTCGCGCGTGTCCGCCACGAGCGCGCTGACGCCCGAGCGGGCCACGCGACCGTTGACGCCGTCGTGCAGCGACTGCTCGACGAGCAGAAACTCGGTCATCACCTCAGCCAGCGCGCCGCTGCCGGCGACCAGCCGCAGCACGCCGTCGCCGTCCAGTCGCTGGATGCCGACGAGGTAGAAGGCGAAAGTGCGATGCAGCTCGTCGACCAGCAGCTCGACCATCTCCTGCACGTCGTTGGTCGCCGCCAGCCGAGCCGTCAGCCGCGCAGCCAGACGCAGCTGCACACGCAGGTAGGCCAGCTCTCCCGCGGCCGCCATTTCGCGCGCGCGCTCGTCGGCGCGATGGCGCCGCAGCGCCTCGGCCCTGCGACGACGCTCGCGCGCCCCCGCCGGTCGGCGAGTGGTTACTGCCAGATCAGGCATGTTCCAGCGATCATCGGCCCGCCCGCGCCGGCCCTTTACGCCCGCTGGACGCATTTCGGCTCCCGGCGAGGTGACGGGCGCGAGGGCCAAGCCGATCAAGGACGCAGGGAGCGTGGCGTGCTTTGCACGCGAGCGACCGAGGACGCCGAGCGGCGCAGCGCCCTCGCGTTCGTCAGATGTCTTTCAAGGGGTCCTCGGCGTATTCCTCAACCTCGCCGTGTCCGGCGCGGAAGGCCGCCACGCGCTTGCGACCGTCTGCGAGCAGCGCACGCGCCTGACTGCGCTCGTCGGCGCCGAAGAAGCGTGTGAGCACGAGCAGCGCCGGCACGAGCGCCAGCCAGACAATGCGCAGCGCGATGCCGGCGAAGCCGCTGGTCGGCAGCAGCAGCTCGCCGGACACGGCCACGCCGGCGAGAATCGCCGTCAAAAGCGCCAGGCGCCGCCACTGAAAGCCGACGACGAACAGGCGGCGCGTGAGCAGGTGCATGACCAGCAGCATCGCCACGTAGGCGCCGCACAGCGCGATGCCCGCGCCGGCGATGCCCAGGTCCAGCCCGCCGTGCGGCACGAGCACCAGCAACAAGACGACGTTTACGACCAGTCCGGCGGCGGCGGCGGGGACGTTGCGTATGGTCACCTTCGCGCGTCCGGTGATCACGATCATCACCTGGTAGAGGCCGTACAGCGTCCACGCCAGCGCCAGCCACGGCAGCGCCGCGTGCGCGCCGAAGTACTCAGGCGCGGCCAGCAGGCGCACGATCCAGCGCCCGAGCAGCGCCACCGCGGTGACGACCACGCCCGTCGCCAGCAGAAAGTACGTCGTCACGAGCGAGTACAGCCGCGCGGCCTCGGCGTCTGACTGGATCGAGTAGGCCAGCGGCGGCCAGGCGTACTGAAAGCCGCGCACCATCACGAACACCACCGTCGCGAACTGCAGCGCCACCGAGTAGTTGCCGGCGGCGGCGTGCGAGTAGCCGCGAAACAGGTACAGGCGATCGGCCACCTGCAGCGCGTACACGCTCGCGTCGGCCGGCACCGTCGGCAGGCCGAAGCGCAGCATCGCGCGCAGGTCCGCCCACTGCACGCGCAGGCTGAAGCGCCGGCGCAGCAGCCACCACAGTCCCAGCACGACGATCGCCGAGGCGCCGAAGTTGCCGAGCAGTAGGCCGCGCGCGCCCTCGCCGGCGACGACCACCAGCGAGACCGTGAAGATCACCGTCAGCGCCACGTTGGCGCCGGAGGCGAACACGTAGGCGCGCGCGCGTTCGTCCACGCGCAGCTGCGCGTAGGCCATCTCCAGGTTCGTGAACGCCCACAGGCCGACCGTCGCGCAGTCCAGCAGCAGCGGGTCGTGCAAGCCGAGAACCAGTTCTGAGAGCTGCCCCGCGAAGACGAGCGCCAGCAGCGCCGCGACCGTCGTCGTCCAGGCCACCGTCGCCGTAGCCGTGCGCGCGATCCGCTCGCGGCGCGACACGTCCTCATCATCAAAATAAAAACGTATGAACGCCTCGCCGACGCCCACACGGAGAAAGATGCTGGCCAGGATCACCGCCGTCAGCAGCGAGTTGGCCGCGCCGTAGCCCGCCGGCGACACGTGACGCGTGTACAACGGAATCGTGATCAGCGCGATGCCCTTGGCGACGATGTCGCCGAACTGGTAGGCCGCGCCCGTCGCCACCAGCCGCTTCAGATAGCCGCGCACGGCTGAGAACCTACTCGGCGCTTACGCCGTCGCCGCGTTGCCGCCGGCGCGCGCGGGCGCGGCGGCCTCGCGCTCCGGCGGCACACCGGCGCGTGCCAGGGCGACGCCGATGCCCAACAGCGTCCACGTAAGCGGGTCCTCGAGGAAATCCGCGTAGGCGAACGTGTGCAGCACCAGAGCCGCAAAGCACGCGGCGATCGCGATCCTCGGCGGCGATCGTCCGGCGCCGCGGAACAGCACTGCGAAGGCGACCATCAGCAGCGCCACATACAGCGCCAGCCCGACGATGCCCTGCTCGGCGGCGACCGTGATCGGAATTGTGTGCGAGGCCGACGTCGCGTTCTCCACGCTCGCTTTGGAATGGCTCTCGTACTCCGTCTGAAACGAGCCAGCGCCGTACCCCTGCAGCGGCCGGTCGGCGAACAGTTTCAGGCCGCCTTCGATCAGCTTTGCGCGCCCGGTCGTCGCGTTGTTCGCCGAGCCGCCGTTGCCCTTCAGGCCGAAATGCCAACGCGCCGGCGCCGCCAGCGCGGTGGCCAGCGCCAGCGCGATCAGCCCGCCGGCGATGTACAGCGTCCAGCGCACAGACCAGCGGTAGGCCGCGAGCACCGCCAGCCCGAGCAGCAGCGCCGCGATGCTCGACTGCGAGAAGCTCGTCACCAGGCCGGCCAGCAGCCATGCCAGCACCGCCGCCGCCCACACCACGCCGCGCAGGTTGCGCCACCACAGCACCACCGCCGTCACGGCGATCATCACCAGCGCCAGAAAGCGCCCGTAGATGTTCGGGTCGAAGAACAGAGAGTTGACGCGGAAGTAGTTGTCGAACTGGTTAGCCGCCACGACCTTCGGGTTGAGAAACAGTTCCTTGCGCGCGTACTCCACGAAGCCGACGCCCGCGAAGATCACCGCCAGCGCCACCGCGATGCCCAGGCACCGCAGCAGCAGCTCGCGCCGCCACTGCACGTCGCGCAGCAGCACGAACAGCAGCGCGAACGGCACGTAGAAGAACGCCAGGTTCTCGGCCGCCTTGCCGCGGTCGCTCGAGTACAGCGTCTGCAGCGCATACAGCACCAGCGACGCCAGCAGCAGCCATTCCAGCGTGTTCGGCCCGCGCTCTTCACGGCGCACGAGCCGCGGCAGCAGGTGCGCGATCGCCCCCGCGGCGACGACCAGATACAGCGGAATCAGCAGGTTGACCGTGCGTCCTTCCGCGGAGATCGGCAGCCGAAACGGCAGCGCCAGCACGGCCAGCAGCGGGAACGCGTCAGCCTTGGCGCGCATCAGCACGACCAGGCCGGCGATCACGACGACCGCGCCAAGCACGGCCGCCACGACCGCGCCCGCGCTCAGCGATGTCGCCGTCACGCTCGGCAGCGCCAGCGCCGCGGTCATGGCCGCACCAGCGTGAAGCTGCGCGGCGACAGCACCGAGCGGTGCTGCTCGCGAAGGGTCACGCGCACGCGGTATTCGCCGGCCGGCGCAGGCGCTCCGCTCAGCCGCGGCTGGATCGCCGGGCGTCCCTGCGGCCCGGCCACGAAGCTGTAGCCGTGCGCCGTGCCCAGCCTGCCCGTCCAACGCAGCGAGAGCTGTTTGTAGCGCTGCACCGGGTAGTCGTGCAGCAGGCGTGCGACCTCCGCACCCGCCGAGTCGACGACCGAGACCGTCGCCTCGTCAGAGCGCGCCAGGCGGAAGGAGATGCGCTCCTGTTTGATGTGCCCCGCCGGCGTCGGCGAGAAGCGCGGCGTGAGCTTGAACGCCTGCACGGCCGTCGGCGTGTGCTTGAGCCGCTGCGTGAGAAAGAACGCCACGAAGCACGCCACCACCAGCAGCGCGAACACGATGCCTGCCGGCCGGTCTGTGACCCGCCGATTGAGACTGGTCAATCGCCCCCGGCCGATCCCGCGTCGCCGAGCGCGAAGCGCTCGACCGTGTCCGAGCGCAGGCCCAGGCGCAGCGTCTCCAGCGAGAGCACGTCGTCGGCCGCGATGTTGCCGAGGTTGCACTCGGTGCCGAAGCGCTTGAGCAGCCACACCTGCTGCGGGCGCAGCGGCGCCTCGAAAATCAGCCGCTCCGGCTCGATCGCGTGCGCGATCTCGTCGATCAGCCCGGTGCGCGGCTCGCCGTCAGCGCGGTAGATGCCCGCAGTGCCCGACTCGCGCGCCTCGGTGATCACCTTCCAGGCTCCTGCGTCGATGTCGCGTTGGATCTGTTCAACCCACACGTACGGCGCCATGATGAAGTCCGCGTCCTTGTTGCCGACCTCGGCGAGCACCACGAACTCGCCCGACAGGCGTTCGATCAGCGCGCTCTTGTAGTCGGCGTCGAGCGCAATCGTGCCGTCGGAGATCTCCACGTGGCCCAAGCCCAGCTCGCGCAGCCACTCGATCAGCCCGTCGATGCGCCCCTGGCGGATCGCGATCTCCGTCAGCGTGCCGCCGAGCATGACCGGTATGCCATGCGCGGCGTAGCGCTCGAGCTTCGGCTGCAGGTTCGCCGTCACCAGCGCCGTGCCCCAACCGAGCTTGACGATGTCCACGCACTCGCCAGCCACCTCCAGCAGGCCGTCGACCTCGGCGATCGACAGGCCGCGATCGATCACATGCGTCAGCCCGCGCTCGCGCGGCTTGGCCGAGCGCTCGGGTATGTCCAGGAAGCCGGCTATGGCGACGTCGCCTTGTCGAGGCCGACGATCACCACCACCGTCGCCGAGCCCGCCAGCGAAGCGACGGTGCCTTCGATCGGTTGCGCCTGGCTGACGCCGAGCGTGCGCGCGACGCTCTGCGCGTCGGCCTTGTGCCCGCTGGCGTACTCCACCATCGTCGCCTGGTTGCCGCCAGGCGGACTGCCCGTCAGCGCCGTCGCGCGCGTAAAGCCGTGCGAGCTCAGTTCGCTGGATACCTGGTGTGCCAGCCCATTGGTCGTCGTGCCGTTGAGCACCACCACGTTCACCGACGCGCGGTTGACCGTCGGCCCGCTCGCTTTCGTCGTCGAGCCGCCCGAAGTCTTCGTCTGGCCGACCGACTGTTCGGAGCCGTTCGCCGACTGCGACGCCGTCGTGCTCGACGACGAGCCGCCACCCTTGGAGCCGCCGCCGATCGACACCAGCACGGCGACCAGCACGGCAACGCCGACGATCAGCCCGCCGACGATCAGCAGCGTCGCACGCGCCGGCGAGCGGCGTTCGGTGCGATAGCGGCGCACACTCGGCTGCGCCGTCTCGCTGCGACGAGCCGCCGACGCGCTGGCCGCGGCAACGCGGCGTGTAGACGCGCCGGCGGCGACATCGTCGACCGGCGACGCGGACCTGCCGGCGGCGGTGCCCGCCGCTGCAGCCGCTGCAGCGCGACCGCCGCTCGCCGCTCCGGCGCTCACAGGTGCGCTGGACACGGGGGGCGCCGGCGGGGCGGGTGGGCGCGCCGGCGGGCTCGGCGAGCGCGGCGTCGCGCTCTTGGCCGCCGTCGTGGCCGCCGCCACGGTGGCCGGCGCCGGCGTGCGCGGCTCAGAGCCGGCCGCCTGCGGTGCAGCAGGTTGTCCCGCAGACGCAGCCGACGGCGCGGCGCCCGCCGGCGATGGCGGCTGGGCCCGCACGGGCGAAGCAGTCGCCGCATCGGCGCTCGCGGGCGCGGCGCCCTGCGCCGGCGCTGCGGCGCTCGCCGGCGACGTGCCCGAGCCCGTGGCGGCGCCGGCCGGCGTAGCGGCTTGCGGCGTCGCCGCCGTCGGCACGGGCGCGTTCTGGCCGGGCGCTGCCGCCCCGCCCGCGCCCGCTGCCGCTGCCGTGGCTGCTGCGGCGGCGGTCGTCGCCGGCGTCGGCGCTCCGGCCGGCGCGGCGCCGGCCTGCGCGGTCCCCGGGGGCGCCGTGGCGAGCGGCCCGGCCACCGCCGTCTGCTCGCCGGTCGCCGGCGCCGCGCGCGCGTTCAGCGGCACCGTGCGCGGCACCGCTCGGACGCCGGACTGCGTCGCCACCGCCGGTTGGGCTGCGGCGGCGGGCTGCTGTAGACGTGCTGCCGCTTCAGCGCTGACGCGCTGCTCGACCTCGGCTGCGCGCTCGGGCGCGCGGCCGGCCCACTCGCGCAGGCGCTTGAGCTCGCGCGCCTGCGAGAACACCAGCAGCGAAAGGATCGCGATGCCCAGCAGCGCCGCGAAACCGGCGATCGCACCGGCTTTTGTGAAGTCGCTCGAGAGCGATAGCGCGAGCGGCGTGAGAGTCATGAATCCGGAGAGTGTATGAGGGCAGCAGGCGCATCGCGCCCGTCATCGCCCGGCGCGTCGGCCGTCGCCTCGGGTTGCGGCGAACGCGCCGTTCGCGACTGCGCATGCAGCGCAGAAAGCTCGGCCACGCGTGCCGCCAGCCCTGCCGCGTCGCCCTCGAGCACCAGCAGGCCGATCTCCGCGAACATCGACTCCACCGCCTCTGCGCCGAGCGGTTCGCGATCGGCCAGCAGGATCTTCTCGGCGCTCGTCGGCCGCGCGCGCTCGTAGCTGTTGAACAGCTCCTCGTGCAGCTTCTCGCCCGGGCGTCGCCCGACGACCTCCACCTCGATGTCGCGGTCGGGGTCCAGTCCCGACAGCTCGATCATCGCGCGCGCCAGCTCGAGAATGCGCACCGGCTCGCCCATGTCCAGCACGAACACATCGGCGCACGGCTCCGAGGAGCGCTCGCCGACGGTCGGATTGGCGCGTCGCTCGCGCGTGCCGAGCTCCTCGGGAAGGCGGCCATTGCTCGTCGCGTCGCGTCGCTCGGCCGCCAGCGAGCCGCTGCGGATGATCAGCTGCACCGCCTCGGGAATCGTCATGAAGTAGCGCGTCATGCGCTCGTCGGTCACCGTCACCGGTCCGCCGCGCTCGATCTGCCGGCGGAAGATCGGCACCACGCTGCCCGACGAGCCGAGCACGTTGCCGAAGCGCACCGCCGCGTAGCGCGTGTCGGCGAAGCGTGCCGTCGCGGCCTCGAGCGCGAACTCGGCGAGCGCCTTCGACGCCCCCATGACCGTCGCCGGCGATACCGCCTTGTCGGTCGACACGAGCACGAAGCGCCCCACGCCGACCTCGCCGGCCACGTGCGCGACCACTCTCGTGGCGATCGCGTTGTTGCGCACCGCCTCCACTGGATTGGCCTCCATCAGTCCGACGTGCTTGTAGGCCGCCGCGTGGAACACCACCGTCGGGCGATGCTCGGAGAAGACCTCGCGCATGCGCTCCTCCTCCTTGCAGTCGGCCAGCACCGCCGAGAGCATCGACGGCGACACGTGCCGCTCGTCCTCCAGTTCGCGCTGAATCGAGAACAGGTTGTCCTCGGCGTGGTCCAGCAGCACCATGCGGTGCGGCTCCACGCGCGCGATCTGCCGGCACAGCTCGGCGCCGATCGAGCCGCCCGCGCCGGTCACCAGCACCGTCTCGCCGGCCAGGTAGGCGCCGACCTTCTCCAGCTCCATCTGCACCGGCTCGCGCCCCAGCACGTCCTCCACGCGCACCTCGCGCATCTGGCGCGCCAGCGCGCCGCGCGTCTGCAGGAGCTCGAACACCGTCGGCAGCGTGCGCACCGGAATGCCGCGCGTGCGGCACTCGCGCACGATCCGCGCGCGCGTCGACCCGGGCGCCGAGGGAATCGCGATGATCACTTCGTCGGGCTCTGAGTCGTCGAGGATCCGCGGCAGGTCGCCTTCGGTGTTGCCGCGCACGCGCACCCCGTCGATGCGCAGGCCGCGCTTGCCGGAGTCGTCGTCGACGAAGCCGACCGGCGTCAGCCCCAGGCCACGGTTGCGCACGATCTCGCGCAGCACCAGGCGCCCGCCGTCGCCGGCGCCGGCGATCAGCACGCTGCGCTGGTCCTTGCGCCCCCCGCGAAAGGCCGCCAGCGGGCGGCGCTCGTAGATGCTGCGGGCCAGCGCCCGCACGCCAACCAGAAATACGAGCGCCAGCAGCGCGAACAGAATGATCACGCCGTTGGGCAGCGACACGGCCACGGTGCTGCGGTAGTGGTGCACCGGGCGCAAGACCTCCACCGCCACCACCGCCAGCAGCACGATCGCCGCCACCGCACGCGCGACCGCCTCGTAGTCGCGCTGGCCCGAGTAGCGCCAGCGGCGCTGATAGACGCGCGCCAGCACGAGCACCGGCAAGCTGCCGGCCAGCACCCACCAGATCGTGCGTTCGCGCAGATGCGCGTAGTAGCCCGTCGGGCCATGCTCGAAGCGCAGCTGGAAGGCGAGGTAGTACGCGAGCGCGACCAGCGCCCCATCCACCGCGAGCTGTGGCAGCACGTGACGATGCAGGGGAAAGGTCGCCGAGCGGATCCGTCGGCGCATTGTCGAGATTGTAAGCGCCCGCGGGCGCTCAGGCGCCTTGGGCGCGGCCGTGCAACGGCGCCAGCAGCAGCTCCATCAGCAGCCGCGGATCGCGCCTCACGCGCGCTTGCGCGCGCCCCGGGGCCGGCGCGGAGAGCTCGAGCTCCGCCTCGCTGCTCAGGCGACGCAGCCTGCCTTCGGCGATCAGCCTGTCGTCGACTGCCCCCGGACGACCCTCGAACGTCGTGAACACCGGCACGCCCAACGCCACCGCCTCGCGGTTCATCGTGCCCCCCGCCGACACCACCAGCGCCGCGTAGGCGATCAGCGACTGCGCGTCGATCGCCCGCTCGGGCAGCACGAACTCGGCCACGGCAGACAGCTCCGCCCGCTGCGCCTCGATGCGCGGCAGCACCACGGGCTGCACCCCCTGCTCCGTCGCCAAGACCCGCAGGCGTTCGAGCACGCCTGCGAACAGATCGTTCTCGAAGCGGTGATACAGCGACACCTCCGGCGGCGTGCGCACGACCACGATCGGCCGCTCGGCGTCCAGACCCAGCTCGTCCAGCACCGCCGCGTTCGGCGTGAAGTCCGCCAGGTAGTACTCCTCCTTCAGCCCCTCGTAGGAGTGCAGCTTGCCTCGCGCGCCGTAGCGGTCCAGGCGCTGTGGCGGAATCGCGTCGGGCACGATCACCGCCGCCGCCAGCCGGCAGTTCACGTTGTGCTGCACCGTCGCCCACTCGTAGTCGAACATCGTCGAGCTCGGCACGCGCAGCAGCGCCGCCGCCACCGAGACGTCGTTGGAGCCGTGCCCCAGCGCAATGTCAAAGCCCCTGCCTCCGTCCGCGCGCTGCTGCTCCCGCGCCCAGCGCACCAGTGCCGCCGAGCGCGACGCCAGGCCCAGCGCCTTGGCCCACCGGCGCTCGCCACGGTGATGGCCGATCTGCGTGTGCTCGATGCCGAAGCGTTCGCACAGCGCAATCGTCTGCGCGAAGTCCCGCGCCGTAACGCGAACCTCGTGCCCGTCCTCTTCCAGCAGCTCGATTATCGGCCGCATCACCAGCACGTGCGGGCTGTTCGTCAGGTCGATCCAAATGCGCATCGCAGGGACGGTAGCCCGCGCGCGGCGGGAAAGCCCGTGCGCCCTCGCCCCACCCCCCGGTATCGTCCCTCGCCATGCTCGTGCTCGCCTCGATCTCCGAATCGGTCGTCAACGAAACGTCGCACTTCGTGCGCACGGCGGGCCTGCCGGGCATCTTCCTGCTGATGGCCGTCAGCTCGGCCTGCATTCCAGTGCCGTCGGAGGTCGTCATGCTGTTCGCAGGCTTTGTCGTCGCCGACCACTCGGCCAGCGGTTCTGACCATCACCTGACGATGGTCGGCATCGTGCTTGCCGGGCTGATCGGCACGATGGTTGGCTCGTGGGTCGCCTACGCAGTCGGGCGCGGCGGGCGCCTTGAGCTGCTCGAACGCCACGGCGACAAGGTCCATATGGGCCCGGCGCAAATCGATCGAGCCGACCGTTGGTTCCAGCGCCACGGCGAGCAGATCGTGCTGTACGGGCGATTGATCCCTGTGATCCGTGCCTTCGTCTCGCTGCCCGCCGGCATCGCGCGCATGCCGCTCGCGCGCTTCAGCATTCTCACGCTGATCGGTTCTATCCCCTGGGTGCTCGGCTTCGCGCTCGCGGGTCACGCGCTCGGCGGCGACTGGAAGAGCGTGCGCCACGCGTTGGAGTACGTCGACTACGTGCTGCTAGCCGCGATCGTGCTCGGCGTCGGCTATCTGATCGTGCGCCGCCGGCGTGGCGGCGACGACGCAGCCGGCACGCCCGTCGACGGCGCGCCGGGCGCCGGGCCGGCTCCAGACGCGCCTTGAGGCACGCCGCCGAGCGAACGCGCCTCGCGCTGCGCCATTCGTTGGCGCTCGGACTGCTTCAGGGCCCGACCGAGCTGCTGCCGGTCTCCTCCTCCGCGCACACCACGCTCGTGCCCTTCCTGCTCGGCTGGCCCTACGCCGAGCTTGACGGCGAGCTGCGCAAGTCCTTCGAGGTCGCGTTGCACGCCGGCGCCGCCGGCGCGCTGGCCATCGACATGCGCGGCGAGCTCGTGGGGGCGTTGCGCGAGCTCGACGGCCGCCGGCTGACGACGGTCGCGCTGTCGCTGGCGCCCGCTGCCGCAGCCGGCCTGGTGTTCGGTCCTGTGATCGAGCGCCGTCTCGGCGGGCCGCGGTCGATCGCCGCCGGGCTGATCGCCGGCGCCGGCGCCATGGCCGCGGTCGAGCTGCGCGGCGAAGCAGGGCGCCGCGGACACGAGGACGCCGGCCCCGGCGACGGGTTGGCGCTCGGCGTCGCGCAGGCGCTTGCGCTCATTCCGGGTGTGTCGCGCTACGGCGCCACGCTCGCCGCTGGCCGTGCGCGTGGCTTTACGCGCAGCGACGCCCAGCAGTTGTCCTGGCATGCCGCCCTGCCGGTCATGCTCGGCGCCAGCGCGCTGAAGGCGTTGCGGATGAGTCACGGTCGGCCGTCCGACGCAGGCGCCATGCCGCTGGCCGCCGGCGCCGGCGCCGCCTTTGCCTCCACGCTGATCAGCTCGCGGTTGCTGCGCCGCGCCGGCGCCCTGGGTTCGCTGCTGCCCTACAGCCTCTACCGCGTGGCGCTCGCGGTGCTCGCCGTCACCCGGATGCGCGCAAAATAGGTCGCCATGACCGTACTCGGCACACTGCTAGGCGGACGCTACCGGCTCGATGCGCAAATCGGTCGCGGCGGCATGTCGACGGTCTACCGCGCATTCGACACGGTGCTCGAGCGCCCCGTCGCGATCAAGCTGATGCATCGCGAGATCGCCTCGGATTCCGATCAGCTCGAGCGCTTTCGCCGCGAGGCGCGCTCGGTTGCGCGCCTCAGCCATCCGCACATAGTCACCGTCATCGACGCCGGCGAGGAGCCTTCCGAGGAAGGTGGTGAGCCGGGAGTCGGCGCTCCCTACATCGTGCTCGAGTACGTGCCCGGCGAGACGCTCAAGCAGCTCATCCGTCGCGAGGGCCCGCTGCCGATCACCGAGGCCATCGCCTATGCGATCGAGATCGCGCGAGCGCTCGGCGCCGCCCACGAGCGCCAGATCGTGCACCGCGACGTCAAGCCACAGAACGTGCTCATCTCAGAGGAAGGCGGCGCCAAGATCACCGACTTCGGCATCGCGCGCACGCTGACCGAGGAAGGGCTCACGATCGCCGGGCGCGTGCTCGGCACGACCGACTACGTCTCCCCCGAGCAGGCGCTCGGTCAGCCCGTGACCGGCCAGTCCGACCTCTACTCGCTCGGCGTCGTGCTCTACGAGATGCTCACCGGTCAGGTTCCCTTTCAGGGGGAGACGCCCGTCGCCGTCGCCATGCGTCACGTGCGCGAGCAGATCCCCGACGTGCAGCAGTTGCGTCCCGAAGTCTCCGCCGCGACCGCCTCGGTCGTCGACCGCGCCGTCGCCAAGGACCTCGACTACCGCTACCACGATGCCGCCGCCATGGTCGCCGACCTCGAGGAGGTGCTCGCGATCGAGGCTGCTCGCGCGGGACAGGCCACCGGCGAGGTCACGAGCGTCCTGCGCACGCTCCCCGGCGACGCACGCCGGCGCCTGCCCTGGCGCATGCGCCACCCTGCGCGCTGGCTCGCCTCGCTCGCGCTGATCGCCGTGATCGTCGCAATCGCCATCGTCGCCGCCGCCCAGCAAGCGCACAAAGGCACCGGCGTCGCGTCCGATGTGCACGCCAGCGCCGGCCTTCAGGCCGTTCCGCTCAGCCAGACCGCCGCGCACGACTACAACCCGTTCGGCACCGGCCCCGAAAACCGCAACCGCGTGCAGAACGTCGTCGACAGCGACCCCAACACCGTCTGGAACACCGCCCACTACTACGAACGCACGCTCAAGAAGGCCGGCGGCACCGGCGTGGGCGTGTACATCGACGCGTCTCCCGGCGTCGTCGCGCGCGCGATCGAGCTGCAGACGACCACGCCCGGCTTCGACGTGCAGGTGTATGGCGCGCGCAGCGTCAACCTCTCCTACCCATACGGCGACACCACCTCGCTGGCCGCCCGCGGCTGGCTCGGACCGCTCGGCTCCGCCAGCAACGTCAGGAGCCACCAGCGCATCAAGCTCTCCAGCGCCGCCACGCGCTATCGCTACTACCTCGTCTGGCTCACCACCCTGCCCCCCGGCCAGGAATCGGCCTCGATCTCCGATCTGACCTTGTTCAAGTAGCGCTCAGAACGCCTGGGCCCGCAGCGCGGCGTGCCGCTCGATGCCCAGCCGACAGAGTCGATCGACGAGCTCGGTGTACTCCACGCCCGAGGCCGCCAGCAGCTTTGCGTACACGCTCGTCGGCGTGAATCCCGGCATCGTGTTCAGCTCGTTGACCAGCACGTGCTCGCCGTCGACGAAGAAGTCCACGCGAGCCAGCCCGTCGCAGCCCGCCCGCGCGAAGGTCTCCAGCGCGAGCTGCTGCACGCGCGCCGCCGCCCGCGCGGAGATGCGGGCCGGGACCAAAAGCTCCATGCCGCCGGGCGCGTACTTTGCGTCGAAGTCATAGAAGTCGCCCTCGAACACGATCTCGCCGGGAGTCGACGCCACCGCCGGCTCACCCGACTGCTCGCGCTGGGCAGCCAAGCTGCCGAGCACGCCACACTCGACCTCGACGCCGCTCGCGGCCGCCTCCACGATCACGCGCTCGTCGTAGGCGAATGCCGACTCGATCGCGTCGATGAGCTGGCTCTCGCTCGTCACCTTGACGATGCCCACCGATGAGCCCAGATGCGAGGGCTTGACGAACACCGGCAGGCCGAGCTGCATGACCTTCTCGAGCAGCTCCCGGCGAGCGGCGCCGGACAGTCGCTGCTCGCGAACGTCCACATAGCCGACCTGCGGGATCGTGCCCGACACCGCCATCAGCTCCTTGAACAGCACCTTGTCCATGCACAGCGCCGAAGCCGATACGCCGGAGCCGACGTAGGGGACGTCGAGCATCTCGAGCATGCCCTGAACCGTGCCGTCCTCACCGAAGCGGCCGTGCAGCGCAGGAAAGACCACGTCAGCGCCGAGCAGGCCGCCGCCCGGCGTCGCGCGCAGCGGCTCGCCGTCGCCATCACGCCGCCACGCGCCGTCGCGGCCGATCTCCACCCAGACCGGCTCGTGGCCGCCGGCGCGCAGCCCGTCGCGAACGGCCGCGGCGGAGGACAGCGAGACGTCGCGCTCGGACGAGCGGCCGCCCGCGAGCACCGCGACCGTCAGCGAGCCGCCCGTCATCCCGCCGCGGCCGCCGGCGGCGTTGCGGGAGGCGTCGTCGTGGTCGGCGTCGTCGTGGTCGTCGTCGGCGTCGTCGTTGTCGGCGTGGTTTCCGCCTTCACGCCCACCGTCAACGTGACCGTCGATCCCTTGCGCGCTTTGTGCCCTGCGCTCGGACTCTGTTTGAGCACGACTCCAACCTTGCTCGCTTCGTTGGTCGTCACCTGCACCAGGCTCGGCGTGAAGCCCGCGCCGCCCAGCGCAGCCGAGGCCTGCGTCTCGGACTCGCCGACCACCTTTGGCACGGCCACTTCGTTGGACGCCTTGGCGATCGTCAGGTCGACCGTCGCTCCGGTGCGCACCGACGAACCAGCCGAAGGCGTCTGCGCGATCACGTTGCCGGCGGCCTGCGCCGTCGAGACCTGTGACGTGACCGAACCTACCGCCAGCCCGACGGCCGTCAGCGCCGCTTCGGCGCCGCTCTGCGAATCGCCCGATACGTCCGGCACGCGCACCTGCGCCGGCCCGCTGGAAACCAGCACCGACACCGGGCTGCCCACCTGCAACTCCGTACCCGCGGGCGGTTCGGTGCCGATCACCTTGCCCTGCGCGACGTTCGCGTTGGGCTGGCGCTTGGTCGTCGGCGCGAAGCCAGCTTTGCGCAGGCGACTGACCGCCTCGGCCGCCGTCAGCCCTTCGACACTCATCAGCGCCGCGCTGCCCGGGCCGCTGGACACGACGATGCTCACGCGCGAGCCGTCGTCGACGCGGCTGCCGCCCTTCGGCGACTGGCGGATCACGCGCCCGCTGGCCACCGTCGCGCTCGACGACAGCGACGGCGAGGCGCTGAGGTCGCGCGCGCGGAGCTTCGCCGACGCAGCCTGTTCGGTTTCGCCGGTCACGTTCGGCACCGTCACCTGGCGCGTCGGCGAGGACAGCAGCAGCACCGCCGCGACGATCGCGCCGACCACCAGCGCGGCCAGCAGCCCCCACAGCAGCACCCGCTTGATCGTGGGGCCGTCGCCCGAGCCCGAGTCGTCGTCATAACCGTCGTCGGCGAGCAGCATCGCGCCGGTGACCGGCGGCCCCCCGTCGGGCGGCTGGCCGCCGGCGCCGACTGCTCCAGCGGGCGCGGCGGCGGCGCCATAGCCGTGCTCGCCGGTCGCTCCGGCCGCCAGCACTGGGCTCGTCGCCGCCGGCAACGCCTGACGCTCGCGCACCAGCGCCGCGATGAACTCGTCTGCATCGGCGTAGCGCTGCGCAGGGTCCTTGGCCAGCGCGCGCAGCACCACAGCGTCCAGCGCCGGCGGCACCGCCGGGTTGACCTCGCTGGGCGGGCGCGGCTGGGCCGAAACCTGCTTGAAGGCGATCGCAACCGCCGTCTCGCCGTCGAACGGCACGACGCCGGTCAGCAGCTCGTAGAGGATCACGCCGATCGAGTACAGATCCGAGGCGCCGCTGACCATGTAGCCCTGCGCCTGCTCCGGCGACAGGTACTGCGCGGTGCCCATGATCGAGCCCGTCAGCGTCATGTCCGAAGCGCCCGCGCGTGCGATGCCGAAGTCGGTGACGCGCGCGCGGCCCTCCTCGTCGATGATCACGTTGTGCGGCTTGAGGTCGCGGTGCACCACGCCGCGACGGTGCGCAAAGCGCGCGCCGCGCAGAATCTGGATGACGATGTCGATCGCCTGCGCCGGATCGATCGGCCCCTGCTCGCGCACGATCGTCTTCAGCGAGCGTCCCGCGACGTACTCCATCGCGATGTAGTACGTGCCTTCCCACTCGCCGCGATCGAAGATGCCGACGATGTTCTGATGCGACAGGCCCGCTGCACTCGATGCCTCACGGCGAAAGCGCTCGACGAACTCCTGGTCCTCGGCGAAGTGGTGGTGCAGCAGCTTCACCGCCACCTGCCTGCCGAGCAGCTGGTCTTCGGCCAGGTACACGTCGGCCATCCCACCCGAGCCCACGCGCGAGATCACCTTGTAGCGCCCGTCGATGATCGTGTCCGGCTCAACCATCGGCCGCCCCCGCCCGCTCACTCATGCAACAGCCTTTCCATGACTTCCCTGGCAATCGGCGCGGCGAACGCGCCGCCCTGCCCCGGGACGCCCTTCAGCGTCACCGCAATCGCCACCTTCGGCGCGTCCGCCGGCGCGAAGGCGATGAACCAGACGTTGTTGATCGCCGTGCCGATCTGCGTCTCCGCCGTGCCGGTCTTGCCCGCGACGCGCACGCCCGCGATCTGCGCCGACGTGCCCGTTCCTTCGTTGACCACGGCTTCCATCATCGCCGTGACCGCGGCCGCCGTGGACTGTTTCATCACGACCGACTGCACGTGAGGCGAGATGCGCTGCACGGTGCGCCCGTCCGGATCGACGATGCGCGCGGTCATGTGCGGCGTCATCAGCTTGCCGCGGTTGGCCACCGCCGAGGCGACCTCCGCCATCTGCAGGGGCGTGACCTCGAGTTTGTCCTGGCCGATGCCCATGCGACCGACGTCCACTTTCGCGCTCGTCGGCGAAATCAGCCGCGTGCCACTGTACTCGCCGCTCGAGGACATCTCTTCGGACGGGTAGTCCAGCTGCGGCTTGGTGTCGAAGCCGAAGCGGCGCATGTAGCGCGCCATCGCGCGCTTGCCCAGGCGCTCGGCCACCTGCGCCCACACCGTGTTGACCGATTTGGCCAGGCCTTCGGTCAGCGTGATCGAGCCGAAGCTCTCGTTTTCGTCGTTCTGCAGCGGCACGCCCGAGATGCGCACGTCGTTGCGGCCGTCCACCGTCGATTCCTTGGAGAACGCGCCCGAATCGATCGCCGCCGTCGCCGTCACGACCTTGAACGTCGAGCCCGGCGCGTAGCCGAACTGCGTCGCGCGGTTGACCAGCGGCCGTCCCTTGGCGTCGTTGGCCAGGTGCGCATAGGTCTTGGTCGAGCGCAGGTCGTTGGGGTTGTACGCGGGCGAGGAGGCCATCACGCGCACCGCACCGCTGCGCGGTTCCAAGGCCACGACCGCGCCTTCGTGACCGGCCAGAGCCCTGTTGGCTACCTGCTGCGCAGCGGGATCCAGCGTCGTGAAGACCGCGTTGCCCTGTTTCTTCTTGCCCTGCAGTTGATCGAGGATCGTCTGCAGGTTCGTGTCGGACTGGCCGTTGAGCGTCTTGTTGCGGAAACGCTCCAGCCCCGTACGACCCAGGTCGGTGAAGTAGTAGCCGATCGCGTGCGCGAACTCTTCGCCTGTCGGATAGCGCCGTTCGTAGACGCTTTCCGAGCGCGTCGAGCCCGACGTGCGCACGCTGCGCGCGAGCACCGAGCCGTCGTCCGCCACGATCCTCCCGCGATCGATGCGTTCCTGCTCCAGCAGCGCTCGAGCGTTGAGCGGATTGTCGCGCAGCGACGACGCTTCGAAGATCGTCCAGCGCGAGGTGAAGGCCAGCAGCACCGCGAACATCAAGATCACGACGCCGAACAGCCGAACGATCGGTTGGTTCATTCAAGCTGCCCCAATTCGAGGCTGTGGATCAGCGCCGCCGCCTTGCCTTCGGAGCGCAGCGTGTGGTCGAGCAACGTGCGCCTGCGAGCCGGCGTCAGCGAAGACGCGCTGACGCCCGACACGTAGTCGCTGCTGAACAGCGCCAGGCTTCCCGGCAGTCGATAGGGAACCCCGCGAAACACCGTCACCAGCCCGCGATCGTTCGTGCCGATGAAGTACGACCGACTGGAGCGCGATGTAGGCGCCGGCGCCGATCACCGCCAGTACCGCCACGACCACCGCCAGCACGCCCGCGCGACGCAGGCGCCCGCGCGAGGAGCGCTTTGGTCGTGGCGACGGCGAACGCGGGCGACGCTGCACGACCGGCGACTCGCTCGCTCCGGGCGTCGTCGTGCTCGCAGTCGCCATGCCCGTCGGCACGGCCGCGTCGCCGTCGTGCGCGCCATCGGAGTCGTTCAGCGCGGCGCCCACGATCGCCGCCTGCTCGGTCTGCGGCATCGAGGCGGCGGCGAGCTCCTCCAGGCGCAGCAGCACCACCGTGATGTTGTCGCGCCCACCCGCCTCGTTCGCCGCGGCGATCAGCGCCTCGCCCTTGTCGCGCAGCGCCTCGTGCGCTCCAAGCAGCTCGGCCAGGCGATCCTCGGCGACCATCGTCGTCAGCCCGTCGCTGCACAGCAGGTAGACGTCGCCGCCGCGCGCAGAGTAGGAGCGCGTGTCGACCTCGACGGCGCCCTCCGGCCCCAGCGCACGCGTGATCACCGAGCGCTGCGGGTGCTCGACGGCTTCCTCGGGCGTCAGCTTGCCCTGGCGCAGCAGCTCGTCCACCAGCGAGTGATCGTCGGTCAGGCGCAGCAGCTCGCCGTCGCGAAAGCGGTAGGCGCGGCTGTCGCCCACGTGCGCGATCGACACGTCGCGCTCGCCGACGTACACCGCCGTGAGCGTCGTGCCCATGCCCGCCTGCTCGGCGTGGCTGTGCGACAGCTCATGGATGCGCGAGTTGGCCTGGCGCGTCAGCTCGGCCAGCGCCGCCTCGGGGGCGGCCGCGTCCTGCAGGCCGCCCTGAAAGGACTCGACGGCGATGCGCGAAGCGACCTCGCCGGCCTGCGCCCCGCCCATGCCGTCGGCGACCACGAACAGCGGCGCGCGCGCCAGCAGCGAGTCCTCGTTGGCGCGCCGCTGGCGGCCGGTGTCCGTACCCGCGTACTGCTCGGCCACGCGCAGCACGTCAGTCGACCTCGAAGGTGAATTCGCTGTCGCCGATGCGCACCCGGTCGCCTGGGTGCAGCGGCCGCGGTGACTGCAGCACCTCCTCGTTCAGATACGTGCCGTTGGTCGAACCCAGATCCTCGATCACGACGATGTTGCCCTGCTCGTAGATGCGGGCGTGCTGTGACGAGGCGAACGGGTCCTCCAGGCGGATCTCCGCGCGATCGCCGCGCCCCAGCACGAGGTCGCCGTCGACGTCATAGATCATCCCCGACTCGTGCCCCGGCGCCCGCGCCACGACCAGCTGCGGTGATCGCTGGGCGACGTCGGCGACGGCCGAGGCCGAGTGCAGGCCCGTGGCGTCGGCCGGCGCTTGCGCGGGCGCGCCGCGCTCGGCGGCGAGCGACGCTTCGCCGCGCGTCAGATCGCGCCGCGAGCTGCGCGCCACCCACAGCACGAACAGGTAGAGCACGGCAAGGAAGCCGAACTTCAGCGCGACGGACACGGGCGCCAGCGTCGTCATCCAAGCTCGAAGACGATCTCCGTCGAGCCGAGCTCGACGTGGTCTCCCGCCTTCAGTGCCTGTGCCGAGCGCAGCGTGCGCCCGTTCAAGCGTACGCCGTTGGTCGAGCCGAGGTCCGCCACGCGTCCAGCCCTCCGTGCCGGGCCTGATCTCCGCGTGGCGGCGCGAGATGCCGGCGTCGTCGAGCACGATGTCGCAATCGCGGCTGCGCCCGATCGTCGCGCCTTTCGGCGGCGACCGGCAGGCGTCTGCCGGCCACCACGATCAACGCCCGCGTCGGACGTTCCTGGGCCTCGGCCACCTCCCCGCGGACGCGCGCTGACGTGCTGTAGATCATCGTTTCGCCATGCTCTGAGACCGGTTCGGGCTGCCGCTGTGCGGCGCCCGGCCCTCGTCACTGTGACCGCCCGGGCGGACCAACTCGGCCTGAATGCCGAATTCGCCGAGCGCCAGGCGCTCGTCGGTGTGGAAGACGATCACCGGGCTCGCCGTGAGGATCAACTCCTCGCGGCGTGCGTGCTCGAGCAGGTATGCACACAGCTCGCCGATCACCTCGTGCTCGACGCCCTCGTAGCGCTCGCGGTCCTGCGGCGACAGCCAGACTGAATATTCGTTTGGCGCGTACACGCGCGAGACCGACATCGTGCGGTGCTCGTCCATCTCGCGCGCCAGCTTGCGCGCGAGTTCCATCGGGCGAACCTCCGAGCGAAACAGGCGCCCGAAGGCGCCCTCGACGAGGTTGGCGATCGTGGTCTCGACGCTCTTGAGGACGTTCATTGGCTGACTTGGCGGTGGCGCCGGCCCATCGAGCGGTATCGAGCGAACGCGCGTCGCTCGCGCCCGACTCGCGGGGCTCGGTCCAGGCGTGCGCCCATGCTACGTCAGACAGGGCCGCGCAGAGCGCGGGCCGCGACTGCGACGGCGCCTCCCAGCACGGCGCCAAGGATCGCGCCGTGCGGGCTCAAGTGCGCGACATGCCCCTGCACGCTGGCGTCCAGCAGTGGTGCGGCCGCAACCAGCACCGCCGACCAGACCGTCGCACCGACCACGTCCAGCGGCCGCGTTTCGCCCGCGCACGATCAGCGGCAGCACCAGCGCGCCGCCTGCCCACAGCGCCGCGCCGAGCAGCACGCCGAGGCTCAGCAAGGGCGCGAGCACGTGCGTGGCCGCCTGGTTCAGCGAGCCCTCCCAGGTCGCGTGCGGTGGCGTCGACGATGGCGCGCCAAGCCACAGGCGGCGGTCCAGCAGTGGCTCGGCGAGCACCAGCCACCAATAGCCCACCGCGGCATATGCGGCGCGCATGCGCCAGCGTCTGGCCTGACCGGCGATCGCCGGAAAGACTCCGGCCAGCCCGATCACGCCGAGCAGCGGCGCCAGCAGGCAGGCCAGCCAGCCACCCGACGCGCCCTGCGCGCGGCGCCCCACCGGCAGCAGCACGATCGGCAGCAGCGCCGCGAGCGCCAGCAGGCCGACACCCGGGCGCCCAGACGCTGCCTGCCACACGCCGAGCACCAGCGCCACCGCCAGCCAGACCAGCCGCGGAAGACCCCAGCTTTCGGCCCGGACGATCGCCTGCGGCGGCGGCACGCTGTCGCCGTCGCGACGGCCTTGCGCATCGCGCGGCGCGGCGTCCACGCCGGCGAACGCAGGCGCGACCGGCGCTGCCAGCGCATGATCGGTCGGCGCAGGTGCACCGGCTTGGTCCCGGAGCCTCGTCGGCTCGAGCATGCGGCGGTCGCGTCTGCGTGGGCGTGCGACGATCGCGCCTGCGCCCGCGCGGCGAGCTCTCTTGCAGCGCTTGCTCCAGCGCTTCGGACAGCTGCTCCAGCGTGCCGCGCGCGCCCGGCGAGCGGTGCAGGCAACGGTCGATCGTCGCGCTCAGCGTGCGCGGCAGGTCGCGTCGCTCGCGCGCCAGCGAGCGGACCGGCCGCCCGATGCGTCGCGCCGTCTCAGCAGGCGTCGAGCCGCGCACCGGGTTGAATCCGCACAGAGCCTCGTACAGCACGAGCGCCAGCGAGTACACGTCGACCGGCGCGCCGACCTCGCGTCCCTCGCTCTGCTCCGGCGCCATGTAGGCGAGCGTGCCGAGCACGTCGCCTGTGCGCGTCAGCACGTCCTCGCCGCTGAGACGCGCGCCGCCGAAGTCCGTCAGCTTGGCCACCGCGCCGACGTCCTGTCTGCCTGCGCCCGCGTCGGCGTCCCAGGCCGCGTGCGGGATCAGCACGTTGTGCGGCTTGACGTCGCGGTGCACCACGCCGCGCGCGTGCGCGTGCGCGAGCGCGCCGCACAGCACCGCGCCGATGCGCAGAATCTGCTCGTCGCTCAGCGCATCGTCGGCGATCGCGCGCGCTAGCGTCTCGCCGTCGACCAGCTCGGAGATCATGTAGAAGGCGCCGTCCACAGGGCACGCCTCGTACAGCGCGACGATCGCCGGATGCGCCAGGCGGGCGCTGGCCAGCGCCTCGCGCGTCGCGCGCTCGGCGTCCTCGCCGGGCGCCAGCGCGACCCGCTTGACCGCCACGTCGCGATGCAGCTGCTCGTCGTGCGCGCTCCACACGACGCCGAAGCCGCCGGCGCCGAGACGCTCGCGCAGGCGGTAGCGCCCGAGCACGAGCGCCTGCTCGCCGGGTCCGTCCTGCCAGGCGCCGCGCGAGCGCGGGCGGCGCGGCACGACGCGCGTGCGATCGTCGAAGGTCTGCGACTCCACCGGCTCCTGCGTTCGCCGCGGACAGCTCCTGTACCTGCCGCGCGCGGCAGGAGAAGTCGCACTGAGCGAGAAGTTGCAGGATGGTCAGGGAGGTGGCCGGCAGTCATACTGGGCTCCCTCCGGAATCCCTGCAAGGAGCAGCTTTTGTCGTTCTTCGACGACGGCGATGAGACAGAGGCTCAGCCGACGTCTCGCACGCCTCGCCAGCCTCAGCGTCCGAAACCGCGCCGCCCGCAGCGGTCCAGCGGCGCGCTGCCGATGGACCAGCACACGCTGATGGTCCGCCGGCGCGTGGCGTTCGGCGTCGGCGCGGTCCTGCTGATTCTGATCGTCGTGCTGATCGGCAGCTGCGTCAAAAGCAAAAACACCCACGCGCTGAAGAGCTACAACCACGAAGTCTCCACGCTCGCTCAGGAATTCGACGAACACGTCTCGCGCCCGCTGTTCGCTGCGCTCACCGGCGCCGGCGCGAAGTCCGCGTTGAACGTCGAGGTGCAGGTCAACGAGCTGCGCCGCCAAGCGCAGGACCTCGCCTCGCGCGCGAGCAAACTCAGCGCACCCGGCGCGATGTCAGGCGCCGAGCAGAACCTCGCGCTGGCCTTCGACCTGCGCCTGGAAGGCGTGACCAAGGTCGCTGCGCTGGTGCCCACCGCCCTCGGTGGCCAGGGCAAGCAGGCGATCGCGCAGATCGCCGGCGACATGGAGATCCTCCTGGCATCCGACGTCATCTACTCCCAGCGCGTCGCGCCGCTGATCCAGCAGGCGCTCGACGACGGCGGCGTCAGCGGCCTTACGACCGCCCCCTCGCGCTCGTTGCCGAATATCGGCTGGCTCGAACCGACGACCGCTGAAGGTCGCATCACCGGTCAGTCGGCCAACAAGCAGAGTGAAGAAAACACCTCCGGCACGCACGGCAGCGCGCTGACCGGCGTGAGCGTCGGCGCCAACACGCTCGCGCCCGAACCGACGCTCAACCACGTCAGCGGCGGCAGCAGCCCGACCTTCACGGTGAACGTCGAAAACGGTGGCGAAAGCGCCGAGACCAACGTCAAGGTCAACGTCGTCGTCACTGCGGGAGGCAAGCAGTTCAAGGCCTCCCACGCGATCGAAAAGATCGAACCGAGCAAGTCCGTGCCCGTCGACATCCCGGTCAACGGCGTGCCGCTCGGCGAGGCCGCCAAGGTCGAAGTCAACGTGGAAAAGGTGCCCGGCGAGACCAACACCGAAAACAACAAGGGCACGTTCCTCGCCGTCTTCGCCAACTAGCCGGACGTAGCGCCGGGCGCACCGGCTAACTTGTGCCGATGCTCCCGCTGGCCGCCAAGCTCACGGAAACCCAGGGCATCGTCGCGCTGGCGGCGGCGGCCGTGGCGCTGATCGCGCTGGTTTGCTGCTTCGCGCTGCTGCTCAGCCTGCGCCGCATGCGGCGCGCCCAGCAGATCGTGCTCGGCGACGCCGGACAGCAGGACGTGGTCGCCCACGCGGCGCGCATTCAGGAGGCCTTTGAAGCGCTGCGCACGTACGTCGACGACGTCGCGCTGCGTCTCGACGGGCGCCTGGCGGGCGTCGAAGCGGCGATGCGCGGCACGATCGCCCACCGCGCGCTGGTTCGCTATGACGCCTACAACGAGCTGTCGGGCCACCAGTCGCTGTCGATCGCACTGCTCGACGAGGAACAGTCGGGCGTCGTGCTGTCGTGCATCCATCACCGCGACCAGGCGCGCGTGTACGCCAAGCAGGTCACGGCCGGGCGCGGCGAACTCGAGCTCTCGCCCGAGGAGGCGGAGGCGGTGCGCGTTGCCCTCGCGCCGCCGGTCGCGCCAGCGGTCGGCGAGGGCGCGACCGAGCAGTCGGCCTAGCGATGGCGCCGCCAGCGCGCCCGCGCGTCGGCTTTCTCGGCCCGGCGGGCACATTCACCGAGCAGGCGCTGTTGTCCAGCGCGCCCGCCGACGCGATCGAGCCCGTCGCGCAGGGCGGCATCTATGAGACCTTCGCCGCGCTGCGCCAGGGCGATGTGCGCTGGGCGATCGCGCCGATCGAGAACTCGCTTGACGGCTCGATCAGCGTCACGCTCGATCTGCTGGCCGAGCCCGACGGCGGCGTGGAGATCGTCGGCGAGGCACAGCTGCGCGTGCGCCATGCGCTGATCGCCGCCGAGCCCGTGGAGCTCGCCGAGATCGACACGGTTCTGACGCACCCTCAGGTCCCCGGCCAGTGCCGGCGCTTTTTGCGCGGTGAGCTGGCGCACGCTCGCGTGCTTGCCGGCGAGCTCGACGGCGGGCGCCGTGCAGACCGTCGCCGCGGAGGGCCGGCGTGCGAGCGCGGCGATCGGCACGGCATTGGCGGCGAGCATCTACGGCGCCGTTGTGATCCGCGAGGACGTGGAGGACCGCGACGACAACGAAACGCGCTTCGTCTGGCTGGCGCGCAGTGACGAGCGCTCGCCGGCGCCGATCGCGCACGGGTCTGCGGCGGCGGAGTGGAAGACGTCGATCGTCTTCTGGGGCGCCGGCGCCGAGAGCCCGGGCTGGCTGGTGCGCTGCCTGGACGAGTTCGCGCGGCGCGAGCATCAACCTGACGAAGATCGAGTCGCGACCGCGTCGCGAGCGCCTCGGCCGCTACATGTTCTTCGCCGACCTGAACGGGCGCGCCGAGGACGAGAACGCGGCAGAGGCGATCACGCGGCTTGCGCGCGATAGCCGAGCACGTCGGAGTGTTGGGCTCCTATCGCGCAGCCGACACGGCCGACAGCTGACCGCGCATCCAGGCGGTGCCCAGGCGCCCGGGCCCTGCAGACCCTCGCTAGACTCCCGCGTTGACGATGCAGAGCACAGTCCCACCAGAGCCGGTGGGGTCCGTGTCGCCTTCCGAGCACCAGCGGCGCGGACCTGAGACATCGCCGAGTACGGCGATGGGTGGTCGGGTGCTCGTTCTGAACGCGACGTATGAGCCGATCAACGTCTGCACGGTGCGCCGCGCGGTCGTGCTGCTGCTGAAGGAGAAGGCCGAGCTTCTCGAGCGCGGTCTGTGGGAGCTTCACTCCGAGAGCGCGACGCTGGCGCGGCCGGTCGTGATCCGCCTGGTCAGCTACGTCAACGTGCCGCGCGACGCGCACCGGCGCAAGATCACCCGCCGCGCCGTGTTCGCGCGCGACAGCTGGACCTGCCAGTACTGCGGCTCGCGCTCCAACCTGACCGTCGACCACGTCATCCCGCGCTCCAAGGGCGGCTCGTCGAGCTGGGAGAACATCGTCGCCTCGTGCGCTCCGTGCAACCGCCGCAAGGGCGACCGACTGCCGCGACAGGCCGGCATGCACCCGCGCCACGCCCCGCGCACGCCGCGCGCCGAGATCTTCATCCACGTCGCCAGCCCGACGATCCCCGCGGCTTGGCTGGCCTACCTGCCGCAGGCCGCTTGACGAGGCGAGAGGCGCCTCGACAGGCGCCTCTCGCTCACTGCTCTGACTGGAATACCGAGACGGCGGAAAAAGGCTGCCGGAGGGACCAGAACCGGCGGTCGTCTCGGGGTGTCCCGGGTTGGATTCCGCTAAGCGGTCCAGCCTTTCCGACCTAGCGGCCGGTCACCTCCAGGGTCCCGCAAAAACTGTCAGACAACGTACGGACCACCTCCTTTCTCTGGTCAGCCCAGGGTAGCGGACGAGGCTGACGAGCGCGAGAGCGCGAAGGCGCACGCGGCTCAGCGGACGATGACGCCGAACTCCTGCGTGTACAGCGCGCCTTCGACGCCTTCGGAGAGCGATTCGGGCACTTGCGGCTGGACGTCGATGCCCGTGTCGCGGTACTTGCTTTCGAGGATGTTGGCCAGGTGCTCGGGCGATGCGATCCAGGCGTTGACGATCGCCTGGGGAGTCGCCAGCGTGAGCGTGCCCCAGGCGAGGTTCTCACCGATCACGTAGCCGACTTCGGAGTTGGGGATGTAGCCAGTCGTGCGGATTCGCTGCACCGGCGTCTGGCCGGACGGCGAGACGTGATCGAAGTAGTTCAGCGCGAGCATTTCCTTGCCGTGGCTTTCGGCCGCCGCTTCCAGGCGTGCGTCGGTGCCCAGAGGTTCCTCGCCGTTCTGCGCGCGCTCGGTGTTGATCAGACACAGCACGGCGGCGCGCACGGCAGCAAGGTTGCCCGGTTCGGGCATCAGCTGGGTGTTCTGGCAGGGCGTCGCGAGCACCTTGGCGATCGCCGCAGCGGCATTCGTCGGCGCCGCATCGGTCGTGGTCGGAGCGGCTTTGCGCGGCGGAGCGGCTTTGCGCGGCGGAGCGGCGCGCGTCGGGCGCGGCGCCTTGGTCTTGGGGCGAGCGGACGTGGGGCGGCAGCTGGCGCGTCGGGCGTGAGCTCGTTTGTGCGTCGTGTTGCAAGTGCTCGACTTGCGCCGGCCGTGCGAGGACGCGGCCCGAGCGACGGTGCTTGGGCGTGAGGACGCAGCCGCATACTGTCCAGCGCGCTGTGCAGCGGAAGTCTCCCGTGCTACATAGGCGCTCGCGGAGCCCCCAGCGGCGGCGCACGCGAGCAGCGTTGCCGCGATGGCGGTCAGGGTTCCCGAACGGGTCACCCTCTGGCTGTCGGCGGGGCGGGGCCTTCCTCTGAGGCTCTAGATGCGAATCTGGACGGGTGGCGGCAGGCGCTCAGGCGTCCTCTGCGGGCGCGTCCGCGCCCTCGTCGGCGGCGTCCGGCGGAGCCGCCGACGCGTCGACCTCCGCTCCCTCAACGCCCTCGTCGCCGGCGTCTACGACAAGCGCGACCGCGCTCACGAGATCCTCGTCCTTGAGGTTCATCACGCGCACGCCCGTGGCCGAGCGGCCCTGCTGTGAGATGCCGCCGGCCGACGTGCGCTGGACCATGCCGCCGACGCTGATGAACACGAGCTCCTGGTGGTCGCGCACGACGAGCGCGCCGGCGAGGCCGCCCTTGCGCTCGGTCAGGCCGATCGTCTTGACGCCTTTGGCGCCGCGGTTGGTCTTGCGGTACTGGGCGATCTGCGTGCGCTTGCCATAGCCGTTTTCGGTCACCACCAGCAGGTCCATGTCGTCGCGCGCGACGTCCATCGCGATGGCCTCGCCCTTCTTGCCGACGTCCATGCCGCGCACGCCTGTCGTGTCGCGGCCCATCGAGCGGGCATCGGACTCGGCGAAGCGGACCGTCAGGCCGGCCTTGGAGACCATGATGATCTCGTCGTTTGGATCGACCGCGCGCACGGCGAGCAGCTCGTCGTCGTCGCGGATCTTGATCGCGATGATGCCGTCCGCTTTGATCGGCGTGTTGTAGGCGGGGAACTCGGTCTTCTTGACCGTTCCCGACTTCGTCGCGAAGACGAGGTACTTGGTCTCTGAGAAGTCGCGCGTGGACACGACCGCCTGGATGCGCTCGCCTTCGCGCAGCGGCAGGATGTTGACCAGCGCGCGCCCCTTGGCCGTGCGCGAGGCCTCCGGCAGCTCGTAGACCTTCGAGCGATAGACCTTGCCGCGGTTGGAGAAGAACAGCAGGTAGTCGTGCGACGAGCAGACGAACAGGTGCTCGATGAAGTCGCCGTCCTTCATGTCCATGCCGGTGACGCCGCGGCCGCCGCGCGCCTGCTGGCGGTAGGTCGCCAGCGGCAGCGACTTGATGTAGCCGGTCTGCGTGATCGTGATCACCATCTGCTGGTCGGCGATCAGGTCCTCGATGTCGATCTCGTCCTCGGAGTGGCTGATCTCAGTGCGCCGCTCGTCGCCGAAGCGCTCGGCGATCTCCGTCAGCTCCTCCTTGATCACGGCGAGCACGCGCGTCTCGTCGCCGAGGATCGCGCGCAGCTCGGCGATGCGCTCGGTCACGTCGGCGTGCTCCTGTTTGATCGAGTCGGCCTCCAGCGCGGTCAGCTGCGACAGGCGCAGGTCGAGGATCGCCGTGGCCTGGATGTGGCTCAGCTCGAAGCGCTCGACGAGCTGCTCGCGCGCGGCGTCGCGATCGCGTGAGGCGCGAATCAGCTCAATGATCGCGTCGAGGTGGTCGAGCGCGATCAGCAGCCCCTGCAGGATGTGTGCGCGCGCCTCCTTTTCGGAGAGCTCGTGCTTGGTGCGGCGTACGATCACTTCGCGCTGGTGGGCCACGTAGTTGTGGATCACCGCCTGCAGCGGCAGCGTGCGCGGCACGTTGTCGACCAGCGCGACCATGTTCACGCCGAACGTGGTCTGCATCGGCGTGTGCTTGTAGAGCTTGTTCAGCGCGACCTTCGGGATCACGTCGCGCTTGAGCTCGATCACCAGGCGCATGCCGCGCTTGTCGGACTCGTCGCGCAGGTCGGAGATCTCCGAGATGCGTTTCTCGTGCACCAGGTCGGCGATCTTCGAGATCAGCCCGCCGTCGCCGCCCTTCTTCACCTGGAACGGCAGCTCGGTGACGACGATCGCCTCCTTGCCCTGTTTGAGCGGCTCGATGTGCGCGCGGGCCTGCAGGCGCACGCGTCCGCGACCTTTCTCATAGGCGTCTTTGATGCCCGCGTGGCCGAGGATGATGCCGCCGGTCGGAAAGTCCGGGCCTTTGATGTGGCGCATCAAGCCGGCGGTGTCGATGTCCTGGTCATCGATGTAGGCGATCGTCGCGCCGATCACCTCGCGCAGGTTGTGCGGCGGGATGTTCGTCGCCATGCCGACGGCGATGCCTGATGAGCCGTTGACGAGCAGGTTGGGAAAGCGCGCCGGCAGCACCAGCGGTTCGCGACGCGAGCCGTCGTAGTTGGGCGCGAAGTCGACGGTGTCCATGTCGAGATCGCGCAGCATCTCCGTGGCGATGCGCGCCAGGCGCGCCTCGGTGTAGCGCATCGCGGCTGCGGGATCGTCGTCCACCGAGCCGAAGTTGCCCTGGCCGTCGACCAGTTCGTTGCGCATCGAGAAGTCCTGCGCCATGCGCACGAGCGCGTCGTAGATCGCCGAGTCGCCGTGCGGGTGATAGTTGCCCATCACCTCGCCGACGATCTTCGCGCACTTGGCATAGGAGCGAGTCGGCCCGAGGCCGAGCTCGTTCATCGCATAGAGCACGCGGCGGTGCACGGGCTTGAGGCCATCGCGCACGTCGGGCAGCGCGCGCCCGACGATCACCGACATCGCGTAGTCGAGATACGCCGTGCGCATCTCCTCCTCGAGGCCGCGCGGTTCTACATTTCCACCGCCGATCACATCAGTGGCTGCCATGCGTCACCTCACTGCCATGTGTGGCGTCAGGGTCAAGCAGGTCAAGGACGCAGGGAGCGTGGTGTGCTGGCCGAAACGGGGATGCGAGCGAAGCGAGTGTCTTCCGGCTTCGGTACACGAGCGACTGAGGACGCTGAGATGCGCAGGCCATGACGTCACACGTCCAGGTTGGCGACGGCTCTTGCGTTGTCCTCGATGAACGCCCGTCTGGGCTCGACTTGGTCGCCCATCAGCATCGAGAAGATGCGGTCGGCGGCGAAGGCGTCCTCGAGCGTCACCTGCGCGAGCGTGCGGCTGGACGGCGCCATCGTCGTTTCGCCGAGCTGTTCGGCGTTCATCTCGCCGAGTCCCTTGAAGCGCTGCAGTTTGACGCCCTTCTGCGCGACCGTCATCACGGCGGCGCGCAGCGTCTCAAAGGAGGTCGCGGTCTCGCTGGCGTCGCTCAGACGCACGTCGAAGGGCGGCGTGCCGGCGAGCTCGATCAGCTGCGCATGCACGCGCGCCAACTGGCGGTACTCCTCGGAGTCGAACAGCGATTGCTTGATGCGGTGGGTGAGCGCGAAGCCGGTCTTGGCCTCGACGGCCTTGACGCGGATCTCGACGTCGTCGTGGCCGATCAGCTCGGTGGCGTAGGTCTCGCCGACGAGGCCTGCGCGACCGAGCAGCTCGATCGCCGCCTCGCCGCTCATCACCTGCTCGCCCAGCAGTGAGGATTCTTCGAGGAACTGGACCACGCCGTGTCCGTAGCGACCGCGCAGCGACAATGCCCAGCCTTCGTACTGCTTGAGCAGCCGTGAGAAGCGCTGCCAGCGTGCCTCGGTCAGCTTGAACTGCGCTGCGTGGCGGTCGAAGACGTCGATCTTCTCCCATTTGTCGGCGAGCAGGATCTCCTCTAGCTCTGAATCCTTCTCGATGTAGCGTTCGCGCGATCCCTGCTTGAGCTTGTACAGCGGCGGCTTGGCGATGTACACATAGCCGGCCTCGATCAGCTCTTTCATCTCGCGGAACAGCAGCGTCAGCACGAGCGTGCGGATGTGCGCGCCGTCGACGTCGGCGTCAGTCATCAACACGACCTTGTGGTAGCGCGCGTTCTCGATGTTGAACTCGTCGCGCACGCCGGTGCCGATCGCCGTGATCAGCGCCTGGATCTCGGTGTTCTGCAGCACCTTGTCGATGCGCGACTTCTCGACGTTGAGGATCTTGCCGCGCAACGGCAGCACGGCCTGCGTGTTGCGGTCGCGACCCTGCTTCGCCGAGCCGCCGGCGGAGTCACCCTCGACCACGAACAGCTCGGCCAGCGAGGGGTCCTTGACCGAGCAGTCGGCCAGCTTGCCCGGCAGCGTGGAGTTCTCCAGCGCGGACTTGCGCCGCGTCAGGTCGCGGGCCTTGCGCGCAGCCTCTCGCGCGCGCTGGGCCTGCACGGACTTCATGATCACCGCTTTGGCCTCGCTGGGGTTCTCCTCGAGGAACTCGCCGAGCCCGGCGTTGACGATCGACTCGACGAAACCGGCCATGCCCGGATTGCCCAGCTTGGTCTTGGTCTGGCCCTCGAACTGCGGGTCGCGCAGCTTGACCGAGATGACCGCCGTGAGGCCCTCGCGCACGTCCTCGCCGGAGAGGTTGTCCTCTTTCTCCTTGAGCAGGCTGTGGTCGCGCGCGTACTTGTTCAGCGTGCGCGTGAGCGCCGAGCGAAAGCCGCTCATGTGCGAGCCGCCCTCGCGCGTGTTGATGTTATTGGCGAAGGAGTGGATCGAGTCCTGATAGGAGGAGTTCCACTGCATGGCGATCTCCGCCGCGCCCTCGTCGGACTCGCCGGCGAAGAAGATCACCTTGCGGTGCACCGTTTCCTTGTTCTCGTTGAGGTACGAGACGAAGTCCTCGATGCCGCCCTCGTAGCGAAAGGTCGCCGAATGGCCGTCGCCGCGCTCGTCGACGATCGAGATCTCCAGGCCACGCGTGAGGAAGGCGGTCTCGCGCAGGCGCTCCTCGAGCGTGAGGAAGTCGAAGTCGAGCGTCTCGAAGACGTCGGCGTCGGGCAGGAAGGTGATGGTCGTGCCGGTCGGCGCGCCGGAGGTCAGTTCGTCGCCCTCGGTCAGCTCCGTCTGCGGCACGCCGCGCGCGTAGTCCTGCGTGTAGGTGTGGCCGTCGCGACGGATCTCCACGTGCAGCTGCTCCGACAGCGCGTTGACGACCGACACGCCGACTCCGTGCAGGCCGCCGGAGACCTTGTAGCCGCCGCCGTCGCCGAACTTGCCGCCGGAGTGCAGCACCGTCAGCACGACCTGCACGGCGGGCAGGCCCTCTTTCTCCATGATCGCCACGGGAATGCCACGGCCATCGTCTACGACGGTCACAGAGTTGTCCGGGTGCACGGTCACGGAGACTTTCGTGCAGTAGCCGGCGAGCGCCTCGTCGACGGAGTTGTCGACGACCTCGTAGACGAGATGGTGCAGACCCATCACGCCGGTCGAGCCGATGTACATGCCGGGGCGCTTGCGCACCGCCTCGAGGCCTTCGAGGACGGTGATGTCCTGTGCGTCGTAGGTGCCCGACCCGTCGGTCATGGACGGGTCGTTGACGCCGCCCTTCTTCGCCTTCGTCGAGCCCTGTTCAGAGCTGTCGCTGCCTGTCGCCAATCGGCCTCCGATTACGTGAGAAAGCCCCGGATTCCGCGACGCTCAGAGTGCGGGCCGGGGCGCGTTTCGTGTGTACATAAGAATAGCACGCAGCGGTGTCGCAAGGCCGCGCGCCAAGACACCCAAATCCCTGGAAAATGCAGGGAAAACAAGCGATTTTGCGCCTCAGGAACGCCTTGTGACAGGCGCGCCGGCGCGTGGTGGGCGCAGCGAGCTCGATCAGCCGACGCGGCAGCGCAGCTCGCGCAGCGCCGGCTCGCCAATCGCGGCGTTCAGCGCGGGCACCAGCTGGCCGGCCATCAGGTGCAGCTCCTGGGCCCACACGGCGGCGTCGCAGCTGACCGTGAGCACGCCATTTCGCTCGCTCGTCGGGCGGGCGGCTGAGGCGATCGCGGGGCCTGTCGCGCCCTCCCATACCTGCTGCACGCGCGCGAGCGTGGTGGCCGGCGCGAGCGTCAACGCGAGCCCGTCCAGCGCGGCCGTCAGCGGACGAGGGGCAGGTCTTCTCACGCCGCCAGCGCCTCCTGCAGGATCGCGCCGGGCGAGACGCGCAGGCGCGTCACGCGCGAATCGGAGGCGCCGGGCACGTGCGCCAAGTCGGTCGTGGCGATCACGCTCTGTCCGTCCGCGACGAGCTCGGCGGCGAGCAGCTCGCGGCGGTCGGAGTCGAGCTCGCTCATCACGTCGTCGAGCAGCATCAGCGGCGTGCGCCGCCGCTCGCGCGCGAGCACGCCGCGCTCGGCGAGCAGCAGCGCAAGCAGCGCCAGGCGCTGCTCTCCCTGCGAGCCATACAGCCGCAGCTCGCGGCGGTCGCGCAGCAGCGCCAGCTCATCGCGGTGCGGGCCGTGGCCGGTGAAACCCCGTTCCAGGTCCGACGGCAGGCGCGCCTGCAGCTCGGCGACGAACTCGTCGACGTCGGCTGCGCGCGAGCGCGGCCGGTATTCGAGCTCGGCATCGCCGACCAGTCCGAGCTGCGCCGCGCGCTCGGCGAAGGACTCGGCGAGCAGCGCGACCGCGGCGGCGCGGTGCTCGCGCACGGTCAGCGCGCGTTGAGCGAGCTCGCGGTCCCACGTCGAAAGCGTCGCGTCGGATGCGCGGCCCGAGCGGATGCGCGCCAGCAGCGCGTTGCGCTGCGTGAGCACGCGCGAGTACTCGCGGCGGTCGGCGGCGCGCAGCGGCCAGATCGCCGCGACGACCTGATCGAGGTGTGCTCGGCGGACCGACGGCGGGCCCTTGAGCAGCTCCAGGCGATCGGGCTCGAACACGCTGAGCAGCGGGCGGAAGTCGACCTCGAGCAGCCGCTCGACGACCGCGCCGTCGGCGGTCATGCGCTTGACGCCGCGCTCGCCATCGGGGCCTGCGCCGTAGGCGGCGCTCAGCTCGTGTTCCTGGTCCTGGTCGCTGCCGCGCACGACCACCCGCGCGGCCTGCGCGCCGAAGCGTACGAGCTCGCGTTCGTTTCGCGTGCGCGGTGAGCGGCCGGTGCAGCCGAAGTACAGCGCCTCCAACAGATTGGACTTGCCGGCGCCGTTCGGGCCGTGCACGACCGTCAGGCCGGGGCCGAGCGCGGCCTCCGCGCGTGCGTAGGTGCGAAAGTCGCGCAGCTGCACGCTGAGCACGCGCACGTCATGCCCCTAGACGTTCAGGCGAATCGGCATGATGAGATAGACGAAGTCGCCGGAGTCAGGCGATTCGATCAGGCCGGGGCGCAGCGGGCTGATCAGCTTGAGAATCAGCTCGTCTGACTCGATGCTCTCCAGGCCGTCGCGCAGGAAGTCGGGGTTGAAGCCGATCTCGAAGGACTCGCCGTGGAACGGAACCGGCACGGCCTCGCTGGCCTCGCCGACGTCGGGAGTCTGAGCCGAGACCGTCAACGTTCCCTCGCTGAAGCTGAGCCGCAGCGGCGCGTTCTTCTGCGCAAGCAGGCTGATGCGCCGGACGACATCGGTCAGCTCGCCGCTGGCCAGGCGCAGCTCGTGCTCGACGGACTCGGGCAGCAGCTGGCGGTAGTTGGGGAACTGGCCGTCGATCAGTCGCGAGGAGAGCACGATGTCGCCGAGCTCGAACACGACCTGGTTCTGACCGACGCTGACGGCGAGCGACTCGCCGGGCGCGGCGGCGGCGATGCGCGCAAGCTCCTGTAGCGCGCGAGCCGGAACGTTGGCCTCGAGGCTGCCCTGCAGCGGCGCGTCCAGTGCGGTCTCCTTGACGCTGAGGCGGTAGGAGTCGGTGGCGACCATGCGCAGCTCCTGCGCGGAGGCGGACATGAGGATGCCCGTGAGCACCGGGCGCGTCTCGTCACGCGAGGCCGAGCGCGCGACGCGTGAGATGGTCTGCACGAACGCATCGACCGGCAACGCGACGCGCGTCTCCGGCGAGGGCTCGGGAAGTGTCGGGAAGTCCTCGGCGCGCAGCGTGCGCAGATGGAAGGTCGCCGGGCCGGAGATCAGCTCTACGTCCTGCTCTGCGCTGCGCAGCTCCAGCGAGACCTCGGCGGCCGGCAGCGAGCGCGCGACGTCCAGCAGTAGGCGTGCGGGAAGCACGGCGCTTCCGGGACGCGTCATCTCGGCTTGCAGCGGCACGCGCAGGCCGATCTCCATGTCGGTTGCACGCAGCTCCGGCGTAGCTCCCTCGGCGGCGGAGATCATCACGCCCGACAGCGCCTGAACGGCGCTGCGCGTCGAAGCCACACGCGTGACGGTTTGCAGCTGGTTCAACAGCTCTGAGGTCGATAGGGAAAGCTTCATCTGGGGTTGAAAGAGGAAGTAGTCAGTAGGGGCTGTGGATATGTGGAGGAGCAGTGTCGGCGGGGCGCGGGGGCGGTGAGCCGGTGGACGAAGCTGTGCATAGGTATGGGCAGTCTCTCAGGCGACGCGGTCGGTCGGGGCTGAACCGGACTGCTCGCCACGACCGGTCAGGTTGCGACACAGCTTGTCCACAGCCTGCCGCGCGTCACCATCGTCGGCGATGCGCGCCGCGGTGCGACGCCAGGCGTGCAGAACGGTTGTGTGGTCGCGTCCGCCGAACTGTCTGCCGATCGCCGGCAGCGATTCGCCGGTGAGCTCGCGTGCGAGGTACATCGCGACCTGGCGCGGCCAGGAGATGCGGGCGGTGCGCGCCGTCGACAGCAGCTCTGCGGGGGACAGGCCGAAGTGCTCGCCGACCGCCGCCTGGATCTGTGCGATGGAGGCGGGCAGGGAGGTGGCCGAGGCGGCTGAGCGGGGATAGAGGGTGTCGAGCACCTCGCGGGCCAGCTCGGCTGTGAGCGGCCGGCCGGTCAACGAGCTGAAGGCGACGACGCGAATCAGCGCTCCCTCCAGCGCACGCACGTTGCTGTCGATGCGCTCGGCGATGACCTGCAGCGCCAGCTCGTCGCTCACCTGCACGCCGTCGTGGTGGGCGCGCTTGCGCAGGATCGCCAGGCGTGTGGCGAGGTCGGGAGGCGCAACGTCGGCCACCAGGCCGGCCTCGAAGCGCTCGCGCAGGCGGTCCTCCAGTGCCTGCAGGTCGTGCGGCGGTCGATCGGAGGTGACGACTATCTGGCGCCCTCCGTCGTGCAGGGCGTTGAAGGTGTGGAAGAACTCCTCCTCGGTCTTGGCCTTTCGCTGCAGGAACTGCACATCGTCGAGCAGCAGCACGTCGACGTCGCGAAAGCGCGCCTTGAAGGCTTCGGTGCGACCGCCGCCGAGCGAGTCGAGGAAGTCGTTGGTGAACGCCTCGCCGGTCGTGCAGCGGACGGTCAGCGTCGGGCTGTGCGCGAGCATCAGCGTGGCGATGGCGCTGAGCAGATGTGTCTTGCCGACGCCTGGTGGGCCACAGATGAACAGCGGGTTGTAGGCCTGCGCGGGCATCTCGGCGACGGTCAGCGCTGCGGCGTGCGCTAGCCGGTTGCTGTCGCCGATGACGAACTGCTCGAAGGTCAGCTTGGGGTTGCCCAGCGGTCCGCTGCGTGACTCGCCGCCGCCGAGTTCCGGCGGCGCCTGGGGCGCGCGTGCCGGCGTGCCTGAGCGGCGACGCGATGAGGGCCGCGCGGACGTGCGCGCCGCGCCGCGATGGTCGACCGTCGCCATCAGCGCCTTCGCCAGGTCGCCCGTCGACCAGGTCGATGCGCGCACCTTCGCCGAGAACCTTGGCGGCGCACGACTCGAGCAGGCGACCGAAGCGGTCGCCGATCCAGCCGCGGCCGTGCGGCGGCGCCTGCAGCGTGAGGCAGCGATCGTCGAGCGCCAGCGGTTGCAGCGGCGCGAGCCAGATGCGGTAGGTGGCGTCGTCGACGGACAGGGCAAGCTCGGCTTGCACGCGCGACCATATGTGCTCCAGCTCGGCGCTCACGGCAGCGTGGATCCGCTCTCTCCCAAAGAGTTGACGACTATTGAAAAGGGGGGCCCGTGGGCTCCGGTCAGGCGACTATAACCGACGCTCTCGCGCGGGTCGCGCGCCTGCTCGCAACTGCCGGGAAAATTACGCGCCGGTCAATTTGGTCCCTATACTTCAGCGCCGACGTCGCCCCCGCGCCAGCCGCTGCAGGCTGCCGCGCGGGAAGGAGTTCAGCGACACAGGACGAACACAGAGATGAAGCGGACCTACCAGCCAAAGAAGCGCAAGCGTGCTCGCGCGCACGGGTTCCGTGCGCGCATGCAGACGCGCGCCGGCCGGTTGACGCTGAAGCGGCGCCGCGACAAGGGGCGCAAGCGACTCTCTACCTGAGGGTGATGGTTGCGCGATGAACCCGCGGTCTCCAAGTCGCGGTCGCCTGTCGCGCAGCGCGGAGTTCGAGCGGGTGTATCGGCAGGGGCGGTCGACGGCCAACCGGCATCTCGTGCTGTACACGTTTCCCAACGCCTCGGCTGAGCGACCTCGGCTCGGGCTGTCGGTGTCGCGCAAGGTGGGCGGAGCGGTGGAGCGCAACCGCGTCAAGCGATTGCTGCGCGAAGCGTTCTCGCGCGTGGAGGGAGAGCTGCGCGCCGACCAGGACGTGGTCGTCGTGGCGCGCCCTTCGGCGGCGGAGCTGGTCGAGCGCGAGGGTCTGGCGGGGATCGACGCGGCGCTCGGCGAGCTGATCGCCAAGGCGGGCATGCGCGACTCCAGCCCGGGACCGGGCGACTCCTCGAGCCAGGAGCCCGAGTGACGAGCACGCACGCGCCGCACGAGCACTCCGCGCCCGACGACGAACGCACGCCTGCGCCGATCGCTCGGTTCGCGCGCGCGATCTTGATCGCGCCGATCGCGCTGTACCAGCGCGTGATCTCGCCGGCGATTCCGCGGCGCTGCAAGTACGAGCCCACGTGCTCGCGCTATGCGGTCGAAGCGATACGGGAGTACGGCATACTTAGGGGCGCGGTGCTCGCGAGCTGGCGCCTGCTGAGGTGCAATCCGTGGAGCTACGGCGGATACGATCCGGTGGAGGCCCAGCGAGTGTTCACGGTCGGCCACCGCACGGGCGTCTGAGCGGGACATCGGCAGCCGGCCGTCGTCGCAGAGCACCTAGAGCGCATGCCAATCATCGCCAACGTAATCGAGGACGCGTTCTCGCCGCTGATCAGCGCGTTCGAGTCGATCATGGTGTTCATCCACGACAACGTCGTGGGCGGGAGCTGGGGCCTGGCGATCATCGGTCTGACGGTGCTGATCCGCGCCGTGCTGGTTCCGCTGACCTACCGGCAGCTGAAGTCGATGCAGGAGATGCAGCGCCTGTCTCCGCAGATCGCCGCGCTGAAAGAGAAGTACAAGGACGACAAACAGCGCCAGCAGCAGGAGATCATGGCGTTCTACCGGGAGAACAAAATCAACCCGCTGGCGTCGTGCCTGCCGCTGCTGCTGCAGCTGCCGGTGTTCATCTCGCTGTTCTACATGCTGCGCACGGATCTGAAGCTCGATATCTGCGGCCAGCAGATGCGCGAGCACTTCTCGCAGCTGCTCGGCAAGACGATCGTGCACAACAGCGAAATTCCCTCCAGCGCGGTGACGCACGCCGGCGCGCACATCAAGGGGCTGTCGGAAATCGGCTGCAACGTGGTGGCGCCGCACTCGGCGAAGTTCCTGTTCCTGCCGGACATCACCGAAAAGGCCACGGGTGCGGCGCTGATCGTGCTGATCGTGCTGTACGTCGGCTCGCAGGTGGCTTCCACGCTGGTGGCCACCGCCACGGCCGACAAGAACCAGCGCCGGCTGATGCTGCTGCTGCCGCTGGTGTTCGTGGTGATCCTCTATCGCTACCCCGCGGGACTGTTGGTTTACTGGATCACGACGAACCTGTGGACGATCGGCCAGCAGTACCTGATCAAAAGGCGCATCGGGCCGCCGCAGGCGCCGGCTGAGACGACGGGCGCAGCCAACGGAAAACCGGCGCGATCGCTCAAGCCCGCGCTGGCGGGCGCCGGGGCGTCGGTGGTCAGCGCCGGAGGCGCAGGCGAGTCGACGGCCGCAGCGCCACCGACCAAAAGCTCGCGCCGCAGAGGCTCGCGTGAGAAGACCGATGAGGCGGCCGCGGGCAACAGCAAACCGGCAGCGCCGCCGCCGCGACCGCCGCGAAAGAAGAAGAAACGCTCGGGGAGGCGCAGATGAGCGACGAAACGAACGCCGGGACTGTCGGCGCGGACGAGGAAGAGCTCGAGCCAGCCGAGCTGCTGGAGGAGCTGCTCGAGGAAATCACTGCTGGTCTGGGGCTTGAGGCTGAGGTTGAGGTTGAGGAGGCGCAGGGCGTTCTGCGCGGGCGGATAGTCGGCGAAGACGTCGGGCTGTTCATCGGTCGACGCGGCCAGACGATCGACGCGGTGCAGCACCTCGCGCAGCGCATCGTGTTCCCCGATGGCCCTTCGACGACGCGCGTGGAAATCGACGCGGACGGCTACCGCGAGCGTCGCGCCGAACTGTTGCGCGAGGACGCAGACGACGCCGCCGAGGAGGCGCTGCGCGACGGCCGGCCGGTCGAGCTCGAGCCGATGCCGCCGTCGGAGCGGCGCATCGTGCACGAGTACCTGCGCGAGCGCGGCGGCGTGGAGACGCACAGCGAGGGCGAGGAGCCCAAGCGCTACCTCGTGGTTTCGCCCGCCGACGATTGACCGCGGGTGTTTCACGGGAAACACCGCTAGGCGATGGACGTCGAGGAGGGCGATTGGCGCCGGCGTCTGCAGCGTTACGACCTCGACGCCGATCAGCTCGCCCAGCTGGCGGCGATACTGAGCGAGTTGCAGGGCTCTGAGCGGGCTCCGACGAGCGTTCGCGATCCGCGCGAGGCTGCCGATGCGCACCTCGCCGACTCACTGGTTGGCCTTGATTTTGATGAGCTTCGCTCGGCGTGCGCCGTGGCCGACATCGGCTCCGGCGCCGGTTTTCCGGGCACGGCCTTGGCGGTCGCCCTGCCAGACGCGCATTTCAGCCTGATCGAGAGCCAGCGACGCAAGTGCGAGTTCCTGGGCGGCCTGCTCGCCGCCTCACGCGTCGCGAATGCCTCGGTGATCTGCGCGCGCGTGGAGGATTGGCACGAGGGCGAGGGCGCGAACGACGCGGTGCTCGCTCGCGCTCTGGCGCCACAGCCGATCGTACTGGAGTACGCGGCGCCGCTGCTGCGGCTGGGCGGCGCGCTGCTGGACTGGCGCGGCCGCCGCGACGCAGCGCAGGAGCACGCGGCCGCCGCTGCGGCCGCGGCGCTCGGACTGGCGCTGCGCGAGATCCGTCGCGTGCAGCCGTTCGCGCAGGCGCGCGACCGTCACGTGCACGTGTTCGTCAAGGACGAGCCGACGCCGCAGCGATTCCCGCGTCGCGCGGGCATGGCGCGCAAGCGCCCATTGGCCTCCTGAGTTGTCAAATCGCCCGCTGCTTGGGCGGATTGCCGCCGCCTCTGACCGCCTGCGGCGCTAGCTTGCTGCGCATGGGCACGGTGTACGCGATCGCCAACCAGAAGGGCGGCGTCGGCAAGACGACGACGGCGCTGAACGTCAGCGCGTGCATCGCCGAGGCCGGCTACAGCACGCTGCTGGTGGATGTGGACCCGCAAGCCAACGCGACGGTTGGGCTGGGCGTCGCGCGAACGCAGTCGCCCGGGTTGTATGAGGTGCTGACGGGCGAGGCGACGGCGGCCGAGGCTGTGACGCAGTCGAGCGTGGAGGGTCTGCAGCTGATTCCGGCGGGCGCGGGTCTGGCCGGCGCGAACGTGGAGCTGCCGCGTGTGGAGGGCTTCGAGCAGGGCCTGCGCGAACGGCTTGCGCCGCTGCGCGACAGCTTTCGCTACATCCTGCTGGACTGTCCGCCCTCGCTGGGGCCGCTGACGGTCGCCGCGTTGGTGGCCGCCGATCGCGTGATCGTGCCGGTGCAGACCGAGTACTTCGCGCTGGAGGGCCTGGCGGGCCTGCTGGACACGCTGGCGCTGATCCAGCGCGAGCTGAACCCGCGCCTGACGATCGCGGGCATGCTGTTGACGATGCACGACAACCGCACGCGCCTGGGCCGCGACGTCGAGCGCGAGGTGCGCGAGCACTTCCCCGAGCTGGTGTTCTCGACGGTGATTCCGCGCAACGTGCGTGTCGGCGAGGCGCCGAGCTACGGGCTGCCTGTGACTCATCACGACCCGCACAGCGCGGGTGCAGAGGCGTACTTCGAGCTGGCAAAGGAGGTGGCGGCGCGTGGCTAGGCCGAAACCAGGGATGGGCAGGGGGCTGGAGGCGATCCTGTCGGTGTCCGCGGACAAGCACGCGAGCACGGCCGACGAGTTGCGCGAGCTGCCGCTGGAGTTGATCGAGCCGAGTCCGACGCAGCCGCGGCGGCATTTCGACGAGGATGCGCTGCAGGCGCTGGCCGGCTCGCTGGGCGAGCGTGGCGTGCTGCAGCCGGTGCTCGTGCGCCCGAAGGCGGGCGGCACGTTCGAGCTGGTCGCCGGCGAGCGCCGCTGGCGCGCCGCGCAGATCGCCGGCCTGCAGAGCATTCCGGCGCTGGTGCGCCCGCGCGACGACGCCGAAGCGATCGAGCTGGCGCTGATCGAGAACATGGCGCGCGAGGACCTCAACCCGATCGAGGAGGCGCGCGCCTGCGCGGCGCTCGTCGAGGAGCTGGGCCTGACGCGCGAGGAGGTCGGGCGCCGCGTCGGGCGCAGCCGCGTGGCCGTGAGCAACCTGACGCGCCTGCTGGACCTGCCCGACGACGTGATCGAGTTGCTCGAGCAGGGTGCGCTCAGCGAGGGCCACGGCCGCGCTCTGCTGCTCGCCGAAGATCACGCGGTGCGCATCAGCCTGGCCCGCTCGGCCGCGCAGCAGGGATGGTCGGTGCGCACGGTCGAAGCGCGCGCGCGCACGGAGAACGACTCCGGCGGCGCGTCGAGTCCGCGCGTCGCACGACGCGGGCGCGGCAAGTCGGAGCCGCATCCCGACCAGGAGCACGCGCTGCGCGAGATCGCCGAGACGCTCGGCGCGGCGCTCGGCGCCGAGGTCAGCGTCACGGCGACGGCGTCCGGCGGCTACCGCGCGGAGCTCGCCTTCGACACCGCCGCCGAAGCGATCGAGCTCGCGCGGCGCGTGCGTCCGCGAGCGATTCCGGGCTTGCTGGAACATTCCAGATAACCGCACGCTTTGGTTGCAGCAAAGCAGCTCGATCTCCGTCCGGTTCTCCGCACCTATCGGCACTTATCCTGAGGTCCTGGATAAGTCACGATAACTCCCGCTAACCTGGTGTCGTGGACCCGATTAAGAATCCGTACACGCCGGGGGCTGGCACACGTCCAAGCGAGCTTGCTGGACGCGACCAGGAGATCGAGAACTTCAAGATCCTGTTGGCTCGGCTGCGCGCGGGGAGGTCCGACCAAAGCCAAATCATCATCGGCCTCCGTGGCGTCGGCAAGACCGTCCTGCTCAACACCTTCGAGGACCACGCGGAGAGCGCCGGATATCTCACCGCCTTTCGGGAGCTCACCCAGGAGAGCAGCCTGTCAGAGCTGCTCGCCAAGGATGTGCAACGCCTCCTGCGCGACCTCAAGCTAAGCAAGAAAATCGCGGAGACCGTCCGCGCCGCGCTGAGTGGATTGAGCGCCTTCAAGCTGACCGACCCGAGTGGCTTCGAGCTATCGATCGACCTCAAGAAGCTCCAGGAGCGCCATCTCGCCGACGACTTCACCGAGCTGTTTCTGCAGCTCGGCCGTGCGGCCAAGGAGAAGAAGGTGGGCATTGCCCTCTTCCTCGACGAGTTGCAGTTCGTCAAAGAGGCTGAGTTTCGTGCGCTCATCAGCGCGCTCCACCGGACCATGCAGAAGCAGCTGCCACTGACGTTGGCTGCCGCTGGACTTCCACAGATCCCGGGTCTCGCTGGCGAGGCGCGCTCCTACGCGGAGCGTCTATTTCGGTTCCCGTACATCGGTGCGCTCGACGACGACGCCGCTCGTGCTGCGCTTGTCGTCCCGGCAGAGCGCGAGGGCGCAACGTTCGAGCCGCATGCTGTCGCACGCACCCTTGAGCTGACTCAGGCCTACCCCTTCTACCTCCAGGAGTTTGGCAAGCACATCTGGAACCTCGCGCCCGCGTCGCCCATCACTCGAGCCGACGTGGACAGGGCTGCCCCTCGCGCCGAGGAGGCCCTTGATCGCGGCCTGTATGAGGTACGCATCCAGCGAGCGACGCTGAAGGAGCGCAGATACCTGCGCGCGATGGCGGAGCTCGGCGCGGGGCCGTACAAGGCCGGGGCAGTAGCTAAGGCGATGGGCACAACCACAACGACACTTTCAACGATTCGGCAGAAACTTCTCGACCGCGGCCTTATCTACGCGACCGAGGACTACGGCTATGTGGACTTCACGGTCCCGCGTTTTGACGAGTTCATGCGACGCCACATGCCATACAAAGCGCCGTCTGGGCGGTCGGGGCAAACACGGAGCCGTCGGGCCCCCTGACTCCGCTGCGCAGCTCCGTTGCAGTAACTCGCGGCGTCCGGCGGCGCTAGGATGACCCGGCCAATGCAACGCGTAACGCGACCGAGGGCGATCGATCGATGTGGTCGCGAGTATCGCTTGCCTATTTGCTCGGGCGATTAGCTCAGATGGTTAGAGCGCTTCTCTGATAAGGAAGAGGTCCCAGGTTCGAGTCCTGGATCGCCCATTCGGCTTATTTGCAGGTAGTTTGGCCGCGTGTCGGTAGCCAGGCAGGACGGGCACGGCGGCGATCATGACCCATCTGTGACCTATTGCTATCGCGTACGGTGTCCATAGTCGGAGGCGGCGCTGGTCACGAAAGCGAGGTCCCGGTAGCGTGCCGTTGATGCAGCCCCGACGTGCCTTGAGACGCTTGCGGCCGGCCAGCCGGCCGGCTACGGGAGGCTTCCTGGGGTCACTGGCGGCGTGGCCGGGCGATGCGTCCTGTGGTGCGCCGGCCGTGTGGCAGTCGCCAGACGTAGCGGAAGTTCTCGCGCGCAACGACGTACACGGCTGCCGCGAGCATCGGCACGCCCTCAAGCAGCGTGGGCGGCCATTCATGCGCGTGCAGCTCGGCGGCCGTGTTCGGCTGGATCGTCAGCGGCATTCCTTCGTACCCGGAAGGCGTGGCACGCGTCGTCAGCGAGAGCGACGCCGACGATTCACTGACGGCCGGCTGCAGCGCAACCGCCGTGGGCACGGTCAGCGCCAGCGACGCCGAGGAAACGCTCGCTGCCGGCTCAAGCGCGACCGTCGTGGGCGCGTTGACCGCCAGCGATGCTGAGGTTTCACTTCTCGCGGGATGGAGCTGGACAAACACAGGCGGCATTGTCGGATTGTACGAATGACCTCAGATGTAGTTCGTACAATCGAGGCATGGCTGACCAAGGCGCACTCGCAGTCGTGCTCGCACTCCTCAGCGGAGCACTTGCCTGCTTCCTTGCCCACATGGTGCTGCTCAGCGTGATCTTCTCGGCGGCCGCACTCATGCTCGCGGTGATCATGTGGACGCCGCTTCGTGGATGGCTCGGCATCGGAAGCGCTGCGATGGCCGGCGAAGGTCGGACCGGATACATCGGACGACACGGCAGCAAGGGCAATCTCCGCAAAGCGACGTTCGGCAAGAGCCTCGATGTCGGCATCGACAATGCCGGCGACGTGGACGCTTCAGAAGCGAAGTTCGCCGAGGACGACACCGACGAGTCCGACGAGGACGATCAGTCGAACTGAGTATCGGGTCCGTCGAACGTGCCGGCGTTGTCCACGCCCACGCGGTTTTTCTTGACGTTCAGCCCCTTGGCCCACACTTCCGCCTCAGGCGGCACGATCACGCCGGTGTCGAAACCGTGAATGTTGACGTTTTCTAGGCCGCCACCGAAGTTCAGAACGCCGTGAAGGCCAGGAGGCATCTTCCAGTCCTGCGCCGTCGGCTGACGGCGGCGCGCAACAGCAGCCTCGCGCTGTCGGCGGCGGTCGTTGCGCTGACGTGCTCGCCTTTCTGCACCCTTGTTCTTCACTCAAACGAGTGTAGGAAGGCGGCCAGGCGATCAGCTACCGGTTCACCGTGCGCCAACGCCTGTCGTCCTCGCTGACGACGCCCATGGCCTTCAGCTCGCGCAGCACTGTCTCAACGTCCGGCTCTGACATCGCCGTCGCGCCGACGATCTGACGCACGCTGATCTGTCCGACGCGGCGAATCTGCGCCAGCACCATCGTCTGATCGGTCGTGAAGTCCATGGGAACACATGTTCCCATGAGCGTTCGACGCGATACCTTGGCAGCCATGGCATGCGAGCACTCAACCGCAACCGAGGACGGCGGCTGCCCGGTCCAAGGCTGCGACCCCGGCTCGGGCACTTCGGGACTACCGGGCGACTACTGGCAGCTTTTCGACATCTGGCAGGAGTTCACGGATCGACTAAACGAGCTTGCGGTCGCTCACGCTTTTTCTGTGTGGGGGCTTCCGAGCCAGGTAGCGAGATTGGGACAGTTTGCGCACACCGTCGATCCCAATATTGAGGTCAGCGTTTCCGACGAAACGTTCACAAACCCGATGGCAAGCTGGGGCAAGCTTCGCCTCGGGGACGCCCCGGATTTCCTCGGCGGCGAGGGCGCAGTCGCGAGACTGCTCGGACAGCAGTGGGTTGTCACCGTGTTTGCGGTATGGAACGACGACTACCGAAAGCGTCTTGCCGAAGCGCTTAACGTCAAGGACAAAACAATCACATATCCTGCGCTAGGAGATCTACGCCTTTATCGGAACGACATTGTTCATCATCGCGGAATCGCGCAGGCTGATAAGAGCTGTAAGGCGGAAGTACTTCATTGGGCCGAGGAGGATGCCCCGATTGTCATTGGTGAGGACCAAGTACGAGAATTTATGGCTCAAATGGGGTTGGTCACGTACACACGGATTAAAGGGCTACCCAAAATGGTGGGATCGGGCGTAGCAATTCCCACGTCGGCGGCCGTCGGACGAAACGATTCGTGCCCTTGCGGATCAGGCCGCAAGTACAAGAAGTGTCATGGGCGCTGATCCTCTGCCAAGCTCGATGTAGCCGGCGATGTCCTTTTTCCGCTCATGCTCAGGGCTGTCCACAGGACCAAATCTTAGCTTTGTCCCACTTCCCGAAAAATCGACTCCGACGTGTGGGACAACCACCACGTAGCACGGAAACGGCTGTCCTGGATCGCCCATCGCGTCGTCTCTGCCCGGATGCTCGTCCCTAGTCCCCGCCGCTATCCGCGCGCTCAGACGCCGCCGAGAAACTCCAGCAGCGCCGCGTTCACCGCCGCCGGCTCCTGTTGCTGCACCCAGTGCCCGGCGCCGGGCACGACGATCTCCGCGCGCAGGTCGGTCACCCAGCCGTGCATCGCCTCGGCCGGCATGAAACGTCGCACCGGGTCGAGCTCGCCCGTCAAGAACAGCGCCGGCTGCTCGATGCGCCGCTCGCCGACGCCGGCCGTCAGCTCCCAGTTGCGGTCGATGTTGCGGTACCAGTTCAGACCGCCCGTGAAGCCGGTGCGCTCGAAGGCCTCCACGTAGACCGCCAGCTCGTCCTCCGACAGCCACGGCGCAGGCGCGCGCGCCGGCCCGTCCTCCTCGGCCCACTGCGCCGTCCACTGGCGGCTGGTCGTCAGCGTGCGCCGCACGTCGCTGCCCAGCGCCGCGTCGGCGATGCCGGGCTGCTGGAACCACACGATGTAGAAGTCCTCGCCGAGGTGTTTGCGCATGATCGGTATCGGCGCCGCCGGCGCGCGCGGCACGAACGGCACGCTCAGCCCGGCCACCGCGCGCACGCGCTCGGCGTGCAGCAGCGACATCCACCAGGTCACGTTCGCGCCCCAGTCGTGCCCGACGAACATCGCCGACCGCTCGCCGGCCCAGTCCAGCAGGCCGCACATGTCCTCGCACAGCGTCACCACGTCGTAGGCCGCGATCTCCTGCGGCGCCGAGCTCTTGCCGAAGCCGCGCATGTCCGGCGCGAGCACGCGATAGCCGGCCTCGGCGAGCGCCGGCAGTTGATGGCGCCAGGAGAACGCCAGCTCGGGAAAGCCGTGACAGAGCACCACCAGCGGGCCCTTGCCCTGCTCGACCACGTTCAACTCGATGCCGTTCGCGGCCACCGTGTGCTCGGTCATCGGCGGCAACCATACGCCGTGTCTGCGCTCGCCGACACCCGGCCCGGGCGACCGCCGCGGATTGACTAGTGTCATTGACGCGATGTCGGCCCAAGCAGCGCGAGCGCCCGAAGCGATCAGCGACGAGTCACCGTCGCCGGTCAGGCGTCCGGCGATCGTCGCCGTCGACGACGAGCCGGCCGTGCTCGCAGCGGTCGCGCGCGACCTGCGCCTCGGCTTCGGCGAGCGCTTTCGCATCCTGCGCGCCGGCTCCGGCGCCGAGGCGCTGAAGCTGCTCGGCGAGCTGCGCGCACGCGGCGACCAGATCGCCATGCTGATCGCCGACCAGCGCATGCCCGGCATGCCCGGCACCGAGTATCTCGTCGAGGCGCGCAAGATCGCTCCGGACGCCAAGCGTGTGCTGTTGACCGCCTATGCCGACACCGAGGCGGCGATAGCCGCGATCAACGAGGTCGCGCTGGACTACTACCTGCTCAAGCCCTGGGACCCGCCCGAGGAACAGCTGTTTCCGGTGGTCGAGGATCTGCTGACGACGTGGGAGTCTGGCGCCGCGCTGGAGGCCGGCGGCGTGCGCGTGATCGGCCACCGCTTCTCCAAGGAGTCGCATGACCTGCGCGACTTCCTCGTGCGCAATCGTGTGCCGGCGCGCTGGCTGGACGTCGAACGCGACGGCGAGGCGCGCGAGCTGCTCGCGGTCGCCGGCGTCGACGCCGACCGTCTGCCGGTCGTGCTGCTCGAGGACGGCGCCGTGCTCGAGCGCCCCAGCGTGCTGGAGCTCGCCGAGCGCCTCGGCGTGACCGGCACGCCGGCGCAGGACCACTACGACCTGGTCGTCGTTGGCGGCGGCCCGGCCGGCCTCGCGGCTGCGGTGTACGGAGCGTCGGAGGGGCTGAAGACGCTGATGGTCGAGCGCGAGGCGCCCGGCGGACAGGCCGGCCAGTCCAGCCGCATCGAGAACTACCTCGGCTTTCCCGCCGGGCTCAGCGGTTCTGACCTCGCGCGCCGCGCGACCGACCAGGCACGACGGCTGGGCGCCGAGCTGTTGACCGTGCAGGAGGCCGTCGGCCTGCGCGTCGAGGGATCGGCGCGCCTGGTGGAGCTGAGCGGCGGCGGCGTGCTCAGCGCCAGCTGCGTGCTCGTCGCCTCCGGCGTGTCCTATCGCCAGCTCGACACGCCCGGCTTTGCCGAGCTGACCGGAGCCGGCGTCTACTACGGCGCCGCCATGACCGAGGCGCGCGCCTGCGCCGACCAGCACATCGTCGTCATCGGCGGCGCCAACTCCGCCGGTCAGGCCGCCGTCTACTTCAGCAACTACGCGTCCTCGGTGACCATGCTCGTGCGCGGCCCGTCGCTGGAGGCCTCGATGTCGCACTACCTGATCGAGCAGATCGGCGCGCTGGACAACGTTCACGTGCGCACCGCCACGTCGGCCACGTCGGCCGAGGCGCATGACGGCAAGCTCGAGCAGATCCATGTCGACGGCCCCGACGGCGAGCAGACGCTCCGCGCCGATGCGTGCTTCGTGTTCATCGGCGCCTCGCCGCGAACCGATTGGCTGGAGGGCGTGCTCGCGCGCGACGCGCGCGGCTTCATCCTCGCCGGCCGCGACGCGCAGGCCGCCGGCTGGCAGCTGGAGCGCGAACCGTTCGTGCTGGAGACCACCGTGCCCGGCGTGTTCGTCGCCGGCGACGTGCGCGCGCGCTCGATCAAGCGCGTCGCCAGCGCCGTCGGCGAGGGCTCGATGGCCGTCTCGCTGATCCACGAGTACCTGGTCGAGGCATGAGCGACGCAGTCGTCTCCGAGCCGCCCGTCACCGTGCAGGAGCTGCGCAAGGTCGACCTATTCGAAGACCTCTCCGACGAGCAGCTCGCCGAGTGGGTCGCGGTCGCCAGCACCTATCGCGTGCCGGCGGGCGAGACGATCGCCGAGCAGGGCGAAGAGAACCGCGGGCTGCAGCTGCTGCTGGAGGGTTCCGCGCAGGCGACGATCATCGACCAGGCGGGCTCTGAGCCGGTCGGGCGCCACAAGGCGCCTACCTGGATGGGCGCCATTGCCACGCTTACCGGCGGCTCGCTGGGCGTGCGCATGACCGCCGAGACCGACGCGCGCATGGCCGTGATCGAGCCCGACGACTTCCGCCGGCTGGCCTTTGCACAGCCGGCGATCCACCGTCGCGTGATGCAGCAGGTGGCGCCGGTGATGAGCCGCGTGACGAGCATCGAGCAGAGCCGCGAGCGGCTCACCTCGCTCGGCACCATGGCCGCGGGGCTCGCGCACGAGCTCAACAACCCGGCCGCCGCGGCCCGTCGCGCGGCGGCGCAGATAACCGAGGCGCTCGAGGTGATCAACTCGGCGATCGCACGCTTCGTCGAGGCCGGCGTCGAGCGCGAGCAGGCAGAGGTGCTCGTCGCGCTGCAACAGCAGGCGCTCGCCCACGCCGGCGCGTGCACGGCGCTCGATGCGCTCGACGCGTCCGACGCCGAGGACGACGTGCTCAGCCGCTTGGAAGCGCTCGGCGTGGACGAGCCGTGGCGCCTGGCCGAGCCGCTGGCCGTCGCAGGTGTCGACCAGGCGTGGCTGGACCAGGTGGCCGAGGCGGCCGGTCCGGCGACCGACACGGCGCTGCGTTGGGTCGCCGCTTCGCTGACGGCGGTGCGCCTCGCCGCCGAGCTGGAAGAGTCCACCGAGCGCATGTCCAGTCTCGTCGGCTCGGTGAAGTCCTACGCCTACATGGACCGCGGCGACCTCGTCGAGATCGACCTGCACGAGGGCCTGGAGACGACCATCGCGGTGCTCGGCTACAAGCTCAAGCACACGCAGATCGAGCTCGTGCGCGACTACGACCGTGCCCTGCCCAAGCTGACCGTGCGCGGCTCCGAGCTGAACCAGGTGTGGACCAACCTGCTCGACAACGCGATCGACGCGCTCGGCGACAGCGGCACGATCACGATCGCCACGCACGCCGATGGCGAATGCGCGGTCGTCGAGTTCACCGACGACGGCCCCGGCGTGCCGCAGGACATCGCCGCGCGCATCTTCGATCCCTTCTTCACGACCAAGGAGGTCGGCCAGGGCACCGGCATCGGCCTCGCCACCGCGCGACGCATCGTCGTCGACCAGCACGACGGCTCGCTCACGCTCGACTCCGTCCCCGGGCGCACGACATTCCGCGTGCGCCTGCCCTTCGCGCAGAAGCAGAACTGACAGAAAGGAACGCCATGCCCGGCTGCACACATCTCGATCACGTTCACGTCACCGAGCTGCCGGAGGCCGTCGACGGCTGCGAGGACTGCCTGCGCATGGGCGGCGCCTGGCTGCACCTGCGCATCTGTCTGGAGTGCGGGCACGTCGGCTGCTGCGACGACTCGCCCAACCGCCACGCCAGCGCCCACAACACCTCCAGCGGTCATCCGATCCTGCGCTCGATCGAGCCACGCGAAGACTGGTCGTGGTGCTTCGTCGACGAGCTGATGATGCGCATCCCCGAGGTGCACGGCGAACCACGCATCCCGCCCTCGCCGCTCGGCGGCTGAGCCGGCGAGGCCTGCTAGACGCGCTGGTGCTGCAGACGCGCGGAGCTCGACTCGCGATCTGCGCGCTGCGTCGCGCCGGAGGCGTCTCGGCCGCCGCGAGCGAGCGATGACGCGAACGGCGCCAGCAGGCCGCGCGGCACCGTCGGCCAGGGCGCGGCCGGGCGAGACAGAAAGAAGCCCTGCGCGAGCGGCACGCCGAGCTCGATCAACGTGCGCAGCTCGGCTGCGCACTCCATCCCCTCGGCGACCAGCAGGATTCCGCTGCGCTCGGCGTAGCTGGCAAGCGCACTGACGAGCGCCGCACGACCGTCGTCGGCGTCGATGCCCTTGACCAGCGATCGATCGAGCTTCAGATAGCTCGGACGCACGGTCGCGATCTGACTCAATCCCGAGTAGCCCGCGCCGATGTCGTCGACCGCGAGGCGCGCCCCGCGCGCGTACAGCGGCGCCATCGCCTCGCTGAGCTGCGCGTCCGAGCGCACCAGCGCCTCCTCGGTGACCTCGATGATCAGCCCCGTCAGGTCGGGCATGTGGTCCAGCATGCGCAAGGTTCGCTTGTCGAGCAGCGCAGGCGCCGCCAGATTCACCGACAGGCTCGTGCGTGGCGGGCGCCTGCAGAACAACTCGAGCGCTTCGCGCAGGCACGCGCGTTCCAGCGCCTCGCGCTCGCCGAGCTCGTCGGCCAGCGAGAACCACTGCAGTGGGCTGCCTGAGCCGTCCGCGCCGAAGCGCGCCAGCGCCTCGAAGGCGTGAGTGGCGCCGGTGCGCACGTCGACGATCGGCTGCACGACCATCTTCAGCTCTTCGCCGTCTATCGCCCGGCGCAACTCGCCGCGCGCGCTCAACTTGCCGTCGCCGCTGAGCGAGCCGCCGGAGTACGCCGAGACCTGGCCTTCGCCCGCGGCGTGCTTGGCCACGCGCAGTGCGATGTCGGCGGCACGCAGCAGAGCCTCGGCGCTGGCGCCATCGCGCGGCGTCTGCGCGATTCCCACCGAAGCCGACAGTCGCCGGGCCTCGTCGCCGCCGCGCGGCATCGTCGCGAGCACGCGCTGGGCGAGCTCGAAAGCGTCCGCGCTCGGCGTCAGCAACGCGAACTCATCGCCGCCGAGGCGCCCTGCGACAGCGCCGTCGCGCGCCTCGCGCGCGAGCTGCTCGCCAAAGGAAGCCAGCAGCGCGTCGCCGGCGGCGTGGCCCGCCGTCTTGTTGATCGCGCCGAAGCCGTCTAGGTCGAACAGCAGCAGCGAGTGCGGCGCGAGCTCCTCGGCGCCGGCGCTCGCGCGCTCCAGCTCACCGCGAAAAGCCGCCCGCGAGAGCAGCCTCGTGAGGTCGTCGTGGTCGGCGTCCCAGCGTGCCTGCCAGAGCAGCTTGTTGAGCTCCATCGTCAGACGTCCGATCGTCAACAGCAGCGCCGTCGCCGCGACGATCAGCCCGGCGTGCTCGGCGGTCAATCGTCCTTGCACGAGCACCGGCAGCGCCAGCGCGCTGAGCACGATCGCGCGGCCGATCCAGTGCACGCGCCCGCCGCGCGCCATCACGCCGCTGGCCACCGCGGCCAGCCAGAGCAGGTCGAGCACCGTCACGTGCTGGCCCTCCAGGCCGACGATCAGGATCGCCGCGACGCCGGCCAGCGACTCCTCGACCCGCAGCCACGAAGGCCGCCACCCGTACAGGTGCACGGCCGCCGTCAGCACGATCGTCGCGAAGCCGGCGAGACCGAGCGACGGATGCTCCAGCAGCTGCGGTTTGGCGAGGATCAGCGCGAAGCCCGTGAGCCCGATCGCCACGCGCGCCCACGCCGCCGTGCGCCGCGCCCGCTGCACGTGCCCGTCGCTTTCGATCGGCACCATGCCCGCGGACTCGGCAGGGCCCCGTCGGAGCTTGACCTCAGCCTGGGCCGGCGGACCGGTGACGGGCCGGTTCGGATATGCGGGCGCTCGCTAGCCGAACGTGAAGCTGTCCGCCGGCGGGCTGAGCGGGCTTCTGGATTTGCCCACCGTCGCTCTGACGTCGATCGTGCCCGGTTTGCCCGGCGGCGTGACCAGCACGCAGCTCGTCGTCGATTCGCAGAACACCGACGCCGCGGTCGCTTTGACGAACGTGAACGTCGTCGCGCCGCTGCCTGGCGCGAATCCGCTGCCGGTGACGGCGACGCTGTCGCCGCCGACGATCGTGCCGGCGTTCGGAGTCAGCGATGTGATCCTCGGCGCTTCGTAGGTGAAGCCGTGTTTGACCGCGCTGACGACCGTCCCGTTCGATGTGGTCACCGTGATCGCAGCAGCCCCGGCCGTGCCGGGCGGCGCGACAGCCGTGATCGACGTCGCAGAGTTCACCGTGAAGCTCGTAGCGGGCGTCGCTGCGAAGTCGACCGCGGTCGCGCCCGACAGGCCCGTTCCTTTGATCGTCACCGTGGCGCCGCCCGCGGCCGGCCCTTTGGCGGGCCTGACAGTGGTCAAGGTCGGCGGCGGCTGATAGGTGAACTTGTCGCCGGGGTTGGCCGGGCTCGTGCCCGCCGGCGTGCTCACCGTGACGTCGACGACGCCGACGCCGCCCGGCGACACGGCGGTGATCGACGTGGCGGAGTTGATCGTCAGCGAGGCTGCCGCGTTCGCGCCGAAATGCACCGCCGTCGCTTCGCCGAGGTTCGCGCCGGTGATCGTCACGCTCGTGCCGCCCGGCTGAGGCCCGAAGCTCGGAGCCAGCGAGGCGACGCTCGGCGACGGAGGTCCGAAGGACAGACTGTGAAAGCCGCCGCCGGCGATGCCCACCACGCCGGTCAGCCCGGCGACAGCAACCGGCGTGGCGCTGTTGAGGTTGCTCCCGTTGCCCAACTGGCCGTCGGGGTTGTAGCCCCAGGCGACGACCGAGCCGCCGCTGAGCAGCGCCAGGCTGTGACCGGCGCCCGCGGCGATCGAGGTGACGCCACCGAGGCCGACGACGGCCGTCGGGAAGCTGCTCATCCCGCCGCTGCCGCCGTTGCCGAGCTGGTCGTTGAGGTTGCTGCCCCACGCCTTGACTTCGCCGTTGCCCAGCAGCGCCAGGCTGTGTTCGCCTCCCGCCGCCACGGCGATGGCGCCCGTCAGCGTCCTCACCGGCACCGGCAGGTCACTGTTTTCCGGCTGTTCGTCTTCTTCTATGAATTCTTCTTCTTCTTCTTTGACCACTTTCGTTTTAGGTGCGAAACCGAGCTGCAGCGCTTCGTTGCTTCCCCACGACATGGCCGTTCCGTCGCTCAGCAACGCCAGCGCGTGTTCGCCTCCGGCCGCGACAGCGGTCACCCCGGTGAGACCTTTCACCGCAACGGGTATGAGGCTTTTTGCCTTTTTCCCGTTGCCCAGCTGACCTTCGCCGCCGGCGCCCCAGGACATCACCGTGCCGTTGCTCAGCCGCGCCAACGCGAACTGCCCGCCGGCGGAGATCGCCGTGACTCCGGTGAGCGCTTTGACGGCGACCGGCACAGTGCTTTTGAGCACTTTGCTGCTGCCACCACCCAGCTGACCTTCTTCGTTGCTTCCCCAGGCCATCACCGTGCCGTTGGACAGCAGCGCCAGGCTGAAGAGTTTGCCGGCCGCGATCGCGGTCGCCGTGGAGATCCCAGACACCGCCACGGGGACATGGCTGCTCGCGATCGAGCCGTTGCCGAGCTGCCCTTCGCGGTTGTTGCCCCAGGCGCGCACCGTTCCGTCGCTGAGCAGCGCCAGGCTGTGTTCGCCGCCGGCGGAGATCGCCGTGACGCCGCTGAGACCCGTGACCGGCACCGGCACGCGGCTGAGCGTCGTCGTGCCGTTGCCGAGCTGACCCGAGCCGTTGTAGCCCCAGTCGGCGGCGCCGAACGGCGCCGCCCAGGCGGGTGCGCAGAGCAGCGCGACGCAGAGCAGCACAAACGGTGTGACCAGCAACCCCAAGCGCGAGCGCCGCACGCGCGTGACGAACATCTCCCCGATTCCCCTACCGTCCATGTCCCCTCCTCAAACCGCCTTCTCGGGCGAGCGGAGTCCCCCGCGCCTCGTCCAAGATTGAGCCGGCAATGCTACCGCTCAGCTCCGGCCCTGTGGTTTGACATCTACACAGCTCACGAGTTCTGTGCTGCAATACGCCGATGCGAATGCACGGAAGCAGTCGCGCGGGGAGGCGCGTGCGCGCGCTCGCAGGCAGCCGGCGCGTGCGCCGCGCGCGCCTGGCGGCGGCGCTCGTGTGCGCTCTGAGCTGCGCGGCGGCGATCGGCTCGCAGCCCGCGCTCGCCGCGCCCAAGGCCGAGCTCGCGCGCACCACGCTGTCGCCGGCCACGCTGATCGTGCCCGCCGGAAACGGCGCCTCGCCACTGAACAGCACGCGCAAGCTGAACATCCCCACCGGCTGGGGCGCCGAAGTGTGGGCGCGCGTGAGCAACGCTCGCTTTGCCGCGTGGACTCCGCAGGGCCATCTGCTGGTCAGCTCGGCCTCCTCAGGCCAGGTCGTGGAACTGACCCCAACAGCGGGCGGCGGCGCAGCCGCCCAGCGGACGCTGATCTCCGGGCTCACGTCGCCGCAGGGCCTGGCCTTCGACGCGTTGGAAGGCGCGGAGGTGCTCTACGTCGCCGAGTCAAATGAGCTCGACCGTTATGCGTGGGGCTCCAACGGCGCCTTGGGAGCGCGCACCGTGCTGGTCAAAGGCCTTCCCGACCAGAGCAAAGGCGACGACGTGCACCACGTCAAGAGCGTTGCGATCGGCCCCGACCACACGATCTACGTGTCCGTCGGCAGCGCCTCCAACGCATCCCCGCTGGAAGCCGGCGAATCGCCTCCGCGTGCCACGATCCTCGCCTACCGCCCCGACGGCACTCACATGCAGGTGTTCGCCAGCGGCGTGCGCAACGGCGAGGGTCTGTCCTTCGCCCCCGACGGCTCGCTATGGACCGCCGTCAACGGCCGCGACGAAATCGCCTACCCGTTCCATCGCGCCTACGGCGGAGTCGCCGAAGCCTACGGTGAGGTGATCGGCGAATACGTCAACGAACACCCGCCCGACGAGGTGGCCAGGCTGACCGCCGGCAGGAACCTCGGCTGGCCGTACTGCAACCCGGACCCCGACAACAAACCTGGCAACCCGAGCAGCGGCTTTCACTACTCCAACCTTGCGTTCGACCGAGATGTCCAGACCAACGCCTCGGGCTCCGCGCTGGACTGCTCGGCGCTTGCGCCGATCGAGCTGGGCATTCCCGCGCACAGCGCGCCGCTCGGGCTTAGCTTCCTGCAGGGAAGCGCGATCAAGGGGCACTTCTCCAAAGGCGCCGTGCTCGCGGTGCACGGCTCGTGGAACCGCACTCCACCACGCCCGCCCGCCGTGCTGTGGATGCCCTGGAGGCCGACCAAAGCGACGCTCGGCAAGGCGACCGCGCTGATCGAAGGCTTTCAGGAATCCTCCGGCGCTCGCTGGGGACGCCCGGCGGATGCCGTCGCCGGCCCGGATGGCTCGCTGTATGTAACCGACGACACCGCCGGCGCCGTCTATCGCGTCGGCCCCTCCGTCGGCAAATAGACGCCGTCTAGGCGCTCGTCAGCGAGCTTGCGGCCGCGGCATAGAGCACAGCCTGCGCGCGCGCGACGGCGCCGATCGCCTCGTCTCCCACCAGCAGCTCGGGGTGGTGCAGCGGCCTGGAGGCGAACCCCGGCGCGCCGTCGAGCCCGACGAACGCCATCGCCAGCGGCGCGACCTCGCCGTAGAAGGAGAAGTCGTCCGAGCCGCAGGAGCGCCACTCCGGCGCACGTCGCAGCTGCGCGCGCTCCAGCAGCTCGCGCGCGGCGCCGACGATCCGGGCGTCGTTCTCCAGCGCCGGCTCGCCCACGATCAGCTTGGCGCTGCCACGACATCCGTGCGCCGACGCGACTCCCGTGACCACCTCGACGACCAGCTCGCGCAGCGCCGAGCGGTCCTCTCTTCTCAGTGCCCGGATCGTCGCGCGCGCCCGCGCGCTGGCGGGAATCACATTCTCCGCGCCGCCGCCTTCGAGCACGCCGACGTTGAGCACCGTCGGCCCGAGCGGGTCGATCCGCCGCGCCGCGAGCGCGTGCAGAGTCACGACGATCTGCGCGATCGCCAGCACCGGGTCGCGTCCGTGATGCGGGTAGGCGCCGTGCGACGGCTCGCCCTCGACCAATATCTCCACCGAGTCGCTCGACGCGTTTACCGCGCCGACATCGAGACCGATGGCGCCCCAGGGCAGCTCCGGGTGCACGTGCGCGGCGAGCACCGCCGCCGGCTCGTGCACCGCGAGCGCGCCCTCGCGAGTCAGTTGCTCGGCGCCCGAGGGAAAGGCCTCCTCGCTGGGCTGGAAAATCGCCAGCAGCGGCGCCGGCAGCGCGTCGCCGAGCGCGTGCGCGGCGCGCACCAGCGCGACCAGCGCGGCCATGTGCACGTCGTGCCCGCAGGCATGCATGAAGTCGCCGCGTGCGCTGAAGCTTGCGCCCGTGCTCTCGCGGATCGGCAAGCCATCGAGCTCGGCGCGTATCGCCAGCGCGGCGCCCCGCGGCGAGCCCACGCGCGCGAGGCGGCCGGTGCCCGCCACGGTCGTCGTGTCGACGCCAGCGGGCAGCGCTTCGCCGACGATCGTCGCCGTGCGCAGCTCCTGATGCGCCGGCTCGGGCTGTTCGTGCAGGCGATGACGCAGCGCGACCGCAGCCGCCAGCTCGCCGTCGATCAGCTCCAGCAGCCGCTCCAGCACGGTGTCAGTAGATGTCGCCATAGCGTCTGCACAGCTCGTCCAGCTCGGCGTCGGCGGCCGCGGCGATCTCCTCGCGCTTGACCGCCACGTACGCGTCGTATGTCAGCGGCGTCAGCCAGTCGCGCGCGACGTCGTCGCCAGCCAGCGCCGCCAGGGCCTGCTCAAGCGAGTGGGGCAGGGCGTCGATTCGGTAGCGCGCCGCTTCCCGCTCGTCGAGCAGCGCGGGGTCGCCTTCGAGCATCGGCGGCGCGGCGAGCTCTGCGCGCAGGCCCTGCAGACCCGCGCGCACGATCGCTCCGAGCGCCAGATACGGGTTCGCCGCGGCGTCGGCGCCGCGAAACTCCAGGCGCTGTTGCGAGCTCGGCTCACCGAGCGCGCCGACGATCGGCGGAATGCGCAGCAGCGCCTCGCGATTGCGCAGGCCCAGGCACGCGGCGCCGGCGCTCCAGCGGTGCGGCGCCAGGCGCGCCGCAGAGACCGGGCTGGGCGCGCAGAACGCGCTGAGCGCGTCGGCGTGCGCGAGCACGCCGGCCGCAAAGCTTCCCCCGAGCTCGCTCAGCCCACCCGGCCTGGCCGCGTCATACAGCGCCGGGCGCCCCTGCTCGTCGAGCAGGCTGATGTGGATGTGCACTCCGTTGCCGGCCTGCGCCGGATCCAGCAGCGGCGTGAACGTCGCGCGCACGCCGTTGCGCCTGGCCGTCTCGCGCACGACCTCGCGCAGCACCACCGCACGGTCGGCGGCCGTCAGGCCCTCGGCCGGTGCGACGGGGATCTCGAACTGGTGCGCCGCGTACTCGGGCATGAAGCGCTCGGGCGCGACGCCGGCTTCGACGAGCGCGGCGAACACCTGCGCCGGGAATGGTTCGGCGCGGCGCTGTGCCTCCAGCGAGAAGGCCGGCGCCGGCGAGTCCGACTGCAGCAGCTGGAACTCGTGCTCGAAGCTGGCGATCACGCGCAGTCCGGCCTGCGCGTGCAGATCCGCCAGCGCATCGCGCAGAAAGCCGCGCGGACAGCACTCCCAGGCGCGCCCATCCGGCTCGGCGATGTCGCAGAGCACGAACTCCAGCGCGCCGATCGGCGCCTCGTTCGGTCCGGCGGAGGCCGCCACACGCACGTGCGTGTCCAGATCGGGCAGCAGGCGCAGGTCGCCGGTGGAGCCGAACGGGTTGGGCTCGGCCAGCGTGCGGACGGGCGTGAGCGCGTGGTTGGCGGGCACCCAGCCCACGCCGCTGTCGGCCTGCGCCGGCAGCTCGCCGACCGGCAGCGACCGTCCGCGAACGATCGCGCCGAGGTCGCAGCAGACCAGCGCGACCAGCCCGTCGGGGCTCACCTCGCGGCCTCTGCGGTGACCGAGCCGTTGTCCCACGCGCCCTCCGACAGGCCCAGCCCGCCGGCGGCGGAGCGCAGCTCGCCTGCCCGCGCCTCGGCGACTACCGCGATCAACCCGCCGGGCGCCATGTCCGGGCGCGTCAGCGCCAGCGCCAGTCGCTCGCGCGGCTGCAGGTGCACGCCGCCGCGGCCGAGCGAGGGGTAGGTGTCGGCTATTGCATAGACGCTGCCGGCGCGCCCGCACGTGCGCGCCACGACGCACACGAAGTGCCCGACGTCCCAGTCCGGCGGTGGGCCGTCGTCGGTCGACTCGAGCAGGTAGTCGAGCAGCTGTGCGGCGCTCGGCGCGCCGCCCCACAGGTGCCTTGTGGCCACGTTGGCGATCAGCGCGACCGGCTCGTCCAGCGCGGCTACGGCGTCGAACATGCCGTCGAGCGCGTCCGCCGTCCAGCGCCCGCCGTAGGGCAGCGCGGCGACGCGTCCTGCGGACAGCTCACCGATCGCCGCGACCACGCCAGCGCAGTTGGTGCCTGAGACGGACGCGTCGTCGATCAGCGGCGGCGCAATTCGGTAGTCGCGCCTGCCCGGTTCGCCGTGCGGCAACGCCGAGACGTCGGGCACGCGCGAGACGACCGTGCCGGCCGCGCACGCGACGGCGTCCTGGTCGAGCAGCTCGCCCGGCGCCGGCTCGATCCCGGCGGCGCGCAACGCCAGCGCGCCACAGAACGCGCCGCACAGGTCGTCGCGCTGGGGCAGCTCTCGCGCGTGCATTCGCAGCAGGGCGCGCGATCCCGCCAGCACCGTCGTCTCGAGCCCCGCCGTCCGCTCCATGACGGCAATCTACTGCGCCGAAGGCGAGCCGCCGATCGCGTCGCTGAGCCAGCGCCGGCGCTTTCGCACGCGCGCAAAGCGCTTTTGCGACTCGCGCATTTTGCGTCCGTCGCTGGAGTAGCGCTTGCGTGCCCACGGTGAGGTCGGCGCCGCCAGGCGTATCGCGCCGACCAGCGAGAAGAACGGCAGGAAGATCCCCAGCAGCCCGAGCAGAGGCTTGCCCTTGAGAATGGCCAGCGCGGCGAGCGCGATGTCGATCAGGATGAATACGACGAGCGATCCGATCGAGCCTTCCTGTTCGGCCAGATCGAACGGCGCGAGCCCGAGCACCACCAGGCCGCCGAGCAGCGTCGCGACGACGACCGCGTCCAGCGAGATGCGTCCCTCCTGCGCCCAGTACACGTCTTCCAAGCGCACCCACAGGGCGAACTCGTCGAGCGTCAGACCGGCGCCGATGCCAAAGGCCGCCGCGAAGATCTCCGACCACGGGCTGGCGGGCTCGAGCACGAACTTGAGAAAGCCGCTGCTCATCATCAGGCAGATGCCCCACACCAGGTGATGCAGATGCAGGCCGCCCTTGGTCTTCACGCTGCCCGGCCACCAGCTGAATTTCGGGCTGCGGATCATGCGCGCGCTCGTACGTATGAACAGGAAAGCGCCGAGAAAGGCTCCGAGCAGGATGAAGCCCGCGCGCTGGCCGCGATCGTCGAGGAAGTGCTGGGAGATTTCGAAGTGGACGTCCAGCAGCATGCAGCCAGACTCTAGTTGCGCAACTGGCGCGGCTGTCGTGCGCTACGACCCGCGTCTAAGGGGCTAAGGGTTTTCGCCAGGCTGCCGATGAACGGATCGTGCCCACACTCCCTGCCACGCTCAGCCGATCGCCGCACGCAGCGGCGCGAATCCCGTTTTACCCGCGCGCGCTGGCTCTCGCGGGCGCGCTCCTGTCGCTCGCTGCCGCCCTTCTCTGCCTCGCGCAGACGGCCGGCGCCGTCACCACATCGGTGGGCGGCACGCAGTTCGGAGTGCAGCCGGAAACCGCCGAACAGCTGACCGAAATCTCAGAACCGCTGTCCTACGGCAACGGCCCGGTGGTACACAGCAGCGCCTCCTACGCGCTGTACTGGGACCACCAGAGCGGTCGGTACCGGGGTGAATGGGAGAGGCTGATCTCCGGTTTTCTCTTCGGCGCCGGCAGCGCCAGTGGCGCGCTGAGCAACAACTTCGCGGTGATCACGCAGTACCACGACACCACAGGCGCCAAGGCCGCCTACGAACAGAACTTCCGCGGCGCATACACCGACACCGATCCGTATCCCTCGTCGGGAAACTGCAACGAAGGCGCCCCCTGCCTGACTGACGCGCAGATCCGCACCGAGCTCACCAAATACATCACCGACATCGGCCTTCCCACGGGTCTGAACCCGAGCTCCGGGCCGACGCCGATCTACTACGTGTTCACCCCGCCCGGCGTGAACGTGTGCCTGGAGGGAAGCGGCGCGCACGGCCATTGCGCCTCACCGACGTCGGCGAATCCGCTGTGCAGCTACCACTCGTTCATCGCACCGGCCGGCCAGCTGTCAACGGTTCTATACGCGGTCGTGCCGTGGACCGCCGGAAACTTGGGCACCTTCCACTTGCCGCAGGTCTCCGGCGCCGACTGCCAGGACGGCACCAGCACGATCCAGGAGCCGAATCAGATCGGCCTGGGACCCGAAGGCGAATATTCCGCTGGTCTCGGCGATCTGATCGTCAACGACGTCGCAACGCAGGCGTTGTCGACGATCACCAACCCGCTTTTCAACGCCTGGCACGACGCTGGCGACACCAACGAAGTCGTCGACAAGTGCCGCAACGACTTCCTCGGTGGCGAACTGGTGCTGCCGCTCCCCGGGCCCGACGAACACACGAAGGCCGGCAACGCCCACAACCAAACGATTGGCGGGGTGGGGTACTACCTCAACGACGTCTACAACCAGGCTGCCGCCTTTGCGCCCTACCCAGGTGTGCCCTGCATCAACGGCGTCAACATCGTGCCCAAGTTCACGGCGCAGAACCCGATCCACTCCGGCGACGTCGCGACGTTCAACTCGACCGAGTCGGTGATCACCCTCGGCGTGCAGAAATACAACTGGAGCTTCGGCGACGGCACCGGCACCGAAGTCAACTGCGAAACGCGCGTGCCGACCAACGGGTTCGCGCCGCAGGAATGCACCGGCACATCGGGCACCAACCTCACCAACCCGGTCGCCAGCACCCAGCACGTCTACACCTACGGCGGCACCTACAACGTCAGCCTGACGATCGCCGACTACGGCGGCAACACGGCGACCGTGTCACACGAAGTCACCGTCAGTGGACCCGCGCGGCCAACGCCGCCCGCGCCCACGCCGGAAACCTCGACGTCGAACACTTCGAGCGCGCCGAGCACGACCACCCCCGGCAAAACCACCGGCCCCTCCAGCGCGACGGTGCACGCACCTCCGGCCGCCACCCAGGCCGTCGTCTCGCGCAAGCTGCCCAGCGTGCTCAAGAACGGATTGGTCATCCGCTACTCGGTGAGCGAACAGGTCGCCGGTCGCTTCGAGGTCCTGCTGGCCAGCTCGATCGCTCGCAAGCTGGGCATTCATGGCGCCAGCGCCACCGGCCTGGCCAAGGGCACCACGCCGCAGACGATCATCGCCAAAGCGATCCTCGTGACGACCAAGGGCGGTCAGAGCACCTACAAGCTGAAACTCTCCAAGGCGACGGCCGCGCGCCTGCGCAAGCTGCCAAAGGTTGCCCTGATGATCCGCCTGGTCGTGCACAACGCGTCCAGCCCAGCCGTGACGACGGTGCTCAACACCGTCAACCTGTCGCGCTGATCAGTGTTCGGGCGGTTCGCCGCGCTTGGCTTTGGCCTTGTTGCTGAAGACGTAGCGCCACAGCGCGAACAGCAGCAGATAGCCGGCGACCAGCGAGACCGCTGAGACGACGGCGATCGCCGTGCCGTTGCCGCCGCCTTCGCTGATCGTTTCGCCGTCGAGCGCGAGCGGAAGCAGCTTCGCCGCGAGCAGACCGAGCGCTGCGATCACAGTCCCGGCCAGTGACGCACGACGTAGCCGCTGTTGTCGGTCGGGCTGACCTGCCAGCGCGAGGCGTAGGGGCCGCTGCGCCCGGCGGTGTCGTACAGGATGCCGTCCACGTACATGTACGTGTGCCCGGCAGCCGCCATCACGGTGATGTAGCGCCCGGGGCCGGGCGCGCCCCAGCTCTCCAGTTCGCCGGAGGTCTCCGGCGCGCTGAGCAGGCCGCCGGCGGCCAGCGCGTAGCTGACCGAGCCCGAGCAGTCGTAGGCGTTGTCCACGAACGAGCCGTGCCCTCCGCCGAACACGTACGGGAAGTTCGTGATCGCATTGGCGCCGGCGATCACACGCTGGACGACTTCGGGGACGTTCGTGGGGATCGGAATGGTCCCGTTGCCGCCCACCGAGTTGCCGCCCTGGACCGGCGTGAGCTGCGCCTTCTGCTGTTGCTTGGCGCTGCGTTCGACGGCGTGCATCTGCGCGAGCTCCTTCTTGACTTCGGCGTCGGACGGCGCGCCCGCGGCGACGATCTGTTCGCTTGCCTTCGAAGGTGTCGACGCCGCTTTGTGGCGCACAGACGCCGGCGAGGGAAAGCTGTTGGCTTCTTCGGGATCGGCCACCTCCGACACGTTCGCGCGCTTTGCGCCGGTGGCGGCCCCCGCAGGCGCCGCCGCCTGGCCCCGCACGACTGGCGAGCCCGTAGCGGGAGCCGCCACGGGCGCGTTCGAGTGCGCTGAGGTGGCCTTTGGCGCCCGCTGCCCTGCGCCTGCCGCGTGTGAGTCGCCTCCTTTGAGCCCGAGCACGAGCGCCAGCGCGACGGCGACCGCCAGGACTGCGCCTGCGGCGATCAGCCAGGCGCGCGGCGGCTTGCCGCCCAGCGGGCGAGCCGCCTGGGCTTGGCCGGAGTCGGACATGCTGCAAGGCTAGCGAGCACTTCAGCGCGACGTCCCCGCTAGGCTTGCGGGAGCGGCAGAGGACGATGGCCGCACGAGCCCGCCAAGGCCGGCGGGTGCGAGGCAGTGCTCAGCTAACCTGCACCGATGCGCGAAGAGGCCACCGTCGTAGACATTCCCGCACGCGAGATCCGCGCACCGGCGCCGGTGCAGCACCAGCCGCACATGCGCCTGGTGCACGGCATGCGCAAGCCGGCGAACTGGCTGCAGCTCGTTCGCTTCGGCATCGTCGGCGGCGTCGGTTTCATCGTCAACCTCGCCGTCTACGCACTGTTCGTTCATCCGCTCGGCGTCGACTACCACGTGGCCGCCGTCGCCGCATGGCTGGTGGCCGTGCTGAACAACTTCGTGCTCAACCGTCACTGGACGTTCGACGCGCGCGAGGGCCAGGCCCACGCGCAGGCGATGCGCTTCATCGTCGTCAGCCTCGCGGCCTTCGGTGTGAGCCTGCTGCTGCTGACGGTCTTCGTCGAGAGCGCCGGCCTGGCCAAGGTGCCGGCACAGGCCCTCGCGGTGGCCGCGTCGATGCCCTTCAACTTCATCGGCAACAAGCTGTGGAGCTTTCGCTCGGAGGCCGGCGACGGCGCCGAGCCGGTGCGCTGAGCGCCCCTTCCGGGCCCGTTGGCCGGCCCTGACGGGTACCTATACTCTGGCCTTTCCCCCTCTCGGAGGACTTTTCGTGCAGGAGATGGTCATCTACGGCGTCAGCTTCGACATGGTTGGCAAGCAGCCGATCGTGCTTCTGAAGACGGTCGAGGGCAACAAGTTCCTGCCGATCTGGATCGGCCATCCGGAGGCCGCCTCGATCCTCATGAAGCTGCAGGGCGCGGGCACGCCGCGGCCGATGACGCACGACCTGCTGTGCGACATTCTCGGCGAGCTGGAGGTCAAATGCACGCAGGTCTCGGTCACTGAGCTGCGCGAGAACACGTTCTTCGCTTCGATCACGCTGAGCGTCGGCGGTCGCGAGCTGGAGATCGACTCCCGTCCCAGCGACGCGATCGCGCTGGCCGTGCGCAGCGGCGCCCCGATCTACGCCGCCGAGGAGGTCATCGCCGAGTCCGCCATCGAGTTCGAGCACGACGTCGAGGAGTCCGAGGACGTCGTCGAGAAGTTCAAGGAGTTCCTGGACGAGGTCAGCCCGGAGGATTTCGCGGCAGGCGACTCCTGACCGTCAGCGTGTAAACGCGCTCTCCAACAACCGCGCGATGAGCTCGTCAAAGCTAACGCCGCCGGCATCCGCGGCCTGCGGCAGCAGGCTCGTCTCGGTCATGCCGGGGATCACGTTGGTCTCCAGCACCCACAGGTCGCCGCCGGCGTCGTCGAGCATCAGGTCGACGCGGGCTACGCCGCGACAGCCGAGCAGCCGGTAGACGTCCAGCGCCAGCTGTTGGGCGCGAGCGGTCGTGTCGTCGGGCAGCTCGGCCGGGCAGACGAACGTGGTCATGCCGATCTCATAGCGCGATTCGTAGTCGTAGAAGTCCTCCTCGCGCGGCACCGCCTCGACGATCGGCAGCGCGATCGGCCCGCTCGGCCCGTCGAGCACCGAGACGGCCAGGTCGCGGCCCTTGACGTAGCGCTCGATCAGCACCTTGCGGTCGTATGAGAACGCGCCGACGAGGGCGGCAGGCAGCTCCTCGGCGTTGCGCGCGAACTTGACGCCCAGCGCTGAGCCCTGACTGGCGGGCTTGACGACCAGCGGGAAGCCAAGCGTCGCCTCGACCCGGCCGAGTGCGTCGGCGGCGCCCAGCTCTTTGATCGACGCCTCGCGCAGCGAGTGAAAGCTCGGCGTGGGGATGGCGGCGCTGCGCATCAGGTGCTTGGCCAGCACCTTGTCGGTGCAGCACATGCACGCGGCCGGCCCCGACCCCGTGTAGGGCATGCCGATCGCTTCCAGCAGCGCCTGCATCGTGCCGTCCTCGCCGTCGGGTCCGTGCAGCGCGATCAGCGCGGCGTCCGCTTCGGACTCGCAGCAGCCGCGACACGAGCTGCGAATCGACGTCGATCGCCACGACCTCGTGGCCCAGGCGCGCGAGCGCCTCCTGGGCGTGCGCGCCCGACCGCAGCGACACGTTGCGCTCCAGCGAGCGCCCGCCCTTGAGCACCGCCACCCGCGTGGTGGCGCTCATCGATCCCGTTGGCGGCGGGCGCGATCGTCGCGGTCGCGACGAGGCAGCGCCACGACGTCGGCCAGCGGTGGCGACTGCTCGCGCTCACCCTGCGCATCGGCGGGCGCCGGTTGTGCGCCGGGGTCGCTCTTCGCCGCCGCCGAGCCGGTCAGCGTGCCGTACAGACCCAGCTGCTCGCGCACGACCTTGCCGATGCGACGGATGCCCTCGCGGATGTCGTCGTCGGGAACGCCGGCGAAGTTCAGACGCATCGAGGACGAGCCGCGTCGCCCGTCCATGTACGCGGCGCGGCCGGGGACGAAGGCGACACCCTCGCTCTCGCGCGCCTGCGCGAGCAGGTCGGTCGTGTCGATGCGCGCGTCGAGCGTCGCCCACACGAACAGGCCGCCGTGCGGCTCGGTCCACTGCGCGTGCTCGCCGAAGTGCTCCTGCAGCGCCGCCAGCATCACGTCGCGCCTGCGTGTGTACAGCGTCTTCAGCTGCTCCAGGTAGCTCAACCATCGAGGTTCGCCATGGCCCTCCTGCTGCTTGAAGTACTCGGCGACGAACAGCTGTGTGACCGACGACGAGCACAGATCGGCGCCCTGCTTGCCGAGGTTGAGCTTCTCGAGCACCGGTCTCGGCGCGACCGCCCAGCCGAGCCTGAGCCCGGGGGAGAGGATCTTGGAGAAGGTGCCGAGGTAGATCACCAGGTCGCCCGCGCCGTGCGCGCCGTCGGCCTCGGCGTCGAGCGAGTACAGCGTCGGCAGCGCCTCGTCCTCGTAGCGGAGCAGGCCGTAGGGGTTGTCCTCGAGGATCAGCAGCTCGCGCTCGTGTGCGACCTCGACCAGCCGCCGGCGGCGGGCCAGCGACATGGTCACGCCACCGGGGTTCTGGAAGTTGGGGATCGTGTAGATGAACTTCGGCCGGCGGCCGGAGGCCTGCAGGCGGTCGAGCGTGGCCTCCAACTCGTCGATCGGCATGCCGTCGGCGTCCATCTCGATCTGCTCCACGTCGGCCTGGTAAGCGCTGAAGGTCGGCACCGCGCCCGGGTACGTCGGCGCCTCGGCGACGATCACGTCGCCCGGGTCGATCAGCGTCTTGCAGACGAGGTCGATCACCTGCTGGCCGCCGGTCGTCACGAGCACCTCGCCGGCGTCGACGTGCGTGCCCTCGGCGGCCATCACCTCGACGATGCACTCGGCCGCCGCCGCCATGCCTTCGGTCGGTCCGTACTGCAGTGCGCGCGCGGTCTGCGTCGTGGCGACCTGCGACATCAGCTTGGCGTAGAGCTCGGGCGCGAAGGTGCTCGTGTCGGGCAGGCCGCCGGCCAGCGAGATCACGTCGGGTCGCTCGGTCAGCGCCATCATCTCGCGCATCGCCGAGCTTTTCATGCCGCGCGTGCGCGCCGCGAACAAGGCCTCGTAGCGTGCGAGCTCGTGTGCCGTGGGACGGGCACCGCGCCCGCCGCCAGCTCCGCCGATCGATCGGTTCATCTGCAGTCGTCCTATTCGCCGTGGCGTCTGTCAAACCTCGCCCTGGCAAGGGCGAGACGCAGCACGCGTCGTCTATCGTCCCTGACCGCTCGCTGCTGCAGGCACGGTAGCGCAGACCCCTCACGCTGATCGCATGAACGGCATCTTCTTCTACATAGGTCTCGGCGCCGGTCTGGCCGCTGCCTGCGCCCTGCGCCCGTTCCTGCCGGTGCTGCTGGCAGGCGCGCTCGCCTCCGCGAAGGTACTCGGCGTCAGCTTCGCGCACGATCCGTTTCGTTTCCTGCGCGCGGACTGGTGGCTGCTCGTCGTGGTGGTCGCGCTGGTCGTCGCCTATGCGCTGCAATTGCTGCTCGGGCTGTCCGGCGTGCCCGAGTCGAGCTCGAAGGGTGAGCGACGGGCCGATCCGCTCTCCGCGTCGCTGACCGGCCTCTCCTTCGGCGCGGGCGCGCTCATGTTCGCGGGCACGCTCGCCGCCCATGGCGACAGCGCTTGGCCCGGGGTGTTCGGCGGGTTCGCCGTGGTCGCCCTGGCGCATCGCGCCGTGCTGCCCGTCTTCGCACGAGCGCGCGCGCGGCTCGCCGACGGCGCCGCCAAACAGGCGCTGACGCTCTACCTCGACGCCGTGTCGCTGGTGCTGGCGCTGCTGGTCTCGCTGCTTCACCCGCTCGGCTACGTGGCGCTCGCGCTGCTCGTCTGGATGGCGCTGCGCGGGCGCGCGCGCGGCGAGGAAAAGTACGCCGGCCTGCGCATCCTGCGGCGCTGATGGCAGGGGTCGACGCGCGACCGCCAAAGCTCGTGCTCTGCGTGATCGATGCGATGGCGCCGGAGATGCTCGAGCGAGCCGTCGCCTCCGGCGCCGCGCCGGTGCTGGCCACGCTGATGGAGCGCGGGCGCTATGTGCCCGACTGCGTCGCGGCGTTTCCCTCCGTGACGCCCGTCTGCGCGGCCTCGATTGTCACCGGCGTCGCCCAGGACGAGCATCGCGTGCCGGCGATGAACTGGTTTCACCGCGACGAAGAGCGCTACGTCGAATACGGCTCGAGCTTTCGCTCGGCTCAGCGCTTCGGCATCGCCCGGCAGCTGACCGACACGGTCTACAACATGAATCGCGCGCATCTGTCGGCCGACACGCCGACGCTGTTCGAGACGCTCGACGACGCCGACGTGCGCACGGCCGGCACGACGTACCTGATGTATCGCGGGCGCTACCGCCACGAGCCCCAGCGCGACACGGCGCTGACGCGCGTCGCCTCGACGCTGATGCGCCACGCCGTGATGGGCCCGCGCGAGCTGTTCTACGCCGACGTGTTCGCCTCGCGGCGGACCGGCTGTCGCTCGGGCCTGGGCATGCCCGGCGTTCGTGACAGGCACTCCGGGTGCGTGTCCAGCTACATGGTCGAGCACGACCTGTTCGACTTCCTGCTGCTGTCGCTGCCCGACAACGACTGGTACTCGCACAAGCGCGGACCGGAGGGCCAGCTGCAGTCGCTCGCCCAGGCCGACCTGCAGCTGGCGCGCGTCTGCGAGGCCGCCGGCGGCGTCGATGAGTTCCTCTCCGAACACGCCGTGATCGCGATGGCCGATCACTCCCAGGCGCCGGTGACCGACACGATCGCGCTGCAGGACGAGCTGGCCGACCTCGGCGTGCTGGCGCCGTCGCGCTCCACCGCCGATGAAGACCCGCACATCGCCGTGTGTCCGTCCCAGCGCGCGGCGATGGTCTACGCGCTGCACCCGGCAGAGCGCGATGCGATGCGCGCCTCCGTCGTCGCGCGCGCGCTGGCGATCGACGGCGTCGATCACGTCATGTGGCTGGCGCGCGATGCGCACGATTCGCCGCGCGAAGGCATTCTTGCCAGCACATCTGGAGGCGAGTTGCGCTTCCGCCCGGAGGGCGCCGGAGCGGGCGCGCCGCTGGGGCGATCGCTGCAGGATCCGCGCGGGGTCAGCTGGAGCGTTGAAGGTCCGCTGGCGGCGATCGGCGGCTCGGCCGTCGAGGGACGGCTGCTGACGCCCGACTACCCGGACGTGCTGGCACGCGTATGGGCGGCGCTCACGTGCCCGTCCTCGGGCGAGGTCCTGCTGTCGGCGGCGCCTGGATACGAGTTCGTCGACTGGGGACGCCAAGCCCATGTCGGCGGTGGCAGCCACGGCTCGCTGCACGCGTCTGACTCGCTCGGCGCGCTGATCGCCTACGGCGTGGAGCTGCCCGAGCAGGAACCGGCACAGTGGGCGATTCGCGACGTCGCCGGCCTCGTGCTCGGGCATTTCGGCCTGGCGGAGGAGATCGCCGCCGCGAGCGCGGCCGCCGCCTGAGGTGCATCGGCTCAAAGGCCGCCGAGCTCGCGTTACGCTCGCGTGATGTCACGACTGCCGAGCCGCCTTGCGTTGCTCGTCGGCTGCTCTGTCGCGCTGGCGCTGCCCGCCTGCGCCGGCGCGGCGTCGGGCGCCCTGGGCAGCGCTCCGCAGCCCGCGCAGCTGAGTGCGCCGGCTGACGGCTCCGGCGCCGGCGCGCCGAGCGCGACGAGCAGCTCCGTTGCGGTCAGCAGCTCGTCGGCCACGACAGCAGCGTCGAGCGCCAAGTCCAAGCAGCCGGCCAGCTCAGATGCGCCCGTCCCGGTGGCGGCGTCGGACACGCCGCCCGCGGGGCGACGCCTGTCGCCCAACCAGGTCATCGCCAAAGCCGAACGCCTCGCGAAGGTAAGGGCGGCGCGCGCGAAATATCCGGGCTCCTACGGCGGCGCGTACCTGAAGCTGGGCTTTCACTGGCAGGTGAGCTTCTTCTCCAAAAACGGCAAGAAGGAGATCGCGCAGGTGATCATCGACGATCTCACCGGCCGCGTGCTCGAACAGTGGACGGGCTTTCAGGTCGCCTGGACGATGGCTCGCGGCTACCCCGGCGCGTTCGGACGCCACGTCAACGCGCTGTACATCTGGCTGCCGATGTGCGTGTTGTTCCTGCTGCCGTTCATCAACTTCCGCCGCCCCTTCTCGCTGCTGCACCTGGACCTGCTGGTACTGCTGTCGTTCTCGGTCTCGCTGGCCTTCTTCAACCACGGGCGCATCTACCAGTCGGTCCCGCTGGCCTATCCGCCGCTGCTGTATCTGCTCGCGCGCATGCTCGCGCTGGCCCGACCGGGGCGGCGCCCGAGCGTCGGTTCGCGCCGCGACGCCGGTCCGCTGCGCCTGCTCGTGCCGGCGCCGTGGCTGGCGCTTGGCGTCGTGTTCCTGATCGGCTTTCGCGTCGCGCTGAACGTGACCGACGCGAACGTCATCGACGTCGGCTACGCGGGTGTGATCGGCGCCCAGCGCCTGACGCACGGAAAGCCGCTGTACGGCCACTACCCCTCCGACAACGAACACGGCGACACGTATGGCCCGGTCAACTACGAGGCCTACGTGCCGTTCGAGCAGACGTTCGGCTGGGGCGGCACGTGGGACGACCTGCCGGCCGCGCACGCTGCGGCGATCGTCTTCGACCTGCTGGCGATCGCGCTGCTGTTTTTGATCGGTCGCCGCGTGCGCGGTCCGAGCCTCGGCGTGGCGCTGGCGTATGCGTGGGCGGCGTTTCCGTTCACGCTGTTTGCGCTGGAGAGCAACTCCAACGACACGCTCGTGGCGGTGCTGGTGCTCGCGGCGATACTCGCCGCGACGTATCGATCCAAGCTCGCGACACCGGCGCGCGGCGCCTTCGCGGCGCTGGCCGGGTTGACGAAGTTCGCGCCGCTGGCGCTCGCGCCGCTGCTGGCGACGCACGGGCTGTGGGACGCCTCGGCGGCCCGCAGCGCGCGCGCCCGCGTCGGCGTGCTGGCGAGCTTTGCGCTGGCGTTCGTGCTGGTCGGCGCGCTGGCGAGCATTCCGGCGTTCGCGCACGACTCGCTGCACACGATCTACGAGCGCACGTTCGTCTATCAGGCCAACCGCGACTCGCCGTTCTCGGTGTGGGGGCTGTACGGCGGTCTCGACGGCTGGCAGGAGGCCGTGCAGATCGCCGCCGTCGCCCTCGCCGTCGCGCTGGCGGTGGTCCCTCGACGCGTCGATGTCGTCGGCCTCGCGGCCGCGTGTGCGGCGGTGATCGTCGCGGCGCAGCTGGGCATCGACCACTGGTTCTACCTGTACATCCCGTGGTTCTTCCCGCTGGCGATGATCGCGCTGCTGGGCCGCTTCGGACCTCCGCTCAAGCGGCGGGCGGACGCGCCATCAGAACCGGCTCAATCGCGGCAGCCCGCCGTCGCGCTGAGCAGCTGATCAGCACGCCCATCAGCCACGGGTCCTCGTCGGAGGTCTCAAAGCGCACTGGCATCTGCGTCAGCAGCGATTGAATCGCCTGCTCGCGCTTGACGCCGATCACGCCGCCGCGCGGACCGGTCATGCCGACATCGGTGATGTAGGCGGCGCCCTGCGGGAGCACACGCGCGTCGGCGGTCGGCACGTGCGTGTGCGTGCCCACGACGGCCGTCACGCGGCCGTCCAGGTGCCAGCCCATGGCGACCTTCTCAGAGGTCGCCTCGGCATGCATGTCCACGAGCACGTGATCGACATCGCCGAGCTCCGACAGCGCAGGCTCGATCTCGGTGAAGGCCGAACGCCCGGCGCGCAGGTAGAGGTTGCCGCTGAGGCTGACGACACCCAGGCGCAGGCCGTCCCGTTCGACCACGCAGGTGCCGTGCCCCGGCTGGCTGCGCAGAAAGTTGGCCGGGCGCAGGATGCGCGGCTGGGAGTCCAGGTAGGCGTAGATCTCGCGGCGGTGGTAGGTGTGGTTGCCCAAGGTGATCGCGTCGACGCCGGCGCCCAGCAGCTCGTCGGCGATCTTCGGCGTGATGCCCAGCCCGCCGGCGATGTTCTCGGCGTTGACGACGACGAACGTCGGCGAGTGGCGCTCGCGCAGCAGCGGCAGGCACTCCAGCAGCGTGCGTCGGCCGATGCCGCCGACGACGTCGCCGACGAACAGGATGCTCGCGGCCGCCGCCTGAGCCTCAGCCATACTCTGGCGATGGTGGGAGGCGAGTGACCGAAGGCTCGGCGAAGGGCCCCGAGGCGACGCCTCCGACCGAGGAGGAGAGACGGCTCTCGGGGGAGTCTGGCGAGCAGCACACGACCGAGGCGCACGACGAGCCCGCGCGCGCGACCGTTCCGCGCTGGGTGCAGCTCGCCGTGCTGCCGATCGCGCTGCTCGCCGTTTGGGCGCTGCTGAGCGCGGCCGGCTCGGTGCTGTTGATCTTCATCGTCGCTGCCCTCATCGCTTTGATTCTCAATCCGGCCGTCGCGTTCCTGCAACGCCGGCGCCTGCCGCGTGGACTCGCCGTGCTCGCGGTCTACCTCGGCTTCTTCATCGTGATCGGTGGTGTCGGGTTCGGTGTCGCCAACCCTATCTCCAGCCAGGTGCAGAAGTTCTCGAACAACCTTCCGCACCTCGTCGACGAAGCAAACGAACAGATCGCATCGCTGCAGCGCACGCTCAACAAAGACGGCCTGCACGTGCATCTGGTCAAGCAGGGCAAAACGGCGCTGCAGACGATCCAGGCAAAACTCGCCAAGAGCGCCAGCAAAATCGCCTCCTCCAGCGCCGGCATCCTGACCGAAGCCGCGGGCGTGATCTTCGACCTGGTGCTGATCTTCGTGCTCTCCGTCTACATGCTGCTCTATGGCGAGCAGATCGGGGCACTCGTGCGCTCGGCGATGCCGACCGGCGACGGCACCGACGCCGACGACTATCCGCACCTTGTTCAGCGGGCCGTATCGCGCTACGTCGGCGGTCAGCTGCTGTTCAGCGCGGTCATGGGCGCCTCCGCGGGCGTCAGCCTGTACATCTTCGGCCTGGTCGGGCTGTTCCCCGACGGCAAAACGTACGCGATCGCTTTCGCCGTGTTCTACGCGGCGATGGAGCTCGTGCCGTACATCGGTCCGATCCTCGGCGCCGCGCCGCCCGTGCTCGTCGCGCTGTTCACCAAACCGATCTCGGCGGTCTGGTTGATCGCTCTGTTCATCGCCCTGCAGCAGCTGGAGGGGCATGTCGTCGCGCCGCAGGTCTTCGGACACACGCTTCGCATCAATCCGATCCTCGTCATCTTTGCGCTGCTGCTGGGCCTGCACGTCGACGGCATCCTTGGCGCGCTCGTCGCGCTGCCGATCCTCTCGGTCGTGCGCGAGACCGTCGTGTACCTCAGCAGGCACCTGACGCTCGAACGCTGGGATCGCTCGCGCGAGAGCCTGTTGTAGCGGCGTGGAGGGATCAGCCGCAGACGGAGCCGGCACGCCGCTGCTGAGCGTCCGCTCAGTGGCCAAGCGCTATGGAACGCGCGAGGCGCTGCGCGAGGTCAGCTTCGACCTGCACGCCGGCGAGCTCGTCGCGGTGGTCGGTCCCAACGGCGCCGGCAAGACGACGCTGCTGTCGATCATCGCCGGCGCTCAGCAGGCGAGCGCCGGGTCGGTGGGCGGATCGGCGGTCGCCGCCTCAACGAGACAGATCGGCTGGGCGCCGCAGCAGGCGGCGCTGTACTCGAAGCTCACGGTGCGCGAGAACCTGCAGCTGTTCGCGCGCCTGGAGGGCGTCGCCGACGCGTCGGCGACGGTCACGCGCATGCTCGAGCAGACAGGCTTGGCCGAGCGCGCGGACGAGCGCGTGCAGCGCCTGTCGGGAGGCAATCGCCAGCGCGTCAACGTCGCGCTCGGGCTGCTCGCCGACCCGCACGTGCTGGCGCTCGACGAGCCGAGCTCGGCGCTTGATCCGGGACAGCGCGCGCGGCTGTGGCAGTTCGTCGGCGCGCTCGCGGCGCGCGGCACCAGCGTGCTGTTCTCGACGCATCACCTCGGCGAGGTGCGGCGGTATGCCAGCCGCGCGATCGTGCTGGCCGATGGGGAGGTGCTGTTCGACGGGGCGCCGGGCGAGCTGCTCGGCGCGGCGGGCGGCGGCGCGGCGGCAGACGACCTCGAGGCGGCGTTTCTGGCGCTGCTGCAGGAGCGGGGGCACGGATGAAAACCTCTGTCCCGCGCACGGCGTCGCCTGAGACCGGCATCCGGCCTTCTCGCCGAGCCGGCCTTCGCTTCTGGCTACAAGTTGTGACCGCTCCGGCCGCCACGGCCGTTACTTGGGCGGCCGTCCGGGCCGCCTTGCGCCGGGGACCAAGCGTCTCGCGAACCCGCAGCGCGAGGGGACCCGCATGAAAGCGCTGCTCATCAAGGACCTGCTGATTCTGCGCCGTTCGCGCTTGCTGGTCGGCGTGCTGGTGATCTACCCGATCGCCATCGCGCTGTTGATCGGCTTGGCGATCTCGCGGTCGCCGGGGAAGGCGAAGGTTGCGATCGTCGATGAGACGCCGCCGGGGCAGACGGTGCAGGTGGGCTCGGAGCGCGTGCCGGTGCGCACGTACGCGCGGGAACTGTTCGACCAGGTTCAGTCGGCGCCGGTGGCCTCGCGCTCGCAGGCCGTGTCGCAGGTGAAGTCGGGCAAGGTGCTGGCGGCGGTGGTGATTCCGCCGAACATCGCGGCGCGGCTGGGCACGGGGCTCAAACAGGCACAGCTGGAAGTGCTCTACAACGGCAACGCGCTGGAGCAGTCGCTGGTGAAGTCGCAGATAGACGCGGCGCTGGCGCAGGCGAACATCGGCTTCTCCGAACAGATCCAGCGCGCGGCCTCACAGGCGATCGGCGCGCTGCTGAGCGGGCGCAACCTCGGCGTGCTTGGCTCGCCGGACCTGATCGGCCTCGGCCAGATCGCGGGCAAGCTGCACGGCATCGTCGCGCGCACGCCGCCGGGAGCGGACCGCGCGGCGCTCGAACAGATCGAGTCGTTTGCGCGTTTCGCCTCGCAGAACCTGGGACTGGCCAAGAACGTGCTGTCGACGATCGGCCAGCCGATCGCGGTCAAGACGACGTTGATCAGCGGTCGGCGCACGCCGCTGAACACGTTCGCGGTGGTCGTTGCGGTGAGCGTGTCGCTGATGTTCGTGTGCGTGCTGCTGGCCTCGGGCGGCGTGGCGCTGGAGCGCGAAGAGCACACGCTGGAGCGCCTCGTGCGGGGCCTGACCTCGCGCTCGGGATTGCTGGTGGAGAAGGCGCTGCTTGCGGCCGGTTGCTCGTTTGCGCTGGCCTTCGCGATGCTCGCCGGCATCAGCGCGTTCGTCTCGTTGGACTGGGGGCGTGTGGGGCTGTGGCTGGCCGCGCTGGCGGTTGCCGCGGCTGCCTTCGCGGCGCTCGGCGTGGCGATCGGGGCGCTCGCGCGCGAGGTGCGTGCGGCATCGCTGCTGGCGTTTCTGCTGTCGTTGCCGCTGGCCTTTCTCGCGCTCGTGCCCAGCGGCGCGGTCGGCTCGGGGCTGAACGACGCGATCGGCGCGATCTCCTTCGTGTTCCCGTTCAAGGCGGCGTTGCAGGCGCTGGACGCGGCGGTCAACGGCGCCTCGCCGTCGATCGGCCTGCCGCTTGTGCATCTGGCGGTGCTGGCGCTGCTGTTCGGCGTGCTGGCGCGGGTCGGGCTGCGTCAGGCCGAGCGTTAGACGCGGCGCGCGAGGGGCGCCAAGCCTGCGCGCGAGCCCGAGAACTCTCTAACCTGAGACGTCTATGGCCTTTCCACAGACGCGTATGCGCCGCCTGCGCGCGTCGGCCTCGCTGCGCGGGCTCGTTCGCGAGACGGCGCTGTCGGCCGATCGGCTGGTGCTGCCGATGTTCGTCGCGCAGACCGGCGGCGAGCGCGAGCCGATCGCGACGATGCCGGGCGTCGAGCGCCTGTCGGTCTCGGCGGCCGTCAGCGAGGCGCGCGAGGCGGCCGCGCTGGGCGTCTCGGCGGTGATGCTGTTCGGCGTGCCGGCGGAGAAGGACGAGCAGGGCTCGGGCGCGTGGGACGACGAGGGCGTGGTGCAGTTGGCGACGGCCGCGATCAAGCAGGCCAGCCCGGAGCTGCTGGTGATCACCGATGTGTGCCTGTGCGAGTACACCGACCACGGCCACTGTGGCGTGCTGCGCGAGGACGGCGCGGTGGACAACGACGCGAGCGTGGAGCTGCTGGCGCGCACGGCGGTCAGTCAGGCGCGCGCGGGCGCCGACCTGGTCGCGCCGTCGGACATGATGGACGGGCGCGTGCGCGAGATTCGCGCAGAGCTCGACGGCGAGGGTTTCGTCGACACGCCGATTCTGGCCTACTCGGCGAAGTTCGCGTCGGCCTTCTACGGTCCGTTTCGCGAGGCCGCGGGCTCGACGCCGTCGTTCGGCGACCGCCGCGGCTACCAGATGGATCCGGCCAACGGCGGGGAAGCCGTGCGTGAGGCGCTGCTGGATGTGCAGGAGGGCGCGGACATGGTGATGGTCAAGCCGGCGCTGGCCTACGGCGACGTGATCGCGGCGGTCAAGCGCGAGACGCGCCTGCCGGTCGCGGCCTACAACGTCAGCGGCGAGTACGCGATGGTCAAGGCGGCGGCCGCGGCGGGCTACATGGACGAGCGCACGGCGGTGCTGGAGATACTCACGTCGCTGCGCCGTGCCGGCGCCGACACGATCGTCAGCTACCACGCCAAGGACGCCGCGCGATGGCTGGCCGAGCAGGCATGACCGAGCCCGAGCCGAGCACCGCCGACGCACCACCGGCCCTCGAGCCGCAGCTCGCCGATGTGGCCGACGGCACGCGCGCGACGATGGCGACGCCGAAGCTGCGCAGCCGAAAGGACGGCGCGGCGATCCCGCTCGACGACCTCGACCGCAAGCTGCTGAACCTGATGCAGGGGAGCTTTGCGATTGCGCCGCGGCCGTATCAGCACGTGGCCTCGCTGGCCGAGGTCAGCGAGCAGGACGTGATGAGCCGCGTGCAGCGGCTGCTGGACAAGCGCATCATCCGCCAGGTCACGCCGATCTTCGACACGCGCGCGCTGGGCTACTCCTCGATGCTGGTGGCGGCGAAGGTCGACCCGGACAACCCGCACCGTGCGGCGGCGGCGATCAACGAGCACCCGGGCGTCTCGCACAACTACCTGCGCAACCACGACTTCAACCTGTGGTTCACGATCGCCACCGAGCCGGACTCGCAGCTCGGCTTGGAGGGCACGCTGGAGGTGCTCGCGCGCGAGGCCGGCGCGGAGTCGGTGCGCATGCTGCCGACGCTGAAGCTGTTCAAGATCCGCATGGACCTGGAGATGGAGGGCGACACACAGGCGCTGGCCAGCGCCGTCGAGGCCAAAGAGCCGATCGAGCTCGACCCACAGCCCTATGACGAGCACGACATCGCGGTGATTCGCGCGCTGCAGGGCGACATGCCGGTGATCTGCGAACCGTATGCGCCTGCGGCCGATGCGCTGGGCATCACCCAGCAAGCGTTGCTCGACCACCTTTCGGCGATGCAGGAGCGCGGTCTGCTGCGTCGCGTTGCGGCGATTCTGTTTCACCGCCGTGCGGGCTTCTCGGCGAACGGCATGGGTGTGTGGAAGGTGCCCGACGAGCAGATCGCCGACATCGGCCGCAGCATGGCTGCCGTGCGCGGAATCTCACACTGCTATCAGCGCCCGACTTACGCCGACTGGCCCTACTCGGTGTTCACGATGGCGCACGGACGCTCCAAGCAGGAGTGCGACGCGGTGCTCGACGCGATCGCCGAGAAAACGGGCATCTCAGAGCGCGCGACGCTGTATTCGTCGACCGAGTTCAAGAAGATCCGCCTGCTGTATTTCACGGATGACTTCAAGGACTGGGAGAGGAAATATGGATGAGGAGTGCCTTTGAGGCACTCCCCGCGAGCGTGCGCGGCGGCGCTCCGATCGGCTGATGGCATCGCTGCGCGATAAACGCTCGACGGAGCTGTATCGCCGCGCCGTGGAGTTGCTGCCGGGCGGGGTCAACTCGCCCGTGCGTGCGATGGGCGCGATCGGGCGCGATCCGCTGTTCATCGCGCGCGGCGAGGGCTGCGAGCTGGTCGACGTCGACGGCAACCGTTTCATCGACTACGTCTGCTCGTGGGGCCCGGCGATCGCCGGCCACGCGCATCCGCAGGTGATCGCGGCCGTCGAGCGGGCGGCGGCGATGGGCACGAGCTTCGGCGCGCCGACGCCCGGCGAGGTCGAATTGGCAGCGGCGGTGGTCGCGCGCATGGAGCGGGTGGAGATGCTGCGCATGACCTCCTCGGGCACCGAGGCGTCGATGACGGCGATGCGCCTGGCGCGCGCGGCGACCGGTCGCGAGCAGGTGCTGAAGTTCGCCGGCGCCTACCACGGCCACGTCGACGGCCTGCTGGCGCAGGCCGGCTCAGGGCTGGCGACGCAGGCGCTGCCGGCGAGCCCGGGCGTGCCGCAGAGCGCCGCGGCGGGCACGGTGGTGGTGGCGTGGAACGACGCCGAGGCGCTGATCGCGGCGACAGAGCGCCACGAGCTCGCGGCGATACTCGCCGAGCCGCTGCCGGCGAACATGGGGCTGGTGCCCGCGCGCGAGGGCTTCTTGGAGTTGCTGCGCGAGCGCGCCGACGCCACCGGCGCGCTGCTGGTGCTCGACGAGGTGATCAGCGGGTTTCGCGTGGCGCGCGGCGGCGCGCAGGAGCTGAATGGCGTGGGCGCCGATCTGACGATTCTCGGCAAGGTGATCGGCGGCGGGCTGCCTGCTGCGGCGCTCGGCGGCCGGGCGGAGCTGATGCGCATGCTGGCTCCTGCAGGCGACGTCTACCAGGCGGGGACGTTGTCGGGAAACCCGCTGGCGGTCGCGGCCGGGCTGGCGACGCTGGCGCTGCTCGACGAAGCGGCCTACGCGCGCCTGGCGGCGACCACGGAGCGCCTGGCCGCGGGGCTGCGCGAGGCGGCCGGCGACTACCCCGTGCAGGTCGTCTCGGCGCCGGGCCTGCTGACGGTGTTCTTCAGCGAGCGGGCGCCGGTGGACTTCGCCGACGCGCAGGCATGCGATCTCGCCGCCCACGCGGCGTGGTGTCGCGAGCTGCTGTCGCGCGGCGTGTATCCGCCGCCGTCGCAGTTCGAGGCCTGGTTTCCGTCGCTGGCGCACTCGGCCGAGCACGTCGATCGTACGGTCGAAGCCGCGACGGCGGCATTTGCGAGCCTGCGCGGCGTGGGAGTGCGAGCATGAGCGCTCAGCGGCTCGAAGCAGACGACTCGTCGCAGGTGCTGGCGCGCCTGTGCGCGCTGCTGCGCGAGGAGGGCGGGCTGATCGCGTCGCTGCTGGACGGCGCCGAGCCCGGCGAGCCGGCGCACGGGGCGAGCCCGGTCGGTGAGAGCCCGGCGAGCATGGCGGCGCGCGGCCCGCGCGCGGAGCGCTGTCGCGAGGAGTACGAGCTGCTGGTCGAGGCGATCTACGAGGGCTATCTGCTGCACTACGGCTCGCCGCGGGTGGTGCGCACGCCGGAGGCGGACCTGCGCGTGCTGGCCGGCGACCGGCTGTATGCGATCGGCCTGGCGCGGCTGGTGGCGCTCGGTGACACGCGGGCGGTGGCTGAGCTGGCCGACACGATCACGCTCAGCGCGCTCGCGCAGGGGGCGGGAGACGCCGAGCTTGCCGATGCGGTTTGGAGCGCCGGCGCGCACGCCGTGGGCTGGGGCTCCAGCGAGCAGCATCGTCGCGCCAAGGATCTCGTCGCGGCGGGGTCCTCCGAGGCGATCGAGGCGATGCGCACAAGCGTGCTCGCCGCGCCGAGCACGCCCTGAATCGCGCCTCGATATTGTTCGCGGTCGGTGTCCGACAAGCATTCCCAGCACAAGTCCAAATACACCGCCGACCGTTTGATCCCGGGCGCCTTCGACGGCGAGACGGTGACGCGGCGGCGCTTCATGACCGGCACGGCGCACACGGCGGGTGGAATCGCCGCAGCCGCCTTCGCGCTTCCGGCGCTCGGCTTCGCGGTCGGGCCGATCTTCAAGAAAACGCCGCACAGCTGGCAGACCGTCGGCGTGGCTAAGGACTTCAGCGAAGACAACTACGTGCCCGTAACGGTCACGCTGACGCCGGGCATCGGCGAGGCGGGCAAGTCGACGGCCTACGTGCGCAAGTTCAACCCGAAGATCGACACCGATCCGGCAGACCAGGGCTCGCAGTACATCGCGATCTCCAGCCGCTGCGCGCATCTCGGCTGCCCGGTTCGCTGGGTGGACGCGGCCGAGCGCTTCATCTGCCCCTGTCACGGCGGTGTCTACGACCTGCTCGGCAAGCGCGTGGGCGGCCCGCCGGTGCGCCCGCTGGATCGCTTCTACACGCGCGTCGAGGGTGAAGACGTGCAGATCGGGCCGCGCTTCAGCGTCAACTCAGAGCTGCATCGCTTCTCGCCGCGCGACCCCGGCGAGCCGCTGGACGGCATCGGCCAGTACCTCTACCCCTCGCGCCCGAGCGAGCGCAAACTGTAGGCCGAGGGAGAACGCGTGCCGAAGATGCCTAAGCTCCCCGCGCCGCCGCTTCCGGCCGCGCTGCAGGCGCCGCCGCCGCGTCCGGGCGAGGGCAACGGCAAGGCCGGGCCGCTCGACCTGGGCAAGGAGGCGGGCATCACGGTCGTCGACTGGGTCGACGAGCGCACGTCGCTGAGCAGCGCCGGGCGCTGGCTTCTGTTCCGCAAGGTGCCCAAGGGCACCAACTGGTTCTACACGCTGGGCTCGGCGACTCTGTTCGCCTTCCTCTCCCAAGCGGTCACGGGCGTGTTCCTGGCGATGTTCTACCGCCCGGACCCGGCAGGGGGCGCGTATGAATCGATCCGCCACGTGACCAACGAAGTGTTTCTTGGGCAGTTCGTGCGCGGTATGCACAAGTGGGGCTCGAGCGTAATGGTGATTCTGGTCTTTCTGCACATGGGCCGCGTGTTCTTCTTCGGCGCGTACAAGTACCCGCGCGAGCTCAACTGGGTGATCGGCGTGGTGCTGCTGATTCTGACGATGGTGATGTCGTTCACCGGATACCTGCTTCCGTTCGACCAACGTGCCTACTGGGCGACGATCGTCGGTGTGAACATCAACGGCACCGGGCCGCTGCTCGGGCCCTATCTCTCAGACTTCCTGCGCGGTGGCGGCGAATTCGGCGCGACGACGCTGTCGCGCTTCTATGCGATCCACATGCTGCTGATACCGGGGCTGCTCGTCGCGCTGATCGGCGTGCACCTGTACCTGGTGACGAAGCTCGGCACGACGGCGCCTCCGTGGTCGAAACCGAAAGAGCGTGCTGAGCTGCGCGAGGCCGAGGTCTAGGCCGCGATGAACCAGCGTGAGAAGGAGGAGTACCTCCGCGGCTACTCGATCCAGAAGGCGGAAGGCAAGCCGTTCTTCCCGTACGCCGTCGCCAAGGACGGAGCGATGGCGTGCGTGGTGATGGCGGTGATCATCACGATGTCGCTGGTGCTCGGCGCCGAGCTGGGATCGAAGGCGAACCCGACGACGACGACCTACGTGCCGCGACCGGAGTGGTACTTCTTCTTCCTGTTCGAGGTGCTACGCGTGGTCAAGCCGCCGAGCCTCGTGCCGCTGGCGACGATCGGCGTGCCGACGCTGGGCATGATCCTGCTGTTCCTGCTGCCGTTCTATGACCGCAAGCCCGAGCGTCGACCGGAGCGCCGGCCGATCGCGACGATCACGGGCATCGCGGTGATCGGCGCGATGGCGTTTCTCACCTATTCGGGCGCGAACGCGGGATCGCCGACGGCGATCGAACTGAAGACGCCACAGGCGGTGCTCAACGCGGGCGGCTCGCAACTCGCCGAATACGAAGCAGGCAAGAAGGTGGTGGCGCAGTCCGGCTGTCTGGCCTGTCATAAGATCGGCGAGAACGGCAACGACGGGCCGGGGCCGCAATTGACGAACATCGGCGAACGCGTGAACCGTCAGGCGATCGCACGCACGCTGGTGAACCCAACGGCGCCGATGCCGTCGTTCAAGAACCTGCCGCCGAAGAAGTTCAACGCGGTCGTCTCCTTCCTGACACAGCTGAAGCAATAGCCTCCAGTCATGCCCGCTCAGCAAGGCGCCGGCGCTGCAACCGGACCGAGCGGCGAAAACGGCGCGCAGCCGCAGGCGCCCGCCGAGCTGCGGTCGGATTCTGAGGGCTCCACCCAGGCCGGATCTCAGGCCGGACGACTGGAGGCCGCGCAGGTCCGCACGATGTTCGACGGCATCGCCGGCGTGTACGACCTGCTCAACACGGCGATGACGGCCGGGCTGCACCACCGCTGGCGGGCTCGCGCGGCCGATCTCGCGCAGGTCGGCGCGGGCTCGCGCGTGCTCGACGTTGCGACGGGCACCGGCGACCTGGCGATTGAGCTGAGCGCACGCGTGGCGCCGGGCGGCGAGGTCGTGGGCAGCGACTTCTCCGAGGGCATGCTGGCGCGCGCGCGGGCCAAGGCGGCCGCGCGCGGACTCGGCGGCGCGGAGCTAAGCTTTCAGTGGGCCGACGCGCTGGCGCTGCCGTACGACGACGACGCCTTCGACGCCGCGACGGTCGGTTTTGGCGCGCGCAACTTCTCAGACCTCGCGCGCGGCCTGGCGGAGATGGCCCGCGTGGTGCGTCCAGGTGGGCGCGTGGTCGTGCTGGAGATCACCACGCCCACCAAGCCACCGCTGTCGCTCTTCTACGCGGTGTGGTTCGATCGCGTGGTCCCGGTGCTCGGTCGCCTCGCACAACTGCTCGGCCGCCTGCTGTCGCCGCTCGGCCGCCTCAAACGCGGCCGCCGCAGCGCGGGAAGCGGCTCGTCGATCGCCGACGCTTACACCTACCTGCCCAACTCGGTCAAGCGCTTTCCCGGCCCCGTGCAGCTGGCGGCGGAGTTTCAGCGCGCCGGGCTGCAGGAGATCCGCTATGTGCTGCTGGCCGGCGGCATTGTCGCGATCCACGCCGCAACTGTCGGCGCGGCAGGCGCCGCATGAGCACGGTGGAAAGCACGACGACGGCCGGCGCGCTGGACGGCGTCGAGGGCGTCGACGCGATCATGCGTCGCGGCGGCGAGAGCTTGCGACGGCGCATGGCGCGCGCCGAGCGCCACCTGGAGAACGTCACGGCGCAGGCCGGCGCACCGCTGGCGTCGCCGGCGAGCGCGACGATTCGCGCGGGCGGCAAGCGCCTGCGTCCGCTGCTGGTGGTGCTCGCTTCGGAGTCCGCGGGCGGGCCGCCGGACACGCCCGACGGCGAGGAACGCCTGCTGCGTGCGGCCGTTGCGGTGGAGCTCGTGCACTCGGCGACGCTCGTGCACGACGACCTGATCGACGGCGCGCAACTGCGCCGCGGGCGCCCGACCGTGGCGGCGGTGGCGGGGCGCGAGCTGGCGATCGCGACGGGCGACCTGCTCTTCTCACTGGCCTTCGCCGAGCTGGCTCGCAACGACAGCGCGACGCAGCTGCGCGCTCTGTCGGATGCGAGCTCGGCGCTCGCCGCGGGCGAGCTGCTGCAGCGCGAGGACGCCTACGCGTCGGACGTGGCCGTGGAGCGCTACCTGCGCCGCTGCGAGTTGAAGACGGCGGCACTGTTCGAGGCCGCCTGTCGTCTGGGGGCGCTGACCGCGGCCGAGGGCTCAGACGAGCTGGCCGACGCGCTCGGTGCGTTTGCGCGCAGAATCGGCCTGGCCTTTCAGATGCTCGACGACGTGCTCGACGTGTCCGGGCCGGTCGAGCGCACGGGAAAGTCGCGCGGCACGGACCTGCTCGACGGCACGGTCACGCTGCCGCTGATCCTCGCACGCGAGCACGACCCGCGTCTGGCGCAGCTCGACCTGGCCTCGCTTTCGGGCCCGCAACAGGCCGAGGAGCTGTGCGAACGCATCGCCGCAACCGGCGCGCTGCACGAGGCACGCGAGCGCGCGCTGGCAGTCGTCGCGGACGCCAAGGCAGCCCTCCCGGCGATCCTGCCGGACGGGCGAGCCGCGCTGCTGGACTTGGTCGCAGACGCCGTCGTAGAGCGCTACAGGTAGCGCTCAGAAATCCGACGGCACGATCAGATCCGCGTCGAGCGCACGCACGAAGAAGTCGACTTCCTCGGACATGTTGGCGTGCGTCATGCGCCGCAGATCGCCGAGCAGCGCTCCGGCTGCGCGGTCGAGCTCGTCGTCGAGCAGTTCGACGGCGGCCTGCTCAAAGACGCCCTCGCGTCGGGACTCGCAGTCGGGACAGCGCAGCACGATGCGCCAGTGGCGCACGCCTTCCTCGCACCAGTCGAGCGGGTAGACGAGCTCGCCGGCGCAGTTGAAGCACACGTGCAGCTGGTCCGGTGCACAGGCGCCGGGCTTGCGCTCGGCGCTTGGTGCAGGCGGCTTGGCTCCGGGCGTGGGGGGCTTGGGCGATCGCGGAGGGGTGTTGGGGCTCTCGTTGGGCTTCATCGGTGACTCACGCGCTACATCGACGCCTGGCGGCGGCTGCTTTAGCGCTGTGCTTGCGCCGCTGACGATCGACCAACGGCGTCGCCGACAGTCATTTCAACGAGGGTGTGGGCGAATCGCTCGGTGGTAGGTTCAATTGGCCCATGGCCACCGCCATTCGCCCGATCTCTCACGAGGACCGGCTCAGTCTCGTGGAGCACCTGGAAGAGCTGCGCACGCGTCTGATCATCAGCGCCGTGGTGCTCGTGGTCGTGTTCGGCTTCTGCCTGTGGCAGAACCACGAGCTGTTGCACATTCTCAACAAACCGCTGCAGACACAGACCAAGAAGCAGGTCGCAAAGGGTCAGGGCACGGTCGGGCAGGCGGTGCTGGCGCAGCAGAGCCTGTTGAAACTCTCCGGCGACACGCAGGCAGCGATGCGCGCACTGCAGAAACCCGACAGCGGCATCTCCGCTCAGGCGCGTGCGGAGCTGCCGGCGCTGATCGCGGCGATGAAGGCGGACGTCGCGAAGATCCCGCGCAAGCCGGTCGGCGACAACCCCGTGACGCTCGGCGTCGGCGAGCCTTTCACGACGACGATCACGGTGTCGCTGCTGTTCGCGCTGGTCATCTCGTTGCCGCTGATCCTCTACGAGATCTACGGGTTCATCCTGCCGGCGCTCAGCCCCGATGAGAAACGCATCGCGCGCCCGCTGCTCGCCGCCGTGCCGCTGCTGTTCTCAGTCGGGGTGGCCTTCGGCTACTTCGTCGTGCTGCCGGCGGCCGTGCGCTTCTTTGTGAACTTCAACGCCAGCGAGTTCAACGTGCTCGTGCAGGCGAGCCAGTTCTACAAATTCGCGGCGACGGTGCTGCTGGCGATGGGCTTGGTCTTCCAGGTGCCCGTGGTGATCCTCGCGGCGACCCGCCTCGGACTGGTGTCGGTGGAGCGCCTGCGCAAGAGCCGCCGCTATGCGATCGTGGCCTGCGCCGCCGTGGCGGCGTTCCTGCCGGGAGACGCGATTACGCTCGTGCTCGAGACGGTGCCGCTGTATGTGCTTTATGAGGCGAGTATCCTTGTCGCCTCGCTGGTGGCCCGCAGGGCCACGGCGAGAGAACGGGGCGCAGGAGATTCTCAGGGGAGTCCGGCGCCATACCCGAGCGAGCAACCAGCGGAGCCAAGCGTGCAGCAGATAATCGACCACGTGGACCCGGACCACACAGACTGATGCTGTTCGATCTGAGAGGGCGCCATCGGCGCCGCGCGGTAAAGGCCATCTACATCGGCCTGGCGCTGTTGATCGGCGGTGGTCTCGTGCTGTTCGGCGTCGGCACGGGTGGAGGCGGCGGCGGCGGCCTGCTCAATGCGGCCAGCGAAAATGAAGGCTCCGGCGGCAAGAGCTTCGCTGACGAAATCAAGAAATACGAAAAGACGCTGAAAACGCAGCCGAGCAACGTCGCGGCCTGGGAAAAACTGACCGCGGCGGAGTTGCACGAAGCCGGCGGCGAAGCGTACGTCAATGCGACGACCGGGCAGCCGACCACGAAGGGCAGGGAACTGTTCGCGCGCGCCTCGCACTCGTGGGAAAGCTACCTCTCGTTGAACCCGCCCAAGCCGAGCACCGAACTCGCCAAGCTGATGCTGCGTGTGTACGGGCCCGAAGGGCTCAACCAGCCGAGCTCGGCGGTACAGGTGCTGCAGCTGGTCGTCGCAGCCGAACCGAAAAACGCCTCCTACTACGCGCAGCTGGCTGAGTTTGCCTACAAAGCCAAGAATGCGCGCGTCGGCGATCTCGCGTCGGCCAAGGCCGTGGCGCTGGCGCCGAGCGCGCAGCGGGCCCGCGTCAAGACAGAACTCGAAGCCGTCAAGAAGAACCCGACTGGCGTCGAAACGCTGACCACGACGACCAACGGCACCGTCTACACGGGCAAGCCCAACGGTAAAGGCGGCATCGAAGCCACGGCTGTGGGCCCCGCGCCCAAGACCACCACGACGGCGACGTCGAAGAGCAAATAGCCGCACCGCCGCATGCGCGGCGGCTGGTCGGCGCACCGGCGGACGCCTCGCGGCGCTCTGCGGCGTGCCTCGGCTAGAATCGCTGCCGAGCCGGCCGGTCTGCGCCGGCGCCCTCCCGGGCCGTTAGCTCAACCGGCAGAGCAGGGGCCTCTTAAGCCCAAGGTTCCGGGTTCGATTCCCGGACGGCCCACCATAGGTAAGACGTGTAAGCCCTGGCCCGAAGAAGCGGGGCCGGGGTTTGCGCTTCTCCGCCCCCGACTGGTTTGACAGAGGGATCGCCCAGCCGTGGTTTCCAGCCCTTGAGGGCCGCGTATAAGGGCGTCAGGCTCGTACCAAGCACTGTCCTCCTCGCCGACGAGTATCCGCTTGAAGAACGTCTGATTCTGCAGCCGCCGCTCAGTGGGTCGCTCGCCAGATACGTCGCGTGCGATGTCTTGTTGTAGCCAGCGCGAGCGGATAGCGGCCTTGGCTTCCGTCGCCTGCGAGGAGTCGGAAACACCGCTTTTTGCGCCTTGGCCTGCTGACTAGCGTCCGTCCCCGCTTCGGCCGCTCAACGCCCTCGCCGAGGGGACGCTAGGTATGTCGCTGCTTGATCGACTCATGTCCCGCCGCCCTAATAGGTCGGATGCTCTGCGACCACTACCCTTGCCTGAGTGCCAGACACGCGCTCGGTCGCTAGGCGGCGGACTGGCCTGAGCGTGCGTCGTCGTGTAGCAAGCCCGGGCCGTCGGCGCAACCGGCGGCGAGACCTATCGCCTCGTGGGCCAGAGCTGAAGCTCCTCGGGCTCGGAAGTCGCGGGACGTGGGGCTGGGTTCTCGCCGCCTTCGTGTTTCTTAGCGTAGGCATCTACGTCGCCCTTCCTGCCTTTCAGGCGGAACGCCCGGTGCCTCGACCGTGGAGCTTGTGGCTGAGCACCAACGCATCGACTACCGCCGGCCTGAACGAACCGAATTGGCTCTTGCGCATGACCACGAAGGCTGACCGCGCCTGTCACACGGCAACGGTGATCGGTGCCCTCCAATGGAAAATCCAGGAAGTCAACTCCGTGGTCTCTCCTGAACCGGATCGCTACATCCTGGGCGTCGAAGGAGTCCGGGTTCTCTCGCTAGAAACCAGAGGAATCGACAATCTCAATTCTGCGCTCACACAGCAATGGCACACAACGCCGATGTCGCAGGTCCAGGGCGCGTACGTCGCCGAGGTCCGGGCTCCGCTTTGGCCTAACAACGTGGAGCCGGCTGAATTTCGTATGAAGATCACCGCAGCTCACAGCGCAGGTGTTCGCTCTTGCTACCTCACTAGCCCTGGGCTAGGTGAAGCGCGCGAAGGCGCACCCCCTGAGGAAGAATCCAACCTCGATAGCGCCGTCGGGACGTTCGCTGACTCGCGGCATGACCCAAGCAACTTCATCTGGCCAATCGCTTTGGACGCGGTCGACGAAATGAGCGTTCCGGGGCAGGAACCAGAAGCTGCCGCAACCAACGCCGCCCTTGCTGAGCAACCCGGCGCCGCTGTCACGACGTGCAGCACGCACCCCGCCGGGGGCCTTACCGCCCACGGGGAAATCGACCGCTTCGGGGAATATCGCCAGAGCCGCGCGAAACGTCCCTGTGCTGGCGTCTGGCGATTTCAAACGCGAGACAGGCAGGCCTTCTTGAGCGGAAGCACCTTCATATCAGGCATTCTGCTAGGCGGCGCTCTCGGCATCTTGATCGCTGCAGCAATGGGCTTCTCGGTTGTCGTGTCCGCAGTGCGGGAGCGGCGGGCGACCGGCCGAGCGTAGTGAGCCAGGCTGGATTCGACGATGACTCGGCGCCGGGCGAGCAGCCGGCGTTGAGGAATTGCGGACGGATGCGTGGGCACAGAACCGACCGAGCACGCCGCATCGCCAGCCGATGCTTCACGCGTCGAGGTTCACGAGCGTGTCAGTGAGGCCAGGTCACGCAAGGTCGGCACTGGTCAGCGTGCGCTGACTCCGGGGAGATCGCCGCGGGCGTAGTCGATCGATCCTGGTAGCGGTCTAACGGCGCGTCTGGCGCAACTGCTCCGAATCGACTGCTTGCAAAGCCTCTACTCGTGTTCGGGGTCTACGCGACGCTCAATATTGCGGCACCCACGATCACGGGGTTTGCGCAACGTACGGTCCTCTCCACTGACAATTATCTGCGAGTGCCCGCGCTCGCAATTGGTCGCGGCGGGCCGATCAGCGATGAACGAAGCGTGATGCCGGCTCGAAGTCGCCGTGCAACACAAGCGGATCGAGGTCCGCGCCGTTGGGCCACACGACGGTCCCCAGCTCGTCGTCGACGCGAACCCGTGCAAAGAACTCGGGGTCGGCAAGTGGCTCAAACACAGGGCCATGCAGCTCTCCTGTGAGATCGACATCCCGCGTACTGCCGTCGCTGAACCCGAGCCTCAGCCGGCCGACTGTTGGTTTGCACGACGCACGACCAGGTCTCAGGTATCACGCGTGATACAATGTTGGCAATGGGAAGAGTCACGATCCGCGATCTGCGCAACCACGGTGGCGATGTCGTCGAGCGCGCTGCCCGAGGCGAGCAGGTCACGATCACGCGGGCAGGAAAGCCGGTCGCTGAGTTGCGTGCCGTACCGAAGGCCGCGCTGTCAGCTGAGACACTGCTTGAGCGCTGGCAGCGGCTGCCCAAGGTTGATCCACTTGCGCTCCGCCAGGACGTAGATCGAGCCCTGGATTCCAGCCTGTGACCACAAGCGGTCGGGCGCCACGGGGTCTCTTGGACACGTCGACGGTGATCCTGCTTAGCAGTCTCGCCGATGCGGCTGCGCTGCCGGATGAGGCTCTCATTAGCGCGATAACGCTCGCGGAGCTGTCCGTCGGCCCGCTGATCGCCGAGGGGGAGGAGCGATCGGCTCGTCAAGCTCATCTTCAACAGGCTGAGGCGGACTTCACCCCGCTGCCTTTCGACGCGGCATCCGCGCGCGCGTTCGGCCGAGTTGCGGCATCGTTGCGTCGTGCCGGGCGTAAGACCTCGGCGCGCGCCTATGACGCGATGATCGCTGCTACGGCGATTGCGCACGACATGCCCCTGTACACATGCAATCCCGCCGACTTCGCTGATATCGACGGGTTGGATGTGATCGCAGTGCCTGTGCCGCAGACGTGACAGCGGTCAGCTCGGCGCGTCACCTGCCTCGGCTTACGCCGTGCGTCCGTGCGAGCCGTCCTCGACGACCACGCGCACGGTGTGCAGCAGGCGGTCGCTCGCGCCGCGCACGCTGCCGCCTAGCTCGAGCGTTCGCCGCACGTAGGCCAGCGTCTCGGCTGTCAGCCGCTCGCCGGGAAGCACGTTGGGGATGCCAGGCGGATAGGTGGCCAGCGACTCCGCCGCAATGCGTCCGACGGCCTGCTCTGCGGGCACGGCCTCCTGCGAGCCCAGGAAAGCGTCGCGTGGCGTCATCGCCAGTTCGCCCCAGGGTGGCGCGCGCCGCGAAGCTGGTGCTCGTGCCGGAAGGATCGAGGCCCACCTGCGATGCCGCCTGCTCGAGCGCGCCGACCAGACGCGCGGCCTCAGGCAGCGCGCGCTCGCCCATGCCGAACACGGCGACGACGACGTTCTGGCCGTAGAGCTCGAGGTTGATGTCGCCGATCTCGCGCAACATCGGCGCCAGCTCGTAGCCGCGTCGCCGCGATTCCGCGCACGTCCACGGCGAGTCGCAATGGGTCATAGGCAAACACGCCGGCTCGTCCGGTCATGCGCTCGTCGAGCACGTCCAGACCGTCGATCGCGCGGATCTGCGCGCGCGTGTCGGCGAGCGTCTGCATCGTGTGCGCGAGCAGCTCGCGCCCGCTGTGCACGGCCAGGCGCCGTGCGGCGTCGAGCGAGGCCGTCAGCAACGAGCTGGGGCTGGTCGATTCGGTCAATGTGACCGCACGGTCGACGGCGTCCTCGCCGATCATCTCCGCGCCGCCTGCGCCGAGATGCAGCATCGCCGACTGCGTCAGGCTGCCGACGATCTTGTGCGTGCTGGAGATCACCAGATCGGCTCCGAGCGAGAGCGCGTGGGCGGGCAGATCCTCGTGGAAGGCCATGTGCGCGCCCCACGCCTCGTCGACGATCAGCGGCACGCCGTAGGAGTGCGCGACCTCGGCCAGCGCGCGTACGTCCGCCACGGCGCCGAAGTAGGTCGGCGAGACGACCCACGCCCCCGCCGCGCCGGGCGTTCTCGCGAGCGCCTCGTCGAGCGTTGCGGGCAGCAGGCAGTGTGCGATGCCAAGCTCCGGGTCGACCTCGGGCGCGACGAACGTCGGGCGCAGCCCGGAGAGGATCAGCGCGTCGACGGCGCTGGAGTGCGCGTTTCGCTGCACGACCACCTCGTCGCCGTGATGGGCCAGTGCGAGTCCGGCGGAGAGGTTGCCCTGCGACGCACCGTTGACGAGAAACCAAGCTCGATGCGCGCCCCAGGCGTCGGCGGCCAGTCGCTGGGCCTGCTCGAACGGCGTCGGCTCGGGGCCGATGTCGATGCCGTAGGTCAGCGCCGGAATGTCCAGGCTGACGGCTCGCTCGCCAAGCGCCTCCAGCAGCTGCGGGTCGGCGCCGGGCCCGCCCTTGTGGCCGGGAACGTGCAGGCGTGCAGGGTCGCGCTCGGCGTACTCGATCAGCGCCTGCAGGTAGGGAGCATCGTCTTGACCGGCGGCCATGGCCTCAGGCTAGACGGCCGCCGCGCACGGCGCCGGCCGAAAGGCCGGGTGGGGTCAAGCGGTGATCGCGTCGGCGTCCGTCGCGCTGGGCCTGAGCAGCGTCTGCATGCCCGCGTCGGTCCACAGCGTCTGCTCGCGTCCCGGCCCGACGCCGACGAGCGCCACCGGCGCACGCACGTGCTCGGCGATGAACTGCAGGTACTCCCGCGCCGCCTCCGGCAGGTCCGAGAGGGAGCGGCACTCGCCGAGATCCTCGCTCCAGCCGCGCAGCTCGGTCAGCTCGGCGGTGCTGTGGTGCAGCACCGTCTGGTGGTAGGGGAAGTCGTCGAACACCGCGTCTTCGGCGCCGCGGTAGCTCGTGCATACCTGGATGCGATCCAGGCCGGAGAGCACGTCGAGCTTGGTGATGACCAGCGCGGTCAGGGTGTTGAGCCGCGCGGCGTAGCGCAGCGCGACGAGGTCCAGCCAGCCGGTGCGACGCGGTCGGCCGGTGGTCGTGCCGAACTCGTCCGCCGTGCTCGCGGATCCGCTCGCCCATCTCGTCGTGCAGCTCGCTCGGAAACGGCCCGGCGCCGACGCGCGTGGTGTAGGCCTTGGCGATGCCCCAGACCTCGTCGATGTTCTTCGGGCCGACGCCCGTGCCCACGCAGGCGGCGCCCGACAGGGGGTTGGAGGAGGTGACGAACGGATAGGTGCCGTGGTCGATGTCGAGCATCGCGCCCTGGGCGCCCTCGAAGATCACCTTCTTGCCGTCGTCGAGCAGGTCCCACATCAGCTTCGAGGTGTCCGCGATGTGCTGCTCCAGGCGGTGCCCGTAGGTCAGGTATTCCTCGGTCATCGTGTGCAGATCCAGCGACGGGTCCTTCTCGAACGGGCGCAGCGACAGGCGCTTGGGCTCCATCGCCGCGACGATCTTCTTCTTGAGGATCTTCTCGTCGAGCAGGTCCTGCACGCGGATGCCCAGGCGCGCCGCCTTGTCGGCGTAGCACGGGCCGATGCCCCGCCGGTCGTGCCGATCTGCAGGCTGCCGAGCTTGGCCTCGCCGGCGGAGTCGAGCAGCAGGTGGTAGGGCATGATCAGGTGCGCGTTGGCGGAGATGCGCAGCCCGCCGACGTCGACCCGCCGCGCGCGCAGCGCGTCGAGCTCGTCGATCAGCACCTTCGGGTCGATCACCACGCCGTTGCCGATCACGCAGCGCTTGCCCGGGTAGAGGATGCCGGAGGGAATCAGGTGCAGCTTCCACTCCTCGCCGTCGCGCACGATCGTGTGGCCGGCGTTGTTGCCGCCCTGAAAGCGCACGACCGCGTCGACCTGCTCGGCGAGCAGGTCGGTGATCTTCCCCTTTCCCTCATCGCCCCACTGGGCGCCGACGATCACGATTCCGGGCATGTGGGGCTGCAGTCTAGGGGGGCCCGGCTCAGCCCGAGCGCGACGTCGCGGTCAGGTCGGTCTCCGCGGCCTGCGTGTGCTCGCGCGCGTCGCGCAGCGAGCGTCGGTCGTCCTCGCCGTACAGCGGCAGGCCGTTGCCGCAGATCGCGACCAGCCGCGAGACCGTGCGCTCACCGAGCTGCTCGATCAGCTCCTCGTAGCGTCAGGTTGGTCGTGACGATCATCGCGCGCTCGTCCTCGTAGCGGGCGTTGACGATCGAGTAGAGCTGCTCGAGCACCCACTCGGTCGTGTTCTCCGCGCCGAGATCGTCGATGTGCAAGCAGGTCGACGGCGGCCAGGCGGTCGAGGAAGTCGACCATGCCGGCCTCGGTGTCGATCGCGTCGCGGATCAGGTTCAGCAGTCGCGGCAGCGAGTAGATCGCGACCGAGCGCCCGGCGTCCAGCGCGGCCTTGGAGACGATCATCGCCAGCGTCGTCTTGCCGGTGCCGACGTCGCCCATCAGCCACAGGCCCTGGCCCGCGTCGAGGTTCGCGTCGATGTCGCGCACGTAGCGCCTGACGGTCTGCACCTGCTCGGGCGCGACGCGCGCGATTTCGGGCACCGGCGGGCGATCGAAGGAGACGCCGCGATAGCGCTTGGGCACGCGCCCCTCCATGCCGGCCGTGCGCAGCTTGGCGATTCGCCCGGCGCGGCACCCGCAGTCGGAGGCCGTGTTGGTCGCCTCGTCGACGACGAAGCCGCTGCCGTCGCACAGCCCGAGCGGGCACGGCTGCTCGCGCCGCCGCCGGCGCTCGATGCGCTCCCGTGCGCTCACGGCGCGTAGCGCTCGCCGGCGTAGTTCATGAACTTCGGGTACTCCTTCTGGAAGGTCAGCGTGACTTTGCCGACGGCGCCGTTGCGGTGCTTGGCGATGATCAGGTCGGCCTCGCCGGGACGCTCGGAGTCCTCGTCGTAGTACTCGTCGCGGTAGATGAACATGACCAGGTCGGAGTCCTGCTCGAGGTTCCCGCTCTCGCGCAGGTCCGACAGCTGCGGCTTCTTGTCCGGGCGCTGCTCGACCGCGCGGCTGAGCTGCGACAGCGCGATCACCGGCACGCCCAGCTCGCGCGCGAGGATCTTCAGGCCGCGGCTGAGCTCGCCGACGGCGGTCACGCGGCTGTCGTAGCGGCTGTCGGTGCGCATCAGCTGCAGGTAGTCGATGATGATCAGCCCGAGGCCGCCCTCGCACTGGCTGTGCAGGCGCCGCGCCTTCGCGCGGATCTCCAGCATGCCCACGTCGCTGGAGTCGTCCACCCACAGCGGCGCGGCGGCCAGCACCTGGGAGGCCTTGAGGATCTTCGGCCAGCGCTGCTCGGCCACGCGGCCCTTGCGCAGCTCCTCGCCCTTGATCCGCGCCTGCGAGGCGACGAAGCGCTGGGCGAGCTCGGCCTCGGCCATCTCCAGCGAGAACAGCGCGACCGGCTTTTTGTGCTCGACCGCCGCGTTCTCGGCGATGTTGCAGACCAGCGCGCTCTTGCCCATCGCCGGGCGCGCGGCGATGATGATCAGGTTGCCGGGCTGAAAGCCGCCGGTGATCTCGTCGAGGTCCTTGAACCCCGACGGCGTGCCGGTCAGCGACGTGCCCTCGATCGACAGTCGGTGCAGCTTGTCGAGCTCCTCGTGCAGCACCTCCTCGATCGCGCGGAAGTCCTGCTGGCGATCGTCGCGCGCGACCTCGAGCATCGCCTTCTCGGCCTGCTCGACCAGCTCGCGCGGCGCCGCCTGGTGGCCGAGGACGCTCTCCTGGATCTCGTAGGAGGCGCTCAGCAGGCGTCGCAGCAGCGCGTTCTCGCGCACGATCTGCGCGTAGCGGCGGGCGTGTCCGGCGGCCGGGACGACGCCGGTCAGCTCATCGACGGCGACGGCGCCGCCGATCTCCTCGAGCTTGCCCAGTCTGGCGCAGGCGGTCGGTCACCGTCAGCGTGTCGACCGGCTCGCTCTCGTTGTACAGCGCGAGCATCGCCTCGTAGATCGTGCCGTGGCGCTCGCGATAGAAGTCCTCGGCGCGCAGCCCCTCCTCGATCACCAGCGCGTACAGCGAGCGATCGACAGCAGGATCGCGCCGAGCACCGACTGCTCGGCGTCGAGGTTGTGCGGCGGGGCGCAGCGCCCGCCGAGGCGCTCGCCCGCGCCGTTGGCTTGTCGAGACGGCGCTCATGCGGTCGGGCGAGTTTAGGGTCGCCGCGGCGCCGGCTCGCGGGGCCGACTCCGCAAATCGCGAGAGGCAAAGCTCTTGTCGTCGCCACGAACATATGTTCGCAGCAGGAGCGGCGGCGGCGCTAGCTACTTCTTGGCGACGACCATGGTCTTGATCGTCGCGGTCACGCCGTCGACGACGTCGACCACGACCATGTAGGTGCCGACGTTCTTGATCGGCTCCGGCAGGTGCACGTTGCGTTTGTCGAGCTTCAGGCCGCGTGCTTCGCGGATCGCCGAGGCGATGTCCTGGGCGGTCACCGAGCCGAACAGGCGTCCGTCGGCGCCGGCCTGCTGGGGGATCGTCAGCACCGTGCGGTTGAGCAGGTTGACGTTCTCCTCGGCCTTCTCGATCGCGTTTCGCTCGGCGCGCTCGGCCGCCTCCTGGCGCTGGCGGATCGCCTCGACGGCGCCGCGCGTCGCAGGCTGGGCGAGCTTGCGCGGCATCAGGTAGTTGCGCAGGTAGCCCTTGGAGACATCGACGACGTTGCCCTGCTCGCCGAGCGTGTCGACGTCCTGGAGCAGGATCGCTTCGGGCATCGCGCTCTAGCGGTCCCTGTCGCGGTCGCCGCGTTCGCGCCGAGGGCTGTCCTCGCGACCGCCCTCGTTCACGTACGGCAGCAGCGCCAGCTCACGCGCGCGCTTGACGGCGCGAGCGATCTGCACCTGGTGGCGCCGGCACGCGCCGGTGATCCGGCGCGAGCGGATCTTGCCCTTCTCGGAGATGAACTTGCGCAGCGACGCGACGTCCTTGTAGTCGACCTGCTCGACCTTGTCGCGGCAGTGCTGGCAGGACTTGCGCCGCCCGCTGCCGATCCCGCCCTTCTTGTCGCGCCGGCGAACCGGCTTGCCGCGACCGCGTGCCTTGGCCATCAGCGGGCCTGCGCGTGAGCGCGCTCGAAGGGGACAGGCTGGGAAACGGCTGAATGCACAACTACCTCGCTAGATCTCAGAACGGAATGTCGTCGTCGCCGGCGCCGCCGGCAGCCGGTGCGGGCTGAAAGTCGCCTTCGTCCACGGGCACGTCGCCTCCGCTTGAGGCCCCGTTACCCTGACGGCCCCCGAAACCGCCTCCACCGGAGGCGTCGTCTCGCGAGCCGAGGAACTGCACCGAGTCGGCAATGATATCGGTTGCCTGGCGCTTTGTGCCGTCCTGCGCTTCCCACTCGCGCCACTCCAGCCGCCCGTCGATCGCCACCGGGCGGCCCTTGGACAGGTAGCGGGCGGCGTTCTCGCCCTGCGCGCCCCACACGGTCACGTTGAAGTAGTTGGGCTTGTCGACCCATTCGCCGCTCGCGCCGTCCTTGCGGCGCGTGTTGCAGGCGATGCGCAGACTGCACACCGAGTTGCCGCTGGGCAGCGAGCGCAGCTCGGGGTCGGCGGTCAGGTTTCCGGTCATTACGACCCTGTTGATGTTGGTGGCGGCCATGGCTGGCTTCCTTTCAGCTTGTCTTGGTCCCGCGCATGCGGTGTCCGCGTCTGCAGCAGCTCAGGCGTCGAGTCTAGACCGGCACGCGGGCGCGAACGGCTGCAATGCCGCTAATTGCGGCCCGCACGGTCGCTGCTGCGCGCGCGCGGAGACGTGCCGAAGACCTCGTCCCAGTACGGAGCGCTGATGCCGAAGCCGCGCGTGTCGTCCTGGAAGTGATGGCGCATGTGACGCTCGCGCAGCGTCCGCCCGAGCCATCCGTGCGGGCGGAAGTGGTGCAGGTAGTAGTGCATCATGTCGTAGACCAGGTAGCCGACGAAGAAGCCGGCGCCGAGCCCGGGCGCGTAGCGCGCCGCCGAAGATCAGGTACAGCAGGCCGAACACGCCGCCGCGAGCGGCACGCTGACGGCCGGCGGCATGACCAGGCGCATCGGGTCGTTGGGGTGGTCGTGGTGGACGCCGTGGATGATCCAGTGCAGGCGCGCGCCGATGCCCTTCGCTGGCTCGAAGTGAAAGACGATGCGGTGCAGCCAGTACTCGAACAGCGTCCACATCGCGTATCCGCTGACGGCCAGCGCGATCGTCAGCAGGACGCTCACTTTCGACAGGCTCCAGCCGGCGAGCACGGCGATTCCCGGCACGAAGATCAGCACCGGCACGAGCGGGTGCACGCGCGACAGCGCGTCGAGCACGCGCGACTCGAACATCGGCGGCGAAGCTCGCAGCACGTCGGTGCGGCTGGCCGCCCCGTCGTTCATGTCTTCGACCCAGCCCACGAAGCGATCTTATTACGCCTTCGCTCGCGGCATAACCGTCTGACGCCGCTCTTGCGCGAGCGGTCGGCGAGTGCGTTGTCAGGAGGGATCGCCGACGGCCACTTCGGCGTCGGACTGAGCTGGGTCGGGCGTGCTCTCGGCGGCCTCAGCCTCGGTCGCGGCCTCGGCCTCGGGCGCGGGCTCGACAGCGGGCTCCTCGGCGGCCGGCTGCGGCGTCGGCGCGTCCGCCTCGGGCGGCGCCTCGACGGCCTCGTCTGCACGACGCGTGGCCGCAGCGGCGCCACTGCTCATGTCCGGCGGCGCGGCGACGCCGGGCGCGAGCTTGATGATGCGAAAGCGCAGCACCTCGTCGGCGAGGCGCAGCGTACGGTCGAGGCCGCTGAGCAGCTGCTTGTCGGCGACGTGGAACTGAAGCAGGTGGTACTGCGCGCTGGCCTTGCGATCGATCGGGTAGGTCAGCGCGCGTTCGCCCCAATCGTCGTGGCGCAGCAGCTCGCCCTGGGCCTCGATCGAGGCACGCGAGTCGGCGACGACCTTGGCGCGCGTGGCGTCGTCGGCCTGCGGGTCGAGCAGCATGACAAGGTCGTATGTCGGTGCGGGCAGCGTCATATTCGAGCGCCCGGAGGCGCTGCGCTGCAAGGTTAGCGGGTCCGGCCCTTCGCGCGGATGTCCGCGAGCTGCTCGTCGATCCAGTCGCCCGGGTCGCGCGAGGTGACGATCTCCACGAGCCCTTCGGCGCGCCGGCGCTTCTCCTGCGGCGCCATCGTCAGCGCCGCGTGGATCGAGTCGGCGGTCTCCTGGATGTCGAACGGGTTCACCGACAGCGCGTACTCGCCGAGCTCCTCGTGCGCGCCGGTGTTCTCGGAGAGGATCGAAACGCCCTCGCGCTCGTTGACGATCGGCCCCTCCTTGGCCACGAGGTTCATGCCGTCGAACATCGCGTTGACCAGCAGCACGTCATAGTGCTTGTAGGCCGCCATCGCCTCCTCGAGGTCGTCGCGCAGCTTCAGCTGGATCGGCATCCAGTCCGGCGTGCCGTGGCGATGGTTGACGACCGCCACCAACGCCTCGATCGCCTCCAGGTACTCGGCGTACTGCGGCACGTCGGTTCGCGAGGGCATCAGCTGGGCGACGAAAGTGACGCGCTCTGAGAACTCGGGGTGCTGCTCGAGGAACAGGTCAAATGCGGAGAAGCCGCGCAGCACGTTCTTGCTCAGGTCGGCGCGGTCGACACGCAGGATCAGGTGATCTCGCCGGCGGCGCAGCAGCTCCTGCTCGAACTCCTCCACGCGCGCTCGCCGCGCGACGCGACGGGTCGCCTCGTGATCGATCGGCAGCGGATACGCGCGCACCCACACCTCACGACCGCCCGGCGCGACGACGACGCCGCGCTCGAAGTCGATCTCCAGGCCCATCAGGTCGCGGCAGCACTGCAGGAAGTTGCGTCGATAGGAGCGCGTGTGAAAGCCGATGATGTCATTGGCCAGCAGTCCCGTGAAGATCTCCTCGCGGATACGCGTCGGCAGCACGCGCCAGGCGTCGGACTGCGTCCAGGGGATATGCACGAAGTGGTGTAGGAAGGCGTCCGGCCGCGCCCTGCGGATCAACCCCGGCAGCGTGTAGAGGTGGTAGTCGTGGATCATCACGACCGGCTCCTCGGCGCCCTCCAGTTCTTCGATGACCGCCTCCGCGAGGTCTTCGTTGACGGCGTTGTAGCCGAACTCGAAGGCCTCGATCTCCTCGCGGCGGATGTCCGGCGCGTTCGACAGATCCCACAGGTAGTGCTGAATGAACCACAGCATCGGGTTGGCGACGACGTTGTAGAAGCGGTCGTAGGCATCGGGGTCTGAGATCACCAGGCGCACGCGGAAGTCGACGTCGCCGGAGGGCGAGCGCACCGGAAAGGACTTCTCGCCGTGCTCGCGCGAGGCGCGCGCGTCGTACTCGCTCATCGCCGAGGCGATCCAGATCGCTTCGCGATGCGAGGCCAGCCCGGTCAGAGCTGTCACGACGCCGCCGGAGCCGCGCTGGGTCTCGCCCTGGGCGTCGAACGTGACCGGTCCGCGGTTGCTCACGAGCACCAGCGGAACCTGGCGCTCGCTCATGATTCCTTCAGCTCGGTGAAGATCTTCAGGTAGTCGCGGAGATATCGGGGCGTGAGGAAGTGCGTGCGCACGTGCTCCTTGCCACGCCTGCCGAGGAACTTGCCGAGTGCCGGGTCCTTGAGCACCTCGAGCGCGCGGTCGGCGCATTCCTCGGCGCTGGAGACGAGAAAGCCGGTCACGCCGTCCTCGATCTGCAGCGGGATGCCGCCGACGTTGCCGCCGATGAACGGCCGCGCCTTCCAGATCGCCTCAGAGACGGTCAGCCCGAAGCCCTCGCGCGTGGACTTCTGCACGAGCACGTCGGAGTGCGACTGGAACGCGTTGACCTCGATCGCGCCGACGTTGTTGAAGTTGTTGAGGATGTGAATGTCGGGGTCGCCATCGGCGTGCGCGATGGTCGCGTTGAAGAAGTCCCATCCCTCGGGGTCGTCGCTGGCCATCGAGCCGACCAGCGCGAGCTGCAGCTCGGGCAGCGACTCGCGCACGATGCGGTAGGCGTCGATCACGCCCAGCGGGTCCTTCCAAGGATCGAAGCGCGAGACCTGGCACATCAGCGGACGGTCGACGTCGATGCCGAACTGGCCGCAGACGAACGCGCCGTCCTCCGGCGACAGCGCCATGTTCTTCGGCGTCAGCGGATCGATCGCCGGCGGCACGATGTTGACGTGCCCGCCCATGCCCTTCGGCACGTACTCGCGCATGTGAAAAAGCGACTGCGGATAGTCCTTGATGTAGGGCAGCAGCTGGGCGATCGTCTGCTCGTTGGGCGTCGACAGGTCGATGTGGCAGCGCCAGACCCAGCCCTTGGCCTTCTCGGGCACGAGCCCGAACAGCGCCGCCGGCTGCGGGTCGTGCACGAGACACACATCCCAGCCGCCCGACAGCTCGCGCGCGTTCATCTCGTTGTACTGACGCCAGGTGGCCCATTGCTCCTCGTCCAGATCCTGTGGCGCGCCCTGCAGCGCGTTGTGCATCAGCTTGGTCGCGTTGAAGAACTCCTCGCGGCCATAGATCACCTGCCACTCGCAGTCCAGACCGACGTCACGCATCAGCGGCACGAGCGTGTAGAGGATCTCCGACACGCCGCCGCCAAAGGCCGTGGCGGAGATATGCACCACGCGATCGCCCTGCAGCGGCTCCGCCAGCTCGCGGATTTCTGCGATCAACTCGCGCCCGCAGATGTGCGTGTAATCGGCGAGCGTCTTGTTGCCAACGGCTACGGGCTGGAGCACGCGGCCGCACGATACCTAACGGTGAGCGCGTCTTTGCCGCAACACGCCCACCCGCCCGTAGAACTATCGTCTAGCGATGCTCAACGGTCGCCTGTATCGAGCGGCGTTCTTGCCGTTCGTCTTCGCACTCGCGGTCGCGGCATTCTCGCTGTCGGGCCGGCCCGGCCCGCTGCATTCGACGCTTGCTCCGGACGCCTTCGAAGGCCAGCGCGCGTTCTCGGAACTGAGCACGCTCGCCGCGGCCTACCCCGATCGCCGGCCCGGCTCCAACGGCGACCGTGCGCTCGCCGGGTATGTCGCGCGAACGTTTCGCGGTTTCGGGTGGCACGGCCGGCGGCGGTTTTCAGGTGCATACGCGCAGCTTCAGCGCGCAGACGATTGACGGAGAGCGCACGTTGACCAACGTGATCGCTCAACGCCCCGGCTCGACGGGCGCCAAGCCGATCGTGATCCTCGCCCATCGCGACGCGCCGCGCCGGGATTCGCGCGCCGAGTTGTCGGCCACCGCCGCGCTGTTGGAGCTGGCGCGCGTGTTCGCCTCGCGCGAGACGCAGCGAACGATCGTGTTGGTGTCCACCAGCGGCGGCACGGGCGGCGACGCGGGCGCGGCCGAATTCGCGGCCGACGGCGAAGGGCCGTTCGATGCGGCGATCGTGCTCGGCGATCTCGCCGGCGTGCGTCAGCGCAGGCCGTTCGTCGTGCCGTTCTCCGACGCCGCCGGCTCTGCGCCTGTTCAGTTGCAGCGCACGGTCGACGACGCGATCTCCCAGGAGGCCGGCTCCGATCCGGGAGCGCCGAGCACGATCGGACAACTCGCGCATCTGGCGTTCGGCGCGACCGTGGGCGAACAGGGGCCGCTGAACGCGGCCGGCGTGCCCGCAGTGCTCGTGCAGGTCTCGGGCGAACGCGGCCCGGCGGCGTCCGATCGCGTGAGCGTCGCGCGCCTGGAAGGCCTCGGGCGCTCGGTGTTGAGCGCAATCGACTCGCTGGACACCGGCGCCGACCTGCCGTCGACGATGCAGACCGGCCTGCTGGTCGGCCGCAAGACGATGCCCGCATGGGCTCTGCGACTGCTCGTGGGCACGCTGCTGCTGCCGCCGCTGATCGTCGCCGCCGACGGGCTCGCGCGCGCTCGACGTCGGCGCCTGCCCGTGGCACGCTGGTCGCTGTGGACGCTGCTCTGCGCGGCTCCCTTCCTCATCGCCGCGCTGTTTGCGCTGCTGCTCGGTGCGGTCGGCATCATCGGCGCCGCTCCCGCCGAGCCGGTGCCACCCGACGCCCTGACCTTCGGCGCGGCCGCCGCGACGACCGTCGCCGCCGTGCTGCTGGCGCTGGTGCTCGCGTGGCTTTTGTGGCCGATGTTGATGCGCCGCTTGGCCGTGAGCGCGCGCCCCAACGGCGATGGCGCCGGCGTCGGCATGCTGCTGGTGCTGCTGCCGCTCGTCGTGGTCGTGTGGGTCGCCAACCCGATCACCGCGTTGCTGCTCGTGCCCGCCGCGCACCTCTGGCTGCTGATCGTCTCACCCGAGCTGCGCCCGCGCCCGGCGCTGTCGCTGGGGCTCGTCGCCGCCGGCTTCGTGCCGCTGGCGTTGCTCGTCGCCTTCTACGCCGAGCAGCTCGGACTGGGCCCCGGCCGCGCCGCCTGGATGTCCGTGCTGCTGGTCGCCGGCGGGCACATCGGCTTTCCCGCCGTGCTGCTGTGGATCGTCTCGCTCGGCTGCGCCGCCGCGGCCGTCATGCTGTCGGTGACAAGCGGAGCGCCGCCGCTTGGGCGTGACCGCGAGAACGACGATGAGATAACGATCCGCGGCCCGCTGTCCTACGCCGGACCGGGATCGCTCGGTGGCACGCAGTCGGCTCTGCGACGATAGGTCTCCATAAACCAGCCCGACGATGTCTGAGTTTCCCTTCACACCTGTCTCGCCGCGCGGCCCGAGCTTCTCTACACGACGAAGCTCGCGCTGGTCGCGACGCGCTACGCGCGCGCTCGCCGTCACGCTGATCGCCGTCGGCGCATTGGCGCTAGTCGACGCCGGCGTGACGCTGCTGTGGCAGGAGCCGTTCTCCGCGCTGTATGCGAAATTCCGCCAGGACCACCTCAGCGGCGCGCTGGCGAAGGTCGAACTCGAGCAGCCGACGCTTGTCGAAGAGCGCACGCTGGTCAACCTGGCCGACGTACGCCGGAGGGTCGCCTTTCTCGCCGGCGGACTCGAGGGTCGCGCCAAGGACGGCAGCGCCGTGGGGAGAATCAAGATCCCGCGGATCGGCGCGAACTTCGTGGTCGTCAAGGGCACGAGCACCTCCGATCTGGAGAGCGGGCCGGGCATCTACGGAGAAACGGTCTTCCCGGGCATGGCCGGCACGACGGCGATCGCCGGCCACCGGACGACATATCTGGCGCCCTTCCGTCACGTCGACCAGCTGCGCCGAGGCAGCCGCATCCAGCTGAACATGCCCTACGCCCACTTCACCTACACGGTCGTGAGCAAACGCGTGGTCGCGCCGACGAACGTTCGCGCGGCCGTCGGCAACGTCGGCTACTCGCGACTCGTTCTGTCGGCCTGCACGCCGCTCTACAGCGCCGCCAAACGCCTGCTCGTGTACGCGCGGCTGACACGCACGCAGCCGGTTGGCGCCGGCCGCGTGCCCGCCGCGCGGCGCCCGGCAGGCGCCCGCGAAACGCTCGTCGGCGATCAGGTCGAACAGCCGGCCTCTGCGCGCGCGGCGGCGCGCGTGCTCAAGCACCCATCGCTACCAGCGGTGCTCGAATCCGGCAAGTCGCACCTCATCCCCCCGCTCTCTCAGTAGCGACAGCCCGGGCGGCCCGGCGGCGACCTCGCCGATCCAGCTGACGCCGACGCCGCCGCCCGCCGGCACGGCGGCCTCCACGCGAGCGCGATCCGCCGGCGACGCGCAGAAGCACAGCTCGTAGTCTTCGCCGCCGCTCGCGGCCAGCTCGCCGGCGCTCACGCCGAGCCCCGCGCAGACCTCGGCGACGCCGTGCTCCAGTGGCAGGCGCGGCAGATGCACGCGAAGGCGCACGCCGCTCGCGCGCGCGAGGTGCTCGGCGTCGCTGGCGATGCCGTCGGAGAGGTCGATCATCGCGTGCACGCCCGCGCCGGCCAGCGCAGCTCCCTGCGCCAGCCTCGGCTGTGGCGCTCTGGCGCGCGCGAGCAGGCGCTCCGAACGCGGGCTCTGCGGTGCGCGTCCCTGCTGCACCGCCAGCGCCGCGCCGGCCGCGCCGAGCGTACCTGTCACGCCCACCAGGTCTCCCGGCCGAGCGCCGTCGCGACCGACCAGCTCACGCTCATCCTCGGCCCATCCGACGACCGTCACAGACACGGCCAACGCCGGCGCCGCGACGACGTCGCCGCCGGCGATCACGGTCGAGGTGCTGAGCGCCAGCGCCTGCGCGCCGCGCACGAGCGCGAGCGCCTGGTCCTCACCGAGCCCGTCGGGCAGGCCGAGCGCCAGATATGCCTCGCCCGCCTCTGCGCCCATTGCGGCGAGATCGGAAAGCGCGCCCGCGAGCGCGCGGTGGCCGACCTCGGCGGCGCTGGACCAGCCGTCGCGCAGGCGAAAGTGAGTGCCCTCCACGACCGTGTCGAGCGAAACTACGTTGACCGGCCGCGCGCGCACCACCGCGGCGTCGTCACCAGGCCCTCTGACGATCCGCGGCGCACGCGCCGAGCCGGCGAGCTCGGCCTGTATCGCTTCGATCAGAGCGCGCTCTGCGATAGGTGCGTCAGCGGTGCCGGTAGACGATGCGCGCGCGGTCGAGGTCATAGGGAGACAGCTCGCAGCGCACGCGGTCGCCGGGGAGAATGCGGATGCGGAAGCGACGCATCTTGCCGGCGACGTGGCCGAGCACGACGTGGTCGTTGTCGAGCTTCACGCGAAACATCGCGTTCGGCAGGGCCTCGATCACCTCGCCCTCGAATTCGACCTTGTCCTCCTTTGCCACCTCGGCGCATCCCCGATCTGGTACGCGCGTCACCACGCGCCGTCGTCTGAACGATTAACTGCGGTCCAAACTACCAGCGTCCGCTCATCGAGGCGGGCGCCGCAAGCGCTCAGCCCGGGCTCGCTCCGCCGGTGCCGCGGACGCTCGGGCCTTTGTGCGGCTCGGCGGGATGACTGGGCGGCGCAGCGGGAGCGCCGGCGCCTCCTCGTTCGGGCTTGCGCGAGTGCGTTTCGGATTTGCTCGGCGGGGCTTCTGCGTTTTCGGATTCGCCCGACGAGCGCGATTGACCGGTCGTGGCGAATTTGCCGTAGAACGGCTGATATGAGATCGATTCTTTGGCCGGCTTGAATTCCTCGCAGGTCTTGCCTTCGACGACCGAGGACATGTATGCGTGCCAGATTTCCGCGGGCAGGTAGCCACCCTGCTGGGGCTCGCCGTGCACGGAAGTCATCGACACGCGTTTGGTCGGATAGCCCATCCACACCGCCGTGGAGTAGTTCGGCGTGTAGCCGTCGAGCCAGGCGTCCACGAGTTCTGAGGTCGTGCCGGTCTTCGCCGCCGTCGGGCAGCTGATCGCCGAGCGTCCGGCGGTGCCGCTTTCGACGTTCTCTTTGAGGATTTTCGTCTCTTCGGCGGTGACAGCTTCTGAGAGCACCTTGACACGATGTGGCTTGCCCCAGTTGTTGTCGACGTGACCGTCGGGAAAGACGACTTTGGTGATCGCGATTGGGCTGTTGCGCCAGCCGCCGTCGGCCAGCGTCGCATAGACGTTGGCCATCTCCAGCGGCGTGACGCCGAGCGTCAGTCCGCCGAGCGCCTCCGCGGCGTAGCTGCGCAGCGGGCTGACGACACCCATCTTGTGCGCCATTTCGGTGACCGTCGACTCGCCGAGGTCGGCGGCCAGCTGGGCATAGACGGTGTTGTCCGATTTGAGCGTCGCCTGAACAAGGTTGATCGTGCCGTTCTGCTCGCCGCCGAAGGTTTTGACTTCGTAGGTCGGATAGCCGGTGAGCCAACCCGGCGAGAGCGTGTGCGAGTCGTAGTAGGTGCTGTTTGGATCGACGCCGCGTGACAGCGCGTCGGCGAGCACGATCGCCTTGAACGTCGATCCCGGCTGACGGTGGCCTTCTGAGGCGAGGTTGTATTGAGATTCCTCGTAGCTCTGGGACTCGGCCATCGCCTCGATGTCGCCGTTGGCGGGGTTGATCGTGACGATTGCCGACGCCGGGTCTTCAGGCTCGTTGAGCACGTTGGCGATCGCGTTGCGCGCCTCGCGCTGCATGTTCAGGTCGATCGTCGTGTGCACCTTCAGGCCGCCCTGGGCGACCGTCGCCGCGCCGTAGCGTTTGACGAGCTGCTGGTGCACGTATTCGAAGAAGAAGTCCTCCTTGCGCTGCGAGTAGAAGTAGCCGCGCTTGACTTCCAGCGGCGACGACTCTGCAGCGGACGCGGCGGAGTCTGAGATGTAGTGCAGTTCGGCCATCTTCGCCAGCACCTCGTTGCGCCGCCGCTTGGCTTCGGCGGAGTCGCGAAACGGGTTGTATTGCGACGGCGCCTGCGGGAGCCCGGCCAGCAGTGCAGACTGCTGCAGGTTGAGCTGTGCGGCCGGTTTGTCGAAGAAGATGCGCGACGCCGCCTGCACGCCGATCGCCGTCTGGCCGCCGAGCGTGCCGTAGGGCACGCTGTTGAGGTAGCTGGTGAGAATCGAATGCTTGTCGTGTCGCTTCTCGTACTCGATCGCCAGCTTTGCCTCGATGATCTTCTGGCGAATCGTGTGCTGGTCGCCGCCGAGGTAGAGGTTGCGCACGAGCTGCATCGTGATCGTCGACCCGCCCTGCAGCGCTTTGCCGTGCGTGATGTCCTTGACCGCTGCGCGAAAGATGCCTGTCAGGTCGATGCCGTTGTTCTTGTAGAAGCGCTGGTCCTCGATCGCGACCGTGGCGTTTCGCAGGTTCGCCGGGATCTGATTCCAGGTCACCGGCGTGCGCAGCTGGTCGGACTGGATGAAGCCCAGGCGCGTGCCGTCGGCGGCGTACACCTGTGAGGAGCCGCCGCCGAGAATCGGATGCAGGCTGGCGATCGCGGGCGCCGACTGCGACACGTTGAGCACATAGCCGACCGCCGCGATCGCGCCGATGATCAGCGCCGTGACGAGAATGCCGCCGCCGATCAGGAGAATGCGTGTTGGCCCTGCGCGGTTGTGCCTGCGCCGGCGCTGTCGTGCCTGTCGAGACATCTCCGAACCTCCGAGATTACCGTTCCGATTGTGATTTCCTGCCAGCAGGGCGGTCTCGCCCACCACGCCGTGTGCCCTCGACCATGACCCCAGACACAGCCGAGCTCGCCGTCGCCGACGGTGCGGGCGAGCTTGCCGATGGGCGCCCGTTCGTCGGTCCGGCCCCGCGAGCAGGCGCGGCGAGGCTCGGCGCCGGTTCGCGCTGGCGTCTCAGAGCGCCGCACATCTGGCAAGCGAGCGCGCTCGACCCGGCGCGCGCGCAGGCCGTGCGCGATTGCTGGCGCGCGCTGTGGACTTCGCGGCTGCTGATCTGGGTGGCCGGCGTCGGCACGCTTCTGACATACGGCTTCGGGCCGGCGCGCCACGCCTTCAATCCGCCCGGCATGACGCGCGGGTTCGGCTGGCTGGGCGATCTGCTCGCCGCGCCGGCGGCGCGCTGGGACGCCGCCTGGTACGAGGTGATCGCCCACTACGGCTATCGCCCGGATCTCGGTGTTTTCACCTCCTCGCGTGCGGCGTTCTTCCCGCTGTATCCGCTGGGGCTGCGGGCGTTCGCGGCGATCGGCGTGCCGCTGGTGCTCGGCGGCGTGCTGTTCTCGCTGATCGCGCTCGCGCTCGCGCTGTATGGCATCCACCGCCTGACCACGTTGGAGCTGGCGCGCACGGGTGGCCGCTCGCTGCTCGGCGCGTTGCCGAGCGCCGCTGACGATTCGCACATCGGGCTCGCGCGAGCTGACGTCGCGCGGCTTGCCGTGATGGTCACGGCGTTGTCGCCGATGGCCTTCTACTTCTCGGCGGTCTACTCCGAGTCGCTGTATCTGGCGCTGTCGGTCGGCCTTTTCTACGCCGCGCGAACCGGGCGTTTCGCCGTCGTCGGACTGCTCGGCGCGCTGGCCGCCGCGACGCGCAGCGCCGGCATCGTGCTGCTGCTGCCGGCAGTCATGCTGTACCTGTACGGCCCGCGTGAGGACCGCGCACCGGACTTCCCGCTCGCCCGCCGATGGGCCGTGCGCTATCGCCCGCGCAGGGATCTGCTGTGGCTGGGGCTGGTGCCGCTCGGGCTGGCGCTGTATGTCGCCTACCTCGGCCTGTCCGGCGGCGATCCGCTTTCGCCGTTTCACGCCCAGGACGTCTGGGGTCGCCATTTCGCGGGCCCGTACCTGGGCGTGTGGGACGGCCTTCGCGCGGGCTTCGGCGGCCTGCGCCAGTTGCTGTCGCTACAGCAGAGCCACCTCTACTACCCGATCGACGGCAAGAGCGCGTTCATCAACTCCGAGCACAATCTTTTGTTGCTCGCATTTCTCGCCGCCGCCGTCGTGGCGATCGTCGGCGTGCTGCGACGCCTGCCGGCGGCCTACGGCGTCTACGTGATCGCGGCGCTCGCGCTGCCGCTGTCCTATCCGGTGACCGCGCAGCCGCTGATGTCGCTGCCGCGCTTTCTCGTCGTGCTGTTCCCGTTGAGCATGTGGCTGGGCGCTTGGCTGGCCGGACACCCGCGAGCACAGCGCCCGGCGCTGGTCGTCTCTGGGCTGCTGCTGGCCTTCTTCGTCGCCCAGTTCGCCACGTGGCACTGGGTGGCCTGACGCCGTGGATGGTCTGACCTCGGCGCCGGACTCGCAGCGTCCGGCATTGCTCAAAGGCGGCTCGCCCACGCTTGGGCGCTTTGACTCGCCGCGCACGGGCTGGCCGGCGTGGACGGCGCCAGTGGCGCTTATCAGCGGTTTGGTCGTGGCGGTGGTCGGAGCGCTGATCGTCGACCTGCCCGCGCTTGCGCTCGGCGTCAACCTGTCCGCTCAACACCTGCCCGACGGGCTGCAGGTGGCCGACACGGCGGTGCAGGACGCCGGCTTCGTCTTCGTCGCGGTGTTCTTCGCGCAGCTCGGCGGGCGCGGCGTCGCCGCCTGGCAGTTCGGGCTGCGCCCGGCTCCGTTGTGGCGCGCTGTGCGCTGGATGGTTTGGGTCGGCGGCGGCTTCCTCGCCTTCTCGCTGGCCTGGAAGTTCGCCGTCAACCCGCCGGAAGAGAAGGTGCTCGAACAGATCGGCACCGGCGTGCTCAGCGCCGCGCTGACGTGCGTCGTGGCGCCGATCGGCGAGGAGTTCCTGTTTCGCGGCTACATCTTCACGGCGCTGCGCAACTGGCGCGGACCTTGGACGGCGGCGGTGGCGACCGGCCTGCTGTTCGGCTTGGTGCACGTCGGCTCGGCTCCGCTGTTGGATCTCGTGCCGCTGGCCGCGCTGGGCTTCGGGCTGTGTCTGCTGTACCGGCGGACGGGCTCGTTGTATCCGTGCATCGCGGTGCACTCGTTGAACAACTCGGTCGCCTTCGGCCAGCTCGCGGATTGGAACTGGCAATGGCAGATCCCACTGCTTGCGGTGGCGGCGCTGGCGTCGCTCGTGCTGATCGCATACGTGCTCACGCGCGTAGGTGTGATCGCGCCCGAGCGCACGCTCGCGACATGAGTCGCCTAGCACGTCGCTCGCTGCGGATAGCATTCCGCGCGATGACCAAGCTCCGCGCAGCCCTCTGCATGATCGCGCTCTCGCTCGCATTGACCAGCGCCGCGACCGCGTCGGCTGCTTCGACGCCGACTGCGCCGGCGCCGCCGGCTCCCGCTCCTGCGCCACCGGCCGGCTCGTCGGCCGACGGGCAGATCAAACTCGTCGTGCAGCGCGCCTTCGGCAAGCCGCCGTTCGTGATCGCGGGCAGCCGCGTGGTGGTGCGCGGCATCGTGATCCCCTACGTGGGCGGTCAGAGCGTGAAGGTGAGCCTCTACCGCGAAGGGCGCAAGGTCGACGTAAAGGAAGTCAGCGTCCTGCCGATCGGCAACGGAGCCGGGCAATTTCACATCGGCTACGCCAGCGGCGCCGCCGGTGTGGTGCAGGTGCGCGCCGTTCACTACGCGACGTCCCAGCAGGCGGCGTTCGCTGGCAAGTCCGAAGCGGTGCACGTCGCCTCGCCGAACCTGTCCTCGGGCGCTCGCGGACCGTCGGTGCGGCTGCTGCAGTCTGAGCTCAACGCGCTGCACTTCGTCGTTCCGCTGAACGGCGTGTATGACGAAGCCACCGGCCGCGCGGTGATCGCCTTTCGCAAGGTGACCGGTCTGCCGCGCGTGTCCTCGACGAACAGCAGCGTCTTCAAACGACTGCAGGAGGGCGGCGGCGTGTTTCACGTGCGCTACCCGGGCGACGGCAGGCACGTCGAGGGCGACCTGACCAAACAGGTGCTCGCGGAGATCGAACCTGGCGGCCACGTGCACGCGCTGTACACGATGAGCTCGGGCAAGCCCTCGACGCCGACCGTGATCGGCCGCTTCAACGTTTACTCCAAGACCCCGGGAACCAACTCCGAGGGAATGGTCGACTCCAACTACTTCATTCGCGGCTACGCGATCCACGGCTACGCCGAAGTGCCGACATACGCCGCCAGCCACGGATGTCTGCGCGTGCCCATCCCCAACGCCTCGGCGATCTACGCCTGGGTGCAGCAGGGCACGCCGGTCGACGTCTACAACGAGAGCGGCGGCGGTAGCCACAGCGTCAAAAACAACGCCGGTCCGTAGCGCCGAAGCAGCGCTGTCCGTGGCTAGAGCCGCACGCGGATCATGCGCGCGACAAACGCCAGGCCGAAGCCGTAGACGATCAGCGTGAGCGCCAGAGCGATGCCGCGGCTCAGCCATTCGCTGCTCGTCGATTCGGTTGCGAACGAGAAGGGAGAGGTGACAGCTTCGGCCGCTTCGTCGATCGTCCTGCGCGGCGAGCCGGCAGAGCCCGAGTGCCACTGGCCGGGATCCTTTGAGCCGGTCGGCTGTTGCCCAGGAGCCGCCACGGCGTTGGGCGTCGCGTCGTGGCTGAGTTCGGCCTGCTGATGGGCCGAGGCGCTGCCGGTCTGGTCGACGACGAACACCATGAAGGACGCGACGACGATCAGGCAGAGCACGACCGAGGCCAGGCGCAGAACGCCGGCGAGCGGGGAGAGCACAGCGCTAGATTAGATCCCCACATGGACGCCTTGGCCGAATGTTCCAGTGAGAGCGGGGGCGCTCGCGAGAGCCTCGTAGCGGAGTTGCGCGAACACGCGCTGGTGATCGGTGAGGTGACGTTGACCAGTGGGGCCAAGGCGCAGTACTACGTGGATGCCAAGCGGGCGATCCTGCGACCCGCGGGCTTCGTCGCGCTCGCGCGCCTGCTCGCGGGACAGCTCGAGGATTGGAGCGCCACCGCGGTCGGCGGGCTGACGATGGGCGCCGACCCGGTCGCCTGCGCAGCGCTGGCGGGAGGCGCCCGCGTGAAGGCCTTCTTCGTCCGCAAGGAGGCCAAGCAGCATGGATTGCAGCGCCGCATCGAGGGGCCGCCGCTGACGGGCGAGGACCGCTGCGTGGTGGTCGAGGACGTCGTCACGACCGGCGGCTCGACGCTGACTGCGATCGAGGCGTTGCAGGATGCCGGCCTGGAGATCTGCGGCGTGATCAGCGTGCTCGACCGTCTGGCGGGCGGCGGCGCGACGATCGAGCGCCAGGCGGGCGCGCCGTATGTCGCGCTGACGACGATCGACGATCTCTACCCGGACCGTCCCGACCGCGCCGGCGGCTGAGCGGTGAGCGCCGCCGAGACCATGGCGACGGTGCGAGCGGCAACCGTCGAGGACGTGCCGCGGTTGTTGGAGCTGTTCGCTGCGCTGGCCGACTACGAGCACCTGCGCCACGAACTGCGCGCCACCGAGCCGCAGCTGCGCGAGGCGCTGTTCGGCGAGCGCCCCGCCGCCGACGCGCTGATCGCCGAGTGCGGGTCTGAGGCCGTCGGCTACGCGTTGTCCTTCTCGACGTTCTCGAGCTTCTGGGCGACGCGCGGCATCTGGCTGGAGGACCTGTTCGTGCTGCCCGAGCACCGCGGCGCCGGCGTCGGTCGCGCGCTGCTCGCGACGCTCGCCGCGCGCGTTGAGCCGGGCGGGCGCCTGGAGTGGTGCGCGCTTGACTGGAACGAGCTGGCGCTGGGGTTCTACAGGGGCATCGGCGCGCGAACGCTGGATGAGTGGACGACGCTGCGCCTCGCCGGCGACGCGCTGGCCGCGCTGGCCGCGGAGTCGCACGATCACCGATAGCGCGCTCGCTTCGCGCTCGCGCCGGCGGCTGATCCTGGCGATCTGCTGCATGAGTCTGCTGATCGTCGGCCTGGACAACACGATCGTAAACGTCGCCCTGCCGTCGATCGGGCGCGATCTGCACACGAGCGTTTCGGGTCTGCAGTGGACCGTCGACGCCTACACGTTGGTGCTCGCGAGCCTGCTGATGCTCTCGGGGTCGATGGGCGATCGACTCGGGCGAAAGCGGGTCTTCTCGCTGGGCCTCGTGCTGTTCACGCTCGGATCACTGCTGTGCAGCGTCGCGCCGAGCCTCGGCGCGCTGATCGCCTTTCGCATGATGCAGGCTGTCGGCGGCTCGATGCTCAACCCCGTTGCCATGTCGATCATCCGCAATGTCTTCACCGACGCGCGCGAGCGAGCCCAGGCGATCGGCATGTGGGGCGCGACCGTTGGCATCAGCCTGGCGCTCGGTCCCGTAGTCGGTGGCGCGCTCGCGGAGTCGGTCGGCTGGCGTTCGATCTTCTGGATCAACATCCCCGTCGGGTTGATCGCGCTTGCGCTCACGCTTCGCTTCGTGCCCGAGTCTCGCGCTCCGCACCCGCGGCGCTTGGACGCCGTCGGCCAGCTGCTGGTGATCGCGCTGTTCAGCTCGCTGACCTACGCGATCATCGAGGCTCCGTCAGCCGGCTGGCTGTCGGCGCAGAGCGTTGGTCTGTTCGGCTTCGCGCTGTTGGCGCTCGTGCTGCTGCTCGCGTACGAGCCACGTCGGCGCGAACCGCTGCTGGAGCTGCGCTTCTTTCGCAGCGTGCCCTTCTCCAGCGCCAGCGCGATCGCGGTGTGCGCGTTCGCGGCGCTCGGCGGCTTTCTCTTCCTGAACACGCTCTACCTGCAGGAGGTCCGCGGCCTGTCGGCCGTGCAGGCCGGTCTGTGCACGCTGCCGATCGCCGCGATGACGCTGATCTTCGCGCCGCTGTCGGGCCGTATCGTCGGCAGTCGCGGCCCGCGCATCGGTCTGCTCGTCGGCGGCGCGGGTATCGCGCTCGGCTCGGCGCTGCTGACGGCGGCCTGGGCGCACACACCTCGATCCCCTCGCTGGTGCCCGCCTACCTGATCTTCGGCATCGGCTTCGGCATGGTCAATCCGCCGATCACCAATACGGCCGTGCTCGGCATGCCGCCGGCGCAGGCCGGGCGTGGCAGCGGCGGTCGCCTCGACCTCGCGCCAGCTCGGCCAGACGCTCGGCGTCGCGATCGTCGGCGCCGTCACCGCCGCCGGCGCCGTCGTCCGTCGGGCGCCGGCTTCGTCGCAGGCCAGCCACACCGGCTGGTGGATCATCACCGGCTGCGGCGTCGCCGTGTTCGTCCTCGGCCTGGCCAGCACCACCGCCGCGCGCGAACGTCAGCGCTCGACGCGTCGCCGAGGAGCTCGACGAGTCCGACGGCGCCGCGACGGCAGAGGCGCAGCTCGTCGGCGTCTGAGCCTCTCGCGCCTGCGCCACCGAGCAGCGCGCGGGTAGCCTTGTGAGCTCGCTGGACTCTGCCCTCGTAGTCCAATGGATAAGACGACCGCCTCCTAAGCGGTAGATCCAGGTTCGACTCCTGGCGGGGGCACTACAGAATCTGTGCCCTGGGGCTCACTCCGGCTTAGGGACTGCTCGATCGAGCAGGTCGCGCACGTCACGAGCCAGCTGCTCGCCTGCGACGTAGCGTGTGGCGGGTCCCCTTCCTCGCTGACTGATCAGCCTGGCGTCGTGGAGGCGTCGTAGGTCGCTGCTCGCCGTGGGTGGCGACACGTCGGCCTCGGCGGCGTAGGCGGCTCGGTCAGTGCCCTGGAAGAGGCTCTGCTCCAAGGCGATGACGAGACGATCCGGCCACTCGCGCTGCTTGACGAGCTTCTCGAGGTAGGCCCATCGCGCACCAGCCTCGGCGAGTTGTCTCAGTCGCCGATGGGCCTGCGCTACGTGGGCTTCAATGCAGAGCCGCACGAAAGGCGTCGCGTCGCGCTTGGGCTGGAATGACCCACCCTGCACCGACTGCAGCGCGGCGTAGTAGGCCGACGTGTTGCTGCCGAGGTATTCCTCGATCGATACGAACTCGGGGGCCAGCAACCCGCCGCGTGCGAGGACGAGAGACTGGACGATGCGTGAGATTCGCCCGTTGCCGTCGCGGAATGGGTGGACGGAGACGACGTGCAGGTGGGCCATCGCCGCACGCACGATCAGGTGGGCATCGGGGTCGCCATGGTCGAGCCAGTCCATGATCTCCCTCATGAGCAGCGGCACCTGCTCGGCCGGCGGACCGACATACGCGGGCGGTCCGCCCTCCGGACTGATGACCTCGATACCGCCCCGGCGGTATCGACCGGGCTCCCTGTCCTTCTGGAAGTAGCAGGCATCGAAGTGGAGATCGAGCAGGACACGATCGACCCATCGGAACACGGGATCATCGGACATGACGCCGACGTGATCCATTGCTCGCACGTAGCAGGAGAGCGCCATCCGGTTCTCGTCGTTTGGGTCGGTCGGCTCGTCGCCGCTCGCCACGGCAAGCGTCTCGTCCTCTGGCACGCGGAACCCCTCGATCTCGATCGAGCTCTCGGCTGAGGCCGCACGCCACTGACGGCGCAGAGCGCCGAGCCATGGCCCGGCCACGCCGGCTTGGTCGCCAAGCTTTTCGCGCAGCGCGTCGAACTCGGCGAGTTCCGCTTTCAGCGCGGCATCAGGCTGAGGAACTAGGTAGATCATGGAACGAGTATAGTCGATTAGTCGTATTATCGTCTAGCACTTAGATATCATTAGCACTAGGCGCGCGACAGTACCCTCACGGCCGGAGTCTGCGATGGATCTGGCCGCGCCGGCTGGCCCGGTCGCTGATCGCCAGGTCAAAATTCTTCTTCAGCGGGGGGTTCGCCACCCCTCGCTTCGCGTTCGCCGGCGGCTCGTTCTTCTCGTTCGGCTTTGTTGATTTCTCGCATCACTCGTGGTCCCGCCGCGCGTTCGGCCTTGCGTAGGGCTTCACTTTCTCCCTTGCTCTTCGCGGATGTCGTCGATTCACTGTTGGTCGGCCCCGAGCTGTTGGGGACTGGTGTTTCATTTCCGGCGCCTGTCGGACGTTCTGGCGCGGCGCTCGCCGGACGTGAGCTGGAGCCGAGGCAGTTGGAGGTCGCCGGGCAATGGGTCGTGGCTGTCGTGTCGAAGCAGCCATAGATCGTGAACAGCGGATTGACCACGCTGTGTCCATGTTCGTCGGTCATCAGCTGGCGTCCCACGAACGCTGGTGGCGCCTGCGCCTTGTAGCAGCCGTTGGATTTCACACCCACGTCGTAGGTGACGGGTGTGAGCCTGAACGGATTGGCGCCTGGCTGCGGTCTGAGCACGCTCATCGTGCAAACCCAGTCATCGCCGGGTCCCTGGCTTGCACCGGCGCGCCGGCGGCAGCTCGTGTGAAGTTCCAGCGCGCTGCCCTTCGGCGGGTTGATGCCGCGCTGTTCGAGCTGGAGCCTGGTCAAGTCGTTGAAAGTGGGCGCGATCGACGCCTCGAGACGAGTCTTCGTGACCGCCACGGGTCCCCAGCTGGTGGCGGCGCCGAGCAGCACGATCAGCGCCGCGGCGCCGAGCACCGCGCGGATCGGCACGACCCACCCCGGGCGCCGCGCCACCGGGGCGCCGGCGAAGTCGCGCCGCGCCAAGATCAGCCATGACGCACCCAGGCACGCCAGGATCCAGAGCACGCTGACACAGCTTCCAATCACGAGGGGCCCGTAGAACTTGGGTGCGGTCAACAGGCCGTGCCAGTCGTCGAACGCCGAGGAGACGAGCAGCATGTGCACCCAGGTTCCGCTGCCGATGAGCGCCAGCAGTTGCATCATCAGGCCGACGAGGACCGGCCCGAGGACACCGATGATGCCACTGCGGGTCGCGACTGAGAACAGCACGGCCAAGCTCGTGAACGCCAGCATCGGCAGCACGCTGAGCAGCCAGCTCAAACTCACCAGCAGCAAGCTTTCGTCAGACGACAGCACGACGCCGCTGAAACCGACGAGCGGCTGATCGCCCGTCAGCAGCAGGCCCGAGGCGATGCTCGACAGCGCGGCGAGCACCACGAGCGCGACAGAGAATGCCCCGGCGGCGAGCACCTTGCCGGCAAACATCTCCCTGCGGCTGGCCGAACGCGTGAGGACCGTCTTCCACGTCCCATAACGGTCCTCAGAGGAGAAGAGATCACCGGCCAGCACACCAGCCAACACCGGAAATCCCCATGTGCCAGCAAAACCTAGAATCACGAATGGCACTGCATAGCCGGAGGTGTGCACCCAGATGCCGAGCAACGTGTCGGCCGGGAGTCCGCTCTGCTGTTTGAGGATCGCGCCGAAGGCAAACGGCCCGAGCAGGCACACCAGCGCGAGAGCTCGGGTGGACAGCTGGGCGACGAGCTTGCGCCGCTCCGCGCGATAGACGGCCCACACGCCGCCCCGCTTCTGCGCACGATGCAACGACGGTCCGTGTTGCGCCGTCACGACTCGGCGTGCTCGTGCCGAACCTGCGTATCGGCGGACGCCGACGGCTCTCGCCGCTGGTCAGTCAAAGCGAAGAACATCGACTCGAGCGGATTCACGGGCAGCTCGAGTCGACGGACGGCGACTCCCGCTCGGCCGAGCGCGAGTACGTACTGATCGAGCGCGTGGCTGTCCGCCTCGACCGTCAATCCGCGCTCCGGCGAGCGCTCGGCGCGCACGCCCGTGACCCCTCGCGCCAGCGCCAGCGCGCGGCGATCATCGCTCGTCGCCATCCGATGGGCCGAGAGCGGGGCGTCCGCACGCAACTGGGCGGCGGTGCCCTCCCATACGACTCGACCTCGGCTCAGCACGGTGAACGTATCGCAGACCCCATCGATCTCGACGATCTGATGGCTGCTGAGCAGCACCGCGACTCCCTCTGCCGAGAGACTCCGCAAGAGCTCGCCGACGAAGCGCACGCCGGCGGGATCGAGCCCCGCCGTCGGCTCGTCGAGCAAGAGCAGCTGCGGTGCGCGCAGCAATGCCGCGGCGATGCCCAGGCGCTGGCGCATGCCCGACGAATAGCCGCTGACGCGGTCGGCGCTGCGGTCGGCCAGCCCAACCCGCTCGAGCGCCTCGCCGATGCGTGCTCGCGATGAGCCGCCATCCAGTTCAGCCAGCAGCTCGAGGTTGCTTCTTCCAGACAGATACGGATAAAAGGCCGGCGCCTCCACGAAGCCCGACACCCCGTCGAGGACCGGCGCGTCAGGCTCGCTCAGGTCGCGGTCAAACAGCTCGATGCTGCCTGCATCTGGGCGCACCAACCCGAACAACATCCGCAACAGCGTCGTCTTGCCGGCGCCGTTGGGACCGAGCAAGCCTCGGACCTCGCCCTCCTCCACCACGAGGTCGACGCCGTCGACGGCACACGTTGTCTCGAAGTGCTTCGTCAGGCCGCTCGCGGTCACGGTTGCCATCGGGAGCGGCACTATACGTCGCCATATCGCCCTGACAGCCGCCGTACACCTGTTGAGCGCCAACTTCCCGGCTGGTAGCTTGAAACGGCATGTTTCGATCGAGCGTAGCCCCGGCGTCTCGGCGCGCCACCGGACAGCGGTGAGGCGTCGCTGGGTCCTGCGAGCCGTCATCCTGTGCCTGCTCGCCGCCATAGCCGGCCCGCTTGCAGGCTGTGGCGAATCTGCGAGCACGAGCACCCCGGCGCAGGACGCGGCCCGGGAAGAAGCGCTCGAAGCTGAAGACGCCACCGAAAATCAGGAAGAAGCCAGGGAAGCTGTCAAAAACCGCGAACTGCTCTCGCTGCTGGAAGCCAAGAAGCGAGAAGAAGCAGCGGAAACAGCCGCTCAGCAGACCGAACGCGAAGCGAAGGCGAAGGCCAAGAAGCGCGAAAAGAAGGCCGAGAAGGAAGCCAAGAAGCGCGAAGCGGCAGCCAAGGCAAAGCTCAAGAAGCAAGAAGAAGAATCCAAGGCGGCAGCCGACAAGAGCAAGGAAGCAGCCGAGAAAAAGGAAGCGGAAGTGAAAAAACAGCAGGAAGCTGAACGCACCGCGCGTCGACGCAAGAACACGAACCCGACGACGACGACGACCACGACGACTGCGCCCGAAAGCGAAGCGGGACAATGACGTCCGCATCGCACGGGCAGCTGCCGCGGCGCCCGCCGCGCGGGTCGTGGCGGTGGCCTGTACTGGCGCTGCTCGTCCTGCTCGCAGCCGCCACGCTCACGGCCTGTGGCGAAGGCTCTGGCTCGGCCAAGGAATCGGCCACGCCGGCAGAAGAAGCTGGCCTATCGCGCGAAGAAGCCCAGGAAAAGGCCGCGAGAGCCAAACAGCGAGCGCAAGAAGCGCTCGCGACAAAGCGCGAAGAAGCCGTAGTGGAAGCCAAGCGCCGCAAGCAGGAAGCGGCCATCGCCGCGGCGCAGGCCCAATCCAAGAAGACGACCGGCAAGAAGAAAACGCACGCGCACAAGAACTCGCACAGCGGCTCGTCGAGCAAGAAAACCAAGAGCAACAGCAAGACGAAATCGACCAAGAGCAAAGGCTCCGCCGAAAGTCCCGCCGAAAAGGCCGCCCGCGAAAAGTTCGCCAAGGAAGAAGCGCAGGAAGTCGCCGCGTTCAAGCGGCGCGCAAAACAGGAAGCCGCAGAAGGCTAGGGCGCCATAGACGACGCTTGTGCGCGGTCCGTGGCCCCGGGTACCGTCATCGTCTGAGACCGCCGCGCGTCGCGGCAACACGCCGAGGCCGACGGCGAGCATCCATCCACGCAAGGGAGCAACCGATGATCAGAAGGCTTGCACCAGCAACGCTCGTGCTGCTCGCCATGGGGGCGCTGCTGGCGGGCTGCGGCAGCTCCGGCAGTTCCGCGAGCTCAAGCTCGAGCACGCCCACGACAAGCGGATCGACCAGCTCCAGTTCGACCACCACGACACCCGCGGCGAAATCACCGACGGTCGCCGCCGCCCGGGCGCGGTGCAAGCAGGGCGTCAAGGTTCTGCCGACCTTGCCAGCGGCGACCAGGAGCAGGCTCGAATCGATCTGTGACAAGGCCACAAGCGGCGATCCGAAAGCCGTGCGCACGGCGTCTCGCGAAGCCTGCGAAGAAATCGTCAAGGCCTCGCCACTGCCGGCAGGAGCGGCCAGGGACCACGCGCTGTCGGGCTGTAAGGAGGCGGGCGCCCACTAGCGCGAGCGTCAGGGCGCCCGGCTATCGCTCGCCGGGCGCCTCGTCCTCGTCCTCGTCCTCGTCCTCGCCTGCGTACAGCGACTCGCTCGCGAGCTGCTGGCCTTTGACGCCGAACAGCTTGATCTCCAGCAGATCGTGACGGTAGTCGTCGGGTGCGATCAACGTGAAGCGCTCGTTGATCACGTCGCACTGGTCGACGGCGAGGTTGGCAAGCTCGGCCGTCGCGATGCGTCCGCCGGAAACCAGAGGGTGGCCCCACACGAGCGTCATCGCAGCGACCGCGCCGGACTCTCCGCGCCATGCTCCGATCACCTCGTCGCATACGTCCAGCGTCCAGTCTGGGTTGCGCTCGGCGGTCTCCTCCGTGAAGTCGACGAATGCGGAGAACTCGCTCGGCTCGCCGTCGTCGGGCGCCGGCACGAAACGAACGTAGCCGAACAGCTCGAAGCCCGTGCTGGTCAGCGCCGTGCCGGGCACGTACGTGCGCCCATGCCAGCTGCGATCCGGATACCAGAGGATCTCGTGCGCCTCGCCCAGATCCTCATCGCCGAGCTCCAGGCGCGCCACGGCAGCGAGGAACTCCTCGGCCAGGCGCTCGGCCCAGCGCCCGTAGGGCAACTCCTCCTGCGGTGGCTCGGCGGCGAAGCGTGGCACGAAGCGATGCTCGGGCGGCATCGCGCCAGACTAGCCTCCGCGCCGCTTGGGCGCGCGCTCACGCCTCGCGCAGCAGCGCCGCGGCGTGCTCGGGCGCGACGATGTTCAGGTTCACCTCGGTCGACAGCTCGAGCCCCGCGAGATGTGTCAGGCGCGGCACCACGTCGATGCGCCAGCAGAAGTGCTCGGCGCCCCGCGGAGCCGTGCGCACCCACATGTTCAGCGGTGGGCTGGCGCCGAGGTGGCGCGCCAGCCGGCGCAGGCCGTCGTGCAGCAGCGACGCTCCAGTCGGGCCGTCCTGCTCGAAACGCGCGACCGGTCGCCGCGGCGCCAGCATCAGCTGGAAGGGCAGGCGCGAGGCATACGGCGCCATCAGCACCGCCTCGTCGTCGATCGCCACGATTCGCTCACGCAGGCGCACCTCCTCGGCGACCAGGTCCCCCAGCAGGTTCTGCCCCATCGTGCGCGTCGCATAGGCGCCCGCACGCTCACGCTCGCGCGCAACGACGCCAGGAACGAAATCGAGGCCATACAGTTGCGAGTGGGTGTGCGGCAGCGACGCTCCCGCCTGGCGGCGCTCGTTGACGATCAACTGCACGTAGGCGCAGCGCTCGTGGAAGCTCATACGCTCGCGCCACACGTCCATCGCCGCGGCAACCTGCTCGACCGGCAGCTCGGCCAGCGACAGCACCGGCTGGGGCCCGTTGACGATCACCTCGTGCACGCCCGTGGCGGGCAGCGATGCGAAGAGCTCGCCCGACGGGCGGTCCTCATCCGGCGCACGGTCGTCGCCCTCTGACAGCGCCGGGTAGAGGTTCGGCACCACGCGCACGGTCCAGCCGGGTGAGTCGGCCGGCCCGCCGCCGGGGCGAACCGCATACAGCTCCGGCGGCGTGCGCCGCTCGTTGCCTTCGGCGAACGGGTCGCGCTCGGCGTCGATCGGCTCGAGCACGCGCTCGCTGTCAGACAGCGTCGGCGCGCCGCCTGGGCGCCGCGAGCGCTCGCCGGCGATGATCGTGCGGTGCCCGCTGAGCGGGTCGATGCGGATTTCAGGCATGCGCCGCCGACAACGCGTAGCGCCTGACGTCTGCTTCCAGACGGGCCTGGCTGGGATAGGGCCCCTGGCGGATGTATCGCGAGCCGGAGCGGTCGTAGAACACGGTCACCGGCGTGAACGTCGAGTCGGTCAGCGCCTCGCCTGCCGCGCCGCTCTGGTCGTAGTAGCTCGGGTAGCCGACCGGGAAGCTGCGCAGGAACGAGTCGCCCGCCGCGTGGCTCGTGTCGCCGGAGTCGATGCCGATGAACGCGACCTGGCGGCCCAGGCTCACCGACGCACCTTGGAAGGCGCCGAACTCTGCGCGGCAAGGCACGCACCACGACGCCCACTTGTTGATCACCACCGGCCTGCCGTGCAGCGTGGCCAATCGCGCGCGCAACGCGCGCAGGCCCCCGGGGAGCAGCTCGCCCGCCTGGGCGTGCAGCAGCGCCAGTCCAGGCGGCGAGCCGGCCAGCCGGGCGCGCACCTGCGCCAGCGTCAGCTTGGACGTCTGGGTCGGAGACGTCGCGCTGTTCGCCAGCTGGATCAGCCCGACGACGAGCAGCGCGAGCACCGCGACTGAGCCCGCTGCGATCGTCCATCGCTTCGGCGTCATGGCGCGTAAGCCTGGCAGATCGCGCGCCCGCCCTCGGCCACTGAAGGAGCGGCGCCGGGCGCTCACGACGTTCTCGGCCAGCCTCATCCTCGCCGGCCAGGAGACGTGCTATATCTTCAAGCTACGCAAAGCCGGTTAGCGCCTAGCATCCGGCAACGGCGTCAACGCGGCGCCAGTCTTTTCGAGCCACGCCGAACCTCTTCTGCGGCGGCTCCGTCTCGAAGTCCAGAGCCTCATGGCCGAGTCCAGCTCAGCGGCCCTCGCGGTCGCGTCGATTCCAAGTTCCGCGGAAATCTCGCGCGCGGAAAAGCTCGTGCGCGAGCGCTTCCTGCACGATGGCGAGGACGCTGCCGTCGCGCTGGCCGCAGGTTCGCCGCGACGACTCGCGCTGGACACGGCGCTCGCCGAGCTGCAGGCCGACCCGAAGGCCAAGAATCCGTCGACCGCCTGGCGGCGGGAGTTCTCGCTGCTGCTCGGCCTGGAGCGCGTGCTCTCCGAGGACGAGCCGCATCTTGCCGACGGCACCGTGCTCTCGGCTCACCAGGTCGACGCCCTCTCGGGCACCTTGGCGGCGCTGCTCGCAGCGGCACAGGCGGCGGCGATCAACGGCAACGGAAAGAGCGCCGCCTCTGCCTCGCCCGAGCTGCTGGCGACCGCGGAGATCTTCGGCCCCGACGAGACGCCTGAGGATGACGCCGCCAAGCGGGTGAGCGATGAGGTCTCCGACGAGGACGCAGGCGACGAGGACGACGAGGACGAGCCCGATGACGACGAGCTCGAGGAAGACGATGACGAAGACGAGGATCTCGGTCCGGTGCAGCGCGCGGCGCCCGACGAGGACGATGACGACGACGAGCTCGACGACGAGGTGCTCGCCGATGACGACGACGAGGAAGAGCCCGAGGACGAGCCCGAGGCCGAGGCCGAGGAGGAGCCGCGCGACTGGGCCGACGAGGACGACGACGAGGAGTCGCTGGCCGATCAGCCCGAGGACCCCAACGCGGCCAAGCGATTCTGGTTCGAGCACGCCACCGGCGCCGGCAAGACGGTCGCAGCGCTCGGCTTCGTGGAGGCCTCGCAGACCGGCGGCGTGCTGATCCTCACGCACCGCCGCAACCTCGTCGACCAGTTCAACGGCGAGCTGCGCGACCGCGGCTACGCCAAGCGCATCTCAAAACCGCTGCTGAAGGGCGAGGACTCGTCCAACGGTCCCGTGACGGTCGAGACCTATCAGTGGTTCGTGCGCAACGCGGGCAAGATCTCCAGCGCCTACACGATCGTCATCTGCGATGAGGCGCACACGGCACTGGGCGAGAAGACCAGTGGCGCTATTCGCGAGTGGACCGGCCCGATCTTCATCGGCATGACCGCCACCGGCGCGTTGATCGCGCGCCACGTCACCGATCTGTTTCCCACGCAGACCTCGCGCTTCGACCTGGCCCAGGCGGCGCGCCGCGGCGTGATCGCGCCGCTGCGCTGTGTGCGCATCTCACCAGGCGTCGGCGTGCGCACGATCGCCAACGTGCCTCTGCGACGAGGCGAGATCGACACCGAGTTCGACCAGGACGAGCTCGCGAAACTGCTCGACCAGCAGCCGTTCAACATGGCTGTCGCAAACCTCTACAAGACGCGCTTCAACGGCGTGCCCGGCGTCGTCTATGCGGCCGGAGTCAAACACGCCTACAACCTCGCCGAAGCGTTCCGTGCCGAGGGGATCAAGGCGCAGGGAGTCTCCGGCGAGACACCCAAGCGCGAGCTTGCCGAGATCCTCGCGCGCTACGAGCGCGGCGCCATCGACGTGCTGATCAACGCGCAGCTGCTCGCCGAGGGCTGGAACAGCCCGCGCGCGACCGTCTGCGTGCACCTCGCGCCGACGGCCTCCAAGCGCATCTACCAGCAGCGCGTCGGGCGCGTCACGCGACGCCATCCCGGCAAGGAGGCAGGCCTCGTCGTCGACTTCGTCCATCCGGCGACCAAGCACGACGACCCCGTCGTCACGCTGCACTCGTTGCTCGACCGCGACGTCTACCGCGGCGGCGCGATCGTCGTCGGTCCCGTGCGCCGCGGTCGCGGCCGGCGCATGCGCGTCGAGCGCCGCGTGCTGCCCGTCTGCGCGGAGGAGGAGCGGCGCTTCGCCGTCTTCGAGCGCGAGCTGTGGCGGATCGCCGTCGAGCACCTCGACTACGGCGAGCAGCACCTGTGGGCGGCCCTGGCGGGCGCGCGTGTGGCGCCCAACGGCTGGCGCCGCGCGCGCGCCATGCTGCACTTCGACCGCGGCGGCGAGTTGAAGAGCCGCTTCCTGATCGAGGCCGTCAAGCGCAACAAGAACGCGCAGTTGCGCCTGCGCGCGCTCGCCGACATTCCGGCGCTGCGCGACCCCGACGCGTTCGACGAGGCGATCGACATCATCGGTGGCTGGCCGCGCGACGAGCGCCGCGAGGCGACCAAGATCATGCTGCGCGCGCTGGTCGAGCGACGCATTGGGCGACGCGACCAGGCGAACGCCTGGATCTGGCGGCTGGCCGAGTACACGCGCGACGTGCACGAGGAGTACGCCGTGCAGCGCTGGCCAGAGACCAAGCGACTGCTCGGGCTGCTCGTCAACTCCGCCGGCGGAGCGCACGCGCGCAACGCTCGCCGCTTGATCCACGCCGCACGCAAGCAGGATCGCCGTCTCGCCGCCGCCCTGCTCGCCGCTGCGCTCGCGCACACGCCCGAGGCCGAGGAGGCCCTGCGCGGAGCGCGCACGCGCATGGCGCGCAAGCCGCCGGCGCTCGCCCGCGAGCTGCTGCGCAACTTCCCCAAGCGACGCGCACGCAACTCGCGCCGCCGGCGCAAGGGCGGCTCGGGCGCGGCGGCACGCGCGGCCGCACGCGCCAACGGTGCAGCTGAGAGCTCGCCCACGAGCCCGGCCGCCAAGTCGGCTGCGGTGCAGAGCCAAAACGGCGAGTCCAATGGCCACACGCCCGACAGCGGTCGTGCCCGCAATGGCGCCGGCGCGGCGAATGGGCGTGGCGGGCAGGGCGAGCGCAAGCGCGACAACGCCCGCAGGACGGCTCAGCGCACGCCGAGCGAGCCGCGCGACGACGGCGCGACCGACTAAGCGCCCGCGCCGTCCCTGGTCAGCAGGTGCACCTCGCCGGCGTCCAGCGCGGCCCGGCCACCGTCTGCGAGCGCGACGATCAGCCGGCCGGCTCCGTCGATGCCCTGGGCGCGCCCCCGGCCTGAGCTCCAGCTGACCTCGCGTCCGCGCAGCGCGTCGCGTCCGCGCCACGCCGCCAGCGTCGCCTCATCGTCTTGTCCCAGTCTCGACTCGAGCGCCTGCAACAGCCGCGCGAGCAAGGGCTCGACGTCGGCAGGAGTCAGACCAAGCGTCGCGGCCCTGGCGTGCAGCTCGGGCGGCAGCTCGCTCACGCGCATGGCGACGTTGATGCCGATGCCGAGTACGGCCCAGCCCTCCTGCGGGCGGCCCTCGGCGAGAATGCCTGCGAGCTTGGCCAGCCGCTCGTCACGCACCAGCACGATGTCGTTCGGCCACTTGATCTGCGCCTGCTCGCCGGCCACGTCGCATACGGCCAGCGCGGCGATCAGCGGCAGCAGCGGCGGCGGGGTTCGCAGAACCAACGACATCAACAGGGCGCCGCCCGCCGGCGCCGACCAGCGCCGGCCTTGGCGCCCGCGCCCTGAGCTCTGCTCGGCCGCCGTCACCAGTGTCCCGTGAGGCGCGCCGGCCAGCGCCAGCTCGCGCGCGCGGTCGCTCGTCGAGTCGGTGCGCCGGAAGTGCAGGCGCGGGACGCCGAGGTGGGCCGGGCTAGCGTGTCGCGGCATCGGCGAGCAGCGCCTGCACCAGGCCGTCGATGTCGTGCTGCGCGGCCTGCACATCCACGGTAAGGTCGCGCTCGCGCAGCGCCTCGCTGGTGATCGGGCCGATCGACACGATGCGCGTAGCGGCTGAGAGCAGCGGCGTCTCGGGCTCGCCGGCGGCATCTGCGCCTGCCGCATCGAAGAAGTTACGCACCGTTGAGGCCGACGTGAACGTGACGTAGTCGGCCGCGCGCGCCAGCGCCAGCGTCTCGGCCGAAAGCGGCTCGACGACCGTCTCATACAGATCCAGCACGTCGACCTGTGCGCCGTCGGCGCGCAGCGCGTCGGGCAGCATGTCGCGCCCGCCGCGCGCGCGGGCGATCAGCGCGCGCTTCACGGGCACGCCGGCGAGCGCCTGCACGAGACCCTCGGCGACGAAACGCTCAGCCACGATGTCGGCGACGATGCCGCCGCGCGCCAGCGCCTCGGTCGTGCCGGGGCCGATCGATGCGAAGCGTGCGCCGGCCAGCGCGCGCGCGTCGCGTCCGCCTGCGGCGCAGGCGCACGAACAGCTCGCGCACGGCGTTGGGGCTCGTTAGCGCAGATCAGGTCGTAGGGCGCCAGGTCCAGGGCGGGTCCGGGTAATGTCTGCGTGCGCACGACCGGCGCCTGCACGACGCGCGCGCCGAGCTCGCGCAGCCGTTGCGCCAACGCGCTGCCCTGCGCGCGAGCACGCGTGACGGCGACGGTGTGTCCCGCCAGCGGCCCGCGCAGCAGCCCAGGCGAGCTGCTGCGACAGCTCGGCGACCGCGCCGATCACGGTGATCGACGGCGAGCCGATTCCCTCGCGTCGAGCGTGCTGCCCGATCGTCTGCAGCGTCGCCGTGACGATCCGCTGGGTCGGCAGCGTGCCCTGCTCGACGACCGCCGCCGGCTCGTGCGGATCGCGTCCGGCCTCGATCAGCGAGCCGGCGATCTGCGCCAGGCGCTGCACGCCCATGTAGAACACCAACGTGCCGGGAAACGCGGCCAGCGCCGACCAGTCGAGCTCGCGGTCGTCGCCGGTGCGTCCGGTCACGAACGCCACGGCCGTGGCCAGGCCGCGATGGGTCACGGGGATGCCCGCGTAGGCCAGCGCGGCGACGCCGGCTGTGACGCCCGAGACGACCTCGAAGTCGATGCTCGCCTCGCGCAGCATCAGCGCCTCCTCGCCGCCGCGCCCGAACACGAACGGGTCGCCGCCCTTCAGCCGCACGACCGACTTGCCTTCGCGAGCTCGCGACAGCATCAACGCCTCGGTCTGCTGCTGCGCCACCGACTCGCCGCCGCCACGCTTGCCCGCGAACAGCAGCTCGGCGTCCTCGCGCGCGCCGTCGAGCGCGGACTCGGGAATCAGCCTGTCGTACAGGATCACGTCGGCGCGGGCGATCAACTCCAGCGCGCGCGCGGTCAGCAGACCCGGATCGCCCGGACCGGCGCCGACCAGGTAGACGCGCCCGCTGGCCGCGTGCGCCTCGCCGGTCGCCTCGTCGCCGGGCGCGCTGGACTCGCTCACGGCGCCTGCTCCAGCGCATCGCGCACGATCTCGCCGGCGCGGCGCAGGATCTCGCTTGCACCGGCGTGCCGGAGTCGCGCCGCCACCTCCTGCCCGAGCTTCGTGGCGTCGGCGACGCCGCCCTGCAGCTCGTCGGCGACCCAGGTCGAGCCGTCGGGCAGCCCGACCCATGCGCGCAAGCGCAGGTCGCCGTCGTGGATCGTCGCGTGCGCGCCGAGCGGTGTGTCACAGCTGGCTCCAAGAGCGCGCGCGACCGCGCGCTCGGCGGTCAGGCAGGCCAGCGCGTCGGCGCTGCCGATCGCCGTCAGCGCGTCGCGCACCTGGTCATCGTCGCTGCGCGCCTGCAGCGCCAGCGTGCCCTGCCCGGGCGCGGGCACGAACTGTGCGGCGTCGAGCACCGCGCCGACGGCATCCTCGCGATCGAGCCTCTGCAGCCCTGCGCGCGCCAGCACGATCGCGTCGACCTCGTCGCCCTGCAGCCTTGCCAGGCGCGTGTCGACGTTGCCGCGCAGCTCGATCAGCTGCAGGTCTGGGCGCACGGCCAGCAGCTGCGCGGCGCGGCGCAGGCTGCTCGTGCCCACACGCACACCCGACGCCAGCGCGTCCAGGCCGGACGCGCCGCACAGCGCATCCTCGGCGGCGGCGCGCGGCGGCGCGGCAACGAGTGCAGAGGCCGTCGACGTGCTCGCCGGGCACGTCCTTGGCCGAGTGCACGGCGACGTCGATCTCGCCCGCCAGCAGCGCCGCCTCGAGCTCGGAGACCCAGCGCGACTTGTCCTCGCCGGCCGGCGGTGCAGCGGCCTCGGCTGACTCACGGTCGCCGCGCGTGACGATCGGGACGATCTCCACGGCGGCCGACGCATCGCCGTCGCCGAGCTGCAGCAGCTGGGCGACGAGTTTGGCCTGCACGAGCGCCAACGCGCTCGCACGGGTTCCCAGGCGCATCAGCGAAGGCGCTTCAGCGCTCGCGCCGTTGGCGCAGGTCGTGGACCTCCGCCAGCTCCGTTCGCGGCGGCTGCTGTGCCGGCGCGTCCTCGCGCAGGCCGAACAGCTCGCGCACCAGCTCCAGGCTGGCGTGCCCGCGCTCCTCGGAGAGGCTGCGCAGGCGAATCGTCGGCTCGTGCAGCAGGCGGCTCATGACCGCGCGCGCGACAGCCTCGATGCGTGCGAGGTCGCGTGGCGAGGCCGACTCCCATCGCCCGGCGTTCTCGGCGAGCACCTGCTCGACCAGCTCGTTGCCGTGCTCGCGCAGCGCGCTGACCGTTGGCAGCGTCTCCAGCTGTCCGAGCCAGCGCGCGAAACGGTGGATCTCCTGCTCGACGATCTCCTGCGCGCGCGGAGCCTCGCTCTCGCGCGAGCTGAGGTTGCGCGCGACGACCGCCTGCAGGTCGTCGATGTCATACAGGCTGACGCCCTGAAGCTCGCCGCAGGTCGCCTCGATGTCGCGCGGCACGGCGATGTCGATCAGCAGCAGCGGCCGATCGGCGCGCTCGCTCATGACCTGCTCGAGCTCGTCGCGCCCGACGATCGGCTCGGGCGAGGCGGTCGAGCAGAGCACGATGTCTGCGAGCAGCAGCTGGTCGGGCAGCCCATCGAGGCCGACGACCGAGCCGCCGAAGCGCTGCGCCAGGCTGAGCGCGCGATCGGCGTGGCGGTTGGCGACGAAGATCGTTCCGGCGCCCTGCTCGGCCAGCGCGCGCGCGGTCAGCTCGCTGGTGTCGCCGGCGCCGAGCACGACCACGTGCCGGTCCTCTAGCCCGCCGAGCACGCTCTGCGCGAGGTCGACCGCCACCGAGGGAATGCTCACGCGGCTGGAGCCGATGCCGGTCTCCGTGCGCACGCGCTTGCCCGTCGTCAGCGCGGCGGCGAACAGGCGGTTGGACAGCGGGCCCGTGCAGCTCGCTCGCATCGCAGCCTCGTGCGCGCGCTTGACCTGGCCCTGGATCTCCGCCTCGCCGACGATCATCGACTCCAGGCCCGCGGTGACGCGGTAGAGCTGGCGCGCGGCGTCGCAGTTGCGCGGCGAGTAGATCGCCTCGGCCAGCTCGGTCGGGCGGATCGACGCGCGGCTCGCGAGCAGGCCGAGCACGTCTGACTCCGCGCGCACGGCGTCGCCGACGACGAGGTAGATCTCCGTGCGGTTGCACGTGGAGATGACGACCGCCTCGCGCACCTCGGGTGTGCCGGTTGCCTGCTGTGCGAAGTCCGTCGCCTCGGACTCGGTGAAGGCGACGCGCTCGCGCAGCGCCACCGGCGCCGTCTTGTGCGAGATGCCGAGTGCGAGCAACTCAGACATGCTCGCCCTCGGCGTCGGCCTGCTCGCGCGCGAGCAGCTCGCCGAGGTCCCGCTCGAGGTGGCTCAGGCGGATGGCCATGATCGCAACGTAGACGAGCACCATGGCGAACAGCACGATGTAGGCGGCCGCGACGTACTTGCCGGCCTCGTGCAGCGGCAGCGCAGGCAGCTCCGCGAGCAGTGCGGCGGCCATCACAGGCTCCGTCGATCGCTGGGCCGGTTTGCGGTCATCGCCGTGGCCTGCAGGCTCGGCGCGGCGCTTCGTCCGCGACGCACCGGCGCTTCGCGGGCACGCCTGGCGTCTTTCGGCCAGCCGGCGCAGCGCGCGCAACTGCGCACGCGTGTGCTTGGCCGTCAGCTCGTACTTGCACAGCGTCGCGAACAGCAGCGCCATGCCGAGCAGCGACACGAGGAAGGTCAGCGCCATCGATGCCGGGCAGGTTGGACGTCGCGTCCGAGCACCCGTGGGTGCACATACGCGGTCGAGGCGCGAACGGCGATGAAGTTCAGCGGCACGAACGCGCCTGCGGTGACGGCGAACACGGAGGCGTAGCGCGCCTGGCGCTCGGGATCCTCGATCGCGAAGCGCAGCGGCTGGTAGGTCGCGTAGAGCAGGAAGACGATCAGGAAGGACACGAGCGTCGGCTCGCTCCACACCCACCAGTGCCCCCACGAGCCCTTGGCCCAGATCGAGCCGGTGATCAGCGTGCCGACGCCGAAGATCAGGCTCATGTGGATCGCTACATAGGAGCGCATGTCCCAGCGCGAGTCGCGCGTGCGCAGATGCTGGATCGCGAACAGTCCGCCGAGCACGAAACCGCACAGCGAAACGATCGCCAGCGGCACGTGCACGTAGAAGATCTTCTGCAGAAAGCCCTGGTCTGCTTCGAGCGGCGCGTAGAAGAACACGAGCGCGAGCGCGAGCGCCATCACGGCGACGGTCGAGAATGCTCAGGGCGCGCAGGCCCTTGCCGTACATCTGTCTTGTCAGTCCTCCAGGAGGAAGTCGAACACGGCGTAGGCGATCAGCCCGAAGACCAGATCATAGAGACCGAGCGTCAGCAGCCAACGCGCTGCAGGCTGACCGGAATGTCCGAGCGCGAGCAGTGGCGAGCTGGCGCGCGCGCCGCCGATCACGATCGGCACGAGCAGCGGCAGCGCCAGCAGCGGCCCGAGCAGGTCGCGCGCGCGTGTGCGGACGGCCAGCGCGGCGACCAGCGTGCCGATCACCGCGACGCCGATATCGCCCAGCGCGAGCACGCCGATCAGGCCGGGCAGCGTGTGGCCGAGCGACGGGCCGAGCAGCAGAAGGCCGAACGCCGGAACCGCGACGAGCTCGAGCACGACCAGGTAGCAGAGCATCGCCAGCGCCTTGGCCAGCAGCATCGCGCTGCGGTCGACCGGCGCGAGCAGGAAGGCGTCGAAGCCGCCCTGATCGGCGTCGGCGACGAACAGGCGGTTGACGCCGAGCATCGCTGCGAACAGCAGCGTCACCCAGAGGATGCCGGCGGCGAGGTCGCCGTCGACCGTGCTGCGGTTCAGCGCGAAGTGAAAGACCACGAAGGTCGTAACGGCGAACAGCGACATCGCGGGCACCGACTCCAGTGTGCGCAGCTCCACCAGCAGCTCCTTGCGCAGCAGCGCGCGCACGACTCTCAGCGTGCCCGGCTGTGCCTTGGCGCCGGCGCCGGCCAGCTGCTCGCGCACGGCCGTCCGCGGTGTGTCCGGCGCGGTCGTGCTCACCTGTACAGCCCGCCGATCTCCTCGGCGTCGACCTGGCGCGCCGCGCGCAGCAGCGCCGGCCGCCCGTCGCGCAGCCCGAGCACCACGTCGGCCTCGGCCAGACCGCCGCCCGGGTCGTGGCTGCAGATCACGCGCGTGCGTCCCGACGCGGCGCCGATCAGCGGCTCCACGAGCTCGACGGCGGCGGGGTCGAGGTTCGAGCGCGGCTCGTCCAGCAGCAGCAGCTCCGGATCGTGCAGCACCGCGCGCGCGACGGCCGCGCGCTGCACCATGCCGCGCGAGAGCAGGCGCAGAGGCTCATCTGCGCGCGCCTGCAACTGCACCCGCTCGAGCAGCTGCTCGACGCGCGCCTCTGTGACGCCGTGCAGAGCAGCGTGGAAGCGCAGGTTCTCGCGCACGCTCAGCTCGCGATAGAGCAGCGGCTCGTGCCCGAGCAGACCGATGCGCCCGCGCACCGCCCAGGAGCGGTCGGGAATGCTGCAGCCGAGCACGCGCACGTCTCCGGCGTGCGGGCGCAGCAGCGTCGCCAGCACGCGCAGCAGCGTTGTCTTGCCGGCGCCGTTGGGCCCGAACACGACCAGCGTCTGGCCCTCCTGCAGCGACAGCGACACGCCGCTCAGCGCTTCGCGCTCACCGTAGTGTCGAGAGAGCCCCTCGACCTGCACGGCCGCCACAGCTCAGGCTCTCGACACCTGCGGCGTTCGCTGCGTCTGCGCCCGGGCGATCAGCTCGCGCACCGCGTGCTCGCCGTCGCCGCCGGCGGTCAGGTCGTCGCGCAGCAGCGCGATCGGGTCGGGGTCGCCGTTGACGATGTCCTCGAAGAACTGCTTGCGGTCCTGATAGGTCGGCAACGTGCCCTTGGCCCAGCCGCGCACCTCGTTGAGCAGGATCGCCAGGCGCGCGTAGGGCTCGCCGTACTGCGCTTCGATCTCGCGCTTCATGCGCTTGGCCAGCGCCGGCGAGGCGCCGGCCGTGGAGATCGCGATCGCCAGCGGACCGGTGCGCACGATCGCCGGCAGGATGAAGTTGCACAGCGGCGGCACGTCAACGACGTTGGCGAGCATCGCGCGGCGCTCGGCGTCCTCGAACACGGCGATGTTCACGTCGGTGTCGTCGGTCGCCGCGATCACCATGAAGGCGCGCTCCAGATCGGCAGGTCCGGCGTACTCGCGATCGAGCCATTCGATCGAGCCCTCGGCCGCGTACTCGCGCAGCTCGGGCTCCGCCTCTGGCGCGATCAGCGTGACCTGTCCGTTGCAGGCGAGCAGCCCCTCGACCTTCTCCAGGCCGATCGAGCCGCCGCCGACGACCACGCAGCGCCGCCCGGTGAGCTTCAGGCAGGCGATGTAGAAAGGCGTGTCGAGCATGCCCTGCACGCAGCTCTGATCGCAGATGCCCTTGCGCAGCTGGCACACGCACTCCTTTCCGGCATAGGCCTGGGCGGGCATGCTCTGAAGGGTAGTGGAGCGCTCGCGCTCGCTAACGCGGAAGCCCGCGCCCGAATGCGCGCGCGCCGATGCGCGTGAGCGCCAGCGCGCCGTTGCGCCAGGCGTGCTCGCGGTCGATCTCGCGACTGGAGCGCATCTTCGCGACCGAGCGCGCGGCGCGCGTGGTCAGCTCGTCATAGGGACCCCACCACAGCCCACGCGGGGCCGACGGGTCCCAGGTGATCAGCTTCTCCTGCGCGCAGGCACGCAGACCGGCGGCGCCGAGCGTGCGCCCGAGCCCGCCGCCCGCGGCGGCGCCCCACGGCCCGCGCGAGACGGTCGGGCAGGGCAGGTGGTCGTTGCACCAGACCATGCCCGCGTGCAGCTCGCGCGCGATGCGCAGCGCCTGGTAGCGGTCGGCCGTCCACACCGACGCGCCGAGCGCATAGTCGGAGTCGTTGGCCAAAGCGATCGCCTCACCGACCGAGTCGACGGCCATGACCGCCAGCACCGGACCCTCCAGCGGCTCGCGCATCAGCGCCATGTCGTGCGTCACGCCGGTGACAACGGCGGGCGCGTAGAAGGAGCCGGCGTCGCAGCCCGGGGGGCTCGCCGGCCCGCCGCAGCGCAGCGTGGCGCCCTGCGCGACGGCGTCGTCGACGAGCGCTCGCACGTGCGCCAGCCGGCGCGGAGAGGCCAGCGGACCGACGTCGGTGCGGGCGTCGCTCGGATTGCCGACACGCAGAGCGCCGGCCGCCGCGACGAGTGCGTCGACGAAGCGCTCGTGCACCTCGCGTGCCACGTATACGCGCTCGACGGAACCGCGCGCCTGGCCGGCGCCGACGCATCCGGCCCACAGCGCGCCGTCCACGGCGCGCGCCAGGCGCGCGTCGGCGAGCACCAGCATCGCGTCCTTGCCGCCCAGCTCCACCGTGACCTCCTTCTCACGCGACACGCCCTCGCCGGCGACCACGCGACCGACGGCCGGCGAGCCGGTGAAGAGGATCTTGTCGACCGGCGATTTGGCCAGCGCGATGCCGACGTCGGCGCCGCCGTGTGCAATGCGCACGAGGCCCTCGGGCAGGCCGGCGCGGGCGAGCACGCGCGCGATGCGCTCGCCGGCCAGCGCGGCGCGGGCGGCGGGCTTGAAGGCGACGCCGTTGCCCGCCAGCAGCGCGCCGGCGATCTGTCCGAGCGGCTGCGCGAAGGGCGCTGAGCCGGCGCCGATCACGCCGACGACGCCGTAGGGCTCGAAGGCCACACGCGCGCGCTTGGCCAGCGACATGCCGCGGCTGATGCCCACGCGCCGCCCGCCCAGCAGGTCGGCGCCGTCGTCGGCGATCCAGATCAGCGCGTCGATCGCCGGCAGCAGCTCGAGCGCGGCGATCTCCGCCGCCGGTCGTCCCTGCTCGCGCGCGAGCGGCTCGCGCGAGCTCGTCGAAGTCGTCGATCACCGCCTGGGCCATGCGGCGCATGTAGCGCGCGCGGTCCTGCACGCGCAGCAGCGCCCACAGCGGCTGCACCTTGGCGACCTCGGCGACCACATCTGGGATTCGCACGGGCGCTGTGGCCTGCACGCTGCCCAGCGGCTCGCCTGTGGCGGGATCGCGCGCCCGCAGCGTCCCGGTGCTGGCCGGCTCGCTGGTCGCCGCGCTCATCGCGCTCGCCTCGTGCAGATCGCGCTCATGTTCGGGCGATTATCGCTGGTCGACTCCGCGGGCTCGACGAATCTCGCGCAGCCGCGCATCGAGCTGCGCCTCGGCCTCGTCGGGCTCGTAGAAGCGTTCGCCGACGACGGCTCGGGCAGCAGCTCCTGCGGCGCCGACGTGCCCCGGGTGTCGGTGCGGGTTGTCGTAGTCGGCCTTGTCCTGACCGGGCCTGGGCCCGGAGCGCAGCCACGGCGGCGCGGGCTGCGGCGCCGTGCTCGCGCACGTGGCGCTGCGCGGCGCCGAGCGCGCGGCCGGCGGCGTCGGACTTGGGCGCCAGCGCCAGGTAGATGGCGGCCTGCGCCAGCGCGTAGCGCGCCTCGGGCAGGCCGACGTGCTCGACCGCGGCTGCCGCTGCCGTGGCCAGCGACAGCGCCTGCGGGTCGGCGTTGCCGATGTCCTCGGAGGCCAGGATGACCATGCGCCGGACGATGAAGCGCGGGTCCTCGCCGCCCTCGAGCATCACCGCCAGGTAGTACAGCGAGGCGTCGGGATCTGAGCCGCGCGTGGCCTTGATCCACGCGGAGGCGTAGTCGTAGTGGCGGTCGCCGCCTTTGTCGTAGAGCACCGCGCGCCGCTGCAGCGCGTCCTCGACGCGCGCGAGCGTCACGCGCGGCTCGCCTTCCTGCGCCGCCGTCGCGGCGGCGAGCTCGAGCGCGTTGAGCGCTGTGCGCGCATCGCCTTCGCTGCGCGCCGACAGGAAGGCGATCGCGTCCTCGTCGACCTGCGTGCCGCCGGCGCTGTGCTCGGCTGCGCGGCCCAGCAGCGCGGTCAGATCTTCGTCGCTGAGCGCCTGCAGCGCATACACGCGCGTGCGCGAGAGCAGCGCGCCGTTGACCTCGAACGCAGGGTTCTCCGTGGTCGCGCCGATCAGCGTCAGCAGGCCCTCCTCGACGGCCGGCAGCAGCGCGTCCTGCTGGGCCTTGTTGAAGCGGTGTATCTCGTCGAGGAAGAGGATCGTCTGCGACGCCTGCTGGCCGTCGCCGGCCGCCGCGAGCGAACGGCGGTGCTCGGCGCGCTCGATCACCGCGCGAACCTCCGCGCGACCGGCCTGCACCGCGCTCAGCTCCTCGAAGGCCGCGCGCGAGTGCTCGGCGACCAGCCGCGCGAGCGTGGTCTTGCCCGTGCCCGGCGGCCCGTAGAGGATCATCGAGTGCGGGCGACCCTGCTCGATCGCGCTGCGCAGCGCCGAGCCCGCGCCGAGCAGATGCGCTTGGCCGACGAACTCGTCGAGGCTGCGCGGACGCATGCGCACGGCCAACGGCCGGGAGGGGTCCGTTGTGCCGTCTGCGCTCGCCGAAGCCGGCTGACGCGCAGCCCCCTCGTCAGACCCGGCGGAGCTCGGCCGTTGGTCTGGCTGACGTCGGTCCGGGTCGGCGTCGAACAGCGTGTCCACCCCCCGCAGTATCGCGCTCTACGGGAGATTGCCGCATAACTACGAAGCAAACGGGGCAATGGCCTATGTGCGTAGACGCGAGGTTGGCCAACTGTGGATGTGGGATGGTCAGGAGGTTGGCCAGGCGTGGACGTCGAACTGGTACGTCGCGTGTTTATGTGGACGAGAGACCTTCGTGAGCTGGGGACATATTTGACATGAGCGCTGGCGCCGCAGAGATATTCTCGGGGGCGGGCGGGGGCTTTGACGTCCTCGAGGCGAGCGAAGAGATCGCCGCACGGTCGCCTCTGCAGCTCTTCTGGCGCCGTCTGCGCAAAGACCGCGTCGCGATCGCCTCGCTGGCGTTCATCGCGTTCATCATTCTTCTCGCGATCGCCGCGCCGCTGGTCGTCAAACTGCTCGGACTGCCCGGGCCGAGCGTCGAGAATCCCAATCTCACCGACTCCTTCGGCAGTCCGCTCGGGCCGAGCTGGGCGCATCCGTTCGGTGTCGATCAGCTCGGCGAGGACGTGATGTCGCGCGTGATCTACGGCACGCGCGTATCGCTGGAGATCGGCATCGTGGGCACCGGCATCGCCACGGTGATCGGCGTGGTCACGGGCGTCGTCGCGGGTTTCTACCGCGGCTGGGTGGACACCGTGCTGTCGCGCCTGGTCGACGTGATGCTGTCGATCCCGCTGCTGCTGCTGGGCCTCGGTCTCGGCGCCGCGTGCGCCGTTCGCGGCTGCCTCGGCGGAGCGATCCAGCCGGGGCTCGGCGAGATCCTCTTTCTGATCGCCTTTGCCAACTGGACGTACATCTACCGCATCGTTCGCGGCCTGGTGCTGTCGCTGCGCGAGCGCGAGTTCGTGGAGGCGTCACGCTCGCTGGGAGCCTCGGACGCGCGGATCATGTTCCGCGAGATCCTGCCCAACCTGGTTGCGCCGATCATCGTCTACGCGACGCTGCTGATCCCGCTGAACATCCTGCTCGAGGCGGCGCTGTCCTTTCTCGGCGTGGGCGTTCGCCCGCCGACGGCCAGCTGGGGCCAGATGATCGCCGCGGCCACGCCGATCTTCAACACAGCTTGGTGGTACATGACGTTCCCGGGCCTTGCCCTGCTGTTGACCGTGCTCGCGTTCAACCTGCTCGGCGACGGTCTGCAGGACGCCCTGAACCCAAGGAGTGCCCGATGACACGGGTCACGCACATCGACCCGCTGACACGGGTATCGCAAAAAACAAAGCAGAGGAGGCGCCCATGAGGTCGCTGAGAACGATTACGGCGATGGCGCTCGCGGGCTTGCTCGCGATCGCGATCGCCGCTTGTGGCTCGAGCAGCAGCTCGAGCAGCTCGAGCACCGGTGGCGGCAGCGCGGGCATCGCCGCGGGGATCAACACCCCCAAGACGGCCGACCTGACCGTCGGCAAACGCGGCGGCACGCTCAACGTGCTCAACCACGAGGACTTCGAACACATCGATCCAGGGCAGTCGTACTTCTCTGTCGACTACGAGGCCGTGTACGCGACGTCGCGCCCGCTGTACTCCTACAAGCCGAACACCTTCTCCGAAGTCACGCCGGACACGGCCGAAGGCCCGCCGGTGATCTCCGACGGCGGCAAGCTCGTGACCGTGAAAATCCGTCATGGCATCCACTTCAGCCCGCCGGTCAACCGCGAAGTGACGTCCGCCGACGTCGCCTACGCGATCGACCGCGCGGCCAACCCGAGCGTCGCCAACCCCTACTACCTTGGCTACTTCAGCGCCGTCGAAGGCATGAAGACAGCCAGCGGCGGACCGGTCAAGGGCGTGCAGACGCCGGACAAGTACACGATCGCCTTTCACCTGACCGAATCGGCGGGCGCGATCGTCGCCGCGGCGCTCGTGCTGCCGATGAGCGCTCCGGTGCCGGAAGAATACGCAAAGAAGTTCGACGCCGAGAAACCGAGCGAATACGGCAACTACCAGGTCGCGACAGGTCCTTACATGTTCAAGGCCAACGCCGCAGGCAAGATCCTCGGCATCGGCTACCAGCCGGGCAAGTCGGCGACGCTCGTGCGCAACCCAAACTGGAAGGCGAGCACCGACTTCAGGCCCGCCTACCTCGACCAGATCAACATCAGCATCGGCGGTGACACGACGGTGATCGGGCGTCAGGTGCTGGAAGGCTCGCACTCGGTCCAAAACGACACGCCGGCGCAGTCGATCGTCAAGCTCGCGTATGAAAAATTCCGCAGCCAGCTGCTGATCTCGCCGGGCGCCGGCGACCACTACGTGGCGATCAACAACAGCTACGGGCCGTTCAAGAACGTGAACCTGCGCAAGGCCTACTGGGCGGCGCTGAACCGCGAAGCGATGGACAAGGCGCGCGGCGGAAGCCTCGTCACGAACGTGATGACGCACTTCATCTATCCGGAAATTCCCGGATTTGATGAGGCCGGCGGGCTGACCGGGCCGAAAGTGGACTACAACGAACACCCGCAGGGCGACCTGAAGGTGGCCGAAAAGTACATGAAGTTGGCCGGCTACCCGAGCGGTAAATACACCGGCTCGGAAACCGTGCAGGTGGTCGGCTCGACCGGCAACCCGGCGCCCGAAGACGCGCAGATCGCAAATGAAGCGCTGAAGAGCCTCGGCTTCAAAACGAAGCTGAACCTCGTCGACCAGTCGGTCATGTACTCGAAATTCTGCGGTGTTGTGACCGAAAAGATCGACGTCTGTCCGAACGTCGGCTGGATCTCCGACTTCGGCGACGGGCAGGCCACGCTTGACGTGCCGTTCAACGGCAACCTGATCGTCAAGAACGGAACGAACTCCAACTGGGGTCTCGTAAACCACCCGAAAATCAATGCGGCGATGGAAGCGGCCGCAAAGGTCGTCGGCGTCGACGCACGCGCGAAAGCCTGGGCGAAGATCGACGAAGAACTCGTGGCCGAAGCGGTCGCGGTTCCCTACGACTGGGACAAGGAGCCCGTGATCGAGTCCAAAGACGTCAACGGCATTGGCGATCAGTGGAACATCGGTTCGTGGGACTTCAACTACACCTCGCTGAAGTAGCGCAGTGAAGGGTGCGGGGCCCGTCCATCCGGGCGGGCCCCGCTGTCCTCAGTCGAACAGGAGATCCACCGCAAGATGCCAATCAGCCAAGCCAAATGACGCGCTACATCATCCGCCGTCTGCTGTGGGGCGTCGTGCTGCTCGTGCTCGTCTCCGCGCTGACCTTCGTGATCTTCCGCGTGCTGCCGACGGCCGATCCCGCGAAGCTGCGCGCGGGTCGCCTGCAGAACCCCAAGATCATCGCCGAGATCCGCGCCAACCTGGGGTTGAACAAGCCGCTGCTGACGCAGTTCTGGCTCTACATGAAGGGCATCTTCCTGCACTTCGATCTGGGCTTCAGCTACTACTCCAACGCGCCCGTCAAGACGCTGATCGCCGAACGCATTCCGGCGACCGTGTCGCTCGTCCTCGGCGGCGCGGTCGTGTGGCTCGTGACCGGCGTTTCGGTGGGCATCGTCTCGGCGCTGCGCCCGCGCTCGCGCACCGACCGGGGAGCGATGGGCACCGCGCTGGTGCTGGTGTCGGCGCCGGAATACTGGCTCGGTCTGATCGCGCTGTACCTGTTCGCCAACGACATCGGCCGTGTGCACGTGTTCCCGGGTTCGGGAAGCTACGTCGCGCTGAGCAGCGATCCGGTCAAATGGTTCACTTCGCTGATCCTGCCTTGGCTGGTCGTCGCGGCCGGCACCGCGGCGATCTATGCGCGGCTGATCCGCGGCAGCCTGATCGAGACGATGGGCGAGGACTACATCCGCACGGCGCGTGCCAAGGGACTGTCGGAGAAACGTGTCGTACTGCGCCACGGCGTGCGCTCGGCGATCAACCCGGTGGTCACGATTCTCGGCATCGACATCGGCGTGTTTCTCGGTGGGTCGGTGCTTGTGGAAACGGTCTTCAACATCCCCGGCATCGGCCGGCTGAACTACGACGCGATCACGCACTCGGACTTCCCGATCGTGCAGGGCACGGTGCTCGTGGCGGCGCTGTTCATCATCGTCTTCAACATCGTCGTCGACATCGCCTACGCGTATCTGGACCCGAGGGTGAGGTACGAGTGAACGCCGAGGAGCCGCTGCTGCGGGTGGAGGATCTGCACGTCGAGTTCGCGACCGAAGACGGCGTCGTGCACGCGGTGGACGGCATCACCTACCAGGTGCATCGCGGGCGCACGCTCGGCATCGTCGGCGAGTCCGGCTCGGGCAAGTCGGTGGCCTCGATGACTACGCTCGGGCTGACGCGCGGCAAGAGCGCACACATCTCCGGGCGCATCCTGTTCGAGGGCAAAGACCTGGTGACGCTCGGCGAAGGCGACCTGCGGGCGATTCGCGGCAACGACATCGCGATGGTCTTCCAGGACCCGCTGTCCTCGTTGCACCCCTTCTTCAAGGTCGGCTACCAGCTGATCGAGGCGGTGCGTGCGCACCAGGACGTCTCCAAGGCCGCGGCGCGCGAGCGCGCGATCGAGCTGCTCGGACTCGTGGGCATCCCCGACCCGACACGACGCGTGGATGACTTCCCGCACGAGTTCTCCGGCGGCATGCGCCAGCGCGCGATGATCGCGATGGCGTTGGCCAATGAGCCTAAGTTGCTGATCGCCGACGAGCCGACGACGGCGCTGGACGTGACCGTGCAGGCGCAGATCCTCTCGCTGCTGGAACGCCTGCAGCGCGAGCTCGGCATGGCGATCGTGATCATCACGCACGACCTCGGCGTGGTCGCCGAGATGGCCGATGACATCGCCGTGATGTACGCGGGGCGGATCGTCGAGACGGCATCGACGGCGACGGTGTTCGATGGCCCCGAGCACCCGTACACGTGGGGCCTGCTCAAGTCGATTCCCACGCTGGCCAGCCCGCGCGACGAGGACCTCGTGCCGATTCCCGGCACGCCGCCCAGCCTGATCCGGCGACCGTCGGGTTGCCATTTCCACCCGCGCTGCCCCTACGCGCAGCCGTCGCACTCGCGCATCGACCCGCAGCTGCAGCCGCTGTCGGATGAGCCGAGCCATCACGTCGCCTGTCTGCTGGAGGCAGACGTGCGCCGCCGCCTATGGGCCGAGTTGCGCGCCGGGCGCATGCCCGACGAGGCGCTGGCCGAGGTCGGAGTCTCCGAGGAGCCGGCATGAGCGCGCGCGAGGACGACGCGCCGCCTCGGGCGCTCAACGAGCCCGCGGGCGACGCTGCGGCGGCTTTCGGCATGGCCGGCACATCCGCCGCCGCGCCCGAGCCCGCCGCCACGGCGAGCGCCGGCGACTCGTTGGTGCAGGTGACCGACCTGGTCAAGCACTTTCCGCTGACGCGCGGCATCGTCATCCAGCGCAAGGTCGGCGCGGTGCAGGCGGTCGACGGTGTGAGCTTCGACATCAAGCGCGGCGAGACGCTGGGCCTGGTCGGCGAGACCGGCTGCGGCAAGAGCACGACGGCACGGTTGATCACCCGCCTGATCGACGCGACCTCCGGCGAGATCCGCTTCGACGGTCAGGACATCACACACCTGAAGGGCGCCAAGCTGAAGGCGATCCGGCGCGACATGCAGATGATCTTCCAGGACCCGTACTCGTCGCTGAATCCGCGCAAAACGGTCGGCTCGATCATCGGCCAGCCGTTTGCCATCCACGGCCTGCACGAGGGCAAGGGCGAGCGCAAGCGCGCCGTGCAGGAGCTGATGGAGATGGTGGGGCTGAACCCCGAGCACTACAACCGCTATCCGCACGAGTTCTCCGGCGGCCAGCGCCAGCGGATCGGCGTGGCGCGTTCGCTGGCGCTGAAACCGAAGCTGCTGATCGCCGACGAGCCCGTGTCGGCGCTGGACGTGTCGATTCAGGCGCAGGTGCTGAACCTGCTCAGAGACATGCAGCGACAGCTGGGGCTGACGCTGGTGTTCATCGCGCACGACCTGTCGGTGGTCAGACACATGTGCGACCGCGTGGCCGTGATGTATCTCGGACGCATCGTGGAGATCGGGCCGAGCGACGCGCTGTACGAATTCCCCCGACACCCGTACACCGGCGCGCTGCTCTCGGCTGTGCCGGTGGCCGACCCGGCGGCGCGTCGCGACGAGCGCCTGCTGCTCAGCGGCGACGTTCCCAGCCCTGCCAACCCGCCGCGGGCGTGCCGGTTTCACACGCGCTGTCCGAAGGCGCAGGAGCGCTGCTCGATCGACGACCCGCCCCTGGAGGACAAGGGCACGGGCACGCGCGCGGCCTGTCACTTCCCGCTGAGCCGCGAGGACGTCGCGCGGATGGGCGTACGATCTGCGCGATGAGCGCGGAGGCACTACAGCTGCTCAGCCGGCTCGTGCAGTTCAACACGGTCAACCCGCCGGGCAACGAGCGCGCGGCGCAGGAATATCTCGCCGATCATCTGCAGCAGGCCGGCTTTCACTGCGAGCTGTTGGGCGCTGAGCCGGGGCGTCCGAACCTGCTGGCGCGCTTGCGCGCCGAGGATGGGCCGCCACCGCAGGAGCCGGCGGGCGAGGGGCCGACGCTGTGCCTGCTGGGCCACGTCGACACGGTGCTGGCCAACGCGCAGGAGTGGACGCACGACCCCTGGTCGGGCGAGGTCGCCGACGGCTATCTGTGGGGTCGCGGCGCGCTGGACATGAAGTCGCAGGTGGCCGCGGAGGTCGCCGCGGCGGCGGCGCTGGCTCGTTCGGGCTGGCGCCCGGCGCACGGCGAGCTGCTGATCGCGGCCGTCGTGGACGAGGAGACCGGCGGCTCGCTGGGCGCGGAATGGATCACCAAGACGCATCCGGAGAAGGTGCGCTGCGACCTGCTGGTCAACGAGGGCGGCGGCGAGGTGTTCGAGTACGCCGGCCGGCGCTACTACGGCGTGTGCTGCGCGGAGAAGGGCGTGTTCCGCTTCACGGTCAGCACCGATGGCGTGGCCGGCCACGCTTCGATGCCGGGCATGGGCGACAACGCGCTGGTGAAGATGGCGCCCGTGCTCGAGCGCTTGGCCGCGCGCCAGCCCGCATACGACCTGACCGACGAGCCACGGGGCATGCTGCGCGGTATCGGCGAGGACCCCGACGACGCGAGCGCTTCGATCGCGCGTATGCGCGAAGCCGATCCGCTGCTGGCGACGATGTTCGAGCCGATGTTCGGCGTGACGTTCACGCCCACGCGAATTTCCGCCTCGGAGAAGATCAACGTGATCCCCAGCCGCGCCGAGCTGAAAGTCGACTGTCGCGTTCCGCCTGGCCTGGGCGAGCAGGAGGTGCGCCGGGGCATCTCAGAAGTGCTCGGAGAGGATGGCTTTCAGGTCGAGTTCACAGAGCGCGTGGTGGGTAACCGATCGCCGATGGAGTCAGCGCTGATGAACATGATTAAGAGTTGGGTCGGCGAGCGCGATCCCGGGGCGAGTGTCGTTCCTGTGATCCTGCCGGGCTTCACCGACTCGCGGCATTTTCGCGAGGCGTTCCCGGAGTGCGTGGCTTACGGCTTCTTCCCGCAGCGCCACCAGACGATGCTCGAGACGGCGCCGCTGGTGCACTCCGCCGACGAGCGCATCGATGTTCGCGACGTCGCGTTCGCGACCGAGTTCTACACCGATCTGGCGACGCGCTCGCTCGGCTGAGCCGCGGCCCCGCACAAGCCAGCCGGCGCCCTCTGAGGAGCTTTGCGGAGCTTTGCGCAGGGTTGCGCAGCGCCTCGTCGCGAATGTCCGATGAACCCTCGCAATCGAACATTTGATTAGCCATACTTGAGCGATGCCAGGGATGGTGGAATTGCTCGCAAAGGTGCACGCTGGAGTGGAATCGGCCGTTCGCGGCGTGATCGAGGCGCCGCCTCACCACCTCGCGAACGCGCTGGTCGCCTACGCCCACACCTCGCACGCGCTCGTGCCGGTGGCGAGCTTCTTCGCCTCACCCGCCGCAGCGACGGCGACGGCTCCGCAGCAGTCGATCGTGCAGCAGATCCAGAACGCCGCCTACAACTGGTCGCCGGTCGTGATGATTCTGTTCTTCGCGGCGCTGCTGTATCTGATGTGGCGCACGCTGAAGGTCATGCCGCGGGTCAAGCCGCAGCAGATCAAGCCGGCCTCCAACCAGTCGGTCTCCTTCGCCGACATCGCCGGCGTCGACGAGGCCAAGGCCGAGCTGGAGGAGATCGTCGAGTTCCTGCGCGACCCCAAGCCGTTCGCCAAACTCGGCGCGAAGGTGCCTAAGGGCGTGCTGCTGCACGGTCCGCCGGGCACCGGCAAGACGCTGCTGGCCAAGGCCGTGGCGCACGAATCCGGCGCGCAGTTCTTCGCGCAGTCGGCCTCCTCGTTCGTCGAGATGTTCGCCGGGCTCGGCGCCGCGCGCATCCGCAGGCTGTTCGCGATCGCACGCAAGCACGAACCGGCGATCATCTTCATCGACGAGCTCGACGCGGTTGGCGGACGGCGCGGGTCGGACATCTCCGGCGAGAAGGACCAGACGCTCAACCAGCTGCTGGTGGAGATGGACGGCTTCGTGGGCAGCGGCCGCGTGGTCGTGATCGCCGCGTCCAACCTGCTGGAGAAGCTCGACCCGGCGCTGCTCCGTCCGGGGCGCTTTGACCGCCAGGTGTTCGTCGTGCCGCCCGACGTGCGTGGGCGCGAAGGCGTGCTGAAGGTGCACACCAAGGACAAGCCGCTTGCGGGCGTGGATCTCGGCGTGATCGCGCAGCAGACCAGCGGGCTGACGGGCGCCGATCTGGCGAACATCTGCAATGAGGCGGCGATCTTTGCGACGCGGCGCAGAAGCCCGACGATCGCGATGCTGGACTTCGACTCGGCGATCGAGCGCGTGATCGCCGGCGTGCAGTCGCGGCGCGTGCTGAACGCGCACGAGAAGCGGGTCGTCGCCTTCCACGAGGCCGGCCACGCGCTGTGCGGCGAGCTGCTGCCGTCGGTCGACCGCGTGCATCGCATCTCGATCGTGCCGCGCGGCCAAGCGCTCGGCTACACGCTCAACCTGCCGGCCGAGGATCGCTACCTGAAGACGCGCGAGGAGCTGCTCGACTACATGACCGTGCTGCTGGGCGGCCGAGCGGCCGAGCAGATCGTCTTCGGCGCGATCACCACGGGCGCTTCGGACGACCTCAAACGCGTCGCCTCGATCGCCCACCAGATGGTGCACGACTTCGCCATGGGCACCGCCGGCATGGGCCGCTCGCCCGACGGCGACGTGCAGCTCTCGCAGACGACGCTGCGCATTCGCGACGAGGAGCGCCAGGACCTCGTCGAGGAGGCGCGCCGCGCGGCCCAGCGAATGATCCTCGCGCACCGCGCGCAGCTGGACGCGCTGGCGCACGAGCTGCTCGAGCGCGAGGTGCTCGAACGCGACTCGATAGAACGCATCATGAGCGGCGTGCCAAGGCTGGAGCGCGCGCCGGGTGTGGGGCTGCGCGTGGTCGCGGCGGCCACTGCTGCGGACGCGATCGCCACCGACTAGCGCCACAGCGCGGCGGCCTCGCGTCGGCCCGAATACACTGCTGGACGTGTTCAAGCGCATCGACCACATCGGCGTGGCCGTGGAGAAGATCGAGCCCGCGCTGGCGCTTTACCGCGACAGCTTCCAGCTCGACCTCGCCCACCGCGAGATCGTCGAGGAGCAGGGGGTGGAGGCCGTGCTGCTGGACGTCGGCGAGAACCACGTCGAGCTGTTGGCGCCGCTCGGCGCGGACACGCCCGTCGGCAAGTTCCTCGCCAAGAACGGCCCCGGCCTGCACCATGTCGCCTACCAGGTCGCCGACATCGACGCCACGCTGGGCCAGCTCAAGCAGGCCGGGCTTCAGCTGATCGACGAGACTCCGCGCACCGGCATCCGCGGCTCGCGCGTCGCGTTCATGCACCCGCGCGCCACCGCCGGCGTGCTCACGGAGATCGTGCAACCCGCGGAGGGCCACTGATGGCCGCGAGCAAGCAGCAGATCAGCATCGGCTTCCAGGGTGGCCAGGTGCTCGCGCTGCGCGTCGCCGACAAGCAGCTCGAGTCGCTGCACAAGGCGCTCGGCAACACCGGCTGGCACGAGCTGGAGACCGAGGAGGGCCCGGTCCGGCTCGATCTCGCGCAGATCGTCTACCTGCGCTCTGAGAGCAGCGACCTTCACGTCGGCTTCAGCTAGGCCTGCGCGGCGCCGCGCGGTGGAGCTCGACGAGCAGCTTCTGCGCCTGGCCCGCACGCGCGGGCATTCGCCGGCGGCCGATCGATTGGTGGCGCGGTTCACGCTGCTGGGCGAGCACGCGGCCGTGTGGTTGGCGATCGGCGCTGTCGGCGCGGCGCTCGACCGAAGGCGGCGCGTGCGTTGGTTGCGGGCGACCGGCACGGTGGCCGGCATGTACGGGCTGAACACGGCGATCAAGCTGGTGGCGCGCCGCTCACGGCCGCGCCTGCGCGGGCTGGAGCCGCTGATCGCGACGCCGACGACGCTGAGCTTTCCCAGCGCCCACGCCTCGACGGCCTTCGCGGGCGCCTTCGCCTACTCGCGCCTGGGACTGCCGGCGCCGCCGCTTTATGCGCTCGCCGCAAAGCTCTCCTACTCGCGGCTGTATCTGGGCGTGCACTATCCCTCCGACGTGCTCGCGGGCGCGCTGCTGGGGACGGCGGTTGCAGCCGTGCGCGAGCATGCGACCACCGCGCGCTCGCAGCCGCTGCAAGCGCCGCAGCCGCGCGAGGCCGCGCAGAACGGACACGCGCCGCAGGCCTTCGCGACGCCGGCGAGCGGAGGACCGGCTTGAGCACGCGCATCGGCATCGTCGGCATGCCCAACGCCGGCAAGTCGTCGCTGTTCAACGCGTTGACGAAAGCCGGCGCGGAGGCGGCCAACTATCCGTTCACCACGATCGAGCCGAACGTGGCGGTCGTGCCCGTGCGCGACGAGCGTTTGGAGCAGGTCGCCGAGACGGTCGGTGCGTCGGAGATCGTGTGGGACACGATCGACTTCCACGACATCGCCGGCCTCGTCGCCGGCGCGCACGAGGGGGAGGGCCTCGGCAACCGCTTTCTGGCGAACATCCGCGAGACAGACGCGATCGTGCATGTCGTGCGTGCGCACGGTGACGAGAACGTGATTCACCCGGAGGGCAGCGTCGACGCGCTGCGCGACATCGAAACGATCGAGACCGAGCTGGTGCTGGCCGACCTGGAGACGGCCGAGCGGCGGCTGGAGCGTCTCACCAGGCAGGCGCGCAGCGGCGAGCGCGCTCTGGTCGCCGAGCAGGCCTGGCTCGAGCAGGTCGTCGGCGAGCTGCAGGCGGGCCGGCCGGCGCGCGGCGTGCCGCTGCCGCAGGATGCGCCTCACGCGGCGCGCGATCTCGGGTCGTTGACCGCCAAGCCGGTGCTTTTCGTCGCCAACGTTGACGAGGGGTCAGATGAGATCCCCGAGGCGATCGCCGAGCACGCACGATCGCAGGGCGCCGGCGCCGTCGCCGTTTCGTCGCGCATCGAGGCCGAGCTGGCCGAGCTGGAGGACGAGGACGCGTCGGCGATGCGCGAGGAGCTGGGTGTCAGCGAGTCGGGACTGCAGCGCGTCGTGCGGGAGGCCTTCGCGCTGCTGCGGCTGATCGCGTTCTTCACGGCCGGAGAGGCCAAGCCGGCGCAGTCATGGCACCTGCGCGACGGTCTCACGGCGTGGCACGCTGCCGGCGAGATCCACTCGGACATCCAGAAGGGCTTCGTGCGCGCGGAAGTGATCGGCTGGCGCGAGCTGGTCGACGCAGGCGGCTACGCCGGCGCGCGCGACCGCGGCACGCTGCGCCTGGAGGGGCGCGACTATGCGATGACCGACGGGGACGTCATCACGGTGAAGTTCACGCCGTAGCGAGCTTGTCCAGGCGCTCGGCCAGCTGGCGCATGCCCAGCTCGCGGGCGTGGTGCGCGCCGCCGGCGAAGTCGGTGACGGCATCAGGCGGCGCCTGGACGTCGATCGGCTGGAGTGTGGCGATTTGCTTGAACGTGCGCAGCAGCTGGTCGTTGTCGCGCAGCGCAGCGGCGGCGCGCGGACGCATGTCCTCGTCGGAGCGCCTGACCTTGTCGGTCATGGCGACGGCGGCTGCGAGCACGTCCTCGAGGGGCCCGTAGCGCCGCAGCAGCTCGGCTGCGGTCTTGGCGCCGATGCCCGGCGCGCCGGGCAGCCCGTCGGAGGGATCGCCGCGCAGGGCGATGAAGTCTGCAACCAGCTCGGGCTCCACGCCATATCGCTCGCGAACCTCGCTCGGGCCAAGCTCGCCGGTCGCGCCGCCCTTGCGCAGCTCGAGCACGGCCACGTGCTCGCTGACCGCCCCGTACATGTCGCGATCGCCGCTCATCAGCAGCGCGCGTCCGCCGCGTCGCTCCTCCACGCGCGCCAGCGAGGCCATCACGTCATCGGCCTCCAGGCTGTCGCTGGAGCTGACGACCCAGCCGAGGCTCGCCAGCAGGTCGGGCGCACGCTGCCACTGCCAGCGGAGCTCGGGCGGCATCGGATCGCGGTGGGCGTGGTAGGCCGGGAAGAGCTCGACGCGGTACGCGGCCTCCTCGGCGCCGGTGCAGGCGACGACAGCACGTACGCTCGGCTTCTCGCGTGGGCCGATCACGCCGAGCAGCGCGTTGACCGTGCCGAGCAGCGCGTTGACCGGCTGGCCCTCGACGCCGACGATCGATTTGGGCAGCGCGAAGTAAGAGCGGTAGAGCAACCACGGAGTGTCGGCGAGCAACAGCGGCAGCGGCGCGGGCATGCGCGCAGGTTACGGCTCCGCCGCCTGCTCGGCCGGGGCGTGGGTGTCGATGAGTGACCGAAGCTACACCCCCCCGGCCAGTCCGGCGCGACGCGCGCGGCGTGCTCGCGAGCGCCGGCCGGAGAGGCCAAGCAGCGTCAGCGAGCGCGCGCGCGACGCAGTTGGAGGGCGGCAAGCGAGCTGCTCGTCCAGCGCTGACTGCGCGCTTGCTGCAGCCAACACCTCGTCGGGCTCGGGCGCGGCTGCCGCGACCTCGGGGCCGTCCAGAAACGGCAGACGCTCGCTCATTCCGGCGAGCTCGAACACCCGCTGGACCGGCCGAGCGCCGGGGATCAGTGTGACTTCGCTGCCGTGCATCCTGCACCAACGACAGCGAAACGCGACTACGGCGACGCCGGTGGCGTCAATGTATGTGAGCTTGCTCAGGTCGAGCGTGATCGGCGAGACCCGCGCGTCATGCAGGTCCTCGATCGCGGCTTCCAGCGTCGGCGCGGACGCGCGATCCAGCTCGCCGAGCAAAACCAGCGTGTGCATCAGCTGCAGCTCCTTTCGAGAGCGTTCGTGGTCGATCGTGAGACGCGGATCTCAGATCCGCGTCGAGTTGACTGCCGCGGGCTGAGCTAGCCCGGACGGTCTGCGATCGCCATGAACGGCGACAGACGCCACGGCTCGACTGCGAGCCGCAGCCGGCGCAGCGTCGGCGGCGCGGCGAGCATCAGCAACGCCGCCACAACCAGCGCGAGCGACAGGCCGCCGGCGCCGCCGGCGGACGAAGAAGCACCATCGGTCGAAGCTATGAGCGAGCGATCGTCTGGCGATGGCCTAGCCGGCGAATGACGCTCGGCAGCTGAGGCTTCGCTCCACGACGCAGCCGAGTCGTCGCTAGGCGACCCGACAGGGCCGGGCGCGTCACCGCTCCTCGCAAACGAGCCGGCGCGCGCAGACGAGCCGGCGCTTGCGCCGGGCGCCGGCGCCGGGTCTCGCATCGAGGCGAACGCTCCCGGGAAGGCACCGGACGCGTCTGCAACCGCCGCGCGTGCCGCGCCGCCGGAAGTGGGCATCGCGCTCTGAGCGCCGCGGCCGGCTTCATCTGCGCTCGCCGCCAGCGCCCGCAAGGAGTCCGAGTCCGCAGTGATCGAGCGGCCGCCAGGCGCCGGTGCGCCGGCGCCGCCCGCGGGCGCCACTTCACTTGGGTTGAGCACGTCCAGCGAAGGCAGCTCGGCGATCGCCGGCTGAGCGAGCGAGTTGATGGCGCCGACGACCGCGTCGGCCGCCGTCGAGAGGTCGACGAGAACTGCCGCGACGACAGGGGTTTCTTTGGCCAGCGCGCTTACGATGCTGGCCGCGTCGGTCGTGCCGGCGATCGCCGCGAGCACGCGCGAGGTCGGCTGACTGTCAGCGAGCGCCGTTTTCAAAGCCGCGGCGGTCTTGCCGCCGGTGGTGCTCACGGCTTGCGAGGTGGCGGTCGCCGCGGTGCGTGCGCGGGCGACGGCGGGCGTCGCCCGCGCAGCCGACAGCGTGGTCGCAGCTCGCTGCTCGAGTTCCAGGCCGGCCTGACGGCTGCGATCCGTCGGGCCGGGAGCGGTCTGCACGGCCTGCGAGCGCCCCTCGGGCGCCGGACCGCTTCGCGTCTCAGGGGCCTGCGCTACGGGCTCGCGCGGCGTGTTCGTGGACTGAGCGTCGCCGCCTTGACGTGTCGAACTCGGCGGTTTGGCGCTTGGCGGCGCCCCCGACGATTCGTGCTCTGGGCTCGGACTGGTGCTCGTTGGCGGCGGTGACGCGGGCTCGCTCGGCGTCGCGACCGCCGTCTGCGGTGCAGCTGCGTCGACGACGCTTGACACCTCCGTCGTGGCCGTCTGTGCGGCAACTCCGAGAACGGTGCGCAGCGGACTCGCGGCAGAGCTCACCTCGACTGAGCCCGCCAGGCTCAGGGGCAGCGCGAACAGGACTGCGACGCCGGCCGTCACAAGCGCGCGGCCGGCTTCGCGCCCCTTGGAGCCCTGGTGAGCTTTGCTGAGCATCGATGATCTCTGCCCACCAATTGCCCCGTTGACGTACCGTCAAAACAAGGCCGCGTCGCCGATGCCCGAAGAAATCGCCACGTGGCTGCTCTTGCCGTGTCTCAGTTGTGCAGGTTGCGACGTTCAGCTCGGCGCGAGCGCGCCGCCGGCGCCGCCCTGCGCCGGTTCACCGGAGGAGTCTCCGGCAGGCGACTTCGACGCTGCGGCGGCTTCTGCGGGCGGCGCCGGTGGCACACCACCCTGCGGCGTTCCGCTCGGCGCAGGCGCGGCTGCGGGGGCTGGGCTGGTCAGCGCCGACCACCCGCTGCGGTCGGGCTCGGGCTTGATGCTCGGGCCTTCGCGCGTGCTGAAGTACGCCCACGCGCTGTACAGGCCCAACCGGCCGGCGAGTTCCGGCCCGCTGATCGGCGTGCGCCCGCCCGAGCCAAGCACGAATGCCGAGACGACGCGCGGCGAGAAGCCGCGCTTGACGACTTCGATGCCCGTGAAGTGTCCGCGCACGAGTCCGTGCAGCTTGGCGGCGGCTGCGGCGAAGCTGAGCGCGACCTTCCACGTGTGCCGATCGCCGCGCTCGTACTGGTCGACCACACCACGCAGCCAAGGCTGCGGCGTTGAGCCGGTGAACGAGTTCTCGTTGTTCTCGGTGCGGCCGCCCGAGCTGGCGAAGAAGTAGGTCGCCACCGGGTTGCCTTTGTAGGTCACGATCTGGCCGGCCGTCGCCGTGACGGCGGCGTCGGTCTGTGGGGTCTGCGCGGCGACGCCGCGGTAGACCTGCGAGCGCGTGTCGGCGTACACGTCAAAGCGGGCGCCGCCGGCGTGCGCGGTCAGCGCATAGGTGCGGCTGGCGACCGCCTGCGCCTCCAGCGCCGCGAGCGGCCAGCTCGACGAGACCTCGGCCGAGACGACGCCGCGCACGTATGTCTCGAGCGCGACCTTGCGCACCTTGCCGCCCATCAGCACGCGCACCTGCGTGCCGGGTGGTGCGGCGCCGAGAGCCGTGCCGGTGTAGTAGTGCGCGAGGATCGCCTGATAGCTGAAGCCGTGTTCGGCATAACCCAGCGCGCCCTCCTGGCTCATGCCGACGCCGTGACCGTAGCCGCCGCCGGAGATCAGCAGGTCCGCGGCGCTCGCCCCGCTCGCGCACAGCAGCGACGCCGCGCAGGTCGCGAGCAGGATCGCCAGACGGCGGCAGGTGCGGTGGTAGGTTGATCTGATGTCGAGCATCCGTGCTCCGCGTGGCTCAGTCTCGTCGACAGGTCGATTCGCTGGGCTTCTCGCCACGCACCCTCTCTCATTCGGAGCACGGCGGTGGCCGCCTGAGCATCGCCTGTGCGGGAGGGCTATTCGTCCAAATAGTGCAAGGTTTGCTGCGCCTCGCGCGCGGGAAACCGACGTCTTGTGATGAGCGCCACGGACTCAGTCGCCGGGAGTCCCGCGGCCGTCCTGGACCGCGTGCCCAAGCAGCTGTTCATCGGCGGAAGTTGGCGTGACGCTGCTGGCGGCGGCGCCTTGGCGGTCGAGGATCCGGCGACCGGCGAGCCGCTCGTCGAGGTCGCAGACGCCCAGCCCGAGGACGCGATAGCGGCGCTCGCCGCCGCGGCTGACGCGCAGGCGCAGTGGGCCGCGCATGCGCCACGCGAGCGCGGCGAGATCCTGCGCCGTGCCTTCGAGACGATCACCGAGCGCAGCGAGGAGCTGTCGTTGCTGATGACGCTGGAGATGGGCAAGGCGCTGGCCGAGTCGCGCGCGGAGATCGCCTATGCCGCTGAGTTCTTTCGCTGGTTCTCCGAGGAGGCCGTGCGCATTCACGGGCGCTACATGGTCAACACGACCGGCAAGGGCCGCATTCTCACGATGCGCCAACCGGTCGGGCCCTGCGTGTTCGTGACGCCGTGGAACTTCCCCACGGCGATGGGCACACGCAAGATCGCGCCGGCGATCGCCGCGGGCTGCACGGTCGTCGTCAAGCCGGCGCAGCAGACGCCGCTGTCAATGCTCGCGTTGGCACAGATCCTCCAGCAGTCCGGCCTGCCCGACGGCGTGCTCAACGTGATCACAGCCGCCCACTCGGGCGCGGTGATCGAACCGCTGCTGAAGGACGCGCGCACGCGCAAGCTGTCGTTCACCGGCTCGACGGAGGTCGGGCGCAAGCTGATCGAACAGTCCGCCGATCAGGTGCTGCGCGTGTCGATGGAGCTAGGCGGGAACGCGCCGTTTCTGGTGTTCGAGGATGCGGACCTCGACGCCGCCGTCGACGGCGCGATGCTCGCGAAGATGCGCAACGTCGGCGAGGCGTGCACGGCGGCCAACCGCTTCCATGTGCACGAGTCGCTGGCCGACGAGTTCGCCCGACGAATGGCCGAACGCATGGGCGCGCTGAAGGTTGGCGCCGGATCGGCGCCGGACACCGACGTCGGACCGTTGATCGACGAAGACCAGCGCACGAAGGTCGCTGAGCTGGTCGATGACGCCCGCCGACGAGGCGCCAATCTGCTGCTCGGCGGCGAGCGCGTCGGCGAGCGAGGCTACTTCTACGCGCCCACGGTGCTCTCCGACGTGCCCGCCGACGCGCGGCTGCTCGACGAGGAGATCTTCGGGCCGGTCGCGCCGGTGGCGACATTCTCCACAGACGAGCAGGCGATCGCCGCGGCCAACCGCACCGAGTACGGCCTGGTCGCCTACGTCTACACGCGCGACCTCGACCGCGCTTTCCGCGTCTGCGAGGCGATCGAGACGGGCATGGTGGGGTTGAATCAGGGTGTCGTGTCGAACCCGGCGGCGCCGTTCGGCGGCGTCAAGCAGTCCGGCTTCGGTCGCGAGGGTGGCTTCGAGGGCATCGGCGAGTACCTCGAGACGAAGTACGTCGCGCTGGCTGTCTAATCGGCCTGGTCGGCGCCCGTGGGATCGGCCGCGAACAGCGCGCGCGCAAGCTGCTGGACGTCGCCGGTCTTCTCGACCACCTGCTCCAGGCGCCCCGCGCGTGCGTACTCGTGCACGTAGGCCTCGGCCGTGAGGATGATCGCGAACGCAGCCGCCTCGCTGATCTGCACCTGCACGCCGGCCTGGCGAGCGAGATAGGCGACGCCCAGCACCGTGCGCATCCAGTCGTCCAGTGCGCCGCCGCGCGCCGCCAGCGCCTGTCGCCCGGCGCAGTGCACCTCGACCACCGTCGTCACGGCCACCTCGGGGTGCTCGGCCATCCAGCGGAAGTAGGTCGCGATGCCCGCGTCCAGCTTGCCGTCCCACGCGTCGACCTCCGCGGCAGCCTGCAGCGATGCGTCGATGCGCACGCCGGTCATCTGCTGGTAGGTCTGCAGGAAGCACTGCTCCTTGTCGGCGAAGTGCTTGTAGAAGACGGTGCGCGAGGTACGGGCCACGCGGACCACGTCGGCGATCGTCGTGTCGGCGTATCCCTGCTCTGAGACGCACCGGCCCATCGCGCGCAGAAGGCGCTCCTTCTGACGTGCGCTGACCTCTTCGGGGCGCAACGTGTGGCGCCCTGCCGGGATCAGTAGTTCCTCGCCGATCTTGACAGAGTCCATGACTTGAGTATAGAGTACGAGCACGTACTCGGAGGGGTACTGGCGGGTACTTCAATCCGTCTCATACATGGAGAAGTTTGGGGGGCGTTTAGATGTCCAAGCTGCGCACGCTGTTTGCCTTGTCAGTCGCGATCGTCGCTGTGCTGGTGCTGCCTTCGATCGCGAGCGCGTCGATCAGCTCGGTGTTCGGCGGCACCGTCACGTGTACCACGCAGGGCGCCGGCGCAAGCGAAGGCCAGCGATGGTGCGGCAACGCGGCGAACACGACCGTCCCCAGCTTTGACGGCACGCCGATCGACGTTTCGGTCGGCTTTCCGGTCGCCACGGGCGAAGACAAGAGCTACCCGATCGTCGGCATCTACCACGGCTGGGGCGGCAGCAAGATCACGCCCTCCAGCGCCACTGCGCAGCGGTGGCTGACCAAAGGCTACGCGGTATTCAGCATCACCGACCGTGGCTGGGGCTCGTCGTGTGGCAAACCCTCCTCACCGGCGAACACCGAAAAGGCGCCGCCATGCGGCAAGGGCTACATCCACTTGCTCAGCAGGCGCTACGAGGTCCGCGACGTCCAGACGCTGCTCGGCAAACTCGCCGACGAAGAAGTCCTCAACCCGCAGCAGATCGGCGCGACCGGAGGCAGCTACGGAGGCGGCATGTCGCTCGAGCTCGGTTCGCTGAAGGACCGCGTCGAGCTGCCCGGCGGCGAACTGATTCCGTGGGAAAGCCCCGTCAAAAAATTGCCGTTGAAAATCGCGGCCACGGCGGCTGAATTCCCGTGGACCGACATCGCCCAGGCGCTGCAGCCGAACGGCAGCACGCTCGATTACGTCGCCAATGCTCCCTACAACGGCATGCTCGGCGATCACCGCTACGGCATCGAAAAGGCCAGCTGGAATGCCGGCCTGTTCCTGACCGGCGCCTCGAGCGGCTACTACGCGCCCACCAGTGCAAATGACCCCGAAGCCAACATTCAGAACTGGCACACCTTCAACATCGCGGGTGGCCCCTACGACGGTCAGCCGCTGGCGATCCAGCAGGAACAGCAGCTGCCCAATCACAGCGCCTACTACACCGACATGTCCGAGCCGCCGGCGCCCGCGCTGATGGAGAACGGCTGGAACGACGACCTGTTCCCAGTCGACGAAACGGTCAAGTACTACAACAAGGTCCGCGCGACCTACCCGAACCAGGCGATGAAGCTGTTCGACTGGGACCTCGGGCACAACCCGCGCTCGGCGACCACGCTGTCGACCTCTGACACGAACAAGTTCCTCGCCGCTCAGAACGCATGGTTCGCGTACTACGTCAAGGGCGAAGGCTCAGAACCGGCCGAAGCCCACGGCGGCGCGACGGCGATCACCAGTGCCTGCCCGCAGGGCGCCGGCAACTCGGGTGTCGAGTTCGACGCGCCCAACTGGACGAGCCTCGCACCGGGCGAGATTCGCTTCAACAGCGCGCCCGAACAGACGATTGCGGCGCCAGGCACGGCCACGGCCAACTCGTTCACGTCGGGCACCGTCTGCACGACGCAGGCCTCGGCGAACAACGCGTCAGCCGCCGAGTACAAGCTGCCGGAAGCACCGGCGAGCGGTTACACGATCATCGGCGCCTCGACGGTGATCGGGGAATTCTCGACCCCGGGCGCCAACGACCAGGTGGTCGCGCGGCTGTATGACGAAAACGTCTCGGCCAAAACCGAGCAGCTGATAGGTCGCCAGACCTACCGGCCGCTGAACGTGGGCGAAGGGTTCACCAAGCAGATCTTCCAGCTGCACCCGCAGGCCTGGAAGGTGGCAAGTGGACACCTGATCAAGCTCGAGTTGATGGTGGCGGACTCGACGTCGTGCACGGGCCCGCTGCCCGCGTGCTACGCGCGGCCCTCGTCATCGCCGCACTCGGTGCAGGTCAAGAACCTCGAAGTGCGCCTGCCCACCGCCGAGTCGCCGGGCGGCGCCGAAGGCGTCGTGCAGGCGCCGTTGCCGAAGTACCTGCCGCCGGGCTACACGCTCGCGCGCAACGTGGTTCCGGCCGCGCCCACCGCACCGAAAGTGACAAGCGGTTCCAACCCCAACAACAACGGCCAGTTCACGCTCTCCTGGGCCGCGACCCAGGCGGCGACGACCCCGAGCTACACGCTCGAACACAAGAACGCGAGCGGCAGCTACAGCGTCGTGGCGTCGGGCCTGAGCAGCGCCGAATACACGTTCGGCGGGGGCAACCCCGAGGGCGAAGGCACCTGGACCTACCGCGTGACGGAGTCAAACGAAGGCTCGCCGAGCGAACCCTCGCCCGCCTCCGAAGAAGTCAAGGTCGACAAGTCCGCCCCGACCGCCCCCGGCGCATCGCCAGACCGCGCCCCCGACTACGCCGGTGGCGGCGGCTTCTACAAAGACACGGTCACGGTGTCCTTCACAGCAGGCAGCGACCCGCTGCTCAGCGATGGCAGTTCGGGCTCGGGCATAAACCCGGCCTCGATCAGCTCGCCGCAGACGTTCTCCACAGACGGCAGCCACACAGCGCAAGGCACCGAGGCCGACAACGTCTCAAACGTCTCAGCCCCAGGCGAACTGACTGTGCAGGTCGACGCCACAGCGCCGACGCTCGAAGTCAACTGCCCGGCCTCAACGCCGGTCGGCTCGAGCGCAAGCGCCACCGTCAGCGCCGCTGACGGCCAGTCGGGCCTGGCCTCAGACCCCTCGGGCACGGTGGCGATCAACACCAGCAAAGCCGGGCCTCAGACGACCGAAAGGACCGCCACAGACAACGTCGGGCACTCCACCACCACGGCGTGCACGACCGAAGTGGTGAGCACCAAGGTCATCAGCGGCCACGTCAAGGGCAAGCTGATCGTCAAAAAAGGCGAAGCGGTGCAGCTGACCTCCACAGCCCTGGCCAACGGCATCGAAGTCCAAGAAGGCGGCTCGCTGGACGTCGAGGGCGCCACCACCAAGACGATCACCGCGATCAAAGCCGGCGTGATCCGCATCTGCGCCGCCAAAACGGGCGCGCTGAAAATCCAGCGCAGCTCGGGCTCGGTGACGATCGGAGACGGTGCTAGCTGCACCGGCTCGAACATCAAAAGCGCGATCCTCTACACCAACCACAACGGCGTCAGCGTGATCGCCAACACGATCGCCGCCTCGGCCAAAGTGCAGGGCAACGGCGGCGGCACGACCGTGCAGAACAACACGATCGCCGCCAACCTGACGGTGCTCGGCAACGCCGCTCCCACAGTGGACAAACCGAACACTGTGGGCGGGGTGAGCAAACTGCAGTAAGGGCTGCGAGTCGTTCGAGCAAGGGGAAGAGGCGGGCGCCGGGGGGGCGCCTGCCTCGTTCGCCCCCCCGCCGTGGCGCCGGGCCACGGTGGGGGACGAGCCTTGCCGGGTGCGCCGTGTCGCGCGCCTCTCGCATCCGCGACTTGCCGCCGCATGTAGCCTTCGCCCTCGGATGAGCGGGGAGAGCCTGAGATGACGAGCGTGCGCGACGCCTCGCTGGAGCTGTTTCGCAGGCACGGGATGACGACCATCTTCGGCAACCCGGGCTCGACCGAGCTGCCGATGCTGGGCCCGCTGCCGGACGACTTTCGCTACGTGCTCGGTCTGCAGGAGGCGGTCGCCGTGGGCATGGCCGACGGCTTCGCCCAGGCCAGCGCCAACGTCACGCACGTCAACCTGCACACGGCGCCCGGCGTCGGCAACGGAGTCGGCGCGATCTTCAACGCTCGCGCAAACCGCGCGCCGCTGCTGGTCACCGCCGGCCAGCAGGCACGCTCGCTGATCACGATGCAGGCCAACCTGACCAACCGCGACGCGACGGAGGTGCCCAAGCCCTACGTCAAGTACAGCCACGAGCCGCCGCGCGCCGCCGACGTGCCGTTCGCGCTCGCTCAGGCGATCCACAATGCGTCGCTGCCGCCGGCGGGCCCGGCGTTCGTCTCGATCCCGATGGATGACTGGCTGGTCGAGATCGAGCCGGTCGACTACGTGTCGCAGATCGCGCGCACGGTCGGCGGCCGTGCCCAGCCGGCGCCCGAGCAGGTCGCCTCGCTGGCGCAGCGACTGCGCGAGTCCAAGCGGCCCGTGTTCGTCGCCGGCCCGGACATCGACGCCTCGGGCGGCTGGGATGCCGCGGTGGAGCTCGTCGAGTCCCAGCGACTGCCCGTGTGGGCCTCGCCGCCGACCGGAGGCAGCCGCATCGGCTTCCCGGAGTCCCATGCGGCCTTTCAGGGCATGCTGCCGCCGGCGGTCGGTCCGCTCGCGCAGACGCTCGCCGAGTACGACCTCGTGCTGGTCGTCGGCTCCTCGGTGTTCCCCTACTACCCGAACATTCCCGGCGACTTCCTCGCCGAGGGCACGGCGCTCGTGGCGATCACCAGCGACCCCGACGAGGCGGCGCGCGCGCCGATGGGCGATGCGATCGTCGCCGACGTCGGCCTGACGCTGCACGCCCTGCTCGGCGAGCTGTCCGAGCCGGCCGATCGCGAGCCGGCGCCCACGCGCGTCGAGCTCGAGCCGCTGCAGCCGGGCGAGCAGCTCTCCGGCGGCGAAGTACATGCCACGCTGGCCGAGCTGTTTCCCGAGGACGGCGTCGTCGTGCTGGAGTCGCCGTCGAGCACCGCCGCGCTGCGCAATCAGCTGCGCCTCTCGCGGCCGGGCTCCTACTACTTCAGCGCCAGTGGCGGGCTCGGTTTCGGTCTGTCTGCCGCGGTCGGCGTGCAGCTCGCCCAGCCCGAGCGCCAGGTCGTCTGCGTGCTCGGCGAGGGCTCGGCGCAGTACGCGATCACCGCCTTCTGGACCGCTGCGGCGTATGACGTGCCGGTCAAGTTCCTCGTGCTGCGCAACAACGAGTACTCGATCCTCAAGTGGTTCGCCTCGCTGGAGAACGTCAGTGGCGCGCCGGCGCTCGACCTGCCCGCGCTGGACGTCGCGGCGACGGCGCAGAGCTATGGCGTGCCGTCGAGCAGCGTGAGCGGCGCCGACGAGCTGCACGCGGCGCTGACCGACGCGCTCGCGCAGGACGGACCGCGCCTCGTGCAGGTCGACGTGGCGCCGGGAATGGCGCTGGCTTGAAGACGCGCGCACGGCCGCTGCTGGAGCCCGACGCGCGCCGCATCGGGCGGCCGCCCGGGCCGCAGGCGCCAGACCGCGCCCCGGACTCGCTGGCGCAGGGCACGCCACAGCCGTTGCGCGACGACCTCGTCGCGCTGCTCGGTCACGAGCGCGTCCTGTGCAGGGCGATCGACCTGATCGCCTACGCCTCCGATGCGAGTCCTTATCGCCGCTTTCCCGCGGCCGTCGTGATGGCCCACGACGCCGACGACGTCGGCAAGGTGCTCGGCTACGCGCGACGAACGGGCACGCCGGTCAACTTCCGCGGCGGCGGCACCAGCCTCAACGGGCAGGCGCAGACCGACGGAATCATGATCGACGTGCGTCGCTGGTTCTCCGGCGTGAAGGTGCAGGATGGTGGCGAGCGCGTGAGGCTCAGGGCGGGCACGCTGCTGGGCGTCGCCAACCGAGTGCTCGAGCGGCGCGGCTTCAAGCTGGGCCCGGACCCGGCGAGCAAAGACATCGCGACGATCGGCGGCGTGATCGCCAACAACTCCGGCGGCATGCGCTGCGGCGTGACGTGGGACTCCTACTCGACCGTCGAGTCGATGACGCTGGTGCTCGCCTCAGGAACGGTCATCGACACCGCCGAAGTCGACGCCGAGCAGCGCTTCGCCGAGGCCGAGCCGCAGCTCGCGGCGGGTCTGCTGGCGCTGCGCGAGCAGCTGCGCGCCGACGCCGAGCTGTCGGCGCGCGTGCGCCGCAAGTTCGAGATCAAGAACGTCACCGGCTATCGCCTGTGCGCGCTGCTTGACGCCGAGACGCCGCTGGAGATCTTCCGCCGCCTGGTGATCGGCTCGGAGGGCACGCTCGCGTTCGTCTCAGAGGCCGTCTTGCGCACGCGTCCGGAGCCGTCGCGCACGACGCTGGCGTGGGCGCACTTTCAGAACATCGACGATGCCGCGGCGGCGGTGCCGGGACTCGTCGCCGCCGGAGCGCGCGCGACCGAGTTGATGGTCGCGCCGGCGCTGATCGCAGCGGCCTGGAACATGGACGGCTGCCCGGAGTACTGGCGCGAGCTCCCCTTCGAGTCCGCCGCGCTGATCGTCGAGTTCGGCGGCGAGGACGCATCACAGCTCGACGCCGGAGAGGCCGCCGCCGAACGCGCGCTGGCGGGACACGAGCTGATCCGCCCGCTCAGCTTCACGCGTGCGCACGAGGAGATCGAGCTCACGTGGACCGTGCGCGAGGGCCTGTTCGGTTTGGTGGGACGTTTGCGCGCGCCGGGATCGGCGCTGATCATCGAGGACGTCTGCGTGCGCCCGGAGCGCATCGCCGAGTGCGCGCGCGACCTGCAGGCACTGCTGGGCAAGCACGAGTTTCTCGTCGGCGTCGCCGGCCACGCCTCGGCCGGCAACCTGCACTTCCAGCTCACGCCGGACTTCGCAAAGCCCGAGGACATTCAGCGCTACGAGCAGTTCATGGAGGAGCTCGTCGAGCTGATCGTCGGCAAGTACGACGGCTCGCTGAAGGCCGAGCACGGCACCGGCGTGAACATGGCGCCGTACGTCGAGCGCGAGTGGGGCGCCAAGGCGACGCAGATGATGTGGCAGATCAAGCAGCTCGCCGATCCGCACGGCGTGCTCAACCCAGGCGTCGTGCTCAACCGCGATCCGCACGTCCACCTCGAACACCTCAAGAGCCAGCCGCCGATCGAGGAGAGCGCCTCACATTGCGTGGAGTGTGGCTTCTGCGAGCCGGTCTGCCCGAGTCGCAACGCGACGACGACGCCGCGCCAGCGGATCGTGATCCGCCGCGAGATGGCACGCCAGGCCGAAGGCTCGCCGGTCTATGAAGCTTTGATGGCCGACTACGAGTACGACGCGCTGCAGACCTGCGCCGCCGACGGCAGCTGCCAGGCGGCCTGTCCGGTGGCGATCGACACGGGCGCGCTCGTCAAGGAGTTCCGGCGCCGCGAGCGCAGCGACCGCGAAGAGTCGGTCGCGCTTGCGCTCGCCGACCGTTACGCCTCGGTCGAGCGCGCGGCGCGCGGCGGCCTGTCGGCGACCGGCGCAGCCGCCTCGGTGCTCGGCGACCGCGGCGTGGCCAAGCTTTCAGACACGCTGCGCCGGCGTGTGAGCAGCGAGCTGATTCCGGCTGTGCCCGCGGGCTCGATGCCGCCGCCCGCCCCAAGCCTGCCCGCGACCGCGCGCGAAGGTGCTGCGGCGGTCTACCTGCCCGCGTGCATCAACCGCATATTCGGCAATCCGCCTGGCCTGCCCGATGGCCCTTCGTTGCCGCAGGCGCTCGTCACGGTTTCCGCGCGCGCCGGCCTGCCGGTGTGGATTCCGCATGACGCCGCCGGCCATTGCTGTGCCACGCCGTGGAGCTCCAAGGGCTACCGGCGCGGTCAGGATCGCATGGCCGCAAAGACGGCGGCCGCGCTGTGGCGCTGGAGCGACGGCGGCCAGCTGCCGGTCGTGATCGACGCCAGCTCGTGCGCGCTCGGCCTGCTGGCGGATGTCGGCCCGCGTCTGCCCGACGCCGAGCGCGAGCGCTTCGAGCGCATCGAGGTGCTCGACTCGATCGCCTGGGCCCACGACCGGCTGCTCGCGGGACTCGCCGTCACGAGCAAGCTCGCCACGCTGGCGCTGCATCCGACCTGCTCGGTCGCGCAGCTCGGTCTCGCGGGCAAGCTGCAGGCGCTCGCCAGTGCGCTGGCCGACGAGGTGGTCGTGCCCGCGGCGAGCACCTGCTGCGGCATGGCGGGCGACCGCGGGCTGCTGCATCCCGAGCTGCCGGCCTCGGCGATGCGCGACGTGGCCGTCGAGCTGTCCGGGCGCCAGCTGGACGCGCACGTGTGCAGCAACCGCACCTGCGAGATCGGCCTGCAGCAGACGACCGGTGCGCCCTACGCGTCGTTCGTGCTGCTGCTGGAGCGTCTGACAAGGCCTACGCTTTCGCGACACGCACATTCGCCCGACGCGCCGAGCCGAGAGGAAGTGCTCGAATGACAGCAGAGGCAGACTTCACAGCGCAGGAGTGGAAGCAGATCCTGGAGGGCCCGACGAGCGCCGGCATGATCGTGATCACGTCCCAGCGTGGTGGCGCCGTGCGCGAGACGTTCTCCATGGCGAAGGCCTTTGCCGAGGCGCGCCGGCGCCACGGCCAGAGCGAGCTGCTCGACGCGATCGTCGCAACCAAGCCCGAGCTCGATCGCACGCGCAGCGGCTCACTCGATGAGCTGAAGACGCGCAACCTGGGCCACATCCGCGATGCCGTCGCCGTGCTGGAGAGCAAGGCCGGCGCGGACGAGCTCGACGAGTACCGGCGCTTCGTGCTCGCGCTGGCGGAGACGGTCGCGGCCGCGCACCGCGAGAGCGGTCGCGACGGCGATCCCGTCAGCGACGCCGAGCGGGCGGCGATCGGTGAGATTGCCGACGCGCTCTCCTAGCGCGATGGACCTCCAGCTGACCGACAAGGTCGCCGTCGTAACGGGAGCCAGCAAGGGCATCGGCTTGGCGACCGTGCGCACGCTGGCCGAGGAGGGCGCGCTCGTGATCGCCGGCGCGCGCAGCGCGGGCGAGCTCGCCGAGATCCCGCGCGTAACACCCATCGCGGTCGATCTCTCCACCGCAGAGGGACCGGCGGAGCTCGTCCGTCGCGCCGTGGCAGAGCACGGGCGCGTGGACGTGCTGGTCAACAACGTCGGCGCCGTGCGTCTGCGCCTCGACGGCTTTCTCGGCACCGGCGACGAGGAGTTCGAGTGGGCGATGCAGATGAACTTCTTCATCAACCTGCGCACTACGCGCGCCGCTCTGCCCGCGATGCTCGAGTCCGGCGGCGGCGCGATCGTCAACGTCGCATCGGTCAACGCCTTCTTTCAACCCGACGCCGGCACGATCGACTACGGCGCCGCGAAGGCGGCCGTGGTCAACCTGACGAAGTCGCTGTCGCAGGAGTTCGGCCAGCGCGGTGTGCGCGTCAACGCCGTCTCTCCAGGTCCGGTCAGCACCGAGCTGTGGCTGGGCGAGCACGGAGTCGCCGAGACAGTCGCCAAGGCCTCGGGTGTCGATGCCGACACGGCGCGCGAGCAGGTCGTGGCGAGCATCGGCGGGTTCGCGACCGGGCGCTTCACGACGCCGCAGGAGGTCGCCGCGCTGATCGCCTTCTTGGCTAGCGAGCGTGCCGGCAACATCACCGGCGTCAACTACGTGATCGACGGCGGCCTGATCAAGACCACGTGAGTCCTGCCCCGACCGTCGCTGTGTGTAGAGTGCCCGCGGCGATGAGCATCAGAAACACCTTCGTGACCGCGCCGCTGCTTGCCGCCCTGCTGATGGTCGGCGTGCTCGCGGGCTGCGGCGGCTCGTCCTCGTCTTCGGGCAACGGCGTCGCCGACAAGACGCCGACGGAGATCCTCGCGGCGACCAAAGCCGCGACCGACACGGCGACATCGGTCCACGTGGCCGGCTCGATCGTCAGTGAAAAATCGCCGATCACGCTGGACATGAACCTGCTGGCCGGCAAGGGCGGGCGCGGTCAGCTCTCCGAGGGCGGCCTGGCGTTCGAACTGATCCAGGTCGGCGGCACGGTGTACATCAAAGGCAGCTCGGCCTTCTACAAGCACATCGGCGGCACGGCGGCTGCGCAGCTGCTGGAGGGCAAGTGGCTGAAGGCGCCATCCAGCGACTCGAACTTCGCCTCGCTGAGCCAGCTCACCAATCTGCGCCAACTGGTCGACCAGACGCTGAGCAGCCACGGTGCGCTGAAGAAGTCCGGCACGACCACGATCAACGGCCAGAAGGTCGTCGGCGTCACCGACACGACCAAAGGCGGCACGCTTTACATCGCGACCACCGGCAAGCCCTACCCGGTCGAGATCTCCAAGGGCGGCTCGGCGTCAAGCGGTGGCAAGATCGCGTTCGATCGATGGAACAGCAACGTCACTCTCGCAGCTCCCAAGAACGCGATCGACGTAACTCAGCTGCAGTCCGCCGGACACTAGGCCTCGACCATTCGTCTAGGCGCATTTCGCGCGCTCAAGAGCGTCGCGGGCGTAGTCGAACGCCTGTTTGACAGCAAACGTGACGGTCCTCAACACTCGTCTTGCCCGTGAGCGGAGTTATCCAAGCCAGCTTTCGTCGACCCGCTCAGCGCGGGACCAGCAAATCGCGCCTGGACGGCTCGTCGGCGGCGCCCGGCCGAGCCAGATCTTCCCGCTCCGACGCTGCCCTGGAGTCGACGGCAGGGCGGGGTAAGCTCGACGGCGTGGGGTCATCTGCCAAGCCCCCTGGCCGGCGCGAGGAGCCCGGTCAGGATTCGCAGCGCGCCGACCGGCTGCTGTTGGGTGGACCGCTGGCTGTGCTGGCTCTGGCGGCTGCCGTGGTCGCGATCATCAAGGCCGGCTCGGCGATCGAGATCGTCAGCATCGCCGTCCTGGCGGTCGCCACGATGGCGCTTGGCTGGCGCGTCGGCGAGAGCCGTCGCACGGCGCTGGAGCAGGAGATCGACGGGCGCTCGCACGAGCTGCGCCGCGCCTTGTCAGAGCTCGAGATCGCGCAGACCGAGACGGTCCGGCGACTGTCGATGGCGGTCGAGTTCCGCGACGAGGACACGGGCGCTCACATCGAGCGCATCGGGCGCCTGTCGACGCTGCTGGCCGAACAGATCGGCATGGATCAGGACTTCTGCGAGCAGCTGAGCCACGCGGCGCCGCTGCACGACGTCGGCAAGGTCGCGATTCCCGACGCGATCCTGCTCAAGCCGGGTCCGCTGACGGCTGAGGAGCGCGCGATCGTCGAGACGCACGCCGAGGAGGGCCACAGGCTGCTGCGCGGCTCGTCCTCCTCGATCCTCGAGCTGGCCACGACAATCGCGCTGAGCCACCAGGAGAAGTGGGACGGAACGGGCTACCCGCGGGGCTTGACCGGAGAGGCGATCCCGATCGAGGGGCGCATCGTGGCGATCGCCGACGTCTTCGACGCGCTGACCAGCGATCGCGTCTATCGCAAGGCCTTTCCGGTCGACGAGGCGGTTCAGATGATGCGCGAACAGCGCGGCCGCCACTTCGACCCGGTGCTGCTGGACGCCTTCATGGAAGTACTCGAGGACTCCGGCCCGGACGCGCGCGAGAAGGAGCGCGCCGACCCCGGCGAGCTGGTGGAGAGCACGCTTGAGACGTACGGCACGGCGCTCGAGCGCGGAGACGCCGAGACGGCCGAGGGCGCGATCGCGCAGGCGATCGAGGACGGCATTCCGGCGACGACGCTGCACGGCGAGGTGCTCGCGCCGGCGCTGCTGCGCATCCGCGAGCTGCGCGCCGCAGGAGAGATCGACGGCGACCGTGAGCGCTTGGCCAAGGGCATCACGCGCCGCGTGCTGGCGACGCTCTACCGCTACATGATCGGCAACGCCGAGCCGACGCGCGAGCGCGTGCTGCTGGCCGGCATGGAGGGCGACGAGCACGCGCTCGAGTTGCAGATGATGCACGACCAGATCGCCGCTGCAGGCTTTGAGACCGTTTTCGAGGGCGAGCTGTCCAGCGACAGCCTCGTCGCGAAGGCTGCGGCACAGACGCCCGACGTGATCGTGCTCGGCGCGACCGACGGCGAGGATCCGCAGCGGATCGCCCTGGCGGTCGACGCGCTGCATGCAGCCCACCCCGAGATCCCGATTCTGTTGGGCGGCGCCGCCGTTGGTGGCGCGACGCCGCCGTCGCACAACGGCATGCGGGTGCTCGAGCGCATCGACGAGGCCGTCGAAGCGGTCGAGGAGCAGCTCGCCACGCGCCCACACGCCGCGTCTCTGTAGATTGCCGGCGTGACCTCGCGCGCGATCGTGACCGGCGGAGCCGGCTTCATCGGCTCACACGTCGTCGACTCGCTGCTCGCGCGACGGCTACGAGGTGACGGTCGTCGACGACCTCTCTGCGGGAGAGGCAAGCCGCGTGCCGGCCGCGGCCGAGCTGCGCGAGCTGGACATCGTCGAGTTCGACCGTCTGTGCGCGCTGATCGAGGAGCTCAAGCCCGAGGCGATCTTCCACCTCGCGGCGCAGGCCAGCGTCGTCGCATCGGTGGCCAACCCTGGACGCGACTGCGAAGTGAACGTGATGGGCACGCTCAACGTCGTCGAGTCGGCCGGTCGCGTCGGCGCGCCGGTCGTGTTCACGTCCACCGGCGGCGCGCTGTACGGCGACGACGCGCCGATGCCCACGACCGAGGACCGCATTCCGTCGCCGCTGTCGCCATACGGCGCGTCCAAGCTTGCGGGCGAGGCCTACGTGAACACGTGGTCGCTGTCTTCTGGCATTCCCCACGCGGTGTGCAGGCTGGGCAACGTGTACGGGCCGCGCCAGAACCCGCACGGTGAGGCGGGCGTGGTGGCGATCTTCTCCGACCACCTGTATGCCGGAAAGACGCCGAAACTCTACGGACACGGCAAGCCGACCCGCGACTACGTATATGTTGGCGATGTCGTAAAAGCGCTGCGAGCCGCTTCGGGCAAGTCGGGCACCTACAACGTCGCCACGAGCGTGGAGACCGACGTGATGACGATCTGGCGAGAGCTGCAGAGCGCCGCCGCGCAGTCCGCCATCAAGGGAGCCGCCGTCGACCCCGCGTCGCTGCAGCCGGAGCTTGCCGATCTGCGCCCGGGCGAGTTGCAGCACAGCCGTCTGGACATCGCGCGCGCGCAGACTGAGCTCGGATGGCGCCCGGAAGTGTCGATCGAGCAGGGCCTGCGCCAGACCTACGAGGCGCTCGTGAGGGGCTTCGAGCAGCAGCAGTAGCCGGATGTGCGATTAGCCGGCGCCGCACTGGCCTGCGGCGGGGCCCTGCCGACGTTAAGCGTATGAGCTTTGCCCGCAAGCCGCTGGTCGTGGCGGCCACGAGCATCGCCGTGTTGTCTCTCGCCTCGTCGGCCCAGGCCGGCGCCAACGGCGGCGCCCAGGCGCCCTCGGCGCCGCTGTCGGGCGGCAGCGAGTACGGCCTGGCCAGCGCCAGCGTGCCCCACCCGGTCGTGACGAGCCTCGTCGTGCCGGCGACGTCGGTCCCCGGGCGCCCGCCGCAGGTGACACTGCGCATCGACGAGCCGCATGTCGCCACGGTGTACGCGACCGTCGCGATCAACGACCTGTCGACGCGCAGGCCGGCGGTCGTCGTGAACCTGGGTTCGGTGCGCACAGCCCGCACGCTGACCGTGCGCTGGCCGCGCGCGGCGAGGCTCAACGCCGGCACCTATCACGTCAGCGTGAGCGCTCACGACCGCCAACGCCACAGCCTGACGCGCAGCGCGCACAGCTCGGGCGTGAGCACGCTGACAGTTGCGGCCCCCACGCCGGCGCCCGCCCCCACGCCGCCGGTCACCGCGCTGGAAGCGGGCGTGCCGACGCCCGCGCAGACGCTCGCCGACGGTGCGGTCTTCCCCGTCGCCGGAACACACAGCTTCGGCGGTCCGGAAAACCGCTACGGCGCGGCGCGCAGCGGCCACATCCACGAAGGCCAAGACGTGCTGACAGCCGAAGGCACGCCGGTCGTCGCGCCGCTCGCCGGCACGATCACCAGCACCAACTTCCAGGCCGGCGGCGCCGGCTACTACGCGGTCGAGCACACGCTGGTCGGCTTCGATCTGATGTTCGCGCACTGCATGGCCGCCTCGCTTTCGGTCAGCAAAGGACAGGCCGTGACGGCGGGCCAACCACTGTGCCTGGCCGGGCAGACGGGCGACGCCACCGCTCCGCACCTGCACTTCGAGATGTGGGTCGGAGGCTGGTACGCGGCCGGCGGCCACACGATCGATCCGCTGGCCTACCTGGAAGCCTGGGAACACGGCGCGTAGGGGGTCCGCTGCGTCGGCCCACCGGCTTGGCTGCCCGGCGGTCGACGATGCCCGCCTCGGTGCTCGCTGGCGCCGGCGGCGAGCCGGTAGCATCGGGCGCTCGAAGCATCGGCAGCGGCGAGATAGCTCAGTTGGTAGAGCACACGACTGAAAATCGTGGTGTCCCCGGTTCGAGTCCGGGTCTCGCCATCACGCGCTTCGGCGGCGTAGCTGCTCCAGGCCGTCGAGGATGAGATCCAGCCCCCATACGAACTCCACGTCGCTGTCATAGCCGGACTCGGGGAGCTTCATAGCGATCTCCGCGAGATAGGGGTAAGTGTCAAGCGCGCCGACTGTCTCAGCCCTCCTCTGCGCGGCTTCTCCGGCACTGTCGGCGGTTTCGAAGGCTAGATCCAGTTCCTGCAAGGCGAACCCGTAGATGTAGGCGTCTTGTACCGAGTAGGCATGGACGGCAATCTCGAACGGGAAGCCGGCCTCCCGTAGGCAGCCCATCACCGCGTTGTGGTTGCGAAGGTTGGCAGGCCCCGGGTGCCGCGACTCCATCATTCCGATCGCCCAGCTGTGGCGCTTCAACGCTTCGCGCGTGGAGATCGCCCGGCGACGCATGGCAGACCTCCAGTCGAGATCGCCGGAAGGAAGCTCGATCTCGCCGAAGACGATGTCGACCATGCCATCCAAGAGTTGATCCTTGTTCGCGACATGCTTGTAAAGCGCCATCGGCACGACGCCAAGCTCTTGTGCAAGCCCGCGCATGCTGAACGCCTCGAGCCCGGCCTCGTCAGCGCGGGCGACAGCGGCCTGCAGCACACGTGCGCCGGTCAGCGGTTTGCGGGTGGCGATCCTCTTGCTGGTCATCGTCCTTGACAAGTGTACACCGTACACCTATAGTTGCACGAACGAGTGTACGCCGTACACCTCACCGAAAGGCACGAGATGAACCCCGACGCGCCGTATCCCGTTCAGTACTCGGTCGACTACCCAGACCGGCCGCTCAATCGCATGACCAGCTTCTTCCGCCTCGTGATGATCATCCCCATCGTGATCGTGCTCTCGCTGCTCGAGGGTGGCGGCTATGCCTCCGGCGGCAGCGAGAAGTTCGCCGGCGCCGTCGGCCTGGTCGTGTTGCCCACGCTGCTTTTGATCCTGTTCCGCCAGAAGTACCCGCGCTGGTGGTTTGACTGGAACATCGAACTGATGCGCTTCTCCGCGCGCGTCGGCATCTACCTCTCGCTGATGGACGACAGCTACCCCTCCACCGACGAGCATCAGGCTGTGCACCTCGACTTCCCCTACCCAGATGCGCCCAACGAGCTCAACCGCTGGCTGCCGCTGGTCAAGTGGCTGCTGGCGATCCCGCACTACGTGCTGCTGTTCTTCCTCTACATCGCCGCGTTCTTCGTGGTTGTCGCCGCCTGGTTCGCAATTCTCTTCACCGGTCGCTTTCCGCGCGGAATGTTCGACTTCCTCGTTGGTGTCGGCCGCTGGACCAACCGGGTGATCGCCTACGCCCACGTGTTGGTCACCGATCGCTACCCACCGTTCCGCCTCGCGCCGTAGGCTCCGCGGGGACTTCGCATCCTGGGCGGCGGCTCGTGACGCCGCCCGGTCTGGCCGGGCGATGATTCCTGGCCGCGGATGGCGTCTGAAGGACAACAGCGGCTCGCTCAACGACAGAACCGAGGCCCAACATGCAGACCAAGATCACGCCAAATCTATGGTTCGACACCGAGGCCGAGGAGGCAGCGGACTTCTATACGTCGGTCTTCGAGAACTCGCGCATCGTCAACATGACCTACTACACCGAGTCCGGCCCGCGCGAGACCGGCATGGTGATGACCGTCGAGTTCGAGCTCGACGGGCAGCGGTTCGTCGCGATCAACGGCGGTCAGCAGTTCAAGTTCGACGAGGCGGTCTCCTTCGAGATCGACTGCGAGACCCAAGACGAGATCGACTACTTCTGGGAGAAGCTCTCAGACGGTGGCGAGGAGGGGCCCTGCGGCTGGGTCAAGGACCGATACGGGCTCTCCTGGCAGGTCGTGCCAACCGGCATGGACGAGCTGTTCGCCGATCCCGATGCCGCGCGAGCCGATCGTGCGATGAAGGCGATGCTCGGCATGCGCAAGCTCGACATCGCCGCACTGCGCGACGCCGCGCAGGGGGTTGCGGCGGCATAGGACTCGGTCGGACGTGCGGCTGCGCCGTCAGCTTCGACAGCGCAGCCGCACCCGATCATCTCGACCGCTACTCGTAGGACAGTGCCGCGAGCGGGTCCATGCGCGCTGCGCGTCGCGCCGGCGCGATCGCCGCGAGCATGCCGGCGATCACCGCCACCGCGACGAACGCGACCAGGGAGCCCACTGGAACGGCGAACTCGAGCCCTTGGCCGTGCAGCGCCGAGGTCACGAGCGCGGCGAGGAACAGCCCCACCGCGATGCCCAGCGTCGCACCCATCAGAGCCGTGATGACGCTCTCGTGGCGGATCATCCGACGCAGCTGTCGGCGTGTCATGCCGACCGCTCGCAGCATGCCCAGCTCCGGCGTGCGCTCCATCACCGACAGCACGAGCGTGTTGACGATGCCGAGCAGGCTGATGATCACCGTCAACGCCAGCAGCACATAGAAGATCGCGAGCAACTGGCTCACCCACGACATCTGCTGCTCGGCGAACGCCGCCGGCGTCGACACCCTGGCGTCGGGAAAGGCAGCTAGGCTGTGGGCGATCGAGCTCTGCGCCGCGCTGTGAGCGCCACCTTCCACCTTCACGAAGGTGAGACGGTCACGGGCTCGCGGAAACGCCCGTGCGAACGCCCGCTCGGACAATGTGATCGGACCGAGGCCCAGCGCGCCCCATTTGGGTGGCGCGTCGATCGCACGGACGACCAACGACAGCTGCTCGCCGCTAGACGTGCTCGCAGCGAAGCGTGCCCCGACATGCAGGTGATGTTCGGCTGCGAACGACTTGTCGACCACCGCTCCCTCGCCGTCGAGCCCGGCCAGCGAGGCATCCGAGCCCGACTTCCAGTCGTAGTGGTAGACCGACGCAATCGTCGCCGGCTGCACGCCATTGACGACCACCGGTTTGCCGAAGACCTTGGCCTCGTCCTGCGCGATGCTCGAGGTGGTCGTCACCCCCCCGGCGTGTGAGACAGCCTGACCCGCGGCGGGGTCAAGTGGCGCCTGCGCTTCGCTCGAGGCGACCACATAGTCGGCGCGGATCTCGTGTTCGAGCGTTCCCGTCGTCGACTGCTTCAGACCCTGCGCGATGATCGCGACGAACACGACCAGCGCTACGCCGATCATCAGCGCCGCGGCGGTTGCCGACGTGCGCGCGGGATTGCGCATCGCATTGCCGCGCGCGAGCCTGCCCGCCGGGCCACCAAGTCGCTGAGCCGGACGGCCCAGCAGCGATGCCAGCGGCACCGCAATGCGGCGCGACAGCATCGCCACGCCGACGAACAGCAGCACACATCCCGGTCCGATCAGCAGAAAACGACTGCCGACGGCCATGCCTGGAGCAAACATACCCGCGAGCAGCAGCGCGAGCGCCAAGGCGCCGATCGCCCTTGCTGCCCGCGAGGTGCGCGCACTGCTCACGGCGTCATCCGCGGCTGTTGCAGCGCCCTCGCGGAGCGCCGCCACCGGTGCGATTCGCGTCGCGCGAGCGGCTGGCGCCAGGCCCGCGAGCACCGTCACGATGATGCCCACAGCGAGCGAGGCGATCACCGTATGCGCGGCGAACACCGTCCCGGCTTGCGGCAGCTGCACTCCGGCCGACGCCAGAACCGAGCTCAGCCCGAAAGCGAGCCCGAGCCCGGCGAACAGGCCGACGATGGACGCCGCCACACCCACCACGAACGCCTCGAGCACGACCGAGCCGAGCACCTGACGGCGCGAAGCTCCGACCGTGCGCAGCATCGCCAGCTCACGCGTGCGCTGCGCGACCGTGATTGACAACGTGTTGGAGATCGTGAACGCGCCGACGAACACGGCGACGCCGCCGAACACGAGCAGCGCGATCTCGATGATCGAGATGAATTTCTTGAGCCCGCTCAGCGTGAAGCGGTCCTGCGCCTGGGCGCTCTGCACCCGCGAGGACGACGGCAGCGTCGTGGCCAACGCCGAACGTAGGGTGCTCGGCGAGACGCCGGGGCGCGCGGCGACCAGGATCGAGTCATAGCGGCCGGCCTCGCCGAACAGGCGTTGGGCGGTGGGCAGGTCGAAAACGGCGAAGGTTGCCGTGCCGATCGACTTGACGCTGCCGAACGTGGCGACTCCCGACACGCGGAAGCTCTGCACGGGACCACGCGCACGAATACGCACGTGCCCGCCGACCGTCACGTCCTGGCTGGCGGCAGTGCCGGCGTCGATCACCACGTCGCCCGGTGCGCTTGCAAAGCGTCCGGACTTGAGGTGAAATGGCGTCAGGCGAGCCGCGCCTGGCGTGCTCGCGTCGAAGCCCACACCGAAGTACGGGCCACTGCCGAGCACCTTGCCCTGCTTGTCGACGATCCTCGTTTCGCCGTTGGTCAGATCGCCGACGGCAACTGCCACCTGTGACAGCGAGCGTACGGTCGCCAGTTGGGCGGCCGGCACGGTCGGCTTGGTCGCGGTTTCCAGTTCCGTGGTGTCAAATGCCGTGCGAGCGCTGACAACCGCGTCGGTGCCCTTGTAGGAGGCGCTGGTGAGCGAGTTAGCGGCGTGACGCATGGTGTCCGACAGGGTCATCGCGCCGGCGATCATGGCGACGCCAAGAACGATCGACAGGCCTGTCAAGACGGTGCGCGTGCGGCGAGCTGCGATGCCTTTGAGAGCTGTGCGGATCATCGTGAAACCTCCTTCATCAGGTCGAGAACGGCGTCCTCGGTGGGACGCGGCAGGTCGGCCATGAGAAGTCCGTCCGCGATGAAGACGACGCGGTCGGCCGCCGCCGCCGCGCGCGGATCGTGGGTGACCATCAGGGTCGTCTGGCCGTGCACGTCGGTGGCCTGGCGAAGCAGCGCGAGGATGTCCTGGCCGGTCTGCGAGTCCAGGTTGCCCGTGGGCTCGTCGGCGAACAGGATCGCCGGTTCGCTGACGAGCGCCCTCGCGATCGCAACGCGCTGCTGCTGTCCACCAGACAGCTGCGCCGGACGGTGTGAGCGGCGGTCGCTCAGCTTGACCATCGACAACACGCTCTCGACCCAGTTGCGGTCCGCTCGGCGTCCGGCGATAGCCAGCGGCAGCAGGATGTTCTCCTCGGCCGTCAACATCGGCAGCAGGTTGAACGCCTGGAAGATGAAGCCGATCTTGCCGCGACGCAACAGCGTCAGTTCACGGTCGTTCATCTCGTCGATCGCCTGGCCGTCGACCGCCACCGACCCAGAGGTCGCGGCGTCGAGGCCGGCGAGGATATGCATCAACGTCGACTTGCCGGAGCCCGACGGGCCCATCACGGCCGCGAACTGGCCGCTGGGAACCTCGAGCGAGACGCCTCGCAGGGCCTGGACGCACGACTCGGCCTCGCCGTAACTGCGCGTGACCTCGTGCGCTGAGACCGCCGCGGCGGTGTGCGCTGCTCCGGGTGCGCCGACGAGTGGGTACTCCTCGGCGATCGGTGTCTGGGTCGCTGTCATCTTTTCTCCTTTGTCGATCGGTTTCAGCCGGCGACCGGCGCGAATCTCGTCGTGGCCGGCAGCTGTCGAGCAGGCTCGCCGAGGCGCGCCGCCGTGTCGTCAGGCGCAGGGACGATCTGCGGTCGTCGTCGCGGTGATCTCAGTTGACGGCGAGGGTGAGATCGCGGCCTCTCGGAGGAGGCGGCGTACTCCTCAGGTAGGACACGACCTCGTCATCGCGGAGGATGTGCGGCGGACGTCGCGCGGTTACCGTGGACAGCGTGAACACGCCCAACAAGCTGCGCGCGCGCGTGAGCGCCCTCGACGTGTACAGGCAGGACGTCGTCCTCGCGCTCCTGCTAACCGTCGGCGCGCTGATCGAAGGCTACTTCGAGGTCCGCGACCGTCCGCATCCTGGTGCGACGCTGCTGGCGCTCGCCGCTGTCACCGTCACGGTCGCATGGCGGCGACGCGCACCGATCTACGCCACCGCCGCGGCTCTCCTGCTGTTCGGAGTTGCCGAGCAGCTGATGAAAACCGGCGAAGTCACGATGACGCTGTTTGCGATGGTGCTGAACTTCTACTCGCTCGGCGCGCGTCGCGCGGGCCGTCGCCAGGAACTCGCCGACGGGCTGCTGCTCGCCCTGGCGGTCGGGGTGATCGCGGTCGATCCTTCGGTCAACGGCGTGCTCGACGCGATCACCCCAACGGCGCTGTTCGCCGTCTTGCCGTTCGCCGTCGGCAGGGCGCTCGCCGGTCGTCGCGCCCTGATCGCCGAGCTGCGCGAGGGCGCTCGGCGGCTCGAGGCTGAGCGCGAGGAGACCGCGCGGGAGGCCGTGACCGAGGAGCGCACGCGGATCGCACGTGAGCTACACGACATCGTCGCGCACTGCGTGAGCGTGATGGTCATCCAGACCGGCGCTGCGCGCAGCGTCGCCCGCAACGATCGAGCGGCGGCGCGCGAGGCTCTCGGCGCGGTCGAGAGCTCCGGTCGCGAAGCGCTCGCGGAGATGCGGCGGATGGTCGGCGTGCTGCGCAAGGGCGATGTCGAGCTGGCGGACACCGCTCCCCCCGGGCTCTCGCAGCTCGCCGCCCTGGCGACGCGCGCACGTGCGGCCGGCCTACCGGTCGAGGTGCACGTCGAGGGTCGGCCGCGAGACCTCCCCGCCGGGCTGGATCTGGCTGCTTACCGCGTGATCCAAGAGGGGCTGACCAACGCGATCAAGCACGCGGGCGGCGCCAGAGCGAGGGTCGTCGTGCTGTACGCGCCGACGGTGCTCGAGCTGGAGGTCTCAGACGATGGCGTCGGGCCCGCGCCGCCCGCCCAGGAAAGCGGCTCGGGACATGGGCTGATCGGCATGCGCGAGCGTCTGCGCCTGTACGGTGGCGAGCTGCACAGCGGGCGCCGGCGCGGCGGCGGATTCGCTGTCAGCGCGCGAATCCCACTGGAGCGGGAGCTCATCGCGTGAGGCCGCCGTGGCTCGTCCGCCTGCTTGCCGGAGCGGATGCGATCCGCCGCTCGGCGTGGCTGGAGCGGCATCTCGACCAGACGCTGGCAGTGCCCGTGCTGATCGCCGGTGCGATCTGGGTCGCCTCGGACAGCAAGCTCGAAGGTCCGCCCGCGCTGAACCTGCTGATCGTCGCCGGCCTGGCCTGCGCGATGCTCTTTCGCCGACGCTCGCCGCTCGGCTTCACGGCGGCGTCGATGGTTCTTGCCGTCGTGTGCTGCGCCTGGCTGAGCGACATCACGCAGACGACATGGACGAACTACCTGCTGCTGCTTCCGGCCTACACCGTCGCTTCATACGAGCAGCTGCCACGGGCACTTGTCGGGCTGGCGCTCGCGGAGGCAGCGCCTTGGGTGGTCGACGCGCTCGGGCGGCATCCGACCTTCGGCGACTTCGCCTTCACGACGATCATCGTCGGCATCTCATGGGTCACAGGACGCGCACTGCGCTCGCGGCGGCTGCTGCAGGTCGAGCTAGTCGACAAGGCAAAGCGGCTGACCGCCGAGCGCGAGGACCGCGCTCGGCTCGCCGTCGCCGACGAGCGGACGCGCATCGCGCGCGAGTTGCACGCGGTGGTGGCCAACAACGTCAGCGCGATGGTCATCCAGGCCGAGGCGGCCAAGCTCACGGTCGGAGTCGACGCCGATGCAGCCGACCGGGCGATGATCGCGATCGAGCAGACCGGGCGCGAAGCGCTGAGCGAGATGCGCCGCATCCTCGGCGTGCTGCGGCGACCCGAGGGGGACCGTCCCGCGCTTGCGCCGCAGCCTGGAATCGGCCAGATCCATGCGCTCCTGGAGCAGGCGCGAGGGCGCGGCCGAGACGTCGAGCTGCAGCTCCAGGGCGAGCCGGGGCCGCTGCCGTTCACCGTCGACCTAGCCGCTTACCGGATTCTCGAGGAGGTGCTCGCGGCGCCGTGCGAGCCCGACTGCCAGCTCGCGGTGACGCTTCGTTTCACCGAGCGGTCGATCGAGCTCGAGATCAGCGGCGACCGCTCGGGTTTCGCCGGCCTGCCGACGATCGGCATGAACGAGCGCGTCGCCTCCTGCGAAGGACGTCTTCACGTCGAGGATGCATCGCTCGGCGTCCAGCGGATGGTCGCGGTGCTGCCGCGCGCCTTCGAGGAGGCTTTCGCATGAGCGCCCGCGTGCTGATCGTCGATGACCAGGCGCTCGTGCGCACGGGCTTTCGCATGATCCTCGACGCCGAGAGCGATATCGAGGTCGTCGGCGAGGCGGAGAACGGCCGCGAGGCGGTCGAGCTTGCGCGATCCGTGTCCCCCGACGTGGTGCTGATGGACATCCGCATGCCCGAGATGGATGGCATCGAGGCAACGCACCGGCTTCTGGCACAGGACGCCGCACCGCCCCCGCGTGTGCTGATGCTGACGACCTTCGATCTTGACGAGTATGTCTATGACGCGCTGCGCGCAGGCGCGAGCGGCTTTCTGCTCAAGGATGTTCCTGCCGAGCAGCTGGCGGCGGGCGTGCGCATGGTCGCCGCCGGTGACGCGCTTTCGGCGCCGAGCATCACGCGCCGGCTGATCGAGGAGTTCTCCGCCGCGCCGTCCGCCGTCAAGCCGCCACCCGGACTCGATGAGCTGACGCCGCGCGAGCTCGAGGTCTTCACCCACGTCGCCAGAGGACTGTCCAACGCCGAGATAGCCGCCGAGCTGATCGTCGGCGAGACGACCGTCAAGACGCACGTGACGCGGCTGCTGATGAAGCTGGGCCTACGCGACCGCGTGCAAGCCGTCGTTCTGGCCTACGAGTTCGGTGTCGTCAGCCCCGGCCAGAACGATGGCCAGGTCGACGCCCAGCCCCGTGCCTGATAGGAATCAGGCGGTGCTCGAGATCCGAGATCTGCGCGCCGACGAGACGCAGTCGGCGGTCGAGTTGCTCGCGCGGGGCATGCGCGACAACCCGCTCCACGTCGCGGCCTTCGGCGAGGACCTCGAGCTGTGCCGGCGGTCGCTGACGAGCATGTTCGCTGCGATGTTCCGCGTGTTCGCGGCGCAGCGGCCGATCTGCGCGCTCGACGACGGTCCGATCGTCGCCGTCACCGGCGTGGCGCCCGCGGGCGCCTGCCAGCCAACCGCGCTGCAACGGTTGCGCATCATGCCGACGATGTTCGCGATGGGACCTCGCCGCGGGTTGCGGGTCGCCAAGTGGCTGGACGTGTGGGCCCGTCACGACCTTGATCGACCACACTCGCATCTCGGTCCGCTGGCTGTCGACGCTCACCTGCAAGGCCAGGGACTGGGCAGCCGGCTGATGGAGCACTACACTGCGCGTCTGGACTCCGCCGGCGAGCTCGGCTATTTGGAGACCGACAAGCGCGCGAACGTCGCGTTCTATGAACGCCACGGGTACGTCGTGACGGGCGAGGCCGACGTGATCGGCGTGCCCAACTGGTTCATGGTGCGCGACCCGCGCGACGGCGCCACGACGGGGGACTCCTGAGGGCTCCTTAGCCGCTGCTCAGCGGATTCTGACCGACGCCGGAGCGCCCACGTTGCCCGCCTCGTCGACCGCCTGCAGCGACAGCTTGCTCGCGCCGGCCGCCAGCGTGATTTCGCGACTGAACGTGCTCCCGCCGGCCACGGGCGCTCCCAGCCCGAGCGCGGCGGGTTTGCCGTTGACCCGCGTGAGGTAGGACGCGGGCGTGCCGCAGGCGCCGTCGTCGCCGGGCGCGGTGAACGCCAGCCGATATTTGCCGCCGCCGAGCGCCGTCAGCGTCATGTTGCTCGGCGCGTTGGGCGGAGTGCCGTCGTGATCGTAGTTGCCGCTGTCCTGCTGGTCGTGGCGGAAGCTCGGCCACTGTGGCTGGCACGCAGGCGCCTGGGTCTGCCACTCGAACAGGTAGCCCTCGCGGGTCAGGTCGGCCATGCGTCCGTCGCTGGCCAGCGCCGGCGGTGCGTACAGCCAGCCGCCGGTCTGCTTGGGAAAGCCCGCGACGTCCTGGCCGGTCGCCCCGTCGTAGGCGTGCAGCAGCCCCAGCCCCGTGCCGCCGACGATTTGGCTGGTCGGAAGCGTCGGGTCGACTTTCGCGATGTTGTTCGACGACAGCAGCTGGTAGTCGTCGGTGACCGTCGGGAAGGCCGGCAACGTGACGCCGGTCGCGCCGTCGAAGGCGCCGATCAGGTGGTTGTAGGGGAAGTTCTGCCCGACCAGCAGCAGGTTCGCCGCCTGGCTGAGCGACAGCTCGTACTTGACCACGTCCGGCGTGCCGGTGCCGAGCAGATCGCCAACCGAGGCCGACTCGAACAGGTTGATCGCGCCGGAGCGGTCGGTCGCGTTGGACGCGACCCCGAATGCCTCCGGCCCGACCTGCTGGGTCGTGCGCACGACCGCCCCGGCTGGGCTCAGCTCCTCCAACGATCCGCCGGTCACCGAGGCGACGATCACCGTCTGCCCGCCGATCTTCGCGATCGACGCGTCCTGGCCGGGGCCGATGAACGGCAGCGTGTCCTGGATGATGCCCGGCATCGCGACCGGCCAGCCCGGCAGCAGTTTCCCGCTGGCGCCGTCGATCGCGTACAGGCGACCGCTCGTGCCCGCCGCCGCGGAGGTCACGCCGGCGAAGCTGACGTCGCCGCTGTTGCTCACCGAGCCGTAGACCTCGTTGCTCGCGACCACGACGTCATCGTGGCCCGAGTTGTTCAGGTCGGCGATCGCCGGCTCGTTGATCGACTCGGCGACCATCGCTTTGCCGGCGGCCGCTTCGACCGGATCGACGAGCGCCACCGGGTAGCCCTTCACGGGTTTGCCGTTGGTCTTCCACGCGTACAGGTGCCCGTCGAGGCTTGGCTCGACGATGTCCGGTTTCTTGGAGAAGCCTTCGAGATGCGCGATCGCCGGCGTCGCCAAGAAGCCGCACTTCGGGTGGCTGTTGTCGTTCTCCAACGAGGGCGCGCAGAGCGCCGGGTCTGAGGAAACCGGGAAGTGGGCGACTGGCTTGCCGTTGGCGTGCCAGGCGTAGACGTGCGTCCCGGCAGCCGTGATCACGTCGACGCTGCCGTTGCCGGCCAGGTCGGCGATCACCGGGCCGCGCGGAGCCTCTTTCGGCAGGCCCAGCGCCGCAAGCGCCGGCGAGCCGGAGTGACCGAGCGCCGACTGCTGCACTTCGGTCTGCACCGGCCATCCCTTCAGCTCGCTGCCGTCGGGCTCGTAGGCGTGCACGAGCCCGTCCTCGGTGGGCACGATCAGCTCCTGCACGTTGTCGCCATTGAGATCGGCGTAGCGCGTCGGTGCCTCGCCGCCCGACCCGAGTCGCTTGGGGAAGCCGGGCTTCAGCGTGGGGTCGGTGAAGGTCGTGAACACGCGGCGGTCGATGCCCGTCATCGCGACGCCGGGCCCGCTGACCTCCAGCTGCACGGTGAACTGCTTCTGAAACGGATTCGTGCCCCCGGCGGCGAACGTCGGACCACCCGCATCCGGCGGCACGACGTAGCTGGCCAGCGCCGTGCGCACCGCGTTGAGGTCGATCGAGCCGAAGTCGGTCACCGTGCCGCTGGAGTCGCCTTCGCGCACCGTCGACCACGTGGACGGGGCCTCGCCGGCGCCCCACATCAGCTTCCAGTGCAGCTGGTTGCCGGTCGTGAAGCGCGCACGCGCGAGCCCTTCGATCTCGGCGCTCGAGCCCGTCAGCGGCGCGTACCAGTCCGGCGAGTCGATCGCGGCCTCCGGCGGGACGTTGCCCGCCCCGACCGCTTCGACCGCCGCGCCGACGTCGGCGCGCCCCCAGCCGAAGTGCGGCGACCACTGCTCGTCGCTGGGCAGCGTCGGATCCGCGCCTGGGTCGGGCACACCGGCGCCTTCGGTGTTGCCGGTCAGCACGCGCTCGGCGGTCTGCTCGAGCAGCTCGCGTGTCTCGTCGGGGCGCAGCGAGACGCCGTGGTCGAGGCCGGCGCTGACGACGAGGGCAGCGGCGCCGGAGGCCTTGCTCGTGTTGACCGAGCCGGTCGGGCCCTCCATCGCGATCGAGCTCTTGCCGCCGTACTGCGTCGTGTTGGCGCCGCGGAAGAACGTGCCGACCGGCACGTTGGAGCCGAGGCAGGCGGGTTGCCCGGTGAGCCCGCAGAGTTTCTGCGCCTGCACCCACTGGCTCGATTCTTCGCCGAGCCCGACGGTGTCGGGCACCGTGCCCTGGATCAGCATCGCGTGGCCGTAGTTGGCCGGATAGTTGTGATCGCCGGTGTTCAGGTCGTCGCCTGAGAAGGTCTGCACGACGCCGTGGTCGTATGCGTACTGCGAGGCGGCCTCGGCGAACGCCGAGTGGTAGAGGCTGCCATTGGCCCCCTCGATCACCTTGGCGCCGTTGTCGGTCGCGTATGTGATGCCCAGCGCGAAGTCGTTGGCGTCGGACACGAACGTGTCCCACGTGCGCACGGGCATCACCTGGCAGTGCGGGCACACGCCGATCGACCCTTCCCCATCGTTGCCCTGCTCGACCGCGTCGACCGCACGGCCGGTCCCGTGGTGGTGCGCTGCGAAGTAGCTGGAGGTGTCGGTCGGATCGTTGGTGTTGTCGAAGAAGTTCCAGCCGGCGATGTCGTTGCCATAACCGTTGCCGTCGTTGTCGAAGTGCTGCCCGCTGACGCACTGCGTGACCAGATGGGAAGACGAGTCGAGCTGGCAGTCGCCGAAGGCATGCAGCAGATCCTGAGCGGTGATCAGCCCCGCCGGCCCAGTGCGCCCGGTGTAGGAGAGGCTCACGCGCGGGTCAGGCGCGTAGTCGTCGACGTTGACGACGCCGTTGCCGTCGCAGTCGTATTTGCCGCACGAAGAGCCATCGCTGTGCTCGGGATAGGGAAGCTCGCCGGTGTTCAGGTGGATCTGGTCGCGCAGGCCTCGCTCGCTCCAGTCGAAGCCGTCGTCGAGGATCGCGATCACGGCGTCGGCGCGCCCGCGCTCGGCCTTCCACGCACCCGCGGCGTTGAACCCGGCGACCATCGGCTTGCCGGCGTGCGGCCCGACTTTGTAGATCGCGTCGGGCGTCAGTTCGGAGGGGAACCCGAACAGGTCGAAGCGCTCGGCGTAGAAGTTCGAGGAGCGGTTGGCTTCGGGCTGCTGGGTGTCCGGCTCGGCCTGGTCGTAGTTCGGGTCGTTGGGCGTGTCCTGACGCTGCACGCTGCCGTAGCCGAACTGCTGTCTGGTTTCCTGCGAGCAGGGATTTTCGAAACCGCCGCATTCGGCCGCGCTCGCGCCGCCGGTCGGCAGCGCGACAGCGACCGCCAGCAGCGCGCACGTCAACGCCGCCAGCTTCGTGGCAGTGCGTCCCCCGCGCTGAAGAACACCCGAACGCTTGCGTGTCACAGCGACCTCCCTTCCCTCAGCGAGCCTGCCACAGAACGTCCATCCGCGTCAAGAGCCCCCAGATGAGTTGTTGCAACCTGCACCAGCGGGCACGTTTGTGCACACTCGTGTCGGCCGCTTCGCACCTCACACCCCCGCCGGCGGGCTTGCAGGCGAGCTGTCCTGGGGCTGCAGTCCCTGCATCAGGCGCGCCGCGGTGATCAGGTCGAGCAGATGCGGCAGCAGATGCGGGTCCAGACCGGTGTGCTCGGACACTCGCTGCAGCCGATAGAGAACGGTGTTGCGGTGCACGAACAGCGAAGCCGCCGCCCTGCTCGCGTTGAGGTCACACTCGGCGTACTCGCGGATCGTCGCGATCAACTGGCCGTGCTTGGCCAGGTCGTCGGCGATGAAGGCTCGCACGCGCTCGGGAATCAGCCGCGCCGGTGTCGCGCCGGTGCTCAGCATCACCGTGAGCCGGTCCACGAGACTCGCGTGCGCGAGCGTCAGCGTGTTGCCGCGTCCCGCGGCCGTCGCCGCCGCGGACGCCTCGCGGTATCCCTCGCGCACCTGCTCTGGACCGCGCGACGGCAGCCCCACGCCGACCGCCGGATCGCAGCCGAGCTTGTCGGTCGCGACGCGCATTTCCTGGGCGACCAGCGCGCTGATCGCCAGTGGATCCTCATGTGCCAGCGCCACCAGCGCGATCAGGTCGTCGTCGCGCACGTGCACCGCGCTCGCGCGCACGTGACGGCCGTCGCTGAGGCGTCGCGCAGAAGTTCGCAACGCAGCCGCCGCGTGGTCGGGGAAGCCGTGCAGGACGACCACCAGGTAGGTGACCTGCGGATCGATCGGGAAGCTGCCGGCTTGCAGGCGCGCGCCCTCTGACATCGCGCGGCCCTCGATCATCGCCTCGACCAGGCGGCTCTGCCCGCGGTCGAGATCGGCCGCCAGCCTGCGCTCGGCGCGTATGTAGCTCTTTGCCACCTCCGACCAGGCCGCCTCGATGTAGCGCATCATCGGCAACGCCAGCGAGGCCGCCACGCCGCCGCCGACGTCGACGCGCTCACTGGCCGCTTCGATGGTCTCCGACAGCACACGGAAGCCGACGCGGTAGGCGTCGAGCACCTGCTCGGCGGGAATCCCTTGATCGATGCGGCGCGCCACGGTGGCGCCGATGAACGGCAGCCCCTCCGGGCCCGGCGCGACGCCGCTGCGTGCGCATTGCACGAACGCGCCGATGTGCGCCGACACCTGCCCGCCGATTTCCGCGCCCAGCGTCGAGTCGGGGCTGGTGGCGTACGCCGGCAGCTCGCTGAGAATAGAGTCGGTCGCCGCGCGCACGAGCTCCTCCTGCTGGTCGACCAGAGTCGCCAGCACGCCCTCCTGAGCAGCGTTCAACACCGCGCCGCGCGCGGGGTTCACACCGTCCATCGACTCAACGCACCCTGCATTCCATCCTGTTACCCGCAGCGGTGAATTCTCATTCTGTGCAAGTCGCACAAATGTGTTCACGAAAGTCAGTGCGGTCAGACAGGTTGGCGATTGACGCAGCGGGGTATCTGCTCCACCGGCGGGATCCAGAGCGAGCAGAGCGAGCGAGGGGAATGCGGTGTCAGTTTCGGGAGACAGTGCAGTGCGCGGCGCGTCGGCCGGGCGTCGGCGAGGCAATCGCCAGCTGGGCGCGGTCGTGTCCGGTTTCTTCGGACGCGCTCTGTGCGCCACGATCGTCTGCCTGGCGGTCGTCTGCATCAGCGCAGCAGTCGCCGTCGGCGAAGTCCCGCCACAGCCGTATGCAACCAACGACGCGGGCGGCTTTCGCAACGTCCTGCCGTCGGGCGAGAACGGGCTGGACAACGCCCAGCAGCTCGCCGAATTCCAGCTCACCGGCGCCTACCCGCCCCACTACGTCGACCAGCTGCCGCTGTATGCGAACCTGCTGCACGCGTCGCCGACGCTGACCTCCCAGCAGATCGGCGACTACTTCAAGGACGCCACGTTCGGCGTCAAGGAAGGCGACGTGGCCTCGACGGTCAATCCGCGCTCGGACGTGACGATCGAGCGCGACAAGGGCTTCGGCGTGCCGCACGTCTACGGCAGCTCGCGAGCCGGCGTGATGTTCGGCGCGGGCTACGCCGGCGCCCAGGATCGACTCTTTCTGATGGACGTGCTGCGCCACACGGCCAAAGCCGAACTGTCGTCCTTTGTCGGCGGCTCGGCCGGCAACCGCGCAATGGACCAGGTGCAGTGGACGATCGCGCCTTACACCGAAGCCGACCTGCAGTCGCAGCTGAACAACGCGCCGACGCTGTACGGCGCCAAAGGCGCGCAGGTAGTCGAAGACGTGCGCGAATTCTGCGCCGGCATCAACGCCTACATCGCCGAAGCCCGCTTGGACCCGAACAAGCTGCCCGCCGAGTACGCGGCGCTCGGCAAGCTGCCCGAAGAATGGAAGCCCACGGACGTGATCGCCGAGGCCTCGCTGATCGGCGGCATCTTCGGCAAGGGTGGCGGCGCCGAGGTCCGCTCGGCGCTGACGCTGGAGGCCTTCGAAGCGAAGTTCGGCAAGGCGGCGGGACGCAAGGCGTGGAAGGACTTTCGCGAGCAGAACGACCCAGAGGCGCCGACCACGGTCAAAAAGTCCTTCCCCTACGAGACCGGATCGCCGTTCGCCAAGAGCGGCCTGGCGATGCCCGATCCGGGATCGGTCAGCTTCGTCCAGGACGGCTCGTCGGCGGCGCCGGCCGCGAGCGGCGCCGCGGTCACCGACACGCCCGACCCGGTGGCGATTCCCAACGACGGCTCGATCGGCGCGGGCTTCCTGCACGACGCGGTTGCGGGGCCGGCGCTGATGTCCAACTGGGAGCTGGTCAACGCCAAGCACTCGACCAACGGCCATGCGATCGCCGTGATGGGCCCGCAGGTCGGCTACTTCAACCCGCAGATTCTCATGGAGGAGGACCTGCACGGTCCGGGCATCGACGCGCGCGGCGCCTCGTTCCCCGGCGTCAACCTGTACGTCGAGCTCGGCCACGGCCGCGACTACGCGTGGAGCGCCACGACAGCCACCGCGGACAACGTCGACACGTTCGCCGAGGTGCTCTGTCAGGACGAATTCCACTACCTGTACAAGGGCCAATGCCTGCCGATGGAAAAGCTGGAACGCACGAACACGTGGACGCCCAACGGATCTGACCAGACGCCGCCGGGCTCGGAAACGCTGACCGTCTACCGCACGGTGCACGGCATCGTCTACGCGCGCGGCACGGTCAAAGGCCAGCAGGTCGCCTTTGCCAGCGCGCGCAGCACCTACTTCCATGAGGCCGACTCCGCGGTCGGCTTCTCCGAGTTCAACGAACCGGGCTTCATGACCGGCCCGCAGCAGTTCGAGCAGGCGGCCTCGGACGTCAACTTCGGCTTCAACTGGGCCTATGTAGACGCCAACCACATCGCCTACTACCTGTCGGGCTGGTATCCGGAACGCGCGGCGAAGACCTCGCCCGACTTCCCCGTGCTCGGCACCGGCGAATACGACTGGCAGGGCTTTGACCCGACGCTGCACACGAGCACGCGCATCCCCTTCGCCGCGCACCCCAACGCGCTTGACCCGACCTTCCTGGTCTCCTGGAACAACAAGCAGGCGCCGCGCTTCTCCAGCGCCGACGACAAGTACTCGTTCGGCTCGATCTACCGCATGCAGCTGATCCGAAACTTCATTGAAGGAGATCTCTCCGGCGGCAAAAAGATGCAGCCGGCGCAACTGGTCAGTGCAATGGACGAGGCCGCCACGCAGGACATTCGCAGCGTGCAGCTGTGGCCGATCCTCAAGCAGGCGCTCGGCAGCCCGAGCGACCCTCAGCTGCAGGAAGCGATCGCCAAGCTCGACGCCTGGTACGCCGACGGCGGCCATCGCCGCGACCTGAACAACGCGAGCATCTCCAGCCCAGGCACCTACCAGCACAACGAAGCGATCACGATCATGGACGCCTGGTGGCCGAAACTGCTCGAAGCGGAGTTCCGGCCGTCGCTCGGCGATCCGGCCTTCGAACAGCTCCACGGCATGCTCGAATTCGGTCTGCCCAACCCGGGCGGCGAACCGACCGCGCCGGACTTCGCCGACGGCTGGTATGGCTACGTGAGCAAGGATCTGCGCGACCTGCTGGCAGCCAACGGAGAAGGCGCCGAGCCCAAAGGCGCGTACTCGCAGACCTACTGCGGCGGCGGCTCCCTGCAAGCGTGTCGCCAAGCGCTGCAGAGCTCGCTGCAGCAAGCCCTCTCGGTCACCCCGCAGCAGATCTACGGCCACGGCGAATGCGCCGAAAACGCGCAGGCCAGTTGCTATGACATGAACCGCTTCGTCAGCGCCAGCGGCGTCTCGGTGCCACCGTTCCCGTTCCAGAACCGGCCGACGTTCCAGCAGGTCGTGGAATTGACCAAAACGGCCGCGCGGTAGCTGCGAGATGTCCGCGCCACGCAAACACATGGTCGTCGCGACGATCGTGGCGGCGCTGCTCGCGTCGGCCGTCGCGTCCGCGCTCTTCGCAGCCGCGGCGCCGGCGGAGTTCCCGCTCTACGGCAGCGGCAGCCCGGGCGAACCGAGCAGCTGGAAGCTCGCTCCGGGGCAGGTCCCGAGCAACCTCGGCAGCCTGGCCTGGAAGTTCGCCGCCACGCCGGCCACGCCGCCGGCGAGCAACCCGGTCGAAGCGGTGCAGGTGACCAAAAACAACTCGCAGACCGACGAGCTTTGCGGCGTGACCGGCATGAGCCTGGTCGACGCGAACACCACGATGCCGGCGGGCACCGGCTCGTGCATCGCCGCCGGCACGCCGACGCACACGGCATTCTCGGTAAGCGTCGGCCGTCCCGACGTGTCGGTCGGCGAGCTCGACTCGGGCATCAAGTGGAGCAGCGCCGGCGACATGTCCCAGCTGCGCGCCAAGGTGATGCTCAACGTCGGCGAGCTGCCGGCGCCGAAAGTCGACATGGGCTCGACGTTCGATCCCTCCACGCACGTCGACTGCGCCAAAGCCCGTGCGGCGACCGGCGGCGACTACGACGCCAACGGCGCGATGCCCGGCGGCGGGCCCGGCGGCTCGGGACCGATCCCTTACGACGTGCTCGAACAGGGCGTCTTCAACGTGCTCGACTACGCCTGCGACTCGCGCGTGGCACACGTCGTCGACAGCTACCCGCAGTGCGCCAACCCGCCGACGACGACCGCGTGCCGCAACGGCCCCTCCGGCATGCTCACGCCCGAGGACCTGATCATCGCCTTCTCCGACGGCGTCGATCACGACAAAAACGGCTACGTCAACGACATCGCCGGTTGGAACTTCGTCGACAACAACAACGACGCCTACGACGAGGTGCAGTACGGCCACGGCACCGGCGAGGACGAGGACTCCACCGCCGAAGCCGACAACGGCGCCGGCGAGGTCGGCACGTGTCCGAACTGCGAGGTGCTGCCGCTGCGCGTGGGCGAGTCCTTCGTCGCCGAGGCCAACCGCTTCGGCGAGGCGACGATCTACGCCACCGACCGCGGCGTCGACGTCATCCAGGAGGCGCTCGGCTCGCTCAACGACCCCGTGTTCGCGCGCGAAGCGATCGACTACGCCTACAACCACGGCGTCGCGGTGATCGCCTCGGCGGCCGACGAGGCGGCCGAGCACCACAACCAGCCTGGCGCGCTGCCGCACACGATCGTCGTCAACGCGATCGAAGGGCCGGCGAGCCTCGGCGGCGTGCCCGTGACCAACACGCCGCCGTCCTACCTGCAGCTCGACGGCTGCACCAACTTCGGCACGCGCATCGACGTCTCGGTGCCGGCCACGTCCTGCTCTTCGGAGGCGACCGGCAAGAGCTCGGGCGTGGTCGGGTTGATCTACAGCGCCGCGCTGAATGCCTGCGGCGCGGGCCTGTATGGCGAATGCTCCAGCGGCTCAGGGGCGAAACTGAAACCGGCGAGCAACTGCAAACGCGTGGACGGATCGCCGTGTCCGATCACCGCCGACGAGGTACGCCAGCTGATGGCCTCGGGCAACATCGAAGGGACCACGGTCGACGGTTCCTCCACGCTCGGCACGAACCCGCCGAGCACGGGCAAGGCGGCGGCCGATCAGGGCGAAGGCGGCCAGGCTGACGACATCGACACGGCGAGCTCGCCGGAAACCGCGTGCAGCGTGGGCATGGCGCCGACGTGCACCGACCCCAACCTCAACTCGACGTTCGCCACCGACGAGAACGGCGGCGTGATCGGGCCGCTGCCCGACACGGTTCGCTATCCCTCGCGCAAGGGCTGGGACGAGTTCTTCGGCTACGGCCGCATCGACGCTTACAAGTCCGTGCAGGCGGCCGCGCAGGGCTGGATCCCGCCCGAAGCGGACATAACCTCGCCCGAATGGTTCCAGCAGATGGACCCAGGACAGGAATCATTCGCACTCGACGGCTCGGTCAACGCGCGCAGCAAATACACCTGTCGCGTCGAAGTCGCGCCGGGGGCGCAGCCGAACAACGCTTCGACCTCCGCCAGCGGCGACTTCGCGAGCGTCTCATCGAGTTACTGCGACGGCAGCACGGTGCACGCCAAAGCGTTCAGCGGGTTGTTGGCCAACGTCAACACCGCGACGCTCGCGGCGATGTTCCCCAAAGGAGCGCCGACCTCCTTCACCGGCAACGAGAACGGCGGCGGCGCGCAGAGCTCCAACGGCCGCCCCAACTCGCTGCCCTACGCGTTCACCGTGCGCGTCGTCGTGACAACGGCGCCCGGCGTGCCGGGGCCGGCGATGACCGGGCAGGATCGCCGCCAGCTGTTCCTGCACCGTGACGCGGACATGCTCAAAGGCTTCCCGCTGGAGATGAAAGGCGACGGTGACGCCAGCCCGGTGCTCGCCGACCTCGCCGGAGAAGACGCAAACCAGCTGATCGTCGCCAACTCCGACGGCTGGATTCACGCCTATCGCTACAGCTCGGCCGGCAAACCCGAAGACCTGCCGGGCTGGCCTGTGCACACCGACCAGCTGCCGTTGCACAGCGGCGAGCACGCCTTCAGCGGCGGCGGCCTGACGACCGCTCACTACGACCCGGTGATCGAGGCGCCGGCCGTCGGCGACCTGTCGGGAGACGGCGAACTCGACGTCGTCGCCGACGACGTGCAGGGCAACGTGTACGCCTGGAACGCCAAAGGCGAACGGATCTTCCACGAGACCTCCAACCCCGCCTACTCGGGCGCACCGCTGCCCGGTGACCCCGCTTGGGCGGCGCAGCGCTACGGCGTGCGCGAGCGCACCGAGGGCGGCTTCGTCACCTCGCCGGTGCTCGCCGAACTGGCGCCGGAAGCAGGCAGCGGGCTCGACATCATCGCCGCCGGCGAGGACCGCCACGTCTACGCCTGGCACGCCAACGGCGAAGCCGTCAAAGGCTTTCCCGTGCTCGTAGAGGATCCCGACAAGCTGGCGTCGGTCAATCCTGTGAGCAATCAACCGGCGTTCAACGCCAACGTGCCGGCCGACCAGAACAAAGACGAAGACCAGGGCAAGATCGTCGACACGCCCGCCGTCGCACAGCTCGACGGGCCCGGCAAACCGCCCACGATCATCGTCGGCACCAACGAGGAGTACCTTGCCAACAAGGGCGACGAAGGCGAACTCAACGCCAGCGGCGTGAACACCGCATCGCTCGGCGCGGTCGGCGCGTCCGGGCTGCTCACCTTCGCCAACGGGCGCGTGTACGCGATCGACGCGAACGGCTGCTCGTCCGATCCGTCCTCGTGCGCGACGGGCGGCTTGAAGTGCGAAAGCTCCAAATGCACGGCATCGGACTTCCGTGAAGGCTGGCCGGCGAAGATCGGCATCATCGACGCCGGCCTGCTGCCCGACGTGGGCGAGGGCATCAACGGCTCGCCAGTCGTAGCGCCGGTGCTCTGCCCGGAAGGCGGCGAAGGGCTGAAGATCGGCGTCACGCCCGACGCGGGGCCCGGATATGTGCTCAATGCCAACGGCTCGTCCTGCTACGGCTCGGCGGGCGGCAAGTACACGGCGCTGCAGACCGACGCGAGCGCCAGCGCGAGCAAAACCGACACGCCGACCTTCCCCGCGGTCGGCGAGCCGGCATTCGGCACGCTCGACGGCACGACGACGAGCATGTTCGCGCCCACCTCGGGACTGCTGCGCGCACTCGACGTCGTCGCGCCCGACTACCAGAAGGGCAGCCAGGACTTCATCGCGGGCTGGAACGCCAACACGGGCCAATACTCGCCCGGCTTCCCGGCGCTCGACAACGATCTGTCGTTCATCACCGGCGAGACGGTCGGTGACGTGACCGGCGAAGCGCCCAAACAGGAGGTGCTCGCCGGCACTGCGTCGCAGGACCTCGAGGCCTACAACGGCTCGGGCGCGGCGGCGAGCAGCGCCTGGCCCAAGCTCACCGGCGGCTGGATGGTCGCCACCCCGACACTCGGCTCGCTGGGCACGATCGACACGCAATCGAGCGCCAAGAAGGACGTCGTCTCGATCACGCGCGAAGGCACGATCTCCGTCTACACGACGCCCGCCTCGGCCTGCTCGCCGAGCTCGTGGCCGAACTTCCACCACGACATCGCCAACTCCGGCGACTACACGCGCGACGCGGTTCCGCCCGGCAAGCCGCTGGACGCGAGCGTCTCCGAAAACGTGCTGCATTTCACGGCGCCGGGCGACGATCTGCTCTGCGGCAAAGCCACGCGCTATGAAATCGTCACCTCGGAAAGCCCGATCACGGCTCAGAGCTTCGCCAACGCGACGCCGCTGTCCGGCGCTCCCCAACCGGCTCAAGCGGGCACGGCGCAGACCTATGCCCTGCCGGCCGGCGTCGAGAACTACGTGGCCGTCCGCGCGGTTGACGATCAGGGCAACATCGGGCTGCCGGCCGAAGCCGAATACAACCCCGGCGCCCCATTGCCCTCACTCGGGCGCTGCGTGAAAGCCGCCGTGAGGAAAACCGGCGAATGGATTGGCGCGCACTGCGTTGGCTTCGCGCACGGCAAAGGCGCATACAACTTCCTGCCCGGCCCCGGCGCCGCCAACAAACTCAAAGGCTCGCTCGGAGCGATCGCGCTGGAAACCGTCGGCAAAGCCAAGATCACCTGCAGCTCGGGCACTGCCACCGGCGAATACGCCGGCTCGCAGAAACTCACGATCACGCTCACGCTGTCAGGCTGCGAACGCACGAGCACCCACGAGCCGTGCCAGAACATCGGCGCCGGCTCAGGCCAGGTCACGACCAACGCGCTGGAAGGCTCGTATGGCTTCGTCTCGCGTGTCAAACCGCTGTCGGTGGGAGTCGACCTCAGCCGTGAAGGGGCGCTCGCGACCTTCGAATGCACGACCGCCGCGCTTCCCGGCAAAGAACTCGTGAGTCTCGAAGGCTCTACGATCGGGCCGGTCAAAAAGATCGACTCGATGGTTCCGAGCTTCACGGTCGCCTACAAGGCGACGGCGGGCAGGCAGGTCCCCGAAGCCTTCGAAGGCCGCGCCAAAGATACGCTGGTCACCGCGATCACAGGTGGCTCATCCGAACAGACAGGCCTCACTGCGACCTTCGTGCTGACCAACGAAGAACCGCTGGAGATAAAAGCCAAGACCCGGGCCGGCAAATAGCCGGGCAAGGACCGCCGTTTGGGCGGCAGAGCGTGCGCGAGCTCGCCGTCGAGCGCACGCGGGCGTTGCGCCAGTCGGTTCTGCGCCCGCACCAGTCTGTGCAGGAGATGGCCGTCGACGAGGCCGACGGGACCTATGCCGTCGGCGTCTTCGACGGCGACGCGCTGATCGCCGTTGGCTTGATCGCGCCGAGCCCCGACCTCGGCGGGTGGCGCGTGCGTGGCATGGCGACGTCGCCTGAGGCACGCAACCGCGGAGCCGGCGCGGCGGTGCTCGACGCGCTGCTGCGCCACGCGCGCGCACACGGCGCCTCGCGCGTGTGGTGCAACGCGCGCACGCCCGCGCAACGCTTGTACGAGCGAGCCGGCTTTCACGTCAGTTCGCAGGTGTTCGACGTGCCGCAGATCGGCCCGCATGTCGTGATGGAGCGCGCCTTGCCGTGAGCCGTCGGCGGCGCGCGAACGTCGCCGCCTCGCGGTCGCGAAGCGACTGCAGGGAGGCATCTGCCGCCTGCTTTTTCACAACGCTGCTGCGCGCTACACTCGCGCTGTGGCAAGCGCGGACGACAACCTGTTCGGCGACGAGCACGTTCGTGCGTATCGCGAGACCGACGGCGAGCGCGGCTATCAGTGGCGCGGCACGACGATCCTGCTGCTGACGACTGTCGGTCGCAAGTCCGGCGAGGAGCGCACGACGCCGCTGATCCACCGCACCGACGGCGGCAACTGGGTGATCGTCGCGTCCAAGGGCGGCACGCCGGAGAACCCCGGCTGGTATGAGAACCTCAAGGCGAACCCCGAGGCGACGATTCAGGTCAAGGGCGAGCGGATCCCCGTGCGCGCCGCGGACGCAGAGGGCGACGAGCGCGCACGCCTGTGGTCGTTGATGGCCGAGGTCTGGCCCGACTACGACGCCTACCAGACCAAGACCGACCGGCAGATTCCGGTCGTCGTGCTCTCGCGGCGCTGAGGCTCAGTCGACGTCGCCGGGGTCCGGCGGGTTGGGGTCGAGCGCGCGAATCGTCGCGCCGACGTGGTGGACGACGACGTCGCTCGGGCGCGCCAGCAGCGGCCCGACCTGCTCGCGGTAGCGGCGATAGTGGGGCGTGGCGTAATGCGCGCTCAGCGCTCGCTCGTCGGTCCAGCCAGAGAGCAATACGAACTCGCCGGCCTCGGCGGCCTTGAGCACGCGGAAGCTGACGCAGCCGGGCTCGTCGCCGGCGCCCTCGGCGAGCTCATCCAGCAGCGCCCGCAGTTCCTGCTGGCGCCCGGCCAGTCCGTGAAGCTCGGCGACGAGTACGCGCTGGGGATCGCTCACGCGATCAAGTCTGACACGGCGGCGCGCGCGTGCAGCGCCGCCGGGGCGCTCAGTCGACCCAACGGTCCAGCAGCGGATCAGCCTCGGCTCCGGCGCGCATGATCGCCAGCGCGGGCGCGCGCAGGTCGCGCTTGGTGCGCGCGTAGACCTCTGGCACGAGCGCCGCCAAGCGCGCGGCGACGTGCAACGAACGATCGAGCACGTCGTCGGGCGCGAGCACCTCGTCGAACACGCCGAGCCGCTCGCATTCGCCGGCGTCCGTCAGCTCGCTGCCGAGCGCCAGCACGCGTGCCGCCTGCGGCGTCAGCTCGGCGTGCACGACGCCGATCGCCGCTTGCGGATAGGGCACGCCCACCTTGACCTCCGTCAGCCCGTAGCGCCCGGCGCTCGAGGCGACGCGGATGTCCGCGCACAGCGCGAGCACCATGCCGCCGGCGATCGCGTGGCCGGTGATCGCGCCGACGACCGGGAACTCCAGCTCGTAGGCGCCCAGCGCCATCGCGTTGATGCCCGAGACCATCTCGCGCTGCTGCGCCGGGCCGTAGTTCGGCACCGCCTTGAGGTCGGCGCCGGCTGAGAAGCAGCCAGGCCGGCCGGCGAGCACGAGCGCGCGCGGCGCTTGCGCGGCGACAGCCGCGACACCCTCGATGACCTCGCGCAGCAGCGACACGTCCATCGCGTTGGCCGGCGGGCGATCGACCGTCAGCACGACCACGCCGTGCTCCTGCTCATCGATGCTCACGTGCTCCATCGGGTGCGGAGCTTATTGCTCAAGGATCGACGGACGCACGGCGGCTTCCGCGCCGAACGGTGAGCCCTGATCGCACGGTAGTCTTGACCGCGCACGGGGGCCAGCGCCAACGGGAGGACAAACGATGCAATTGCCACGATACGCATGGACGCGGAGCGCGCGCGCAACACGGGGAAGGGCCGCGGGCGCGCTGCTCGCGGCTCTGCTGCTCTGCGGCGCGAGCGCCACGACGAGCTTCGCCGCGGCCAAACCACTGAAGATCAAGCCAGAAGCGCTGAAGCGCGCGACGGCGACAGAACCCTATTCGCAGACTCTGAGCGCCACCGGCGGCACGGCGCCATATACCTTCACGCTCGAATCGGGCTCGCCGCCCGAAGGAATCACGCTCAGCCCCTCCGGTGCACTCTCCGGGACGCCGACGACCGCCGGGACGAGCACGTTGACGGTGCTCGCGACCGACTCCAGCGAACCTGCTCGCACGGTCGCAAAGACCTACACGCTCACGGTCCAGCTGGACGTCGGGCCCAGGTCGCTGCGCAGGCTCAGGGCCTTCGACTTTGTGAACGTGCCGCTGACGGCGGCGGGTGGCAGCGGCACATATACATTCGCGCTCGTCTCTGGCGAACTGCCCGAAAGCGTCCATTTGATCTCCGAACCCGGCTTTGAAGGGCTCAGCGGAAACGCCTACCCGACGGGCAGCTACGAATTCGCGATCCAGGCCAAAGACAAATCGTCGGGCCTGACGGGGACGCGCGTCTACAAATGGAAGATAACCCTGAACATGTCCGCGGAAGGTGGGGCGCAGCCCGAAGGGACGGTCGGGAAGCCTTACTTCGCGACTGCCAACGTGGTCGGCGGGTCGGGCAACGACAGCTACGCGGTGACCGAAGGCGCATTGCCCGAAGGGCTCGTGCTCGGACAGGAAGGGACGTCCGCGACCTTCTCGGGAACGCCGCAGAAAGCCGAAACGGCGAGGTTCAAGCTGACCGGCACCGACGAGGAAACCGGCGAAACGGTCTCGGCCAAATACAGGCTGACCGTGCGTAGCCTGGCCTTCCCGCACGGCGTGGTGGAACTCGAAGAACTCGACAAAGAAGGCAACTTCCGCGGCCGCGACTTCGTGTTCTTCGCGATCACCCACGAAGCCAAAGGGATCGTGCATGGCACGATGCAAGACGGCGACGGCTCGACGGGCAAATGGACGTACAACTCGGCCAGCAACACGATCGGCTTCGACTGGCCCGAAGTCAGCGGCAGCGAAGGCTTCCCCTACGGCGGTACATGCAGCCAGGAAGTCGAAGAATGCTCCGGCACGCAGCCGTTCGGGACCTTCACGCTGCGCAAGCCCTGACTCACGATCGCAGGCACACGCGATTCATCCCGGGCGCGCAGCGCGCCCGGGATGCCCGCGCGCCGATGCCCCCGCTCGGCGTGCCTAAGATTGCCTATGGCAGCCGTTCGTGTGCTGCGCGTATTCACCGACTCCGCGGGAGCGTCGGGCAACCCGCTCGGCGTCGTGCGCGATGCGGCCGAGATCCCGCAGACTTCTCGCCAGGCGGTCGCGACCGAGCTCGGCTACTCCGAGACGGTGTTCGTCGAGCGCGGCACGCACGTGCAGATCTTCACGCCGGCGGTCGAGCTGCCGTTCGCGGGACACCCGATGGTCGGCAGTGCATGGCTGCTGCGCGAACCCGTGCTGCACGTCCCGGCGGGCGACGTCAGGACACGGGTGGAGGGCGACCGTGCCTGGGTGCTCGCGCGCGCCGAGTGGTGCCCGGACTTCGAGCGCCGGCGACTCGATTCGCCCGGCGAGGTCGAGGCTTTCGAGCAGCCGGCCGCCGGCAGCCTGCACGTGTGGGCTTGGAGCGACGAGCCGAGCGGGCGCATTCGCGCGCGCGTGTTCGCACCCGACCTCGGCGTGCCCGAGGACCCGGCGACGGGCTCGGCGACGGTCGCGCTGTGCGCGCAGTTGGGCCGCGCGATCGCGGTTGTGCAGGGTCCCGGCTGTGAGATCGAGGCCAGGCCGATCGGCGACGGTCTGATCGAGCTCGGCGGTCGCGTCGCCGACGACGGGCTGCGCGAGCTCTAGCGGCGCGACGACGACGCGTCCGCTGCAGCCTGCGGGAACCGCTGCGCCCACGGCTCGTGCTGGACGCCCGCGCCGTTGATCACATAGGACAGCAGGCGATACCAGCCCGCCGTCACGAGCAGCTCGAGCAGCTGATCGTCGGCGTAGCTCGCGGCAAGCTTTCTCCACAGCTCGTCGGAGACCGTCGCCGTGTCGTGCAGCTCGTCACACAGCTCGATCAGCAGCGACTCGCCGTCGCTCCACGCGGGATCGTCGGCGGCCCCGTCGACCGTCGCCGCGATCTGCGCGTCGGTCAGCCCCAGCGGCTTGGCGAAGGCGAGCGCGTGCACACCCCACTCGTACTCCGCGCCCGCTCGTGCGCACGTGCGTGCGATGACGATCTCGCGGTCGCGCGGCGCCAGGCGTCCGTGGCCGAGAATGCCCGCGCCGAGCGGCCGCATGCGCGAGGCCAGCTCGTCGTGCACGTTCAGCGTGCGAAACAGCTTCAGCGGCTCGACGTCGCTGCCGGGCGGCATCCACTTGCGCAGCGACGCCTCCATCTGCGGCGTGTAGGGCGGTTGCAGCGGTGCGATGCGCGGGCGCTGTGCGGTCGCTGGCATGTCTGGCCTTTCTGCTTCGGTTATAGAGGCATCAGTAGCTTAGCTTCTAAATCCAAAGCACGCCCGCGCGCGACACGAGTGCGAAGCAATCATCGAAAGAAAGAGCTCTGCCGCGTGCGCGATGAGTTCCGGCGCCGCGGCCCGTCCAAAGGTCATCGCTAGGCTAGCCCACCGATGAACAGCCAATCCGCCGCCATCGAGGTCGAGCAGCTCGTGCGCGAGTTCCGCAAGGGACCGCGCGCGGTCGACGGCATCGACCTCGCGGTCTCGCCGGGCGAGATCTACGGCTTTCTCGGGCCCAACGGCGCCGGCAAGTCGACGACCGTGCTGATGCTCACGACGCTGCTGCCGCCCACCAGCGGCCGCGCGAGCGTCGGCGGCTATGACATCGTGCGCGAAGGCGCGCATGTGCGCGCGTCGATCGGCGCGGCGCTGCAGGAGGCGGCGCTGGACGCGATCCTCACCGGTCGCGAGCACCTGATGCTGCAGGCCACGCTGCAGGGCATGCCGAAGGCCGAGCGGGCCCGGCGCGCGCAGGAGCTGCTCGAGCGCGTCGGCCTGACCGAAGCGGCCGACCGGCGCGTCGGCGGCTACTCCGGCGGCATGAAGCGCCGCCTGGATCTCGCGCTGGCGCTCGTGCACCGGCCGCGCATCCTGTTCCTCGACGAGCCCACCACAGGCCTCGACCTGCAGAGCCGCAGCGCGCTGTGGCAGGAGGTAGGACGGCTGGCGCACGATGAGGGCATGACGGTCTTTCTCACGACTCAGTACCTCGAGGAGGCCGACGCGCTGGCAGATCGTGTCGGCATCATCGATCACGGCCACATCGTCGCCGAGGGCACGCCGACCGCGCTCAAGGAGGAAATCGGCAGTCCCAGCGTCGAGGTCGAGCCGGCCGACCCGAGCGAGTGCGATGCGCTGATGAAGCAGCTGGAGCGCTTCGGCACGCTCGCACGCGACGCTCGTGGCGCCGTAACGGTGCAGATCCCCGGCGGCGAGACGCAGCTCGCGGAGATCGTGCGCACGCTCGATCAGGCCCACCTGAAAATCGCCTCGCTGCAGCTGCACCAGCCCTCGCTCGACGACGTGTTCCTCGCCAAGACCGGCCGCAAGCTCGAGGGCGCCGGCGACGCCGACGATGAGCAGTAGCGGCCTGATCGCCGCGGGCGCCGACGGCGCCCCGAGTCCGGCGCTCGCAGCGCCCAGCCTGTTCGAACAGGTGGGGGCGATCGCGAGGCGCTCGGCGGTCCGCACATTTCGCCAGCGCGCGCTGCTCGCGTTCCCGCTGATCTTTCCGCTGATCCTGTTCGCGATCAACGGTAGCTCGCTCAGCGCCGCGCGCAAAATCCCCGGCTTCCCCGACGTCAGCTACCGCGACTTCGCGCTCGCCGTGCCGTTCATCCAGGGTGCGCTGTTCGTCGCCGTCAGCGCCGGCACAGACCTAGCGCGCGACATCCAGTCGGGCTTCTTTGACCGCTTGGCGCTGACGCCGCTGCGCGGCTCGGCGCTGCTCGCCGGCCAGCTCGGGGGCTCGGTCGTCGTTGCGTGCGTGCAGTCGCTGGTCTATCTGGGCGTGGGCCTGGCCACCGGGGTGGGCATCGCCAGCGGCTTCTTCGGCGCGCTCGTGCTGCTCGCCCTGTCGATCCTGATCGCCTTCGGCTTCGCCGGCCTCGGCGCGCTGCTGGCCCTGCGGCTGGGCTCCGGCGAAGCGGTGCAGGGCTTCTTCCCGCTGCTGTTCGTGACCGTCTTTCTCAGCTCCTCCAGCCTGCCGCGCAACCTGATCAAGGCCGACTGGTTTCGCGAGGTGGCGACGTACAACCCGGTGTCCTACCTAATCGAGGGCATCCGCAGCCTGATCATCACGGGATGGGACGGCCAGGCGCTCGCGCTGGGATTCGGCTTCGCGCTGGCGCTCAGCGTGATCACGCTGTCGCTCGCCGGTGTCGCGATGAAGAACCGGCTGGTGCGCACGTGAGGCGCTTCTACTACGTCGCGCGCGGCGTCGCCTGGCGCTCGGTGCACAACACGGTCGTCAACCCGGCGATCCTGCTGCCTTCGCTGATCTTCCCGCTGTTCTTCCTCGCGGCGTTCGCCGGCGGCCTGTCGCGCATCTCAGACGTGCCCAACTTCGACTACAAGCCCGGCTACACGGCGTTTCAGTACGCCTTCGTGTTTCTGCAGTCGGCGGCCTTCGGCGGCGTGTTCACCGGCTTTGCCGTCGCACGTGACTTCGACTCGGGCTTCGCCCGCCGGCTGCTGCTGTGCGCGCCACAGCGCAGCGGCATCATCGCCGGCTACGCACTCGGAGCGCTGGGGCGCTGGCTGATCACCGCCACGGTCATCACGGTGGCCGCGCTGATCGCCGGCATGGACATCGTCGGCGGCGGCGTGGAACTGGTCGGCCTGGTCGGCCTCGGCATCATGATGAACCTCGCGGCCGCGCTGTGGGCGTGCGGCGTGGCGATGTTCCTGCGCACCGAACAGGCCGGCGCGCTGATCCAGATGCCCGTCTTCGTGGTCCTCTTCCTCGCGCCCGTGTACGTGCCGCTCAGCCTGCTCACCGGCTGGATCCACGCCGTCGCGCGTTACAACCCGGCGACGATCGCGCTGGAGTCGGCACGCGGCCTGATCGCCGGCTCGCCGGTCAAAGTGCTGCTCGCCTTCGTGCTGCTCGCCGCCGGCGCCGGCGTGATGGCCGTGTGGGCGCGCCGCGGCCTGGCCTCGGCAGAGCGCGCCGGCTAGAACCGCCGAGCGGACCGCCGCGCGCCAGGCCTCACATCGCCGAGCCGGCGAGCTTGCGCAGGAGCGCGTGCAGCTCGCGACGCTCGTCGGCGCTGAGCGCCGCGAAGAACTCGCGCTGCAGTTCGGCGGCGAGCCCGCGGATGCGCTTGAGCGTCTGCTCGCCCTGATCGGTGAGGTAGATCGTGCGCGCGCGGCGGTCGCCGGGATCCTGGCGGCGTTCGGCCAGGCCACGCGACTGCAGCTCGTCGATCACCGCGACCATCGAGCTGGGGTCGATCGCCGTCTTCTCGTGCAGCTGCTGCTGGCTCATGCCCGGCTGCGCCGCGACCATCGTCATCACGCCGAAGTGGCGCGGGTGCAGCCCCTCGGGTTCCAGCGCCTTGTGAAAGCGCCGGCTCGACGCCTCGCCGAGCCGCGCCAGCAGATAGCCCGGAAACACGCCGAGCTCGCCCGGTATCGGCCCTCCATCCCACATGCGCTCATTCTACGCGACGCGCATCATTTGTGGTACAAATCATTTTCCTCGCGATGAATTGCCCGTCGCCTCGATGAGTTCCGGCCCGGGCGCCCGTCGTAAGGGGTGGACGCAAACGATCGAAGGAAGGCGCGCATGGAATCTCTGACTCGCTGGGTCCTGGCCCACAAACGCATCGTCGTGATCTTCTGGGTCGTGCTGACGATCATCGGCGTGGCCTCCGCCGGGCCGGCGAGCAAAGCGCTCAAACAGAAATTCTCCGTTCCTGGCAAGGAAGGCTGGGTCACCAACGAGCAGATCGCGCGTGACTTCCACGGCACCGGCGGCAACAACTCGCCGCTGCTGCCGGTCGTCACGCTCCCCGCCGGGCAGTCGGTCGACTCGCCGCGCGTGCTTGGCGAACTGCGCGGCGTCGAAGCCCGCCTGCAACGCGTCCTGCCGGGCAGCCGCGTCGCCAGCTACGCGACGACCAAGAGCCGCACCTTCCTCTCCAAGGATGGCCGCACGACGTTCATCCTCGACTACCCGCGCCCCGATCCCAAAGAATCGTTCAACAACAACCCCGAAGCGGCCAAAGCGGCCACGCGAGCCCTCAAAGGCGTAACGGTCGCCGGGGCGCCGGTGCACGTCACGGGCTTCGACGCGCTGTCGGTGCAGAGCGGCGGCGGCGAAGGACCCGGCGTGCTCGTGGAGGCGCTGCTCGGCGGCGTCGGCGCGTTGCTCGTGCTCGCCTTTGTGTTCGCCTCGTTCCTCGCGCTGGTGCCGATCATGATGGCGATCGTCTCGATCCTCACCACGTTCCTCGTCGTGTGGGGGTTGACGACGATCACCGAAGTCTCGCCGATCGTGCAGTTCCTGATCGCGCTGATCGGCCTCGGCGTGTCGATCGATTACGCGCTGATCGTCGTCGTGCGCTGGCGCGAGGAGCGCAGTCACGGGCTGCAGGGCGATGAGGCGATCGTGCGCGCGATGACCACCGCCGGACGCGCAGTCGTGTTCAGCGGCACGACCGTGGCGATCGGTCTGCTCGCGCTGGTCGCGCTGCCGTTGCCGTTCCTGCGCTCGGTCGGCTACGGCGGCCTGCTGATCCCGCTGATCAGCGTGTTCGTCGCGGTCACGCTGCTGCCGGTCGTGCTGAGCAAGCTCGGCCCGCGCCTGGACTGGCCGCACGTGCGCGACGACGACAAGGCCAGCCGCGCCTGGACCGGCTGGGCCAACCTCGTCGTGCGCCGCCGCTGGGTCGCCGCGATCGGCGCCGGGCTCGTGCTGGTCGCGCTCGTCGTAGCCGCGACCAACCTGCAGCTGGGACTCGCCAACCTGAACACGATCGCCAAGCAGGGTGACGCCAAGCAGGGCCTCGTGGCGCTCGAGCGCTCGGGCATCGGCTCGGGCGCGCTGCTGCCCAACGAGGCGCTCGTTGAAGGCGCGACGCCGCCGGAGAAGGTCGCCGCCGCGCTCGCCACGGTGCCTGGAGTGCATGGCGCCGTCGCACCGGTCTCGCCGCAATGGCGTCACAACGGCGCGGCGGTGGTAGACGCGCTGCAGACGCCTGACGGCTCCTCACCCGCCGGTCGTGCCGTGCTCGATCGCGTGCGCACGGTCACGCACCAGCTCGGCGACGGCGTGCGCCTGGGTGGACTGGGCGCGCAGAACCACGACTTCATCGACGCCGTCTACGGCAACTTCCCACTGATGATCGCGCTGATCGGCGTGGTCACGTTCATTCTGCTCGCGCGCGCCTTCCGCTCGCTGCTGCTGCCGTTGAAGGCCGTGATCCTCAACGTGATCAGCGTCGGCGCGGCGTGGGGCGTGCTCGATCTGATCTGGCAGCGCGGCCACGGCTCGGACCTGATCTGGGGCATCTCGGCGACGGGTTCGGTCACCGCCTGGATCCCGCTGATGGTGTTCGCGTTCTTGTTCGGGCTGTCGATGGACTACGAGGTGTTCATCCTCGCGCGCATGCGCGAAGAATATGACGCGACGGGCGCCACCGACACGGCCGTCGTGCGCGGCATCGGGCGCACCGGCCGATTGGTGACCAGCGCGGCGCTGATCCTGTTCCTGGCGTTTCTGTCGCTGGCCTCCGGCCCGGAGACGGAAGTCAAAGTGCTGGCCACCGGGCTGGCCGCCGGAATCCTGCTCGACGCGACCGTCATCCGCGCCCTGCTGGTCCCTGCGGTCGTCTCGCTGTTCGGTCGCTGGAACTGGTGGCTGCCGCGCTTGCCCGCACGCCTGTTGCGCGTCGAGCCGTCGCTGCCGCCGCGCCCACAGCCCGGCGAGGTCTGACCGAGGGAAGACCGGCCCGCTCGCGTCGCTCGTCGGCGCGGGCGTCGCGGGGGGGTCAGGCCTGGGCCGGAACCTCGTGCAGCAGCGTGCGGATCACCTCGTCGCGGATCTGCACGGGGTCCAGCGCCGACTCGGACGTAAGCGCGCGGATCGCCAGGCCGTTGAGGATCGCGTCCAGGCGCCAGCTCCAGGGGATGGCGCCTGGCGGCGGCTCGCTCGGCACGACGTCCTCCAGCGCGCTGTCGATCAGGCTGTACCAGCTGTTCAGGCGCGACTCGATCGTGTGTCGCAGCTCGGGCAGGCGAACGGCCTCGCCGTAGGCGTTTATCCACACGCGCCAGGTCTCGCCCGCGTCCTGGTCCTCGCCGTCGGCGAGCACCGCGTCGAGCAGCGCCGTCAGCCGCTCGCGGCCGGGCGGGATGCCGTCGAGCGCCTGCACCATGCGCCCGTGCGCGCGTTCAGAGACGAAGTCCAGCGCGTGAATCAGCAGGTCCTGGCGGTTGGCGAAGTAGTGGTTGAGCATGCCCGTGCTCACGCCCGCCTCGTCGGCGACGACGCGCATTGTCGTGCCCGAGAAGCCCTCCCTCGCGATGACCGTCGAGGCAGCTCGGCAGATCTGCTCGCGTCGTATCGGCCCCATCCCTAGCTTTGGCACAGCCGCCGCATGGTCGCACATCCGTGGACAGATTCGCAGCGACAGAATGAGAGCTTCCACATCGCGCGACGGCGAGAGATAACATCCCAACTAGTCGGCTGATTTGACTATGGACCCGTGCGAGACATCCAGCGCGAGAGCTAGCGCGGCGCACGGCGCCGGTGAGCCGATCGCGCGGAACCTGCGCCGCTGGCGCACCACGCGCGAGCTGACGCTGTCGGCGCTGGCAGCCCAGGCGGGCGTGGCAAAGTCGACCGTCTCGCTGATCGAGCGCGGCCACGCCAACCCCTCGATAGACACCGTCGGAGCGCTCGCCGCCGCGCTCGGCGTGCCGTTCGCCAGTCTGTTCGAGGACGAGTCGACCGGCGAGGAGGTGGCGCTCGTGCGCGAGCGCGAGAGCCCGGTGATCGCCGTCGATCCCACAGGCCTGGAGGGCGAGGGACTCGTCGTCCGTCACATGCTCACGCGCTCGGGCGGCGCGCTGATCGAGATCTACACGTTGCAGCTGCAGCACGGCGCCGTGCTGGCGGCCGAGCCGCATGTCACGGGCCTGTTCGAGCACGTCACGGTCGCAGCGGGCAGCGTGCAGATCAGCTGCGACTCCTTCAGCGAGGTGCTGCACGCCGGAGATCTGATCAGCTTCCGTGCCGATCGCGCGCACAGCTATCGCGTGATCGAGGGCCCGGTCAGACTCGTCGCAGTGCACGAATACCCCCAGCGCGCGCACGTGGATTGAGATCTTGGTGCGCGGGCACGCGCGCCCGTATCCTGCGCATGTGCCCAAGCGATCGCAGCGGCTGACCGGAGTGCCGCCGCCCGCGGGCCGTGCCGAGGCGCCCGGCGCGATCACACGACTGCTGATCTCCTGTGCCGATCGCCCCGGCATCGTCGCGGCGACCTCGCGCCTGCTGACCGACGTGGGCGCGAACATCGTGCGCTCCGACCAGCACACGACCGATCCGCGCGGCGGCACGTTCTTCATGCGCATGGAGTTCGACCTGCAGCTGACCGCCGCCGAGCGCGTGCAGCTCGAGCGTCGCTTCGCCGACGAGGTCGCAGAGCCGCTGCAGATGCAGTGGCGCATGTGGGATGCGGCGATTCCAAAGCGCGTGGCGATTCTCGTCTCACGCCAGGACCATTGCCTGCTCGACCTGCTGTGGCGCTGGCGTCGCGGTCAGCTGGAGATGGACGTCGTGCTGGTCGCCTCCAACCACGCCGACCTGCGCGAGGACGTCGAGTCCTTCGGCCTGCCCTTCGCGCACATCCCGGTGAGCGCCGAGCAAAAGCGCGAGGCCGAGCAGCGACTGCTCGAGCTGCTGGCCGAGCAGCGCGTCGATCTCGTCGTGCTCGCGCGCTACATGCAGATCCTCAGCGGCGAGCTGCTCGACTCGCTCGGCGCGCCGGCGATCAACATCCACCACTCGTTCCTGCCGGCGTTCGCCGGCGCGAGCCCCTACGAGCAGGCCAAGCAGCGCGGCGTCAAGCTGATCGGCGCGACCGCGCACTACGTCACCGAGGGCCTCGACGAGGGCCCGATCATCGAGCAGGACACCGTGCGCGTGACCCATCGCGACGACGTCGCCGCGCTGCGGCGTCTCGGCGCGGACATCGAGCGCACCGTGCTCGCGCGCGCCGTGCAGTGGCACTGCGAAGATCGCGTGCTGCGCGCCGGCGCCACGACGGTCGTGTTCTAAGCGACGATGCCGTCGTGACCGGGCTCTACTTCTCACACCCCTCCTCGCTGGAACACGATCCGCGCGTGCTGATGCCCGGACACCCCGACACGCCCGATCGCCTGCTCGCGATCGAGCGCCTGCTCGGCGCCGAGCGTTGGCTGGGCTGGGAGCGTCGCGTGGCGCCGGCGGCGCCGCAGCGATGGATCGAACTCGTGCACGAGCCAGCGCAGATCGCACAGATCGAGCGCCTGGCGGACGCCGGCGGCGGAGCGGCGGACGCCGACACGGTCGTCGGCGCGTCCTCCTATGGCGCGGCGCTGCACGCCGTCGGCGGAGCCTGCGAGATGGTCAGGGCGCTGCTCGCCGGCGAGTCCGCGCTCGGCTTCTCGGCGATGCGCCCGCCCGGTCATCACGCCGAGCCCGATCGTGCGATGGGCTTCTGCCTGTTCAACAGCGCCGCCGTCGCCGCGGCGCTGGCGGTCGCCGAGCTGGGCGCGCGGCGCGTGCTGATCCTCGATTGGGACGTGCACCACGGCAACGGCACCGCCGAGGCCTTTCGCGCGCGGCGCGACGTGCTCTACGCGAGCATCCATCAGGGCGGCATCTATCCCGGCACCGGCGCGCTGCGCGACGTCGGATCCGGCGACGGCGAGGGCTTCACCCTGAACCTGCCGGTGCACGGCGGCTCGCGCGAGGACGAATGGCTGTCGCTCGTCGAGCACGTCGTGCTCGTCGCGGCGCGCGACTTCGCGCCGGATCTGCTGCTCGTCTCGGCCGGCTTCGATGCGCATCGCGCCGACCCGCTGGCCGGCTGCGAGCTCGAGTCAAGCTCCTTCGGCGAGCTCGCGCGCCACGTGCGCGCGTTCGCGCGCGAGGCCGGCGTTCCCGTCGGTGTGATCCTCGAGGGCGGCTACGAACCGGCGGCGCTCGCGCAGTCGGTGCGCGAGACGCTGCTCGCGCTGGGCGACGAGCGCCCGCCGCGCTCGGTGTCCGCGCAGCTGGGAGCGACCGAGCGTGCGGTGCAGCAGCTGCGCGGCCACTGGTCGCTTTGACGCCTACGCTGACCTGTCGCCGGTGTGGCGCGGGCTTGCCGCATTCCACACCGGCGTAGGATGGGCGCAGTGCCCGAGCAGTCGCCAGAGGACCGATCACCCGCAAGCTCAAGTCGCACCGACGCGCATCCACCAATGCCGCGCGACAAGCGCGGCTGGCAGGTTGCGCCGGCGCCCGACGGGCGCGGCATGCCCGAGCAGCCGCCGAGCGGTCCGCCGGCGCACCGCCGCCCGGGCTTCATCTGGTTCGTGCTCGTGCTGCTGGTGATCAACTGGCTGTCGCTGTTCTTGATCCACCCCAGCTCCAGCCAGCCGCGCGTGCCGGTCCAGTTCAAACCGTTCTTCCTACAGCAGGTGCAGGCCGGCAAGGTCAAGTCGATCAGCAGCAAGGGCGACACGATCGAAGGCACGCTCAAGCAGAAGGTCAGCTACCCGGCGCACGACAAGAACGCCAAGCCGACGACGCTGTTCTCGACGCAGGTGCCGACCTACTGGAACAACGCGCAGCTGACCGCGCTGCTGAAAGAAAAGAACGTCAACATCACGGCCAAGCCGACGAGCGAAAGCAGGTCGCTGATCTCCGAGCTGCTGCTCGGCTTCGGGCCGACGCTGCTGATCGTCGGACTGTTCGTGCTGCTCGCGCGACGGGCCGCCAAAGCCGGCGGCGCGATGGGCGCTCTGGGCAGCTTCGGGCGCTCGCAGGCGCGACGGGTCGATCCGGAGAAGATCCGCGTGACGTTCGCCGACGTCGCCGGCATCGACGAGGCCAAGGCGGAGCTGTCGGAGATCGTCGACTTCCTGCGCAGCCCGGAGAAGTACGGTCGCCTGGGTGGGCGCATGCCGCACGGCGTGCTGCTGTCCGGCGCGCCCGGCACCGGCAAGACGCTGCTCGCACGCGCGGTCGCCGGCGAGGCGCACGCGGCGTTCTTCTCGATCTCCGCGTCGGAGTTCATCGAGGCGATCGTCGGCGTCGGCGCTTCGCGCGTGCGCGACCTGTTCGCCAAGGCCAAGGAGGCCGAGCCGGCGATCATCTTCATCGACGAGCTCGACGCCATCGGGCGCTCGCGCCAGGGCTCGGTGGCCGTCAGCGGCGCGAACGACGAGCGCGAGCAGACGCTCGACCAGATCCTCACCGAAATGGACGGTTTCGAGAGCTCCGAGGCCGTGGTCGTACTCGCCGCGACCAACCGTCCCGACGTGCTCGACGCCGCGCTGCTGCGCCCCGGTCGCTTCGACCGGCGCGTCGCCGTGCAGGCGCCCGACCGCAAGGGGCGCAAGGAAATCCTCGAAGTTCACACCCGCTCGATCCCGCTCGCCGACAGCGTCGACCTCGACGCGATCGCCGCGAGCACGCCTGGGATGGTCGGCGCAGACCTCGCGAATCTCGCCAACGAGGCTGCGCTGCTGGCCGCACGGCGCGGTCACGAGAAGGTCGAGATGGGCGACCTGACCGACTCGCTGGAGAAGATCCTGCTGGGCTCGCCACGCGGCATCCTGCTGTCGCCCGCCGATCGCGAGCGCACCGCCTACCACGAGTCCGGCCACGCGCTCGTCGGCATGCTCACACCGGGCGCTGACCCCGTGCGCAAGGTCTCGATCATCCCTCGCGGCATGGCGCTCGGCGTGACGCTGTCGACGCCGGACGCCGACCGTGTGTCCTACTCGCGCGAGGATCTCGACGCGAAGATCCGCGTGGCGCTCGGCGGGCGCGTGGCCGAGGAGGTCGTGTTCGGCTCGATCACCTCCGGCGCCGAGTCCGACATCCAGCAGCTCACGGCGATCGCGCGCCAGATGGTCGGGCGCTGGGGAATGAGCGACGCCGTCGGGCCGGTCGCCGTGCTGCCCGCCGACGGACAGGGCCCGTTCCTGCCCGGCGCCAGCGAGACCTCGCAGGAGACGCAGCGCCTGGTCGACGAGGAGGTGCGCAAGCTCGTCGACGCGGCGCACGACAGCGTCACGCGCCTGCTCGGCGACCATCGCGAGCAGCTCGAGAGCCTCGCTCAGACGCTGCTGAAGGCCGAGACGCTCGACGCGATCGACGCCTATGCCGCCGCCGGCGTGCCAGCGCACGTGGAAGAGTCCAGCTCCTCTGCCGAGCCGGTGCTCGCGCCGCGCACGAGCGCCTAGCTGACCTGCCGAGCTAGGCGGGCGCTGTGCGCCGGGCCTGTCGCCGCGCCTGCGCCCGCTGGTGCACGCGCGCGGCATCGACGATCGCGCACACCTCGTCGGCGTCGTCGGCGAGACGCAGCAGCTCCAGGTCGCCGGCGCCGATGCGCCCGTCCGCGAGCGCGCGCTCGCGCAGCCACGCGATCAGCCCGTCCCACTCGCCGCCGATCAGGATCACCGGAAAGTGGCGGATCGTGCCCGTCTGGATCAGCGTCAACGCCTCGAACAGCTCGTCGAGCGTGCCGAAGCCGCCCGGAGCGATCACGAAGGCGGCCGCGTAGCGCACGAACATCACCTTGCGCGCGAAGAAATGCCCGAAGCGCAGGCTGATGTCGAGGTACTCGTTGGCGGCCTGCTCGTGCGGCAGCTGGATGTTGCAGCCGACCGACGTCGCGCCGGCCTCGCGCGCGCCGCGGTTGGCGGCCTCCATCAGGCCCGGGCCGCCGCCGGTGATGATCGCGTAGCCGGCGTGGCCGAGGCGCGCGGCGACGTCGCGCACGAGCGCGTAGTCGGGGTGCTCTCGCGGCGTGCGCGCCGAGCCGAACACGCTGACCGCCGGACCGATCTGCGCCAACGCGCCGAAGCCGCGCGCGAACTCCGCGGCGATCTCGCGCACGCGCTCGGCGTCGGCGGCGCGCACCTCGGCGGGCTCGTCGCCGAGCCACAGCAGCAGCTCCTCGTCGAGTGTCGGTCCGCCGAGGCCTTCCGGCGCCTCGGGCGCCGGCTCGTCGGCCGGACGCGGCGTGGCATCGGACTGCTGTTCGTCGCTCACCGCGCAAGCGTAGGGGTCGCGACCGGCGATCGTGCGAGCAGCCGCTGCACGCCGGCCGTACACACGCCGAGGCTGACGATCGCCGCCGCGACGATCGCCGCGGCCACTTCGCTGGAGATCACGCCTCCGGCGATCCCGAGCGAGGCGACGGCCGCCGGCACGCCGAGCTGCGCGGTCGCCGCCAGCGCCGCGCCGGCCGACACGCGCCCGGCGCGCGCGGCGGCGAGGTGGATCAGTACGTTCAGCCCCGCGAGCGCGCCGGCCAGCGCGATCATCTGCGGGTGTTCGAACAGGCCGCGGAGGTCCAGCTGCGCGCCGAGCACGACGAAGTACAGCGGCACGAAGAATCCGTCGGCGACGCCGCGGATCTGCGTCGACAGCCGTTTCGGACCGCCGACGAGGGCGACCGTGACGCCCGCGCCGAAGCCGGCGATCAGCACGCTCGTGCCGCTGCGCTGGGCGAGCCAGGCGAGCAAGAACAGCACCAGCAGCGCGATGCGCAGGTCGAGCGCCCAGTGGCGTCGCTTGGACAGCTCACGCACGCGCGCGACCCACTCATGCCCGGCGAGCAGCCGCGCGACGACGACCAGCAGCACGGCCGCGCCGGCGACGAGCACGCCGCCGAGCAGCGCGTGTGACGTGCGCGACGGCGCCAGCACGATCGGCACCGAGACGATCGTGACCACGTCGGCGATCGTCACCTGCGCCACGACCGACAGGACCTCGCGCCCTCCAGCGCCGGTCTCCTGCAGCGCCGGCAGCAGCACGGCCGCCGAGCCCGACGCGAGCACGACCGCGTAGATGGCCGCGTGAGAGGTCCCGGCGATCGCCGCCGCGGCCAAACCGCCGGGCACGGCGAGGAGGCCGACTGCGCCCGCAAGCAGCGTTCCTCTGCGCAGCGACGCGAACAGCCGTGGGTCGCGCAGCGGCAGGTGCATGCCGGCCGTCAGCATCAGCATCGCGAAACCCACTTGACCGAGAAACGCGGTCGTGGCGTTCGTCGGGTGCACCGCGCCGAGACCCGTGTCGCCGAGCGCCGCGCCGGCGGCGATCTCGCCGATCACCAGAGGCACGAACAGCCTCGGCGTGAACGCGAGCAGCGGCCCGCCGAGGCCGGCGAGGACGATCAGCAGGAGATCTCCGAAGGTCACGCTGCACGCAGCCTACGGTGCGCCTCAGCGCGTGCATGCTCGCGGTGCTGGATCATGTGCGGGTGAGCTCGACGCGCCGCCTCAGCGCCAAGCAGTACGACAAGGAGCTGCTGCGCCTGCAGACCGAGCTGGTGTTCATGCAGGAGTGGATCGTCGCCAACGACCGGCGCCTGGTCGTGCTGTTCGAGGGCCGCGACACCGCGGGCAAGGGCGGCGTGATCAAGCGCATCACCTCCTATCTGAACCCGCGCAGCTGTCGCGTCGCGGCGGTGCCGACGCCGAGCGAGCGCGAGCGCTCGCAGTGGTTCTTCCAGCGTTACGTGTCACATCTGCCGGGCGCCGGCGAGATCGTGCTGTTCGATCGCAGCTGGTACAACCGCGCGGGCGTCGAGCACGTGATGGGCTACTGCACGCAGGCCGAGTACGAGGAGTTCCTGCGTTTCTGCCCGCAGTTCGAGCAGACGCTGCAGAACGACGGTTTGATGCTCGTCAAGTACTGGCTGTCGGTGTCCGACGAGGAGCAGGAGCGACGCTTCGAGAAACGGCTCTCCGATCCGCGCAAGCGCTGGAAGTTCAGCCCGACCGACGTGCAGGCGCGCGCCCGCTGGGTCGACTACGCCGAGGCCAAGGACCGCATGTTCGCGCGTACCGACACCGAGCAGAGCCCGTGGTACGTGGTCGAGGCCGACGACAAGCGCACCGCGCGCCTGAACTTGATCAGCCATCTACTGTCGCTGGTGCCCTACGAGCGCCCGGACAAGCCCAAGCGCGTCAAGCTGCCGGCGCGCCAGCGACGCTCCTACCGTCGCCCGCCGCGACACACAGAACGCCTGGTGCCCGAGCGCTACCTCGTGGAGTGAGCGCTTCGCCGGGGCGCGGATGCCGCGCGGCGCGTCGCCGCGCCGACGCGATCAGAGGTGCAGAACGACGCCCTCGGTGGCGACGCTGACCGCCGGCTGATCGCGCGCCAGGCGCCCGGCGAGTTCGTCCAGCGCGTCGTCGGTGCGGTTGAGCCGATGGTGAAACAGCGCCACCGCGCGGGCGCCTGCTCGTTCGGCCAAGGCGACCGGGTAGTCGGCCACGGCGTGGCCGAAGTCGCCCTCTGCGTCGAGCTCCTGGGGCAGCAGCTGCGCGTCGTGGACCAGCAGGTCGACGTCGCGCGCGAGCTCCATCGCCGCGGCGTGATACTCGCCGAAACCGTCCTCGCCGGGGCCCAGCGCGGTCGGGTTGTGATCGGGCATGTAGGCGATCGTGCTGTGGTCGTCGCTGACGCGGTAGCCGAACGTGCGCCCGCCCTTGTGCGGGATTTCGCGCGCGAGAACCGAGAAACCCTCGACCTCGCACGCGCCCGGCACGATCGAGCGACAGGACCAGTCGCCGCGTAGCTCGGTCGGGCCGACGGGGAAGTACGGCGGCTTCATCAGCCCCGTGAGCACCGCGGTGGCGTCCGCGCCGCCGTCCTGCTCCGGAAGGATCACGGTGACGCGCGCGCCGATGCGGTCGCCGGCCGAGAAGAACGGCAGGCCCATCGTGTGGTCCCAGTGCAGGTGGCTGAGCAGCACGGTGCCGTCGAACGGCGCATCGGCGAACAGGTGCGTCGCACGGCGCGTGCCCGTGCCGGCGTCGAGGATCAGCGAGGGCAGGCCCGCGCCGTCGGCCGTCAGCGCGAGGCAGGACGTGTGCCCGCCATAGCGAACGTACTCGCGGCCCGCCGCGGGAAGCGACCCGCGCACGCCGCAGAAGTCGACCTGCAAGCGGCTCAGCCCCGGCCCGCACGCCACCCGCGGCGTCCGTGCGAGCGTTGCCTGGTCGGGCGGCTGCGGCGGTGCATCAAGCTCATTATCTGTCAAGTGCCGCGTGTGTCAAGGATCGGCGCCTCGCGGGCGTCGCGCGCGCCGCCGCGGCAGCGCACGGCTGGTGCGCGACGCTAGGCGGCGGCGAGCTTGTTCAGGTCGTAGTCGAAGCCGGCCTTGCGCAACTGCAACAGCAGCTTCGGTTGCCACGTGCCGGCCATGTCCAGACGCACGTAGGCGACGTCCTCGAGGTCGCACGGCAGCTGCACGCCTTCCTCATAGAGCACGCACACGCGGCCGGGCTCGAGCGCCGCGACGAGAAAGCCCATCTCGAACACGACGGCCTGGTGGGGACGCGGCGAGTAATAGGGCTCGTCCTCGGACTCGACGCGCGGCGCGCCGATGTCGTCGGCGGTCAGCAGCACGACGGCGTAGCGTGAGCTCGGCGTGTGGCCGGAGAACTGCTCGGCCAGCGTGTCGCGGTCGCCCGGGCGCTCGTTGAGAATCGTCACTTCGTGCGTTCCCGCCTGTTCGAGCAGCCGCGCGACCGCCGCCATCCAGCGCTCGTTGCGTCCGTGAGCCAGCAGCACCTGCTTGCTCTGCGCCGGCGCGGCGGCGCCGGCGCGCTCGGCGGACACCTCGCCGTCGACCTGATGCGCCAGCTCACGAGCGAATGCCGGAGCGGGCGCCAGCTCGGCGCCGACCGACGGCTCGGCAAGCTCGTCGTCGTCGCGCTGCGATCGCCAGCCCGCCTGCTCGGACTCATGCTCGCGCACGCGCAGCGGGGCGGTCGGTGAGGGCTCGTCGGCGAGTGGCGGCGCGGTCGGCGCAGGCGTCTGCTCTGACTGCGGCTCCGGCTGCTCGACGGTGACCTGCGCATCGCCCGGCCCGAGCGCCGGCTCCTCTCTGACGAATGCCAGCTCGCTCTGCAGCACGGTCAGCAGCTCGATGGCCGCCTTGACCGCGTCGAGGTCGCCGGCGTATTGCTGCTGCCAGCGCTGCGGCGCGTCGGCGGCGGTCACGGCCTGCGTGAACTCGCCGCCCTGCGCTGGGCCGCCGTACATGTGCTCGAGCGCCTGCACGGTCGGCTCGATCCACTGGTTTCGCGCCGCCTTCCAGCTCTCGTAGTCTGAGAAGTCGCCCACCAGGCTGGCGCGCTGCACCAGCGCCTGGCCCTGTTTGATGCACTGGGCCAGCAGCTCGTAGGCGATCGGCACTGAGACCTGCAGCACGGGCATCTCTAGATGGGCTCCGCGAAGCCGGGCGCGCGGCGTCGATCGAGTGCGGCGCGCAGCACGTACGGACGGAACGATCGCACGTGCGTGGTCGGCCTGAACGAGCGCACGGCGCGCGTCGCGCGCATGTCGTTGCGAAAGCCGGCTTCGGCCAGCACGCGTCGCGCCGCGGCTCGCGCGAGAATCGCGGTCGCGACAAGGTGCTCGTCGATCACGTATTGCGAGTCGAGCACGAGCTGTCGGAGTAGGTGTGCTCGCTTCATCGTTGTCTGCCAGGCCTATCGGCAGCCCCGATCGCCGCCATTCGTCCATGGCGCCGGCTTAGACGAGCGTACGAACGGCCGCCCGCGCAGCGGGCGTGCATTGACAGGCGGGGCGGGCCCGGTCTACGGTGGCGACCCACCGTCGGGGAGGGACGATGAGCCAACGGCTGTTGCTGCGCGGCGGCTTCGTGTTGTCGATGGACGAGCAGATCGGCGAGCTGGCAAGCGGCGACGTGCTGATCGAGGACGGCGCGATCGCGGCGGTGGGCGAGCGCCTGGAGGTGGCGGACGCCGAGCTGCTCGACGTCTCCGGGCACGTCGTCATGCCCGGCTTCGTCGACACGCACCGCCACACCTGGCAGGCGCCGTTTCGCGGCGTATGCGCCGATTGGACGCTGGAGGACTACTTTCGCGGCATCCGCATGGCGATCTCGCCGAACTGCTCGGCGCGAGGACGTCTACGCCGGCAACCTGCTCGGCGCGCTGGAGGCGCTGGAAGCTGGCGTGACGACGATTCTCGACTTCTCGCACTGCAACAACACGCCCGAGCACGCCGACGCCGCGCTGCAGGGTCTGCGCGACGCAGGCATCCGCGCGATGTTCGCCTACGGCTACTACCCGGCGCCGGCTGACCCGCCGTCGTTTGCCGATCACGGCGAGCGGCTCGCCGACGCGAGGCGCCTGCGCGAGAACGAGCTTTCGTCAGACGACGCGCTGGTCACGATGGGCGTGGCGCTGACGGAGGTCGGTCTGCTGCCCTTCGAGCAGACGCTCGCCGAGGGGCGCTCGGCACGCGAGCTGCAGATTCCCAGCGTTCTGCACACCGGCTGCTCCTGGGGCTCGGCGCTGACCGAAGGCATTCCCGAGCTGGCCCACCACGGTCTGCTGTCGGGCGATCAGGTGCACGTGCACTGCAACACGCTCGACGAGCGCAACCTGCGCCGCCTGGCCGAGCACGACTGCAAGGTCTCGGCAAGCCCCGAGACCGAGCTGCAGATGGGCATGGGGCGTCCGGTGATCCGTCGCGCGCTGGAGCTGGGCATGCGCCCGAGCCTGTCCTGCGACGTGGCCTCCTCCAACTCCGGCGACATGTTCAGCCAGATGCGCCTTGGTCTGCAGTTCGAGCGCAGCGTGCGCAACGACTCCTTTCACGCGCGCAACCAGATGCCCGACTCGCTCGACCTCGGCGTGCGCGACGCGCTGCGCTGGGGCACGGCGAACGGCGCGCACGCGATGGGGCTGGAGGACCGCATCGGCTCGCTCACGCCGGGCAAGCAGGCCGACGTGATCGTGATCGGCGGCAACCGCCTGAACATCGTGCCGATGGCCGACCCGGTCGGTTGCCTGGTCGCGCAGGCCAACCCGGCCAACGTCCGCCACGTGCTCGTCGCCGGGCGCTTCGCCAAGCGCGACGGCGAGCTGGTGGAGCGCGATGTCGCACGCGCGATCGAGCTGGCGCGCGCGGCGTCTGAGCGCGTGCTCGCGGCGGTGACGGCCGGCGGCGCGCCGCTGCTGCCGCCGGCGCCCGAGGGCTTCGCCGATCTGCTGAGCACGATGGCCACGCAGAACATCGCGGGCGCGTGGGCGATCGAGCCTGCGTCGAGCGCCTGAGCCGCCGCAACGGCGCGTCGCGCCCCGAACGCGACGCGACGCGCCGGCGCGCGCTTGAGCGATGATGCTCCGATGAGAGCTGCCGTCGTGCGCGAGCTGGGTGTGCCCACGCCAGAGGACTTCGCCGAGCCCGAGGCTGGCGAGGGGCAGGCGGTCGTCGAGGTGACGGCGGCCGGCGTTAACCCGGTCGACGTGGCGATCTGCGCGGGGCGCTTCTACGCCGGCGTGCCGCCGCTTCCGTTCGTCGCCGGTCGCGAGGGCGTGGGCGTGCTCGACGGGCGGCGCGTGTACTTCGACTCGCCGGTGTCGCCCTACGGCGCGATGGCCGAGCGCACCTTGATCGAGTCGGACTCGCCCTACGACGTGCCCGACGGCGTCGACGACGGCACGGCGGTCGCGCTCGGCGTCTCGGGTCTGGCCGCCTGGCTGTCGCTGACCGCGCGCGCGGCGCTGGCGCCGGGCGAGCATGTGCTGGTGCTGGCGGCCAGCGGCGTGTTGGGGCAGATCGCCGTGCAGGCGGCGAGATCGCTCGGCGCGGCGCGCGTGGTGGCGGCGGCGCGCTCGCAGGAGGGACTGCAACTTGCGCGCGAGCTGGGAGCCGACGCGACCGTGACGCTGGACGGCGCGCGGGACCTGCCGGAAAGACTTGCCGAGGCCGCCGAGGGGCGCATAGACGTGGTCGTCGATCCGCTGTTCGGCGAGCCGTTCGCGGCTGCGTTGGAGGCGGCGGGCTTCGGCGCGCGCATCGTGCAGGTCGGCTCGGGAGCGGGCAACGAGAGCACCGTCAGCTCGGCGGCGATCCGCGGCAAGATGCTCGTCGTGATGGGCCACACGAACTTCGCCGCGCCGCCGCAGGTCAAGCGCGACGCCTACGCGAGCCTGTCGGCGCTGGCGGCCTCGGGCGAGCTGAAGGTCGACAGCGAGCCGATCGAGCTCGAGCGCGTGGGCGAAGCGTGGGAGCGCCTGCAGGCGGGCTCGCACCGCAAGCTGGTGCTCGTGCCGCCGGGGCGCTAAGCGGTCGCTGCGCCGGCGCGCGAGCCGCCCAGCAGCTTGATCGCCAGCAGCAGGTCGAGCATGTCGGCCACGCTGCGCGGATCGCAGGAGGTGCGCTCGGCGATGCGGCTGAGCCGGTAGCGAGCGGTGTTGACGTGCACGTGCAGCCGTTTGGCGGTCTTCGCGAGGTTCATGTCGGCGGCCGCGTAGGCGAGCACGGTGGCGATCAGCGCGCCGTCGCGCTCGAGATCCTCGGCGATGAAGCGCCTGACCGGCTCGCGGATCAGGCGAGGCGCGACGTCGTCGGCGTGCGAGGCGAGGTAGTCGGAGGGACTGAGCTCGGCCAGCGCCAGGACGCCGCCCTGCTCGCCGATGCCTTCGAGCGCGCCGCGCGCCTCGGCGTACGCCGCCGGGATCGTCGCGAGGCCGTCGTGCTCGGTGCTGACGCCGACGCGCACGACGATGCCGCGCGCCGCGAGATCGGTCTGTGCCGCGCGCAGCTTGCGCGCCAGAGCCTGCAGCTCGCCGGCGCGCAGCGCACGGATGATCACGAGCTCGTCGTGGCGCGTGACGTTCAACGGCCGGATCGAGCTCGCGGCCGCCTTCACGAGGTCGTTGACGGCGGCGAGCGCCGCTTCGGGCGCCAGCGGGCCGGCGTCGGCGGCGACGATCACCGCGCAGGGCGAGCTCTCGCCGAGCCCGGCCTCGGCCGCCAGCCCGCGCAGGCGTGGGCTGCTCGGCACGCGCCCGGCGAGCAGCTGCTCGAGCAGGTCGCGCCGCGCGCCGGCTCCCTCGGCCATCTGCGACTGGCGCGCGTCCATGTAGGCGTCGGCGGAGCGCGTGCTGGCGGCGTTCAGCGTTTCCAGGAATGGGCTCGCCGCCGACAGCGTGGCCGCGCGGGCGCGGACGTCCTCGCCGGTGTCGGCGACGACCGTGTCCCAGAGCACGCGAATGCCCACGCGAAAAGCGTGCAGGAAGGTCGACAGCGCTACGCCGTCGCTGGCGCGACGCGCCGCGTGCGGGGCGATGAAGTCGAACTCGCGCGCCTGCACCGGCCTGCCGCGGACCATCGCGGCGAGCAGATCGATGTGCGCGCAGATGTGCTCGATCGATTCGCGCGGCGGCGAGTTGTATTCGGGGATCTCGGCCTTGACCTGATGCACGATCTCCAAGGCCAGCGCGTCGCGACGAGCGACGAGCATGTCGGCGATGTGCTCGAGACGGTCCTGCACGTCGCCGGCAGAGCGCGACTGTCTGCGCGCCGCTTGTAGGGAAGCGACAAAGACGCGACCCGAAGTTCGTGGCTCCTTGCCAATGACCTCCCCCATCCCGTGCACCAGGCTATCTGAAGACATTGATGTGCGGGCGTGGCTTTCAGATGTCATGCCGTGCGCACATCGGACGAGGGGGGAAAGTCGTGCTCGGTATTTTGCGTGGAGGAACGTCCGTGGGCGTAGGCGTGGTCGCAGGACGGTCGCGCCGCAGGGGCGTGCTGTGTCTGGCGGCGAGCGTGTGCGTGTTCGCGATCGCGATGCTCTGCGGCGCCGGCAGCGCCGGCGCCTACACGGCCCAGCTGACCCGTACGCCTGGCGGCATCGCCAACATCGAAGCTTCGACGCTCGGTGGCGGTGGCTTTGGCACGGGCTACGCGCAGGCCCAGGACGGCATCTGCACGCTGGCCGAAGAATATTTGACGGTCAGCGGCGAACGCTCGGCGTTCTTCGGGCCGAGCGCGCTCAACGTCGACCTCTACTGGGCCTCGCTGATCCAGGAAAAAACGGTCGAAAACCTCCTTGCTCTGCCCTACCCGAAAGGCGCCTCGCCGCAAGCGCGCGAACTCGCGGCAGGTTTCGCCGCGGGCTATGACAAGTACCTCTCGGACATCGGTGGTCCGAACGGCATCACCGACCCCCGCTGCGCCGGCGCGAAATGGGTGCGCCCGATCAACGAAATCGACGTGTGGCGACTGATGTACAAGCTCGACCTCAAAGCCGGCGGCGCGCCGCGGGCCGCGCTGATCGCGGCCGCGGCGCCTCCGGCAGGTCAGCCGCTGGCAAAACGGGCCAACGAAGCGGCGGCAGGTCACGCCGTCGCCGAAACCGAAGAAGCGCTCGGGCAGGAGATCTCGCTGCCGGGCTCCAACGGCCTTGGCATCGGCAGCGAAGACGCCGCCAACGGCGGCGGCCTGGTGATCGCCAACCCGCACTTCCCGTGGGTCGGCTCAGAACGCTTCTGGGAGTCGCACATCGACGTGCCCGGGACCTATGACGTGATCGGCGCGAGCCTGTGGGGCTCGCCGGTGATCACGATCGGTCACAACCAGCACGTCGCCTGGACGCACACCGTGTCCACGAACATCACGACGACCAACTGGACGCTCAAACTCGTCCCCGGCCACACCACGCAATATCTAGTCGACGGCAAAGCCGTGCCGATGACCTTCCAGGACGTGACCGTGCAGGTGCTCGAAGGCGGCGTGCTCGTGCCGCACACGCACCGCTTCTACTACAGCAAATACGGCCCGATCCTCGCGAGCCCCGCGTGGACCACGTCGACCGCGACGGCCTTCGACGACGCCAACGCGACGAACCTGCGAGCCGGCGATCAGTGGCTGAAGATCGGCGAGTCGACGAGCTCTGCGCAACTGATCAAATCCGAGGAAGAAATCCAGGGTGTGCCGTGGGTCAACACGATCGGCTCCGACGACAAAGGCAACGCGTTCTACGACGAGATCGCCGTTACGCCGAACCTGCCGAACAGCTATCTCAACGGCGCGTGCAACCTGAGTCCGACGAAATCGACGGCGGGTCCCTTCGATGGCTCGAAGTCCGAATGCGAACTCGGATCTGATCCCGACTCGGTCACGCCTGGAATCTTCGGTGCTTCCAACGAGCCGAAGCTGGTCCGCAAAGACTACGCCGAGAACTCCAACAATTCGTTCTGGCTGGCGAACTCCAACCAGCTGCTGACCGGATTCTCTGCGGCTCTCGGCAACGAAAACGCCAACCCCGGCATGCGCTCGCAGACCGGCATCGACATGGTCAACCAGCGCATGGGCACGTTCAACGCCGGGACGCCCACGGACGGCCTCGGCGCAACCCCCGGGTTCACCGCACAGAACCTGCAGGAATCATGGACCTCCTACCGTGCGATGCCGGCCGAGCGCGCGCTCCCGGGCCTGCGTGAAATCTGCGCAAACGCGGTCAAAAACTCGGGCGGCGTGATCAACAAAGTCAACGTGAGCGCGGCGTGTCCGATCCTCAACGCCTACGACTCCACGGCCAAGCTCAACAGCCCGGGCGGTTGGCTGTTCAACCGCTGGTGGGCGAGCGCGCCGACGACCAACGCCGCCTTCTGGGTCAATCCCTGGACGGCGAGCAACATCGTCTACACGCCGAACACGTTGAACACGACGCTGGCGGCGAGCCAGAACGCGCTCGCCGCGGCGGTGAGCGATCTGGAAACGCGCGGAATCCCGCTCAATGCCAGCTTCGGTCAGGTCCAGTACACGCAGCGTGCCACGAAGATCCCGATCCCGGGCTGCAGTGACGGCAGCATGTGCTTCGCGGTGATCAACTCGAGCTATGACAACAGCACCGCCAAAACGTCGGCCGTGAACGGCTCCAGCTCGAGCATCGTGATGTTCACAGAACTCGATCCGGTGAACGGGCCGCTGACGAAAGGCCTGCTGACCTACTCGCAGTCCGAGGACGTCACGTCGCCGTTCTATGAAGACCAGACGCAGAGGTTCTCCAAAAACGAATGGATCACGCTGCCATGGACCGCGGCGAACGTCGCCGCGCAGCAGATCTCACCGCCGCAGGCGCTCACCACCGAACCCGGCGCGCCGACTCTGAGCGCCGGGACGACGCCGAACGCCAACGGGCTGTTCACGCTCTCATGGACTGGACCGGACCCGGCCAGCTACGGCATCGTCTACACCCTGCAGCACAAGAACGCCAGTGGCGAATGGACCAATGTGGCGACCGGCCTGAAAACACGGAGCTATGCATTCACCGGCGCCGGCGAGGCCGAAGGAACCTGGACGTACCGCGTCCAGGGCTACGCTTCGGGGCTTGAACTGACGACCGCATGGTCGCCCGCCTCCGAACCAGTAAAGGTCGACAAGTCCGCCCCCACCGCCCCCGGCACATCGCCAGACCGCGCCCCCGACTACGCCGGTGGCGGCGGTTTCTACAAAGACACGGTCACGGTGTCCTTCACAGAAGGCAGTGACCCGCTGCTCAGCGATGGCAGTTCGGGATCGGGCGTAAACCCGGCCTCTGTCAGCTCGCCGCAGACGTTCTCCACAGACGGCAGCCACACAGCGCAAGGCACCGAGGCCGACAACGTCTCAAACGTCTCAGCCCCAGGCGAACTGTCTGTGCAGGTCGACGCCACAGCGCCGACGCTTGAAATCAACTGCCCGGCCTCAACGCCGGTCGGCTCGAGCTCAAGCGCCACCGTCAGCGCCTCTGACGGCCAGTCGGGCCTGGCCTCAGACCCCTCGGGCACGGTACCCATCAACACCAGCAAAGCCGGGCCTCAGACGACCGAAAGGACCGCCACAGACAACGTCGGGCACTCCACCACCACGGCGTGCACGACAGAAGTGGTGAGCACCAAGGTCATCAGCGGCCACGTCAAGGGCAAGCTGATCGTCAAAAAAGGCGAAGCGGTGCAGCTGACCTCCACAGCCCTGGCCAACGGCATCGAAGTCCAAGAAGGCGGCTCGCTGGACGTCGAGGGCGCCACCACCAAGACGATCACCGCGATCAAAGCCGGCGTGATCCGTATCTGCGCCGCCAAAACGGGCGCGCTGAAAATCCAGCGCAGCTCGGGCTCGGTGACGATCGGAGACGGTGGCGGCTGCACCGGCTCGAACATCAAAAGCGCGATCCTCTACACCAACCACGGTGGCGTCAGCGTGATCGCCAACACGATCGCCGCCTCGGCCAAAGTGCAGGGCAACGGCGGCGGCACGACGGTGCAGAACAACACGATCGCCGCCAACCTGACGGTGCTCGGCAACGCCGCTCCCACAGTGGACAAACCGAACACTGTGGGCGGGGTGAGCAAACTGCAGTAGTCAAAACTGCAGCAGCGCCGTCTGCAGCTGTCGTTTCGCAGGTTAGGAAGGGCCCCGCTCGCGGGGCCCTTCCGCTTGCACGGCGGCTGCGCTCTACTTGCGCTTGGCCTGGTGCTCGATGACCTTGCCGAAGGCCTGTTCCAGCTGGGTGGTCATGCGCAGCTTGAACAGCGCCAGCAGCGCCTCGGAGGCGAGCGGCCGCAGCGCGTCGACGCCCTCGATCAGCTCGTCCCAGCCCTCGTCGGGCTGACCGGCCTCGTCGAACGGACGCCACAGCTCACGCAGGAACAGCTTGGTGAAGTCGCCGGCGACCGAGTCGCAATCGCGCGCCATACGCTCGACGAGCACGAGCGCCGAGTGCATCGGGATGCCCAGCGCGACGACCTGCTCGGCGGCGCGCAGCAGCGCCGGGCTGGGCGCTTCGAAGCGATCGTCGCCGAGCGGCACGAGCAGCTTGAGCTTGCGCACGCGCTCGGCGTCCTTTGCGCTGAGCTCGCCGAAGCGCTCGATGAGTTCGTCGGCCGTGATCAGCTCGGGCTGCTCGGGCTCGAACGGCGTGGTGACGGCCTTGCGCAGGCCGAGCAGCCGCTCGGCGAGACCGTCGGAACCGCTCAGCAGGCGCTCGATCGCGGCGAGGTTGAATCCGTCGGCCTGCAGATCGAGGATCAGCTTCAGCCGCGCGACGTGCTCGGCGTTGTAGTAGCCGACACGCGCGCGCACGTCGGGCGGGGGAAGCAGGCCACGCGTATGGTGGTTGCGGATGTTGCGCACCGACATGCCGACTTCCGCTGCCAGCTGCTCGACGGTCAGGTCGGCCGAGGTCGCGCCGGTTGCGGCTGAGCCGTTGCGCGGCGGCTTGGCCTTGGCGGCGCTGTTGTTCTTTCGCTCCGTCTGCTCAAGCGCCGTCTGTGCCATCCCTCACGCAAGGATACCATGTTTGATGTAACCTCGTTTGAGGTAATGGTTATCTCAATGAACATGTGTCGCGCACCGCTCAACCTCCCGACCGTCGCGCCGCTGCGCGATATCGCACTGCGATCGGACGGCCGTGGCTGAACGCGGAGCCGTGCCGCAGGTCTCGCCGCTGCGCCGTCGGGCGCTCGGCATGATCCGCTCGTTCACCTCGCCGCTGCTGCCCGACGACTACCTCGAGCTGGTCAACCCGTTGTGGTCGACGCGCGAGCTGCGCGGGCGCATCGAACGCATCGAGCGCGAGACGTCGGAAGCGGTGACCGTGACGATCAAGCCGGGCTGGGAGTGGCCGGGCCACAACCCGGGGCAGTATCTGCGCCTGGGCATCGAGGTCGACGGCATCCATCACTGGCGCGCCTACTCGCTGACGTCGGACCCGCGGCGCGAGGACGGCTGTATCTCGATCACGCCCAAGCTCGTCGAGGACGGCAAGGTCTCGCCGTTTCTGTTCAACGGCGTGCGCCCCGGTGCGATCGTGCGTCTGGGAGGCGTGGAAGGCACCTTCGTGCTGCCCGATCCGCTGCCGCAGCGCCTGCTGTTCATCAGCGCCGGCAGCGGCATCACGCCGGTCATGAGCATGCTGCGCTCGCTTGCCGGCAAGCACGCGCTGGGCGACGTCGTGCACGTGCACAGCGCGCGCACCAGCGAGAGCGTGATCTTCGGCGAGGAGCTGCGCGAGCTGCACGCTCGCCAGCCGGGCTACCGCCTGCACGAGCAGCACACGGGCGAGCGGGGCCGCATGACGGCTGCGCAGCTGGACGAGCTGTGCGCGGACTGGCGCGAGCGCGAGACCTTCGTGTGCGGGCCGGCAGGCCTGCTCGAGCCGATCGCCGAGCGCTTCGAGCGCGACGGCGATCCCCAGCGCCTGCACCGCGAGCACTTCCAGCCCGACGCGCGAGTCGGCGACGGCGAGCGCGGCGCCGGCGGCACGATCCGCCTGACCAAGAGCGGCATCGAGGCCGTCTCAGACGGCGAGCTGCCGATCTTGAAGGCCGCCGAAGACGCCGGCGCTGAGCTGCCGTTCGGCTGTCGCATGGGCATCTGCCACACGTGCGTCGGCAAGCTCTGCTCGGGCCAGGTGCGCGATCTGCGCACCGGGCGCGTGCACGGCCAGCCGGGGGAGATGCTGCAGACCTGCATCAACGCGCCCGAGGGCGCGGTAGAGATCGCCCTGTAGACAACGTCAACGCCGCAACCAAGGAGCAACGTGTCAGCCACCGAGATTCAAAGCCACCCCGACGTCGAATTCGACGAGCCCGAGAGCCCGCTGGCGCGGCTGACGCCCGAGCAGATCGAGCAGCTCGGTCGCGAGTTCGATGCGATCCACGACGAGGTCTACGACGACCTCGGCGACCGCGACTCGCGCTACATCCGCAGCACGATCAAGCTGCACCGCCACCTGGTGCTGGCGGCGCGCGCGCTGTTGATGGGGTCGCGGCGCAAGCCGCTGTGGTTGGGCGGCACGGCCGCGCTGTCGCTGGCGAAGATCCTCGAGAACATGGAGATCGGCCACAACGTGATGCACGGGCAGTGGGACTGGATGAACGACCCGGACATCAACTCGCAGAACTGGGACTGGGACACCGCTTCGCCGGCCGACGCGTGGCGCCACTCGCACAACTACGAGCACCACACGTTCACGAACATCCGCGGCAAGGATCGCGACCTCGGCTACGAGATCATGCGCATCGACCCGCACCAGAAGTGGCACCCGGTGTACCTCTTCCAGCCGCTCTACAACCTGCTGCTGATGGGCTTCTTCGAGTGGGGCGTGGCCGTGCACGACCTCAACCGCGGCGCGATTCACTCCGGCGAGAAGTCAAAGGAGCAGGTGATCGAAGAGCTCAAGGCGATCGGCGTCAAGGCGCGCGATCAGATCGTCAAGGACTACGTCGCCTTTCCGGCGCTGGCGGCGCTCGGCGCGCTCGTGTCCAGCCGTGGCTCGGCGAAGGCCGGGCGCGCCGCCTTCAAGTCGACGCTGAAGGCGAACTTCGCGGCGAACATCGTGCGCAACGTGTGGTCCTACTCGATCATCTTCTGCGGGCACTTCCCCGACCAGACGTACACCTTCAGCCAGGAGGAGGTCGCCGAGGAGACGCGCGGCGGCTTCTACGTGCGCCAGCTGCTGGGCGCTGCGAACATCGACGGCGGACCGCTGTTTCACCTGCTCGCCGGCAACCTCAGCTTCCAGGTCGAGCACCACCTGTACCCGGACATGCCCTCCTCGCGGTATGCCGAGATCGCGCCGCGCGTGCGCGACATCTGCCGTCGCTACGGACTGCCCTACAACACCGGGCCGCTGCACAAGCAGCTCGGCACCGTCCATCGCACGATCCTGCGCCTGGCCTTGCCCGGCGGCAAGGTGCGCCCCAAGCCCGGCCCGTACACGCCGTCCTGATGCGCCGCCCCGGCTAGCGGTCGGTCTCGGTCTCGCCCCACAGCGTCGCCAGCAGCGAGCGCGCGCCGCCGCGGTCGCGGTGCTCGCACAGGTACACGCCCTGCCAGGCGCCCAGCGCCAGTCGCCCGCCGGCGACCGGCAGCGACAGCGACGGGCCCAGCAGCGAGGCCTTGATGTGCGCGGGCATGTCGTCGGCGCCCTCCAGCGTGTGCGTCCAGTAGTCGGCGCTCTCGGGCACGGCACGGTCGAAGAACGCCGCGAAGTCGCGGCGCACGTCGGGGCTGGCGTTCTCGTTGAGCGTCAACGACGCCGACGTGTGACGCAGGAACAGCTGCAGCAGCCCGACGCGCAGCTCGGCTAGCTCTGGCAGTGCCGCGAGCACCTCGCGCGTGATCAGGTGAAAGCCGCGCGGCATCGCCGGCAGCGGAATCTCGCGTTGCGCCCACATGCGCGACACCGTAGCGAGCGTCGCGACGCGACTCTTCGCTCTCTCGCGCGGCCGAGGCGTGGCCAGACGACGCCGCGTCGTGCGATGCGTGAGACTGGAGCGAACGATCTATCTAAAACGGAGGGCAGCCCGATGCAGCAGCTCACCTACACGGCTCCGCACGAGCTTCAGTGGCACGACGCGCCAGAGCCGCAGATGAGCGGCGACGGCGCGGCGCTGGTCCGCCCGGTCGCGGTGGCCACGTGCGACCTCGACGCGCTGATCCTCGCGGGCGAATCGCCCTTTGCGCCGCCCTTTGCCGTCGGTCACGAGTGTGTCGCCGAGGTCATCGACGCCGGCGACGACGTGAGCTCGTTCGAGCGGGGGCAGCTGGTCAGCGTGCCCTTTCAGATCTCCTGCGGCTTCTGCGAGCCGTGCCGGCGAGGGCGTTCGGGCAACTGCGCGAGCGTCGACTTCATGTCGACCTATGGCTTCGGCCCCGCGGTCGCACGCTGGGGCGGTTTTCTCTGCGACCTGGTCTGCGTTCCCTACGCCGAGCACATGCTCGTGCCGCTGCCCGCCGGCGTGTCGCCGGCTTCCGTGGCGAGCGCCTCGGACAACATCGCAGACGCCTGGCGCGCCGTGGCGCCGCCGCTGCAGGACGAGCCGGGCGCGCCGGTGCTGGTCGTCGGCGGCGCCGGCTCCGGCTCGATCGGGCTGTATGCGGTTGCGCTCGCGTTGGGCCTCCGCGCAGAGTCGGTGACCTACGTCGACGCCGACGACGATCGCCGCGCAACGGCGGCGTCGCTGGGAGCGCAGACGCTCGCCGAGACGCCGCAGCGGCTGGGCCCGTTCGCCGTGACGGTCGACTCCAGCGCGGACGCCGACGGGCTGGCGCTGGCGTTGCGCTCGACCGCGCCCGACGGCGTCTGCACGAGCACGGCGATCTACTTCGGTGACCAGCCGGCGCTGCCGCTGCTGGAGATGTACACCAAGGGCATCACCTTCAAGACCGGGCGCGCGAACGCGCGTGAGGCGATGCCGCACGTGTTGGCGATGGCTGCGGCGGGCGCCTTGGCACCCGAGCAGGTGACGACGCGGACAGTCGCCTGGCGGGACGCAGCCGAGGCGCTGCTGGCACGCGACTGGTGCAAGCTCGTGATCGAGCGCTAGCCGTGACGGATGCCGGCTGCGACGGCGGCTAGCTGCCATGCTGCAGGCCATGTCCAGCGAGCAGGCTGTCACGCTCGACGAGCTGGTCCTGGCCGACGACCCGGCCAGCTGGGCGGCGCTCGGCTTCAGCGTGACCGACGACGCCGTGCAGCTCGGCGGTGTTCGCCTGCGCATGGCCGGCCGCGATGCCGGGCGGGGAATCGTCGGCTGGTCGCTGGGCGGCGTGACTTCGCAGGAGCTCGACGGCCTGCCGCCGCCGAGCGCGCACGAGCCGCCGGCCGACGCCGCGCCGCAGCACCGCAACGGCGTCGTGGCGATCGACCATGTGGTCGCGATGACGCCCGATCTCGACCGCAGCGTGCGTGCGCTGCAGGCCGCCGGGCTGGACCTGCGCCGCGTGCGCGAGCAGCCGACGCCCGCTGGAGCGCCGCGCCAGGCGTTCTTCCGCCTCGGCGAGGCGATGCTCGAGGTCGTGCAGGAACCCGCGCAGATCGTCGCCGAGCGCGATGGCGCCGGCGGCCCGGCGCGGTTGTGGGGGTTGGCGCTGATCGCGCCGGCGCTCGACCGCACGGTCACCGAGCTCGCGCCGCACGCCGGCGCCGTGCGCGACGCCGTGCAGCCGGGGCGGCGCATCGTCACGCTCAAACGCTCGGCTGAGCTCGCCGTGCCGGTGGCGCTGATGAGTCCGCGCGAGGCTGTGCCGGCGTAGGCGCCCGGCGGCCGGGCCGCCGGTCAGGCAAGCGCCGTGGCGCGCCTCGCGCGCGGGCGCTCGGTCGCGATGCGCGCCGCCTCCTCGCCGCCGAGAAACGGCGCCAGCGCGATGTAGGTGGCCGACGGGATCGCCTCGGGCAACTCGTCGATCCTGCCGGCCAGCGCGTAGTGCAGACAGACTTCGAACAGCCCTCCCGCGATCGCCTCGATCGTCACAGGCGGGGGCGGCGGCCCGCCGGTCTGCTCCAGACCGGGCGCGAGCATCTGCGCGAACGCGTCCACGCCGGCTCGCGAGCGCTGTGCGGTGTGCTCGGTGGCGATCAGCGCGTCCAGCAGCGCGATGTGCGCGAACGACGGCTCGCTTGCCAGGAAATCGAACAGAGCAGTGATTCCAGCGCGTACGGCAAGGCGCCAGTCGCTCTCCGCGACGAACGCGCTTTCGACGATCGCCAGCGCCTTGCCCTGGCCGACCTCGAAGGCGACCAGGAACGCGTCTTCCTTGTCGGCGAAGTGTTCGTAGAAGGCGACGAGCGACACCGCCGCCTCCTCGGCGATGCCTTCGACGCCCAGCGCCGCGTATCCATCGCGGGCGGTCAGGTTCGTCACGGCGTCGAGGATGCGTTCGCGCTGGCTCTGCACGACGAAGCTGCGCGAGACGTTCTGGTCCCCGCGCGGCAGCCCTCGCCGCCCGCCGAGCGGCGGATGCGGCGCGAGCGTGCCGGGTGCGCGACCGCCGTTGAGCGAGCCTTTCGCACGACGAGCGCGCGAGCGCGCGGACGGCTCGCCGAGCATCGCCGCGGGCGCCGGGTAGTAGGAGACGGCCCAGCGCGCCAGGTCGGGCACGAGCGCGTCCAGCCGCGAACCCTCTCGGTGCAGCACGCCTCGGTAGAGCACGCGGTTGAAGCCGCCGACGATCGCCTTCAGCGCGATGTCTGATACCGACCCCTCGCCGGGCGCGAACTGGAGCGCGTCGCGGATGAACGGCTCGAATGCGGCAACCGAACGCTCGCGACGTTCGACCGCCACGGGCCCGGCGGCGGGAATCTCCAGCAGGCTCAGCCGCAGCGCCCCCGGATTCTCGCGGGCCGCCGCGAACAGCGCGCTGATCGCCGCTTCGGCGCAATCCGGCCAGCCGTCCGAGCTGCGCACGGCGACCTCCAGGCGTCGCACCGCCTCTGAGACGATCAGTCCGTAGGTGGCTATGAGGCAGTCCAGCTTGTTGTCGAACAGCTCGTAGAAGGTCTTGCGCGACACGCCCGCCCGCGCGATCACGTCGGCGACGCGCGTCTCGCGATAACCGTCCTGGCCGACCGCGTCGATCATCGCCAGCACCAGGCGCAGACGCTGGCCGGCGCGCATCTGCTCGCGCGCGACGGGTCCTGACGGGCGGCGCGCGCGAGTGCGCGGCGGCTCGTCGCGTGGCGGCTCCTCGACGGGACGCTCGGCGGCGGGCGCCTTGGTCTGGCGGCGCGATTTGGCGTTCGCTGGCATCAGCCTGTCAGCGCCCCGACGAGCTCCATGGTTCGCGCACGCCCAGGCCGTCGCGGTGCCCGACCGTGCTGCCAAGCGCGACACGAGTGATATCGATCAATTGTTTTATAAACAACCGTCTACTTTAGCCTTGACAGGACACTTTAGCTATGCGATGTTGAACATTCAGGAGTGACCTCCCTCGTCCGGTCACCTTGAGGACGCTCGACGCCGCTCCCTCCCTGGCGTGGACGTCATCGCCGGTGGGCGTCGTGACCTGGCTCGGTCACGACGCCCGACGGTGAGTTGCGCTCGATCGCGCGCGGGTCCTCGGGCGCTCCGCAGGCGTAGGCTTAGGGCACGCCGCCGCCGTCGCCGATCGAAGATCGGCCGGCGCCAGACCGAAAGGACGCCGCATGAGCTGGGACTTCTCCACGGACGCCGACTTTCAAGCGCAGCTCGACTGGATGTCCGAGTTCGTGCGCGCCGAGATCTGGCCGCTGGAGGCGATCTGGCACGAGCTTGGGCTGGAGGGCCTGTCAGAGGCGATCGCGCCGCTGCAGCAGCAGGTCAAGGAGCGTGGGCTGTGGGCCACGCACCTGCCGCCCGAGCTGGGCGGCCAGGGCATCGGCCAGGTCCGCTCGGGCTGATGCACGAGATCCTCGGCAGCTCGCCGATCGCGCCGCTGGCCTTCGGCAACGCCGCGCCGGACTCGGGCAACTCGGAGATCCTCGCGATGGCCGGCACCGACGAGCAGAAGGAGCGCTGGCTGCACCCGCTGCTGGCCGGCGACCTGCGCAGCGCGTTCCGCATGACCGAGCCGCGACACGCCCGGCTCGGACCCGACGCAGCTGCAGCACGCGCGCCGTGCGCGACGGCGACGAGTGGGTGATCGACGGCCACAAGTGGTTCTCCTCCAACGGCTCGATCGCCGACTTCCTGATCGTCATGGCGGTCACCGACCCGGAGGCGCGCGCCGCGCCAGCGCGCGTCGATGTTCATCGTGCCGGTCGACACGCCCGGCGTGCGACGTCGTGCGCGACGTGCCGACGATGGAGCACCCGTGGGAGCAGTTCGGCGCGCTACGGCGGGCACTGCGGAGATCCTCTACGAGGACGTGCGCCTGCCGGCAGACGCGCTGCTCGGCGAGCGTCGGCGACGGCTTCATGCTCGCCCAGCAGCGGCTCGGGCCCGGGCCGCATCCACCACTGCATGCGCTGGCTGGGCGTCGCGCGCCGGGCCTTCGACATGCTGTGCGAGCGCGCCACCTACCGGTACGCGCACGGCTCGGTGCTGGCCGAGAAGCAGACGGTGCAGAACTGGGTCGCCGACTCGCGCGCGCCGAGATGCAGGCGGCGCGGCTGATGACGCTGCACGCCGCCTGGGTGATGGACACCCAGGGCGCGCGCGCCGCGCGCGATCGACATCGCGCTGATCAAGTTCTACGGCGCCAAGGTGCTGCACGACGTGATCGACCGCGCCGTGCAGGCGCACGGCGCGCTCGGCTACTCGACCGACCTGCCGCTGGAGCAGATGTACCGCTACGCGCGCGCCGCGCGCATCTACGACGGCCCCGACGAGGTGCACCGCCAGACCGTCGCGCGGCGCATCCTGCACGGCTACTCGCCGCCGCCCGGCGAAGTGCCCACAGAGCACCTGCCGACGCGCCGCGAGCAGTCGCGCGAGCGCTTCGCGCACCTGCTCGGCGCGCTGACGGCCAACGACTAGCCGGGCGTCGCCGCGGGACGGGGCTGGTTGAGGTTCCACTCGACCCACGCCAGACCGCTGCGTCCGTCGGCGCAGCGCAGTCGACACAGCGAGCGGGGAAAGTGCGACACGCGCCCGTCTGCTGACTGCAGTCGCAGCGGCGCGTGCGCGATCGGCTCGACTCGATCTCCACGTCGCCGGGCTCCAGCGCGATGCGCGCCCGCTCGATCAGCCCGCCTCGCCGACGCGCTCCTGCGCGCTCACTCCGGCCAGCTCGAGCAGCGCTGGCCGTCGCTCTGCACGTAGCCGACGCCGTGTTCGGCGTCGGCTACGTGCAGAGCGCCGGCCAAGCGCTGCTCGAGCTGGCCGGAGTGAGGCGCAGGAGCGCGTCGGCGCGGACGGGTTGATCGAGCGGCACGCGTCTCGCGCTCGAGCCCGGCGGCATGGAGATCGAAGTCGCGCCGATCGCGCACGCGCCGCTGCGACTGCAGTCACAGACGGCGCGTGTCAGCTTTTTCCCGCTCGCTGTGTCGGCTGCGCTGCGCCGACAGACGCAGCGGTTCTAGCATGGTCGAGTGGAACCTCAACCAGCCACCGTCCCGCGGCGACGCCCGCTAGTCGTTGGCCGTCAGCGCGCCGAGCGGATGGCGAAGCGCTCGCGCCGACTGCTTCGCCGGCAGGTGCTCCGTGGGCACTTCGCCGGGCGGCGGGACGACCATTGAGAATGCGCCGCGCCAACGTGCTGGCGGTGCACCTCGTCGGGGCCGTCGTAGATGCGCGCGGCTCGCGCGAAGCGATACATCTGCTCCAGCGGCAGGTCGGTGGACCAACGACCTGCACGGCGCGGTCGACGACGTCGTGCAGCACCTCGGCGATCCGCGTCGAACTTGGACCGGCGCGATGTCCGCGCGCGCGCCCTGCGTGTCCATCACCCAGGCGGCGTGCAGCGTCATCGGCGCCGCACCTGCATCTCGGCGGCGCTGTCGGCGACCCAGTTCTGGATCGTCTGCTTCTCGGCCAGCACGGAGCCGTGCGCGTGGCGGTAGGTGGCGCGCTCGGTCATTGTCGAAGGCCCGCGCGCGACGCCCAGCCAGCGCATGCAGTGGTGGATGCGCCCGGGCCCGAGCCGCTGCTGGGCGAGGCATGAGGCCGTCGCCGTCGCCCGGCAGGCGCACGTCCTCATGGACGGGGACCAGCACGCCGTGAACTTCGCTCGGCCACGCGGTGGGCGAGGAGCTCGGGGCCCATCGATCGGCACGTCGCGCACGTGCTCGACGCCGGGCGTGTGCGCGGTCCACGATGAACATGGACGCGCGCTGGCGCCCGCGCGCCTCGGGGTCGGTGACGCGCCATGACGATCAGGAAGTCGGCGATCGAGCCGTTGGAGGAGAACCACTTGTGGCCGTCGATGCACCCACTCGTCGCCGTCGCGCACCGCGCGCGTGCGCAGCTGCGTGGGGTCGGAGCCGGGCGTGTCGGGCTCGGTCATGCTGAAGGCGCTGCGCAGGTCGCCCGCCACGGGGGTACAGCCACCGCTCCTTCTGCTCGTCGGTGCCGGCCATCGCGAGGAGACGGAGTTCCCGAGTCCGCGCGGCGTTGCCGAAGGCCAGCGGCGCGATCGGCGAGCTGCCGAGGATCTCGTGCATCAGCCCGAGGCGAACCTGACCCATGCCCTGGCCGCCACTGGGCGGCAGGTGCATGGCCCATAGCCCACGCTCCTTGACCTGCAGCGGCGCGATCGCCTCTGACAGGCCCTCCAGCCCAAGCTCGTGCAGATCGCCTCCAGCGGCCAGATCTCGGCGCGCACGAACTCGGACATCCAGTCGAGCTGCGCTTGAAAGTCGGCGTCCGTGGAGAAGTCCCAGCTCATGCGGCGTCCTTTCGGTCTCGGACCGCGATCTTCGATCGGCCACGGCGGCGGCGTGCCCTAAGCCTACGCCGCGGAGCGCCCCGAGGACCCGCGCGCGATCGAGCGCAACTCACTTCACCGTGGCGTCGTGACCGAGCCAGGTCACGACGCCCACCGGCGATGACGTCCACGCCAGGGAGGGAGGCGGCGTCGAGCGTCCTCAAGGTGACCGGACGAGGGAGGTCACTCCTGAATGTTCAACATCGCATAGCTAAAGTGTCCTGTCAAGGCTAAAGTAGACGGTTGTTTATAAAACAATTGATCGATATCACTCGTGTCGCGCTTGGCGGCGCGGTCAGACAGGCGACGGCCTGAGCGTGCGCGAACTGCGACTTCGGGGCGCTGACGGCTGATGCCCGCGAACGCCAATGGCGCCGGCCAGACGCCGAGGCGCCCCGCCGCCGAGTCAAGGAGCCGCCTCGCGACGAGCAGCCGCGCTCTCGCGCGCGGCGCCGTCCAGCCCGTCGCGCGCGACAGGATGCGCCCCGGCCAGCGACTGCGCCTGGTGCTGGCGATGATCGACGCGGTCGGCCAGGACGGTTATCGCGACGCGCTCGCCGACGTGATCGCGCGGGCGGGCGTGCTCAACCTGAGAGACTCTACGAGAGCTGTTCGACAACAAGCTGGACTGCCTGGTAGCCACCTACGCAGAGGCGGTGCGACGCCTGGAAGCTGGCCGCTCGAACAGCTGGACCAGGATTGCGCCGAAGCGGCGATCAGCGCGCTGTTCGCGGCGGCCCGCGAAAATGCGGGGGGCCTGCGGCTGGAGATTCCGCCGCCGGGCCCGTGGCGAACGTCGCGAGCGTTCAGCCGCGTTCGAGCCGTTCATCCGCGACGCGCTCCAGTTCGCGCCCGGCGAGGGGTCGGTATCAGACATCGCGCTGAAGGCGATCGTCGGCAGCCAACCGCATGCTCTACCGAGGCGTGCTGCACCGAGGAGGGCTCGCGGCTGGACGCGCTCGTCGACCTGGCGCGCTGGCCCTGCTCTACCCGGCGCCCGCGGCGATGCTCGGCGAGCCGTCCGCGCGCTCCGCGCGCTCGTCGTGCGAAAGGCTCGCTCAACGGCGGTCGGGCACCCGGCACGCTCGCGCCGCATCCGCCGCTCGCGGGGCGGGCTGCCACGCGGGGACCAGAACGTCTGGCGCAGCTTTCGTGGTGCAGAGCCAGCGCGAACGCGTCCTCGACGCCGTGACGAACCTGACCGCCCGCGATGGGTACGCGGCCCTGGGCGTCGAAGGCATCGCCGAGGAGGCGGCGGTGTCGCTCGTCGCCTTCTACGAACACTTCGCCGACAGGAAGACGCGTTCTGGTCGCCTTCGAGGTCGGCCAGGGCGAGGCGCTGGCGATCGTCGAAAGCGCGTTCGTCGCGGAGAGCAACTGGCGCCTTGCCGTACGCGCTGGAATCGCTGCTCTGTTCGATTTCCTGGCAAGCGAGCAGATCGTCGCGCACATCGCGCTGCTGGACGCGCTGATCGCCACCGAGCACACCGCGGCGTGGACGCGTTCGCGCAGATGCTCGCGCCCGGTCTGGAGCAGACCGGCGGGCCGCCGCCCCCGCCGTATCGAGGCGATCGGCGGAAGTTGGAAGTTGTTCTGCTGCACTACGCGCTGGCCGGCAGGATCGACGAGTTGCCCGAGGCGATCCCGTCGGCCACCTACATGGCGCTCGCGCCGTTTCTCGGCGGCGAGAAGCGGCTACACGCATCGCGACCGAGCGCCCGCGCGCGAGGCGCGCCACGGCGGCCTTCCTGACCGGCGGCCCGGCCGCCGGGCGCCTACGCAGCAGGCATCAGCGCCACCGGCACGGCGACTCAGCCGAGCGTTTGAGCGTGACGATGCGCCGCCCCGGCTGCACGGCGTCGCGCACGGCGCCAGCGGCGCGAGCTGGTGACCGTGCGGTGGAGCGTGCCGGCGCGATCAGCGCCAACCCCCACAACCGCGCCGGGCCGCCGGCGCCATCGCGCTCGGCGACGATCTGCGCGGTTTCCTGCACGACCTCGACGTCGGCCTCGCCGAGGCGAGACGGTCGGGCGCAGCGCTCCGGCGGCATCGGCTGCTGGCGCCGCGCAGCGCCGCAGGTCAGCCCTGCGGCGCAACCGCGGGCCTGCAACGAAATGGCGCGTCGTGCGCGACCACATGGTCGATCCGCCACGCCGTTGCACTGTGGGCGCGGCGTCGGCCGGCGGCTGGTGGCTGGCGGCGAGCCATAAGCTGTGCGAAGTGGCACAGCCCGGCGAAAGCCGGCAACTCCCCGGCCCAGCATCGCGGCCGGCCATGCGCACCGCCGAGCTGCACGGCGTCGTCGGCGGTTGCGCTGAAGCCGAGCGCCGCCCAGCTAGCAGGGTCGAGCGTGACAGCCTGCTCGCTGGACATGGCCTGCAGCATGGCGGCTCACCGGCCGTCGCCACCGGCATCCGTCACGGCTAGCGCTCGATCACGAGCTTGCACCAGTCGCGTGCCGGCGGCGGCTGCGTCCCGGCCCAGGCGACTGTCCGCGTCGTCACCTGCTCGGGTGCCAAGGTGCCCGCCGCAGCCATCGCCAACACGTGCGGCATCGCCCACGCGCGTTCGCGCGCGCCCGGGTCTTGAAGGTGATGCCCTTGGTGTACATCTCCAGCAGCGGCAGCGCCGGCTGGTCACCGAAGTAGATCGCCGTGCTCGTGCAGACGCCGTCGGGCGCGGTCGAGCGCAACGCCAGCGCCAGCCCGTCGGCGTCCGCGCTGGAGTCGACCGTCACGGCGAACGGGCCCAGCCGCTGCGGCGTCTCGGCGAGCGTCTGCGCTCCCAGCGACGCCGCCGTTGCGCGGCGATCGTCGTCGGCGTCGACGTAGGTCACCGACTCTGCGCGGAGGCCCAACGCGAGCGCAACCGCATACAGCCCGATCGAGCCGGAGCCGGCGCCACCGACAACCGCCTCGTCCTGCAGCGGCGGCAGCCACGGCGCGCCAGCGTATGCGATGCTGTCCGAGGCGCACACCCCGAAGCCGGCGACACGCCGGCGGGCAGCGGCACGAGCGTGTGCTCGGCGTAGGGAACGCAGACCAGGTCGCAGAGAAAACCGCCGCAGGTCCCGAGGGGCCCGAAGCCATAGGTCGACATGAAGTCGACGCTCGCGCAGTTGCCGAACGCGCGCACGGCTCGCAAGCCGCAGGAGACACTGAAAGGGCACGCTTGACCAGCTGCCCGCTCGAACGAGCTCACGTCGTCGCCGGCGTCGATGACCTCGGCGACACACTCGTGACCGACGGCAAAGCGCAAGGGCGATTCGCCCGCGAGCGCGTCGAGGTCGGCGCGCATTGGCCGGGCGGACCAGCGCCGCGCCGTCGCCGCTCATCTGCGGCTCTGGCGCGTCGTGCCGCTGAAGCTGGTGGAGGCATTGTAGGTGAGCTGCTGCATCGGGCTGCCCTCCGTTTTGGATCGTCGTTCGCTCCAGTCTCACGCATCGCACGACGCGGCGTCGTCTGGCCACGCCTCGGCCGCGCGAGAGAGCGAAGAGTCGCGTCGCGACGCTCGCTACGGTGTCGCGCATGTGGGCGCAACGCGAGATTCCGCTGCCGGCGATGCCGCGCGGGCTTCACCTGATGTGCCGCGCGCGAGGTGCTCGCGGCACTGCCAGAGTAGCCGAGCTGCGCGTCGGGCTGCTGCAGCTGTTCCTGCGTCACACGTCGGCGTCGTTGACACAACGAGAACGCCAGCCCCGACGTGCGCCGCAACTTCGCGGCGTTCTTCGACCGTGCCGTGCCCGAGAGCGCCGACTACTGGACGCACACGCTGGAGGGCACCGACGGACATGCCCCGCGCACGTCGAGGCCTCGCTGCTGGGCCCGTCGCTGTCGCTGCCGGTCGCCGGCGGGCAACTGGCGCTGGGCGCCTGGCAGGGCGTGTACCTGTGCGAGCACCGCGACCGCGGCGGCGCGCGCTCGCTGCTGGCGACGCTGTGGGGCGAGACCGAGACCGACCGCTAGCCGGGGCCGTCGGACGGCGTGTACGGGCCGGGCTTGGGGCGCACCTGCCCGCCCAGGCCAGGCGCAGGATCAGTGCGATGGACGGTGCCGAGCTGCTTGTGCAGCGGCCCGTGTTGTAGGGCAGTCCGTAGCGACGGCAGATGTCGCGCGCGCGCGGCGCGGATCCGCATACCGCGAGGAGGGGCGTGTCCGGGTACAGGTGGTGCTCGACCTGGAAGCTGAGGTTGCCGGCGAGCGTGAAACAGCGGTCCGCCGTCGATGCCAGCGCCCAGCAGCTGGCGCACGTAGAAGCCGCAGCGGCGACCTCCTCGGCGACCTCCTCCTGGCTGAAGGTGTACGTCTGGTCGGGGAAGTGCCGGCAGAAGATGAATCGAGTAGACCACACGTTGCGCACGATGTTCGCCGCGAAGTTCGCCTTCAGCGTCGACTTGAAGGCGGCGCGCCCGGCCTTCGCCGAGCCACGGCTGGACACGAGCGCGCCGAGCGCCGCCAGCGCCGGAAAGGCGACGTAGTCCTTGACGATCTGATCGCGCGCCTTGACGCCGATCGCCTTGAGCTCTTCGATCACCTGCTCCTTAGACTCTCGCCGGAGTGAATCGCGCCGCGGTTGAGGCACGGCCACGCCCCACTCGAACAGCAGCATCAGCAGCAGGTTGCCGAGCGGCTGCAGCAGGTACTTGGAGCTCCAGCTCTGCGCCTCAGTGACACGCAAGACGCCGTAGCCCACGTCAGGATCTCTGCCGATCACGTTGGTCCAGGTGTGGTGCACGACGTTGTGCGAGTGGCGCCACATGTCCGAGGGGCAGGCCGTGTCCCACTCCCAGCTCGTCGATTGAATCGCGGGGTCGCGCATCCAATCCCACTGGGCGTGCATCACGTTGTGTCCGATCTCCATGTTCTCGATGATCTTTGGCCAGCCCCAGCAGAACGGCGCCGAGTCCGAGCAGCGAGAGCAGCGGCAAGAGTCCGGCCACGGGCAGGCCGAGGCCCGGCAGAGTGAACACACTCGCCAGCAGCACCAGGCGCCCAGTCAGCGAGAGACCACGCTGCACGCGGATCAGCGCGCAGGGTGTGGGCGGTCGCGCTCACCGCGCCGACCATCACCTGGGCGCGCAGCTCGTCGAGCTCGCTGCCAAAGGCTTCGATTTCAGTTTCAGTCAAATGTTTGGGTAAGCCCATGGTTGTTCTCCTGTGAAGCTTAGATTTCGATTTCAGCGTCGCCGGCGGCCGCAGACACACAGATCTGCACGGACTGACCGGGCTCGTTGATCAGGGCGTTGGTTCGGAGGTCGCGCACGCAGCCCGACTTCAAGATGGCGTTGCAGCCGTGGCAGATGCCCATGCGACAGCCATGGGCCGGATTGAGTCCGCTGTCTTCGGCCAGGCGCAGCAGGTTGGTGCGTCCGTCGGAGCGGACCTGCTTCTCGCTCTTGCTGAAGCGCACCTGGCCTGCCGACAGCGTGCTCGGTACGGGCGCAGTCGGGGCGCTGAAGCGCTCGCATTGCACGCGCGCCTCGAGTCCCGCGCTGCGATAGTGCGTCTCCACGGCCTGCAGCAAGGCCTCGGGGCCGCACACGTAGACATCGCGCGCACGCCAGTCCGGGCACAGCTGCTCGAGCTGCTGACTGTGAAATCGGCCTCCCGGCGCGGCGCCGGTGCGCGGCCCACGTGTGTAGGACAGCCACAGCTTGTAGCGCGAGCTTTGGGCCGCGAGCGCGCGCAGCTCCTCGCCGAAGATCACGTCGCCTACCCTGGGTGCGTAATGCAGGTGCACCACGTCGGGCAACCGATCACGCGCGACCAGGCTGCGCAGCATGCTCATGATCGGTGTGATGCCGCTACCAGCGCTGATGAATAGCGGCTTGATCGGCGCGGCGTCGGGCAGCACGAAGTCGCCCTCGACCCCACCGAGGCGCACGACCGTCCCCGGCAAGACGCGCCGAAAGAGAAAGGGGCGAGACCTTTGCCGTCCTCGCACGAGCTTGGGCGTGATCGGAGATGCAGCCCATCGGAGCGTCCAGGATCGGACGTCAGCGAGTAGGCACGCCAGTGATGCACCCCCATCGACCTCGATGCCGAGGCGCAAATACTGCTGGCGGTCTCCTCCCACTCCCAGCCCGGCTTGAGCTCAGCAGCGGTGACCGCTTCGGGGTCTCGCGGCTCGACGCGCTCGACGCGACCGCGCAGCTCGCGCGTTGACCACAGCGGGTTTACCAGCTCGAGATAGTCATCTGGCAAGAGCGGCGAGGTGAACGATCTTGGGATCAGGCTGGCAGCGCTTTACGCGTGGTCTCTGAGACGCGTGGAGGTGCGCCGCGCTCAGCCATTGAGGGGACCTGCTGGAGGTTTGCTAGCAGACAGATTCATATCGACCTGAGCTTATGTTACCTCAAATGAGGTTACGTCAAACATGGTATCCTCAAATTGGAGATGGCGGCGTCACGGACCGACACGATTGATGTACCCGTTAAGGGGCAACAAGGATCATCCGGCTATGAGCTGACGATCGAGCAGCTCGCCGGCGAGGTGGATCTCGGTGCGCAACATCCGCAATCACCAGTAGCGAGGCCTCTTGCCGGCGCCCGAGGTTCGTGCGCGTGTCGGCTACTACGGTCCCGACCACGTCGCACGACTGCGGTTGATCATCGACCTGCAGGCCGACGGCTTCAATCTGACCGCGATCGAGCGACTGCTGAGCGGGTCAGACGGCCTGGCGGAGCGGCTGCTCGGGCTGCGCAAGGCCGTCACCACCCCGTTTGAGGCCGAGTCCCCGGAACTCATCACTGCCGAGGAGCTGCTCAAGCGCTTCGGCGAGGTTGACGCAAAGGACGCCGAGAGGATCCGCAAGCTGCGATTGCTCGTCCCACTCGGCGACGATCGCTTCGAGGTCCCCAGCCCCGCTCTGCTTCAAGCGGCCGAGGAAGTGCTCGCCCTGGGCATCTCGCTGCATGCTGCGCTGTCACTGGTCGAACGCGTCAGCCGCGACTGCGAGTCGATCTCCCGTAGAGCGCAGCCGCCGTGCAAGCGGAAGGGCCCCGCGAGCGGGGCCCTTCCTAACCTGCGAAACGACAGCTGCAGACGGCGCTGCTGCAGTTTTGACTACTGCAGTTTGCTCACCCCGCCCACAGTGTTCGGTTTGTCCACTGTGGGAGCGGCGTTGCCGAGCACCGTCAGGTTGGCGGCGATCGTGTTGTTCTGCACCGTCGTGCCGCCGCCGTTGCCCTGCACTTTGGCCGAGGCGGCGATCGTGTTGGCGATCACGCTGACGCCACCGTGGTTGGTGTAGAGGATCGCGCTTTTGATGTTCGAGCCGGTGCAGCCGCCACCGTCTCCGATCGTCACCGAGCCCGAGCTGCGCTGGATTTTCAGCGCGCCCGTTTTGGCGGCGCAGATACGGATCACGCCGGCTTTGATCGCGGTGATCGTCTTGGTGGTGGCGCCCTCGACGTCCAGCGAGCCGCCTTCTTGGACTTCGATGCCGTTGGCCAGGGCTGTGGAGGTCAGCTGCACCGCTTCGCCTTTTTTGACGATCAGCTTGCCCTTGACGTGGCCGCTGATGACCTTGGTGCTGACCACTTCTGTCGTGCACGCCGTGGTGGTGGAGTGCCCGACGTTGTCTGTGGCGGTCCTTTCGGTCGTCTGAGGCCCGGCTTTGCTGGTGTTGATGGGTACCGTGCCCGAGGGGTCTGAGGCCAGGCCCGACTGGCCGTCAGAGGCGCTGACGGTGGCGCTTGAGCTCGAGCCGACCGGCGTTGAGGCCGGGCAGTTGATTTCAAGCGTCGGCGCTGTGGCGTCGACCTGCACAGACAGTTCGCCTGGGGCTGAGACGTTTGAGACGTTGTCGGCCTCGGTGCCTTGCGCTGTGTGGCTGCCGTCTGTGGAGAACGTCTGCGGCGAGCTGACAGAGGCCGGGTTTACGCCCGATCCCGAACTGCCATCGCTGAGCAGCGGGTCACTGCCTTCTGTGAAGGACACCGTGACCGTGTCTTTGTAGAAACCGCCGCCACCGGCGTAGTCGGGGGCGCGGTCTGGCTGATGCCGCTCGGCGGGCGGTGGGTGGCGGACTGGTCGACCTTGACTGGTTCGGAGGCGGGCGACGATGCGGTTCGCCAGTTCGGGGCCCGAAGCGTTGCCCTCGGTGACGCGGTAGGTCCAGGTTCCTTCGGCCTCGGCGGTCGCCCGAGCCGAAGGCGTAGCTCCGTGACTGCTCAGGCCGGTGGCCACCGTGGTCCACCCGCCGGACTGGCGTTCTTGTGCTGCAGGGTGTAGACGATGCCGTAGCTGGCCGGGTCCGGTCCAGTCCATGAGAGCGTGAACAGCCCGTTGGCGTTCGGCGTCGTCCCGGCGCT
>CAWCBZ010000004.1:0-401471 GCA_963793935.1 uncultured Solirubrobacteraceae bacterium
CGACGTGGCTTCCGGCGAAGCTGCAGACGGTGCAGCGGGCGCGCCCGAGGCGGCTTCGGTCGGAGCTGCCGGAGGCGGCGTCGGCGCGCCCGAGGCGACTTCGGGCAAGGGCTTGGAAGGCCTCGCAGGCGCTGGCGAGGCGCCGGCGAGCGCCGCCGCCGTCATCCCCAATGCGATCCAGGCAGCCCTCGTCATGAGCAGCAGGATCGCACGCCGATGGGCCTGCGTGTCTTGGCCGCCGTCAGGCGCGAGCTGTCCTGCCCCACCGGGGCGGCGGCGCTCGCCCGATGTCGGCCGGCGCTAATCGACGTCGGGCTCGGCGATCGCCGGCGCGTCGTCCGCGGGCTGCGTCCTCGCCCTCGGTGAGCTCCTCGTCGCCGCCACCCTCGGCACCGACGCCGACCGGCGTCTTCTGCTTCTTCGGCTTGACGATCGTCAGGCGCACCTCGCCCTCCTCGCCCTCGGGCGCGGGGTCGATCACGACGGTCGCGCCCGGCGCGAGCTGCTCGCGCAGCACGAAGTCCGCGAGCGGATCCTCGATGTAGCGCTGGATCGCGCGGCGCAGCGGACGGGCGCCCATCGACGGGTCCCAGCCCTTCTCGACGAGCAGGTCCTTGGCCTCGTCGGTGAGCTCGAGCTGCAGCTCGCGCTCGGCCATCGACTCGCGGATGCGCAGCAGCAGCAGCTCGACGATCTGCTTGATCTCGTCCTTCTGCAGCTTGTGGAAGACGATCACGTCGTCGATGCGGTTGAGGAACTCGGGCCGGAAGACCTTCTTCAGCTCGCCCATGATCCGGTTCTTCATGTCGTCGTAGGTGATGCCCGTCTCGTCCTCGGAGACCGCGAAGCCGAGCGGCGTGTTGCGCGCGATCTCGGCGGCGCCGATGTTCGAGGTCATGATCACGATCGCGTGGCGGAAGTCGACCGTGCGCCCCTGCGCGTCGGTCAGGCGCCCGTCCTCGAGGATCTGCAGCAGGATGTTGAAGACGTCCGGGTGGGCCTTCTCGATCTCGTCGAGCAGCAGCACGCTGTAGGGCTTGCGCCGCACGGCCTCGGTCAGCTGGCCGCCCTCGTCGTAGCCGATGTAGCCGGGAGGCGAGCCGACCAGCCGCGAGACGGCGTGCTTCTCCATGTACTCGGACATGTCGATGCGGATCATCGCGTCCTCGTCGCCGAACAGGAACTCGGCGAGCGTGCGCGCGAGCTCGGTCTTGCCGACGCCCGACGGGCCGAGGAAGATGAACGAGCCGGTCGGGCGCTTGGGGTCCTTCAGACCGGCGCGCGAGCGCCGGATCGCCTTCGAGATGACCTCGATCGCCGGGTGCTGGCCGATCACGCGCTTGTGCAGTTCGTCCTCCATGCGCATCAGCTTCTGCGTCTCGGCCTCGGTCAGCTTGAAGACGGGGATGCCGGTCCACATCGAGACGATGTCGGCGATCTCCTCCTCGCCGATCGACGGGCGCTCGCCGCCGCTCTCGCCGGCTTCCCACTCCTGCTCGAGCTCGCGTTTCTTGTTCGTCAGCTTGCGCTCCTTGTCGCGCAGGGCCGCGGCCTTCTCGAACTCCTGCGCCTCGATCGCGGCCTCCTTCTCGCGGCGCGTCGTCTCGACCTCGCCCTCGAGCTCGCGGTTGGCCGGCGGCGAGGTCATCGACTTGATGCGCATCCGCGAGGCCGCCTCGTCGATCAGGTCGATCGCCTTGTCGGGCAGGAAGCGGTCGGAGATGTAGCGGCTGGCCAGTTCGCCGGCGGCGCGCAGCGCCTCGTCGGTGATCTGCACCTTGTGGTGCTGCTCGTAGCGGTCGCGCAGGCCCTTGAGGATTTCGACCGTCTGGTCGATCGTCGGCTCGTCCACGCGGATCTGCTGGAAGCGACGCTCCAGCGCCGAGTCGCGCTCCAGGTACTTGCGGTACTCCTCGAGCGTGGTCGCGCCGATCGTCTGCAGCTCGCCGCGCGCCAGCGCCGGCTTGAGGATCGAGGCCGCGTCGATCGCGCCCTCGGCCGCGCCCGCGCCGACGAGGTTGTGCAGCTCGTCGATGAACAGGATGATGTCGCCGCGCTGGGTGATCTCCTTCATCACCTTCTTCAGGCGCTCCTCGAACTCGCCGCGGTACTTCGAGCCGGCGACCAGCGCCGCCAGGTCGAGCGTGTAGATCTGCTTGTTGCGCAGCAGCTCGGGCACGTCGGAGCTGGTGATGCGCTGGGCCAGACCCTCGACCACAGCCGTCTTGCCGACGCCCGGCTCGCCCACCAGCACCGGGTTGTTCTTCGTGCGCCGCGAGAGGATCTGCATGATCCGCTCGATCTCCGTCTCGCGCCCGACGCACGGGTCGAGCTTGCCTTCGGCGGCCAGCTTGGTCAGGTTTCGCCCGAACTGGTCGAGCAGCTTGGAGGACTTCTTGCCCTCGCCCGGCGCCGCGCCGGACCCCGAGCCCGAACCGCTGGACTGTCCCTGACGGCGCCCGCCGGGACCGGACAGCATGCGAATGACCTCGTTGCGGATCTTCTCCGAGTCGGCGTCGAAGTCGAGCAGGATGCGTGCCGCGACGCCCTCGTTCTCGCGCACCAAGCCGAGCAGGATGTGCTCGGTGCCGATGTAGTTGTGTCCCAGGCTCAGCGCCTCGCGCAGCGCCAGCTCGAGCACCTTCTTGGCACGCGGCGTGAACGGGATCTGCCCGGAGGTGACCTCCTCGCCGGAGCCGACGATGCGCACGACCTGCGCACGCACACGCTCGACGGTGATGTCCAGGCTCTCCAGCACGCGAGCGGCCAGACCCTCCTCCTCGCGCAGCAGACCGAGCAGAATGTGCTCGGTGCCGATGTAGTTGTGCTTGAGCGTTCGCGCCTCCTCCTGCGCGAGAACGACCACCTGCCGGGCGCGTTCTGTAAATCGCTCGAACATTGTTGAATCCTTCCTGCGAGGACGGCGCCTCAAGTGAGCTATGTGGTCTGGTCTTGGGCCTGTTTGCTGGGGGTCCAGGCCTTAGGGGCAGTCTACCAACCGCCCACCCGGCCTCGTGAGGGGTCAATCGTCACCGCGGACCTCCAGCTTGAGGTCTGAACGCCTCGCGGACGACTCGGCCGAGCCGGCGCTCAGTCGCGCATCGCGGGGAACAGCACGACCTCGCGAATCGAGTCGCGACCGGTCAGCAACATGACCAGACGATCGATGCCCACGCCGACGCCACCCGCCGGCGGCATGCCCTGCTCGAGCGCCTGCACGAACAGCTCGTCATATGGCTGGGCCTCCTCGTCGCCGTCCTCGGCAGCCGCGCGTTGGGCCTCGAAGCGCTCGCGCTGCGCGTCGGCGTCGTTGAGCTCAGAGAACGCGTTGGCGATCTCCATGCCGCCCGCGAAGGCCTCCCAACGCTCGACCAGGCCGGGCGTGCTGCGGTGCTCGCGAGCGAACGGCGACAGCTCCACGGGGTAGTCGCGCACGAACGTCGGCTGCACGAGGTTGGGCTCGACGAACTTCGACAGCAGATCGTCGGCCATCTGCGCCCAGCTGACGCCGTCGGTGCGCAGCTTCAGCCCGCGCTCGGAGATTGCCGCCGCAAGCGCGGGCGCATCGCGCGCGGCGGCCAGGTCGATGCCCGTCGCCTCGGCGATCGCCGCCACGAAGCTCACCCTGCGCCACTGGGCGGAGAAGTCGATCTCGCCGGAGTAGTCGATCGACGCGGCGGCGGCGCGCACCAGCTCTTCCAGGCGCACCGCGACGCCCTCGTAGTCGGTGTAGGCCTCATAGAACTCGACCATCGTGAACTCCGGGTTGTGCTTGGTCGACACGCCCTCGTTGCGAAAGTCCTTGCCCAGCTCGTACACACGCTCCAGGCCGCCCACGAGCATGCGCTTGAGATACAGCTCGGTGGCGATGCGCAGATACAGCGTGCGCTCCAGCGCGTTGTGATGAGTCGTGAACGGACGTGCCAGCGCGCCGCCGTACAGCGGCTGCAGCACCGGCGTCTCGACCTCCACGAAGTTCTGCCCATCCAGATAGGCGCGAATGGCCGAGATGATCTTCGCGCGGTCCATGAACAGCCGCCGCGCCTCCTCGCTGGCGATCAGATCGAGCTCGCGCCGGCGATAGCGCGTCTCCACGTCGCTCAGGCCTGCGTGTTTGTCCGGCGGCGGGCGCAGCGCCTTGGCGAGCACCGCAAAGGCGTCCACGCGCAGCGAGATCTCGCCGCGCTTGGAGCGCAGCGCCGCGCCGTCGGCGCCCAGCAGGTCGCCGATGTCGAGCGACGTCAGCCGCTCGAAGGCGTCCTCGCCGAGCACGTCGCGCCGCGCGTGCAGCTGCAGCTTGCCCGTGCGATCGACCACGTCAAGAAACGCCGCGCCGCCCGAGCCGCGCCGCGCCGCCAGCCGACCGGCCACGCGATGGTGCTCCTCGGTCTCCTCGCCAGCTTGCAGGTGCTCGTAGGCGCCGAGCACGTCGGCGATCGGCTCGACGTCCGCGTAGGAGTACGGAAACGAGTCCGCGTCGGCGTCGCGCAGGCGCGCCGCCTTCGCGCGGCGCTCGGCCATCAGCTCGGGCAGGCCGTGTTTGGCCGACTCTGACGTTTCCGATGGATCGTTCGAGGTGTTGTTCATCGCGTTTGAGAACGGCGTCCGGCCTTTTGGCCGAGCCGGCCTCCGCTCTTGGTTACAACTTGTGACCGCTCCGGCCGCCACGGCAGTTACCGAGGCGGGCCATCCAGGCCCGCTTACTCTAAGCCGAAGCCCGGAGGGGGTCATCGCCGATGCTTGGCGACACCGCGACCAGTCGGACGCGGCTTACTTCAGGCCGACGTCGATCTTGGTGATCTTCAGCTTGCGCGCGGGGCCGCGCGGCACCTTCACGGCGACCGTCTCGTTGCGCTTGCGGCCGATCAGCGCGCGGCCGACCGGCGACTCGTTGGAGAGCTTCTGCTCCTCCGGCTTGGCCTCGGCCGAGCCGACGATCGTGTACTTGACCGACTTGCCCGTCTTTTCGTCTTTGACGTGCACGACCGAGCCGATCTGCACGACGTCCGTCGACAGATCCTTGGTCTCGATCACCGTCGCCATGCGCAGCTTCTCCGCCAGCTGCGCGATGCGGCTCTCGAGCATCGCCTGCTCGTTCTTGGCGTCGTCGTACTCGGAGTTCTCCGAGATGTCCCCGAACTCCCGCGCCTCCTTGATGCGCTCGGCCACCTCACGGCGCTTGGCCGTGGACAGCAGCTCCAGCTCGTCCTTGAGCTTTTTCAGCCCTTCAGGAGTGAGGATGACGTCCTTCGGCATGTGACCCTCGATCGCGGTTTCGTGTTGGGCCGCCAGTGGAAAAACCCCCGCTGTCAAGCGGAAAGTCACGGCGGACGACCCCCAGGGAGCGCAGCAGTATAGCGGGGGCGCAAGCCCCTCCGAAAGGCGCTTAAACGGCCGCCGCGAGCGCCGTCGCGCGTGGCTGCAGCAGCTCGCGCACGTGCTCGAGCGTCTCCGATTGCTGCAGCGCCGCCTGCAGTCGCTTGCTGTCCGGCGCGTCCATTTCCAGTCGCGCCACATACCACGGATAGAACTTGCGCAGATAGCGCGTCGCACGTACCTCGCCGAGGTGCTCCACGGCGCGATCGATCGTCCAGAAGAGCTCGTCGAGCACCTCCGCGCGCGAGGGCGCGTTGCGCCGACCCGCCACCAGTTCGGCGAACAGCCAGGGGTTGCCCAGCGCACCGCGCGCGAGCATCACCGCCGCCGCGTCGGTCCTAGCCAGCGCCTCGCGCACGTGCGCGGCGTCTGACAGCCCACCCGTGAGAATCACCGGCGCGTCCAGCGAGTCCACCAGGCGTGCCGCAAGCGCGTAGTCGGGAACACCCTTGTGCTGCACCGCCGCCGAGCGCGGATGAAAGCCGATCGCCGCCACGCCTGCCTCCGCCACCAGCCGGTGCGCCAGGTCAAAGCCGCTCGTCTCGCCCACGCGCAGACCCGAGCGCAGCTTCACCGTCACCGGCAGCGCACGCCCGTCCGCCGAGGCGCCCTCGACCGCCGCGCGCGCCACCGCCACCGCGCGATCGGGCTGGCCCAGCAGCGCCGCGCCTGCGCCCGTCTTGACCACCTTGGCGACCGGGCAGCCCATGTTGATGTCCACCGCATCCGCGCCGATGCTCGCCACGCGCGCCGCCGCCTCGCGCATCATCTCCGGGTCTTCCCCGAACAGTTGAATCGACACCGGCCCGCCGGTCCGCTCGCGCGCGTCGATGCGCAGCATCTCCGAGCACGTCTTCTCGTTGCCGTAGTGAATCGCGTGCGTAGAAACCATCTCCGAAACCGCCATCCCCGCCCCATACCGCTTCGCCTGCAAGCGCACAAACCAGTTGCCGATCCCCGCCAACGGCGCCAGCAGCACGCGATTGGGAACGCGCAAGGGCCCGAGCATCCAAGGCTCGGTCAAACGATCGACGACGGGGTCCGCTGAGGCCACCCGCCAATTATGGCCCGGCGCGCGTCCGGCTCCCAGGAAACCGCGGCCCACGCACAGCCGGCCCGGATGGCCGGCCATGTAACCGCCGTGGCGGCCGGAGCGGTCACAAGTTGTAACCAGAAGCGGAGGCCGGCTCGGCCCAGGAGGCTGGATGCCGTTCACAGGCGACGCCGCACGCCCGTGAGCCCAGCTCGACCCATGGAGGCCGGATGCCGTTCACAGGCGACGCCGCACGCGTGAGCCCGGCTCGGCCTTGGAGGCTGGACGCCGTTCACAGGTAATGCCGCGTGCATCAGTCCAGCTCGACCCTTGGAGGCCGGATGCCGTTCACAGGCGACGCCGCGTGCATCAGGCCAGCTCGACCCTGGAGGCTGGATCCCGGTCACAAGCCGCGCCCCGCGCCCTGGACCCGCTCCGCATATCGCCCCGCACACCACGCGCAAACCCGAGCGGCCTCCGGCCGCCATCCAAAGAGAAACCCTCGCCCTACCCGTTGCGCTCGTGCAGCAGCCGCAGCCCGGTCAGCGTGAGCATGTCGTCGACCTCCTGCAGCTCCTCGGTGTACGGCACGACCAGCCCCGCCAGGCCGCCCGTCGCGACCACGTCCGGGCGTTCGCCCAACTCGTCATACAGCCGCCGCAGAATCGCGTCAATCGCGCCGGCGTAGCCGAACACCACGCCCGAGCGAATCGCGTCGATCGTGTTCTTGGCGATCACGCTCTTGGGCGGAGCGAGCTCCACCTTGGGCAGCCGCGCGCCGCGCTCGGACAGCGCCTCCAGCGAGATCTCGATGCCCGTCATCAGCGCGCCGCCGACGTACTCGCCGTCGCGCGAGACCACGTCGAACGTCGTCGCCGTGCCGAAGTCCACGCACACGCCCGCGCCGTCGAAGCGCTCGCGGATGGCCACCGCGTTGACCAGTCTGTCGGCGCCGATCTCGCGCGGGTTGTCATAGCGAATCGCCATGCCCGTCTTCGTGCCCGGGCCCACCGCGAGCATCTCGTGGCGCAAATAGCGCTGGGCCATAGCCGTCCACTCCGGCTCCAGCTGCGGCACCGTCGAGGAGACGATCGACGCCTCCAGATCGCCGAAGCCGTAACCGCGCAGCTCCATCAGGTTGCGCAGCGCCGCCCCCAGCTGGTCGGCCGTCGACTGGCGCACCGTCGCAAAGCGCCAGTGCTCCACCAGTTCCTCATCGCGGAACATGCCGAAATGGGTCTGCGTGTTCCCGACGTCGACGACGAGCAGCATTGGCGACCATTATGCTCGGCGGCGCCGTGGCGAAGACAACACCCAAGCTCTACGTGCTCCCCGGCTCGCATCCCTGCGACGCCGTCGAGGTCGCGCTGAAGCTCAAGTCGATCGCCTACAAGCGCATCGACCTGCTGCCGATGAGCCAGGTGCTCGTCGGCCCGCTGCGCTACGGCGGCGCCACCGTGCCCGGCCTGCGCATCGACGGCGAGCGGCTGGTCGGCTCGCGTCCGATCATGCGCCGCCTGGACGAGCTCGTCGCCGAGCCGCCGCTGTTGCCGCCGGCCGGAAGCGCGACCTATGCGCAGGTGCTCGAGGCCGAGCGTTGGGGCGACGAGGTGCTGCAGAGCGTGCCGCGGCGCGTGCTCGACGTCGCCTTCCTGCGCCAGCCCGAGGCGATGGTCAGCTACGCCGGCGACGCCAAGCTGCCGCTGCCCGTTTGGGCCATGCGTCCGGCGCTGCCGCTGACCGCGCGTCTGATGGCGATGAAGAACAGCGCGCGCGACGATGCCGCGCGCGACGATCTCGCGGCGCTGCCTGGACAGCTCGACCGCATCGACGCCTGGATCGCCGACGGCCTGCTCGGCGGCGATCGTCCCAACGCCGCCGACCTGCAGATCGGCAGCACCATCCGCCTGCTGCTCACGCTCGCCGACGTGCGCCCGCTGCTGCAGCACCGCCCGTGCGGCGAGCTGGCGCGCTACTTCCCGCCGAGCGTCGGCGAAGTGCCGGCCGGCGTGCTGCCGGCCGAGTGGTTCGCCACAGGCGCCGTCGCGGCCGCCTAGTAGCGCCGCGCGCACCTACAGCGTCGCAGTCCGGCGCCGAGACCTCAGCTGCGCAGCACCACCGTGCGCGTGGCCGATGCCGACGCGCCGACGCGCGGCCGCAGCTGGACCTCGACCGTCAGCGCCAGGCGCCCGCGTCGTTTGAGCGCTTTGCGTGCGCGCGCCGTCAGCGCAACCGTGAAGCGCGCCGTGCCGGTGCTCAGCGACGAGCGCTCGAGCTGCCCCACGCGCACCGGCTTGGCCTGGCCTGAACGCGCGAGCGACGCGCTGCGCGCGAGCAGCACCACCTCCAGGCGACCGCCGGCGCCGGCCTGCGAGACGCGCACCGAGCCGCGCACCGAGCTGCCGTGCTGCGTCGCCGCCAGCGTCAGCGCGTGTGCCGCGCCGCCGAGAAACGGCGACAACGGAGCGCCGGCGCCGGCGCCGGGCGTCGGCGTCGCGCCGGGCGCACCCGAGCCTTCGCCGCCGCTCGGCCCGGTCGGCCCCGAGGGCGTGGTCGGCGGCGACCCCGTCGGCGGCGTCTGCGCGGCGCTGACCGTCACCGTGCCGCTCATCGCCGCGCCGTGCACCGTGCAGTAGTAGCTGTAGGTGCCGGCGCGCGCGAACGTGCATTTGCCGCTCCACTGCGTGCCCGAGTCCGCTTCGCCCGTGCCCACCGGAACGCTCGCGTCGCACACCGGCGTGGCCGGCGTGCTGACCCAATGGATGCCGTGCGGAGTCGTCGTGGGGTTGTTCATCGTCACGCTCGTGCCTTCGGCCACGGCCAGCTGCGGCGGCGACCATTCGTGCGTCGCCGTCGGCGATGGCGGCCCGGGGCCGTTGACCGCTTTGATTTCCGGGCCGGTTTCCGAGCCGGCCAGTGCCGGCAAAGCCGCGACCGCGGCGAGCAGCAGCCCAACCGCCGACAACAGCAAGCGCCTGTTCATCCTCACGATCTCTACCGCCTCTCACAGATCTCCAACACGGCGACCGCGCAGGCGCAAGCACGCGCACGGCGCCCCTCCACGATTGCTGACTCCAAAAGGCGCCGTTCATTCCCAACGGCTTGCGACGCGCGGCGCTACAGTCGCCGTTAGCGTCGCCCAGACGCGATCCCGCCGCCATGCGCACTCTCTATCCCCAATCCCTCAGCCAGCACGTAGATCGGCTGTACCGCGCCGCCTGGGGGCTGTGCGGGTCGCGCGAGGACGCCGAGGACCTCGTGCAGGAGACCTTCGCCCGGGTGCTCTCGCGCCCACGCGTGATCCGCGGCGACGACGATCTCTACTACCTGATGCGCGTGCTGCGCAACACCTTCCTGACGAGCCGGCGCACCGCCGGGCGCCGACCGGTCACGGTCGCCACGCTCGACGACGTCGTCGCCGCCGACCCCAAGCCGATGGGCCGTCCCGAGCAGGCGCTGGAGGTCCAAGAGCTGTACGCGACCATCGCCGAGCTGCCCGAAGACTTCCGCATGGCGCTCGTCGCCGTCGACGTGCTCGGCCTGTCCTACCGCGAAGCGGCGCGCGCGCTTCGCGTGCGCGAGGCGACCATCACCACGCGCCTGTTTCGCGCGCGCAAGCAGGTCGCCGCGCGACTCTCCGACGAAGCGGCCGGCGCAGAGACGACACAGAGCCCCGCAGAGAGCTCGACAGATCGTTCCTCGCGGGAACGAATGCGCTCCGGCGGAGTCGTTGAGGGAAGAGAGAACCGATGACCGAGCCACGTCCGATAACAGAGGCAGAGCTGGTCGAGCAGATCCGCTCGATCGACGTGCGCGCGCCGGAGTCGCTGCACCGCCGCATCGACGCGATGATCGCGGCCAAGCCGGCGCGCGGCGGCGCGCCTGACGCGACGCGCTCCGGCGAGCGCGGCGCACGCTCGTTCGGCCTGGCGCCGCGCCTGGCGGCCGTCGGCGCGATCGCCGCCGTCGTCATCGCGCTCGCGCTCGCCGTCGGCCTCAGCGGCGGCTCCTCGACGCTCAGCGTGCGCGATGCCTCGGCCGTGACGCTGCGCGGCGCCACAGCGCCAGCGCCCACCGAGAGCGCCTCGAACCGCCGCGAGCTGACGGCCTCGGTCGATGGCGTGTCATTCCCCTACTGGGGCGGGCACTTCGGCTGGCGCTCGACGGGCTCGCGCACCGACACCGTCGACGGGCGCACGGTCACGACGGTCTTCTACGCAAACCACCGCGGACAGCGCGTCGGCTACGCGATCGCCGCCGGCAGCGCGCGCACGCAGATGAGCGGCGGCGTCGTCTCGATGCGCGACGGCACGCCCTACCGCCTGCTCACGGTCAACGGCGTCGCCGTCGTCACCTGGATGCGCAGCGGCCGCCTGTGCGTCGTCAGCGGTCGTGGCGTCAGCGGCGACAGGCTGCTCGCGCTGGCCAGCTGGGACGACCACCGCTCGGTCGCCTCCTAGTCGCGGCCGCGCTCAAGCGCTCGCGCGCGGCGCCTGCAGCGGCGGACCGGCCCAGCGCACGCCCTCCGCCAGCGACATCGCCGCCAGCGCGTCTGACAGACGCCGGCCGTCGGGCACGGCCAGCTCGAAGTCCAGCTCCAGCGCGGGAATCAGCACGAAGCGCCTCCCGAGCAGCTGCTCGTGCGGCAGCGTCATGCGCTCATGATCCAGCTCGACGTCGCCCAGCAGCAGCACATCGACGTCGATCGCACGCGGCCCGTGTCGCACGCCGCCCTCGCGCCGGCCCAGCTCGCGCTCGATCGACTTGACCGCATCGAGCAGCGCCAGCGGCTCCAGCGCCGTCTCGATCAGCACGCACGCGTTGAGAAAGCTCGGCTGGTCGAGCACCTCGCCGACCGGATCGGTGTCGTAGGTCGACGAGCAGGCCAGCGCCGAGATGCCCGCGCGCGGCATCGCGTCGACCGCCGCCTGCAGTTGCGCGCGGCGCTCGCCCACGTTCGAGCCGAGCCCGAGCAGTCCTCTGCGCATCGGCACGGCGGTAAGCGCGACGCCCGCCTAGGCGCGCGTGGTCTGCAGCCCGGCGGCCTGCGCGCGCTCGGCCATCGCCTGCGCGAACGGAACCAGCGCGGACATCGGGCGCAGCATCACCGTGAAGTCCGCGATCAGCCCCGACTCGTCGAAGCGCAGCAGGTCGATGCCCTCGATCTCGCGATCGGAGCCGGCGACATTGGCGCGGAAGATCAGCGCATGCGCGCCGTCCATCTCGAGCTCGTCGGTGAAGCGGAAGTCCTCGAACACCTGAATCACCTCTGACAACAGCGCCGTGACCGTCTCGCGCCCGAGAAACGGGTGGAACGTCACCGGGCTGTGAAACACGATGTCCTCGGCCAGCAGCTCGCCTACCGCCGGCAGGTCCTTGCGCTCGACAGCCGCGCGGTAGCGCTGAGCTGTCGTCATGCCGGCGGCGCCGTGCGGGTCGTCGAGTGAGCCATCACGCTGAAGCCTACGCCTCGGCCTCGCGCCACACCTCGACGGAGACCTCGTCGACCGTCAGCGGGATCGGCGGCTCGGGCTTGGTCGCCTTGACCCACACGCCTTCCAGGTCATAGTCGGCCAACAGGCGGTTGGCGATCGTCGAGCACAGGCGCTCGAGCGTCTTGTGCGAGCGCTGCTGGGCGATCAGCGCGACCAGCTGGCAGACCTCGCCGTAGTCGACCGTGTCCTCGATCGAGTCCGTCACCGTCGCGTCGCTCTCGCCGATGTCCAGACGCAGGTCGAGCACCAGACGCTGGCCGACCTCGCGCTCGGCATCTGACACGCCGTGGTGCGTGTACAGCGACAGGCCCGTGATCTCGACCGTGACCGCCTCGGCCGCCTCGTCGCGCTCGCCTTCTGACGCGTCGATGTCGTCGTCTAGGTCGTCTGTGTCGTCGCCGCTGGGCTCGTCGTCCATCCGGCGCCCAACGTAGCAGCAGCCACCTCCAGCGCTTCGCGCAGCGGCGCCACCTCGTGCACGCGAAATATGCTCGCTCCACGCTCCAGCGCCAGCACGTTGGACGCGACCGTCGCCGCGAGCCTGCGCCCTCCGCGCTCTGGCCGCTCGTCGCCGTCGCCGGCGATGCGCCCGAGAAAGCTCTTGCGCGAGGTGCCGATCACCAGCGGACGACCGAGCGATGCAAGCTCGTCCAGGCGAGCCAGCAGCGCCAGGTTGTGATCGACCGTCTTGCCGAAGCCGATGCCCGGGTCCAGCAGCAGGCGACGCTCCTCGATGCCTTCACCGACCGCGAACTCCATGCGCTCGTGCAGGAACGCCTTGACGTCGTCGACCACATCGCCGTAGCGCGGGTCGCGCTGCATCGTGCGCGGCTCGCCGAGCATGTGCATCAAGCAGCACTCCGCGCCGCTCTCGGCGACCACGCCGGCCATCAGCCGATCGCCGCGCAGCGCCGTCACGTCGTTGACCATCGTCGCGCCGGCGTTCAGCGATGCGCGCGCCACCGACGCCTTGGACGTGTCGATCGAGATCTGCGCGCCGCTCGCCTCTGCCGCCAGAGCCTCGACCACCGGCCGCACCCGACGCAGCTCCTGCTCGGCGGCGACCGGCTCGGCGCCCGGGCGCGTCGACTCGCCGCCGACGTCGACGATCTGCGCCCCCTCGCCGATCAGCTGCAGTCCGTGCTCGACCGCCGCAGCAGCCTGCAGAAACCGCCCGCCGTCGGAGAACGAGTCCGGCGTGACATTCACGATCCCCATCAGGCGAAAGCCTCCGGGATCGGGCACTAGGAAAGCTCGGGGCCCTTCGGGTCGTGTGCACGCGTCTCGGCGGTGCCGCCGGCGAGGCCAGGCCGCGGGATCGTGCGCGGCGCTTCGCGCTCGGCGCGGTCGGCCGAGACGGGCGGCGCCGGCAGCTCGGGCTTGGTCTCCTCTTCGACGCCGAAGACCTCCTCTTCGCTCTTGCCGTCGAGCAGCGCCAGGAACTCTTCCTTCTCGATCGTCTCGCGCTTGACGAGGATCTCGGAGATCTTCGTCAGCTCTGAGTGGTGCTCGGTGAGGATGTCGCGCGCGCGCTGGTGGGCCATCTCGATGATGCGCCGCACCTCGTCATCGATCTCGCGCGCGATTTCGTCGGAGTAGTCGGGCTCGGTGGAGAACTCGCGGCCGAGGAACGGCTGGCCGTGGTCGTGACCGAACACGCGCGGGCCGAGCTTCTCCGACATGCCGAAGCGCATCACCATCTGCTTGGCGGTCGCGGTCACCTTCTCGATGTCGTTGGAGGCGCCAGTGGTGATCTCTGAGAACACGAGTTCCTCCGCAGCACGTCCGCCGAGCGTCATCGCCATCGCGTCCTTGAGCTCTGCGCGCGTGGTCAGGAAGCGATCTTCCTGCGGCATCGAGATCGTGTAGCCGAGGGCCTGTCCACGCGAGATCACAGAGATCTTGTGCACGGGGTCGGAGTGCTCGAGGAAGTGCGCAACCAGCGCGTGGCCCATCTCGTGGTAGGCCGTGATCAGACGCTCCTTCTCGCTCATCACGCGCGTCTTCTTCTCGGGGCCGGCGATCACGCGCATGATCCCCTCCTCGAGCTCGTCCTGGCCGATCTCGCGCTTGCCCGTGCGCGCCGACAGCAGCGCCGCCTCGTTGATCAGGTTCGACAGATCGGCTCCGGTGAAGCCCGGCGTCTGCCCGGCGAGCGCATCGATGTCGATGACCTTCGCCAGCGGCTTGCCACGGGTGTGCACCTCGAGGATCTTCGCGCGGCCCTTGCGGTCGGGGCGGTCGACGGCGATCTGGCGGTCAAAGCGCCCGGGACGCAGCAGCGCCGGGTCGAGAATGTCGGGCCGGTTGGTGGCGGCGATCATGATGATGTTGTCCTTGGCCTCGAAGCCGTCCATCTCGACGAGCAGCTGGTTGAGCGTCTGCTCGCGCTCGTCGTGGCCGCCGCCGAGGCCGGCGCCACGGTGGCGACCGACGGCGTCGATCTCGTCCATGAAGATGATGCAAGGGCTGTTCTGCTTGGCCTGCTCGAACAGGTCGCGCACGCGCGAGGCGCCGACGCCGACGAACATCTCCACGAAGTCCGAGCCGGAGATCGAGAAGAACGGCACGCCCGCCTCGCCGGCGACGGCGCGCGCCAGCAGCGTCTTGCCGGTGCCCGGCGGGCCGTACAACAGAACTCCCGTGGGAATTCTCGCTCCCAGCGCCTGGAACTTCTTCGGATTCTCGAGGAATTCCTTGATCTCGTGCAGCTCCTCGACGGCCTCGTCGACCCCGGCGACGTCGCGGAAGGTGATCTTGGGCGAGTCGGCTGACAGGCGCTTGGCGCGCGACTTGCCGAACGACATGACTTTCGAGCCGCCGCCCTGCACCTGGTTCATCAAGAAGATCCAGAAGCCGAAGAACAGGACGAACGGAATGATGTAGGTGAGCAGGCTGAGCAGCGCGCTGCTCTTTTCCGATTCGACGTTGTAGGCGACGCCGGCCTGGCGCAGTTCCTTGAAGAGTTCCGGCGCCTCCTGGTCGACGTAGCCGACTTCGTAGTCTTCTTTGTTCTTCAGCTTGACTTCGAGCGACTTGCCCTTGTTCTTGAACTTGACTTCGCGGACTTCGTTGTTCGGAAGCTCTTTGGAGACCAGCGTCTGGTAGCTGTGCGTGCGGTGCACGCTGGAGCTGGGGTTGATCAGTTTGACGGCCAGGAACGCCAGCACCACGACGATGAGGATGGGGAAGGCGGCGCTCTTGAAAAAACGGCTCATGAGTTATCCCTCAGTGCTCTGGCGCCGGGCGAAATCGTGGTCACCAAGCCCCTAGCGTACCATGAGGGGCCGTATTTTCCGTCGCTTGACGGGCCTGCGCCGGCGGTGTCAGATCGAGTATCTAACGCTCCAACACCGCGACGAACGGCAGGTTCCGATGGCGCTCGGCGTAGTCCAGGCCATAGCCGACGACGAAGCGGTTGGGAATCTCGAAACCGACGTAGCGCGTCGGCAGATCGACCTTGCGTCGCTCGGGCTTGGTCAGCAGCGCGCAGACCTCCAGCGTGCGCGGGTTGCGCGAGCCGAGGTTGCGCATCAGGTACTGCAGAGTCAGGCCGGAGTCGACGATGTCCTCGACGATCAGCACGTCGCGATCTTCGATCGCCGCGTCGAGGTCCTTGAGGATGCGCACGACGCCGGAGGAGTCCGTCGCCGAGCCATATGACGCGACGGCCATGAAGTCGACCTCCACGGGAATGTCGATGAAGCGCATCAGGTCGCTAAGGAAGAACACCGCGCCCTTGAGCACGCCGACCAGCAGCAGCGAGCGACCGGCGTAGTCGCGCGAGATCTGCTCGCCGAGCTCGGCCACACGGCGCTGCACGTCCTCGGCGCTGACGAGCACCTCTCCGATCGCCGACTCCTGCGGGGCTTGCACGGGACTCGCCACCGAGCGAAGTCTAGTCGCCGCCCGGCGGCCGCCGGCGCGATCGCTCGGGCGTCCGTCCGGCCTCTCGCCGGTCGCGCGTGTCGCGCGCGGGCAGACGGCGCATGCGCAGCGAGCCGTCCTCGATCACCGCTGCCACCAGACCGCCGACGTGCAGCTCAGCGCGCCCGCCGCGCTCGGCCAGCTCCAGCAACTCGCCGACGCGCTCGCCGGCCTGCGGCACGAAGGAGTCGCAGGCGTCCTCGGCCAGCCGCACGACGACCATGCGCGCGAGCGCCGGCGGCAGCTCGCGCAGTCGCACGATCGCGATCTGCGAACGCCCATCGAGCTCGCCGTCGACGAGCGCGCTCAGCAGCTCGGTCTCCTCACGCAACAGCGCCGCCGTGCGCAGCACGTTGGACTCGGCCGCCGGGTGCACCGCTCTCAGCGCCGGCGCCAGCCCACCGCGCACGCGCGCGCGTGCGAAACGCTCGTCGTCGTTGCTCTCGTCCTCGCGCCAGCCGAGGCCGCGCTCGCGACAGTAGGCGGCGGTCTGCTCGCGCGTCACGCCCAGCAGCGGTCGCAGCAGACGCCCTTCCACCGCCGCCATGCCGAGCAGCGCGCGGCGTCCCGGCGAGGCCGCCAGGCGGTAGAGAATCGTCTCGACCTGATCGCTTGCGGTGTGCCCGGTCGCGATCGCTGCGTCGTCGGGCTCGGCCAGCGCCTGCGCCGCGTCGTAGCGCACGTCGCGAGCCCACGCCTGCAGGTTGCCGTGAGCCTGCGGCGCGGGCGCCGGCGCCGGCGCCCGCGCGCGCGTCACCGACAGCTCCACGCCGAGTCCCTCGCACAGCTCGCGGCAGTGGCGCTCGTCGGCGTCGGCCGCCTCGCGCAGGCCGTAGTTGACATGCAGCGCGCGCACGCGAGCGTCGCCGCAGAGCGCGACGGCGACGTCGAGCAGGCAGACCGAGTCGCGCCCACCCGACAGCATCGCCACGACAGGCCGTCCGTCGCCGAGCAGCCCTCCGGCGCGTACCGCCTGGCGGACCTGCTCGACGATCACCGGCCGCTCCTAGCCCGCGCGCTCGGAGGCGATGAACAGCTCGGTCAGCTCGGAGAAGCCCTTCAGGCCGACCTCGCCGATGCGCTCGAACTTGACGCCGTCGACGCCAGCGACCGCGTCGACGACAGGTCGCGTAACCAGCACCTCGCCGCCGCCCGCGCGCGCGACCACGCGCGCGGCCTGGTTGATCTCGCGTCCGTAGTAGTCGCCGTCGCGATACAGCGCGTCGCCGTAGTGCATGCCGATGCGCGGCGGCGGATCGCCCTGCGCGATGGCCGCGCGCAGGGCGACCGCCCAGCGAGCGAGCCCGGCCGCGTCGGGACCGACGACCATGACCTCGTCGCCGAGCGTCTTGATCACGCGCGCATCGGTCGGCAGCGTGCGCTCGACCGCTTCGACGAATCGCTCGACCGCGGCGAGCGCCTCCTCGTCACCGCGCTCGACCGTCAGGCGGGCATAGCCGGCGAGGTCGGCGAACACGATCGCGACGCGCACGCGCCCCTCCTCCGACGAGCTCTCGGCGAGATCGGTCTCCATGTGGCCGATCACGTCCTGCTCGACGAAGTCGCCGAGCAGGCGGTCGTGCACGTAGCGCAGCAGCGGCACGACGAAGGGAATCAGCTCGCGCGCCAGGCCCTCCATCTCCTCGGCGATCTCCACGTTGGGCATGCCCGCGCGCATCAGCGGCTCGTGCACGTACAGGTGAATCAGTCGCACCTCGGCTTCGGCGATCTGCGCGATCGACTGCCCGTACACGCGCGCGAGCTGCAGGAAGGCGACCGACGGCAGGCCCGCCTCGAGCATCGTGGCGACGTACTTCATCATCTGCATGTCCTCCTCGGACATCAGCGCCGCCGAGGCCGTGCCCAGGCCCATCGCCGCGAGGATGCGCTCGATCAGCGCTTCCTCCAGGCCGGTCTCGCGCGAGACTTCGCGCAGCGTGTAGCGCGGCTCTGAGCCGCCGAGCAGGTTCTCGATCGGCCCGACCGCCAGCTGGCCGTTGTCGCTGGCGCGCTTGATCTGCTCGAGTGTGTGCCCGCGCGCGCGCAAGCGCGCGATCACGCGCACGTAGGCGGTGGCCGCCGGCGTCCAGTGCCCGTCAAAGCCCGGCACGAGCCCCTTGGCGATCCAGCGTTTGACGGTCGCCGCCGAGACGTCCGCGCGCGCGGCGACCTGCGCGAGCGTCGGCTCGGGCGGCTCGCTCGCCGAATCCTCTACGGGCTCAGCCACTCGAGCGCGGCGCGAAGGGCTTTCCCATTGGGCGCAGTCTAAAGTCGCGGCCGATGTCCGACAGCCAGGCCATCCCGCAAGCGGCGATCCACCTGCACCCCACCGCGCCGCTGGCCGAGCGCGTGCTGCTGCCGGGCGACCCGGGTCGCGCGCTGGCGCTCGCGCAAACGCTGCTGGCGGAGCCGCGCATGTTCAACCACAACCGCGGCCTGTGGGGCTACAGCGGAACGGCCACCGACGGCGACGCGCTGACGATCCAGGCGACCGGCATGGGCGGTCCGTCCGCGGCGATCGTGCTCGCCGAGCTGATCGCGCTCGGCGCGCGTCGAGCGATTCGCGTGGGCACCTGCGGCGCGCTCTCCAGCGAGCTTGCGCTGGCCGACCTGGTGATCGCCGAGCAATGCGTCTGCGCCGACGGCGCGTCGCGCGCGATCTCCGGCCAAGAGCGCGTGAGCGCGGACGCGACGCTGACCGAGGCGCTCAAGCGCAGCGCACCGGCGGGGCGCGCCGGCACGGTGCTCAGCGTCGACCTGTTCTACGAACACGGCGCCTCGCGCGCGCACCCGGGCGACGCGCTGGCGATCGAGATGGAGGCGGCGACGCTGTGCGCGCTCGGCGCCCTCGAGCAGGTTGCGGTCGGCTGTCTGTTGACGGTCACCGACACGTTCGACGCCGGCGGGCGGCGCACGCGCATCGACGCGTCCGCGCTGCAATCGGCCGGCGAGCGCATGGGCGCGGTCGCGCTGGCCGCGCTCGGCGACTAGCGCAGCCGGCCGCGGCGGCGCGCCGGCGGTCCCTCGCCGGCGGCGCCGTGCCTGACTGCTTCGCTCAGCGTTTGCTGGCTTTGGCTTTGCTTTTCGCCGCTTTGGCTTTTGCTTTGGCGGGTTTGGCGCGACCCGCTTTGCTGGCGGCTTTGCTGCGAGTCGCCGCGGCTTTCGCTTTGCTCGCTGCTTTGCCGGCGGCTTTCACGCGCGCTTTGCCCGCGGCTTTTGCTTTGCGCGCGGTTTTTTTGGCGGCTTTGGCGCGCGTTTTGCCTGCGGCTTTCGCTTTGCTCGCGGTTTTTTTCGCGGCGGTTTTCGCGCGCGTCGTTTTCGCTTTGGCGGCGGCTTTCGCTTTTGCTTTGGCCGGTTTGGCTTTCGCTTTTGCTTTGGTTTTCGCTTTGGTCGGTTTGGCTTTCGCTTTGGTCGATTTGCTGCGCGTCGGTTTGGCGGCCGCCGCGGCGCGCGCCGGCTGAGCGTTCGGACGCAGCCTGCTGGTCAGCTTGCCGAGCTGATCCTCGATCGCCGACAGACGCGACTCGACGGCGCTCGGCGACAGCGCGCGGTCCAGCCTGTGCACGCCGTCCTCGATGCCCTCCAGTCGATGTGAAACGGACCGCAGCCGCCGGGTCAGCCGTTCGATGTCGGCAGCCGACGGGATGTTCAGTGCACCCATTGCAACCTCCTGTGCTTGAGAAGCCTTCTCGCGGGCATCGAACGCCCGTCCGACCGCCCCTGTTATCAGCGGGTTTTCAAGGAGGTCGGAAAGCGCTCTCCCCAACCGCTCCTCCGTGTTCTCACTCAACCGGTCGCGCAGGCTCTTGGCGACATTGCTCGCATCGGACATCCGTGCGCTCCTGGTCTCGGGTTCGCCGGGCGCTGTCGCCCGTGACGGCTGCTTGGTCGCCGCCGTCGCAGAAGGATACGGTGCAGACATGCCTGATCGTTTGTTCCTGTTCGTGCAGTTCGAGTTTCCCTGGGAGTTGGGACCGCCGGACGGGCGTTATCTGATGCGTGCGCACGAGGGCGCAGACCCCGAGCGCGTGGTCGTGTTGAACACGTTCGGCGCGCAGCGGCGTTCGCCGAGCCGAGGGCAACTGCTGAGCGCTGCGACCCGCACGCGTTCGCGTTCGCGCAAGCGCGTCGCCGAGCCCGAGCCCGAGCCGACGCCCGTGGCGGTCGCACGCGCGACGCTCGTCGATCCGGTGTCGGTGTCGGCCGAGCGCCAGGCCAAGGCGTGGCTGTCCGAGCTCGACGGCGAGCGCGAGATCGAAGCGGCGGCGGCGCTGCTCAACCGCGTGCTGCACTTCCATCGCATCGCCGCCGCGGATCCGTATGTCAACGAGGTGGCGCCCGAGCAGGCGCTGGTGATACGCGCCGGCTGGGGCGAGGGCGAGCAGGTCGCCGACGGCCTGTGGCTGTCCGCGCGCGAGCTGCCCTGGCGCGGTCCGGCCGGGGTGCGCAGAAAACGCATCGGCGACCGCGCCGCGGCGCTGCGCCCGCTGGAGCGCATGGCCGAGCTGCTGGGCGGGCGTGGCAAGACGCTGCTGTGCGAGGAGCTCGTGCTGCGCGCACGCGCCGACCTCGACAACGGACGCCCAGCGCACGCGGCGATCGAGCTGCAGGGCGCGTATGCGGCGGCGCTGGCCGAGCTGCCCGGCGAGCGCCGCGAGGATCTGGCGATCCGCATCGCCGAGCTGGGAAAGCTGCGCGAGGGCGTCGACGCACAGGCGCGCGCCGCGTTCGCGACGGTGCGGGCGTCTGGCGCCGGGGACGCGACGGCCGAGCGCGCCGCCGGCGCGACGGCGAGCGACGCGCCCGACGAGCCGCCGGCCTCGCAGCAACTCGACGAGGAGGTGCTGCGCCACGCGCTCGGACGCCTCGAAGCGACGCTGCGTGCGCGCACGGCTACGGGGTTTAGGGTGAAGTGAGCGTGGACCCGACGACGACAGCGATCGGCGCCTGGAGCGGTGGGCGCTTCATGCACTTCGGCGAGCCGCTGGACGACGCTCGCCTGCTGGCGCTGTTGCGCCCCGGCGAGGGCATCGACACGGTGATCACGGCCGACGCCTATGGCGCCGGCGAGGCCGATGCGGCGCTCGGGCGTGCGCTCGCGGGTGTCGCGCGCGAGGACTACTGCCTGATCGGCGCGATCGGCCACGACTTCTACGCGGGCGAGCGCGAGGGCGCCAAGGGCTTTCCCCGTTTCACCGACAGCCGCCTGCGCGGCAAGGACGACTACGCCGGCTACGTCCGCATGGCCACCGAGCGCAGCCTGCAGCGCTGCGGCGTCGACAGCTTCGACCTGCTGCTGCTGCACAACCCCGACCGCACCGGCTACACGGAGCCGGCCGTTTGGCAGGGTTTGCAGGCGGTGCGCGAGGCGGGCCTGACGCGCCTGCTCGGCGTGGCGCCGGGGCCGGCCAACGGCTTCACGCTCGACCTGATCGACTGCATGGAGCGCTTTGGCGAGCTGATCGACTGGGCGATGATCATTCTCAATCCGCTGGAGCCGTGGCCCGGCGAGCTGGTGCTCGGCGCGGCCGAGGCCCACGACGTGAGCCTGATCACGCGTGTGGTCGACTATGGCGGGCTGTTTCATGACGACGTGCTGGCGGGGCACGCGTTCGCCGAGTACGACCACCGCAAGTTCCGCCCGGACGGGTGGGTGCAGCAGGGCCGCGACAAGCTCGCGCGCATGCGCCCGTACGCCGAGCGCCATGGCCTGACGATGTTGCAGCTGGCGTGCGCTTGGAACCTGGCGCACACGCCGGTGCGCTGCGTCGCGCCGACGCTGATCCAGGAGGGCGGCGCGGACGCGCGGCCGATCGAGAGCAAGCGCGCCGAGCTGGCGGCGGTGAGGGCCGACTCGCCGCTGAGCGACGACGAGCTGCGCGAGCTCGCCGAGATCGGCGACAACGCCGGCTCGATGACCTTGAAGGGGGCCAGCCCGGACTACGGCGGTGAGCCCGCCGCTGACCGCTGGCAACTCGACGAAGAGCTCGCGGCGGTGGCCGCACGCTGGCGCATCGAGCCCGAGCGCGACCTGCTCAAGGATGAGCGCACTGCAGTCAACCGATGAGGAGGCAGCTGCGATGAGCATCGACGTGAGCGGCATCAAGCAGGGGCAGAGAATGATGTGGACGGCGGGCGACTACGCGGACCTGGCGCGCACGATCGCGTCGGTCGGCGAGCTCGTCGCGCAGAGCGCGCAGGCCGGCGCCGGCGACAGCCTGCTCGACGTGGCGACCGGCAGCGGCAACGTGGCGATTCCCGCGGCGCTCGCCGGAGCCAACGTGACCGGCCTCGACCTGACACCCAAGCTGCTCGAGGTCGCGCGCGAGCGCGCCGCCGAGGCGGGAGTGCAGATCGAGTTCGTCGAGGGAGACGCCGAGGAACTTCCTTTTGATGATCGATCGTTCGATCGCGTGACGTCGTGCTTCGGCGTGATGTTCGCTCCGCGTCACGACGTCGCTGCGGCGCAGCTGGTCAGGGTCGCCAGGCCGGGCGCGCGCATCGTCGTGGCCGCGTGGACGCCCGAGGGCCTGAACGGCCGCATGTTCAAGACGGTCGGCTCCTACATGCCGCCGCCTCCGCCCGAGCTCAAGCAACCAGTCATGTGGGGCAACGAGGATCACGTGCGCGAGCTGTTCGCCGACAGCGGCGCCGAGCTGGCCTTCGCGCGCCACGATGTGACCTTCGAAGCCGAGTCGCCGCAGAAGTGGTTCGAGTACAACGAACGCGTGCTCGGGCCGACGGTCATGGCCAAAGCGGCGCTCGAGCCGCAGGGCAAGTGGGATTCGCTGCGTGCGGAGCTGATCGAGCTGTACGTCGCCAACAACGAGGCCGACGACGGCAGCATGCGCGTGCGCGCCGAGTACCTGCTCAGCGTCGCCACGCTGCCCGGCTAGCGCCGCGCGCGGCCTTCGCGGACTACGGCTGGTCGCCGAGCGCCGCGAGCAGCCCCTGCAGCTCGGCGACGACATCGCCGTCCAGGCGCACGTCGGCGACGTCGTCCAGCGGCGTCGGGCCCTGCGTGAGGATCGCCAGCGATCCGCCGGCCTGCAGCGTCAGCAGCGGCAGCCCCGCGACGGGATGGACTTCCAGCGAGGAGCCGATGCACAGCAGCAGGTCGGCGCGTTCGCACATCGCACGCGCGCGCAGCAGCGCCGTTTCCGGCAGCAGCTCGCCGAACAGCACCACGTCGGGCTTGATCGGACCGGTGCAGTCATCGCAGCGCGGCACGCCCTGCTCGTCGTCGGCGAGGCGCCGACGCGCCTGCTCGAGCGACACGCTGGCGCCGCAGTCCGGACACGAGCAGCTGGCGATGCTGCCGTGGACCTCCACCAGCTCGCGCGTGCCGGCCTTGCTGTGCAGCGTGTCGATGTTCTGCGTGATCACGCCGTCGAGCAGGCCGCGGCGTTCGAGCTCGACCAGCGCGTCGTGCGCGCCGTTGGGTCGCTTGTCGCCCAACGTGGCGAAGCGTTCGCCGTAGAAGCTCCAGAAGCGCACCGGATCGCTGCGAAACGCGTCGATGTGGGCGACCTCCATCGGGTCGACCTTGGCCCACAGGCCGGTGCGCGGCGTGCGGAAGTCGGGAATGCCCGACGGCGCCGAGATGCCGGCGCCGGTGAGCGCGACGACCGAGTCGGCCCGGCGCACCAGCTCGGCCAGCCCGTGGACCGCGCTGGGCGCCGGCCGCGACGCGGTGTCGCTCATCGCCCCTGGAAGTGCGCGGCGCGTTTTCCGAGGAAGGCGGCGATGCCCTCCTTGGCGTCCTCGCTGGCGAAGGCCTGCGCGAACGCGCGCTTCTCGGCCTCGATGCCGGCGTCGAGGTCGCCGGCGGCGGAGACGCTCTTGATCTGCTCGAGCGCCAGCGGCGCGGCCTGCGCGAGCTTGCGCGCCCAGGACAGCGCCGTGTCGAGCAGTTCGTGATCCTCGACGACGCGGTTGACGAGACCGAACTCGAACGCTTCGTCGGCCAGCACCGGATCGCCGACGAGGTTCATCTCCAGCGCCTTGTTGGAGCCGACCAGGCGCGGCAGCCGCTGCGTGCCGCCGAAGCCGGGAATGATGCCGAGCTTGATCTCCGGCTGGCCGAACAGCGCCGAGCGTGCGGCGATGCGCACGTCGCAGGCCATCGCCAGCTCGCAGCCACCGCCGAAGGCCAGGCCGTTGACGGCGGCGATCGTGGCGATGCGGCCCGTGCCGAGCTCTTTGAACAGCGCGTGAGTCTCGTGGATGAGCGTCTCGCCGGCCGCGGCGTCCATCGTCGTGAACGCCTTGATGTCGGCGCCGGCCGAGTACAGGAACGGGTTTGACGAGGCGATCACCAGCGCGCGCACGTCGGAGTCCTTGAGCTTCTCCCAGACCTTCTCCAGGTCGCCGGCGACCTGCGGTGAGATCGAGTTCATCTGTCCGTTGGCCAGCCAGGCGATCGCCACGCCGTCGGCGCGTGTCTCCAGCTTGATCACCTCGGCCGGCTGCTCGGCGTCGGGCTGCGGGTAGGCGTAGAAGCCCTGACCCGTCTTCTGCCCGAGACGGCCCTGCGCGACCAGGCGTCGCAGGATCGTCGGCGGCGTGAAGCGCTCGCCGTAGCGCTCCTGCGCGTTCTCCATGCGCTCGAGCACCGAGTCCAGTCCTTCGGAGTCGGCGCGCATGAACGGCGGCAAGAGGCCGCGGCGCGGGTCCAGGCCGGCGCCGGCCATCATGCCGAAGTCGATGTCGCGGTGGCTGGCGACGCCCTCCTCGAGCACCAGACAGGCCTCCAGGAAGGTCTTCAGCGAGAGCAGCTCGACCAGCTCGTCGATGTCCGGGTCGGCCTCGCCGGGCAGGTTGGGGTTGCCCTGCGGGTCATAGAAGCCGTCGCCGCCGGTCTTCGCGCCGAGTTTGCCGTTGGCGACGAGTTTCTGCATGCCCTTGGGCACGTAGAAGCGTTCCTCGCCGTAGGACTCGATCAGGTGTTCGGCGACGTGCAGCACGGTGTCCAATCCCAGCAGGTTGATCAGCATGTACGGGCCGATCGGCAGCACGCCGGCCGCGCCGAGCCCTTCGTCGATCTTCTTGATCGAAAGACCCTTCTCCTCCTGCTCGCGCCAGACCTCGGCGCTGGAGGAGTTGAGGATGCGGTTGACCACGAAGCCGGGCACCTCGGCGCAGGTGATCGGCTGCTTGCGAATCGCCTGGGCGAAGGTGACAGCCGCACTGACCGTCTCGGCGGAGGTCTCCTCGCCCTCGACGATCTCGATCAGCGGCATGATCGACGCCGGGTAGAAGTAGTGAAAGCCGACGACCTTGTCCGGACGCAGCGTCGCTTCGGCGATCTCGGTGATCGACAGCGAGGACGTGTTCGAGGCGAGCACAGCGTGGCCCGGCGTGCTCGCGTCGAGCTCGGCGAACACCGCCTGCTTGATCTCCATCTTCTCCGGCACCGCCTCGATCACCAGGTCGACGTCGCCGAAGGCGGCGTAGGAGGTCGTGCCCTCGATGCGCCCGACGATCTGCTCGATCTGCTCGGCGGCCTGCTCGGCGGTGATCTTGCCCTTCTCGGCGAGTTTGCCGATGTGGCCCGTCGTCACGTTGCGCGCCTCGTCGAGGCCCGCCTGGACGAGCGCGTCGTCGATGTCCTTGAGCACCACTCCAATGCCCGCTGCGGCGATCGTCTGGGCGATCTGGCCGCCCATCGTCCCGGCGCCCACGACGGCGGCTTTGAACACGAACATGTCTTTTGTGTCTCCTCTGCTGGCTAGGGTTGCCGGAGCCTAGCGATCACGCGCTTGCCACCGCACCTCTCGGGGTGCGCGCGGGTTGCGTGGGTAAGAACTGTGCAGCACGATCCGGGGGTAGGAGGCAGACATGAGGCACTCACTACAGGTCGCCGGCGGCGCCACCGACGGCACGCGCCGCCGGTCAGCTGCCGGCAGAACATCGGTCGCACTGGCGATCCTGCTGCTGCTAGGCGTGCTGGCCACGGCTGGCGCGGCGCAGGCGGCGGGCGCGCCGAAAGTCAACACCAGCGGCGCGCGCGAAGTCAGCTATGGCTCGGCGGTGCTGACGGGAGCGGTCAACCCGAACGACAGCAACACGTCCTACTACTTCCAGTACGGGCCGACGCGGGCCTACGGCTCGCAGACGGCGATCGCCGACGCGGGCTCGGGCAGCAAAGTGGTCTCGGTGCGCCTGCCGATCAGCGGCCTGCAGCCGATCACCATCTACCACTACCGCCTCGTGGCCGTCAACGCCAACGGCGCGACGGTCGGCGACGACGAAAAACTGCTGACGACCAAGGTGCCCCTGTCGCTGGCGATCTTGTCCTCGCCCAACCCGGTGACGTTCGGCGGCACGGTGACCGTCCAGGGAACGCTGTCGGGCACCGACAACGCCAATCGCGTGGTCGTGCTGCAGGCCAACCCGTTCCCCTACACCTCGGGCTTTCAGTCGGTCGGCAATCCCGGCGTCACGCTGGCCAACGGGGAATTCAAATTCGTCCTGCTCAACCAGGAACAGTCGACGCAGTTCCGCGTGTTCAGCACGCCCAACAAGCCGGTGGTCAGCGCGGTGACGACGGAGAACGTCGCCGTGAGGGTGACCAGCCATGTGGCGCGCACCAAGCGCCGCGGCTTCGCACGCATCTACGGCACCGTCACGCCAGGTGTGATCGGCGCGCAGGTGGGCATGCTGCGCATCGCCCAGGGCCACGGCATCCTCGCCGGCGGCACGGTGGTCAAGCCGCTGAACTCGATCAGCGGACAGTTCAGTCGCGTGGTGCGCGTCAGAAAGGGCGCCTACCGCGTGCTCGTGAAGGTCGCGCCGGGCGGCGTCGTCTCCGCCTACGGCACGCCGCTGTTGATCCACTAGACGCGGAAAGCCGCCGTCACCTTCCAGGCGGCGGCGGCTCAACCCGTCGTTCGATCGCGGCCGGCCCGCTCGGCCGGCCGCGTCGCTAAGGATCGCTAGACGGCGACCGTTTCCACGCCGCCGACCTCGGCCGGCTCCTCGACGCGCCGCGGCAGCAGCGTTTCGCGCGCGATGACCAGGCGCTGGATCTGCGAGGTGCCCTCGTAAAGCTGCATGATCTTGGCGTCGCGGAACAGCTTCTCCACGGGGTACTCCTTGATGAAGCCGTAGCCGCCGTAGACCTGCACGGCTTCGGTGGCCGTCTTCATCGCCGTGTCGGCGGCGAAGCGCTTGGCGTGTGAGGAGACGAGCGTGTTGCGTTCGCCGTTGTCGAGCATCACGGCGGACTTCCACGTCAGCAGCCGCGACGCCTCGATCTCCGTGGCCATGTCGGCGATGATGAACTGGATCGCCTGGTGCATCGCGATCGGCACGCCGAACTGCACGCGTTCGCGCGAGTAGTCGGTGGCGAAGTCAAACGCCGCGCGCGCGATGCCCGTGGCCATCGCCGCGACGCCCGGGCGCGTGCGGTCGAGCGTCATCATCGCCAGCTTGAAGCCCTGGTTCTCCTCGCCGAGCAGGTTCTCGGCGGGAACCTCGACGTCGTTGAAGGAGATCGTCGCCGTGTTCGACGCGCGCTGTCCGAGCTTGTCCTCCTTCTTGTCGACGACGACGCCCCAGTCGCGCTCGACGACGAACGCCGAGATGCCGCGGTGGCCGGCCTCCTTGTCGGTCTTCGCGTAGACCGTGTAGTAGTCGGCGTAGCCGCCGTTGGTGATGAAGCACTTTGAGCCGTTGATGACGTACTTGTCGCCCTTTTTGACGGCGGTCGTGCGCATGCCCGAGACGTCCGATCCGGCGTCGGGCTCGGTCAGGCAGAAGGAGGCCAGCTTGGGCGCTTCGGTGAGCGCGCCGAGGTACTTCTTCTTGATCTCCTCAGAGCCGCCCAGCGCGATCGGCGCGGTCGCCAGGCCGTTGCAGCCGAGCGAGGTCTGGATGCCCGAGCAGCCCCACGAGAGCTCTTCCTCGATCAGGCAGCCGTCGAGGTAGCCGGCGCCCGCGCCGCCGTAGGCCTCCTCGATGTGCGAGTTCATCAAGCCGACCTCCCAGGCCTTCTCGATGATGTCCTGCGGCCAGGTTCCCTCCTTGTCGTACTCCCAGGCGACCGGGCGGATCTCCTTGACCGCGAAGTCATGCGCCATCTCGCGCAGGTTCTTTTGCTCATCGGTGAGCGTGAAGTCGACCATTTCTCGGTGAATCCCCCTCGTAGGCTGGACAAAACGACAATGATTGACTGGTCAGTCAATCCGGACCAGCCAGGGTAGCGGAGCACACCGCGATCAGCAACAATCAAGAGGTGCCGAGCGCCATCGTGCTGCAGAGCGCCTTTCCGATCATCGTCTTCGGCGCGGTGGCGGTTTCGGTCGTCATGTCGCTGGTCTTCCTGTTCAGCCGCGGCAGCGCCTTCGACCACATCGGCGACGGCGGGCTGACCGGCGAGAGCGACCCCTACGGCTCGCCGCCGGCGCAGCCGGGCGAATCGATCGGCTCGCGCGCCGAGCAGGAGATGGAGATCCGCCAGATGCTCCAGGCGAGGAACGCGCGCCTGGTCGGCCGCGGCGAGCCGGAGCTGGACATCGACGCGGAGGTCGCCCGATTGCTCACGCCCGCGCAGTCCTCAGACAGCGATCCCGGCCTCACCGCGGAGGTGCGCCAGCTGGTCGTGGCGCGCAACGAACGCCGCGCGCGCCGGGGCCTGGAGCCGCTGGACGTCGAGCAGGAGGTCCAGCGCACGCTCACCGAACTGCAGCCGTAGACGGGCCGATCACACGACGGCCATTCAGTCCGGTATAAACGCGCCATGAGCGACCCTCGCCGCTTTGCACTGGACGAGTTGATGCTGCGTCCGGGCACCTACTTCAACCCGCAGACCGAGGTGCTGGTGATCGTCGACGACTCGCCCGAGGTCGACCACGAGATCTTCGAGTCCGAGGACCTCGACGAGACGGTATGGGTGCTGATCTCCGACGAGGCGCCGGTCGACGAACACCGTCGCGACGAGCTGATCGAGCACTTCCGCGTGACCTACGCGCCGGGCGGCGAGGAGCTGCTCAGCGCCGGCGACGACGAGATCGTCGAGGACGAGGACGAGCTCGAACCGGACGACGACCTGGAGCTGGAGCGCGATTAGCGCTTAGCCGCAACTCACGCCCGCATGGGCGTGTTGTCTGAGGCGTGGCCCTCTCCCGCGCGCGCCCGCCTGCAAAGACCGCTGCATCGCCCTCGCGCAAGGCGACCGTGCGTAGCATTCGCGGCGTGCGCGCAAAGCTTCTCGGGGCGCTTGCCCTCGGCGTCCTGACGCTGCTGGCCGCGACCGCCTCGCCGGCGGCCGCACGCGGGCCCAGCGTGTCCGGCGCGCTGCAGAGCCTCAAGGCCGCCAACGCGATCACGCCGGCGCAGTACACGCAGTACTACAAGGCCTATGTCGCCGCGAAAAACTCGCTCGGGCGGCTGCGCGGCACGCGGCGCAACGAGCTCGGCGCGGTGATGAGCAACGTGCAGACGATGGCCGCCGGCGGCCTGTTCACGCCTCGCGCCTGCCGGCGATCTTTCTGACGCTGGAAAACAACCGCCACTGGTGGACGACCGAACCGCTGCTGTCCAGCGGCACGCGTGTGAGTTTTCCCGGATCAGCAAGATCGTGTGGGAGTACTACGCCGGCCAGGGCATCGAGATCCAGTGGCTGGGCACGTTCGGCGAGGCCAACGGCTACTACCTGTCCGGCCACGAAAACGCCAACCTGCGTCAGCTGCTCGGGGAAGTGCTGCCGCTGGCGACCAAACGCGCCGGCGGCATCGCCTGGGAGTACCTGTTCCAGTTCGACGGCGGCCGGCCGCCGTGGACCAGCGGGCTCTCGCAGGGCACGGCGCTGCAGGTGTTCGCGCGCGCCTGGTCGCGCTTCAAAGAACCGGCGCTGCTGACGGCCGCACAGCAGGCCGTGGGCATCTTCCAGACCGCGCCGCCGACCGGCGTGCAGGTCAAGACGCCGGCCGGCTCGGAGTACGCCGAGTACACCTACGCGCCGAGCGACCGCATTCTCAACGGCTTCATCCAGGCCGTCGTCGGCATCTACGACTACACGCAGATCACCAAAGACCCACTCGGGCTGAAGTTGTTCGAAGCCGGCGACGCTGAGGCGCGCGCGGAGACGCCGCACTACGACACCGGCGCCTGGTCGCTGTATGACCAGTTCTCCGAATCGAACCTCAACTACCACGAACTGCTCACCGAATTCCTGGCGCACCTGTGCGAACGCACGCGCAAAGGCCCGCCGATGTCGGCAGTTCCCGCGCCTGCGCCGACTCCGCCGCCGACGACCACGACGACGCCCACCACACCGACGACGACCACGCCGACGACGCCCTCGGGCGGCACGGAACCGACGGCGGCAGCCGCCGCCCGCGCGCGCAGCGCGGCGAGCGCTCCGGCGCCGACGCCGATCGCCGGCGATCAGGTCTACTGCACGACCGCGCAGAAATTCACGACGTATCTGAAGACGCCGCCGGTGCTGTCGCTGGTGACGAGCACGCTCAAGGGCGGCACGCGGGCGGGCGTGCAGCTGTCGCTGTCGAAGGTCTCGACCGTGCGCCTGACCGTGCGCCAGGGCACGCGAACGGTCTGGACCAACAGCGCCTACGTCGGGCGCGGCAAGCCGAAGCTGCTGTGGTCGACGCCGGCCGCCGGCGGCACGTTCAACGTGACGCTCAGCGCGACCGATCCGGCGGGCAACTTCGCCACGACCACCGGCACGATCGTCGTCTCGCATCGCTAGCGCACCGCCCTCGCGCACTCCTAGACTGGTGCGGTGAGCCGCACAGAGACGACGCTGGCGGAGGGCAGGCGAGCGATCAGCCGCGTGGCGCACGCGTGGCGCGTGCTCGGGCGCGAGCAGCGCTGGGCGGCGCTGGCGGCGATCGGCCTGTTCGTGTCGATGCTGCTGCCTTGGTACAGCAAGACGAGCACGTTCGTCGAACACAACGCCGCCAGGTCCAGCCAGACCAGCCTGAGCGCATTTCAGGCGTTCTCGTTCGTCGAGGCGGCCGTGCTGCTGGTCAGCGCCGGCGTGCTGGCGATGCTGTTCGCGCGGGCCGAGGGACGCCGCTTCCAGCTGCCCGGCGGCGACGGCACGATCGTGACGATCGCCGGCGCCTGGGCCGCGCTGCTGATCTTCTACCGCCTGCTCGACAAGCCGAGCCTGCAGGGAACGCAGCGCATCACCGCCACGGTCGGCGTCGAGTGGGGCATCTTCATCGCGCTGCTGCTGGCGCTGGCGATGGTTTACGTGGGCGGGCGCGTACGCGCGGGCGAACGCGGGCAGGCGCCGCTCAGTCGCGCGCGTGAGCCCGCTGCGCGCGAGCGTGCCGGCCGGCGGGAGACCACGGGCGACGCCGAGGACGCCGAGACGGTCGTGCGTCGCGTTGACGAGAAAGACGATCTCGAGTCGCGCTCGCAGCGGGCAGAGCGCGATGCCACCGTCGCCACGATGCCGCTGCCGCCACGGGCCAAACCGACGCAGGACGCAGAGCCGCGCCCCGCCTCGAGCACCGAGCGTCCCGCGCCGCGCGCGCGGCCGCGCTTTCCGCCCCCTCCGCCCGGCTCGCCTCAGCAGATGTCCTTCGAGGACTCGCCGCCGGAGGAGGAGTAGCGGGGCCGGCACGGCGTCCGGCGCATGGGCCGGACGCCTATCATTGCGCGGACGATGTCCGTCACACCGTCCGAGGCGCAGCAGTCGACGCACCCCGCGCCGACCTCCGTGCAAGACGTTTTCGCCGGCCTGCGCGCGGTCGGCTACCTGCCCGGCGAGTCGACGGCGCTGGTGTCCTACCTGGCGACCAAGCTCGGCAAGCCGGTGCTCGTCGAGGGGCCGGCGGGAGTCGGCAAGACCGAGCTGGCCAAGGCGCTGTCGCGCTATCTCGGGCGCGAGCTCGTGCGCCTGCAGTGCTACGAGGGACTGGACGAGGCCAAGGCGCTGTATGAGTGGAACTACCGCAAGCAGCTGCTGCGCATCCAGGCCGAGGCGGCCGACACCGGCTGGAGCGCCGTGCAGGAGGACATCTTCGGTGAGGAGTTCCTGCTCGCGCGGCCGCTGATGACGGCGATCGCCTCAGAGCAGCCGGTCGTGCTGCTGATCGACGAGATCGACAAGACCGACCAGGAGTTCGAGGCGATGCTGCTGGAGGTGCTCTCCGATTTCCAGATCTCGATTCCCGAGCTCGGGCGCGTGCAGTCGCGCACGCACCCGATCGTGCTGCTGACGTCGAACAACTCGCGCGAGCTGACCGAGGCGCTCAAGCGCCGCTGCCTGTATCTGTGGCTCGACTACCCCGAGCTCGAGCACGAGCTGGAGATCGTGCGCCTGCACGCGCCGGAGCTGTCTGAGACGGTCGCGCGGCGACTGGTCGAGGTCGTCGGCATGGTGCGCGAGCTGGACCTGAAGAAGCCGCCGTCGATCGCCGAGTCGATCGACTGGGCGCGCGCGCTGCTGCTGCTCGGCGTTCAGGACATCGACACCGAGACCTTCACCGAGACGATGTCGGTGATCGTCAAGCACCGCGCCGACATGGACGTGGTCGCCGAGCGGGTGGGCCTGAAGCTCGGATCGCCCGCCGATGTCGCCTGACGCAGACGGCAACGCACAGCCTGCGCCGGGCGCGCCCGGCGCCCCCGAGGGCATGCCGGCGCGCATCCTGGAGCTCGGCGAGGAGCTGCGCCGCGAAGGCGTGGCGGTCGGCACCTCCGAGCTGCTCGACGCGTTCGAGGTGCTGCGCGAGATCGGCTGGACCTCGCAGGAGGACTTCCGCGAGGCGCTCGCGGCGACGCTGGCCAAGAGCCAGGAGGACCGGCGCGTGTTCGAGCTGGTCTTCGAGCGCTTCTTCTTTCGCGCCGTCGAGCTCGCGGCATCGCGCGAGGGCGTGCGCGAGGAGGCCGATCGCGCGATGCTCGGCGAGCTCACCGAGCAGGAGCTGGAGGCGCTGCGCGCGGAGATCGCCGCCGCGTTGAGAGACGGCTCGGAGGGCGCGATGCGCGACCTCGCGCGCATGGCCATCGCCGCCTTCGCACGCCGCCAGGAGGGCTCGGGCGTGATCGGCGTGGACGTGCAGCGCATCCGCCGCGCGCTCGGCCTGCGCGCCGAGCCCCAGCCAGACCTGCCCGAGGACGACCCGCGCCGCGACGGGCTGCCGCGCGACGCGCTGCGCCGCTTCGAGGCGCTGATGCGCCGCGAGCTGGAGCGCGCGCAGATCGAGCGCACCGGCAACCTGCCGCCTGCGCGACCGCTGGGCGAGCTCGACCGCGCGCTGCCGTCCGGACCGCTGGCCGACCTCGCGGCCGTGCACCGCGTGGTCACGCAGCTGCGCCGGCGCTTGGCGACGCAGGGCATGCAGCAGCGCGGGCACCGCCGCCACGCGCAGGTCGACGTGCGCCGCACGATGCGCGCGTCGCTGCAGACCGGCGGCGTGCCGGTCGAGCTGAAGTTCCGCCCGCGCCGCCCCAAACGCCCGGAGATCTACGTGCTCTGCGACGTGTCCACGAGCGTCACCTCGGCGTCGGTGTTCTTCCTCTCGGTGTTGCACGCGCTGCACGACACGTTTCGCAAGATGCGCTCGTTCGTGTTCATCGAGCGCATCTCCGAGGTCACCGACATCTTCGAACACGAGCGCAACTTCAAAACGGTCTCCGAGCGCATCGGCTCGGACGCCGGCGTCGCGGACATCTCCGGCTACACCGACTACGGGCGTGTGTGGTCGGAGTTCCTCGTGCAGGTCGAGGACGACCTGCACCCGCGCGCGACGGTGATCGTGCTCGGCGACGCGCGCACCAACGGGCGCGACCCGCGCGCCGACATCTTCGCGCGCATCGCCGCGCGCGCGGGACGCACGTTCTGGCTGAATCCCGAGCCGCGCCTGTACTGGAACTACGGCGACTCGGTGATCGCCGCCTACGAGGAGTACTGCACGGCCTTCGAGTGCTGGACGACGTCGCAGCTGGAGGACTTCGTGCGGGCGCTCACGCGGCCGATCGTCTCGGCCTGAGACCCGCGCCCGAGCTGCGCGCTAGCATCAGCCAGAGCACTGCAAAAGACACCAGGGGGGCTGGCGGGAAGCCGGCTGAGATGGCGCACGGGAAGCGATTCCGCCGGCGCCGACCCTTAGAACCTGTGGGGTAATGCCCGCGAAGGGAGCGATGTGCCAAGCACGATCAGCCACGACGCAGCGTCGCCCGCCGGCGAGCGTGCGCGGGACGATGCGATCGTGCTGCGCGATGTCAGCCACACGTTCACCGACCGTCGCGGCGCGCTCGTGCACGCGCTGGCGGGAGTGTCGCTGCACGTCGCGCACGGCGAGCTGCTCGCGCTGGTCGGACCCAGCGGCTGCGGCAAGACCACGCTGCTGGAGCTGATCTGCGCGCTGCAGGCGCCCCAGCGCGGAACGGTCGAGTGCGAGCCGGCGGCGCTGATGCCCCAGCGCGACCTGCTGCTGCCGTGGCTGAGCGCCGTCGACAACGCGGCGCTGGCGCTGCGCATCGCGCACGTGCCGCGCGCCGGCGCGCGCAGCCGCGCCGCGGCGCTGTTCGCGCAGCTCGGGCTCGACGGCTTCGAGCGTGCCCATCCGGCGGAGCTGTCGGGCGGCATGCGACAGCGCGTGGCGTTCGCGCGCACGCTGCTGTCAGGCAAGCCGGTGCTGTGCCTGGACGAGCCGTTCGGCGCACTGGACGCGCTGACGCGCGCGGAGATGCAGGAGTGGCTGGCCGCAGCGCTTCAGCGCGAGCCGCGCACGACTGTGCTGGTGACGCACGACGTCGAGGAGGCGATCCTGCTGGCCGACCGCGTGCTCGTGCTCTCGCCGCGCCCCGGACGCGTGATCGGCGAGCTGTCGGTGCCTGCGCCACGCCCGCGCTTGCGCACCGACGCCACGGTGCTCGCGCTGCGCGAGCAGGCGCTGGCGCAGCTCGCCCGCGGCGCCGGGCGAGCGGGCGGGCGCGCGTGAGCGCGTTCGGGCTCGACCGTCGCGCGCGAGCGGCCGTGGCTTCGCCTATGCCGGCGCGCGCGCCGGGCGGCCGGGTGGGAACACTGCGCCGAGCGGCAGACGCGCTGCTCGCGCCGCTGGTCCTGCTGGCGCTGCTGCTCGGCGCCTGGGAGATCTACGCGGACTCGGGCGCGACCAGCGCATTCGTGCTGCCGGCCCCGCACGAAGTCGCCGCGGCGCTGTGGAACAACGCCGGTTTCATCGCCGGCAACCTCCTGCCGACGGCCGAGGAGGTCGTGCTGGGCATCGCGCTGGCGCTCGTGCTCGGCTTCTCGCTGGCCGTATTGATCCACTTCTCCGGCACGCTGCGCCGCGCCGTGTATCCGCTGGCGGTCGGCTCGCAGGCCGTGCCGGTCGCCGTGATCGCGCCCCTGCTGGTGTTCTGGTGGGGCTTTGGCGTGCTGCCCAAGCTCGCCGTGATCGTGCTGATCTGCTTCTTTCCCGTGCTCGTCACGACGGTCGACGGCCTCGGGCGCATCGAGCGCGATCAGCTGAAGCTGCTGCGCACGCTGGACGCTTCGCGCTGGCAGGCCTTTCGCTTCGCCGAGCTGCCCGCCGCCGTGCCCGCGGCGATCAGCGGCGCGCGCATCGCGCTGGCCGTGGGCGTGATCGGCGCCTACATCGCCGAGTCGCAGACCGTCACCAGCGGCGCACACGCCGGCCTCGGCCACGAGATCAACGCCGACCTGACTGTGCTGCAGACGCCGCGTGCGTACGCTGCTGCGCTGGTGCTGTTCGGACTCGCCATCGCCTGCTTCTACGCGCTCGCGCTCGCCGAGCGCGCATTGGCGCCGTGGGCCGCCCAACCGACAGGAGAGAAACCGTGAGAGAGACCGCCGTCGCCTCGTCTCTGCGCGCCGCGCCGCGCCGCGCCGGCGCGCTTGCGCTCGCGCTCGTGGCGCTGGCCGCGCTGAGCGCCTGCGGCTCCAAGCAGGACGCGATCTCCGCGCCCGGCGCCAAGCCGTTCACGGTCGTGCTCGACTTCTATCCCAATGCCGATCACGCGGCGCTGTACTCGGCGATCTCGCACGGCGACTTCCGCGCGGTGGGGCTCGACGTGCAGCCCCAGGCGCCGGCCGATCCGGCCGCGCCGCTGAAGCTGCTGGCGGCGGGCAAGGCCGACATGGCGATCTCCTACGAGCCCGAACTGCTGAGCGCGCGCGACCAGGGCTTGAAGCTGGTGTCGATCGGCGCGCTCGTGCAGCGCCCGCTGACGTCGATCATCGCGCTGCCGGCCAGCCACGTGCGCAAGGTCTCAGACCTCGCGCACAAGACCGTCGGCACGGCCGGCATCCCCTACCAGGCCTCAGAGCTGAAGACGGCGCTGAGCAGCGCCGGCGTGGACGCGTCGAGCGTCAAGGAAGTCAACGTCGGCTTCAACCTCGTGCCGGCGATGCTCTCGGGCAAGGTCGCGGCGACGCTCGGCGGTTTCTGGAACGTCGAGGGCCTGCAGCTGCAGAAGCTGCACAAGCACCCGCTGATTATTCCGGTCGACCGCGCCGGCGTGCCGACATACGACGAGCTGGTGCTGGTCGTTCGCGAAGACGAGGCGCACAAGCGCGGCGAAGACCTGCGCGCCTTCATGCAGGCGCTGACACGCGGTCAGCGTGAGGTGCGCGCCGATCCGGCGGCCGCGGCGGCGCTCGTCGTCAAGGCCAACCCGTCGCTGGAAGTCAAGCTGCAGAAGGCGACGATCGAAGCCACGCTGCCGGCGACCGTGCCCACCGAAGCCGGCCGGCCCTACGGCTGGCAGAGCCCCAAGGAGTGGGCGTCGTTTGCCAAATGGATGTTCTCCCAGAAGCTGCTCGAACACGACCCGAGCGCCGAACGCGAACCGTTCACAAACGAGTTCCTGCCGGGTCAGGGCATCTAAGCTCAGGGCATGCGCATAGGCCTGTTGACCGGCGGCGGCGACTGTCCCGGCCTCAACGCGGTCATCCGCGCCGTCGTGCGCCGCGGGCTGGCGGAACCGGGCCACAGCTTCGTCGGCTTCAGCCACGGCTGGGCCGGCGTGCTGGAGAACGACGCCGCCGAGCTGACGTTGCTCAGCACGGCCGGCATCCTGCCGCGCGGCGGCACGATTCTCGGCACCTCGCGCACCAACCCCTACGCCGACGGCCAGGACGGCACGGCGAGGATCCGCGAGACGCTGCGCGCGCGAGAGATCGATGCGCTGATTCCGATCGGCGGCGAGGACACGCTCGGCGTGGCGCTGCGCCTGCACGAAGCGGGCGTGCCGGTGGTTGGCGTGCCCAAGACGATCGACAACGACCTCGGCGGCACGGACGTGACGTTCGGCTTTCAGACGGCCGTGCAGATCGTCACCGACGCGATCGACCGCCTGCACACGACCGCCGAGTCGCACAACCGCGTGATGGTGCTCGAGGTGATGGGCCGCCACTCGGGGTGGATCGCCACGCATGCGGGAATCGCCGGCGGAGCTGACGCGATTCTCGTGCCCGAGCGGCCGTTCGACGTCGAGGAGGTCGCGGCGCATCTGCGCAAGCGCCACGACCGTGGTCCGAACTTCTCGATCGTCGTCGTGGCCGAGGGCGCGATCCCCCGCGAGGGCACGCTGCACACCCAGGCGGGAGCCGCCACCGACGCCTTCGGCCACGCCCGCCTCGGCGGCATCGGCGTGGCGCTGGAGGGCGAGCTGGAGCGGCTGACCGGCTATGAGAGCCGCGTGACGATCCTCGGACACGTGCAGCGTGGCGGCAGCCCCGTGGCGTTCGACCGCGTGCTCGCGACGCGCTTCGGCGTCGCTGCGATGGACGCCGCGATCGCCGGCGACTTCGGCGTGATGGTCGGGCTGCGCGGAACGGAGATCGTGCGGACGCCGCTGAGCGAGGCGCTGCGCGAGCCCAAGCTGCTGGACCCGCCGCTGTATGAAACCGCGGAGCTGTTCTTCGGCTGACCATGCGCGCGATGATCTTCGAGGGAGTCGGCCGGCCGCTGCGCGAGGTCGAGCGCAAAACGCCCTCCCCGGGTCCGGGCCAGCTGCTGCTGCGCGTGCACGCGTGCGGCGTGTGTCGCACCGATCTGCACCTGCTCGACGGTGAGGTCGAGATCAAGTCGCCGCCGCGCGTGCTCGGCCACCAGATAGTCGGCGCCGTGGAGGCCGTCGGCGAGGCCGCGGAGGCGTCCCCGGCCGACTCCGCCGGGGGCGGCGCCGAGGCGCCGCGCGAGGGCGACCGCGTTGGCGTGCCGTGGCTCGGCTGGAGCTGCGGCGAATGCGAGTGGTGTCTGAGCGGGCGCGAGAACCTGTGCCCGCGCGCGCTGTTCACCGGCTGCGATGTCGACGGCGGCATGGCCGAGCACGCGGTCGCCGACGCCCGCTTCTGCTTTCCGATACCGCCCGGCTACCCCGACGAGCAGGCCGCGCCGCTGATGTGCGCCGGGCTGATCGGCTATCGCGCGCTGCGCATGTGCGGCGAGGCCCGGCGCATCGGGCTGTACGGGTTCGGCGCCTCCGCACACATCCTCGCGCAGGTCTGCGCCTCCCAAGGCCGCGAGGTCTACGCCTTCACGCGCGCCGGCGACGAGCGCACTCAGCGGTTCGCTCGCGAGCTCGGCGCGGTCTGGGCGGGCGCCTCCGAGGACCGTCCGCCACAGCAGCTTGAAGCGGCGATCGTGTTCGCGCCCGACGGCGCGCTCGTGCCGCTGGCGCTGGCGGCGGTCCAGCAGGCCGGCACGGTCGTGTGCGCGGGCATTCACATGTCCGACATCCCCTCCTTCCCCTACAGCGCGCTGTGGCGCGAGCGCGTGCTGCGCTCGGTCGCCAACCTGACACGACGCGACGGCTATGACTTCCTGCAGCTCGCGCCCCACGTGCCCGTCAAAACGCGCGTGACGCACTATGCCCTCGAGGACGCCAACCAGGCGCTCGACGACCTGCGTCACGGCCGCTTCAACGGCGCCGCGGTGCTCGTTCCCTGAAGCGCTGCACGCGCTGATCGACCGCGCGCGGCGGCGTCGCCCGCCTAAGCGGGTTCTCATCGCCGGCTCACGCACGCTTTAGCGGCCACCGCGACCCTGGCTGGGTGTCGATCCGCGCGCGAGTCGCAGCACACCGCGCGTCGGCCGTGGCGATCGCGCTCGCGCTCGGCGCCTGCGGCGGCTCGAGCTCGCAGAACGGCACGGCATCGCAGGCGCACGCCGGCTCTCAGCCACGGGCTCAGGCGCGCGCCGCCGTGAGGCTTCACGTAGCGGGCGCGACAGCGCTGCCCGCCGCCGTGCAGCTGCCGGCCGTGGCGGCCGGCTCACAGGGCGTGCTCGCCGTCGGCGGTCTCGACGCGGCCGATGCCTCGGTGTCGAGCATCGTGCGCATCGCCGGCTCGGGCACGCGCGTCATCGGCCAGCTTCCGGTCGCGCTGCACGACATCGGCGCCAGCGCGATCGCAGGGCAGGCGTTCACCTTCGGCGGCGGAGAACCGGGCGGTACCAACGGCTCGATCTTCCGCATCGGCGCTTCCGGCGCACAGCGCGCCGGCGCGCTGCCGGTCGCGGCGTCGGACACCTCCGCCGCGACGATCGGACACACCGCCTACGTGGTCGGCGGCTACACGGTCTCGGCTCCGCTGCGCACGATCGTGGCCTTCACGCCCGGCAGCCGCGCTCGCGTGGTGGCGACGATGCCGCGCCCGCTGCGCTACGCGGCAGTGGCGGCCGTGGGGGGACGCCTGGTGATCGCCGGCGGCACCTCGGGCGAAACCGCCGAGCGGGCGATTCTCTCCTTCGATCCGACCAGCGGCGTCGTGCGCCAGATCGGCGAGCTGCCCGGTGCGCTCACGCATGCCGCGGGCGCGGCGCTGAACGGCTGGTTCTATGTGCTCGGCGGTCGCGGCGAAGGCCTCTCCGACCAGCGCTCGTCGATGCTGGCGATCGATCCACGCAGCGGCGCCGTCCACCACGCCGGCACGCTGCCCGAAGCGCTTTCGGACATCGGCGCGGCCACGCTCGGCGGTCGTGTCGTCGCGGTCGGCGGTCGCAACCGCTCGGGTGTCGTGTCCGATCGCGCGCTGACGCTGGCGCCCGTCTCGCGATGAGCTCGCCCGCGCGTTTCACAGCGCTGCTCGCCCTGCTCTCGGCACTGGCGTTGCCCCTGGCGGGCTGTGGCGGCACGTCGACCACGCCTGCACGGCCGCCCGGTACGTTCACCGCCGAAGGAGCCTCGCACGGCGCATCGGTCGAAGTCCCGGCGCCCGGCCGCGTGCCGCCGACGCTCGATCGCCTGAACGTCTATGCCGCGGACCGACCGGGCCTGCTCAGCCCGGTCGTGCGCCACGACCCCGCGTTGGTCTACGTGCCCAACACCAAGTCCAACACGGTCGACGTGATCTCACAGCGGACGTTCAAGGTCATCGCGCATTTCGCCGTGGGCACGCTGCCCCAACACGTGGTGCCGTCGTGGGACCTGCGCACGCTGTACGTCACCAACGACCTCTCCAACAGCCTCACGCCGATCGATCCGCGCAGCGGTCGCCCGGGCAAGCCGATCGCCGCGCTGGACCCCTACAACCTCTACTTCACGCCCAACGGCCGCTGGGCGATCGTGGTGGCCGAGGCCGACCGCCAGCTGGACTTCCGCAATCCGCACACGATGGCGCTGCATCACGCGCTGCAGACACCCGGATGCGTCGGCGTCGACCACATGGACTTCACCGCCGGTGGACGCTACGCGCTCGCCTCGTGCGAGTTCGCCGGGCGCATGATCGTCGTGGACCTGCGCACCGAGCGCGTCGTCAAGACGATCGCGCTGTCCTCCGGCGCGATGCCGCAGGACGTCAAGCTCTCGCCCGACGGGCGCACCTTCTACGTCGCCGACATGGCGCTCAACGGAGTCTGGCTGATCAACGCGCGCACGCTGCGCGTCAGGCGCTTCGAGCTGACCGGAGCCGGCGCGCACGGCCTTTACCCCAGTCGCGACGCGAAGGTGCTGTACGTGTCAAACCGCATGGAGGGCTCGATCAGCGTGATCTCCTTCGCGACCGGCCGTCCGATCGCCAAGTGGTGGCTGCCGGGTGGAGGATCGCCGGACATGGGCGGCGTCTCGGCCGACGGCAAGATCCTCTGGCTGTCGGGCCGATCCAACGCGGAGGTGTACGCGATCTCCACGTCCACCGGGCGCCTGCTGCACAGGATCAAGGTGGGCGACGGCCCGCACGGCCTATGCGTGTGGCCGCAGCCGGGCCGCTACTCGGTCGGGCACACCGGCATCCTGCGCTAGCCAGGCCGCGAAGCTCAGGCGGCGAACACGTGCATCGCCGCGAGTCCGGCCCACTCCTCGTATGGAGTGAAGAACTCGCGCACCTCGTGCTCCTGGGCGCGAGCGAGCGGGTCGCCGCCGCTGAGCAGCCGCCCGACGCGCTTGAGCAGACCGACGTCGCCGGCGGGTACCTGATCGTTGCGCCCCTGGCCGTGCAGCGCGAGCATCTCCACGGTCCAGCTGCCGATGCCGGGGATCGCGCGCAGCCGCCGCCAGGAGCGCTCGTGGTCGTCGTCGTGCAGGTCGACGCGACCGAGCGCGACCTCGCGCGCGGCGCGCACCAGCGTCAGCGCGCGCGTGCCGGCGAGGTCGAAGGACTCCAGCAGCGCCGGCGCCGTGCCCGCCAGTTCGCCCGGCGTCGGCAGGTCGCGCAGCGGCCCCGCGGCGCCGTCCCAACCGGACGCCCTGCGCCCGAGCCGGGCCACCAGCCGACGCTCGATGGCCGCCGCCCGCTCGTACTCGATCAACTGCTCGCAGACCGCCCAGGCGAGCGCCTCGAAGGGCTCCGGCCGACGGCTGGCGCGCAGCCACGGCCGGCTGCGCACCGAGCGCCCGATCAGCGGGTCGCGCGCGAAACGGCGATGAAAGGCGCTCAGGTCCTCGTCGACGCCGAGCGCGAAGCGCATGCGCGCGATGCCGTGCGCCGCCGCCTCGCGCGAGCGGGCGCGCGCTCCCAGCATCACGCGGTCGGGCGCGGTCTGCGCGCAGCGCACGAGCACCGGCTCGCCGTCGCGGTGCAGCAGCCGCTCGAGCACGCCGCCGCGGCGTCGCAGCACGCCGTCCATGCCGCCGCCCGGCAGGCGAAACGAGCCCGCCGGGCGAATCTCGATGCGCTCTTCAACGACGGGGGTCACGGGCACGCTGGAAGTCAGAAGCGTCTAGACGGTCGATGACCAAGCATCGCAAGGACGCAGGAAGCGTGGCGTGCGGGCAGCACGCGAGCGACCGAGGACGCGGCGAGGCGCAGGTCAGCGCCCGTCTAGCGACCGCCGAGCAGGTGCACGTCGACCAGCAGCGAGCGGCTGCCGACGATCTGCACGAGCTCGCCGGCGCTGGACGGGCCGCCGCGGCGACGACCGCCGCGCTTGAGCCCGCGCCCCGCGCCGCGGCCCTTGGCCAGGGCCGCGGAGTGGCGCTGGCGCCGCGACACCAACCCCACCACCGCCGCACCGGCCACGAAGCCGCCCGCGGCGACCGCGGCCGCCTGCACGGCGGGGATCGCACCGGCGGCGCGTCCGCGCGACATCTCGCGGCCGAGGCGATACTCCTGCACGACGGTCGCCTCCTGCGCGAGCACCGGCAGCCGGTCGCCCGGCTGCTGCTCGGCGCCCGTAGCCGGGGCCTGCTGGCTTTGCTCGACGCTCATCGGCGGAGTGTAGACCGCTGCTCAGATCGACTGCAGGATGCGCTCGTAGACGCGGTAGCGCTTGACGACGCGACCGCCCATCGCTTCCATGCCGCGGTTCATCGCCGTGTTGGTCTCCAGGATCCAGCCCATCTCGCCGCCGTCCTGGGGGCGTTTTTCGGCGGCGTCGAAGTGCAGCTGATAGAGGCGCGCCGCGACGCCGGTGTGCTGGTACTCGGGCTTGACGCCGAGAAAGCCCACGCGCACCCTGTCGGTCAGCCTGCCCTTGTTGAGGAAGTGCCACCAGCCGAGCGGCAGCAGTTTGCCGTTCATCTTCGCGAGCACCTGGTTGATGTCGGGGAAGGTCATCGCCATGCCCACGACCTCGCCGGTGTCGACTTTCTCGGCGATCATCGCCCAGTGCTTGTCGAACACCAGCTGCATCTCCTGCGCGAGCGCGTCGAGGTCCTTCTTGGAGTAGGGCACGAAGTCCCAGTTCTCAGACCACGCCGAGTTGTAGACCTCGGCGAAGGAGTCCATGTCCTTGCGCAGCTGGCGCCGGCGCATCGGGCGCACGCGAATGCCGTGCTCGCTCTCGGCCTTCGCGGCCAGCTCCCAGATGACCGGCAGCACTTTGTCGCGACCGGTGACCTCGAGGTTCCACATCAGCAGGTCCATCGCCTTGGTCATGCCCGCGCCCTCGACGAGCCGCTGGTAGTAGGGCGGGTGCCATGGCTGGCGCACCATCGGGCGCAGGTCGAAGCCCTCCACGACGATGCCGCTCTCGTCGTTGAGTGAGAAGTCGGCCGGCCCGACCATGCGCTCCATGCCGCGCTCGCGCAGCCATCCCGCGGCGGCATCGAGCAGCGAGTCGGCGACCTGCTGATCGTCCTCGAGCTCGAAGAAGCCGAACCAGCCCCACTTCTTCTGCTGGTAGTCGTTGAAGGCGGTGTTGACCTGCGCGCTGGCGCGGCCGACCACGCGCCCGTCGCGCAGCGCGAGGAAGTACTCGGCTTCGCCGTGGGTGAAGAAGGCGTTGAGCCGGCGGTTGAGGAACAGCCGCCGCTCGAGTTTCAGCGGTGGCACCCACTGCGGCGAGTTAGCATGCAGGCGAAATGGGAGGTCGATGAAGCGCTTCAGATCTCTTGCACCCGAGACAGATCTGATTTCGACTCCCACGGCCGAGGCACATTACATGCACACCTCCACGGACGTTTTCGCCAAGGTTCGCGACCACGATCGCTCCGAACTGCTCGCGGCGGCGCGCGCCGCGGACGTGCTGCCCTACTTCCATCTGCTGACCTCGCCGGCCATGCCGGTCGTCGAGATGGAGGGCGCCGAGCGGATCATGCTCGGATCCAACAACTACCTCGGCCTGACCGGCGACGAGCGCGTGATGCAGGGGGCCGAGGACGCGCTGCACCGCTTCGGCACGGGTCTGACCGGCTCGCGCCTGCTCAACGGCACGATCCCGCTGCACCTGCAGCTGGAGCGCGAGATCGCCGAGTGGATGAACTGCGAGGACGCGATCGTCTTCACAACCGGACACCAGGCCAACGTCGGCGCCTTGGGCACGCTGCTGGGCCCGCAGGACACGGTCATCGCCGACGCCGGAGATCACGCCTCGATCCTCGACGGCTGCCTGCTGTCGCGCGCCAAGCTTCGCCCGTTTCGCCACAACCGCCTGGACAAGCTGGAGAAGATGCTGCAGCGCGCGCAGGACGACGGCGGCGGCGTGCTGGTGGTCGTCGACGGCGTCTTCTCGATGGAGGGCGACATCGCGCCGCTGGGCGAGATCTGCGACCTGTGCGAGCGCTACGGCGCACGCCTGATGGTCGACGAGGCGCACGGCGCGGGCGTGCTCGGCGCGCATGGCGCCGGCACCGCCGAACTGCTCGGCGTCGCCGAGCGCGTGGATCTGCGCATGGGCACCTTCTCCAAGTCGCTGGCCTCCTGCGGCGGCTTCGTGGCGGGGTCGCACGAGGTGATCGAGTACCTGCGCCTGTACTCACGCGCATTCCTGTTCACCGCCTCGGCCGTGCCGGCGGCCGTCGGCGCCGCCGCCGCGGCGCTGCGTGTGCTGCGCTCGCCCGACGGTCCGCCGCTGCTGGCGCGCGTGCTGGAGAACGCGCGCCTGCTGCGCGATGGGTTGGAAGAACGTGGCTTTGCGGTCGTCTCGCCCCAGCGGCTTGCGCTCGGCTCCGGCGTCCAGAGCCACGCGCCGGGGCTGCTCGTCGACGAGGGCGAGGACGCGTCGCGGGCAACGATCGTCACGCCGATCGTGCCGCTGCTGGTGGGCGACGACTGGAAGGCGGCCGTGCTCTGGCGCGCGCTGTACGACGCCGGCGTTTTCGTCAACACCGCCCTGCACCCCGCCGTACCGCCGGGCGGCGCGCTGCTGCGCACGAGCGTCATGGCCACGCACGACGAGGCCACGCTGCGGCGCGCGCTGGACGTCTTCGCGCGCGTCAAGGTCGAGTTCGAGGCGGAGCACGGTCCACTTCCGGGGCCTGGCGAGCACGCTTCCGCGGCCGGTTGACAGATCGTCTGTTCGGGTACCGGCGCCGTCGGTGCTTGTCCAAATCTTCACAAGTCGAGGGCCGGCAAAAAAAGGTCGCTTCTAGCGTATGAAGTGTGAGATGGCTGTTGACCGAGCGCGCCGCCTTTCGTAGCTTGCGGGAGCGCTCTGCGTGACGTCCGGTTCCGCCCCCCACCAGCCATCGCAGCATCACTTCTTCTAGGGTCGCTCGCCCTCTGACCCTGGGTGGATACCGGACGGCCATCTCAGAGCGCGCACTCGTCAACCATCAAGCACGGACGTCGTGGAGCGACATACAGCCCTGCGACGGGGAGAGTCCACACATGAACGCGACAGCGACAATCGCCCCTGCTCCGCAGTACATGCGCGCGCTGGAGCGCGCCAACAAGGTTCGCCTGGCCCGCGCGGAGCTCAAGCGTCGGGTTTCGATGGACGAGATCGAAGCCGCCGAGGTGATTCTGGCCTGCCCGTGGGAGGCTCAGAGCATGGCCGTCGCCGACCTGCTGATGAGCCAGCGCCGCTGGGGTCAGACGCGCTGCCGCAAGTTCCTCGCGCAGATACCGATGTCCGAGAAGAAGACGATCGGCTCGATGACCGACCGCCAGCGTCGCACGCTCGCGGCGATGCTCAACTCTGCGGAGCGGGGTCGCGCGTGGAGCGCGACCCCCTGGGTAACGGACAGCCTGACGAGAGCGTGAGCTGCCACCAGCCGGCGAGCATGCCGATCAGGCCGAGCCGCGGGCGCACCTCCCAGACACCGCAGCCGCCCTGGCCGAGGTCGCGGACCGGCAGACGCACGAAGCGGTAGCGGCCCGGTTCGAGCTTCATCCGCTCCAGCAGCTCGTGTGCGTGGCGCTCGTGCTCGGCACGAGCGCGCGTCAGCGCTTGCGCGTCCTGCAGCCGACCGGCCAGCGTGTCGCGCTGGCGCTCCAGCTGAGCAAGGCTGAGCAGTCGCGGCCCGGCGAAGCTCTCGCGGGCGCCGCGTGCGACGCTCGCGGGGATGTGCGGAAAGCCTCCGGCGACGATCTGCGTCAGCTGGCGCTCCAGGCGCGCGATCTGCTGGCGCAACGCTTGCCGCGCCGCGCGCTCGTCCACCCGCTCGACAGCAGGGGCGCCGCGCTCGATCGTCAGCTGCTCGGACTGGCTCACGCCTCCGACTCCTCCTCGTGTGGCCGGACGCGCCGATTCTACCAGTGGCGGCAGTGCGCATGTGACGCTTGACGCGAGCCCGGGCGCCGCTCAGCTCGCCTGCAGCGATGACGCGCAGACCCACAGCGCCTCTTCGGCATACAGCTCGGGCACGCCCTCGACCTGCACGGCGAACAGCGCCACTCGTCGCGTGCGCGCAGCTGGCGCATGTCCGGAGGCGAGCTTGCCGAAGAGAATCGCCAGCGGTGCGCCGGCGTCGGCGATCACCAGCTGCCCGGCGGCGAGCTCGCGCGCTCGCTCGGCGCGCCCCAGGCGCTCGCCCTCGGCGCTCGCGCGAATGCCCAGCGGGCCGTCGACGAGCTCGGCGTCCAGCGCCCACACGGGCACGCCGGTGTCGATCAGCGCGATGCGCAGCACGTCCTCCAGCAGCCCGCCGCTGAGAAAGCCTCCGCGCATCATGCGCTCGAGCACTGCGGCCTCGATCGGCGTGCGCACGATCTCGGGATCGAGCCCGATCTGACGGAAGAACACGCGATAGGCCGACGTGACCGGTTCGCGTCGCACGGCCACCGCGGTGGCGCCGCGAAAGCGGTTTGACATCTCGCGCAGGCGCGCGCAGATGTCCTGCGGCGAGTCGCCGGTCAACGTGCCGCGGCGCGTGAAGTCGACCTGCGCGGTCATCAGCCGGAGCCCCGGCAGCTCCTGCTCGACCTCGCGCGCGCACCAGCCCGGCGTCGGCGCGAACCCTGACTGCGCGTCCTGCGAGGGCGGCCCCTCGCGCCCGGGCGGCTCGGCGCTCACCCGCCGCCACCCGACTTTGGACCCGTTCCCGACCCTGCGCCTGAGCCTGCCGGCGCCGGCGCCGGCGGCTTCCAGCCTCTGGCGCGCGCCGCGGCAACCAGCCCGGCCACGCGTTCGCGCAGCAACGTGGGCGACGGCGTCGACAGCAGCGCCTTGCTCTGCACCTCGCCGCCCGGGTAGGCGAAGGTGACCTGCGGGCATGTCGCGACCTTGTACAGCGCCGCCAGCGCGCCGTCTTTGTCCAGTCCGATCGGCAGGCTCAGCGCGTGCGAGCGGATCAGCCGGCGAATCTGCCCGCGGCCGTTCTTGATCGCCACGGCGGCGAAGCGCACGCCCGCAAACGAGCTCGACAGCGCCTGCATCCGATCGAGCACCGCCGCGCACGAGCCGCCGTCGACGAACAGAGCGAGCACCACCGGCGCGCCTTCATAGAGCGCGCACACGTTGAGAATCTGCGGGCCGCGCTCGTGGCAGGCCGGCACGCGCCCGGCGGAGCCTTCGTGGGCAAAGCGTGCGGTATCGGCGTCGCCTTCCAGGCTGCCCAGCGCCAGCGGCACGGCGAACGGCGGCATGCGTTCGCCCGGCGCCAGGCCCTTCACGCCGTTGGGCTTGGTGACGATCGTGTTGATCGTGATCAGCACCAGAATCAGTACGACGAGCAGCCCGAAATAGCCGCCGTAGCGCGGCCGGGAGCGGGTCTGCTCAGGCTGGCTCATGGACGGGCTCGCGGGCGTCGCCGCGCAGGCGCAGCGGCTCGTGCGCGCCGCTGTCCGGCGCCGCCTGGCCGAAGATCGCAATCGCCGCCGGCAGCGCCACGAGCACGCCGAGCAGCGAGACGCTCAGGTCGATCAGCGTCACCAGGCCGAAGTCGCGCAGCATCGTGATGTCCGACAGCGCGAGCACGGCGAAGCCGGCGATCGCCGTGACTCCCGAAGCGGCCACGGCGGCGCCGGTGCGCCCGTAGGCGCGGCGCAGCGCCTCGGTCGTGTCGTGGCCGGCAAGCCGCTCCTGGCGATGGCGCTCGGCCAGCAGCACGCTGAACTCGGTCGAGATGGCGATCACGAGCGCGCCCAGCGTGACGGACATCGGGTTCAGCGGCACGCGCACCGCGAACAGGATCAGCGCCGACCAACCGCTCGCCAGCGCGATCGGCACCAGCGGCACGAGCGCGCGGCGAATGTCGCCGCGGAAGGCCGCCAGCAGCACGAGCGCAACGACCGCGAGGCTGGCCAGCAGCGTCTCCACGCGCCGCAGCGGCGAGGCGACCTGCGCGGCGGACTTGGCCGCGAGCACCGGCAGGCCGACGAGCTGGGCGCTGACGCCCGGCGGCGGATGCAGGCTCGAGCGCATCTGGTCGATCAGCTGCTGCTGGCGGGCGAGGCTCATCAGGCGGATGCCGAAGGCCAGCGTCGCCACGCGCCGATCCGACGTGATCACGTCCTGGGAGAAGTAGGGCGGGATCGCCGCCAGCAGACCGCTGACCTGGGCCTGCGTGAGCTTTGGCGCTTTAGCGGCAGCTTTGCCTTTGCCCGTCGGCGCGACGGCCGGCTGCTGGGCGAACAGGTCGGGCAGCGAGAAGGCCGGGCACAGCCGCGCCCGTCCGCAGCCGCGCGCGGCGGTGTAGCCGAAGCGCTTCAGCACGGCGCTCTCGTAGGAGCTCATCCATTCGATCGTCGCCGGCTTGGTCAGCGCGTTGGAGCTGACCATCAGGTCGATCTCGCCGCCGACGCCGGTCGTGCGCTCGAGCGCGTTGAGCCCTTGCAGCGAACTGAGGTTCTGCGGCACGAGCTTGGTGATGTCCGTCTGCACCCTGGTCTGCGTGTCGAGCCCCCAGCCGAGCGCCGCCAGCGCCAGTCCGGCGCACAGCACGCGCCCGGGGCGGCGCAGCGAGCCGACCGAGCGCGGCACGCGAGACGCGCGCGTGAGCGCGTTGTCGCGCAGCAGCTCGCCGGCGCCGCGCCAGGCGCGGCGCGACCACGCCCGCCGGCGCTGCGCGGCGCGCGCCGACGGGTCGCGCGCGGCCCGCGCCGGCGCGTCGCTCGGAGCGAGCGCAGCACCGCCGCGCCGGCGGTGAGCGCGCAGAGGAACGCGACGATCACGACCGAACGACGAGCAGCAGGCCGAAGCCGCGCACCATCGGCACCGGCGACAGCGCGAGCACGAGCATCGCCGCCGCGCTCGCCGCGCCGGCCGTGGCGATCGTCGGCGCGCCCAGCGCCGCCGCGCGGCGCACGCGCGCCTCGGGCGTCACCGGCGCGCTCGGCCTCCTCGCGCACGCGCGACTGGAACTGGATCGCGTAGTCGACGGCCAGGCCGATCAGCACCGGCAGCACGGCGATCGAGGCCATCGTCAGCGACGCGCCGGCAAGCGACAGCGCGCCGAACGTGAGCGCCGCCGCCAGCAGCGCGATCGCCAGCGGCAGCAGCCGCGGGCGGCCGGTGAAGACGAGCCCGAGCGTCGCCGCCATCACCAGCAGCACGGCGATCAGCAGCAGCTCCAGCGAGTTCGTGATCGAGCGCGTCAGGTCGGAGACGATCACCGGCTCGCCGGTGACCAGATAGGACTCGCCGTGCTGCAGGCGCCACTGCGGCATCGCCACGGCCTTGCGGATCAGGCCGATCGTGTGCGTGCGCTGGGACTCGCTGAGACCGGCGCGCATGCGCACGGACACGAGCGCCGCGTCGCGGCTGGGGAACAGGTAGGCGAAGCGCTGCTTGGGCGTGCCCGCGGGCTTGGTCGAGTCGAACACCAGCGACGAGACGAAGTCGTGGTCGTCGAGGCTCGGGCGCGAGGTCAGCCCGTACTGCAGCGCGAGCGTCGACCAGGCCCTCCTGAAAGCGCGCCGTCGTGATCTTCGCTCGCCTGGCGGCCGAGCGCCTGCGCTTCGCTGATTCGCCCAGCCCGCGGCGCAGCGCCTGGCGCTCGACCACGCGCTCGCCTGCTTGGCCTGCGTCTGCGCCTGCTTGGTCTGGCTGCGCCAGCTGTTCGTCGATCTGGTTGGCGGCCTCGTTGACGAACGTGCCCGGGCCGAACACGACCTTGACGCGTGCGTGCGCGCGCGAGCTGGCCGCAGGGCCCGTCGGGCCCCCCCTCGTTGCCGAGCGCGCTCGCCGGCACGTTGCCCGACAGGCAGCCCTCGAGCCCGACCAGGCGGTCGATGTCTTCGCTCAGCACCAGCTGCTGCAGGTCGCCGCTGACGAGCACCTCGATCGGCTCTTCGCCGAAGCTCCGATAGAAGCGCTGCGTCGTCGCGGTACTGCGAGCTGGAGCTCGACACGAACGTGCTCGTCGCCGCGGTCGGGCTGCAGCCGCAGCGCCAGCGCCGCGCGCCGCCAGCGCGAGCACGATCGCCGCGGCGATCATCAGCCGCGGTCGGCGCGCCGCGCCGCCGGCGAGCGCGGCGAGGATGCGCGAGGCGTTCACGAGCGAGGCTAACGGGGGTGGCGAGGCGACGCGCAAGCTCGCGTGCCGCGGCGGTGCTACTCCATGCCGAGCGGGCCCGGCCGACTCGCCCGACAGGAACTGGCGCACGAACGGGTTTTCCGAGGCGAACAGCTCCTCGGCGGGACCGGACTCGACGATGCGGCCCTTCCACAGCACGGAGATGTGCTCGGCGACGCGGCGCGCGCTCATGATGTCGTGCGTGATCACGACGTAACAGCCGCCGTTCTCGGCGTGGATTTCCTTGATCAGCTCGCACAGCAGCGCGGTGCGCACCGGATCGAGGCCCGAGTCGGGCTCGTCGAACAGCACGATGTCCGGGTTCGAGCACGAGCGCGCGCGCGAAGCCGGCGCGCTTGCGCATCCCGCCGGACAGCTCGTTGGGCATCTTCGCGCCCGCGCCGCCGAGGCCGACCTCGCTCAGGCGCCGGTTGACGATCTCGGCGATCTCCTCGTCGCCCTTCTCGGTGTGCTGGCGCAGCGGGAAGGCGACGTTGTCGTACAGGTTCATCGAGCCGAACAGGGCGCCGTCCTGGAACAGCACGCCGAACTTCTTGCGCATCTCGAACAGGTCGGCGTCGGACAGGCTGGGGATCGAGTCGCCGTGCACGAGCACGTCGCCCTGGTCGGGGTACAGCAGCCCGACGATGTGCTTGATGCAGACCGACTTGCCCGTGCCCGACGGCCCGAGGATCATCGAGATCTTGTCCTCGGGCAGGCCCATGTTCAGCCCGCGCAGGACGTGGTTGCGCCCGAACGACTTGTGCACGTCGATGAACTCGATCGCGTCGGGCGCCTCGGACGGACGCACGCGTGCCGCGTGTGGTAGGCGAATTCCTCCGTCGCCGGCGCGTTCGCGCTGGCGTTCGCGTTCGCGCGCGCGCGAAGGCCGTTCCGGCCTGCTCGAGCTGCGGGCTCCTCGCCCGGCTGCGTCGGCGGCGAAGTCCGACTCGCCGCCCGGCTGGCATCGGCGCCGCGTGGTGCTCGATCTGCTCGTAGGACTCGCCGGCGCCCTCGGCGTCGCCGTGCGGCCCGGGCACGTCCTCGCGCGCCACGTCAGCCTCCGATCGGGGCGCGCGGATTGGCGCCCCAGAAGATCTGCGTGCCGAGCATGCCGATGACGTGCACGAGCACGAGGTTGAGCACCATCGACTTGGCCGTCGCCCTGCCCACGCCGACGGGCCCACCGCTGGCGTTGTAGCCGTAGTAGCAGGCCACGAGCACGATCGCGGTGGCCATGAACATGGCCTTGATCAGGCTGTAGAGGAAGTCCGGCGGATTCTGGAACTGCCAGAAGATCAGGAAGTAGCCGCCCGAGGAGACGTAGCCGATCTGCTGCACGACGGCGATGTAGGAGGCGAGGAACGCCGGCGCCGATCCCCGCCAGGTACATGAACGGCAGCACGATCCAGGCGGCCAGCAGGCGCGTGGCGCAGAGGAAGGTCATCGAGTCGATGCCCATCACCTCGAGCGCGTCGATCTCCTCGGAGATGCGCATCGCGCCGAGCTCGGCGACGATGCCCGTGCCGACCTTCGCGGACATCATGTAGCCGAACGCGTAGGGCGTGATCTCGCGCAGGTCGCACCACGCGGTGAACACGCCCGAGTAGGCGGGCGCGCCCTGGGCGGCGGTGAAGTAGGCGCCCTCGATGCCGCACTGCAGGCCGAGGATGAACATCAGCGTCCAGATGATCGAGCGTCGAGCCGACGATCAGGATGCCCGCCTGGCGCAGCGCCTCGCCGAAGAAGCGGAACACGCGCAGGCCGTACACGTCGCGCGACGATGCTGCCCGTGAACTTGCCGATCTCGCCGGTCGCCGCGAGCCATTCGCGCGGCATCGCCAGCAGCTCCGCGCCATTCACTTGATCACCAGGATCTGCGGGTGGGTGGCGAGCAGCGTCTGCGTGAACACGTAGTCGAAGGCGAAGATCGCCGGGAACGCGATCACGACGGCCTCGTTGACGGCGCGACCGACGCCCTCGGCGCCGCCGGAGGCGGTCATGCCCTTGTAACAGCAGACGATCGCGATGATCGCGCCGTAGATGCGTCGTCTTCAGCACCGAGCCCCACAGGTCGGTCGTCGAGGCGTTGGCGAACAGCGTGGCCCAGAACGGGCCCGAGCGGCTGGCCGTTGACGAGCTCGGCGATGATCCCGCCGAAGATGCCGAACAGCAGCGCGTAGATGTCGAACAGGCCGGTCACGACCATCAGCGCCAGGAAGCGCGGCACGACGAGGTTCTTGACCGGGTCGACGCCGAGCACCTGCAGCGCGTCGAGCTCCTCGCGCATCTTGCGCGCGCCGAGGTCGGCGGTGATCGCGGTGCCGGCGACGCCGGCGAGCACGATCGCGGTCACGATCGGCCCGATCTCGCGGATCGCGCCGAGCACGAAGAAGCCGCCGAGGCGGTCGAGCGCGCCGAAGATCGTCAGGAAGTTCGCCGCCTGCAGCCCCGGGGCGGCGTAGCAGATGCAGACCGTCGAGACGAGCAGCGGGAACCAGCACAGGCGCAGCGCGAACAGGAACTGGGAGACGAACTCGCCGCCGTAGGGGTACGGCGGGCGCAGGGCCGACCAGATGGTCCTCCCCGTCAGGATCATCATGTCCCCGATTTCCTCGAGCAGGTTCCGGGTCGGGACGAACGCCCGCTCGGCGACGCTGCGAACCATCCTCTGCGTACCCCTCCTCGGGTTGCCGTCGGTGGTCTGGTCGAACTCTACGCGATGCGCCGCCGTGCGCCACCGCCACCGTCGAAGCGATCGCGCGACACGGGCGCAAACCGCCGTGACGATGCGCAACAGCCACTGGTATCGTGCCGCCATCGTGAGGGGACGGAGAGTCTTGGGGCTGTTGCTGGCCGGCGCCTGCTCGGCGCTGGTCGCGACCGGCTGCGGCGGCGGCTCGCGCCAGGACGCACGGCGAAGTCAAGCGCCGCTTACAAGATGCGATCTCCACGCGCGTTTCCCGCCAAGCAGTCGGTCTCGAAGCCCGGCGAAGCTGCGCGTGAAGGTGCACAACACGGAGCCGCACCATCCCCAACGTGGCGGTCACGGTCGACTCTTCTCCTACGTCGCCAACTATCCCGAACTCGCCGCCAACAAGCGGCCGATCTGGGTCATCGAACAGGGCCCCGGCGCGATTCACCGAGCGCGCCGGTGCAGAGCCAGGCCGTCAGCCCTCCCGGCGGCGGCCAGACCGCCTACGTCAACACCTGGGCGCTCGGCCCGCTGGCGGCCGACCAGACCAGCACGTTCGTCTGGACGGTCGTTCCGGTCAAGGCCGGGGCGCACACAGTGTGCACCTGACCGGTCGCGCGGGGCTCGCCGGCAACGCCAAAGCGACGCTCGCGCGCCGGCGGGCGCGGTCAGCGCACGGGCGCTTCAGCGCGCAGATCGCACCGCGCGCCGCCCGCCACGCCACGTCAACCCAGAAACGGGCGCGGTCGAACCGGGCACGTTCTCGGCCACGTCCCTGAGCGCGCGCCGCCCGTTTGGCCCGCTGTCGAATCGGCGACCCCCCGATTTCGCCAGACGGTGATGCCTCGCGATCCGCTTGGCACTACGATTGCGCTCTGGCCTTCCCGGCCGTCCATCTCGCGCCGCACACATCCAGGAGGAATCGACCCCGCCCATGCCCAGGACCCGTCAGCAGAACGTCACCGCCGCCCAGTGGAGCGCCAACGGCGCCGCGCTCGGCGCGCCCGACCTGACGCGTCGCCGGCAACCAGGTCTTCGGCGCGAACGTCTTCAGCGCCGGCCGTCCAGCGCCAGCGCCTGCCCAAGCACGTCTACAAGGCGCTGCAGCGCACGCTCGCGCGCGGCGAGGCGCTCGACACCTCGCTCGCCGACGCGGTCGCGCAGGCGATGAAGGAGTGGGCGCTCGAGAAGGGCGCGACCCACTACACGCACTGGTTCCAGCCGCTGACCGGCTCGACGGCCGAGAAGCACGACTCGTTCTACGGCCCGGCCGGCGACGGCACCGCGATCGCCGAGTTCTCCGGCAAGGAGCTGATCCAGGGCGAGCCCGACGCGTCGTCGTTCCCGACCGGCGGCATCCGCGCGACGTTCGAGGCGCGCGGCTACACCGCCTGGGACCCGACCTCGCCCGGCGTTCATCCTCGAGAACCCCAACGGCGCGCTGCTGTGCATCCCGACCGCGTTCACGTCGTGGACGGGCGAGGCGCTCGACCACAAGATCCCGCTGCTGCGCTCGATGGACGCGCTGTCGGGCGCGGCCGTCGCGCGCGCTCGACGCTGCTCGGCGACGACGACGCCGCGCGCGTGTTCACGACGGTCGGCGCCGAGCAGGAGTACTTCCTGATCGACGAGCAGTACTACTTCGAGCGCCCCGACCTGGTCACGACCGGCCGCACGCTGTTCGGCGCCAAGCCGCCGAAGGGCCACGAGCTCGACGACCACTACTTCGGCTCGATCCCCGAGCGCATCCTCGCCTACATGCTCGAGATCGAGCTCGAGCTGGCCAAGCTCGGCGTGCCGATCAAGACGCGCCACAACGAGGTCGCGCCGAACCAGTACGAGATCGCGCCGATCTTCGAGAACTCCAACGTCGGCTCCGACCACCAGCAGCTGACGATGCAGATGATGCAGAACGTCGCCCGCCGCTACGGCCTCGTCTGCCTGCTGCACGAGAAGCCGTTCGCCGGCGTCAACGGCTCGGGCAAGCACAACAACTGGTCGATGGGCACCGACACCGGGCAGAACCTGCTCGAGCCGGGCGACACGCCGCCCGAGAACCTGCAGTTCCTGTTCTTCTGCACGGCCGTGATCCAGGCGGTCAACAAGCACCAGGCGCTGCTGCGCGCGTCGATCGCCAGCGCCGGCCAGGACCACCGCCTCGGCGCCAACGAGGCGCCGCCGGCGATCATCTCGATCTTCCTCGGCGCCGAGCTCGAGAAGGTCTTCGCGGCGATCGAGACGGGCAAGGCGCAGCGCGTCGAAGCCGCGGCTCGTTCCTCGGCCTCGGCACGCCGGTGCTGCCGCCGCTGCCGCTGCACGGCGGCGACCGCAACCGCACCAGCCCGTTCGCGTTCACCGGCAACAAGTTCGAGTTCCGCGCGCTCGGCTCGAGCCAGTCGCCGGCCTTCCCCAACACCGTGCTGAACACGATCGTCGCCGAGGCGATCGACGAGCTCGCCGACAAGCTCGAAGACGCGCTCGAAGGCCGGCGGCGACGCTCGAGAAGGCGGTCCGAACGTCGTCAAGGAGGCCTACGACGGCCAACAAGCGGATCGTCTTCGACGGCGACAACTACTCGGAGGAGTGGCACACGGAGGCCGAGAAGCGCGGCCTGGCCAACCTGCGCACGACGCCCGACGCGCTGCCCTGGCTCGTCGACAAGGACGGTCGCGGTGTTCAAGAAGTACAGGTGCTCTCCAAGCGCGAGCTCGAGTCCCGCTACGAGGTGTTCCTCGAGCAGTACGCGACCAAGCTCAACATCGAGGCCGAGACCGCCGCGACGATCGCCCGCACGATGCTGCTGCCGGCCGCGGTGCGCCACCTCAACGAGCTGCGCGCCAGCCGGCATGGAGGAGCTGATCGGCGAGGTCGAGCCGCTGATCAAGGAGCTGCACTTCGCGCTGACCAAGCTCGAGGACGCCAACCTGACGGAGAACCAGCCCGACGAGCTCGCCGCAGAAATGGGCCGCGTACATGCGCGACACGGTGATCCCGGCGATGGACGACGTGCGCGAGGTCGCCGACCGGCTCGAGAAGATCGTCGCCGACGACCTCTGGCCGCTGCCGAAGTACTCGGAGATGCTCTTCATCAAGTAGCTCGGGTCGCGTGGTGATGCTGCCTAGCGGGGCGCTAAAGGCCCCGCTAGCTAGCATTGCTTGATGGCTCGCGATTACCGAGAAGCGATCTCTCGCGGCGTCGTCGTCTACGACGGCGGCATGGGCGCGACGCTCGAGCAGTTCGAGCTGACCGCCGAGGACTACGGCGGCCTGGAGGGCAAGTGCCACGAGGCGCTCGTGCTCAACCGACCGGACGTGATCGAGGGCGTGCACAGCTCGATGCTCGAGGCCGGCGCGGAAGTGCTCGAGACCGACACCTTCCAGGCGTCGCGCATCAAGCTCGACGAGTGGGGTCTGGCCGACTACACGGTCGAGATCAACACCAAGGCGGCGGAGATCGCGCGCAGGGCGGCCGGTGAGAACCGCTTCGTCGCCGGCTCGATCGGACCGACGGGCTACCTGCCGGCCTCCGAGGATCCGTCGCTCGGGCAGATTCGCTTCGCCGAGCTCGTCGAGGTCTTCTCCGAGCAGGCCGCGGGGCTGATCGACGGCGGCGCCGACCTGCTGATCGTCGAGACCGCGCAGGACATCCTCGAGGTCAAGGCCGCGGTCTTCGGTGCGCGCGAGGCGTTCAAGAGCACCGGGCGCGCGCTGCCGATCCACGCCTCGGTGTCGCTGCTGCCCAACGGCGGCAAGATGCTGCTCGGCACGGACATCTCCTCGGTGCTGACGACGCTCGAGGCGCTGAAGGTCGACGTGATCGGCCTGAACTGCTCGACCGGGCCCGAGGACATGCGCGACGCGATCCGCTTTCTCGGCGAGTTCTGCCCGGTGCCGGTCGCCTGCATCCCCAACGCCGGGCTGCCGCTGCAGGGGCCCGACGGCGAGACGATCTTCCCCGAGCAACCCGAGCCGCTGGCAGAAGCGCTGAAGGAGTTCGTCGAGCGCTACGGCGTCGGCGTCGTCGGCGGCTGCTGCGGCACGACGCCCGAGCACATCGCGGCGATCGCCGAGCGCGTCGCCGGTCGGCCGGTCGGCGAGCGCCCCGCGCCACGGGCGCCGCAGCTGTCCTCGATGATCGCCTCGACGCCGCTGCAGCAGGAGCCGGCGCCGACGATGGTCGGCGAGCGCGTCAACTCGCAGGGCTCGCGCAAGGCCAAGGAGCTGCTGCTGGCAGACGACTACGACGGGCTGGTGCAGATCGCCGAGGATCAGGTCGAGGGCGGCGCGCACGTGCTCGATCTGTGCGTGGCGTTGACCGAGCGCACCGACGAGGACGAACAGATGCGCCTCGTCGCCAAGAAGGTCTCGCTGACGCAGCCGGCGCCGATCCAGATCGACTCGACCGAGCCCGAGGTGATCGAACGCGCGCTCGAGCAGATTCCCGGGCGCGCGATCGTCAACTCGGTCAACCTCGAGGCCGGACGCGACAAGCTCGACCGCGTCGTGCCTGTGGCGCTGGCGCACGGCGCGGCGCTGATCGCGCTGACGATCGACGAGGTCGGCATGGCCAAGACGGCCGAGCGCAAGGTCGAGATCGCCAAGCGCATTCGCGACCTGTGCTGTGAGGAGCACGACCTGGACCCGCAGCTGTTGATCTTCGACTGCCTGACGTTCACGTTGACGACGGGCGACGAGGAGTGGCGGCCGTCGGCCGTGGAGACGATCGCCGGCATCAAGGCGATCAAGCAGCAGATTCCCGACGTGAAGACTTCGCTGGGCGTGTCCAACGTGTCCTTCGGCGTGTCGCCCGGCGCGCGCGCGGTGCTCAACTCGGTCTTCCTGCATCACTGCGTCGACGCCGGGCTGGACCTGGCGATGGTCAACCCCAACCACATCACGCCGTACTCGGAGATTCCCGACAACGAGCGCGAGCTGGCCGACGACCTGGTGTTCAACCGTCGCGAGGACGCGCTGGAGAAGTTCATCGAGCACTTCGAGTCAAAGGGCGAGGAGGAGGGCCCGGCCGGCGCGGCCGACCCGACCGAGGGCATGGAGCCGGAGGAGGCGCTGCACTTCCACATCCTGCGCCGACGCCGCGATGGCGTGGAGGAGCAGATCGACAAGAGCGTCGAGAAGATCGGCGCGGTGCCGACGCTCAACGAGGTGCTGCTGCCGGCGATGAAGGAGGTCGGCGACAAGTTCGGCGCCGGCGAACTGATTCTGCCGTTCGTGCTGCAGTCGGCCGAGGTGATGAAGCGCGCGGTCGCGCAGCTGGAGAAATACCTCGACAAGATCGAGGGCTACACCAAGGGCACGGTCGTGCTCGCGACGGTGTTCGGCGACGTGCACGACATCGGCAAGTCGCTGGTCAACACGATTCTCACGAACAACGGCTACACGGTCGTCGACCTCGGCAAGCAGGTGCCGATCCAGACGATCGTCGACGCCGCGCAGGAGCACGACGCGACGGCGATCGGTCTGTCGGCGCTGCTGGTGTCGACGTCCAAGCAGATGCCCGCGTGCATCCAGGAGCTGCACGCCAAGGGCCTGTCCTACCCGGTGCTGATCGGCGGCGCGGCGATCAACCGCGCGTTCAGCTACCGCACGCTGTATCCCGGCGGCAAAGACTCCGAGGAGGTCTACGAGCCGGGCGTGTTCTACTGCAAGGACGCCTTCGAGGGCCTGTCGGTGATGGACCAGCTGGTCGACGCCGACGCGCGCGGCGCGTTGGTGGAGAAGCTGCTCGCAGGCGCCACGGAGTTCCGCGCCAAGGGCGACGCGCCCGAAGAGCAGCTGAACTTCGCCGACGACTCGGTGCGCTCGGCGGCGAGCACCGACGTGCCGATCCCCACGCCGCCCTACTGGGGCGTGCAGGAGATCGACGTCGATCTCGACGAGGTCTACCGCCACCTCGACACGCACGTGCTGTTCAAGCTCCACTGGGGCGGGCGCGGCGTCAAAGGCGAGGCCTGGCAGACGCTGCTGCGCGACGACTTCCGCCCGCGCCTGGAGCGCATGTGGACCGAGCAGGACTACCTGCACCCGCGCGCTCTGCTGGGCTTCTTTCCCTGCTACTCGCAGGGCAACGACATCGTCGTGCTCGACCCCGACGACCGCGAGAGCGAGCTGACGCGCTTCGTCTGCCCGCGCCAGCCCAAGGGCGATCGCATCTGCCTGGCCGACTTCTTTCGCCCGGCCGTCGACGGCAAGCCGCCGCAGGAGCTCGACGTGATCGCCGTGCAGGCCGTCACGGTCGGCTCCGAGGTCACCGAGCTGATGGCCAAGCTGGAGGCCGAAGGCGAGTTCGCCGAGCAGCTGTTCGTGCACGGCCTCGGCGTGCAGACCGCCGAGGGCCTGGCCGAGTGGCTGCACTGGCGCGCGCGCCAGATGCTCGGCATCTCAGACACCCAGGGCCGCCGCTACTCCTGGGGCTACCCGGCCGTGCCCGAGCAGGCCGAGCACCTGAAGGTCGAGAAGCTGCTGAACCTCGGCCAGATCGGCATGACGATCACCGACGGCTACGCGCCCGAGCCCGAGCAGTCGACGCTCGCGCTGATCGCCCACCACCCGCAGGCGATCTACTTCGGCACGCGCCAGGGCCGCCTGCTGCCCGACGGCTCGCCCGACGACGTGATCCGCGGCTCCAACCGCGATCCGTCGCTGTTCGGCGAGATCGAGGACGCCGACCCGCCCGACGGCGCGGTCGAAGCCGAGGACGAGCCGGCGCTGACGTAGCGCCGCCCCGCGCCGCGTCCACGGCCCTCTGGCTCAGTCGTCGTCGCGCGGAGGCGGGCGGAAGAGGACCCGCTTGACCTCCGAGGCGCTGCCGCCGCCGAGGCGCAGGGCCGTCTGAAAGCCCTCCTCGCCCAGCTCGCCAGCGTCGAGCGCGCGGCGCAGGGCGTTGAGCGTCGGCAAGTCGTCCTCTGAGACCTGGTCGCGCGAGGTCTCCAGCAGGATGATGTGGCGGGGGCGTTTGAGCGCCGCGGCGATGCGCACGTAGGTCTCACGTTCGGCGACGTCGAGGCTCTCGGCCACGAGCACGACGGTGTCCTTGTTGGCCAGGCGCTTGCTGACCGCCGCCGCCAGCAGCTCCTCGGCGCGTGCGTCCAGCTCCTCGGCCTCCACGCGGCCCTCGAGCAGGCCGCGCACCTTGCTCAGCGACAGCAGGCTGGCGCGATCCTCGATCAGGCGTTGCACGAAGGCCTCGCGCTCCGGCGCCGAGGCGGAGACCACGACGACGAGGCTGCCGGGCGAGTAGCGCAGGCGATCGACCGGCTTGAGCACGCGGCAGTGCACCGAGATGTTCGGCGGGCGCTCCGGAGCGCCGTCGCGGCGCGGGCGGTCCGAGGACCAGCCGGTGCGCTCGTCGGCGCCGATTTTCACGCTGCGTGAGCCGGGCCTGCTCGCTGAGGATTGATCTGCCATGCCCTCATCATGCCTCAACAGCCGCCGCGGACCCGGCCCGACCCCTCGGTAGACGGCTCCCTGGTGGCCGATCAGCCCGGCCGCGAGGCGATCAGCGCCAGCTTGGCGCGGCGCTGCAGAGCCTTGATCCTGGCCTCCTCGCGCCGCGCGGCGCTGCGATCGGACATCGCCGCCTCATACACCAACTCGACCGGTAGGCGACTGGCCGTGTAGCGGCTTGCCGTGCCGGCGCTGTGCCGCTGCAGGCGCTTTGCCACGTCGGTGCTCCAGCCCGTGTACAGCGACCCGTCACAACAGCGCAGCATGTAGACCCAGGCGTCGCTCATGCGCGTTCGATACGCCGTGCGGGCGCCGATGCCTGCCGTGTGCGCGTCAGCTGTCGGCGCGGGCAAGGCCGGCGGCGCTCTGCGGCAGCGGCCCGAGCCGCACCGGCGAAGCGTGCATCGAGCGAAGCCGCACGTCGCGCCAGGACAGCCCCTCGTTGAGCAGCGCCGGCAACCCCATGATCAGCGCGGTGGCGACCTCGACGGCCTGCAACACGATGCCGTATGCGATCGCGTCGGGGGTGGACACGTGGTAGGCGCCCGACAGCACTGCGACGCAGGCTGCCTGAAAGACGCCGACGTTGGCCGGCGTCGCCGGCATCACGGCCGTGACGTTGACGGCGAACAGCACGCCTGCAGCAGCAGCGCCGCCCGAACGCACTTCGAGTCCGAGCGCCATCAGCAGCAGCCAACAGGACAGCCACTGCAGCGTCCAGGCAGCCAGCTGAACGACGGTCGCGCGCGCGGCTGCGCGCGGTCGCGCGAACACACGCAGGCCGTCGCGCAAGCGCAACAGCCACCGCCGCATGCTCACGACCAGCGCCTGCAGACGCTGCGAGCGCGAGCTCACGCCGGGCGTCAGCAGGATCGGGCCGAGCACGCTGGCCAGCAGCGCGGCCAGCGGCGCGAGGCCGACGAGCAGAAGTGCGCGGTAGTGGCTGTCCAGGGCGCTTGCGCTCGACAGCGTAACGCCACCGAGGATCGCCAGCGCGAGCAGGTTCAGCAGCGTCTGCGAGACCATCGTGCCGAGCACCACCGGCAGCGTCTCGCGCGCGCGGCCCAGACGCCGCGCGACGATCAGCGCGCGCGAAGGCTCGCCGAGCCGGGCGGGAAGCGTTGAGGACATCAGCACGCCGATGAACGTGCCCTGCATCGCGTCGCGGCGTTTGGCGCGGCGCCAGGTCGGAGCGGCGGCGAGGATCGCGTGCCAGGCGATCGCGCGCGTGAACATCGCCGCGCACATCAGTGCCAGGCCGGCGACGAGCAGACCCGGCTTGGAGGCAAGCAGCGATGCCGCCACGCGCGTCACGCCGACGCGCTGCAGCGCCAGCCCTGCAAGCGCGCCGCCGACCAGCGAGGACGCGACGAGGCCGGCGCGACGCAGCGTGCGAATGCGCCGCTCGCGTCCGACCAGCGGCGGCGGCTCGGGCGCCAGCGAGGGCAGGCGCTGGGCGGGCACGCGCGGCTGCAGGTCGGCGGGCATGAAGCCGTGGCGCAGCGCGGCGCGCTGCAGCGTGCCACGGGCGCGGCGTCGCGACGGATCGGCCAGCGCCACGGCCTGCTCGTAGGTGTCGAGCACTTCCGCGGCGACGTGCGGCCAGGCGAAGCGCTCCGCGCGCTCGCGCGCGGACGCGGCCATGCGCTCGCGCCGGCGCGGTTCGAGCGCCAGACGGCGCAGCGCCTCGGCGAGCGCGAGCGGGTCGCCGCAGGCGACGAGCTGCCCGTCGACGCCGTCGCGCACGACGTCGCGGTAGCCGGGAATGTTCGAGGCCAGCACAGGCGTCGAGGCGGCGAAGGCCTCGGTCAGGATCATGCCGAAGCTCTCGCCGCCCAGCGAAGGCGCGCAGAGCACGTCGGCGCGCGCGAGCTCGGCGAGCTTGCGCTGCTCAGAGACCTTGCCCAGCGCGTGCACGCCGCGCTCGTCGAGCGTCAGGTGCGCGATCTCCTCGCGCGAGGCGCCGACGAGCGTGAGCGTCGCCGGCAGGTGATCGCGCAGCGCCTCGAAGGCGCGCAGCAGCACTCCCAGCCCCTTGCGCTCGACCGCCTGGCCGATGAACAGGATGCGCAACCCCTCCCGCCCGGGCGCGTCGCCCGCGGCCCGCTCCGCCGCGAGCGCCAGCTCGGCGTCGGACGCGAGGTTCACGCCGTTGGGCACGATGCGGTAGCGGCCGCCGTAGAAGCGGCGCGCCGTCCATGCCGCGGCCTCGGAGACGGCGATGCGCTGGTGCAGACGGTTCATGCGCCGGCGACCGCCGAGTCCAACGGCGATGCCGCCGTTGGTGATCGGGTTCTCCGAGTAGGTGTGGAAGGTGCCGACGAGCGGCAGCTCACCGGAGGAGCACAGCGCGTCCCATCCGAGAATCGGCACGACGGGCTCGTGAATGTGCACGACGTCGTAGCCGCCCTCGCGCAGCTCGCGGCGCAGCGTGTAGACGGCGTGCGGCGTGAGCGCCATGTTCGAGACGGCACCGTTGGCGGGAATGCCGAACGTGCGCCCCATCGAGACGAAGCCCTCGGGCGTCGGGTGGCGCTGGGGCTGGGCGCCGCGATGCAGCCGTCGCGAGAGCTTGTCGTCGGGATCCAGCGGAGCGAGCACGCGTGCCTCGTGACCGGCTTGCGAGAGCTCGCGCGCAAGCGCCTCTATGTGGCGGGTGACTCCACCGGGATACGTCCACGAGTACGGCGAAAGCAGCGCGACGCGCACAAGTCAACTCTATCCACCGAGCCCGTCGCCGGGGAGGTCGGAGCGCCGAAGCACATACGCCTGCTGCGATAATCAGCTCGCGTGAGCGCCCGTCACTTCGTCAAGTACACGTTCTTGAAGGTCGACCCCGCCTGGCGGCGGCTGGACGACGAGAGCCGCGCCGAGCACAAGCGCGAGCTGATGGCCGCCTGCGAGGACTTCGCCGACGGGCACATGCTGCAGAGCTTCTCGCTCGTCGGCACGCGTGGCGACGCCGAGCTGCTGCTGCTGGCCGAGGCCGAGAACCTCGACCGCATACACGAGTTCCACGTGGTGCTCGCGCAGAGCGGTCTGATGAAGTGGGCGCAGATCTCGCATTCCTTCCTGGGCATGCGCAAGAGCTCTGAGTACTCCGAAGACGAGCGCACCGTGCCGCGCGGCTTTCGCGGCAAATACGTGTTCGTCTACCCGTTCGTCAAGTCGCGCGGGTGGTATGCGCTGCCGGCCGACGAGCGCTGGCGAATCATGCAGGGGCACATAGAGGTCGGTCGCGAATACCCGACCGTCGACAACCACACGACCTACTCGTTCGGTCTCGACGACCAGGAGTTCGTCGTGGCCTTCGACACCGACGACGTCGGCACATTTCTCGATCTCGTACAGCGCCTGCGCACGACAGAGGCCTCGCGCTACACCGTGCGCGACACGCCGAGCTTCACCTGCCTGGCGATGTCGCTGGAGCGCGCGCTCAACGCGCTCGACGGCGAGCCGGTGGCGCTCGCCGCGGCGCTGCGGACCGGCTCCTAGACATGGCGACGCCGAAGGCGTCCGCCGCCGGGACCCGCAAACCACCGCGGCGTAGAACCTCGATCGCCAAGGCCACCGAGCAGCTGCGCGCGAGCGACGCGGTGCTCGCGCGGATCATCGACGGGGTGGGCAAGCTGCCGAGCACGCGCGCCGGGCGCCCGGACAAGGACGACCACTACGGGGCGCTCGTGCGCTCGATCGTCGGCCAACAGCTGTCGGTGCTCGCGGCCCGCGCGATCTACGGCCGCCTGATCGAGCGCTTCGGCGGACGCCCGCCGACGCCGCAGGAGCTGCTCGCCGACGAGCCCGAAGAGCTGCGCGCCGCGGCCGGGCTGTCGCGCGCGAAGGTCGGCTTTTTGCGCTCGCTGGCCGAGCACGTGCTCTCGGGCGAGCTCGAGCTGGACAAGCTGGACGCCCTGTCCGATGAAGACGCGATCGCCGAGCTCGTCGCCGTCAAGGGGCTCGGCGAGTGGACGTCGCACATGTTCTTGATGTTCCATCTGGACCGACCGGACGTGCTCGCGGTCGGCGACCTCGGCATCCGCCGCGCGATCGAACGCGCCTACAGCCTCGACGGTCTGCCGGGCGCCACGGAGATGGAAGCGATCGCCGAGCCGTGGCGGCCGCATCGCACGCTGGCCTGCCGCTATCTGTGGCGCTCGCTGGACAACGAGCCGACCTGAGGCGCGTCGCTACTTCTTCTTGTGCTTCTTGGCCTTCTTGGGGCCGAACTTCTTGTGTGCCTGCTTTTCGCAGGTGGCGCGCTTGGGCTTGTTGTGCTTGTACTTCTTGCGGCAGGCCTTGAGCGCTTTCTTGAGCTTCTGCGCGCGGCTCAGTTTGACGTTTTTCTTGCCGAGCACATTGCAGCCTTCGACCGAGACTTTCGTTTCCTGCTGGATGACCGCGCCGTTCTGACCGGTGATCGTCGTCGGAATGACCATTTTCTGGCCACACAGGCTGAAGTGCTTGCTTTCCGGCACGTTGGAGGTCAGCGCCGAGTGCGGTCCCTCGGGGAGTTTGGCTTCGAAGCTGGTGACGGGCGCGTCGGGCACGGCGTTGAAGGTCGAGGTCGTGATGCCTTTTTTGATGTCCGTCTGGCCGTCGAGGATCAGTTCAATTTTTTCCTTGTTGGAGAGCACGAACTCGACGTCCGGGAAGGCAGCGTTGCCGTGTGAGACGAGGTAGGCCGGGCCGGACAGCGGTTCGTTGAGGACCGGCGTGTGCACGACCGCGGTGCCGATGTTCGAGCCTTCGGCGCACCCGGCCGGGTTGGCTTCGAACACTGCGGCGAGGCACGCTTTCTGGATCGTCGTCAGGCGCGAGGGCAGCGTCAGCGGCAGCACGAGCTTCGTTTTGGCGATGTTCGCCTGGCCGGGTGTCGAGCCCACCTTGACTACGAGCTCGGCGCCGTTTGCTTTGCTCGCGTTGCCTTTGGTGCTCGCGGTCAGCGTCGGTTTGAATGGCAGCGCCGCGCACCCGCCGAGCTGAATCGGCGCGGACACGCCCTGCGTCGCGCCCTGTACGCCGGTCAACGTGCCTGTGACCGACATCGGCCTGCAGTTGGTCGGGTTGAACTCGAAGTTCCCCCCCTTGACCACATCTTTGATGATCACGTTGACCGCTTTGAGCTGCGAGGGAATGCCTTTGACGAACTCAGGGAACGGATCGCTGTTGACCGTCACCGAGGCGTCGTTTCGATCGACGCTGATCGTCGAGCGCACGGTGATGTCGCCGAGGTTGAAGGGGCCCGCGATGGCCGGCGTCACGACCGACAGGCCGAACGGCGCGCCCTTGTAGGGACCGGTGAGGTAGACGTTGCCCGGCAGCGCGAAGGGGTTGCCGCCGAGGCCCGACACCGCGGTCGAGTGACCGATCAGGCTGTCTTCCCCGCACTGGTTGCTGACGACCTGCGCCTCCGGACACGGAGTGACCGAAGACAGCATCGCTGCCATCCCCGGCGCGAGATGCATCGACAGGTTCTTCAGCGCCTGATCGCCGTCGGGGTTGCCGAGCGTCAGCGTGAAGGGGCTGTAGGCGCCGGCTGTGGGGTTGGTTACGCCGGCCGTGAGCGACGGCGAGAACGGCTGTGAACTTGGCGGGTTGGTGCAGTTGCTCGTCGTCTGGAAGCTTGATTCGGTGTTGGCCGTTTGCCCGCCCCATGAGACGAACGTCGCGTTCGTGGTGTGCGTGCCGCAGTACGGTGGAGTCGTCAGGTTGGCGGTCGGGCCACCGAAGAATTCGAGCTTGAAGTCTTCGAACGGCGTCTGCGGCGTGTTTTCGAACGTCGTGCTGATGCGGCCCGTGTTTTGGTCCAGCGTCACCTTGCCGGCCAGCTTCACCAGCACGCCCGAAACCGGATCTTTGGCGACGATGTAGATCGCGAGCAGCGAGCCGAACGGGTTGGCCCCTGCGATCGGCGAGCCGGACGCGTCTTCGCCCTGCGTGGCCAGGTAGACCCCGCCTTCGAGTTCGTGGGTGAGCAGCGGAGTCTGGATGCGCACCGTGCCGACCTTCGCGGCTTCGCAGAAGGGTTCGGACAAGTTCGAGGTGAACAGATCCAGCGAGTCCCCGGGCTCTGATTCCAGTTCGCCTTTGCCCTGGTAGCCGACCTGGCCCGTCGAACAGGATTGAAGGCCATGCGCCGCGGCCGGACTCAGCAGAACGCCCTGAGGAAGTGTGACGGTCGTCGACTTGATGTCGCTCTCGGGCAGCCCTTCGGCGGTTTCGTGTTCGACCTGTGGGACGTGCACGTCGAACTTGAAGCCGCTCGGCGAGCTGCCGGAGCCCAATTCGGGTTCAACTTTGAGGCTCGGATCGAAGGGAGGCTGATCGCAGCCCTGCAACGCAGGCAACAACGTCGCTGCTTCCTTCCAGTTGCCCGGTTCGGCCCAGGAGTCGGCGCGGACGGAGGACTTCTGCGTCTGACAGGACGTGGGGAGTCTCAGGAAGGGCTTGGAGGCGGATATGTGTTGCGACGGGTGCTGTTCTTCGTATTCGCCGTATTCCTTTTTGATCAGAGATTCGCAGGGGCCCGGATCGAGTTCGCCGGTGAGACAGTCCCACCCGCGCGAGAGGCTGTGCTTGGGGTCTCCTGGCGTTCCCCACAGAGTCACTTGGCTGGACAGCAGCGAGGCGACCTCTGTGACGTTGTAGGCGCCCGTGACGACCGCGTAGTCTTCGCCGGTCGCGACCGACGTGTCGAGCGTGACGAAGTTGCTGTAGGCGTCGAAGCCGAAGCGGGCCGGCTCGCCCGGAGCTGGAACGAGGTTGAACACGGGAACGCCCACCGTGGCGACTCCGCCGGGTTCGGTGCCGCGGAGCTGTTCATGCTGGAATTTTTCGGCTTCCGGTTCGATCAGTGTTGACAGCGCGACTCCGACTGCCGTCGCGGCCTTGCAACCGTTCAGGTTCAGGCCGAGCCTGTGGCTGAATTCGGCTTCGGTGCACTGCGGCAGCGAGGTCGCGTTGCCAACCAGCCCCGGTGGCAGCTTGATCACCAGATCCTTCGCAAGGGCAACGGATTTGGGGATCAAGGGGTTTCCAAACCTGAGCAGCGTGTTGTATTCGTCGACGACGAAGCTCTCGTTCAAGGAGAACGACGTGGTGAGCTGGAACGGGTGCGTGCCCGCCTGGTTGTCGATCGAACCGCCCTCGTTTTCAGGCGCCAGGACGTAGTTGCGTACTCCAAACGGGGTCTTACCGCCGCCAACGACGATCGGCTGTGCCACCGACGCTGAGGCGCCGCCGCCGGTTATCGAGACCTGACCCGCCGTCGAGGACGCCGCGGCATCGGTGACTTTCACGTTGATTTTGATATCGATCGGCTCGAACGGCAGCAGGGGCGTCGGACCGGTGTAGGTGCAGGTGACAGTCGTCGGCGAGATCGGGCATTCTTTGATCACACCGGGCGGGAAAGCGCGACTCGTGCCGTTCATGACGGGGTCGACGACCGCTATCGCTTCCGTCACTTCCAGCCCCGCCGGGATCGTGTCGGTGACGGTCACTGTTTCGGTGCCGCTCGCAGTGACCGCGGCGTCGCCAACGTTCGTCGCCGTGATGTGCAGTTGCGCTTCTTCGCCGGGCTGCATATTGGTTGGCGCCGTCGTCGGTGTGATTCGCCACCAGCCTGCCCCAGCGGCTTGCGCGAATGCTGGCGACGCCGCCCGAGCGGCGATCAACAGCAGTGCTGCGATGCCGATCAGCGCCGGCAGTCGGCGCGTGCGGACCAAAACGTACGGGCTCGTCATCACTTTGCCGCTTTCTTGTGCTTCTTTTTGGCGTGCTTTGGTCCGTAGTGCTTGCGCGCCTGCTTTTCACAAGCCAGGCGCGGCTTCTTGTGCTTCAACTTCTTACACTTCTTAAGCGCTTTGGCGAGCAGCTGTGCGCGAGTTAGCTTGACTTCCTTTTTGCCGAGCGGCTGACCTTTGGGACCGGGCCCGATCGCCAGAGGAGCGCCGGCGCTCGTGGAGGTGGCGGGAGTGGCGAAATTCGTCGAGGATGTCGAGCTGCCCTGGCAGGTTGGCGACGAGCTACATGGCGCCGGCTGCGTCGCCGGCGCGATGCATGGCGATTCGCTGCAGTTGTGGGCATCGTAGACGTCGTAACCCTGATCGACATCCTGCACGACCAAGTTGCTTTTCGTCAGGAAGAACACGTCCCCGCCGTTTTCGCTGGCGTCCATGAACGCCGATTCGTCGGTCGATTCTCCAGATGAGATCAGCGCGGCACATCCCGGCGTGTCCATGCAACTGCCGAGGCCGGTCGGCTCGTATTGGTAGACGTCCTCGGTGGCGTTCTTGTCCTGCGGAGAGAGCGCGTCGGAGCTGTTGAAGAACAGACGCCCTTGATCGGACAGATAGCGCGACTGATGCAGCGAGGAATTGACTTCCAACGAGGTCCATCCCGGGATGTTCGCGGCGAGCCAGCGTCCACCCCAGGTGCTCGGGAAATCGATGATGTGGTCGTCTCCGAAGGCAGTCGTGCTGTCGAAGAGACCGTGCGGGCGCGCTCCTGAAGGGTTGCATGAGGCGCACACGAGCCGTTTCGCTGAGGCGTCGTAGAGGAACACCTCCTCGTCGGCTGAGCCGCCCGCACTGGGGCTGGCGTCGGTGTTGTCGTAGCCCGTGAGCCGCCGGTCGGACATGAATGCGAGGTATTGCCCACTCGGTGATACCCGCGCGGCGAGCTTTTCCAGCACGAAGGTCTTCTGCACGCGAGCCTGTCCGGACGGCGCGACACCCCAGTCGGGGCCATCGTCGGCCGACAGCGCGGCGATGAACTCCGGTTCTTCCCATGCCGTTCCGCTGTAGTGCTCGACGTACAGGTTGCAGGTCGCCCCCGTCGGTGGGTTGCTTCCGCAATCTCCGGGAGTCGCTTCTTCGCCGTTCGCGTTGCGGTTGGAGCTCAGCACCCCGTTTGCGACGAAATAGACGTCCGAGCCGTCCTTGCCCGCTTCGATCACGAGATGCTGCAGCGACGCGCTTTCGCCCGTGTTCTTACCGGTCGCGGTCAGGTCTTCGGGTTCGCATCCCAGCTGGCCTTCGGCGACCTTGACGTGGCAGGCGTAGAGGTCCGGCTTGCCCAGCGCGGCGGTCGACCCTGCGGTCAATTGGTTTTCGTCACTGAAGAAGATCGTTTTGCCGTCGGCGCTTGCCGTCTGGAATCTGGCGCCTTCGCCGACGCCGAATTCTTCTCCTTCTTTGAGCTTGGCGATCTGGAGCGTCTGCCCGAGCGCGGTGTCCCTGAGATACAGGTGGCCCGGAAGGAGAGGTTGACCGGCGGGTTCGGTCGACCACACCACCAGCGAGCCGTCGTCGGAGATCGCGTGCCTGGCGTTCTGCACGCTCCCACGAACATCCCCGAGCGAGCTCTTGAATTTTGCGGGAACCGGCAGGTTGCCAGGCAGCAGGCTCACCAGCTGGAGCCGTTCGGCGGGCGCCTGCGCAGCGCTCCACTCGTACACGCCCGCCGATTCCGGGCCGAGCAGCGACGCCTGCGATTGCATGATCACGTGCTGCAGATCTGGCGTCGCGCCCACCGCGACGACACCTCCCACGCCGGCTTCAGGCCCGGTGGACTGCCCGCCGAACGGTTCATTGCCGAACACGTCGGAGAATCCTTCCTTCGCGGTGACGAGCGGCGTGTAGCAGGTCGTTTCGGAGATCCGACAGGCGACATCGTTGAGGTTGCGCAGGTACGGCGCCCGTTCCGAGGCCTCCGGCGAGAGCGGCGGTTCGATGGTGAACGGATCGACGATCGACGACGTCAGCTCCGTGGAGAAGATCCTGTTCTCGAGCCCCCTGCCGGAGAATCCGTTGGTGCTGGTCGGCAGGAAGCCCGGAGGCTTGATGTCGCGCGTCGCCCAGCCGCCGCCTTCACGCACCGCCAGCGCCGGTGCGTGGCCCTGGTTGGCTTCCACATTTTCTTGCAGCGGCGTGCTCGCCGTGTAGGTGATCCTGCTGCCGTCGGCGCTCGCCTGCACCACTCCGCCGGCTCTCTTGGTGCTTCCGATTCCGTCGATCAGGCCGTTGTGCTTGTTGGGCGGGGAGACCAGCTCCCACCCGCGCGAGTCCGGCAGCTTCACCCCGATGCCTTCGGTCTGGGTCGTGAAGGCGCGCAATTCGCCGGTTTCCACCGCATGCCCGCTCGGCGTCACGATCGCGCGGTATTCATAGGTCGCATTTGCGAGCAGACCAGTCACTTCTTGGCTGACCAGCTGGATGGTGTTACCGGCCCCCGCGCTCGTCTCCGGCGTGCTCGTATACGGCCCCCCCTTCGGACCGAATTCGAAGTGGACGCTGGTCGGCGCCCCGGTGGGATCGATCTGCGCCTCCAACGTTGCGCTCGAGGCCGTCACGCCGGTCACGCCCTCGCCTTCGAGGAACGGCCCGGCGCCGACCGTCATCGGTCCGAACACGTCGATCAGCGACGCTCCTTCGATCGTGTGGTCGGCAACGTAGACGACGCCGCTCTGTTGATTGACCGCGACGGCGACGGGTTCGGCGAGTCGTTTCTGAGACGTGCCGGCGCCCGTGATCGCCCCCTGAAAGCCGCCGGAAGGGTCGAACTGGTCGACGCGTTCCCTGCCGCGGTCGCTGACGTAGAGATTCCCCGCTGCGTCTACTGCGAGGCCGGAAACCACGCCGAATCCGCCCGCGCCGCTGCCGTCGTTATGTGCGACCCGTTCGCCGGCCGGGTTGTACTCGTTGATCCCGTAGTTTTCGCCTTCGAGAATCGCGACGTACAATTCACCAGCCGGGCCGACGGCCATGGTTTGCGGTTCTTGTTCTCCCGAGAACACGAGCTGTTTGAGGTATTCGCCTGCGGAGTTGAACTGGTCGACGACGCTCTGTAGCGCGCCGACCGCGACGTAGATGTCTTCGCTGTTGGCCTGGGCGCTTTTCGGTGCGACCGCGACGTTCAGCGGCGAACCCGCTTCGACAAACCCACCGAACCCTTCTGCCGCTTCGAACGTTTTGGCCGGCGTGTTGGAGCCGTCGAGCGTTTTTTGGAGTTCATATTTGCCGGCGACCAGCGCATAGACGAACACGACCTCTCTCTGAGAGAGGCGTTCCGGTTCGCCTTCGCCCGGGTTAGCCACATAGACCGTCTGGGTCGTGTCGTTCACGGCCGTGCTGCAGGCTTCTTCGCTTTCGCCGCGTTTGCCTATTTTGCGCAGGAACGCGTTCGTCGCATCGAAGACGTCGATCTTGCCGGCATCCGCCGCGAACAGTTCGCCGGTGCCAGGCGAGGCGTTCAGGCCGCACAGGAATTCAAAGGGTTTGTTCGCTTTTTCGCCAGCGATCTGTGAGAGGAACGGGTGGTCGAGCGCGGCCTGCGACGCCGCGCTGACCCCGAGCAGCGCAAGAGACGCGAGCAGGAGCGCCGCAAGCGACCGCCGAAGCGCACGGGTTCTCGCGGGCGTACAGCGGCGCCTTGCGCCAGACGTCTCAAGCAGCGCACTGGCGCACGCTCGCTTTGCTGCAGCTCGGCTTGCTCTGACCTGCATCCCTCTCCCTGTCCTCAGAAACCCTGCTTTACAAGAGCCTACTTGACCGTCTCTGGGGCGTCAAGCGTGAAGCGAAAGCACCGCGCCGCCGCGGCCTCACGCCCGGCCACAGCTGCTGGCCGCCCCGCCCCACCCCGGCTCGCCGGATCTGCCCCAGGCCTCGCCGGATCTGCCCCAGGCCATTAACGCACGTGGGGCCGGCGATTGCCGGCCCCACGCGAGCTTGCCACTCAGTCCCGCAGTGCGGGCGCTGACTTAGGCTTTGATCTCCAACGGGAATTTCGTCGTGACTGTGTCTTCTGAGATGTTCCACGACACGCCCGCGCCCGTTTCAAGGTGCTGGCAGCTGCCGGCGCCGTTGAGGAACAGGAACTGCTGTTTGCTGCAGCCGAAGCCTTCTTCTTTGGCTTTTTCACGGTTGATCGTGAAGCCAGTTTTCGAAGGCGCTGCGTTTACCGGGCCCTGTTCGGCAAAGATGTGCCCGGTGACGATCACGCTGAGTTCCTTTTTGGGACCGCAGGTGAAGTGAGCGAACGGCTTACCGAGTTTTTCGGGGTTGAATTCGTTCACAACCGACAGCGGGCCGCTTTTGGCTTCGCTGGCTTCCTTCAGGTCCGCCACAAGCGATTCGGTCACGATGACGCCCGGTTTGGTGGGCGCTTTCTGACAGCTCGACGTGATCGAAGGCGCCTGGCAGCTGCTGTACGTGATTTTCACTTTTTCGGTGTGCGTCGGGCCTTTGATGGTGCCTTTCGCAGCGTCAGACGCGCATTCGATCACGACGCCACCCTCGAGTTTGCTGGCGACGCCTTTGGCCGTGAACGGGACTTTCCGTTCGGGGGCCAGTTTGACGACCGTTTTGGCTTTGGTTTCTTCAAAGTATTCCGGGTTGGCCGCAGCAGCCGCACCGGCGAAGACTGCAGCCAATGCGAACACTGCCGCGAGGCAGAGTCCCACAATCCTGATACGTCTCATCTAGATACTCCTTTTCCCTCTTGATAAGTCGCCGACACCCAAGCCCCGCTCGCAGCGGCGTCCCCGGCGCCAGTCCCTGCCCCTGTGCTTTACCTCAGCCAGCGGCCCTCCAAACATCACCTTGACAGAAAAAAAACATCCTGCCAAGGCCAGTCAAACGTCGTTTAGAACGTGTGCGTAGCGCACCAGCTTCCATACCGAGTCGGCCCACTCGACGGATCGACGAAAGTGAGCCTCGCAGGAGCATCCGCTCCGCAATGCCGCTCGACCCACATGTTCTCCGTCCCTCCCTTCGAAGCCCGAGCTACGGCCTGATACGGCCGCCCCGGCGTCGTAGCGGTACCCGACATCATGTCGCGGCCGAACGTACCATAGGGGTTGGCGTAATGTCAAGTGTTTAGGCGGTCTGGCCCGGTTCTGCGGGGTCAACCTGCCTGCGCCGAAGAAGCTCAGGCCCCGCCGTTGTGGCGCGCGGCGACGGTCCGGTCGGCCTCGTCAACGATCGTCCACGCGCCTCCGCCGGCCCCGCGCAGGTGGCGCGCGACGACGGCCGTCGGACCGGGCAGCCCGCGCCCCCCCGGCTGATCCTCGCGCGCGTCGTGAAAGACCACATGCCCGCCTGGCGAGACCAGCGCGCTCCAGTCCAGCCAATCGGTCTCACAGCCCGCCTCGGAGTGGTCGCCGTCGATGAACACCAGGTCGACCTGACCCGACCAGCCAGCGGCGACGTCGTGCGAAAGCGCGACGTGCCAGATCACGTCCGGACCCGCGGCCCCGAGGCGGCGGCCGGCCCTCGACACCAGGCGACGTGTCGCTCGCTCGCTGGCGCCCCAACCGCCCGGCAGTGCGTCGGCGTGTCGACCGAAGGGATCGATCAGGTGCAGCTGTGAGCCTGCACCGAGTGTGCGCTGCAGCATCAGCGCCGAGGCGCCCTCGTAGACGCCGATCTCGACCACCCGTCGCGCGCCATGCGCGGCGTCCAGCAGCACTCGCGCGTCTTCGTCGGAGTGCATCGTGCGCGGCGGAATCAGCCCCAGTCCCACGCTGAGCGCGCGCAGGCGCACGTCGTCGCGCAGGCGCGGCGGCGTCAGCGAACGAACCGGCTGGGGAAGGATCGCCATCGCGCCAGCCTACGCGCAGAGTGCCGTCCGCGGCGGCGGCGCCAGGCCCTGCGCGCTCGCGCGCGCGTAAAGCAGCCACAGCCGGTAGGCCGGATAGACGTGTGAGAGATCGGCGCTGAGCAGGCCCACCGGAAATGCCGGGTCCTCGCGGAAGCTGTACTGGAAGATCGCCTTGACGCGCGGGTCGGCGACCCAGCCCTGCAGCTGCTGTGCCAGCCGCACGCACCCTTCTTCTTCGTCGGCGGCGGCGGCGGGCCGCTGCCGTCCGGGATGCGGCGCGCCGGCGCCGGCCTCGGTTACCCAGATGCTCGCGCGCCGACCACATTCGCCGCGCGCGTCCAGCGAACGCTCGAGTTCCGCGACAGGCTCAGGCTCAGGTGCAGCCTTATATCTAGCGGCGTAGACGTGGATCGACCACGTTTCGCTCAGGCATACGACGCTCTGCGGAAGCGCTGCGATAAACGACGACACGCTGGTGCGGTGCGGCGAGTCCGATGCGAACGCGTTGAGCTCGCCGAGCAGCAGGTGATGGACTCCGCCGGCGGCTGCGAGCTCGTCGGCCATCGTCTGCGCAAGCTCGGCGTACACCGCGGCGGCGAGCGTCGGCGCGTCGGCGGCGCAGGAGGCGCGCTGCGGGCTGACGAACACGGCGTCGTTGGGCTCGTTCCACGGGGCCCACCAGCGCAGCGCGACGCCTTCGCGCGAGCCGAGCGCCAGCAGGGAGTCGATCAACGCCCGGTAGCCGCTCAGGCCGGCAGCGCTGATCGGGCGCGAGAAGGCACGCGTTTCGGCCAGCTCGCAGCCGCCTGCCGGCCGCGCCGCCCACGCCGGCGTGCCGAACACGTCGAGCACGACTTCCGGCTGCTCACGGCCCTGGGCGCGTGCGACACGCTGCTGCGCGGCGATCGCGCGCAGCTCGTCGCGCAGGCCCGCATAGGCGATGCACGGCGGCACGCCGCGCGCGCAGCCGTCTACCGAGCGGCTCAGCGCAGGCTCGCGATCGGGCGTGGGCTGCAGTGCGGCCCAGTCGACCAGCAGGCGCACGTAGCGCGGGTGCAGCGCCGACAGCTTCGTGCGCGCAGCTTCCAGCGGCGTGGGCGCGGCCGTCGAGGACTCGGCCGACTGCGGCCACAGCAGGCCGGCGTTGTCCTCGGTCAGTCCGAACGCCGGGCCGCGTGGCGTAGGCGTGGCCGTGGCCGGCCCGGCGGAACTGCTCGCCGTCTTGGCGGCCGAGCCGCCGCATCCGGACAGTGCGAGTGCGACGAGCAGCGCGAGCGCCGCCGGCCACAGCGAACGGCTCAGACTGCCGAGACCTGCTCTTCGTCGGCCACGCGGAAGGACGAGCCGCAGCCGCAGGCGGCTACGACGTTGGGGTTGGTGACCTTGAAGCCGGCGCCCTGAAGGCTCTCCTCGTAGTCGATCACCGATCCGCGCACGAACGGCAGGCTCTCGTTGTCGACAAGCAGCTTCAGCCCATGGCTCTCGAAGACCACGTCGTCGTCGCGCTGCTCGTCGAAGGCCAGCTGATACTGAAAGCCAGAGCAGCCGCCGCCGCGAACGCCGACACGCAGCCCGGCCATGCCGATGTCCGCCTCCTGAGTGGAGAGGAACTCGTGGACCTTCTCTGCACCCTTGTCGCTAAGCGTGATCATCGTTTCGCTCCTGTGAGAACCGCAAGACTTTCCAAAGTATAGCGCCCGGCAGAGGGGTCGCGGCGCTGCCTTCGGCGGCGCCCCGGAGCCGCCGTCACGATCCTCTACGCTAGTCCACGTGCCCTCCGCAGAGGACATCAAGCAGCGCATCGAGGCGGCGATCGTCGGTTCGCACGCCGAGGTCGAGGACTACACCGGCGGCGGCGATCACTTCCGCGCGACGGTCACGGCCGCGGCGTTCGCCGGGCGCAGCCGCATCGAGCAGCACCGCTTGGTCTATGACGTGTTCGGCGCGGAGATCGGCGGGGCGATTCACGCACTCTCGCTGAAGACGCTCGCGCCGGACACAGCAGCGCAGCCGACCGCCACAAGATGAGCCCGCACCCCTCAAGCCAGGAGCAAGCCATGTCGAGCAACCCCGTCAGAGACCTTCCGATGTCGCCCGGCCAGGCGCCCGCGCCCCAGGCCGCGCCGGCCGACGACGCCAACCCGATCCGCGAGGCGATCTCCGAGGCGATCTCCGAGCACAAGGTGATCCTGTTCATGAAGGGCACGCCCGAGGCGCCGGCCTGCGGCTTCTCCGCGCGCACCGTCGCGGCGCTGCAGTCGCTGGACACGCCGTTCGCCGCCGTGGACATCCTGCCCGACCCGCGCATCCGCCAGGAGCTGTCGGCGATCTCCAACTGGCCGACGATTCCCCAGCTGTTCGTCAACGGCGAGCTGCTCGGAGGCTGCGACATCGTGACCGAGATGTACGAGTCAGGGGAGCTCGCGCAGGCCTTGGTGTAGCGTCCCGCCGCGGATGCCCGTTGCGGTCGCCACCGACAGCACCCACTATCTGCCGCGAGAGCTAGCGGATCGTGAAGGCATCCATCAGGTCAGCCTGTATGTCGGCTGGAGCGGCGAATCGGTGCGCGAGCTGGAGATGGACGGCTTTGACGCCTTCTATGAGCGACTGCGCACCGACTCTGAGCTGCCGACCACCTCACAGCCGTCTATCGGTGACTTCCTCGCCGCGTGGGAGCCGCTGTTGGAGACCGGCAGCGACGTCGTCTCGATCCACCTCGCCGGGGGCATCTCCGGAACCTGCGAGGCCGCGCGCCAAGCGCATCAGCTGCTGAGCGAGCGCGGAATGGGCGAGCGCGTCGAAGTGCTCGACTCCGAAAGCGGCTGCGGCGGCACCGGGCTGCTCGTGCTGGCGGCGTGCGCGGCGGCGCGCTCGGGAGCCGACAAGGACGCCGTCGTGGCGCACGTGCGCGAGACGCGCAAGGCGCTGAAAATCTGGTTCTGCCTGGACACGCTGGAGTACCTGCGCCGCGGCGGGCGCATCGGCAAGGCCCAGGCCTGGCTCGGCGGCACGCTGAAGATCAAGCCGATCCTCTCGCTGGAGTACGAAATCATGCCCGTCGAGCGCGTGCGCACGGCAGGCCGCGCGTTCGAGCGCATGGTCGAGTACGCACAGCAGCTCAACGACGGCGGCGCCGACGGCTGGGTCGTCCAGCACATCCAGGCGCCCGAGCAGGCCGAGCGCCTGATCGAGCGCTGCCGCGACATCTTCGACACCGAGCCCGTGTTCACCTCAGAGGTCGGCCCGGTCATCGGCACCTACACAGGCCCCGGCCTGATCGGCGTCGGCGCCGTTCCCCGCGCGCAGCTCAGCTGAGCGGCGATCAGCTCTCGTTTACGGCGATCCACTCGGCCAGGAACGGTTCCGCGATGCGATACTCGCCGCGACCGACCTTGCTGAGCAGTTCGGCCTTCGACAGCGCGTCGAGTGCGGTCTGGACGGTCGCCGTGACCGGAAGGGAGTGCCGGCGCTGGAAGTCGCTGCTGAGCGGGCGGCCAGGTTGCTCTGCGGCGAGCGCCTGCAGCACACGGCGTTGGGCGGCGGCGGATCTTTCCCAGAGCAGGCTGAAGTGGGCGTGCTCGGAGCGCAGCAGCGCCTGTAGCGCGCGCTCCAGGCGAGCAATGTCGGCCGTCTCACCCGGCGGCGTCTGCTCCCAGAGAAAGTAGAAGGCCTCCTGCGTCGCGTAGGGATGGCCTCCGGTCAGCTCGAGCACGTCCGCGGCTGCCTCGGGCGCCAGCCTCCGCCCTGTCTGCTCGAAGCGCTCGCCAGCGAACCGCTCGAACAAAACGCGCGGAATGACGCCCAGCTCGAACTGCTTTGCGCTGCGCCAGAACGGCTCGTTCTCGTCGTTGAAGAGCCGCTGCATCATGTGACGCTTGCTGCCGAGATAGACGTGAGCGACCTCGGGCTGCTCTTGAAAGACGGATCGCATCAGCCTCGGCAGCCCAGGATCGATGTCCACTACCTCCTGGAACTCGTCCAGCACGATCGCGACGCGCCTGTCGCGCTCGGCCGCCAGGCGCCCCGGCAATGCCAGCAGTCCTTCGAGTGTTGCGTCGATGTCCTGTTTGTCTGCACGCGCATCGAAACCGAAGGACAGCGAGCCGTCGTCGGGATCGACGGTCACAGTCGGTTTGATGCGCAGCCCCGCGAATACGCGTAGGCGCTCGCGCGCGCGAAAGAGCCGTGAGGCGATCTCCTCATGAATCGTCTGCGCCAGTTTCTCGGCGAGCTTCTCCTTCGTCGGAGTGCGCATCAGATCGACCTGCGCGACGAGCACGTCTTCGGTCACCAGCTGCTGTGCCACTCGCCAGATCAGCGAGGACTTTCCGTAGCGCCGCGGAGCGAAGATCACGAGGTCCTGGCCGTTGCGCACGTCGGCAACGAGCTCGTCGATCTCGCTTTCGCGGTCCGTAAAAGCACGATCGAGCGCCAGCGCACCGAAGCGGAAGGGGTTGACCGAGCTGTCGTCGGGGCTCACGATTCGATTATGCCTGACAAGATAATGTCTGTCAACATAAACATCTCTATCTAATGAGCAATTATCTCAGCAGACATCCGGCCCTATTGATCGCATCGCCAGAGTCCCCTGCTTTGCGGGCGAGTGATTGCGGAAACGGCTCGCGCCGCTCAGCGGTTGCGGCGACGCCGCTTGCGCAGCATTTTCACGCCCAGCGCAAAGCCGACGAACGCGGCGCCGGCGGTCAGCTCTGAGCGGTGACGCTCGACGTGCCCGCGCCAGTCTGTGATGTGCGTGACCTCGCCGCGCAGGCGGTCGAGCGACACGGCGAGCTGCATGCGGTTACTCTCGATCGAAGAGCGAATCTCGGCGGGCGAGCGCTGAGCCATCAGCCAACAGCTCCTTTGCTCGGCGCGTCGCCGGGAGTCGAGACCGTCTCACGGATCTTCTTGGCCTCCGCGATCGCCATGTTCGGCACCGGCGGCGAGCCCTTTTTGACGGCTTTGGCGGCGAGCACGCCGGCCAGCGCTCCGAGCAGCAGCAGGATCACGGCCATCGCGAAAAAGCCCCAGAAGTACGTGTAGTTGTTGCCGGGCAGGTAGTAGTAGAGAAGCCACGCGCCGCCGAACAGCGCCATCACGAGCGCCATCACGACGAACACGCCGGCGGCCACGCCGACCACTGCGCCTCTGATCAGCCGCGTCGCCTTCTCGGTGACCTCAACCTTGGCCAGCTCGATCTCCTCGCGCACGAGCACCTGCGCGCGCTCGGACACTTCGGCGATCGCCGCGGCGATGTTGTGCGGCGCCTCTCTGCCGGGCTCTGGCGCGGGCGGCGGAGGAGCGCTCACTCGGGCGGCTCCTCGTCGAACAGGCGCCGCCAGATCAGCGCCGCGGCACGCTGGGCGACGATCGTCGAGAGCGCGCCGACTCCCGCGAGCAGCCCCGACCAGACGAGCCTCTTGACCATCTCGTTCTCCATCAGCGCAGGAGTCTATTGCCCGTGCTGGTCTCATCGGAAACTGCGCTCGTCTCGAGCCCGCCGCAGACGGTCTCGATGACGATCCACTTGGCGCGCTCGAACTCCTCCTCGCCCTGCGGGCGCAGGTCGAAGATCCAACCGGTGAGCAGCTGCTCGATCACGCCGTAGAAGGCCATCGCGGCAAAGCGCGCTTCGATCTCCGGCTTGAAGTAGCCGTCGGCCTGCGCCTTTTCGACGATCGCGCCGATCAGCTCATAGGCCTCGCGGATCGTGCCGATGTGCGTGTCGCCGAAGGAGTTGGCCGCACGCGTGACCTCGACGATGATCACCTTCATCAGATCGGGATCGTGGCTGTAGCTGTCGATGATGAACGAGGCGATCGCGCCGAGCTTCTCGCGCACGGGCAGCGCTTCGGCGTCGACGTCGCGAATCAGCTGCAGCATCACCTCCCAGCGCTCGATGAACAGCGTGTCGAGCACCTCGTCCTTGGAGGCGAAGTAGTGATAGACGAGCCCGTAGGCGACGCCGGCCTCGTCGGCGATGTCCGACACGCGACAGGCGTGAAAGCCCTGGCGCGCGAACACGCGCACCGCCGCGTCGAGAATCAGGCGACGCTTGTCCGGCCCCTTCCCCGCGCCGCCGTTGCCGCCGCCGCGACGCGCGGGCGCCGTGCTGCCTCCGTCCGTAGCCGGCGTTCTGCTCGCGCTCATGCGCGCACCTGCTCGGGCCAGCGATAGGCGTCGGCTCGACGGTTGGCCAGGGCGGGCAGCTGCGCGCGGATCTGCTCGAGTCGCTGCATGTCCAGCTCGGCCACGATGTGGCACTGCTCGTCGGGCGCCTGCGCGAGCACGATGCCCCATGGATCGACGATCATCGAGCGACCGCCCGAGCGGTTGCCGCCGGGGTGCTCGCCGATCTGGTTGGCGGCGATCACGAAGGCCTGGTTCTCGATCGCCCGCGCGCGCAGCAGCGTCTCCCAGTGATCGCGCGTGGTCGCCAGCGTGAACGCCGCCGGCAGCGCAAACACGCGCGCGCCGCGTATGGCGAGGATCCGATACAGCTCGGCGAAGCGCAGGTCGTAACAGATCGACAGGCCCAGCTCGACGCCGTCGGCGGTCTGCGACAGCACGATCTCATCGCCCGGGTCCTCCAGGTCTGACTCGCGATAGACGCGTCCGCCGACCTGCACGTCGAACATGTGCAGCTTGCGATAGACGGCCTTCAGCTCGCCCTGCGCGTCGACGTGCACGCTCGTGTTGGCGAGCTTGTCGTGGCCCTCGACGCGCTCGACGATCGAGCCGGCGATCAGCTCCACGTCCAGCTCGCGCGCCAGCGCGCGTGCCCATTGCACGGTCGGACCGTCCAACGGCTCGGCGGCGGCGCGCAGCTGCTCGTCGGATCCCATCGCGGTCCACTTCTCGGGGAGTACGATCAGGCGCGCGCCGTCTGCTGCGGCTGCGCGAGTGAGGCGGTCGGCGACGGCCAGGTTCGCCGCCGGATCGGCGGTCGAGTTGAGCTGAACGGCGGCGACCCTCAAGAGCGCATTCCTTCCTACCCGCGCGCGCCGACACGCCCGTCGGGTGCTGCGGCCTGCAGATAGATTGACTGGTCAGTCAACAACTTCAAGCATAACGGCCGACGCGGCTCGGGCGAGTGAGCACGCGCCCACGCCTCCGCAGCGCCTCGCGGTGATGCGCGGCGGGCGGCCGCTGAAGCGCTGGCGTTACGTCGGCGTCTTCAACGAGCAGCTGATGGCCTGCGCGGCGCTCGTGCAGCTCGGCCCCGCGAAGCAGTCCTTCTGGGCGCTGTATCGCCGCGAGCGCGACGAGTTGCGCGAGCGCACGCGCATGCTGCAGCGCGCCGGCGCGCTGCAGATGCACACGGGCTCGCTCGACGCGACCGAGCATGCGCACGAGCCCGGGCGCCTGCGCATCGACGACGGCGGCGTCGTGCTGGAGCTGAGCCTCGACGAAGAAGCGGGCTGGCGCGCACACTGTCCGCACGGCAGTCAGCACGTGTGGACGCGCAAGCAGGCCGGCGTCGCCGCACGTGGCACGCTCGCGCTCGACGGCGGCGCGGCGAGCGAGGTCAGCGCACGCGCGGTGATCGACGACACGGCCGGCTATCACGCGCGCCACACCGAGTGGTGGTGGAGCGCCGGCGTGGGTCAAAGCGCGGACGGGCGCGCGGTGGCGTGGAACCTCGTCAGCGGCGTCAACGATCCCGCCTCGGGCTCCGAGCGCGCCGTGTGGATCGACGGCGAGCCACACGAGGCGCCGCCGGTGAGCTTCAGCGACGACCTGCGGCGAATCTCAGGCGAGGACGGCAGCGAGCTGCGCTTCCACGCCGAGGCGCAGCGCAGCCACGACTCCAACCTGTTGATCGTGCGCAGCGAATATCGCGCGCCCTTCGGCGCGTTCTCCGGATCGCTGCCGGGCGGCGTAGCGCTGGCGCACGGGCTCGGCGTCGTCGAGCATCACCGCGCGGTCTGGTGACACTGGGCTGTGTGTCGCTACGCGGCGGCGCTATGAGGAGCAGTTGGATGCGGCAAGGCCTCCAGCAGAGTGCGCGGAAGACGCGTGCTGGCATCCCAAACCTCGATCGCGACCAGCACATGCGTCGCGCGGTCGTACTCGCGCAGTCCTCCTGCCACGCGCTCGCTCACCACATCGTCGGACTCGCCCGTAGGAAACCAGGCGATGTCGGCCTCTGAGTCGTAGTAGGCAAACATTTGCCCTTCGAGGTTACCGCGCGACCCAGAGGGTCAGCCAAGCCGCCAAGCCGAAACCACGCGGACTGACCTCTCATCACCATCGACAGGATTGTCGTAGACCGCTTCGAGGCGATCGCCGAGCGCCGTTGTGCCCTCGATCAGCCAATCGGCTTGGCCGTCGTTGACCTGCCGGCCGTCGTGGCCTTCGCATATCGCGCGCTCGACACCAGAGCGGGCGAGGCGGCGCTGCTGCAGCCTGAGTAGGGCATGCGTGTCCAGACGAAATGCTTAACCGTCATCGCAGGCATCCTTGCTCTCGGCCACCGCGCGACCGGTCGACCCGCGTTCTCCAAGGAGCTCCAGGCCCACGACAACGTCAGCGACACCGACGGGAAGTCTGTAACGGGTCCGCCGGGGCATTCCATCTGCCGTCTCCGGATAGTCCAATTCGTCGAGGCGAATTGGCGCCGGGACCCTCTTCTCTTCACGCCATTTCTTCGCCGTTCGCCCACTCGTGCGGTGAAGGCTGCGCACACTCTCGTATTCGAGGCTGAGATTGGAGGCGATGTCCTCGAGCGTAAATCCTGATCCAGTCAGCTCTTCGATGCGCGCGGCAGCCTGGAAGATTTTGCGGCTGTTGTTGCTCAGATAGTGCCGCCAGTAGTCGAGCACTGCGGTAGCAAAGGACCAACAAAGACTGTCTAAGGATGGTCTCCTACGCGTCGCTCGCGCGCTGGCGCCGCAGCTCGGCCAAAAGCAGCTTGGAGTGCATCGCGCCGAGCAGCTCGCGCAGCGGCTCGACGCCGGCGGCGACGATCTCCATGGCGCGCTCGACGTCGACCTCGCCGGCGAGGCGGTCCAGCAGCGCACGGACCTCCTCCTGCACGAGCGGCTCCAGCGCCTCGCGATAGCGCAGCGTGTCGTAGACGGTGAAGCCAAGCGCCTCCTCATAGCCGCCCGCGCGGAAGCTGGCGATCGCCTCGATGATCTTCACGTCGTCCTGCTCGTAGCCGTTGCGGTTGGGCGTCAGCACGCCGATCTCGGCGAGCCGGTCGAGCACGTTGCGCGGGATCTCATAGCGCTCGCGCACGAGCTTGGCCGACACGCGCCGCGAGTCCTCGGCGCCGGTCAGCGCGCGCTCGAGAATGCGGTCCTCGAGCTCGATCAGCGCGTGCACGCGCTCGGGGTCCTCCTCCAGCGCGCCCTTGATCAGGCGCAGCGGCATGAAGCGCTTCTCCTGCAAGCGCTTGATCAGCTCGATGCGCTGCACGTACGCAGGCGGGTAGTAGGCCATGTTGCGGCTCGTGCGCACGATGTCTGCGCCCTCGCCGAGCAGCCCCTCGCGCAGGTAGTAGCGGATCGTGCCGGCGCTCACGCCCGAGCGCTCGGCCAGCTCGCTCATCTTCAGCAGCGGCGCTTGCGATGCGGCGTCCGCGGCCGGCTCGGGCCTGGCGCTCACGCGATCTGCCTCACACCTGAAACGACATGTCCTGATGCTCGGCCGCCGGACCGGCGGCGGCGCCTTCGGCCAGCAGCTCGGCGACCTCGGCGGCGGAGTAGCCGGCCGCGAGCAGCACCTGCTCGGTGTGCTCGCCGAGCGCCGGGCCGGGCAGGCGCGCGTGATCGCCGGGCGTGCGCGCGAGCTTGACCGGCACGCCGAGCTGGCGCACCGGGCGCTGCGCGCCCGGCTGGTCGAGCTCGACGACCATGCCGCGCGCCTGCACGAGCTCTGACGAGAGCGCCTCGTCGAGCTCCAGCACTGGCTCCAGGCAACAGTCGTTCTCGCGCGCGAAGGCCTCCCACTGCTCGCGCGTGCGCGCCTTGAAGATCTCCGACACCTGCTCGTGCGCGGCCGAGCCGGGGCGCTCGAACTGCGCCGCGATCAGGTCCTCGCGACCGACGCCGCGGCAGAAGCCCTGCCAGAACTTCGGCTCCAGCGCGCCGAGCGTGACCCAGCCGTCGGCGCACTCGTACGGTCGGTAGCAGACCAGCGAGCCGGCCAGCGGCAACTCGCCGCGGTGTGGCACGGCGTCGTCGGCGAAGTAGCTGGCGGCGACCATCGCCAGCCACGACAGCGCGCCGTCGGCCATCGACACGTCGACCATCTGGCCCTCGCCGGAGCCGGCCTGGCCGGCGCACGCCAGGCGCCCCGGCTCGGCGGGTTTGGGCGCTGCGCCATCGCGCTCGCGCAGCGCCGCGAGGATGCCGAAGGCGGCCATCAGCGCGCCGCCGCCGAGGTCAGCGATCTGGCCGGCGGCCTGCACCGGCGCTCCGCCGCGCTCGCCGGTCAGCCCGAGCAGGCCGATCAGGCCGAGGTAGTTCATGTCGTGCCCGGAGGCGTCGCGTTTGGGGCCATCCTGGCCGTAGCCGGAGATCGCGCAGTAGACCAGGCCCGGGTTCTCCTCGCGCATGCGCTCATAGCCGACGCCGAGTCGATCGAGCACGCCCGGGCGAAAGGACTCCAGCACGACGTCGTATTCGCGCACGAGCGCCAGCAGCGCCTCGCGTCCGCGCTCGTTCTTCAAGTCCAAACGGATCGAGCGCTTGTTGCGGTTCAGCGACAGAAACAGCGCCGAGCGCGCACTCTCGTGCGCACCCTCGTAGTAGGGCGGCGACCAGCGGATGTAGTCGCCCATGCCGGTGTCCTCGACCTTCAGCACGTCGGCGCCGAAGTCGGCCAGCAGCAGCGAGCAGAATCCACCCGGCAGCAGGCGCGAGAGGTCGAGCACGCGAATGCCCTGCAGCGGCAGGCTCATGCGGCGCTCGCTACGCGCTGGGGAATGTCCAGCGCGGCTCGCGCCTCCTGCACGGTCGCCGGGCGGCGCCCGACGTCCTCGGTCAGCTGGCGCGCCTTGGCGATCAGCTCGCCGTTTGACTTGGCCATGTCGCCGCTCGGCAGGTACAGGTTGTCCTCCAGCCCGACGCGAATCGAGCCGCCGAGCGTCAGCGCCGCGGTGACAAGCATCCACTGGTCGCGCGAGATGCCGATCACGCCCCAGTGCGGCGCCGGCTCGCCGGGCGCGGCCGGCGGGATGTTGTCGACCATCGCCGCGAGGTTGCGCGCGGTCGGCGGGATGCCGCCGGTCACGCCCATCACGCAGTCGACGTGCAGCGGCGTCTTCAGCACGCCCATGTCGATCAGCGGCGCGAGGCTGCCGACGTGGCCGATGTCGAAGCACTCGTGCTCGGGTTTGATGCCGAGATCATTCATCGCCTCCAACAGCTCGATGATCTCGTCGAACGGGTTCTGGAAGACCATCTTGAACACGAAGTCCTTGCGCGAGCGCGAGTACTTGGCGTAGTTCATCGAGCCCATGTTCAGCGCCGCCACCTCCGGGCGGCACGCGCGCAGGTACTCGATGCGCTTCTCCACGGGCACGCCGATCGTGCCGGTGGAGAAGTTGACGATCACCTCGTCGCCGACCTCCTCGCGAATCGCCTCTGTGATCGCCTGGAAGTCCTCGATCTCATAGCTCGGCGTGCCGTCTTCTTTGCGCGCGTGGATGTGGATCATCACGCCGCCCTCGTCGACGATGCGCCGCGCCTCGGCGGCGTACTCGGCGGGCGTGTAGGGGATCGCCGGGCACTGCTCGCGGTTGGCGATCGCGCCGGAGATCGAGCAGGTGATGACTACGGGATCGTCGAGATTCATACCGGGACAACTCCTGACTTCTTGTAGGGCCGCTCGATCTTCTTTCCAGCGGCCATCTCCAGGCCGCGGCAGATCGTCGCGCGCGTCTCGCGCGGGTCGATCACGTCGTCGATCATGTCGTTGCCGGCGGCGATGTACACATCGATGATCTTGCGATAGGCGTCGATCAGCTCGGCCTTCTTGGCCTCCGGATCGTCGGCTTCCTCGACCTGTTTGCGCATCACGATCTCCACGGCGCCCTCGGCGCCCATCACGCTGATCTCGGCGCTCGGCCAGGCGACGATCAGGTCGGGCTCGTAGGCACGGCCGTTCATCACGTAGTAGCCGGCGCCGTAGGCCTTGCGCGTGATCACGGTGATCTTCGGCACGGTCGCGTTGGCGACGGCGTAGAGCATCTTGGCGCCATGGCGGATGATGCCGCCGGCCTCGACCTTGGAGCCGACCATGAAGCCGGGCACGTCCATCAGGAAGACCAGCGGAATGCCGAAGGCGTTGCACAGGTTGACGAAGCGTGCGGCCTTGTCGGCGGAGTCGTTGTCGAGAATGCCGCCGAGCTGCTTGGGCTGGTTGGCGACGATGCCGGCCGGACGCCCGCCGAAGCGCGCGAAGCAGGTGATGATCGTCTTGGCCCACTGCGGCTTGATGTCGAAGTAGAAGCCGTCGTCGGCGATGCGGCCGATCACCTCGTACATGTCATAGGGCTTGCGGTTGGACTCCGGCAGCACGTCCAGCAGCTGCTCGTCGCCGCGCTCGATCGGGTCGTCGCTGGCGAGCAGCGGCGGCGGCGATTCGCAGTTCTGCGGCATGAACGACAGGTACTGCTTGATGCGCAGAATGCACTCCTCGTCGTCGGCCACCTCGAGATCGCCGACGCCGGACTTGCGACAGTGCACGCGCGAGCCGCCGAGCTCCTCCTGTGTGACGTCCTCGCCGACGGCCGCGCGCACGAGATGCGGGCCGGCCAGCGCCATCGAGCCGCGGCCCTTGACCATCGGCACGAAGTCGGCGAGGCCCGGGATGTAGGCGGTGCCGGCGGCGCACGGCCCCATCAGCGCGGCGACCTGCGGGATCACGCCGCTCATCACGACCTCCTCGCGGAACAGGTGGCCCGAGCCGGCGAACAGCGAGCCGACGGCCTCCTGGATGCGCGCGCCGGCGGAGTCGAGCAGCCAGATGAAGGGGATGCGCTTGGTCAGCGCCAGCTCGCGCAGGCGCGTGACCTTCAGCTCGCCGGTCATGCCCATCGAGCCGGCCATCACCGTGAAGTCATAGGCGCACACGGCGACCAGACGGCCGTCGACCTTGCCGTAGCCGGTGATCACGCCGTCGGCCGGCGCGACCTTGCCGTCCATCGCGCGCTGGGCGAAGTGCGGCCGACCGTGGATGCCCAGCTCGGTGAACGTGCCCTCGTCGATCAGCAGCGCCAGGCGCTCGCGCGCCGTCAGCTTCTCCGCGGCGTGCTGGCGAGCGATCTTCTCCTCGCCGCCGCCGAGTTCGATCTGCGCGCGTCGCGCGTGCAGGTCCTCGACGAGCGGTCGCAGCAGCGAGGTCGTTGCGGGCGCGTCCTCGGTCGTGCTCATCAGCGTCCTTTCCATTGCGGCTCGCGCTTCTCGAAGAACGCGCTGACGCCCTCGACGATGTCCTCGGTGGACATCGCCAGCGTCAGCTGCGCGCGCAGGTAATCCAGCGCGTCGTCCAGCGGCATGTCCATCTGGCGGCGCATGGCTTGCTTGCCCAGGCGCATGATCACCGGCGACTTGCCGGCCAGCTTGCTGGCCCACTCGCCGACCGCCGCGTCGAACTCGCCGGCCGGCACGACCCTGTTGACGATGCCCGCCGCCAGCGCCTGCTGCGCATCCCAGCGCTCGCCGAGCAGCAGCAGCTCGGTGGCCTTCTTGCGCCCGACGTTGCGGTAGATCAGCGCCATGATCATGAACGGGAACGTGCCGACGTTGATCTCCGGCGTGCCGAAGCTGGCGCGCTCGGAGGCGACGATCAGATCGCAGGCCAATGCGATGCCCAGCGCGCCAGCGAGCACGTGCCCGTCGGCCGCGCACAAGGTCGGCTTGCCGAGCTGGCCGATCAGCTTGAACAAGGCGACGAAGCGCTCGGAGCCGAAGTGGCGCTGCACGAGCGGCGCGTCGGCGGCGAAGCCGCCGAGGTTGGCGCCCGAGGAGAAGGTCTTCTCGTGCGAGGACGCGAGCACGACACAGTGTGCGGCGTCTTCATCACGCGCGCGCTCGAACGCCGCGATCAGGCCGGCGAGCATGTCCGGCGAAAGCGCGTTGCGCGTGTCCGGATCGTTGAGCGTGATCGTCGCCACGCCCGACTCGGCGAGCTCGTAGAGGACTACATCGGCGGCCACTCACGCATCCTAGCCTGATCGCGCAGTGGTTGGAAGTAGGTAGCTCTACTGTTTACTTTGCGGCTACCGGCCGACGGCTTCGGTGTGGCTGGACGACGAGCTTTCGTTGGTTTTGCTGGAGAGCCTTATGAAGCGCGCAGCGCCGATCGTGCGCCGAGCCGGCGGCGGCGTGACATGGACGGGCACGTTGACGCCGAGGACGTCTGTCGTCTGCGCAGCCTTGTCGGCGCCGGCCGCGATGGTCACGACGACGCGCAGCGGCAGCCCGGATTCGTTGATGTACGCCTGCACGGTCTCGCGCGCGCCTGGCCGTTCTGCGATCAGCGACACCTGGGGATTGCCCAGCTCGGCCGAGGCGCTGGGCGCGACGGTCGCTTCGAACTCGCTCGTCGCCTGCCCCTGCACGACGACCTGCCCGAGGCTCTTGACGGCGCCGGACGCGCCGGCGAGCAGGTCGATCAACCCGGCGTAGGGACCGGTCCCGCCGAGGCTCGGCCTCCCGCGTTCGTCGCCGTGGAAGGGAAACAGACCCGTGAAGGCCACCTTGGCCCGAGCAGCGCTGAGCTTTTGGCGTACCCACGGCCGGCCTCGCGGCGCGATGCCGGGAAGGTAGAGATAGAGCGACGAGTCGGCCACGAGCGCTCGCGGTCCGCCGCGCGCGCGCAGCAACAACTCGGCGGCCACCGCCGCGACGTCGACTTCGCCGCTCTGCGTCGACTGGAATGACGTTTTGTGCCGGCTCTTCGCCGGCCCGCTGCCGCTGCAGTGGCCAGACGAGGTGCATTCGGAGGACGATGTTTCGTCGCTGATCTCCACCGACGAGCTGCTGACGCGCATGTAGCGCTCGCTGGAGACCTGCAGCTGTGCCATCTTCGCCTCGAGCGCCTGCAGCTCAGGCGGAAGCGTTGCCCGCATGGGCGTAAGCGCAGCCGAACCGGCCGCGCCGGGCAGCACGGCGAGCGCCGCGAGCGCGAGCGCGACGGCGCTCGCGCCGCCTGCCCGCCTGATGCTCAATCGCGCTCGCCGCACGTCCTGAGGCTACTTCTTCTTTTTCTTCTTCAGCTTCGCCAGCAGAATCTTCTTCAGCTGCGCGCCGGTGATCGTTTCAGCGGCCGGTGGCGGCGCGATCGCGGCGACCGGGAAGTCGATTGCCGGAATGTCCTTGCTGATGTTGAGCTTGATTCCGGCGAGCGCCAACACGAGATGCGAGCGCACCGGCAGGCCGTTGGCGGCGAGGAAGATCTCGAACGTGGCCGACGATTTGATCTTCGACTTGACGACGGCCTCGCGCAGCTTGGCCGGCAGCGTGCTCTGCTCGATTTCCTTGGGGTCGGCGCTGCCGGCAAAGCCGGTGACGGCCTGGCCGTCGACCGTGCTGGCGCCGAGCGAGCGCACGTCCTTGGATGCCTTCAGCAGCGCCGTGTCGGTCTTGAACTTGTCGGTCGAGCTCGAACCGCTCGATCCGCTCGAGCCGCCACCGAGCGCGGGGCTGGAACCGAACGCGCCGCCGGAGGAACCCAGGCTTTCGGCCACCCAAGGGCGCCCGCCGTCGAGCTTGGCGATCGACAGATCGTGGAAGTAGACCGTGTTGCCGACCAGTTTCACCAAGATGGTCCTGCCGAGCACCGTCTCGGTGATCGAGGCGGCCTGCGGCGACGTGCTCAGTTCGCCGGTCGTTTTCTGCGTGAGCCCGCCGAGCGCTTTGAGCTTGCGCGGCAGCTTCTTGCCGGTGATCGTCACTTCGCCGGAAAAGCGCTCGCTGCTCAGCTCCAGTTCGCTGGTCTTCTGCAGCAGCGGCGCCAGTTCCGGCGGCGGCGGCACCGCCGCAGGGGCGCCGGTGGCGAGCGCGCGCGAGACGAGCGCGGCGTCGAGTCCGGCCACGGCCACAAGCAGGCAGAGCAGCAGCTTGATCATCCTTGATTTCGCGACTAGAGAATTGGTCATGTCGATCCAATGCCCTGTTTCCGATTGACGGAAACAGCTGCCGAACGCGGCCTAGCGCCACACGCGAAAAGTAAGTAGCTCTACTGTTTACTTTTGCGCTCGCCTGCGTTAGCGTCTGCGACGACGCCGCCGAACGGCTCGACGCCGCCGGCCCACGCATCCACTGACGAAGGAGACCGCCGAAAATGGCCGCGACCGCCGAGAGCGTGCTCAAGCCGGACTTTCAGAGCGCGCGCAAGCACTTCATCTTCAACGACGAGCACGAACAGCTGCGCGAGTCGATTCGCAACTTCGCGATCAAAGAGCTGGCGCCGCACGCCGAGGAATGGGAGGAGACGACGTTCCCGGACTCGGTGTTCGCGCGCATGGGCGAGCTCGGCTTTCTCGGCCTGGACAAGCCGGAGGCCTACGGCGGCCAGGGCGGCGACTACTACTCCTCGCTGGTGCTCGCCGAGGAGATCACCAACGCCAACTCGGGCGGTCTGGCGATGGGTCTGGCGGTGCACACCGACATGGCCATGCCGCCGATTCTCGCCTTCGGCTCAGAGCAGCAGAAGCAGGAGTGGGTGGTGCCGGCGATCAAGGGCGAGAAGATCCTCTGCCTGGGCATTACCGAGCCCGACGCGGGGTCCGACGTCAAAGGCATCAAGACGCGCGCCGTCTCCGACGGCGACGACTACGTGATCAACGGCTCCAAGACCTACATCACCAACGGTCACCGGGCAGACGTGATCGTGCTCGTGACCAAGACCGACGTGGACGCGGGCTACGACGGCTTCACGCTGTTCCTGGTGCCGATGGACGCGCCCGGCGTGATCCGCGAGAAGCGCCTGGAGAAGCTCGGCATGCACGCCTCCGACACGGCGCTGCTGGCCTTCCAGGACGTGCGCGTGCCCTCCACGGCCGTGCTCGGCCAGGTCGGCAAGGGCTTCTACCACATCATGTGGGAGCTTCAGGGCGAGCGTTTGATCGGCGCGGCCGGCATGGTGGCGGGCGCGCAGAAGTGCTTCGAACGCACGCTGCAGTACGCGCACGAGCGCAAGGCGTTCGGCCGCGAAATCGGCAAGTTCCAGGTGATTCGCCACAAGTTCGCCGAGATGGCCACGAAAATCGAGGCGGCGCGGCAGATGACCTACATAACGGCGTGGCGCTTTCAGAACGGCGAGTACCCCGTGCGCGAGATCTCCATGGCCAAGCTGACCGCCTCGCGCGTGCTCTGCGAAGTCGCCGACGAATGCATTCAGATCCACGGCGGCGCCGGCTACATGAAGGAGTACGGCGTCGAGCGCGTGTGGCGCGACGCGCGCCTGAACCGCATCGGCGCGGGCACCGACGAGATCATGCTCGACGTAATCGGACGCTCGTACGGGCTGTAGGCCGATCGCCGTTCATCGTCTGCGGGCGAAGGGATCGCGTGCTCGATCGTGAGTTGGGCCATGCCGCATGCGGCATGGCTGACCGGGCCGCATGCGGCCCGGTCAGGGGGCCGCGCATGCGCGGCCCCTCGCAGCCGTACATGTACGGCTGCGCCACCCGGCGCATGCGCCGGGTGGATCTACTCGATGTAAGAGACGTCCGCGCCGATCGCCTCGTATGCCTCGCGCGCGCGACGGTCGGCGCTGAGCAGCGTCGCGCCGTGCTCTCGCGCGGTTGCGGCGATCAGCGCGTCATACAGCGCACCGCCGCGCAGCCCGGCGTCGACTGCGCGGCTCAGGCACGCGCGTTGATCTCCGGCGTCGAGCGCGAGCCAAGGATCCGGGAAGTCCAGGCCGAGCGCATCATGCACCGACGTGGGAGCCATGCGGAGCCCTTCGGGCATCCGACTGAGCACGGACGTCGTCTCGAACGCGACATGAGAGATAAGCCGTGGCGAGCGGCCGGCGAGCGCCGCAACGCAGCGCTCATGCCCGTCGAAGGTGCTCGCAAGCGCCGGGATCAGCACGCTGGAGTCCGGCGCGATCAACGGCGCGAGCGTTCGATCGCTTCGCGGACCATCTCGGTCGTCAACGCAGGCACGGGCTCGTCGGGAACTATCACCGTGAAGCCGTCGCGATCCTCGAGATGGGCTTTGATGTACGGCACGGTCAGCTCGAGCGCGCCGTCCCGCTCGTTCAGCTCCAGCTCCGTCGGCCCGTCAATCCCCAGCGCGTCTCGCATCGGCTTGGGAATCACGATCCGGCCCACCCCGTCAATGGCAACTCGCATACCATCAGATTACCAATTGCTGTCGCCTGCGATTCCATGAGCACACTCACTCCTCCCTTCTCCGACGAGCACGAAGAGTTGAGACAGTCCGTGCGCGGCTTCATCGAGCGCGAGCTGGCGCCGCACGCGCACCAGTGGGAGCAGGACGAATGGTTTCCCAACGACGTCTTCGCCAAGATGGCCGCGCAGGGGCTGCTCGGCCTGAAGTACCCGACCGAGTACGGCGGCCAAGGCGGCGACTACCTGCACGAGTCGGTGCTGTGTGAGGAGCTCGCGCGCGTCGGCTCCGGCGGCACCGCCGCGGGCATTGGCGCGCACACCAACATCGCCACGCCGCCGATCTGGAAGTTCGGCACCGACGAGCAGAAGCAGCGCTACCTCGTGCCGGCGATCGCCGGCGACGCTGATCGGCGCGCTGGGCATCACCGAGCCCGGCGCGGGCTCCGATGTGGCTGCGCTGAGCACGCGCGCCGAGCGCGTCGACGGCGGGTGGGTGGTCAACGGCGAGAAGACCTACATCACCAACGGCGTGCGCGCCGACTTCATCGTGACGGCCGTCAAGACCACGCAGCAGGGCGGCCATCACGGCATCTCGTTTCTGATCGTCGACCGCGGCGAGGGCGTCGAGTCCTCGGCGCTGCACAAGCTCGGCTGGCACGCCTCCGACACCGCCACGATCGCCTTCGCCGACGTGTTCGTGGCAGAGCAGAACCTGCTCGGCGAGCTCAACGAAGGCTTCAAGCTGATCATGGCCAACTTCCAGTGGGAGCGCCTGGCCATGGCGCTCGGCGCCGTCGGCGCCATGCAGATCGCCTGGGAGCGCACCGCCGAGTTCGCGCGCGAGCGCCAGGCTTGGCCGCTGTCGGGCCACCAGACGATCCGCCACAAGCTCGCCGACATGGCCACGTCGGTATACACGTGCCGCTGCGTCACCTACGACGCGCTGCGGCGCTTCGTCGCCGGCGAGGAGCCGCTCAAGCAGGTCACGATGGCCAAGCTGCTGACGCAGCGCGCGTCCTTCGAGCTGATGGACGAGTGCCTGCAGATCCACGGCGGCGCCGGCTACATGCGCGAGTACTGGGTCGAGCGCGCCGCGCGCGACGCGCGCCTCGGACCGATCGGCGGCGGCTCGGACGAGATCATGCGCGAGATCCTCGGCCGCGTGCTCGCGCTGTAGCGCGTAGCGGTCACGGCGTACGCGGCCCGACGCGACGCGGCGGCCGACGCGTCGCGCCCGAATCACGCTCGTGCAAGAAATCGTCCAGGCGCATGCCGCGCTCTCATGTCCGGAGCGTGGCGCTCCGATAGGCAACACGTGGCCATTGGACGCCGTGCGTACACCGCCATCCGTGAACACCTGCTGCAAGCCGCAGTCGCCGCAGCATTGCTGGCGCTGTGCGTCGGCTGCTGCGCGCTGGCGTCGACCGCGCCCGCCTCGCCGCTGGCCGCAAGCGCCTCCAGCCGCTCCACCAGCTCGCCCGGCGTACACCGGCGACACCGCCGCTTTCGCTGCGCCAGGCCGGCGAGCTTCCATTCCGCCGGCAAGCCGACGGGCGCCTCGCACCGCCGCCGCCACCGCGTGTTCTGCCACCGCCGCCGCCACGCGCGAACGCACCACAAGCGCACGCCGCAACACGTGCCCTCGCCGAGCAGCGGCGCATGCACCGACACGCAGTTGCAACCCAGCGGCGCAAACCTGTCGCTCATTCGCGCCGCCACGCTGTGCCTGGTCAACCGCGAACGCACCAGCCGCGGCGAGAGCGCGCTGCACGCCGACGCAGACCTGACCGCGGCCGCGCAGAGCCACTCCTCGGACATGTCCTCGGGCGACTACTTCGAACACGACGGCCGCCACGGCGACACGCCGCTGTCGCGCATGCGCGCCGCCGGCTACATCTTCAGCTCGCACATCGGCTACGCCGTCGGCGAGAACATCGCCTGGGCGACGCTGTGGATGGCCTCGCCGAAGGCCATCGTGGCCGGCTGGATGGCCTCGCCGGGACACCGCGCGAACATCCTCGACGCGACCTTCAAGGACACCGGCATCGGCGTCTCGCCGCATCCGCTGGCGTCGCTCGCGCGCGGTCAGGCCGGCGCGATCTACACGCAGGACTTCGGTCGCATCATCAAGCCCTGAGCCGGTCGTCGCTGGCGCTCGGATAACCTGCGCGCCAACCGAAAACGACAAGGAGCAGGACAGCTATGGGAGTACTCGACGGCAAGTCGGCGATCGTCACGGGCTCGGCACGCGGCATCGGACGGGCGACCGCGGAGCTGCTCGTCTCGCAGGGCGCGCAGTGCCTCATCAACGACCTCGACGGCGACATCGCCGAGCAGACCTCGTCGGAGATATCCGGCGAAACCGCCGTCTACGCCGGCGACCTGACCAAGCCGGGCGCCGCGGACGAGCTCGTGCAGAAGGCCATCGACTCGTTCGGCAAGATCGACATCATCGTCAACAACGCCGGCTACACGCTCGACTCGCCGATCCACAAGATGTCCGACGAGCACTTCCAGGCGATGCTCGACATCCACACCGTCGTGCCCTTCCGCGTGATCCGCGCCGCCGCGCCGCACCTGCGCGAGCCGGCCAAGAAGGAGAAGGAGGAAGGCAAGGAGGTGTTTCGCAAGATCGTCAACATCTCATCGACCTCCGGAACCTTCGGCAACGCCGGCCAGGCCAACTACTCCGCCGGCAAGGCCGCCGTCGTCGGCCTGACCAAAACGGTCGCCAAGGAGTGGGGCCAGTTCAAAGTCAACGTCAACGCCGTCGCCTTCGGCTTCATCGACACGCGCCTGACGCAGGCCAAGGTCGACGAGAACACGATGGAAAAGGACGGCGAGAAGATCCAGCTGGGCATTCCCGAGCAGATGCGCGGCATGGCCTCCATGCTGATTCCGCTCGGCCGCCCCGCCTCACCCGAGGAGGCCGCCGGAGGCGTGTTCTTCCTCTGCTCGCCGTGGTCCAACTACGTGCACGGCCAGACGCTGCACGTGACCGGCGGGCTGTTCGGCGGCATGTCCGGCTGACGCTAGAGCACTCCGGCGCCTGCGAGACCTCTGAGATCGAACAGGCAGCCGGAGAAGTAGGCGCCTGCCGGCGAGGTGAGAAACGCCGTCGCGGCGGCGACCTCGGCGGCGGATGTGCGCTCGCCGGGCGCGATCGTCACCCTTGGGCGCGCGGCTCGAGCAGCCGCGCTCAACTGAGGACCTTTAGACGGTCCGCAAGATCCGGCATCGGCATGAAGCTAAAGCTGCGCCCCTGGCGCCGTCGTTCCAGCAGGCCGAGCTGGGCGAGCGGAATGAGGTCATTTCGTGCCGTCTCATGCGTGACGTTGTTTGTTGCAGCATGCGTCGTAAAGCTGTAGCTAGCTTCTGGGTCACGGAGGGCGTCTCCCAAAAGCGCGAGCTGACGCTGATTAAAGCTCGTCGACCCTCTAACGAGTTTTTCGACATCGCGGACCTCTTTGACCTTCTTTCGAAGGTAGGCGTGGAGTTGGTCGATGGCCCGCTCGATAACCCGAAGCTGGTAGACGATGAAGTAGGTCGCATCACGCTCATCATGCTCGGTGAACATGAAGGACCGGCTGTACTGAGCGGGCGCATCGCGAAGAATGCGCGAGATCGACAAGTACTCCACGAGCCAGTATTTGCGTGTCCTCATGTACCAATAGAACAAGGCTCTCGCTGTGCGTCCGTTGCCGTCTTCGAACGGGTGGTCGAAGGCGAGCCAAAGGTGCAGGAGGATGGCTCGGACGACAGGGTGGATGAACTGATCTGGCGTCTCGCCTTCGTTGGCGAAGTCGCACATCGCCTGCAGGCGCGCGGGGAGTTGCTCCGCGGGAGGCGGCGTGTGGACTACCTCGTCGGTTTTTGGGTCCACCACGGAGACACGAATCTCGTCGGGACGTTGGAGCCGCCCAGCGGCGTCAGGATCATCCAGCGTGCCCTCAGTGAGAATGCGTTGCAACTCAAGGATTGACTCCGGCGTCAGCGTCTCGTCCATCTGATCCCGCATGTATTGAAGCGCGCGATAGTTGTTGAGAATCATGCGCTCGCTCCGATCCTTCGGTTCGCGACCCGTCTTGAGCAGTTCCTTTGCAACGCGTCTCGTGGTAGTGGCGCCCTCGAGTTGGCTGGATCTGATTGCCTCCTCCATCAGCGAGTTGACGAGATAGTGGCTGCGCGCCTGCTCGTCAGCCGTAACCACCTCCGGCATCGCGATCTCGCCGCTACAACGTTGATCCACGTGATGCAGTCCGCGCGCAACAATGTCCGGCACTCCGTACGAGAAGTGCTCACCTTGCGCATCGGTGAGTGCAAAGGGCCGCAAAAGCTGCTGCCTCGCGAGCTTGATAAGCAGCCACCACTCTCGATGCGAGAGATTCGCCGGAGGGTCGAGATGACGGAGCTTGTCCCAATGAACGTACTCACGGCCGTCGTCCTTGACGCCCAGCTGCAATAGCTCAAATAGGCGCTCGCCTTCGAGCTCGACGAAAAGGTCGGTCAGGGATGGGGCCGTAGCTACGTACATAGTCCAAATTGCTCCAAATTAGTCCAAGTGTTTGGACCTTAGCATACTTCCAAGAACTTGGACAGAATTGGATTAGCTTTGGATTCGCGACGAACTGCCTGCAAAGGCGACGGTTCTATTTGCCGCGCGATTTTCCAACGTAGTCCCAACCAGCCCGTGTTACGGAAAGCACAGCGTCATATCGACGCCACTGCGAGAGTGGTCAAACTGGTGCTCGCGGCCCGTGCGCCCCGATGCTCGGCACGCTGCCAGGCCCTCTGAGGTCGAGCAGGCAGCCGGAGAAGTAGGCGCCTGCCGGCGAGGCCAGAAAGGCGCTCGCGGCAGCGACCTCCGCGGGCGATGTGCGCTCGCCGGGCGCGATCGTCACCGGCGTTATCTGGTAGCGCGCCCACTCGATCGACAGCGTGCGCGCAAGGTTCTCAAGTCCGGCGCGCGCCGCGTCGGCATGCCTCGCGCCGGAAGCTGCGCCGCTGGGCGTGGCGGGCGCGACATACACGACCCGCCCGGGCCGGCCAGTGTCGATGAAGGCCGCGTTTGCGACGGCCAGCGTCGCCTCCCAGGCGCCGTCCAGAGAAGCGCTCAGAGCCGCGCGTGAGGCATCCCCGTCGAGCTCGCCGCCCGCCCGCGCGAACGGCGCAGCAGCATCGACGACGAGTCGGTCGACGTCGGCCGCGACGCCATCGCCGGGCGTCCAGGCCGAGACGCTTGCGCCCAGCTCGGCAAATGTCGACGACACGGCCGCCGCCAGCGTTCCAGCGGCGTCACCGCCTTTGGACGCGACTGTGGCGACGAGCACGTTGACGTCCGCCAGCAGCCCGGCGCGCAGCAGCTTTGTCGGCACGATCGTCGTGGGCACCGCGCAGCACCCTAACGCCGGCGCTCAGGTCGGCGGCGGCTCGTCCGCCGGCGGCGGCTGATTGCCGAAGGCGTCGGGCTCTGTGCTAGCGCCGGCGCCCGTGTCCACGCCGGGCGGCGCGTCCGCGGGCGCGGAAGGTGCGGGCGTGCTCTTGGCGCGCTTCAGTTCGAAGTACAGCACCGCGGCGGCGAGCGCCGAGAACGGCCCGGTGAGCACGCCGACGACCACGCGCGCGACCAACGCCGCGGCGGTGCCGGCCGTGTCGGCGGCGATCTCCACACCAGCGCTGACGAACAGCACGAGAAAGAACAGCACGAAGATCACGCCGAACACCTGCCAGCCGTTGCCGCTGACCAGCTCGCGGCTGCGGCCGAGGGCGGGGAACACGCCAGGGCGCTCGAGCACGACGACCGGTGCGGCGACCGACCAGATCGTGATCAGGATCAGCCCGGGCACGATGATCAGCACGAAGCCGATAGCGATGCCGACGCCGGCGACGATGCCCACGAGGATCAGCTGCCCCAGCACGGGCGTCACCGAGCGCAGCAGCTGGCCGGGGCTGTGGTCCCGCCGGCCGTCCTGGATGTCGGAGACCAGCTCGACGACCATGCCGGTGAACAGCGTGGTGGCGACGAGCGTGAGCAGCAGCGCGACGATCGCCAGGCCGGACGAGGCGGCGACGAGCAGGGCCGAGACGATGCCGGTGATCACGAACACGACGGCCGAGGCCGGCAGCAGCACGGATGCCTGATCGACGTAGATGTCGAACACGCGGCGAATCACTCCGCCGACGTCGAGTCGCTGAGCCATCGCGGCGGAGCCTAGCCTGCGCTCAGGCGGCGACTGCGCTCTTGCCGGTGCGCGCTTCGGCGCGCAGGCGCTGCAGGATGCCCTTGCGCCCGTGCTCCTGCAGACCGGCGTAGAGCTTGCGGATCTCCTTGAGCACTTCGTCGGCGACGGCCTGCTGCTGCTCGCGCGTGGGGTTCTCGACGCGCTCCCAGCGCAGCGGCTCGCCGTACTGCACGGTCACCTTGGGGAACTGCAGGCGCTTCCAGTTGCGCACGCGCGAGGAGCCGAAGATCGCGATCGGCACGACCGGCACGCCGGTCTCCAGCGCCAGGCGGCCGATGCCGCGCTTGGCCTGCTCGGCGAGTTTGCCGGTGCGCGAGCGCCCGCCCTCGCAGTACATGGTCACGGCGCCGCCGCGCTTGAGGATCGTCTCGGCCGTGATGAACACCTCTTCGTCGCGTGCGCCGCGGCGCACGGGAAACACGCCGCCGTGGGTGTAGATGAACTGCATCGGTTTTTTGAACAACTGCGACTTGGCCATGAAGCGCACCTTGCGGCGGATGAAGCAGCCCATCAGGAAGTGGTCCATGAACGAGAAGTGGTTGGGCGCGAGGATCACCGCGCCGCTGCCAGGCGCGTTCTCGCTGGAGATCGCGCGCGCACGCAGAAACGTGTACGCGTACAGCGAGGTGATGATGCGCACGACGTCGTAGACCCAGTCGGGCTCGCGCGTGCGCGCGCGCTCGTGAAAGCGGTCGAAGTGCTCCTTGGGGCGCGGGTCGGTGTAGACCTGCTCGCGCATCGGTGCCAGCTCACTCATCTGTGCGCTGTACCTCGCGCGCGCGAGAAGGTTACGCGTGAGCCGTTCATGCGTGGCTGCGCGCACGCGCCAGCGCGTCTGCCCAGCCGCCGAGAAGCTCGTCTCGCTCGTCTGCGCCGATGCTCGGCTCATAGCGCGCGCGCTCGCGCCCGGCCAGCCGCCCGCGCTCGCCGCGCAGGTCCTCGACGGTCCACGCATCCGACGCCAACGCCCGCCAGATAAGCGGCGCCCAGCGCGGTCGTCTGCGACAGCTCGCCGAGCTGCACCGGCACGCCGAGCACGTCGGCCTGAAACTGCATCAGCCAGGCGTTGGCGCTCGCGCCGCCGTCGGCACGCAGCTCGCTCAGCGGCTCGCGGCGACGCGGCCTCCATCGCGCGCACGGCGTCGACCGTCTGGTAGGCGATCGCCTCCAGCGTCGCGCGCGCGAGGTGCGCTCGCGTGCTGCCGCGCGTCAGCCCGACGATCGTGCCGCGCGCGTCGGCGTCCCAGTGCGGCGAGCCCAGGCCGGTCAGCGCCGGCACGAAGTAGACGCCGTCGTTGCTCTCAAGCTCGCGCGCCAGCACCTCGGTCTGCTCGGCGCGCTCGATGATGCCCAGGCCGTCGCGCAGCCACTGCACGGCCGCGCCGGTCGCGAAGATCGACGCCTCCAGCGCGTACGCGCTAGCGCCGTCCGACCGCGCAGGCGACCGTCGCGAGCAGCCCCGGCCGGCGGCTGCGGCATCTGGAAGCCGGCGTTGATCAGCACGAACGAGCCGGTCCCGTAGGTGTTCTTGCCCATGCCCGGATCGACGCACGCCTGACCGAACAGCGCCGCCTGCTGGTCGCCCGCGACGCCCGCCACGAGCACCGAGCCGCCCGGCAGCGCATCGGCGTGCGTGTGACCGAACGGCCCGGCACTGGGCTGCACGCGCGGCAGCGCGCGCTCGGGCACGCCGAACAGCTCCAGCAGCTCGCCGTCCCAGCGGTCCTCCGCGATGTCGAACAGCAGCGTGCGCGATGCGTTGGTCGCGTCGGTGACGTGCTCGCCGGTCAGCTTGAACATCAGCCAAGCAGTCGACCGTGCCGAACAGCGCGCGGCCGTCGCGCGCTCGCTCGCGCAGCCCGTCGACGTTCTCGCAGCAGCCACTCGATCTTGGTGGCCGAGAAGTACGGGTCGAGCACCAGGCCGGTGCGCCGCGAACGAGCTGCTCGTGGCCTTCGTCGCGCAGCTGCTCGACAGCGCGCCGCCGTGCGCCGGTCCTGCCAGACGATCGCGTTGTGCAGCGGCTCGCCGCTGTGCGGATCCCATACGCATACCGTCTCGCGCTGGTTGGCGATGCCGACCGCCGTCAGGTCGCCCGCACGCGCGCCGGCGTCGTCGAGCGCCTCGCGCGCGACCGCAAGCGTCGTCTGCCAGATCTCATTTGCGTCGTGCTCGACCCAGCCGGGGCGCGGAAAGTGCTGCGCGAACTCCCGGTAGGCGCTGCCCAGCGGCTCGGCGCCCTCGTCGAAGACCAGGCAAGTGGTGCCGGTCGTGCCCTGATCGATCGCCAGGATCATGCTCGCGCGAGCCTACCCCGCGCCAGATACGCGCGCGCGAAGTCGACCAGCTGCGCGCCGCGATGTGCGAAGCCGCCCAGCGTGCGCGCGCTCGCGCGATGCGACAGGTCGAGCTCGATCTCGACCACGCGGCGCCCGGCGCGCACAGCGTCGATGGTCATGCCGACCTCCATGCCGAAGCCGTGCGCGAAGGGCAGCACGTCGGCCAGCGCCGCGCCGCTGAGCGCGCGCTGTCCGGAGATCGGCGCGCCGGTGCTCAGTCCGCAGCGCCGGCGAATCGCCCAGCGCGCAAAGCCCAGCGCCAGCCCGAAGCCGCCGCCCACGCGCTTGGCGAAAGCCGCCACGGCGACGTCCGCCTCGCCGCCTTCGACCGCCGACGTCAGCGCGACGAGCAGCCGCGCGGAATCGCCAAGATCGCCGTCGCACAGCAGAAACACGGCTGGACCATCGGCCTCGCCCTGCTGGCCTGCCTGGCGCAGCGCGTGGCGCGCGGCCAGCGTCGCCGCGCCACCCTTGCCGATCACGCGCTCGCTGCGCACGACCTGCGCGCCCGCCGCGCCGGCGAGCTGTGGCGTTCCATCGTCCGAGCCGTCGTCGCCGACGATCACCTGCGCCTGCGCAAACGTCGCTTTGAGCGTGTCGAGCGTCTGGCCGATGCGCTCGGCCTCGTTGAAGGCGGTGACGATTACGAAGGTGCGTGTGTTCATGGCCGGGTGCGCGTGCGCGCGGCTGCGGCGACCGCGTGGGCGCCGTGGAATGCGCTGCGCTGTCGGGCGCGGAGGCTATTGTGCATCGCCGTCAACGACGATCGCCGTTCTCGACGTCCTGGAGGTCACATGTCCGCGGTAGAGGCCCACATCACAGGCACCGTATGGAAAATCGAGTGCGCCGTCGGCGACGACATCGAGGAGGGCGACACCGTCGCGATCCTCGAGTCGATGAAGATGGAGATGCCCGTCGAGGCCGAGGACTCCGGCAAGGTCACGAAGATCCTCTGCGAGGAGGGACAGGCGGTCAACGAGGGCGACGCGCTCGTCGAGCTGGAGTGACAAGCCGCCGACTGGCGCGCTCCTAGCAGCGTCAGCGAGCGATCGCGGCGGTGCGCGGCGGCGGAGGCTCGACTAGCCTTCCGCGCGTGTCCGCCGGCGCCCCACCTCTCGAGCTAGCCGACGGCAAGCTGCTCGTGGACGAGCCGGCCGAGGGAGTCACGCGCCTGACGATCTCCAACCCGGCCAAGCGCAACGCGCTCGACCACCCGATTCTCGACGCGATCACCGAGACGCTCGCCGACCAGAGCGACGCTCGCTGCCTGATGATCACCGGCGCGCACGGCATGTTTTCGGCCGGCTATGACATCGGCGAGATTCCGCGCGAGGAATTCGTGCAGCGCGCCGAGCGGCTGGTGGCGCATCCGTTCACCGAAGCGATCGACGCGCTGGAAGCATTCCCCCGTCCGACGCTGGCGATGCTGCCGGGACACACGATCGGCGGTGGACTGGAGCTGGCGCTGTCGTGCGACCTGCGCGTGGCGCGCGCCGAGATCAAACTCGGCATGCCGCCGGCGAAGCTCGGCCTGGTCTACTCGCACACCGGCCTGCGGCGCTTCATCGACGCGATCGGCGCGCCGCGCACGCGCGAGCTGTTCCTGCTGGGGCGACACGTCGACGCGGCGACGGCGCTGCAGTGGGGCCTTGTCACGCGAGTCGCGGCCGAGGAGGAGCTGGAGGCGCTCGCGCTCGAGCTCGCCAGCGAGCTGGCGGACAACGCACCGCTGTCGCAGACCGGCAACAAGCGTGTCATCCAGGCCCTGCTGGCAGCCGAGGGCGTGCTCGACGAGGACGTCGAACAGGAGCTGATCGAGCTGCGCCGCGCGTCGTTTGCCTCGCAGGACATGCAGGAGGGCATGCGCGCCTTCGCAGAGCGGCGCGCGCCCCGCTGGACCGGCTCCTGAAGGCCCGCGCGCGCCCGCGCAGAGCCGTCCGCAACGCTCCATAACCTCTTCGGCATGCCGCCTTTGATCACTCGCGACGAGGCTCTGCGCCTCGGTGAGATCGAGGATCGCCAACAGATCGAGGCGCTGATCGAGCGCGCCTGGCAGGCGCGCGTCGAGCGCTTCTCGGATTCCACCGACATGTGCTCGCTGGTCAACGCCAAGTCCGGCGGTTGCGCGGAGGACTGCGGCTTCTGCGCGCAGTCGCGATTCGCCGATGCCGAGACGCCGATGCACGCGATGATGGAGCCCGAGCAGGTGCTCGAGCACGCCCGCGCCGCCGAGGCCGCCGGCGCTCACCGCTTCTGCATGGTCACGCAGGGTCAGGGGCTGTCCAAGCGCGACTTTCAAAAGTACCTCGAAGGCGTGCGCCTGGTCTCCGAGCACACCAACCTCAAGCGCTGCGCCTCGGTCGGGCACATCTCCGCCGACCGAGCGACGGCGCTGCGCGAGGCCGGCATTCAGCGCGTGCATCACAACGTCGAGACGGCGCAGAGCTACTACGACGAGGTCACGAGCACCGTCCGCTACGAGGGACGCCTGCGCACGATCGACGCCGTGCGCGAGGCCGGCCTGGAGACCTGCGTCGGCGGCATCCTGAACCTCGGCGAGACGCGCGAGCAGCGCGTCGAGATGGCCTTCGAGCTGGCCGAGATCGACCCGACGAGCGTGCCGATCAACATGCTCAACCCGCGCCCGGGCACGAAGTTCGGCGATCGCGAGTACATGGACCCGTGGGAGGCCGTCAAGTGGATCGCGATCTTTCGCCTGATCCTTCCCGACGCGCTGTTTCGCCTCTGCGGCGGGCGCGTGGAGAACCTCGGCGAGCTGCAGCAGCTGGCCGTGCAGGCGGGCATCAACGGCGTGATGATGGGCAACTTCCTGACGACGCTCGGCAACACGCCCGAGACCGACCGCGAGATGTTCGAGCAGCTCGGCCTGAACGTCGCTCGCCAGCCCGACAACGCGGCCAACCCGCGCCCGGACAACCGTTCGGGCTGGATGGCCGGCGAGACACCGGACCTGGTCGACGAGTTGATCGAGCAGGTGGCGACGGGTGCGGCAAACGCGCCGGCGCCGGCGGGTGACGATGCCGACGGCGACGGCGACGGCCTGACGATTCGTCTGTGGGACCCGTCGACACAGCTGCGCTTTCGCGCCAAGCGGACGGTTCCCGCGCGCCCGGACGGCGCGCCCAATCGCAGGCGCGCGACAGCGCAAAGCGACGAGCGTCCGATCGACGCGTCGACAGAGGTCGCGGCGGGGTAACGAACCAAAACGGAGGACGGGAGCGAGATGCACGGGGAGCTGGCAACGGGAGAGATCGAGGAGCGCTTGGCAGCGCTCGAGCACGCTGGGCTCACGCGCCGCCTGCGGCTGGTGTCCGGACCTCAGGGTCCTACGGTGCTGCTCGACGGCCAGCCGGTGCTGCTGCTGTGCTCGAACAACTACCTGGGCCTGGCCGATCACCCACAGGTGCGCGAGGCCGCGGCGCAGGCGGCGATGCGCTGGGGTGTGGGCGCCGGCGCCTCGCGACTGATCTCCGGCACGATGACCGTCCATCGGCGCCTGGAGGAGCGGCTGGCCGCGTTCGCGGGCCGGCAGTCGGCGTTGCTGTTCGGCTCCGGCTATCTGGCGAACCTCGGCACGATCGGAGCGCTCGCCGGCCGCGGCGACACGGTCTTCTCAGACGAGCTGAACCACGCGTCGATCGTCGACGGTTGCCGCCTGTCGCGCGCCGAGGTGGTCGTCTACAAGCACGCGGACGTCGAACACCTGCTGTGGAGCATGCGCCGCCACGGCGGACGCGGCAGCGCACAGGGCGGGCGGCTGATCGTCACCGACTCCGTCTTCTCGATGGATGGCGACGTGGCGCCGCTGGCGCAGCTGGTCGAGCTCGCGCACGCCTCGGGCGCGCGTCTGGCCGTCGATGAGGCGCACGCGATCGGAACCTACGGCCCCGGCGGCCGCGGCGTGCTCGCCGAGCAGGGCCTGGAGGGCGAGGTCGACGCGATCGTCGGCACGCTAGGCAAGTCGCTCGGCTCCTACGGCGCGTACGTGTGCGGCGACGAGGAGATGATCCGCTACCTGTTGAACACGTCGCGCTCGTTCATCTTCTCCACCGCGCCGCCGCCGCCCTCGGTCGCGGGAGCGCTCGCGGCGCTCGAGCTGCTCGAGCAACGCCCGCATCGCGTCGAGCGCCTCAACGCCAACGCGCGCGCGCTGCGTCGCGCGCTTGCCCGCGAGGGCTTTGACGTCGCCGAGGGCGACATGCACATCGTGCCGCTGGTGGTCGGCGACGAGCGCGACACGCTGCGCCTGTGTCAGGAGTCGATCGAGCATGGCGTGTTCGCACAGGCGATCAGGCCGCCGACCGTGCCGGCCGGCACCTCACGCCTGCGCCTGGCGGCGATGGCCTCGCACACGGCCACCGACATGCGCCTGGCGGCCGAGGTGATCGCCAAGGCCGCGCGCCGGCTTGGCCTCGATCCACGGCAGATCGGCACGCCGCAGGTCGAGCCCGAGCCCGCCGAGCAACTTGCGCCGGAAGCCGAGCGCGAGGCGCCGTCGGCGATGCAGACGGCCCGCTCCGCGCCGGTGGCGCCGTTCGACGTCGAGCAGCCACGCCCGCGCCGGCCGCCGGCGCCGGCGGGTGCGATTTCCGGCGACGCCGCGGCGCCGTTCGACGGCGAGCGCGAGAGCACCGTCGCGAACGCCGCCTAGCCGCACCGGCACGCGTGCGCGGACTGTTCGTCACCGGTACCGACACTGGCGTCGGCAAGACGGTGCTAAGCGCGGCGCTGCTCGCGGCGATGGTCGCCGACGGCGAGCCTGTGACAGCGCACAAGCCGGCAGTCACCGGCCTGGACGAGCAGGCCGACGGCGCATCCGCCGACGCCTGGCCGGCCGACCACGAGTTGCTCGGAGCCGCCGCGCAGATGGCCGCCGACGAGGTCGCGCCGCTGCGCTACGGGCCGGCCGTCTCGCCTCTGCTGGCTGCCGAGCTGGCGGGCGAGACGCTGCAGGCGCGACGCCTGCTGGCCGCCGGCGCTGCGGCCGTCGCCGACCGCCAGGACGGCGGCGGCACGGTGATCGTCGAGGGCGTCGGCGGCCTGCTGTCGCCGCTGGCCGACAACCTCACGGTCTGCGACTTCGCCGTGTCGCTGCGTCTGCCGCTGCTGATCGCCGCGCGTCCGGGTCTGGGCACGATCAATCACACGCTGCTGACGCTGCAGTCGGCGCGCGCGGCAGGCTTGAGCGTTCGTGCTGTCGTGCTCACGCCATGGCCCCAGAAGCCATCGCGTCTGGAGCTTTCAAATCGCGAGGCGATCACGCGGTTTGGCTTCGTCGAGGTCGACACGCTCGGCCGCGCGAGCAGTCCGCAGATCCAAGAGCTCGCGCGCATCGGCGCCGAGCTGCCGTGGCGGCGCTGGCTGGGCGAGCGACCGGTCGCCGCGCTGGATCGCTGAGCGTCTCGCGAGTTCGCCGCGCCGGGTCCGCGCGGCGCTTGCACGCGATCTGAGTCGCGACTATGGTTGGCGACATGGCTGTGACCACCGCGACGGCCAACGTTCCCAGCGACATGAGCGAGTTCACGGCGCGCTACAGCGCGGCGTGGAATGCCTGCGACACGGCGGCGATGGCCGAGCTGGTGACCGAGGACGTGGTGTGGGCCGACCCGGCTCTGCCCGAGCCGGCGCGCGGGGTCGGCGAGGTGCAGGAGTTCATGCGCGCCAGCTTCCGCGGCTTTCCCGACCTGCACTTCGGCGAACCGGACCCGCCGCAGATCGCCGTGTCCGGCGACACGGCGTTCTGGTCCTGGCACATGGAGGGCACGCACCGCGGCCCGATCGACCCTCCGGGCTTCGCCGCCACCGGTCGCGCGATGCACGTCGACGGCGTCGACCAGTGGATCATGCGCGACGGGCGCATTCATCTGTATCGCGCGTTCTACGACATGAACGACCTCGCTCGCCAGCTCGGAATCGTGCCGCCTGCGGACAGCATGGGCGAGCGCGGCATGGTCGCGCTGCAGCGCCTGCAGGCACGCTTCAGCCGATGAGCGAAGGCTCGCGCGCCGAGCAATTCGACGTCGCGATCGTCGGCGCCAGCACGGCGGGTTGCACCGCAGCACGCCTGTTCGCCCAGCAGGGCGCGCGCGTTGCGCTGATCGAGCGCCGCCCGTCGCTGGACGCGCACAAGACCGTCTGCACGCATTTCATCCAGTCCAGCGCGACGCCGACGATCGAAAAGCTCGGCCTGGCACCGCTGCTGGAGCAGCGCGGCGCCGTGCGCAACAGCATCGACCTGTGGACGGCCGGCAGCGGCTGGATCGTCGACGACGACCGCCCGCCGCACGGCTACAGCGTCACCCGCCGCACGCTCGATCCGCTGCTGCGCAAGCTCGCGGCCGACACTGCGGGCGTCGAGCTGCTGTGCGGCTGGACCGCCTCGGGTCTGCTCGGCAACGGGCGTCCGTCCGGCGTGCGCATCGAAAGTCGCACGCACGAGCGCCGCGAGATCGCCGCAAAGCTGGTCGTCGCGGCCGACGGTCGCGACTCCAAGGTGGCCCGCTGGGCGCGCGTGCCGGGCCGCGTCAAGCCGCACAACCGCTTCTTCTACTGGGGCTACTGGCGCGGCGTGCGCCCGCGCACGACGCGCTCGAAAATGTGGCTGGTCGACCCCGACGCCGCCTACACGTTCCCCAACGAGGACGACCTCACGGTCGTGCTGCTGGCGCCGCATCGCGATCGTCTGCCCGAGTTCCAGGCCGACCTGCACGCCGCCTACCGGCGCACGGTCAACGCGCTGCCCGATGGCCCCGACCTCAACGAGGCCACGCTGGAGTCCAAACTGCTCGGCAAGCTCGAGCTGCCGAACGTGTTTCGACCCGCCGCGCGTCCCGGCCTGGCGTTCGCCGGTGACGCCGCGCTGGCCGCCGACCCGCTGTGGGGCGTCGGCTGCGGTTGGGCCTTTCAGAGCGCCGACTGGCTCGTGCGGGAGACGGCCGGCTCGCTGGACTCCGGCAGCGATCAACTCGACGCGGCGCTCGATCGCTACCGGCGTGTGCACCGTCGGCGCCTGCTGCCCCACTACCTGGTGATCGCCGACGTCGCCAGCGGCCGCCCGATCAATCCCCTGGAGCGCCGCATGTATCGCGCGGCTGCCATCGACCCGATCGTGCGTGCGGCCTTCGAGCGCATCGGCACCCGCCGCGCGGCGCCGTCGGATGTCATGCGACCGCGTGTGCTCGCGCGCATCGCTCGACCACGCTCAACCGCCCAGCCGGCCTGACGCCGGCGCGGTCCAGCGCTAGCCGACGACGGCAGCCGCGAGCATCGCGTCCGTGATGCTCGCCAGATCCTGCTCGCCGATCACGTACGGCGGCATCGCGTAGATCAGGTCGCGAAACGGCCGCAGCCAGACGCCGTGCGCGACGACCGCCTGCGTCGCGGCGGCGATGTCGACATCGTGGTCGAGCTGCAGCACGCCGATCGCGCCGAGCACGCGCACGTCGGCCACGCCGGGCAGCTCTCGCGCCGGCTCCAGGCCGGCGCGCAGCGACGCGCTCGATCGCCTGTACCCGCGCGCGCCAGTCCTCGTCTTCGAGCAGCGTCAGCGAGGCCAGCGCGACCGCACAGGCCAGCGGGTTGGCCATGAACGTCGGCCCGTGCATCAACCCGCCGCCCTCGCCGGCGGAGACCGCGTCGGCAACCTCGCGCGTGCACAGCGTCGCCGCCAGCGTCAGGTAGCCGCCGGTCAGCGCCTTGCCCACGCACATGACGTCCGGCGCCACCGCCGCGTGCTCGCAGGCGAACAGCTCGCCGGTGCGCCCGAAGCCGGTGGCGATCTCGTCGAGCACGAGCAGCAGGCCGTGCTCGATCGCAGAGCTCGCGCAGCAACGCCACGCAGGCCGGCGAGTGAAAGCGCATCCCCCCCGCCCCCTGCACGACCGGCTCGACGACGATCGCCGCCAGCTCGCCCGCGTGTCTGGCGATGAGCTCGCGCAGCTGCGCGGCCCAGCGCTCGTCGAGACCGGCGTCGAAGCCATCGGGCGGGCGCTCGGCGAACACGTGCTCGGCGAGCACGCCCGCGAACAGGCTGTGCATGCCGCCGACCGGATCGCAGATCGCCATCGCGCCGAACGTGTCGCCGTGGTAGCCGCCACGCACGGTCAGCAGGCGCGTGCGCTGCGCGTTGCCGCGCGCGCGCTGGAACTGCAGGCACAGCTTGATCGCCACCTCCACCGAGACCGACCCCGAGTCCGCGAAGAACACCGCCTCCAGCGCGTCCGGCGCGAGCGACAGCAGCCGCTCGGCCAAGCGCACCGCGGGCTCGTGCGTGAGCCCGCCGAACATCACGTGCGCCATGCGCGCCAGCTGCTCGCTCACAGCGCCGTCGAGCGCCGGGTGGCGATAGCCGTGAATCGCACACCACCACGACGACATCCCGTCGATCAGCTCGCGCCCGTCGGCGAGCGTCAAGCGAACGCCCTGCGCCGACACCACCGGCAGCGGCTCAAGCGCCCCCGGCAGCGCACCGTACGGATGCCAAACATGCTCGCGGTCAAAGGCGAGCAGAGCGTCTGAGTCGCTTGCGACCACGGGCCTTTAGGGCGCTCGCCGGTCAAGCAAGGCAAGAACGCAGGGAGCGTGGCCTGCTGGCCGAAACGGGGATGCGAGCGCAGCGAGCGTCTCCCGGCTTCGGTAGGAGTGCTGGCCGATCGTGGGTCGCATCTGACTCACGATCGGTAAGGACGCCGCATTGCGCAGGCCGGCGGGCGTCCTAATCCTCGTAGGGGACGAAGTCGCGCTTACGCGCGCCGCACACCGGACAGAACCAGGTGTCGGGAATGTCGTCGAAGGCCGTGCCCGCGGGGATGCCGCCGTCGGGGTCGCCCTCCTCGGGGTCGTAGATGAATCCGCAGGACTCGCAGATCCAGCGCTGCAGTGTCGTCGTGGGGGTGCTCATGCGCAGAAGACTAGCGGCAGGTAGGGTCAGCGGATGAGTACGCGCGGGGAGAGCGACACGACCGCGCCCGGCGAGGAGTACAACCCGGGACCGGCCACCGCTCCGCGGCAGGCCGCGACGGTGATCCTGCTGCGCGGCGCAGCCGAGGCGCTGGAGGTGCTGCTGGTCAGGCGCACGCCCAAGGCACGCTTCATGGGCGGCGTATGGGTCTTTCCGGGCGGCGCCGTGGACGCGCACGAGGGCGACGGCGACCAGGCGCACCGCGCGGCGGCGATCCGCGAGCTGCACGAGGAGGCGGCGATCGAGCTGGACGACCCCGACGCGCTGGTCAAGTTCTCGCGCTGGATCACGCCGGCGCAGGTGAAGATCCGCTTCGACACGCACTTCTTCCTTGCGCCGCTGCCCGACGGCCAGGAGCCGCGCGTCGACGGCGAGGAGGTCGTGGAGCTCGGCTGGTACACACCGCAGGCGGCGCTCGACGCGCACGCCGCGCAGCAGATCGCGCTGGTCTTTCCGACGATCAAGCATCTCGAGCAGCTCAACGGCTTTGACTCGGTCGATGAGCTGCTGGCCCATGCGCGACAGCGCGATGTGCAGCCGGTCGAGCCGAAGGTGCTGCTCGAGGGCGAGGTCGCGCGCGTGCTGCTTCCCGGCGACCCCGGCTACTGAGCACTCGCTCAGCGTTCCTGCTGAGCGTCGATCACGTGGGTAACGGCGTTGATCAGCGCGAGATGCGTGAACGCCTGCGGGTAGTTGCCCAGGTGCCGTCCGCTGGAGGCCTCTAGCTCCTCGCCGTAGAGCTCGAGCGGCGAGGAGTAGCCCAGCAGGCGCTCGCAGAGATGTTCGGCCTCGCGGTCCTCGCCGATCTCCGACAGCGCCGAGACCAGCCAGAACGAGCAGATCAGAAACGTGCCCTCCTTGCCGTGCAGGCCGTCGTCGGTCTCGTCTGTGCGATAGCGCATCACCAGGCCGTTGTCGGTCAGCTCGTCGCGAATCGCGCACACGGTCGCGATCACGCGCTCGTCATCGGGCGGCAGGAAGCGCAGCAGCGGAACCAGCAGCGTCGAGGCGTCCAGCGCGTCGGTGTCGTAGTGCTGGCGAAAGACGCCCCGCGAGTCGACACCGTTGGCGAGTATGTCCTCGCGCACTTCTCCAGCGATTCCCTGGAAATGCTCGGCGCGGTCGTCGTTGCCGCGGCGTTCGGCCAAGCGGGCTCCGCGATCCAGCGCAACCCAGCACATCAGCTTGGAGGACACGTAGTGCTGGGGCTTACCGCGCGCCTCCCAGATTCCCTGGTCGGGCTGCTTCCACACCGCCGCGGCGCATTCGACCTGATCGATCAGCACCGGCCACAGGCGCTCGGGGATGTGGTCGCGCTGCTTGGAGTGCAGGTAAACCGAGTCCAGCACCGCGCCGAACACGTCGTTCTGACGCTGGTCGTAGGCGCCATTGCCGACGCGCACCGGCGTCGATCCCTCATACCCGCTGAGATGATCGAGCGTGGACTCCGAGAGGTCTTTCTCACCTCTCACTCCGTACATGATCTGCAGCGAGCCGTCATCGTTGCGCGGGACTTCGGCGACGTACTCGATGAAGTCGTCGGCCTCCCAGTCCAGGCCCAGCGCGTGCAGCGCCCACAGCGTGAACGAAGCGTCGCGCATCCAGCAGTAGCGGTAGTCCCAGTTGCGCTCGCCGCCGGGAGTCTCGGGCAGCGACGTCGTCGGCGCGGCTACGAGCGCGCCGGTCGGCATGAACGTCAGCCCCTTGAGCACCAGCGCCGAGCGCTGTAGATGGCGCCGCCACGGATGGTCGGGATAGGCGCCTTCGGCGAGCCAGCCGCGCCAGAAGTGCCCGGTCCTCTCGAGTATCTCTTCCGCTTCCTCAGCCGTGTGCGGGCCGCCGCGCGACTCCGTCCAGGAGATCGCACAGAAGCGTTTCTCGCCCTCGGACATCGTGTGGCGCCCGTGCGTGCGATTGCCCTCGATGCCCATGCGGATGTCGCTGAACAACCTGAACATCGTGCGACCGTCCGAGGCGTCCATCGCCATCGCGTCGTGCGCGTCGGGCGGCTGCTCTGCGTCGGACTCGAGTTCGACTTTGCGCCACTCGGCCGGCGTGGCGCCGTAGTCGAGCATCGGCTCGCAGACGACCTCGACCTGCACCTGGCCCTGCACGCATTCGATCATGCGCACGAGCAGATGGTCGGCATCGAAGTCCGTCGGCGGACGTGTGTGGCTGGAGCCGTGCTCGTTGTCGTGCCATTCGCCCATCGCCAGCGCGTCGACCACGCGGATCCAGCCCTGCGGCGTCATCCACGTCGTCTCGATCATGTTCGTGCCCGGGATGTAGCGCCGCCCGGCCGGCACGTACAGGCCATAGGGCCCCACGCGCCAGCTGCCCGCGCCGCGGTCGAGCAGCGCGCCGAACACCGACGGCGAGTCGAAGTACGGCAGGCACATCCACTCGATCGAGCCGTCCGAAGCGACCAGTGCGCCCGTATGACAGTCCGACAGGAAGCCGTAGTCGGCGATCGGCGGAAACGGCGAGGCTTTGCCGAAGCCGCGCGACGCCGGGGTGCTGGCCTCCTGGGCGCCCTCCTTCGCGGCGCCTGGTCGTCGCGGCGGCGACTCGCTGCGCTTGCGTTTGCCGGAAGGGGGAACGCGCGCAGGCATCGGCGAGAACGGTAGCGGGGCGGCCAGACCGGCTGCGCAGATAGTCTGCGAGCAGAGTCACGTGACCGTGCCACCCTTCCAGCTGCACCGTCCCGACGCGCGCCTGCTGAGCGGCAGGCGCGCGATCGTCACCGGCGGCGACTCAGGCATCGGCCAGGCGGTCTGCTACGAGCTCGCCGCCCACGGCGCCGCCGTGGCGATCAACTATCTCGGCCCGGCAGACGAGGCCGAGCGGATGGCCGGCGAGATCGAGAGCGCCGGCGGTACGGCGATCGTCGTGGCGATGGACGTGTCCAGCGAGAGCGATGTGCAGCGCGCCTTCGCGGCCACCGCCGAGGCGTTCGGCGGCGTGGACCTGCTGGTCAACAACGCCGGCGTCGAGCACCCCTACAAGCTGCTCGACATGCCCTTGGAGGCGTGGCAGAAAGTGATCGACGTAAACCTCACCGGCGCCTTCCTCTGCGCGCGCGAGGCTGCGCGCACGATGAGCGAGCGCAAATCGCCGGGCACGATCGTCAACATCTCCAGCGTTCACGAGCAGATCGCCTGGGAGCGCTTCTCGCACTACTGCGCTTCCAAGGGCGGCATGAAGCTGTTCGCTCAGTCGATCGCCAAGGAGCTCGCGCCGCTGGGCATCCGCGTGGTCAGTGTCGCTCCCGGCGCGGTCGACACGCCGATCAACAAATCCGTGCTGGAAAACGCGCAGGAAAGCGCGACCGTTCTCGCCGAGGTGCCGCTGGGACGCTGGGGCCACGTCGGCGACATCGCAAACGCCGTCGCCTGGCTGGCCTCAGAGCAGGCCAGCTACGTGACCGGCGCGACGCTGTTCGTCGACGGCGGCATGACGCTTTACCCGCGTTTCGTCTGAGCCGCTGGCCGCTCACCGGCGGTCGCTCACCAACGCTCGCTTTCGAAGGCCGGCCGCTGCACGCCGCGCGGCAGCACCTCGTCGTCCTCGAGCTTGTCCAGATGCGCCGCCAGCGTCGCCGTCGCCGCCGGGCGCAGCTCCGGCGTCACCTCCGGCCAGACCGCGGCGAGCAGCTCAGGCACCGTGCGCAGCCCCTCGTTGAGCGCCAGCAGCAGGCGGTTCTCACGGTCGATGCGATGCGCGATGTACTCGTCGAGCTTGGCGCGCGCGTCCCACACCACCTCGCCGTGGCCTGGGCACAGCACGTTGAAGTCTTCGCGCAAACGCAAACGCGTGAGCGCGAGCAGGTAGCCGGACATGGCGCCGGGATGCGGTGTGATCAGCACGCTTCCGTCGCCGAGCACGGCATCGCCCGTGAAGCACGCGCCGTCGGCCACCAGCGCGTAGTGGTCCTCGGCGTGTCCCGGCGTGTAGACGGCCTGGAACGGGCCGAAGCGCATGTCCTCCGCGAGCCTGACGTCGACGTCGCCGCGGCCGGCGGCGAGCGGCGCCGGATGCACTTCCAGCAGCGTCTCGACCGCTTCGTTGTGGTCGTGATGGTCGTGTGTGAGCACGACGCCTCCAAGCCCGCCGCGCGACTCGATCGCCGCCATCAGGCGCCGCAGGTGCGCGTCGTTGAGTGGACCTGGGTCGATGACGTAGGTCGGGTTGCGAGAGACGACCCAGGTGTTCGTGCCAGTGAGCGTCAACGGCCCCGGATTGGGCGCGCAAAGGCGCAATATGTCGTAGTCGCGGAGTAAGCCTGCGTCCGAGCGGGCGTCCTCTGGTTGCGGCTCACCCGGCTCGGAATCCGGCGGAATCGAACCGTTCACAGGCGCGACGTTAGCTGAGAAGGCGGGCGCTTGGACTGCCGACAGTCCGTATCGGCGGGTCTTAATCCGATAGATCGGTATCCGCGGCCCGGTCCGCCCGTGCTGTGAGATCGAGGAGTCATCCCTCTGCAAAGTGCGACAAACCTCGCCTCAGCCGCCAGGGACGCCGATTTCGTGGCCCGCCGGCAGCTGCAACGAAGGCGTCTTGCTAGGCGCGCGCCGGCGCGCGGCGCCGGCGGCGATTGCGCGACTGCGCCGGTCGCTGAGCGCTCGGCCGGTCGCCCTTGGAGCCATTCTGCCTGCCCGTGGTGTTGGCTACGAGGCCGCCCCGCTCCAGCTCACGATGCAGTCCCAGGCCGCCGACCATGCCGGCCAGCTCGCGCTTCTGCTCGTGCGTGACGAGCGTCACGCCCACACCGCTTGCGCCGGCGCGCGCCGTGCGCCCGATGCGGTGAACGTAGTCCTCGCGCGTGCCAGGGATGTCGTAGTTGATCACGTGCGTGATGCCTGCGACGTCGATTCCCCGCGCGGCCACGTCGGTGGCGACGAGCGTGTCGACGACGCCGGACTCGAAGTTCGCCAGCGCACGCTCGCGCTGGCCCTGAGACTTGTCACCATGCATCGCCAGAGCCTTGACGTTGTTGCTGGCGAGGCGTTTCACGAGCCTGTCAGCCCCACGCTTGGTGCGCACGAACACGAGCGTGAGCCCGCGCTCGGCCTCGCTGAGCTCGGCGACCAGCCGCGAGACCTTGGCGTCGTGTGAGACCGTCACGAAACGATGCTCCACGTCGCCCTTGCGCTCCTCGGAGTGCGCGTGCTCGTGGCGACGCGGGTTGGAGGTGTAGGCCTTGGCGACCTTTCCCACCTCTCCCTGCAGCGTGGCTGAGAACAGCAGCGTCTGGCGCTCGCGCGCGCACATCTTGACGATCCTGTCGACGACAGGCCGAAAGCCCATGTCGAGCATCCGGTCGGCCTCGTCGAGCACGAGCAACCTGATCTGCTTCAGCGACACGTCGCGACGCTCGATCAGGTCCATCAGGCGTCCCGGCGTGGCGACGAGGATGTGCGCGCGGCCGGCCAGGCGCGCCTGCTTGACGATGCCCGCGCCGCCGTAGACGGCAGCGATCGACAACGCACGAGCGTGCGCGATCGGGCGCAGGTCGTCGACGATCTGGCTGGCGAGCTCACGCGTCGGCGCCAGCACGAGCGCCGACGGGCGCGCGTCTGAGTCCTTGATGCGCTCGACCATCGGCACGCCGAAGGCGAGCGTCTTGCCCGAGCCCGTCGGCGACTGGGCCAGTACGTCGTGGCCGGCAAGCACGTCGGGTATGACCATGCTCTGGACTGCAAAAGGCTTGGCGATCCCGCGCTGGGCGAGCTCGCTCACGACGACCTCAGACACGCCGAGATCGGCGAAAGTTGCATGCTTCATGTGTTGGTGCTCCTTCTGGCGACCCTCTGGCCGCCGCTGCAGATGGAGATTCGACTGACCCCATCCGCGCATCTGAAGCGCCAACAAAGACAAAGAACCTCGCGAACGACTTCGCCGCTCGCAACGAGACCGTAGCAGCCTTATGCCTGCACACCGCCGGGTTTTGTGCAGCGCGCCAGCCGGCGTCGAATTACTCGAGGTTGGCCATTACGTGCTTGACCACGGTGTAGTCCTCCAGCGAGTACACGCTCAGGTCCTTGCCGTAGCCGGACTCCTTGAAGCCGCCGTGGGGCATCTCGGAGACGAGCGGTATGTGGTCGTTGATCCACACGCAGCCGAAGCGCAGCGCGCGCGACACGCGCAGGGCGCGGCCGACGTCGCGCGTCCAAACCGACGAGGCCAGGCCGTACCGCGTGCTGTTGGCCCAGGCGATCGCCTGCTCCTCGTCTGAGAAGCGCTGCACGGTGATCACCGGCCCGAAGATCTCGCGCTGGATCATCTCGTCGTCCTGCTGCAGGCCGGCGACGACCGTCGGTTCGACGAAGAAGCCCGGGCGGTCGGGCTGCTGACCCCCGGTGACGATCTCTGCACTGTCGGGGCGACGCTCGAGAAAGCCCTCAACACGTTCGCGCTGGCGCGCCGAGTTGACCGGGCCCAGCGTCGTGTCTGCCGACAGCGTGTCGCCGATCACCAGCCCTTTGGCCTGCTCTGCCAGGCCGGACACGACGTCGTCGTAGACCTTCGGCCCGGCCAGCACGCGCGTCGCCGCCGTGCAGTCCTGCCCGGCGTTGTAGTAGCCCGTGCCGGCGATCGTCTCCAGCGCGCTCTCCATGCTGACGTCGTCGAAGACCACGACCGGCGCCTTGCCGCCGAGCTCCAGGTGCACGCGCTTGAGCGTGTCCGCGGCCGTGCGCGCGAAGTGCTTGCCGGTGTCGATGGAGCCGGTCAGCGCGATCATGTCGACGTCCGGGTGTGCGATCAGCGCCTCGCCGGTCGGCCGGCCCGGTCCGGTGACCACGTTGAGCACGCCGCGCGGGAGGATGTCGGCGGTCAGTTCGGCCAGGCGCAGCGTCGTCATCGGCGTCGTCTCGGCGGGCTTGAGCACGACCGTGTTGCCGGCGGCGATCGCCGGCGCGAATTTCCAGATCGCCATCATCAGCGGGTAGTTCCATGGCGTCACCTGGCCGATCACGCCGACCGCCTCGCGGCGCGTGAAGGACGTGTAGCCCTCCATGTACTCGCCGGCTGCGCGGCCCTCGAGCACGCGTGCCGACCCAGCGAAGAAGCGCAGGTTGTCGACCATCACGGGAATCTCGTCGTCTTTGGCGGCTTCTATCGGCTTGCCGGCGTTGAGCGCCTCGATGCGCGCGATCTCGTCGCCGTGTTCCTCGAGCACGTCGGCGATGCCGAGCAGCGCCTCAGCGCGCTGCGCCGGCGTCGTGCGCGACCAGCCCTCGAAGGCCGCGCGAGCGGCCTGAACTGCCGCGTCGACTTCCTCGGGCGTGCTGATCGGCGCTCGCGCGAGCTCCTCCGCGGTGGCCGGATTGAGCACCGCTTCGGTGTCGGCCGACGACGCCACGGCCTGCCCGTCGATGAAGTTGCTGAGGGTCTCTGTCGTGGTTGCCATCTCGCTGTGCCCTCCTCGGGGATCTATGTCGTGGTCTTTCGCCTGCGCTCGATCGATCTGCGCGCTCAGCTGGCCGCCGGCTGGGGCTCGCCGGCGCCCAGTTCGGCCAGCGCCTGGGCGACCGCCGGGTGCGTGATCTCGCCCCCCTTGACGTTGAGGCCGTGGCGAAGCTCCTGGCTGCGCTCGAGCGTCGCCTCGATCCCGGCCTCGGCCAACTCGATCACATAGGGCAGCGTCGCGTTGGTCAACGCGTAGGTCGATGTGATCGGCACCGCGCCGGGCATGTTCGTCACGCAGTAGTGCGTGATCTCGTCGACCTCGTACGTCGGTTCGGAGTGCGTCGTGGGGCGCGAGGTCTCAAAGCAGCCGCCCTGATCGATTGACACGTCGACCAGCACGGCGTGGCGCTTCATCAGCTTCAGCTGCTCTCGCGTGATCACGTGTGGCGCGCGACCGCCGTGCACGAGCACCGCGCCGATCACCAGATCGGCCAGCGGCAGCATCTGCTCGATCGCCAGCGTCGAGGAGTAGACCGTCGAGGCGCGCCCACCGAAGGCCACTTCCAGTTCGCGCAGGCGGTCGATCGAGCGGTCGAAGACGAACACGTCGGCCTCCATGCCGATCGCGATGAAGGCTGCGTTCATGCCGACGACGCCGCCGCCGATCACCAGCACCGTCGCGGCCGCCACGCCCGGCACGCCGCCCAACAGGATGCCGCGCCCACCAAGCGGCTTCTCGAGCATGAACGCACCGGCCTGCGTGGCGATCTTGCCGGCGACCTCGCTCATCGGCGCAAGCAACGGCAGGCGGCCGGCGGCGTCCTCGACAGTCTCGTAGGCGATGCACGTCGCGCCGGACTCCTGCAGGCCACGCGCGAGCTCGGGCTCTGCGGCGAGGTGAAGGTAGGTGAACAGCGTCTGCTCGGAACGAAGCATCGCCACCTCGGAGGCCTGCGGCTCCTTGACCTTGAGCACCAGCTCGGCCTCGGCGAACACCGCCTCGGCGTCTCCCACGATGCGCGCGCCTTGCGCCTGAAAGTGATCGTCTGGCATCGCGCTGCCCTCGCCTGAGCCGGACTGCACGAGAACCTCGTGCCCGCGCGAAGTCAGCTCGCGAACGCCCGCCGGCGTTATCGCGACGCGGTACTCGTCGGACTTGATCTCGCTGGGGACTCCGATCCTCATCGTGCCAACTCCCTTCCACGCAGTGCCAGCCAGAACTCGATGCGGTCGCGCGCGCTGGAGAAGTCACGCCCGGTCAGCTGCTCGACGCGGCGCACTCGATAGCGCAGCGTATGACGGTGGCAGAACAACTTGCTGGCCGCCTTCTCCCAGTGACCGTTGTGTTCGATGAACACGTCCAGGGAGCGCAGCAGCTCCTCGCCGTAGTCGCCCTCGTCCTGCTCGACGGGGCCGAGCACGCCACGGCAGTAGGACAGCAGCGCGTCGTCGTCCTGCAACGAAAGCAGCAGCTGAAAAGCTCCCAGGTCCTTGTAGGAGGCGACCTCGGGCGCGCTGCCGTTCTGCAGTCGCACGGCCTCCAGCGCACAGCGCGCCTCGTGAAAGCTCAGGCGCAGCGACTGCGCCGCGCCCGCTCGACTCGCCGACGCGCGCACCTCGCCGAAGCGCGCGAGCAACGCGCCGCGCAGCTTGCCCGCCAGCGCGATTGGGTCCTTGCCCTCGGCGTCGATCACCGCGCACAGCAGCCCCGCGCGGATCGCCACCAGGCTGCGCACGCGTTCGGCCTCAAGCGCGCGTTCCAGCGGCGCCGCCGCAGCGCCGGGGTCGTCCAGGGCGAAGGCCAGCACCGCGACCTGCTCACCGATGCCGAACGGGCGCAGACGCGCCTGAAGCTCCTCGGGGTAGAGGTGTCCGGTCAAGGCCTCCGCGAGCACGTCGCCAGCCATGTTGCGCTGCAGCATTTCGTAACGCTCGTTGACCAGCTGGGCGAACGCGCGCTCGGTGATCGCGATGAACGGCAGCTCATAGGGCACCTCGAACAGCGGAAAGGAACGCTTGCGCGCCGCCGTCACCAGCGCCGCCGGCAGGCGCTTGTGCTTGAAGCCCGTGCCGAAACCGAGACCGGCGATGCGATGGTCGGCCAAGCGGTCGACCAGTTCGCGTTGGCTTTTCGGCCCGTCGAGCTGGATTCCCGTGGTCAGCAACAGCTCGCCGCCGCGCAACCACGGCGTCGGGTCGGAGAGCTCGGTGCTGTGCACCCAGCGCACGTGCGCCTGGGCCGACTCGTGACCGCTGGCGAGCTCGAGTCCGAGCTCCTCGATCAGGCTCTCGACAGTGAGCTCCATCGCCCCATCCGCTGTGACGCCTCGCCGAGCACGGCGCGGAGGATCGACTCGATCTCTGCGAACTGCTCCGGGCCGGCGATCAACGGCGGCGACAGCTGCACGATCGGGTCGCCGCGGTCGTCGGTGCGGCAGATCAGGCCGCGCTTGTAGAGCTCGCCCGAGAGAAAGCCGCGCAGCAGATCCTCGGACTCCTCGGCGTTGAACGTCTCCTTGGTCTCCTGGTCCTTGACCAGCTCGATCGCCTGGAAGTAGCCGGCGCCGCGCACGTCGCCGACGATCGGCAGGTCGCGCAGGCTCTCCAGCGTCGCGCGCAGCTCGCCTTCGTTCTCGAGCACGTGCCCGCACAGGTCCTCGCGTTCGATCACGTCGATGTTGGCCAGCGCGATCGCACAGCCCATCGGGTGACCGGCGAATGTGAAGCCGTGGTTGAAGATCTCCGTGCCCTGCAAGAACGGCTCGGCGATGTGATCGCCGGCGATCACGGCTCCGAGCGCTGCGTAGGCCGAGGTGATGCCCTTCGCCGTGGTGATCATGTCCGGTTGATAGCCGAAGCGTTCGCAGCCGAACATGTGGCCGATGCGCCCCCATGAGCAGATCACCTCGTCGGATATCAGCAGCACGCCGTGGCGGTCGCAGATCTCGCGCACGCGCTGGAAGTAGCCGTCCTGGGGCACGAAGCAGCCGCCGCCGTTCTGCACAGGCTCGAGGATCACCGCCGCGACGGTCTCCGGCCCGGCGAATTCGATCGCCGACTCGATCGAGTCGGCGGCCCACAGCGGGTCGCGGTCCTCCTGCCAGCGATAGGAGTTCGTGTTCTCCACGTGAATGCCGCCCGGCGTGAGCGGTTCGAAGGGCGTGCGCAGCGGCGGCAGCCCAGTCGCCGTGAGGGCTCCCATCGAGGTTCCGTGGTAGGCGAGCTTGCGCGAAATCAGCTTGTGGCGTGTCTTTTCGCCGCGTGCGTTGTGGTAGGCCTTGGCGAGCTTCCACGCCGACTCGACCGACTCCGAACCGCCGGAGGTGAAGAACACGCGGTTGAGGTTGCCCGGCGCCAGGGCGGCGATGCGCGCGGCGAGCTCGATCGAGCGCGGGTGGGCATAGCTCCAGTTGGTGTAGAAGCCGAGCTCCTTGGCCTGGTCGGCGGCGGCCTGTCCGAGCTCGCCGCGACCGTGCCCGATGTTCACGCAGTACAGCGCCGAGAGTCCGTCGAGATAGCGCTTGCCGTGCTCGTCATAGACGTAGCAGCCGTCGCCGCGCACGATCACCGGAACCTCGGCCTCGTCGTAGGCGCCCATGCGCGTGAAGTGCATCCACAGATGGCGCTTGGCCATGCTCTGCAGGTCGCCCGCCGGCGGATCGTTCACGGCCGGACCGTCCGGGCCCGGCGCGGCGGGGGCGGAGGTCGATCCAGATGCAACCGGGCTGGGCGTCACGCGGCGCAAGGTCGGCTCGCTGGTCATGAAATCCTCTCCCTGGGAGGTTGCTCGACTGGCGTGTCACATAGACACTCAGGACAACCGTACTGCGCCGCAGAGGGCCTCTCAAGTGGCCAGCGGGTCAAGAAGGTCGTCCGTGCTTGTACCAGATGTCTAAAAGGCCGCGTGACTTTTGGGAATCGCGCCCCTTGCGTGCGCGATAGCCGGACACATAGGTTGCTCCGAATCAGGTCTTAGGCTGCGCGACAACCCACAGAGAGGATCACCCGATGGCCAGCGAAAGCGGTGTCGTACACGGAGGCCCAGCGTCTTCGCAGGTCAGCGACAAGGGTCTGAAAAAAGGCGCGATCAGCTACGTCTCGAACATCGTCATCGGCGTAGCGTCGACGGCGCCCGCGTACTCGCTCGCCGCGACGCTCGGCTTCATCGTCGCCGTCCCGGGCATCGGGGTTCATGCGCCGGCCGTGCTGCTGATCTCGTTCATCCCGATACTGCTCGTCGCGGCGGCCTACAAATACCTCAACCGCGCCGACCCGGACGCCGGCACGACCTTCGCTTGGACCACGCGCGCCTTCGGACCCGGGCTGGGCTGGGTGAACGGGTGGGCGATCTTCCTCGCCGACATCATCGTGATGGCCTCGCTGTCGGACATCGCGGCGATCTACACGTTCAAGCTCTTCGGCTTCACCGAACTCGGCGAATCGAAAGCCGCAATCGTGATCGCGGCAATCCTGTGGATCGCGATCATGACGTGGATCTGCTGGCGCGGCATCGAGCTCTCCGCTGCAATCCAGCGCGCGCTGCTCACCGCCGAGGTGATCATCCTCGGCCTGTTCGCGGTCGTCGCGCTGGTCAAGGTCTACGGCAGCAGTCCGCCGCACAACTCGATTCAGCCATCGGCCGAGTGGTTCAACCCCTTCGGCGTCAACTTCGGCGACATGCTCGACGCCGTCCTTCTGGGCATCTTCATCTACTGGGGCTGGGATTCGGGCGTCGCGGTCAACGAGGAGTCCGAGGATCCGGCCAACGGCCCCGGCAAGGCGGCGGTGATCTCGACGCTGCTGCTGTTGGGTATCTACCTGCTGGTGTCCACGGGGGCGCAGTCCTTTCATGGCGTCGGCTTCCTGGCCAACGAAGAAAACGCCGAAGACGTGCTGAACGCGCTGGGCCACGGCGTGCTCGGCGAACCGCTGAACAAGCTTCTGATCATCTCCGTGCTCACCTCGGCCTCGGCCTCGACACAGACGACGATCCTGCCGACCGCGCGAACGACGCTCTCGATGGCGCATTGGAAAGCCGTGCACAAGGTGCTCGGCAAAGTCCACAAAACCTTCCTCACGCCGGACGTGTCGACGATCGGCATGGGCCTAATCTCGATTGCCGTCACCGTTCCGCTGCTGCTGCTCTCCGAAAGCGTGCTCGTCGACTCGATCACGGCGCTGGGCTTTCCCGTTTGCTTCTACTACGGCTTCACAGGGCTGGCATGCGCGGTGTACTTCCGCCGTGAACTGTTCAAGAGCGCGAAGAACTTTCTCCTGCTGGGCCTGGCGCCGCTGCTCGGCGCGGTCATGCTGTTCGGCGTCGGCATCAAGGCGGCGATCTACTACGGGCACTCAGCCAATGTCGAATCGGCGCCGATCGCCGGCATCACGCTGCCGCTGTGGTTCGGCATCGGCGGCATGGTGCTGGGCACGATCCTGATGCTCGCCTCGCGCCCGTACTTCAAAGAGTTCTTCAAACGCAAACCCGAAACCGCACCCGTGGGCATCCTCGACACTCCGCCGTCGCCCGCGATCCCCGCGCCGGTCGACTTCTAGGCCCGGGCGACCGCGAAGCTCGGCGGCGCTCGTCTAGGACGCCGAAGCGTCCACGGCCAGCTCCTGCTGGCCGTGCGGCGCGCCCAGCTCGGCCAGGCGCTCGAGAAACGGCTTCGGCGGGAACGCCTCCGGGCCGAGCACGCCGGAACCTTTCCAGGCGCCCTCGTTGAGCAGCTCGAGCGCGACGACCGGGTTGACGGCCGTCTGCCACACGACGGCCTGGCTGCCGTATTCGCGCATCGTGTGCTCGTTGTCGACCACGTGGTAGAGGTAGGTCGAGCGCGGCTGTCCGTCCGAGCCGGCGCCCCTGACCCAGGTGCCGGCGCAGGTGCGGCCGGTCATCCGCTCGCCCAGCGTCGCCGGATCGGGCAGCGCGGCGGCGACGACGTCGCGCGGAGCGACCTTGACGTCGCGCACCGACACCGGCTCGGTCGAGTCCAGACCGAGTTTGTGCAACGTGCGCAGGACGTCGATGAACTCGGCGCCGAGTCCGTACTTGAAGGTGACGCGCTCACAGTCGACCCAGCGCGGTATCAGCACGACCTCCTCGTGCTCGACGTTGACGCACTCGACGCTGCCGATGCCCTCGGGGAAATCGAACGTCTCGGGCTCTGAGAACGGCGCAGTCGTGAAGAAGCCGCGCTCGCGCTCCCAGATCAGCGGCGGGTTCAGGCACTCCTCGATCGTCGTCCAGATCGAGAAGGTCGGCGCGAAGTCATAGCCGTCGACGACCAGGTCGGCGCCGTCGCGCACGCCGACTTCGTCGATGCTCGAGAACAACTCCTGCGCAGCGTAGGCGGCGAACACGTCGGACAGGCCCGGCTCCACGCCGATGCCGACCAGCGCAAGCACGCCGGCCTGCTCCCAGGACTCGTGGCTGGCGAGTTGCTGTTCGCCGAGCACCTTGCCGGTCAGCTCATACGGCCGCTGCGGATGCGGGCGCGACAGCGTCATCGCCATGTCCAGATAGGTGACCTTGGACTCGAATGCCGCCGCGAAGATCGGCTCGTTGAAGCGCGGGTCACAGGCGTTGAGCACCGCATCGGGCTGTACGCGGGCGATCAGCGCGACGAGGTCCTGCTGGTTTGACGCATCCACGCGCTCGGCCGAGAAGCGGCCGGGCTCGCCCAGCCCCGCAACGACAGCCTTGACGCGCTCGGGCGAGACGTCCGCGAGCACGACCTTGTCGAACACCGGCCTGCGCTGGGCGATCGCCGCGAATGCGGCGCCGACGCCCCCGGCCCCCACGACGAGAATCTTCATCAAGCGCAGTCTTACGCAAATGCGCGGCGACGACTGGCACATCGCCGGGGGGTGCGTGCGCCGTTATGTCGCAGAGCGCCCCGGCGGGCCCGCGCAGCGTCGCCGTTCGCCAGGCGCCTCCCGTATGCTGCGCCGATCCCCGCAGTCGCGAACACGAGCAGTCCATGAGCACAGGGGTTCCCAGCCCCTCGCATACGTCGGCCGAATCCTCCGCAGTCTCGAGCGCCGCACAACCGGCCGACGGACGCGAGGTCGGGCCCGACGGCGACGGCGACGGCGCGGCGCGCGGCGGCGCCGACAGCGCCGCGTCCGAGCATGCACGCGCTGGCCGCTGGCTCCCGTCACCGCAGCTGAGCGCGCGCGAGATCCTCTGGGTGGTCGTCGCCGGCGTAGCGCTCGCCGTGCTGACGAGCTGGCCGCTGGTGCTGCACATGCCCAGCCGCATCGCGCCCGACCTAGGCGATCCGGTGCGCACGGCCTGGCAGGTCGCCTATGTCGGCCACGGCATGCTGCACGACCCGCTGCACCTGTTCAACGCCAACGTCTTCTACCCGCACCCGCTCAGCCTGGCCTTCTCGGACTCGCTGCTCGGCTACGGCCCGGCCGGCTTCTTCGGCTCGGGCACCGTCGCGGCGCTCGTCCGCTACAACCTGCTGTTCCTGTTCGCGTGGTCGCTGTGCTTCGTCGGCGCCTACCTGCTCGCGCGCGAGCTGGGGCTGCGCAAGCTCGGCGCCGCGGCCGCGGCCGCGGCGTTCGCCTACGCGCCCTACCGCGTGACCGAGGCCGGCCACCTTCATGTGATCTCCTCGGGCGGCATCGCGCTTGCGCTGTTCTTGCTGCTGCGCGGCTACCGGCGCGGCTCGACCGGCCTGCTAGTCGCGGGCTGGCTGGTGTCGGCCTGGCAGATCAGCCTCGGCTTCACGCTGGGGCTGCAGTTCAGCTACCTGCTCGCCGTGCTCACGGTGATCGCCGTCGTCTACTGGCTGCTGGCCGGGCGTCCAGCTCTGCCGCGCAAGCTGATCGTGATCACCTGCCTAGGCATTCTCGTCGTCGGCGCCGTCGCGATCTACGAGGCGAGGCCCTACCTGAAGATCTCCCACGACTACCCGACGGCCAAGCGCACGCTGAAGGAAGTCAAAACGTACTCGGCAGGCCCTGCGGCCTGGATCTCAGCGTCCTCGGAGAACCGTGTGTGGGGCGATCTGACCGCCGGCGCGCGCGAACACGTGCACTCCAAGAACGAGCAGGTGCTGTTTCCCGGCGGTTTCATTCTGCTGCTCGCGTTGATCGGCCTCGCCGCGCCGTTCTACACGCGAGGACTTCGCATCGGGCTGGCCGTCGGGGTGGTCGTCTGCGCGGTCTTGGCGGTCGGCCTCGGGCTGACCGGCTACGGCTATCCATACAGGCTGCTGTACAACTTCGCGCCCGGCTGGGACGGCGTGCGCGTGCCGGGGCGCGTGTTCACCACGGCGACGCTGTTTCTCGCGCTGCTGGCCGGCGCCGGAGCGCAGCTGCTGGCGGGCAGGCTCGGTGCACTGGCCTCGCGCCACACCGGCGGCTGGGGCGCGCGGCGTTCGCTTCAGACGCTCACGGCGGTCGTCGGCGTGGTGATCGTGATCGGCATCGTCGGCGAAGGCGCCGGGCACATGGCTCATCCCGTTGTGCCCCAGCCCCAGAAGGCCGAGATCGGGCTGCCCGGTCCGCTGCTGGACATGCCCACCGACGGACCCGCCGACCGTGTGTGGCAGTACTACTCGACCAACGGCTTCTACAAGATCCCGATCGGCAACAGCACCTTTGACATCCCCGCGGTCGACGACCTGCGTGGCGGCATCCACCAGTTCCCCGACAAAGCCAGCGTCGAAAAGCTGCGCTACTACGGCATCCGCACGGTCGTGCTGCACCTGACGATGCCCAAGCTCCCGGGCATCATCGGCTACGCGCACGCTGAGCCGCCGGACGCTGCCGCCGCTGCGGCCAAGCCGATCGCTGGGCTCGGCATCACGCGCCGCAAGGTCGGCTCGCTGGTGATCTACAAGATCGGCCCCGGCCCCAAGGCACTGCACGGTCACGACTGATGCGCCGGCGCGAGGTTCCGCGATGAGCGCCTCCGAGGCCGCGCCGGCGAGCGAGCCGCGTTCACCGATGCAGACGCCGACGAGCACACGCGCCGGCGTGCTGGCTCGCGTGCCGCGACCGAGCCGTCGCTTGGCGCTCGCGGCGATCCTGCTCGTGGGTCTCGCCTACGCGACGATGATTCAGAGCTTCTCCTGGAATCAGACCTCGCACTACGACCTGATCCGCTCGCTGAACGTCGAACGCACGAACATCGACGGCTTTCAGCAGAACACGGGCGACAAGGTCTTCTACAAGGGCCACTGGTACTCGGCCAGAGCGCCCGGGCTGGCGCTGTTCGCGCTGCCGTTCTACGACACGCTCAAAGCCCTCGACGCCGAAAAGTGGGCGCGGGCGCGCGAGGCGGCGCGCGGCGAAGACGAGATGATCTATCTGATCGGTCTGTGGGGCAACGTGTTGCCCGGCGTGTTGCTGCTGCTGCTCGTTTGGCGCGTCGCCGAGCGCTTCGAGCCGGGCTTCGGCGCCGCGGCAGCCGTCTCGCTCGGCCTCGGCACGATGATCCTGCCGCTGTCGACGCTGCTGTTCTCGCATGTGTTCACCGCGTTTCTCGGCTTCGCCGCGTTCGCGCTGATGCTGCGCGAGCGCGACGGGCCGGCGGGCCCCTCGCTGCTGGCCGTGGCCGGACTGGCGATGGGCTACGCGGTCGCCTCGGAGTACCCGTTGTTCTTCGTCGCGGCGGTGCTCGGGCTGTATCTGCTGTCGCGTCGCGACAGCTGGAGCGTGCGTGGAGTGCTCACGCGCGCGGGCGCCTATATCGCCGGCGGCGTCGTCGGCATCGTGCCGCTGCTGCTCTACAACCACTACGCCTTTCACTCCTGGACGCACCTGGCCTACTCCGACGTGCCGCGCCAGCAGCACGGCTTCTTCGGCATCGGCGCACCCAGCCTGAAGGTGCTCGCGACGTTGCTGTTGGACTCGCGCGGGTTGCTGACGATCTCGCCGGTGCTGATCATGGGCGCAATCGGCACGGCGCTGCTCTACCGCCGCGGCAAGCGCGCCGAGGCGCTGACGATCGGCGGCATCTGCCTCTGCTACGTCGGCTACAACTCCGGCTACTACCTGCCCTTCGGCGGCGGCTTCATGGGACCGCGCTTTCTCACGACGATGCTGCCGTTCCTGGCCGTTCCGCTGGGCGTCGCGTTCAAGCGCTTCCCCGGGCCGACGATCGCGCTCGCGGCCGTCTCCATCGTCACGACGGTGATCGCCACGATCACGCACCCGTTGATCGGTTATGAGAACGAGGCCGTCGTGTGGACGCGCTTTCTCAGCAAGGGCTTCTTCCAGCCGACGATTGCCACCGCCTACGGACTTGGACGCGGCTGGGGCGGAATCTGGCCGTTTCTGGTGGCGGCTGGAGCGGGCGTGCTGCTGGCCACGCTCGCAACCGCGCGCATGCGCCTGACGCTGCAGACGCTCGGCGCCGGCGTGCTCGCACTGGCCGCCTGGGGTCTGTTTGCAGCAATCGCGCCCACCGCTCTGGGCATCGATCACCAGGGCCTGCTGAGCATCGTCGGCGCCGGCGACCACACGGCGCTGAACCTGCCGCTGCACGACGGCGTCAGATACCCGCTCACGAAGCTGGTGCTCTACGCCTGCGTGGCCGGCCTCGCCGCGCTGGCCGCCGCGAGGCTGGCGCGCAACCAGCGCGCTGCGCCGCACCACGGCGCCGTCAGTGGTTACTCGTCTTGACGTTGCATTTGGCGCCGTGCAGCCTCTTGCAGACCACGACGTAGCCGGGACGCGGCCGGTGGTGGTTGTCGGTCAGGCCGGCGTCGAAGCGCGTCAGCGCGCTGCCGCCGGTCCAGTCGTAGATGTACAGGCGCTTGATGCGTGACTGTGAGGCGGCGACGTTGAACATGTAGTTGAGCACCTTGGCGGCACGCCGCAGGCCGGAGCCGTTGCGGTTGGGAAAGGAGCCGCCGAATTTGACGATGCCGCCGGTCTCGGTCAGCCATACCTGGCCGCCCATCGCACGGCTCAGTTCACGCGTGCGAAAGCTCTGCAGACGGTTGATGTCCGAGTAGTTGTGCAGGCCCCAGATCTTCGGCATGACCGTGCGCAGTTTGCCGACCTCGCGCTTGAATTCGGAGATGTAGGTGATCGTCGGCGAGACGTTGTTGGCGTCGAGCACGTCGAGGCCGACCACAGTGCAGCCCTTGCACACGCGCAGCAGCGCCTGGTAGTACTTCGCCGCGGCCGACGCCGAAGGGCTCGACAGCACGCCACGGATGTTGCCGCGATTGGCCTCGTTCCAGGACTGGTACTGCTTGACGTGCGGGAACAGCTTCACGAATTTCTGGACGTCGTGTTTGTACTGCCCGACGCTCGGCATGCGCGTGGGCGAGTACTCGGAGTGGTAGAAGGCCACGAGGATCTGCATGTGCTGCGATTCGGCGGCTTTCATCCACAGCTTGGCCTTGTCGAGCGAGAAGGAGTGCACGGCGGCGTCGTAGGGCACGATGTAGCGCGCGATTTTCGTGTGCAGCTGCTTCCAGATGGGGTTGCCGAACATCTCCGTCGTCTCGTCGCCGAGTCCCGTCAGATAGGAGGCCGCGGCGTGCGCAGTGGGCGTGCTCGCGGTCTTCGCGCGCTTGGCGGGCGTAGCGCCGGCCGCGCCGGCGCCAAGCGACGCAAGAGCCGCGCACAGGGCGAGCAGGACGGCGCACAGCAGGGCGCGAGGGGCGTGTCGGAGGCGGGGTGACGGGCTGGATTGGCGAAGGTTTCTCATACGCTCCGTGAACAGATTCGAGGTGGCAAGGTTGCGCGACTGCCACAGTCTTACGAGGCCTTTAGTCCGCGACCTGCCCATGAGCGCGATCTTTTTACGAGCGGTTTAGACCGCTTGCAAGCCGCCTGTCAGTCGGCGCCCTGCTCCTCCGTCGCAGCGAGCTCGGCCGCCCGTCCGCCACGCAGCGTCGGGTCGGCGACGATACGCACGTCGACTCCGGGCAGCTCGCGCAGCAGCCGATCAAGCAGCGAGCGATCCGCCGCGTCGCCTCCCGGCAGGCGCAGCCGGCCGATGCCGCGGCGCGCGCTCGGCGTGCCGATCAGCACATACGTCGTGCCGAGCTCGCGCGCGGTCGCCACCACCACCGAGGCGACGTCCTCGCCCTCCTCCACGCGCAGTCGCGCGCCGAGCATCGCGACCAGCCGGCGCAGCGCCTCCAGGCGCTCGCGATCGCCGGTGCTCGGCGGTCGTCCGGGCTCGCGTACGACGAGCACGTCGAGCTCTGCATCTAGGCGCTGAGCAGAGCGCCACGCGCGCCGCACGACGCGCTCGGACTCAGGCGCCAGCGTGGCAAGCGCGAGCAGGCGCTCGGCGATCGCCTGTGGCTGGGGCTCGGCGGTCACGGGCTCGCCCTCCTCGTCGCGGCGGACGACCGCCGCGGGCTCCTTGACCAGGCGCTTGACCTCCACGTCCTCGGCGACCTGTCGCAGTGCCGTCTCGCGCAGCGCCGCGAGGTTCTCGATCTTGAAGAAGTTGTTCAGCGCCGCCTGCACGCGCTCGGGCGGGTAGACCTTGCCTGCGCGCAGGCGCCCGATCAGCGCCTCCGGGGTCAGGTCGATCAGCACCACCTCGTCGGCGGCCGACAGGACCTCGTCGGGAATCGTCTCGCGCACGTGCGTTTTGGTCAGCTGCGCGACCTGGTCGTTGAGGCTCTCGAGATGCTGCACGTTGACCGTCGAGAACACGTCGATGCCGGCGTCGAGCACGTCGCGCACGTCCTCATAGCGCTTCTCGTGCTCCACGCCGGGTGCGTTCGTGTGCGCCAGCTCGTCGATTAGGCACAGCTCCGGCGCGCGCGCGAGCACCGCTGCGAGGTCCATCTCCTGCAGCGCTTTTCCGCGGTAGTCGACGCTGCGTCGCGGCAGGATCTCCAGCCCATCGGCTTGCGCAACCGTCTCATCACGACCATGCGGCTCCAGGTAGCCGATCGCGACGTCTCGGCCGCTCTCGGCTTCGGCCACCCCGTCCTGCAGCATCCTGTAGGTCTTGCCGACGCCCGGGGCCATGCCGATGAACACCTTCAGCTTGCCTCGCTCCTCGGCCATCGGGCCATTGTCTCCGAAGACCCGGCCCTCGCGCGCGCCGCGCGCCAAGCGACCGCCGCGCTCCCCGTCAGCCCCCGAGCAGGTTGTGCACGATCAGGTCGATCAGCTTGATACCGATGAACGGGGCGACGAGGCCGCCGAGGCCGTAGATCCACAAGTTCCGTCGCAAGAGCGCGCTCGCGCCGATCGGCCGGTAGCGCACGCCGCGTAGCGACAGCGGGATCAGCAGCGGAATCACGATCGCGTTGAAGATGATCGCGGAGATGATCGCCGAGCGCGGGCTGCCGAGACCCATCACGTTGAGCACGTGCAATGGACCTTTGCCGCCAGGGCTCGCCGCGTACGTCGAGATGAACACAGCCGGCAGGATCGCGAAGTACTTGGCGACGTCGTTGGCGATCGAGAAGGTGGTCAGCGCGCCGCGCGTGATCAGCAGCTGCTTGCCGACCTCGACGATCTCGATGAGCTTCGTCGGGTTCGAGTCGAGGTCGACCATGTTGCCCGCCTCGCGAGCTGCCTGGGTGCCGGTGTTCATCGCCACGCCGACATCGGCCTGAGCCAGCGCTGGCGCGTCGTTGGTGCCATCGCCGGTCATCGCCACGAGTCGTCCCTCGGATTGCTGCTCGCGGATCAGCGCGAGCTTTCGCTCGGGCGTGGCTTCGGCGAGGAAGTCGTCGACGCCGGACTCTTCGGCGATCTTGCCGGCGGTCAGGCGGTTGTCGCCGGTCACCATGACCGTGCGGATTCCCATCGCCCGAAGCTGGTCGAAGCGCACCTTCATGCCCTCCTTGACCGTGTCCTTCAGATATACGACGCCGAGCACCTGACTGTCGCGCGAGACCGCCAGCGGCGTGCCGCCCTCGCTGCCGATGCGGTCGAGCTGGATCTGAAGCTCCGGCGGCGGGGTGCCGCCCTCACCGCGCACGAGCTGGACGATCGCGTCGCCGGCGCCCTTGCGCAGCTGCTGGCCGTCGTAATCGACACCGCTCATGCGCGTCTGCGCTGTGAACGGCACGAACTCGGCGTTCAGCTTGCTCATGTCGTGCTCGCGAATGCCGTACTGCTTGGCCAGCACGACAATCGAGCGCCCCTCGGGAGTCTCGTCGGCCAGCGAGGACAGCTGCGCGGCTTCGGCCAGCTCGGCCTCGGCGACGCCAGGCATCGGCACGAATTCTGAGGCCAGACGGTTGCCGATCGTGATCGTGCCGGTCTTGTCGAGCAGCAGCACATCGACGTCGCCGGACGCCTCGACGGCGCGTCCGGACAGCGCGAGCACGTTGCGCCGCACCAGACGATCCATGCCGGCGATGCCAATCGCCGACAGCAGGGCGCCGATCGTCGTCGGGATCAGCGCGACGAGCAGCGCGATCAGCGTCGTCTCGGAGATCGACGTACCAGCGAACAAGCCGAACGGACGCAACGTGGCGACGACGATCATGAAGATCAGCGTGAGAGCCGCGAGCAGGATGTTCAGGGCGATCTCATTTGGCGTCTTGCGTCGCGAGGCGCCCTCGACCAGCGCGATCATCCGATCGAGGAACGACTGACCGGGCTCCTGGGTGATTTCCACGACGATCTCGTCCGAGGTCACGCGCGTGCCGCCCGTGACCGCGCTGCGATCGCCGCCGGACTCGCGGATCACCGGCGCCGACTCGCCCGTGATCGCCGACTCGTCGACCGTGGCGATGCCCTCGATAACGGTGCCGTCGCCGGGGATCAGCTCTCCCGCCGGCACGACCACGACGTCGCCCCGCGTCAGCTCCGCTGCGGCCTTCATCGTGCCGTCGCGCAGCGTGGCGATCGTCTCCTTGCGCATCGAACGCAGCGTGTCGGCCTGCGCCCGTCCGCGACCCTCGGCAAACGCCTCGGCCATGTTCGCGAAGATCACGGTGAGCCACAGCCAGATCGCGATCGTGAACGTGTACCAGGCCGGCTCGTTGCCGCCGCCGAGCGGCTTGCCGCCGAATGCCTGGATCAGCCATGTGACGGTCGTTATGACCGAGCCGATCTCCACCACGAACATCACCGGATTACGGATCTGCACTCGCGGGTCGAGCTTCTTCAGGCTGTCGACCAGCGCGCGTCTGACGATCTCCGGCTGAAACAGCGAGATCGCTTGGCGCTCATGGGCGGCGGGACTCTCTGCGGACATCAGGTCTTTCCTTGGCTGAGGCGGTCAAGCGCCAAGTTGAGCTCGAGCACGTTCACTCCGGGTTCGCCGGAGAAGCCCAGGCCGCGTGAGTCGGTGTACTTGGAGACCAAGCTGCGCACGACGGCGAGGGACAGTTGGCGCTTGGCGGCGACCCGGTGCGCCTGTATGTGTGCGTTGGCCGGTGAAATTTCCGGGTCGAGGTTCGACGCCGATGTATTCACCGCGTCGACCGGGATCCGAGCGGTCGTCAGCTGGGGGTCATACGGCTTGTTCAATTCGAGGTATTCCTTGATGTTCGCTTCGTCGTCTTCCTTGGTCAGCTTGTCGTTGGGACCACGGTTGGAGAACGTGCTGGCGGCGGCGTTGTAGGCGCCTCCTTCGGTCGCCGAGGGTCGCGACTGGAAGTACTTGGGGTCAGCTTCGGTGACCAGTTCTTCTTCGTCTTCCTCGGGCTTGCCGTTCTTGTCGAGCACCGGCGTCTTGAAGCTCTGGCCGATGATCTTCGACCCGACGAGCTTGCCGTTGACGTAGACCTTCTGGCCGTTGGCGTTGCCCGGGAAGGCGACCTGGCTGACGCCGGTGATCACCAGCGGATAGACGAGGCCGAGCAGGACCGTCAGGACGACGATGCCGATCACTGAGGTGACGATGTCGCGGCGCATGTCAGTAGAGGTGTCCGGTCAGGCCCTGCACGACCGGGCCGAGCAGCAGGGCGGGGAAGAAGGTGAGTGCGCCGACGATGATGATCACGCCGATCAGCAGCACGACGAACGTCGGGTTGTCGGTGCGCATCGTCCCGAGGCCTGCCGGCGTCACACGCTTGCCGACGAGCGCACCGGCGACCGCCAGCGTGAAGAGGATCGGCCCGAAGCGCGCGAACAGCATCACCAATCCTCCGAGAATGTCGGCGAAGGTGACACCGTGAGCGCCGGCATTGCCGGCGCTTGGCTGGATGAATCCGGTGTAGCCGGCGAACGCCGAGCCGTTGTTGTTGGACTGCGACAGGTAGGCATAGAAGGACTCCGAGAAGCCCTGTGGACCCTTGCCGAGTTCTGAGATCGAGGCCCGCCCGGCACGAGTGGCCACCGCGAGCGCGGTGGCCAACAGCGCCGCCAACGGCGTGATCAGGATGCCCAGGCCAGCGAGCTTGATCTCCCTCGCCTCGAGCTTCTTGCCCAGCCACTCAGGCGTGCGCCCGACCATCAGCCCACCGATGAACACGGCCAGCAGCACGTACAGGAGAATCGAATAGAGGCCGGTGCCGACTCCGCCGAAGATCGTCTCGCTGGCGGACAGGTTGGCGAACGGCACGGCTCCGCCGATGCCGGTGAAGGACTCGATCGCGCTGTTCACGGCGCCGCAGGAGGTGGCGGTCGTAACGACGTCGAACAGCGCCGAGCCGGCGATGCCGAAGCGCTGCTCCTTGCCTTCCATGTTGCCGCCGCCGGAGCCCGCGATGGCGTGCGTGTGCAAGCCCGCGGCGTGCTGCGCAGGTGAGCCATGCGCCTCGGCGATGTAGGCGACGACGACCGCGCCGAGGAACATCACCATCATCGTTCCGTAGATCGCGTAGCCCTGCCGGCGGTTGCCCGTCATGCGGCCATAGGCGAACACGAGCGCTGCGGGAATGATCAGAACGAGCATCATCTCGAAGAAGTTGGTGAACGCTGTTGGGTTCTCAAACGGGTGCGCCGAGTTGACGTTGAAGAAGCCGCCGCCATTGGTGCCGAGCTCCTTGATCACCTCCTGCGAGGCGACCGGTCCCATCGCGATCGACTGAGTGACGCCGGTGAGCGTGTGAGCGGTCAGGTACGTCGAGAAGTTCTGGATGACGCCCTGGGAGACGAGTATCAGCGCACCGAGCACCGAGATCGGCAGGAGCACGTAGAGGATCGTGCGCACGAGGTCCTGCCAGAAGTTGCCCAGGCTTTTGCCGCTGCGCCCGACGATCCCGCGGATCAGCGCGACGGCGACCACGATTCCCACGCCCGCCGAGAGGAAGTTCTGCACCGCCAGACCGAGCATCTGGCTGAGGTAGCTCATTGTCGTGTCGCCGCTGTAGAACTGCCAGTTGGTGTTCGTGACGAATGACGAGACCGTGTTGAACGTCACGTTCCAAGGCGCCGATTTGTAGCCGAGCGGGTTCAACCCGTGGGGGACGAAGAAGGCGTTCTGCGTGCGCAGAATCGCGTACAGCAAAAGCCAGCCGGCGAGCGAGAAGATCAACAGGCTTTTCGCGTAGGCCTTCCAGTCCTGCTCGCGCTTGGGGTCAACCCGTAGGACCTTGTAGAGGAAGCGCTCGGGCCAGCCAAAGATCGGCGTGAGGAACACGCGCTCGCCGCTGTATACCTTCGCCATGTAACCGCCGAGAGGCATCGCAAGCGCTGTCAAGATCACCACGAACAGGACGATCGTCAGCCAACCGCTGAAGGTCATGCAATCTCCTGAGGTGGTCGTGAGTCGAGCGGAGCGAGGACGCAGGGAGCGTGGCGTGCTTTGCACGCGAGCGACTGAGGACGATGCATCCACGAAGTGCTCACGATCACCTCAGAGCTTCTCTCCGCGGATCAGGGCATAAAAGAGGTAGGCGATTACGAGCACCGACACGACCAGCCCGAAGAAGTCGGCGCCGCTCATGTGCGCGACGAAGAAGCCGAGGACCGGCTCAACGCTCATACGCGATCGATTCCCTCGATCAGGAACAGCAGAATCGCGAACGCTGCGATTCCGATCAGTATCGCGACAACGTCCATGAGTGCACTATTGCCACCTGCTCGTGACACCCGCATAACGATCGGGGCACGACCCATAACGATTTCGTTACGGTGTGACGATCGTCGGATTTTCCGCGAGCACGCTCTGGATCTCGCGCGTAGCCTCGGCGACGCTCCGCTCAGAGTCCGGATTGAACAGAGGGCTATTGCCGTCGGTTAGCAGCGCTTGGGCAAGCACTATGCCCCGCGGGTTCACCGCAGCCGCACGTTCGAGCTGCTCTGCGAGTTCGCAGATCGCCGTGCGGCCACCCTTCACGGCCCGCGAGCTGATGACCACGCACGACATACCTCTGCGTGACTCCTGGCGGTCGACGTAGCGAACGATTCCGCGTAGGTTGCGGGCGATGTCTCGCTGAGTACGGGGGTTGGTGAGATGCTTGGCGCGCAGCGTCAGCTCGGGGGCCGAGTCGTACGCATGCCCTGCCACCAGCTGGCGGTCAAGACGCGCGCGGATCAGGTAGACTTTCAGACGAAGAGCGAGGGGAGCGCCCGCGGAAGCCGATCGGACGCCGTCAACAGGGACCACCGTCTCCAGGGCGAGGCTTCTCGATGGAAAGGCACGGCCACTTCGTATCGCTCTCATTGCAGCACCTCTCGGTCAAGTTGGTATGAGAACGAGACGAGTGTTCCACCGCGCTCATTACGTCCGCGTGACGAACGAGCGATCGGACATAACGATTTTGTGACGGTGCGCTGTGACGCCGCCGATTGCGCGTCCACCATCAAACCCTGCGATGAAGCTCGCGTACTACTTGGCTTGCCGAGCCACTAACGCAACTTCACTATCGGCAACCCGCCGGGGCAATTTGGGTACGGAAGTGGGGCCACGAGCCGGCCGGTCGCCGTGGTCAGCCGGCGAAGCGGTAGCCGACGCCGGGGTCGGTCACGACGTAGCGAGGAACCGCGGGGTCCTCGGGCTCGATCTTCGCTCGCAGCCTGGCGATGTGCGTGCGCAGAGGCTGCACGTCGTCGACGTACTCCGCGCCCCACACCTCGGCGATCAACTTGCGGTGGGTCATCAGCCGCCCGCGGTTGCGCACGAGCACACGCAGCAGCTCGAACTCGATCGGCGTGAGGTGAACGGGCTTTCCGTCGCGTAGCACGATGCGCCCGGCCAGGTCGACGTGCAGCCCCTCTACGTCGATGCTCGGCTCCTCGTCCGCCGGCGCGGCCCTGCGCAGGGCGGCCTGCAGACGCGCCACCAGCTCGCGCGCGCCGAACGGCTTGGTGATGTAGTCGTCGGCGCCGGCCTCCAGCGCTCTGACCTTCTGCTCCTCTTCGTCCATCGCCGACAGCACGAGGATCGGCATCTCACTCCACTGCCGCAACCGGCGCGTCACGTCCACGCCGTCGCCATCGGGCAGCACCAGATCCACGATCGCCGCATCCGGCGGACGCACCGCTGCGAGGTCGAGCGCCTCCGCCGCCGTTTCGGCGGGCACCGCTTGAAAGCCGGCCTCGCGCAGCACCACTTTCAGCGCGCGCACGATCTGCGGCTCGTCGTCGACGACCAACACGCGCGGCGCGGCGGCGGCCGTCGGCTCGGGCGTCGCGCTCACGTGCCGCGCGTCCCCTCACTCGCAGCCTCCTGCACGGGCAGCGCGCCGACCGTGAGCTGTCCGTCGCCCTCGTCGCCCGCTCGCCGGTCGCTTGCGTCCTCGCGCAGCGGCAGCTCGAACACGAACGATGCCCCCTGGCCAGGCAGCGACTCGACGTGCAGCGAGCCGGAGTTCGCCTGCGTGAAACCGCGCGCGATCGCCAGGCCAAGGCCCGAGCCGCGGTGCCCGCCGCTCGTCGTTCCCGCGCGGTAGAACGGCTCGAACACGCGCTCCAGCTGCGCCGGCGGGATGCCCGGGCCGCGGTCGACGACGCGCACGATCACGCGCCCGCCCGCCTCGCGATCTCCTGCCGCCGGATCGCCGACGCCGGCCGATGTACGGCTCGGTGCGCGCGCCAGGCCACGCACGGCCCGCGCGCGAACCGATACGGCGTGACCGCCGGAGTGCCGGCGCGCATTCTCCAGAACGTTGACGAACGCACGCTCCATCTGCACTGGGTCGACACTCACCAGCGGCAGCTCGCGGTCGATCGAGAGGTTGAACTCCTCCGGCCCGGCCGCCAGCTCTGTGAGTGCAGCACGGATCAGCTCCTCCACGGAAGTCCAGTCTCGACGGGGCTCGGCCGCGCCGGCTTCCAGGCGTGAAAGATCGAGCAGGTTGTCGACCAGGCGCGAGAGTCTGCGCGCCTCCTCTTGGATCACTGCCGCCATCTCCGCTCGCTCCAGATCGGTCAGCGACGGTGAGCCGACGGCCTCGCCGGCCGCCGAGATCGCCGTCAGCGGCGAGCGCAGGTCATGTGAGACGGCGCGCAGCAAGGCCGTCTTGACTGTGTCCGCGCGGCGCAGCGCCGCCGTCTCGACGACGTCTCCGAGCAGGCGCTCGCGCTCGAGCGCCGCGCTCAGTAGCGCCTCCAGCGCCGGCACGACGCGCTCCTGCAGCCGGCGCAGGCTGGCCTCGGACGCGTCCGCGCCGACGAGAAGCGTGCCGAGCCGGTTGGTGCCGTCGCGCAGCGGAAAAGCCACGCGGCGCTCGTCGCCCTCGACCGCCTCCATCTCGATCGCCGCCGAGCTGAGCTCCAGCGCCTGCGCGAGCCGTGCTGCGGCAGTCGGTAGCGCGTCACCCAGGCTCTCGCCCCGCAGCAGCAGGCGCGCCATCTCCGCCGCCAGGTCGGCCTCGCGCCTGCGCGCGTCGGCCTCGCGGGCGCGAGCGCGCGTGATCTCCGCCACCGAACTCGCAAGCCCCGCGACGACGAGGAAGGCGACCAGTGCAACCCAGTTGCTCGACTGGCGAATCGCGAAGTGGCCGATCGGCTCGATGTGAAAGAAGTTCAGCGCCGCCGCACTGAGCACCGCCGTAACGGCTCCGAGCCAGCCGCCCCAGGTAAGCGACACGATCAGCACCGCCGGCAGGTAGACGACGGACAGCGAGACAACCGGCGCCACGTGCTTCAGCGGGTAGACGACCAGCGTGCAGAGCGCCACCGACAGCACCGCTGCCACGACGCCGACGCGCCGCGACGGCGGATCTGACTCCAGTAGGAACCCCAGGGGCGAGGACATCGACTCCAGCGTATCCCCCGCCTCGGGCGCGCGGCATGCGTCAGAACGTGCGTCCAAGACCGCGTTGTCTCGCTCGATCTCGGGCACTGCGCCGTCGAGTGGATCGCATAGCCGAATACCCGAAGAACTCACTCGTTCGCGCGAGGGCGCAGCCGAGGCTGCTCGCCCTGCGCCGAGTGCTGCTCGGGCTCGCCTGCGCGTCGGCCACGCTTGTCGCGACCGCGCCGCTCGCCGGCGCCTCGGCCGCGCTGAAGCCCTCCGAATTCACGGTCAGCTCGCTGTGTTCGGCGCCCGCGCCGGGCTACGCCGGTTGCCTCGGACTGCGCCTGGTGGCGCGCGATCCGCTGGCCCAGCCCGGAGCGCGCGCGCTCGGCCAAGCGCCGGCAAGCGAAGAAGAAGAACAGCCGGCTCAAAGCGACGAAGCCGGCGAATCGCTGTCCGGCGCCGGAGCGCCGACACAGGACACCGAATTCACCAAACCGAACAAAAAAGCGCTGACGCCGGCCAACCTGCTGAGCGCCTACAACCTCAACGGTGTGACGCCGTCCAGCACGCAGACGGTGGCGATCGTCGACGCGTTCGACAGCACGACCATCGCCTCGGACCTGCAGGTCTTCTCCAACCAGTTCGGCCTGCCGGCCTGCACCGAAGCCAACGGCTGCTTTCGCAAGGTCAACCAACTCGGCAAAGCGTCGCCGTTGCCGGCCTCCGCCGGCGAACTGGAACGCGGTTGGGCTCAGGAGATCGCCACCGACGTCGAGACCGTGCACGGGCTGTGCCCGAGCTGCCACATCCTGCTGGTCGAGGCCGAATCCAACTCCAACACCAACCTCTACGCGGCCGAGCAGACAGCCGCATCGCTCGGCGCGACCGAGATATCCAACTCGTTCGGCGGCGGCGAGCCGAGTTTTGACAACGCCGCGTTCAACCATCCGGGCGTGGTGATCGTCGCCTCCTCAGGCGACTACGGCTATCTGAACTGGTTCTCCGAAACCGCGCCCGAATCGGCCGACTACCCTGCCAGCTCGCCCCATGTCGTTGCCGTCGGCGGCACCAGGCTGAATCTCAACGCCACCACCAAGGCATGGGAAAGCGAGACCGTATGGAACGACGGCGGTTTCAGCGGCGGCGCGCTCAAAGGCTCCGGCGCGGACGGTGGCGGCTGCAGCGTGCCCTTCGCGGCGCCCGCCTGGCAGCTCAGCCTCGCCAACTGGGCGTCGGTCGGTTGCGGCGGCGCGCGCGCGGTCGCCGACGTCTCGGCCGACGCCGATCCGTATACCGGCATCGCCGTGTACGACGCCACCGAAACGGAAGGCAACAGGGGCTGGGCGACGATCGGCGGCACGAGCGTCGCGGCGCCGATCATCGCCTCGGTGTTCGCGCTCGCCGGCGGCGCGCACGGCGTCGCCTACCCCGCGCGCACGCTGTACGAAAACGAGCTGATCGCGCCCGCCTCGCTGCATGACGTGATAGTTGGCTCCAACGGCGAATGCCTCAAACCTTTCGAAAAAAGCACGGGCACCTCCGGCTGCACCGTCGCCGAACAGGCGCAGAGCTGCTCGGCGCATGCGATCTGCCTGGCCGGCGGTGGGTATGACGGTCCCAGCGGCGTCGGCACGCCCAACGGGCTGCTCGCCTTCGCACCCAGCGGCACGCTGCCGAACGCCAGCGAAGGCGGCGAACCCACCGCCGGCTCGGCGGCGGGCCCCGCGCCGGCGCCGACCGGCACGAGTTCGCCCGGCACAGTCGCATCAGGCGCCGGCGCCGGCGCCGGCGCGGCGATCACACCGGTGCTCTCGCGACTGACGCTCACACGCAGCGCCAGAGCTGCGCTTGCTCGCAGGCGCCTGAAGCTGTCCAAGCTGGGCTTCGCATTCACGCTCAACGCGCCCGCACGCGTACGCGTGATGATCTACCGCTACACGCGCGTGCACGGGCGCATGGTCTGGAAGGCGGTCTCCTCCCCGCTCACGATCGCCGCCGGCGGTGGCGCGCAGAGCCGTCGCCTGGGCGGCGGCGCAACGCTCGCCGCCGGGCGCTATCGCCTGACCGTCGCGCCCGAACGCGGCGCCGCCAAGTCAATCGTCTTCCAGGTTCGCTGAGCGCTCACGTGTGAGGCTGACGCGCTGCTGCAAGCGCGCCTGCACAGACGCGGATCGCTTGTGCTCTTCGACCGCCCTGGCTAGCTTGGCCTGTCGATGTCTGCGCCGCGGCCAAGACCCACGCGCGTCGCCAGGCGCCGCGACAGACGCGCGCGCCGGCGCCGCCGTGCGCTGAAAACACTCGCCGGCTCGCTGGCGATCGCCGCAGTCGCCGGCGTCGTGGTCGGCTCGGTCGCCTCGGGCGCGACATCCGGCGCACTGGAAAGCAAGATCTCCGCGGCTCAGGCACGCGAAGGCGAGGTCAACTCGGGCATCCACGCCGACAGCCATCAGATCGCCGGCTTCGAAGGGCGCATCGAAGACCTGCAAACGCGCCTGTCGGCGCTCGAATCGAGCCTCACCATCGAGCGCAACCTGCTCGCCGGCATCCGCTCGGAACTGAGCGCCGCGCGCACGCGGCTGGCGGCGCTGAAGGTGCAGCTCGCGCATGACCGCAAGGTTCTGGTCGCGCAGGTCGTCGCCGCTTATGAGGCGCCTCCGCCGGACATCGCAACGGTGGTCCTCGAGGCCCATGGCTTCGCCGACCTGATCGAGCGCGTCGATGACCTGCGTGCGGTCTCGCGCGAGAACGCCTCGGCGACCACGCAGGTCGCAGATGCGCAGAAGGCGGTCACCGCGCAGGCCAAGCATCTCGCCGAGCTCGAGGTCACGCACTCGTCTGAGACGCACGCGGTGCTCGTGCAGCGCGACGAGGTCGCGCAGATCCGTCTGACGCTGGTCAAGCGCCAGCTGGCGTTCGTCAGCGCACGCAGCCAGAAGAGCGCCGAGCTCGAAGAACTGCAGTCGCACAAGCACTCGCTCGAACACGAGCTCTCACACGTGCAGGCGCGAGAACTGGCGGCGTCGGGCATCTCCTTCTCCGGGCCGGTCGGCGAATTCAACGCGACGCCGGAAGGCGCCTACGGCTTCTTCCCCGCCGCCGGCACCAACTACAGCGTCGGAGAGGAGCCGACGATCGCCGAGCGCCTGAACACGATGGGAAAGGCGCTGCACCTGCACCTGATCGGCATCTCCGGCTACCGCTCGCCGCAGCACTCCGTCGAGGTCGGCGGCTTTGCCAACGACCCGCATACCCGTGGCGAAGCGTCTGACACTCCCGGCGTCGAGGGCGTGCCCGAGTCGACGCTCAACCAGTTCGGCCTGACGCGCCCGTTCCCCGGCGCAGCCGAGGCCGATCACATCCAGCTCGGCTAGAGCCGCTAGGACACGGCCGACGCGAGCCTGGCGGGGGCGCCGAACGGCACGAGCACCTGCGGCAGCTCGACGCTGCCGTCGGCCTGTTGGCCATTCTCCAGCAGCGCGACGATCGTGCGGCCGACCGCGACGGCCGTGCCGTTGAGCGTGTGCGGCGTCTGCGTCCGCGCGCCGCCCTGCGCGCGCTCGGAGCGCATGCGTATGTCCAGTCGGCGCGCCTGGTAGTCGGTCGTGTTCGAGCACGACGTCAGCTCGCGGTAGCGCTCCTGGCTGGGCAGCCACGCCTCGCAGTCGTACTTCTTCGCCGCCGAGTTACCGAGGTCGTTGACGGCGATGTTGACGACGCGGTAGGGCAGCAGCAGCTCGCCGAGCACCTCCTCCTCGATCGCCAGGATGCGCTCGTGCTCGGATGCGGACTCCTCCGGCGCGACGAAGCTGAACATCTCGACCTTCTCGAACTGGTGCACGCGGAAGATGCCGCGCGTGTCCTTGCCCGCCGCGCCCGCCTCGCGGCGAAAGCACGGCGAGAAGCCGGCGTAGCGCAGCGGAAGACGTGCGGCGTCGATGATCTCGCCGTCATGCAGCGAAGCCAGCGCGACCTCCGAGGTGCCCACGAGGAACAGCTCGTCCTCGGGCAGGCTGTAGATCTGCTGCTCGGTGTCCGGCAGAAAGCCGGTGCCGTAAAGCGCGCGCTCGCGCACCAGCACTGGCGGTATCACCGGCTCAAAGCCCTTGTCGCGGAGCTTGTTCAGCACCCACCCGACCAGCGCCAGCTCCAGCATCACCAGATCGCCTTTGAGGTAGGCAAAGCGTGAGCCCGACAGCTGAGCGCCGCGATCCATGTCGATCATCGAGCCCGCCAGCTCGAGATGATCGCGCGGTGCGAAGGACAGCGTCGGCGGCTCGCCGACGGTCCTGATCGGCTCGTCATCGGGACCGTCGGCGGCGCTCGCATCGGGGATGTTGGGCAGGCGCTGCACGAGCTCGTCCAGGCGCTGCTTGGCGGCGGTCGCCTGCTCGTTGAAGGCCTTGACCTGAGCGCTCATCTCCTGCATCGCCGCGCGCAGCTCCGGCGCATCCTCGCCGCGCGCGCGCGCGGCGCCGAACTCCTCCGAGCGCGCCTTCTGCTCGGCACGCAGCGACTCCGCGGAGGTCGTCGCGGCACGCCACTGGGCGTCTGCCTCCAGCACCTCGCCGACGACAGCCGCAAGCGACGCGTCGCGCCGCGCCAGCGCGGCGCTCACGCCGTCGGCGTCCTCGCGGATCTGCTTGAGGTCGAGCACGCCGCGCAGCCCCGCGGCTGACCTATTTGGTCGACAGCGTTATCGGCGTTTGCGGCGCCTGCTGCGCCTGGCTGCCGGAGTACTTGCTGAGGAATTCGGCAACCGCCTTGGCTTCTGAGCCGAGCACGATGTTCTCCGGCATGATCGCGCCGGAGAAGCCGCCGTTGCGGATCGCGTAGAGGACCTGTTCGACGTTCTCCTTGCGGATGTTGAAGTTCGGGCCGTTCGTGCGCAGGCGGTTCTTGATGCTCGTGGCCGAACCCTGAGCGCCGACGACCGACAGCGTGTGACATCCCGAGCAGTGATCGCGAAACAGCACCGCGCCGCGGTGGTAGGGGCTTGACTTCGCCACGCCGATGCCCTGCGAACCGCAAGCGCTGAGCGCCAGCGCGGAAACGAGCAGGATCGTGGCCGTGGCGGCGATCTTCGCGCGAACCCTCATGCGCGGCGGAATATATAGCTCGGCGGGCTAGAACCCATGGGCGGTGCCCGCAGCGCGCAGCGCCAGGAAGACGACGACGAGCGCCGACAGGGCCATCACGCCGACCTCGCGGCGCACGATCTCGCGCACGACCAGGAGCTGCTCGCGCTCGGGCAGCGCTCCGACCGCCTGCGCGTCAGCGAGGTCGCGCTGATCGAGCACGGTCTGCGCCGAGACGACGCGCAGCTGCTCGGCGACCAGGCCCACCGCCAGCGGAAGCAGGGCGTACAGGTAGAACAGCTGGTCGGTGGAGTACTTGCCCGCGGCGGCAAGCGATCCGACGGCGAGCGCCAGCACGAGCACCGAGCCCTGACCGGCGCGCAGCAGCAGCCAGAAGACGCGTGCCCCGCGCTCGCCGGGATCGCCGTCGTACCACAGCCAGGCGCCGAGCAGCCCGGCGATCGCGTTGAGCGCCGCCACGGCGATCGCGCCGGCGACCACGGCCTCGGTCATGCGCCCCCGGCGGGCCTGCCGAAGGGCATGCGAACGCGTGTTTCCAGCGGTGATTTCGAGCCGATTGCCACTATGTAACACATTGCCACAAGCGGTGATATAACAGCGTCCGGTGCTACGCAGCTATCTCCCGGCGATCGTCTTTCTGATACTCGGCGGCGCCGTGGGCGCGGCCTTCGCGGCGCTCAACACCTACATCGGTCCGCGCCGCGCGACGCCACACAAGCAGGACCCCTACGAGTGCGGGCTGCCTTCGGAGGTCAAGCGCGGCATGCGCTTCGGCATCAGCTTCTACCTGATCGCGATGCTGTTCATCCTGTTCGACATCGAGGTCGCCTTTCTGTACCCGATCGCGGTCGAGCTGCGCGCCTTCGGCAGTTTCGCGCTGGCTGAGACGATTGTCTTCATCGCGCTGCTGTTCGTCGCCTTCATCTACGTCTGGCGTCGCGGAGCGCTCGAGTGGAAGTGAAACGCGAGCCCGCACTTCGCGTGCGCGAGCTGAACGCCCACCAGCTGTTGCGCGGTGGCGAGCTGGAAGGCGCCAACCGCCCGGCGCGGCTGGAGGGCGAGGAGCTCGAACAGTACGTCGAGGAGCGCGTGCTGTTCACGACGCTCGACAAGACCGTCGCCTGGGCCAGGTCGAACTCGTTCTTCCCACTGGGCTTCGGGCTCGCCTGCTGCGCGATGGAGCAGTTCCACGCCGCCGGCCCGCGCATGGACATCGCGCGCTTTGGCTATGAGGCCTTTCGCGCCTCGCCGCGACAGGCCGACCTGATCATCCTGGCCGGGCGCGTGTCGATCAAGATGGCGCCGATCATCCGCAAGCTCTACGACCAGATGCTCGAGCCCAAGTGGGCGATCTCGATGGGAGCCTGCTGCAGCTCGATGGGCGTGTTCAACAACTACGCGTTGGTGCCCGCCGACAAGTTCATGCCGGTCGACCTGCACGTGCCGGGCTGCCCGCCGCGCCCAGAGGCGCTGATGCACGGCATCCTCAAGCTGCGCAAGCTCGTGCAGGACGACCCGGACATGGGCTGGCGCGACCGCTATGAAGCCGTCGGCACCGAGGAGTCCCCCGCGGATGTCTGACCGTCGCCCTTCGGCGGCGCAGAGGCGTTTGCATGCCTGACGCGACAGGGCTCGAGCTGCTCGCCCAGGAGCTGGGCGACGCGGCGTTGGAGACCGTGTACTTCCGCGAGCGGGCGACGTTGATCGTCGATCCCGCGCAGATTCGCGCGGTGCTGGCGGCGCTGCGCGCCAAGGGGTACACCTTCCTGGCGAGCGTGCACGGCGTCGACCACTACCCGGAGGAGCCGCGGCTGGGCGTCGTCTACGAGCTGCTGGACATGGCCAGCGTCGACCGTCTGACCGTCAAGCTGCGCGTGTCAGGCGAGGCGCCGAGCGTCGACTCGGTGACGGGCGAATGGCCGACGGCCGATCACCAGGAGCGCGAGGTCTACGACATGTTCGGTGTCGTCTTCGAGGGCCACCCCGACCTGCGGCGGATCCTGATGCCCGAGGACTACGAGGGGCACCCGCAGCGACGCGACTTCCCGATCGGCGGCGAACCGGTGATCTTCACGCGCGACGAGGCCAAATGGCTGGAGGCACGCGAGTGACGCCCGGCGAGCAGCCGACGCTGTCGGAGTACCGCCGCCGCGAGCAGAGCATCACGCTGTCGCCGCTGGAAGAGCCCAGAGAGGATCAGCAGGGCGGCCCGGACACCACGCAGGAGCTGTTGACGCTCAACTTCGGACCGCACCACCCCGCCACGCACGGCGTGCTGCGCCTGCTCGTGACGCTGCAGGGGGAGATCGTGCGCGACATCAAACCGGTCATCGGCTACGTGCACACGGGCATCGAGAAGACCGCCGAGGACAAGGCCTACTGGAAGGTCATACCGATCGTCGAGCGGATGGACTACCTCTCCTATTACTTCAATGCGATGGCCTACTGCGGCGCCGTGGAGACGCTGCTGGAGGTCGAGGTGCCAAGCCGCGGGCAGTACCTGCGTGTGATCCATCTCGAGCTCAACCGCATCGCCTCACACCTGATCTGGCTGGGCACCAGCGCGCTGGATCTCGGCGCCGTGTCGATCTTCCTCTACTGCCTGCGCGAGCGCGAACAGATCCTCGACCTGTTCGAGATGTCCTCCGGAGCGCGCATGCACACGCGCTACTTCCAGGTCGGTGGCGTGATCGAGGACATCCCGCAGGGCTTCGAGCGCCGCCTGCGTGAGTTCCTCAAGGTGATGCCGGCGCGCGCGGACGAGTACGGCGCGATCCTCAACGCCAACCAGATCGTGCTCGAGCGCCTGCGCGGCACCTGCCCGCTCGACGCCGAGACGCTGCTGTCGCTCGGCGTCACCGGTCCGCTGCTGCGCGCCGCGGGCAATCCCTGGGACCTGCGCAAGGCCGCCCCCTACAGCTCCTACGGCGACTTCGACTTCAAGATTCCGATCGGCACCGTCGGCGACAACTACGACCGCTTTGCCGTGCGCCTAGCCGAGATCTATGAGTCCGTGAAGATCATCGAGCAGGCGCTCGATGGCCTGCCCGAGGGGCCGCACATCACCGAGGACCGCAAGGTCGCGCTGCCGCCGCGCCACGAGCTGGCCACCTCAATGGAGGCGCTGATCCATCACTTCAAGCTCGTCACCGAGGGCTTTCGCGTGCCGCCCGGCGAGATCTACAACCCGATCGAGTCCCCGCGCGGAGAGCTCGCCTGCTTCGTTCGCTCCGACGGCAGCTCAAAGCCCGCGCGAGTGCACATGCGCGACCCCAGCTTCGTCAACCTTCAGGCCCTGTCGCACATGGCCGAGGGCGCCTACATCGCCGACATGATCGCCACCGTCGCAATGCTCGATCCGATCCTCGGAGGCATCGACCGCTGATGCCCGTGCCGCATCGTGAGCGCGACAGCGGCTGGGACCGCCCGACCGACCCGCAGAAGGACCCGGCGCTGATTCCCGATCCGGCGACGACCGACGTGCCGGCCGAGCTGCGCGAGAAGATCGAGCGCGCGATGGCGCTGTATCCCGAGCGCCACTCGGCGGCGATTCCGGCGCTGCACGCGGCGCAGGAACTGCACGGCTGGTGCTCGCCCGAGGCGATCGAGCAGGTCGCCTGCGTGATGGCGGTTACGCCGGCCTATCTGGACTCCGTGGCGAGCTTCTACGACATGCTCGAGACCCGCCCGGTGGGCCGCCACAGCGTGTACGTGTGCACGAACATCTCCTGCTCGCTGCGCGGCGCCGACGCGCTGCTGGCGGCGATCGGCGAGGCGGCCGCCGAGAGCGCGGACTTCAACGTGCGCTCGTTCGAGTGCCTCGGCGCATGCGACATCGCGCCGATGGCCTCCGTCGATGGCGTGTACGTCGGCCCGCTGAGCATCGACGACGTGCCGCAGTTGCTCGACGATGCGCGGTCGGGACGACCTGTACTGCCCGACAAGCAGCTCGCGACGCGCCTGGTCGCCGACCCGCACGCGAACTCGCGCGAGTTCCCCGCGCACGCCGCCGAGGAGGGCTCGTCGCGATGACCGACACGCTGCTGTTCAAGGACATCGACGAGCCCGCCCTGAACACGCTCGCGGTATACGAAGCGCGTGGCGGCTATGAGTCGCTGCGCAAAGCCCTGCAGATGACGCCGTCTGACGTGCTCGCGCAGCTGGAAGCGTCGGGCCTGCGTGGCCGCGGTGGGGCCGGCTTTCAGATGGGCAAGAAGGTGTCGTTCCTGCCGCAGGGCTCGATGAACAAGTACCTCGTGTGCAACGCCGACGAGTCCGAGCCGGGCACCTTCAAGGACCGCGAACTGATGCAGAAGAACCCGCACCTGCTGATCGAGGGCATCGTGATCGCCGCCCACGCCGCCGGCGCCGATCGCTCGTTCATCTACATCCGCGGCGAGTACGAGCTGCAGGCCCAGATCCTCGAGGCGGCGCTGGCCGAAGCGGGCCAGGCCGGATATCTCGGCGAGCGCATTCTCGGCTCCGAGACCAGCTGCGCGCTGGTCTTGCACCGCGGCGCCGGCGCCTACATCTGCGGCGAGGAGACCGGGCTGCTGGACTCGCTGGAAGGCAAGCGCGGCAACCCCCGCCTGAAGCCGCCCTTTCCCGCCAACCAGGGCCTCTACCAGGGGCCGACGCTGATCAACAACGTCGAGACCCTGTCGACCGTCCCGGCGATCATGCAGATGGGTGGCGAGCAGTACGCCAAACTCGGCGTGCAGACCTCGACGGGCACCAAGCTCGTGAGCGTCTCCGGCCACGTCCAGCGGCCCGGCAACTACGAGGTCGAACTCGGCATTCCCTCGCGCGAGATCATCTACGGGCTCGCCGGCGGCCCGCCGCCGGGCAGCGAGATCAAGTGCTGGTTCCCCGGCGGCTCCTCCTCGCCGGTGCTGACCGCCGACGACCTCGACGTGCCCTACGACTTCGACTCGATGGCCAAAGCCGGCTCGATGCTCGGATCGGGCGCGATCATCGTCGTCGACGACGCGACACCTATCGTCGATCTCGCGCTGAAGGTCGCGATGTTCTATCGCCACGAGTCCTGCGGCAAGTGCACGCCGTGTCGCGAGGGCACCAACTGGACCGTCAAGATGCTGCAGCGCATCGACTCCGGCGAGGCCACGCCGATGGACCTCGACATCATGGCCTCGGTCCAGGATCACATCATCGGCAACTGCCTGTGCGTGCTCGGCGACGCGATGGCGATGCCGATCGGCTCGATGATCGCGAAGTTCCGCGCGGAGTTCGAGGCGCACATCGAGGCCGCACGAGCGCGCGCGGAGCTGACGCTGGCGCCGGTGCCAGACGACGAACGCATGCTCGCGCAGGGGGCCGGCTGATGCCAAGGCCCGAACCGAGGACGATCACCTTCACGATCGACGGGCGCGAGGTGCAGGCGCCGGAGAACGCGATGCTGGTCGATGCGGCCAAGCACGGTGACGTGGAGATCCCGGTGTTCTGCTACGAGCCCAAGCTCGGCAACCCGGTCGGCGCATGCCGCATGTGCCTGGTGGAGATCGAGGGCATCGGCAAGCTGCAGACCGGCTGCTCGACGCCGGTCAAGGACGGCATGGTCGTGCACACGCAGAGCGACCGCGTCAAGGAGGCCCAGCGCTCGGTCGTCGAGTTCCTGCTGGTCAACCATCCGCTGGACTGCCCGGTCTGCGACAAGGGCGGCGAGTGCCCGTTGCAGGACATCAGCTTTGGCTGGGGCGGCGGCATCTCGCGCTTCATCGAGCCCAAGCGGCACTTCGTAAAGCCGCTGGAGCTGTCGCCGACGATCGCCATCGACCGCGAGCGCTGCATCCTCTGCTACCGCTGCGTGCGCTTCTCCCAGGAGGTCGCCGAGGACTATCAGCTGGTGCTGCTCGAGCGCGGAGCCCACTCGTTCGTGTCGACCTTCGACGGGCACCCCTACGTGGCGCCGTTCAGCGGCAACATCATCGAGCTGTGTCCCGTCGGCGCGCTGACCTCGCGCTCCTATCGCTTCCGTGCGCGCCCGTGGGACATCGAGGACGCCGGCAGCGTCTGCACGCTTTGCCCGGCGCAGTGCAACGTGCAGCTGACCGTGCGCGACGAGCGAGTCATGCGCGTGCTCTCGCGCGAGAACGACGAGGTCGACGACGGCTGGCTGTGCGATCACGGTCGCTTTGCCTATCCGGCGCTCGCGCGCGGTGAGCGCAGCGGCTCAGACGCCGCAGCCCCGATCGAGGTGTTGCAGGTCGACCCCGCGGCGCGCAACGGCGGCGAGTCGGCCACGCTCGTCTCCGACGATCCCGCCGCGCCGGGCGTCGCCGCGCCGGCGACGCCGGCGCATGGCGTGCAGCTCGGCATGCGCATCTCAGAGCCGCTGCTGCGCGACGGCGGCGAGCTGCGTCCAGTCAGCTGGGAGCGCGCGCTGGACGAGGCGGCCGCGCTGCTCAAACGCGCCGGCGGCGCGACGGCCGCGCTCGCCGGCAGCGGCGCGACCAACGAGGAGGGGCTCCTGCTCTCGCGCCTGCTGCGCGAGACGCTGGGCTCGCCGCACGTGGACTCGCGCGCCAACGGCGCGCTGGCAAGCGAGCTGCACCGAGAGCTCGCCGACGCACGTCTGCAGGCCGAGGTCTCAGACCTCGAGTTCGCCCACGGCGTGCTCGTGCTCGACTGCGACCCGGTGATCGACGCGCCGATCCTCGACCTGCGCCTGCGCAAGGGCGTGCGTCGCCACGGCATGAAGCTCGAGCGCGTGGCCGGCGGAGACCTCGACGAGCTGCGCGACGCCGCCAAGCGGCTCTCCCAGGCCGGCGAGGAGCTGGTGATTCTGTGGGGCGAGCGCTTTGCCGCGGGCGCCGGCGCAACAGAGCGGGCGCGCGCGCTGCTCGATCTGGCCGCCGAGCTGTCGCTGGCGCAGATCGACGGCGCCGGGCTGCTGGAAATCCCAGCGACCAGCAACGGGCGCGGATTGCGCGAGGCCGGCGTGCTGCCCAACTGCGCTCCCGGCCTCAGCGACAGCGTGGCGGACGGGCTCGACACGCCTGCGATCGCCGCCGCGCTGGCGGCGGGTGAGCTGAGCGCGCTGTACCTGCTGGAGGTCGACCCGTTGGCGGCGAACGATCCCTTTGCCTCGACGACGCAGACCGACAGGGATTCGTGGGCCAGCGCACTCGAGCGCGCTAGCGGCATCGTCGCGCACGCAACGCTGCTGTCGCCGGGCCTGGCCGAACACGCCAACGTGATCTTTCCCGCGGGCTCCTACGCCGAGAAGGAGGGCACCGTCACGCACCCCGACGGCCGCCTGCAGCGCGTGCGACGCGCCGTGGCCGAAGCAGGCGCCACGCGCGCCGGCTGGCGCGTCATCGCCGAACTCTCGCTGCGCCTCGGCAGCGACCTCGACGTGTACACCGACAAGGAGGCCTCGCAGCAACTGTTCGACGCGGTCTCCTTCTACTCCGGCCTGACGCTCGAGGAGATCGGCGGACGCGGCGTGCGCTGGCAGCAACGCGAGGCCATCGCGGTCGGCGCGGGCGCAGGCGGCGCCGGCAGCGGTGCGCAGCCTGCCCCGAGTGCCGAAGCCCACAGCGGTCCCGATCGCGACACGCACGCGGCTGATACGCAGACCGAAGGCGAGGACTCCGCCAGCGGCGAGCCGCCGCCGGCCAAAGGCGGGCAGCCATGAGCGCGGGGCCGCTGGCGCTGGTCGGCTACTACGAGCCGTGGTGGATCCAGATCATCAAGGCGATCGTGATCTTCGCCGTCGGCCTGCAACTCGTGCCCGTCGTGCTGCTTGCCGAGCGCAAGCTGCTGGGGCGCTTTCAGAGCCGCTACGGCCCCAACCGCGTCGGGCCCTACGGCGCGCTGCAGCCGCTGGCAGACATCGTCAAGCTGCTCACCAAGGAGCAGTTTCGCCCGACCACGTCGGTCGGCTTTCTGTTCGCGCTGGCGCCGACTATCTCGATCCTCACCGCCGTCGCGGCGTTCGCGCTGATCCCCTTCGGCAACGCCCAGGACATCTTCGGCACGAAAGTCGGGCTGTATGGCGTCGACCTCTCGATCGGCCCGCTGTACCTGTTCGCGTTCGGCGCCGTGGCCTTCTACGGCATCATGCTCGGCGGCTGGTCCTCGGGCTCGAAGTACTCGTTCCTCGGCGCGATGCGCGGCGCGGCGCAGCTGATCTCCTACGAGGTCTCCCAGGGTCTGGCGCTGCTCGGCGTGATCTTCTCGGCGCAGACGCTGTCGCTTACGGGCATCGTCACCGCTCAGAAAGGCATGTGGTACATCGTGCCGCAGTTCTTCGGCTTTCTGATCTTCCTCACCGCCAGCTTCGCCGAGACCAACCGCGCGCCGTTTGACCTGACCGAGGCCGACGCCGAGCTGGTCGGCGGCTACAACACCGAGTACGGCGGCGGTCGTTTCGCCTCCTACTACTTCGCCGAGTACCTCAACGTGCTCGTCGTCTCGGGCATCGTCACGACGGTCTTCCTCGGCGGCTGGCTGCTTCCCTTCGGCATCCACCCTCCCGGCTTTCTCGATCCGTTCATCGTGCTGTTCAAGATGGGCCTGTTCACGTTCCTGTTCATCTGGGTGCGTGCGACGCTTCCGCGCCTGCGCTACGACCAGCTGATGAGCTTCGGCTGGAAGATCCTGCTGCCGCTGGCGACGCTCAACGCTTTGGTCACGGCCGTGCTCGTGGTGGTCACGCACTGATGGCGCCAGCTCCCCAACAGCCTGTGGACACGGCCACGCTGAACGTCACCGCCTGGAGCCCGGGCGAGGACGTGATCGAGGTCCAGCGCACGCCGCCGCCGGGCGCCGCGCGCAGCATCTGGCGCACGTTCGCCGAGACCGCTCGGGGCCTGATGACGACGTTCGGCCGTTTTCGCGAAACGCCCGTCACGGTGCAGTACCCCGAGGAGAAGACGCCGGTGTTCCCGCGCTTTCGCGGACGCCACAAGCTCCACCGCTTCGAGGACACGGGCCTTGAGAAGTGCGTCGGCTGCTCGCTGTGCGCGGCCGCCTGCCCGGCCGACTGCATCCGCGTGGTGGCCGCCGAGAACACGCCCGAGCATCGCGTGTCGGCGGGCGAGCGTTACGCCGAGGTGTATGAGATCAACCTCTCGCGCTGCATCTTCTGTGGCTACTGCGAGATCGCCTGTCCCTTCGACGCGATCACGATGGGCCACGACTACGAGCTCTCAGACTACGACCGCACCGACCTGATCTTCACCAAGGAGATGCTGCTCGCCGAGCCGCTGGAGCGCACGCCGCTGAGAAACGAGGACGAGTGAGAGGCGTGCCGGTCAGATGAGCTCGGTGCTCTTCTTCATCGCCGCGATCGGCGTGATCTCCGGAGCGGTCGGCGTGGTGGTGCTGCGCAACCCGTTCTACAGCGTGCTCGCGCTCGTCGGCCATCTGCTCTCACTCGCGGTGCTGTTCCTGCTGCTACGCGCCGAGTTCGTGGCGGCGATCCAGGTTGTCATCTACGCCGGCGCCGTGATGGTGCTGTACGTGTTCGTCGTGGCCTACGTCGGTGACCAGTCAGAGCCGATGGGCGAGCGCCTGCGCGGCCCGGGCGCGATCGGTTCGCGCCTGCGCGCCGGCGGTGCGATCGCCGCCGGAGCGCTGCTCGTCGAGCTGCTGATCGCGCTGCTCGGCACCGGGCTGGAGGCGATCAACGGCAAGGGCGCACCGTACGCACCGGGGCCACGCACATACGGCACGCCCGCCTACATCGGCAACCTGCTGCTTACGCGCTTTCTGCTGGCCTTCGAGGTCGCGTCCTTCTTGCTGCTCGTCGCGGCAGTCGGCGGTGTCGTGTTGGCGCGCCGTCGCGGCGGCCTGGACGAGGACGACGAGGACGTGCTCACGCCGCTGAACCTGCTGCGCCCCAAGGCGACCGGCACGATGGCCGAGGGGGTCGGCAAGCGGTGAGCATCGCCTGGTATCTGGCCGTCTCGGCGATCGTGTTCTCGCTCGGCGCGATCGGCGTGATCACGCGGCGCAACCCGCTCGTCGTGCTGCTCTGCCTGGAGCTGATGCTCAATGGCGGCAACCTCGCGCTGATCGCCTTCTCGCGCATGTGGGGCAACGGCGACGGTCAGATCCTGGCGATCGTCGTGATGACCGTCGCCGCCTGCGAGGTGTGCATCGGCCTGGGCATGATCGTCGCGCTGTATCGCCGGCGGCTGCCGATCGATGTTGACGAGCTGCGGGAGCTGCAGGGATGAGCCAAACCACCTGGGGCTGGCTGGTGCTGGCGTTTCCGCTCGCGGGCACGCTGACGATCGCCTTCGGACGCCACCACCTGCCCGGGCGCAGCGCCGGCTGGATCGGCACCGGGGCGATCCTGCTGGCCTTCGTCGCGTCGCTGGGCGCGCTGCTGACGATGCAGAGCCACGGCGAGGAGCACCGCCAGATGGTCTCCTCGCTGTGGAACTACGCCTCGACCGTCGGCATCGACGCGCAGCTTTCGATCCTCGTCGACCCGCTGTCGGTGTTCATGATCCTCGTCGTCACCGGCGTCTCGACGCTGATTCACCTCTATTCGATCTCCTACATGAACGAGGACGAGGGGTTCCGGCGCTACTTCGCCTACCTGAACTTCTTCGTGTTCTCGATGCTCGTGCTGGTGCTCGCGGGCAACTTCCTGCTGCTGATCGTCGGTTGGGCGTTCGTCGGCGCTGCCTCCTACCTGCTGATCTCCTTCTGGTACCGGCGCACGACGGCCACGCGCGCGGGCATCAAGGCGTTCGTGATCAACGTGATCGGCGACGTCGGCCTGGTGCTCGGCACGTACTTCATCTTCAAGCACACCGGCACGCTCGACTTCCTGCGCGCCTTCCACGCCACGAGCGCCGGCGCGTTCGGCCACGCCAGCAATGACGGCGACCTGGTCGCCGGTTGCGTGCTGCTGCTGGTCGGCGCCTTCGCCAAGTCCGCGCAGATCCCGCTGCACACGTGGCTGCCCGACGCGATGGAGGGTCCGACGCCGGTCAGCGCGCTGATCCACGCGGCGACGATGGTCACCGCCGGCGTGTATCTGATCGCGCGCATGCACCCGCTGTTCGAACTCGCGCCCGCGGCGCAGGACGTCGGTGCGGTGGTCGGCGCGACGACGCTGCTGGTCGCGGGCACGATCGCGCTGACGCAGACCGACATCAAGCGCGTGATCGCCTACTCGACGATGTCGCAGATCGGCTACATGATCATGGGCGTCTCGGTGGGCGCCTACGCCGCGGGCATGTTCCACCTGATGACGCATGCGTTCTTCAAGGCGCTGCTGTTCATGGGCGCCGGCTCGATCATCGGCGCGATGGCCGGCGAGCAGTCGCTGGAGCGGATGGGCGGCTTTCGCAAGGTGATGCCGTTCACCTATGGCTGCTTCATCGTCGGCGGCCTGGCGCTGTCGGGCATCCCGCCGTTCTCGGGCTTCTTCTCCAAGGACGACATCCTGCTCGTGACCGCCGAACGCGGCGGCTGGCACTGGGCTCTGTACGTCGTCGGCTACCTCGGCGCGTTCCTCACGGCGATCTACACCTTCCGCATGATCTTCCGCGCCTTCCACGGCGAGCCCGTGCCCGAGGCGGTCGAGCTGAAAGCCGGCGAGCCGCACCACGCGCACCAGCCGACCAATCCGGCCAACGGCGAAGTCGAGGACACCGACGTCGGCTTTCCGGGCCCGTTTCACACGATCGCCGAGCGCGCGCTGCCAATGCGCGTGGCGATGGGCGTGCTGGCGCTCGGCGCGCTCGGCTCGGGACTCGTGCAGATCCCCAGAGTCGACTTCGTGATCGACGACTTCCTGCGCCCGAGCTTCGCCGGGTCGCCGCTGTACGCGTCGGAATCGCACACGCGCTCCGGCCTGCTGGTGTTCGGCATCGTGCTCGGTACGGTGCTCGGCCTGGCGGGCATCGCGATCGCCTACCGCATCTGGGTCAAGCGGCCGGACATCGCGACCACGGCACGCGAGCGACTGCGCCCGCTGTATGAGCTGTTCGTGCACAAGTGGTACTTCGACGAGCTCAACGACGCGCTCGTCGTGCGTCCGGTGGCGGCGGTCGGCAACTTCGCCAAGGGCACCTTCGAGCGCGTGTTCGTCGACGAGACGCTCATCGGCGGCACGACCGGGCTCGTGCGCGCCGGCTCGGCCGCTGTGCGCGCCGTGCAGAGCGGCTTCGTGCGTTACTACGCCGCGCTGCTCGTGCTCGGGCTCGCGGGCGTCGGCTTCTATTTCCTGTTGCAGACATGAGCGTGGAGCCGAGCTGATGCCGCAGCTTTCGATTTTGCTCTGGCTGCCGCTGGCCTGCGCGCTGGTCGGCGCGGCGGTCTCGCTGCTCGGGCGCCAGGCGGGCGTTGTCGAACACGCTGAGATCCCGGCCGGTGAGCCGAGCGTGCCCGGTGCGCCGTGGTCGCGCCTGAGCACTTCGGGCGGCTTTGCGCTGATCGGCTCGTTGGCCGCGCTCGGCCTGGCGATCGGCTACATCGCCGACTACTCGCCGAGCTCACACGGGCTGACTCACGTCACCGACGTGATGTGGATCTCCGAGTTGGGCATCCACTACAAGCTGGGCGTCGACGGCCTGAACGTGTTCATGATCGGACTGGCCACGCTGCTGTTCGCCGCCGCGGTGATCGCCGCGAACCTGCGCGAGTGGGACCGCCCGCGGTTGTTCTACTTCAACTTCATGCTCGCCGAGACGGCCGTGCTGGGCGCGCTGCTGGCACAGGATCTCGCGCTGTTCGTGGCGTTCTTCGACCTGATGCTGATCCCCTTCTACTTCTTGATCGGCGCCTGGGGAAGCGAACCCGGCCGCGTCAAAGCGACGATCAAGCTGGTCATCTACACGCTGGTCGGCTCGCTGCTGATGCTCGCCGCGGCCGTGGCGACTGGCGTGCTCGCCGCACAGCACGGCGGCGGCCACATCACCTTCGCGCTGTCGGCGCTGCAGCAGCAGGTCCCGCAGGGCCTGTCCAGCGGCTCCCAGGACTGGATCTTTCTGTTCTTCGCCGCTGCCTTCCTGGTGAAGATGCCCGCTTTCCCGCTGCACGGCTGGATGCCCGACGGCTACAAGGCGATGCCGATCGAGGTGCTGATGGTCTTCTCGGGCGTGCTGTCGAAGGTCGGCGCCTACGGATTTCTGCGCATCGTGCTGCCGCTGTTTCCGCACGCGGCCGCGCATTTTCAGACGCTGATGCTGTTGATCGCGCTGGCGTCGATCCTCTACGGCTCCGTCGTCGCCTTCACGCAGACCGACGCGCGCCTGATCGCCGGGTACTCGTCGATCGCGCAGCTCGGCTTCATCACGCTGGGCATCTTCTCGCTGAACCCGCAGGGCGCGCAGGGCGCGCTGCTGCAGATGATCAACCACGGCCTCGTCGTCGCGCCGCTGCTGTTCATCGTCGCGCTGCTGGCCCAGCGTGCCGGCGGCTCGGAGGACATCCGCGACATGGGCGGCATCGCCTTCCGCGCGCCGGTGCTCGCAACGATGTTCTTGATCGTCGCCTTCGCCACGTTGGCGATTCCCGGCTCGTCGAACTTCGTCGGCGAGTTCCTGATCCTGCTCGGCGTGTTCAAGGCCAAGTTGGCGATCGCGATCATCGCCTTCACCGGCGTCGTGTTCGCGAGCGTCTACGCGCTGCGGCTGTTCATCCGCGCGATGCACAACCGCGTCGGGCCAAAGGTCTCCTCGCGTGAGCTGAGCTTCCGCGACGGCGTCGTGCTCGTGCCGCTGCTCGCCGTGATCTTCTTCATGGCCCTGTATCCGCAGCTGGCGCTGCATCGCAGCGAAGGGTCGATCAAGGCGACCGTGGCAGCGGCACACAACGAACTGAACCCCTCCCCGACGAAGCTCGCGAGCGCGCCGTGAACGCCCTGCTCGCCACCGCCCACCTCAAAGGCCCACACATCGACTTCGCCGGGCTGTCGCCGCTGATCGCGCTGCTGGGCGGCGCGACGCTGGTGCTGCTGGTCGGGCTGCTTCGTGCCGGATGGGTGCGCGCGCAGCTCGTTCCGGCGCTCAGCCTGGTCGCGCTCGGCGCGACGGCCGGGTTGACGATCTGGCAGTGGGACGTGCACAAGTCGATCGTCTCGGGCGCGCTGCGCATCGATGACCTGTCGCTGGTGCTCAACCTGATCCTCGTCACCGGCGGCGCGCTCGCGGTGTTGCTGGCGTGGCGCTCGCAGGCCGCCAGAGAAGCTGCGCACGGCGAGTTCCACGCGCTGCTGCTCAGCTCGATCGCCGGCATGGCGCTGCTCGCCGCGGCGCAGAACACGGTGGCGCTGTTCGTCGGCCTGGAGCTTCTGTCGATTCCGCTGTACGTGCTGTGCGCGACGGAGCTTCGCCGCGAGCAATCGCTGGAGTCCGGCCTGAAGTACTTGATCGTCGGCGCAGTCGGCTCGGCGACGCTGCTGTACGGCCTGGCGATGATCTACGGCGCAACGGGCGCGACGGACTTCGATGCGATCGCCAACGCGCTGTCGAGCGGCAGTTTGGCGACCGATCCGCTGATGCTGACGGGCATCGCGCTGTGCGTCGTCGGCCTCAGCTTCAAGGCCTCGGTGGCGCCATTTCACCAGTGGACGCCGGACGTCTATGAGGGGGCGCCGACGCCGGTCACGGCGTTCATGGCGGTGGCGACCAAGGCGGCGGCGCTGGTCGCCTTCCTGCGCTTCTTCGACGTCGCGCTGATCGGCGCGCAGAGCAGCTGGGGGCCGGCGGTCGCGGTGCTCGCGACGATCACGATCCTCGTCGGCAACGTCGGCGCGCTCGGGCAGTCCTCGCTCAAGCGCATGCTCGCCTACTCCTCGGTGGCGCAGGCCGGCTACATGCTCGCCGGCGTGGTCGTGGCCACGCAGCTGGGCATCCGCGCGACGATCTTCTATCTCGCCGTGTACGTGTTCATGAACATGGCGGCATTCGCCGTGATCGTGGCGCGCGAGCGCGAAACCGCTTACGGCGACTCGATCCAGGCGGTCTCGGGCCTCGGTCGCGAGCGACCGCTGCTGGCGTGGCCGATGACGATCTCGATGCTCGCGCTCGCCGGCATTCCGGCTACCGCGGGCTTCACCGGCAAGTTCTATTTGATCGATGCGGCCGTCTCGGGGGGCTACACGTGGCTCGGCGTGGCGATCGTGATCGGCTCGATGATCTCGCTCGGCTACTACCTGCCGGTGATCGCGGCGATCTGGATGCGCAAGGCGCCCAGCGAGCAGCCGGGCGGCGGCGAGCTGCCCGCTCCCGCTGCGACGCGACCACCCGGCGGGCAAGCGCTGCCGGCGCTGGCCGGCGGCTCGCCGGAGCTCGACGAGCCGAGCGGCAAGCTCCAGCCGGAGGTGGCTCTCGTGGCGATCCTCGCCGGCTTCGCGACGATCTTCTTCGGCATCGTGCCGCAGCCGCTGTTCAACCTCGTGCACCACGCGGGCAGCGCGCTGAGCGGATTGTTCTTCTGATCTACAGTGCGGGCATGAGCGCTGCGCAAGCCGACCGCTTCGGCATTCTGCTGGACATCGACGGCGTGCTCTACGTCGGCGACGAGCCGATCGCCGGAGCGCACGATGCGCTGGACGAGCTGCGTGAGCTCGGTGCGGGCATGCGTCTGGTCACCAACACGACCTCGCGCTCGCGCCGCCAGGTCTGCGAGCACCTCGGCAAGCTCGGCTTCGACGTTCCCGTCGAGGAGGTGCTGACGCCCGCGGCGATGGCGCTGAGCCACTGCGACGAGCGCGGCTATGAGTCTGTCGAGTTGATCGTCAGCGACGGTCTGCGCGAGGACCTCGCGCAGTTCGACGGCCACACCGCCGGCGACCGCGTCGACGCAGTGATCCTCGGCGACGTCGGCAAGCGCTTTGACTCCGAGCTGCTCAACCACGCCTTCCGCCTGATCATGGACGGCGCCGAGCTGGTCGCGCTGCAGCACAACCGCTACTGGCGACGCGCCGACGGGCTGGCGCTCGACGTCGGCGCCTATGCGGCGGCGCTGGAGTATGCGACGCGACGCGAGGCCGTGGTCGTGGGCAAGCCGGCCGAGGCTTTCTTTCAGGCGGCAATCGTCGACATGGGCCTGGAGAGCGCGGTGATGGTCGGCGACGACGTGGAGGCCGACGTGGGCGGCGCGATGGCCGCCGGCCTGCCGGGCATTCTCGTGCGCACCGGCAAGTACCGCCAGGACGCGCTGCCGCCCGAAGTCACACCGACGGCGATCGCCGACTCGATCGCCGACGTGCCGGCGCTGCTTGCGCGCATTCTGCCGGGTGCAGCGATCTAGTAGTGACCAAGCTGGCCGTTGTCCGGCCAGATGCCGTCGGCTCCCGGCATGTCCAGTCGATCTGTAAGCGGCTGGCGCCAATCGGGCGTCGTGGTGGGCTCTCCCCAGTAGTCGGTCACGCGCACGGCCTGCCCGTCCTCCAACTCGCCGATCGTGACGTTTCGGTACAGGCGCCCGTCGCCGTAGTTGCAGGTCCACTCGACGACGATCGTGTCGCCGAGTTGCAGACGCCTGCCGACCTCGAGTGTGAGCTCGGGAAAGTTCCCCTCGACTTCGGCGACGAGCTTGCTCGTGCGCACGACCTCTCCCATCTGCGGCCACTGGCGCACGACGCTCTCGGCGAGCGGCACGCCGAGAATGTAGGCCACACGTGTGGCGCCGTCGGACTGCTGATTCGTGCTCATGTCAGTCTCCCCCATGTTTGGTCCGCGGTGCAGTTGCCCCAGTCGCGAAGTGAGACGCGAGTATCGCGTCTGGACGGTCTGAGGCGTGCCACGCGTGGCGTGACGCGCATCTGATAGCGCGTCTGATTCAAACAGCCCGCGCCTGAAACAGCTGCTGATCGGGAATACGCCTTATCTTCGTACGCTTGGGCGCGCCGAAGCCCGCCTGGGAGAGATACTCGGCGAGCTCTGCCGGGCTGTGCAGGTCGGCGCCGGAGGTCAGATGGAAGAACAGGCCCAGAGCGGCGGCCGAGGCGCGCTCGTGCTTGGCATCGGAGCGGAACATGTCGAGCACGGCGACGGTGGCGCCGGGCTTCATCGCCGCGCGCACGCGGCGCAGCAGCGTGACGATCTGCTCGCCGGAGAGGTGATGGATGATGTCGAACACCAAGGCGCCGTCGTAGGGGCCGCCGAGCTCTGACTCGAACATGTTGCCGTCGCGATGCTCGACGCGCTCGCTCATGCCCGCCGCGGCGATGATCTCGCGCCCCACGCGGGCGCTGCCCGGCAGGTCGAGCACGGTCGCGTGCAGCGCCTCGTGGCGCTTGCACAGCTCAGCCGAGAACCACCCATGTGCGCCGGCGACGTCGAGCAGCGCGGTGGGCGAGTCGCCGAGCTTGATCGCCTTGGCGACTTCCGTGGCCGACAGGCGCGCCAGCTCGTACTGGCCTGTGATGTAGAGCTTCCAGTACTGCTCGTCCTCGGCGGCCTCGCGATGGATCTCAAAGCTGCCGCCGTCGCGCACGATGCGCTCGAGGTCGCCGTACCACTCCCAGTAGGTCGTCGTGTGCTCCAACCACGTGCCGATGTACGTGTGCGAAGCGGGGTCCAGCCACTTGCGCGAGCGCGCCGGCAGCGAGAAGGTGTGCCCGTCCTGCTCGAGGATGTCCAGCCCGGCGAGGTTTTCGCACAGCAGCCGCGTGCCGGCGACCTGCAGCTCGAGCTCCTCGGCCACGCGTCCGGCGGTCGCCGGTCCCTTCAGCAGCTGCGCGAAGATGCCCAGCCGCTGCGCCACACCGACCACGCGACCGATGACCATGCCGTACATCGCGTAGGCGCCGGGCAACGGCGCCAGGTTTGCTCTGATCGCGACGCGCTCGAGCAGGTCGTCGGGTGCCGGCTTCAGGCGCATCGCGCGAGCACCCTACAGCGCCGGCGGCGCTGCTTACAACCGCCCGGAAGCCTCCGCGGCCTCTTCGGCTTCGCGCAGCTGGCGCTCGACGAGGTCCAGGCCGGAGTCCCAGAAGCCCGGATCGGCGAGGTCGATGCCGACGATCTGCCCCAGTTCCTCGGGGCTGCGCGAGCCGCCCGCGGCCAGCAGCTGGAGATACTGCGGCACCAGCTCGGCGCCGAGCTGCTCGTAGCGCTCGTAGACCGACAGCGCCAGCAGCTGCCCGTAGGCATAGGCATAGACGTAGCCGGGGCTGCCGATGAAGTGCGGGATGTAGGACCACCACGAGCGATAGCCGTCGGTCAGCTCGACCGAGTCGCCGAGCAGCTCGGACTGGCTGTCGGCCCACAGCTCGCCGAAGCGCGGCACCGACAGCTCGCCCTCCTCGCGGCGTGCCGTGTGCACGAGGTCCTCGAAGCGGTTCATGGCGACCTGGCGAAACACCGTGGCGATCGTGTCCTCGAGGTTCTCCGCCAGCAGCGCCAGGCGCGAGGCCGGCGAGGAGTCCTCGGCGAGCAGGCGCGAGAAGACGACCGTCTCGCCGAACACCGACGCGGTCTCGGCCAGCGTCAGCGGCGTGCTCTGATGGAAGATGCCCTGACGCGCCGCCAGCGAGAAATGCACGCCGTGGCCGAGCTCGTGCGCGAGCGTCAGCACGTCGCGGCGGCGCGCGGTGTAGTTGAGCAGCACGTAGGGCTCGACCGACGGCACGCCCGAGGCACAGAAGGCGCCGCCGCGCTTGGCCTGGCGCGTCGGCGCGTCGATGCGCTGCTCGTCGAAGAAGCGCCTTGCGACGTCGCCCAGCTCGGGGGAGAACGACGAGTAGCAGTCGAGCACGATCTCGCGCGCCTGCGCGAAGGGAAAGCTGACCTCGTCCTCTGAGACCGAGGCCATGCGGTCGTAGTCGGCCAGCCGATCGACGCCCAGCAGCCGCGCCTTCAGCCGATACCAGCGCCGCGGTATCTCATAGCGACGGCGCACCGCCTCGATCAGCGCCTGCACAGACTCGTCGCTGGCCTCGTTGGCGAGGTTGCGTGCGGCCAGCCAGCTCGGATAGCTGCGCAGGCGATCATCGATGCCCTTGTCTGCGAGCAGCGTGTTGAACAGGAAGGCGCGCGTGCGCAGCCCCGGCGCGAGCGCCTCGCTGACGGCTTCAGCGGTCGTGCGCCGCGCCTCTCGATCGGGTAGCGACAGGCGACTGAGCGCGCTGTCCAGCGCGACCGGCTCTCCCTTAGCCTCGCCTTCGTCGGGCAGCTGCACCTCGATCGCCGACGTCAGCTCCTCGAACAGCCGTGTCCAGGCGCCGGCGCCGGTCAGCGACTTCTCGGCGAGGATCTTCTCCTCGGGCTCTGACAGCAGGTGCTCGCGATAGCGGCGCACGTTGCGCAGGTGGTGGCGGCAGAAGTCCAGCCCGTCGCCGGCGAGCAGCGTCTCCACGCGCGCGTCATCCAGCGCGGCCCACTCCAGGTCGAAGAACAGCAGCGTGGTCTCGATCGCCGTGCCGCGCTCCTGGGCGACCTGCAGCAGTGCACCATTGGCCGGGTCGGCGGTGTCGGTGGAGAAGCGCAGCGCGGCATACGTGCCGGCGCGCCCCACCAGATCATGGATCTCGCCGAGCCGCAGCATCGCCTCGCGCAGGCCCTCGCTGTCGAGCTCGCCGAGCTTGCCGGCGTAGCGCGCGGCGAACTGCTGCGAGCGCTCCAACGCGTCGGCGAGGCGCCGCTCGACGCCCTCCGGACCATCGCCCTCGACGAGCGGTTCGAGATCCCAGGCGGTCGCCTGTAGCTCGGGATCGGTCGAGTCGGGGGCCGTCGCGGGCATCGCCGGCAGCTTATCTACGAGACGCGCTCGCTCCCGATACCCGCGCAGCGGCCCACGCCGCAGACGCTACTCGCTGGCGAGCGCTTCGAGCGTGTTCAACCTTGCCGCTCGGCGCGCCGGCAATTGCGCGGCGAGAACGCCGGCCAGCGCAGCGATGACGAGCAGGACGATCAGCGTGCCGACGGGGATCGTCAGCAGATAGCCGCTGCCGGAGAGCGGCCACAGCGCGACGATCACGGCGCCCACCAGGCCGATGGCAAGACCAAACACACCGCCGATCAGCGCCGTGATGACGGACTCGTAGCGGATCATCTGCCGCACCTGCCTGCGCGAGGTACCGATCGCACGCATCATTCCCAGCTCGTGTGTGCGCTCGTAGATCGAGAGGATCAGCGTGTTGACGATGCCGAACAGCGAGACGATCACCGAGAGCGCGAGCAACACGTAGATGAGCGCGAGCACGGTGTTGATCTGTTCGGATTGTTCCTGCTTGAACTGGGCGGACGTGCGCGAGCGGGCCTGCGGGAACTGCGACTGCAGCAGCCGGTCGACGGCGGGGCGCACCTGCGCGGTGTTCGCGCTGGACGCATACGTGAGGAAGTCCAGCGCGTCTTCGCGGAGACCGAAGGCCGAGCGCGCGAGTGACCGCGTGATGGTCAGGTCCTGAAGCAGGCCGAATTCTTCCTTGACCAGCCCGACGACGCGCAGCGAAACTCTCTGGTTTGAGGGCGTCAGCACCGAGATCCTCTGTCCGAGCCGGATGTGGTGCGCTTTGACGAAGGACTTCTTGGCAATCGTCGTGCCGTTTCCCAGCGCTTGCAGCGTCGCGGCGCTGCCCTTATCCCATTCGATGCGGTAGACGCGGCCGAACGTGCTCGGTTCGATCGCCGTCATCGCCGCGTTGTCCTTCGTGCCTCTGACGCGGCCGAGCGTGAAGGCGATCGGCGTGACGTGGGCGACGCCGGGCACCTTGGCGACGTTCTGCGCGACCGTCGAGGGGATGCCATTTTCTTCCGGGCCCTGCGAGTTCTCGACGATCAGATCGCCGGCGAACGACCGGCTCACGTTCTGGTTGATCGTCGCCTTCACACCGGCCGCGAACACGGCGATGAAGGCAACCAGCGCGATGCCAATCGTCAAGGCGGCCGCCGTGACCATCGTTCGCCCAGGCTGGCGGATCGCGTTCTCGCGTGCCAGTCGGCCGGTGATTCCGCGCCAGGTCACGAGCACGCCGAGCACGCGCGCCAGAAACGGCACGACGCGATAGTTGCGCCCCCTTGCGCGCTGGCGTAGGCGCACGCCCGCAACAAAGACTCCGACCACTGCGATGATCGCGATCGTGCCCGTGCCCTCGTGACCGGCGATCGCGACGATCAGGCGGATGGCGATCAGCGCGAGCAAGATCGGCACGGCATAGCGCCCGCGCGTGATCGCCTGGCGCGGCGGGATCTCGACGCCCTCACGCATCGCCGCGATCGGTGGCACGCGAGTCGCGCGCAACGCCGGCGGCAACCCGGCAAGCAACGTGACGACGATGCCGACGACCAGCGAGACCACGATCGTGCGCGTCTCCAGCACGGTGCCGTTGTCGGGCACGTCCGCGCCCACAAGCTTGAAGAGCTGGTCCAGCGCCGGGGCGATCCCGATGCCGGCGAAGAGCCCGAGCACGGCGCCCAGCACGCCGAGCAGGAGCCCTTCGCCGATGACAGTCCTCAGTATCTGCGCGCGCGAGGCGCCGAGCGTTCGCAGCAGGCCAAATTCGCGCGTGCGCTGCGCGACGGTGATCGAGAATGTGTTGAAGATGATGAAGGCGCCGACGACAAGCGCGACGTACGCGAACACGAGTAGGAATGTGCGCAGGAAGCTGAGGTTTTCTTCGAGATCCGACGTGTTCTTTTCCGCCTGCTGTGCGCCTGTTCGCACCGCCACGCTTCGCGGCAGCACACCCCGCAACCGTGTTCGCAGTTGTTCGTCGCTGACGCCGCTCGCGGCGGCCACGTCGATCTGGTCGAACTGGCCGGGCGCACCGACGACGCGTTGCGCCTCGGGCAGCGTGAGCAACGCGACACCGGCTCCACCGAAGGATTCGCCGCCACCGAACCGGAGCACGCCGACAATCGTGTAGCGCTTGGCAGCGGTGCGGCCGGCCACGATGATCTGCTGGCCGAGCTTCAGGTTCGCGCGTTCGGCGGTCGCCTGGTCGACGGCGACTTCCGCGGGCCCCACCGGAAAGCGTCCTGTCACGGGCTTGAAGGCCTCGAAGCGCTTCGGCACGAGTGCGGCCACGAACGCCGGCGCGTGGCCACTGGTCAGCCGTTTGCGCTTGGTGTCGAGAAATGTGCCGGGCGTGAAGATGCCGCCCGCCGCTTCGGCCACGCCGGGTGTCGAGCGCACACGCGCAAGCATCTGCTCGTTGATCGGCGAGGTCTGAGACCGTTCTCGTGCGCCGTTGCCGAGGGTTTGGCTCGGGCTGATCACGACCGAGTCGTTCTTCGCAGCGGTCTTGAAGATGCCGGCGAAGGACTGGTTGATCGTGTCTGTGAGGATGTACGTGCCGGCCATCAGCGCGACGCCGAGCGCGATCGCGATGGCCGTCAGCACCACCCGTAGCTTGCGCTGCAGAAAGCCGCGCAGGACGAGGCGCGCCATCTCAGCCGAGCGACTTCATCAGGTCAAGCGCTCCATCGGTCGTGACGGCGGGGCTGTCGTGCACGATGCGCCCGTCGGCCAGCACGAGCAGGCGGTCGGCAAAGGACGCGGCGTGGGCGTCGTGCGTGACCATCACGACCGTCTGGTCGAAGTCGTCGACGGCGTGGCGCAGCAGTGCGAGCACGTCGTCGGAGGCCTTGGAGTCGAGGTTGCCGGTCGGCTCGTCGGCGAACACCACATCCGGGCGCGAGAGGAGCGCCCGGGCGACGGCCACTCGCTGCTGCTGACCGCCGGACAGCTCGGCGGGCCGGTGGCTCAGTCGATCGGCGATGCCGACCGTGTCGACGAGCCGCGTGAACCACTCGCGGTCGGGCTCGCGCCCGGCGATCGACAGCGGCAGCAGGATGTTCTCCTCGGCGCTGAGCACCGGCAGCAGGTTGAAAGTCTGGAAGATGAAGCCGATGCGATCGCGACGCAGGGCGGTCAGCTTCTTGTCGTCGAGCGCGCCGAGCTCGACATCGCCGAGCATGACCGTTCCCGACGTCGGCCGATCGAGGCCGGCGAGGATGTGCATGAGCGTCGACTTGCCCGAGCCCGAGGGGCCCATGATCGCGGCAAAGCGCGAGGAAGGGAACGAGACCGTCACGTCGGCGAGGGCGTCAACAGCCGCTTCTCCTTCGCCGTAGCGTCTGCCGAGACCCTCCGCCCGGATGATCGTCGCCGAGCCGCTCTCGATGCTGGGGGAAGCCATCTGGTCGTCAGCCTACAACGCCGGCCCGGCTGATCGCGGCGGCTCGTAAGTCCAAATAGCCGATCGTTGGAGCGTCTGCACGGCGGGCGAAGATCGCGATCGCGCCGATCTGCCGCAGTTTGCGAAAAGCGCCCGTGAGCGCTGCGCGCGGCGTCCGGCGACTAGTGCAGGATGCGCTATCCATGAGCGACACCGACACGCTGCTCGACAGCGAGATCGCCGCGGCAGACATGCGTGAGACCACACCGTCCGTCTTCTTGATCGCCCGCCCGTCGGTTGACGTGGAGGGCATGCGCGGCTACCTGCAGGAGGTCGGCGGCGAGTCCTGGCTGGAGCGGCGTTTGGACGGAGCCGACGGCGCCGTCAACGGCGGCGAGCTGGTCGTCGAGTTCGGCGGTCGCGCCTGCTATCGCAGCTGGGAGCCCGGCCTGAACGCCAACGTGACGAAAGTGCGCACCGACCAGCGCGAGTACTTCGCCAACATTCTGCGCTCGGCACACGGCAGCGTGCTGGAGCACGCCAACTACTCCTTTGCGCTGCGCAGCGTGAGCAGAGTTTTTACGCATGAGCTCGTTAGGCATCGCGCCGGCTCGGCGTTCAGCCAAGAGAGCCTGCGCTACGTGCGCCTGACCGACATCGGCTTTCGCGTGCCGCCGGCGCTTGAGCCGGTACGTGACCAGGTGCTCGCGCTGGTGGAGCGGCTGGAGGAGTTCCAGATCAGCGCGGCCGCCGAGCTGGGCATCGACGAGGAGGGCGTGCCCTTTCACGTCAAGAAGGAGGTCACGTCGGCGCTGCGCCGCCTGGCGCCGATCGGCCTGAGCACGGACATCATCTGGACGGCCAACGCGCGCACGCTGCGCCACGTGATCGAGATGCGCACGGCGCCGGGAGCCGAGGAGGAGCTGCGTCTGGTGTTCGATCGCATCGCGCGCATCATGCAGGCCGAGGCGCCGGGGCTGTTTCAGGACTTCGTGTGCCAGGACGACGGCTCCTGGGTGCCCGAGCACCGCAAGGTCTGAGCCGGGCGCCGCCACAAGGCCACCGCCCGCGTCAGACACGGGCGGTGGAGCTTCTCGCGCGACTGCATCGGGCACGCAAATCGATGTGACGAGGCCTCAGGCATCCATCCTGCGCGTGCGCCAGGCGCCGAGCGCGAGGAACACGGCGACCCACGCGACCAGCACGATCAGCGCCGTGCTCTGAACCATCGTCACGCTCTGGCTGTGACCACCGACTTTGACTGGACTGAAATGCGACACGGCCTGGCTCAGCAGCGCCTTGCGTGCGCTTCCGAGCGATCCGACTTCGGCGATCAGCGGGCTTGCGACGAGCTGCCATCCGATCAGCGCGGTGATCGAGGCCGGCTTGGAGGTGGTCAGCGCGGCGAACCCGACCGCCACGACACACACAACGCCGGTGGCGAGCAGCGAGAAGCCGAGGCCGTTGAGGATCAAAGCGAAATCGGGCGTCGGCAGGTTGGAGGCGAACAGAAAGGTCCCTGCGACCAGCACGGCAAACGCGGCGAGCGTCACCGACCAGCACAGCGCCAGCGCCGCCGGAACTCGCGCTGCGAAGAGGGCGGCGCGCGAGCGACCGGTCACGACGAGATCGCGGAACACGCCGGCCGAGCTGTCCCCCGCTCCGGCCTCTACGCCGATCAGGATCGCCGCCAGCGGAGCGAAGAACAGCGCCATCCCGCGCAGCCCATCGGTGTAGCCGTGAAGGCCACCCGCCGGTTCGTGCTGGAACGGGTTGGAGGAGTGCTGGATGGCCTTCACGGTGAAGAACACCAGGGCCGGCGCGACCGCCAGCACAAGCGCCCACACGACCGTGCTGCGCTTCTTGCGGAGCTTGAGCAAGTCAGCTCCGAACATCTGCAGGGCAACCGTGCTCATGCCGCCACCTCCTCGTCGATCGGCTCATCCAGCCGCGCGGTGATCTCCAGAAAGCGCTGCTCGAGGCTTTGGCGAACGGGCTCGAGCCTCGAGACGCCCACGCCGGCACGCACGAGGCTCGCGTTCAGCTCGGCGGCGGCTGTGACGCCGCCGTCGAGCACCAGCCGCAGGCCCTCAGGCGCGCGTTCGAGTCTGCGCACGAGCTTGCTGTCCGCCAACAGGCTCGCGGCGCGCTCGACGTCGTCGACGCCGAGCAGGACCTCGTGTCCGACCGCGCCACCCGAGGCGAGCTCGGCGATCGTGCCTTGCGTGACAACTTTTCCGCGGTCGACGATCGCGGCGGCGTCACACGTCTTTTCGATCTCGTCGAGCAGGTGCGAGGAGATGAACACCGTCCTGCCCTCTTGGTCGACCATCGCGCGAATCATTTCGCGGAACTCCTGGATGCCACCCGGGTCGAGCCCGTTGGTGGGCTCGTCGAGGATCAACAGCTGCGGATCGGCGAGCAGGCAACGCGCGACGCCGAGGCGCTGGCGCATGCCCAGCGAATAGCGCTTGACCTTCTCGTCGGCTCGCTCGGCGAGGCCGACGCGCGCGAGCGCCGGGACGATCCGCTCGCGTGCCCGTGAACCTCGGGCCGCGGCGATGATCGAGAGGTTCTCGCGCCCGCTCAGGTGGCCGTGAAAGCATGGCTCCTCGACGATCGCGCCCACTCGCTGCAGGGCCTGTGCGCGTTCGGCCGGCACCGGCAGGCCGAGCAGCCTCATGCGGCCCGCGCTCGCCTCCGTGAGGCCGAGCAGCATGCGGATCATCGTGGTCTTGCCCGCGCCGTTGGGACCGAGAAAGCCAAACGCGCTCCCGCGCGGAACGTGCAGATCGACGCCGTCGATCGCGGTGCGCTGGCCGAACTTCTTGGTGAGGCCGGCAGTTTCGATCGCCGGGCCATTTGAGCTTGAAGGGATCATGGCTGCACTGTCGCCCCTGAGCGAGCAATACACAATTGGGGATTGCCCCTAGGGTCAGCCCGACGTCGACCGGGCGTCGGATCGACGCCAGCCGGCCCGCGGTGCGAACCGGCTCAAGGGCCGTCGAAGCTGACCAGGCGGCGTTGCACCGCCCAGCGACTGAGCTCGTGGCGGCTGGACAGCTGCAGCTTGCGCAGCACTGCCGAGACATGCGCCTCGACGGTCTTGACGGAGATGCCGAGCTGCTGGGCGATCTCCTTGTACATGTAGCCGCGCGCGATGTGCCGCAGCACTTCACGCTCGCGTGGCGTGAGCTGGTCGAGCTCGTGGTCGTCGAGAGCTGGCTCACCGCCCGCGAAGGCGTCGAGCACGAAGCCGGCGAGCCGCGGCGAGAACACGGCGTCGCCACCGGCGACGCATTCGACGGCCTGCGCGAGCTCGTCGCCGGAGATCGACTTCGTCACGTAGCCGCGCGCGCCCGCGCGGATCACCGCGATGACGTCCTCGGCCGCGTCGGACACCGACAGCGCCAGAAAACGAACGTCCGGCAGTTCCTGGCCGACTTGGCGGATCACCTCCGCGCCGCCGCCGTCGGGCATGTGGACGTCGAGCAGGACCACGTCGGGATGGCTCTCGCGGATGCTCGCCACGGCATCGTCGACGCCGCCGGCCTCGCCGACGACCGCGACCCGTGCGCCGAGCTCGCTGCGCACGCCGGCTCGAAACAGACGATGGTCGTCGACGATCACCACGCGCGTAGGCTGCGGTTTGCGCCCCGCGGCGGTCATGGCTGACCGACGGGACTCATCGCGAACTGCTGTGTTCGCTCCCCGCGCCCGCACTCCAGAGACAGTTCGACCTCGGTGCCGTCGCCGGGTCCGCTGCGGATCATCGCGCGCCCGCCGTGGCGCGCCATGCGACCCAAGATCGAGTCGCGTACGCCTCGCCTGTCCGGCGGGATCTGCGCTTGGTCGAAGCCGACTCCACGGTCACGCACGAACAGCTCGGCGCGCGACGCATCGATCTCGGCATACAGATCGACGCGCTCGACGCCGGCGAACTTGGCGGCGTTGGTCATCGCCTCGCGTGCGGCCAGCACGAGCGCCTCCAGCCGCGCATCGAGTGACGCGTCACCGACGATGACGGCCTCGACCGGCACGCGATGAAGCCTTTCGACCTCCGCGGCGGCCCGCTCCAGAGCGACCTTGAAGCTGTCCTCGGAGGCGACTTCGTGACGATCGAACAGCCAACGGCGCAGCTCGCGCTCCTGGCGACGCGCGAGCCCGGCGACCTCGCGCGGGTCTGCCGCGCGCTTCTGGATCAGCGCGAGCGTCTGCAGGACCGAATCGTGCAGGTGCGCGGCCACGTCGGCGCGCTCCTGCTCGCGGATGCGCGCCGCGCGCTCGGACGCGAGGCTGCGGCCCTGACGCACGACCGACGGCGCGAACAGAACTCCCAGAATCGTCGCCACGAAGGCGACGGCGCCGAGCGCCTTGCCGAGGTTCGCAAACACGCCGGCGGCGTGGAGCGCCGACGCGCACGCAAAGGCGACCAGCAGCACGCCGATGATCAGGCGCGGCGCGTCCACGTGCCTGGGCAGCAACCGTTGCGGAGAGAACCTGCCATGACGGCCGGTCAGCTGATCGGGCAGCGACAGGCTCGGACGCCAGACGAGCGCGAGCCCCGCGGTGGCGAGCACGATCGGCCACATGAAGGAGTCCTCCAACAACAGGCCAGCGCGGCGCAGGCCCCACAGCGCGATGACCATCACCACCACGATCTGCGCGGCCACCCGCCAAGCGCCGCGCGGTCGCGGCACGCCCTCGCTCTCCGGCGCGACCGGGATCAGCGCCCAGGCCAACACGTAGAGCACGACGCCGACGCCGCCCGCGACGATCAGCAGCGCCATCACCACCCTCACGCCGAGCACGTTTATGCCCAGGTGCTCGGAGATGCCGGCGCCCACGCCGCCGAGCAGGCCACGGTCGGGGTGCCGATACAGCCGCGCGCCGCGCCAACCTCCCTCGGCCGCCGCCTCCGGAGCGGTCGAGGCGGTATCCATAGCGGGCTCGCTGCGGCCGTCCGGACCGCCGGCTTCTTGTGCGGATGCCATCAATTCATGATCGCACCGCGTGGCGGGCTCGAGCTAGGGGATTACCCCTAGAGGAATCGCGCCGATTTCAGTCCTCCTGCGCCTGCATCTCCTTGACGCGCTCCTCCAGCTGCTCGGTCACGGCGGGGTCGCGCAGCGTGGTCACATCGCCCAGCGCACGCCCCTCTGCGGTGTCGCGCAGCAGCCTGCGCATGATCTTGCCCGAGCGCGTCTTGGGCAGGTCGTCGGCCGCGCTCGATCAGCATGCGAAGCTGCGACGGCGTGCATTCACCCGGATCGCGTCAATGCGTCTGCGACCCGCTGTGCGGTGGCCATCGGATCGTTTTCCACCTCAAAATCCCAAAGCCGAAGACTCCGCCAGCCGATCGCCTTGAGTTCCTCGTCCACGCGACGGTCCCGCATCTGATTCCGCGCGATCTTTTTGTCCCAGTACTCGCCGCTCCTCCCGGGCCAGTACTTACTCGGATGGCCATGCCAAAATCCGCCATCCACAAAGACCGCGAGCTTCGCGCGCCCAAATGAGAGATCCGGTCTCCCCGGCAGCGTCGGGCGATGACAACGCCAGCCGCGGATCCCGACGCTGAAGAGCGCGCGCCGTAGGGCGAGCTCCGGCTTGGTGTCACGACCTTTGACCTGCGCCATGACGCGGCTCCGCACGTCTGCGGAATACGTATCCGGCACCTACTAGCCGTCGCCTTCGTCCAGCTCAAGGGGCTCTGTCACAAAGTCCGCAAGTCGGGCTGTAGTCAGCGCCTCCAACCGCTGCGCCTGCACATACAACGTCGTTCGCAGCCCCTTGGCCACCTTGCGCTCTGCGATCAGGCGAGCGAGGCTCGCGACCGTCTGGGCGCGACGAGCAAGGCGCACATCGGGGTGCCGACGTTCGGTGTAGAGGTCGTTCGGGATGATCCGGCCCCTGAACGACGGCGGAAGTCGATAGCGCGTCTCCTTGGCAACGGGCTTCTCGTTGAGCACGGCGCCGAACTCGGATTTCGCTATGGCCCTCTTGTATGCGGCGTACTCAGCGGCGTTAACCGCAGCCTTCTGCTTACCGCTCGACAGCTTCTCGACATCAAACATAGGCCAGACTTCAATGTCGAGAACCTCAAAGGGATCCAATACGAACTTTGCAACTGCGTCGGACCGTCTCCCGGTGAGGTGTCGCCCGATCCTCCCGCTCAGGCTTTCGCGCGTCTGCCCAACGTAGATCGGCTCCCCGTCGTAGTCGAAGAACAGGTACACGCCACACTTTGCGCTCCCGATTCGCCGGCCCTGGGCGTCTTCCTTTTGCCAGAAGGATTTGAGCTCCTTCCGGATCTTTGCGACCTCCGCCGGAGGCGCTGTGTCAGCCAACTGCCGCTAGTCGGGAGGGCACAGTGCCCTCGCACACTAGCGGGCGAACATAGTTCTCTGCGATCCACCTCACGACAGGGACGCAGACGGCGTCGCCAAAGCCAAAGAGGGCTTGGTTGTCGGTGATCCCATCCGCGAGCTTATAGTCAGGCGCCCCCTGAAGCCGAGCGTACTCCCGGGGAGTCATCCATCGGACGGAGACGCCGCCGCGGCCAGCTTGCACCAGCGCTTGCTTGCTCGATCCCCCGCGCGCCGTACGCAGACACCCGCTGATTGCGTCCCTGCGGATCTCCCAGACGGGCCGACCGTGCCTGGTTCTTCGATACGCCGTCGACCAGCTGAGAGTCTTGGCGCGCCGGAGATTTGCGAGTCGCGTCGCCTGCACGGGAGAGAGCGAAAGCAGGAATCGATCGAGGCGATCTCGCTCCCACCACCGCCCGTCGTCATGCCCTAGCTTCTCGACCACGTCGGCAAGAGTCCTGACTTCCAGCGGGGGCAGCCGCAACCGCTTTGCGTGCAGCCTTAGGTCATTGTGGCGCTCCGCGAACGCCGAGATCCAGGGCGGGCGCAGGTCGCTGCTCCACTCGAGATCGTCAACGGGTTTCGACGAGCCTACGACGAAAAGCCGGGGACGGCTCTGCGGGACGAAGCGTCGCGCGTCGAGCACGAATGGATCGCACGAGTAGCCCAGTTGGTTCAGCTTCGAAATCGCAGCATGTAGGTCGGCCCCTTCGTGCGATGTCGCGAAGCTCGGGACGTTCTCAAGCAAGACGACACCCGGACGGCGCTCGCCCATCTCTCCCAACACGCGAGCGAACTCCCAAAACATGCTTGATTCGCGACCACCTAGGCCTTCGCGTCTTCCCGCCAAGGACAGATCCGTACATGGAAAGGACGCAGCGGCGAGCTCGATGTCGGGGATCTCATCTCCCCGCAGCCTCCTCACATCCTTGAGGCTGAAATGTGCGGCGTCGAAATTCGACGCGTACATCTCACGCTTCGTCTCCTTGATGTCGTTGGCGAACACCACGGAAAAGCCAGCATCCTCAAGGGCGCGTCGGACGAGCCCGATGCCGGCGAAAAACTCCGCGGCACGTGGTCGTTTGGCATGTTCGTCGGCGAGTTCCACGATGGACAAGCTACCGACGACTGAAGACAGAAGAGTTCGGCGACGAGCGCGAATGACGAGCGCGGATACCGGCAAGCCATCTCGAGCCCGCGGGCGCAGCGGCACGACAGCCGCTAGTCCTCCTGCGCCTGCATCTCCTTGACGCGCTCCTCCAGCTGCTCGGTCACGGCGGGGTCGCGCAGCGTGGTCACATCGCCCAGCGCACGCCCCTCGGCGATGTCGCGCAGCAGCCGGCGCATGATCTTGCCCGAGCGCGTCTTGGGCAGGTCGTCGGCCCAGATGATGCGCTTGGGACGGGCGAACTTGCCGATGCGCTCGGCGACGGTCGCGCGAATGCCCTCGACGGTCTGCTCGTCGCCGGCGAGGTCGCCCTGCAGCGTGACGAAGGCGACGATCGCCTGGCCGGTGTCCTCGTCGTGCTGGCCGATCACGGCGGCCTCGGCGACGTCGGCATGCGCGACGATCGCCGACTCGACCTCGGCGGTCGACAAGCGGTGCCCGGAGACGTTGACGACGTCGTCGATGCGCCCGATCACCCACAGGTAGCCGTCTGCGTCGCGCCTGGCGGCGTCGCCGACGAGATACGTCTCGCGGCCGAACTTGCTCGAAGTAGGTCTCGATGAAGCGCTCGGGCTCCTTGTACAGCGTGCGCAGCATCGACGGCCACGGCTGCGTGAGCACGAGCAGGCCCTGGCCCTCCTCGATCGGCTCGCCGGTGGACTCGTCGCGCACCTCGGCGAACACGCCGGGGAACGGCTGCGTGGCCGAGCCGGGCTTGGTGGCGGTGATGCCGGGCAGCGGCGTGATCATGATGCCGCCGGTCTCGGTCTGCCACCACGTGTCGACGATCGGACAGCGTTCTGCGCCGATCACCTTGTGGTACCAGAGCCAGGCCTTCGGGTTGATCGGCTCGCCGACCGAGCCAAGCAGCCGGAGGCTGCTCAAATCATGTTTTCCAGGCCAGTCCGCGCCCCACTTGATGCAGGCACGAATCGCGGTTGGAGCGCAGTAGAGGATCGTCACGCCGTAGCGCTCGACGATCTCCCACCAGATGCCCTTGTCGGGGTAGTCGGGCGCGCCCTCCCACATGACCGACGTGGCGCCGTTGGCCAGCGGGCCGTAGACGATGTAGGAGTGGCCGGTCACCCAGCCGACGTCGGCGGCGCACCAGTAGACGTCTGACTCTGGCCGCAGGTCGAACACGTAGCGGTGCGTGGCCGAGACGCCGGTCAGGTAGCCGCCGGTGGTGTGCAGGATGCCCTTGGGCTTGGCGGTGGAGCCGGAGGTGTAGAGGATGAACAGCGGATGCTCGGCGTCCAGCGGCTCGGGCGGGCAGGCCGGGTCGGCGGCAGCGACGATCTCGTCGTAGTAGACGTCGCGCCCCTGTTGCATCTGACAGGGGGTGCCGGAGCTGCGCACGACGACGATCTTCTGCAGCGTGATCAGATCGCCCATGACCTCGTCGACGCGGTCCTTGACGGGCGCGGTCTTGCCCTTGCGCGCGGCGCCGTCGACGGTGATCAACAGCTTTGCCTCGGAGAACTCCATGCGCTCGCGCACGGCCTCGGCGGAGAAGCCGCCGAAGACGACGTTGTGCGGCGCGCCGATGCGCGCGCAGGCGAGCATGGCGACGACGACCTCGGGAATCATCGGCAGGTAGATGCCGACGACGTCGCCCTTCTGCACGCCCTGGTCCTTGAGCGCACTGGCGAAGCGTTCGACGTCGGCGAGCAGCTCGGCGTAGGTGATGTCGCGCTCTGAGCCATCCTCGCCGCGCCAGTGGAAGGCCACACGGTCGCCACGGCCGGCGATGACGTGGCGGTCGAGGCAGTTGTAGGAGACGTTCAGCGTGCCGCCGGTGAACCACTTGTAGAAGGGCGGGTCGTCGTCGTCGAGCACGCGCGTCCACTGCTGAAACCAGTCGAGCTGTTCGTGCCTGCGCGACCCACCAGGCCTGCGGGTCGGCGGCGGCCTGCTCATAGACGCCGGCATCGTTGAGCAGCGCGTGCTCGCGAAAGTCCGCCGGCGGCTCGAAGGTCTCGACGTCGAGCAGCGACGCGAGCTGCTCGTCGAGCTCCTGGGTTGACGATGGTGCGGTATCGGGTTGCGTCGACATCGCTGCAGCTCCTCTCACTCGAAGTCACCGACTTCAGCGGCCATTCTGCCACCGGCGCGCCGTCGTCTCGGCGCGCCGGGTTCACACGCGACCTGCAAGGCGCCGCGTCAGCTCCTGCTCAACGGCGCGACCGGCAGCACGGTGCGGCCGAACGTGGAGTTGGTGACGGCGGCGAATGACGCGTACCAAGCCGCCGCTGCGGTCGCCAGGCCGACGTAGCCGCCCCAGTGCGTGACCGTTTCGTGCGCTCCGCTGGCGCCGATCGCCAACAGCACGAACGTGGCGGTCAGCAGCACGAACACGAGCAGCACGGCGCCGCTCGTGCGCATCGCCGCGACGGTCATGTAGGCGGTGAAGATCGCCCACGCCCACAGGTACAGCCCCACGGCGTGTCCGGCGTCGCCGCCGATCTGCTTGGCGTAGAAGACCTCCAGCGCCCAGAAGGAGATCCAGAAGCCGCCGAACGAGCAGAAGGCGACGGCGCCGAAGGTGTTGCCGGTGCGGAACTCCCACATGCCGGCGAGCAGCTGAACGATGCCGCCGTAGGCCAGCGCCAGCCCCAGCACGACCGGCACGCCCTTGTCGTTGACGAGGTTGGAGTTGAACATCGACAGCACGAACGTCGTCATCGCGAAGGCCGCCAGGCCCAGAGGGCCGGGGTCCGCCGGTTTCCAGCCGGTCGTCGGCTGCGGCTCGGCGCGCACGTCTTCACGCCGCGTCGGGTTTTGACGTTGGACAGTTGCTGCCTCCATGGAAGCCTCCTTCCCGCGCCGCAGGGCGGCGAGGTGACGCTTATGACGATTCGGTCGAGCTCAGAGAAAGCCGTAGTCGACGGCTCCAGATCGCTCTTTCATTGGATGTATTCCCGCTCGCGGGGGGTGCTAATCATGCCCGCGCGAAAGCTCAGCGATCGTTCGATCGCCGGCTCGGCGCCGGCCACGCGAGCAGCGCGCGCGGTCAGCCGCGGGCGCCGCGCTTGCGGCGCTTGCGCGAGGTGCCGACCTGCTGCGGCTTGGCCGGAGCGGGCGTGACGTCGCCGGCGCCGGTGGCGAGCGCCGGGGCGGGTCCGCCTGCGGCATCGCGCAGCTGCGCGCGAGTCGGCCAGGGACGGGCCTCGCCGGCCTCCCACGCGGGCGGCTGCCCGTTGGGCCATTTGCCGACGTAGAGGATGCCCATGGCGACAAGCCAGAAGGCCGGCACGACCTCCAGCGTCGCGCCGCCGATCGGCAGGAAGATGAGAATGCCTGTGAAGATGCCGACGACGCCCATCCAGCGCGTCAGCAGCCCGACGCGCATGGCGTTGACCATGGTCACGATCATCGCCACGGCCACGGCGAGGCCGGCGAGCAGATCGAAGTACTGCGTGATCACGTTGGCGGTGCCCTTGGTCAGCGCGTTGTCGACGGCGTGGTTGGTGAAGTCGTGGCCGACGGCGAAGTTGTGCGTTTCGACGGCGAGCACGACCTGGTGGATCGACGCTGATGATCGCCAGCGCGACGCCGCCGTAGAGGATCAGCGGGCGTGCGAGGCTCCAGGTTTCCGGCCGGCGAAAGCGCGTCGCGTCGATCAGCAGCAGCAGCACGAGCGTCAGCGCGAGGATCGCCAGCGCGGCGATCACGCTGGAGGCGATCAGCGTGGTGGCGTGGTGGCTGAAGAATTTGACTTCGGCCGCGCGCGGGCTGATCACCGGGTTGGCCTGGCCGTTGAGCGCCGGCGTGAGCCCCTGCAGCAGCCCCACAGACGGTGCGCCGTTGAGCGTCGAGGCGGTCGTGATGCCGCTCAGCAGATAGAGAAAGCCGCCGGCGAACGCGGGCACGCCGAGCCGGGCGCGGCGCTCGGTCTCGGAAGCGACCTGCTGCTTGATCTCGCTGGCGCTGGGCATCGAACAGGGCAGTCTATGATGAGCGCATGGAGAGCGGCGGTCTCGGAGACCTGTTCGGAGATCCGGAGGAGCTTCAGCGGCGCCTGGCGGAGTTCGCAGATCAGATGCAAGGCCAGCAGAAACTGGCGTGGGCCGACAACGCGATCAAGCTCGCCGTGGACATGACGGTCGCTGCGGTCGAGCGCATCAACCTGCAGGGCAGCGCCGAGGCTCAGGCCGAACAGATTCGCACGGTCATGGCGCTGGTCTTCCCCGAGGCGGTCACGCTCGTGCGCGAGGCGCGCGCGGGCCTGCAATAGCGTCGGCGTCGTCGCCCGATGGCGGCGAAGGATCGTCGCGGCCTTCGCGCTCGGCGTCGCGCGAGGCGCGCCCGGCGGAGATGACTTCCTTGAAGGAGCGGAAGCGGAAGATGAACACGACCGAGCCGAGCCCGACCGTCGCGGTGAAGGCCGCGATGGCGATCTGCTGGCCTACCGAGTAGGCAGCGACGACGGCCGTCGGCGCGGCGCCGGCAAACACCTTGACGAGCAGCGCCTGCTGCACGCCCGCTCCGCCGGGCGCGAAGGGCACGGCGCCGGCCACCTGATTGACGCCGAACACCAGCAGCACGTTCTGCACCGAGCCGCCGACGCCGAAGGCGTCGAGCAGAAACCAGAAGGCGACGAAGCGGCACAGCCAGGCGAGCACCTGCAAGGACGCGACTTCGCGCAGGTAGCGCGGGCGGTCGCTGAGGATCGTCACGCCCTGGCGCACGCGCGCCCAGAAGGCCCTCACGCGCATCGACAGGAAGGCGAACACGACCAGCCCGACGACAGCCAACGCGGTGATCAGAAAGAGCGTCAGGCGGAAGTGTTCGGCCAGATATGAGATTTCAAAGGCGCTGAGTTTGGAGAAGTCCGGCGGCTTGGGAAAGACGCCCTGGCTGAAGGCGTAGATCAACACGAAGATGCCCACGGTGGCGTCGAAGATCGACTCGACGAAGAAGGCTGCGGCGACGGTCGGATAGCTCGATCCGGGGATCGAGCTGCGCGTGAGGAACAGCTTGATCACGTCGCCGCCACGCGCGGGCACGACGTTGTTGAAGCCGACGGCGGCCCAGTAGGCGCCCCAGATACGACGCCACTGAAAGCCGGCGGCCGGGTAGGCGGCGCGCAGGCTGTTGAAGAAGCCGCGCGAACGCAGCGTGAGGTTGAGGCCGAAGAACAGCAGCCCGAGCGCCAGCGTGCCCCAGTGCACGGCCGCGAGGTCGCTGAAGAACTGCCCGACGGCGTCGAAGAAAGACGAGATGCTGTCGCCGATGGAGGTGGAGGCGAGCTGGCTTGGCACGCCTCAAGCGTACGGATCGCCTGCACGGCCATGGCGCCCTCGACGCAGCAGGCGCCGCATGCGTGCGCGCCCGGCGCAGGATCATGTCAACCGTCGGTGCTGTAGAAAGGATGCATGGCGCCACGCACGCCCCCCTCGCGCGGATTGACCGTTGCGGTAACGGGCCCGACAGGCGAGATCGGCCAGGCGGTCGTCGCGGCGCTGCAGCGCTCGCGCGAGGTGCAGCGCGTGCTGGGCATGGCGCGCAAGCCTTTCGATCCGGCAGAGCACGACTGGAAGAAGGTCTTCTACACGCGCGGCGACGTGCTCGACCGCGACGCTGTGGAGGCGCTGGTGAGCGGCGCCGACGTGGTCGTGCACCTGGCGTTCATCATCATGGGCGGGCCGCAGGAGAGCCGCGCGGTCAACCTGCGGGGCTCGCGCAACGTGTTCGAGGCCACCGTCGCCGCCGGCGCCAAACGCCTGATCTACGCCTCGTCGGTGGCCGCATACGGCTACCACGCCGACAACCCGCAGCCGCTGACCGAGGACGTGCCGGCGCGGGGCACCGACAGCCACTACTACTCCGCGCAGAAGGCCGAGGTGGAGGCGCTGCTGGCCGAGACGCTGGCGCACAGCAAGACCGACGCCTACGTGTTTCGCCCCTGCATCGTGGCCGGCGCCGGCGCGCCGATGCTGATCGACAGCCTGCCCTACACGCAGATCTCCGAGCGCCTGCCGGGGCCGGTCTCGCGACTGCTCGATGGTGTGCCGATTCTGCGCCCGGTGCTGCCCGATCCGGGCGTGCCATTCCAGCTGGTGCACCGCGACGACGTCGCAGCGGCGATGCGCGCAGCCGTGCTCGGCCGCGGCGCGCCGGGCGTTTACAACCTCGCCGGGCCGGGCGAGCTGAGCGTCAAGCAACTCGCGCAGGAGCTCGGCTGGTACTCGATTCCAGTGCCCGAGCTGGCTGTCGACGCGGTCGCTGAGACGATCGGCCGGCTGGGCTTTCTGCCCGCTCAAGCTCAGTGGATCAGCGCCTTTCGCGAGCCGGTGATCATGGACACGGCAAAGGCCCGGCGCGAGTTGCGCTGGCGCCCCGAGCACGACGCGCTGTCGACGCTGCGCGAGACGATCGCCGCTTCGCGCCTGGACAGGCTGATCCGCTGAACGAGCGCCAGCCCGCGGATTGGCCATCTGGCCAACGCGCGCCAGCGGGCACGGCCGTACGATTTCTCGACCCATGAGCACGTCCGCACAGCAGCCTCCGTCCGCGCGCGCGCCGGTGGCGATCGTCACCGACAGCACGCCATACCTGCCGCAGCGGTTGATCGAACGCTGGGGCATCAATCAGGTCAGTCTGTACGTCGGCTGGCAGGGCGAACTGCGCCGCGAGGATTCCTACGCCGATCTCGACGCGTTCTACGCGCAGCTGCACGACTCGGCGAGCCTGCCAACGACCTCACAGCCGTCGGCCGGCGACTTTCTCGCCTGCTTTGAGCCGCTCGTAAGCGCCGGACAGGACGTGCTCTCGCTGCACATCGCGGCCGGGCTCTCGGGCACGTGCGAAAGCGCACGCGAAGCGGCTCGGCTGCTCGGCGAGGACGGGCACGCCGGGCGCGTGGAGGTGCTCGACAGCCAGACCGGCGCCGGGGGGCTCGGCTGCCTGGTGCTGGCGGCCGCCGAGCTGGCCGCACAGGGCGCTGCGCTTGCGGAGATCGTCGCCGCGCTCGCGCACACGCGCGAGAGCCTGGACATCTGGTTCTGTCTGGACACGCTGGAGTACCTGCGCCGCGGCGGGCGCATCGGCGCCGCGCAGGCGGTCGTGGGCACGGCGCTGAAGCTCAAGCCGATTCTCACGTTCGGCACGGAGATCGCTCCGGTCGGTCGCGTGCGCACGCACCAGCGGGCGTTCGAGCGGATGGTCGCCTACTTGGGCGAGTTGCACGAGCGCGGCGCCAGCGACTGGATCGTGCAGCACGCCCAGGCGCCGGATGATGCGCGACGGCTGGTCGAGCGGGGGCGTGAGATCTTCGGCTTCGAGGAGCTGTTCTGCACGCAGGTCGGACCGGTGCTGGGCGCGCATCTGGGCGCCGGCATGCTCGTCGGTGGCATGACGCGCCCGCCCCGCTGAGCGGCGGGACGGGCGGTCAGCGGCCGATCGTCGTCGCTACTTGACGATCTTGATGATGCGCTCCATGCCGAGCCGCGAGTGCGGACGGCCGTCCTGCGTGGGCATGAAGCAGACCTGCACGTACCAACCCGGCTTGGCCGCGATGGTTTCCTGCTGGGAGGCGCCCGAGGAGAGCGGTCCGGCGAAGTTCGCCGGCGGTCCCGCGACGAGCTTTTCCAGACCCTTTTCGTGTCCGGTCAAGAGTCCCTTGGCGACCTGCTGGGCGGCCTTCTTGCTCTTCACGGCGAAGCCGAGGTCCATGTGCACGAGATAGCCTTCGTTTTCGAAGCGCACGACCTCACCGACGTGCAGCACGGTCGGCCCCTTGAAGCCGAACTCGATCGTCTTCTCGGTCGCCTGCGCCGCCGGAAGCGCCGCGGGCGTCGCCGAGTCGGCGACTGCGAAGTTGCTGTGCGCCCACTTGCTGGACTTTTCGCCTTCGGCGTTGAGCGCCACGTACTGCCCCGCCGCGAGCACCGTCTGAACTTCAGTCGGTTTGCCTTTTCCGGCTTCCGCGTCGAACACGATCGAGCCGTACTTGCCGACCGAGTTCGGGTCCTGCGACGGCTTGTTGGTCGCGAGGAACGCGAACACTTCGGCGGCGCTGACGCCGGCGTTGAGCTTGATCAGGACGACGCTCGGTTCCTTGCCGCCCGTGGCGGTGCTGACGATGTTGACGGCGCCGGACTGCAACGCACCGGTGACGCTGATGCTGGTCGGGCTGGCGGTGGCCGTGACGGTCGGCAGCGTCGCCGCCTGAGCTGCGCCGCTCGTGAACATGACCCCGACGAGAGCGGTCAGGCCGACGGCGATCGCCGAGGCGAGCGTGCGCCTGCGCGATGCAAGAGGACTAAAGCGAGTTGACATCCGTTTTCTGATCCTTTCGATTGATCGGCGGAACGGCCGAAGCGCGGCTCCCCCAATGAGACTCAGTGTGTGACCGGCTTGCGCCGACCGGTTCAAGGACGTGGCCGGTGATTTCTCCCCTCGGGCTCCGTCCCGACGAAGCGGCGAGGAACTCGCCGCTTCGCGCCGCGCAGTATAAGGCGCGGCGGCGCGCTTGTACAAGCCACGCGGCGCCTGCTCGGCCTGCGCTTTCGCGCTCTTAGACAGTCTGCACAAGCGCGGCGAGCACGCGCTTGACGTGGGTTTTGTCAACCTCGCGACACAAGCCCTCAAAACGGGATGCCGTGGACGGGGAAAGGTCCCTGCCCGCTATTCAACGATCGCTACGCCTAGCGACCTTAAGCAAACGATAAGCCGTTATCGTTTAGTAAGCTGGGGTGGTGGCAAGCGAACGCAAAGATCCCGACGCTCCCGAATCGAACCCCCGCACGGGCGAATACCGGCTCGCCGACACCGGCCCCGACGGATACTGGGCCTTCCACCCGAACCCGCTCCCACCCAAGCCGGCCGTGCGCATCGACGCCACGATGCAGTCGCTTCTGGATCGCACGAACCAGGCCCTTGGACGCCTCGACGGGATTACGCTCCTCCTCCCAGACCCCGACCAGTTCATCTACACGTTCGTGCGCAAGGAGGCCGTTCTCTCCTCTCAGATCGAGGGCACCCAATCGTCCCTTTCGGACCTGCTCCTGTTCGAGCACGATGCCGCCCCCGGAGCGCTACGCGAAGACGCCCAAGAAACCGCGAACTACATCGCCGCCCTCGACCACGGCCTCGCCCAGATCGCGGCGCCCGGCGCGCCGCCGCTCTCCGCGCGGCTTCTACGCGAAGTCCATCAGCGACTACTACAGACCGGACGGGGCTCGGACAAGAGCCCCGGGGAGTTCCGCCGCGACCAGAACTGGCTCGGTGGGCCCCGACCCTCGGCGGCGCGTTTCGTCCCACCGCCCTGGCAGGAGGTCATCGCCGCAATGGGCGACCTCGAGCAATTCATTCACGACGATCCCTGCCCCACGCCGGTACTTGTGAAGGCCGCGCTCGCGCACGCTCAGTTCGAGACGATCCACCCGTTCTTGGACGGCAACGGAAGGGTCGGACGACTCCTCATCACTCTGCTGCTGTGCTCCGAGGGGGTACTCAGCCGGCCGCTCCTCTACCTGAGCTTGCACTTCAAGCGTCACCGCGACAGCTACTACGAGCACCTACAGCGCGTCCGCACCGACGGAGCCTGGGAGGACTGGCTGCGGTTCTTCCTCGAAGGCGTCGTCGAGGTCGCGGAATCCACGACGCTCACCACACAGCGGGTCGTTGCGATGGTCGAGAAGGACCGTCAGAAGATCCATGGCTTCGGAAGGGGGGCAGCGACCGCGCACCGCGTGCACGACCTCGCGACGCGCTCTGTCGTCATCGGAGCCAGCAGCTCCGCCGAGCGACTCGAGCTGACCGGCCCCCCCGTGTACGCCGCCATCCAGCGACTCGAGAGCGCCGGCATCCTACGTGAGGCAACCGGCCGGCAAAGAGGGAAGCTCTATGTCTACGACGAGTATCTGACGATCCTCAACGAGGGCACAGAACCGCTCTAGACGACCGTGGGCCCCGTCTCGCGCAGAGCTTCCAACACGAGTGCGTCGTGCTCGGCCGGCTTGACCTTGCGCAGCACCGCCGCGACGACGCCCGCGGAGTCGATCACGAACGTCGTGCGCTCGTTGCCGAAGTACTTGCGTCCGTACATCGACTTCTCGACCCACACGCCGTAGGCGTCGGCGACATGGTGGCCCTCGTCGGCGAGCAGCGCGAAGTTCAGCGACTGCTCGTCGTGGAACTTCTTCACCTTGGCGACGGGGTCGGGTGAGACGCCCAGCACGGCCGCTCCGGCCTTGGCGTAATCCGCCTCGTGGTCGCGCACGCCACAGGCCTGCGTGGTGCAGCCCGGCGTGCTGGCCTTGGGATAGAAGTAGACGACGACCGGCTTGCCGCGGAAGTCGCGCAGTCGCACCGTGCGTCCGTCTTGGTCGGGCAGCTCGAAGTCTGGAGCTTTGTCGCCGATGTCGATCATCGATCGATCGTACCGATGGCCGCCCGGGAGGCCGACGTCACGGGCCGTCGCGTCGGCGTCCGTCTACTCCGCCAGCCCAACGGCATCGAGAGCCTGCTGCTCGGATGAGAACATCTGCCAGCGCACGATCGAGCCGTCGCGCACGGTGAACGCGAAGATCACTTCCGCTTCCATCGGAGCGCCGCTTGCTCTTCCTCGGCCTCGCTGGCACGCGGTCGCCAACACCGCGTCGCCAACTTCGCGAGCGTCGAGGATCTCGATGGTCCAGTCGTCCCAGCTGCCGATCCAGTCGGCCATGACCTGTCGAACCCCTTGGTGGCCGTGATAGTCGCGCACGTCGATCTGCTCGGGAAACTGCGTGACCACGACATCCGCCGCAACGAGCGCAAACAACGCCGGCTCGTCACCGCGAAAGTAGGCGTCGAAGACCGCCTGCACGAGCTCGAGGTTCTCCGACGCCGCCATCGTGCGGCGGAGTATCTCGCAGGTCGCCGGCTACAGCAGAGCCCGGCCGGCGTGCGGCGTCAGGCGAGGCTCTGCGCCAGTCGCCGCCTTGCCCTGCCGGCCAGCTTTCGACGAGCGCCCGGAGCAACCACGGTCTGGTTTCGCCCGAGGTCCTTGGCTTCGTACAGGGCCTCGTCGGCAGAGCGGCTGAGCACGTCCGGCGAAAGTCCATCTGACTCGGATTCGGCTATGCCGAGGCTCATCGTCATCAGCACATCGTCGGTCGCCAGGGATGCAGCGATTGCCTCGCGCAGCCGCTCGGCAAACCGAAAGGCGCCTTCGGCATCGGTTTCGGGCAGGATCGCTCCGAACTCGTCGCCGCCGATTCGCGCAACGTAGTCAGCGCTGCGCGATACGCGACGGGCGGTTTCGCCCACGATGCGCAGGGCGGCGTCGCCCGCGGCATGGCCGTGGGTGTCGTTGATCTCCTTGAAGTGGTCGATGTCGGCAATGATCAGCGCCGTCGGCGCCCGCGCGCGACGGCTTCGCGCCAGCTCGGCCTTCAATCGTTCGTCAAACGCCTGCCGGTTGAACAGACCGGTCAGCGAGTCGGTGTGCGCGGCCTTGCCCAGGCGGGCGAGGAGTTCCTCGTTCTGGCGCTTCAGCGCGCGCACGATGATGGCTGCCGCGGCGACCATGCCGATGGTGATGATCCAGCGTGTCAGGCCAACCGGTCCGGGATTGATCGCCACGAGCACGCCGCCGTAGAGCGCGGCGATCGCGCCCAGCTGCGCGACCATCACTCGGCGCGAGAAGAAGTAGCCCGAATACAGAGCTATCCACAGATAGAGCACCTGGTTGCCCGCCGAAGCTCCGCCGTGACGTTCGCCGTTGAAGTAGATCGACAGCGTGATGATCACGCTGCCGACGAGCATCCAGGCCACATAGGACCGCATCGACAGGCGCGGGGCGTAGTGGAGCAGCGCGGCCGCGCACGCCGCCGTCACCGCCCCCATCACCCAAAAGCCGGTGAGATCGGCCTGGGGCGAATGCGGCAGCAGAATCCCGCCAACGGTCATCGCCGAGCCAATCGCGAACAACACCCCGGCGACGCGGCCCATCGTGGCGCGCGTGGCACCAGTTTGACCCAAAGAGGCTGGCATATCTGCCTATCGACAATGGCCGCCGACCAGTTGAGCGTTGGTCGGCTTCCACGGCCCGCGGACGCGAGCGCAACTGCCGGATTCCTGTAGATTTATGCGCGAGGGCAACTAGTTCTCGTCGCTCCACGGCGCACAGCCATGCATGGCCCTTCGGGCGTCGGAGCGACGGGACATCCCTTGAAACACAGCCGTCAGCAGCGGTCGCAGTCAGCGCAAGTTCTGCGCTGTTCGGTCGCTGACCCACGAGGAGAGAGCAGCCGATGCCCGTAGCCAAGAGCGTCGCCCCCGAACCAGCCGTCACGCGCGGTGGACCTGCGCTGGCGATTTCCAACCATGTAGTGCGAGTGATGAACGACTACACCGGACGCGGCCCGAGTCAGGCGCGCACGCTGTTCGATTCCGAGCTGATCACGGTGCTCCTGCGCGAAACGCTCACCAAGGGCGAGCGGAGGCTCGTGCGAGAAGGCAAGGGCGATGTCGTCAAGGGCACGCGTGACGCGTTTCACCAGGCGATGGAGCGAGAGCTCGTCGACGGAGTGCAGCGAATCACTGGGCGTGTGGTGCGCGCGTCCATGAGCGCCAACGACCTGGAAGCGGACATGACGGTGCAGATCTTCGTGCTGGCGCCGCAGGCCGGCGACTGCCCGACCTCGTGAGCGGGCGAGTCACTCGGCGGGCCGCCACGCGATCGCAGCGTGGCGGCCCGCGAGCGAGAGGGTGATGTCGGAGGGGACATCAGAGTGCGTCCGTGCGGGGATGCAGAACCCATGTTGAAGCACCTGGGCATGCTCTCGACTGGCCAGCCGTCCAGACTTCTGTCGGCCGATCTCTGGCATTCGTCGCGCTCGAGAAGCGCCAGGACGCGGGCAGCCACCCGACGCCGCCCAAGCCACAGACTGCCGGACCGATCAGCGCAGCAGCCGGGACATGCGCCGATCCTTGAGCACGCGTCCCTCGGTCTGGCAGGTCGGGCAGTAAGCGATCACATAGTCCTCGAAGTGCACCGCTTTGAGCGTGTCGCCGCAGCGCGGGCACGGCTCGCCCTCGTGGCGGTGGACCTGCAGCGGCATCGGCAGCTTGTCGGGTATCGGCAGGCTGACGACCTGCTCGTAGTGGGCGATGGCGTCGCCGAGCGTCTGCACGATCGCCGCGCGCAGACCCACGCGCTCGTCGTCGTCGAGATCGCTTGCGCGCTTGAACGGGGAAAGCCGTGCGTGCCATAGGATCTCGTCGACCCACGAGCGCCCGATGCCGGCGATCGTGTGCTGGTCGCGAAGCAGCGTGTGCAGCGGGCGGGCCGCCGTCAGCAGCTCCGCCAGCGGCGGCGGATCGGGCCACGCCTCCGGCGCGAGCGTCGCCAGCGCGTCGTCGTCGTCGAGTTGATCGGCATGCAGCAGCTTCACCCAGGCGGCCTGCTTTGACCCGAACTCGCGCAGGCGCAACTCGCGACCGTCGCTCAGGCGAACGAGCACACGCGACGTCCGGTCGCGCGGCCCCGCGCGCTTGTCATACAGCTGCAAGCGGCCGGCCGACATCAGGTGCATCAGCAGCGCGAGCTCGCTGGTCGTCTCCACGATCAGCTGCTTGCCGCGACGGCGCACACCCACGACGCGCTCGCCGGCGAGCGCGCTGAGCGGCGGGTCGAACGTCTTCAGCGCGTTGATGCCAGGCGTCGACACCGACTCGATCTCCGCGCCTCGCAACGCGCGATCGAGCAGGCGCGCCGTTATCTCGACCTCCGGCAACTCGGGCACGCCCGTAACTCTAGGAGGGTGCCGCGAGAGGCCGGCTGCGCCCCGCTTGCCCTAGGGGCGTCGCTGGTCAAGCGGGCCACGGACGCAGGGAGCGTGGCGTGCGGACTAGCACGCGAGCGACCCGAGGACACCGGCCCGCGCCGACCAGCGGCGTCCCTAGTGGGCGGCTATCCCCGGGCCCTGGTATTTCGCTTTGGTGGGGCTCGTCCAGACCACGCGCCAGTGCGCGCCCTTGGTCGAGGAGTGCAGCGTCCAGTAGCCGAGGCTGTTGGTCATGACGGTCGCCAGCGTCTTGTACTTGCTTGATCCCTTGCGCTGAACTTGCACCGTTACCTTGGTCGCGCCGGTGGCCGGACGCACCAGGCCCCACAGCGAATAGCCGTGTCCGCTCTTGGAGACGGTCAGCGGTATCGGCCAGGCGAAGTACAGAGGCTTGGGCTTGCCGCTGATGTACTCCAGGCCGGTCTGGAAGCCGATCGTGCCGCCCCGGACGCTCGATCCTGGCTTGCCGCCGAGCGGGTCGTCGCGCAGCAGATACTGCGAGAACGCCGCCACGCGGCCGTTCGACCAGGCGATTTTTTCAGCGATCGCGTCGAATTCGGCCTGTTGCGAGACGGATACGCCGAGGAAGCGGTTGGGCTTGCTCTGCACGCCGAACTCGGTCAGGTAGATCGGCAGGTTGGACGTCACCGCGTGCGCGGCGGCGGCTTTGCTGAGCGCGTTGCTCAGGCGCGATAGAACGCCGATCGTCACGTCGTTCTTTTCGCGCGGTTTGTACAGCGGACCGGCGGCGGTCGTGTAAGCGTGGTGGGCGTAGCCGATCGCCGTCAGCGGCGTGCACGAGCCGGATTTCCTGTACTGCGCATTCAGGCACAGCGCTTCGCGCAGGAACACCAGCGGCGCGACGTCGTGCAGCAGCGCCCTGGATTTTTCGCGCTTGTAGTTGACCTTCGTGTAGCCGGTCGGCGCTGTCTCGCCCATCAGCAGCTTCGGTTTGGCTTCGCCGGCGGCCTGCAGGCCCGCATAGCCGGCCTGGTAGAGCGCGCGATAGATGCGCGGTGAGGCCGGCGTGCCGTTGGTGTTCCACTGCGGCAGCAGGAAGGCCGGATGGTTGGGCTCGTTCCAGATCGAGTAGACGCTCACGCGTCCCGCGAAGTGGCGCCCGACCGCCGTCATGAATTCCTGGAAGTCTTTCGGGTCGGGTTTTGTGACATATGGCGCTTTCTTGTTCGACGTGGCCCAGCGCGGCACCGGCGAGGTCACGGTCAGCAGCACCTTCCAGCCTTTGGTCCGCGCTTCGGAGATCAGCTTGTCGTATTCGCCCCAGGCGTACAGACCGGGATTGATCGCTTCGAAGGGCGGCTTGGTGGCGCTGCTGGGAGTCGGCGCGACGTCGTACCAGTTGAGCTCGACGCGCAGCGCTTTGACGCCGAGCGCCTGCATCTGCGCCAGCGCATGCGGGCGCGTCTTGGCGCTCAGCAGCTCGGTGGAGCCCTCGAAGAACGTGGGCTGGGAATGGGAGGCAAGCGCCGTGGGCGCCGCGAGCCCGGCCGCGGCAAGAGCGCAGGCGAGCAGGGGGAGAAGTTGCTTGGGGAATCGGGGCATGGTGCCTTGAGACACTCCAGGGCGCGCAAGGTTGCGGTCCCGGCGAGCGATCGCCGTGTAGCGTTGCGCCTGTGAGTACAGCCATCGCACCGGACGACATAGTCCACACGGCCGAGGAAGCCCAGCAGAACGACCGCCCGCCGCTGCTCGTGCTGGAGCCGCTGCGCGCGTTTCTCGACGAGCACGCGCTGGGCGAGGGCGAGATCGAGGCCAGCCCGATCGGCGAGGGCCACTCCAACGTCACCTACCTGATCACGCGCGGAGGCGCCGAGATGGTGCTGCGCCGGCCGCCGCGCCCGCCGCTGCCGCCCAGCGCGCACGACGTGCTGCGCGAGGCGCGCCTGCTGCGAGCACTGGCGGACACGCCTGCTCGCGTGCCGCCGGTGCTGGCCGTGTGCGACGACGTCGAGGTGATCGGCTGTCCCTTCTACGTGATGGAGCGCATCGCCGGCGAGGTGATCGTCACGAGCATTCCCGACGCGCTGGACACGCCTGACGAGTGCCGGCGCATCGCCGATGAGCTGATCGACGCGCTGGCAGAGATCCACGCCGTCGACTGGCAGGCGGCGGGCCTGTCGGACTTCGGCAAGCCGACCGGCTATCTGGAGCGCCAGCTGCGCCGCTTCACCGGCCTGTGGGAGCTCAACCGCACGCGCGAGATACCGGCCGTCGAGCGCGTCGGCGGCTGGCTGGCCGAGAACATGCCCGAGTCCGGCCCGGCGACGATCGTGCATGGCGACTTCCGCCTCGGCAACACGATCTACGCCGCCGACGCGCCGGCCCGCCTGGAGGCGGTGCTCGACTGGGAGATGGCGACGATCGGCGACCCGCTCGCGGACATCGGCTACCTGTGCATGATGTGGACCGAGGCCGCCGACCCCGTCGGCGGCATGCGCGAGGCGCTCGGCGGCGTGACGCGCCGCGAGGGCTTTCCCACGCGCGAAGAGCTGATCGCCGGCTATGAGCAGCGCACCGGGCGCTCGATGCGCGACCTGCGCTGGTACACGTCGCTGGCGCTGTGGAAGTCGGTCGTGTTCATGGAGGGCAACTACAAGCGCGCGGTCTCGGGCACGACCGACGATCCGTATCTGAAGACGTTCGGCGAGGGCGTTCTCGAGCTGGCGCGCCAGGCCGAGACGGTCGCATATGGCGAGTGAGCCGAACCCCGCGAGCGAGGGCGACGCCGCGCAGCAGAACGGCGAGCTGCGCTCGGCGCTGCTGATCGACTGGGGCGGCGTGCTGACGAGCAACCTGTTCGACAGCTTCCGCGACTACTGCCTGCGCTCGAACATCGACCCACAGACACTGCGCGCGCGCTTCAGCTCCGATCCGGCGTTTCGCGAGCTGTTGATCGCGCTGGAGAAGGGCGAACTGCAGGAGGACGACTTCGAGCGCCAACTCGCGTCGCTGCTCGGCCTGGAGTCAGACGGATTGATCGACGGGCTGTTCGCCGGCGTGCAGCCGGACGTGGCGATGGTCGACGCGGTGCGCATGGCGCGCGCAGGCGGCGTCCGCACGGCGCTGGTGTCGAACTCCTGGGGCGTTCACCGCTACCCGCACGACATGTTCGACGAGCTGTTCGACGGCGTGGTCATCTCCGCCGAAGAGGGCACGCGCAAGCCATCGCGGCGGATGTACGAGCTTGGCGCCGAGCGGGCCGGCGTGGCGCCCGAGCAGGCGGTCTACGTCGACGACCTGCCATTCAACCTCAAGCCCGCCGAGGAGCTCGGCATGGCCACGATCCACCACACCAGCGCCGAGCAGACGATTCCCGAGCTGGAGCGCCTGCTCGGATTGGCGCTGAAAGACGGCTGAAAGCGCCGACACGAGGCGCCGAACACACGTTGGCCAAGCTCGCTCGGCGCTCATGCGGACGAAGGGCTGAGTCGAAGAGAACAACATGTTTCGGGACGAGGGCGGCGCCGACGCAGCGAGTGCCCGCGCGCGGCTTTCGCAGGCCGACGCAAACTTCGGCGGCGGGCTCAAGGCGCACATCCTCGCCGCGCTGTTCGCGGCCGGCGCGACGCTCGCTCTGCTGACGCTCGCACTGCCGCACTCGCCGCGCGTCGACGCAGGCGGAATCTGGGCGATCGCCGGCATCGCCTACGTCGTCGCCGGGCTGCTCTTCTGGCGCGCCGACGGTGTCGGCTCCGGCGTGCTCGCAATGGCGCTGGCCGGCGGCACGACGCTGATCACCGGCGTGGCCTACTTCTCCGCCGAGGACCCGAGCCCGCTGATCTTCCTGTACCTGTGGGTCTACCTGTACTCGGCGTACTTCTTCAGCACGCGCATGATGCTCGCGCAGATCGCCTATGTCGCCGCCACCTACGCGTTGTTGCTCACGGAGCGTTCGCCGGCGGACGGCGTGGCGGCGTGGTGGCTCGTCGCCATGGGCACGCTGGCGGTCGCCGCGGTGGTCATTCGCGTGATGCGCGAGCGCGTCGACGTGCTGATCGCACGCCTGTATGAGTCCGCGCGCAGCGACCCACTGACCAGGCTCTCCAATCGGCGCGGTTTCCGCGAGACGCTCGACCTGGAGCTGGCGCGCGCACGGCGCCGCGGCGGCCAGGTGACGGTGATCGTCGGCGACCTGGACCGCTTCAAGGAGGTCAGCGACCGCGGTGGCCACCGACTCGGCGACGCTGCGCTGCAGCAAGTGGCGGCGATTCTTGCGCGCGGTAAGCGCGAGACCGACTCCCTGGCCCGCGTGGGTGGCGGCGAATTCGCGCTGGTGCTGCCCGACACAGATGAGCAGGGAGCGTTCTTGACCGCGGAGCGCATGCGCTGCGAGGTGCGTGACGAGTTCCGCCAGGCCAGCGTGCCGGTCACGCTCAGCCTCGGCATCGCCGGCTACCCGCGCGCCGGCGAGACCGCGGCGGCGCTGCTGCGCGCGACCGGCGAGGCGCTGCAGGCGGCCCGGTGGAACGGCTGCGATCGCACGATGCTGCACAGCCCGGCGATGCGCAGCGCGCCGCAGCTCGACGGCGAGGGCGGCGACATCGCCGCCGAACGCCTGCTGGCGGTGATGCTCGACCTTGCCGAGACGGTCGACCTGCGCTTCAGCGGCACGGCGCGCCACTCCGAGACGGTCGGGCGCTACGCGGAGATGATGGCGCGCGAGCTCGGCCTGTCAGAAGCGCGCACCGGACGCGTGCGTCTGGCGGGCCTGCTGCACGACATCGGCAAGGTCGGCGTGCCGGACAGCATCCTGCAGAAGCCCGCGCGGCTGAGCGACGAAGAGCTCGCGGTGATCCGCCGTCACCCCGAACTCGGCGCGCAGATGCTCGACCACGCCACGCTGGCCGACGTGCGCCAGTGGGTCGGCGCACATCACGAGCAGCCCGACGGCCGCGGCTACCCGCAGGGCCTAAGTGGCGACGCGATCCCGCTGGAGGCGCGAATCATCGCCGTCGCCGACGCCTACGAGGCGATGACCAGCGACCGCTCATATCGCTCATCGCTGGACCACGCCGCGGCACAGCGCGAGCTCGAGCGCTGCGCCGGCACGCAGTTCGATCCGCGCGTCGTCAGCGCGCTCGTGACGCTGCTCGAGCGCGAGACCGAGCGCGCGGTGGTCGCGCTCGGTCACTCCTAGCGGAGGCGCCTCAGGCCCGTTTGCCGCGGCCGTAGAGCAACTTGAACATGCCGGCGAGCATCTTCGAGTTGCGCGCCTTGTATGGGTACATGTGCGGTTCGCGCTTGAGCGCCAGCTTGGGCGTGACGACGATCGCCTGCTGGGAGGTGTACTTGCGGATGCCGCCGGCGCCGTGGCGCGAACCCAGGCCGGAGGCCTTGGCGCCGCCCATCGGCAGCTCCAGCGCGGTGTAGTTGATCATCGCGTCGTTGACGTTCGCCGCGCCGGTCTCCAGTCGCCTGGCGACCTGCTCGCCGCGCTCGGTGTCGCGCGAGAAGACCGAGGCGCCGAGGCCGTAGGGCGAGTCGTTCGCCAGACGCACGGCCTCGTCGGAATCGGACACCTTCATGATCGGCAACGTCGGACCGAACGTCTCCTCGGTCATGCACTTCATCGTGTGATCGACGTCGACCAGCACGGTCGGCTCGTAGAAGCGTCCGCCGCCCTGTGCGGAGGCCTGACCGCCGGCGAGCACGCGCGCGCCCTTGTCGACGGCGTCTGAAACGTGGTCTTCGATCGTCTGAAGCTGCGGCGGGAAGGTGATCGCGCCGACCTCGACCGAACCGGGGCCATTGGGCTTGCCGACTCGAAGCGCGCGCACTTTCTCAGAGACTTTTGCGACGAACTCGTCGTAGACGGGCTCCTCGACATACGCGCGCTCGATCGAGATGCAGGTCTGTCCGGCGTTCTGCATGGAGTAGTAGGTCGCGAAGTTCGCCGCACGCTCAAGGTCGGCGTCGGACAGCACGATCATCGGGTCCTTGCCGCCGAGCTCCAGCGACGCGGGAATCAGCCGCCGTGCGGCCGCCTCGGCGACCTTGCGACCAGTGCGCGTGGAGCCGGTGAACATGATCATGTCGACCTGCTCGATCAGCGCGGCGCCGGTCTCGCCGCGGCCGGTCGCGACCTGGAAGACGTCGTCGGGAAGCCCGCACTCGCGCAAACCTTCGGCCATCAACATCGAGGTCAGCGGCGTGACCTCCGACGGCTTGAGGATCACGCTGTTGCCGGCCATCAGCGCCGGTATGCAGTCGCCGAAAGAGTTGGTCAGCGGGTAGTTCCACGGGCCAATCACGCCGATCAGGCCGAGCGGGCGGTGGCGCAGGATCAGCTTCTTGCCCTTGACCAGCAGCTGGCCGGACTTGACCTTCTCGTCGGCGAGATACTCAGGGCCGTTCTTGGCCCAGAAGCCGAAGGCGTTGCCGGCGTAGGAGATCTCCGCCAGCGAGGCGTCCTCGAAGGTCTTGCCGGTCTCTGAGACGATCGTCTGAATGACCTGGTCGGCGTTGTCCATCAGCCACTTCTGTGCGCGCATGAGAATGCGCGCGCGGCCCTCGAAGCCGTAGGCCTCCCAGCCGGGCTGCGCGGCACGGGCGCGCTCGGCCATCGCCGCGACGACGTCGGCGCCGAGGTCGGGCACCGTTGCGACGATCTCCCCCGTCGCCGGATTCTCGACCTGGATGTCCTCGTTCGCGGGCGCGACTCCGTTCTCGCTCGGGGCTGGCTGCTCGACGATCTGGGGGTGCTCGGCGGTGGCCATCGGTCTCTCCCTGTTCTGCTCGCTCTTAGTGCTCGCTTTGTAGCTAACAACACTACTCCGAGTTGGCGAACTCCGAGGTCGATCTAGTCGGAAAGCTCGATCGACGCAATGCCGATCGGCTCTACCGGGCGGTCGCCGCCGTCGGTCTGCACGCCCTCGAGCTTGTCGACGACGTCCATGCCCTCGGTGACCTGGCCGAACACCGTGTGCTTGCCGTCGAGCCACGGCGCGGCGTCGGTCGTGACGATGAAGAACTGCGAGCCATTGGTGTTGGGCCCGGCGTTTGCCATCGCCAGCGCGCCGCGCACGACCTTGTGCGAGTTGAACTCGTCCTCGAAGGTGTAACCCGGCCCGCCCGTGCCCGTGCCTTGCGGGCAGCCGCCCTGGATCATGAAGTCTTTGATGATGCGGTGAAAGGTCAGCCCGTCATAGAAGCCGTCGGCGGACAGCTTGCGGAAGTTCTCGACGGTCTTCGGAGCATCGGCGTCGAACAGCTCGAAGACGATCGGTCCTTCGGTGGTCTGCATGGTGGCGGTTGACATCTCTGCTCCTCGGCGAGACAGGTCTCGCGGTCGTGGTTTACGGCGGGCGCCGGGCGCCCGGGAAGCTTGCGGCGCTAGCCGGCCTCGACGCGCTGCAGGCTGAGTGTGCGCCCGCGCAGCTCTTTTCCGTCGAGCGAGTCGACCACGCGGTCGGCCTCATCGGCGGGCACGGACAAGAAGGAGAAGCGGTCGAGCACGAGCACGTCGCGAACCGCCTCGCCGTCGAGGCTGGTCGAAGACGTGACCGCCGAGACGATGTCCGACACGCGCAGGCCCGCCGCCTTGCCGCCGCCGAGCACGAGCTTGACGTAGGGCTCGGAGTCGTCGCGGCGGGAGATGCGCGGCTTGGAGTGCCGGCGCGGGCGCTCGGAAACCGGCGTCGGCGCGACCTCGGCGCCCCGCTCCCATTTGGCGATGCTCGTGCCGATGTGCTTTTCGATCGCCTCCAGCTCGCGCTTCTGGCGATCCTCCACGAAGGTGATCGCGCGACCGGACCGCCCGACTCGGCCGGTGCGACCGATGCGGTGCACGTAGGTGTCCGGCGAGGTCGGCACGTCGTAGTTGATCACGTGCGTGACCGTCGAGATGTCCAAACCGCGCGCGGCCACGTCGGTGGCCACGAGGATCGGCACGCGACCGCCCTTGAAGGCCAGCATGACGCCGTCGCGCGAGCCTTGGGACATGTCGCCGTGCAGCGCTCTGACGTTCATGCCGCGGTCCTTGAGCGTGCGAAACAGCTGGTCGGCGCGAATCTTCGTGCGCACGAACACGATTGCCTGCTCGGGTTTCTCGGCCTGCAGCACCTCGACGAGCTTGTCGGGCTTGGCGCGCGTCTCCACCGGCAGCTGAAACTGCGCGACCGTGTCGATCGTCAGCGTCTCGGCCTCCACCTGGATGATCACCGGGTCGTACATGTAGCGATCGGCCAGTTTGCGGATCGGCGGCGGCATGGTCGCGCTGAACAGCGCCGTCTGGCGGCTGGACGGCGTCAGCGAGAGGATCTTCTCGACGTCCTCCAAGAAGCCCAAATCGAGCATCTCGTCGGCCTCGTCGAGCACGAGAAAGCGGCACGAGTGCAGCACCAGCGAGTGGCGCGAGATCAGGTCCAGCACGCGGCCCACCGTGCCGACGACGACATGACCGCCGGCGCGCAGCTGTGCCTGCTGCGTGCGAATCGGCGCGCCGCCGAACACCGCCACCACGTCGATTCCCGTATGTGCGCCATACGTGCGCAGAGCCTGCGTGACCTGGATGCACAGCTCGCGCGTGGGCGTCAGCACGAGCGCCTGCACCTCGGGGTCTGAAGCATCGATGTACTCCATGATCGGCAGGCCGAACGCCGCGGTCTTGCCGGTGCCCGTCTGCGCCTGGCCGATCACGTCGTTGCCTTCCAGCATCGGCGGAATCGCCTGTTCCTGGATCGGGCTTGGCGACTCGTAGCCGACGTCGGCGAGCGCTTGCAGTGTGGACTCGGACAGACCGAGATCGGCGAAGGACTTGGCCATTGCTAGGAAGAGTGCAGCTTACGCATCAGGCGGCAGGGTCGAGCAGCAGCTTGCCCGTCGTGCGCCGCTCGCGCAGGTCGATGTGCGCCTGCGCTGCCTGCTCAAGAGGATACGTGGCGCCGATCACCGTGCGCAGCTCGCCTCGCGCGGCGCGCGAGAACAGGTCGGCCAGCGCGTCGGCGACCATGCCCGGGCGCTCCAGGCAGTGGAACAGATAGAAGCCGACGACGCTGCGCGAGTGGCGCAGCAGCGACCCCGTGCGCAGCTCGTTCGGCTGCTGCGAGGCGATGCCGCAGACGACGATCCGCCCGAAATGCGCCAATGCGGCGTAAGAGGCGTCGAACACCTCGCCGCCGGCCATGTCGAACACGACGTCGATCGGCTGTCCCTGGTTGGCTGCCAGCAAGCGCTCCTGCAGATCCTCGGCGGCCGAGTCGATCGCCTCGTCGGCGCCGAGCTCCAGCGCCAGCGCGCGCTTGTCGGCGCTCGATGCTGTGGCGATCACCCGCCCGGCGCCGAGCGGATGTCCCAGCTGCACCGCCAGCGAGCCGACGCCGCCCGCGGCCGAATGTACGACCACGCTGTCGCCCTCCTGCACGCGCGCGGCGGTCCTGTACAGATGCCAGGCCGTCAGGCCCTGGATGACGATCGCCAGCGCCGTGCCGTCGTCGAGCTCGTCGGGGATCGCAAAGGCCAGCTCGCGCGGCGCGACCGCATACTCGGCATAGCCACCGTCGCCGGTCAGCGCCACCACGCGCTCGCCGGTGTCCTCGCGCACGCCCGCCACCTCGCCGCCGGGCACCAGCGGCAGCGTGGCCTTCTTCACGTAGGAGTTCGTGCGCGTGTGCGTGTCGGCGAAGTTCAGCCCGGCGCGCGAGACCTTGATCAGCACCTCGCCCTCGCCCGGCTCGGGCCGCGGCAACTCGGCCAATGCGAGCACCTCGGGGCCGCCGAACTCGGTCATCTGGATCGCGCGCATCGGCGCTGAGGCTAGCTCACGCTCGGCGCGCGACCGGCGCGAGCCGCGCCGCACGCGCGTGCTCTAAGGTGCGCGCCCATGTCAATCACCGTGGTCGGCTCGATCGCCTATGACACCGTCAAGACGCCGTTTGGCGAGCGCGAGCGCATGCTCGGCGGCGCGGCCGTGCATTTCGCACTGGCGGCTTCGTTCTTCGATGAGGTGCGCGTCGTCGGACCGGTCGGCGACGACTTCGGCGAGCCGCAGCTGGACGTCATGCGCGAGCGCGGCATCGACATCTCAGACGTCGAGCGCGTGGCCGGCGGCAAGACGTTCTTCTGGCACGGCGAGTACGGCTGGGACCTGAACTCGCGCGAGACGCTCGACACGCAGCTCGGCGTGTTCGAGGGCTTCGCGCCGAAGCTGTCTGACGCCTCGCGCTCCTCAGACGTGCTGTTCCTGGCCAACATCCAGCCCGACCTGCAACGCGAGGTGCGCGCACAGCTGCCCGGCGCGGGCTTCGTCGCGCTGGACTCGATGAACCTGTGGATCGACATCGCGCGCGACTCGCTCGTCAGCGCGATCGAGAGCGTCGACTGCGTGATCCTCAACGACGCCGAGCTGCGCCAGCTCACCGGCAAGCCGAACCTCGTCACGGCCGCACGCGAGATCCTCTCGTGGAACACATCGGGCGACACAAACGGCTCCGGCGCCTCGCGCGGGCCGAGCGTGATCATCGCCAAGCAGGGCGAGTACGGCGCCGCGCTGATCACACGCGACAGCTTCTTTGCCCTGCCCGCCTACCCGCTGGAGACCGTCGTCGACCCGACCGGCGCCGGCGACACCTTCGCCGGCGGCTTCGTCGGCTTCATCGCCGCCAACCTCGACAAGCCGCTGTCTGACGAGCTGCTGCGCCGCGCCATGGCCCACGCCAGCGTGCTCGCGTCCTTCAACGTCGAGCAGTTCGGCACCGACCGCGTGCGCGGCCTGACGCGCGAGGAGATCGACGCGCGCTTGGGCGAGCTGCACGCGATGACGCAGTTCACCGCGGCCGGCTCCTGATCGCAGGTCTCCGAGAGGTGGCGACGAGTTAGAGAGAGCAGCCGATGCGCGCGCTCGGGCACTTGTACCGAAAGAGCGACAGGCTGGATTTCGCAGTTGTGCGCGCCCGGCTATTCCCAGCGTTGTCGTGCCGGGTTCCAGCGTGAGGCGCCGCTCACCTGGAGACCGTCGACGAAGCTGACCACCCGGTCGACGACAACGGAGAAGCGCTCGGGTAGCCCAAGCAGTCCGACACGCACCCGAAACGCATCCCAAGGCTGCTGGCGGGTCTCGCGGAGCGTCTGGAGCATCGGCCCGAGCGGCGTCACCTCGCGGTCGCGATACTCGGCGACAGCGCGGAGGGCGGCGCGCATAGGGGCTGCCTCGATCGGGTGAATCTCCGAAAGGAGATAGACGTCGCCGTAGTCGCGATCACGTGTGTTGGCGTCGCCCAAGAACATCATCGTCTCAGCCTTCTCAGCGATCACGTTCTCAATCGGATAGCCCAACAACGAGAAGCTCGGGTCATCCAGCAGAGTTGGGTAGTCGATGTTCGTCGGATCGACTGGATCGCCAAATGACAGATCGAGCTTGAGTTTGAGCGTTGCTCCGCCGAGCATGGCTGGCAGCGCGAGGCGAACGCCTGGGTACTCGGCGTCTTCGCGGATTGGCGTTATCGCGATCGCGGCTGCGTCGAAGCTGACTCCGTCCCGCATACGCACCTCCACGACCTCGCTAATCACGGCTCGCAAGGTCTGCTCGTCGTTTGAGAGGTCACGAACGAGCAGGTCGGCGTCGCGCGTCGCACGTCGGAGATCCAAGACGGCAAGCAGCATCCCTCCCTTTAGAACGAACTGCCTGGCGAATGGCGACGCAGCGAGACGAGCCAGGAAGCGCTCGTGGATGTAAAGCTCGAAGAGCTGCTGAGTGTTGCGGCGCTCAAGGCGCGCCAGCCTCTGCAGGCCGAGGTATGCCTGCTCGGGCGTGCGGTCGCTCACGCCAGCAGAGGCTCCAGCGCTTCAGCCATCACCGTGCCGACTCGCAGTTGCCGGGCGAGCGCCAGAAGCTCTCCCGGCCGGGCATCGCGGCGACGCACGTACGTTGCAAGCGCCGAGAGTGCTACGTCACGTCCGACGCGCGAACGAAACCGCAGGAGATCGACAACCGTGCGCGTCGGAGAGCTGATGATCAACTTCTCGCCCGATTCGACCGGCTGTTCAACGCGCCCGAGTTCGAACGTCTTTGCGGCGAAGACATGTACGAGCGTCGGGGGGTAGGCGATCTTGGGGCGATGCCGGCCACGCGCCACGGCGACATGAACGCGGTCGGGCATCTCGTCCGTCAGATCCCAGAAGCTCGCGGCAGAGCTCAGACAGATCATGCCGTCAGGCGCCCGCCGGCAGACGGCCAATAGGTCCAGATGCGCAGTCGCCGGGGCGTCTGCCGCGCGATAGATCCCTCGCGAGAGCTCAATGAGCTTGCCGCTGTCGCGAAGCCGATACAGATCCTCCCACCGAGCACCTCCCTTGATGAACTCTGCGGCCGAGGCGACACCTCCAGCGCGACGGGCGATATTGAGTATCTCGTTGGGCTCCACCGTTGAAATGCTACACACTTAGATGCCTGATGTGTAGGGTTTCATCCGGAGCATAGTGAGGCCCGGGCGGAGATCGATCTACCCGCCCTAGAGCTCTTGAACGGTCGCACTGCGAACACTGTCCGGCTATCGAGCCGGTCCGTGGACACCGCCAAGCTTGTGCCGGTCTCCCACCGGGTATACGATCGTCAGGCGTGGATGCGTGGACGTTCATCTGGCTGATGTTCCTGCTGAAGATCCCGATCGTGGCGCTGTTCTTGATCGTGCGCTGGGCAGTTCGCCAGACGCCGGAGCCGGCGACAGGAGAGGACGGCGGCATCGGTCCACGCTCGCGCCCGCGCCATCCGCATCACCCTCGCCCGCGCCGCCCGCGCCCGCCGCGCCGTGGCCCGCACGCGGAGCCCGCCACGCCGTCGCCACCGCGCGTGCGCACGGTGGTCTCGCGCAAGCGCCTGCCGCAGCGCTGAGTCCCGCCGGCGGCTCAAACGACCGTCTCCTGGCGTCTTGCACGATGCCGCGCGCCGCGTCACCGGCGGGTCGAGCGGCGAGTTGACGCATAATCGGAGGCGTAGCGATTGCCAACCGTCGATAGGAGAAGCAGATGAGCAGCGAGACCGAGGCGGACGCGAAGGGCCAGGTCGCGAGCGCCACCACCACAGGCGACGGGGCCACGACGCCGGCCGCAGCGCCTTCGGGCAACGGCACGGCGCCCTCGGACACGCTGTCGATCACCGACAACCGCACGGGCAAGACCTATGAGCTGCCGATCACCGACAGCTCCGTGCGCGCCACCGAACTGCGTCAGATCAAGGTCGACGAGGACGAATTCGGCATGCTCTCCTACGACCCGGCGTTCATGAACACGGCTTCGTGTCGCAGCTCGATCACCTACATCGACGGCGACGCCGGCATCCTGCAGCACCGCGGCTACCCGATCGAGCAGCTGTGCGAGCACTCGACCTACCTGGAGGTCGCCTACCTGCTGATCAACGGCCGCCTGCCCAGCAAAGCCGAGCTCGAGGGGTGGGTCGACGAGATCACGATCCACACGTTCGTGCACGAGAACGTCAAGGACTTCATGCAGGGCTTTCGCTACGACGCCAACCCGATGGGCATGCTCGTCGCCTCCGTCGGCGCGCTGTCGACCTTCTATCCCGACGCCAACAAGATCAAAGACGAGCGCGTGCGCGCGATCCAGATCATTCGCCTGCTCGCCAAGATGCCGACGCTCGCGGCCTTCGCCTTCCGCCACAACATGGGTCAGCCGTACGTGTACCCGGACAACGATCTCGAGTACGCCGGCAACTTCCTCGGAATGATGTACAAAATGACCGAGCTCAAGTACGAGCCCGATCCGCGGCTCGCGCGAGCGCTCGACGTGCTGTTCATCCTGCACGCCGACCACGAACAGAACGCCTCGACCAGCGCCGTGCGCTCGGTCGGCTCCACCCAGGTCGACCCCTACTCGGCCGTCGCTGCCGGCGTCGCGGCGCTGTACGGGCCGCTGCACGGTGGCGCCAACGAGCAGGCGCTGCGGATGCTCGAGCGGATCGAGACGGTCGAGAACATTCCTGCCTTCCTCGAGGGCGTCAAGGCCGGCGACGAGCGGCTGATGGGCTTCGGCCATCGCGTCTACAAGAACTACGACCCGCGGGCGCGGATCATCCGCAAATACCTCGACGACGTGTTCGAGGTGCGCGGCAAGAGTCCGCTGCTCGACGTCGCCACCGAGCTGGAGAAGCGCGCGCTCGACGACGATTACTTCACCTCGCGCAAGCTCTACCCCAACGTCGACTTCTACTCCGGCCTGATCTACGAGGCGCTCGGCCTGCCCGTCGCGATGTTCCCCGTGATGTTCGCCATCGGCCGCACCAGCGGCTGGATCGCCCAGTGGAAGGAGCTCGTCGAGGACCCCGAGCAGAAGATCGCCCGCCCGCGCCAGATCTACACGGGTGACCGCGATCTGGACTACGTGCCGATAGACCAGCGCGGTTAGCCACACGAGGGCCAGGATGGCCCTCGTCGGTGACCGCCGGAGCGGCCGAAGCGGTCACAAGATGTAACGAGAAGCGGAGGCCGGGCCGGCCTCGAAGGCTGGATGCCGTTTACAAGACCAGCGTCGCGCCGTTCACGCCGCAGCCACTCGCGGTCCTCGCGGTAGTCCGGCCACCAGCGCTCCAGCAGCGCCCAGAAGCGCGGCGAGTGGTCGAGCACCTCGAGGTGGCAGACCTCGTGCCAGACGACGTAGTCGAGCACTCGCGACGGCGCCAGCAGCAGCCGCCAGTTGAAGCTCATCGCGCCCTTGGCCGAGCACGACGCCCAGCGCGTGCGCTGCGCGCGGATCGACAGCTCGCTGTAGGGCGTGCCGGCGAGCGCCGTCGCGCGGTCCAGCCGCGGCGCGATCTCGGCTCGCGCGGCGCGGCGGTAGAAGCGCTCGATCGCCGGCCTCCGGCTGTGCTCGGGCACGAGCAGCAGCTCGCCGTCGCGGTGCACGCGCGTGCGACCCGGCTGCGCCACCAGCTTCAGCGAGTCGTCGAGGAACGGCAGCGTGCCGGCGCGCGCGGCGACGCGTGCGAGCGCCTCGTGCGCCTCGCCCAGCCGGCGCTCGATCCACGGGCGCAGCTCGCGCACCGCCGCCGCGGCGGCGCGCTCGGGCGCGCGCGCGGGCAGCACGACCTCCACACCGGCGTGCGCGTGCACGTTCACGCGCACGCGACGCGCGCGCGAGGAGCGGCGCACCGTGTAGGGAATCTCGCTCGTGCTGCGCAGTTCGCTCACACCGCGCAGAGTACGCGTCGCGCCGGGTGCATAATCCGCTGGCCATGAGCAAATCGTTGGTCAGGCTGCCGCGCGAGGTGCGCGAGCCCTATCAGGTGTATCTCAACGGAGTTGCGCAGCAGCTCGGCAGCGACTTCTCCGTGCGCGAAGGCGCGCTGGTCTTCGAGCAGGAGCTGCGCAAGGACAAGATCAGCGGCTGGCGCTGGCTGCTCGGCGCCTGGGGCGTCGGCACCTACCGCCAGAACGACTCCGTCGACGTTCGCTACGAGGCCTCCGACGGCTCGCCGCGCGTCGCCGAGGGGTTGGAGATCGAAGCCGGGTAGATCGCACGCTCCCACGGGCGCGCCAGCTTCAGCGCGCTGACGATCGCGCGCGTGGCCGGCGAGCGATTGAGCGTGTAGAAGTGGACGCCCGGCGCGCCCGCCGCGAGCAGTTCCGAGCACTGCAGCGTCGCGTAGGCCACGCCGAAGTCGAGCACCGCCTCGGCGTCCTGCTCGCGCGCGTGCAGCTCCGCGCGCAGGCCCTCGGGGATCTCTGAGCCGCACATCGTCGCCATGCGCTCGACCTGGCCCACGCGCGTGATCGGCATGATGCCCGGGATGATCGGCACGTCGATGCCCGCCGCGCGCGCGCGAGCGACGAAGTCGAAATAGAAATCGTTGTCGAAGAACATCTGCGTGATCAGGAAGTCCACGCCCGCGCGCACCTTCTCGCCGAGGTAGCGCAGGTCCGACTCCGCGCTCTCGGCGTGGATGTGCGTCTCGGGAAAGCACGCGGCGCCGATCGCAAACGGGTAGTCCTCGCCGATCAGCGCCACCAGCTCGCGCGAGTACTCGAGCCCGCCCTCGGTCTTCGTCCAGTCCGTCTGCCCGTCCGGCGGGTCGCCGCGCAGCGCCAGCACGTTGTCGATTCCCGCCTCGCGCATCTCGTCGAGCGTCGCGCGCAGTTCCGCCACGGTCGCGCCGACGCAGGTGAAGTGCGCCATCGCCTCCAGGCCGAACTGCTCCTTGATCCGCTTGACGATCTCGATCGTCTTGTAGCGGCTGGAGCCGCCCGCGCCGTAGGTCACCGACACGAACGAAGGCTCCAGCGGCTTGAGCTCGCTCCAGCGCCGCGTACAGGTTCTGCTCGCCCTGCTCCGTCTTCGGCGGGAAGAACTCGAAGGAGAAGACCGGCGTCTCCGCGGTGAGGATCTCGTCGATGCGCATCGGTTGATTATGCCGCCCAGCGCTCGGGCTCCCCGGCGATGCGCCGAACGCTGCCGACGCTCTCCAGGTGCGTGAGATAGCCGAGCGTCTGCGACAGCAGCCAGTGCGCGTTCTGCTGCGAGAGGCTGTCGCCGTGCAATCGCGTGACGACCTCGAACGCCGTCGGCTCGCCGCTCGCGCGCCGCGCCCAGCACGTTCTCCAGGTGTTCCTGCACGAGGCTGCGGTTGCCGTCGATGTGCGCGTGAACGTCTGTGAACGTGCGCCCGTGCCCGGCCAGGCACAGACGCGCGCCGAGCCGCTCGACGACGTCCAGCGACGACAGGAACTCGCCGACCGGGTTCGGCGAGTAGCCGAACTCGAAGTACAGCGAGATGCGTCCGAGCAGATGGTCGCCGGAGATCAGCAGGCGCCGCTCGGGCTGGAACAGGCAGACGTGCGACGGCGCGTGCCCGGGCGTCTCGTAGATCACCCACTCGCCCAGGTCGCTGCCGACCGTCACGCCCGACACGAGGTCGCGGTCGGGCTCGATCGGACCGGCGATGCCCGGCTCGGACTTGCCTCGCTGCGCCGCGTAGCGGCGCAGCGGCTCCTCCGGCACGCCGCTCTGGCGCGCCACCTCCAGGCGTCGTGCGAGCACCGCGTCGCGGATCTTCGACCATGCGCGTCATCAGCTCGTGGCTCGGGTGCATCCACAGCTCGCAGCCCACGCGCTCGACGATCGTCGCCGCCTGACCACAGTGGTCGGAGTGCGCGTGCGTGCAGACGACCAGGTTCGCGTCGGCCAGGCGCAGCCCGCACATCTGCAAGCGCGCGCTCGAGGTCGTCCATCGACCCGGGCTGGTTCATGCCGGTGTCGAACAGCACGAAGCCGTCGCCCGCGGCGACCGCCCAGGCGTTGCAGTGAGGAACGCCCGGCCACGGCAGCGGCAGACGCAGGCGATAGACGCCCCGCTGAATCCGTTCGCCTCTGCCCAGCTCGCGTTTGGCCGCCGACCGCGACGCCCCGCGCGCGCCAGCGCGATTTCTCGCCTCGGCCACGCGGCGGAGACTAGACTACGCGCCTTCACTCGCCTGCAGCGACACAGGGAGGAGCACCATGGCTGAGCAGAAGAGCCGCGACAGCAAGGCTGCCACGAAGGTGCAGGAGGTCGCCGCCAACGTCCGTCAGGCCCGATCGCCGCGCAAACGCATCAGCAAGAGCTCCGCCGCCGAGTCGGTCGCGCGCCGCTACTTCGACGCGATCGACGCGCGCGATCTCGAGGCAGCCGTCGCGCTGTGGGCCGACGGCGGGCGCGAGAACGTGCGCGGCCAGGTCGACGTGCTCGCGCCCGAGGGCGTGCGCGCGTTCCTCGGCGAGCTGATCGACGCCGTGCCCGACCTGCGCTTCGAGATCGTCTCGACGACCACACAGGACGAGCGCTGCGCCGTGCAGTACCGCATCGGCGGAACGTTCGCCGGGCCGGGCACGCTCAACGGCGTCGCAGCCGACCGGCGATCGCTTCGCCGTCGAGGGCATCGACCTGCTGACCGTCAGGGACGGCCTGATCCAGGCCAACGACGCCTTTCCCGACTCCATCGCCATTCCCCGCCAGCTCGGCATGATCCCGCCGCAGGGCTCGCTCGCCGAGCAGCGCCTGACCGGCGCCTTCAACGCCAAGACGCGCCTGACCTCGCGCCTGTCCGGCGGCGACGCGCAGCAGGTCGCCACCGGCGTGTGGGTCGTGCAGGGCCAGCCCGGACGCTGCAACGTCTACTTGATCGAGGACGAGCAGGGCGTGACCATGTTCGACGCCGGCGCACGCACGATGAGACGCGCGCTGGCGCGCGCTGGCGCGCGACTCGGCGGCATCCAGCGCATCGTGCTGGGCCACGGCGCACACCGATCATCGCGGCGCCGCGCCCGGCCTGGACGCGCCCGTCTTCTGCCACGCCGCAGAGGTGCAGGACGCCGAAGGCAGCGGCGGCTTTCGCTACTGGCCCGAGGGCCTGTATGGGCTGCCCTTCCCCCACCGCCAAGCGCACCGCCTGATGCATCGCTACGCCTGGGACGGCGGCCCCGTCGAGATCGCCGGCACGGTCGCCGAGGGCGATGAGATCGCCGGCTTCACGGTCGTCGAGATCCCCGGCCATGCGCCCGGGCAGATCGCGCTGTGGCGCGAGTCCGATCGGCTGGCGCTCAGCAGCGACTGCTTCTACACGCTCGACATGTGGGGCCGCGACTCCGAGGCGCATCTGCCCTTGCCCATCTACAACTTCGACACCGAGCAGGCGCGCGCGAGCATGCGCAAGCTCGCCGCGCTCGAGCCCGCCGCCGCCTGGCCCGGCCATGCAAAGCCGGTCACCGGCGACGTGCGCGCGCAGCTCGAACGAGCCGCCGAGGCCTGAGGCCGGCGGCGCCGGCGTGGGCAAGCGCTCGCGCGCCAAGCAGCGGCTGCGCGCGCCCAGCAGCGAGTACGCCGACGCCGACGGCAACGTGCTCGTGCTGCGCGGCTCGCTGACGCCGGCCGCGCGCGCCGAGTACGCGCAGACGCTCGCCGGGCTCGCCGGCCCAGGCGCGCGCGCCGCAGCCACGCCGGAGGACGCCTGGCAGCGCGCGGTCGAGCTGCTGTTCGAGCGACTGGCCGTCAGCTGGACCATCGCCGGCGCGCCGATCGAGCGCCAGCACGAGCTGCTGGCGCGCTTTCGCGTCGCCTCGCCGCAGCGAGCGCGAGTGGGTGCGCAGACGCTGCGCGAGCACTGCGCCGAGCACTTCCCCGACGTGCAGGCGCCGTAAGCGCGCGGGGCTCGCCGCGCTCAGCGCGCGTCGCCGAGCAGCTCCAGGCGCGGGACCCTGTCCGCTGGAGGCCGAGACGAAACGCGCGGTCGCGCGGGTTGAGCACGAACTGCAGCGTCTCGCCGTCCTGCGCGCGCACCTCCAGCCGCCGGCCGTCGTCGCGCACGGCCACCACGGTGCCGCCTTCGCGCCGCCGCCGAAGTGCACGATGCGCGCCTGCGCGCCGACGCGCGGCATCGGTCGCGAGGGTCCGAGCATGCCTCGATGCTAGGCCGTCGGCCTCGCGGCCGCCGGCCCGCGGCTTGCAGTGCCGCGCCGTCCGCCGCGACCGCTACCGTGCCTGCGATGCGCCGCACCAAGATCGTCGCCACCATCGGACCGGCCTCGCGCGAGCCGGAGACGCTGGTGCGCCTGGTGCGAGGCCGGCATGGACGTCGCGCGGCTGAACTACTCGCACGGCACGCTCGACGAGCACGCCGAGACGGTGCGCCGCGTGCGCGACGCCGCCGGCCGGGTGGGACGACCGGTGGCGATCCTGCAGGACCTGCCCGGCCCGAAGCTGCGCATCGGCCCGCTGCGCGAGGACGTCGTCGAGCTGACGCCCGGCGAGCGGCTGACGTTCGTCGCCGGCGGCGACGAGCTCGACGGGCGACGCCCAGCGCATGAGCGTCTCCTGGGCCGGGCTGGCCGACGCGGTGGAGATGGACTCGATCCTGTACCTCGCCGACGGCTCGGTGCGCCTGCGCGTCGCGACGTTCGCGCGGGCGAGTCACGAGGTCGACGCCGAGGTCGAGGTCGGCGGCGCCGTCGCCTCGCGCCAGGGCCTGAACATCCCGGGCCCGGTCGACGGCGCTGCCGGCGGTGCCCGAGGAGGACCTCGAGCTGCTGCGCCACGGCGAGTCGATCGGCGTGGACATGGTCGCGCTGTCGTTCGTGCAGCGCCCGGAGGACGTCGAAGCGGTGCGCGAGCACACGCGCCTGCCGCTGATCGCCAAGATGGAGAAGCCGCAGGCGGTCGAGCGCGCCGCCGAGATCCTCAGAGCGGCCGACTGCGTGATGGTCGCGCGCGGCGACCTCGGCATCGAGCTGCCGATCGAGCGCGTGCCGATCGTGCAGAAGCAGCTGCTCGAGCTCGCCGGCTGGATGGCGCGGCCGTCGATCACGGCCACGCAGATGCTCGACTCGATGGTCAGCTCCTCGCGCCCCACGCGCGCCGAGGTGGCCGACGTCGCCAACGCGATCCTCGACGGCACCGACGCCGTGATGCTCTCGCAGGAGACCGCGATCGGCGCCTACCCCGTCGAGGCGGTCGAGATGATGGCGGCCGTCGCCGTGCAGGCCGAGGCGATCGCTCCGTACGAGCGCTGGAACGAGACGCGCGTGCGCCGCACCGAGTCCGACCCTGCATACACGATCGCCCACAACCTGTGCCTGGCCGCGCGCGAGCTGCGCCTCGACGCGCTGATCGTGCCCGACGCTCTCGGGCCGCTCGGCGCGGCTCGTCTCCGCGCACCGCCCGACCGTGCCGATCTACGCGCTCTCGCCCGGCAAAGAGACGGTCCGGCGCTGCGGGCTGATGTGGGGCGTGCAGGCCGCCTCGATGCGCCGCCACGAGACGACCGAGGCGCTGATCGCCGACGCCGCCCGCCGCGTCGTCGAGCTCGGCTGGTGCAAGCCCGGCGAGCGCGTCGGCATCACCGCCGGGCTGCCGTCGGGCCGGCCGGGCACGACCAGCCTCTTCCAGATCCAGGAGCTCTGAGCGCGCGCTCAGCCGCCGCGCGGCAGCTCGAACCAGACTTTCGTGTCGCCCTGCGACTCGACGCCCCAGCGCGCTGGCGACTTTCTCGAGCAGGTACAGGCCGTAGCCGTCTCGCGTGCTGCCCGGGTCGCGCGGACGCGGCATGAAGCCGTCGCCGGCGTCGGTAACCGTCACGCGAATGCGCTCGGCGCCGAACTTCGCCACGAGCTCGATCGGTGATTCGGCGTGGCCGGCGGAGTGGCGCACGGCGTTGCTGACGACCTCCGAGACCAGCAGGATCAACGACTGCACCAGCGAGGCGTCGAGCTCCAGGCGATCGCATTGGCGCGACACAGCCGCGCGCGCGAGTCCGGGCGCGTGCACGGTGCGCTGCGAGCTCCAGCGTGGTGATCGGCGTGGCGTCGCCCAGGCGCGTGCGCGCGTCTTCTGAGGATTGCGGCATCACGCGACTGCGCTGCTCTCGGCAAACGGCAGGTTGTCCTCCAAGCCGCTGACGACGAACACCGTCATCGCCTGCGGCTGCGGGCGCGTCAGCGTCAGCGTCCAGCCCTCGGCGCGCGGCGCGCTGGTCGAGCACGATGAACAGTCGCAGCCCCGACGAGTCGACGAAGCTGACGTCGCCGAGGTCGAGCACGAGCGCGCGCACGCCCTCGGCGAGCATCGCGTCGACGGCCTGCTCGACGCGCCCGATCGACGCCAGGTCGAGCTCGCCCGTCAGCCTCAGGCGCCCCCGCTCGGACTCGCTCACGCTCTCGATCTGAAAAGGCGTCTGCGCCACAGTTACCCCGTTACCCGTTTCCCGGCGCGCCCACGCGCGCCGCATCGCGAACACCCCGGCTGTTCGGCTGCTGCCCGGCGAAGCGCATTATCACCACCGCAGTATCGTCAGCCTGCGCTCCGACCTGAAACTCGTCGAGCGCCTGCACCAGCGCGTGCGCAGCGAGGCCGGCGTCTCGTCGTCGGCCGCTCGCCGAGCGTCGCCGCGCAGGCGCTCGGTGCCGAAGCGCTCGCCGTCGGCGCCGACCGTGTCGGTCACGCCGTCGGTGAACGCGACCAGCGTCTCGCCCCGCGGCGAGCTCGATCTGAGGTTCCGGCCAGCGCGTGTGCTCCAGCGCGCCCAGCAGCGTGCCGTGGCGCGCCGACTTCGCCGACCTCGGCGCCGTCGCCGACGCAGCAGCGGCAGCGGGTGCCCGCCGACGGCGAGCGTGGCGCCGTGCGCGCGACAGGCGCAGGCACAGCGCCGTGCACAGCGACACCGTCGGGCGCCGGCGCAGCGCCGCGTCGACGCGCGCGAGGATCTGCGCTCGGGCGCGCGTCGAATTCCGAGGCCGCGCGCGCCGTGTAGCGGACGAGCGACGTCAGCGCCGCCGCGCCGACGCCCTTGCCGGTGACGTCGCCGATCATCATCAGCCAGTCCTCGCCGACCTCCCAGAGGTCGTAGAAGTCGCCGCCGACCTCGCTCTCGTGACCCGCCGGGCGGTACAGCGCCGCGACGTCCCAGCCGGGGATCTGCGGGATCGCCTCGGGCAGCAGGCTGCTCTGCAGCGTCCGCGCGACCGCCGAGCGCTCGCTGTAGAGGCGCGCGTTCTCGACCGCCACGGCCGCGCGCGCGGCGATCTGCTCGGCGAACTCGACGTCGCCGGCGTCGAAGCTGCGGCCCGACTCGGCGTTGACCATCGTCAGCGCGCCGATCGTGCGCCCGCCGATCGCCAGCGGCACGATCAGCACCGCGCGCATGCCGACCTCGCGCAGCAGGCGCAGGTGCTCGTCGTCGATCGCCGCGGCGACGAGCAGCTCGTCGGGGATGTCGCGTGTAGAGCTGCGATTCGCCCGTGCGCAGCACCCGGCCGAGCCCCTGGTCGGGGTCGAGCTCCTCGGGCTCGTAGCGCGCAGGCGCTCGGCCAGCGCGAGCTTCGCCGGGTCGACGTGCGCGACCGCGACCGGTTCGCGCGCGCCGTCGTCGTCGAACAGGTCGACCGCGCACCAATCGGCGAGCTGCGGCACGGCGAGCCCGGCGACGTTGCGCAGCGTCTGCTGGTAGTCCAGCGACGAGGCCAGCAGCGTCGCCGGCGCGCGCGAGGAACTCCACTGCGCAGGCTCGCGCGCGTCGCCTCGGTCACGTCCTCGATGATCGTGACCGCCGATTCGATCTCGCCGCCGTCGTCGCGCACGGCCGTCGCCTTCAGCAGCACCCACGACTCCTCGCCGCTCGTCGCGGTCGACCGTGCGCATCAGCAGCGGCTCGGGCTCCTCGCCGCGCAGCAGCGCACCGACGGCAGATCGTCCAAGGCGAGCTCGTGGCCGAGCTCGCCGGTCGTCTCATACGGCCCCATCAGCGCCTGCGGATCGGCTTCGCGCAGCGCCGCCACGAGTCGAAGCCGCATCCGGTCGAGCGCCGCACGGTTGGCGTAGATCAGATGGTTGTCGCGCGCGCGGATCGTCACCGCCTCGGCGAGCGAGTCGAGGATCACCGACGAGGCGCTGGTCGCGGTATCGCTGCGCTCCGTGCTGCGCCGTCCCCATGTCAGCGATTACATCGGCCGACTTCGCGACAATCCGCGCCGGCGCCGCGCGCAGCGAACGCGCCGCCTCAGCGGGCGCCCGCTCAGCGCGCGCCGACGCCGCTGCGACCGTAGAAGTCGGCCTCCTGCGCGCCCAGCTCGGTCACGGGCGCGTCGCCGTACATCCACTCGCGCGCGATGCGGTGCCAGTTGGCGCTCGCGCGCAGCTGTGAGAGGACGGCCAGCGTGAGCATCTCCATGCGCCGGCCGAACAGGTGCTCCGGGCGCATGTCCTGGTGGCGCATCTCGCGGAAGTGGCTGGAGCGGGGGTCGGAGCTCTCGATCATCACCTGCGTGGCGATCTCCGGCGTCAGCTGCACGCTCTCGTCGGCGGTCGTGTACCACCAGATCGCCGTCGTCGATGAACGCGAGCAGGTGCTCGGGGTCGACGCGCTCGGGCTCGGGCAGGAAGCCCGACTCGGCGAGCAGCCGGTGCAGCGCCGCGCGCGTCGCCCTCGACGACCGCCCGCTGCGCCGCGAGCTCGAGGTCGACCGGGCCGCGCGTCCATGCGCTTGAACAGGCCGAAGTCGAGGAACGCCACGCGGCCGTCGTCGAGCAGCAGGAAGTTGCCCGGGTGCGGATCGCCGGAGAACTGGCGGTGGCGATACAGGCAGCCGAGGAAGAAGCGAAAGACGATCTCGCCGAGCCGGTCGCGCTCGGCTTGCGAGCGGCCCTTGAGCTCCTCGAAGCCGACGCCGTGCACGAACTCGCTGACCAGCACGCGCTCGCGCGAGAGCGAGCTGACGACGTCGGGCACGACGATGAACGGATGTCCGGCGAAGATGCGCGCCAGCGAGCGCTGGTTCTGCGCCTCGAGCTCGTAGTCGAGCTCCTCGACGATCCGCTCGCGGATCTCCTCGGCGATCGCCTTGACGTCCAGCCCCGGCGTCATGCGCTTGAGCAGGCGCATGATCATGTCCAGGTTCTGCATGTCCGCGCGCACCGCGCTCGCGACGCCCGGGTACTGCACCTTGACGGCCACCTCGCGCCCGTCGTGCAGCGTCGCGCGGTAGACCTGGCCGATCGAGGCCGCCGCGATCGGCTCCTGCTCGAAGCGACGCGAAGACCTCGTCGATCGGCTCTTCGAGGTCGTCCTCGATCACCTTGCGCATCTGCTTGAACGAGACCGTCGGCGCCGCGTCGCGCAGCTTGGCCAGCTCGCGCTGGAACTCCTCGCGGTGCTGCTCGGGGACGAGGCCCGACGTCCAGGAACGACATCACCTGGCCGAGCTTCATCGCGGCGCCCTTCATCGTGCCCAGCGCCGCCACGATCTGCTTGGCCGTCTCCAGCTGGCGCCGGGCCATCGCCTCCTCGGACGCCTCCTCGCCGCGCGTCACGTTCGCCGCGCGCGTGCCGAACTGCTTGACCGCCTCGCCCGCGGCCAGCGAGGCGACCGTCGCCGTGCGCCGCACGCGCGAGGTCGGAATCTTGTCGTTCTCGCGCGGCATCGCCATGCATCCTAGGGTTCGCTCGGCTCCGTGACGCAGCGCTGGACGCATGCGCGCGCCGTGCGCGAGCGACGAGCGGGCGCCGCGAACGCCTAGCGCCTAGCGCTGGCGCTCGACGCGCGAGCCGGGCACGATGTCGTCCGAGCCGTCGGGCCAGCGCACCCAGGCCTTGGTGCCGCCGTCGTAGTCCTGGCCGAGCAGCACGAGCGTGGCGGGCTCGCCGAGCGCGGTGCAGGGCTCGGCGCCCTCGGCGTCGAGGCCGCGCCAGACGCGGATGAAGCTGTTGTCCTCCCACTCCTGTGCGACGGACGTCGGCTCGGAGTGCCCGGGGTAGATGACGGTCTCGGGCGGAAGCTCCATGAGCGTGCCCATGATCGAGTCGCGCAGATCGGTGTAGGTCGTGTGCCCGGGCGCTTTGACGCCGCCGACGGAGTTCTTGAACAGCGTGTCGCCGGTGAACACGACGGCCTGCCCGCCGCTGAAGCCGCCGGGCGCGGCCGTCGAGCGCTTGCCGGGGCTCGCGCCCGCGTCGGCCTCGCTGCGGTCGCCGACGAGGAAGGAGAGCATTCCGGCGGTGTGCCCGGGCGTGCTGCAGCGGGCACACCTCGAGCGTGCCGAAGCGCAGCGTCTCGCCGGCCTCGATCGCGTCCATGGCCTCGGCGGCGGAGCCGTCGCCGGAGTCCGACGCGCTCGCGGCCATCAGCTCGCTCTCGACGCGGGCTGATCAGCGACCTTCAGCTGCGGCCAGCGCTCGCGCAGCTTGTCGACGTCGCAGACGTGGTCGTAGTGGTGGTGGGTCAGCAGCACGTGCGTGGGCTCCAGCGCCAGCCGGTCGGCGGCGTCGATCAGCGGCTCGACAGGGCCGCCGGCGTCGATGAAGAAGGCGGGACCGCCCTCGCCGTCTGCGACGAGGTAGGTGTTGGAGATGAACTGCGGGTTGCTGGAGGTCTCGACGATCACTCGCGCCAATCCTTGCACGATGGCGCGTGCGCCGGCCGATAGATCGCCGCTAGGCGGTGCGCACGAGCGCGCGCAGCCCCTCGAGGTAGCGCTCGTCGCCGACCTCGCGCCGCCACTGCAGCACGCCGACCGAGCCGGCGCAACGCGTGACGCGCTCGTGTGCCTCGCGCAGCGTGGGCGCGGTCGTGACCAACGCGACGGCTCGCGAGGTGCCGACCGTGCGGTAGGTGTCGTCGGCGATGTGCGCGGCGGAGGAGAAGAACACCTCGCAGCCCGCGCTGCGCATCGCCTCGACGTCGAGCTCGAACTCGTAGGCGGTCGGCGCCGCGCCGCCGCTGGGCAGCGCGTAGTCGGGCGAGACCAGATACAGCACGAGCGAGGCCTCGTCGCGCAGGCGCACGTCTTCGCGCGCGAACTCGCCGTCGCAGATGCGCTGCATCACGCGCGTCCAGTCGCCGTCGAACAGCGCCATGATGTTCATGCACTCGGGGTCGCCGAAGCGCGCGTTGAACTCGATCACCTGCACGCCCGAGGCGGTGGCGAAGAAGCCGCTGTTCATCACGCCCGTAAAGCGCCGCCCCTGCTCGGTCAGGCGCGCGATGACGCGCTCGACGATCGAGCACGCCTGCGCGTAGTGCTCGTCGGTCATGAACGGCAGCAGCGGGCCGGCGCAGGACAGCGAGCCCATGCCGCCGGTGCCCGGGCCGGTGTCGCCGTCGAAGCGGTAGGGGTAGTCGTAGGTCGAGTTGGGAAACACGACGGTGCGCCCGTCGCTGATCGCCTGGATGGTGAACTCAGCGCCGACGATCTTCTCCTCGATCAAGACGCACTCTCCGTGCTTGCCGCCCTGCAGCAGTGCACGCGCGTAGTCGGCGGCCTCGTCGTGGCTGGCCAGGTGCGGTCCCATGACCTTGACGCCCTTGCCGCCGGTCAGGCCGGCCGGCTTGACGACGACCGGTGCGCCGTCGAAGGAGTCGATCGCCTCTGCAACCTCGTCGACGCGATGCGCGATGCGCAGACGCGGCGTGGCCTCCGGCGCGACTTCGGCGAGCAGCGAGCGCGCGAACTCCTTGTTCCACTCGATCTCCGCGCCGGCGCGCGTCGGGCCGACGGCGCGCGTGCCCTGAGCGAGCAGCGCGTCGACGACGCCCGCCTGCAGCGGTTCGTCGGCGCTGACCATGGCGATGTCGATGTCGTTGACGCGCGCGAACTCGGCGACGGCGCGCGCGTCGCAGACGTCGCCAATCTGCACCTCGCCGCCCGAAGCGCGCGCGTAGCGCACAAGCGACGGGTTGGCATGACCGGCGAATGCGAACAGCTGGCTGTGCTCCGCCATGCGGGAGGCGAGGGCGCTCTCTCGCCCGCCGTGACCGACGATCATGGTTCGCACGCGCGCCGAGTATAGGCTCGCCGGCGCTGGTGCACGCGCGCCGCTCAGCGCAGCGCGCTTGCGCGGCTCAGGAGGGCGCGGCGCCGCCGCGGCGGCCGTCGCTGCCGTCGTCGAAGGGCAGCAGTTCGTGCAGGCCGGTGAGCTCGAAGACGCTCTGCACCGAATCCGGGCCGCGAATCACCGACAGACGACACTCGTGCTGCGCGCACTGCTTGTTTATGTGGACCATCGCCGCCAGCCCGCTGGAGTCGATGAATGTGAGTCGACGCAGATCGACGGTCAGCTCGCTCGCGCCATCGTCTCCCAACAGCGTGCCGACGGCCTGCTTCAACCGATCGGCCGTGGAGATGTCCAGCTCGCCGGCGAGATCGAGCGTCGCCGAGGACCCGCCGTCGGGCTGCTCGATGCGCAGGTCCAGCGCCTGGCCGTCACTCATTCGCTCAGACCTCTGCCGCATCGGTTGGAGTTGGGCATCGCGACCTCCGTACATGGCTCCATCTGTACGGCAGTCCGAACCCGCCTCCGCGAGGTTGTCGGTGCGTCCTCCCGTTGCATCGCGCCCGCGAGCTCCCGTTTTGAACGATGAGCCCTTGGCCGAAGGTCGATGCTAGCGGACGAGCGCGGGCGCGCGACGAGGCGTGCAAGGGGCCCTGGCGCGGCGCGCGCGCTTCTGGAAGACTGCGCGCGATGGCGCTGATCCACACCTGCTACCGCATCACCGACGTGGACCGCTCGGTGGCCTTCTACAAAGCGCTCGGCTTCGAGGAGATCGGCCGGATTCCGATCAAAGACGAGGCGATCAACGTGTTCATGAACCAGCCCGGCGACGGCGACATGCCGCGCCTGGAGCTGACGTACAACTTCGGCGTCGACGCATACGAGATCGGCACCGGCTACGGACACATCGCGATCACTTCACACGACCTCGACGAGACGCTGGCGAAACTCGCCGAGCAGGGCATCGAGCCCGAGAAGCCGCCGTACTCGGTGCGCGAGGGCGGCTCGCGGCTTTGCTTCGTGCGCGATCCGGACGGCTATCGCATCGAGATAATCGAGCAATGAAAAGGGGGACTCATGAGTGAGCAGAGTGCTGAAGTGATCAAGGGCCTATACGACGCGTTTGCGCAAGGCGACGTGCCGGCCGTGCTCGGTGCGTTTTCTCCGGACATCGAGTGGTACGAGGCCGAGGGCATGCCTTACGGCGGCCTGCATCGCGGACCGGATGCGGTCGCGCAGAAGGTGTTCGGACCGCTGGCGGAAGACGTCGAGGGCTTCGCGGTCACGCCTGAGGAGCTGATTGCCTCCGGCGACAAGGTGGCGGCTGTTGTGCGCTACACCGGCACGGGCAAGGAGACGGGCAAGACGCTGGATCTTCCGGTCGTGCACATCTGGGACGTTCAGGACGGCAAGGTCGCGCGCTTTCGTCAGTTCATCGACACGATGAACTTCGCCGATGTCGTGCCGGCCGGCATATCGGTCGTCGCGTAGCGCGCAGCGTCGCCCCGTGGGGCTGTTCGGCAACAAGCAGGAGAAGGCGGCGCAGCGTGCTGCCGCCGAGGCCGAGGTCGCTCGGCTGAAGGCGCTGAGCGCGCCCGAACTCGCGGTCGAGCTGATGACAGCCTTCAGTCCGGATGAGAGCGGCGGCTCGACCCAGCTCGGAGAACTGCAGTTGGCGATGTGGGCGCTGGCGGCGCACAAGGCTTCGGCCGCGAACATCAGCGCGCTGCGCGACGTCGTGCGCGAAGCTCTGCAGGTGCTCGAAAACGCCAACCTGCTGACGCGGGTGCAGGCCCGCGGCGGAGGCTGGCTGAAGCTATCGGCGCTCGGCAAGGAAGCACTCGCCGCCGGCACCGTGCGCGAGGCGGTTGCGGGTGCTTGACGGCGCCAAGGTCAGCAAACGCTAGGCCGACCGCCACACGAACAGTCCATCGCGCTCGACGCCCTGCAAGCCAAGCTGGCCGACGGCCTCACGCACGCCCGGATAGCGCGGATGGCCGTAGTCGTGGAACACGACGACGGCGCCGGGCGCGAGCGCGCCGCGCCACGCGGCGAAGGCGTCGAGCACCGGCTGGCGCTCGTGCTCGGAGTCGATGAACAGCAGCTCGGGCGCGGCGTCGCCGACGTGCGGGCCGCGGCTGTCGGGCTCGGCGCGCAACTCGATTCGCTCGCGCGCGGAGGCGCCGGCGAGCTTGAGGTAGGCGGCGCGCTCGGATCGCACGCTGGGGTCGTAGCTGATGATTCGCCGCGTGCTGTCGTCGAGCGCCAGCGCGATGGCGCTCCAGGCGGTGCCCGTGCCGAGCTCGACGACGGTCTGATGACCGCTGGCCAACGCGAGCAGCTCGGCCAGCTCACGCGGGCGTGCGGCCGAGTCGAGGCTGAAGCGGTCGCCGCTGCGCCGCGCGTGGCGATGCGCGCGCCAGTAGAAGCGCGCAACGCGCCAACGCAGCACGCGCAGCGACAGCAGCAGGCGAAGGTGGCCACGCATGGCGGTCAGCCGCGGCCGGCCGGCGGGGCGTCGGGTGCTTGCGAGCCGGCCACGGGCAGTATCTATACCGCTCGCGCAGGCGCGCGTCGGGCGCTAGGCTGATCGAGCGATGTCGAGCACGGGCAAGATCGCAAAGAACCTCGAGCGCTTCGCCCAGGCGGTGGCCGCGCACGACCGCGAGAACCCGACGCACACCGCGCACGGCATCGGCCTGGCGCACTTCGACATGGAGCGGCTGGGCTTCGACGAGGGCGAGGAGATCCTGCCGGGCATCACGATGCACGCCGACAGCGGCGTGACGGGCAACTTTCGCGTGCTCTGCGACGGCGAGCACGACGAGCACGCAGAGCAGGTCGAGCAGGAGGTCGTCGAGGCGGTCTCCAGCGAGCCGGTGCCGAGCGTCGCGCCGGCAGCCGCGCCGTTCCCCTTCGAGCAGTAGGCGCACCTGATTTTGATTGAGAGCCGCTGACGCGGCCGCGTTTGTCGCGCGTTGCAAGCGAGGGCGTCGATTTTGGACGCCCGGCCAACGGCAAGCGTCTGCTTCGAGCGCGAGACTGCCGCGCGTGGCCACGACATGAGCGTCTCGCCGGCGGGCAGCGCCAACTGCCGGGACTGGGCCGGGCACGTGATCGTGTGCGGCCTCAACGACGTGGCGCTGCGCACGGTCGAGCAGCTGCACCTGGCGGGCGCTCGCGCGGTGGTGCTCAGCGACGAGCCCGACGAGCGGCTGATTCGCATCGTGACGGGCTGGGGCATCGCGCACCTGCCGCGCGGCGGGCACCTCTCCGAGCCGCTGTTCGACGCCGGCATCGCCGGCGCGCTGGCGGTCGTGTGCGCCGAGAACACGGACCTGCGCACGCTGGAGACGGTGCTGCAGATCCGCGACCTGCGCCCGGACGTGCGCGTGGTGGCCGACCTGGACAACCCGTCGGTGGCGCACGCCGTCGAGGGCGTGCTGAGCTCGGTCGGCGTGCTCGACGTGGCGGCGCTGTTCGCGCCGGCCGTCGTGGAAACGTGCATCGGGCGCCTCGCGCGCGAGATCGAGCTCGGCGACACGTCATTCGTGGCCGCCGAGGTGGTCGTGGCGCGCGACGGCACGCTGCGCGAGCTGTATGGCAATCTGGCGCCGATCGGCGTGGTCACGCAATCCGACGACGAGGTGATCGCCTGCCCGGGGCGCGACCAGCAGGTGTCGGCGCGCGACCGCGTGACGCTGCTGGGCACGCGCGCGGAGCTGGACGAGGCCGGCATCGCACTGCGCCAGACGCCGCCCGGCGCGGCGGCGTCGCTGCGCGCGAACGCGCGCAGCTTGTTCAAGCGCACGTGGGGCGCCTTGAGCGGCATCGTCGACCGGCCGCTGCGCATCGCGCTGGTGCTCGGCGTGGTGCTGCTGGTCGTGTCCACTCTGGTGCTGCACTTCGGCTACCGCGAGCCGCTCGGACGCTCGCACCTGTCGCTGCTGGACGCCGTCTACTTCACCGTGGAGACGGTCGCGACGGTCGGCTTCGGCGACTTCTCCTTCGCCGCGCAGCCGTCCGGCATGGTCGTGTTCGGCATCTTCTTGATCATCGCCGGCATGACGCTGGTGACGACCATGTTCGCGCTGCTGACCAACGCGCTGGTCAGCCGCCGTCTGGCGCAGTCGCTCGGCCATGGGCGCATTCCGGGCATGCGCGGGCACGTCGTGATGGTCGGCCTCGGCAGCGTCGGCATGAAGGTGCTCGAAGGGCTGCTGGCTGCCGGCGCGGAGGTGGTGGTGATCGAGCGCATGGAGAACAACCGGTACCTGACCGAGGCGCGCGCGCTGCAGGCGCCGCTGGTGCTCGGCGACGCGACGCTCGTGCGGACGCTCGACGCCGTCAACCTGTCCGAGGCGGCGGCCGTGGCGATTCTCACCTCCGACGACCTGACGAACATCGAGACCGGGCTGGCCGTTCGCGACCGCCTCGGCGCGCGCTGGGCCGACGTGCCGGTCGTGCTGCGCGTGTTCGACCGCCAGCTCGGCCACCGCCTGGAGCAGAGCTTCGGCTTTCGCCACGTGTGGTCGACGTCGGCGATCGCCGCGCCCTGGTTCGTCGGCGGCGCGCTCGGCCTGGACGTGCTGTTCACGTTCTACGTCGGCAACCACCCGTTCCTGCTGGCGCGTCTGCGCGTCAGCGCCGGCGGCGGCCTGGATGGGCTGGCGATGCGCGAGCTTCCGGGCACCGTGCGCGTCGTCGCGATCCGCCGCGCGGCCACGTCCGGCGGCGCGGCGCGCGAGGCGGCGCTGGAGCACCCGCCGCGCCGCGACACGCGCCTGGCGCCGGCCGACGACGCCTATCTGGTCGGCCCCTACGCCGAGCTGCTGGAGGTGCTGCGCCACGACCGCGAAGCAGGCGGCGCGCCGGCGGACGCTCCCGCGTGAGCGCGCGTCGGGCGCCGCTGCGCCGTTCCCCCGCGCGTTCGTGCTCGCCCGAGCGCGCGCTCAGCCTGCGGAGGCCTGCACGCGCTGGCGAATCATGCCGACCAGCTGCTCGATCGTCGGGCACTTCAGACCGTGACGCTCACCGGCGCGCAGCACAGAGCCGGGAATCGCATCGAGCTCGGGTGCGCGTCCGGCGGCGATGTCGCGCTGCATGGAGCTGCCGAGCGAGTCGTGCGCGCGCTCGAGCTCCTCGATGGCCCTCTCGGCGCTGACGTCGTCGGCGCCCTCGGCGACCGCGACGGCGCTGGCCTCGTCGATCGCGCCGACGAGATCCGCGCGCAGCGCCGGCGTCGAGCGAATCTCGCCGAGCAGCTTGTCATAGGCGCTGGTCGTGCAGGCCAGCGCGTTCAGGCGCACGAGCTTGGACCACATCACGGTGGCTTCCGAGCCTGGCGAGATCGGCCAGTCGCCGCGCGCGCTCACGCCTGCCTCGGCCAGCGTCTGCGCCAGCAGCGCCATCGGATCGCGCGCGCGCTCGAAGCGGCTGGCCATTTCCACGAGCAGAAAGCGGCTGGCGTGCACGACGACGCCCGGCTGCGGGTTGTCGGCCTCGACGCGAATCGTGCCGGCGACGACGCTCTGCGGATCGAAGCGCTCGCGGAGCAGCTGCACGTGATCGAGCCCGTTGAGCAGCGGCAGCACCAGCGGCGGAGCGACCCGCACGCGCGCCAGCGCCTGGCTCAGACCGCCGGCCTTGGTGGCGACGAGCAGCGCGTCGACGGGCTCTGTCAGCTGCGTGACCACCGGCACCGGCGCGATGAACTCGCCGAGCGTGACGCTCTGCACGGAGATGCCGCGCGCGGCGATCGCCTCGGCCGTCGGCTCGCGCGCGATCGCCGTCACGTCGGCGCCTGAGCGCTGCAGCGCCGCCGCGAGCAGGCCGCCGACGCCGCCGGGGCCGAGCACCGCCAGCCTCATCGTGTGACGGCCGCCGGCGCGCTCGCGTCGATCAGCACGCCCGGGTTCATCACGCCTTGCGGATCGACCGCCGCCTTGGCGCCGGCCAGCGCCGCCGCGAACGGATCAGGGCGCTGGCGGTCATACCACGGGCGATGGTCGCGTCCGACGGCGTGGTGGTGCGTGATCGTGCCGCCCTCGGCGAGAATCGCCTCCGACGCGGCCGCCTTGATCTGCGCCCACTGCTCGACCTCGCCGCCGCGCCGCGCCGGCGCGATCACCGTGAAGTAGACCGCCGGTCCGTCGGCGTAGACGTGCGTGAAGCGCGCCGTCACGCGGCCGCCCTCGCCGCACACCTCGCGCACGGCCTGTTCGGCGCTGTCTTTGACGCGCGCGTGAAAGCGCTCGAAGCGCTCCCACGTGATCGCCGTCTCGAACGTCTCCGCCAGCACGCCGATCGCCACCAGCGCATCGCGCACGTACGGCGCGCCGAGAAACGCCTCGCGCCAGGAGCCGACCGCATCCTGACCGTCGGCCGCGCCGTCGCCGCCCGCGCGCGTCGAGTCGCTCGGCAGCTCGCCGCCGTGCTCTGCGCAGATCGCAAGCGCGCGCGCCAGCGGCCAGTCGACGGGGTGATCGCTGGACTCGAAGCCGAGCACCAGCAGCGCGCGTGTGCCGTCGCCGGCCATCGTCATGGCCGCCTCGCGCGCGTCGATCAGGCGGCAGTTGGCCGGCGCGAGCCCGGACTGACCGAGCGCACGCACGCACTCCGCGCCAGCGGAGAAATCTGAAAACTGGACACCCGCCGAGCGGCGATGCTGGGGACGCGGCTGCACGCGCACCCACGCCTCGGTGATCAGTCCCAGCGTGCCCTCAGAGCCAGCCAGCATGCGGTCGGGGCTGACGCCGGCGCCCGAGCCGGGCAGCCTGCGCGACTGCCACACGCCGACCGGCGTGATCGCGCGCGCGGACTCGACGAAGTCCTCGATGTGCGTCGTCACGGTCGCGAAGTGGCCGGCCGCGCGCGTGGCGATCCAGCCGCCCAGCGTGGAGTACTCAAACGACTGTGGAAAGTGGCGCAGCGTCAGGCCCTGCTCGCCGAGCTGCGCCTCTAGGCGCGGACCGGTGGCGCCGCCCTGAATGCGCGCCGAGCGCGACACCGCGTCGATCTCCAGCACGCGATCGAGCGCGCGCAGGTCGATCGCGATCGCGCCGTTGTAGGAGTCGGGCACGTCCGCCGTGACGCCGCCGACGACCGACGTGCCGCCGCCGAAGGCGATCGCCGCGACGCGCTCTGCCTCACACCACTGCAGCAGCGCTTCGACGTCGCGCTCGTCGCGCGGCGTCGCCACGAAGTCCGGCGGGTGCTCGAAGCGTCCGCGAAAGCCGTTGACGACGTCGGTGTAGGACTTGCCCATCGCATGCGACGCGCGCGCGTGGTCGTCGTCGGCGCAGATCTCCGCCAGCGCGCCGGGCGCCTGCACGCGCGCGGGCGCCAGCGCGACCTGCTCCAGGGCCACCGGCGCCTCGATCTCGCCGACCTCGAGGCCGAGATGCTCCGCGGCCAGCGCCGCCGTCTGGCGCAGCTGCTCGGGGTCGGGCTGCTGGTCCTCATAGCCCCAGCCCCAGTGCTTGTAGCGACGAATGTTCACGCGCGCGAGTCTATGCTCACTAGCGTTCATCACGCGCGATGCGACGCGCCGAGCGCATGTCCCAACGACCCGACACGACATCCACCGAGCAGCCGCAGATCCTCGCGCGCGGGCCGTGGGAGCTCGAGCGCGTCAAGGCGCACTGGCGCGAAGAGGCGTTCGAGCCCTCGCCGGCGCACATCGAGGCCGCCGACGAGGCGATCCAGCAGCTGCGCGACCGCGGCTCGCCCAGCCACGACGGCGTGGCCGCACGGCTGGTCGACTTTCGCGCCGACGACGACGGGCTGACGATCGAACTGCAGCCGCTGCGCTGGGCGCTGCGGCTGGTCGCCGGCGACGCCTCGCGCAGCATCGCCGCGCTGTGCGTCACGCGCTCGGCCGACGGTCGCTGGCTGGCAGGGCGCCGCGCGCCGTGGGTCGCCTCGTGGGCCGGTCGCTGGGCGCTCGGCGCAGGCGGCGCCGTGGACCTCGGCGAGAGCCCGGCCGACACGCTCGTGCGCGAGCTCGACGAGGAGTGGTCGGTCGCGCCGGAGCGCGTGCGCGGCGAGGCGCTGATCTCGCTGCCGCAGAAGATGGTCATGTTCGTCGGCCAGGCGTGGATCGCCGCCGGCGAGGAGCAGTCGGTGACGCCCGACCACGAGCATGACGAGTACGACTGGTGGCCGGCCGACATCGATCAGTGGCCGGCCGAGGCCGGCGAGGCGCTGCCGCGCATGGCGCGCTGGCTGGCGGGCTGAGCATGTCCGCGCGCGACACACTCACGCCGAGCGCGGCCCCGCCGCAGACCTCCGCCCCCCCACGGCCGCCGGCCGAGCCGGCCGAGGCCGGCGCGCGGCTGCCGCGAGACGCCGCCGGGCCGCTCTCGTTCGAGCGCCTGAAGTGGACGTCCTTCGTGCACTCCTGCGTCTATGTCGCGCTGCTGATCTGCGCCTTCGCCGCCGGCAGCCCGCAGCCGCTGACGTTCGTGCTCGGCCTCGCGCACGGGCTGCTGTGGATCGGCATGTCGCTGGCCTGCCTGGCGGCCGCGCGACTGCGCATCGTCTCGCTGCGACTGGCCGTCGCGGTGGCCGTGCTCGGCGGCATCGGACCGTTCTTCGGCAGCTACGAGTTCATCCGTGAACAACGCCAGCGCGGCGCGGTAGAGTAGACAGTCAATGGCCACAGGCACCACGGCTGAGCAGATAATCGATGTCGTGACCCCTGCCGCGGGCGAGTCGGTCACCGAGGGAACGATCCTCGAATGGCATGTCAAGGTCGGCGAGTCGATCAAGGTCGACGCGACGATCGTCGAGATCTCCACCGACAAGGTCGACGTCGAGCTGCCCGCCCCCGCCAGCGGCACCGTCACCGAGCTGCTGGTCGAGGAGGGCGACACCGTGACGGTCGGGCAGGTGATCGCGCGCATCGCCGTCGGCGGCGGCGCAGCCGCTGCCGCTGCCGCGCAGCCGAACGATGCCAACGGCTCCGGCACACCGGCGCCCGCCGCGAGCGCTGAGGCTCCGGTCAGCGAGACCAACGGCGCGAGCACGGGCAACGGCGCATCGACGCCGGCGCCGGAGGCCGGCGCGGCCACGCAGACGGCAAGCGGCGAGCTGGTCGACGTCGTCACGCCGGCCGCCGGCGAGTCGGTCAGCGAGGGCACGATTCTCGAATGGCGCGTCAAGCAGCGGCGAGTTCATCAAGGTCGACGCGACGATCGTCGAGATCTCCACCGACAAGGTCGACGTCGAGCTGCCCGCGCCTGCGAGCGGCACCGTGGCCGAGCTGCTCGTGCAGGAGGGCGACACCGTGACGGTCGGCCAGGTGATCGCGCGCATCGCCGTCGGCGCGGTCGACGGCGCGGCGGCCTCGCCCGCAGCCGACGACTCGCAAGGCGACGCGCAGGCGCCAAGCGCCGCACCGGCCGCCGGCGCGCTGCCCGACGGCGCGAAGATCTCGCCGGTCGCCGCGCGCGCCGCCGCGGCCGAGGGCGTCGACCTCAGCGGCGTGTCCGGCAGCGGCCCAGCCGGACGCATCGTCAAGTCCGACGTGCTCTCAGCGGCCTCCGGCAATGGCGCCGCGACGGCGCCGCCTGCGCCCGCTGCGGACAACGGCTCCGCCGCCAGCGCGCCGGCAGAGCCGCAGACCAAGCCGATGCGCGGCAGCGCGGCGGCGCTCGCGCGCTACATGGAGCAGTCGCGCTCGATTCCCACGGCCACGAGCTTTCGCACGCTGGCCGTCACGGCGCTCGACGCGCGCCGCAAGCAGCTCAAGGCCGCCGAACGCAAGGTCTCCTTCACGCACCTGATCGCCTACGCGATCGCTCGCGCCGCCGACGACATGCCGGTGATGGCCGACCACTTCGCAGAGATCGACGGCAAGCCCAACCGCGTGCAGGACGGTCAGGTCAACCTCGGACTCGCCGTCGACGTGGAGAAGAAGGACGGCTCGCGTACGTTGATGGTGCCGGTCATCCGCGACGCCGGGCGCATGCCTTTCGAGCGCTTCGTCGCCGCCTACGACGCGCTCGTCGAGAAGGCGCGCACGAACACGCTGACCGCCGACGACCTGCAGGGCGGCAACGTGACGCTGACCAACCCCGGCGGCATCGGCACGATCGCCTCGGTGCCGCGCCTGATGACCGGCCAGGGCACGATCGTCGCGACCGGCTCGATCGCCTATCCGCCGGGTCTGGCCAACATCGGCGCGATGATCGGCGCGGAGAAGGTCATGACGATGACCTCGACCTACGACCACCGCATCATCCAGGGCGCCGAGTCCGGGCGCTTCTTGCAGCGCATCGAGGAATACATCATCGGCGAGCGCGGCTTCTACGAGGGCGTGTTCGCCTCGCTGGGCGTGGAGCTCGGACCGGCGCCGCAACCGCCGGCGCCGGCGGCCGCCGCCTCAGCCGCCTCCGCAGCCGCCGCCTCGCCGTCCTCGGCGCCGGCGCCGGGCGTCAACGAGGAACTGCTGCGCGCGGTGCAGGCCGCGACGACGCTGGTCAGCCGCTTTCGCAGCCACGGCCATCTCGCCGCGCGCCTGGATCCGCTGGACTCAGAGCCCGAGGGCGACCCGGGCCTGGACCCCGAGCCGCTCGGGCTGACGCCGGAGCTGCAGGCGCGCATTCCGGCGAAGGTGCTGAACATGTACGTGCCCGGCGCGACGATGGCCGACGCGCTGCCGCACCTGCGCGAGACCTACTGCGGCACGATCGCCTATGAGATCGAGCACATCGCCTCGCACCGCCAGCGCGTATGGCTGCGCGAGCACATCGAGGCGGGCGCCTTTCGCGACTCGCTGACCAACGACGAGAGCCGCTGGCTGCTGCGGCGCCTGGTCAAGGTCGACGCGCTGGAGCGCTTCATGCACAAGGCCTACCTCGGCCAGCACCAGTTCTCGATCGAGGGCCTGGACATGACCGTGCCGATGGTCGACGAACTGATCAAGCTGTCGGCCGCGCACGGCGGCAAGGAGGTCGTCATCGGCATGGCCCATCGCGGGCGGCTGAACGTGCTCGCGCACAACCTCGGGCGCGCCTACGACACGATCTTCGCCGAGTTCGAGGGCGCCTCGACGCTGGAGGCCGTGACCACGATCCCCCAGGGCGGCACCGGCGACGTCAAGTACCACCACGGCACGCAGGGCTCCTACGACCTGGAAAACGGCGAGACGATCCGCGTCAACCTGGAGTCCAACCCCAGCCACCTGGAGTACGTCTACCCGGTCGTCGAGGGCGCCACGCGCGCGGCGCAGACCACGCGCCAGGGCCCGCACGCCCACCAGAACACCGACGCGGCGGTGCCGATCGTGATCCACGGCGACGCATCGTTTCCTGCGCAGGGCGTCGTGTCCGAGACGCTCAACCTGCAGGCGCTCGACGGCTACAAGGTCGGCGGCACGGTGCACATCATCACCAACAACCAGGTGGGCTTCACGACCGACCCCGACGACGCACGCTCGACGCGCTGGGCCTCGGACCTCGCCAAGGGCTTTGACGTGCCGATCGTGCACGTCAACGCCGACGACGTGCAGGCCTGCATGAGCGCCGTGCGCCTGGCTTTCGCCTTCCGTCAGGAGTTCGGCCACGACGTGCTGATCGACCTGATCGGCTACCGCCGCTTCGGCCACAACGAGTCCGACGAGCCCGCCTACACGCAGCCTGAGATGTACGCGAAGATCAAGGGCAAGAAGCGCGTCGCCGAACTGTGGGCCGACCGCCTGGTGGCCGAAGGCGTCGTCTCGCAGGAGGAGGTCGACAGCCAGGCCCAAGAGGTGTGGGACAAAATGACGCTGCTGCACCAGCGGCTGAAGGCGAAGATCGCCGCGGCGGCCGAGCACGGCGACCACGCCACCGGCGAGTACGAGCTCGACCGCTCGCCCAGCCCGGAAGTCGAGACGGCGGTGCCGGCGGCGCGGCTGCACGACATCGGCGAGGAGCTGCTGAGCGTGCCCGACGGCTTCACCGTTCACCCCAAGCTCGTCAAACAGCTCGAGCGTCGCCGCGAGGCCTTGGGCGCGGAGGCGCACTCGATCGACTGGGCGCACGCCGAGGCGCTGGCGTTCGCCTCGCTGCTGACCGAAGGCACGCCGATCCGCCTGACCGGACAGGACACCGAGCGCGGCACGTTCAGCCAGCGCCACATGGTGCTGCACGACGCCAAGACCGGCCAGACGGTCTGCCCGATCCAGAGCCTGCCCGACGCGCTGGCGCCGCTGGAGCTGCACAACAGCCCGCTGTCGGAGCTCGCGTGCATGGGCTTCGAGTACGGCTACAGCCAGGAGGCGCCGGAGACGTTCGTGCTGTGGGAGGCGCAGTTCGGCGACTTCGTCAACTCCGCGCAGGTGATCGTCGACCAGTTCATCGTCTCGGGGCTGGCCAAGTGGGGCCAGACCTCGCGCCTGACGCTGCTGCTGCCGCACGGCTATGAGGGCTCGGGTCCCGAGCACTCGTCGGCTCGCCTGGAGCGCTTTCTGGCGCTGGCGGCCGAGGGCAACATCCGCGTCGCCAGCCCGACGACGCCCGCGCAGTACTTCCACCTGCTGCGCCGCCAGGCGCGCATCGCCAAGCAGCGCCCGCTGATCGTGATGACGCCGAAGTCGCTGCTGCGCCTGCCCCAGGCGACCAACGCGCTCGCCGACCTCGCCGAGGGCACGCGTTTTGAACCCGTGCTCGCCGAGCCGGGCGTCGACGACGCGACGGTCACGCGCCTGCTGCTGTGCACCGGCAAGATCTACTACGACCTCGTCGGCCACCCCGACCGCGCCTCGCACCCGGGCCTCGCCGTCGGCCGCGTGGAGCTGCTCTACCCCTTCCCCGAAGGCCAGTTGCTCGAGCTGATGCGCCGCTACCCGAACCTCAAGGAGGTCGTGTGGGTGCAGGAGGAGCCGCGCAACGTAGGCGCGCGAGCGCACATGTTCCCGCGGCTCATGCAGATCATGCCCGAGAACATCCGCTTCGGCTTCGTCGGCCGCCCCGAGCGCGCCAGCCCTGGCGAGGGCTACCCTGCCGCGCACCTGGCCGAACAGAACCGCATCGTCACCACCGCCATCGACCTCGACCAGGCGATCTCGCAGTACCCGCGAAAGACCCCGGGGCAGCGCTGATGTGGGCTCTTTGGAAGCGGTTTCTGGAGATCCGGCGGCAGCGTAAGCGCAAGAAGCGGCTCGGGCGCTAGCTTGTGAGGCCTGACCAACACGTCAGGCCCTATCTGTGAGACGATCGCTCGACTATGGGCGGGGGTTCGAGCAAGAACAACGTTCAGCTGACGCTCGACGACATTCATTTCCTGCGAAATGCCTTCCAGGACTCAGTCGGCGATGACGAGCGGGTGCGGCAACTGACGCAGGTGGCCGCCGCATACATCGTCGTCAATCGTGCCCTGATCGAATGTGCCTTCGAGGCCTGGCGGTCGACTCCAGAGGAGAGGCTGCTGGAGATGCACAAGAGCGACATAACCCTCGACGGCTCGGCAACGGTTCACAGCTTCGACTCGATCGGGGGACACCTGATTCCCCTCGCCAAGAACATCGTTATTCAAGACAACGCAGGACCGATCGAGGTCAGCGACGACGACCTGCACATGATGATGCGGGTGCTGGAGTACGCGCAGCACCTCACGGACTGCTCGACGACGCGTGTCCGCTGGCACCCGGTCGAGCAGTGGCTGGGTCTGCGGGCCAATGAGGTAGACGAGTTGCGCGCCACCCTCGTGGCACGCTGACCCCGCAGCTGAGCCGCCGTGCGACCTGCGCTCGCTTCAGCTCAGCGCCCTTTCCAAACCGGCTCGCGCTTCTCCTTGAAGGCGTTGGCGCCCTCCTTGGAGTCCTCGGAGGCGAACACGGGCCCGGAGATCGCGCCCTGCTTCTCCCACATCTCCTCGCTGCTCCAGTCGTACTGCTCCTGCAGGATCTGCTTGGAGGCGATCACGGCGAGCGGGCCGCTCTTGACGACGCGCTCGGCCAGCTCCAGCGCGACGTCGACGGCCGAGCCCGGCTCGGCGACGCGGTTTACGACGCCGAACTCGTGGAAGCGCTCGGCCGGCAGCAGGTCACCTGTGAGCGCCAGCTCCATGACGACGTGGTAGGGCATGCGCTGCGGCAGGCGCAGCAGCGCTCCGCCGGCGGCGACGAGCGAGCGTTTGGCCTCGGGAATGCCCATCTTCGCGCCCTTGGCAGCGACGATCAGGTCGCATGCGAGCGCGATCTCCATGCCGCCGGCCACGGCGAAGCCCTCGATCGCGGCGATCAGCGGCTTGCGCGAGGCGCGCTGGGCGATGCCGGCGAAGCCGCGATCGCCGAACCACGGCGATTCGCCTTTGACGAACGCGCCCAGGTCCATGCCGGCGCAGAAGAAGCCGCCCGCGCCCGTCAGCACGCCCGACCGACAGACCGTCGTCGGCGTCCAGCTCGTCCAGCGCGCCCGCGATGCCCTCGGCGACGGCGCCGTTGACCGCGTTGCGGACCTCCGGACGGTTGATCGTGATCAGCAGCACGTTGCCGCGACGCTCGGTCTGCACGGCATCGGCGGTGACTGCGGCTTGCTCGGCGCTCATCGGCGATTGCTCCTTGGTCGGGAGAGTGCAGCCTAGCCGCGCGTGGAGTCCTCGGGCGACGTGGGCGGCGGCGGCGTGGGCGTCTGCGAGGAGGCCTCCGGCGACGGCGTGACCGTCTGCTCCGGCGCTTGCGTACGGTCGTGCGAGTTGGCGCCGTCCTCCAGCGACTGGCGGAACTCGCGGATGCCGTGTCCCAGCGAGCGCGCGAGATCGGGCAGGCGTTTGGGGCCGAGCACGATCAGCGCGACGATCGCGATGAAGATCAGGTGTGTCGGACTCTCGATGCCCATTGGCGTCTGTCCGCTGTGCGACGACGCGCCGCAGCGGGCAACTGCAAGGCTAGCGCCACCCTCCGCGTGTGGTCGTAGGCTCTGGAGCCGTGCCTGAGCAATCGCCCGCGCCAGCCGTTCCCGCGGCGGCCGCTCCAGAACCGGCGGGCCGTGCGTATCCGCCTCCTGCGGACAGCGAGGCGTTCTGGCCGGCGCAGCTCACGGTGGCGCTGGCGATCGTCGTGCAGGTGCTGCTGCCGGGACGGCTCACCGCCGGACCGGACTGGCTCGTGCCGTCGCTGGAGGGAGTGCTGCTGATCGGCCTGTTCGTCGTCACGCCGAACGTCGTCGAGGACGAGCACCCGCGCAGACGGCGCATCGCGCTCGTGTTGACGGCGATCGTCAGCGCGGCCAACATCTTCTCGCTCGGCGCGCTGACGCACTACCTGCTGCACCACAACGTTCAAGACGGTCGCGGGCTGATCGTCGCGGGCGTGCTGATCTGGCTGACCAACCTGCTGATCTTCGCGCTGTGGTACTGGGAGATGGATCGCGGCGGGCCGGGTCTTCGCGCATCCGGTCGCGATCAGCCGCCGGACTTCCTGTTTCCGCAGATGTCTGACGACCGCATCGAGCCGCGCGACTGGCGCCCCAAGTTCGTCGACTACCTGTACGTGTCGTTGACCAACAACACGGCCTTCTCGCCGACCGACACGATGCCGCTGACGCCGATGGCCAAGGCCGTGATGGGCGTGCAGTCGGTCGTGTCGCTGCTGACGATCGGCTTGATAGTCTCGCGCGCGGTCAACATCCTCTGAGCGCTCAGCCGGCCGGCGCTACCTGCGGCTCCAGCGCTAGCGCCTGCGCGATCAGCTCGCGAACATCCTCACCGGCGCCGAGCGCCATCGCCCTGCGCAGCGCCTCCAGCGTGCCCTCGCGATCGCACAGACGCAGGCGCAGACGACCGAGGCGCTCCCATGCGCTGGCGTCGGCAGGGCCGCGATGCGCGGCGCGGGCGGCGGCCTCCTCGGCGAGATCGACGGCGCCGATGTCCTCGTAGATGCGCGAGGCGAAGCGATGTGCGGCCGGTCGCGAGCCGTCGACGCGCGCCCAGTCGCGCACCGCGCGCGCCGCCTCGTCCAGCTTGCCCGCCTGCCAGAAGGCCAGCGTCATCAGCCGCAGCACGGCGACGTTCTCGGGCTCGGCGTCGCGCGCGTAGATCAGACGCTGGGCGGCCAGCTCGTACTCGCCTTCGGCCATCGCGCGCTGCGCGGCGAGCATGAAACGTTCGACGCGCTCCTCGCCGGGGTCGGGCTTTGAGAAGTCGACGAAACGCATGCTGCTCGCCGGCACGGTGCGCACGCCGTGGCTGAAGCGCACGCGCGCCCACTGCTGCACGTCCTCGTCGCCGTCGGGGTCGCCGCTGAAGTAGATGCCTGCGACCGTGCCCACGCCCCACTCGGGATAAGACAAACAGCGCGCGTAGCGGTGCACGACCGAGTGATCGGGCACACGGCTGGCAAACGGATCGTTTTTCTCGCGGTCGGCGGCGTGCTCACGCGCTCGCTGCTCTGCTTCGTAGGCGCGGCGGCCGGCCTCCTCGCGCTCGCGGCGTGCCGCCGAGGCGCTCGCGCGCACGGCGTTGCGCGAGACCTTGCCGCCGCGCGAGCCCTCCGCCAGGCGCTCGAGCTGGTCGGCGGCCTCGTTGATCGCCTTCAGGTGGCGCTCGTGCTCGAACTGGCGCCCGGCGGGCGCGATGTCCGGATGCCAGCGCTTGGCCATGCGCCGACGCGCGAGCTGAACGTCGCGCTTGTCAAACGGCGCCTCGAGCTCCAGCAGGAGCATGTGCTGCTCGACATCCAGGACTGTTGTAGGCATGACCCGACAACGTTAGCGACCGGCGCGACCTCCTATCCTGCCTGCCAATGTCATCTCAGTACATCTTCACGATGCACCGTCTGTCCAAGCTTCACCCGCCCGACAAGACGGTGCTCGACGACGTCACGCTGGCCTTCTATCCGGGCGCGAAGATCGGCGTGCTCGGATACAACGGCGCCGGAAAGTCGACGCTGCTGCGGATCATGGCGGGAGTCGATCAGGAGTACCGCGGCGAGGCGCAGCTGGCGCCCGGCGCGACGGTCGGCATGCTCGAGCAGGAGCCACACCTGGACGAGTCCAAGGACGTCAAGGGCAACGTCGAGGACGGCGTCGCCGAGACCAAGGCGCTGCTCGATCGCTTCAACGAGCTGGCGGCCAACTACTCCGACGATACCGCCGAGGAGTTCGCCGCGATCCAGGCCAAGATCGAAGCGGCCGACGCCTGGAACCTCGACACGCAGCTGGAATACGCGATGGACGCGCTGCGCCTGCCGCCGCCCGACGCCGACGTGAGCACGCTGTCCGGCGGCGAGCGCCGCCGCGTGGCGCTGTGCCGCCTGCTGCTCAGCGCGCCCGACCTGCTGCTGCTGGACGAGCCCACCAACCATCTCGACGCCGAGTCGGTCGCCTGGCTGGAGCAGCACCTGTCCGAGTACAAGGGCGCGATCGTCGCCGTCACGCACGACCGCTACTTCCTCGACAACGTCGCCGGCTGGATCCTCGAGCTCGACCGTGGCAAGGGCATCCCCTACCAGGGCAACTACTCCAGCTGGCTGGAGCAGAAGCAGGCGCGCATGGCCCAGGAAGCTCGCGCCGACAAGGGCCGCGAGCGCACGATCGCCGCCGAGCTGGAATGGGTGCGCACGAACCCGAAGGGCAAACGCACGAAGTCCAAGGCTCGCCTGGCGCGTTATGAGGAGCTGATCGCCGAGGAGCGAAACGTCAAGCTCGACGAGGTCCAGATCCACATCCCACCGGGGCCGCGCCTGGGCGAGAAGGTGCTGACTTCCGAAGACGTGCGCAAGGGCTTCGGCGACAAGCTGCTGATCGAGGACCTCAGCTTCGATCTGCCGCGGGCGGGCATCGTCGGCGTGATCGGCGCCAACGGCGCGGGCAAGACGACGCTGTTTCGCATGATCACCGGCGAGGAGGCCCCCGACAGCGGCTCGATCGGCCTTGGCGACACGGTAAAGCTCGCCTACGTCGACCAGTCGCGCGACGCGCTCGATCCGGCGAAGACCGTGTGGGAGGAGATCTCCGAAGGCTATGAGCACATCAAGGTCGGCGACCGCGAGGTCAACTCGCGCCAGTACACCGCCGGCTTCAACTTCAAGGGCTCCGACCAGCAGGCGAAGATCGGCAAGCTCTCCGGCGGCGAGCGAAACCGCGTGCACCTGGCCAAGCTGCTGCGCAGCGGCGGCAACCTGCTGCTGCTCGACGAGCCCACCAACGATCTCGACGTGGACACGCTGCGCGCGCTGGAGAACGCGCTGCTGGAATTCCCCGGCTGCGCGGTGATCATCTCCCACGACCGCTGGTTTCTCGATCGCATCGCAACGCACGTGCTGGCCTTCGAGGGCGACTCGCAGGTGACGTGGTTCGAGGGCAACTTCGAGGCATACGAGGAGCATCGGCGCGCCACGCTCGGCGCCGCCGCGGAGCGCCCTCACCGCATCACCTACAAGCGCCTGGTCCGTGGCTGACGGCCAAGCGCCGTCGGCGAGCACGAGCCCGACGCCGAGCGTCTTTGACCGCGACACGGCGGTCTCGTTGCTGTCGCGCGGGAGCGACGGCGCCGCTGCGCACGTGCAGTTCGCGGCGGATGTCTCTGCGGACTGGCGCGCCGGTCGCGGGCCACACGGCGGCTATCTCGCGGCGATGCTGCTGCGCGCGCTGACCGAGGCCGTGGCCGACCCGCAGCGCGCGCCGCGCTCGCTGACGATTCACTACGCACGGGCGCCGCAGGCCGGCCCGGTCAGCATCGCCGTGACGATCGAGCGCGAAGGGCGCTCGCTGAGCACGCTGACGGCGCGCATGGAGCAGGACGGCGCGCTCGTGGCGCTCGCTCTATCCGCCTTCTCGGTGCCGTGGAGCGCGCCGCAGATCGCCGAGCTCCCGCTGCCCGACGTCGAACCGCAGGACGCCGAACGCAAGACCGGCATCCCGCTGTTCGCCGGCGCGCCGCCGTTCACGCGCCATCTGATCGTGCAGCCGCGCATCGGCGCCGTGCCCTTCCGGGGCTCGGACGCGCCGATGGAAGTCGGCTCCTGGCTGGGGCTGCTGGAAGAGCGCCCGATCGACGCGCTGTCGCTGGCCTTCTTCAGCGACGCGCTGTTCTCGCCGCCGTTCATCCGCCTGCGCGAGCCCTCGACAACGCCGACGATCGACCTGACGATCCACTTTCGCACGCCGATGCCCCGCACCTCCGAGCCCGACCCGACGGAGCTTTGCTTCGCCCGTTTTCGCTCGGGGCTGATCCAGGAAGGGTTCTTCGAGGAGGACGGCGTGATCTGGGCGGCCGACGGAACGGTCCTCGTGCAGTCGCGACAGCTCGGCATCGTGCTCCCATTGCCGATCGGTTAGTGTCGACTAATGAGCGACTACACAGCGAAGCAAATCAAGGACATGCAGGCAGGCTTCGGCGGGGGATTCGTGAAGGCTCGCGCCGAGCTTGGAGTGACGGCATTCGGCATGCAGGTGATCCAGCTGCCGCCCGACTACGCCGACTACCCCGAGCACGATCACGCGGAGAGCGCGCAGGAGGAGGTCTTCATCGCGCTGAGCGGCTCGGGTTGGTTTGAGATCGAAGGCGAGCGTGTGGAGCTCGACGGCGACACGCTCGTGCGCATCGGTCCCGCGGCGCGGCGCAAGGTGTTCGCCGGTCCGCAGGGTTTGAGCATGCTGGCGATCGGCGGATCGCCGGGCAAGCCGTATGAGATCGGCGCCGTGACCGAGCTCGACGCCGCCTAGCGGTCTCTCACGAGCAGGCGCCGGCCCCGTGCTGGCGCCACGGCTCGTTTCTCAGTGGCGCGCTGTGGCCGGGCCGGCCCAGCGCAGCGTCAGGGCCGAGGCGAGCGTATGCAGCGCTCCGAGCGAGTCGCGCTCGGCGATGATCGCGCGAGCCCTGAGTAGGTGCGCGCGTGTCAGCTGCGCGCGCGCCGCACGCGAGAGCTTCAGCGTGAGCGTCCGTGTGTGACCGCCGCGCAGCGTGAAGGCCACGCTGGCAAGGGTGTAGAGCTTGGGCTTGGCGTGCGAGCGACCAGGCGACGCCGGTCCGGCGAGTGCGCCGCGCAGCGTGAGTCGACCGACACAGCCGGCGCTCGTCGCCGGGCAGCTCACGCGCATGGCGACCGTTCCCGCGCGTGACTCCTTGAAGCTCGTGCCGGCCAGCCGGGCCAGCGATGAGTGCGGCGCCTGTTTGAACGGCGCCACGCCGATCGCGGGCGAGCCGGGGATCGACCCGCCGGAGGCGCTCGGCGAGCTCGGCGTGACGCCGATGCCCGTGAACAGCACGACTTGCGGGCCGCTGGTGTCTTCGCCGGTGATGTCCCATTCGCCGGCGGCGGCGCCGAGCGCTGTCGGCTGGAAGGTGACCTGCTCTGTGACCGCTTCTCCGGCCTGGATCGTCGTGCCCTCGGGCAGCGCCGTCGCCGCGGCGAACTCGCCGCCGATCGGCGGCTTTGACTTGGTGATCGGCACGGCGGTTCCGCCCGTGTTGGTGATCGTGAAGGACTTCGTCAGGCTCGTTCCGAGCGCCACCGAGCCGAAGTCGTTGGAGAGATTTGCGATCTGCAGCGCCCCGGGAGTGCCGGCGGACGCCGACAGACCTACTTGGCCGCTGCCGCCGGTCGTCTGCAGGCCGACGGCGTCGCTGTAGCTGCCGGTCTGCACCGGATCGAAGTGCACGGTCACGGTTATCGACCCGCCCGCCGGAATCGTGTCGCCTTTTTTGGGCGCCCCTTCGGTGCTGAACGGCGGCGAGGGCAGTTCCACTTCGTTGATCGTCAGCGCTTCGGCGCCGTCGTTGCGGAACGTCGCGGCTTCGGCCCGGTGGCCTCCGATCGCCGTTCCCTGAAAGGAGATCACCGGAGGCGCGGCGACCAGCTTCGCCGTTTCGGACTGGCCGGTGCCGGAGACCGCGAACTGCGTCTGCGCGCCGCCTTCTGTCGTCGCCGTGATAGTCGCTGCGACGAGGCCCGTCTGCGTCGGAGTGAACGTGACCGGCACCGAGATCGTCTGCCCGGCGTCGCGCGTTGCCGGCAGCGCCGGCGAGGGCGTTCCGAGTGCGAACTGGCTCGAGCTCGAGCTGAGGCCGGTGACCGTCAATTTCTGGTTGGCCGTCAGCGTCAGCGTCTTCTGGAAGCTGCCGCCGAGCGTCGTCTTGGGAAAGGACAGCGCGGACCCCGTCAGCGGCGGCGTGACCGGTGAGCCGAACGCGAGCACCTTGCCTTCGCGCGTGCCCACGAACAGCTTGCCGGCGCCCACGCCGGGCACGCTGTAGTTGGACGCCGTGCCGATCGGCGCTTCGAAGCGCAGCACCGGCCTGCCGCCCACAGGCACAGGGTCATAGGCGCGCAGTTGGCCGCCGGCGCCCGAGCGGTTGGCCGACCAGATGATCCACACGAGCGCGCTGCCCGAGGTGGCGCCGTCCGAGGTGATGATCGGCGCGCCGCTGCCCCAGCCGAAGGGGTCTTTGGACGTCGCCGCGAGCGACAGCGAGGGCTGGCCGGAGCCAGAGACGCCGTACTTGTAGTAGTCGAAGTTACCGCCGTCCGGTTCGCCCACGGACGTCGGTATGTACACGTAGCCGCCGTCGCCCGGCCAGACGCCCGGCCGCGACCACACGCCGCCGCGCGGACCCAGGCGCTGGATCACGTTGTCCGACCCGCCTGGCCCCTGCGAGACGCCGCCGAGCGAGTCCAGGTTGAGCAGGTAGACATAGCCCTGCTTGCCGTCCGCGACCGCCAGATGGGGCAAAGCGGCCGTGCCGAAGTACTGCGGCGGCAGGCCTGTCACCCCGCCGGAAGCGAAGTCGGAGTCGAATTCGTCGAGCGTCGGCGCGTTGAACGGGGCGAAGAAGTCGACCGGCTTGAGCGAGCCGTCGGCCTGCACGCGCACGCGCACGACCGACTCGCCGAGGTTGGCAGGCGGGTTGTTGCCGGCGGCCGGTTTGGACGGCGCGCCGCCGTTGCCGGTCGTGAACAGGATCGTGCCGGGCCCGTCTGACATCAGCCCGGCGCCGGACTGCCAGATGCCGGCGCCTTCCTGTGTCGCGTTGTCGACATAGCGCGCCGTCACTTTGCCGGCCGTGGAGACGCCGAAGATCCAGCCCTCCCACGGGCTGCGGTCGCAGTGCGCGCCGAACGCGGCGTACACCACGCCTTCCATCAGCAGCAGCCCGGGACGCTGCAGTTGAGTCGTCGGCGCGAACGTGCGTCCCGATGCGTTCTGCGCCGAGCCGGCGAGTTCGACCGGGAAGCCCGGCTCCTCCACGCCGCTGTTGACGTCGACGGCGTCCATGTACCAACGCGCCGGGCCGCTGGCGCCCGAGACGTAGGTCTTGTGCGTCATGTAGGCGATGTTCGTCGCCGGGTCGATCACCGGCGTCGAGGTGACGCCGATCGACGGAACCAGGTCGGCGCAGGAGATGTCGGCGGGATTCCACGGCGTGCCCAGATTCAGCGGTTTGGCCCACTTCAGCGCGCCAGTCGCCGGGTCCAGCCCGTAGACCTTGTTCTGCTCGGTGGCCACCAGCAGCGTGCCATTGTCCAGCAGCGGCTGCGCGTACACCGAGCCTTCGACGTTCGCCGACCACATCTGTCCGAACGTGCCGCCGCTGACCAGCTGTGGCGTGAGCGAGGGGTTGTTGGGATACCAGCCCGTGCGCAGGTCATCGCCGCCGGCGGTGATTCCCGACGCGCCCGCCTGCGCGGTCGATCCGCCGAGCGACAGCAGCGCAGCGACCGCTGCGAGCGTGACTGCCCTACGCACGAGTCTCCATTCCATGGGCGTTGCTGCCTCCGTGTTCACCAGAAGCCGACGCCGCAGCCTAACCGGCGCGCGACGATCGGACAAATGCGGCTCAGTCGGCGAAAGCGCTCTCGCGCGTGAGGCGCAGCGCGGCGGCGGCGATCAGCTTGGCGCAGGCCTCGACGTCGTCGAGCTGCACGAGCTCGACCGGAGAGTGCATGTAGCGGATCGGGATCGATACGAGCGCGGTCGGAACGCCCTCGCGACTGAGGTGCACGGCGTCCGCGTCGGTTCCCGTGGCGCGCGAGGTCGCCTCCAGCGTGACCGGAATCGACTCGGCCTCGGCGGTCTCGTAGAGCAGCTCGAACAGGCGCTGGTTGAGCGTCGAGCCGCGCGCGAGCACCGGCCCCGAGCCGAGCTCGTGCTTGCCGCCCTCCTTGACCTCGATGCCCGGCGCGTCGGTCGCGTGCGTCACGTCGACGACGATCGCCGCGTGGGGCGCCAGCGCGAAGGCGCTCGTGCGCGAGCCGCCGAAGGTGATCTCCTCCTGTGCCACGGCCACCGCCGCGAGCTCCCACTCGCCGCCGCCGGCCTCGGCGACGATGCGCGCGGCCTGCAGCGCGACGTAGGAGCCGAGTCGATTGTCCAGCGCGCGGGACACCAGCCGTCCGTTGGGCAGCTGAGCGGGCTGCGCGTCGATCACGCCCACGTCGCCGATGCGCACGAGCTTGCGCGCCTGCTCGCCGTCACGCGCGCCGACGTCGATGTGCATGTCGCGGATGTCGGCGACCTTCTTGGCCTCCTCGTCGCGCAGCAGGTGAATTGGCTTCTTGCCGACCACGCCGACGATCGGGCCATCGCCCGTGTCGATCGTCAGGCGCTGGCCGACGAGAATCTGCGCGTCCCAGCCGCCGACTCCGCGAAACCACAGATAGCCCGAGTCGTCGATGTGCGTGACGATCACGCCGATCTCGTCGATGTGGCCCATCACCAACAGGCGCCGCGCATCGGACTCGAAGCCGTGCTTTGCCGAGACCAGCGCCAGCGGCGTTCCCACGACGTCGGTGCTCACTTGCGAGAACGCCGCGGCGGCCTCGCGCCAGACGCCGGCTGGGGCGCTCTCATAGCCCGACGGCCCGCGCGCGGCCAGCAGGTCGAGCAGCACCTGCGGTGTCGTTGAGGCCTCGCTCATGCGGCGAGCAGCGTGCGCAGGACGAATTGCAGGATGCCGCCGTGGTGGAAGTACTCGGCCTCGCGAGGCGTGTCGATGCGCAGGCGCGCGTCGAAGGTGACCGGCTGCGCGCCGTCACGCTCTGCGCGAACGGCAACCGTGAGCTCGCCGCCGCGAGCCTGCGCGACGGCCGCGACGGCGTCGGCGATGCCGTCGATCGCAAACGTCTCCTCGCCGCTCAGGCCGAGCGACTGCGCGCTCTGACCGTCTGTGAACTGCAGCGGCAGCACGCCCATGCCGACGAGGTTGGAGCGGTGGATGCGCTCGAAGCTCTGCGCGATCACCGCGCGCACGCCCAGCAGCTTCGTGCCCTTGGCCGCCCAGTCGCGCGACGAGCCCGAGCCGTACTCCTTGCCGGCGAGCACGACCAGCGGCACGCCGTCCGCTGCGTATTGCATCGCCGCGTCGTAGATCGACATCTGCTCGCCCTCGGGCAGGTGGCGCGTCACGCCGCCCTCGGTCCCCGGCGCGAGCTGGTTGCGCAGGCGGATGTTGGCGAACGTTCCGCGCATCATCACCTCGTGGTTGCCACGCCGCGAGCCGTAGGAGTTGAAGTCGCGCGGGCTGACGCCCTGCTCCTGCAGGTAGGCGCCCGCCGGCCCGTCGCGCTTGATCGCGCCGGCCGGCGAGATGTGGTCTGTGGTGACGCTGTCGCCGAGCACGGCGAGCACGCGTGCGCCCTCGATCTCCGAGACGGCCGCCGGCCGCTCGGGCATGTCCTCGAAATAGGGCGGGTGGCGCACGTAGGTCGACTGCGCGTCCCAGGCAAACCGCTCGCCCGAGGGCACGTCCAGGCCGTTCCAACGCTCATCGCCGGCGAACACCTCGCCGTAGCTCTTGCGGAACATGTCGGCGCGCACGGCCTCGCCGACCGTCTGCGCGATCTCCTGCTCGGACGGCCAGATGTCGCGCAGGTAGACGTCCTCGCCGCTCTCGTCCTGGCCGAGCGGCTCGCCGACGAGATCGACGTCCATCGAGCCGACCAGCGCGTATGCGACGCACAGCGGCGGCGAGGCGAGGTAGTTCATCTTCACGTCCGGGTTGATGCGCCCCTCGAAGTTGCGATTGCCCGAGAGCACCGACACGACGGCCAGGTCGCCCTCGCCGACGGCGTCTGAGATCTCCTGCGACAGCGGGCCGGAGTTGCCGATGCAGGTCGTGCACCCGTAGCCGACGAGGTTGAAGCCGAGCTGCTCCAGCGGCTCGGTCAGACCCGCGCGGTCGAGGTATTCGGTGACGACCTTCGAGCCCGGCGCCAGCGAAGTCTTGACCCACGGCTTTCGCTGCAGCCCGCGCGCCAGTGCGTTGCGCGCGAGGATGCCGGCGCCGATCATCACCGATGGGTTGGAGGTGTTGGTGCAGCTGGTGATCGCCGCGATCACCACGTGGCCGTGGTCGAGCTCGAAGGTCTCGCCATCGACGGTCACGCTCCTCGCCGTGCCGTTGTGCGGCAGCGCCGTCGCCGTGCCGCCCTCCGGCAGCTGCGGCTGAGACGGCGGCGCGAGCGCCACGTGTCCCGGCTCGTTGGCCGGCGGGTCAGAGGCCGGATAGGACTCGGCGACGGCCTCGTCCTGCGCATCGGCCTGGTCGCCGTCGCTGGGAATGTAGTCGCGCAGCGCCTCCTGGAAGACCACCTGCGACTGGCTCAGCGAGACGCGATCCTGCGGGCGCTTTGGCCCGGCGAGACTCGGCTCGACGGTGCCCAGGTCGAGCTCTATCTCATCGGAGAAGGTCGGCTTGTCCGACTGCTCGTCGTGCCACATGCCCTGCTCCTTGGCGTAGGCCTCGACAAGCGCGATCTGCTCGGCGGCCCGACCGGACAACTCCAGATAGGTCAGCGTCTCGGCGTCGATCGGGAAGATCGCGCAGGTCGAACCGAACTCCGGCGACATGTTGCCGATCGTCGCGCGGTCGGCCAGCGGCAGACCGGCGAGCCCGGCGCCGTAGAACTCGACGAACATGCCGACGACGCCGCGCTCGCGCAGCATCTCGGTGACGGTCAGCACGAGGTCTGTCGCGGTGGCTCCCTCGGGCAGCTCGCCATGCAGGCGGAAGCCGAGCACCTGCGGGATCAGCATCGACATCGGCTGGCCGAGCATCGCCGCCTCCGCCTCGATGCCGCCGACGCCCCAGCCGAGCACGCCGAGCCCGTTGACCATGGTCGTGTGCGAGTCGGTGCCGACGAGCGTGTCCGGGTAGGCCTGGCCGGTCTTGTCGTTTCCAAACACGACGCGCGCGAGGTACTCGAGATTGACCTGGTGCACGATGCCGGTGTCCGGCGGCACGACGGAGAAGTCCGCGAAGGCGCCCTGGCCCCAGCGCAGGAACGAGTAGCGCTCCTGGTTGCGCTCGAACTCGCGCTCGGCGTTCACGCGGAAGGCGTCGCGCGTGCCGAAGGCGTCGACCTGCACGGAGTGGTCGATGACCAGCTCGGCGGGCACCAGCGGATTGATCTGCGCCGCATCGCCGCCCATCTGCGCGATCGCATCGCGCATCGCCGCCAGGTCGACGACCGCCGGCACGCCGGTGAAGTCCTGCATCAGCACGCGCGCGGGCGTGAAGGCGATCTCCTTGCTCGGCTGCGCCTTGGCGTCCCAACCGGCGAGCGCCTCGATGTCGGCCGCGTCCACCGAGCCGTTGCCCTCGGTGCGCAGCAGGTTCTCCAGCAGCACCTTCAGCGAGAACGGCAGCCGCGCGACGTCGAAGCGCTGCTGCAGGGCGTCCAGGCGAAATATCTCGAAGCTGCGCCCGCCTGCGTCAAGCGTGCTCTTGGCAGCGAAGCTGTTCTTGCTCATCGCACCTCCTGGGCTGTGCGGCCTGTGTCTGCGGGCATGCCCGCAGTCTCGCAGAGTCGCCGCGGCGTCAGGAGATCGGCTCGGCGGCGCGCGTGACCCGCCCCTTGCCCTCGCGCTTGGAGCGCAGCAGGGCCAGATCGCACGCTTCCAGCAGCTCGTCGGTGGTCATCGGCGTGTGCCACTGCGCCACGCCGATCGACGCCGAGATGCCCGACTCGTTGCCGAGCGCCGAGACGGCGCGCATTCGCTCGAGCGCGCGCGCCGCCGCGGCGGCGGCGTCGCGCAGGTCGGCGTTGGGCAGGATCACGACGAACTCGTCGCCGCCGTAGCGCGCAACGCGATCGAAAGCGCGAAACTCGCCGACGAGCGCCTGCACGACCTCGCGCAGCACCGCGTCGCCGGCCTGGTGTCCGTGGCGGTCGTTGACGAGCTTGAAGTCGTCGAGGTCGATCAGGATGCACGACAGCAGGCTGCCGGCTCGCGTCGCGCGCCCGATCTCCTCGTCCAGCCGTCGGCGCATCGCGCGATGGTTCATGCAGCCCGCCACAGCGTCTGTGCCCGCCTCGGCGCGCGCACGCACCAGCGCCAGGGCCGTGCCGGCCTGGTCGACCAGCGTGCGCGCGAGATCGAGCGAGCTCTCATCGAAGGCGCCGGACACGCGCCGCACGAGCATCACGACCGCCTCCACGGCGCCGCCCAGGACGAGCGGCAGCAGCAGCGCCGAGCTGGTCGCGCCCGTCTGTGCCAGCCGCGGCACGCTCTCGGCCAGCTCGTGTGCGTCGCCGATCAGCACGCTGCGCCCGGTATTCGCGACCCAGCTCACGCCAGGCGGGCGCTCGGTGCTCGGCAGCAGGTAGCTGAGCTTGCCGTCGCCGTCGAACATGTACACGGCGACGAGCTCCTCGCTCTCGCCTTCGCCGAGGTGGTGCACGTGCACCTCTTCGGCGCCGAGCGACGACAGCAGCTCGCGCGCGAGCGCGCGAAGGACCGCGTCGGCGTCGCGCGCGCCGTCGGCCAGCAGCGTGAGCCGGCGCACACCCGCCAGCACCGAATCGACGCCTCTATCCGACGTTGAGGAGGTATCCGTACCCGTCACAACGCCCATGCGCCCAATCTAGGGCATGGGCGTTAGCTCGGCAAGCGACTTTGGTCTAGGTCGCCGCTGGCGGCGCAGAACGCCGACGGGGCGGCCAAAGCCGCCCCGTCGATGAGTCTGTTATCGACCGCGCCTCAGCGGAAGGACAGCGTGACGAAGGAGACCGAGCTCTTGCCACCCTTGGCCTTCGGCACGAAGCCGACCCGCAGCCTCGTCCTGAACGGACGGTGCCGACCGCGGCCGCCGCGCGACAGCGAGACCTTCAGCGTGGCCCTCTTCTGTGCCCTGTTGAAGCGGCGGAAGGAGGTGGCCAGGCTGCGGCCTTTGCCGCTGATGCGCCCGGCGCCGTAGGTCTGCAGCGTGATGTAGGCGGTGCTGCCGACGACCTTGTGCCCGGCGATGCGCACGCCACAGTTGCTGACGGCGATCTGCGTGTTTTGTTTGACCACGAGGCCGTTCTGCCCGGTGATCGTCGTCGGCATCACCAGCTTGTTGGCGCACAGGTTGCCGTTGGCGGCCAGCGCGCTGTGCGGGCCGGTGGGCAGGTTGACCGTGACGCTGGTCACCGGCACGTCGGGCGTCGACGCGAACGTCGTCGTCGTGATGCCTTTTTTGATGTCCGTGTTGCCGACCAGCACGATCCTCACGCCGTTGCTCTGAACGACCAGGTCGAGGTCCGGGAAGGCCGCGCCGCCGTGCGACACGAGGATCGCCGGCCCGGTCATCTTTCCGGGCAGCGTCGGCGTGACGACGGTCGCGCCGCCGACGAATGCGCCGCTGGGGCACTTCATCGGGTCTGCGGCGAACTGCGCTTCGGTGCACGCTTTCTGCAGCGTCGTCAAACGTGACGGCAGCGCTTTCGGCAGCTGCACCTTGACCGACTTGATGTTCGCCTGGCCGGCCGCCGGAGTGACCGTGGTGGTCAGGCTGGCGCCGTTGGCTTTCGACGTCTTGCCGCTCGTCGAAGCCTTGAAGCCCGGCTTGAATTTCAAGGCGTTGCAGTTGCCGAGCTGGAACGGACTCGACAGCGTCGCCGAGACCGTGTCGGTGCTGCCGGGCGTGAACCCGATCAGCGTCGAGTCGGTCGCCAGCGGCGTGCAGCTGGTCGGGTTGTAGAGGAAGCCCGCCTTGCTCACGGTGACGCTCACGTCACGCAGGCGCAATGCGACGCCCTTGTGCACGCGCGGCAGGATGCTCGTCGCCGTCACGCGCGCAGTCGTCTGATCGATGTCGAGCTTGGCCCGCGTCACCACGTTGCCGAGGTTGAACGGACCGGCAACGGCCGGCACGACGATCGACAGGCCGTAGGGGCCGCCGCCGAAGGGACCGGTCATGTAGACCTGCCCGCCGAGGAACGTGTACGGCGTCGGACCCGCTCCGGCGATCGCGCTGGCCGAGCCGATCAGGCTGTCCGCGGGGCAGGTGCCGGCGTTGGCAGCCGCCTCGGGGCACAGTTTCACCGCCGGGATCGTCCCCACCAGGCCAGCCGGCAGCGTCGTTTTGACCTCGGAGAGGTACTGCTGCCCACTCGGGCGGTTGAGGTTGAACGTGTAGCTGGTGTGTCCGCCCGCGTTGGGGTTCGTGCTCGACGTGCCCTGTCCGGGCGAGAATGCGATCGGTTTGGCGCAGGTTCCGCCTTTGCCGTTGCTGTCTACGACGAACGGCGTCAGCGCCGGCGAGAACACGCCCGTGCCGCTGAACGGCTCAAAAGAGCGATCGCTGGTCGCCGTGCCGCAGGCCAGCGGGTTGGCGATCGGCGCCATGTCGCCGCCCTTGAAATGCAGCGCGGCGCTCGTGAACGGCTGTTCCGGGTTTTCCGAGAAGACCGTCGTGACGCGTCCGGTCGCTTCGTTGGGAATCGTTTCGCCTTTGATGCGCACAGACACGCCGTAGCGCTCGGACTCGGCATCGAGGTAGATGATGTACGGCGGTCCGGTGATCGGGCCGGATTCAGGCCCGCCGAGGAAGATCTTGCCGCTGAGCGTTTCGTCTTCGAGGCCTTCCAGCGTCGGCACTTTCAAGTCGACCGTGCCGATTTCCGAGGCGGCCGGGCACGCGGTGCCTTTGACCGAGCTGTGGATACGCGCCTGAGCCGGCGTGCATGCCGCCAGAGTGGCCGCCGCCGACGGGTTCAGCGTCATGCCTTCAGGCAGCGTGATCGTCGCCGTTTTCAGCTGGGCGCTGTCGATTTCGCCTGCTCCCGGATGACGCGGGATGCCGACTTCGGTCGTGACGCCGGTCGGCAGGTCCTGCTGGGTCGTTTCCGGCGCCAGCGAGAAGGTCGGCAGGAAGGGGACATCGCCGCAGCCGCTGAGGCCAATCGGCGTCGTGAACGGCCGCGCGACCGTCGTGTCTTCCAGGTCGGTGACTTTCAGCGTCGTCGTGTTGTGTCCGGGGCAAGCTGTCGCGTTGGTGATGAAGTCGCCGCCGTGCGTCCCGTAGAAGACCAGGCGCGAGCTGATCAGCGGCAGCGAAGGCGAGACTTCGATTTCGAAGTAGTCGTGGTAGTCGCCCTGGTTGGTGCCGTTGGCTTCCTGGCCCCATTCGACGTTGCCTTCGATCAGCGTGTGGGCGTAATACTGTTTCGCCTCGAGCGCTTCTTCGGTCAGTTTTTTGCCCGGTTCCGTCCCTCCGAGAGGGTGTTCGGCGAAAGCTTTTTCGAGCTCGCCTTTGGTGACCGCGATGGGTAGCGGCAGGGCGACGCCGAACTCCGAGGCGCGGCCGGTTGGCGGGTTGAGGTTGTAGACGTTGCCTTCCAGCGCGAGATCGACTTCAGCAGGCGCGAGATACACCGTCGCCTGCTGAATGCCGACCTTCGTTTCTTCGGCGCCTTCTGGACATTCCGGTTTTGCGAACAGTCCGGTTCCGGGGAGTTCTTCTTTGCCGAAGGCCGCGGTCGAGCAGAACGGCACAGCCGCGGGGCTGGTGGCGAGCCCTGGCGCGACGTCGGTGCGGATGTGCTTGACGACCTGATTCGGGATCTCTTTGGGGAGAGAGCCTGTGTGCCCGAGCGTGAAGTCAGTCACACCGAAGGGAACGTGCCCCGCGGCCTGGACGAAGCCTTCGGCTTCGGCGTCAGCTTTTTCCGGTTCTTTGGTGACCGAGTAGTTCTGTTCGCCGAAGGGAAATCCGAGGTTTATTTTTTTCACTTCGTGAGCGCACTGTTCGTGCCCCGCCGAGCAGTTCACGGCGGCGAATTTTTCGATCGAGGGAGCTTCGGCCGCGCTTGCGACCGCTGGTCCGGCGACCGCGACGATCAAGCCGACGAGCAGTGCAGCAAACGAAAAGCGAACGCAAGACCTCATACCGACCTCCCTATTGAGCCAAGGCACCTCTGCCCTCTATGACTCTCGTATTCCCCGAAAGTTTCGATCCAACGGCTGATATTGGACGTATCGGGCGAGAGTCCTTCCCGCTCAAGTCGCCAGCGCAGGGCTGGCCGGATTGATCGCGCGGCGTCCGCCGCGGCTTGGGCTCAGGCAGCCGCGATCGCGGCTGCGCGGCCCTGGCAGTCATAGAGCGTGGCTGCGGCGCTATTCGCTGCGGCGCCAGCGCCGCTCGTCGCCGCCCCAGCGCCGGAGCTCGCTGCGGCGGTGCTCGACGCCGGCAGCGTCACCTTGCGACATGCCTTCGCGACGGCCGCCATCGCTGCTTTGGAGCCGGCGCGCGTGTCGCCCTGCAGTCGCGGACCGCTGCTCTGTCCGCTCTGTTCGCCGAGCACCCAGCGGATTGCGCCGGAGCTGACGCGCTGCGCAAGCCAGGCCGTGCCGACGTCGCTCTCGCGCCCGGAGAAGCCGCCGATGCCGGCCACCTTGGCGCCGCTGGCGATGATCGCCGAGGCGGCGCTGGACTGGCTTGACACGGCAATCGTGCCACCGCCATGGCTCTTGACGTAGGCCACCGCCTGCGTGGTCGTGCCGTCGCTGCCGAAGGGCGCGCCCATGCCGCCTGCGCCAAAGCCCGCGCGCCCTGCGCCCGCCGCGCCCGCGCCACCGGCTGCGGGCGGAGCGCCATTGCCCGCGCCCGGGAATGAGCCCGAGCCGGAGGCGCCCGCGCCGCCGAACAGCCGCGGCGCAGTCGACGAGCCGGCCGCTCCCGGCGCGCCGACGCCGCCGCCCACGCCGGAGGGCGGTCCGCCGAAGCCACGCGCGCCCGAACGTCCGCCGAAGCCGCCGAAGCCGCCGGCGCCGCCCGCCGTCTGCACACTGGCCGGCCCGCCTTCGGGGAAAGTGCCGTTGGTCGCATGACCGAGCGTGTCGACCGCCCAGACCGAGGGAGCGAGCAGCAACGCGGCGACCGCCGCCGCGACTGCGAGCGCGCGCAATCGCGGCGCGCACAGGCAGACCAGTCCGATGGCCGCGAGCGCGCACACGGCGATCAACACCGGCGGCAGCCAGCTCAGCTGGCCGACGTACTGGTGCAGGACGGCCAGCTCGGTCGCCGCGCCGGCGGCGAGCGCCAGGGGCGCGAACACTCGCGCGCGCAGGCTGCCGTCGAGCAGCTGCGCCACGCCGGCGCCGAACAGCGCGGCCGCGAAGGGCGCCAGCAGCGACACGTAGTAGGGGTGAAAGATGCCGCTGGCGGCGCTGAACAGCACGGCGGTCGTCAGAAAGGCGCCACCGACCGCGAGCAGCCAGCCGCTGCGCGCGTCGGCGCGGCGCAGGCGCGTGGCGAGCAGGATCGCCAGGGCGCTGACGATCGCGAAGCCGAGCAGCCAGCCGGCCTGTCCGCCGAGCGCCGAGTTGAGCAGGCGCAGCGGGCCGGTTTCCCCGCCGAACATGTTTCCCGCCACGCCGCCGGGCCCGCCCGACTGGCCGTCGACACGGCCGAGGCCGTTGTAGCCGAAGATCAGTGAGAGGATGCTGTTGTCTCCGGTTCCAGAGATCCAAGGCCGGTCCGCCGCCGGCGTCAGCGCCATCAACGCCGGCCAGGCGCCGCCGACGACGAGCATCGTCGCGCCGCCGGCGAGCAGCTGGCGCAACGCGCGCAGCCGTCCGCGCGGTGCGATCAGCAGGTAGGCCAGCGCGATTCCGGGAACGACCGTCAAGGCCACGAGCATCTTCGTCTCAAAGCCCAGTCCGACGGCCAGGCCGGCGAGCACCAGCCAGCGCGTGCGGCCGTCCTGCAGCGCGCGCAGCGCGAACCAGATGGCGGCCACGCAGCAGAGCACGAGCAGCGCGTCGGGATTGTTGTGGCGCGAGATCGCGACCGAGATCGGCGTCAGCGCGAGCGCCAGGCCCGCGGCAAAGCCGCCGACGCGCCCGAACCAGCGGCGCACGATGTCGTAGACAAGCGCGACGCTCGCCGCGCCCATCAGCGCCTGCGGCACGAGCATGCTCAGCGGGTGGTAGCCGAACACGCGCACCGACAGCGACTGGACCCAAAGCGCCAGCGGCGGCTTGTCGACGGTCATCACGCCACTCGGGTCGGCGGAGGCGTAGAGGAAGTTGTGCCAGCTCGAGCTCATCGAGCGCACGGCCGCGCTGTAGTAGTCGTTGGCCCAGCCGTTCTTGCTCAGCGCCCACAGGTTGAGCACGGCCGCGAGCACGATCAAAGCGCTCAACTCCGGTCGCGGCAGACGCGCCGTCAACGCCGACCGGCGAATTGAGAGGTTGCGCGCGCCGCGAAGCGGTGCAGCGGACGGAGCGGCCGAGGCGGCCTGGGAGAACGTCGGGCTCAAGGGTCGTGGGTAGAGCTCATGGAGGCCAGCATCGCCGCGCCGGCTAAGAGCAATCTCTGAGCAACCTGAGAGTTTGCCGAGCGCGCCCGCGGCTGCGAGATACTCCACGCGCGATGACCGTGGAGCCCAACGTGGAGATCGTCAAGCGCCTGATGGACGCCGTCAATCGGCGGGATGTCGACACGTTCGCGCTCGTGACCACCGCGGACCTCGAATGGTTCCCGGTCTTTGCCGCGCGCGTCGAGGGCAACCCCTACATCGGGCGCCAGGGCATCGAGACGTTCCTTGCTGAGGTCGACGAGACCTGGGAGCAGTTTCTTCCCGTTCCCGAGGAGTACCGCGAACTGGGCGATCGCGTGCTCGGGCTCGGTCGGCTGAGGACGCGGGGGCGGGGCAGCGGCGTTCCGGTCGATTCGCCCTGGGGCGGCGTCTACGATCTGCGCGGCGGCGAGGTCTGGCGAATCCGCACGTATCTCGATCACGGCGAGGCGCTTCGCGCGGCCGGGCTCGAGCAGTAGGTGAGGTCCTCAGTCGATCAGGCGTTTGGAGAGCTGCCAGATCGCCAGGCGCCACATCAGCAGAGCGAACGCGAGCAGCACGCCGGCGTGGCCGAGATCGGCCAGCTGCAATTCGCCCAGCGACGCGTCGCGCACGAGCTGGACGCAGTGATACAGCGGGTTGATCTGCGCGACCTGGCGCACGCCGTCGGGCAGCGTGGAGATCGGAAAGAAGGTGCCGGCGACGAGGAACATCGGCGTGAGCACGGCGCTGGTGACGTAGTTGAAGTTGTCGATCGTTTTCGCCACCGCCGCGATCAGCACGCCGAAGGCGGCGAAGCCAAAGCCGGTGAGAAAACCGATGAACGGCACCAGCAGCATGCCCGGTTCCGGGTTCAGCCCGAACGCGATGCCGACGATCAGCGGCGCCAATCCGTAGACGCCGGCGCGCAGCGAGATCCACAGGATCTCCGCGGTGAGCAGCTCCTCGACGTCCACGGGCGCCGCGAGCATCGCGTCGTAGGTGCGCTGGAACTGCCAGCGCACGAACGTGTTGAACATGCCGGGAAAGGCCGACGAGAACAGCACGGCGGTCGCCACCGTGCCGGTCGCGATGTACTCGATCGTCTTTACGTGATTGATCTGAGAGCGAAGCGCGCCGATGCCCAAGCCGAACGCCAGCAGGTAGATCGTCGGCTGCACGACCGAGGAGAAGGTCGTGGCCTTCCAGTAGCGCTTGAAGATGACCACGTCGCGGCTCATCACGCCGGCCAGCGCAGCCGGTTCCAGTCGCCTCACGCGACGCACGCCGGCGACGGCCGCGGATGCGCCGGCGAGCGCGCTCATTCGATCTCCTCGCCGGTCAGCGCGACGAAGGCGTCCTCGAGGTTGGCCGGCCGGCGAACGCCCTCGGGCGCCTCACCGTTCAGCGCCTCGGCGCGCATGATCGCCAGCGCCGGCCCGCTGCGCCGGCTCTGCCAGCCGTTTCGCTCGGCGGTCTCGTGGGCCTCGGCCAGCCGCTCGGGCGGACCGTAGATCTCCAGCACCAGCTCGCCGGCATGCGCGCGCACGAGCTCGGCCGGCGTGCCTTCGGCGACGATGCGCCCGTGCGACATGACCGCGACGACGTCGGCCAGGCGCTCGGCCTCCTCGATGTAGTGAGTCGACATCAGCACCGTCACTCCCTCGCTGCGCAGACCGTCGATCAACGTCCACAGCTCCTGGCGCACCTGCGGGTCCAGCCCGACGGTCGGCTCGTCCAGCAGCACCAACCGCGGCTGGTGGATCAGCCCGCGCGCGACGAGTAGCCTGCGGCGCATGCCGCCCGACAGCTCGCGCACGATCGTGTCCGCGCGTGCGGTCAGGTTGGCCAGCGCCAGCGCGCGCGCCACTGCGTCGGCGCGCTCGCTCGCGGGTACGCGGTACAGACGTGCGAACACCGTGAGGATCTGCCGGCAGGTCAGCTCGACGTCGAGGTTGTCCAGCTGCGGCACGACGCCCATCTCCATACGCGCCTGCTTGGATTCGCGCGGCAGCTCATAGCCGAGCACGCGCAGCTCGCCCTCGTCGGCGAGCGCCTGCGCGGTGAGCATGCGCATGGTCGTCGACTTGCCCGCGCCGTTGGGGCCGAGCAGCCCGAAGCACACGCCGCGCGGGACCGACAGGTCGAGGCCGTCGACGGCGACGATCGCGCCGAAGCGCTTGACCACGCCGCGCAGCGAGATCGCCTCGGCCCCGCCGGGCCCGTCCGCTAGCCGATCTCCCGTCGAGAGCATCGCCGACACTCTAGGGACCGTGCTCTTTGCGTCTGCGCCGGTTGTCCAGTCGCGGGTGAGCGAATCCTCTACGACGGTCCATACTCGCAAAGTGCGCTCCCGGGCAACCTACGGACACGCTGTTGCAGTCACGCCAGCCCACAAGCGAGCGCGAGAAGAGGCCATGCGACCAAGAACGCCACAGATCGTCGCCCTCGGAGGCGGCGGATTCTCGATGGAGCGCGACAGCTCACTGCTCGACGATTACGTGCTGTCGCTGACCGACGCCGAACGCCCGCGCGTGTGCTTTCTGCCGACGGCCTCGGGCGACGCCGACCACTACGTCGTGCGTTTCTACCGGCGCTTCGCCGCCTCCTGCGACGCCAGCCACGTGTCGCTGTTTCGCCGCGATCAGGGAACCGGCGGAGTCGAGGACGACCTCGCCAGCCACCTGCTGGCGCAGGACCTGATCTACGTCGGCGGCGGCAACGTCGTCAGCATGCTCGGCGCCTGGCGCGCACACGGCCTCGACGAGGTGCTGCGCAAGGCGTGGCGCAAGGGCATCGTGCTGTGCGGGCCGTCGGCCGGCTCGCTGTGCTGGTTTGACGAGGCGCTCAGCGCCTTTCACGGCGCTCCGCGCAGCGTACGCGGGCTCGGCATGCTGCCTTACTCCAACTGCGTGCACTACGACGCCGAGCCGACAAGACGTGCCGAGTACCACCGCTTCGTCGGCGACGGCATGCGGCCCGGCTTCGCCGCCGAGGACGGCGTCGCGCTGCACTTCCGCCGCACGCGCCTCAAGCACGCCGTCAGCTCGCGCGCCGACGGCTGCGCGTTCCGTGTCGAGCACACCGGCGACGGGGTCGTGGAGACGCCGCTGAAGGTCACCTACCTGGGCGAGACGCCGCTCGCCGGACCGAGCACCGGCGAGGCCGTCGCCGCAGCCGCCGAGCCGGCGCCGACGTCACGGCGCCCGCGCGCGCGGCGACGTTCGACACGGCGCTCGGCCGCAGCCGCTGCTGTCGCCGTGGCCGGCGAGCGCCTGCCGGGCTCGCCCGAGCCGGTCCCCGCGTGAGCGACGACGGGCCGGGCGCGAGCGCTCCGCGGGACGTGCCGCTGGCCGAGCGCCTGATCTTCGCGATGGGTGGTGGCGGCTTCACGATGGAGCCGACCAACCCGCTGCTGGACGACTTCGTGCTGTCGCTGACCGGCGCCAAACAGCCGCGCGTGCTGTTCTTGCCGACCGCATCCGGCGACACGACCGCGCAGATCAACGCTTTTCAGGCGCGCTTTGCCGACCGCTGGTGCGTGCACGAGCACCTGTCGCTGTTCCGCCTGCGCGACGCGCGCAGGCCGCTGCGCGAGATCGTGCTCGAACAGGACATCATCTACGTCGGCGGCGGCTCGATGCGCAACCTGCTGGCGATCTGGCAGGCGCACGGGCTCGACGAGCTGCTGGTGCAGGCCTGGCGCGCCGGCACGGTGCTCGCCGGCCTGAGCGCCGGCGCGATGTGCTGGTTCGAGGGCGGCGTGACGCGCTCCAGCGGGCCGCCCGAACCGCTCGCCGGGCTGGGTCTGCTGGAGGGCTCGCTGACCGTGCACGCCGACGGCGAGCCCGAGCGCCTGCCGGTGTGGCTGGCCAGCGTGCGCGACGGCTCGCTGCCCGGCGGCTGGGCGCTCGACGACGGCGTGGGCCTGCTGTTTGCAGGCCTGCGCATGGACCGCGTCGTCAGCTCGCGCCCCGGCGCGGGCGCGCAGCGCGTCGATCAGGTCGCCGGCGAGCTGGTGCGCCGAGCGCTGACGCCCGAACTGCTCGGCGACGGCGAACGCTCGCCGCTCGGCGGCGTCGACGAGGCGGTGCAGGAGATGCGCCGCGTCCATCGCATGCGTCGCGGCCTCGGCGACGGCAGCGGCTGAGCGCGCCATAGCCCCAGACGCGCGCGCGTCCCGCCGACGCGTGCGTCAGCCGACGGTCGTGCCCGGCGCGACGCCGCGGTTTTCGACGCCCACGCCGTCGTGTAGCCGGTCCTCGTAGACCGAGACGGATCTGACGTCGAACTCGCGCGTGCCGGCGGTGAAGCCCGACCTGCACGGGCAGCTTCGCAGCGCGTAGCTGAGCACGAGCGAGTCCTTGGCCGCGAGGTCGGGCTTTCCCGGGCCGACGTCGGTCGCCCACGGCTGCAGCTCGCCGTCGATCCACACGCTGTAGGTGTTGTTCGGCTTGAGCTCGAAGGTGTAGGTGTGAAAGGCCTGCGAAGGGTCGGTCGCGAAGCCGACTTTCGTGCCGCGGACGAGCGGCGAGGCGAACCATGCCGTGTACAGCGAGTCGGTCTTCCATCCGCCGGTGTGCTGTGAGGTGGCGCCGTAGGCCTCGAAGAAGTCAGCCTCCGTGTCGCTCCAGGGCGGCCCGTTGCTCCACCACGCCGGATCGGCCTCGCCGGTGTTCACGGGCAGCTTGGCGACGGCCTGGAAGACAAGCGTCTGGCCTTTGCCCGGCGACCAGTTGAAGAACGAGTAGCCTGGCAGTCCTTCAGACAGGCCGCGCAGCGTGCCGCAGACGTAGTGCTTGGCGCCGGGCGACTGCGCCGCCGACGTGTACGTGCAGGTCAGCCTCAGGCCTTCGGCCGTGTGAGCGACGGCGCTCGGGTTCATCACCTCCAGCTCGTCGTCGTTGAAGCCAGCGCAGTTGCCGTGCGAGGAGCAGTTGTTGGCAAACCACGTGTTGTCCTCGCCCGCGCCACTGCCGATCGGCGCGCCGAATGCGTCGGCGTAGACGATCGACCAGCCGCCCGGCGGCGTCGGCGGGCCGGTCGGCGCTGGGCTGACTGCGTGCGCATGCACCGCCGCTCGAGCGTGTCTGTCCGCCTCCGCTCTGCGACAGCACGATCGCCACGCCACCCGCGACTGCCGCGAGCGCGACCGCCGCGACGACGACGCGCCGTCGAGACCCATCGCGTGACGTGGCCATGCGCTCAGCGTCTCAGATCGACAGCGCCGTGGCGCGGACTCGCCGATGCGCCACGGTGCTCAGGGGCGGACGAACGTATTGGGCTCGGGGCCGATGCGCGTGCCCGCGTCGAGCGCGTCGATCGCCTCCATCTGCTCGTCGCTGAGCTGGAAGTCGAAGACCTCGAAGTTCTCGACGATGCGCTCGGGCGTGACCGACTTGGGGATCACGACGTTGCCCGATCTGGAGGTGCCAGCGGATGATCGTCTGCGCCGGCGTCTTGCCGTGCCCGTCGGCGATCGCGACGATCGTCGGGTCCTCGAGCTCGAGGCCCTGCCCGAGCGGGCTCCAGGCCTCGGTGAGGATGCCCAGGCGCTCGTGCTCGCGGCGCAGCCCGACCTGCTGGAAGTAGCGGGTGCAGCTCGACCTGGTTGATCGCCGGCGCCACGCCGGTCTCGGCGATCGACGCGCTCGAGATGCTCGGGCTCGAAGTTGGACACGCCGATCGAGCGCACGCAGCCTTCCGCTGCAGCTCGACGAACGCCTTCCATGTCTCGACGTACATGTCGTGCGCGGGCACCGGCCAGTGGATCAGGTACAGGTCGAGATGGCTCAGCTCCAGGCGCTCGAGGCTCGCGCGGCAGGCTCGCTTGGCCTGCTCGTAGCCGTGGTCGTCGTTCCAGCACTTGGTCGTGACGAAGATCTCGTCGCGATCGAGCCCCGAGGCGTGGATCGCCTGACCGACGGGGCCCTCGTTGCGATACGCGGCGGCCGTGTCGATGTGTCGGTAGCCGACCGACAGCGCTTCCGCGACGGCCAGCTCGGTCTCCTTCGCCGGCACCTGAAACACGCCGTAGCCGAGCTGGGGAATCCGCTCGTCGCCTGCCGAGCGGCAGTCGCGGCATCTGATCGGTGGGCGCGGTCATGGCCTTGTCAATGCCCACTATGCCCGAAGCGAAACGCGGGCGTATAGTCGCGCGATGGCCGCGCCACGACTGCAGGGCAAGGTCGCGCTGATCACTGGGGCGGCCGGCGGGATCGGCGCTGCGGCGGCGCGCGCCTTTGCCGCCGAGGGGGCGCTGGTGCTGCTGACCGACAGCGACTACGACGGCGCCGCAGAGCTCGCGGCCGAGCTCGGCGAGCCGGCCGACGCGCACAGGCTCGACGTGACCAGCGAGGCCGACTGGCAGGCGGTCGTCGCCTGGGCGCTTGCGGCGCACGAACGTGTGGACGTGCTGCTCAACAACGCGGGCGTCTTCCTCGCCGCGCCGATCGCCGAGACCTCGCACGGAGGCCTTTCGCCAAGTGATCGACGTGAACGTGGTCGGCACGTTCCTCGGCATGCGCGCAGTCGCGGCGACGATGAGCGAGCGCCGCGCCGGCTCGATCGTCAACGTCTCGTCGGTCGCCGGGCTGATGGGCAGCCCGTACCTGACGGCGTACGCCGCGAGCAAGTGGGCTGTGCGCGGCATGACCAAGGTGCTCGCCAAGGAGCTGGCGCGCGTCGGCGTGCGCGTCAACTCGCTGCACCCGGGCCAGATCGACACCGACATGAACGCGCGCCAGCGCGAGCGCACGCCCGAGCTCGTCGACAGGCTGATCGCGGCGATCCCGCTGAAGCGCATCGGCACGCCGCAGGAGGTCGCCCAGGCGGCGCTCTATCTGGCAAGCGACGAGAGCGTCTACGTGACGGGCGCCGAGCTCGTCGATCGACGGCGGCACGAGCGCATGACCGACCCCTTCAATCACGACCGTCTGGAGATGAGCCAGTGACCCAGCCAACCGCCAAGTCTGCCTCGCCGCCCGACCCGTCGGGCCTGCCGACAGGACTCCGACTGGGAGCATCGACGAGCAGCCGCTGCCGGCGCCGGGCGACGGCGAGTTCGTCGTCGCGGTCTCGCACATCTCGCTCGACCCGGCGATGCGCGGCTGGATGAACGACGGCGCGTCCTACATCGCCGCCGGTCGGAAATCGGCGAGGTGATGCGCGCGGGCGGCGTCGGCACGGTCATCGCCTCCGAGCATCCCGGCGTTCGCCGTCGGCGACCACGTCTACGGCGTGTTCGGCGTGCAGGAGTACGCGCTGTCGGACGGCAAGGGCGTGTTCAAGATCGACCCGTCGCTCGCGCCGCCGCCGACCTACCTCGGCACGCTCGGCATGCCCGGGCTGACCGCCTACTTCGGGCTGCTCGACGTCGGCCAAGCTCAAGGACGGGCGAGACCGTCGTGGTGTCGGGCGCGGCCGGCGCGGTCGGCAGCGTCGTCGGGCAGATCGCGAAGATCAAGGGCTGCCGCGTGGTCGGCATCGCCGGCGGCGCCGGAGAAGTGCCGCTGGCTGGTCGACGAGCTCGGCTTCGACGCGGCGATCGACTACAAGTCGGAGGACGTGCGCAGCGCGCTGCGCGAGCACGCCCCGAAGGGCGTCGACGTCTACTTCGACAACGTCGGCGGCGAGATCCTCGACGCCGTGCTCACCCGCCTCGCGCGCGGCGCGCGCATCGTGATCTGCGGCGCGATCTCGCAGTACAACGCCACCGAGGCGCGTGCGCGGCCCGTCCAACTACCTGTCGCTGCTGGTCGATCCGCGCGTCGATGACGGGCATGGTCGTGTTCGACTACGCCGACCGCTTCGCCGAGGCGATGGCGCGCGATCGCCGGCTGGATGCGCGACGGGCGAATCGTCTCGCGCGAGCACGTCGTCGACGGCGGCGTCGAGGCGCTTCCCGACGACGCTGCTGAAGCTGTTCGCCGGCGAGAACACCGGCAAGCTCGTGCTGCGCGTCGGCGAGCGCTGATCAGCAGGGGAGCAGCCGGGCGACGAGCTCGCCCCAGCAGCGTTTGAGCTGCTCCTGGGACATGCCACGCTCGCGCCGCTGGAACAGCACGAGCTCGCTGACGAGCGCGCCCAGCAGCACGTCGGCGAGATAGTCGATGTCGCCTTCATAGAAGCTGTCACGCAGCAGCGCAGTGACGTGCGCGCGGTAGGCGGCATAGACGGAGTGGCGCAGCGCGCTCGCCGGGCGCGCCGTTCTCGGCCGCGACGATCAGGTCGCCCTGGATCTCGATGTGCTCCAGCAACCGCTCGCCGAACGCGACCAGCCGCTCGCGTGGCGGCGCGCCGGGCCCGAGCGGCGCAGGCCCACGGATGAACGCCCTCCTGGAAGTCGCGCTCGCCCTCGTCGAGCAGCGCGCGCATCAGGCCCGGCGGTCGCCGAAGCGGCGAAACAGCGTGCCCTTGCCGACGCCGGCGGCGCACGCGACCTGGTCCATCGTCACCTGCTGCGCGCCATGCTCGGCGACGAGGCGCTCGGCCGCGCTGAGGATCGTCGCGCGGTTGCGCGCAGCGTCTGCGCGCTCGTGCCGAACGGGCTCGAGCATCGGCAGGGCCGGCTGCACGGCGGTGCCCCCTCACCTGGCATGCTTATCCTCGTATCGATTACCGGACTGCGGTCCATTGTGTGTTAGTATAGCTGTATTCGGACTACGGTCCGCTAACAACCAACGACAGGAGAACGCAATGTCAGCCACCGCCACAGAGACCCAGACGAAGCTTCCCGTCGGCACCTGGAAGGTCGACCCGACCCACTCCTCGGCGAGCTTCGCCGTCAAGCACATGGTCGTCGCGACCTTCCGCGGCGGCTTCGAGAACGTCGACGCGACGCTGACCGTCGGCGAGGACGGCAGCGGGCCAGCTCGTCGGCACCGTCGAGGCCGGCTCGATCGCCGTCAAGGACGAGAACCTGCAGGCCCACCTGGGCTCGCCGGACTTCTTCGACACCGAGCGCTACCCCGAGCTGCGCTTCGCCTCCACGGCGATCCGCCGCGACGGCGACGAGCTGGTGATCGACGGCGAGCTGACGATCAAGGACCACACGCACGCCGTCGAGGCGCGCGGCACGATCACCGACCCGCACGAGACGCTCGGCGGCGCGATCAAGATCGGCGTGACGCTGGAGGCGGTCATCGACCGCACGCAGTTCGGGCTGGAGTGGAACGCGCCGCTGCCCAAGGGCGGCTTTGCGCTCGCCGACGACGTCAAGCTGACGATCGAGCTCGAGCTCGCTCGGGACGGCGAGTAACACGACATGCGAGTTCTCGGCATATCCGGCTCGCTGCGGGGCGACTCGCACAACGGACGCCTGCTTCGGGCGGCGGCGCAGCTGCTGCCGCCCGGAGCGGAGCTCGTGACCTTCGACGGCCTGAAGGCGATCCCGCCGTTCGACGAGGACGACGAGCAGTCGCCGGGACCGGCCGTCGAGGCCTGGCGCGCGGCGATCGAGGACGCCGACGCGCTGCTGTTCGCCACGCCGGAGTACAACCACTCGATTCCCGGCGCGTTGAAGAACGCCGTCGATTGGGCCTCGCGGCCTTCGGCCTCGGCTGCGCTGCGCAACAAGCCGGCGACGACGATCGGCGCGAGCACGGGCATGTTCGGCGCGGTATGGGCGCAGGCCGAGCTGCGCAAGTCGCTGGCCGCGGCGGGCGCGCGCGTGATCGACCGCGAACTGCCGGTCGGCGAAGCCGACGAGGCCTTCCGCGACGACGGCACGCTGGTCGAGCACGACCAGGAGCTGGCGCTCGCTGACATCCTCGCCGAGCTGATCGCCGAGGCGGCGCCCGGCGACGTGCGCATCGCCGCCTAGCGTCGGCCCGCCGCGCGCCCTCGCGCGGCACGCGACAATGCGCGGATGGCGACCCAGCAGCAGCTCGCGCCGGAGAAGGTCTCAGACCAGCTGGAGCGATGGCTGGCCGGCGACGGCGACAAGACGCTGGGCGGCCTGATCGACGCCTTCGGCAAGGGCAGCTTCGCGCTGATCTTCCTGCTGCTGATGGCGGTGCCGGCGCTGCCGCTGCCGACCGGCGGCGTGACGCATGTGCTGGAGATCGTCGTGATGTTGCTGGCGCTCGAGCTGATCGTCGGGCGGCGCACGGTGTGGCTGCCAGAGCGCTGGCGCAAGCTCGAGCTGGCGGGAACCAAACAGGAGAAGTTCATCACGACGCTGCTGCGGCGCATCCGTTCGCTGGAGCGTTTCTCACGCCCGCGCGGGCGCTGGCTGTTCGGACACAGACTCAGCGGCAGCGTGTTCGGCCTGATCGTGCTGGGCCTGGCCCTCACGGCCTTTCTCGCGCCGCCGTTCTCCGGCCTGGACACGCTGCCGTCGCTCGGCGTGGTCGTGCTCGCTCTGGGCTATCTGCTGGCCGACGTGCTGCTCGCCGCCGTCGGTCTGGTGATCGGCGCGGCGGGCGTCTTCTCGGTGATCTTCCTCGGCAGCATCGCCGTGAAAGCAGTCAAGAGCATCTTCTAGACGGCTAGCGTCGCGCGTCTTCGACCTCACTGGCAAGGCGCACGAGCGTCACGTCGAGCGCCGCGGCGAGGCGTCTCACGGTCATCCAGCCGGGATTGTTGAGCCCGCGCTCGATGCGTGAGAGAGCGGACGCCGTCAGATCGGCGTCGAAAGCCAGCTGCTCCTGCGTGATGCCACGCTGTTCGCGAAGCTGTTTGAGCAGCGCCGCCAGCGCCTGGTCCGTCGACTCGTGCACCTAAGAAACATGCCGAAGTCCTAGGGTCAAAGTCCAGGGATTCTAGTCCTAGGAATAAAAGCCCTGTATTCTGCCCCACTGCACGAATCATCCCCACAGATGGTCAAGTGCACCGGCCAGTGCGGCGCGCGCGTGCAACTCGGCGCGCCGCCGGCCATTGCTCAGCTGACGTCTTTCCCCCTGCTCAGCTGACGTTGACGAAGTCACGCGCCTGCGCGCGCAGCGCTTCGATGTCTGCGCGGCGGCTGACCGACAGCGGCACTGTGGCCTTCAGACCTTCCAGCAGCAGCCCGGTGCTCAGCGGCGAGCTTCTATGCAGCGCACCGTACATCGCTGAGATCACGCATTGCTCGATCTCCGCGCCGGTGAACCCGTCGCTTGCCGCAACCAGCGCCGCGAGGTCGAACTTGGCGGGGTCCTGGTTGCGGATGCGCAGGTGAATCTGCCAGATCGCGTCGCGTTCGCTCGCCGTCGGCAGGTCGACGAAGAACACCTCGTCGAAGCGGCCCTTGCGCTGCAGCTCGGGCGGCAGCTTCGACAGATCGTTTGCCGTGGCGACCACGAACACCTCGCGCTTCTTCTCCTGCAGCCAAGTCAGGAACGCGCCAAAGATGCGCTGCGAGAGCCCAGCGTCGGCGTCGCCGTGCGTCTGCGCAAAGCCCTTCTCGATCTCATCGATCCAGAGCACGTCCGGCGACATCGCCTCGGCCAGCGAGGTCGCGTTGCGGAAGTTCTTCTCCGATTGGCCGACCAGGCTGTCGTAGATGCGCCCGGCGTCGAGCTTCAGCAGCGGCAGACCCCACTGCCGTGCGATCACGCGCGCGGCCAGCGACTTGCCACAGCCCTGCACGCCGACGATCAGTATGCCCTTCGGCGGCGCGAGGTTCATCGCTTCGGCCTCCTTGGAGAAGCCCATGCGCGCGTTGTCCAGCCACGCCTTCAGGTTGTCGAAGCCGCCGAGCTCGTGCTTGCTTTCCTCGGCCGGGAAGTATTCGAGCAGGCCGCCCTCGCTGATCGTCTTTGCCTTGATGTCCACGATCCCCGGCAGGTCGCGATCGGTCAGGCGTCCGTCATCCAGCGCTGCGTGCGCGATCGCCTGGCGCGCTTGGTTGAGCGTCATGCCGCTCAACGTGCGGCACAGCTGCTCGCGATCGAGCGCACTCGTGTCGATCGTCGCTCCGTCGCGCCACGCAACGGAGGAGATCACGCCGTCGATCACGCCGCGATACTCAGCTTCGCTGGGCATCTGCAGCTCGTAATAGGCGGCCTCCGGCATCACATCGTCGGGCAGGCGGACGTCCGCGCCGGTGACGATCAGCGTCGTCAGCGCCTTCGCCTCGCCGATGCGCTGCGTCGCATCCTTGAACAAGCGCACGATCTGCGGAGTGCTCAGGCAGCCCGCGAAGTCCTTCAGCCAGTAGATCGCCTCGCCGCTCGTTTCGGCGATGTAGGACAGCAGCTGACGTGGGTCGCTCGTGCCGTAGACCGACGTCTGCCCGTCGTGCCGTCTCAGACCGGAGGTGACCGACCATTCCATCAGCGTCGCCTTCACGCGAGCGGCGAGACCTTGCAGGAGCAGCTCGACGCGGTCCTCCTCAACCGTGTCGATGACGATCAAGGGGTGGAAGGAGAGAACCAACGCCTTCAGGTCGTCGACACCGGCGACAGTCGTGCTCGAGGCGGGCGCGGAGGCCATCTCGAGTGTTTTCGGCCGCCCAGGCGCGCAACCTTAGCTGCGAGCCTCGCAATCTCTAAACGGAGGGGGAGGGATTCGAACCCTCGTCGGAGGAATCAGCCCCGAAACGGTTTTCGAGACCGCCGCATTCAACCGCTCTGCCACCCCTCCACGGCCCGACTGGAGGACGAGCGGTGCATCTTAGTCCGTCGCCGCGCGCGCCAGGCGTCGCTAGCGGCGCGAGGCGAAGAACGCGCTGCAGCAGCTCGCCGCAGCTCGGCGCGAGCAGCCCGCCGGCGACCTCCGGGCGATGGTTGAGCGCGCGGCTCGCCGAGCACGTCGAGCACGCTGCCGCAGGCGCCGGCCTTCGGGTCGCTCGCGCCGAAGACGACGCGCGGGACGCGCGCGAGCACGATCGCGCCGGCACACATCGCGCACGGCTCGAGCGTGACGTAGATCGACGCAGTCGAGCACGCGCCAGCTGCCGAGCGCGCGCGCGGCCTCGCGCAGCGCGAGCATCTCGGCGTGGGCGGTCGGGTCCTGGCGCAGCTCGCGCTCGTTGTGCGCCGCGGCGAGCACCTCGCCGTCGCGCACGACGACGGCGCCGATCGGCACGTCGTCGTGCTCGAGCGCACGCTCGGCCTCGCGCAGCGCCAGGCGCATGAAGTAGTCGTCGCGTGGGAAGAAGCGCTCGCTCATCGGTCTCGCCCGCCTGCTCTGCGACAGTGCGTGCCGCCCGCAGGCCTCCGGCGCATCATCATTACCGACAACCGCGCATGGTCCCCCGCCAACCGCCGCATCCTCCGCCGCGCACCGCGCCCGCCGCCTGTTGCTGCGCCGCGTGCCGCCTGCTGCAGGCGCTCACCGGCGGCGCCGCGCAGCGGCGCGCGCCGCGCCGCCGCCGCCGACCTACGCGCCGCAGCGCAGATCCTCGTCAAGTACGTCGACCGCCACGCCGCCACGAGCGCGCGCCGCGACCGCGCGCGCGGCCGGCGGCCGGCGGACTCGTCGGTGACCGCGCCGCACACCCGGCTGCTGCGCCTCGCGCCGGGCGTCAGCGTCGGCGCCGCGCTGCGCCGCCTGCGCGGCCGCCGCGACGTCGCCTGGGCGGTGCCCGACTATCGCGCGCACGCCGCCGGCGGGCTGATCCCCAACGACCGCGGCGACGGGCACGCGGCGGGCGACTGGCAGCAGCTGCAGTGGAACTTCGCCGGACCGTTCGGCGTCAACGCGCCGCAGGCGTGGGCGAACGTCGCCGCCGACGGCGCGCCCGGCGGCAAGGGCGTGATCGTGGCGGTGCTCGACACGGGCGTCGCCTACGCCAACCGCGGGCGCTTCCGGCGCTCGCCGGACTTCTCGCGCTGCGGGTTCGTCGGCGGCTACGACTTCATCGCGCACAACCGCTTTCCCAACGACCGCAACGGGCACGGCACGTTCGTCGCCGGCACGATCGCCGAGGCGACGAACAACCGCTACGGGCTCACCGGGCCTGGCGTTCGCCGCGCGCATCATGCCCGTGCGCGTGCTCGACACGCAGGGCGAAGGCGAAGCGTCGACGATCGCCGAAGGCGTCCGCTTCGCGGTCCAGCCACGGCGCGCAGGTGATCAACCTCAGCCTCGAGTTCTCCAGCAACGTGACCGCCTCGGACATCCCCGAGCTGATCGAAGCGCTGCGCTACGCCCGCCGGCGCGGCGTGCTCGTCGTCGCGGCGGCCGGCAACGAGGCGCACACGGCGATCGCCTACCCGGCGCGCGCGCCGGACGTGGTCGCCGTCGGCGCGACCACCGAACACGGCTGCCTGGCCGACTACTCCAACGACGGCAGCGGCCTGACGCTCGTCGCGCCGGGCGGCGGCGCCGACGCCAACCTGCCGGGCGACCCCAACTGCAACGCCGAAGCGCCCGCCGGGCGCGACGTCTTCCAGGTGACCTTCACCGGCGCCTCGCCGCGGCGCTTCGGCATGCCCTCGCGGCTACGAAGGCACCTCGATGGCGACGCCGCACGTGGCCGCGACGGCCGCGCTGATCATCGCCAGCGGCGTGCTCGGGCGCCACCCCACGCCGGCGCGCGATCGTCGCGCGGCTGCGCGCGACCGCGCGCAAGCTCGGCGGCGGCGGCGACGAAGGCCTGTACGGCGCCGGGCTCGTCGACGCGGCCGCCGCGACCGCGCCCGGCGGGCCGGGCGCCGTGCCGCGCTAGACCGCGAGTCCGGCGGCCGTGTCCGCGCTCGCGCTCCGACGCAGCTGCGACCTGGCGGTCGTCGGCGGCGGCATCGTCGGCCTGGCGGTCGCGCGCGAGCTGACGCAGCCGCCATCCACGCGCGTCGGTGTGCGTGCTCGAGCGCGAGCAGCGAGCCGGCACGCCATCAGACCGGCCACAGCTCGGGCGTGATCCACGCGGGCGTCTACTACGCGCCGGGCTCGCTGAAGGCGCGCCTGTGCGTGCAGGGCGCGCGCGAGCTGTACGAGTACTGCGAGCGAGCGCGCGATCGCGCACGAGCGCTGCGGCAAGCTGATCCTCGCGACCGACGAGCGTCGAGCTGGCCGACCTGGACGAGCTGGAGCGTCGCGGCGAGGCCAACGGCGTCAGCGGGCTGCGGCTCGCTGCGACGGCGCGGAGATCGAGCGGATCGAGCCGCACGCGCGCGGCGCTCGCCGCGCTGCACTCGCCGCGACACGGGCATCGTCGACTTCGCGGCCGTCGCGCGCGCCTTCGCCGAGGACGTGATCGCGGCCGGCGGCGTCGTCGCCAGCGGCTGTGAGGTGACGGGCGTCGAGCAGCGAGCGCGCTCGCTGCGCCTGACGCACGTCGCGCGGCCAGACCGACGCCGCGCATCGCGATCTTCTGCGCCGGCGCCTGGTCGGACCGACTGGCGGTCGCCGCCGGCGCCGGCCCCGACCCGCGCATCGTGCCCTTTCGCGGCGCCTACCTGCGCGTCAAGCCGCAGCGGCGCGAGCTCGTGCGCTCGCTGATCTACCCACTGCCCGACCCGTCGCTGCCGTTTCTCGGCGTGCACCTGACGCGGCACATCGACGGCGAGGTGCTGATCGGCCCGACGGCGCTGATCGTGGGCGCCCGCGACGCCTACCGCCTGCGCACGCGTGCGCCGCGCCGACCTGCTCGAGACGCTCGCGTGGCCGGGCACGTGGAGGATGCTCGCGCGCTATTGGCCCGCGGGCGCTCGGCGAGCTGCGCCGATCGGCCTCGCGCCGCGCGCTCGTCGCGGCCGCCGCGCGGCTCGTGCCGGAGCTGACGCGTCGATGACGTCGGGCCCGGCTTCGCCGGCGTGCGCGCGCAGGCGCTGCTCGCGACGGTCAGCTGCTCGACGACTTCGCCTTCTCCGCCGGCGAGCGCGCGCTGCACGTGCGCAACGCGCCGTCGCCGGCCGCGACGGCCTCGCTGGCGATCGCGCGTCACGTCTGCGCGCAGGCCGAGCGCACGTTGGCGCTGACGCCGTGAAGCTGAGCGCTAGGCCGCCTGGGTCAGTCGTGCGACGGCGTCGGCGACGCCTTCGTGCGAGGTCGCAAAGCGCGGGCTCCACTGCAGCTCGCGCTTGATCTTGGCGTTGGACGAGCGCGCCGAGCGCACGACCGCGTCGACGGCGTTTCGCCCCGCCACCAGGCGCGCGAGCGCCGCGGGAATGCGCCGCGGCGCACCCAGGCCGAGCTGCTCGGCGGTCAGCGCCATGAAGTCATAGAAGCTGATCGGCCGATCGTCGGCGACGTGAAAGGTCGAGCCGGGCTCGCCGTGCTCGATCGCCAGCGCGATCGCTGCGGCGACGTCGTCGACGTGCACCACGTCCCACAGGTTCGCGCCGGAGCCGATCACGGCAAAGCGCCCGGGCCGACGCAACTGCGCGATCAGCTCGTCGGCGTACCAGCCGCCGGGGCCGTACACGTGCGAAGGGCGGATCACGACCGCAGGCAGGCCGCTGGACAGCACCAGTCGCTCGCCCTCCTGCTTGGAGCGGCCATAGGGCGTCCGCACGGGCAGCGGCGTCTGCTCTGTCAGCAGCGCGCCGCGCGCGTCGCCAGTCACGACGGTCGAGACGAACACGAAGCGCGGCCCGGCGGCGTCGTCCCCGCTGGCCAGCGCCGTACATGCGTCCAGCAGGCGCGCGGTACCGGCGACGTTGACCTCGCGCAGCTTCTGCTCGCTGCGCTGCGAGGCGATCTCCGCGGCGAGGTGCACGACGCATTGCGGGCGCTCTGCCGCGAGCGCCCGCGTGAGGGCCGGACCGTCGCTCAAGTCGCCGGCCAGCGCCCGCGTGCCGGGCGGCTCCGAGCCCGGCCGCCGCACCAGCGCGACCACCTCGTGGCCGTCTGTCACGAGCTGAGCGGACAACGTCCGGCCGATGAAGCCGCTGGCGCCGGTGACGAGTACGCGCATCGGCGCCGAGCCTAACCCAAGCGCGGCCGGCAAGCAGCGGACGCGGCAGGTGAAGTGGCTAGGTTGTGCGAATGCACGGACGCCTGCGAACGACGCTGCTCGTCTGCCTCGCCGCCGCCGCGCTGCTCGCCGCGTTCGCTGCCGTTGCCGCGGCCGAACCGACGTGGACGACCTACCACCGCGACTCGCTGCGCTCGGGCAACGACCCCGACGCGAGCTCGCCGGTGGCGCCGACGTTGGCCTGGCACTCACAGGATCTGGGCGCGCCGATCTGGAGCCAGCCGCTGATCCTCGGCTCGCGCGTATATGTGGCGACCGTAGGCGACAAGATCGCCGCGCTCGACGCAGCCAGCGGCGCGGTCGTGTGGGAAAAGACGGTCGGCACGCCCGTGCCCGCTTCGGCTCTGCCCTGCGGCGACATCACGCCGACCGTGGGCATCGTCGGCACGCCGGTGATCGACGCCGCGACGCAGGTCATCTACGCGGTGGCCGATGTCTGGGACGGCGCCAACGCCCATCACGAACTCGTCGGCCTGAGCCTCGCCGACGGCTCCGAATTGATGCGCATGCGCGTCGACCCGCCGAGCGCCGATCCCAAGGCGCTTCTGCAGCGCACCGCGTTGAATCTCGACAACGGACGCGTGATCTTCGGCTTCGGCGGCAACGACGGAGACTGCAGCAGCTATGTCGGCGCGGTGGTCTCCGCCGCGGAGACCGGCGGATCGCCGCTGTACTGGCAGGTGCCGGTCTCGCTGCCGTCCAAATCGGGTGGGGCAATCTGGGCGACGAGCGGGCCGGCGGTCGGTCCCGAAGGCAACATCTACGCGACCACGGGCAACCCCGTGCCACCCGAAGGCAAACCGGGGCCCTACGACTACTCCGACAGCGTCGTGCAACTGGACCAGTCGCTGCAGCCGCTCGGCAGCTTCGAGCCGCCGAACTGGCTGGAAGAGGGAGAAAACGATCTCGACCTCTCCTCGGCCGGCGCCGAGCTGCTTCCCGGCGGTCTGCTGTTCCAGGCCGGCAAGGACGGACGCGGCTATCTGATCAATGAGTCGACGATGACCGGCAAACCGGGCGCCGGCGCCGCCTTCGAGGGACAGGTGTGCGGCGGGCGCGGCAGTTTCGGCGGCGACGCGTTCGCCAACGGCGCGATCTACGTGCCCTGCACCAGTGGAGTGCAGGCGCTGGCCTACAACCAGTCCGGGCCTTCTTTCACGCCGCTGTGGCAGGGCCCGGTCGACGCCTTCGGCCCGCCGATCGTCTCGGCGGGCCTCGTCTGGGACATCGCCAGCGGAGGCTTCAACGGCGGCGGAACCAAGCTCTACGGCCTCGACCCGACGAACGGCACGCCGCGCTACACGCTGGCGCTGCCGAGCTCGGTGGCCGACCACTTCGCCTCGCCGAGCGCAGCCGGCGGCAGGTTGTTCCTGGCGACTGGCTCGAGCGAGACCGCCTACACGATCAGCGCAAACGCCGTCGGTGGGCCCGGCGCGGCGGCGCCGATCGTCGCTCCGGTGAGCGCCAAGGCGACATCGCACATTCCGCTGCTGCTGCACACCAAGCTGCGCGCCGACCGCCGGGGCCGCGTGCGCGTGGCGCTGCGCTGCACGCTGACGACCGGCAGATGCAAGGGCACGATCACGCTGCGCGCGAGGTTCGTGAGCTTCAAGCGCGTCAAGCACAAGCGCGTACGCCGCGTGAGCTACGTGACCCTGGCCGGGGCGCGCTTCAACCACGGCAAAGGCTCGTTCGTCGTCGTCGTGCGCCTGGGCCGCAGCTCTCGCGCGCTGCTGCGCCGTCATCACGGGCGCCTGGCGCTGCAGGTGATCCTCGCCGCACCTCCGAGCAAGACGCGCAAGCTGAACGCCACGCTGCTGGCCGCCCGCTGAAGCCCGGGCGTCGGGCGCTCGGGCGTCGAGCTCGCGCGGATGCCGCTAGGTCGTGCGGATGATCAACACCGAACAGGGCGCGTGGTGGGAGACCTTGTTCGGCACCGAGCCCAGCAGAAAGCGCTTGGCGCCGGTCATGCCCTTGTTGCCGACGATGATCAGGTCGGCCTCCTGCTCCTCGGCGACGTCGAGTATCGCGTCTGCCGGATCGCCCTGGCGCGGATACAGATCGACCTGCACGCCGGCCTCGCGCGCCACCGACGCGGCGGCCTCGAGCGTCTGATCGACGTCCTCGCGCGGGTTGATCGCCCACTGCAGATCCTCAGGCGTCTCGCGGCGTTCCTCGCGCAGGCGCTGCCCGGAGACCGGCGCGTAGGCGCTCACCAGCTCCAGCTTGGCGCCGACAGCCCCGGCCAGGTCCACGGCCTGACGGACCGCCTGAGTCGCCGTGTCCGAGCCATCTGTCCCCACCACGATCGACTTGAACATGCTCCTCCTAGCCTGTATCGAGACCAATGCGACGAGCGCTGATCATATCCTCGCCCGCAAGCGCCGTCGCGTGCTCGGGCTAACGTTGGCGGAGCGGTGATCGACATGCATTGCCACGTGCTCGCGGGCATCGACGACGGCCCGGACACGATCGAGGGCTCGCTGGCGCTCGCGCGCGTGGCCGAGCAGCGCGGCATCGACACGATCGTCGCCACGCCGCACGTGAGCTGGCGCTACGGCAACGACGCCGCGACGATCGCCGGGCTGGTCGAGCAGACCAACGATGCGCTGACGAAGGCGGAAATCGCCGTGCGGGTGTTGACCGGGGCGGAGATCGCGATGTCGCGCGCGCCCGACGTGCCGCAGGAGGAACTGCCGGCGCTGGCGCTCGGTGGCGGCCCCTGGCTGCTGCTGGAGTGTCCGTTCACGTCCGTCGCGACGGGGATGGGCACGTTGATCGGTGAGCTCGAAGAGGCTGGGCACGGCGTCATGCTCGCGCATCCCGAGCGCAGCCCGGCGTTTCAGCGCGACCCGCAGCTGCTCGAGTCTCTGGTGCGCGGCGGCGTGCTCACGTCGATCACCGCCGGCTCGCTGGTCGGTCGCTTTGGGGGGCCGGTCAAGCGTTTTGCGCTGAGCCTGGTGGAGGCCGAGCTGGTGCACAACGTGGCCTCCGACGCACACGACGCCGAGCAGCGACGGCCGGGCATCGCCGACGAGCTGCGCGAGGCGGGGCTGGAGGCGATGACCGAGTGGCTCACCGAGGGCGTTCCGCGTGCGCTGATCGACGGAGAGGACAGCCTGCCGCCGCGACCGAGCGTGGACTACTCCAAGATCGCCGCCCGTGAGCAGTGGTGGCGGCGCGGCCCGCTCAGGCGAGCTTGGTGATCGCGATGACCATGCCGATCAGCACGAAGACGACGATCGCGATCTGCATCCAGATCCATGTCGGAGACATCTGCGCCGACAGGCTAGCGGGGCCTGGCGGCGCCGCCCTCCGTGCCGGCCCCTAAGCTTCGGACATGCCCAGGCGCCTTTCCAAGCCAGCGGCGGCCCTGGCGATCGTCTGCTGCGGGCTCGCGCTCGCGCTCGCAGGAACCTCAGCAGGAGCCCAAGGACGCGCCCACGCGGCCGCCACGAGCCTGCTCGGCGGAGTGAACACGGCCGGCCTCGGCTACAACTCCACGCCCGAGGAAGCCGACAGGACGATCGCCGACGCGCAAGCGCTGCACACGAAGATCATCCGTGTCGAGCTCGCCTGGTCGATTCTGGAGCCGAGAGGACCGAACAAACTCGACGCGCACGCGCTCGCCTACACCGACCGTCTGATCAACGACGCGGCAGAACACGGCATCGGTGTGATCGGGCTGGTCGACGGCACGCCCTGCTGGGCCTCGGCCGCACCGGCGCGCCTGCGCCGCAAGTGCGTTCCCGGCCAGCGCGACAAAGCCGGCTCCTACCCGCCCAGCAAGCCCGCCGACTACGCCAACTTCATGCACGAGCTTGCCGAACGCTACGGCGATAAGCTCACGGCGCTGGAAGTCTGGAACGAGCCCGACCAGGCCAACGAAGACTACTTCGCGGGGCCGCACAAGGTCGCGCGTTACGCGGCGATCCTCAAGGCCGCATACGCGTCGATCAAGCAGGCCGACCCGAACATCAAGGTGCTCGGCGGCTCGCTCGTGGGCACCAACGGCGTATTCCTGCGCCTGCTCTACAAGGCCGGCATCAAGGGGCACTACGACGGGCTGGCGATCCACTTCTACACGCTCACGCTGGCGTCGCTGCGCGCGACCCGCCAGGTGCAGCTCGCAAACGGCGACTCGACTCCGCTGTGGCTCGGCGAGTTCGGCTGGAGCGACTGCTATCCGCGTCACAAGATCCAGGAGGAACAGCCCTGCGTGACACCCGCGGTGCAGGCGACCAACATCACCAACATCTTCCGCGCGCTCGCCAACACGAGCTACGTGGCCGCCGCGACGCTCTACGAGCTGCAGGACGGCGGCAGCGACCAGTTCGGCGTGCTCACCGCGCGTCGCGGTCACAAGCCCTCCTTCGCGGCGCTCGCCGACGTGCTCGGCTCGCCCACGGGCCCGCTCAGCCCGGTCACGCTCTCGCTGCGCAAAGCCGGCTCGAAGGTCCGTGCCAGCGGCTCAGGCCCAGTCGGCGACTTCATGCACCTGGAAGTCTTCCAGGGAAGCGTGCTGCGCTATCGCGCCCTGTTCACGCTGAACCGTTTCAACGGCTACTCCTTCGCGCTGCCGAGCGCGCTGGGGACGCACAACCTGCGCGTGCGCGTCTACCAGCAGACGTCGGGACTAGCCGGCGCGGTCCAGCGCAGCATCTAGGCGGCGGTCATTCGGCACTGCGCAGCAGTGCGACGAACGTCAGCGCGAGGATCTTCACGTCCAGGCCCAGCGACCAGTTGGCGATGTAGTAGTTGTCCCACTCGACGCGTTCTGCCAGCGAGGTCTGCCCGCGCAGGCCGTGCACCTGCGCCCAGCCGGTGATGCCCGACTTGACACGATGGCGGTCGCCGTAGCGCACGATGTCCTGTTTGAAGAGCTCGACGAACTCGGGGCGCTCCGGACGCGGCCCGATCAAGCTCATCTCGCCCTTGAGCACGTTGAACAGCTGGGGCAGCTCGTCGAAGGAGGTGCGGCGCAAGAAGCGCCCGACCGCGGTGCGGCGATCGCCGCCCTCCACGCCTCCCGGCGCCGTGTCGCCGCCGAGCAGGAACTCCAGCGGGCCGGCGTCGTCGTCGTCGGGGTCGGCGTGTCCGTCCGGCATGTACATGGAGCGGAACTTGTAGAGGTCAAAGGCCTTGCCGTCGCGCCCGACGCGGCGCTGGCGGAACAGCACCGGCCCGGCCGAGCTCAGCCGTACGGCAAGCGCCGAGAGCAGGATGACCGGCGACAGGAGCACGAGGAACACGAGCGCGAGCACGCGGTCCAGGCCGTGCTTGATCGCGAACTGCACGCCACGCGGGCTGACGGTGGTGAACGACATCAGCGGCAGCCCGCCGACGGTGTCGTAGCCGACGCGGTTGTTGATCGTGTCGAACATGCGCGGCACGACAGAGACCTCCACGCCCAGTTCCTGGCAGCGCTGAATCAGCCTGCTGACCCGCTCGTCGGCGACTGAGGAGAAGGCCACGATCAAATTGCGCACACCCGTGCGCATGACCGTGTCGTCGAGATCCTCGACCGTGCCGAGCACCGGCAGGTCGCGCCCGCCCACCTCGGCGATCGAACGCGGATCCTCATCGAGGAAGCCGATCGGGGCGAGCCCATACTCCGGATGACTCTCCAGGCGCCTGGCGACCTGGGCGCCGACGACGCCGGCGCCCATGATCAGCACGGGCTTGCCGACGAGGCGCCGGGCACGAGCCCAGCGCTGGGCGAAGGACAGCACGATGCGCCCGATGCCGACGCCCAGCATCGCGAACAGCCAAGCGCGAACTACCAGCGACTGCGGTGGCGCGTCCCCGTTGGCGAACACGCCGAGCACCGCCACGGCCATCGAGCCGACGGAGACGGCGCTGATCACCGGCACGACGCCGTCGAGCACGAGCGAGCGCAGACGCGTCCGGTACAGGCCGCGCAGGTAGAACAGCAGCACGACCAACACCGGCAACGCCAGCAGCGGCGCGCGCAGCGAAGTCGGATACAGCGTGCGGTGCAGGTCGCCCTGGGCCAGCCAGACCGCCAGGCAGACGAACAGGAAGTCGACGCCGGGCCGCAGCACGCGCCAGCCTGCACCTTCCAGCAACCACTGCAGGCGCCCGCCGAACGTGCCGCTGGCCAGCGCCTTGGGCCGCGGTGCAGAGCGCGACAGCTCACCCTGGAGCGGGAGCGTCGTGGACGTCTGCTGAGTGATTGGCGAGCGCGGCATGAGCGGTTCGGGGAGCGGCCCCTACGCAGTTACTCGGATCGTGAGCGCCATCCCTTTAGCCGCCGGTGCTCTCGCGCTCACCCGAGTCGCCCGCGCGGCGTGTGAGCAGGCCGAGCGAGACGAGCAGCGCGGCCGCGAGCACGATGAGCAGCACGTCGGTTCCCGACAGGCCGAGCGAGCCGCCCTGGGAGTCCGCTGGCAGCCGTTCGGCCGTCGGGTAGAAGCTCGGCGCGGCGGGCGGCGTCGTCGACGCCTTGCCGTGCGCGGTGGCGGTCGCGCCGTGGCGAGAGCTCGGGTGGCCGGTCGAGGATGAGCCCGTGCCGCCGCCTTTACCCGAGCCCAGTGCGCCGCTGGAGACTTGACCTTCGGAGGACGCTTCGGAGCTTTCGGCGATGCCCGTGCCACTCGAGGTCGTCGATCCGCTCGAGCCGCCGCCGCCCTTCGGCCCGTTGATCAGCGTGGAGCCGAGCAGCGCCTGGTTTCCCTGGCCGGGGCCGCCATAGCCGCTGAGCAGCGGACTGGCCAGCGCAGATCCGGGCAGGACCGCAGCGACTGCCAAGATTGCCCAGCTATAGATGATGATGCGATTCGATTTCATGCTTCCGTGCCCTCTTCTTGCGTTCGGCTAGAGCAACCCCGCGTCAACTCTCCATGCCGCCTACCCGTCTGCGCTGCCAACAGCAATACCCCGACGTCGGCTTGCCCATGCGCTCCCGCCGATCTGGCGCCACCCGACTCACAAATTAGCGAAGCCTCCTGTCGGTGTCGAGGGGAAAGTTCCAATTTGACGAAATCGACCGCGCTCCTATGAGAATTGGCGGGCTTTGAGGAGGATCGAGCGGTTCAAGCGTTCGATGCTCACACGCTCGCCCTTCTGTACGACGGCCAGCACTTCGTGGATCAGTTCGTCGCGCGGGCTGAGCCGAGCGGTGCGACGCAGCAGCGCAAGCGCTCGCTTGCGTTCGCCTCTGGCCGAGGCGATGGCGCCACGCTCGAGCGTCGCATAGGTGTCGCGCGGGTTGCGCCGAAGCGCCTTGGCGAACTCGCGGTCGGCTCGCGCGAGGTCGCCGAAGCGCAGCGCGATTCCGCCGGCGAGCAGTTCCGGTTCTTCACTCAGCGGGTTCAGGCTGGCCGCGTCGTCGAGCTCGGAGTAGGCCTGTCGAGGGGCCGTCGGCCAGATCCGTGCGGCACGCTCCAGCTGCAGTTGGCTCAGCCAGGGCGCGATCAGCGAGGCCGCAGCCGCGAGCGCGAGTACCGCCAGTGTCGCGAGCAGCGCCAGACGGCGGCGGGTGAAGCGGCCGGCGCCGCGCCGCACGCGTTGACTGGCGGACGCATCCGGCGCGGCGCCCGGCGCCCGCTCGCCGTGCCGGCGCGGCGCGAGCGCGCAGCCGATGCCCAGCAGCGCGAAGGCGGGCGCGCCGAGACCGGCGAACTCCCAGAACCAATCGAAGGAGCCATGGATGGCCCAGTAGGCAAAGCCGGCGAGTGCGGCGGCGGCGGCGCTCGCGGCCAGTGGATCGGCACGGCGGACAGAGCGCGTGAGCGCAGCTCGCCCCGCGGCCAGCAGCGCGGCGAGCAGCCCGACGACGGCCAGCAGCGCGCCGACGATGCCGGTCTGCGTGAGCGTGCGCAGCTCGACGCTGTGCGGGAAGCGGGGGGTCTCTGAGCCGCGCCCGTGCAGCAGGTACTGCTGCTGGAAGTTGTCAGCGCCGATTCCAACGAGCGGGTGGTCGACGAATTCGTTGAGCGCTACGCGGTAGAAGTCATAGCGATCGCTGCCGAATCCGCTGGTCAGCCGGCTGCCCGTCGCGCGATCGGCCGCGTAGCCGCCTTTGAACGTGTTCCAGCCGTGTTCGACGCGCTCAACCGGGTTGCCCGCGACGATCCACGCGCCGACGAGCACGGCGAGCAGCGTCGCCAGGCCGATCGCCGCGCCGCCACGGTGCAGGCGCCGCGCGGTGAGGTCGGAGAGCGTCGCGCGACTCTCCAGCGCCCCTGCGAGCGCGATCACCGCAGCGACCGCAAGCGCCGCGATGAAGATCGCCGCTGTCGTCGCGTGCATCGCCGCCGGCGCGTCGCCGCCGTGGAGCAGGCGGTCGCCGACGCGCAAGATCGTCGGGGCAGTGGCGCCGACGCCGATCGCCACTGGCACGAGCACCGCGAACGTGCGCACGCGCCCCGCCAGCAGCACGAAGATCAGCACGAGCATCACCGGCGTCGAGAACAGCGAGCCGCGGCTCAGGCTCAGCAGCGACAGGTCGGCCAGCACGACGGCGCCGCCCGCGAGCAGGCCGCGCAGCGCCCAGTGCAGCCGCTCGGAGCTCGCCAGCAGCAGCGCCGGCCAGGCGGCCATTGCCCAAGTCGCCGCGCTGGCGTTTTCGTAGTCGCCGGGATACTTCAGCCGTCCTTCGCTGAACAGCGTCGCCAGGTGCGACGCGGCATTGATGTGGATCACCACGAACACCGCCAGGCCGGCCATCGCGAGCGCCCAGCCGCCGACCAGCAGCGCGGCGGTCGACCCGCGCTGCGGCCACAGCGCGAACAGCGCGAACACCAGCAGGTAGAGCAGCGTGCGGTTGGCGCCTTCCCAGGCGACGCCCTGGACCTGTGCCCAAAGGATCGAGAGGTAGCTCAGCGCCGTGTACAGCACGAGGCATGCGAGCGCCACGAGCACCGCGCGCGGCAGCTCGCGCAGGCGAGCGCGAGCGCCGATCAGCGCGACGCCGAGCAGCCCCAGCACGATCAGGCCGCCGGGCGCCCAATGGGTGATCGGATAGCCGGCCTGATCGCTGGCCCAGATCACAAACAGCGAGAGCGCGCCGATGCAGGGAACGGTCGCGGGAGCCGCGCGCAGTCCGTCGGAGAACTTCGCTGTCGGCCCAGGCCACATCGGCATTCCCGGTCAGCCTATCGGGGGCGTCACCCGCCAAAATGGCCACACGCCGCCCGGCACCGCGATGGCTGCGTGCGTAGGCTAGGAGCGTGCCCGGACCCCGCTGGATCAGCCAGGACGAGCTCGCGGAGCGCCGCGAGGAGTGGAGCGGGCTGTCCGCAACGTGCGAGTTTCCCTCGGCCTTCAGCGACCCGCGCTGGGTGTCGTGTTGGTGGAAGCACTACGGCGAGGGGCACGAGCCATGGCTGTTGGCGTTGGAGGACGACTCGGGATCTTTGCGCGGTTTGGCGCTGCTGGCTCTCGACACCTCCTCGGTCGCGCGCACGCTGTCATTCGCGGGCGGACGCTGGAACGGGCTCGACGCGCTGCTGTTCGCTCCCGGAGCCGAGGACGAGCTGGCGGCGGCGCTGTTGGCGGCGCTGGCCGAACGCCACGGCGAATGGGATCTGTGGCGCATCGCGCGCGCGCCGATCGGCTCATCGCTCGCCGACGCGCTGCTCGGCGGTCGCGCCGGCCTGCGCGCCGCGGCTCACGACGTGCGGCTGCAACCCTACGTCGAGCTCCCGCCGCAGATCGACGTGTTCGAATCGCGCTTCGGCGGCAAGCGCCGCACCGAGTTCCGCCGCCGCTGGCGGCGACTGCAGGAGGCCGGCGCCGAGATGCACCTCGTGCGCGACCCCGACGAGGCGCCCGCCGCCGTGGCACGACTGCTCGAGCTGCGTCGCGAGCGCGCCGCGGCGATGGGCCAGAGCCAGTCGCAGATGGACGAGCGCTTCGATCGCTTCATCACCGACGTCGTGTGCGACATGCTCCCCGAAGGTGTGCGCCTGTGGCTGCTGGAAATGGACGGGCAGCTGCTGACGGGCAAACTCAACCTGGTGGCGTCGTGGCGCGAGCACGGCTACATCTCGGCCGTCAGCGCCGAGCAGCTCTCGCTGAGCCCCGGACACTCGCTGGAACGACAGGCGATCCACGCGATGATCGAGGAGCGCCGCACGGAGTTCGACATCGGCCCTGGCCGAGACGATTACAAGTACCACTGGGGCGCCACCGACCGCGAGGTGGCCCGCATGGTCGTGGCCAGCCCCTCGCCGCGTGGCAAGCTGTTCGGCGCGCGTGCGGCGTTCGATCTGCGCCTGCGCAACACGGCCGCGGCCGACGCGCTGCGTCGGCGCAAAGGAGTCATTCCCGAACGTGCCACGGCCGAGCATCCCGCGCGCAAGGGGCCGGAGCTGGCGAAAGCCGAGCCCACCGCGGCGGCCGACTGAAGGCCTCTGCGCGCAGCGATGAGGACACTGATGTACCACGACATCGCGGCGCGCAACAGTCGCGACAGCGTGGGCTTTCCCGGTCAGCTCGCTGCCCGCTACAAGCTCGAGCCACAGGCCTTCGAGCAGCACCTCGACGCGCTGGCCTCGACGGGGCTGCAGATCGGCACGCTCGACGCCGGTGGGCCGGCGCCCGAGGCGGCGATCACCTTCGACGATGGCGGCGCATCGGCGCTGCTCGCCGCCGACGCGCTCGAGCGCCGCGGCTGGCGTGGGCAGTTCTTCGTCACAACCGAGCGCATCGGCACGCCCGGCTTCCTGTCGGCCGACGAGCTGCGCGAGCTGTCGCGACGCGGGCACCTCATCGGCGGCCATTCGCACACCCACCCGACGTATATGGGCCGTCTGCAGCGCGCCGAGCTGGACCGCGAGTGGACGGTCAGCCTGCAGACGATCGGCGAGATCCTCGGCCATGCGCCGCGCACCGCCTCGGTTCCCGGCGGCTTTCTCTCGGCGGACGTCGTCGCGGCCGCCGCGACCAGCGGCTATCAGCTGCTGTTCACCTCCGAGCCGAGCGCGCGCGTGGCACACGAGCAGATCGAGGTGCGCGGGCGGTACACGATCTGGGCCACGACACCCGCGCGAACAGCGGCCGCCTACGCGCAGGGCCGCCCGCTGGCCTGCGGGCGGCTGTGGCTGGAGTGGAACGCGAAGAAGCTCGCCAAGCGCGCCAGCCCGGCGGTCTACCAGCGGCTTCGCGGCGTGCGCGCGCGAGGCGCCTGACCGGCGTCCCGCCGGCCGACGCAGGTGGCCGGGCGGCTCGTCGCGCCGGCGCCGCCTACGGCGAGCTCTGCAGGAACTCCGCGAGGCGCTGCGAGGAGGCCTCCAGCGTGCCCTCGCCGGCGCGTTCGATGCCCGCGCGGACCAGCCGCTCGCGCAGCTGCGCGTCGTCGGCGATGCGCTCCAGCGCCTCGGCGGCGGCGGCGGCGTCCTGCGGCTGCACCAGCAGGGCCGCATCGCCGGCCGCAGCCGCGACTCCGCCGACGGCCGTCGCGACCGCCGGCAGACCGCTGGCGAAGGCCTCGACGAGCACCTGCGGAAAGCCCTCGGTCAGGGACACGTGAAGAAACGCGTGGCTGTTGCGGTAGAGGTCGAGCAGGCCGCCGTCGATCGGCACGTAGCCGAGCAGCTCGATCGCCTGGCCGAGCCCCAGATCGGCGATGTGCGCTTCCAGCTCTGCGCGCATCGGACCGTCGCCGCAGACCAGCAGACGCCAGTCGTGCCCGCTCGAACGCAGGCGCGCGACGATGTCGGCCAGCAGCAGCGGGTTCTTCTCGGCGTCCAGTCGCCCGACCGTGAACAGCGTCAGCTCGCCGCTGTAGTCGCGGCGCGCCAGCGCCTCGTCGGGGTCGGCCAGATCGTCCGCGGAGACCAGCGAGACAGTCGTGGCGAGCACCCGGCGCGCGTGTCCCTCCAGGTACTTTCGCTCGAGCTCCGGTCCCACCACGACGACCGCGTAACGCCGCGCGAGCAGCCGCCAGATCGCCTCGAGCACGTCGGCGCCGAGGTGCATCCAGCGCCGCTCCGGGCGGCGGCTGCGCACGTACAGCGGCATGTCCTGGCGAACGCCGAGGATCAGCCGCCGCCGGCGCAGCGCGGTGAGCAGCGCGAGCGCCACGGAGTGGGGATAGGGGCCGAGCACCCAGACGGTGTCGACCTCGTCGAGCAGCCGCCAGAAGCGCACGAGCGAGACGAGCAGCGAGCGAGCCACCGACAGCGGCTGCGCGAGGCTCTCGTAGTGCGGCAGCCCCACCAGCTCGGTGTCGTCGTGCAGCGGGTAATGCGAAGTCCCCGGCTCGGGGTCGAAACGGCCGACGAGCACGAGACGCTCCACGTGCGGGCGCAACGCCTCGAGGAACACGACGAACGCTCGCTGGCCGTAACGCCGGACGCCGTCCGAGCAGTACTCGTAGTCGGTGTAGACGGCTAGCCGCACCGTCAGGCGTCCGCGCCGTGAAGCGAAGGCGCGTGGACGAGCTCGGCATCGCCGCTGGCCTCTGCGACCGTGTCGCCGCGGCCGACCAGGCGAGCGAAGGCGGCGATCGGCGGACCGAAGCGCAGCATGCCGGCGAGCGTGCCAAAGCCCCATCCGAAATGCATGACCGGCAGCACGCCGACCAGCAGCGCGCCCTCGCGGCGCTGCTCTGGGTGGCGCGTCGCGCCGGCGGCCGTGGTCACGACCGCCAGCAGGTAGGCGCCCACGCCCAGCCGCGACAGCCGTCTCAGCGGCCGGGGAGCGAGCGCGCTGGTGGCCAGCGCCACCGACAGCGCCGGCGCGATCAGATGCGAGCGGCGCATGCTCTCGGGGTGTCTGCGAAACGTCCGCGCGCGGTAGTAGCCGTAGCGGAAGTACTGGCGAGCGAGCCCCTTCAGCGAATCGCGCGGCACATAGTGTCCGGCCATCTCCGGCAGGCACACCAGGCGAGCGCCCGTGCGCAGGAAGCGCGAGGCCATCTCCGAGTCCTGGTTGATCGGCCAGCGCTCGTCCCAACCGCCGCTGGCGAGCACCCTGTCACGACGCCACACACCGCCGAACACGCCGGTATCGAGATCGCGCTCCTCGGCGGCGTCGGGGTCGTCGTTCCACTTGCGCGATCCGCCGCGCCCCAGCCACGAGGCCAGCGCGAGCGATACGGCGCCGGAGATCGCCCCTGTCGGCCTGGGGATCGCCGGACCGCTGACCCACTCGGTGTCGCCGCGGCGCAGGCGCTCGACGCCGGCGGCCAGATATCGGTCTGCGTAGTAGGTGTGCGCGTCCATGCGTGCGACGTACTCGCCGCGCGCCTCGCGCAGGCAGGCGTTCAGCCCGCTGGCCGTTCGCCGCAGCGGATTGTCGATCACGCGAATGCGCGGATCGGCGAGCGCGAGATCCTGCAGGATCTCGCGCGTGCGGTCATCAGAGCGCCCATCGGCGAACAGAAACTCAACGACGCCGTCGAAGCGCTGCGCCTGCATCGCGGCCACCGTCTCGCGGATATGGCGCTCCTCGTTGAGCACCGGCACGAGCACGCTTATATCGACGTGCTCGCGAGCTTCTTGACGGAGCGGCGGACTGGTTGCGGGACGGGCGTTCACGCGCCCTCATTATGCTGTCCGCCTCACGGGAACCCGCTTTTTCGTCGATGCTGCGACCGTGCCACGAGCCATCGTCCTCTGTTACCACGCGCTGAGCGCGGACTGGGAGGCGGACCTCTCGACCACGCCTGAGCTGTTCGAGCGTCAGATCGAACTGCTGGGGCGCCGAGGCTTCCGCGGCGCCACGTTCTCCGAGGTCGTAGCGGCCGGCGGTCGCGGTCGTCTGCTGGCCGTCACGTTCGACGACGCCTATCGCTCGGTGCCGGAGCTCGCGCGGCCGATCCTCGACCGCCTCGGCGTCCCGGCGACCGTGTTCGCACCGACCGACGGAGTCGAGGCGGGAGGGCCGCTGCGCTGGCCGGGAATCGACCAATGGCTGGGCGGGCCGCACGAGGACGAGCTGCTGCCGATGACCTGGCAACAGCTGCGCACGCTGGCCGACGCGGGCTGGGAGATCGGCTCGCACACGGCCACGCACCCGCACCTGACGCAGCTCGACGACGCGACGTTGCAGTCCGAGCTGACCCGCTCCAAATTCGCGTGCGAGCAGCGTCTGGGCCGCCCGTGTCCATCGATCGCCTACCCCTACGGCGACGTCGATGCTCGCGTGGTCGCGGCGACCGCTGCGGCGGGCTATCAGACGGCTGCGGCACTGCCCAGGCGCCTCAACCGGCGCGGCGAGCTGGAGTGGCCGCGAATCGGCGTGTATCACGCCGACGACGAACGCCGCTTTCGGCTGAAGGTATCGCCGTCGATTCGCCGCCTGCGGGCATCAAGGCTCTGGCAGATCGCGCGCTGAGCCTTAGCGGCCGAGCGACGCGGCCCTTTGGCTGGGACACGGCGCAAGCGCCGCCGCGCGACTTGAGCTAGCGGCGCGAAGCGTGACGCCGGTGCTGCGCGCGCCCGTGGCGACGGTGATGCCTGCGAGCAGCGTGATGGTGTCGGCGACGGTGCTCTCGCGCGTGACGGTGGCTGCGCGAATGAGTGGAATTGCTCGCGCTGCCGGTGCCGCCGTGCGCCACGGCGCCTTTGCCGGCGGTCGGATGCGCGGCTGCTTTGTTCGAGGAGCCGTGCTTGGCGCGCTGTTCGACGCTACGTGTCTGGCTGGAGGGCGTGCCTTCGGCCGAGGCGATGTGCGCGCCGATCGGCTGCGCGGTGTCCGGTCCATAGCCGACGGCCGGCGAGCCGACCCGCAGACGGTAGTCGTTGGCCGTGGCGTTGACGTACAGCGGGTCCTTTTCGATGTTGCGCTCGACTTCGATGCAGGAGCACAGGTTGTATGACGGCGCGACGTTGCCGTCTTCATTGCCGAACACGTCGTTGTCGGTGAAGCTGTCGGCGACGCAGGAGCTCGCCTGCGGGCAGTAGCTCCAGATGCCGTATGCGTCGCACAGGGTCGTTTCCTTGGCGCACGGGCTGGTGCTGTTGGTGACGATGTTCCACGCGACCACGTCGTGGGCCGCGCCGAGGTCGCCGAACAGCACGCCGCTGCCGTTGTGGTCGATCACGTTATGTTCGATCACCGCGTAGCTGCCGCCGCGCAGGAGGATGCCCTTGGCGGAGTTGTTGTAGAAGTAGCTGTTGCGCACCGTCGTGCGAAAGCCATCGTCGTAGAGGCCGTGGGCGTGCCAGCCGTTGAGTCGTCCTTCGTACATGTCGTTGCCCTGCGCTTCGACTTCCGCGTTGGTCACCGCACGGCCGCAGTCGTGGATGCGGTCGTGTTCGATCAGCGTGTATTCGGCGGCGCCCCAAGGGCTCGGCTGGCTGGGCAGCACGCAGATGTTGATGTCACCGCCGGAGATGTCGTCATAGGTCCAGGAGGTGTGCGCCGAGTTGATCGTCGGGCTCGGGTCTTCGTTGCTGGACAGCGCGTCAGAGACGATCGTCAGGTGCGTGAACGTCAGCCAGTCGGCGCCGTCCTGCGTGACGATGCGCGTGTTGATCGTCGCCGGCACGGCGGGGTTGGTCGAGGTCAGCGTCACCGGAGCCCCTTCGGCGCCGTGGGAGTCGCCGCGATGCAGCGAGAAGCCCGCGAACGTCTGGCCCGAGGCCAGGCAGCCGGTCTGTCCCGCGCCCAGAGCGCCGATCAGCCGCTTGGCCGTAGCGAAGGGCGCCGCCGCGGTGCCCGGGTTGCTGTCGCTGCCGGTCTGCGAGGCGTACAGAGCGCAGTTGGGCGCGGCGGCTTCGGCGAAGGCCGAGGTGCACAGCAGGCAGGCGAGCAGAGCCGGCGCAAGCATGGCGAGCGCAACGACGGTCCGCCAGTGGCGATTGCCGCGTCGAGCCGGTGATCTGTGCTTGCCTGCCATCCCCCAGACCATCGGCGGGGCGGTGATCCCCCTGAGCCGGCGCAGGCGCACTCGTTCATTCGTCCAGACGCCGCCAGGGCCCGCGGCGGCCGAGCGCGTGCAAGTTGTTGTGCGGCATTCAGCGCTTTCGCGCCCGCTTCCGTAAACGTCGGAGAAGGCGCCTGCGAGCGCCCGATCGGATCGACCATGAACGCCGCCGCGACCACTCCCCCGAACAATCGTCCAGCGCCCGCCGCCAAGGCGTCCGCACAGACCTCGACAGCGGCCCGAATCGCCGCGATAGTCGATACCGTTGTGCCGATGCGTCGCTCGCCCAATTACCTCACCCGTACGAGCGATGCCGCGCGCTAGCGACACGATGCAGTCGCCCGACTGGCTGACCCCGCAGGGGCCGCGCGAGGGGCTGAGCCACTACGTCGAGGTCGTACGCGACCGCCGGCGTCTGATCATCGCCTGCGTGGTCGTCGTCACGGTCGTCGCCGGCCTCTACGCGAAGCTCGCGGCGCCCCAGTGGAAAGCCGAATCGCACCTGCTGATAACGCCGGTGACAAACGAAACGAGCCTCAACGGCCTCGGCCTGATCACCCAGTCGGGCAACCCGACCGGCGATGTGTCGACTGGGGCGAGCCTAGTGACGACCACAGAAGTCGGTGCGCTCGTCGCGTCGAAGGTCGGGCATACCACGGGACGCTCGGTGCTCGGCGGGGTCAGCGCCGTGCCGGTCGCGCAGAGCAACGTCGTAGCGGTCACGGCCACGGCCTCCTCGGCGCGCCGCGCACAGGCGATCGCCAACGCCTTTGCGATAGCGGCGGTGCAGAACCGCACGCGCTCGCTGCATCGCCAGCTCGAATCGATCATCCCCACGCTGAAGGCGCAGGTCGAAGCGCTGCCGGTGTCCCAGCGCACCGGTCAGGGTTCGCTCGGCGAACGGCTCGCCTCGGCGCAGGCGTTGCTCGCCGGGTCCACTCCGGACATGTCGGTGGAGTCGCTCGCGCAACTGCCGTCCTCGCCCTCCTGGCCGAAGACCAAGCTGAGCGTCATCGCCGGGATCCTGATCGGCCTGGTCATCGGTCTCGGCAGCGCGTTTGCGCTCGAGAGCCTGGACCCGCGCGTCCGCCGCGAGGAGACGCTGCGTCGCATCTTCCGCCTGCCGGTGCTCGCGCGCATCCCGCGCGAACGTCGCCCCGCTTCACGCCACCTGCCGATGCGCCCGGGCGAACTGGCTCCGGCGGCGCAGGAGAGCTATCGCATGCTGCGTGTGGCGCTGGGCGCGCGCGGGCAGTCCGCGCCGATGCGCTCGATGATGATCACCGGCTCGACACGCTCGGAGGGCAAGTCGACGGTCGCGCTGAACCTCGCGGCGACGATGGCTTTCTCCGGTCACAAGGTGATCCTTGTCGAGGCAGACCTGCGCCGCCCGTCGCTGGCCGGTGCGCTCGACCTGCTGGCAAAGCGCGGCAAACGTGGCACCGCGGGTGTGCTGATGGGCGAGATCTCCCTGCGCGACGCGTTGATCCCGGTCAAGCAGCTCAGCGAGAACCTCAGCGTGCTGCTGGTCGAGCAATCGGCGCCGTATCTGGCCGACGGCCTGCTCGCAGCCGCCGACCAGTTGGTCGAGCAGGCCGAGTCGTTGGCCGACTTCCTGGTCTTCGACGCTCCGCCGGTGACCGAGGTCTCAGACGCGCTGCCTCTGAGCCAGCACGTCGACGACGTCTTGATCGTCGCCCGCCTGGGGCACAGCCGTACCGATCAGCTCGTCAACCTCGGCGAAGTGCTCGCACGCCAGAACGTGCGGCCGACCGGTCTGGTCGTGGTCAGCGACGACTTCAGCCAGGGCAGCGGCTACTACGCGCCCACCCCCTCTTCCCCGAGCCGGCTCGGCGGAAGGGTGCGCGAGCAGATCCCGGCGATCGGGGCGTAGTTCCGTCATGAACGCCCGCGCGCGGGAGTTGGAGCTGTTTCCGGCGACCGTGCTGGCCGCGGCGGCGATCCTCGGAGTGGTGGCCGCACTGCAGCCGCTGCTCGCGGTCGCTGCCGCCGCGGGCCTCGTCTTCGCCTACGTCGTGTTCAACGACCTCGCGGCGGGCTTCGCGATCCTCGCGCTGCTGAGCTTTCTCGACACGCTGCCGTCGTCTGCCTCGTTGAGCCCGTCCAAGGCCGCCGGGCTGCTGATCGCCGTCGCCTGGCTTGCGCGTTACAGCTCCAGCGCCAAGGGACAGCGCGACCTGTTCGGCGACCATCCGTTCCTCACGTGGGTGCTGATCGCCTTCTTCTCCTGGTCGGCGCTGTCGCTGGTGTGGGCGCCGTCGACCTCGATCGCGCTGGAATCGCTGTTCAGGTACGCACCGAACATCCTGCTGTTCCCGATCGCCTACACCGCCGTGCGCACTCGGCGCGACGTGCTGCTGGTGTTCGGCGCGATCGTGCTCGGCGCGATCATCGCCGCCAGCTTCGGCGTGCTGCAACCGCCCAGCGCAGAACTCGGCGAACGTGCCACCGGGACCGTCGGCGACCCCAACGAACTCGCCGCCTTCCTGCTCGTCGGCCTGGCGCTGGCCGCCGGTTTCGCCCTCGGCCGCGGACGCTCGCCGCTGCTGCGCCTGGTCTCGATTTTCACCGTGGCCCTCTGCGCCGCCGCGATCTTCCTCAGCCTCTCGCGCGGTGGTCTGGTGGCGCTCGGCGTGCTGATGCTCGCGGGCACCGTGTTCGCCGGCAAATGGCGCGGCGCGCTCGCCGTGATGCTGGGACTGGTGGCGATCGGCGGCGTGCTGTATTTCACGACCCTGGCGCCGCTTCCTGCGCGCGAACGGATCACCACGGCAAACGGCGGCGCCGGGCGGTCGGACATCTGGAAACTGGGATTGAGGATGGTCCGCGCGCATCCGATCGACGGCGTCGGCGTCGGCAACTTCCCTGTGGTCTCGCCCGACTACGTGCTGCAGCCGGGGACGCTGGAGCGCACCGACCTCGTCTTCTCGGCGGCCCCCAAGGTCACGCACAACACCTACCTGGAGATCCTCTCAGAGACCGGCTTTCCCGGCTTTCTGCTGTTCGTCGGCGCGATCATCTCCTGTCTGGCCTGCGCGCTGAAAGCCGCGCGCGAGTGGGGAAGTCGCGGTCAGGCCGACATGGAGGCGCTCGCGCGCGGCCTGTTCCTCGGGCTGGTCGGCATGCTCACAGCCGACTTCTTCATCTCCGAGATGTACAGCAAGCTGCTGTGGGTGACGCTGGCGCTCTGTCCGGCGCTGCTGGCGGTGGCGCGATCCGAGCGCGACGAGCCGCAACCGGCGACGAGTCCGGCGCAGCGGATCGAGCGGCGCAGGCCGATCATCGTCTGAAGCTCTACAGCAGCGTTCGGTAGACCGCGCAGATGCGCTCGCACCAACCGCTCAGAGCGAAGTTCTCCGTCAGCCATTGGCGGTTCTGCTCGCCCGCCGCGACGCGCTCCTGCGCCGGAGCCTGCAGCAGGCGCTCGACTGCGTCGGCCAGCAGTCCGGACTGCTCGGTCGGAAACGTCTGCACGCCCGGGGCCTCGCCCCACAGCGATGTGCCGGGAATGTCTGACATGACCACGGGCAGGCCGCAGGCAAGCGCCTCGCCGATCGCCGAGGACTGGCCCTCGGCGCGCGATGCGCTGACGAAGATGTCGGTGGCGGCGAACAGCAGCGCCGAGTCCTCGACAAAGCGCGAGAGTCGCAGCCACGACGGCGTCTCGAGCAGCCGCTCGGCCAGGAAGTCGCGCATCTGCTCTTCGCCGACGAGCAGCGCGTTCAGGTTCGGATGGCGCTCGGCCAGCGCCTGCAACGCATCGACGAACAGATCGACGCCCTTGATGTCCGGCCACCAGCCGAGACAGAGCACGACGACGGCGTCGGGATCCAACCCCAGCTGCTCTCGTGCCGCGGCGCGCTCGGGTAGATGCGCGAAGCGGTCGGCGGCGATCGCGTTGGGGATCGTCGCGATGCGCTCGCGCGGAGCGCCGCGGCGCTCGGCCAGCTGGGCCAGCCACGGCGACACGGCGATGATCCGTGCGACGCGACGGCGCGCGACGATGCGTAGCTTGAACAGGTCCTTGACGCGCTGCGCCAGCGGATAGCCGGTGAACCCGGTGCGCACGTGCCACACGCACGGCACGCCGGCGGCCGCCGCAGCCGCCGCGGCTTGCAGATCGACCGCGGTGAAATGTGCGTGGACGAGCACCGCGCGCTGCTCGCGGACGACCTCGTCAAGATGCGCTCGCCAGCGATGATGATCGGCCGGCAGCACCGACCAGGTCACGCCCTGCGCGTCGAGCTCGCCGAGCCATGGCTGGCCGCCCGCCTGCGGCGCGAGCACGAAGTGGGTGCCGAGGCCGAACTGCTCTTTGACGGCGTCTGCAAGCGCCAGCTCGCTGAGCATGAAGTTGCCCAGATACGGGCTGTCCCAGAGCGTGACCTGGACGATCGAGCCGACGTTCATCGAATCTTCTGACTCCGCAAAGACGCCAAGCAAGGCGGTGAGTCTAACGACCGCCGGAGCGTCCTCTGGGGCGGCGTGCGTGCGCTCATCGCGCCCCACGACCGAACAGTCGCGCGAGACGCAGCTCACGCCGGCGCAGGTCGATCGCCTCGAACGCAGCGTCTGAGTTGTAGGTGTGCGTCGCACGCGCATCGCCCAGGTCGGCGGGCTCCAACCGGGCGATCTCGCGCTCGGCGTACTCGTTCTCGCTGAGCACGTCGATCTCACAGAACGCGATGGCGCCGCCGTAGCGACGGCTGCCGTCCTGCCCGGGCCGCACCAGTCGCGAGCCCCACCTCTGGATCGCACCGGCCGGGCGGGCTCGGCGGGCGTCGGAGACGATCGGGTTGCCGGGGTGAGCCCTCCAGGGACCGCGCAGCTCCTGCGCCGAGAACAGGTGCAGCTCGTCCAGCGAGCTGGCATCCGCGGCAGCGACGGCGACGAACAGCCAGAGACGACCGCCGTGCCGCACGAGCGTCGCGTCGGCCGCGTCGATGTCGTCGAGCAGGATCGCCTCGCGCGTCCAGGAGCGCGGGAAGTCGGTCGCGCGGTAGAGCTCAATGCGCTTCACCGCTGAGGTCTCCGGGATCATGAACGTCTCGCCGTCGTGCACGAACACGAACGGATAGGACAGGTGGTAGGGCTGCGCCAGCACACACTCCGGCCGCTCGGCAGGACTTCCGTCGGCGCGCAGCTCGGTGTGCGAGATCACGCCGCGCCCGCCAGGCGCGACGTCCTCGCAGAACAGATGGTGGCGCCCCTCGTGTTCGACGAGGAAGGGATCGGCATACACGTGACCGTCGGCCCAGCGCACCTCGACGCTCGCCGACGTCCATCCGTCGGTCGCCAGCGGCGCGCGCTCGCGCACCCTCACAGACCAAGGCCGCCGGTACAGCGCGCGCGTCGCGAACGCGCGCGGCCACGCGGCCAGCGACCGCGCGATCACGGCCGTCAGCGAAGGCGCCCGCCGCGATTGTGCCGAGGCGGACGCCGGCGAGTCGAGGCCGGGCGCGCGCTCGGCCGCGCGCCGCACGAGCTCGACGAGCTTCCACAGCGCCAGATCGCGGCTCAGCGTCACGGAGAACTCTCGCACGCCTGAGACGGTGCGCTCCACGACGACGCAACCGTCCGGCCGCCGCAGCAGAGCCTCGGTCTCGACCGTGCCCAGGCCGCCGAGTACGGCGCGGCGAAACGCCTGATCGGCCGGCTCGTCGCGACCGGCGTGACGGAGGTACAGCAGCTCCTTTCCTTCGTCGGGCTGCGGCGGCGGTCGCTGTGACAACCACACGATCAACGTCGCCGGAGCGTCGTCGGGCGAGTCGGCCTGGCGGAGCGGCTGGAGCACGACGGGCGCGAGCGCATCGGCGCCCCGGTAGAGCACACGGCGGTCCAGCGCGTCGTGCAGGCGCCGCACCGGACCGGTGCGGGTCGCGCTCAACGCCGTAAGCTCGACGACCTTCAGCGACTCGCTGCTCTGCAGGCTGCTCAGTGCGCGCGCCTGCCATGCCGGAGTCGGAGGACCGTCGAGCACGACGGCTATCGCCCGACGAAAGTGATCGGCGCTCGTGCTCACGCGCCGGAGACAGTCCGGCCCTTCTCCGCCAGCAGCTGACTGTAGAGCGCTTCGAGTCGGCCGACGATCACCGAGACGTCGAACTCCTCCATGCGCCGCGCCACGCTGCGCGCGCCCATCGCGCGTGCGGTCGACGGGTCGGAGAGCAGCTGAGCGAGCGCCTGCGCGAGGGCCGCGGGATCGCCTGGCGGAACGAGCAGACCGTTGGAGCCCGGCTCGATCAGGTCCGCAAGGCCGCCGACTTCGGTGGCGACGACGGGCAGCCCTGCGGCCATGTACTCGAGCACCGACAGCGGGCTGCCCTCGAAGTCAGAGCAGCACACGGCTATGTCCAGAGCGGCGAGCACGTCGGGCACGTCCCGGCGCAGGCCGGTGATGCGAACCGTGCGCTCGAGCTCCAGCTCGGCGATCAGGTTCTCGATGTTTGCGCGTTCGGGCCCGTCGCCAATTATCAGCACCTGCAGCTCCGGCCAGCGCTCGACAAGCATCTTGGCGGCGTGCAGCAATACGTGATGGGCCTTCTGCGGGCGCAGCAGACCGACCACACCGAGCACCGGAGCGGCGGACGAGATGCCGAGTTCCTCGCGGACGTTCAGCCCGCTGGGAGGTGGCGGAGCCGGCACGCCGTTGGGGATGAACAGCGTGCGCGACGGATCGATTCCCTCCACGTCGGTCATCCGCCGGCGATCCTCGCGCGAGACGGCGATGAAGCGATCGGCGACGCGGGCGATCAGCTCGCGGTCCAGGAACCTGCGCAGTGGCTGACCTTCATAGGACCAAGTGTGCTCGTGGGCGAGCACGATGGGCACGCGCGCGGCGGCTCCGACCATCGCCCCCCACACGTTCGAGCCGAACTTGTGCGTGTGCAGGATGTCGACGCGTTCGCGGCGCAGGAATCGCTCCAGGCGTATCCAGGCCGCCGGGTCGACTTTGTAGCGCCTGTGCAGCGGAAGAAAGCGTATGCCGGCGGCCTCGATCTCCGCGAGCGCCGGCTCCCAGGACGGGTCGCGCTGGCGACGCTTGGCCGTCATCGGCCAGCGGCTCACGCTGAAGATCGACTCAAAGCGCTCGGGGTCCAGGCGCGTGGCGATGTTCAGCGCCAGCTGCTCGGCGCCGCCCTGCACGCTGGGAACGTCGACGAGCGTCAGCACACGCGGCCGATCGCCGCGCGGTCTCGAGGCGGCTGCGGGTGACGTGGGGCGAGACATCGTGGGATGGGCGCTGGGCATCCTGGGACTTATCGGCGTTCGGCGTTCGGCCCTAGAGCGCCGGCGCGGAAGGCCCGCCGGCCTTCCGCGCGAGCGCGAAGGTGCGCGCTCCGTCATCGGACATGCAGACCAGCGGAGCGCGGTCGGCGCCAGCCTCCAGGAACTGTCGAAAGCCCCAGTTGAAGTCGACGTCGTCGACGAGCGCGACGCCGCCCGGGCGCAGCGCCTTCCAGGCGCGCGTCATCTCCCAGCGCACATTGCGCGTGGAGTGCATGCTGTCGTGGACGAACAGGTCAATCGAGCCGACCCGGCGCAGCAGACCCGGCAGGTGACGGCGGCTGGAGCCTTCGAGGTATTCCCAGCTGCCGCGCAGCTTGTCTGGGACGGCCGCGCCGATCTCCTCGCGACGCTCGTGGATCGTCATTGCCGGCAGGTCGATGCTCCACAGCCTTCCCTGCTGGCCCTGACGCGCCAACGCGGCGAGCATGATCCGGCTGCTGAGGCCGTGCGCAACGCCCGTCTCGACCACGCTGGTGGCCTTGAGGTGATGGACCAGGCACCACAGCGTGCGGGCGAGGCCCGGGTCGGCGTCGTCGTCGTCGCCGTAGTTCTGGCGCCCGACGCGCAGGCCATGAGCCGCCATCGTCTCTTTCGCGGCGGCCCACTCGGCTTCGAAGGCGGCGTGCTCGGGACACGGCCACGGGGCGCCGAGCAGCTCGTGCAGCTGGCGCTCCCAGTCCTCGTCGAACTGGCTCTGCGGAGGCTGCGGGCGCACCCGTCGCTCCCAGCGTCCTGCGCCTTTCTCGAGCACCTTCTGCACCGCGTCCTGAGGGCTGGACAACGCTCCGACCACGGCGCGGCGCAGATATGTGCCTCGCGGGGAGGCCATCGGATCCTTGGGCATGGCGGGCGGAATCCTGACCCCCGCCTCCCCCGGCGCCGGCGCCGGCGCGGGAGCGCAGGTCGAGCGCACGGTTGCGCGCCTGCTTGAGCAGCGGGCGCAGGCGGCGGCGATAGGCGTAGCCGGCCAGCGCCTCGCCGCGATAGGCCCACAGCGAGACGCGCGGACGGGTGTCGGGGGTCCAGCGTGTCTTGTAAGTGTCGGGGTCGCCGAGGAAGTCATAGCCGGTGAGGCCCTCCTCGATCGACGAGCGCAGCACTTCGGCGCGCAGCACGAGCCCCGGCGACAGGCGCGCGCGCGATTCGTCAAAGCCGGTCTTGACGAACACGCCGGTGCCGGCAAAGGCGATGCCGAAGTCGGCGGCGATCGCCTCGCCGTCGAGCTCCAGCAGATACAGGCGCAGCCAGCCACGGGCCGCGGCCCCCTCGGCATAGCGTCGATACAGCTGGTCGGTCGCCGGTTTGCTGACGATGGCGGTGCCGTCGCGACCCTTCCAGCCCGACGCCTCCAGCGCGAGGAACGTCTCGAGGTCGCTGCTCAGAGAGTCCGGTCCGCCGCTCACGCGAAAGGTCAACTGTCCCTCGCGTTCCAGGCCACGCCGGCGCCGACGAACCTGCGAGCGCAGCGAGCTCGACGAGTCGGCCTCCAGCTGCTCGAAGCTGTCGGGCAGCGACAACCAGGGCGAGAACGGTCCAGGCACCGGCGCGACCTTGTAGCCCTGCTCGGACAGCTCACCCTCGGCGGCCTGCGCAGCATCGGAATCGGCGAGCAGCCCCTGCAACGAGATACGACTGTCGCGCTCGGCGATCAGCGCGCCGATCAGCTCGGCACGCGATTGCGGATCGCGCGCGAGCACGTCCCAGTCTGGGCTGTGCACGTTCGTCGAGGACGCCAGGCGCCGCGCGCCGTGCTGCACGCAGGTGCAGGCGCGGATCGAGCCGTCGCCGTCGTGCAGCACCGTCCAGCGAAAGCCCTCGCCGCCGAACGCCTGGCCCCAACTCTGCTGCCACTCGTAGGACATGAACGGCGCGCCGGCGGACAGCGCGAGCGCGTTCCACTCGTCCGCGCGCTCGCTCAGCTCGGAATATGTGCGGAGCATCGACGCCTTCGCGAGCCGCGACGCGCTAGCGCGCGAGCCGCCGCGCGACGCGCCCGGCGGCGAACTCGGCGCCGTAGACGAAGCGCATGACCGGGCCGAAGCTCATGCCGGCCATGTAGCCGACGAAGTAGAGCCCGGGAACGCTGCTCTGGAAGCTGCTGTCCAGCGACGGCGTCTGGAAGGACTCGGGCACCGTCGCGATCTGCTGGCGCACGCCAGCGTCGAGGAACTGCAGCAGGTCCTTGTCGGGGCGGTAGCCGGTGCCGGCCAGCACGTGAGCGACGCCGTGCTCCTCGATACCGTCGGGGCCCTGGACGCTGAGCACGACGCCCCCGTCCTGCTCGCGCGCGGCGACGACCGTGCGCCCCAGCAGCAGCGGAATGTGCTCTTCGATGCGCGGGCGCAGCCACCAGGCTCCGGCCGGCCCAAGCGCCTTGTAGGCGCGTTTGATTTTCGCCTGACGCGGCGCGAGGTGGAAGGCGAGCGGCAGGTTGGAGTAGACCCACAGGCCGCGGTTCTCGCCGAGCCCCGACTGCGGCGCACGCCAGCGCTCGCGCAGCGAGCGATCCGAGCCGCCCGGCTTGGAGTTCCACTGCACCCGCGGCGCGCGCGCGAAGACGGTCACGTTGGCGCCGTGCTCCTGCATCAATGCGGCGGACTCGAGCGCGGACTGTCCGAGACCGACGACTGCGACGTCGGCGCCGCGCGTCGTCTCGGGGTCGCGGTGTTCATAGGCATGCACCATCGTCGCCGGCGAGAGCTCGCTCAGCGCGGGTGGCACGTAGGCGCAGTTGCTCATGCCGCTGGCCACGACCACGTTCTTGGCGCGCAGCGTGTCGCCGTTGTTCAGGCGCACCTCATAGCCGCCGCCACTCCGGCTGACCTGCTCGACGTGATCGTCGCGCAGGTTCGGCACGGCGCGCTCGGCGAACCAGCGGCCGTAGCGGGCGAAGGTGTCAAGCGGGATCGGCGAGGCGACGTCGCGGTACTCGTAGTCGGTCTCGTTCTCCGCGCAGTACTCGCCGAGCGTGTAACGGCCGTCCGGGTGGCCGAGGTTGGAGGCGAAACCCTCGGACTTGAGGAACATGCCGGCCGGCATGTGCTTGGCCCACAGGCTCATCACGTCACCGAAGGTCTCGTGGCGGATGCCGCGGCCGGTCAGGTGCGCCGAGACGGAGAGCCCGTAGGGGCCCGCACCGATCACGACCGTGTCGGTGTCAAAGCCGGCAGAGCCGTTGGCGGAGGCGACGCCGACGCCGCTGGCGGCGGCGGTGGCGGCAGTGTCGGTTGTACTTGCAAGCTTGTTCATGCGCGTGGCTGCTCCTGTGGCGGCCGCAATGGCCGGTCGAAGGTCTGTACGGTCGGCGTAGTCATAGGCGTAGGGCCGCGCGAAGTCCGCGGCGAACATCTTAATTGCGCGCCCGGTGGACGGGACGTCGGGACCTGGGCTCTGGCCGACGACGCTGCGCAGCCAGGACAGGTCGCCGCCCAGCCAGCGCATGCGCAGGCCCGTGCGATAACCGACCTGCTCTTGCAACTCGCCGCCACTGGCCCAGTCGTGCAGCAGGCGCGGAAACGGCACGCCCGAGCGCACGGCGATCTCCACCGAGGCGGACAGGCGCGGGTTGATCTCCATCAGCGCGGCAGTGCCGTCGGCGGCGCGGCGGAACTCCACCTCGGAGTAGCCGTCCAGCCCGAGCTCTGCGACCAGGCGCTCGGCGCCGAGCGCCACGTCGTCGGGCATCGGAATGCTTTCGCGGATCACCGAGTTGCCGCCGAGCGGTGGGAAGGTGCGATCGGCGCGCTGGGCAAAGCGCGCCCAGGTCTTGCCGTTGGCGCGCATGAAGCTGATCGCCTCGCGGTCGCCCGGCAGCCACTCCTGCAGAACCACGTCGATGCCCTCGGCGAGCACTCGCTCGATCGCCACGAGCGCCTGCTCGCGCGTGCTGGCGACGACCGCCACCAGTCGCTGGCCGACGCCCTCGCCCTGCGCCCAGGAGCGCGTGGGCTTGACGACGGCGGGCAGCCCGACCTCGTCGATCGCGCCGGCAGCCTGCCAGGCCTCCGCGACGAAGCAACCGCGCGGCACGCGCAGGCCGATCGTCTGCGCGAAGGCAAGCGTGTCGGTCTTGTCGATCGCGACGGCCAGCGCGCGCTCAGGGGCCATCGCCAGGCCGACCAGCTGTTCGACCTCGCCACGGCGTTTGCGCAGCGCCTCGATCGAGCCGTCGTGGGCCGGGATCAGCGAGGCTGGGTGGTGCTCGCGGCAGAAGCGTAGAACGGCGTCGACGTAGGCATGCTGATCCTCGACGAAGGCGGGCACCACCGACTTGACGGTGGCCCAGCGCGAGGCGAGGCCGGGAGCCTGCGCGTCGGCGTCGATCGCGCCGACGGCGAGTCCCGCCTTGCCGAGCTCGCGAATCGATACCAGCGCCTGGCGCGTGGTGGCGTCGGCGACGAGCGCGTCGACAGGCGTCGTCGCGCTGGACGCACGCACGCCTTTGTCAGCGGTCTGGCTCGGGCCTAGGAACGTCACTGCGTACTACCTCCGCTGTCGCGCTGTCTGATTTGCCGTGGCCGGCACTGCACTTGCATAGCGCATCGGCGAGATGCGCGGGAATCTTGAGACTGTTCCATAGGAGCTAGCTTGTGCACGGTGTCAGGCGCAAGCAGTCCCGATCCCGCCGCCGGCGCGGCAGAGCTGACGCGCTTCTACGAGCAGGCCTACACGACCGATCCGCAGCGTTCCTCAGAGTACGCGCGCTGGCGGGCGCTGGGCGCGCTCGGCAAGGCCGACCACGTGATCGAGCTGTGCAGGCGTGCGGGCGTCGCGCCCGCGAGCACTTTGGAGGTCGGCTGCGGCGACGGTGCGCTGCTCTGCGAGCTGGGGCGGCGGGGCTTTGGCGGACGCCTGAGCGGCGTCGAGATCAGCGACGCGGCCGTGGCGATCGCGCGCGAACGCCCGCAGATCGACTCCGTGACCCGTTATGACGGCGAGCATCTCGCCGATCGAGACGCGGCCTACGACCTCGGCGTGCTCTCACACGTGCTCGAGCACGTGCCGGACCCGCCGGCGCTGCTTGGCGAGGTCGCGCGAGCGTGCACGACGGTGGTCGTCGAGGTGCCCTTGGAGGCCAACCTGTCGGCGCGGCGCGCGAGCAAGCGCGAGCACGCGGCGCAGGTCGGACACCTGCAGCGTCTGGATCGTGACGGCGCGCGTCAGATCGTCGCGGGCGCCGGGCTGCGCCTCGTCGCAGAGCTCGAGGACGCGCTGCCTTTGTCTGTGCATCGGTTCTTCGCCGCAGGCTTGCGGGCGAGCGCCCAGGGCACGGCGAAGTGGGCGCTGCGCCGCTCGCTGCACGGCGCCGCACCCTCGCTTGCCCGGCGGCTGTTCACGGTGCACTACGCGTGTCTCTGCGTCGCCCCGGACTCACCGGCCGCACCACGCTCCTGCTAGCGAGAGGCACGGGAAGCTGCGCGCTACTCGGCCGCGGGGCGCGTGGCTGCGGCGAACAGCAGCGCGAGCACGCGACCCATCAGATCGTCAGGCACGGCCGCTGGGTCGGCGAGCTTCTGGCGGGCGATGCCGTCGGCGAGCGCGTCGACGGCCACGGCGAGCTGCTCCGCCGGCAGCGCGAGCTGCAGGTCGAACTCGCGCACGCCGTCTTCGATCAGCTTGGTCAGCAGGCGGCGCACCTGCGCGAAGCGCGCGGCGACCTTCGGGCGCACGTCGGCGTCGCGCACGCCGTAGGCCCAGAACTCCATGAACAGCAGCAGCAGCTCGGGCTCGCGCTCGATCATCGTCATCCACTGCTGCGCCCCGCCAGTCGCACGCTCGGCGACCGTGTCGCGCACGTTGACGGCCTCGGCGATCTCGCGTGCGTGCTCCTCGATCTCGCGCTCCATGAGCACGAGAAACAGATCCTCCTTGCCGTCGAAGTTGGAGTACAGCGCGCCCGTCGAGAAGCCCGCACGCGAGGCAATCTCGTCGACCGAGGCGCCATGGAAGCCGCTGGAGGCAAACGCGCTGCGAGCAGCGGCGAGCAGGCGCTCGCGCGTGTTGGCCTTGCTCTGCTCGCGCGTCATGCGCGCGGGGGTTGCCTGCTCGAGCGCGGTCGGCTCCGCTGTTCTCATGCCAACATGCTACTTGACGGAATGATCGCTATTGCGATAGCGTTCGTTATCCGATCTCTTCGGCCGACCGCGATAGGAGCAACAGATGGCGAGCACGACTACGACCTCGAACGCGAGCGAAAGCGGCCTAGCGAGCCTGCCCACGGATGCGATCTCCTACGCCGACCTCTATGCGCGCTGGGAGCGCGGCAACTGGAAGGCGACCGAGCTGGACTTCACCGAGGACGCGCGGCAGTGGCGCGAGGACTTCACCGACTTCGAGCGCCAGGCGGCGATGTGGAACTACTGCCTGTTCTTCTGGGGCGAGGATGCGGTGGCGGACAACCTGTCGCCGTACATCGACGCGGCGCCGCTGGAGGAGCAGAAGTACTTCCTGACGACCCAGCAGGTCGACGAGGCGCGCCATGCCGTGTTCTTCAAGCGCTTCATGCAAGAGGTCTGCGGCGTCGGCGACGGCTCGATGGCCAGCGGCCTGGCGGCGATCAAGCCGCAGCTGACGGTCGGCTTTCGCAAGATCTTCGACCGCCTCGACCGCATGGCCGACGAACTGCGCTCCGACCATTCGCCGGCGAAACTGGCCGCGGCGATCACGCTGTATCACGTCGTGATCGAGGCCTCGCTGGCCCAGCCAGGCCAGCACTTCATCTGCAGTTACCTGGAGGAACGCGACCAGCTGCCGGCGTTTCGCGAGGGCATGGAGAACATCGCCGCCGACGAGCAGCGCCACATCGGCTTCGGCGTGAAGATCCTCTCCGACCTCAACCGCGAAGACCCCGTGCGCGTGCCCAAGGCGGTCGCGCGGGTGCTGCGCGAGGTCACGCGCTACACCCAGCAGGTGCTGATGCCGCCCGGCTGGGACGAGCGCTACGTGACGGTCTTCAACTCGACGTTCGACAGCGTCGGCGTGGAGGGCCTGGTCTCGATGACGACCAAGCTGCGCTCGGCGGGAATGCCGATCGAGAGCCTGCCGGGCCCGCCGATCCTGCCCGTCGGACTGACACCGCTGGAAACCTCCGAACGCGGCCGCGCGCTTGCCAAAGCCGGCGTGATCGGCGTTCGCGAAAGACCGTCGCCGCGTGACGCGCAGACGCTCGAGCTGCTGTTCGACACGATCCGCCGCCAGGTCAACCCTGCGCACGGGCTGACCAAGCCAACGACCTTCCAGTGGGAGTTCACCGACCCCGACGTGCCGACGTGGCACCTGACCGTCAACAACGGATCAAGCACCGTGGCCGAGGGCGCCGCGGCCAAGCCCGACCTGCGCCTGCGGCTGTCCTACCAGGACTGGGTGGACGTCGTCGGCGAGCGCCTTGACCCCTTGCGTCTGGTCGCGACCGGGCGCCTGCGCCCGCGCGGCAACCCGCTGGCGCTCAAACACCTGACGAAGGTCTTCCCGCGCGGCTGATGCGCGCGCAGCGCGCCCGCTCAGACGGCGTCCGTCGGGCTCCGTGAGAGCCTGCTGCTCAGCCCGCGCGCCTGCGACCGCGCGGCGCCGAGCAGCTGACGCACCGAGTCGGGTGCGACGACTGCCAACAGGGCGAGGTAGAGAGCGCCGCCGATCAGCGTCTCTGCCACCAGCAGCGCCAGACCGCCTGCCAGCCCGTGGCGGTCTGCGTGGACGACGAAGTGCTCGAGGCAGAACAGACCGCCGGCCATCAGGCAGGCCGCGATGGCGGGCGGCCAGACCTCGCGAACCAGATCGCCGAGCTCGATGCCCAGCGCGTGTGACATGCCTCGCACGGCGTAGGCCGCGACGCCGACGGCGGCCGCCGACATGCCGATCGCGACGCCAACGACGCCGAAATGCACGAGCGCACCGACGAACACGATCGTCAGCAGCAGCGAGACGCCGTGCATGCGCGGCAGCATGTCCGTGCGCGCGTTGGCCTTCCACGCCTCGCTGGCGATCGAGTCCAGCCCGAGCGCCGCGCAGTAGACGCCAAGCGCCATCGCGGCGTGGCCGGCAAGGCGCCACTGCTCGCCGAAGATCAGCACCACCGCGGGGGTTCCCAGCGGCACCAGCAGCATGCCGACGGGAAACGACAGGATGCACAGCCAGCGCAGCGCAGTGCGCACGGCTGTGCGAAAGCGCTCGTCGTGCACCGACAGGCGCGAGAACGCCGGCAGCAGCACGTAGCCGCCCACGTTGACGACCGCTCCGAGCGACTGCGTGCCGATTCGCGTGGCGTAGGTGAACTGGCCCAGGGCGCCCGCGCCGCTGAAACGGCCGAGCGCCAGGACCGGGATCTCCTGGACCAGCCGGCGGATCAGGTTGCCGCCGACGACCGGGCGCCCAAAGCGCGAGAGCTCGCGCCAGATGTCCCGTGTGGCGAGCCGCGGCCTCGGGCGCCAGCGGGCGAAGACCCAGGCGGCGGTGACGTTGAGGATGGCCGACGCGTAGGTGCCGATCACCAGCGCCCAGACGCCCAGGCCAGCCGCCGCCGCAGGGATCGCGCCGGCCGCGAAGAAGATCGTCGACAGCGGGTCGATGAACACCCGGCGCGCGAAGGAGAAACGCCGCATCAACAGCGCATCGGGAACGATGGACATCATCCGCAGCATCATCCAGCCCGACAGGACGGCCGCGACGACGCCGGTTTCGTGACTGTGAAAGAACAGGCCGATCAACGGCGCCGCCGCGAGCGCCACCAGCGTCAGCCCGATGCCGCCAAGAAGCGTCGCCAGAAACGCCGAGTTGACCGCCGCCTCCAGCTGCCTGCGCCGATGCACGAGAGCCGCCTCGATGCCCGACTCGCCCAGCACCGCACCGGCGTTGACCACCACGGCGCCCGCGGTGAAGCGCCCGAAGTCGGCAGGTGTCGCGAGCCTCGCCAGGGCGAGGTAGGCGGCGAACGTGAGCACCTGCGTGATCACGTAGCCCGCGCCGGCCAGGCTGGCGCCGCGCGTGACCACGCCGCTCAGCGCCTCGGGCTCGGCGTCGCCGGTGTCGCGCAGCAGCTCGTCGGAGAGCCCCGCGAGGTCGTCTTCGACGGCCTCGGCGTTGCCGCCGGGAACGTGTGCCTCCATCCGCCTACCGCTTTCGCCGGCGCAAGGCGGCGGCGCCCGTGCCCAAGTCCGCAAAGGCCTTGGCGACGCCGGGCGGCGGCACGGTGCGCTGCTGCAGGCGGGCCCGCGGCCTGCGCGTGGTGTCGGCGACGGCGCGTCGGAGCGACTGCAGCAGTCGGCCTGCGCCGCGCGAGCGCCGCTTGTCGGTCTCGCGCAGCTCGTCCAGACGCGCCATCGCGGCCGCGCGGATGCGTGGCGAAGCCGGATGACGCTCGAGCACCGCGCGATAGGCCTGGCGCACGCCATCGGCCATCGCCGCTCCGTCGTCGGACAGCGAGCTCGGCGAATCGCGCTTGATCGCAAGCGGGCCGGGGACGCGCGCCGCGTTGAAGCCCGACGTGGCGATGCGCAGCCACAGCTCGTAGTCCTCGCCATGGGTCATGGCGAGGTCATAGCCACCCACCTTGTCCAGCACCGAGCGGCGCACCGTGACGGCGTTGTAGACGAAGTTTCGCTGGATCAGCTCCGACACGAAGCGCTCGAGCGGCAGCGTCTCTGAGGGTGGGTTCTGATGGGCCATCGCCGTCACCTTGAGGAACCTGTCGCTGAGCTCGTTGAGCTCCCACGCTTCTGTGTATGCGAAGCCTGCGGCCGGATCGACGTCGAGCGCCCGGCCCATCTCCGCCAGGTAGTCGGGAAGCCACAGATCGTCGCTGTCGAGCATGCTCACGTACTCGCCGGCGCCTGCGCCTATGCCACGATTACGCGCGGCCGATGGGCCGCCGTTGGGCTGGCGATGAACCTGCACACGCGAGTCTTTCGCGGCGATCGCCTCAGCGATCTTCGCGGTGTCATCGCTGGAGCCATCGTCGACGACGATCACCTCGAAGTCATCGCACGTCTGCGCGAGGACCGAGCCGATCGCCGCGGCCACGGTGTTCGCCGCCTGATACGCGGCGATCACCACGCTAAATCTCATCGCTGGAACGGTATCGGGCCGTGCGGAGCGCGCTGGACGTCTGGGCGAGCCGACTAGCCTGGCGCGAACTCGCGCTGCGCGGCGGGCACGCCGGAGGTAGAGCCCGCGCTCGCTCGATTGGCAGACGCCGCAGCGCTTTGCGCGTGCGACGAGGCGACCGTCGCCGTGGGCGCACTGGCCTTCGCCGACGGCGTCGCCGCTGCCGCCCCCGCGGCGCGGCCAGGCTGCTCGGGGCCAAACTCCCGATTTACGCGCGTCGACGCCGTTGACGCCGTCGGCGAGGACGCTGCCCCGGTCAGGGCGGGTGCGCCCGCGCCCGCCCTGACAGAGCCGGACACCGTCGCGGCGGCCGCGGCGACGGACCGCGCGGCTTGCGCGCGCGCTGCCCTCGCGGCGCGCGAGCGGTGCTGCGACGGGCGCGCGTGCCCGGATTGCCCCTGAAGCGCGACGCAGCCCGCGCCGACGCCGAGCGCGAGCACGCAGCCGACGGCGAGCTTTGCGCCCAGCGGCCCGGCAAACCACCAGCCACCCCCGGCCACGCCCGCTCCGGCGGTTCCGGTCGCCGTCAGTGCGCCGCCGCCGAGTCCGCCCAGCGAGCCGCTGCTGCCGGCGCCGACCGCGCCGCCCGAGCCGACGCCCGAGCCGACGCCGCCGCCGGTGACCGCGCCCGCTCCGAGCGCCCAGTGCAGCAGCGCGGGCGCCGGCGGGACAGTTGCGGCGAGACCGCGCAACGACAGCACGTAGGCGCGGCACGCCGGGCATGCGTCGCGGTGCAGCATCGCGAGGCGATGGCGCTCGCCGCGGGGGTCAAGGATGCCGAAGGCCAGGCCACGCATGAGCGAGCCCTGCTGCTCGCACCAGGCGCCGGCGTCGATCGCCTGCGCGAGTGCGCCGAGCTTCGCCGAAACGCCCGGAGCGCCCGCGCCGCGCCCGTCCATGAGCTTGCGCATGCGCGACTCGCTGAGACCCATGCGCGCGGCCGCGTCGGCGCGCGAGAAGCCCTGCAGGTAGCAGAGCGTCGCGGCCTCGCGCTCGCGCGCGCTGAGCCTGGCGCGAAGGGCCTCGAACAGCTGGCGCAGCCGCGCCCGATCGTCAAGCTGCGCGGCGAAGTCGCGCGCGGCGCCGACGTCCGTGTTGACCTCTGCGGTCCCGACCAGGCGCTCGATCGGGCCCGTAGCGCTCGCCGGCGCAAAGGCGATCGCCCGACGCGAGCGATGCTCGTCGATCGCGCGCCGGTAGGTGACCAGCGTCAGCCAGGCGCGCGGATCGTCGATCTGCGCGCCATCGAGCACGGCCGCGTACAGGCCCTGCCAGGCATGCGAGTAGCACGCTTCGAGATCGGCCACGTCCAGGGCCACGCCGGCGCTGCGCAGCCGGCCTCGCACGGGCGCCAGGACGGCCGCGCGCAGACTGTCGAACTCGTCGCGCAGCAGGCGCTCGGCACGGTAGCGGCGAACAACGAGGGGGCTCACGCCTGCAGACTACGAAAATATCGCGAACCAGACGAATTCCGTCTGATCGATTCCTTATGCTCAAGTCTGCCACTGACAAGACGAACTGGGAGACGACGACCATGCAACAGCTGCAGCGCGGGCTCCTACTCATACTCGCGCCGATCGCACTCGCGCTCGGCTGCGCATCGGCGCAGGCTGCGACGCTCCTCGATCGGAGCCCCGGCCCAGACTCGTTCTCGTTGACGCCGGAAGCGAACTCGCCGCCGGAATTCGGCCGATGCCTGAAAACGGTCGGCGGCACGTATACGAATTCGGCCTGCACGTCTACGACCGGCGAAAGCGGAAGCTCCTACGAATGGTATGCCGCCTACGGCAGCGCGGCGCCGATGGAAAAAACCGGCTTCACGGCCGTGCTCAAAGAAGGGTCCGTAGCGACGCTCGAAACCGTCGGAAAAAACGTCCTCAACTGCGAAGGCGAGTCCAGCACGGGCGAAATCACGGGCAATAAATCGGTCGGGAATGTGGTCACGACGTTCACCGGCTGCAGCGACTTCGGCGCCTCCTGCCACAGCACCGGCGCAGCCGAAGGAACAATCGTGATGAACGCGCTGGAAGGCGTGCTGGGGGTCGAAGAACTTGCCGCCGAACCGATCAACTACAAAATCGGTGAGAAGCTCTATCCGCCAGGGCACACCGGGCCGATTGCCACCTTCAGCTGCGCCGGCCTGTCGATGGTGGTGAGCGGCGCGATGATCTCGCCGGTGTCGTCGAACGCGATGAAATCCACCGCTACGGTCAAAACCAAACAGCTCAAAGGCAAACAGAAACCGGAAAACTTCGTCGGCGAAAGTCCCGAAGTGCTGGTGGCGCAGCTCGGCGAAGGCGCACCGGAACAGAGCGGTGAGCTGTTCACCACCAATCAGACGAACGCAGAAAAAGTCGAGATCAGCTCGGTCCTTTAGCCGCCCGGGCGCTCCAGACAGTTACGCCCCGGTCGCCGGCGCATGATGGCGAGAGCCCGCCGTCATGCGTCGGGGCCGCGGGCGCCGTGGCTGGCTATGGATATCTTCACGCGATCGCCACGCCGCACGCCCTAGACCCTCCCGCCACGCCGCCGACGGCGGAGATCCTCGGCATCCCGCTGGCGATCTCCGACTATGAGCAGGTGATGGACTGGATGGACGAGATGATCGCGACGGACACGCGCGGCTACGTCACCGCGGCGGCGGTGAACCTCGTGATGTCTGCGCAGGAGCAGCCGGCGACGCTGGCGGCGACGCTCGGCGCGACGCTGGCGGTGCCCGACGGGCAGCCGCTCGTATGGGCGTTGCGCGCCCTCGGTCACGAGCGCGCGACCCGCGTGTACGGGCCGGATCTGATGGCGAGCTACTGCGCTCGCGCCGCGCGCAACGGCACGGCGATCTACCTGTACGGAGGGCGCAACGATGACGCGGCGCGCGAGCTGTTGGCGCAACGCCTGCGCACGCGCTTCGCGGGCTTGCGTATCGTCGGCGCCTCCTCGCCGCCGTTTCGCGAGCTGACCGCCGCCGAGAACGAGCACGAGATCGAGGCGATCAATGCTTCGGGGGCAAAGGTCGTGTGGGTCGGCACCGGGCAGCCCAAGCAGGAGCTGTGGATGCACGAGATGCGCTCGCGGCTGGAGCCGCCGCTGCTGGTCGGCGTCGGCGCGGCGTTCGACTTCCACGCGGGCTTGATCTCTCAGGCGCCGGAGTGGATGCAGCGCAACGGACTGGAGTGGGTCTATCGGCTCTCGCGCGAGCCGCGGCGTCTGTGGCGGCGCTACGCGCGCTACAACCCGCGCTTTGTCGTGGGCTTCGCGCGCCAGTACGCCGAACATCGGCGTGGCGCTCGTGCCGGCGGCGGCGGCGGCGCACGCGGCGCATGAGCCGCGTGCTGATCACCGGCGGCGCCGGACTGATCGGGGCCGCCGTAGCCCGACGCCTGCTGGGCAATCCGGCATATGACGTTCGCGTGGCCGACGAGCGCGAGGCGCCGCTGTGGATGCGCGAAGGGTGTGAGGTGCGCGGCGGCGATCTGCGCGTGCCGGCGCGGGCGCAAGCCGCGGTCAAGGGCTGCTCGCAGGTCATCCACCTGGCCAGCCTGACGGGCCGAGAAGGCGTCGCCACAGCGCCGCACACACGCCTGGAGTACGAAAACGCGCTGCACAACGCCGTACTACGCGCGGCGCTGGAGCAGGAGGTGGAGCGCTTCGTGTACATCTCCTCACCACTGACGTTCGAGCGCGCGGAGCAGTTGCCGACACCCGAGCGCCACCTCGTGGACTGCCCGGCGCCCGCCTCGGCAGAGGGCTTCAGCCGGCTCGCCGGCGAGCGCTGCTGCCGTGCCGCGCAGGAGCAGCACGGCCTGGCGTTCACGATCTGCCGCCCTTCTGCGACCTACGGTCCAGCGCTCGGCGAGCCGGGCGAACCCGGCGTCGACACGGCACTGATCGAGCTGTTCGAAGGAGCGCTCTCGGCCAGCCGGCCGATGCGCGTGAGCGCGGCGAGTGAGCGGACGCTGACGCCCACGCACGTCGATGACGTGGCCGCGGCGATCGTCCTGGCGCTGGCCTCATCGGCAGCCGTCAACGAGGACTTCAACTTCTGCGCCGCGCGCGAGCTGAGCATCGCGGAGATCGCACGCGAGTTGTGGCTGGCATGCGGCGAGAGCACCGACGAGCTGGCGCTCGAGCCGGCGGCCGCGCCGGTCGGTGTCGTCGAGCCGGCACGCTGCTGGCCCTCGGGCGAGAAGGCTCTCGAGCTGCTTGGCTGGCAGGCGCAGATCGACTTCCAGGACGGCGCCAGCGCGACCGTCGCCGCGTTGCGCGAGGCCGAGGCAGCCGGCAGGCGCATCGGCGGCGCTGTATAGGCTGCGGCCATGTCGACACGCCGCTCAGCGCTCGTCACGGGCATAACCGGCCAGGACGGCTCCTACCTGGCCGAGCTGCTGCTCGAGAAGGGCTACGAGGTTCATGGCATGGTGCGGCGGGCCTCGACGGAGAAGTTCGACCGCATCGAGCAGATCCGCGATCGCATCACGTTGCACCAAGGCGATCTGCTCGACCAGCGCTCGCTCGTCGACGCGCTGCGCGCCTCCAACCCGACGGAGATCTACAACCTCGCCGCGATGTCGTTCGTCGCCGTGTCGTGGATTCAGCCCACGCTGACAGCCGAGTTCACCGGCGTGGGCGTCACGCGCATGCTCGAGGCGATGCGCGAAGTCTGTCCGCAGGCCCGCTTCTACCAGGCGTCGTCCAGCGAGATGTTCGGCAAGGTGCTCGAGGTGCCGCAGACCGAGACGACGCCCTTCTACCCGCGCTCGCCCTACGGCGTCGCGAAGGTCTACGGACATTTCATCACGGTCAACTACCGCGAGTCCTACGACCTGCACGCGACGTCGGGGATACTTTTCAACCACGAGTGCGTGGCTGCGAACACGCCGATGATTGTCAGACAGCTCGGCAACGTCGCGATCAAGACCCCCGAGGACCTCGTCGCGCTGAGGCGCAAGGGGCCGAGCATGCAGAGCTTCACTCCCGGCAACGCTGTGGAGGTCTGGGATGGTGAGGACTGGACATTCGTGCGCGCGATCACGGCAACGCGCCGCCGCCCCAGCGATCCCGACCACGAGCTGTTGAGCATTCAGGCGCGCGCTGGCGTCATCGAGGCCACTGCGCATCACACGATGCTCGACGAGAGCCGAGCACCAGTAAAGGCCGCCGACGTCAATGAGGGCGATGAGCTGGCGATAGCCGGCTGGATGCCCGACGCGCCAGGCTGGAGCGCGATCGCGCCGGAGCTCGCAGAGCTGCTGGGTCTGCTCGCCGCCGATGGGCACGTGTCGCGCGACGGGAAGCACGTCAGGTTGACCAACAACGACCTGATGCTGCGCAGCCGCGCCAGCGAGCTTTGGTCACGTGTGTTCCTCGGCGACTCGCGCGAGTGGAGCGGGACCTCGGGCTTCGATGCCGACGCCCTGGTGGAGGCGGTGAACTTCACCGGCGCCAGATCCGTCGGGCCTTGGCTGCGCGAACAGCTCTACACGAGCACCGCGTTCAAGCAAGTTCCTCCGGTTGTGCTGAACGCCGACGTTGATACGCAGAACGCCTTCCTGACGGGCTACTACGCGGGCGACGGGCTGAAGAAGGGCAACGGTGACTCGATCAAGACGAACAGTGCCGTGCTCGCGCAGGGCCTGTGCCTGCTCTACTTCAATCAGAAGCAGCCTGCGTCAGTCTATGTCGAGCAGCGCGAAGGGCGCACCTACTACCAGTTGAACCTTCGCTCGCCGGCTCGCGTTGGCGCGAAGGGCCAGCACCTGCTGCGCAACCCGTCGGAGGTACGCCGAGTCGCCGAGGCGTCCGTGCCGGACGACGAATGGGTCTTCGACCTCGAGACGGAGAGCGGCGTGTTCTGCGCGGGGGTCGGCAGACTGATCGTTCATAACTCTCCCCGCCGCGGCCTGGAGTTCGTCACGCGCAAGATCACCTGGCACGCGGCCGCGATCAAGCACGGCCTCGCCAAGGAGATTCGCCTGGGCAACCTCGACGCCGAACGCGACTGGGGCTACGCCAGGGACTACGTCGAGGCGATGTGGCTGATGCTGCAGCAGGACAAACCGGAGGACTACGTGATCGCCACGGGCAAAGCGCACTCGGTTCGCGAATGCTGCGAGGTCGCCTTCGACGAGGCCGGGCTGGGCGACTTCGAGCAGTACGTGACGATCGATCCGGCCTTCGTGCGCCCCGCCGAGGTCGACCATCTGATCGGCGACCCCGGCAAGGCCGAGCGCGACCTCGGTTGGAAGCCGGAAACCTCGTTCGAGGAGCTGATCCGCCTGATGACGCGCGCGGACCTCGAGCTGCTCAAGCCAAGCTGAACGCGATGGCGGTGCCGCTGTGGAACACCGCGCCGACGCTGGCGCCGCTGCGCGAGGAGCAGCGCGCGGCGATCGATCGCGTGCTCGCCTCCGAGCACTTCATCCTCGGCCCCGAGGTGGCGGCGTTCGAGCAGGAACTGGCCGATTACTCAGGCGCGGCTTACGGCGTCGGCGTGGCCAACGGCACCGACGCGATCACGATTGCGCTGCGCGCGATGGGCATCGGGCCGGGCGACGAGGTGGTCGTGCCGTCTTTCACCTTCTACGCGTCGGCCGAGGCGATCCCGCCGACGGGAGCGACGCCGGTCTTCTGCGATATCGATCCGACCACCTACTGCGTAACGGCAGACACGGTTCGCGCCGCGCTGACGCCGCGCACCAAGGCCGTGATCGCCGTGCATCTGTTCGGCAACGTGGCGCCGGTGCGCGAGATCGAGGCGCTCGGCGTGCCGGTGCTCGAGGACGCGGCGCAGGCCGTCGGCTCGAACTCGGCAGACGGGCGGCCCGGCGCGCTGGGCGCCGCGGCGACGTTCTCCTTTTACCCCTCCAAGAACCTCGGCTGCTTCGGCGACGGAGGAATGATTCTCACCTCCGACGAGCAGATCGCCGAGCAGGCGCGCATCCTGCGCTTTCACGGCTCGCGCGACAAGGTCGACTACGAGCAGCTCGGCTACAACTCGCGCCTTGACGAGCTGCAGGCGGCGATCATGCGCGTGCAGCTGCCACATCTCGACGCGTGGGCGGCCGGACGCCGCGAGGCGGGCGACCACTACGAGCAGGCGGGGCTAGGTGCGCTCCTGGCACTCCCCCAGCCCGTTTCCGGCGCCTCGCCCGCCTGGCATCTGTACGTCGTCGCCCATGCCCAGGTGCAGCGGCTGGAACAGGCGCTCGGAGCTGCGGGCGTCGGCTACAAGCCCTACTACCGCACGCCGGTGCACCGCCAGGCGCCGATGCGCCAGTGGGGCGACGGCGTCGAGCTGCCGGGGACGGAGGAGGCCGCGGCGCGGCATCTGGCGATCCCGATGAGCCCGGTGTTGACGCGGGCGCAGGCGGATGAGGTCGTGGCGGCTGTGCGCGGGGCTGGGTAGCGGACCTGTGAACGGCATCCTGCCTCCAAGCCGAGCCGGCCTCCGCCGCTCCTCGCAGGGCGCGCGGCACAGACCTGTGACCGGCGTCCGGCCTCTTGGGCCGAGCCGGCCTCCGCTCTTGGCTACAACTTGTGACCGCTCCGGCCGCCACGGCAGTTACGTAGGCCGGCCGTCCGGGCCGGCTTTCGCGCTCGGCGGGCCGGCTTCGCCGCAGGCCAGTCGGACTTAGCGCCAGTTCTCCAGCAAATCCTCGTCGGGCACGTCGCGCACAACCCTTGCCGGGGCGCCCATCACTACCGCCCGGGCGGGCACGTCGCTGGTGACTAGCGCGCCGGCGGCTACGAAGGCCTCCTCGCCGATCTGCACGCCGGGCGTGAGCACGGCGCCGCCGCCGATGCGGCAGGCGCGGCGCAGGAAGGCGCCGCGCAGCGGCGCGCCGGCGGCGTGGCGGGCCATGGTGTCGTCGTTGGTCGTGACGACGCCCGGTCCGACGAACACGTCGTCCTCGACGGTCGTGAAGGCGGTCAGGTAGACGTTGGTCTGCACACGCACGCGCGCGCCGACGGTGACGTCGTTGTCGACGACGCTGCCGCGCCCGATGATCGAGCCGGCGCCGATCGACGAGCGCTCGCGCACGAACGATTGGTCGCCGACGATCGCGGCCTCGCCGAGCGAGGCGCCGGCGAAGACGACGGCGCCCGAGCACACGGTCGCGCCGGGCGCCAGCGAGAGCGCGCCCACCTCACCGTGCGCGGCCGAGCTCTTGGCCAGGCGCGGGCGCTTTCCCAGCAGCGCGCGATCCTCGATCGTGCAGCCGGCGGCGATGATCGTGTGCGCATGCACGATGACGCCGGCGCCGAGCACGACGTCGTCGGCGATCTGCACGTGCTCGCCGAGCAGCAGGCCCGGCGCGCGCGGGTCGGGCTTCAGCACGGCGGTCGCTTCCGGCGCGAGCGCGGCGCGGGCACGCTAGAGCCGGATGACGTCGGCGACGCCGGATGAGCGCGTGACGCCACGCAGGTCTACGACCAGGCGTGCGCGCTGGGCGATCTCATCGTGGTCGATGCTCGGATGCGCGGTGACGATCAGCGTCAGGTCGGCGTCGTCGACGGCCTCGTCCAGCGGACGGCTGTCGAGCGCGAACTCGGTCAGGCTGGGCACGTGCGGGTCGTGGTAGCTGACCTGGGCGCCCATCTGCGACAGCAGCTCGATGATCTTCAGCGCGGGCGACTCGCGGATGTCGCCGACGCCGGGCTTGTAGCTGACGCCGAGCACGGTGATGCGCGCGCCCTTGACCGCGAGCCCAGCCTGGTTGAGCGCGCGCTGGGCCTTCTCGACGCAGTGATAGGGCATCTGCTGGTTGATCTTGCCGGCGAGCTCGATGAACTCGGTGGACATGTCGAACTCTCGCGCACGCCAGCTGAGATAGAAGGGGTCGACGGGCAGGCAGTGCCCGCCCATGCCGGGACCGGGCGAGAACGGCATGAAGCCGTAGGGCTTGGTCGAGGCGGCGTCGACGACCTCCCAGATGTCGATGCCCATGCGATCGGTGAGCATCGCGAGCTCGTTGACGAGTGCGATGTTGACCGAGCGGAAGATGTTCTCCAGCAGCTTGGTCAGCTCGGCCGCCTCGGGGCTGGACACGCGCACGAGCTTGTCGCAGACCAGACCGTAGATCTCCTCGGCGCGCTCGACGCAGTCGTCGGTGAGTCCGCCGAGCACCTTGGGCGTGTTGCGCAGTGTGAAGTCCGTGCGGCCCGGGTCCACGCGCTCGGGCGAGAAGGCCAGGTTGAAGTCGCGTCCGGCCTTCAGGCCGGACTCCTCGAGCAGCGGCGCGACGCGCTCGCGCGTCGTGCCGGGGTAGGTGGTGGACTCCAGCACGACCAGCTGGTTCGGCTGCAGCACCTCGCCGAGCGCGCGCGCTGTCGACACCAGCGGGCCGAGGTCAGGCTCGCGGTTGCGCGTCAGCGGCGTGGGCACGCAGATCAGCACGGCGTCGGCTTTGGCCAGGCGCGCATAGCGCGTGGTGGCCTGGATGCGCTCGCCGTACTTACGCAGCAGCTCGGAGGGCACGTCCTCGATGTAGGAGTCGCCGGCCTCGATCGCTTCGATCTTGCGCGAATCGACGTCCACGGCGATCACGTCGCAGCCCTGCTCCGCGAACGCGACGGCGAGCGGCAGGCCGACGTATCCGAGACCGATGATGCCGACGGTCGTCATTCGGGGCCAGTGTAGGGGGTGGCGATCACTTGACGGGGATCGGCCCTGCGGGCGTTTGCCTTTAGCGCTGCGCGCTCGCGCGTCGGAGGATTCAGGGCGCCGGCGTGCCCTGCAGCGCCTGCAGGTCGGCGCGAACCATGCGCTCTACGAGCTGCTCGAAGGACAGCTGCGCCCTCCAGCCAAGCCGTTGCTGCGCCTTGGACGGGTCGCCGACGCTCGGCGTCGTCTCGGGCGCGCGCACGAGCGCGCTGTCGACGCGCAGGTGACGCTCGGCGTCGAGGTCGACGCATGCGAAGGCCACGCGGGCGAGCTCGGCGACGGTGTGCGCCACGCCGCTGGCCAGAACGTAGTCTTCGGGGCGCTGCTGCTGGAGCATCAGCCAGGCGCCGTGCATGACGTCGCCGGCGAACGACCAGTCGCGCACCGCGTCGAGCGCGCCGAGCGTCAACTCGCTCTCGCGGCCGAGCGCGATCGCGGCGGCGCCACGGGTGATCCTGCGCGTGACGAACTGTGGCGGGCGGCGCTCGGACTCGTGGTTGAAGGCGATGCCCGAGCTGGCGTGCAGGCCGTCGTGCCGGCGCAGCGCGCCGACGAGCTCGTGCGCGGCCAGCTTGGCGATCGCATAAGGCGTCGACGGGCGGCACGGCGTCAGCTCGTTCTGCGGGCTCTCGCCGGCATCGCCGAAGATCGCGCCGGAGGCGGCTATGAACACGCGCGTATCGGCGGCCTGATCGCGCACGGCTTCCAGCAGTGTCGCGGTCGAGCCGACGATCGCTTGCAGCGTCTGCAGCGGACGCTGCCAGGAGGCCGGAACGAACGACGGCGCGGCGAGGTGGTAGATCTCGCCGGCCGCTGCGCGCTGCACCGCCGCGCGCAGCGTGTCCGCCTCCAGCAGGTCGCCGCCGATCAGCTCGACGCGTCCGCGCAGATGCTCCGAGCAGCCGAGCGAGGCCGCGTGCTCGTCGCGCACGAGGCCGACCACGCGGTAGTCCTTGTCCAGCAGCAGCTCGGCCAGGAACGAGCCGTCCTGGCCGGTCAGCCCGGTGATCAGCGCTGATCGCTCGCCAGACACGCGCCGCAGCTTATGCGCCGTCGTATACGCGCGCGAGCGCGTCGGCCACCACGGCCGGCGCACATACGGCGCGCACGTGCTCGCGATTGCGCGCACCCCGCTCGAAATCGCCGTCCAGCCGACCGATCGCCTCGGCCAGCGCGTCGGCGTCGCCGGGCGCCGCCAGCGCTTGCTCGTCGAGCAGCTCGCTCAAGGCGCCGGCGCGGCTGCCGACGACGGGCAGGCCAGCGGCCATCGCCTCAGCCGCCGCCAGGCCGAACGTCTCGGCCGAGCGTGACGGCACGATCGCCAGCGATGCGCCGGCGCGCAACCGCGCGAGCTCCTGCTCATCGACGCGCCCGGCGAACGTGACCGCGTCTTCGCCCGCACTCGCCGGGGAGCGCGCCCCGCCGTGCTCTCCGGCGCGCGCCTGCAGCCGGGCACGCTCGGGGCCGTCGCCGGCGATGACCAGGCGCACACCGGCGATGCGACAGGCGTCGATCGCCACGTCGACGCCCTTCTCAGGCGCCAGGCGCGAGACGACCAGCGCGTAGGTGCGCTCGCCGGGCGCGCGCTGCTCGGGCGGCCGATCCTCGCCGAGCACGCGCACGGGCGGCGCGATCGTGTGCACACGCTCCCAGGGCAGCGACGCTCCGAGCGCGCGCAGGCGCTCGCGCGCGAACTCGCTGGGCACGATGAAGGCGTCGGCCTGCTCGACCATGCGCCGTTGCCACAGCGCCAGCGAGGCGGCATAGGCGGCCGCCTCTGCCGCGCTGCCGCGGCAGTTCAGGCGCAGCCCGGGCAGCGTGTCGCGGCCGTGGCAGCGCGTGCATTCGGCGCCGCGCGTGAAGCACACGCCGACCGCGCAGACCAGTCGGTACTGGTGCAGGTGCAGCACCACGCGCGCGCCGGCGGCGCGCGCCGCGGCCAGCGCGCGCCAGCCGAGCGCCGGCTGCAGGTTGTGCGCATGCACCACGCGCGCGCCGTCGGCGCGCACGGCCTCGGCGACCTGCCGCGGCGCCGAGCCGCCGCGCAGCAGCCCGAGTGCGGCGGCGCCCTGGCCGATCTCGGCGGAGGACCGCGAGAGCAGCTGCACGCGCTCGTGCAGCTGGTCGCGCACGAGCCACATCAGGTCCTCGACGACGCGCTCCTCGCCGCCGGTCGTGCGATAGCGGTTGTGCAGGAACAGGACCATGACTGGCGAGAGCGTGGCAGGTGCGCCGCCGAGACGGCGAAAACCGCCTGCAAACCTAGACTGTCCCGACGATGATGCCCTCCGCCTCGATCGTGATACCGACGCGCGACCGCCTGCCCTACCTGGAGGTGGCGCTGCGCTCGATCGCCGAGCAGGCCTTTCACGCGGGCGTGGAGGTGCTGGTGATCGACGACGCCGGGCTCTCGTCGGCGACGCGCTCGCTGGTGGAGCGCTTCGGCGCGCGCTATGAGCCGCACAGGGGCCCGCTGGGGCTGAACGTTGCGCGCAACACCGGCGTGCGCCGCTCCAGCGGCGAGCTGGTGGCGTTTCTGGACGACGACGTGCGCGCCAGCCCGCACTGGCTGCGAGCGCTGCTGGACGCCGCCGGCGAGCACGCCGACGTGGAGGTCTTCGCCGGCCCGATTCGCGCGAGCTTCGAGGGCGTGCGCTGGCGTTCGTGCGGGCGTGAGCAGCCGCCGATCACGACGCTCGATCTCGGCCCACAGGACACCGACGCGCGCTACGGGTGGGGCGCCAACATGGCGATTCGCCGCGCCGCGCTGGAGCGAGTCGGGCCGTTCGACGAGTCGCTTGGCGATGGCGGCGACGAGCAGGAGTGGCAGGATCGTTTTAGGTCCGCCTCCGGCGGCTCGGGTCGCGTTCTGTACGTAGCCGAGGCGTCCGTGCAGCACCGTCGTGCCGGCCGCGACGCGCGCCTGCGGTCGCTCTCGCGCGTCGCCGCGGTGCGCGGACGCGCGGCGCGCAGCTTCGATGCCTCGCAAGGCCGCGCGCCGACGTTGCAGCGCGAGTGGCTCACGCTCGCCGGCTGCGCCGGGCACATCGTGCGCTACGGCTGTGCCGGCGGCGTGCCGATGGTCGCGCACAGCGCCGGACGCCTGCGCCAGGCGCTGCGCGAACGGCCCGGCGCGCGCACTACGCCAGACGTGGCGGTGGTGGCCGCCGAGCCGGCCAACGGCGTCGTCGCCGATGACTTTCTCTCGGGCGCCAGCGGCGCCGTCGGCGGTCTCGACGCGCTGGTTCGCGCCGCGCGCGACACGCTGGCCGACGCCGGCGAGCTGGCGAGCGGGCAGCGCGCGCGACTGGCACTGGCGGCGCTGCGCAAGCCGCCTCGTCGCAAGGTGCTCGTGCTGAGCATCGAACGCGCCGAGCACCGCGCGCTGGCCGAGGCCGCCAGGGGCGAGCTCGCGCGCTCGCGCCACGACGTGGAAGTGCTCGTGACGGCGCCGCAGGGACGCGGCAAGTTCGAGAACCTCAACCGTCTGCTCGCGGAGACGACGGCCGACGACCACGACTGGCTGATCGTGCTCGACGACGACGTCGAGCTGCCGCGCGGTTTTCTCGACCGCTTCCTGTTCCTCTGCGAGCGCTTCGAGCTGGCGCTGGCCCAGCCGGCGCATCGTTTGAACTCGCACGCCGCCTGGCCGCAGACGCGCCGCCAACCCGGCAGCGTCGTGCGCGAGACCCGCTTCGTGGAGATCGGCCCGGTGACGGCGTTCGCCGCCGTGACCTTCTCGACGCTGCTGCCGTTTCCCGAGCTGCGCATGGGCTGGGGCCTGGACGCGCACTGGGCGGCCGTCGCACAGCAGCACGGCTGGCGCTGCGGCGTGACCGACGCCGTGGCGATCGGCCATCGCGTCGCGCCCGCCGCCGACGCCTACTCGCGCGAGCAGGCGGTCGCCGAGGCACGCGCCTTTCTGGCCGGACGGCCGTACGTGAGCGCACAGGACGCGCGGCGCACCGTGACGACGCACCGTCGCTGGTGAAGGTTCTCGTGCTCGCCGAGTTCTACCCGAGCCGGCGCGATCCGGTGATGGGCATCTGGGCGCACCGCCAGGCGCTGGCGGCGCGCGACGCCGGCGCGGAGGTGCGCGTGTTGGTGCTGCATCGCCTGGTGCCGCCGCGCTCGGCGCTCGCGGGCGGCGCCGCCGCCGTCGCCGGCGCGCTCGCCGAGCGCGTGCGCGAGCCGCGCGAGCAGACGCGCGACGGGCTGGCGGTCGCCTACGTGCCGTTCCTCTCACCCGAGCGCGGCCGCTCATACGCCCAGTGGGGATCATGGGCGGCAGCGCCGCTGGCGATAGCGATGGCGCGCCTGCGGCGCAGCTTCGAGTTCGACCTCGTGCACGCGCACAACGCGGTGCCCGCGGGCGACGCGGTGCGCCAGGCGAGAAAGCTGCGCGCCGGCGGCGCGCCTTTGGTGATCTCGGTGCATGGCGGCGACGTGCTGTACACCGCCGGGCAGATTCCCGCGGGCGAGCAGGCCGTGCGTCGGGCCTTCGCGGGCGCGCGCCTGGTGCTCGCCAACAGCGCCGGCATCGCCGAGCTCTCTCGCGCGCACGGCGCGCGCCAGACGCACGTGGTGCACCTCGGCACGGACATTCCCAAGGCGGCGCGACCGCCCGTGCGCGGCGTGGCGCCGACGCTTGTGACGGTCGCGCACCTGGTCGCGCGCAAGCGCCATGCCGACGTGCTGCGCGCGCTGGCCGTGCTCACGCCGCGCCATCCGACGCTGCGCTACGCGATCGTCGGCGACGGCCCCGAGCGCGCGGCGCTGCAACGGTTGGCCGAGCGCCTCCAGGTCGCCGACCGCGTCGACTTCCACGGCCAGCTGGAGCCGGCGCAGGCGATCGAGCGAGCGCGCGAGTGCACGCTGATGGTGATGCCCTCGACCGAGGAGGCCTTCGGCGTGGCCTACGTCGAGGCGATGGCCGGCGGCGTGCCGGCGATCGGCTGTCGCGGCGAGCCGGGACCGGAGGAGATCGCCGCCGCCGGCGACGGCATGGTGCTGGTTCCTCCGGGCGACATCGAGCGCTTGACACAGCGCATCGACGAGCTGCTGTCGGACCCGCACAGGCTGCGCGAGGCGCGCCACCGCGCGCGCGAGACGGTGCTGGCGAACTTCACGTGGGAGCGTTGCGGCGCGCAGACGCTGGCGGCATACGAGCAGGCGCTGGCGTGAAACCGCTGCTGTTCGTGACCGGTCACGCGCCGGCCTACCGTGTCGGCGCGCTGACGCGCCTGCACGAACGCGAGGGCATCGAGCTGGCGCTGTTCGGCGGCCGCTACAAGCACGGCGGCGAGGGGTTTGAGGGGGACATGCCCTTTCCCCATCGACACGTGCACGCGCACGAGCTGTACGCGCTGGCCGGCGGCGGCTACCGCGCGGTCATCTGCCCGACCGGCGGGCGCCTGGCGCCGCTTGCGACCTGGTCGGGCGCGCGGCGCGCGCGCGTGCCGCTGATCCTCTGGGCGTCGCTGTGGGCGCACCCGCGCAGCGCCGCACACGCGCTGAGCTATCTGCCTTTGCGCCGGCTTTATCGCACGGCCGACGCGGTCGTCACCTACGGCCCGCACGTCAGCTCCTACGTGCAGGCGCGCGGCGCGCGCAACGTGTTCGTCGCGCCGCAGTCGGTCGACAACGACTTCTGGAGCGACTCGCAGACTGCGCCGCCGAGCCGGCGCGCCTGGCCGGGCGATGCGGACGTGCGCTTCCTGTTCGTCGGGCGCGATGCGCCGGAGAAGGGCGTGTCGGTGCTCGTCGACGCCTGGCGCCATGCGGCGCTGGCGACGCCGACCAATGCGCTGGTGCTCGTCGGCACGGGCTCCGGCCGCGCGAGCTTCGCGCCGTCTGGGCTGCGGCGCGCGGGCGACACGGGCATCTTCTCGCTGGACGCGCTCGCGCCGGCCGAGCTGCGCGACGTGTACGCCGCCTGCGACGTGCTCGTGGTTCCCTCGATTCCCACGTCCACATTCCGCGAGCCCTGGGCGCTGGTCGTCAACGAGGCGATGAACCGCGGCATGCCCGTGATCGCCTCCGACGCCGTCGGCGCAGCCGCCGGCGGGCTCGTGCGCAACGACCTCAACGGCCTCGTCGTGCCCGCCGGCGACAGCGTGGCGCTGGCGGCCGCCATGCAGCGCCTGGCCGGCGACAGCGCTTTGCGCGCGCGGCTGGGCGCGCAGGCGGCGCAGGACGTGCGCGCCTACAGCCACGACGCCTGGGCGCAGGGCTTCTGCGAAGCGCTCGCGAGCCTCGGCCTCGCCCGCGGGCGTTGGTAGCGTTGCGTCGCTCACTTATGAGAATCGCCCTCTCTCAGAGCCGCGCCACCGGCCTGGCACTGATCTGCGCGCTGGTCGCGCTCGCGAGCCTCACGGCGACGGCGAGCGCCGACACGGGCACGAAGATCATCGAACGCTGCACGCACGGCCAGAGCATCAGCGGCTTCAGCCAGCGGGACTACAGCCGGGCGCTGGCTGAGCTGCCGACAGAAGTCGAAGAGTATTCCGACTGCGGCAACCTGATCCGTCGGGCTCAGATCGCCGCCGCGGGAGGCGGCACGGGCTCGGGCGGCGGCGGCGCTCCGCCGACCGCCACGCCGCTCTCGGCGGGAGAGAAAGCCAAACTGGGCGACGTGGGAAAGACCGGCGCCGCGCCGCTGAGAATCGGCGCACAGACGGTTCACCCGGGCGTCGTGCATGCCAACATCTCGTCGGCCTTCAGCTCGCTGCCCGATTCGCTGCTGGCCGTGCTCGCGTTCCTGCTCGCCTGCGCCGTCGCGCTTGGCGGGCGCAGAATCGGAGAGGTCGTGCGTGCCCGCCGCGCCGGTTGAGAACCCGGCGCCTGCTCGCGGCGACGCCGTGCCGACCGGCGAGCTCGCGGCGTCGGTCGGCGGCGTCGGCGCGTCGAGGAACGGCGTAGGGCCGACTCGCGGCGCGTCCGCCGGCACGCGCTTGCTGTCGCGTGCCGACGCCTGGCTGCCGACGCTGGCGATCGCGGCGGTGCTGTGCTTCGTGGCGTTCGTGGCGGGCGGCGGTCTGAACCTCTCGGACATGACCACCGTGGAGATCTCGTTGACGCTCGGCGCCGGCCTGATCGCGGTGACCGCTGTGCTGCTGGGGGCCGGCGGAATGCGCGCCTACGGCGCCTGGCCGCTAGCTCTGCTGCTCGCCTTCACGGCGCTGACCGCCCTGTCGGTGGCCTGGTCGGTGCAGCCGGACGACAGCTTCAAGGACGCCGGGCGCATGCTCGCCTACTGCGCCGTGTTCGGCGCCTGCATCGTGCTCGCGCGCACGCTGCCCGCACGCTGGCCGGCGGTGCTCGGCGGCGTCGTGCTCGCCGCGGTCGTCGTCTGCGGCTACGCGCTGCTGACGAAGGTGTTCCCCGCGCAGCTGGACTCCGGCGACATCTACTCGCGTCTGCGCGCGCCCTACAGCTACTGGAACGCGATCGGCCTGACGGCGGCGATGGGCGCGATCGCCTGCATGTGGCTGGGCGCGCGTCGCGCCGGGCACGCGCTGCTCAGCGCGCTGGCCTACCCGGCGATGGGGCTGATGCTCCTGACGCTGATGCTCGCCTACTCGCGTGGCGCGCTCGTGGCGCTGGTGCTCGGCCTGGCGCTGTGGTTCTGCATCGTGCCGCTGCGCCTGCGCGGCGCCGCGCTGCTGATCAGCTCAGCCGTGCTCGCGGGCGCGGTCGTCGCCTGGGACTTCTCGCGGCACGCGCTGAGCACCGACAACGTCGAACTGGCCGCGCGCTCCAGCGCGGGCCACCGGCTCGGCGCGCTGATCGTCGTGATGCTCGTGCTGCTGACGCTCGTCGGACTGTCGTTCGGGTTCTGGACGGGTCGCGCCGCGCCCTCGCTGATCAGCCGCCGTCGCGCCGGCGCGCTGCTGCTCGGCCTGCTCGCCGTCGTGATCCTCGCCGGCGCGGGCGCGCTCGCGGCCAGCCACCGCGGCTTCACCGGCAGCATCTCTCACGGCGTGCACGCGCTGACCGATCCGCACGCGGCCGTGCCGTCCAACGCGCCGGGCCGCCTGACAGCCGTCGGCAGCGTTCGTGCGCGCTACTGGAATGAGGCGCTGAAGGTGTTCCAGGCGCACCCCTGGCTCGGCGCCGGCGCGGAAGGCTACGCGACCGCGCGCCTGCGCTATCGCACAGAGACGCTGGACGTGCGCCACGCGCACGGCTACGTCGTGCAGACGCTCGCCGATCTGGGCATCGTCGGGCTGGCCCTGACGCTCGCGCTGCTGCTCGTGTGGATGGCCGCGGCCGGGCGCGCAACGCATCCCTTCAACCGCCGCTGGACGAGCTGGGCGACGCTGCGCACGTGGCTGGATCGCTCGGGCGGCGGCGGCTACCCGGCCTGGCGCCGGCTGAGCGTGCAGGGCCGTCCGGCGCCCTACTCGGCCGAGCGCGTCGGCATGCTCAGCATGCTCTGCCTGGTGGTCGTCTTCGGCATCCACTCGCTGGCCGATTGGACCTGGTACGTGCCCGGCAACGCCTGCGTCGCGCTGCTGTGCGCCGGCTGGCTGGCCGGACGCGGGCCGCTCGGCGCGGGCGCCGGCGAGGCCGCGCTGGCGGCCTCCGAGCTGCCCGCCGGCGCCGGCGCCGCCTCGCTCGGAGCCGGCTCCGCCGCCGCGCCGGCGCCGGATGGCGAGACGACGCTGATCGTGCGACCGCACGCGCCCGGCGCGGGTGAGCTGCGCGCGCGGCTGAGCCCACGCGCGCTCGGGCCGCTGCGCATCGGCGTGGCCGTCGCGATCGTCGTCGGCGCGCTGCTGGCCGCGTGGGCGCAGTGGCAGCCGCAGCGCTCGGCCGACGCCTCCCAGCAGGCGCTCACGCAGCTCTCCACCGACCCACGCGCCGCCGTGTCCTCGGCGCAGGCGGCCGCCTCGCGCGACCCGCTCTCGGCGCAGGCGCTGTTCACCTTGTCGGCCGTGCAGCAGAAGCGCGGCGAGCGGGTGCTCGCGCGCGCCACGTTGCAGCGCGCCGTGCGCCTGCAGCCGTCCAATCCGCAGACCTGGCTGACGCTCGGCCAGTACGACCTCGCGACGAACGACGCGAGCGCCGCGTTGCACGAGCTCGAAGCCGCGATCTATCTGAATCCCGAGTCCATCAACCCCGAAGCGATCGCTCAGGGCAACCCCGAAGCGATCGCGATTCAAAACGACTACGCGCAGGCCTCGCGCGCGGTCGCTGCGCAGCAGAGCGCCGCGGCTGCGGCCAGGCGCGCTCGCCGCGCGCACAAGCGCCGCGCACATCGCGCCAAAACCCGCCGCGCCGCCGCCACGACCAAGCCATAGCCGCGGCGCGGACTGGCGCCGCCGAGCGCACGTCGAAGCCGCTCAGAAGCGCGAGCGCAGCGCCGAGGCCAGCAGCTGCCGGCGCGCGCCCGGCGGTCCGCCGGCGGCGCGCACGTCGATGCGCTCGAAGCCGAAGTCGGCGAGCAGGCCGGCGAGCGTGCGCCGCGTGTAGAAGCGCAGATGGTCCGAGCGCGGATCGAAGTGCTCGTCCATGCGTCGCGCCGACAGCGCCAGCGCGAGCATCGTCAAGCGTGCGTGCGCCGGCGTGCTCGCCAGCAGACTGCCGCCGGAGCGCAGCACGCGACGGACCTGCGACAGCCAAGCCGGCCGTGTCGGCGACGTGCTCGATCGTCTCGCCGGCCCACACGGCATCGAAGCTCGCGTCTTCGAACGGCCATTCGCCGTCGACGTCCAGCAGACGCAGATCGAGCCCGGCGTGCTGCTCGCGCGCACGCCGCAGCGGCTCCTCGGCGACGTCCACGCCGACGACCGCGTGGCCGGCGCTCGCCACCTCGGCGGTCAGCTGCGCCTCGCCGCAGCCGACGTCGAGCACGCGCAGCGGCTCGCCGGCGCCCCGCCGCCCAGCTGCAGCGCGCAGTCCGTCGAGCAGGAACGCGCGGCGCAGATCGAGGTCGCGCGGCTGCGAGCCTTCGGCGACGCTCTGCCAGATCGCTTCGTGGTAAGCGCGTGAGCCCATGCGCGCAAGTTAGCCTTCATACCTGCACAAAGCTGCGCGAAGCGAATATCTTGGCGGCGTGCTTGGGGATTGGGAGATCGGCGAGTCGTGAACGTAGCCTTCGACAGCCGCCCAGTGAACGATCCCCAGGGTGTCGGTCGCTACTCGCGCTGCATGCTGCAGGCGCTGCGCGAGACCGCCGAGGCCGACGCGCAGATCACCGAGACGACGCGACCGGGCCGCGCCGATCTGTTCCACGCGCCGTGGATGGGAGGCGCGTTGCTGCACAGCCCGTGCCCGATGGTCGTCACGCTGCACGACCTCTCGGTGCTCAAGCGACGCTCAGAGCTGCTGCGCACCGGCACGCGCCTGCGCCTGCGCCAGCTCGCCGTGCAGCGCGCCGTGCGCGTGATCGTCCCCACCGAGGCGCTCGCGCAGGACGCGCTGGAGCGCATGGACCTCGAGCGCGAGCAGATCGACGTGATCGCCGAGGCGCCCGCGGCCTGCATGTATCCGCGCAGCGCATGTGAGATCGCCGAGACGCGCGCGCGCTTCGATCTGCCCGAGCGCTATCTGCTGTGGGTCGGCGGCCTGCGCCACCCCGACCCGGTCAAGCACGTCGCCAAGCTGGCCGCCACGCCGCGCGAACTGCCGCTCGTGCTCGTCGGCCAGACCAGCGCCTGGGCGCACGAGCTGCCCGACGTGATTCTCACCGGCCACGTCACCGACGAGCACCTGGCGGCGCTCTACAGCGGCGCACACGCGCTGGTCGTCGCCTCCAACGACGAGGGCTTCGGCCTGCCGGCCGTCGAGGCGCTGGCCTGTGGCACGCCGGTCGTCGCCTGCGAGGTGCCCGCGCTGCGTGAGGTGCTCGGCGCGCGCGCGACGTTCGTGCCGTCCGGCGACCTGCGCGCGCTGATCGCCGCCGCCGAAGCGGCGCAACGTCCGGCGCCCGCGCCGCCGACGTGGTCCTGGCAGGACGCCGCGCGCGCCACCTGGCGCGTGTACGAGCGCGCGCTGTCGCAGGCCGACCGTCCGCGCACGATCGGCCGTCGCCTGCGCCGGCGACCGGCCGCCGGACCCGAGCAGGCCTTCAGCGGCTCCTAGCTCGCGCGCGAGAGCCGGATCAGTAGGCGCCGCGCCGCGTGAACACGGCCGGAATCGTCTTCAGGATGATCGTCAGGTCGAGCGCCAGCGACCAGTGCTCGAGGTAGATGAAGTCCAGGTGCACGAGGTCGTCGAAGTCGAGCTCCGAGCGCCCGGAGACCTGCCACAGGCCGGTGATGCCCGGCAGCACCAAATAGCGCTTGCGGTGCCAGTCCTCGAGCATGTCGTAGTCGCGCTGCGGCAGCGGCCGCGGGCCGACCAGCGACATCTCGCCGCGCAGCACGTTGATCAGCTGCGGCAACTCGTCCAGCGAGAATCGGCGCAGGAACGCGCCGACACGCGTCAGGCGCGGGTCCTCGCGGATCTTGAACAGTGCGCCGGTGGCCTCGTTGAGCTCTTCCAGGTCGGCCTGCTGCTCCTCGGCGTCGGTGTGCATCGTGCGGAACTTCAGGCAGGGAAACGGCCGCTGGCCGATGCCGCGACGCGTCGAGCGATACAGCACCGGGCCGCGCGAGGACAGGCGCACAGCGAGCGCCAGCGCGAGCAGCAACGGGCTGAGCAGCAGCAGCATCAGCGTCGCGCCGATCAGATCGAAGGTCCGCTTGAGCGCGAAGTCCACGCCCTCGAACACCGGCGGGCCGAGCTCGAACAGCGGCACCGACTGGCCCGGCACGAACTCCGCGCGGTGAATCAGTATCTCCATGGTCGACGGCGCCAGGCGCACGCTCACGCCGCGCTGGTGGCACTGATCGACGAGCTCCACGGCCTCGACCTGCGGGAACTCCGGGTCAGCGATGATCACCTCGTCGATGCGCTCGGAGCCGAGCACCTTGTCCAGGTCCTCCAGCGCGCCGAGTGCGCGCAGGCCGTTGCCCGGCAGTGCGTTGGGCGAGAGAAAGCCGACGACCTCGATCGGCGAGTGCGGCGCGTCGCCGAGCGCGTGCGCGACGTCTGCGATGTGCTTGCCCGTGCCCACCAGCACCGCCCGCCGGCGATAGCCGGCGGCGCGCAGCATCGCGCCCGTCAGCCACTCATAGGCGGCCCGAAACGACGAGACGTAGAGCAGTGCGAAGGCCAGCGATCCATAAAACAAGTAGTAGCTGGAGAAGTGTTCGCCGCTGACCACGGCGAACAGCAGCGCCACGAAGGCCACCTGGAACAGCGAGCCGACGATGCGCGACAGCCCCGGGCGCAGCGAGCGCGCCGCGTACAGCCCCGAGCGCGCGAACAGCAGCGCGGTCAGCAGGTACACGAACGGCAGGATGCGTTCGGTTTCGCGCAGCGCCGCATGAAACTGCACGCGGTCGAAGATCGCCGCCTTGAGAATCAGCGCGGTGAAGATCGCCAGCGCCACCGCCACGAAGTCCAGCCCCAGCAGCGACACCACGCGCGCCAGGCGGCGCGCGGTGGACATGCGCAGCAAGAACGACAGCAGCGGCGGGCGCTTGCGGCGCATGTCGCGATCGCCGGTCTGCTTGCGCGCCGTCACCTCCGACAGCACCCCTTCGGGCGTCGCCGCACGGGGAATCGCCGCGGCGCCGCGGCCGAGCCGCGACGGGCCGCCTGGCCCCGTAACGGGCGGCTTGCGCGGGAGGGTCGGTGCGGGCGTGCGCGTGGAACGGGGTCCCATCTCACTGCTCACAACGCTTCAGCCTGGCAGATGTAGCGGTCGCGTGACTGCCCGGCGGGCATCACACCGCGGCGGCGCGCGGCGTTCTCAGCTCGGCCCGCCGCCGACCAGCAGCTCGACGCCCGACTGCTCGATCGTGCGCTGCAGCCCCTCACGCAGCGCCACCTCCGGCGACCAGCCCAGCAGTTCCTGCGCCAGCGCGATGTTCGGCTTGCGCTGCTTGGGATCGTCCTCCGGCAGCGCCTCGTAGATCAGCTCCGAGGTGGAGTCGGTCAGCTCTTTCACCGTTTCCGCCAGTTCGAGCAGCGTGAACTCGTCGGGGTTGCCGATGTTGACCGGCTCGTGGTAGCCGGACTCGCTCAGCGCGATGATCCCGCGAATCAGGTCGTCGACGTAGGTGAACGAGCGCGTCTGGCTGCCGTCGCCGAACACCGTGATCGGGCGGTTGGCGAGCGCCTGGCGCAAAAACGTCGGAATCGCGCGGCCGTCGTGCGGACGCATGCGACTGCCGTACGTGTTGAAGATGCGCACGATCGCCGTGTCCACTCCCTGCTGGCGGTGATAGGCCATCACCAGCGCCTCCGCGTAGCGCTTGGCCTCGTCGTACACGCCGCGCGGGCCGATCGGGTTGACGTGTCCCCAGTAGCTCTCCGACTGCGGATGCTCCTTCGGGTCGCCGTACACCTCGCTGGTCGACGCGATCAGAAAGCGCGCGCGCTTGGCCTTGGCCAGGCCGAGCGTGTGGTGCGTGCCGTAGGAGCCGACCTTCAGCGTGTGCAGCGGCAGGCGCAGGTAGTCGATCGGCGAAGCCGGTGACGCGAGGTGGTAGACGAAGTCGATCGGCTCGTCGATGAAGTACGGCTCGATGATGTCCAAACCGACATACAGGAACTTCTCGGCGTCGCGAATGTGTGCGATGTTCGCCAGCGAGCCCGTCTCCAGGTTGTCCACGCAGATCACCCTGTTGCCGCGCGCGATCAGCTCGTCGCAGAGGTGCGATCCGAGAAATCCGGCGCCGCCGGTTACGAGGCAGGTGGGCATCGCGCCGGAGGATACTCAGGTCGACCCCTGCTGGTGAAACGCGGCTGTCGCGCCCGCGCGAGCGCAGCTGAGCCAGCGCGTGTCCTTATCATCTGAGCCATGGCGTCCACCGACTCCACCGAGGAGCATCTGACCGTAGCGCCAATCGTCGGCCCCGACGATCCGCGGCGCTTCACCGACTCGGGCATCGAGATCGGCGAGCTGTACACCGAGGCCGACCTGCCCGCCGAGCTCGACCTCGGCGAGCCGGGCGCCTTCCCGTACACCCGCGGCGTGCATCGCGAGATGTATCGCAAGCAGACGTGGACGATGCGCCAGTACGCCGGCTACGCCTCGGCCAAGGAGTCAAACGAGCGCTACCGCTACCTGCTTTCCAAGGGCTCCACGGGGCTGTCGATGGCCTTCGACCTGCCGACGCAGCTCGGCCTGGACTCCGACAACCCGCGCTGCCTCGGCGAGGTTGGGCGCACCGGCGTGGCGATCGACACGATCGACGACATGCGCACGGCCTTCGACGGCATTCCGCTCGATCAGGTCTCCACGTCGATGACCATCAACGCACCCGCCGCCTGCCTGCTGCTGCTCTACGAGCTGGTCGGCGAGGAGCAGGGCGTGCCGTCAGAGCAGCTGCGCGGCACCACGCAGAACGACGTGCTCAAGGAGTACATCGCGCGCGGCAACTACATCTACCCGCCGCAGCCGACCATGCGCCTGACCACCGACCTGTTCCAGTACTGCCACGAGAACGTGCCCCGGTGGAACACCATCTCGATCTCCGGCTACCACTTCCGCGAGAAGGGCTGCTCAGCGGTGCAGGAGGTCGCCTTCACGCTGTCCTCTGGCATCGCCTACGTGCAGGCGGCGATCGACGCCGGGCTGTCCGTCGACGAGTTCGCGCCGCGTCTTGCTTTCTTCTTCAACGGCCACAACAACGTCTTCCAGGAGGTCGCCAAGTTCCGCGCCGCGCGGCGCATGTGGGCGCACATCATGAAACAGCGCTTCGGCGCGACCAACCCCAAGGCGACCATGCTGCGCTTTCACACGCAGACCGGCGGCGTCACGCTGACCGCGCAGCAGCCCGAGAACAACATCGTGCGCGTCGCGCTGCAGGGCTTCGCCGCCGTCTGCGGCGGCACGCAGTCGCTGCACACCAACGGCTTTGACGAGGCGCTCGCGCTGCCCACCGAGCGCGCCGCCAAAATCGCCCTGCGCACGCAGCAGGTGCTCGCGCACGAGTCTGGCGCCGCCGACACCGTCGACCCGTTCGCCGGCTCCTACTTCGTCGAGTCGCTGACCGACGAGATCGAAGCGCGCGCCAACGAGCTGATCGACAAGGTCGACGCGCTCGGCGGCTCGGTCAACGCGATCCAGTTCATCACCGGCGAGATCGACGAGTCCGCGTGGGGCTATCAGGAGCGCTACCGCATCGGCCAGGACATCGTCGTCGGCGTCAACAAGTACGAGGAAGAGGGCATCGAGGTGCCCGATCTGCTGCGCGTCGATCCGCAGTCCGAGCGCGAACAGCTCGACCGTCTCGCCAAGTTCAAGGCCGAGCGCGACCAGCAGCTCGTCGCACAACGCCTGCAGGAGCTGCGCGACGTCGCGCAGGGAACGGACAACCTGCTGCCGGCGATCCGCCAGGCGCTCAAGGACCGCTGTTCGATCGGCGAGGTGTGCGGCGCCATGCAGGACGTCTTCGGCAAGTACGCGCCCACCTTCTGAGCGCCGTCGGCCCGACAGGCGCGTCCGCCCGGCCCGGCGGTTAGGGTGCGTCCATGCTCGTACCCGCAGTCACCTTCTACACATTCGCGCTGGCCGTGCACATCGCCGCCATCGTCATCGCCTTCGGCGTGACCTTCGCCTACCCCGTCATGTACGCCGTCGGCATCCGCACAGAGCCCCGCTCGATGCCCGGACTGCACCGCATCCAGGACAGCGTCGGCAAGTTCGTGATCTCGCCCTTCATCGGCCTGGCGCTGCTCGCCGGCATCTACCTCGCGAGCAAGCTGCATGTCTGGAGCGACTTCTACGTGCAGTGGGGGCTCGGCGCGATCATCGTGCTCGGCGGCCTCGGTGGCGCGTACTTCGCGCCGCGCGAGCGCAAGCTGGCCGAGCTGGCAGAGCGCGACGTCAAAGCCGCAGGTCAGAGCACGCCCGGCACTGGCGACGTCGTGTTCGGCGCCGAGTACAAAGCGCTACGACAACAGGTCCTCACGGTCGGCCTCGCCGCCAACGTGCTGATCCTGTTGACGATCTACTTCATGACCGCCCACACGGGCGCTTAGCCCAAGCGAGCGCTGAGCGGCGGTACTCTGCGTTCCATGAGCGAGCGTTACCGCGTGGCCGTCGTCGGCGCGACCGGACAGGTCGGCACGCTGCTGCTGCAGCAGCTGCGCGAGCGCGACTTTCCGGCTGCGGAGATCGTGGCATTCGCTTCGGAGCGCTCGGTCGGGCGCGAGCTCGACGGCGGCCTGGTCGTGCAGGGCCTCAGCGAGCAGTCCTTGCAGGGCTTCGACCTGGCGATCTTCTCCGCCGGCGGTTCGACCTCGGCGGAGTGGGCGCCGCGCTTCGTGCAGGCCGGCGCCGTGGTCGTCGACAACTCCTCGCGCTGGCGCATGAACGACGACGTGCCGCTGGTCGTCGCCGAGGTCAACCCGCAGGCGCTCGACGCACATCGCGGCATCATCGCCAACCCCAACTGCTCGACCATGCAGATGGTCGTTGCGCTCAAGCCCCTGCACGACCGCGCCGGCATCGAGCGGCTCGTCATCAGCACCTATCAGGCCGTTTCGGGCACGGGCAAGCGCGCGGTCGACGAGCTGCTCGATCAGTCGCACGCGCTGCTGCACGAGCGCGCAATCGACGAGCCTTCGGCGTACGCCCATCAGATCGCCTTCAACGCGCTGCCGCACGCGGGCAGCTTCGCGGCGGGCGACGATCACACCGACGAGGAGCGCAAGCTGATCAACGAGACGCGCAAGATCCTCGACGACCCGACGATCGCGATCTCGGCGACGTGCGTGCGCGTGCCGGTCGTAAACGGGCACTCAGAGGCGGTCAACGTGCAGACGCGCGAGCAGCTTTCGCCCGAGCAGGCGCGCGAGCTGCTGGCGGCCGCGCCGGGTGTCACGGTGCTCGACGATCCCGATTCGGCGCTGTACCCGCTGGCGATCGACGCGACCGGCCACGACGACGTGTTCGTCGGTCGCATCCGCCGCGACGCCGGGCACGAGCGCGCGCTGGACCTGTGGATCGTTTCGGACAACCTGCGCAAGGGCGCCGCCACCAACGCCGTGCAGCTGGCCGAGCTGCTCGTGGCGCGCGGCCTGCTCGGTGACCGCACCGGCGCGGTCACCGTCGGCACATCCGCCGCCTGAGCGCTCGCCGCGCCTAGAGCGAGCGCACGGGACGGTCGCCGGCCCTGCGCTGGCTCGGCTGAGCGCGCGGCGCGTGCAGGTCGACGTGATCCAAGCTGTCGCCGCGACGGCGCGGCAGCGTGGCCATCGGTCGCTCGGTGAGTATCGCCAGGTCGAAGTCGGGCAGCCCGTTGTCGATGTCGTCGCAGATCGTGTCCAATTCTGCGCGCATCGCCAGGAAGGCTGCAACCACGCGCGGGTCGAACTGGCTGCCGGCCGAGCGCTCGATCTCCGCGCATGCGCTCTCGACCGACCACGCCTCCTTGTAGGGACGGTCGTGCGTCAGCGCGTCGAACACGTCGGCGACGGCGACGATCCGCCCGACGAGCGGAACGGCGTCGCCGTGCAGGCCCTTCGGGTAGCCCCTGCCGTCCCAGCGCTCGTGATGCGTCGCGGCGATCACGGCCGCGGTCTGCAGGATCCGCGAGCTTCCGCTGGAGAGCAGACGCGCTCCCAGCTCGGCGTGCGTCTTCATCACCTCGAACTCCTCATCGGTGAGCTTGCCAGGCTTGAGCAGAATGCAGTCGGGAATCGCCAGCTTGCCGACGTCGTGCAGCGGCGCGGCGCGGCGCAGCAGCGTGACCTGCCCGGCCGGCAGCCCGAGCCCCAGCGCCAGGCGCGAGGCGACGTGCCCGACACGCTCGGTGTGCTGGTAGGTCTCGTCGTCGCGATACTCGGCCGCGATGGCCAGCTGGCGCAGCGTCTCCGCGCGCGCGTCGTCGAGCTCGCGCGTGCGCTCCTCGACGAGCTTTTCCAGCGACCTGGCGTTGTCGGCCAGCTGATCCTCGGCGTCATGCTGCACGGTCACGTCGCGCGCCATCGCGTGGATCACGCCCTCAGAGGCGGAGGCGCTCCATTCCAGCCAGCGGTAGCTGCCGTCGGACGCGCGGTAGCGATTGCGAAAGCCGGTCGTGTCGAGCGCCTGCGCCAGCCCGGCCGTCTGCGCGATCGTCTCCTGGCGATCGTCGGGATGCACGAAGTCGATGAACGGGCGCGCGCAGAGTTCCTCGGGCGTGTACCCGAGCAGTCGCTGCCAGGCCGGGTTCACACGCGTGAAGTGGCCGTTCATGTCGGCGGTCGCAAGCAGGTCCAGCGAGGCGTCGTAGTAGCGGCTGACCTCCGCTTCCAGCTTGCGACGGCGGTCGACGAAGTTGCCCAGCAGCGTCGCCAGCGCGACGATCGTCAGCGCGCGCGTGGCGTATCCGAGCGTCGTGAAGTGCACGCCGTCGATCAGCGCCCAGGCGACCGTCAGCGCGAGCGCCAGCACAGCGCCCGCCGCGCCACCGCGCAAGCCGAACCTCAGCGCAAGCACGCCGACCGGAATCACGAACAAAGCCCCCTCGGCATTGGCCGCGTTGTCATCGAGCAACCGCACCGCGAAGATCAATGCGAAGGCGATCATCGCCGTGGCTACCGTCGCGCGATTGGTCGACGGCCACGCGCGCAGCTCACGCAGCCGCGGCAGGTGCGGGTGAGACAGCATGCCTCTCTATCGTCGTGCCCGCCGGCCAACACAATCGCTTTAACCTGCAATCCGCCGCAAATCGAGGCCGCGCGTTGCGAGAAATCGCGAGTTTTCCGCATTCTCAAACCGACACGGTGGCGTTGGCGCCAGTTACCGCGGGCTATCACAACCCTCGCCCGGCACTGGACGTCTATACGAGTCTGCAAGCACCGCGCCCATCTGCGGCCGCACAGGAGGACTAGAGCGCCGGCGCGCGAAGTCATGCAGCGATGATCTCCTCGGAGGTGCAGCGCACGCTCGTCAAGTCTCCGCCGGAGCTGTGGGCGGAGATCAGCGATCCTGAGTCGCTCGCCCGCCACCTGGGCGAGTTCGGCGAGATCCGCATCACGCGCGTCGAGCCAGAGCAGCGCGTCGAGTGGCAGTCGGGCGACACCAGCGGCAGCGTCGTCATCAAGCCCTCCGGCTGGGGAACCAAGGTCATGCTCACGGTCACGCGCAAGCTCGCCGAGCAGCCGTCGGACGCCGCCGAGTCATCGCCCGGGGCGCCGCCGACCGAGCCGCAGGCCGAGCCCGACGCCGCGGCCGAGGCCGAGCTGGAGCCCGAGGCCGAGCTGGAGGTCGCCGCCGACGCCGAGGCCGAGCTGGAAGACGAGCCCGAACTGGAGACCGAGATCGAGGCCGAGGCCGAGCCGGCCTACGACGACGAGCTCGAGCAGGACGACGAGCTCGAGCAGGACGAGGCGTTCGAGCTCGCGCCCGAGCTCGAGCCGCGTCGGGGCTTCTTCGCGCGCCTGTTCGGCCGGCGGCGCAGGACGCTCGCTCCTCAGCCGGCCTCGGAGGTCACGACCGAGCCCGAGATGCAGGACGACGCGGGCGACGTCGAAGCCGGCGCGAGCGCCACCGCAGCCCAGCCTTACAACGCGCTCGCCGTGTGGGCATCGCAGATCGACTCCGAGGCCGACGCCGTCGATGAGATCGACGACGAGGCGCACGAGTACGCCGCGGAAGCCTTCACGCGGCCGGAGCCCGCGCTGGGCGCCTCCGAGGATGAAGCTGACGAAGACGGCGACGGTGCGTCTGTCGACGCCTGGAGCGGCGCCGAGCAAGGGGCGGACGCCGACGGGCCCGACGACGCCGACGCCGCAGACGACATCTCGGCGGAGATTCGCGCCGCCGAAGAGGTCGCGGCCGAGCAGGTCACGGCCGTGCTGACGGGCGTGCTCGACCGGTTGGGCGCGGCGCACCACCGGCCGTTCTCGCGCGCCTGAGCACAGGCGTCGGCTGTCTGCCGCGCGCGGTGCGCGGATAACATGCTGCGCCCGATGGCAAGCAGCTCACACGATCGACAGGCCGACGCGGCGCTGCTGGCCGCATCGCGCAGCGGGCACCGCAAGGAGCCGCGCCAGAAGGCGCCGGAAACCTACGAGGAGAAGCTTGCGCAGTTGCACGAGCTGCGTGAGGCGGCGCTGCACTCGGCGCCGGAGGCCGAGGAGAAGCAGCACGCGCGCGGCAAGTACACGGCGCGCGAGCGCGTGGAGAAGCTGCTGGACCCGGGCTCCTTTCAGGAGCTGGACACGTTCGTGCGCCATCGCACGTACGACTTCGACATGCAGAAGAACCGGCCGTGGGGCGACGCGGTGGTGACGGGCCACGGCACGATCGACGGGCGCACGGTGTGCGTGTTCAGCCAGGACTTCACCGTGTTCGGCGGCTCGTTGGGCGAGGTGATGGGCGAGAAGATGGTCAAGCTGATGGACCTGGCGGCGAAGATCGGCTGCCCGGTGATCGGCATCAACGACTCGGGCGGCGCGCGCATCCAGGAGGGCGTCGTGTCGCTGGGCGCCTACGGCGACGTGTTCGTGCGCAACGTCAAGTGCTCGGGCGTGATCCCGCAGATCAGCCTGATCATGGGTCCGTGCGCCGGCGGCGCGGTCTACTCGCCGGCGATCACCGACTTCATCTTCATGGTCAAGGAGACCTCGCACATGTTCATCACGGGCCCCGACGTGATCAAGACGGTCACCGGCGAGGAGGTCGGCTTCGAGGAGCTCGGCGGCGCGATGTCGCACAACACCAAGTCGGGCGTCGCGCACTTCGCCTCCGAGGACGAGGACGCCTGCCTGGAGGACTGCCGCTACCTGATCAGCTTCCTGCCGCAGAACAACCTGCAGACGGCGCCGCGCGTAGAGCCGACCGACGATCCGCAGCGCATGAGCCTGGAGCTCGACGATGTCGTGCCGGACAACCCGAACAAGCCGTATGACATGCGCGACGTGGTCAAGCTGATCGTCGACGACGAAGAGTTCTTCGAGGTGCACGAACACCACGCCAAGAACATCATCTGCGGCTTCTCTCGCCTGGACGGCTTCGCGATCGGCATCGTCGGCAACCAGCCGGCGCAGCTGGCAGGCGTGCTGGACATCGACGCATCGGCCAAGGCGGCGCGCTTCGTGCGCACGTGCGACGCCTTCAACATTCCGATTCTCACGTTCGTCGACGTGCCGGGCTTCCTGCCGGGCACCAGCCAGGAGTGGGGCGGCATCATCCGACACGGCGCGAAGCTGCTGTACGCGTTCACCGAGGCGACCGTGCCCAAGCTGACGGTGATCACGCGCAAGGCCTACGGCGGCGCCTATGACGTGATGGCCTCAAAGCACATGCTCGCCGACTTCAACTTCGCCTGGCCGACCTCGGAGGTCGCCGTGATGGGCCCGGAGGGCGCCGTGAACATCATCTACCGACGCGACATCGCCGGCAGCCCGACGCCTCAGGAGCGTCGCGAAAAGCTGATGGCCGACTACAAGGCGCGCTTCGCCAACCCGTACACGGCCGCCGAGCGCGGCTACATCGACGACGTGATCGTGCCGCACGAGACGCGCCCGAAGCTGATCGTCGCGCTGCACACGCTGCAGAGCAAGCGCGAACCGGGGCCGAAGCGCAAGCACGGCAACATCCCGCTGTAGGCGCCCGCTGGGCTGGACGGTATTTCGGCCAAATGGACTGAATTACGTCCGCCCGCGGCGCGCGGCGCGTTCGCCGAGCAGCAGCCAAGCCGGGTACGTCGCGAAGATCAGCGCGGAGACGATGTGCACGCGCCGGCTGACACGCCGGTGATCTAGCTTGAACACGCCCGAGTTGAGCATCCAGTCGCGCCCGCTCTCGGCGCGGCAGGCCTGCCAGATGCGCCGCGTCCAGCGGCCGTTGAGATACAGCGAGATGCTCGTGGCCAGGAACACGCCGGCCGTGACGCCGCTGACGGCGCGCGCCGCAGGCGTGCGCTCGGGCATCAGCCGGCCGTAGGCCTGACCGGTCGCATACAGCCAGGGTGGGTCGATCAAGAAGGACATGGACTCTCCTAGTGGGTTGCGGGTACGGGTATGCCGGAGGGCGCCGCTGCTCCAGACGCGACAGGCGCGTCGAGCAGGTGGAAGGCCAACCGCGTCGCGAGCGCCATGATCGTCAGCTGAGGGTTCACGCCGAGCGCACTGGGCACGACCGAGCCGTCGGCGACGTGCAGTCCGGCGACGCCGTGCAGCGCGAGATCGCCGTCGACGACGCCGTGGCTTGCGCGCGCATCGGCGCGTGCGGTGCCCAGCGGATGAAACGCCATCAGCGTGAGGTCGCGGGCGCGGGCGCGCTCGGGCGCCACGCCCGCCGGAAGCGGCAGATAGACCTCGCGCGCGCCGGCGGCGAGGAACAGCTCGCGCATGCGCGCCAGGCCGCTGCGGAACTTCGCCAGATCGTCGTCGCACAGGTCGTAGCGGATCAGCGGGCGCCCGCCGACGGCTCTCACGCGGCCGCGCGAGGAGTCGCTGACCATCAGGCCGAACTGCGCGAGGCGGCGGTAGTCGGCCATCGCACGGGCGTGCGCGTCGCCGGTCAGCGGCAGCGACATCGCGGCATAGGCCGGCGGTCCGGCGACGCCCTCGAACATGATGCCCTCGGCGGCGAACTCGTCGACGTAGAAGCTCTGCGGCACGCCGCGCGCCATGTCGACGATGTCCGGCATCCGCGCGAAGGCGGCCGTGGCGGGGTGCAGCGCGAGGTTGCGCCCGCGCTGCCTTGACGCGTCGGGGAGCCCGCTGCGGTCGAGCAGCAGCGGCGTGTGGATCGCGCCGCACGCGACGACGACCGTCTGTGCGCTCACCTCCAGCCTTCGGCCGCGCGAAAGCCGCGCGCTGACGCCGCGGGCGCGCCCACGCTCGACGCGCAGCCGGCGCACCTCGGCGCCGGTGACGATGCGCGCTCCGGCGGCTTCGGCGCGCGGGATGTAGGTGATGCCGGTGTGCTGCTTGGCCGAAGTCGGGCAGCCGAAAACGCATACGCCCGAGCCGACACAGCCGCGAGCGTTGCGCCGCAGGTAACCGTGCGACCAGCCCAGTCGTTCGGCGCCGCGCCGCGCGACGGCCGCGTTGGCGCCCGCAAGCTCCGGCGTGACCTCGGCGACCGACAGCGCCTGCTCGACGCGCTCGAAGCACGGGCGCAGCGTCGCCTCGTCGAGCTCCAGGCCGAACTCGCGAGCCCAGCGGTCGAGCACTTCGGGCGGCGTGCGAAAGCAGGTGCCGGAGTTGACCAGCGTGGTGCCGCCGAGCCCGCTGCCCAGCGGCAGCACGATCGGCGGCGCGCCCAGCGTCGCCGTCTGGCCGCCGTCGCGATACAGGCGCGCGAGCATCTGCGGCGGACGTGCGCTGAAGTCGTCTGCATCGTGGCGCGGGCCCTCGTCCAGCACGATCACGCTCGCGCCGCCCTCGGCGAGCTCGGCGGCGACCACGGCGCCGCCGGCGCCCGCGCCGACCACGCACACGTCGGCTTGCAGGCGCTCGCTCACGGCCGTCCCTCGGCACGACGCAGCGCGCGTCCGCGCGCAACCACGGCGGCGGCGTCCCAGCCGAGCGCGCCGGCGACCGCGGGATCGTCGTAGCGGCCGAGCCCGAGCGTCGAGCACGCGGCTCGCTCGGCAAGCGGCACGCGCGCCAGCAGGGCCGCGCCTCGCGGCCGGCGCGCCAGCGCGAGCAGCACACGCAGCGCCGCGGGCTGCGGCCAAGGCGCGGCGTCGAGGAAGCTGTCCAGGCCGCCGTTCATCCGAACATCGCCTGCTGCGCGCGGCGAGCTGCTCGATCGCGGCGGCGGCGCCGTCGGCGTCGCCGTCGCTCACGTAGGCGGCCGCCCGCGCGTAGAGCTGCGCGAGCTTCGCCCGGTCGGCGACGAGCGGCGCGAACGCGTCTGCGCGCGGCAGGTACAGCTCGCGCACGGAGTTCATGGTCAGCTGGAAGACGAGGTTGCCGGCGGCCTCGACGAGCGCCGCCATGAACTGCCCAGTCGGCGAGCAGCGCCGACTGGTCGTCGCCGGCCAGCGCCACCGCCTCGGCCAGCTCCAGCAGCGCGTCGGCCTGCTCTTCGGAGCGTCGCTGCGCGGCCAGCCGCGCAGCCTCGACGAGCAGCAGGCGGCGCGCCTCGAACAGGTCGCCGACGATCGCCTCCTGCCCGCTGCCGGCGAGCACCAGCGCCTCCAGGCCGCCCGAGCGGCGCCAGTCGAGCACGCGCGTCGCGTCGCCGTGACGGATCTTGACCAGGCGCAGCTGTTCCAGGCGCTTGAGCGCCTCGCGGACGGTGGCCATGTTGACGCCGAGGTCCGCCGCCAGTGCGCGCTGTGTCGGCAGACGCTCGCCGGCGCGGTACTCGCCCGAGAGGATCGACGCGCGCAGTCGCTCGAAGACCTGGTCGGGAGCCGAGGCGCGCTGCAGCGGCGAGGCCATAGCCGCAGTGTAACGGTGTTCGGAACACTGCGCGGCCATGCAAGCACGGTGAGGGGCACGTCGAGCGCATTGCGTGCGTCACAATGCGTGAATGAGCGCGCCTCAGATCAAGCTGGAGACGAACGGTGCAGCCGCCTCGCCGCGGGAGGCCGCGGCGGTCGTGGCGGCGCTGGAGCGCTTCATGCGCGCGACCGCGCCGGCGCCCGAAACGGCGGCCGCTGCAGACGCCGGACGGCTGGCGCCGCGCGGCTATGCTCGAAGGCGTGGAGCGTGAGGCCCAGGGCGATGTCTCGGACCCCTGGATAAATACCTGAAAGCCGCTAGGCTTTAGCCTCAATAGTCCTCTCGCCGGTCGAACAACGTCTAACGCAGCCCGGGCAGCACACCCGGGATCAGGAGGTTTCTTGATGGAGCCAGTTTCAGTTCCCTCTCAGCGCGGCACGCTGAAGGACCCAGAGGTGCTCCAGAACGTGCCTGGGCACGTGATTCCGATCCTGCAGCGCGAGTTCGACGACTTCCAGACGGAGGCGACGAAATTCCTCGACGGCGAGACCGAGGAAGACGAGTTCATCAAGTTCCGCCTCAAGCAGGGCGTCTACGGCCAGCGCCAGGCCGGACGTGCAGATGATCCGCGTGAAGCTTCCGTTCGGCGGCATTACGCCGGAGCAGATGGAGGCGTTCGCCGACGTGGTCGAGAAGTACGTGCCGCTGAACAAGGGCCACATCACGACGCGCCAGAACATCCAGATGCATCACATTCCGCTGCTCGAAGCCGAGAAGGCGATCCGCGAGCTCGGCGAAGGCGGCCTGTCCAGCCGCGAGGGCTGCGGCAACACGGTGCGCAACGTCACCGGCGACCCGTGGGCGGGCGTGGCCAAGGACGAGCTGTTCGACCTGACGCCCTACGCGGGCGCGTACGTGCGCTACTTCGTGCGCCACCCGACGACGCAGGCGATGCCGCGCAAGATCAAGACGGCCTTCGACGGTTCGCCGCGCGACCGCGCGATCAGCGGCATCCACGACATCGCCTTTCGCGCTCGCGTCAAGCACGTCGAGGGTCGCGGCGAGGTGCGCGGCGTCGGAGATGCTGGTCGGCGGCGGCACTTCGATCATGCCGCGCGTGGCGCCTGCGCTGTACGAGTTCGTGGAGCTCGACAACGGCGACTACCTGAAGATCGCCGAGGCGGTCTTTCGCATCTTCGACCGCCAGGAGTGGCTGCGCGTCAACCGCGCACGCGCGCGCATCAAGGTGTTCGTCGACAAGTACGGCATCGACGAGCTGCGCAAGCAGGTCGAGGAGGAGCTGAAGGGCGAGTGGGTCGTCAGAACGCGACTTCTCGATCGAGCACCGCCTGTTCATCGACGACGAGCGCGAGGGCGCGCCGGCGCCGCCGCAGACCTACGGCAGCCCCAACGGCGACCTGTCGGAGTTCGAGCGCTTCCGTGCGGCCAACGTGCGCGAGCAGAAGCAGGACGGCTTACGTGACGGTCGAGGCGAAGGTCACGCGCGGCGATCTGACGCCGGAGCAGTTTCGCGGGCTGGCGCAGATCATGCGCGACTACTCGGGCGGCTATGCGCGCACGACGGTGCAGCAGAACTTCGTGCTGCGCTGGGTGCGCGAGGAGTGCGTGTACGACGTGTGGAAGGCGCTGTCGGAGCTTGGGCTGGGCGAGCACGGCTCGCGCGAGATCGACGACGTCGTGTCGTGCCCGGGCACGGACTCGTGCAAGCTCGGCATCACCAGCTCGATGGGCCTCAACCAGGCCGTGCAGGAGCGCATCGAGTCGCTGCAGATCACCGACGAGCTGACACGCAGGCTGAACATCAAGATCAGCGGCTGCCCCAACGGCTGCGGCCAGCACCACGTGGCCAGCATCGGCTTCACGGGCGCGTCGATCAAAGTCGGCGAGCACACGATTCCGGCCTACATTCCGCACGTCGGCGGCGTGTTCGAAGGCGGCGAGGTGCAGTTCGGCACGCGGCTGAAGCTGCGCCTGCCGTCCAAGCGCGTGCCCGACGCGATCGAGCGTTGGATCGCCCAGTACGAGGCCAACCGCAAAGACGGCGAGGAGTGGAACGCCTATCTGGAGCGCGTCGGCGCGGCCGAGCTCGAGGCCGAGGTCAAGGATCTGTCGATGCCGGTCGACTTCGGGTTGGAGACGATGAACACCTTCATCGACTGGAATCGTGATGTTCCCTTCGAAGTCATTCGCGGCGAGGGCGAGTGCGCGGTATAGATCAGTGAGACACTCACAAGAGGACCGATCAGATGACTCCAACACATAGCCCGATGGCACAGACGAGCACTCACTTCGACCCCGCGCCAGGACTCACGCACACGCTGCGCGAGGCCGCGCGGCACGGCGACAAGGCCGTGCTGCTGTGCTCGTTTCAGAAGGAGGAGTCGGTGCTGCTGGACGAGCTGCTGCGCCTGGACCAGGGAACCGGTCGTGGCGTGCGCATCCTGACGATCGACACCGGCGTGCTGTTCGAGGAGACGATGAAGACCTGGCGGGCCTTCGAGGAGCGCTTCGGCGTGGACATCGAGGTGTTCGACGCGAGCAGCGACGGCGAGCCGTGGAGCGGGCCCGAGCACTGCTGCTCGGTGGCCAAGGTCGCCGCGCTGGAGCGCGCGCTGAGCGGCGCCGAGGGCTGGATCACGGGCATTCGCCGCGAGCAGGGCCCGACGCGCGCGAGCTCTGAGCTGATCGAACGCGACGACGTGCGCGGCCTGTGGAAGTACAACCCGCTGGCGCACTGGAGCGACAAGGACCTGTGGCGGCGCATCCACGAGCGCGACCTGCCGTACAACCCGCTGCACGACGCCGGCTACGAGTCGATCGGCTGCGCACCGTGCACGCAGCCGGGCAGCGGCCGCGAGGGCCGCTGGGCGGGCACGGACAAGACCGAGTGTGGCATCCACATTGACGTGATCGAGCCCTCCTGACCGCGCATGGCGGCGCCGGATCTACGTCCTCGGTCGCTCGCGTGCGTAGCACGCCACGTTCCCTGCGTCCTTGACCGGCTTGCCCTGCGCGGCCATGAGCCGCGGGGTTCCTAAATGGCCGTCGCGACGCGCCCTCAGCTGAGCCACCTGCGGGCGCTGGAGTCCGAGGCGATCCATGTGATGCGCGAGGTGGCGGCGGAACTGGAGCGGCCGGTGCTGCTGTTCAGCGGCGGCAAGGACTCGATCGTGCTGCTGCGACTGGCCGAGAAGGCATTTCGTCCGGCGCCGTTTCCGTTTCCGCTGATGCACGTCGACACCGGGCACAACTTTCCCGAGGTGATCGAGTTCCGCGACCGCCGCGTGGCCGAGCTGGGCGAGCGGCTGATCGTGGCCAGCGTGCAGGAGTCGATCGATCAGGGGCGCGTGGTCGAGGAGACCGGGCCGCGTGCCTCGCGCAACCAGCTGCAGACGGTGACGCTGCTGGACGCGATCGCCGAGCACGGCTTCGATGCGGCGTTCGGCGGCGCGCGCCGCGACGAGGAGCGCGCGCGGGCGAAGGAGCGCGTGTTCTCCTTCCGCGACGACTTCGGCCAGTGGGACCCCAAGAACCAGCGACCGGAGCTGTGGAACCTGTACAACGGCCGCATCTCCAAGGGCGAGAACGTGCGCGTCTTTCCGATCTCCAACTGGACGGAGCTGGACGTGTGGGAGTACATCGACTCCGAGGGGCTGGAGGTACCGTCGATCTACTTCTCGCACGAGCGCGAGGTGTTCCGGCGCGACGGCATGCTGTACGCCTGGCGCGAGGGCACCGAGCTGATCGACGGCGAGGCGATCTTCTCCGAGACGGTGCGCTACCGCACGGTGGGCGACATGAGCTGCACCGGCGGCGTGCTGTCGCAGGCGAGCACGCTGGAGGAAGTGGTCGTGGAGATCGCCGCAACACGCATCACCGAGCGCGGTGAGACGCGCGCCGACGACCGCGTGTCGGAGGCTGCGATGGAGGACCGCAAGAAGGCCGGTTATTTTTAGGATGCTCGGGTCGGCCTCCAGCCTCCCCCCTGATGTCCACGTCCGCCGTCCCGGCGGCCGTGATCGCGGCCTTCGGCCGCTCACGAGAAGGCCTTTTTTGATGGTCGCGCTTCGCGCGCTCGTGCGTGCGCCGCGCGCCGCGGTCGCGCAGTGACTCTCGACCTATTGCGCTTCACGACCGCGGGCGCGGTGGACGACGGCAAGAGCACGCTGATCGGGCGGCTGCTGTTCGACTCCAAGCAGGTCTTCGAGGACCAGCTCGAACACGTCGCCGAGGCTTCGGAGCGCCGCAGCGGCGCGGGCGCGCTGGACCTGGCGTTGCTGACCGACGGGCTGAAGGCCGAGCGCGAGCAGGGCATCACGATCGACGTGGCCTACCGCTACTTCGCAACGCCGGCGCGGCGCTTCATCATCGCCGACTGCCCCGGCCACCGCCAGTACACGCGCAACATGGTCACCGGCGCCTCGACGGCGGACCTGGCGGTCGTGCTCGTGGACGCGCGCCGCGGCGTCACCGAGCAGTCGCGCCGTCACGCGTTCATCAGCGCGCTGCTGGGCATTCCGCACCTGATCGTGGCGATCAACAAGATGGACCTGGTCGAGCACTCGCAAGCGCGCTTTGACGAGCTCGTCGCCGAGTTCGCCGAGTTTGCGGCGGGACTCGGCGCAATCACCGGCCGCGAGCACGCGCCTGGCGTGGCGCCGGGCGTGACGGCGCGCGCGCCGGAGATCTCCTACATGCCGATCTCGGCGCTGAACGGCGACAACGTCGTGGAGCGCTCGGCGGCGATGCCGTGGTATGACGGACCGGCGCTGCTGGAGCTGCTGGAGCAGGTGGAGGTCGCCTACGACCACCCGTTCGACCGGCCGGCGCGCTTTCCGGTGCAGTGGGTGATCCGCCCCGGCGCGGGCATCGCCGGAGCGCGCAGCGGCATGGCGGCGGAGGGCGCGCCGGACTCCGGCGACGGCACGGGCGCCGGCGCCACGGCGACCGTGCTCGCGGCGGGCGCCGCGGACTACCGCGGCTACGCCGGACAGCTGGCAAGCGGTGCGCTGCGGCGCGGTGACGAGGTGGCGGTGCTGCCGGGCGGCGGGCGCACGCGTATTGCGGCGATCGACACCTACGACGGCGAGGTCGACGAGGCGATGGCGCCGATGTCGCTGACGCTGCGCCTAGAGGACGAGCTGGACGTCTCGCGCGGCGAGCTGATCTGCCGACCCGAGCAGGAGGCGACGGTCGCGCGCGAGCTGGAGGCGGACATCTGCTGGATGACCGAGAAGCCGCTGCGTGCAGGTGGGCGCTACGTGCTCAAGCACACGACGCGCAGCGCGACGGCGATCATCGACCGCATCGAGGACGTGGTCGACGTGGACACGCTGCAACGCACGCAGCCGGCCGACGAGCTGGCGCTCAACGACATCGGGCGCGTGCACCTGCGCACGAGCGTGCCGCTGGCCTTCGACGCGTACACGAGCAACCGCCGCACGGGCAGCTTCATTCTGATCGACCAGGACTCGAACGAGACCGTCGGCGCCGGGCTGATCGCGGCGACGGAGGCCTGAGCGGCGACATCGCGCCTGCTGGCCAGCCGGGCGTCTGCAGAACGCGAGGCCGCCGCGACTCGCTCAGGCGACCAAAACAGGCGCGTCTGGTGGCGCGATACGACCGAGGATGTCCTTCGTGTAAGGTCGCTTCGCAGTCAGATCGGCGACGGCCTCCAAAAAATGCCGAACGCTAGCGCTATTGAGGTAGCTCGCAACTTCCCTCGCCCGCTCCCTATCCGTGAACGGCAGCACGTAGCACGTGTCGTCAACCAGGGGAGGATGTCCGGCCTCGTCCGGCTCAAGCAGAGCGAATGTTGGCTGCTTATAAAAGCCCGAGATCGCAATCTTGAAGGGCGCCAACGTGTACGGGCCGACACCAAAGAGCATGTAGTCCGGTTTGTCCTGATAGATCCGTGAGCCTCTACCCGTAAAGAGAGAACGGTGGGCTGCGAGATATGCGGCCAGCTTGGGCCAACGAACGGCTAGGTCACCAACGGGGCCCGTCAGGTCGCTTTGGTAGAGGGGAAAGGACAGTCGCGACGGTCTGCATGCAGCTACATCAGAACTCTTGTAATACGGACAAAGCACATCCTTCTCTACCTCGACCGTTTGACCAAGACCGTTCACGAGGCCCTCTTGCGTTTGTCTCAGCTCAAGCACTCTTGCAAGGTCGTGCTTAATCCCCTGTCGCCATACGAGCCGCTCACTAGTCGTGACCTCGACGGACCGGACTGCCGAATATCGATCAACGTCGTTGACGAATACGCCGTCCACGAGACCCGCGGCACGTACGACCGGCTCGTCTAGGTCGTCCGCTATCAGTACTCGATGTGTACCGTGAGACGTATCCAGCTTGAGGGCGAGCTGGAACAGACCCGCCTCTACCGAGGCATTGAACCAACGCCGAGTGTCGATGCGAGTGAAGCTCGCTGCCACGAGTCCTGGGCCGCCAAGCACATCTCGTGCCATCTTCATGGCAACGGAGCGCTTAACTAGGAATGCGAGACGTACTTCTGCGGCATCCGAAAGTGCGGCAATAACCGACAGTAGAACCGCCTCCGCGATATCGAAGTTCGCCTTCCCAGTCATTGCGTCCAGCCCACGCAGTCCGAAGCGGTTCACCTTTTTAGGAATATTGGCCGAACCGACGCGTGCTTGCGCAGAGCTTGTTACCCAGGGCGGATTCCCTATTGCAAGAACTGTCTTGCCCGCGACATCCCTGCGCAAGTCAGACTCCTCAAGCTTAAACGCGTCACGACATTCGACCTTCGCGTTCAGCCGCCGTTTATTCGCTACCTCGCATGTATGCGTTACATATGCGGGCACAACGTCATAGGCCAGCCAAGGCAGATCGCACCGCGAGCTGGGTATTGTGTCTAGGAACACCCCTTCACCCACAGTAGGCTCGACAAGCACCTCGACACCGTCCAGATTCACTGAGCGCCAGACCTTCTTAGCCAAATCAGGAGGTGTCTGGAAGTCGCCGAAGGGATCGTGGCCCTTCGCAGTCTGCGTCATACTCAAACAATCTCCAGGATACCGGGAATGCCTCCGGCGACCACCCGACTGTACTGCAGTCGCCACTGCAAAGCGTTCGAGATTGTCAGATAGCCCTGCGCGGGCGGGTTTTCCATGATTAGCTCGGCGTATTCGTAGAGCGACGATTCATCGGCCGGGATGTTCTTCTCGACAAGGGACGCAAACACATCGTCAACGTTTGCATCCTCATCGAGGATCAGGCGACGAAGAGCCTTCGTCGTTTGGAAGTCACCCGTGAGGTGGGCTGGCACATAACGCACCGCCCTAAACGCGACATTGCAGTCGTCCGCCCCATCGCTCTTCACATAGACAAATACGATCAGGTCGTAACCCAGACCTTCGATCTTCTGCTTGAAGCTGGCGAAAGGCGAGGACGATTGGGGCTGACGGACGGAAGTGACCTTGATGTCCATATTGAAGCTGGGCAGGTCAATTCCTCTCGCTGCATTCCCCTCTGTCGCCTCAATGATGCCGATATCGTGAAGCGATTTCTTGAACGCGAACTCGATGTAAGTTCCCACAGTCTTGCCGTTATCGACGCCTAGGAGATCAGGATGCGATGCACGCGCGAAGTCCTCGGAAAAAACCCTGGCCTGCTCGATGATTGGCTCCACAGACTGCGGCACGGTACCCACCCTACAATCGGCTGGGGTCAGATCTCGGCTTCGCACCGCGACGGCGCACCTGCCGGTCATCTCCATCGTTCGCTTGAACCGGGCGGCATCGGTGACCGGCAGGCGTGCCCCTCAAACCCCGCCAGCGGCAAGGTCTTCGGCTGGGGCGTCCTTGTCATATACGCGGTCGCGGCCACACGACCCCATCCGACGAAAGCCCGACACGGGGACACCTGCTGCTATGTCGGAGGCGACCAGCGCCTCGCTAGAGCGGCGCTGATGGCTCTAAGGGGTCTCCGAAAGCGGAATCGTTGGTTGCGCACCCGCCCCGCCGAGCATGGAACGCTAAGCTTCCGCCGCCGATGTTCAGCAAGGTACTGGTAGCCAATCGCGGGGAGATCGCGGTGCGCATCGTGCGCGCGCTGCAGGAGATGGGCATCTCCAGCGTCGCCGTGTACTCCGAGCTGGACCGCGACACGCCGCATGTCAAGCGCGCCGACGAGGCCTACAACCTGGGCGACGGGCCGGCGGCGGAGAACTATCTGAGCATCGAGAAGATTCTCGACGTGGCCAAGCGCTCGGGCGCCGAGGCGATCCACCCGGGCTATGGCTTTCTCGCGGAGAACGCGCCGTTCGCACAGGCCTGCGAGGACGCCGGCGTGGTGTTCATCGGCCCGCCGGCCAGCGCGATCGAGGCGATGGGGTCGAAGACGCGTGCGCGCGAGCTGATGCAGGCAGCCGGCGTGCCGATCGTGCCGGGGACGACCGAGCCGGTGGAGACGGTCGCCGACGCGCTGCGCATCGCCAAGGACGAGATCGGCTTTCCCGTGGCCGTGAAGGCCGCCGGTGGTGGCGGTGGCAAGGGCTTTCGCGTGGCGCTGTCCGAGGACGAGCTGGAGGGCGCGTTCGAGGGCTCCAGCCGCGAAGGCGAGAAGTTCTTCTCCGACGGAACGGTCTACCTCGAGCGCTACCTGCACGATCCGCGTCACGTCGAGGTGCAGGTGCTGGCCGACCGCCACGGCAACGTGATCCACCTGGGCGAGCGCGACTGCTCGATCCAGCGTCGCCATCAGAAGGTCATCGAGGAGTCGCCGGCGCCCGCATGGGTGGTCGACTCGCAGATGCGCGAGCGCATCGGCAAGATCGGCGTCGACGCGGCCAAGGCCGTGAACTACGTCGGCGCGGGCACGATCGAGGGGCTGTTCTCGGCGGCCGAGGGCTCCGAGCCGGAGTACTTCTTTCTGGAGATGAACACGCGCGTGCAGGTCGAGCACTGCGTGACGGAGATGACGACGGGCATCGACATCGTCAAGGAGGGCATTCGCGCGGCGGCCGGCGAGGAACTGTCCTACGCGCAGGTCGACATCGAGCTGCGCGGTCACGCGATCGAGTGCCGCATCAACGCCGAGGACGCCTCCAAGAACTTCGCGCCGGCGCCGGGCAAGATCGGCGCCTATGTAGAGCCGTCGGGTCCCGGCGTGCGCGTGGACTCGGGCGTGGTGGCCGGCGGCGAAGTCTCGCCGATGTACGACCCGATGGTCGCCAAGCTGATCGTCTGGGACGCCGACCGCGAGCAGGCGACCAAGCGCATGCTGCGCGCGCTTGACGAATACGAGATCGAGGGCCTGAAGACGTTGATTCCGTTTCACCAGGCGCTGCTGGCGACCGAGCAGTGGGCCAAGGGCGAGACCTGCCGCGACCTGCTGGAGGACAAGAAGTGGCTGAAGACGCTGGCCTTCGAGGCGCCGGCGCCGCCGACCGAAGTGGACGAGGCCGCCGAGAAGGTCGAGCAGACCTATGCGGTGGAGGTCTCGGGCAAGCGCTTTGACGTGCGCGTCGTCGGGCCGCCGTTCGCCGGCGGCGGTGCGGGCGCGAGCAATGGCGCGGCGCCGGCGGGCGCAAAGGCGCCGAGACGCACGCAGCGCAAGTCCACGGGCTCGGGCGGCGGCGCCGACGTGCTGCCTTCGCCGCTTCAGGGCAACATGTGGAAGGTGCTGGTCAAGCAGGGCGACACGGTCGAGGAGGGCCAGCTGCTCTGCATCATCGAGGCGATGAAGATGGAGAACGAGATCACAGCGCACAAGGCCGGCACGATCGCCGAGCTGCCGATCGTCGAGGGCGAGCCGATCCAGGCGGGCGCGCCGATCGCGACTATCACGAGCGCCGTCGAGAGCGAGGGCTAGGACCGCAAGCTCCAGGGTCTGCACGAAAGGATTCACCTGGTCGGTTAGATTCGCAGAGGCGGACTCTGCACCTACACTCGACCGATGCCAGACGATCGCGAACAGGAACGACTGATTCCGGATGACGGGCATGAGGTCGCCTTCCCCGCGCCCACGAGCAGAGGCAAAGCGAGGAAAGCCGGCGCCAGCCCCAAGTCCACCGCGAGCAACGAGCCCAGGCAGGATGCAGCGGATCGACGAGCCCCCCGGCACCCTTCGGCCAAGCCGTTGCAGAACGGTGAGCCCGACGTGGAGGCGCGGGAGCTCAGCAACGAGACGCTGCTACCCGTCAGTGGCATGGTCCGGCTTAGCCCGCGCGAGCTGCGCATCATCGACCACCCGGCCTTTCAGCGCCTGTTCGAGATTTACCAGCTTGGCCAGACCTATCTCGTGTACCGGGGCGCCACCCACATGCGGGGTGAGCACGCGATCGGCACGCTGCACGCGGCGATGCAGATGGCCGAAGCGACAATGCGCAACGCCCCGCGAACGAAGCCCGATCAGAGCGAACACTGGCACCGCGGGGAGAAGCTCTCAGAGGAGGAGCTGGCATTCGTGCGCCTCGGGGCGCTCCTGCACGACATCGGCCACCTACCCGCGGGGCATACCTTCGAGGACGAGCTCGGCCTGCTGCCGCGCCACGATGGCGACGAGCGCATCGAGATGATTCTCGACCGCATCGACTGGCACGGACGCACCTATCCGCCACTGCGCGAGCTGGTCGACAAGCTCTATGAGCAGGAGGCAAGTGGCGCCGCTCAGCAGGATGACTCCGGCCGACTGCTGTCGGCGAGCGACCTTGTGGTGCATCTAATCTCAAGCGACCACAAGGACGCGGCGATGACACCGGGTACGTCCTTCCGCGTCAACGTGTGCCGCGACCTGATCGGCAACACGATCTGCGCCGATCTGATCGATTACCTGCACCGCGACTGGCTACACCTCGGAAAGCCCCGATACTTCGATCCGCGCCTGCTGGAGTACCTCGAGATCTTCACGCGTGACCGCGACACCGTCGGCCAAGAGCACCGTCTCGCGATCAACCTCAAGGGCACTCCCCGCCCCAGAACGGACGCCGTGACAGCGATCCTTGACCTTTTGGAGAGTCGCTATCAGCTCGCGGAGATCGCCCTGTTTCATCGTGTCAAGCTCGCGGCCTCGGGGATGCTTGAGCGAGTGGTCGCCGAGTATCGAGACTCCTACCCGGAGCGCGAGCGCGAGCGGGCGCTGGTCGGGTTGCTTCCGGAGCTGCTCGAATGCTCGGATCCGGAGATGCTCAAGCTCTTCGAGCGCAAGCTGCGCGAGCGGCGTGACCCCGGCAACGCCGAGCGCGTGGACGGGGCGCTTGAGCTGGTCTGCCGCCTGAGGGTTCGCGAGCTCCATCGCGACCTGCACATCCTCTTCGAGGACGACATCGGCGGTCCCGAGGCCGCCGAAGCGATCACGGAGCGGTTCAGCGGCGACCCGAACCTGGACGGCGAGCAAGCGCTCGCCGACGTCCGCAGGGCCGCGGACGCGCGACTCAACGCGCTGCGTACCCTCGAGGCCGACTTCGGCCTCGCGCCGGGCGACATCGTCATGTACTGCCCCTCGACGAAGATGAACACGAAGATCGCCGAAGTCGGGATCTTTTTCAAGGGCGTCGTCGCCGACCTCGCGAAGCTCGACAGCAGAAACAAATCGATCAGCGGCGGGCACCTCAGCGCACAGCAGGAGCGCTTTCATCGCCTATGGCGCGTGTCCTTCGCGATCGACAAGCAAGTCTATGAGAGGCTCAAGGACGGTGGCATGATCGGCGCGCTTCGCAAGACGATCGAGAGCGGCGCCCTGTGGCGCCCCGGTTGGCAGGAGGAGCGCGCCGACGATGCCATCCGGGAGATCGCAGACACTTTGGTGAAGCTGCCCTCTTCACCCTGGTACGGACGCAGCATCGTGCCGGCTGGGACGAACCGAGAGCATCCAAGCGTCGAGTATCCAGGAGGAGCCTCATCCGTCAGATCCATGATCGGGCCGCCGCAGAACAAGGGCGATCAGGGCACCTAAGCAAGGTGCTGCGTCGGGCGGCGGGCGAGCTTGGCGCCGATCGGAAGCGGCCGCTCGACTTGATCGCGCTGTGTCGAACGCTTGATGTCGGATTCCGCATCGCCGAGGCCGACGGCCCTCGGCGCGGCTCGCTGATGCGAGGAGGGGACGGCTGGGAAGTCGTGCTCATGCGACGTGGCGCCCAGCTTGCGCCGGCCCGGTGCGACGAGCGACTCAAGCGCCACGAGCGCTTCACGGTCGCGCACGAGCTTGGCCACTACGTGCTGCTGAAGGAGACGAGCTTTCGCGCGCAGCGCGATGCCGACTACTGGCTGGGCGAGGCCTTGTGCAATCAGTTTGCGTCAGCGCTGCTGATCCAAGACGACCTGCTCGCGGATCTCGTTGAGCCGGGCTCCTCCGCGGAGCTCGCCGAGGCGGTCGGCCGCGTTGCGCGAGCGGCAGGCGTCACGCATGAGCCCGCGGCTCGCGCGATCGCGGCACGGCTGCAGACGCCCGTCGCACTCGGCTCGTTCCGGCTTGACCCATGGCCGAAGACCGAGCGCTTGGGCTACCGCGGCTGGTGGATCGAGAATCGTCGCTGGTGGGGCGCCGGCGGCGGGCGGCGACTCGCGGTCTACACCGATCATGCGCTGGCTCCGGTGTTGAGGAAAATGTGCATCATGCGCCCAGGGCAAGCCGAGCCCCTGGATCTCGCGGGCGCCCAAAGCGCACGACTCAGGCGCAGCACCGGCACGGTTGCTACCTTTTCGGCCTTGCTCGCCTGATCCCCGATCGCGCCTCGCAGCGTCTCTCTAGCCCTGCACAGCCCGAACGTTGCGCAGATGCAGTTCCCGCTGCACGTTCCCGCGTTGCCGTCGGGGTAGTTCGGCCTCAGACCCGCGCTTACCCAGCGCGTGCAGGTAGGCGAGATCCTCCTCCAGCACGCCTAGCGCCCGCTCACGGTCGAGGATCGCGCCGTGACCCGGCACCACGTGCTCCGCAGCCGCCACGAGCGGGTGCAACCGCTCGAGCGTGGCCACGTATTCCTCCAGCGCCTCCTTCGGCGGGTAGCCAGCCTTCTGCTGCCAAGCTTCGGGCAGGCGCAGGCCGGGCAGCTCAACGTCTGAGAGATAGTCGCCGGCCACGAGCACGCGCGCCCATCCAATCCAGATGGCCATGCCGTCGACGGCGTGCCCGCCGGTGGGATGTAGCTCCAGCTCGCCGGCGCCGATGTCACAACGCCCGGGCACGGCGAGCGCCTGCAGCGCGCCGAGCGCCAGCGGGCGCGGGCGTTCGATGTGCAGTTCTTCATCAAAGCGCCGCAGCGCACGCTGCGCGGCGCCGGGTTCTGCCTGCAGGCGCGCTGCGGTGCTCTCAGCGCAGCCGAGCGTGGCGTCGGCGAAGGCCAGCGGGCCGAGCACGTGATCCCAGTCGCCGTGGGTCGCCAGCAGGCCTTGCGGCAGCGGGAAACCCGCCTGGCGGACGAGCGATGAGAGCAGGTCGAGCTCTTCGGGTAGAACCGGCGAGTCGATCGCGAACGACTCCTGTCCGCCATCTGGCCCGCGCACGATCGTGCAGTGCGCCTGGAAGATCTGGCTGGTTACGACGACTACGTCCGGATGCAGCGAGACGGCCCGCACGCGCGAGGCGCTCTAGGAGACGCCGAGCAGCTTGGCGGCCTCTTTGAGATTGGCCACTTCGGCGGTGGGCTTCTTCTGCGAGGACTCCAGCGTCTGCTTGCTGCGGTTGACCCAGACGACGGGGACGCGCGCTTTGACGCAGGGCACGACGTCGTGATAGTGGCTGGCGGCCACGTGCACCCAGCCGCGCTTGCCGCCGACGCGCCGAGCGCACTCGGTGAAGTGGGCCGGTTCGGGCTTGTAGGAGCGGACCTGCTGTGCGGTGACGACGAGGTCGAAGTCGGTCGGAATGTGCCTGCGGGTCTGCCCGAGCAGCTTGTCGTCGATGTTCGACAGCAGGCCGAGTTTGTATTTCTTGGCGAGCTTGGCCAGCTGTGTGTTGGTCTCCTTGAAGGGCTTCCAGCGCTGCACGGAGTCGGGCAGAAAGCCCGAGCGCGAGGGCTCCAGCGGCCACTCCAGGCGTTTGGCGATCTCGATCGCCGTGCGTCTGAGCACCTCGGCGTACAGCTCATAGGAGCCGCCCTCGATTTCCTGGGAGATCTCGTGGAACAGCCCGATCAGCTGCGTGCGGTCGATCTCGAAGTCGTCGCGCGCGGCCTCTTTGGCGAACGCTTCGTAGATGCCCGTCTCCCAATCGATCAGGGTGCCATAGACATCGAATGTGACGAACGTGACGTTCTTAGGTATGGGCATCGGCCGGGCATTATGCCGCGCTTTGGCAGTCGAGCGCGGTTACCCCGCTTTGCGTTAGAGTCCCGCGCCGCAATGGATCTGTTGGAGTACCAAGGCAAGCAGCTGTTCGCCCGGCACGGATTGAAGGTCTCTTCGGGTAAGGCGGTGACCACGGTGGAGGATGCGCTGGTCGCAGCCGACGAGGTCGGCTACCCGGTCGTCGTCAAGGCACAGGTGCTGATCGGCGGCCGCGGCAAGGCCGGCGGCGTGAAGCTCGCATCCAACGAAGCCGAGGCACGCGAGCACGCAGGCAACATCCTGGGCATGGACATCAAGGGACACGTCGTGCGGACGCTGTGGATCGAGCACGCCTCGGACATCGCCTCGGAGTACTACGCGTCGGTGCTGCTCGACCGCTCCGCCAAGCAGCCGCTGGTGATGTTCAGCGTCGAGGGCGGCGTGGACATCGAAGAGGTCGCCGAGAAGACGCCAGAGAAGCTGATCCGCCATCACGTCGACGCGCTGGCCGGCCTGACGCACGACGAGGGCGTGCAGATCGCGCGCGAAGGCGGCGCCGACTCCGACGTGCTCGACGGTGTGGCCGACGCGCTCGTGGCGCTCTATGAGGTGTGGCTGGCCGAGGACGCGACGCTGGCGGAGATCAACCCGCTGATCGTCACGCCCGAGCGCGAAGTCAAGGCGCTGGACTCGAAGGTGTCGCTGGACGGCAACGCGCTGTATCGCCACCCTGAGAACCAGGGACTGTCGGACAAGGAGAACGAAGACCCGCTGGAACGGCGCGCCAAGGAAGAGGGTCTGCAGTTCGTCAAGCTCGACGGCGACATCGGCATCCTCGGCAACGGAGCCGGGCTGGTGATGTCGACGCTCGACGTGGTCGCCGGCGCTGGCGGCTCGCCTGCGAACTTCCTCGACGCCGGCGGCGGCTCGAACGCCGAGACGATCAAGCAGGCCGTCGATCTGATCCTCGCCAACGAGGCCGTCAAGGCGGTGCTCGTGAACATCTTCGCCGGCATCACGCGCTGCGACGAGGTCGCGCTGGGGCTGATCGCGGCGTTCGGCGACATCAAACCGTCGGTGCCCTTCGTGGTGCGCCTGGACGGCACCAACGACGTCGAGGGCCGCCGGCTGCTCAGCGATGCGGCGCTGCCGAACGTGCACTCGGCCAAGACGATGAACGAGGCGGCCGAGCTGGTCGTCGCGCTGGCGGCCGGCCAGCCGGCGGGAGCGGCTGCCTGATGTCGGTGCTGGTCGACGAGAGCACGCGCCTTTGTGTGGCCGGCATCACCGGGCGCGAGGGCACCTTTCACACGCTCAACAACCGCAACTACGGCACGAGCGTCGTCGGCGGCGTGACGCCGGGCAAGGGCGGCCAAGACGTCGAGGGCATTCCCGTGTTCGACAGCTGGGCGGACGCCATGTCCGAGTCGCAGCCGAACACGGCGATGATCTTCGTGCCGCCGCGCTTTGCCGCCGACGCGATCCTCGAAGCGGCGAGCGCCGGCGTGGAGCTGGTGATCGCGATCACCGAGGGCATCCCCGCGCACGACGAGCTGCGCGTCTACAACACGCTCAAGCGCGACCATCCCAACACGCGCCTGATCGGGCCCAACTGCCCGGGCATCCTCTCGCCGGGCAAGGCCAATGTGGGCATCATTCCGGCCTCGTTCTTCGAGCAGGGAAACGTCGGCGTGGTATCGCGCTCGGGAACGCTGACCTACCAGATCGGCAACGAGATCGCGCGCGCAGGCTTCGGCTGCAGCTCGATCGTCGGCATCGGCGGAGACCCGGTGCCCGGCTCGTCGTTCGTCGACGTGCTGGAGCTGTTCGAGGCCGACGACGACACCGAGCTGGTCGTGCTGTCCGGCGAGATCGGCGGCTCCGCGGAGGAAGAGGCGGCGGAGTTCATCGCCGAGAACATGAGCAAGCCCGTGGTCGCCTACATCGCCGGCTTCACCGCGCCGGCGGGCAAGCAGATGGGCCATGCGGGAGCGATCGTGTCGGGCTCCTCGGGCACCGCGGCCGCCAAGGCGCAGGCGCTGGAAGCCAAGGGCGTGCGCGTCGGCCGCACGCCGACAGAGGCCGCCGCGATCGCCGTCGAGGTTCTCGGCGGCGCGTCGGTCGGCGCCTGAGCCGCGACGTCGCGGCGGTCGTGTCGCGGCCCGCTCGCACGTCCGCCGGCGCGTCTGGCCGCTTCGTGTCGTGATCGCTACGCTTGGCGCTCGTGGATAAGGAGATCGCGAACACGCTGGGCGAGCTGGAGCGCAAGCTGCGCGAGCTCGAACGCGTGCTCGGCGGCGTCGACGGAGGCGCCGGCGAGCGCGAAGCCACGCCGCCACCAGCCCAGACGCACGGCGAACCCTTCGCCGGGCCGGCGGGCGTCAGCAGGCTGGTCGACGAGGCCTTCGACCGCGAGAACGCGCATGGGTCGCTGGCCACGGCGGCGCCGCACGAGACGCACCAGACCCGTGACAGAGACGCGCGCGACGTGCCGCCACCGCCGCCGGGCCCGCTGTTCGACGCTGCCCAGCCACAGCCGGCCGAGCAGGCCGCCTCGGCATACGCGGGCGGACGCCGCGCGTCGGACTTCGCGCCGGCGCAGCCCACGACGCTAAGCGCGCCCGCGGACGCAGGCGCTCCCGAGCGTCACGCCGTGCGCCGGCCGCCGCGCGAGGCCGACCGGACGCCGAGCGCAGCCGAGCTGCTGCGTTTTCGCGATCGCCTGGAGCGCACGGCGCGCGAGCTGACCCACGACTACGACGAGCTGCTCGGACGCATAACCTACGCGACCGTGCCAACGCCGACCGGACCGACGATCTCCTTCGCGCGCGGCGCGCCGTCGCTGGACATCGTCGACGTGCCGGGCCTGCGCGACGCCGCCGGTCGCGCCTTCGAGAGCGACCCCGCGGGCACGACCGCGTACGGCACGTCGATCGGCTACCCGCGCCTGCGCGCCTGGATCGCCGACCGCCACGGCGTGGACCCCGAGCGCGTGCTCGTGACCAACGGCTCGATGCAGGCCGACGCGTTTCTGTTCGAGCACCTGGTGGGACCGGGTGACGACGTGATCGTCGAGCGCCCGTCCTATGACCGCACGCTGCTTTCGCTGCGCGAGCGCGGTGCCACGCTGCACGCCGTCGAGCTGGAGCCCGACGGCATCGACACGCGGGCGCTGTCGCGGCTGCTCAGCTCAGGGCAGGCTCGCCCGAAGCTGGCGCACATCATTCCCAACTTCCAGAACCCGGCCGGCTACACGCTGTCGCTGGCCAAGCGCGAGGCGCTTCTGGAGCTGGCCCGCCAGCACGGCTTTGTGATCTTCGAGGACGACCCCTACGTGGCGCTGCGCTTCAGCGGCGAGTCGATGCCGACGATGCTTTCGATGGACGCCGAGCGCGTGGTCTACGCGTCGTCGTTCTCCAAGACCGTGTGCCCGGGCATCCGCGTCGGCTACCTAGTGGGGCCGCCGGAGCTGATCAAGGCGATCGCGCGCCTGGCGACGAACACGTACATCTCGCCGAACATGGTCGCCCAGTCGATCGTCTACGAGTTCTGCGCCTCGGGCGCGATCGAGCGCTCGATCGAGACCGTGCGCACCGCGCTGGCCAAGCGCGCGCTGACGCTTGCCGAAGCGCTGCGGCGCGAGCTGCCCGAGGCCGAGTTCGTCGCGCCGGAGGGCGGCTATTTCATGTGGGTCACGCTGCCGCAGGGCACCGACGTCGCGCGACTGTTCGACGCCGCGGCCGAACTGGGCGTGGCCTTCGTCAAGGGCACCGACTTCCTGCTCGAGGGTGGCGAGAACACGCTGCGCCTGGCCTTCTCCGGCGTCACGACCGAGCAAATCGACGAGGGCGTCACGCGCCTCGCCGCGGCTTACCGCTCGCTGTAGCTCAAGACCGACCGGGCTCCCGGATAGCTTGCGCTCTGGTGTTCGAGCTGAGCGAAATCGCATGCTGGTTCTGACGATCGTCACGGCGCTGGGCGGCTTCGCGCTGGGCGCCTACCTGACCGATCGATACGCGCCGCCTGTGGCTCGGATACCTGGGTCGGCAGCGATCGGCGTCGTGATCTGCGTCCTGGTGGGCGCCGCGTGCGGCCTGGCTTGCATGCATACCTACAAGATGATCCATGACTTCGTCTCGGGGTCGGGAATTGGCAACGGGCTCGGGGGCGGCGGCGGTCCGAGCGCCTCGGCCGACGCAGAGACACTCGCGGGGACTGCGATCTCAATCGCAACTCAATCCGGCGTGCTGCTCGCGCTCGCTGTCACCGCCTTCCTGCTTACGCCTGCACATGCTCGCAGCGAGCGTTGAGATGGGCGCGCTCGTCGTCTGCGTGCTCGCGATCGGCGCCGGCAGCGCGGGCGGAGCGCTGCTCGGCTCGCACTTCACGCGTCATCTCGTCGCGAGCGACCGCGGGCGGATCGCGCGAGTGACGGTCATGCTGCTCGCCGGCGCCTCGGGCACGCTGATCGCGGCCCAGCTGGATCTACTCGTGCGCACTCTGGAATCGATTGCGCAAGCACCGGTCGAGCTGGAGAAGCTTGCCGACCCCTACAACACGCTCGCCGTCGACGATGTTCTGCACGGCGTGCTGCTCGACGCCGGCGCGCTGATCGGGCTCGCGACGATCGTCGGGGTGGTCGCGACACGCCAGCAGGGCGATTAGCGGTCGCTGTAGCGCGAAACGACTGATGTCCGAGAGTCAAGCGAGACAAGGACGCAGGGAGCGTGGCGTGTGAATAACACGCGAGCGACCGAGGACGCAGTATCGCGCCGGCTATCGAACGTCAGTCAGCGCCCGTAGCGCTGACCGAGCACCAACTGATCCGGCAGCGCCGTGCGCTCCGGCGGCGACGGGTCGGCGATCACCGAGACGGTCTCGGCGACGCTTGGGGTGATCGAGCAGCTGCTGCCGTCCTCGGCCTGCACGACGACCTGCTCGTCGTCGCGCTGCACCAGCTCGCCCTTCAGGCCCGGCTCCAGGCCTGAGGCCTTGAGGTAGTGCAGCAGGTCCTCGGCCTCGTTCTCGAAGCGCAAGATGCGCACCTCGGCGCCGACTTCGACGTCGGCGAGCGGAACGCCGGAGAGCCGCGCGCCGGCGACGATCGGGTGGCCGTGCGGACAGGTCTTGGCATCGCCGATGGCCGCGAGCATGCGTTGCTCGAGCACCGGTGACATCGCGTGCTCCAGGCGCTCGGCCTCCTCGTGCACCTCGTCCCAAGGCACGCCCAGCACGTCTGTGAGGAAACGCTCGATCAGGCGATGGCGACGGACGATCTGCTCGGCGTGCTCGACGCCGGAGTCGGTGAAGGCGATTGTGCGGTCTTTGGCGCGCGTGATGTAGCCGTCGCGCTCGAGGCGCCCGACCATCTCGTGCACGGTCGGCGGCGACAGCTGCATCGCGCGGGCGACGTTGGCGCCGGTCATCGGCAGACCGGCCTCGTGCAGCCAGAACAGGCTCTGCAGGTACTCCTCCTCGGCGACAGTCGCCGTGTCGCTGCTCATGCAGGTGATCCTAGACCACGCCCGGTCGCGGGCCACGTCCGCTGTCAGGAGCTCAGCTGATCGAACGTGCAGTCGCGCGGATCCTTGTCCTCGCGCCAGCGGCGCAACTTCGCGCCGTGGCGAATACGCCCTGCCGAGACGTGGTCGAAGTCGATCTCCACGACCAGCTCCGGGCGCAGGCCGACCCACTCCAAGTCCTTGCCGGAGCTCCAGCGGCTCGGATCGGCCGATCCGCGCTCGCCCGACTCGTAGTCGGCCAGAAAACCGGGCAGCCGGCGCTTCTCGCCCGCCGACAGACCCGAGCAGTGCCCGACGACTCGCAGCTCGTCGCCGTCATAGAGGCCGAGGATCAGCGCGCCGACGGTCCCCTGCACCTTGCCCGGACGCCAGCCGACGATCACGGCGTCGATCGTGCGCACGCGCTTGACCTTGGCCATGCCCTTGCGTTCGCCGGGCCGATAAGGGGCGGTGCGCTCCTTGGCGATCGCTCCCTCGGCGCCCGCCAGCCACTGCTGCGCGCCCGCGGCGTCCTCGGCGGTCTGCATCAGCTCGACGGGCGCTTCGGCGAAGGCCTTGCCGCCGAGCAGCTTCTCGAGCTCCGCGCGTCGCTCGGAGAACGGCAGCTCCAGCAGCGAGCGGTCGTCGTGCGCGAGCAGGTCGAAGGCGACGTAGACCGCCGGCGTCTCGCCCGCCAGGCGTTCGATGCGCGACACCGCCGGATGGATGCGCTGGCCAAGCGCGTCGAAGTCCTCGCGACCGTCGCCGTCGCGCACGACGATCTCGCCGTCGAGCACGTAGCGCCCGCGCGGCAGCTTCAGCTCGGGGAAATAGCGCCCGAGCGTCTTGCCGTTGCGCGACTGCAGGAAGACCTCGTCGCCGTCGACGAACGCCAGGCAGCGAAAGCCGTCGAGCTTGACCTCGTAGACGTACTGCTCGCCGACCGGCAGCTCCTTGCGCGAGAGCGCCAGCTGGGGCTTCAGCGGCGGCTCGATCGGCAGCGTCACGACTCCGCCGCCTTCGGCTTGCGCGCGCGACTGGGCTGCACGCGCTGGGGCTCGCCTTTCTGCTTGGCGAAGTGCGGCGGCCACGGCGCGTCACCGAGTCCTTCGCGCTCGTCGCGCGCGGCGAGCTCCAGCAGCGAGTCCAGTCGACCCGGGTGCTCGTCGATCTTCGCCGCCGGGTCGCCGCGCTCGCGCAGGCGCGCCGGCACCGTCTGCATGTTCAGATCGGCCGGCTCCACGTCGGCGACCTCGTCCCATTCCAACGCGCACGACACGCGCGCGTCCGGCACCGCGCGAACGGAGTACACCGAGGCGATCGTGCGGTCGCGCGCGTTCTGGTTGTAGTCGATGAACACTCCCTCGCGTTCCTCCTTCCACCAGCGGCTGGTCGCACGGCCGGGCATGCGCCGCTCGACCTCGCGCGCGAGCGCCAGCGCCGCCGTGCGCACCTGCAGGAAGTCGTGCTGCGGCGCCAGGCGCACGTACACGTGGATCCCGCGCGAGCCCGACGTCTTGGGAAAGCCGAGCAGGCCGTGCTCGTCGAGCACCTCGCGCACGCACAGCGCGACGTCGCGCACCTGCGCGAAGGGAATGTCCGGCTGCGGGTCGAGGTCGACGCGCAGCTCGTCGGGGTGGTCCAGGTCGTCGCGACGCACCGGCCAGGGGTTCCAGTCGATCACGCCGAGGTTCACGCCCCACACCAGATGCGCAGCGTCGTTGGGCACCAGCTCGCGCGCGTGACGGCCGCTGGGAAACGTCACGGTGGCCGTCTGCAGCCACTCCGGCGCACTGTCGGGCACGCGCTTCTGAAAGAACGGCTTGCCCTCGACGCCGTCGACCCAGCGCTTCATCACCGTCGGGCGGTCGTGCAGGCCGCGCACGACCGCCTCGGCGCAGTCGACGTAGTAGTTGGCGAGGTCCAGCTTGGTCAGCTTGCGTTCGGGAAAGAACAGCTTGCCGGGGTTGCTCAGGCGCAGTTCCTGTCCGCAGACGTCGATCGTGGCCGGCTCGGCCTTCTTCGCTGCCATAGCTGGAAGGATGACCGATCATGCCTTCGCGGACACTGCTCGTCGCAGCCGGCGAGTTCGACGGTCTCAGCGGCGAGCGCGTCGCCGAGGCCGTCGCGAGCGGCCTGCGCGACGGCGGCTGGCAGACCGACGGCTCTGCCATCGAGGCGCCCGCCGGCGGTGGCATGCGCGCCCTGCTGGACCAGCTTGGCTTCGATACGCGCATGCGTTCATCGCGCGCGCTGGTCGTCTGCGAACGCTGTCTGCGCGAGGACACGCTGGCCGGCAGCGTCGCCTTCGAGATCGCCACGCGCGCGCGCCAGAGCGGCGTCCCGGCCTACGCCGTCACGGCCGAGAACCGCCTCGATTCGTTTGACACGCGCGTGCTCGACCTCCAGGCGATCGTTCGGTCAACCGGCAGCACGCGATCGCTGCGTGCTGCCGGGCGCAGGCTCGCGACGCTGGTCTGACGCCGCGCTCGGCGCCGTCGGCGTCACAGCTGACAGCCCGGGCACCAGTAGGTCAGGCGGTTGTCGTCGCCCTGGCCATGCCGGCGAATCGCCGTGCCGCAACGCTCGCAGGGCATTCCCGCGCGCCTGTAGACGGCGCGCGGACGCGAGCTGAAGCCGTCGCCGTCGGCCGACTCGCGCATGCGCGCGCGAGCAAAGCGCACGATCGCCAGCGCCTCCTCGTCGCGCACGCGTGCCAGCGCGCGCCACGGGCTCACGGCGGCGGCGAAGCACGACTCCGACTTCCACACGTTGCCGATGCCGGAGATCACGCGCTGATCGAGCAGCGCGTCGCCGACGGTGCGCTCGCCATCCTCAGCGCGCAGCCGCCGCAGGAAGGCCGGCTCGTCGAAGCTCGCGCCGATCACATCCTGCCCGAGCGCCGCCAGCCGGCGATCAAAGCGCGTGCGCGACTCGCGCAACAGCTCGAGCACGGGTCCGTCGAACTGCACGACGTTCCACTCGCCCACGCGCAGCACCAGCCAGGCGCGGCGGCGCGCGCGCTTCCAGCGCGCGCCCTCGCGGTGCACGCCCCAGGCGCCGGTCATGCGCAGGTGCGAATGCAGCGTCAGGTCGCCGTCGAAGCGCACGAACAGGTGCTTGCCGCGCGCGTCGACCGAGCGCACCGCCCTGTCCGCCAGGCGCTCGGGCCAACGGTCGGCCTGGTGGCGTGGATGCGGCGTGAGGATCTGCTCGGGCACGCGATCCAGCAGCACCGCGCGAACGCGGCGGGCGGCGTTGTGAATCGTGTCTCCCTCGGGCATGTGCCGCTCACGATCGCAGAGCTCCCTCCGGCGTCCGCGGCAGCGCGTGCGCCACGTCGAACACCAACCGCGCGGCGTCGGCGACGCTGGCGTAGTCGAGGTTCGCCGGCACGTCGCTGGGCAGGTGATAGTTGGCCGGACTGCGCCAGTCGGTCATCGACACCAGCGCCGCGGTCGCATAGCCGGCGCGGCTGGGAATCACGCTGTCGGTCGACGCCCGCGCACGGAACCCGCGCTGCAGCGCGATGCCCAAGCGCTCGGCGCGCTCGGCCACCAGGTCGCGCAGCCACGGGCCGGTGTACTCCTCCATCCTCACCGGGCCCTCCGCCTCGAGCATCACCAGATGCGGTGAGCCGACCGTGTCGAGGTTGACGAACGCCGTGCGCGCCGGGTCGAGCTCGCCGCGATGGCGCGTGACGTACGCGCGTACGCCGTCCTGCAGCGTCTCCTCGGCGCCGCAGGACACGAGCAGCACGCGCAGGCCCGGCACCGGATCGTCGCGCAGCATCTGCGCCAACGCGACGAGCGCGGCGACGCCGGAGAGGTTGTCGTTGGCGCCCTGGCACGGTCTCGCTGCGCCAGATGTCGGCGACGGCCGCCGTGCCGAGCAGGCCGACGGCCGCGCCACCGCGCGCAAAGCCGCGCCGCCCGCTGAGCGCGCCGGCCACCGTCGCCAGGCATCCGCCGAGGCCGATCCACCACTGCGGCAGCGGCGTCTTGAACCGTTCGAGCACCTGCGGCGCACGTTCGTACAGCCGTCGCTGCATCGTCTGGTCGAACAGCGCTCCCGTCTGCGGAGCGTCATGGTGGGCGTGCACGACGAGCGTGCTGGGCGCTTGCGCCGCCGCCGCGCCGGCCGCTTCGATGGTCGCGATCACGTTCGCCGTGCGCCGGCGGCGTCGCACCAGACGACGCAGCACGCGCGGGCCGTTGTGGGCCTCGTCGACGATGCCGGCAAACGCGCCGAGCGCAAGCATGCCGCCGGTCGCCCGTCGCCCGCGCAGCACGGACAGAGCTCCGGCCAATCCGAGCAAGCCAAGGCCGGTCGACGTCGGCGGGAATGTTCCCCACGAGTCCTCGTCCTCCAGCTCGACGTGCACGCCGGGCGTCCGGCGCATGCGCTCGGCCAGCCACTGCCCGGCCTCGCGCTCGCCCTCTGAGCAGGGCGTGCGGTCGAGCGGCGCCAGCGTCTCCACGACCTCGCGCAGGATCGCCGCAAGCTTCGCGTCGTCCAGCGACGGCACGCGCTCGCTCACAGAAAGCACTGTCCCTCCCCTCTGTAGGTGGGCGCCTCGTCGACGATGCGATCGCCTTCGATCAGGTGCAGGCTGTCGAAGCGCTCACAAAGCTCACCGGCCTTGGCATGTCGCATGTACACACGATCGCCGATCGCGAGCTCGTCTGCGGCGGCGCCGATCAGCGGCGTCTGCACCTCGCCGGCGCCCTCCTGGCCGTCGAGGCGCATCCCACCGGGGAGATACGGCTGTGGCAGGCGCGCTGCGTCGGGCGGTCCCGAGGCCAGGTAGCCGCCGCCCAGCGCCGTGACGACGCCGCGCCCCGGGCGCCGGACCACCGGCAGCGCGAACAGCGCGGCCGGTCGCAGCGCGAACGAGCTGTAGGCGTCGAACAGCGTCGGCGCATACAGCCCCGAGCCGGCCGTCAGCTCGGTCACCGCGGTCTCCGCGGTGGTCGTCTGCAGGCTGCCCGTGCCGCCGCCGTTGACGAGCTCAAGCGGTGGCCGGCCGGCGCGCTGGAGCTCCTGCGCGATAGCGTCGACGACGGCGCTGCGGCGGCGCGCCAGCTCGTGCGTCGAGCGTTTCTGTATCGCGGCGATCGCTCGCGCCCGCAGCGGTCGGCCGGCGGGCCTGTCGCCGAGGCCGGCGATCTGCGCCTCGTACATCATCACGCCGACCAGCCGCAGGGCGTCGTGTTCGAGGATCGCGCGCGCCAGCTCGCCGGCCTGCTTGGGCGTGTGTGTGGGCGAACGCTTGACGCCGACGCGCACGCGCCCACTCAATGTGCGCCAGCTCGCGTCCACGTCGATGCACACGCGCAGCGCGCCGGTCTGGCCGGGCTCGATCGCCCGCAGCAGCAGCGGGAGCTGCTCGGCGCTGTCGACCATCACGGTGATTCGCTCGGCGCTCGCCGGCGAGCGCTCGGTCAGTGCGCGCAGCGCCGCCTCATCGGCGGTCGGATAGGCCACGAGGATGTCGTCGGTTCCCTGCGCTGCGAGCCACAGAGCCTCTCCCAGCGTGAACGCGAGTGTTCCGGCAAAGCCCTCTCGCGCCAATGCCTGGCGCTGCAGCTCGCGACAGCGCAGCGACTTGCTGGCCAGCCGGATCGGCTTGCCGGCTGCGCGCGCTTCCAGACTCTCGGCGTTCGCGCGCATCGCGTCCAGGTCGACGAGCGCGAACGGCGCCTGCAGCGCTGCCGTCGCGCGCTCCAGCCGCGCGTAGTCGTCATCGACCATTGCCGGCGCCCCCTGCATCGCGGCCAGCTTCACTCGCCGGCGCCTGGCGACCGGCGATCGGGCCGAGCACGCGGTCGGTCCACTCGTTGGCAAAGCGCCCGTGCGGGTCCAGACGCGCGCGCACGGCCTGGAAGCGGTCCCAGTCGGCGTAGCGGCCGCGCAGCGTCGCGGCGGTCTGGAAGTGGCGCTTGCCCCAATGCGGGCGCCCGCCGAGCTCGTCCATGATCTGCTCGACGGCCTGGAAGTACGGCCGCCACTCCATGCCGCGGAACATGTGCACGGCGACGAAGCCACTCTCGCGCCCGGCCGCCGTGCTGAGGAAGGCGTCGTCGGGCGCGACCGTGCGCACCTCGATCGGAAACGGCACCGCGAAACCACGCCGCTCGATCATCTCCAGCACGCGGCGCACGGCCTGTGTCGTGTGCTCGCGCGGCAGCGCGTACTCCATCTCGGTGAAGCGCACCAGCCGCGGGCTGGCGAAGATCTCCGCCGAGCGGTCGACTCGCTGACTGCTGCCGGCCAGGCGCGTGACGAGGCGGTTGAGCTGCGCAATGCGCGCGGGCATGCGTCGCCCGACGCGACAGATCAGCCCGAAGGCGTGGTTGGTCAGCAGCACGTCGTTGGCATATGCCGACAATCTGCCGCGCGGCTGCGGCCGCTCGTCCGTGCGGTTGTTCGTTCGCGTCAGCGCGGTGTCGGTGTGCGGAAACACGAAGAACTCGAAATGATCGTTGTCGCGCGCCAGCTCGTCGAAGCGCTCGAGCGTCTGCGCCAGCGGCGCGGGGGCATCGAGGCCGCGCAGCGTGAACGCCGGCACGCAGCGCAGCGTCACCTCCACGATCACGCCCAGTGCGCCGAGTCCGACGCGCGCCGCGCGGAAGACCTCCGCTTCGTGCTCGGCCGAGCAGGTCAGCGTCGAGCCGTCGGCGAGCATCAGCGTCAGCTCGACCACCTGCGAGGAGATGTTGCCCAGCCGCGCGCCCGTTCCGTGCGTCGCCGTGGAGATCGCGCCGGCGATCGTCTGCACGTCGATGTCACCGAGGTTCTCCATCGCCAGCCCGTGAGCGTCGAGCTGCCGGCTGAGCTCGCGGATCGTGATGCCCGCTTGAACTCGCGCGAGGCCGCTCGACCGATCGATCTCCAGCACGCGCGTCAGTCGATCGAGCGACAGCAGCGCTCCGTCGGTGCAGGCGATGTCGCTGAACGAGTGCCCGGCGCCGACCACGCGCATCGGCACGCCACGTTTGCCGGCCGTGGCCACCGACGCGGCGAGCTCGTCGATCGAGCCCGGCCGCTCGATCGCCGTCGGCCGGCAGGACTGATCGCCGGCCCAGTTGCGCCATCGGGCGCCGCGCTCGTGTCGATCGCTAGGCTCGCTCATCAGATGACCGAGCCCGAGCCTACTGCCAGCCCGGCGGCTCGCGCCTCGCGCGCCCGCTCGCTGCCGACGCCCGGCGCCCGGCGCGCGACGGTCATCGGCGCCGGCTCATTCGGCACGGCGCTGGCGGTACTGCTCGCGCGCGGCGGCCTGCGCACGACGCTGCAGACGCGCACGCCCGAGCAGGCGGCCGACGCTCGACGCCGAGCGCCAGAACAGCGTCTACCTGCCGGGCGTCGAGCTGCCCGCGCAGCTGCGAATCGAACCCGCGGCGGCCGGCGTCGAGCGCGCCGACTACGTGTTTCTCGCGGTGCCCTCCAGCGGGCTCGGCCGAGGTGATCGCCACGCTCAGCTCCAGCGGGCTCGGCACGCGCGCCGCTGTCGTGTCCGTCGCCAAGGGGCTCGTCGCGCCCGACGGCCTGCCGCCGACGATCGTGCTCAGCGCGAGCTTCGGCGCCGCACGCGTGGCCTGCGTCGGCGGCCCGGCGCACGCGCAGGAGATGGTGCACCACGGCGCAGGGCTGGTCGCGGCCTCCAGCGACGAGGAGCTCGCGCGTTCGATCGCACACGTGTTCACGCGCGCCGGCGTCGTCTGCGAGCAGTCCAACGACCCGGTCGGCGTCGAGCTCGCCGGCGCGGCCAAGAACGCCGCCGCGCTCGCCGCCGGCGCCACCGAGGCGCAGGGATTGAACGCCGCCGGCGCCGCCGCCGGGCACATCTTCGCCGAGGTCTGGCGCTTTGCCGAGGGGCTCGGCGGGCGGCCGGAGTCGATGATCGGCCTGGCCGGCGCTGGCGACCTCGTCGCCACGGCGCTGGCGCGCGAGAGCCGCAACCGCCGTGCCGGCGAGCTGCTCGCCGCAGGCGTGCCCGCCACCGAGATACCCGCTCGCATCGGCCAGGCAGTCGAGGCGCTGGAGTCCGTTCCGCTGCTCGCGCGCGCGCTCGAGCGTGCCGAGCATCGGCGCGCCGGTCACCGGAGCGCTCGGCCGCCTGATCGCCGGCGAGCTGCCGCTCGACGACTGGGTCGCGCTCGTGCGCGCAACCGTGCCGCCGCCCGCGCGCTGGCGCCGTCGGCCGCAACCCGGCTTCTGGCGGCGCGTTTGGCGGCGGCTGATCGGCTGACTATCGATCGATCAGCGTGCTGACGACGGCCTCGTAGACACCGGCGCCGTGGCCGGCCTCGGCGACGCGCACGTTGTCGTGCGCCGCCGCGGCGTCGGCGATCGACGGGTCTCGCGCGACCGCGTTGGCGACGAGCCAGAGGGCGTGCACGTGCTCGGCGCACGCCAGGTCCTCGCGCGAGTCGCCGACCGCGAAGGTCTGCTCGCGTGCGTAGCCGCGCGCGCGGCTGTGAAAGGCCACTGCAGTCGCCTTGGACGCGCTGATCGGCAACAGGTGATAGCCGCGCACGTGGTCCAGCTCGGCCAGCGCCGGCGAGCGACGGTTGACGACGCCGTTGTCGACCAGGCGCAGGTTGCCGTGGCCGCGCTGCGCCAGCAGCGCGTCGGCCTCGACGGCGTCGACGAGGCCGCGGAAGAGGTGCGAGACCTCGCGCTGCACGTGCCACGGCTCGTGATACTCCAGACGCCCGGCGTAGTGCTCCAGCAGCATCTGCGGCGCGCCCGAACGTTCGATCTGCTCGGCGATCGTCAGCTCGCCGGGCAGCAGATCGCCGGTCAGCCAGTGCTCCTCGCCGTCCAGCACGACGCAGGCGCCCGCCTCATAGATGAACGATGCCTGACCCAGCAGCCGCGCGTCCTCGTAGACCTGCGCGCGGCGGCGGCCCGACATCAGCACGACCTCGACGTCCGCACGCAGGCACGCCTGCACGGCGCGCACTCCGTCGAGCGACACGGCGCCGTCGCCGTCGTGCAGCAGCGAAGCGCCGCGGCCGAGCAGCGTGCCGTCGAGGTCGACGTACAGGCAGCGCACCCCCGCGCCCGACACACCGCCGCCCGCGCTCACGAGCCGGCCACCTGAGACACGGGCAGGCTGCTCAACGGCGGACGCTCGAGCGGCGCGAAATGCGAGGCGCCGGCTGGCGTGAGGCGGCCTTCGTCCTGCAAGCGCCGCGCGATGGTCGCGAGCACGGTCAACGCCATGCCGGACAGCGCCGCCAGCGGCTGGTGGCGGTTATGGTGCTCGTCGAGATCGACCTGTGCGAGTTGCTCGATGCCGACAGCGCGCCAGGCGTCGATCAGCATGGCGATCTCCACGCCGTAGCCTGTGGCGAACGGCAGCCGCTGAAGGAGCTCTCTGCGGGCGGCGACCTCGCCGGCGAGCGGCTGGCGGATCTGCGCGAGCGGCGGGTAGAACAGCTCGAGCGCCGGGTGTGCCATGAGGTGGTTGACGCGTCCGCCCTGCTCGGCGCCGGCGGCGTCGCCCGGGAACGGGCGGCGGTAGAAGCCCTTGACGAAGGACACGTCGGGCTCGCACAGCAGAGCGCCGATCAGACCGCTGGCGAAATGCGCGGAGAAGCGCTCGCTGTCGGCGTCGACGAAGCAGATCGCGTCGCTGTCGAGCGCCGACACGGCGCGCCACATCGCGTCGCCCTTGCCCAGCACAGGACCGAACGACGGCAGCAGATCGGCCTCCTGCCAGACCTCGGCGCCCGCCGCGGCGGCGATCTCGGCCGTGCCGTCCGGCGAGGCGGCGTCGACGACCACGATGCGGTCGAGTGCGCCGGCGTCGCGCAGCTGGGCCAGCGAGCCGACGATCTCGCCCACGGTGGCGGCGCATTCGCGCGCCGGCAGGCACACCGACACGCTCACACGCCTGCGCTCGCGCACCCGCGCGATGCGCTCGGGCGTGTATGCCGAGTGATGGAAGGTGCGCGCTTTCGCGCGCTCGTTGCTGCGATCGTCTGGCGAGCTCGCGTCGGCCGGGGCCATCGCCTCTACTATCGCAACCCATGGCCAAAGACCGCCAGACCGAGCCGTGGAGCGCGCTGCTCGACGACGGGCGCGCCGACGGGCGACTCGTGCGCGAGGCTCACGAAGGGCCGGGCGAGGCAAGGCTCGTCGATGCGCCGCCGGAGCTGCACGACGACGTGCTCGGCGCGCTGGCGCGCCTGGGCGTGCAGCAGCTCTACTCACACCAGGCCGAGGCCGTCTACGCCGCCGCCGAGCGCCCGACGATCGTCACCACGGGCACGGCGTCGGGAAAGTCGATGTGCTTCAACCTGCCGACGCTGCACATCCTCTGCCAAGAGGCGCGCGCGCGAGCGCTGTACCTGTACCCGACCAAGGCGCTCGCGCAGGACCAGGCGCGCGCGCTGGCGAGCTTCGGCCTGTCCAAGCGCGTGCGCCCGGCGATCTACGACGGCGACACGCCGCGCGAGGCGCGCGCGGAGATCCGCAAGAACGCCAACGTCGTGCTGACCAACCCGGACATGCTGCACGTGGGCATCCTGCCCAACCACGGCGCCTGGCACGACCTGTTCGCGAACCTCGCCGTGGTCGTGATCGACGAGGCGCACGTCTACCGCGGCGTGTTCGGCTCGCACGTCGCCAACGTGCTGCGCCGCCTGCGCCGAATCGCCGCGGCGTACGGCACCGAGCCGCGCTTTCTGCTGACCTCGGCGACGATCGCCAACCCGGTCGAGCTGGCGCAGCGGCTGACCGGCCTTGACGACTTCGCGCTGATCGACGACGACGGCTCGCCGGCGCCGTCGCGGCGCATCGCCGTGTGGAACCCGCCGTTGACCGACGAGGCCTCCGGCGCTCGGCGCTCGGCGCTCGGCGAGGCGGCGGAGCTGCTCGCGCGGCTGGTGCGCGAGGGCACGCGCACGATCTGCTTCATCAAGTCACGCAAGGCCGTCGAGCTGCTCAGCCGGCTGGTCAAAGACGATCTCGCACAGACCGATGCAGAGCTCGCCGAGCTGGTCGTGCCCTACCGCGCCGGCTACACCTCCCAGCAGCGCCGCGAGCTGGAGGGCAAGCTGATGCGCGGGGAGCTGCGCGCCGTGATCACGACCGACGCGCTGGAGCTGGGCATCGACATCGGCATGCTCGACGCCGCGGTGGTCGTCACGTTCCCCGGCACCGTCGCCTCGCTGCGCCAGATGTGGGGGCGCGCAGGGCGCTCGAGCGTCGAGCGCCGCGGGCGTGGGTTGGCGGTGTACGTGGCCGGCGAGGACGCGCTGGACCAGTTCTTCTGCCGCCACCCCGAAGAGTTCCTGCAGCGGCCTGTGGAGGCGGCGATTCTCGACCACGAGAGCCCGCTGATCTACCGCCAGCACCTGCTCTGCTCCGCGCACGAGGGGCCGTTGTCGCACGACGACGCCGAGTTCCTCGGCCCGCGCTGGCAGGCCCACGCCGAGATCCTGCACAGCGCCGGCGAGCTTCGCCGGCGTGCCTCGCGAGGACGCCGGCGCCGGCGCGTACGTGCCGCGCCGCCACGGCTCCTATCCCGCCGGCGACGTGTCGCTGCGCTCGGCCTCGCCCGACCGCTTCGACATCGTCGACGTGTCCTCGGGCGAGCTGCTCGGCGCGACCGAGGCGGCGCGCGCACATTCGACCGTGCACGAGGGCGCGGTGTACCTGCACCTGGGCAAGACCTACGAGGTGCACGAGCTCGATCTGGAGCGCCACCGCGCGCTCGTCTCGCCGTTCTCCGGCGACTGGTACACGCAGCCCAAGCGCGCCACCGATACGGACATCGTGCGCCTGCTCGACCGCCGCGAGTCGCTCGGCGTGACGCTGTCCTTCGGCGAGGTCAGCGTGACCGACACAGTGCTCGCCTACCAGCGAAAGGGCGTCTCCGACCATTCCTTCCGCGAGCTCGTGGCGCTCGACCTGCCCCCCGTCAGCTTTCCCACGCAGGCGCTGTGGTTCGAGCTCGACGCCCAGCAGCTCGAAGACGAGATCCCATTGGAGATGCTGCTCGGCGCGCTGCACGCGACCGAGCACTGCCAGATCGCGGTGCTGCCGCTGATCGCGATGTGCGATCGCTGGGACATCGGCGGGCTGTCGACCAACTACCACCCGCAGACCGGCACGCCGACGATCTTCATCTACGACGGCCACCCCGGCGGCATCGGCATCGCGCGCACGGCCTTCGAACGCTTCGACGAGCTGTGCCGCGACGCGCACGCGCTGATCGCCGAGTGCCCCTGCGCGAGCGGCTGTCCGTCGTGCGTGCAGTCGCCGAAGTGCGGCAATCTCAACGAGCCGCTGCACAAGGCCGGCGCGCGCGTGCTGCTGGAGCGCATGCTCGCCGCCGCGGGCGACGAAACGCCGCTGCGCGGCGGCGCGATCGCCGCCTCGCGAGCGGCCGAGCGCCGCTCCGAACGCGACGCCTCGTTGTTGAAGGCATAGCAATGCCTCGTTTCCCCGCCAACGCGGCATTCGCCGCGCTAGTCGCCTGCGTCGTGCTCGCCGCCGGCGCCGCCTGCGGCGCACGCGCCGCCCAACGCAGCGCCCGCCGACCGAAGGGCCCGCCGGGCGCATCGCGCTCACGCGCTGGACGCTCGCGCGCGACCCGCAGCAACCGTGGCCTCGCGCGCGGCTGGCAGCGCGGCGGCTTCTCCGGGCGCTCGGTCAGCGTGCCCAACGACGTCGACCCGATCCACGTCAAAGGCCGCGCCGGCCAGCGCAACTACGACGGCTCGGTCGCCTGGTATCGCACGAGCTTCGACGCGCCGGCGGCCGGCCGCTATGCGTTCAGCTTCGCCTCGGCCAACTTCAAGGCCAGCGCCTACGTCGACGGGCGCGACATCGTCTCCCACCGCGGCTCCTACCTGCCCTTCGAAGGCCGCGCGACGCTCACGCCCGGCGAGCACACGCTCGTCGTGCGCGTCGACTGGCGCAACCCCGGCGCGCAGAGCAAACAGGGCTTTCACCGCACGTGGTTCAACTGGGGCGGGCTCAACGGGCGCCGTCAGCGTGCGCCCGATCGGCCAGCGAGCTGCTCGAACCGAGCGTGCAGACGACGCTGCAGCCGGGCGCTGGCCAGGCCACGCAGGCCAGCGTGCGCGTCGGCGTGCGCGTGCGCAACAACGGGCCCGAACGGTCGCTGGCGCCGCAGGGCACGCTGTCGGACGGCACGCAGAGCGTCGCGCTGCAGTTCGCCGCGCGGACGGTCGCGCAGGGCCAGACGGTGGACTTCGCCGCGCGCGTGCCGGTCGCCGACGCGGCGCTGTGGTCGCCCAGCCACCCGAACCTCTACACGCTGTCGCTGTCGGTCGGCCAGGAGAGCGGCTACGCCGCGCGCGTCGGCCTGCGCCAGCTGACGTGGCGCGAAGGCCGCATGCTGCTCAACGGCCACCAGCTCAAGCTGCACGGCGCCTCCATCCAGACCGACGCCAAGGGCCACGGTGACGCGGTGACGCCCGGCGACATGGATCGGCTCGTCTCCGAGCTGCAGGCCATCGGCGCCAACGCGGTGCGTTCGCAGCACCCGCTCGAAGCGGCCATGCTCGAACGCCTCGACGCCGCCGGCATCGTGGTGTGGCAGGGCGTCGGGCCGGTCGAAGGAGCGAGCCAGTGGTACTCCAGCACGCCCACGCTGCAGCGCGAAGCCGAGCAGCAAGCGCGCACGGCCGTCATAGCCGCGCAGTTGCACCCGTCGATCATCGCCTGGAACCTCGTCGACGAGGTTGCGCACAACGGTCGCGACGCCGCGGAGATCAACTACGTGCAGGACCTCACAGCGTGGCTGCACGAACGCGACCCCACGCGCATGGTCGCGGTCGACGTGTGGGGCGACCACCCGCCGACGCGGGCCGGCAGGCTCTACCGAGACGTCGACGCGATCGCGGAGACCGACTACACCGGCTGGTATGACTCGCCGCAGTTCTCAGACGCCGAGCAGCGCGCGGCGATGCGAGCGCGCCTGCGCGCACAGGAGCAGACGTTCGCCGGAAGGGTGCTGCTGATCAGCGAGTTCGGCGCCGAATCGAACACGCTCAACCCCGGCGGCTCGCCCGGCAGCTACTCCTTCCAGTCGGCGCTGCTCGCGCGCCACATCGCCGTGTACGCCGCCGATCCGAAGCTCAGCGGCATGCTCGTGTGGGATCTGCGCGACTACCCGCTCGTGCCCTCCTTCGAGGGCGGCTCGATCCACTTCAAGCTGCCGTCGCTGCGCCTGATCGAAGGCATCAACCAGAAGGGCCTGTTCACCTACGGCGCCGCCGCCAAGCCCGCCGCAGGCGCCGTCGCGCGCCTGTTCAAGGCGCTGCCGCAGGGCTAGCGCGCCGCGCCGGCTCCGGCGAAGCGCTCCAGCTCCAGCGCGTCGACCAGCAGCTCGTCGCCGGCCGGCTGCTCGATCTGCAGCTGCGCGCCGTCCATCGCCGTGCCGCTGGTCACCAGCTGGAAGGCCAGCCGCAGCAGTTCCGGGTCGACCTCGCGCAGGCGCCCTACGCTCACCTCGACCTTGCGCACCGCGCGGCCCTCCGCGTGGCTCTCCGCCACGTCGACCAGCGACTGCGCGATCGACAGCTCCTGCATCGGCCGACCGGCGGCCGATCGTGTGCTTCGGCTCGATTCCGTTTGGCGCATCTGCACCACCTCTCCGAACGCAGTAGTGCATGCCAGTTACCCATCATCACGGTCGTCTAACGCCCGATCGGGCGCGCTAGTGGGCGACGAGCACGTACACGCGCGCCTGGCCGACGGAGGTCGGCGCGGAGAAGGACGAGACCTCGTAGTCGACGCCGTGCACGGTCAGCGCGCCGGAGCTGGGCAGTTTGGCGGGCGATGAGTGCGTGCTGCCGGCGAGGTCGTGCGAGCCGTTTCGCACGTATACGAGCGCGTGCGTCATCGTGTGCACGAGTTTGATGTATGGCGCGAAGGCCGACGGGCTGAGCTTGAAGCGACGCGAGATGCGTTGCGCCACGACGCCCATCTCCGCGCTCTTGATCTCGATGCAGCTGCGACTCGCCAGCGAGGGCGTGATCGGCAGCAGCAGCGACACGCGCAGGCGACCGCTGGGATAGGCGGCGGCCTTGAACGAGTAGGCCTCGTAGCTCGTGCCGCGGTAGTCCACGGGGCCGTGGTCGGGCACGTCGGCGGGGCCCGGCGTGACCAGGCCTTCGATCGGCACGTTGCCAGAGTCGGTGCGCAGGATCAGCGGTGCGCCGATGAAGCGTGTCACGAGCTTGACGTAGCCGAGGTCGTCCTGCACGCTGAACACGAAGTGCCCGACCTCCTTGCCGTGCAGGCGCAGCCGTCCGGCGATCGGCGCGAGGATGTACGGGCCGCCTTCGTCGTCGAGCAGTTCCGAGCCGCGGCTGACGCGCAGGCGCACGATGTGCGTGTGCGAATAGACGAGCGTGTGCACTGCCGCCGCGATCGCCGCGTGTTCGCCGCTGGCCATGGCGTTGAGCAGCGGCGCGTCGTTTTCGATCTGGCGTTTGTCGGAGGCGGTCTCCGAGCTGCGCACCTCGGCGGCGTAGATGCGCTCAGCGACGGAGCCGGCGGTGTTCGCGAGCACCTCGGCGCCGGCCGGGCCGCAGGCGGTGGGCGACGCCGGTGACGTCGGCGCGGGCGCCGGAGTCGATGCCGCGGGCGGCGTGACCGCCGGCACCGTGGCAGCCGATGCCGCGCTGGGCAAGACAGCCAGCGCCAGCAGTGCGGCGGCGGCAAGTGTTGCGGGCGTGAGCCGCGCGGTCATCGATTGCCGCGCGCGATCTTGCGCAGGTCGATCGTCTCGTCGTAGAGCTTGGCGTCGACGCCCTGCTCGAGCGCGACCTCGCGCAGCGGGCGGCCGGAGGCGGTGGCCTCCTTGACGATCTCGGTGCCCTTGTCGTAGCCGATCGCGCCGTTGAGCGCGGTGGCGACGGCGAGCGTCGCTCCGGCCGAGGCCTCGGTGCCGGCCTTGTTGGCCTCGATGCCGTCGACGCACTTCTCGGCGAACACGCGCGAGGTGGCGGCGCAGCAGCGTGCAGCGACTGGAGCAGGTTGCGCGCGATCAGCGGGATGCGCACGTTGAGCTCGAACTGGCCCTGCATGCCGCCGATCGTGATCGCGGTGTCGTTGCCGATCACCTGCGCGGAGACCTGCAGCACGACCTCGGGGATCACCGGGTTGACCTTGCCGGGCATGATCGAGGAGCCCTTCTGCAGCTCGGGCAGGAGCAGCTCGCCGATGCCGGCGCGCGGGCCGGAGCCCATCAGCGCGAGGTCGCCGGCGATCTTGGTCAGCGAGACGGCGATGACCTTCAGCGCGCCGGACAGCTCGACGAGCGCGTCGCGGTTGGCCTGCGCCTCGAACGGGTCGAGCGGCGCGCGCGATCTGCTTCAGGCCGGATTCGCTTCTTCAGGCGGGCGCGAACCTTCTCGGCGAAGCTGCGGGTGCGTGTTCAGGCCGGTGCCGGTGGCGGTGCCGCCGAGCGGGATCTGGCCGACGTGCACGAGCGCCGACTGCACGCGCTCTGAGCCGAGCGCGATCTGCGCGGCGTAGCCGGCGAACTCCTGGCCGAGCGTGACGGGCACGGCGTCCATCAGGTGCGTGCGGCCGGACTTGACGACGTTCTGGAAGCTCTTGGCCTTGCGCGCGAAGGAGCGTTCGAGCTGCTTGAGCGCCGGCAGCAGCTCGTTCTGCGCGACGTCGAGCGCGGCCAGGTGGACGGCCGAGGGAAACACGTCGTTGGAGGACTGGCCCATGTTGACGTGGTCGTTGGCGTGCGTGCCCTCGCCGGCCAGCTTGGCGATGACCTCGTTGGCGTTCATGTTCGTCGAGGTGCCCGAGCCGGTCTGGAAGACGTCGATCGGAAACTGCGCGTCGTGCTTGCCGGCGGCGATCTCGTCGGCGGCTTTCTCGATGCTGCGCGGCGCTGCGTTTGGGCAGCAGCCCGAGCTCGCCGTTGACGGCCGCTGCAGCGCCCTTCAGCCGGGCGAGCCAGTGCACGACGGGCAACGGCACGGTCTCGCCGGAGATCGGGAAGTTCTCGACGGCCTTGGCGGTCTCGCCGCCCCACAGCTGCTTTTGCGGCATGCGTTGCTTCTCCTTTTCGACTTCTTGCGAGCCCCAGACCCTATCCGCCGCCAAGCGCCATCGCCGCGCAGCGCTACCCGCAGAAGGCAGACAGCTCGCGTGCGAGCCCGACGGGATCGTCGTAGGCGAGCAGGAAGCCGGCGCTCTCGAGCACGCGCAGCTGGCCGTTGGGCAGCAGCGCCAAGCGCCTCTTCGGCGATCGCCAGCGGGTACATCGGGTCGCGGTCGGCCCACAGCAGCAGCACGGGCATGTCCAGGCGCGGGTACAGGTCGAGCAGGTGCGTCTGCGCGCCGCGCGGCCACGAGCCGCGCGGCTCTGGCCCACGAGCGCGCGAGGTTGGAGTTGCCGGGCACGTCGGCGAAGGCGTGGCGCAGCAGGTCGGCGGCCTCGGGGTTGGCGCGCGCGGACAGGCGCAGGCCGCGCGCGGGCGTGAACACGGCGCGCGCGCCATGGGAGAGCAGGCGGTCGAGGCCGGGCACGGCGGCGGCGCGCGCGGTCATGCGCCAGGCGGCGCGCATGCCGGAGCGCTCGGGCGGGCGTGCATGCGGTTGCTCATCAGCACCAGGCGCGCGGGACGCACGCTGCCGGTGCGCACGGCGTGCAGCAGGATCTCGGCGCCGGCGTCGTGACCGGCGATCAGCGGGCGCGGGCCGAGCACCTCGCGCGAGAAGCCGCCGAGCACCTCGGCGAACCAGTCGAGCGTGTAGGGGTGGCGCGGGTGGTCCTCGGAGTCGCCGTGCAGCGGCAGGTCGGGCAGCACGACGCGGAAGCGATCGGCCAGCGAGTCGACGGCGGGCTCCCACTCCTTGTGCGAGAGCAGGCCGGAGTGCAGCAGCGCCAGCGGCGGTCCGGCGCCGATCTCGCGGTAGGCCACGCGCGCGCCGTCGGGGTGGTGATAGAGGCGCAGGCGCATCGGCCTCCATCGTAGGCTGCGCGGCAAGGGCCGCGCACCTAGAATGGGCGCGCCCGTGAGCACGCCGCCCGAACATCCGCTGGTGCCGCATCGCGAGGTCGATGCGCGCCAGGAGCTGCCGGCGCTGGAGCAGCAGGTGCTTGAGCGCTGGCGCGAGCGCGACGTGTTCGCGCGAGTCGCTGCGCATGCGTGCTGAGGGCGCGCAGCGCTGGGTCTTCTACGAGGGGCCGCCGACGGCGAACGGGCCGCCGGGCTCACACCACGTGCTGTCGCGCGTGTTCAAGGACATCTATCCGCGCTTTCAGACGATGCGCGGCTACCGCGTGGAGCGCAAGGGCGGCTGGGACTGCCACGGCCTGCCGGTGGAGATCGCCGTCGAACAGGAGCTCGGCATCAAATCGAAGGCGGAAATCGAGGAGTACGGGATCGGCGCGTTCAACGCGCGCTGCCGCGAGTCGGTGTTCACCTACCTGGAGGAGTGGAACCGGCTGACCGAGCGGATCGGCTTCTGGCTCGACCTCGACGACGCCTACCGCACGCTCGACGAGACCTACATCGAGTCGGTCTGGTGGGCGCTGTCGCAGATCGACCGGCGCGGGCTGCTCTACGAGGGCCACAAGGTCAGCCCCTACTGCCCGCGCTGCGAGACGACGCTCTCCTCGCACGAGGTCGCGCTGGGCTACCGCGACGTGGTCGATCGAGCGTGTACCTGAAGCTGCCGGCGCGCGGCAGCGAGGAGCGGCTGCTGGTCTGGACGACGACGCCGTGGACGCTGCCGGGCAACGTCGCCGTGGCGGTGTCGCCCGAAGGCGACGCTACGCGCGGGTGCGCTTCGGATGATGATCACTTCGTGCTCGTGTCGGATCGCGTCGAGCCGGTGCTCGGCGAGCGGCGCGCGAGATCGTCGAGCGCTTCTCCGGCGAGGAGCTGGTGGCGCGCTACGGCGGCTATGAGGGACCGATCTTCGCCGCGTCGGACCGCGAGCCGGGCGTGCTGCCGATCCTGGCGGATGACTTCGTCACGACCGAGGACGGCACGGGCATCGTGCACCTGGCGCCGGCGTTCGGCGAGGACGACTACCGCGTGGCGGCGGCGGCGGGCATCTTCGCCGGCGACGAGCCGCGCACGCTGTACAACCCGGTCAAGCCAGACGGCACCTACGACGAGCGCGTGCGCAGCCGCGACGGCAAGCCCTATGCGGGGCGCTTCGTCAAGGACCCGACGCTGACGCGCGAGCTGATCGAGGACCTGGACGCGCGCGGGCTGCTGCTGCGCGCGCAGGACTACGAGCACTCCTATCCGCACTGCTGGCGCTGCGGCACGCCGCTGCTCTACTACGCCAAACCGTCGTGGTACATCGCCACGACGAAGCTGCGACAGGAGCTGCTGGACGCCAACGAGACGGTCAGCTGGTATCCGCCGCGCGTCAAGCACGGGCGCTTCGGCGACTGGCTGGGCAACAACGTCGACTGGGCGCTGTCGCGCGAGCGCTACTGGGGCACGCCGCTGCCGGTGTGGCGCTGCGAGGACGGCCACGTGCACGTGATCGGCTCCTTCGAGGAGCTGAGCGAGCGCTCGGGCAGCGAGCTGGCCGACCACCACCGCCCGTTCGTCGACGAGATCGAGTTCGCCTGCCCGCACGAGGACGCCGAGGCGAGCCCGACTGCGGCAAGCCGATGCGCCGCGTGCCGGAGGTGATCGACGTGTGGTTCGACTCCGGCGCGATGCCGTTCGCCCAGCACCACTTCCCGTTCGAGCACGCGGAGGAGCTTCGACGAGCGACTACCCGGCGGACTTCATCTGCGAGGCGCAGGACCAGACGCGCGGCTGGTTCTACTCGCTGCTGGCGGTCGCGACGCTGCTCGGGCGAGCCGCCGCGCCGTATCGCAACGTCGTCTGCCTCGGGCTGATCCTCGACGAGGACGGGCAGAAGATGTCGAAGTCCAAAGGCAACGCGGTCGAGCCGTGGCAGGTGCTGGACACGCTTCGGCGCGGACGCCTTCCGCTGGTACTTCTTCACCTCCAAGCAGCCCTGGGACGGCTATCGCTTCTCGGCGCGAGACGATCGGCGAGGGCGTGCGGCTGTTCCTCAAGCAGCTGTGGAGCACGTACTTCTTCTACACGCTGTACGCGCGCGTCAGCGCGGACGAGCTCGGCGCGCCCGGCGCGAGCGGCGCAGCGCCGCACGACGACCTCGACCGCTGGGCGCTGTCGCGCGCGGCGGGAACGGCGGAGCTGGTGGCCGAGCGCCTCGACGCCTACGACGCGACGAGCGGCCGGGCGGGCGATCGCGGAGCTGGTGGAGGATCTCTCGAACTGGTACGTGCGCCGCTCGCGCCGGCGCTTCTGGGACGGCGACGCGGCGGCGTTCGCGACGCTGCGCACGTGCCTGCTGACGGTCGCGCAAGCTGCTGGCGCCGTTCTGCCCGTTCATCGCCGACGAGATCTACGACAACCTCGACGGCGACGCTCGCGAGCGTGCACCTGTGCGACTTCCCGCCGGCGTCGCTGGCCGAGCAGGCCGGCGGCGCGGCGCGCGACGAGCAGCTCGAGCAGGCGATGGCGCTCGCGCGCGAGACGGTCCGGCTGGGCCTGGGCGCGCGCGGCAAGTCGAAGATCAAGGTGCGCCAGCCGCTGGGCGAGGCGGTGGTCGTCGCGGCCGGACGCGAGCGCGAGGCGATCGAACGGCTCGCGGACGTGGTGCGCGACGAGCTGAACGTCAAGCGCGTGCGCTTCGTGGCGGCGGCGGAGGAGCTGGGCAGCTACGAGGTGAAGGCCAACTACCGCACGCTCGGGCCGATCTTCGGCAAAGCGATGCCGCTGGCGGCCGACGCGATCGCGGCGCTCGACCCGGCGCGCGTGGCGGCGGCGGTGCGCGACGGGGGCGAGACCGGTGGGTCGGCTCGCGGTCGACGGACGCGAGCACCTGCTGTCAGCCGACGACGTGATCCTGACGATGCGCGCGCCCGAGGGCTACAGCGTCGAGCGCGAGGGCGCGCACGCGGTGGCGCTGGATCTGGCGATCGACGAGGAGCTGCGCGAGGAGGGCCACGCGCGCGAGATCGTGCACGCCGTGCAGAACGCGCGCAAGACCGCCGGCCTGCAGGTCGAGGATCGCATCGAGCTGTGGCTGACGGGCGACGCCGGCCCTGATCGAGGCCGCCGCAGGCGCACCGCGAGCTATCTCGCGGGCGAGACGCTGGCGGTCGCGCTGAACCTCGGTGAGAACGGCGCTGAGCGGGCTCGCCGGGGATCGCAGGACGGCTACCGCGAGCAGGCCGAGATCGACGGCCTGGAGCTGACGATCTCGTGCGCAAGGCCGCCGCCTCTGCGTGACGGGCGCGTGCGGCGACGCCCCTCAGGCCCTGATCAGGCCAGTAGCGGGCTCGAGCTCCTGCTCGAGCTTCTTCTTGGGGTAGGCGCCGATGACGGTCTTGACCGGCTGCGCCGCCCTTGAAGAGGATCATCGTCGGGATCGAGAGCACCTGGAAGGCGGCCGCGGTCTGCTGGTTGTCGTCGATGTTCAGCTTGACGATGCGCAGGTCGGGGCGCTCGGCGGCGATCTCCTCGAGCACCGGGGCGACGACGCGGCAGGGGCCGCACCAGGGCGCCCAGAAGTCGACGAGCACGGGAGTGTCGGACTCGATGCACCTCGGCCTGGAAGTTGGTGTCGGTGACTTCGCTGAGGGTGCCTGCCATGGTGTCTCCTTGAAGGTCGCGGTCTCGCGGTATCACCCATCACTATACAAAATGAAGCAAGGGTTGCCCAGGCCGATCGCCGCCCAGGACGCGCCGCTTGCCCAGGACCGACGCTCGGCGACGCGCGACTCGTCGCACGGTGACGTCCAGCCTCGGCGCTGCAACGATCGGCGGATGGATGTGCGTCAGCGCCGTGAACAGGTGCGGCGAGACGTAGACCTCGATGAGCGCCGCGACGACGAGCATCGGCACGGCGATCGCGACCGTGACGACGGTGGCGGCGAGCAGCTGCTCCCACTCGCCGCGGCGGCTCGCGATGATCCACGCGGCGAGCGGCAGGAACAGCGCGATCAGCTCGATCAGCGCGTGGGGCAGCACGCCGAGCAGCAGCAGCGCCGGGCGAGACGCGCAGGAAGGCGGCGACGCCGCCGAGCGTGTGTCCGAGCACGTAGGCCTGGGCGCACAGCGAGAAGGTCGTGGCGCAGACGACGAAGACGATCGCGATGCGCCCGCCGTGCTCGTGGACCCAGCGCGAGAGGCCGCGTGCGGCCCTCGGCCTGCAGCGGCAGCGAGCTGCCGGCGATGAAGCCGGCGACGCAGGCCATCGCGTGCAGCGCGAGCACGAGCAGGTTGCGGGCGAGCACGTCGACGACGTCTGCGAGGTCGCCGACCGCGAACGGCGGGCTGCAGGCGGATGATCTGCTGCGTAGCTGCGGTCGAGCGCGGCGATGAGCCAGCACCGCCAGCAGCAGCCCGGCGGCCGCGAGCGCCGAGCCGGCGAACCAGCGCGCGAGCGACCGGCCCGGGCATCTCGCTGCCACGTGCGCAGCGTCTCGCGCGTGTGGCGCACGCCGTGCGCGAAGGCGTATGCCGAGGCGTCCATCTCGCTAGTGCATCGGCGCTGTCAGCCCAAGCTGCAGCGCGGCCAGGCGTGAGCTATCGGAAGCGCAGCAGCGGGCACCAGCCACATCGCCTCGGCGGCGATGCGCCAGGACATCTTGCTCTGCCCGCGCTGGCGGTCGCGGAAGACGATCGGCACCTCGACGACGTCGAAGCCGGCGCGCACCGCGCGGTAGGTGAGCTCGACCTGGAAGGCGTAGCCGTGCGAGCGCACGCCGTCGAAGTCGATCGCTTCGAGCACCTCGCGGCGAAAGCACTTGAAGCCGCCGGTCAGGTCGCGCACCTGCAGGCCGAGCACGCTGCGCGCGTAGGTGGAGCCGCCCTCGCTGATGAAGCGCCGCAGCCAGCCCCAGTCGCTGACGCCGCCGCCCGGCACGTAGCGCGAGCCGAGCGCGAGGTCGGCGCCGGCGCGTCGTCGACGGCCTCGAGCAGGCGCGCGAGGTCGGCGGGGTCGTGGGAGAAGTCGGAGTCCATCTCGATCACGTAGCCGGCGCCGCGGTCGAGCGCGTGGCGAAAGCCGGCGAGGTAGGCGGGGCCGATGCCGTTCTTCTCGGTGCGGTGCAGCACCTGCATCCAGTCGTGCTCGGCGGCCAGGCGGTCGGCGATCTGCGCCGGTGCCGTCGGGCGAGCCGTCGTCGACGACGAGGATGCGAAGCCGTCGCCGTCGGGTCGGCGCGAGGCGCGCGCGAGCACCTCGCCGGCGGCGGCGACGATCGCCTCGACGTTCTCGGCCTCGTTGTAGGTCGGCAGGATCAGCCAGCGGCTCGCCGGACATGCGTCGGCGTACCCTAACGGGCGTGTCCACGCCGGACGCTGTCGAACGGCGCGATCGCCGACGCGCTCGAGGAGCTCGGCGACCTGTACGAGCTCGACGGCGCGATCGTGCACCGCGTGCTGGCGTACCGCACGGCCGCGCGCAGCGTGCGCGACGCGCTCGGTGTCGGTCGCGGCGCTGGCGCGCGAAGGCCGCGCCACCGAGCTGCCGGGAATCGGCGCGACGCTGCAGGAGAAGATCCTGGCGCTGTTCGAGACCGGGACGATCCCGGCGGCCGAGAAGCTGCGCGCGCAGTTCCCGGCCGGCCTGGTCGCGATCACGCGCCTGCCCGGGTCTGGGCCCCAAGCGCGCGCGGCTGCTGCACTCCGAGCTCGGCATCGACTCGCCGGAGGCGCTGCGCGAGGCGGCGCTGGCGCAGCGCCTGCGCACGTGCGCGGCCTCGGGGCGAAGTTCGAGGAAAGCGTGCTCGACGGCGCTCGCCGAAGGCGCCGGCGAGCAGACGCAGGCCGCGTCGTGCTGCTGCCGCGCGCGCTCGAGATCGGCGAGAGCGCTGGCCGCCGGGCTGCGCGAGCTGGGCGGCTCGGACAACGCACGTGCAGCTCGCCGGCTCGGCGCGGCGGCGGGCCGACAGCGTCAAGGACATCGACCTGATCGCCGTCACGACGCGCCCGACGGCGCTCGCCAGAGCCTGGCAAGCTCGAGCAGATCGAGAGCGTCGGCTCGGCGGCAAGGCGGGCGCGCGAGCGCGCACGCACTCGGGCGTGAGCGTCGACCTGCGCATCGCCAAGCCGCGCAGCTCGGCAACCTGCTGCAGCACTTCACCGGTTCCGGGCGCCACAACGCGGCGCTGCGCGAAGCGGCGGTGCGGCGTGGGCTGCACGTCTCCGAGTACGGGGTGCTCGACGACGCGACCGGGCGCACGCGCACGTGCGCGACCGAGGCGCGAGCTGTACGAGCTGCTCGGGCTGGCCTACATCGAGCCGGAGCTGCGCGAGAACCGCGGCGAGCTCGAGGCGGCGCGCTCGACGGCGGCGCGGGCTGCCGCAGCTGATCGAGCTGGCGGACATCCGCGGCGACCTGCACTGCCACACGATCGCCTCCGACGGCCACAACACGATCGAGGAGATGGCGAGCGCGGCGCGCGAGCGCGGCTATGAGTACCTGGCGATCACCGACCACTCGGCCACGCACGGCTTCGGCAACGACGTCTCGCCCGAGCAGCTGCGCCGCCAGATCGAGCTGGTGCGCGAGGCCGACGACGCGTCGAGGGCATCGAGCTGCTGGCCGGCAGCGAGGTCAACATCCTGCCGGACGGCGCGCTCGACTACGACGACGAGCTGCTGGGCCGCTCGACTGGGTGATCGCCAGCGTGCACACGTCGTTCGGCATGGCCGAGCAGGCGATGACCGAGCGCGTGATCGCGGCGATCGAGCACCCGCTGGTCGACGCGATCGGCCACCCGACCGGTCGGCTGATCGAGCGCCGCGCGCCATATGCGATCGACCTCGACGCGGTGTTCGCGGCGGCCGCGCGCACGGGCACGCTGCTCGAGATCAACGCCAACCCGGACCGCCGCGACCTGTCAGACGTGAACGCGCGCGCCGCCGCGCGCGCCGGCGTGACGCTCGCTGATCGACTCCGACGCGCATCGCACGCGCACGCTGGCGAACATGCGCTGGGGCGTCTAGACGGCGCGTCGCGCCTGGCTGACGCGCGAGCAGGTCGCCAACACGCGCAGTTGGGCGGAGCTGCAGGGGCTGCGCAAGCGCGCACGGTTGTGAATGCACTTATCTCGCCAGCTCCCGCGACTACGCCGTCGCACCCGTCGCTGCATTGCCTTTCCTTGGTTTGGAAGGGGGAGTTTTGCGCGCTTTTCGGGCCGTGGCTTTGCCTATTTTTTCGGTCGTCAGTCCGTTTGACCCCGAGGTTGGAGATTCGTCCCTTTCCTCTTCGAGTCCGGATCCCGGAACGACCCATGGCCGGATCAACGTCACAGCGACGCGCTTGATTAGTTCCATCAGCGAGGTCTCTCGCTGAGCTCCAGATAGCTCATTGACAAGTCGTTGGGCGGCAAGTAGGTAGCTCGTGATCAAGGGCTGCTGGAAATAGAAGTTCAGCTGCTGGATGGAGCGGCGGTATGTGTCGAGGAACGTTTTTGCAATGAACCCGGCAAGTGTTCCCCCAATAGCGGTCAAAGTCGCGGTTACGATCTTCGCCTGCAAGTCAGCTGTCGAAAGCGCGACGATCGCTCCAAACAGCAGGACCAAGAGACCAGCGCCCATCGCAAACTGTGCGTTGCGAAAAGCTGTCTTCGCTTGGGCCTGCACGAGGACGTCGTATGCGGACATCTGCTTGCGGTTTGCCTTGATCAGCGCCACGAGGTCTTTGGCGTCGCCAAGCTCATCGGCCGACTCCGCGACGGCGTCCCGCGCCTCCTTCTCGACCTCGCGTTGTTCCCGCCGCGCATCCATCAAGCCGGGGAGAACCACGGCGCAGACCAGGGATAGCCCGGCCACGATGCCGAACGAGACCCCCACAGCGAGCCGTGCGTGTTTGCTGAGACCCATGTCCTTGCCTAGAGCAAGCGTCACGGCTGCGAGCCCGGCAAACAAGTAGGCCAGAGCTATCCCACCCAGGACGTATGACCGCTTTTCAACGAGCCTGGCAAACCTCCTACGGGCCTTCCCTTCCGCAACGCGTTCTTCGCTTTCAATCCTCTTTTCGTCGGTTTCTGCCTGCTGTCGCGCGATTTGGGCCGCTGCCAAGTCAGCCTGCCTCGCCTCGTGTTTCCGTTGCTTCTCCTCCTGTTTGCGTCGCTTTTCCTCTTGTTCGAGCTTCTCTTCTTCCTCGCGCTGCTTCCCCTCTTGCTCGCTGCGTGCGCGTTCCTTCTCTTCGTCTCGAACCTGACTCAGCCGAGCGTCGTCATCCTCTGCGACTGCCCGATCGCCGTCCTGGCCCGCCGGGCTCTCGTTCCCGGTGAGGTCGGTCTGCTCCTCGCGTCCAGCCCCCTGGTCCAACGAATCCCCGGCGGCATCTCCCATCTCGGCCCCCTTCTCTCGGATAGTCGAATAGTACGTCTTATGCGGCGCGTCGCGGTTTCCGGTCTGGTCGCGGGCGCCGTCCTACTTACTGCTCAGCGGGCGTCCCTACGCAAGAAGTCGCGGCAGTAGCTCGTCGGCCACCAGCCGGTCGACGGACGCGCGTGCAAAAGGCAAGAGCGTCTGGCGCGCGCGCTCTGCGTAGCCGGCGCGAGGGTTGTTGAGCGCGGTGCCCAGTGCAGCGACGAGATCGTCGCCCACGAGCCGCACATCGAGTTCGCGCGCTAGAGGTAGTGCGGCGTATGGCCCGGGTGCGGCCGTCGTGACGAGTTGGCAGCCGTCGGCCAGCGCCTCCAGCTGCACGATGCCGTAGTCCTCACGGCGCGGCGCACAGACGAACACGCGCGTGCGTCGCAAGAGCGCACGAAACTCCTCTGGCGCGAGCGGGCCGGCGACGCGCACTCCCGGTTCGCCGCCGCGCGCGAGACCTGCATGCTCGAGCTGAGCCAGCGTAGCTCCAGCAACGACCAGCTCACGCTCGGCCCCACCTCCGGCGGAGGTTCGAAACGCGCGCCACGCCGCGAGCACGCGATCGAAACCCTTCTTCTGCGGGTTGGCGGCGTAGGTCACCGCGGCCACGTCGCGCTCGCCGTCGAGCGGTCCGGAGGGCTCCACCGGCACCGGCAGCACGAGCGCGCGGTCGCCGCGCGTGGCGGCCTGCGGCGCCTCGCGCAGGCCGCCGTCGCTCCATGGCAGCAGCAGCGGCGCCTGGTTCAGCCGGCGGCGCTCCAGCGGCCGCTGCCACAGCCCGTGGCGGCCGCGGCGGTTGCCGGCCGCAGTGGCGTCGAAGCGAATCGCGCCCGGACGCTGCCAGAAGAGTGCAGCGGTCGTGCTCGAGTAGATCACCGCGCGCGCGCGTGTGCCGCTTTCGGCGGCCGCCTTGCGCGCCGCACGGGCCCACTGCAGATCGGTGAGCATCAGCGTCGGCAGCGGCCGCGGCGCAGCGGGGCGGGCGATCGCGACGTTCGCGCCGGCGCGGCGCAACGAGTCGGCCAGCTCGTCGTCGGCGCGGCGCAGCCCGCCGGTGGCGCCGAGCGAGACAAGCAGCACGTCGGCGCCGCCGGCCGCGGCCATCTCAGGTGACGGCGCCGTTGGCGCGTTCGGGACGCAGCGCCTTGAAGCCGGGCGTGCGCTCCAGCGCCATCGGCCGAACGGGCGAGGTGCGCCGCACGTAGAAGAACGCGCCGTCGCGCTCCTCGATCGCCGCGACGGCGGCGTCCTGTGCGGCGCCAGGCGAGCGCCCAGATGATCGCGAAGCCGGCCGCTATGCCCGGCACCTGAGGCGCGAGAAAGGCCAGGCCGCCGGCGATCAACGTGAACAGCAGCAGCGGCCAAAGGCGGTTTATGAGGATCGCGCTCGGATGGTTCTCCGGCAGCGCCGTGCTCGATTTGGCGTCGGCGAGCAGGCGTGCGATCGGCGGGTTGGTCTCGGCGCGCCTGCCGAGCCGCAGCCCGATCAGCGCGGCGATCACCCACCAGCCGACGGCGATCGGCAGCAGCTTTTCTTCAGAGCCCGCACTGGCCGCCAGCACGGTGACAAGCGCGAGCGCCGTCGCGGCTCCGGCGCTGAGCATGACGGTGGATCTGAGGAAGTCGACGAACCGCACACGCGTACTACAGCAGCGCCTCGAGCAGCTCGCGCACGCCCGCCGTGCCGTCGACCGTGATGTCGGCCTCGCGCGCCAGCTCCGGCGGCGCTTCGTCGGAATCGACTGCCACGCACAGCGTCGAGTCCAGCTCCCCGCTCTGCGCCAGTTCGCGCAGTCCGCGAAAGGCGTCGAGATCGGTCGTGTCGTCGCCGACGTACAGCGCCGCTGTGACGGAGCTTCCACGCAGCAGCGTGGCGATGCCCAGGCCCTTGTCGAGCGTCACGGGTGGTCGCACCTCGAGCACCTTGCGCCCCCAGTGGACCACCAACCCTTCCTCCTGCGCGAGCCTGGCGATCTGCTGCACGGCCTCCTCAGCGGCCTGCTCGTCGGGCGCGCCGCGCCAGTGAAACGCCGCGATCGCGTCCTTGTCCTCGCCGCGAATGCGCAGGCGCTGGTACTCGGCCGTGAGCACGCGCGCGGCGAATGCACGAACGCGCGCCGACCACGCGGCCAGCTCGGGGTCTACCTCGGGTGTCGTCGAGCGCGGGCGCAGCAGCTCGCCGCCGTGATTGCCGACGTAGGCCAGGGTGCCGATCGCGACGATCTGGCGCGCGGTCGCGGCACGACGCCCGCTGATGCAGGCGACGACGCCGTAGCGCTTGGCGATCTCGATCAGCAGCGTGCGCGTGGCCTCGGGCACGTGAGCGTCGGCGGCGTGGCGCACGATCGGCGCGAGTGTGCCGTCGATGTCGAGCAGAACCGCCCCATGGTCGGGGTCGGAGCGGATCGGCTCGAGCGCCTCCACGAGCGTCGCGGCGGGGGACACGATGTCTAGTATGGCGCGCATGGCGCCTGACCGGTTGGCTCGCAAGCGTGCTTGCTGACGGCCCTTCTGAGCGGTCTTGCACGCGCACTGCGAAGCTGATGGCGATCGGCACGGCGGCCGGCCTGTTCAGCGGCCTGTTCGGCGTCGGCGGCGGCAGCGTGATCGTGCCGCTGCTCGTGCTTTGGCTCGGCTACGACGAGCGCTCGGCGACCGCCACCTCGCTGGCGGCGATCATCTTCATCGCGGCGTTTGCCGCGGCCACGCAGGGGTTGTATGGCAACGTGCACGTGCTCGACGCCGTCGAGGTCGGCCTGCCGGCGGTCGCGGGCGTGCTGCTCGGCACGTGGCTGCAGCAGCGCATCGACAACCGCTCGCTGTCGCTGCTATTCGCCGCGGTGCTCGTGGCCAGCGCCGTCGAGCTGGTGCTGCGGTGATCGGCGCGATCGCGATCGGCTTGGCGGGCGGCGTCGTCGCGGGCATGCTCGGCGTCGGCGGCGGCGTGCTGTTCGTGCCCGGGTTGGTGATCTTCCTCAGCCTCGGCCAACACCAGGCCGAGGCGACGTCGCTGCTGGCGATCATTCCGGTGGCGATCGTCGGCAGCTACCGCCAGGACCGCTACGGCAACGTGCGCCGGCGTGACGCGCTGCTGCTCGGGCTGCTGTCACTCGCCGGCGCGGCCGGCGGTGTGGCGCTGGCCAACGCGCTGTCCGGTCGCGTGCTGCGCGACGGCTTTGCCGCACTGATCCTGATCGTCGCCGCGCAGTTCGTGCGCCGGGCGCTCGCCCGCCCCGCCTAACGGATCGTCTAGACTCAGACGAGCACATGGGACTAGACAATCCCCTGCACATCGCATTTCTCGTAGTGATCCTGCTGCTGATCTTCGGCGCCAAGCGGCTGCCCGAGATCGGTCGGTCGCTGGGAAGCGGCATGCGCGAGTTCAAGCAGACCGTCACGGGCGAGGCCAGCAGCGAGCACACGGCGCTTCCCGCCGCCCAGCCGCAGCCGCCCGCGCAGGCCCAGACTGCGGCCCCGGTCGCACAGCCCGCTCCGCCCGCCGCTGCGCCGCCGCCCGCGCCCGCGCAGCCGGTCGAGCATCAGCAGCAGCCTTCCTGACCGGCGCTAGCGGCGACGGCCGGGCCGCAGCCGCACGCGATGCGCCAGTGCCTCAGCGCTTGTGCAAGATCGGCCCGGAGGAGATCGCCTCGAAGGCCGAGCCCGGCACGGTCTTCAGCTGGTCGAGGTCAACGTCTGACCAGCCTGGATTGGGCGCGCCTGTGATGTACCAGGACGAGCCGTTGTCGGCGACGATCAGGCCGTAGCGCTTGAGCGCGCGCAGGATCACCAGCGCCTGGCCGCGATAGTGCGCCAGGTCGAAGCTCGCCTTCAGTCGCAGGCGCAAGCCCATCGGCGGCAGCGTGGCTTCGGTGCTACTGGACGCGAGGTGCGTGGCCGGATGGATGTAGCCGGCCTGCGTGCGCGAGACGGTCACGCGCAGCGCATGGTCGATGCGCCCTTCTTGCACCTGCGGGTAGCGCGCCAGCAGTGGGAAGATCGGCAGCCCAGCCGCGTCGGCCGAGGTCCAGCCTTCGGGGCGCAGCGCGTTGCTGCGCAGGTTGAACACCGCGCCCGAGCCGGCTTGCCAGCCCGCTCCCGAGCGCTGCGCCGAGTACAGCTCATACAGCTTGCACGCGCCCGTCTGCAGCACGAGCACGTGGCGGTCGCCTGCTTCTCCGGCGCCCTCGACCGGCGCGCTCGGTGGCACCGGGTAGGGACCTGGCTCCGATTCGGCGCCGTATTCGCTGAAGCGAATCGGCACGCGCGGCTGGTGCGCACCGACGACCACGTAGGGAATGCCGTAACTCGGGTTCGTGCCGAAGTCCGCGTGCAGGTGCAGGTCGGCGCCGATCGAGGCGATGTAGCTGGCCGACAGCGGATTGACCGGCGCGCGCGAGATGTCGCGGTTGAGCGCGTTGTCGGCGGGCAGCATCGGGCAGCCGTACTCGCGCGGACGTGCGGGCAAATGCCGTCGCTGTGCGGCGCTTCCTCCGGCTGGCACAAGCGCAGCGAGCAACGCGGTTGCTACGAGTACTTGCGCGCTTTGCCTCAGACGGACCGACTGGGGTCTGTTCACCCCAGCAACGGTAGGCGTTCGCGCCGACGAGCTCGTGCTCGCTGTCCCGTTAGAGCCAGCGCTTGACCCCGCCATGGGACGAGCAAGTTCCACTGTGGTGTTCGCTGAAACTGTACGTTCCGTCTTCGCATTCGGCAGTCGCCCCGGCCGGAGGGCCGGTTGAGCTTTCGGGTTTGCAGACCGTGTTGCCGGAGGAATTGACGTAGGTCCCATTCGTGCACGTCGACGTAGTTTCACGTTCTCGTGACTGGGCTTCTTGTTCGCGGCGTTCGGACGTGCGCCGTTCTTCGGCTGCCCGCTTCTGAGCAGCGCGTTCCGCAGCCGCGTGTTGTTCGGCTTCGCGTCTCCGTCGTGCAGCGGCAATTTCCTTCGCTCTCGCGGCAGCACACCAGTGGGCGCTCAGCTGCGCATGAAAGACAACGGTGGTCGACACGGTCGCGCCGACCTCGCCTCGTGCCGTGAGCGCGTAGCGGAACGTCTCGTGTGGCCGCCTGCATTCCCACGGCACACGAACCCCATTGCCATCTTGTTCGGCAGTAAGCCAACGCAAGTGCGTCCGCGTTGCCGGTTCGGTAGCCGTCATGTACGCCGCTTCCGGCGTACTTATCAGCTCGACGAGGCTGTAGCCAGGGTGCCTGTACGACGAGCCGTGGTGCGCGGTGACAACGCCTCGAACCGACACTACGGGCTGAGGTTCGCTCCCGTTGCACGCTTCCGATTCTTCGCCGTCGCCGCAGACAGCCCCGGCGGGCACAGCGGCAAGTACTAGGCAAACCCCGGCGGCCCCCAAGACTCCTAGCAACCGCTCCCGCATCGATGGGACCGTATCGCGGTCGCGTTGAATCGTCAAATAATTTGATCAGTTCCGGTGGGCAGGTCACGAGCGGAACCGAGCCAGACAGCGGTAACGAGACTGGCCCTCGCGTTCGGCCAAGCACAGCGCCGAGCCGACCTTTTCTCCCCGAACGGGCGCCCAGCGTCAGCGAGCGTCGCCCGAGGGCTCGAGCACAGTGGGGCGCGCCTCCTCGAGCAGGCCGGCGCCGCAGTGCCAGCAGAACGACGCGCCGCGACTGTGCACGGCGCCGCAGGAGCGGCACTGGCCGTGCACTCCGGCCTCGGCCGAGGCGAGCAGGCGCTGGACCTCGGCCAGCTGCGCATCGGCCTGCTGCAGCTCTGAGGCGCGACGCGCGAGCACGTCCAGGCGATAGTGGTCGCGCACGGCCATCTCATAGGTCAGTCCGCCGAGGTCCCAGGTCAACTCTGCGACGCGCTCGGCGAGCTCGTAGCGCCGCCGGCGCAGCTCGGCCATCGAACCGCTGAGCGCGGCGCGCGGCAGGCCGCCGACCGGCACGACGACGGCCGTTGGCTGCTCGTCGGTGGCGGCGGGTGGCTGCGTCAGAGCCGGACCGGCATCGTCAGAGGCCATCAGCGTCACCCGGTTTCGATCGGCGCGTTGCCGAGCGCGTTGATTTCTTCCTGGTGCTGTTTGCCGCTGGACTGGGTCAGTTTTTTGATCTGCGTCGGCGCGACTTTTTTCGGTTTCGGCGGCGGCGCCTTTTCGGCCTTTGTCAGTTTCGCTTCGGCCTTCGCCGCCGCCGCCTTGGCGGCGGCGCTTTCCTTCGCTTCGGCCGGCGCTGTGGCGCTCGGTGTCGTCGTCGCGGCGGCCGCGGCCGGCGCCGCGGACAGGCCGGATAGGCCCTTAACTTCGACGACCTGCTTGGCGGGCGCCTTCGTGCCGCCCTGGCTGACCCAGTGCCCGATCAGCAGCCCGGCGATCAGGCACAGCACGAGCACGGCCAGCAGGCCGAGCAGACCGGAGTTGCGTCGCAGCCAACCGTTGGCGCCGTGGCCCTCGCTCAGCGGCACGTATCCGGCAGGACCAACCTGGATCGCCGACGTGCCGGACGCGGCTGCGCCGTCTCCCTGCAGCACGTCGAGAAACGCCAGGCGCACCGGCGAGGCCGGCTGCCCGCAAGACAGGCAGTAACGCTGGTCGGCGACCAGCGCGGCGCCGCAGTTGGAGCACTTCGCGCCACCCTGCTCGGTCGGAACGGGCGCGAGGCTCATTTCAAGCCTCCGCCGGAGGCGGCCGCGCTCGGCGGCAGCGCCGTCAGCACGATCTTCGCGCCGGTCGCGTCGCCGACGAGCGGGATATCGACCGACGTGGCTTGGCCATGCGCGGGCACCGACGCGACCACGGCGCGACCCGCCGCCACGACCTTGTCGCCGCGCAGCGCCACGGCGAAGATCGGCACGCCGCTCTGCGCCCTGCCGGTGCGGTTGTTCAGCAGCGCGCTGACCGTGCTCGAGTCGGCCTGTCCACTGACGTGCGATGCGGTCGCCGAGAGCGCCGCCGAGCGCGCGTCGGCCGGCGAGCGCTTGCCCGTTCCGACGGTCACCGTGGCTGCCGTCACCTTGCCGCTGGTCAGAACCTCGTCGTCGACCCACCATGTGCTCGCATGCGCGCGAAGCAGCGTCACGCGCTGCAGCAGCGGTTCGGCGCCGGTCGCATTGGAGTAGAGCAGCTTGTCGCCATCGCCCGTCGCCTTCACGAGCAGCGGCACTTCGCGCTTGCCGCGCGAGGAGCTTGACGTCAGCTTGACGGCGATCGCCGTGCGCCCGGCGCCGCTGAGCGGCGTCACGTTCGACACGCGCACACTGCGGTCGACCCCTCCGAGCTTCAGCGAGCTGGCGGCTTCGCTCGCGCCGGCCTGGCGCCCGATCTTGGCGCTTTCGGACTCGGTGCTCTCGCATGCGGACACCGTCACAGCCAGGACTCCACAGCCGACCACGACGAGCGCCCGCCTCAGCAGACCGGGCCGCATGACGGCGCCGAGAGCTCGCAGGCGATCATCCGAACGCTCCGCGCACATAGTCGCGGGTGCGCGTCGCGCGCGGGTGGTCGAACACGTCGGACGTGCTGCCGTACTCGACCAGGTCGCCGAGGTACATGAAGGCGACCTTGTCGGCCACGCGGTGCGCCTGCGCAAGGTTGTGCGTGACGACCACGACCGCCAGCTCGCGGCGCAGCTCGCCGATCAGCTTCTCGATCGTCTGAGTGGAGATCGGGTCGAGCGCGCTGCACGGCTCGTCCATCAGCAGCACCTCTGGGCGCGGCGCGATCGCCCGCGCGATGCACAGCCGCTGCTGCTGGCCGCCGGACAGGCGCAGCGCCGGGCGGTGCAGGTCGTCGCGAACCTCGTCGTACAGGCCGGCGCGCTTGAGCGCATCGATCACGAGCGGCTCGAGCTCGCGCGTGCGCGGACGCTTGCGCGACTGTTCGCGCAGAGCGAACGCGACGTTGTCGAAGATCGACATCGGGAAGGGGTTAGGCTGCTGGAAGACCATCGCCACGCGCGAGCGCAGCGTCGTGTCGGCCATCTCGTGGATGTCCTCGCCGTCGAGCAGCACGCTGCCGGCGCGCGACGCGCTCGGCGTCAACTCGGTCAGTCGGTTGAGCGTGCGCAGCAGCGTCGTCTTGCCGCAGCCCGACGGGCCGATCAGCGCGAGCACCTCGCCCTGATGAATCGACAGCGACACCGACTTGACGGCTTTTTTGGCGCCGTAGTCGATGCTCACGTCCTCCAGGCGCAGGCGCTCGGCGCCGGTCGAGGATGCGGCGCGCACCGCCTCGCGCTGCTGCTGGGGAAGAACAGGCACGGGAGGGCGATCGACGACGATCGTGCGCACCGGCGGCACCGTCTGCTCGTCCGGCGCGGCGGCCAGCGGCGCCGCAGCGGGCGCGGCGCTCGCTGCAAAGGCCTGGGTCACGCCGCCGTCGTCGCCGAGCGTCGTGCGCGGCGCCTGCGCGATGCGCGGCTTGTCGGCTCGTGGGTCGTCGCTGTCGCTCATCGTGCTCTGCAGCGCGTCAAGCAGCATCTCGTCCGGGCTCATCGAGCACTTTCTCCACCGAGGTTGTCGAACACCTTCTGCATCGAAGCACTGAGATTAGCGCGCGAGCTGCGCTTGTAAAGGCGGTGTCGGCACTCGCAGCGCCGTCGGCACTCACGCGCGGCGCCATCGTCAGACCACCGCACCGGCCACGGTCATGCCGGTGGTGTCGGCCGCCGAGCGTCCGATGCGGTCGACGATCAGGTTGAGCACGAGCACGAACACGAGCAGCACGAAGGCCGCGGCGTAGGCCTTCTGCGGCGCGGCGCCTTCGCCCGCCGGCGAGTTGCCATAGATGTAGCTGGTCAGCGTCGAGCCGGTCCCGCGCAGCAGGCCGATGCCGGGCACCGATCCCTGCGGGTCCAGGCGCAGCGTTTCGCCGAGCAGCAGAACGATGATCGCCGTGTCGCCGATGATCCGGCTGACGCCGAGCGTCACACCCGTGGCGATGTTCGAGCGCACGCTCGGCAGCAGCACGCGCCGGATCGTCGCGATGCGCGTCTTGCCCAGCGCGAACGCTGCCTCGCGCATGTGCGCAGGCACCGCCTGCAGGCCGTCGCGCGTCGCCGTGAACATCGGCGGCAGCGCGATCAGCGACATCATCGCGCCGGCCGCGATGAACGATTTGCCGAACACGCCGCCGCCGGACGCCTTGAATGAGAACGGCGCGAAGATGCCCAGCTGGAAGATCGACAGCCCGAACAGAGCGATCACGATGTCGGGTGTTCCGGCGACCATCTCGATGCTCGACTCGACCATTCTCGCCAGCCACGTCGGCCGTCCATACTCGGCGATCCAGATGGCGCCGCCCACCGCCAGCGGCACGGCCAGCAGCACGCCGATCACCGTCAGCAGCGCCGTGCCGATCAGCGGATCGAGAAAGCCTCCGGTGGCGTCCTGGGTGGTGCCCAGCGCCGGGCGCTGCACGAGCAGGCTCGGTCGCAGGTACTGGATTCCGCGATAGCCCATGTAGATCACGATCGCACCAGCGATCAGGCACAGGCCGATGCCCGCCGACCACGCGAACGCCAGCGCGAAGCGGTCGCGCCAGCGCCAGGTCAGCGGCGACGAGCGCTTTCCGCGTCCGGCCTGCCGCGGCGGCACCGCAGGCATCTCAGGCGGCGCGAACGGCGACATCGTCGGGCTCATCCGCGGACCTGGAACTTGCGCAGGGGGAGCTTGATCAGGTAGCCGGCGATGGACAGCACGAAAGCGCTGAACAGCAGCAGCAGCGCCCAGGCATACAACGTCGAGCCGAGCGCCGGCGCGGCGATGCCTTCGCGGTAGTCGACGATGCCCGAGGCCAACGTGCGCAGTGGCTCGAAGAAGAACACCAGCCCGTCGACGGGCTTGGGCGAGAACGAGTGCGAGCCCGAGACCATCGAGATCATGATCGCCTCGCCCAGCGCGCGCGCCGTCGCCAGCACGACCGCCGCGACGATCGCCGGGCGCGCCGCGCGCAGCGTCACCGCGAGCATCGCGCGCAGCGGGTTGACGCCGAGCGCCACGGCGCCCTCGCGCCAGGAGTTCGGCACCGACACGAGCGCCTCGCAGATCAGCGCGACCATGATCGGCGTGATCATCACCGTGAGGATCACCACCGTCACGCCCAGGCCGGCGCCTGTCAGCAGGATCACGTTCTGCACCGATTCCTTCTCAGCACCGGAGATCACGTGGTTGCCGACGAACGGCACCAGCACGAGAATGCCGATCAGCCCGTAGATCACCGATGGCACCGACGCCAGCAGGCGAATCACCGGGATCGCGATGCGCCGCAGGCGCGCCGGCGCGAGCTCGACGATGAAGATCGACGAGAACACCGCGATCGCCAGCGCCAACACCACGGCGACCGTGGTCGTCAGCAGCGTGCCGTAGACCAGCGGCCACGCGCGCAGGTGATAGGCCGACGGCGGCGGGTGCTGCGTGGTGTTCTGCATGTCCGCCAGCTGGCGGCCGAGGTCTCCGCCCGAGCCCAGCCACGACAGGCCGTTGTGCTCGAAGATCGGCCACGCGTGGATGCCGACGAACACGACCATCGCCACGACCAGCGCACACACCAGCAACGACACCGCGCCGAGCGTACGCTCGGCGCGGTGGTCGGGCCAGGGGCTTCTCAGGCGTTCCAGCAACTGCCGCTCAGCTGATCGGCAACCACTGCGTCGCGATGATCTTCTTCGCCGCCTTGGCTTTCTCGATCCAACCGATGAACGCCGACGCGGCGCCCGTCGCCTTGCCTTTGGTCACCTCGTAGAAGCGCGCCGTGCCGGAGTAGGAGCCGCCCTGCACGGTCGACTTGTTGCAGGCGATGCCGTTCAGGCCGACGGCGTTGACCGTGCCTTTGTCGGACTGGTAGTTGGACACGAAGCCGATCGAGTTGGGGTCGCTTTCGACCTTCTGGCGCATCAGACCCTCAGACGGTTCTTCGGCGGCGATCGTCGAGACTTTTTTGCCTTCCAGCAGCAGCGTCTGGAAGTTCGTCAGCACACCTGCCACCGACGTGCGGCTGATCACGTCGATCGTGCCGCTGGCGGTTGCACCCGGAAGTCCGGTCCACGCGCGCGTCTTGCCGGTGAAGATCGAGATCACCTGCGCCTGTGTCAGGTTCGGCACCGGGTTTGACTTGTTGGTGATCACGCAGATGCCGTACTTGGCGATCGGGTAGAAGACCAGCCCGGCGGGGTCCGCGGCGAGCGGGTCGCGCGAGACGTCGCCAATCGTCACGCGACCGGCGGCGACGTCGTTGACGCCGATCTGTGCGCCGCCCTGCGTGATTTTGAACTTGACTTTTTTCGGAAACGTCTTGATGTACTTCTGCGCGAGCAGCGAGACCAGCGGGTAGGACGCGGTGGCGCCGCTGATCGTGATCGTCGTGATGGCGGAGGCGGCCGCTGGCACCGCGACTCCGAGTACGCCAGCCACCGCGAAGGCGAGGGAGAGACGGCGGATTCGATTCATTTAGCAGGGACTCCGTTTCTGGTCTAAAGGAAGTGGTTGACACGTCGCGGGCGCTGCAACTTGACAGCGCCCAGCGGCGAACATACCATAATCCCGATAGATTCGATCCAGATAACCTGCTTTATGTGGAAGTCTTCCGGCGATACCCGAGAGGCCTCCGCTCAAACATCAAATGGACAGCTCCACGAACCCACCCCAGCCCGAGCGTGCGCCCGCCGCAGTCGTCGCCGATGGCTCGACGCGTCGCACGCGCCTGCCCTCGGCGCGCGCCGGCGCGGTGCTCGCCACCGTGATGCTCGGCGCCGGCATCGCGCTCGGCGCGGCCATCGGGCCGGCGCCCGAAGCGTCGCTGGCCGGCGGCGGCGACGTCGCGCAGAAACTTCCCGCGCTGATCGCCGCAGCCGCCGCGCGCGGCGGCGCGCAGACGCCTGCGCCTGCGCCCACGGCGACCACCGCGCCGCCGACGGTCACGCCGCAGGCAACGCCGGCAGCCGCCGAAACGCCGGCCGCCGCGGCTCCCACGTCGACCACGCCCGCCGCCGCCGCGCCCACCGAAACGTCGGCGCCGACGAGCAAGACGACCAAACCGAGCGGCACCTCCAACGTGCCGCCGATCACCAGCGTGTGGCTGATCCAGCTGTCGGGTGTGTCCTTCGCCGAAGCGCTGTCCAACGGACCCGCCGCCCCCTACATCACCGGCGAACTGCTGGCAAAGGGCACCTACCTGCCGGCGTGGTCGGCGCTCAGCGCCAGCGGCTTCGCCAACGACGCCGCGCTGGTCGAACACCGCAGCTCGCTCGGCGCCACGCCGCCTCTGCTGCACTCGATCGTCCAGCCTCCGTGTGCCGAAGCCTCCGCGGCGACTTGCGGCGCCGGCACCCCCGGCGGGCTCGCCGGCGCCGACGCATTTCTCAAGGCGACGCTCGCGACGATCACGCAGACGACGACCTACTCAGAACACGGGCTCGTCGTCGTGACCTTCGCCACCGTCGCCGACCCGGCGGGCGCCGAACTGCCGCCGGGCGCCTCGCCAGCGACGCTCGCCTCCCAGCCGCCGGCCGGCGCCGTGCTGCTGTCGAGCTTCGCCAAGGCCGGCGCGCGCTCGAGCGTGGCCTTCGACCCGACTTCACCAAAGCAGAGCCTGGAAAAGCTTCTGCACTGACATGACGCATAGATCGATCCCCTCAACACGAACGGAGACACCGTTGCAAGCATCACATCTCGCCCACCGAAAGGCCACCCTCTGGCTTGCCGCGATCGTGGGCGTGGTTGCCCTGTCGCTCGCGAGTCCGGCATTGAGCCAGGCAGAAGAATCCAACCCCAACAACCTCAACTGCCTCGGCAGCACCGCCGCTGGGCAGCCGGAAGCGGGGAGTGAAGAACAGCAGGTGCAATACACCTTCTACTGCAACGGCCCGATCACCGGCTACCAGGTGCAGTCGCAGATTCCCGTCACGGGCGTGTCAAGCCCGCCGGAAGTCACCGACCTCACCAAAAAAATCCTGCCCGACACGTTCTCTTGCTCGGGTGAAGTGCCCGGCTGGGCCGCCAACTGCGTCGGCGCGGCCAAGCAGCCCTACGAGAACATCACCGGGCAGTTCGCGATCGGCACCAAGCTGTGCGTCGAGCCACGCGTCGACCCGCTGCTGACGGTCACTTACGCCTACTTGGAAAAAGGTGTGATCACGCAGGCGATCTCCGGCCCCTATGACCTCGGTCGCCCGAAAAGCTGCAAGACCGATGCCTACTCGGGCTTCAGCCGCTTCAACCCCAAACCGCTGGTCACCAAGAAGCCGGCCAAGAAGAAGAAATCGGCAAAGAAGAAGGCCAGCAGCAAGAAGGCGAGCACGAACAAGAGGTAGCGCCTGCGCGCGCCCGATGGGCAGATCGGAGGCGGCGCCGCGCCGACGCGTGGCGTCGCCTCTAGGCTTTCCATCGTGCGTCGCCCCGCCTGCGCCCTGACGGTCCTCGCCGCGCTGGCGCTCGGCGCGTGCGGGTCCTCATCCAGCCACAGCACCGGCGACACCGCCGCGGGCGCCACGTCGAACGCCGCGAGCTCAGCCGCCGGCGCTCCCGGCGATTGCCGCAACATCGCGGCGGCGACGCTCGGCGAAGTCGGCCGGCGCATCTACAGCCAGGCCGCCGCCGGCCACGGCGTCGGCGAGGCCGTCGCTCGCGTCACACGCTCGCCCGCGCTCGCCGCGGCGATCTCCTCCGGCGACGCGCCCGCCGCGCGCACGGCGCTCGACGCGCTGCTGGCCAACCAGATCGCGCGCATCGACATCCTCAAGTCCGGCCGACCGTTTGCCAGCGCCGGCAGCGGCCCGGCGATCGCGCCGGTGCGCGGCACGTTGCCCGACGGCGCAAGCTACGTGCTCTCCGTGCAGGCCGACGACAGCTACACCAAGGTCACCAAGCAGGTCACCGGCGCCGAGATCCTGCTGCTGTCGAGCTCTGGCTCCGCGGCGAGCCCGAGCAGCTCGCGCCGGCTCGCCGGAACGATCGCAGGACCGCCACCCGCGCGAATTCCCGTGCGCGGAACGATCGAATATAAAAATCAGAAGTACGTCGCGGTCTCGGTGAACGGTCAGGTCTTTCCCACGGGATCGCTGCGCATCGTGCTGCTGATCCCGCGCTCGACCTTGCGCTGCCCCGACTCCCACCCGCTGACGTACCTCGCCACGCTCGGCCGCGTCGGCGAACGCATCTATCAGGAGGAGGCCGGCAGCGACTACGTGCGCGCGACGCTTCACCACATCGAAGCCGACACGGGCTTTCAGCGCGCCGTCGCCACGCGCGATCTCGCCGCCACGCGCGCCGCCATCGTCGGCTTCTTCGCCGCGCACATCCATGTCGTGCGCGTGCGCGTCAACGTCGTCGAGCCGAGCGGCGCGCAGCGCTTCTTCTACGACCTCGGCGGGCCCTACGTGCTCGCGCCCGTGCACGGCACGCTGCGCAGCGCCGGCAAGCTCGTCGGCCGCTTCTCCTTCGCGATCCAGGACGACGCCGGCTACATGAAGCTGGCGCATCGCTTCACCGGCGCCGAGGTGCTCATGCGCACCGGCTCAAAGCAGGTGCAGGGTACGCTGGCGCCGGGTCCGGTGAGCGTGCCCACGCTCGGTCCCGTCAGCTACCGCGGGCACGACTACGAGGCCTACTCGTTCACCGGCGAGGCGTTCCCCTCCGGGCCGCTGCGCATCTCGCTGCTGGTCCGCGGCCGCGCGCCGATCGAAGGTTAACTACAGCAGGCTGTTGGTCATGCGTTCGACCTCGGCGATCGAGGTCAGCCCTTCGCGCACCTTGTCCAGCCCGTCGTCGCGCAGGCGGCGCATGCCTTCGCGCACAGCCACCGAGACCATCACGTCGACCGACGCTTTCTCGAGGATCAGCGCGCGGATGTGCTCGGACACGCTCATCACCTCATACACGCCCACGCGTCCGCGGTAGCCCGTGCCGCCGCAGCGCGAGCAGCCGACCGCATCGAACGGTTCGGCGCCCTCCAGGCCGTGCTCGGCGAGTACCGCGTCTGACACCTTCAGCGGCTTCTTGCAGTGCTTGCAGAGCAGGCGCACAAGACGTTGCGCGACGATGCAGTCGACCGCCGAGGAGACCAAAAACGGCTCGATGCCCATGTCGATCAGCCGACCCAGGCCGCTCGGCGCGTCGCGCGTGTGCAGCGTCGTCAGCACGAGGTGGCCGGTCAGCGCGGCCTCGATCGCGATGTGCGCCGTCTCGGAGTCGCGAATCTCGCCGACCATAATCACGTCGGGATCGGCCCGCAGCATCGAGCGCAGCCCCACGTCGAACGTCACGCCGGCCTTCGGCGCGATCTGCATCTGCTTGATGCCGGCGATGCGCTGCTCGACCGGGTCCTCGATCGTCAGAATGCTGCGTTCGCCGTCGTTGAGGTCGTTCAGCGCCGCATACAGCGTCGTCGACTTGCCCGATCCCGTCGGGCCCGTCACCAGCACCGCGCCGTTGGGCTTCTTGATCGCCGCGCCGAACTGCTCGGCGGCGTCCTCGGGCATGCCCAGCGTGTCCAGTCCGGCGATCGTCGAGCCCTTGTCGAGGATGCGCAGCACCACGCCCTCGCCGTACACCAGCGGCAGCGTCACCACGCGAATGTCCACGCGACGCCCGTCGACCGTCAGCGCGAAGCGGCCGTCCTGCGGCACGCGCTTCTCGGAGATGTCCAGGTCGCCCATGATCTTGATGCGCGAGACCACGCCCATCGCCATCTTGCGCTTGACCGTCGCCGCCGGCGCCAGCACGCCGTCGACGCGAAACAGCACGCGCGTATCGCCCTCTTCGGGGTTGACGTGGATGTCCGAGGCGCCCTGCTGCACCGCCTGGGCGACGATCGAGTGCACGAGCTTGATGATCGGCGCGTCCGAGTCGGCCTCGTCGACGACCACGTCATCCTCGTCGCCCTCGCCCTCGTCTTCGACGATGTCTTCGATCGAGTCGTCCATGCGCGCCAGGCGCGCGAGCAGCAGGTTGAGATCCTCGACCGACGCCGCAACCGGTCGCACGCGGCGCCCGGTCATCATCGCCACGTCGTCGATCGTCAGCACGTTCGTCGGATCGGCCATAGCCAGAAGCAGCGTGCCGTCGTCGGTAAAGCCGATCGGCACCGCCTGATAGCGCTTGGCCGCTTCGCCGTTTAGCAGCGCCACGGCGCCCATGTCCAGGTCGTAGACCGCCAGGTCGACGTAGTCCAGGCCGAAGCGCTCGGCGACCACGCGCGCCAGCTGGTCGTGGCGCAGCACGCCCTGCTCGACCAGCACCAGTCCCGTCGGACGACCCTGCAGGCGCGCCTGCTCGACCGCATCGTCGACCGTCTCGCGGTCGGCGAAGCCAAGATCGACGACCACTTCGCCGATCATTCGCGTGGAACGGCCGGCGCGATGCGGCGCGTACAGACCCGTGCCGGGGTCCGGCTGCTCGCTGCTGTTCTGCTCCTCAACCAGGTCAGGCGTTGCCGACTCGGCCGTCGGCGTGACGGTCTCGCTCATGCCTTTTACATCGGCACGAAGCCAGCCGCGCTTGACCTCTCGTCGGGAAGGAGCTGACTAGGGCACGTGTCCTACGGGCCGGTCGAGCAGGCATAGTCCGTTGAGTTGCAGCCAATGGCGTTCGCGATCGTCGTCGTGGGCTCGGTAGGCGCGCGCGAGGCCGAGCATGAGATAGGCGCCCACGCCACGGCGCAGCCTCAACTTGACGCTCTGCACGACGCGATCGCGGATCGTCTGCTGATCCTCTGCGTAGAAACGCACGTCGGTCACCGACAGGTAGACCTGAGGATCCATGTCGTCGAGCCGCAGACGCAGCTTCCCGTAGCGGTCCACTTCCAGTTCAGGACGCCCCGGCGCGCGGACGACCGCCAACGAGCAATCTCCGCGCCCGCGTTCAACGGCGTAGTTCCACTTCAATCGCTCGAGCTGTGGGCCGAAGGCGCGTGGAATGTCTGGTGCACTGATCATCTCGAGCAAGTCCAGGAACTTGTCGCCGGCCATGCCCTCGACGAAGCGTGCGTTCGCCGCCGTAAATCGCTGGTCCTCTGTCTCCGGCGTCATGGGCATCGACCGGGTCGGACCCAAGTCGACGACCGCGCCCATTCCAAACGGCCCACCGTCGGCACGCAGCAGCTCGCGCGTGAGCGGTTCGCTGGCGGGGGTAGTCGGTCTGACGTGTACGAATGACTCGAGGTCCACGCCCGCGACGCAAATACGCGGCGCGCGCATACGCGTCACGTGGTTGACCACGATCCTCATCGATCACAGGTGCACTGCATGCACGTCCGACCAACGGTCGGCTAGGTATTCGCACACCAGACGGCGATGGCAATGCTCCGCTGTCGCCTCGCTGCACAGCAGCGCAGTTGGCGTCTGAAAGTCGGCGATTGAGAGCTGCGCCTCGATCTCGCGGCTCGCCATCAGCTCGAAGAACTGCGACTCATAGACCGACCAGCCCCCTTTGCGCTTCTTGTAGTCGTCGAGCAGCTCCTGTGTCGGCGCGAGCATGGGCGCGTGCTCGTAGGAAGCACCGACCAGCCGATGCAGGAAGTACGGAAGGTCCTTCGCCTTGGCGAAGCCGGCGAGCTGCGAGGTGTTGTTCAGACGAACATCGAGCAACCGGCCAACGCCGGCATCGGCTAGGCGCTCGAAGAAGCGCTCAGCCGTCGTCTGTGTGAAACCGATTGTGTAGATCTCCACGTTGTCTGCGCATCCTGCAACAGGCTGCATTGAGGGTCGTCGTCGGACAGGGACACCGAATGCTCAGTCCGAACAGTCCCATTTGGAAGAATATGCCGAAGCTCGATCCCTCGCTCGGCCAGCACCTTGCCGACGAGCAGCCGCCGATGGCAGCTCTGCGGATCTCCCTCGCTGCAGAGCAGAGCGATCCGGTGGCGCCGCACGCCTGCGATAAGACGGTCGACGGCCGCTGTGAACGTCTCGTCCTCGGCCATCAAGCCATATAGCGCGTGTCCTTCGGCGTCATAGTGCTCATCGCGAGTGGGGCGACCTCCGAGCTCCGCGCCGAGGAACAGGTAGCCCACACCTCGCTGAGCCATCGTCGTCTCGATCTCCTCACGGTTAAAATGGGGCGCGAAGCGCGAGAACGGGAACGATCGAACGTCCACGAGGAACTCGATCTGCTGGCCGGAAACGAGTCGCTCGAACCCATCTAGATCGTGATTGGAATGGCCGACCGTCCAGATAGCGAGCTCAGGGGACATCACCCTCGTCATGGTAGGCCCTACAGCCCGCTCTCGAACGCGCCCTTGACCTGCGCGTCCAGCGCGTTCAGGCGATACAGCGCCAGCGCCTCGGCCGAAGCAAAGCGCTGTCCCGGCGCCGCCTCGGTCCCGTGGTGCAGCAGCACGCAGTGCTCGAGCGCCAGGCGGCGCTCGTCTTGCAGCGAGGCAGGAATATGGTCCGCGAGCACGCGCATTCCCAACTCGATGTGCCCCAGCATGCTTCCCTCTGGGCTGCGAGCGATCTCCGCGCCATACGTGAACTCGCGCGTCTTGCCAAGGTCGTGCACGATCGCCGCCGTCAGCAGCATGTCGCGATCCAAGCGTTGGTGCAGGTTGCACAAATCGACCGCCAGCGTCGCCACGGCGACCGTGTGCTCGAGCAGGCCGCCGAGGTATGCGTGGTGAGCGCCCATGCGCCCGCCGGGGCGCGGCGAGGGGATCGAGCAGGGCGCGCGGCGCAGTTGCGCGCGCAGCTTCACGTCGGACAGCATGCTCGCGAGCAGCGCCTTCAGCGGCGGGTCATACACCTCGCGCGCGAGATGCTCGAGAAAGCCCTCGAGCTCGTCCAGGTCGCGGTAGGCCGTCGGCAGGAACAGCGCCGGGTCGGCCTGCTCGCCCTGCGCTCGCGCGATCGTCTGCACGGCCAGCTGCAGCTCGTCGCGAAAACGCTCGGCGCGGCCGGTCACGCGCACCAGCTGGCCGCGCTCGAAGCGCCCGGCCAGCGCGTCTGCTTCGCGAAAGGCGCGGCCGACGATCGAGCCCGTGCTGTCCGACAGCTCGACCGTCAGGTACGGCGTGCCGGCGCGCGAGATCTGGCGCTCCTTGCGCGTGCACGCGAACACGCCGTCGACCTGTTCCTGGTCGCGCAATGTCGCGATCGTCTGCGCGTCGCCGCTCGTCGAGCTCGTGGCGGAAGCCATCGATCCATGATGTACGGTGGTTCGGATGCAGCCGCTCATCTGGGACCGTCGTCCCGACGGCCTTCGCGCCCCGGCGATGGTCTGCGCGTTCCAGGGCTGGAACGACGCCGGCGACGCCGCCTCCAGCGCCGTCTCGTTTCTGTCTTCCTCGCTGGAGGCGCGCCGCTTCGCGCGCGTCGACTCCGAGGAGTTCTACGACTTCCAGGCCAACCGCCCGAGCGTGCAGTTCAACGACTCAAACGAACGCGAGATCGTGTGGCCGACCGTCGAGGTGTTCGAGGCGCGCGCGCCGCGCGCGCCTCGCGACATCGTGCTCGTGCAGGGCGTCGAGCCGTCGCTTCGCTGGCGCGCCTTCTGCGGTCACATGGTCGACCTCGCCGAGGCGCTCGGCGTGCAGGTCGTCGTCACGCTCGGCGCGCTGCTCGGCGACGTGCCGCACACGCGCCCCGTGAACATCTCCGGGCACGCGTCGGACCCATCGCTGATGGAGCGTCTGGGCATGCAGGGCTCGACGTATGAGGGTCCGACCGGCATCGTCGGCGTGCTGCACAGCGCCTGCGCGCAGGCCGGCCTGCCGTCGGCCAGCCTGTGGGCCGGCGTGCCGCACTACGTCGCCGCCGCGGCCAACCCCAAGGCGGCGCTCGCGCTCGTGCGTCGCGTCGAAGGTCTGATCGGCGTCTCCGTCGACGTCTCCGAGCTGGAGTCCGCCGCCGCCGACTACGAGCGCCAGGTCGGCCTGGCCGTGCAGAGCGATCCCGACATCCAAGCCTTCGTCGAACGCCTCGAGCAGGCCGCCGAGAACGACGAGGAGGTGTCCCCCGAGGACGTTCCGTCGGGTGACGCCATCGCGCGCGAATTCCAGCGCTTCCTGCGCCAGCGCGGGCGCGAGAGCAAGTAGCTACGGAGCCGCGGCTGGGCTGCCCGGCGTGAGCTCGCGGACGCACTTGGCCTCGGCGCGGCGGAAGCTCGGACTATCGGTTTTGATTCCCTTGAGAGCCAGAGCAGAGTCACCGGCTGAGGCGCCGGGCTTGGGCAGCTTGACTCCGCTCGCGCGCATGCATTCGGTGAACCTCACAGCGCCGTGGGCTGCTGTCGGCGCCGTCGACGAAGCTGACGCTTCGACTTCACCAAGATTGGCCAGTTCCCCCTTCGCGCCGCACTTCTTCTTGGCTGCTTCGAGCTTGGCGAGCGACACGTGCTGGGGCGAGGAGTGCCCTGCCTTGGATACGGAGTTGACAGGCGTCACGCCGTGCTCGCGCAGGCAGGTGCGAACTGTGCTCAGTCTCTTGGCGTATCGGCCGCCGATGCCGGCCGTCGTCTTGACCGTTCCGACGGCGCTCGAGGACGATCCGCCGCATGCCGAAAGAGGCATCACCAGCAGCGCTCCTAGCAGAGCGACCACAGTCGGCGCACGACGATGCTTGGCTGAGGGTGGCATCTGCTCGCCTAAGTCTCCGCCGCCGGGCAGACGATGCGGTAGTCGCAGATGCCGCACGCGGCCGGCGACGGCGTCGGCTCGAACTGCTGCGCGAGAATGCCCTCGCCGACGCCCATCACGATGTCGGTGACCGAGGCGGCGTCGCGCTCTGTGCGCGGAACCGGCACCTTGGCGTCGTCGAGCACGTAGTAGTAGGCCTGTCGTGAGGACTCGAGTCCCCAGTCCTCGCGCGCGGCGAGCGCATAGAGCGACAGCTGCACGTCGTCGGTCAACTGCTCGGCGGTCTTCGCGCGCGAGGTCTTGTAGTCGATCAGCTCGTACTCCTCCTGACCATTGGCGCCGACGATGCGATCGACGCGATCGACGCGGCCGCGCAGGTGGTGCGGTCCGAGGCGGAAGGAGAACGAGCGCTCGAACCACACGGGCTCTGAGTCCTGGCCGTGCAGGCGGCCGTGGTAGCGCGTCAGCGCGCTGGTCGCCAGCTCGCGCAGCTCGTTCTCGCGCTGGGTGTCGCCCAGGCCGGCTTTGCGCCAGCCGGAGTCGAGCAGGTCCAGCAGCTGCGTCAGCGTCTCGCCGCCGTCGCAGTGGAAGCGCTCGAGCACAGTGTGCACGGCGATGCCGAAGCGCTGGTGCAGCGTCTGCTCGGTGGGAATGCGCAGCACGCGCGCGAACTTGTAGCGCAGCGGACAGCTGCGATAGGTCTCGATGTCCGATGCCGACAGCGCCAGGCCGACGCCCTTGCGCGGCAAAAACGGGCTCAGCGAATGAGCGTCGCGCGCGCCGATCGCCGCCGACTCGCCCTCGCCCGCGAGCAGCTCGTCGAGCGTCGACGTCTGCAGGATCTCGCGCTGCGTCGGCGTGGTCGCCGCGAGCAGCCGCGCATTGACGTCGTCCAGCGCCTCGGCGACCTCCTGCCCGGCCGGGCGCTGCAGCAGCGCCGCCAGCTTGAGCAGCTCCAGATAGCGCACGACGCCGTGGGAGATGTCGAGCTCGGTGTCCAGCCGCATCTCCGACAGGTGCCCGCCGATGCGCGCGACGCTCTCCAGCACCTCTTCGCGCATCAGCTGGTAGGTCGCCTCCAGGCGATCGTTCGGCGAGGGGCGATCGGCGGCGCCCGGCGGCGGTGCGCCCGACGCGTCGGCAGCGGGCGCAGCCGCCGCGTCAGGGTGCGCAGCGGGCACGCTCGGCGCCGACGCCCCGGCGCGACTGGTCGGCGCGACCGTCGCCAGGTGACGCGCGAGCTCGCGTGGCGTCGCGCCGGGCTCGGCGCGCACGAACTCGGCCGCGAGATCGCGCAGGCCCTGCAGGCTCGCGCGCTGATCAGCCGCGTCCTCGGGCGCGAGCAGCGCCCGTCCAGGCGCTCCCAGCAGCTCGATCAGCTCGACCACGAACTCGTCCGGAGCGCGCGCGTCGAGCGCGCCCGCGGCGCTGCGGTGAAGCGCGGTGAAGCGCGCGATGCGTTCGCGCGCCTCCGGAGGTACCTGCGGCGACTCGCTGGCGGCCGTCAGGCCGGACACCAGATCGAGCTTGCGCCGGCGCGCGACTTGAATCACGCGCGCGAGATGCACTTGGCGCAGCTCGATCGGCGGTCGCGCCAAGGCGCGCACGACCGCGGCGGCGTCCTGCGGGTCGACGAGCAGGCGCACCCAGGCGAGCACGTCGCGAACCTCGGCGCGCCGCAGGAACGCGATGTCGCGCGGCGGCGCGGCGATGCGCTCGCGCCGACCGTCGCCGTCGGCGACTGGTTGCGGCGCGGTCCGGGAAACGGCGGGCACCAATCAAGGATACGAGCGCACGGCGAGGAGATACTTATGGAGAGCTGAGCCGGCCGGGCTAGGCTCTTCTTCAGTGGACGCGATCGATTGGCGCGCAGCGCAACGCATCGGCGAGCGGGTGGCCGGGTCGCCGCCGGCGGGCGGCGTGCGCGCGTCGGCGGTGGAGCCTCGCGCGTATGAGTTCGCGCGCCGCGTCAGCGAGTA
>CAWCBZ010000005.1:0-318112 GCA_963793935.1 uncultured Solirubrobacteraceae bacterium
GTCGACGGTGAGGTTCTTGGTCGGAGAATCGCTAGAAGAAGACGAGGACGATGAGGCGACGAAGAAGAAGAGTCCTGCGCGCTAGCAGTAAGCGCCAAAGCGGCGATCGTGGCGAGAGTGAAGGCGTGCATTGTTGTCTGCCTGGTAAGTGTTTTAAAAATAGAAACGGCCTCCTCGGCGCTTTTTTTTTTGGTTTCTAGAAGAGAGAAGAAGGATCAGCAAATGAAACGGAGAAATGCGAAAAAGCGCTCCGGAAGAAACGGGTGAAAGGGAAAAGAGTTCGGGTAAACAGGGAAGGCAAAAAAGGGCGTCGAAACGCCGAGATGATCTGACAAAGCAAACAGATGGAGATTGGAAAATGATGATGAGGGTATATTTGTCCAAGAAGAAAAAATCTGCGTCGTAACGCGCGTTTCTAAGAATAAAACAGAAAGTGCAGGGAACAGAAGGGAAGGGAAGAGTCGAACGAGACTGATTGGAGACTTTTCGGGACGACTCACCGTTAAGGGAAAGAGATCTTCCTGCAGAGGATCGAAGAAAGAGAATAAGAGAGAGGTAAGGTAGATAGGCGAAATCTGGTGGCTTGAATCCGTTTTGTTTCTGATCGTTCGATGATGAAATACAGATAATGTGTACCGTAGATTGTTGTGTCGGACTAGATGAAAATTTTTCAGGAAGAAAGGGTGGTTGGAGGGAAATTAGAAGGGATGAAAGGATTATGGGGGAGGGAAAGAGAGGGAAAAAATATTTTTTTTGGGGGGAAGAAGAAAGGGAAAAAAAGAATTCCCTCAGAAAGAGACTCTATTCGTGGTTGTGTTGTGTGTTTCTTATAGGGAAGGCGCTGCCCGGGAATACGCAAAAAAAACTGACAACAATAAAATCAACAATCAAATACCACGTGTGACTGTCGCTCATCATCGAGATAGCCGCTCGAATTGTCCGAGTAATCGTTGACTCCTGGTCTCCTACCACTTTTAATTTTTGCTGCACTCCGGATTTCGTGTGCCGAGACCTCTTTCCTGTTCCGTGTTCCAGTTCTGTAGCCCTACCAACACCACCAGCCAGTTCACTTAACCACACCACGCAACTACATTTTAATTACGTTACAATGCACGAAATAATACACACCCTTGGTGTACCTGTCCACCCCGCAAATATCCTGTATATATATATACCAAGGTAGACTCCACCCAAATGGGCAAACCTCACCCGTAATTCGAAGCGAGAAATCTGCTACGGCAATAGCCACAACAACAACAATTTTTTTAATTAAAGTGTGGCTAGGCAAGCGATTGACGACTCGTATGTACAACGTGTGGCTGTGTTAGGAAGCTGCGACGTCGAGTGCTTCATGTTCATGAATATACCACTGTGTGATCATACTGTTCATACCACATATTTTTCTCTCTCTTTTTTTGCAAATATGGAGCTCGGTGTAATGTATATTTTATTAATCCTCCGAATGCAGAACTCCTCCCATTTTAACGATCACCAGATTCTTTTTTTTTTTTTTTTTTTTTTTTGAGGGTGATGTAGAGAATGTTCTAGGATGTAATTACGGAATAATTATATCTCGAGATCTTCAGTTTTATCGGAAGTAATTTTATTCTACTGCTTGGAAATTACTTTGTTATTTTTCTATCAGCCTAACCTTCACGATGCGAGATGGGAAGAGGGGGGGTAGGGTTAAGTGGGTGAGCTCACGAAAAGAAGAGAAGCCGCAACTCGCGACGAGGGTTGAGACGAAACGACGTCTGATGTATATTAAAAAAAGTACCCACCACCACACACCAACAATTAAATTATAATACAACGAAACAAATATTGGCGTAGAACAAAGAATAATACGTATACGCGCTTCAAAGATAATAATACCATTGTGAACGCTTTTTTTTTTTTTTCAAAAAAAAAACTTTCCAAGCGATGGTGATATACGAAAAGGTGCTCCACCTTCAATCCTTCTAGAAAAACCTTTGATAAGGAGTAGAAAAAAAATACGCGATGCGATGCACTCTGCTACCCTATCGTTTTTTCTTTGTTGGACAATGCGAATACGCACATAGACGAGATGAGAAATGATTCAGACCGTTAGCCACGTTGTTCTTCGAATTATCGCGGTTGGGAGAGTTTTTGTTAATGCAATATTTTTTCTGCTACGGGATATCCCATGGGATGTCTTTGACTCTCGCGATCCTTTCAAAGTGCAGAAAAGAAAAGCAGAAGAAAAAGAAGGAAAGAAAAAAAAGCGATGGGTTACATCTCACAAACCCCGCTTCTCGTAATAAAAAAAAAAGGTCGTAAGATGAATGAGACTAGTCTTACTTTGAAATCACTTTTCTTGGTTTTTCTAGAAGGATTTTTTATAATTCCGTGATTAAAACAGGTCTTTAAAACATCGGCGGAGAAGCAGCTTGTGCTCATCTCTATTAATTTTAAAAGAAATATTTCTCATCATTTCATTTCAGGTTTGGTACCTTTTTTTTTATTCTTACTATCAACCAAGATCGAGTATATTTGAAAAAAAAAAAAAAAAACCCCCCGGGCTCCCATTCGTTCATAGCTACAACAAAAAAAGCCGAAACAATACCAAGACCCCCACTTTCCATCCGTTTCGAAAAATAGTAACAAAAAAAGATTCCCCAAAAAAAAAAATAATAATTCATATTCAGACCACACTCAACAAAAACGTACTCTAGGCAAAACGCCCTCCTCCTAATAATCCTAATACGCTCCAGCTTTTTACCATCTTAGTAATGATCTTCTCTGTTAGTATAAAATCGAAAAAGGGCTGGACTGACTACGAATACACATTTTATTGTGTGTGGGGCTGACTGTACTTCTTTTTTCTAGTCCCCTCGGTCCTCATTCATTGTAGCCGTACGCCGGGCGCACAGACGCGCTTGTGCGCGCGGAGCGCCGTAGGAGCTCAACGCATCACGGCCGACCTCTCCCCAGTTGCCGTTTACGCCTCGCGGCGACCTCTCGCACGTCGGCCATCACGCTCGACTCCGACGCGGTCGGCCTGTTGTGACGAACGGGCGTCCCATGCCGGTCGGTCGGCCCGGGCGGCTGCTGCGCGGTCGGCGACGCGCGCGTCAGTCCCGCGAGCGGTCGAGCTCCGTGCAAACGCAGAGCCCGCCGACACCTCGCGGCCGGCCTGCTGTGCGTCGCGGCCCGAGGCTCGTCGCTTTACGCCGCGGGCGCCCAGCTCGCGATCGATTTCCAGCCGCGCAACGCGTTTTTCGCCGGCGTGCAGACCGTCGTACTCCCGAGGCAGAATGCCCACAAGTCCGGCCAGCGCCGGATAGTCGCGCTCCGCGGACGCCGAACCGCCTGCCCCGCCCTCGCGTGCGGGCGGGGCGAGCGCCGCCTGGGCGTCCAGGAACGCCTGACGATCGCGTAGCTGTTCGACACCGAACCTGGCGTCGTCGCCCGAAGCGCTCGCCTGGGCGGCCGAGCGAGCAGCCCGGAGGTCGTCGCGACGTCGTTCGACTTCGCCTTCGATCCGCGCGGCGCGGTGCGCCAGCCGCGCAGCGCGCCGGCCGTCTTGCCTCGCCAAAGCGTTGGCGCCGTGCAGCTGCACGCGCGCCAGCTGGGCCTCCATGGCCGACAGCTGTTGTCGCTCATCTTGCTCGCGCTCGGCGAACGCAAGGGCTTGGTCGCGGTCGACCGCCAGCGTGCGCACTGCCTGCTCATCGCCGGCGACGGTCGCTGCCGCGGCGTCGTCGCCGTGCGGCTCACCCGGGCGAAGATGCCGGCGCCGCCACAACCCCGCGGCGCGCCCGCCCGTCCCGTGGGCGTCCGCCGGCGCGCTCGCGTCGGCGGTCCGGCGCAGCTCGCGCAGCAGCGCACGATCCACTGTCTGCTGCTCGCGGTGACGTCTGGCTGCGCCCACGCCGCCGAGCAGGCGTCGCGGTGTCTCCAGCGCCGAGCTGGCGCGGCGCATGATCGCCGGCCGATCGCCCGTCGGCGCACCCGTAATGGGGGTGCGTATGACATGCAGCGCTTGACGGCGATGCATGAACGCCCCCCACCAGAACGCGGACATGAGCAGCCACTGCGTCCACCAGCCGAGCGCTTCCAGGTTCTCGAGCATTCCCAGCACCGCGAGAATCGCGCCGAGCAGAAATGAGAACAGCAGCTTGGAGGTGATCGCGCTCAGCAGCTGTGTCGCCCAGCTGCGAAATACGGCACGCCCGCCATCTCCGAGCGCCGGCGCGAGTATGGCCGCGGGCGCGAGCATGAGGTACAGCAAGGTCATCAAAGCGGCAGCGAGCAGACGCAGCGCGAGATAACCCAGCAGCAGGAGCATGCCCAGCGCGCCCGCGACGATCAGAAGCAGCCCCGCCACCCGCGGCCAGGTGCCGCGGCCGGTGCGGAACTCCGCCTGGGCGGCGGCGCTTCCCCGGCACGCGGTCGCGCTGTCGCTCTGACAGATCGCCCACAGCAGGGATTCGCGATCGTTGATCGCGTTGCGCTGTGCGCCGTTGGCCGGCAGGGCCAGGAAAATCGCTCCGTTGCTGCGCGCGGCACGCAGCAGCTGAGCGCTGCTTTCCAGCGCTCGCACCTGCGGACTCCCAGGTGCAGAGCAGACAGCGAACGCCGCCGTGCCGTGCTCGCAGCGGGCGAACACCATCTCGCCTGCGGCGATTGCCTGTGCCGCGGCATGCAGGCGGGGGTCCAGCCGCGCCTGGTTGCGACACCAGCCTACGTCGCCGAACTCCAGGTAGCACCAGGGAACTTCGATCGCGGCGGAGAACACCCGGCCCATCGCGTCGGCCAGCGTGCCGCCGGCCCGATCGGGCGTGCCGCGCGCGCCGACAGCGAGCGTGCCGAGTCCTGCTTGGTTGGCCCAACCGCCGAGCGCGCCGACGGTGCCGACAGGATCGAGCGTCACCCAGATCCCGCCCGCCATCATCGCGAACACCAGCAGAACCTGCCCCAGCGTCTGGGCAACGCGTCTGCGGACGAGACCGTTGTACGCGGCCAGCACGGCGCCGATTGCCATGCTCGTCGCAAGCCACGGCTCGGTGAAGGTCGCCTGCGCCTGGCGCAGCGAGTGAGCCAGCCCGAGGGCGACGGTCGGGCTGTCGAGCAGGTCGACGGTAAAGCACCATTCCAGCAGCACGACAAGCGCGTGCACCACCCAAACGAGCGCTGTCCACGGGGGCGTGACGAACAACTCCTGGATCGCTGACAGCAACCCGCCGCTGCTCAAACCGAGCACACCGGTGTCGATGTGCACGTCGATTCCATAGTCACTCGTCGGCGCGGCGGCGGCCGTGAAGCCAGACGTATCGCAGTTGCGCCGGCTGGCGCTCGAGAGCTCGGTCCCGCCGAGCGCTCCACGACACATGGGACTTGCGAGGCCATTCGCCACGAGCGGGTCGAGCTCGGGCTCTGGGCCGGACGAGGCTTCGGGGTCTGCAGCGGGTTCGCTCGCGGTGGCCTGCGTCGTCAGCGGGGGCTGTTCGGGCGCGCGGCCTCCACGCGCGGCCCCGCTGTCGGGACCGCCGGCGGACGGTCGCGAGTCCGCCCGGGGCGCCGCCGTCACCGAGCCAGGATTCGCGCGGCGCGAGATGGTCGCGCCGACCGAGCGCGGCGACTGCCACCCATCGCCCGCGCGCTCGCGCGCCTGCGCTACGCAGGGTGCAGCGGCATACGTCGACAGCGCTGTCGCGAACAGCGCCAGAGCAGAAATGCGCCGGCGAGCGCTCAAGCCCGCCGCGGCGTCGTCGAGAAGGCTCGCAGCAGCGAGGGGACCACGACGTCGACTTGAATCGCCTCGATGCGACCGTGGTGGTCGCGAAACAGGCACCTTCCGGCCTCGAGCTCGAGCAGCGTCCGGCGCATCGAGCTGTCGTCGGGATCGAGACCGAGAAGCGTCAGCGCTCGGCCGGCCTCGGCCTCGGAGCGCATGCCGAACACGAACGTAGCGCCGATCAAGTTGTCGAGCGACTCGCGGTCGCCGAACATCGTGTCGTTGACCAGCTGCGTGCTGATGATCGGCACAGCGAGCTCCGAGCGACCCATCCGCTGGAGCGAGTGGAGCAGTGCTCGCCCGGTCGGATCGCCGAGGAGCCGCCATCCCTCGTCGAACGAGAACACCTTGAGGCGCTCGCGTTCGCTGCCCAGCAGATGCATCGCAAACATCGCGATCAGGCGAACGATCTGCTCTCCGATGCGCTCGGACTGCGAGTACTCCGAGCGAGGTCGGCCGGGCTCGGGACCCGGCAGGTCGCGGATCGGCAGGTAGGTCACCTGACGCTCGCCAACGGCCGGCAGGCTGACAGCCGGATCGGCGAAGCCAAGCTGGGTCAGGCCCGAGCGCGCGTAGACCTCGAGTGTCTTGCTGACCTGGCGCTCGATGTCGTCGCCGGCGCCCAGCGCGCGCACGATCTCCAGACAAGTCGGCTCGCGCGAGCGGGTAAGCACACGATCGACGGCGCCGACGATCGCCGTCTCCCAGGCGGGTTCCGCACGTGCCGGAAGCAGGTCGCGGAGAAATGACACGGCGGCGTCCTGACGAAGATGCTGTGGCGCAACCCTCAGCGGATCGAGCACACCGCGCAGCGCAGCGTCCGGACGCAGTGTCACGCACTCCGTATGCGGCGCGACGTCGTCGAGCAGGTGAAAGCGATGATCGCCCTTGGGATCGCAGTCGATCACCCGGGCGCCGAGCAGAAAACCCTCGTACTTGAGCTTCTGATCCAGCGTCGTCTTGCCGGAGCCGAGCGCGCCAACGCTCAAGATCGTCGTGTTGCGATCGCTGTCGGAGCCCTCGCGGAGATTGAACCTGACAGGCCTGCGCGACCCGGAGAGAGTCCAGCCGAGATAGAAGCCGCCAGACGAGCCTGCCTGATGGGAGCCCGTCGGCATCATCGCTGCCACCTGCTCTGTCGTCAGCGTGTCGTCGTAGCCGGCGACGCGCGTGCGCTGTCCGGGGAGGTGCTGCAGAAACAACTCGAGCTGATCGCCGAGCGGGCGATGCAGACGCACCTCTCCGTAAGCGCGTCTGCACATCTCGATTCGCTGCTCCAGCTGCTGCTGGTTCTCGCCCGCAACGGCGATCGCAATCGTGGCTCGCAACAGCGACGGGCGGCTGGTCGTCTGCAGGTAGGCGAGCAGGTCACGTGCTTCCTGGGTGCGCACATAGCCCACGTCAGAGACGCCCTGTTCGCCGTCGGACTCAGCGCGCACGATCTGATCTGCATCCTGAATGCGCCTGCGCGCGACGCGCAGCGCCAGGTCGTTGGGCAGGTGACGGGCGTTGAGCGAGAGATCGATCGGGAATGGCAGGCTCTCGGGCGGTACGAACATCAGCTCCGCGCGCGAGCCGGGAAACGGTGCTTGCTCGGGTAGCGCTCCCAGCACAAGCTGTGCTTGCCAGCTCGTTCCGAGCTCGGAGTCGATCCGCAACAGCCGTCCACGGTCCTCGACCGACGAGTCGGCCCAACGCATGACGTCTCCCTCCAGCGGCGCCAGCATCGCCTCGCCGTTACGCTCGAACACCAGCGCGCGCGGCTCGTGCAGTCCGTCCACCGCAGGCTCGCCGAGACCCCGACAGAACGCCCGTCTGACCAGCCACTGCAACTCCACCCCACGCGCCTCGCGAACGGGCAGGTAGTCAGAAAGTCGTGCGTGCGCCTGGTCAGCGCGCACGCGAGCCTGCTCGAGCTCGGACACCTTGAGCATGCCTCGATCGCGCATCGAGAAGGCGCCACACAGCGCGCTCCACCAATCGCCCAGCCCCCGCTCGGCGATTGTGGACACGTAGCTGGCGACATCGCGCTCGGGCTCGCGCAGGCTGACAAGCACGAACAGCGCAGCACGCGCACTACCCAATTCCCCGAGGCGATGTTCATGCTCAGCGAGATAACGCCGGAGCGCCGGTCGATGCGCGCGGCCAGATGCCGCCGAAGCGTCGTCCAGCTCATCGCCGTCGCCTCGCGAACTTGGCCGAGATCCGACGCGCAGGATCTGAATGTCAGCGGCGGACGCCTCGAGCGCCCCGACCAGCGCGAGAAAGCGCGCGCGCTTGCCTTCTTGACTCAGCCAGCGGTAGGAGGACATATCGACGACGAAGGCCGCCCACGCGTCTGTGAGTCCGTCGGCGAAGACACAGTTGCCGTACGTGAAGGCAATCGGCGCGGACACCTCAACGGACGGTCAGCCGAGCGTGGCGGTCGAGCACGATCACTGCCCCGGAGCGCGGCGGCGGGCAACCACGCCTGGCGGACACGTGCACATCCGGACGCAGCCGAAGCCGGACACCCAGTCCATTCGCACTGTGGCGCTCGTGCGAGATCGCAACGAGCGCCGCGCCTGGCCCTCGGTAGCAGAGACGCCGCGGCCCATCAGAGCCGTCCGCGACCATCAGCAGCGGCGGCGGTGTCCACCGTCTCACGCCGCCGCGAGCGGGCACGCGCCCGCGTGCGCCGCCCAGGCCGGATCGCCGCACGCGATGACGGATCAGCGCTCGCGCGGCAAGGTGGAACGGCCGCCCCTCGATACGGACGACGGCAAGCAGAGCAGCCGCCAGACCAGGGAAGCCCAGACAGCGCACGAACCACGGCAGCTGTCGCACGCCCAATCCGATGATCGGCATGCGTGCGGCGATCAGTGTCGCCGCCAGGATCACAAGCATGTAGACGACACCACGCACGGGCACGCCGCCGGGGTTCAGGCGCATGCTGTCGATGCGGTAGATGCGCCGCTCCAGATCGAACACCCGACGGTAGGAGCGAATCTCGATCATTGGTTTCCGAACAGCGAGTTGACGGTGTCGCGCAGCAGCCCGATGCCGGCCGGCGTCGCCAGCAAAACCGCGACGATGCCAACCGCGAAGACGCCGGCCGCCTCCTTGAAGTCGCGCCGGAATGCCAGCACAGTCCCGGCGACGGCGAACGCCAGGCCGATGAGGCTCATCGCTACGGCACGCCCCGTATCGCCGGCCTTCGACGCAGCCGATTCCAGCGTGCTCCCGCCCCGTTCACCGGCAGCGACGCGTTCTGCCGTTTCGCCGCGCGGAGCCGACACCGCCGCGACGGCGACCGTGGGCGTGAGCGCGCCCGCGACCAGCAGCACTGCAAGCACGCCGTAGCTTGTGCTTCGCGCACGCGGGCGGGCGAGACACACGATCCACCACCGGCCACCGTTTGGAACATGGTGCATTGACACTCCTTTTCTGTTGGCCGCGTCTGTGACGGCCGCTCATGAGTCGGGGTCCATTCCGATGGCCGCGACCTCCCAGCGGCCCTCGACCAGCGCGACATCCAGTTCGTAGGTGAGCGTGTACCGAGTGCCACGGGCATCCCGTGCCTCGACTGTCGCCACCACCGACCTGCGTCCGGGGGCCCAGACGAGATGCTGCATCGAGGCGAGCGTGGTCGCGAGCGATGGCACAGCCACGCGGGCGCGCTTGGCCAGGTCGGCGGCAAGCTCACCAGGCGATGCCGCGAGGTAGTTGCGCATCGCTCGTTCAACGACGGTCACGAGTGCGCCGTCGGTGACTTCGGGAGCGCGCGCGGGAGGGCGCGACACCTCAGCCGCCGGTGCGCCCACAAAAGCGGGATAGCCGGCAAGCGCCAACGCACCGTTGGCCTCTCTCAACACTCCCACCGCCAGGTAGAGCACGCCCGAGGTGTCGGTCTGGGCTGCGACGGTGTAGACGTGGCCGCCGCCTTCCAGCTGACGGGCTTGCACGACTTCGGCCCACAGCACGTTTTGTGAGCCGGCCGCCGGCAGACTCAGCCCGGCGTCGGTATTCACCTCCGAGCCGGCCATTGGCGCCAGCAGCGCTTCGCTCTTCTGGGGTTCACTGGCGTCCCACGTGAGATAACGCCGTGCAAACAGAGCGGCATAGCCTTCGGCGGCCAGATCAGGCGGCCGCGGCGACCGGAGTCGCGCGCTCGCCGCCGGAGGATTGGGAGGCGCGATCGCATACCGTGCGCTCGCTAGAAGTCCTGCGAAACAGACGCCATAGAGGAGATATCGCGGCAGGGCGCGCGCCAGTCGCAGTCGCCACAGCGAGCGAGCCGCGATGCTCACGCCAGGCGCCTGCCACGCGCCGGTGGTCGCACGCCTAACGCTCAAAACCAAACTCCACCCTGCGCTCACGCGTCGTGGGCCTGGGTTCGGCAGCCGGCGCAGTTCGCGTAGGAGCGGCGGGCCGCGCTACGGGCGCTTCGACATGCCCGGCCATCGGCGAGACGTGTCTCGCGTCGCGCGCGGCGACTGACCGCTCCAGCTTGAGCGTTCGGACCGATGCATGCGCTCGGAGTGAGTCCGCTGGTGTCTGCGCCCTCCGCTGCCTGCGCGGCCGGCTTTCATCCCGTCCGCGGGTTTGGACCGCCGGCGCCAGTGGCTCGCTGGGAGCAAGGTTGTTCTGGGTGACAGAGACTGCTTGCGCTTGGGCTCGCGCGGAGCTCGGTGCGCGACGCGTGTCCCGCTCAGCTGTTCGCAGCCGCGAAGCCTCGGCTATCCGGCGCGCCACCAACACCGCCGAGACGGCGCCCACGGAGCCGATGAGAATCGCAAGGCCAACGGTGCGCCAGACAGATCGGCGCTCCGGTGTTGGGGGCCCCGCCCCGCCGGTCCACGCTAGGTCGGAGCTCGCGAAGAACTCATGCTCGGTGAGCACGCGAAAGCGCTCCTTGGAGGCCGCGCTCACGGGTCAGTCCTGATCGGAGCTGGCGCCTGCCCACGCAGACGGCCGGGAGCCGAGCGGGGAGATTCCCGACCCACGGCCGAATACGCGCGGAAGGGCATCGCCGTTTCGTCGTCCGTTCTACCGACGGCCGGCGTCCCTACGAGGACCGACCTATGAGCGAGTGAGATGTCCATTGATCAGTCCCGCCGTTCTCTCCGACGGCGCCTGCGTCAGAGGGACAGACCCGTCACGTGACTCGATCTCCTGTCGCAGGTGGGCACGTGCTCGCTGGGCGATCTTGCGGTACTTCTCGCGCGTCCAGCCCAGACGCGTGCAGCATCGCTCGCACGTCTCTTCGGCAAGCTGTGAGGCAAGCACGCGCCGCTGATCTACCGTCAGCCGCTGAGCCGCACGCCACAGCGCGCGTAGCTCATCTCGAGCGAGCACGACGGCCTCCACGGAGGCGCGAGCATCTGTGACCTCGAATCCCGGCTCCTCGTTGCCTGTATGCCCGAGCGGGAGCGCCTGCTCGAGGGCACAGAGCAGCGAACTGCGCCCGCTGATCGCCCGATGGCGGTCGCGTACGCGCGACAGAAAGCGCAGCTGAATCGCATTTGCGAGGTGCCGGCGATCAGCGAACGCGCCACCCCTTCTCGCGTATGCGACGAGCTCGAGGCAAGCCTGGCTGTAACAGTCTTCGAGATCCTCCCGACGAAGTCGATGGCGATGCACACGAAGCAGCAGGCTGCGCTGGGCACACGCGACGATCGCGACCTCCTCGGCGACATCGGGCCGGCGCAGGCGCGCCAGACACGACGATCGGTCACCCGCCGCTCGTTTTTCCTTCTCACATCGGGTAGACACATGAGCATGTCGCGCGACATCGCCTGCAGACCCCCCCGGCAATTGCGCCGCCCGAGCGATGAGCCGGCGTGTGCGGCCAAGCACACCCGGATGCGATGAGCGTCACCGACACCCTCCACGCACTCGACCGCCGCCAGCAGAAGCTGCGCGGCGTGCGCTTTGCCGCGGCCGTCTACAAGAAGTTCTCCGACGACGGCGCCGGCCAGCTGGCCGCGCTGATCGCCTACTACGCGTTCGTGTCGATCTTCCCGCTGCTGCTCGTGTTCGTGACGATCCTCGGCTTCGTGCTGCAGGGAAATCCGAGCGATCAAGAAAAAATCGTCAAAGGCACGCTCGGGCAGTTTCCGGTGCTCTCGGACTCGCTCAAATTGCACGCGCTGAAAGGCAGCGGCGTCGCGTTGGCGATCGGCGTCGTCGGCACGCTGCTCGCCGGCTTGGGTGTGACGAGCGCCGCGCAGAACGCCTTCAACGGCATCTGGCACGTGCCCTACAAGAGCCGGCCGAACTTCATCTTCACGCGCCTGCGCAGCCTCGGCGTGCTGGCGATGCTCGGCACGCTGACGATCATCTCGACGACCGCCGCCGGCTTCGTCGGCGCCAGCTCCCACGGCGCGGTCGCCGTGATCGGAGGCGTGGTCGTCGCATTCGTCGTCAACGTCGCCTTGTTCATGACCGCGTTCAAGCTGCTCACCGCGCTCGAGCTCGGCTGGCGCGAGTTGCTCCCCGGAGTGATCGTCGCCGCGATCCTCTGGCAGCTGCTTCAGCACCTCGGTGGTTACTACGTCGACCACACGCTCAAGCACACCCAGCCCCTCTACGGCACGTTCGCAGTGGTGCTTGGTCTGCTCGCCTGGCTCTACCTCGGCGCCCAGCTGGTCATCTTCGCCGCCGAGATCAACGTCGTGAAATCACGAGCGCTCTGGCCCCGCAGCTTCTTCTCCGAGCCGTTGCTGGACGCCGACCGGCGGGCGCTGACCTCGTCGGCGAAGGTCGAGGAGCGAATGGAGCCGGAGAACGTTGAGGTGCGGTTTGACGAGCCGGATGATGCGCGGCGGTGACGGCTTACTTCTAGCCGGCGTGGCGATCGACACGCTCGCGGAAACGCCGCACGAACGAGTCGCGTAGTTGCGTGAGGTGCGTGACCCGTCCAAGGCGCTCCACCGCGATCAGCACGATGCTACGCCCTTCGAGGCGTACGAAACCTGGTGGTGCGGTCTCCGAGAAGCCGCGCGGGGGACGCGGTTTCGGAAGATGTGTTGGGTCTTCTGACAACATCGACGAGCCTCTATCCGGTGAGACTTATTGTCCACAAGAGTATCTCGGTCGCCAGGAGCGCACAACTGAGCGTCAGGCACCCCGACAGCCGATGGATCTTGCGGACGTTGAGCTCGAGCTGAGGCTCGATCCACCGAGATGCCGCGCGATACGCCTCCGCTAGATCGACCGCTGGCACGGTCTCGCCCTCTGCGGTCAAAAGACCGCCACGAAACGACAAGCCTAGGTCGCGTGGCAGGAGCACCCAGATCGCACTGGCGAAACAGAGGGCAAATGAGATCGTCGCGAGCACAGCCCACCGGTCGAGTGAGGATCTGGCAAAACGAGCGGTTAGGAACGAGCCCGCGATGGACGCCGCTCCGAGCACGGTCCCAGAGCAGGTTCTCAAGCCAGTCAGCGCCCGCTCCTGATCGGCGATCGCCGCCAGTGTGAGCTCAAAGCTCAGCCGCTCGATCGAATCCGCCATGCATTCGTTCTACGCACGGCTTGAGATGAAACGCTCGCGCGATCTCGTCTGTCTGTCGTCCACCCAGGCGCATGCGCCTGGGTGCGCCGGGTCGCATGCGACCCGGCGTCTCGAGCGGCGCATGCGCCGCTCGACGAGACCGCACATGTGCGGTCTCGGGGTAGGCCGCATGCGGCCTACCCTCCCTCCAAGCATCAATTTTTTGGCTCTACCAAGCCATCTGCGCCCTCATTCCAAAGTACTTGCGCGCGCAACGACAGCGCGCTATACTAACTAAACTTTCGTAAGCTCATATGGAGCAATAACTAATGACCTCACCCGCTGACACCCCCCAGACAGAGCCTTTGCAGCCGAAGAAGCTGCTGCGGCTGATTCCGCTCGATGACACCGTCGTCTTCCCGAACATGGGCATCACGCTGACGATCGACGTCGGCGAGGACGAGCGCGTGATCCTCGTGCCGCGCCACGAGAACGAGTTCCTCGAGGTCGGCACCATCGCCGAGGTGACCGAGCAGATCCGTCTGCCCGGCGGCGGCCGCGCGGTCGCCATCTCCGGCGAGCACCGCGGCCTGATCGGCGCGGCGCAGACCGGCCCCGAAGGCGAGCTGCGCGTCGAGGTCGACGAGCGCCCCGACGACACGCCCGTGGACAAGCGCACGCGCGAGCTGGAGCGCGAGTACCGCGCCGTGGTCGAGGAGATCCTCGAGCTGCGCGGCGACGACGGCCGCATCGCGGCCTTCCTGCGCGCGATCGCCGAGCCCGGCAGCCTGGCCGACTCGGCCGGCTACTCCCCCAACCTGTCCTACGAGCAGAAGGTCGAGCTGCTGCGCACGCTCGACGTCACCGAGCGTCTCGAGCTGGCCGTCAAGCTCCAACGCGAGAGCCTGGCCGAGCTGCAGGTGCGCAAGCGCATCCGCGAGGACGTGCAGGAGGGCGCTGAGAAGCAGCAGCGCGAGTACTTCCTGCGCAAGCAGATGGACTCCATTCGCAAGGAGCTCGGAGACGACGACGCCTCGGTCGCGGAGGAGTACCGCGCCAAGATCGAGCAGGCCGACATGCCCGAGGAGGTGCAGGAGCAGGCTCTCAAGGAGCTCGCGCGCCTGGAGCGCATGGGCGAGCAGACCGGCGAGTCGAGCATGATCCGCACCTACTTGGACTGGCTGATCTCCGTGCCGTGGGGCAAGCGCTCTGACGAGCACCTGGACCCTGTCGCCGCGCGCGCCGTGCTGGACGCCGACCACGCAGGCCTGGAGGACGTCAAGGACCGCGTCACCGAGTACCTCGCCGTGCGCAAGCTGCGCGAGGACCGCGGCATCGAGGCCGACCCCAAGTCCGGCGCCATCTTGACGTTGATCGGACCTCCGGGCACCGGCAAGACGTCCATCGGCGAGTCCATCGCCCGCGCCACCGGCCGCGAGTTCGTACGCATGTCGCTGGGCGGCGTGCGCGACGAGGCCGAGATCCGCGGACACCGACGCACCTACATCGGCGCACTGCCGGGCCGCCTCGTGCGTGCCCTGCGCGACGCCGGAACGATGAACCCTGTGATCCTGCTCGACGAGGTCGACAAGGTCGGCGCGGATTGGCGCGGAGACCCCTCCGCGGCCCTGCTCGAGGTCCTCGACCCCGCGCAGAACCACTCCTTCCGCGACCACTACCTCGACGTCGAGCTGGACCTCAGCCAGGTGATGTTCCTGGCCACGGCCAACGTCGCCGACACGATCCCCGGCCCGCTGCTGGACCGCATGGAGGTGATCCGCTTCGACGGCTACACCTCCGAAGAGAAGCTCGCCATCGCCAAGGGCTACCTGTGGCCGCGCCAGCGCGACCGCAACGGCCTGCGCGAGAACGAGGTGGAGATCTCCGACGACGTGCTGCGCACGATCATCGGCGAGTACACGCGCGAGGCCGGAGTGCGAAACCTCGAGCGCGAGCTCGGCACGGTGCTGCGCAAGACCGCCACGAGGATCGCCTCGGCTCAGGTGCTCGACGAGGAGTCAAAGCCCGACGCCGCCGGCGAGCACGAGCAGTCGCCCGCCAAGAGCAACGGCAAGGTCTCCGACGAGGACGCCAAGAAGGCCGCCAAGAAAACCAAGGCCAAGGCCAAGGCCGCAAAGCCCAAGCCCGTGAAGATCGACGTGGATGCTGTGCGCGACGCGCTCGGCCGCCAGAAGGTCTTCCAGGAGTCGGCTGCGCGCACCGCAACGCCCGGCGTCGCCACCGGACTCGCCGTGACAGGCGCCGGCGGAGACGTGCTGTTCGTCGAGGCCACCGCCATGAAGGGCGGCGGCTCGGGCGGCAACAGCCTGGTGCTGACCGGTCAGCTCGGCGACGTCATGAAGGAGTCGGCCAAGATCGCCCTCTCCTACGTGCGCGGACACGCCGAGGAGCTCGGCATCGACGAGCACGCCTTCGAGAACAAGGAGTTCCACGTCCACGTTCCCGCAGGCGCGATCCCCAAGGACGGCCCGAGCGCTGGCGTGACCATGGTCACGGCATTGGCCTCGCTGCTGTCCGGACGGCCCGTCAAGCACACCGTCGGCATGACCGGCGAGGTCACGCTGCAGGGTCGCGTGTTGCCGATCGGCGGCTTCAAGCAGAAGGCGCTGGCGGCCAACGCGGCCGGCCTGACCGACGTGATCCTGCCGGAGCGCAATCGCGGCGACCTGGACGAAATCCCCGAGGAGGTTCGCAACCAGATGAGCTTCCACCCGGTGATGACCGTGCAGGAGGTGCTCGACCGGGCACTGGAGCCCGCGCGCGATGTCGCGCACGCCTAGCCGCTGCCAGCCCGTTCCCGCGGAGGTCCGCCAGACGGCGGACCTCCTGGAGCGGCGCTGGCAGCTGTCGATCATCTACGCCGCGCTGACCGGCGCGCTGCGTTTCAACGAGTTCGCCGAGGCCGTCGCCGGCATCTCCCCGCGCATGCTCTCCGAGCGACTGCGCGACCTCGAGGCGGCCGGCCTGGTCGAGCGCACCGTCATCCCGTCCAGCCCGCCGACCGTCGAGTATCGCCTGACCGAGCGCGGCCGCAGGCTTGGCCCGATCATCGACGCGATGCGCGCCTACGCCGAACCCGTCTAGGCCCACGACGCCATGGCCCGCGTGCGCGGCGACGCTGTCGGGCTACGCCGGTGAACCGCTCGGCTCGGGCAGCTCGGTCGTGTCCTGCCAGTCGATGTCCGAGCTGGCGCCTACCAGCTGACCGCCGGCGCAGTTCTTGGCGAAGATCTCCTCGCGCCTGGGGTTGCGGATGCCCGCCGCGCCGACCAGCCCGCCGAGCGCCACGAGCAGCGCCGCGATCATCATGCCCATGTGAAAGCTGTGCAGCGACGCGCGTTCGGCGGCGATCGTGACCACGCGCGCCTGCGTCGGCGGCAGGCCGTGAACGCTCGGCCGCCCCAGCGGGAGACGCTTGGCTTCCGCGACGGCGGCTCGCGCCGCGCTGCCCAGCGGCGTACCCGACAGCCGGCTGTCGATCGAGGCGGCAAACGACGAGGCGATCGCCGCCCCCACCGCCGCCGTGCCGAGCAGCCCGGCGACGCGCGCGATCGCGTTGTTGACTCCCGAAGCGATGCCCGCCTCCTTCTCCGACCCCGCCAGCACGGCCGCCGTCAGCGGCGCGACCGTCATCGACAGCCCGAGCGAGAAGATCAACAACGGCGGCAGCACTTCCGATACGTAGTCGGCCTTCAGGCCCGTCGTCTGAAACAGCAGCAGGCCTGCGGCGGCGACGAGCGGGCCGGCGCCCATGAAGAAGCGCGGACCGAAGCGGTCGGCCAGCGCGCCGAAGCGCCGCGACAGAAAGAACATCATCACCGTCGCCGGCAGCGTCGCCAGGCCGCTCTTCAGCGGCGAGTAGCCGCCGATCTGCTGCAAAAACAGCACCAGAAAGAAGAACAGAATCGCCAGCCCGGCATACATCGCGAACGTCTCCACGTTGCCCGCCGAGAAGTTGCGCCGGCGAAACAGCACCAACGGCAGCATCGGGTCCTTCGCGCGCGACTCGTAGTAGAGAAACAGCGCCAGCAGCACGGCGCCGGCGATCAGCGGTCCGGTCACAGCGGCGCTCGACCATCCCAACCGCGGCTGCTCGATCAGCGCGAACACCGGGCCGCCCAGGCCGAGTGCGCACAACAACGCGCCGGGGTAGTCGACGTGTCGCCCGCCGCGCTCGCGCACGACGCTCTGCGGAATCACCGACAGGATCAGCCACACGCACAACGCCGCCAGCGGCACGTTGATCACGAAGATCCAGCGCCACGAGGCGATCGCCAGGAGCTCGCCTCCCGCCAGCGGCCCGAGCACGCCGGCGATCGCGCCCCACGCCGTCCACGTGCCGATCGCGCCCCCACGCTCAGCCGCCGGGAACGTGTTCACGATCACCGCCAGCGAGCTCGGCACCAGCAGCGCTCCCGCGACCCCCTGCAACGCGCGCGCCACGACGAGCACGCCGATCGACGGCGAGACCGCACACAACAGCGATGCCGCGCCGAAGCCAGCCACGCCGAGCGCGAACACTTTGCGCTCGCCGTACAGGTCTCCCAGCGAGCCACCCACGAGAATCAGCGACCCGAGCGTCAGCAGGTAGCCGTTGGACACCCACTGCTGCGCCGCCAGCCCGCCGCCCAGCGCTCGCTGGATCGTCGGCAGCGCCACGTTGACGACCGTGCCGTCCAACAGCGCGATGCCCGAGCCCAGAATGCAGGCCACCAGCGTCACGCGCTTGACCGTCGCGTCGCTTCTGCTGGCCATCGGCCCACGGTAGCCGCTCGCCCACGGCCGCGCCAGAAGCTCGAGCACGCGACGACGCCCAGGCCGCCCACGGGATTGCTGCAACGTCCGTCCAAAAATTCTCCAGAGCCGCACATGCAGCGCCCAAAAGGAGGACATTCCTTGCTATGGGCGCGCGTTCACAAGCTGGCAACCGGCCGCCATCGCCAATACGGCTACGGTGAGATGACATGCAAGACGACGAGCAACTGACCGTCAAGCGCACCGCGACCGGCTACTGGGTCGTGCAGAGCGGCGCCGAGCAGCTCTCCGGAGCGGTCACCCGACAGGCCGCCGAAGCCGAGCGCGAGCTGATGCGCAGACTGCGCCGGCGCACCGCCGACATGCGCGCGAAGTCGCCGCGCCGCGCGCGCGCCGTCGAGCGCCTGCCGCGCTGAGCGTCCTAGTTCTTGCTGAACAGCGCGTACGTCACGAGCTGACTGCCCTTTGGAAACGGCTTCGTGCCCGCCGCGAAGGCGTACGTGAAGCCGACCGCCAGGCCCTGCGTTCCGTTGCCCTCGATGAACAGCTTCTTCGCCGGCGCCGTCGCCAGCACCTTGCCCGACGCCGTGCGCACGCGCACGAACACGCTGGCCAGCTTCTGGCCCTTGGGCTGCACCAGCCCGAGCCCTTGACACGAGCAGTCGCGCGGCGCCACGACGAGGTTGCCCTTGCCGATCACCAGCTCGATCGTCTGGCCGGCCTTCAGCGCCGTGCCCTTCGCCAACGCGCGGCTGAAGCCCTGCGCAGATGGCACCTTTTCGAAGGACACCGGCGAGCGTTCCGGCGCCTTGAAGCTCTTGGAGATCGGCGGCGCCTTGAGCGTCGCCGCAGTGGCGACGCCGACGACCAGAGCTGTCAGCAAGACGGCGGTTGCCGTGAGGCGGAATGTGCGCATGCGGGCAGCTTGCCACGCGGCGCGGACAGCGACTCGCGAGCCGGCGCTTTCGCATCGGCGCGCCGCATGGCGCAGCGCTGCACAGGTCACGCCGTAGAGCCCGACGGCGATGCATGATCTCCACGAGAACGGGTACGTAGCCGCCGAGAAAGGTTCCTCGGAGGTTTGGCAAGGATGGCGACGACGGCGATAGTTCTAGTGGGCGCTGCGCTCGTCGCGGCGCTGATTGCGATGGAGGCGGGCATGCTGCGGCTGCCCAGGCCGCGCCGGCGCGAGCAACGCCGCGAGCCGGACGCGCCCGGCTCTCAGTGTGTCGCCATGACAGCCGGCGGCGACCGCTGTGCTCGCGCGACGGCGGATCGCCACCCGCACTACTGCTGGCAGCACCAGCGAATGGCTCAGCGCGTGGGCAAGCGCGGCGCTCCAGTGGCCTCGCTGGGGCTCGTGCCGCGGCTCACCCGACGCTGAGGGAGCCAGCGTTAGCGGCGACGTTGGCGGCGGACACGCCCGCCACGCCGAACGCAACTCGTCTTGACCAACGCTGCGGCCATTGAGCGCGCCACTCGGGTGCTTCTCAAAACACCAATCGGGGCGGCCGGATTTGAACCGGCGACCCCCTGCTCCCAAAGCAGGTGCGCTACCAAGCTGCGCCACGCCCCGTTGACGGTCGAGTCTACTGCCAGCTCTCGCGCATCCGACACATCCATGCCTGCAGGCGCGCGCGCAGCAGCCTGTCCTCGACGCTGATCGTGAGCATGCCGTGGAGGGCGGCCGCGCTGGGACCGCGAGCCGCTCCGCCGCCCCGCGCGCGCCGCACGTCGATGACTTCGGGCTGCGCGCCGATGACCTCCGCCCAGAAGCTGCGCGACTCGCCGACGCTTTGGTTGGGCGCACAGCGGACCGACAGCGCCGGCGATCTGTCGGTCAGACGCCACAGCCAGCGGTTGACCAAGCGCATCACGGCCGGGTCGCCGTCGGTCAAAGAGACGAGCATGCGATCGCGCTTGTGACCGGCAAGCGCGTAGATGCACAGGAAGTCGCGAAAGGTCGGCTCGGCGGCGAGTTCGTCGAAGCTGCGCAGGCCCTGCTCGTACGCGCTGGCCTGCCCCGGGCGCAGATCCTCGGTCTCGCCCGGCCCGCCGCGCCCCGCGCCGAGCTCGTCATCGCCGGCGCGCGCCGGCTCTCGCGCTGCGCGCAGCGGCAAGTCGCGAACCCAGTAGTAGATGGTGCTGCGCGACAGCGCCAGGCGTGCGGCGAGCTGGTCGACGGTCAGCTGCTGCTCTACGCGCAACAGCCGCGCCATGCTCCGCAGGTATCGCGAGTGCGTCATACGAACATATGTTCGCATACGAACGGCGATCGCGCATGCTCGTCGAGAGGCCGCCCGAGGGCACGCTGCTAGCCTCCGCCACCGCCCATGGCCGACGTCCAACCACTGCGCGCGCTGCACTACGACCCCGCCGTCGCCGGCCCGCTGCAGAACGTGGTCGCGCCTCCGTATGACGTGATCGACGCCTCGCAGCGCGCCGAGCTGATCGCACGCTCGCCGCTGAACGTCGTCGGCGTCGACCTGCCGCAGGGTGACGGCGACCCCTACGCCGCGGCGCGCGAGCTGTTCGAGAGCTGGCAACTGCAGGGCGCGATCGTGCGCGACGCAGAGCCGGCGCTGTGGGCGCACGCGCAGGACTACACCGGGCCCGACGGTCAGCGGCGCACCAGGCGCGGCTTCTTCTGTCGCGTGCGCATCGAGGGCTACGGCCCCGGTCGCATGCGCCCCCACGAGCGCACGCACCCCGGGCCGAAGGAGGACCGCCTGCGCCTGACGCGCGCCACGCGCGCGAACATCTCGCCGATCTTCTCGCTGTTCGACGATCCTGCGAACGCAGCCTGGACGGCGCTGGAGCCGTTCACCAAGGACGCGCCATGGGGCGAGGTGACCGACGCAGACGACACCGTGCATCGCCTGTGGCGCGTGTCCGACGCCGCGGCGATCGCCGCGGTGCAGGCCGCGACGCGCGACGTCGAGCTGCTGATCGCCGACGGCCACCACCGCTACGAGACGATGCAGGCCTACGCCGATGAGATCGGCGGCGAGGGCGAGCACCGCTACATGCTGATGTGCCTGGTCGCGCTGCAGGACCCGGGGCTGACGGTGTTCCCGACCCATCGCCTGGTCAACGACCTCGACGACGACAAGCGCGCCGCGCTGGCAGCTGCGCTGGAGCGCGACTTCGAGATCGAGCAGGCGCCCGAGAGCGACGTGGCGCCGACGCCCGGCGACGGCCCGCTGCAGCTGGGCTACGTCAACTCACAGGACGAGCGCACCTACCGCCTGACGCTCAAGGACCAGGCGATCGCCGACGCGGCGCTGAGCGGCCACTCCGAGGCCTACCGCCACCTCGACACGGGCGTGTTGGAGACGTTGCTGCTGAAGGGTGCGCTGGGGCTGTCAGACGACGACATCTCGCACTTCAACGGCATGTTTTACGCGCGCGACACCGCCGAGGCGCTGGCGAAGGTGCGCTCGGGCGAATACGACGCGGCCTTCCTGATGCGCCCCACGCCGATCGGGCAGGTGCGCGACGTGGCGGCTGAGGGCGAGAACATGCCGCCCAAGTCGACCTACTTCTTCCCTAAGCTGCTGACCGGACTGCTCTTCAACCCACTGCAGTAGAGCGGCCCGCGCAGTATCATGTAATAGAGGGTTCCCTGGGGGTTCTCGAAAGGAGCAAGATGGGTGGATCGGACGGGCTGACAAGGATGCAAGCCACCGCGCGACGCGACGGAGTCGGCGGCTTCAGACACACCGTGCAGGTGCGCGACCACCAACTGTCGGTCGACGAGCCGCTGCACGTCGGCGGCCAGGACACGGCGCCGAGCCCGCAGGAGCTGCTCGCGGTGAGCCTCGCCTCGTGCACGGCGATCACGATGGAGATGTACGCGGTTCGCAAGGGCTGGGACATCGGACACGTCGAGGTCTCCGTGGAGTACAGCCCGGCCGAGCGCGGCTGCCCGACGAAGTTCGAGCTGGTCATGCGCCTGCCCGACGACATGCCCGACGATCAGGCCGAGCGCCTGCGCGCGATCGCCGCGAAGTGCCCGGTTCACCGTGCGCTCGACGGCGAGGTCATGTTCCTGGAGCGCGTCGAGCGCGTCCACATGGCCGCCTGAGCGGCCGAGTCGGGAGCGCAGATCGCACCTACGCCGTCAGCGAGCTGATGGCGACGCTCGACAGCGGCGCGCGCGAGCAGACGCGCGCGGCCGTGCTCGTGCCGCTGATCGCAGCCGAGGCCTCCGCGCCGCCGCATGTCGTGCTCACGCGCCGGCGCGCCGACCTGCGCCGCCACGCGGGCGAGATCTCCTTTCCCGGCGGCCGCCAGGATCCCGAGGACGCCGACCTGACCGAGACGGCGCTGCGCGAGGCCGAGGAGGAGATCGGCCTGCAGCGCGACGCGGTCACGCTGATCGGCGACCTGCCGGCGATCTCGACGTTCGCCACCAACTACCTGATCCACCCGTTCGTCGGCGTGATACCGGCCGGACAGCGCTGGCGCATGTCGCCGCGCGAGGTCGACGCCGTGCTGGAGCTGCCGCTAGGCGATCTGCAGGACAGCAAGACGCGGACGAAACTCGAGCGCCGAGGCATCTCCTTCGAGACCGACGCGTTCATCCTCGACGGCCACCTGATCTGGGGAGCGACCTACCGCATCCTCGCCGACCTGATGGCGCGGCTGCAGACGCCGGGCTCCGACGGCCGGCTCTCGCTCGGCTGACGTCGCCCGGCGCCTGCGTGTCGCGATACTTCGCGCGCGTCAGTTGGGCTGAGGCACGAGACGGATGTAGGGACGCGGCTCCTCCCATCCGTCGGGGTAGGCCTCTTTGGCCTGGTCGTTGGAGACCGAGCCCGCGATGATCACCTTCTCGCCGGGCTTCCAGTTGGCCGGCGTGGCGACCTTGTGGTTGGCGGTCAGCTGCAGCGAGTCGACCACGCGCAGCACCTCGTCGAAGTTGCGTCCTGTCGTCATCGGGTAGACGAGGATCAGCTTCACCTTCTTGTCGGGCCCGATCACGAACACGTTGCGCACGGTCTGGTTGTCGGCTGGAGTGCGTCCTGCGACGTCGCCCGACGTGTCGCCGGCAAGCATGCCGTAGAGCTTTGAGACGTTGAAGTCGTTGTCGCTGATGATCGGGTAGTTGGGCGCGACGCCCTGCGTCTCCTCGATGTCCTTGGCCCACTGCTCGTGGTTGTCCAGTTTGTCGACCGACAGGCCGATGATCTTCACGCCGCGCGCGTCGAAATCAGGCTTGATTTTGGCCATGTAGCCGAGCTCGGTGGTGCATACCGGAGTGAAGTCCTTGGGGTGTGAGAACAGCACCGCCCAAGAGTCGCCGATCCAGTCGTGGAATTTGATGCGACCCTCTGTCGTGTCGGCCTCGAAGTCAGGCGCTACGTCGCCAAGCTGCAATGTCATGGGTGTTCCTTTCTCGGCAAGAAGCCGTCACATCCGCGGTCGCCGAAGCTCTGAGGGAAATCCTGATCGGCTTTACCGGGATTACTATCAGGATAGCGGAAGACGGCTCCCCGGCTCGGGCTCGGCGGACCCTCTGAGGCGCCGGCGGACGCCTCTCAGACTACGCCTCGGGCGTCCAGCCGGACAGGCCCGACCAGGCGTCCTGAACGTCGCTGTCGCGCGAGCGAGAGCCGCTCAGGCGCGGGCGCCACAGGGCGCCGACGACCATGGCGACGGCGCCGATCAGCGCCAGCCAGGCGCCCTCTCGCAGCGACAGCGAGAGCAGGTTCGGGTCAGGCGAAGGCCGCACGGCCATGCGGTAGAGCACGCATGCGCCGGCGATCGCGCCGAGCAGTGCGACCGCGCCGCGGTTGGCCTCGGCGGCGGCGGAGCCGGCGAGCGCGAACAGCGCGACGGCACAGCCGATGACGGCGGCGATCAGCATGACCACGCTGAGCGTCTTGGTCGCCTGATGCGCGCTCACCGAGACGAAGTCGTGGCCGACGTAGCCGGAGAGCCTGGCGTGCAGCAAGGACATGTAGCTCTGCAGCGTGGCGTTGCCGTAGCGCGAGGCGACCTGGTTGCCGATCGCCTGGGCGTAGTTCAGGCCGCTGGCGGTGAAGCTCACGCCGTACCACGGCAGAAACACCGAGATGGCCAGCACGAGCGCGCCGAGCGCTGACACGACCTGCCCGTATCGGGGGCGTTCGTCGGACATCCTGCGGCGATCATCGGCGCGATCGTGCGCGAGCTTGACTGGCGCCGGGCGCCGGCCGGCCGCGGTCGGCCGCGACCTTCAGCCCGCCAGCAGCGAATCGATGACGTGCGAGGCCGCCGCGACCCACGCCCCGTCGTCCTCGCCGGAGGCGTCTCCGATCACCGCGGCCGGAATGGCATTGAGCCGTGTGAGCGAGCCGACCAACTGCTCTCCCCCGCGCAGCATCTCGCGCGTCACGTCTGCGCCGGGCGCGGGCGAAGCGTCGTAGACGAAGCCGCGCACGGTCGTGTCGATCGCCTGTGTGAGAAAGAACTTCAGACGCGAGCCATGCAGCGCGGCCACCTCGTCGGCCTCGCCACACGCCGCGGCGAGCATCCAGCAGGCGATCGTGACGCTGTCCAGCGCGCCGCGCAGGGTCGCCAGACGATCGGGCGTGCCGATCCAGCATTCGGCGCCGGCCGCCTCGATCGCCGCGCGAGCGGACTCGCTGCGCGTGGTCACACGCAGCGCATGGCCGCGCTGTGACAGCTGTTCGCTCAGTCGCCGGCCCCGGCAGCCGCCGCCGACGATCAGGATTCGCGCCACGGCGCGCCATCTTATGCAGCGGGCCGTCCGCGGTCTCGCCGCCGTCGCCTATGATCGCCGCGGGCTCCGCCGTCGAGGCCGCCGACCCGCAGCCGCGGGACCCCCCGTGCGAGGATTGAGACACACGAGCATGACTGACACAGATCTCCAACAGACCGACGACGTGGTGACGATGGACAAGATCGTGGCGCTGTGCAAGCGCCGCGGCTTCGTCTTTCCCTCCTCGGAGATCTACGGCGGCGTCGGCTCGACCTACGACTTCGGCCACTACGGCGTGCTGCTGAAGTCCAACGTCAAGAACGAGTGGTGGCGCGCGATGATCACCGAGCGCGACGACATCGTGGCGATCGACTCGGCGATCCTGCAGCACCCGCGCGTGTGGGAGGCCTCGGGTCACCTCGAAGGCTTCACCGACCCTCTGGTGGACTGCAAGACGTGCGGCAAGCGCTACCGCGCCGACCACCTGCAGGAGCTGGAGTGCGGGCGCAAACCATCCAAGCACCCGGGCGAAACCGACGAGTGCGAGCTGACGCAGGCGCGCGATTTCAACCTGATGTTCGAAACGACGATCGGCCCTGTCAAGGAGTCGGGCTCGGTCGCCTACCTGCGCCCGGAGACGGCGCAGGGCATCTTCATCAACTTCAAGAACGTGCTGCAGTTCTCGCGCAAGAAGCCGCCGTTCGGCATCGCGCAGGTGGGCAAGTCCTTTCGCAACGAGATCACGCCGGGCAACTTCATCTTTCGCACGCGTGAGTTCGAGCAGATGGAGATGGAGTTCTTCGTGCCGCCCGACCAGGCGCAGCAGTGGTTCGAGCACTGGCTGTCAGAGCGCGAGCGCTGGTACACGGCGCTGGGCATCCGCCCCGACCATCTGCGCCTGCGCGCGCACGACGCCGACGAGCTGTCGCACTACTCCTCGGGCACCAGCGACGTGGAATACCTCTTTCCGATCGGCTGGTCAGAGCTGGAGGGCATCGCCAACCGCGGCGACTTCGACCTGTCGCGCCACGCCGAGTACTCCGGCGAGAAGCTCGAGTACTTCGACCAAGCCAGCAACCAGCGCTACGTGCCGCACGTGATCGAGCCGGCGGCGGGCGCCGACCGCGCGACGCTGGCCTTCCTGGTGGACGCCTATGACGAGGAAGTCGTCGGCGGCGACGGCGAGGGCTCGGGCGAGACGCGAACGCTCTTGCGCCTGCACCCACGCCTGGCGCCGGTCAAGGCCGCGGTGATGCCGCTGGTCAAGAAGGAAGGCCTGCCGGAGCTCGCGCAGGAGGTTCACGGCGACCTGCGCAGGACGGTGCAGTCCGAGTACGACGACGGCGGCTCGATCGGCAAGCGCTACCGCCGCCAGGACGAGATCGGCACGCCGTTCTGCCTGACGGTCGACCACCAGAGCCTCGAGGACCGAACGGTGACGCTGCGCGATCGCGACTCGCTGGCGCAGGAGCGCATCGCGATCGAGGGGATCGCGCAGGAGATCGAGCGACGCGTGACGGCGCCATGGAAAACACCAAAGCTGGCCTGAGACCGACTCCCGGGCCGAGAGGAGAGAGATGGATTTCGAGCTCACCGACGAGCAGCGCCTGATCAGGGACACCGCTCGCGAGTTCACCGACAAGGAGATCGTCAAGCAATCGCGCGAAAACGCGCGCAACCACCACTTCGACGTGGAGATGGTCGGCAAGGTCGCCGCACAGGGCTACCTCGGCTCGATCGTTCCGACCGAGTACGGCGGAGCGGGCCTGGACTATCTGTCATACGGCTTGATCGTCGAGGAGATCGGCCGCGGCGACTCGGCGATCCGCACGGTCATCTCGGTGCAGACCTCGCTGGTGTGCTCGGGCATTCTCAAGTGGGGCACCGAGGAGCAGAAGCACAAGTACCTGCCGAAGCTGTGCTCGGGCGAGTGGCTGGGCTGCTTCGGGCTTACCGAGCCGGACACCGGCTCGGACGCGGCCAACCAGAAGACGCGCGCGAAGAAGACCGACAACGGCTGGGTGCTCAACGGCGCGAAGATGTGGATCTCGATGGCCAACTACGCGAAGGTCGCGCTGATCTTCGCCCAGACGGACCCCGAGCTCGGCCACAAGGGCCTGGCGTGCTTCATCGTCGACACCGACCAGCCGGGCTTCCAGGCGCAGACGATCGAGCACAAGATGGGCCTGCACGCCTCCGATACGGCTTCGATCTCGCTGGAAGACGTGGAGGTGTCCGACGAGGACGTGCTCGGCGAGGTCGGCCAGGGCTTCAAAGTCGCGATGTCCAACCTCGACTCCGGCCGCTACTCGGTTGCGGCGGGCTGCGTCGGCATCTGCCAGGGCTGCGTGGAGGAGTCGGTCAACTACGCCAAGGAGCGCGAGCAGTTCGGCCGCCCGATCGCCAGCTTCCAGCTGGTGCAGGCGATGATCGCCGACATGACGGTCAAGACGGCGGCCTCACGCATGCTGGTGTGGCGCGCCGGCTGGCTCAAGGACCAGGGCCGGCCGAACACGCTGGAGACGTCGATCGCCAAGCTGCACGCCACGGAGGCCTCGCTGGAGTGCGCCAACATGGCGATCCAGGTGCACGGCGGCGCCGGTTACGTCGACGACCACCCGGTCGAGCGCTACTTTCGCGACGCGCGCGTGACGACGCTGTACGAGGGCACCTCGCAGATTCAGAAACTGATCATCGGCCGCGAAATGACGGGCATCGGCGCGATGGTGCCGGCCTGAGCGGTTCGGCTAGGCGAAGGCATGTCGGGTCTATCCGGCGCAAACAACGAAGAAGACAAGTCCGGCGAAGCCGGCTCGGTCGGCGCCGCGGCCGTCATCGGCGTCGTGGGCGCGGGCACGATGGGCGCCGGGATCGCCCAACTGGCCGCGCGCTCGGGAGCGCGCACGCTGCTGCACGACCCGATCGCCGAGGCGCTCGCAAGCGGCGTGCAGAAGATCGAGGACGGGCTGGGCAAAGAAGCCGCCAAAGGCCGCCTGTCGGAGGATGACGCGCGCGCGGCGGTCGCGCGCGTGGAGCCGGCCGCGGAGCTCGCGCAGCTGGCGCCGTGTGAGCTGGTGATCGAGGCGGCGCCCGAGCGCCTGGAGCTCAAGCACCAGATCTTCGGTGGGCTATCGGAGATCGTCGACGAGCGGTGCGTGCTGGCCAGCAACACGTCATCGCTGCTGGTCACGGCGATCGCGCCGGCGGCGAGCCACGCCGAGCGGGTCGTGGGCATGCACTTCTTCAACCCGGCGCCGATCATGCGCCTGCTGGAGGTGGTCGCCGGCGAGCAGTCCTCGTCGCGCGCGCTGGCGCTGGCGCACGCGACAGGCGAGGCGATGGGCAAGACGGTGATCCGCGCCAGCGACGGGCCGGGCTTTCTGGTCAACCGCAGCAACCGGCCGTTCGGCCTGGAGGCGCTGCGGCTGCTGCAGGAGCGCATCTCTGACGTGGAGACGATCGACCGCATCTGTCGCATGCAGGGCGGCTTTCGCATGGGGCCGTTCGAGCTGATGGACCTGGTCGGCGTGGACGTGGGCTTCGAGATCTCCAAGAGCTTCTACGCGCAGAGCTTCGGCGAGCCGCGCTGGCGCCCGTCGCCGATCGCCGCGCGCTACGTCGCCGCCGGACTGCACGGACGCAAGACCACACGCGGCTACTACCCCTACGGGTCGGCGCCGGGCGGCGATGGACCCGCGCACCGGCCGCCTGACCCGGACGCGCGCGAGGCCGAGCGCCCGGCGACCGGAGAAGGCGTGGTCGTGATCGCCGGCTCGGGCGTGGTCGCGGAGGAGCTTCGCCACGAGGCGGCGCAGGCGGGCTATGAGGTGCGCTCGCCGCACGATCCGACCGGCGGCGTGCTGCCGGCGCTGATCGTCGAATGCGACCGCGAGCCGGTGCCGCGCGAGGCGCTGGGCTCGGGCGAGGGACCGCGCGAGGGCCATGCGCGCGCGACGACGCAGGGCGGCGCGCACCTGGTGCTCTGCCAGGCCGGCTCGCTCGGCGCGCTCGATCCCGACGGCAGCGCGGTGGGCTTTCACGTGCTCGCGCCGCTGGAGCAGGCGCGCCTGGTCGAGCTGACGCGCACCGACAGCTCGTCGCCGCTGGCGGCGGCACGCGCGGAGCGTTTCTTCGCGGCGCTGGGCAAGCACGTGGCGTGGGTCGGCGACGCGCCCGGACTGGTGCTCGGCAGGATCGTCTGCCAGGTGATCAACGAGTGCGCGTTCTCGCTCGGCGAAGGCGTCGGCAGCGCTAAGGACATCGACACGGGCATGGTGCTCGGCTTGAGCTACCCGCTGGGACCGCTGAAGTGGGCCGACGAGCTCGGCCTCGATCACGTGCTGACGGTGCTCGAAGCGCTGTATGGCGAGTATCGCGAGGAGCGCTACCGGCCCGCGCCGGCACTGCGGCGCCTCGTGCAGGCCGGCCGCCTGGGACGCACGACGGGCTCGGGCTTCTTCGAGTACGACCGCGACAGCTGAGCGGACGACCTCACGTTCGCAGCCGTCAGGCCGTTCTACAACCGTGAGCGCATCCGCCCTGCCGCCGTTTCAGCGCTTTCTCGACGCGCAACGCGACGTCGTGTGGCGCTATCTGGTGTCGATGGTCGGACGCGCCGACGCCGAGGACTGCTTTCAGGAGACGTTCGCTTCGGCGCTGCGCGCCTATCCGCGCCTGCGACCGGGCTCCAACGAGCGCGCGTGGGTGCTGACGATCGCCCATCGCAAGGCGCTGGATGCCTTTCGCGGCCAGTCCAGACGCGCCGTGCCGGTTGCCGAGCCGCAGTCCGTCGGCGATGGCGGAGGGACGTCGCCGAGCGCGCAGGACGAGGTGCTGGCCGGCGACGAGCGGCTGTGGCGCGCGGTCGGCGAGCTGCCCGCACGCCAGCGCTCGGCGGTGGTGCTGCGCTTCGTCGCGGACCTGCCGCACCGCGACATCGCAGCGGCGATCGGCTGCTCGCCGGAGGCCGCGCGGCGCTCGCTGCACGAGGGACTTACGAACTTGAGAAAGGTGGTGCAGGCATGAGCCTGCAGAGGACGCAGACGACCGACCGGCTGGAGCGCCTGCTGCGCGTGCAGGACTCGCGCGCCGATGACACGCGCGCCGCCGCCGCGGCGGCGCGGCGCCTCAGCGATCGCGCGGCGCGCGACGGCCTGGCCGACATCAGCTACGCGCCGGTCGACTCGCCGTTCGGGCCGCTGCTGCTCGCCGCGACCAGACGCGGGCTGGCGCGCCTGGCGTTTCCCGAGGAGCACGTGGATGGCGTGCTGGACAAGCTCGCCGCGCGCATCTCGCCGCGCATCGTCGAGGCGGCGGCGCCGTTGGACGGCATTCGCCGCGAGCTCGACGAGTACTTCGCCGGGCGCCGCGACGGCTTCGATCTGGCGTTGGACTGGACGCTGGTGGGACCGTTCGCGCGGCGCGTGCTCGGCGCCACCGCGAAGATCGCCTACGGCGACGTGCTCACCTACTCCGAGGTGGCCGCCAAGGCCGGCAGTCCGCGCGGCTCGCGCGCCGCCGGCAACGCGCTTGGCTCCAACCCGATTCCGATCGTCGTGCCGTGCCACCGCGTGCTGCGCCGCGGCGGGGCACTCGGCGGCTACGCCGGCGGCCTGGAGCGAAAGCGCTTCCTGCTGGAGCTCGAGGGCGCAACCGGCAAGTAGGGAGCACCTAGCACGCGCGAGCTGTCGTGACCAATTAATGCGGCAGTACTGACTGATGGAACACCTAGGCTAGGCGCGTGCGAAAAGGCGTCGCCAGGCTTCGAGCAGCTGTCGGTTCGCTGTCCCGCGCGCTAGCGCTCGCCGTCGTGGTAACGGTCGCGGCCACCATTGCCGCACCTCCAATCGTGGCGCTCCTGACCACGGACAAGCTCCATGACTGGATCGCGGCGGTCATCGCATCGGCGACTCTCGTTGCTGGCGTCGTGCTTGGGATCGCGCTTGGAGCGGCCGACGACGGCGAGCAACTCGACTCGAAGATACGCGAGCTCGAGTCGCGTACCGGGGAGCTCGGCGCGTACGGTGCGTACGCCGAGCACCTTCGCGATGCTTTGGGCGATCTCCGGCGAGTAGTCGCCCGTGAATTGCCCAGCTTCTCGACACGAGACTTCATCGAGACTGGCATCTTCGAGCCCGCCCATACGCTGCTTCGACGCGATCATCTCGACCGGGAGCGGGGCGATGTCCGCTTTTCGATCCTGCACCCGAAGGGGGACGAGTTCGTCATGACCGACGGGGAGTTGCTGCTGCCGGCGCGGGGTCATCACGCAGAGAGCCGCCAAATGTTCCGACTGCCCATAAGAGGCTCCTTCGCTGGGCTCGCACTGGACCTCGCCCGGGTTCAGTGGTCGAACGACCTGGAGACAGACACGCGTTTCAATCCCCACCCGAAGGCCTCGCCTGATCGCCGATACCGATCGATTGTGTCGGTGCCGCTTTGGCAATCTGGGACGATCACCGGCGTTCTAAACGTGATCGCGACTCGCAAGGATGCCTTCTCGTCTGTGGACCGCAGCTACATCACGCTCTTGGCCTCGGTCATCGACGTCGCCGAAAGTCTGAACCAACCGCACCATTGGCCATACTGACAAGGAGACATCGAATGGAGAGATCAGTGCCGCCTGCTGAGCCCGACACATTCCGCCGACTTGTCGAGCGGGAGATTACAACTGAGGAATACGTGCGATCGCTCAACGAGCGCGCCAGGGAGCTTCGTGAGCCCAGTCGCCCCGATGCGCCCGCGCCTCAAACCGACGAGCACCAGTAGGTCGGAGCTGCCAGCTCTGAACGAGCAAGCCGATAGCTAAATGGTCTCGGCCGGCTCGACCGCCGGCGCCGCCCACTGAGCCTCGGCCAGATCGCCCTCGGGCATGCCCTCGGGCGTCGGCACCTCGGGCGTGTCGCGCAGGTACCACTCGGCGTCGAGCGCGGCCTCACAGCCGGAGCCGGCGGCGGTGATCGCCTGGCGGTAGGTGTGGTCGACGAGGTCGCCGGCGGCGAACACGCCGGGCAGATTCGTGCGCGTGGACTTGCCGTCGGTCTTGACATAGCCGTTCTCGTCGATATCAACCTGCCCGCGCACCAGCCGCGACTGCGGCTCGTGGCCGATCGCGACGAAGGCGCCGGAGACGACCAGGTCGCGCAGCTCGCCGGTCTCGGTGTTCTTCAGCTCGGCGTGTCCGAGCGCGCCGTTCTCGCCGGGCACGAACTCGACGACGGTGTAGGGCGTGAGCAGCTCGATGTTCTGCTGCGCTCGCGCGCGCTCGAGCATGATCTTCGAGGCGCGGAAGTCGGCGCGGCGGTGCACGACGGTCACCTTGGATGCGAACTTGGAGAGGAAGATAGCCTCCTCCATCGCAGAGTCGCCGCCGCCGACGATGACCGTCTCGGCGCCGTTGAAGAAGGCCGCGTCACACGTCGCGCAGTAGCTGACGCCGCGTCCGGAGAGCTCCTCCTCGCCGGGCACGGCGAGTTTCTTGTGCTCGGCGCCCATCGACAGCACGATCGTGCGCGCGCGGTGCTCGGTGTCTCCGACCCACACGCGATGAATGCCGCCGGGCTCTGTGGCGAGCTCGACGCGATCGACGTCCTCTGTCACCAGTCGCGCGCCGAAGCGCTCGGCCTGCTCACGGAACTTCTGCATGATGTCCGGTCCCATAATGCCCTCGGGGAAACCGGGAAAGTTCTCGACGTCGGTCGTCTGCTGCAGCAGTCCGCCCCAGGCAAAGCCCTCGAACACCAGCGGGCTGAGGTTCGCGCGGGCGGTGTACAGCGCGGCCGTGTACCCGGCGGGGCCGCTGCCGATGACGATCACGTTCTCGACGTCGCTCATCTCATCTCCTATCGCGGTACTTCAATAAGTAAAGTATAGCGCCACGTCTGGCCTCTGTCACCTTGCGCCGACCGCGCCCGCCGTGCCGACCGACGCCGCGTGCGCGCCGCCGGCGGGCTGCGCGTCCTGCTCTTCGCGCCAGCGCGAGACGGTGCGCCGCAGCTGAAAGTAGGCGATCGCGCCGGGCAGCGTCGGCAGCCAGAACGAGATGCCGCGATAGGACAGCACCGCGACGACGGCCAGGTTGAAGTCCACGCCGAACGCGGCGAACACGCCGATCATGCCCCCTTCGACGCCGCCGAGGCCGCCGGGCAGCGGCAGCAGGTTGCCGAGCGTGCCGACGAAGTAGGCCATCCAGATGACCGTGAACGGCGGCACCGAGCCGAACGCATGGAACATCGCCCACAGCACGCTGATGTCAAAGCCCCACCAGGCGATCGCGCCGAGCACGCCGGGCTCGCGGCGACGGATCAGGCCGATCGCCGTGCGCACGCCGCTGGCGCCGAGCGCCGGCACGGTCACCGCGCGCGCGAGCCAGTGCGCGATGCGCCCCGAGCCCGACGCGCGTCGCTCGAGTCTGCGCTCGACGTCGCCGGGCAGCGCCGCGACCGCCGCGGCGAAGCCGAGCAGCAGCGCGGCGACGATCGCCGGCAGGTAGGTGATCGCGAAGGAGCCGCCTCCAGGGAACAGCCCCGTGCCCAGCCCCAGGCCGTCGATCAGCAGCGAGGCCGCGTAGACGATGTACAGCAGCACCGTGAAGGCGACCATGCGACAGGCCACCAGGCGCGGCTCCATGCCCGAGCGCCGCAGCGCCCAAGCGGTCAGCGCGATGCCGCCGGCGCCGGCGGCGGCGAACAGCCGGGTGGCGACCAGCCCGGCCATCGTGATCTCATAGCTCTCGGGCCAGCCGATGCGGCTCTGCCCGCGCACGAACACGGCGCGAAACAGCGCCACGTAGCCGGCGAAGGACAGCAGCTCGAGCACGACGCCGATGGCGATCCACCAGCTGTCGCCGCGCTCGATGCGGTGCACCGTGTTGCCGACGCCCGACAGTTTCGGCAGCACGAAGTAGAAGAACGCGACGATCGTCAGCACGAACACGCCGAAGGCGATCGCCTGCCTGCGCGTGACCGCCACGCGCGGCATGTCGTCGTCGCGCGACGCCTCCCTCGGCGGTGCTTGCGCGACCTGCGGCTCGCTCACTTGCTCGCTCACGCCCCCCGTGTGCCTCCTTCGTGCGCGATTGCCTCCAGCGCCCCCAGCCCGCCCGCGATGCGTTCGGCCAAAGGCGCGACACGCGGGCCGATTCGCCGCACGGCAGCCGTCAGCGCGGCGCCGGCCAGCAGGTCGACCAGATAGTGCTCGCCGAGATACACGAGAGCGAACCCGAGCGTCGCCGTGTAGGCGACGCCGAAGGCGCCCGCGACCGGTCCCACCTCTGCGAGCAGAAGCGCGGCCATCAGAGATGTCGCGAAGTGGAGCGAGGGCATCGCGGCCAGGGGGTTGCCTCCGAGGACACTGTAGAGCGGGCCCCAGCCGTCACCCCAGAAGTGCTCGCCGTACTCCACCATCATGCGCCGCACCGCCAGGCCGTCCGCTCCGACGGTGCTCTCGGGCGCCGCATACCACGGCGGGGCCGTGGGGATCATCCAGTAGAAGCTCGCGCCGACGTCGAACACCGCATAGGTCAGCGCGGCGGCCCGGCCGAACCGCTCGGGCCGACGCAGCAGCACGTACACGACGGTGCCGTGCGGCACGGCGAACCAGACCCAGTGCGCCCACACGAGCACGCGATCGAGGTTGCGCCATTCCGGGCCGTTCTCGCCGACGCGCGCCAGCGCTCGCTGCAGGCGCACCGTCGGCAGCTCGCCGAGCCCGAGCACGCGGTCAGCGGCGATCGGGTAGTCGAAGTGCGTGCGCCGCTCCTGTGCGTCCGCGTCATCGTGCGGCGACTTGTAGGCGGCGAGGTATGCCCACATCTGCAGCGTGCAGACAGCGACGTCGCGCTTGCGCGACGGTCGCATCGCCACCGACAGTCCAAGCGGCGCGGCGAAGGCCACGCCCTGCAGGACGACCGCCGGCGCGCTGACGCGCTTTCGCGCCAGCGGCGCCGCGACGCCCGCCGCGACCACCCCCCAGGCGAGCGCTCTGAGAGCTGTCGAGCGCCACACCGCGCCGAGTATATGCGCGCCTTCGGCCCTAAGAAGCGACGCGGCGGGCGCTCGCGCGCTCGCGCGCGGCCTCGACCAGTCCGCCGACCACCGGGCTCGTCTCATCGGCCTCCGGGTGCCACTGCACGCCGAGCACGAACGAGCGATCGGGCAGCTCAAGTGCCTCGACGAGGCCGTCGAACGGCGATGTCGCGCTGACGCGCAGGCCGGCGCCGACGCGATCGATGCCCTGGTGATGGTGGGACTTGGTCGCGTGGCCGCCAGCGCCGATCACGCGCATCGCCAAGGTGTCGTCGAGCACTTCGACATCGTGGTCAGAACCGTCGAAGGAGCCGCTCACGCGACGGTGCTGTTCGTGGCCGAGGTGCTCGGGCAGGTGCTGGATCAGCGTGCCGCCGAGCGCCACGTTGATCAGCTGCATGCCGCGGCAGATGCCCAGCACCGGCAGGTCGCGGTCGATCGCCGCGCGCGTCAGGGCGATCTCGAACACGTCGCGCTCGGGAACCGCGTCCTGCGTCTGAAAGTGCGCCGCCTGTCCGTAGCTGGCCGGGTCGAGGTCGGCGCCACCGGCGAGCAGAAGCCCGTCGATCAGCTCCAGCGCCTGCCCCGGCTCTCGCACGAGCTCGCGATCGGGCGCCAGCAGCAGCGCGAGCGCGCCCGCGCGCTGCACGGCGTCGACGTAGTTGCGCGCAAGCAGCACGGCCGGCTGGTCCCACACGCTCCAGCGGGCGGGCTCGAGCGCCGTGCACATGCCGATCACCGGTCGATCCATGCTCACACCTTAGGATCCCGCGCAGGCCGCCCGGCGTATACCGCCGCCGACCCCAGTCAAGACGCGCGACGAGAGGACGCCGATGAACGAGTCAACGAGCCAACTGCAGACGGTCAACGTGCTTCGCGACGGGAGCGCGACGACGCTGCAGCTGAACCGACCCGAGGCGCTGAACGCCTGGAACGCGCAGTTCGGCAGCGACCTGCTGGCTGCGCTGCGCGACGCCGCCGAGGACGACTCGGTGCGCGCGGTCGTGATCACCGGCGCCGGGCGCGGGTTCTCCTCGGGCGCCGACCTGAAGGACATCAGCGGCGGCGACACCGCCGCCGACGGGCGCCCCGACGTCTACAAGACGCTGACCGAGCGCTACCACCCGATCATGCAGACGATCCGCGAGATGCCAAAGCCGGTGCTCGCGAGCGTCAACGGCCCGGCAGTGGGCATCGGCTGCTCGCTGGCGCTGTGCTGCGATCTGATTCTCGCCGCACAGAGCGCCTACTTCCTGCTGGCGTTCGTGAACATCGGCCTGGTGCCCGACGGCGGATCGTCGCTGTTCGTGCCGACGCGCATCGGCATGGCGCGCGCGACCGAGCTGTCGATGCTCGGCGAGCGCCTGCCCGCCGAGCGGGCGCTGGAGTGGGGGCTGATAAACCGCGTGGTCGCCGACGAGCAGCTCGGCGAGGAGACCGCGGCGCTGGCCGCGCGCCTGGCCGCAGGGCCGACGCGCTCCTACGCGGGCACCAAGCGCCAGCTGAACAACTGGCTGTACGCGCGCATGGACGAGCAGCTGGAGTTGGAGGCGCGGATCCAGCAGGAGATGGCCTCCAGCGACGATTTCCTCGAGGGTGCGATGGCCTTCGCGCAGAAGCGACCGGCGCGCTTCGGCGGCAGCTAGGCCGCGGGCGCCGTGCTCGTGGCAGACGTCATCAAGCGCATCCCGTCCACGCCTGAATAGAATCCCCGCCGCCTTGGGCCATCTCGTCTCAGCAACGTTGGCGTTCTTCACCCCGCAGTCGGGCGGCTCGTCCAACGCCAACCAGATCAACAGCCTGTACAAGATCACGCTCGTGATCGGGCTGGTGATCTTCGCGGCGGTGGAGATCGGCCTGCTCTACGCGCTGATCAAGTTCCGCGCGCGCAAGGGCGCCGTGCCGGCGCAGATCCGCGGCAACACACGCCTGGAGGTCGGCTGGACTGTCGGCGCCGCGGTGATCCTGCTGGCCCTGGCGATCGTCACCTTCGCCAAGCTGTCGTCGATTCAGGACCCGTCCAACTCCGGACCCGAAGGCGACAAGCTGGCCAGCAGCGGCGGACTGCTCTACGCGAGCTCCGAGCGCAAGCTTCCACCGAACGGCAAAGCGCTGAACATCAAGGTGATCGGCCGCCAGTACATCTGGCAGTACGTCTACCCCGGCGCCAGCGAACCGGATGGGCTCGGCGCGCCCTACTCCTATGAGGAGATGGTCGTGCCGACGAACACGACGGTCTCGCTGGACATCGTCTCCGAGGACGTCGTGCACTCGTGGTGGGTGCCCAAGCTCGGCGGCAAGTTCCAGGCCGTGCCCGGGTACCACAGCTACACCTGGTTCAAGGTCGACAAGCCGGGGCTGTATCGCGGGCAGTGCGCGATTCTCTGCGGTCGCGGGCACGCGCGCATGATCGCCACGGTCAAGGCGGTGCCGCCGGCGCAGTTTGACCAGTGGCTGGAATACCAGAAGAAGCAGCTCACAGAAGCCAACCAGCAGGCGAAGATCGCGCGCGCGAAACTGAACGCGCAGACCGGCGCCGGCCAGGTCGAAAACCCCTAGGACGAAGAGGAAACCGGCACAGCAATGGCTACAGCGCTCGCACCAGTCCCCCAGGTGACCACGCACGGCGTGCAGGCCGAGCCGCGCGGCTGGACGAGCTGGATCACGACGACCGACCACAAGCGCATCGGGATCATGTACATGGTCACGACGTTCGTGTTCTTCTGCCTCGGCGGCGTGGAGGCGCTGCTGATGCGCCTGCAGCTCGGCGCGCCGGACAACACGCTGATCTCGCCGACGATCTACAACCAGCTGTTCACGATGCACGGCACGACGATGATCTTCCTGTTCGTCGTGCCGATGATGGCCGGGCTGGCCAACTACTTCGTTCCGCTGATGATCGGCGCGCGCGACATGGCCTTTCCGCGTCTGAACGCGCTGTCCTACTGGCTGCTGCTGGCCGGCGGCATCGTCTTCTACGCCTCGATCTTCTGGAACCCGCCCGAAGCCGGCTGGACCAGCTATCCGCCGCTGTCGAGCTCCGCCTTCACGCCGGCCGGCGGCCAGGACGCCTGGATCTACCTGATCCACCTGACGGGCATCTCCTCGATCCTCGGCGCGATCAACTTCTACGCGACGATCGCCAACATGCGTGCGCGCGGCATGAGCTGGGGGCGCCTGCCGCTGTTCATCTGGGCGATCCTCGTCTACTCGGTGCTGATCATCTTCGCAATGCCGGTGATCGCCGCGGCGGTGACGATGCTGCTTACCGACCGCCACTTCGGCACGCACTTCTTCGACCCGGCCAACGGCGGCTCGCCGATCCTCTGGCAGAACCTGTTCTGGTTCTTCGGTCATCCCGAGGTCTACATCATGATCCTGCCCGGCTTCGGCATCGTCTCGGAGATCCTGCCGGTGTTCGCGCGAAAGCCGATCTTCGGCTACAAGGCGATCGCGGCGGCGACCGTGGCGATCGCCTTCCTCGGCTTTCTCACGTGGGCGCACCATATGTTCACGGCGCCGATACCCGAGGCGGTGCTGGTGTTCGTGATGCTCAGCTCGTTCTTGATCGCCGTGCCGACGGGCGTGAAGATCCTCAACTGGATCGCCACGTTGTGGCGCGGCACCGTCGAATTCAAGACGCCGCTGCTGTTCTGCGCGGGCTTCATCGCGCTGTTCTTGATCGGCGGCATCTCCGGCGTGTTCCTCGCCGTGTTCCCGGTCGACTGGCAGCTCAACGAAACCTACTTCGTCGTCGCGCACCTGCACTTCGTGCTGGTCGGTGGCTCGGTGATGACGATCTTCGCGGCGATCTACTACTGGTTTCCGAAGATCACCGGGCGCATGCTCTCGGAGGGCCTTGGCAAGCTGAGCTTCTGGCTGATGTTCGTAGGCATCCTGGCGACCTTTTTGATCCAGCACGTGATCGGCCTGGACGGCATGCCGCGTCGGGTTTACGAGTACGACAACATCGGCAACCTCGAGCTGTACAACCAGATCTCCACGGTCGGCTCGTTCATCCTCGGGCTCGGCGTGCTCGTCACGATCATCAACGTCGCGCGAAGTCTGAAAGTCGGCGTCGTGGCCGGGCCAGACCCGTGGAAGGCCAACACGCTCGAGTGGTTCACCAGCTCGCCGCCGCCGGCCAACAACTTCGACACCGTCCCGCAGATCCGCTCGGTTGAACCGATGAAGGACATCCGTCGCGAGGTCGAGCGGCGCACGAGCGGCGCGCCGGCCTCGGGAGCGATCGTGCCCGCCGGGGCCACGCAAGTGGGTCTGTAGCGTGTCCGGCGCCTCGCCATCGGTCGCCTCCACGCACGTGGCCTTCGCGCCGCGCACGCGCCGGCTGGTCAGCGACTACGTCGAGCTGACCAAGCCGAAGGTCCAGTCGCTGCTGCTGCTGACGACGATCGCGACGATGTACGTCGCGGGCGATCCGTCGCCGCTGCTGGTCTTCTGGACGTGCCTGGGCGGCTACCTGTCGGCGGGTGGCGCCGGCGCGGTCAACCACTGGTTCGATCGCGACATCGACGCGCAGATGGCTCGCACGGCGACGCGGCCGGTTCCCTCTGGACGTGTGGCGCCGAACGCCGCGCTGGCCTTCGGCTGCACGCTGGCGGCGCTCTCGCTGCTGGAGCTGTCGCTGGCCGTCAACCCGCTCGCAGCCGCGCTGTCGTTCTCGGGTTTTCTCGGCTACGTGTTCGTCTACACCGTCTGGTTGAAGCGGCGCACGCCGCAGAACATCGTGATCGGCGGCGCCGCCGGCGCCGTGCCGCCATTGGTCGGCTGGGCCGCCGTGACCGGTTCGGTGAGCGGCACAGCCGTGATCCTGTTCTTCATCGTGTTCTTCTGGACGCCGCCGCACTTCTGGGCGCTGTCGCTGCTGATGAAGGGTGAGTACGAGAAGGTCGGCGTGCCGATGCTGCCGGTGGTGCGTGGCGAGCGCGAGACGCGCAGACAGATCCTCTTGTACACGGTGCTGCTTTACGCGGTGACCCAGCTGCCCTTCTGCGCAGGCGGCTTGGGCACGATCTACCTCGTGGCCTCGCTCACGCTCGGGCTCGGCTTCATCGCCGGGGCCGCGCGTCTGTACCGCCGCGCCGACCGTCGCTCGGCGCTGCAGCTGTACCTCTACTCGCTGGCCTACCTGGCGCTCTTGTTCTGCTCGATGGTGGCCGATGCGCACCTCTAGCGATAGGATTCTGCGCCGATGAACCGCCGTCTGGCACGCAAGAACATCCGTACCGGCTGGATCGTCGCGGCGATCTGCTTTCTCATGTTCGGCCTCACGTTCGTGGTCGCCGCGGCCTACGTCTCATGAGCCCGCTCGACCCAGAGGTGCCGCCCGTAGGCGAGGAGATCCACCTCCCCGGGCCGACGATTTTGCCGGTGCTGACGGCCGTCGGGCTGACGCTTCTGCTGATTGGCTTCACGACGTTCATCGAGTTCACGGTCATCGGCGGTCTGCTGACGATCGGCTGCATCGTCAGCTGGATCAAAGACACGCGCGCAGAAGTCGACGAGCTCCCGCTCGACTGACGGCACGCCGCCTCGCCTGATCTGCCCGGCCGACTCGGGCGCATGTCTCGCTGGGGCGTGCGCGCGCAGTCCCCAAACCGCGCGCGCCCCCACTCACCCCACTGCTGCGCTGACGGGCACCGGACAGATCGCTCCGTCGTCGGTCCAGCAGCGCACGACGTCGCGGACGGAGAGAATGCCCACAGTCTCTCCCCTTTCGACGACGATCAGATGGCGAAAGCCTCCGCGGACCATCGCCGCGGCGGCCTCCTCCAGCGACCAGTCCGGCGCCGCGTAGACGACGTCGCTGGTCAGATGGTTGGCCACGACCTCGGCGTCGGGATCCTCGCCGGCGCCGAGAGAACGAAGGATGTCGCGCTCGGTGATGATTCCCGGTCCGCCGCTGTCGGGGTCCATCACGACGGCCGCGCCGACCGAGCGTCTCGACATCAGCTGCGCCACCGCGCGCAGGCTGTGGTCGGGCCCGACCGCCAGGACCGTGGGACTCATGCCTTCGCTCACCTGCATGGCCGCTCCTTTCGCGCCCTGCCTGTCGGCGGGCGACTCGTTCGAGCACTTGCAACGATTGGCTCAATCTATTACCCGGATGGCCCAACGTCAAGCGCCGAGCCGTTCGCGGGGAGAAGGCATTAGGATCACGCCTCGCGATGGAAGGGACGTCCGCAGACACCGCCCACGAGGGTGCGCCGACAGGGGCCGGCGCCGCGCATGGATAGACGGCGCTCGCTGATCTACACGCTCGTCGCGGGCCTGGTCGCGATCGCGATCGGCGTGGTGCTCAGCTATGTGATCCACTGGTTCCCGGTCCAGGCCTCGACGCAGGCGCGCAACACCGACCGCCTCTACCACGTGCTCGTGGACGCCTCGATCCCGATCTTCGTGCTCGTCGTGGGGGTCATCCTTTATTGCGTCTGGCAGTTCCGCATGAAACCGGGCGAGGAGCTCAAGGATGGGCCGCCGATCCACGGCAACACGCGCCTGGAGGTGGTCTGGACGACGATCCCAGCGGTGATCCTGCTCGCATTGGTGTCCTACTCGTTCGTCGTACTGCACGACAACGAGAAGAAGCCGGCGCGCGAGATCAACGTCGGCGTGACCGGCGAGCAGTTCGAGTGGAGCTTCCAGTACCCGCCGTCGGTGACCGGCGGCAAGCCCATCGAATCCAATCAGCTGTATCTGCCCGAGGGCGAATCGACGAAATTCAACATGCGTTCCAAGGATGTGATCCATGCGCTGTGGATCCCGGCGTTCCGCCTGCAGGAGGACGTCGTGCCGGGCATCACGACCAACTATCGCGTGACGCCAACGCGACTGGGCAGCTATCCGATCGTCTGCAACCTGCTCTGCGGCCTGGGGCACTCGCTGATGCGCTCGCGCGTGCACGTGGTGACCCAGGCGCAGTTCCAGCAGTGGCTGAAGTCTCACGCCGGACAGACCGTCCCCGACGGCGGCGGCTCGGGCGGCGCGTCCAGCACGACATCCACGGCTACGGGATAATGTCGGCGATGAGCGTGCGCGGCGAGCGGAGCGAGAGCGGCAGGGAGACGGTCTGATGGCGACGGCGGTCCCCGCACAACATCCGCCGGCCTCGGGCTCCGGAGCGTCCGGCTCGGGAGCAAGCCTGTCGTTCGGCGCGAAACTGCGCGCGCCGGGCTTCTATCGCGCGAGCTGGATGATGGTGCTCGGCGTGGCCTTCGCGACCGGCCTGACGTGGGTCGTGCGCATGAGCACCGGGCACTCCACGTTCAAGCACTTCATCAACGGCGAAGCGATCCTCACGGTCTCGCTGATCGCAGTGCCACTGCTGTTCCTGGTCGGCATCGGCGGCTTTGACTACTGGTTCTACTGGGCCGCGGGGCGCAAGACGCGCGCCGAGGATCACTCCAGTCATGGCGCGTACTCGTGGAAGGACTACTTCCGCATCAACACCGACCACAAGGTGATCGGCATCCAGTACACGGTCACGTCGTTCTTCTTCCTGCTCGTGGGCGGCCTGATCGCAATGCTGATGCGCGCCGAGCTGGCCGCGCCGGGCGCGCAGTTCGTCGACGCCAACACCTACAACGGCCTGTTCTCCGTGCACGCCTCGCTGCTGATCTTCCTGTTCGTGATCCCCGTGTTCGCGGGCCTGGGCAACTTCGTCATCCCGCTGATGATCGGTGCGCCGGACATGGCCTTCCCGCGGCTGAACGCGCTTTCCTACTGGCTGCTGCCGGTCGCCGGAGCGATGATGCTCGGCAGCTTCTTCGCGCCCGGAGGCGCCTTCGCCGACGGCTGGACGGCCTACGCGCCGCTGTCCACCAACGCGCCGATCGGCCAGACCTTCTTCTCGCTCGGGGTGCAGTTCGCGGGCGCCTCGTCGATCATGACCGCGCTGAACTTTCTCGTGACGATCATCACGATGCGCGGGCCGGGGATGAGCTTCTTCCGTCTGCCGCTGCTGGTGTGGGCTAACTTCGCGACCTCGCTGCTGGTCGTGATCGCCACGCCGTTCATCGCCGCGTCGCAGTTCTTCGTGCTGCTCGACCGCGCGCTGGGCTTCAACTTCTTCAACGCCGCCAAGGGCGGCGACGTGCTGATGTATCAACACGTCTTCTGGTTCTATTCGCACCCGGCGGTCTACATCATGATGCTGCCGGGCTTCGGCATCATCAGCGAAGTCATCGCCGTGAAGGCGCGCAAGCCGATCTTCGGCTACCGCATGATGGCCTTCTCGCTGCTGGCGATCGTCGGCCTCGGCTTCACCGTATGGGCGCACCACATGTTCACCTCGGGCATGGCCGCGTGGATCCGCATTCCGATGGCGATCACGACGGCGATCATCGCCGTGCCGACGGGCATCAAGATCTTCTCCTGGCTGGCGACGCTGTGGCGCGGCGTGCTGCATCTCGACACGGCGATGCTGTTCGCGCTGGGCTTCTTGACGACGTTCACGCTGGGCGGCATCAGCGGCGTGATGCTGGCGATGATCCCCTTCGACATCCACGTCTCGGCGACCTACTTCATCGTCGCGCACATCCACTACGTGCTGTTCGGCGGTTCGCTGATGACGATCTTCGCCGGCGTCTATTACTGGTTCCCGAAGATGACCGGGCGCATGTATGACGAGCGCCTGGGCAAGTGGCACTTCTGGACGACGTTCGTGTTCTTCAACCTGACCTTCGGCCCGATGCACATCATCGGCCTGCAGGGCATGCCGCGCCGCGTCGAGGACTACGCCTCGAAGTTCGCCAGCCTCAACCTGTTCATCTCGATCATGAGCTTCGCGCTCGGCCTGAGCACGCTGTTCTTCCTCTACAACATGGTCACCAGCTGGCGCGGCGGGCCGATCGCGCCGAAAAACCCATGGCGCGGCATGACGCTCGAGTGGCAGGTCTCCTCGCCGCCGCCGGTCTTCAACTTTGACAAGCTGCCGACGGTCGTCGGCGGCCCGTATGAGTACGGCGTGCCGGGCGCCGTCCACGGCACCTTCGCCCCCACGCCAAGGCCCGCGACCGTCGGCGCCGGCTCCGGCGTGGCTCGAGCTCCGAGCGAGTAGGAGGCTGTCGCGATGAAGGAAGTGCTCGTTGTCGCAAACCGCACGCTGGGCGGCGCCAAGCTGCTCGAGGCCGTGCGCGAGCGCGCCGCCGCCGGCGACACGCGCTTTCGCCTGGTCGTGCCCCAGAGCAACCCCTCGGCGGGCCTGGTGATCTACGACGAGGCCGTGCGCGAATCGGCGCAGGCGCGAGTCGATCTCGCGCTCTCGCTGGTCACCGGCGAGTCGATCGACGCGACCGGCGAAGTCGGCGACGCGGACCCGTTCCTGGCGACGATGGACGCGGTCGCCACACGCCGGCCCGACGAAATCCTCATCTCGACGCACCCGGCGGTCAGCTCCGGCTGGCTTCGGCGCGATCTGGTCGAGCGCATTCGCAACGCCTCTGGGCTGCCCGTCGAGCACATCGTGGTCGACCTCGAGCAGGAGGGGCTGCCGTTCAAGGTAACGCTCGTGCTGGCCTCCAAGACGCTCGGCGGCGATGAGCTGCTGACGCGCCTCGGCGAGAAGGCCGCCGACGGGGGCACACGGCCCGAAGGGCCGGGTCGCCGACTGTTCATCGTGATCGTGCCCCAGCCCGATGGCAGCGGGGGCGCGCCGCAGCTCGCTCGTGCGCGACTGGCGACGATGCTCGACCGCCTGCACAGCGCCGGCCTGCTCGGCTCGGGCATGATCGGCGATCCCGACCCCTACACGGCGGCGGTCAACGCGCTGGAGCTGTTCCGCGTCGACGACGTGGTCATCTCCACACTGCCCGACCAGCGCTCTGGCTGGATGCGCTCGAACCTGATCGAGCGCGTGCAGCACATGACCTCGGCGCCCGTCGAGCACGTCGTCGTCGACCTGCAGCCCGCTACCGCCGGCTCGGCGGCCTAGGAGCACCGTCGATGGAGGCAGCCAGCATCGCCCACCCCGCCGCGCACGGCGACCACGACGACCACCACGGTCCGCCGGCCGCGAACATCAGCTCGCGCGCCGAGCCACAGCTGCTCGGAATGCTGCTTTTCATCATCTCGGAGATCATGGTCTTCGGCGCCTTCTTCACGGCGTACTTCTTCATCCGCGTCGCCCAGGGAGACCCGTGGCCGGCGCCGGGCACGACGCTGCCGGTCGAGGTGGCCGGCGTCAACACGGCGATCCTCGTGTCCTCGTCGATGACCATGCACTGGGCGCAGACGGCGATCAAGAACGGCAACCGCTGGGGGCTGAAGGCGGGCATGCTCACGACGTTCCTGCTCGGCTGCACGTTCCTGTTCATCCAGATCAACGAGTACGCGAACATCGGCTTCGCACCCCAGGACGCCGCCCAGCAGACGATCTTCTACTCGCTGACCGGCCTGCACGGCGCGCACGTGTTCATCGGCCTGTTGCTGCTGCTGTTCGTGACGATCAGATCCTTCCGCGGCCACTACAGCCCCGAGGAACACCGTGGCGTCGAGGTGCCGGGCATTTACTGGCACTTCGTGGACATCATGTGGATAGTCGTCTACACCACCGTCTACATCCTCTGACGGCTGTAGGCACGGCGCGGGGCTGCGTCCTCGATCGCTCATGTGCAAAGCACATTTCGCTCACTGCGTCCTTGCCCCGCTTGACCTACAACCGTCAGCACGCTTGAGGTCACAGTCATGCTGAATCCCCTGCGCTCCGAGGGCGAGGCGTTTCGGCTGCTGTTGTATGTCGTCGCGATCTTCGTGGCGATCATCGCGCTCGTGCTGATCCTGCGGGCGATCTTCTAGCCGGCGCGTCGAGGAACGCTGGCCCCGGCCAGCGCGGGCGGACCCCAATGCTTAGCCGCTCAGTTGGCTGCGCGCTCCTGAGCGCCGATGAACCGCATCAGCGCCGCGTTGACCTGCGGTGCGCGTCCAGCTCGTCGAGACGGCTTGCCCTGAGGTCCGCGGGGGGCTCTCTACTTGACGGTGAGCGTGCCGTACATGCCCGCCTGGCGGTGCCCTGGGGCCTCGCAGAAGAACGTGTACGTGCCCGCTTTCAAGCTGACGTTGACCGTGGCTGTGGTCTTCGTCGTGAAGGCGCTCGCGCCGATCTTCGAGCCCTTGGGCGTAGCGCCGCCTTCGCCGGTTTCGATGGCGATGTTGTGCGAGACGCCGGACATGTTGGGCATTTCGACGGTCACCGAGCCCGGTGTGCCGGTGGCTTTGTTGGTGACATAGGCCAGCTGGCCACTGGGGCTCGCGGCGATCGACAGCTTGCCCGACTTCTCGACGGCCGGCTTGCCCGCGCCGGGCGCCTGCACGGCGGTCGCCAGCAGGCCGCTGTCCTTTCCGGACTTCGCCACCGATTGCGCCACGTAGGCCGACACGTCTCGCGCGGCAGCGCCGCTGACGAGGTTTTTGGGCATCGCGCCTTCGGGGTTGGGGATCTGGATCTGTTTTTCGACGACCCCCCGCACGGTGTCGCGATTGGCCCCTTCGGCGAGGCTCGCGCGGAAGGCTTCGTCGAGGTCGGGCCCGACGACGCCTTTGGTTTCGGCTCGGCCGAGCGTGTGACAGGAGCCGCACTTGCTGACGAACTGCTGCTTGCCGACAATCAGGTTGGCGTTGTCGGCGCCCTTGACCGAGCAGCCGGCGGCGCCGAGCGCCAGAGCGCCGAACGCAAGCAGCGCGATCAAGCGCGCCACGATCCGGCTCGAGGAGCCGCGGGCGGGTTCTCTGTCCGTGAGGCCTTGCGTGCGGCTCATAAGCGGGCGGAACACTATCCGAATGGGCGGGTGCCTCGGCGCCAGCTCACGACAGGCGCGGCGTCTGGATTCAGGGCCTTTGCAGGTCGTCGAGCTCTCCACGCGCCGCCGCGATCACGCCCCGCGCCACGCCGTCCCACGACCAGCGCTTGCGCACGGTCTCGACGAGGCCGGAGCGCGCCTGCGCGCGCACGGGGGGATCGGCCTGCAGCCAGCCCACGACGCACGCGGCCAGAGCCCGCACGGAGCCGTCATCGACCGCAAAGGACAGCAGGCCCGCGATTTGCGCAGGCACCGCCGCGGCGAGCGCGTCGCTGACCTCGGCCAGACCCGAGTGAGCTGCACTGACGGGCAGCACACCGCACGCCGCCGCCTCCGCCGCGACCATGCCGAAGGCCTCCGGAAACGTGCTCGGAACGACCATCGCCTCACACGCCGGCAGCAGATCGGCCAGCTCCTCGTGGTCCAGGCGCCCGGTCAGCACCACGCGATCGCGCAGCGTGCTCGCGGCCGCCAGGTAGTCCTGCAGCGCCTGGCCCGCGAGGCCGTCCAGGAACGCCAGCAGATGGCCGAGCGGCCGCGGCTCGCTGGCCTTGTCCTCGAGCGAGCGGCCCGCGCGTGCGATTTGCTTGGCGCCTGCGATGTCGCCGTCGGCGAGCGCCGCGAGCAGGCTTTCAAAGCCCTCGCGGTAGGCGCCGAAGCCGACCACCACCAGCCGCGCCGCGGGCACGTCGCAGAGCACCAGCGGCCAGGCGGCAAGCAGCAGGTCGACGCCCTTGCTGACGATCAACTTGCCGACGAACGCCACCAGCCGGTCGCCGGCTGGGTCAAGCCGCGCAAGCGCATCGCCCGCGGCGCGCTCGTCGCGCGCGAAGGCGTCGCCGTCGGCCTGCGCCTCGGCAGCCGCAGCTCCCTGCTGCAGGCGCGTTGCGAGCGCACCCAGGCCGATGGCGGCCTCGGCCGGCTCACGCGGCGCGAAGCGCGCCACGTCGACGCCGGGCGGGCCGAGACGGGTGCGCCGCTCGACGCTCTCGTCGTCCAAGGCCCGCCACAGGCTCGCCGCCGTGTGATGGGAGCCGACCAGCACGCCGCGCGCGCCGGCGAGGCCCTCGCGGGCGAACGGCAGAAAGCGCTCAGGGTCTGGCTTGACGGTGTACTCCAGCGCGCTGCCGTGCACCTTCACGGCGTAGGGCACGCGACCGGCCAGCGCGCGCGCCAGGATCGCCGGTCCCATCACGAGGTGGTTGGCCAGCGCCACGTCGGGGTTCACGCGCTCGACCAGCTCGCGCACCGCCGCCACGTTCGCATCGAGGTAGTGCGCGATCTGCGCGTCGCTGCACTCGGCGAACGTCACCGCGCGAATGCCCTCGTAGCGGTCCGCGACGTAGACAGGCAGCAGATCGCCGATGTCCGGCCTGTATACGGTGCAGCGCCCCTCTCGGGCCTCATCGCGCTTGCGCACGTCGCGCAGCCGCAGCGCACCGGCGTCCCAGTCGCCGACGGCGTCTACGAAGGACTGACGCTCGGCATGGAGGTCCTGGCTGAGCAGGTGCACCTCGTGACCCTGTGCGACGAACGCGGCGGCCAGGCGTGCGTTGTACACGTTGGAGCCCGTGCCACCGAGCAGGTAGCCGTGGAACACGAGGATGCGCACCGCGCGAGCCTAGCGGGCGGCTCCCCGGCGTCCGCGTGCTCCCGCGGAGCGCTCCGATAGAGTTTTCGCCCGATGGACTGCAGCCAACGCTATCGCCTGCGAAATCCAGCCAGCGGGCGCGAGATCGTGCTCGAGGCCGAGCCCGGCGAGATCTACCTGGACCGCGAAACCAGCGAGCAGCTGGAAGCCGTCGGCAAGGTGCTTCCATTGGCCCCGTCGTGCTCGCGTCTGCCGTGGGCGGTCGCGAATCTGCGCTTCTGCGACTGGTGCGATCAGCTCGCCCAGAAGGACCTCAACGACTGCCCGACATGTGGCCGTCGCATGGGACCGCTCGGATCGCGCGCGGGAGACCGTTGAGCGCTCGACGCATGCTGCCCGGCCGCGCCGTTGCGCTCGCGCTCACATTGCTGTTGGCGGCGGGCACGATGACGGCTTGCGGTGGCGGCAGCAGCGCCTCTGACTCGATTCCCAAGAGCACACCCGACATCACGCCGCCCAACGACACGAGCGCAGAAAAGGCGGCCGCACAGACGACCTCCACGTCGACCACGACCAAAACCTCCACCGGCGAAAGCGCCGCCGGCGAATCGGGCGGTAACGAAGCGACCGAAGAACCCGAAAGCGGCGGCAGCTCCAGCGGCTCCGGCGAAGAAGAAGCAGCGACGCCCTCGGGCGGCGCATCGGCCGAAAAAGAAAAAGAATCGGCCGCCGGCTCGAGCCCCTCGGGCGGCGCCAGCGCGCCGACCGGCAAATAGCCGGGCGGCGTCTAAGGCGTAGAAATCAGCGTCGCGCTGTATGTCAGGCGCGCCGTTTGGTAGAGGCAGAAGTACTGAACGGGTGAGCCGATCGAGGTCTGCGTGCTCTGCGAGCTGGTGCTCGAGCACTGCTTCTTTTCACGGCTCGCGCGCCACGAGGTGTCCTTGCCGAAGCCAAGCGCCAGCGCCGGCGCCCAGGTGGGCACGGTCAGCGCGATGATGTCGCCCTTACGCACGGCGATCGTCCTTTCCAGCGGGAACTGCACCGTCTTGCCGAAGTACTTCTTCAGCTTGACGGTCGGGCTCGAGGCGATCAGCTTGTAGGTGAGGTTGGGTTTCTTTTCGGCGCGCAGGATCGCCAGACCCGCTTCGGCTTCGCCGCCCTCGTTGGCGTTGAAGAACTTGACCTGCGTGGCGTTGGGACGCCCCAGCGTGATCGTCCAGGCCACGACGGTGCCCGCACGGGGCGCGCTCATCAGCGTCGTGTTCGTGCCGACCTTGACCTGGAAGCCGGTCGTGCGACTGACCGCCAGGCACGGGCTGGTCGGGCAGCTCGGGACCGTTTCGGGACTGGTCGTCGGTGGGATCACGCCGACTTCGGCGATCGTCGCGGGCGCGACGGCGGGAACGGCGAGCACGAGCACAAAGCTCGTGAGGAGGGCTGGATATATGCGTTTCATCGTTGCCATTCAACACGAGTCCGGGCCATATGTAGCGCTTTGACCATTCGTTATCGCTTCCCGAGTTCCTCTGCCGCGGCCGCGATCTCGTCCGGATCGCCTGGCGCCGGCACCCACGGAAGGCGCAGATCGTCGCGCTCGTAGCGAGGGATCACGTGCACGTGGAAGTGGAAAACCGTCTGAAAGGCGACCGCGCCGCAGGCGTTCAACAGGTTCACGCCGTCGGCGCCCAGCTTCTGCTTCTGGCGCGCCGCCAGCCGCTTGGCGGCCTGCGCCACAGCGGCGAGGTCGTCGGGCTCGACCTCCAGCAGGTCGGCGGAGTGTGCACGCGGGATCACCAGCGCGTGTCCGCGCGTCGCCGGAGCGATGTCCATGAAGGAGATCGTGCGCTCGTCTTCGCCGACGATCGTCGCGGGCAGCTCGCCGGCGACGATCTTGCAGAAGATGCAATCTGGGTCAGCCATCGCCGCAAGCCTATTCGCATCCCGCCGCCGTGGCGGGCTCAGACCAGCTCGCGAGCGCGCGCCACGGCCTGCTCGCGCGTGGCGATCTCCCCCGCGAACTGGGCCTCGCTGAGCGCCGCCAGCAGCTCGCCAAGGCGCGGGCCTGTGGCGATTCCCAGCTCGCGCGCGAGCTCGTCGCCACGCAGCAACGGCGCCGGCGGCCCGTCGACGCGCCAGCGCAGCGCCTCGGGCAGCATCTGCCGCGCCACGGCCAGGTGCGCCTCGATCGACTCCTTCGCGCGGTCGCCGCGCGTGGCCAGACGGTCGGCGACCGACAGCAGCGTGACATCGACCTCGACCGGCGCGCACGCGCGCAGATAGCCGAACACCGTTCGCCTCGGCAGCGGCTGCGGCTCGTGCACGAGAAAGCCGAGGCGCAGGTGATGGCGCACTAGCGCAGCGACATGCACGCGCAGGCGCTCGCTGCAGCGCAGGCGCCCGAGCACCTCGCGCGCCAGTGCCGCGCCTCGCTCGTCGTGGCCGATGAACGTCACGCGACCATCCGCCTGGCGCACGTCACGCGTCAGCGGCTTGGCCGCGTCGTGCAGAAGCGCTCCCCAGCGCAGCGCCTCGCTGCGCGTCAGGCCGTCCGCCAGCGGCTCTGCGAGCAGCGCCGCGAGCTCCCCGCGATAGTCGCCGATTGTGGCCTCGAGCGCCGACGAGAGCCCGCCCTCGTCGGCGCCGGCCGCCGGCGCCCGCGAGGCTGTCTGGGGCGATCTGACGCCGCCCCGACTGCGGTCCGCCGGCAGTGCGACGTCCTCGGTCAACGCGATCGTGCGCGCGAGCACCTCCAGCGTGTGCTGGTGCACGTCGGCGTGGTGGAAGCGATTCTGCTCGACGTCGCGCAGCGCGTCGAGCTCGGGCAGCACGACGGCCGTGGCCGACAGCGCGTCCATCAGCTGAAGGCCGCGCAGCGCCTGTTCGGCCGCGACGATACGGCGCAGCTCCGCGAACACGCGCTCTGGCGAGCAGCGCCGCAGCTCGTCGACGTGCTCGCGCGCGCTGCGCAGCGTCTGCTCGTCGGGCTCCAGGTCGAGCTCGACGGCGATGCGCGCGAGACGCAGCACGCGAAGGGGATCATCTGCGAAGACGCCCGGCGCGGTCATGCGCAGGCGCCCGGCGGCGAGGTCCGCCAGACCGCCGAGCGGATCGATCGCCGCACCGCCATCGATCGGTTCGGCGATCGCGTTGACCGTGAAGTCGCGCAGCGCCAGGTCGGCCTCGAGCGTTCCCTCACGCAGCCGCTCGACGTCGACCTGCCAGGAGGAGTCGCGCGCCGACACGCGCCAGGCGCCGAACTCCTCCGACAGCGCAAAGCAGGCGGCGCCGCCGGCGGCGCGGGCGATCGCTCGCGCGGCCTCGGCCGGGTCGCCGTCGACGACGACGTCCAGATCGGCCGTCGACCGCCCCAGTGCGCGGTCGCGAATCGCGCCGCCTACGAGCCATGCGGAGGCCCCGGACAGCGCCGCGCGCGCCGCGCTGAGCGCCGGCTCAGCCATGCTGCGACGGAAGCGACGTCCGCGCGCCGGCGCCGGTGGCTGTCGCGGGCAGCGGATCGGCCTGAAGGCCGTCGCGGTGATAGAAGCGTGCCACGCGAGCGGTCAGCCCGCATGTGACCTCGTAGTTGATCGTCTGCAGGCGCGTGGCGACCTCCTCGGCGGTGACGCGCTGCTCGCCGTCGATGCCGATCAGCGTCGCGGTCTCGCCGCGCAGACGCTCAGCGCTCGGCTCTGGGCCCACGTCCACGGTCACGTTGTCCATGCTCACCGTGCCGACCAGCGGATGGCGGCGGCCGGCGATCAACACATCGGCGTTGTTGGACAGGCCCCGTCGCCAGCCATCGCCGTAGCCGATCGGCAAGACCGCGAGATACGTGTCGCGCTCGGCCACGAAACGACGCCCGTATCCCGCGCTCTCGCCGGCGCGACAGAGCTTGACCTCGGCCACGTACGAGGTCAGCGCGAGCGCCGGCTGCAGCGCCCGCTCGGCCGCATCGACTCCGAACGGGTCCATGCCGTAGACGGCGATGCCACAGCGCACCATGTCGAACTGCGAGTCCGCCTCGCGCAGCATGGCGGCGCTGTTTGCGGCGTGCACGACCAGCTGTGGATTCTGCAGCTTGAGCTCGCGCGCCCAGCGCGCGAACACGTCGAGCTGGCGGGCGAAGAAGCCCTCGTCATCGAGTTCGTCGGCGGTGGCGAAGTGCGTCATCAGGCCGACCGGCTCAACGCCGCGCGTGTCGCGCGCGAGCGCGAAGACGCGTGACGCCAGCCCGGCGTCGCGCGTGCCCAGGCGCCCCATGCCCGAATCGAGCTTGACGTGCACGCGTCCTCCGCCCGCCTCGGCTACGGCGCGCACGTAGCGCTCGCTCCACACGACCACATCGGCCTCGACCGCGAGCGCTTCGGCAAGCTCGTCGAGGCTGAGCGCGCCCATCACGAGAATCGGCGCGTCCGTTAGGCCCTCATTGCGCAGCTCGCGCGCCTCTCGCGCGCCGGCCACCGCCAGCCAGCTCGCGCCGCCGGCGAGCGCCGCGCGCGCGCTCTGGGCCGCGCCGTGGCCGTATCCGTCGGCCTTCACGACGGCGCACAGCTCAGCGCCCGCGCGCAGCTCCGAGCGCAGGCGCGAGCAGTTGCGCTCGATCGCCGCAAGGTTGATGCTCGCCTGTGCGCGCGGCGCGCTCACGCCGGCTCCTCTCCCCTGGCCGCCGGCAGCGCCTCGATCACGTCGCTGGCGATCACGCCCTCGGGCGCGCCATGTCGCCCCGCGGCCTCGCGACCCGCGGACGCATGCAGCCAAACGCCCGCAGACGCGGCCTCGAACGGATCGAGCCCCTGCGCGAGCAGCGCAGCCAGAACTCCGGTGAGCACGTCGCCGGTGCCCGCCGTGGCCAGCGCCGGGCTGCCGCCCCGACTCACCGCCACGCGCCCGTCGGCGCACGCGACGAGCGTGTCGTCGCCCTTGAGCACGACCACCGCCTGTGCCTGCTCGGCGGCGGCGCGGACGTGGCGCAGGCGCTCGCTTTCGATCTCCTTGCTCTGCAGCTCCAGCAACCGCGCCAGCTCGCCGGCATGCGGCGTGAGGATCGTCGCGGCCGTCCTGCTCGTGAGATCGGCGAGTCGACCGGAGTGGGCATTCAGGCCGTCGGCGTCCAGCACCATGGGGGCATCGGCCGAGCGCGCGAGCTCACGCGCGAACGCGACCGCCGCGTCGCTGCGCCCGAGGCCCGGACCGAGCGCCAGAGCGCCTTGCGGTCGGACGCTGTCGCGCACCGCCTTCACCGCCGCCGGCGTCAGCCCGCCGTCCCGCTCGTCGAAACCACGCGTCATCAGCTCGGGCGTTCCAGCGCCGGCGATGACGTCCTGCAGCGATTGCGGCACGCAGGCGATCACATAGCCGGCGCCGGCACGCATGCTGGCTCGCGCCGCCATCTGTGGCGCTCCGGCCAGCCCGCGCGAGCCACCGGCGACGACCACCTGTCCGGAGGCGAACTTCGTCGAAGACGCGCCGCGACGCGGCAGGCGCTCGCGGACGCGGTCTGAGATAAGGCCGACCGTCGCGCCGGTAGGCGCGCCGCGTGGAATGCCGATGTCAATCGCGTGCACCTCGCCGGCGAAACCCTTGCCGGGATTGATCCAGAGCCCTGGCTTGGCGGCATGGAAGGTCACGGTCACAGCCGCGCGCACGGCCGTGCCCGAGACCGCGCCGGTGGACGCGTCTACGCCGCTTGGAACGTCGACCGCGATGACCGGCGCCGGAGAATCGTTCAGCGCGGCGATCGCCGCCGCGACCGGCCCATGAGGCTCTCCGGCGAAGCCCGTGCCGAGCAGCGCGTCGACGAGCACCGTCGCGCCGGCGATCGCGCCGGCGCCCTGCTGAAGCGTGACCGGCGCCTCACCGGGAAGCCTGTCGAGGTTCGCGCGCGCGTCGCCGCAGAGCTCGTCGAGCGCGGACGTGACGATCACCGTCACGGCCCAGCCGGCGTCTCGCAACAGCCTCGCAACCACCAGCCCATCGCCGCCGTTGTTGCCCTTGCCGCAGACCACCGCCGCCGGCCCCTCGGCGGCGTGCACCTCGACCGCCCGGGCGACGCCCGCGCCGGCGCGCTCCATCAGCTCGAGGCTCGCGACGTGCTGCTGCTCGATCGCCCAGCGATCGGTGGCGCGCATCGCCTCTGCATCGGGCAGCGGAATCAGCCAATCGGGTAGCGCCTGCACGAACAGCGATGCTAGATGGTCGGCGAGCGCCGGCGCCGGCGCGCGCGGCGGCGTCGTGGCCGCTACTCGACGGTGACGGTCTTTGCCAGGTTGCGCGGCTGGTCCACGTTCAGACCGCGGTTGCGCGCGATCGCGTAGGCGAGCAGCTGCAGCGGGATGACCGCGAGAATCGGCTGCAGCATCCAGTCCGTGGCGGGCACCTCGATGGTCGCATCGACGTGCGGCTCCACGTCGCCATCGCCCTCCGTGCAGACCGCGATCACGTGCGCGCCACGGGCACGCGCCTCCTGAATGTTGGAGACGAGCTTGTCCAGCACCGGCGAGCGAGTGGCGACGCAGACGACCGGCGTGTCCTCGTCCAGCAGCGCGATCGGCCCGTGCTTCATCTCACCGGCCGCGTAGGCGTCGGTCGAGATGTAGGAGATCTCCTTCAGCTTCAGCGCGCCCTCCAGCGCCACCGGCAGGCCGACATGGCGGCCGATGTAGAAGAAGAACTCGGCCTCCCAGCAACTCTTGGCGATCTCGTCGATGCGGTCCTCGCTGCCGGCGATCAGCTCGTCGATGCTGTGCGGCAGGCGCTTGAACTCGGCGACCAGCTCGGCGATGCGCTCTTTGGGCAGCGTGCCGCGCAGCTCGGCCAGGCGCAGACCGAGCAGGTACATCACGGCGACCTGGCAGACGAACGTCTTCGTCGCCGCCACGCCGATCTCCAGGCCGGCGCGTGTGTAGAGCACGCCGTCGGCGTCGCGCGTGGCCTGCGAGCCACGCGTGTTGGTGATCGCGAGCACGGTGGCGCCGCGCTCGCGCGCCAGGCGCATCGCCGCCAGCGTGTCCGCCGTCTCGCCCGATTGGGAGATGCCGATCACCAGGTCGCCCGGACCGACAACCGGATTGCGATAGCGATACTCCGAGGCGATGTCCATCTCGATCGGCACGCGCGCCCACTCCTCGATCGCGTAGCGGCCGATCAGCCCGGCGTGGTAGGCGGTGCCGCAGGCCACCACGACGATCCGCTTGACGTCAGCCAGAATCGACTCGTCGAGCGCTCCCTCCTCGTCGAGGTCGACGCCATCGCCGCGTGCCGTGCGGTCGAAGATCGTGTCGGCGACGGCGTCTGCCTGTTCGTGGATCTCCTTGAGCATGAACGTGTCATAACCGCCCTTCTCAGCGGTCTCCTCGTCCCAGTCGACCGTCTCGACGTCGCGCTCGATCTGCTCGCCCGTGGCCGTCGTGATCTGCACTCCGTCGGGGCGCAGCACCACGATCTCGCCGTTCTCCAGGTACTGGATCTGACGTGTCTCGTTGAGAAAAGCGGGCACGGCCGAGGCGACGAACTGCTCGCCCTCGCCACGACCGATGATCAGTGGGCACTCCTTGCGCGCGCCGACGAGCACCTCGGGCTCATCCAGACTCATCGCCACGAAGGCGTAGTGGCCCTCGAGCTCGGCGTAGGCCGCGCGCACCGCGGCCGCGAGATCGTCGACGTAGTGCTCTGCGATCAGGTGCGCGATCACCTCGGCGTCGGTCTCCGAAGTGAACACGCTGCCGTCGGCCATCAGGCGCTGCTTGAGCTTCATGTAGTTCTCGACGATGCCGTTGACGACCACGTGCACACGGTCGCGGCTGTCGTAGTGAGGGTGGGCGTTCTCCTCGCTGACACGGCCGTGCGTCGCCCAGCGCGTGTGGCCGATTCCCGTGGTCGCCGGGCGCGGAGCGACGGCAACAGCGCCGTTGGCGCTCTGCGCCGCCTCGGCGCCCTCCAGCTTGGCCTGCAGCGCGCTCAGATTGCCCACTGCGCGCACGGCCTCGATGTGGCCGTCGGCGATCACCGAGATGCCGGCGGAGTCATAGCCGCGGTACTCGAGCTTGCTCAGGCCGGCGATCAGCAGATCCCGGACGGGCCGCCCGCCGACGTAGCCAACGATGCCGCACATCGCATCGAAGATACCAGCGCACTCAGGCCGCTCTCGGCCCGCGATGGGGGCGGCCGGACCGCTTCGGCTCAGGCGAGCTCGGACTGCACGAGCGCCACCAGGCGATCGCAGACGCTCTGCGCCTCCTCCTCGCTTGGAGCCTCGACCATCACACGTACGAGCGGCTCGGTGCCGCTCGGGCGCACGAGCACTCGCCCGCGTCCTTGCAGCTCTTTGCCCGCGGCCTCGATCGCCTGCTTGACATCCTCGGCCTGCTCGAGCGCGCTGCGATCGCGCACGCGCACGTTGACCAGGCGCTGGGGCAGTTTGGCCATCGCGTGGCGCTCTGACAGATCGCCGCCGGCGAGCGCCTCCAGCGTCAGCAGGGCACTGGCGATGCCGTCGCCGGTCCGGTTGAAGCCCATCTCGATGATGTGCCCGGACTGCTCGCCGCCGAGCATCCACTTGCGCGAGCGCAGCTCCTCGAGCACGTAGCGATCGCCGACGTTGGTGATCGCCACGGCGACCCCGGCCTGCTGCATCGCCGAGTGAAAGCCGTAGTTGGTCATGACCGTCACGGCGACGCCATCTCCGTGCAGGCGACCGGCCGCGCGCAGGTGAAGTGCGGCGAGCGCCAGCAGCTCGTCGCCGTCGACCACCTGCCCCCGTCGATCGACGGCCAGCACGCGGTCGCCGTCGCCGTCGAAGGCGAAGCCCACCGCGTGGCCGCCGGCAACGACCTTCTCGGCCAGCGCGTCGACATGCGTGGAGCCACAGCCGGCGTTGATGTTGCGCCCGTCCGGCGCGTCCGCGATCACGCTCAGCTTGGCTCCCAGACGGCGGAAGATCTCCGGAGCGACGTGAAAGGTGGCGCCGTTGGCGCAGTCCAACAGCACATCGACCCCGCTCAAGTCCAGATCGGCAAAGCGCGTGTGCAGCTCGCGCAGGTAGTCCTCCGGAGCGCCGCGAAGCTCGCGCACGTGCCCGATCGGCGTGCCGCGCGGCGGCTCGGCACGATCGAGCTCGCGCTCGATCGCATGCTCGGCCTCGTCGGTGAGCTTGTAGCCGTCGGCGGCGAAGAACTTGATGCCGTTGTCCTCGTATGGGTTGTGCGATGCCGAGAGCACCACCGCCAGGTCGAAGTCGTAGCGGCCGATCAGCAGTGGCGCGGCAGGCGTCGGCAGCACGCCGCCGAGCAGCGCGTCGCCGCCCGCCGCGCTGACGCCCGCGGCGACTGCCGCCTGCAGCATCTCGCCGGACTCGCGCGTGTCGCGCACGATCAGCACCTGCGGCCGCTCGGCGCCGGTCTGCACCGTCGCCGCGCGCGCCAGTGCAAGCGCCAGCTCGGCGCTGAGGAAGTCACCGGCGACGCCGCGAACGCCGTCGGTGCCAAACAGCTTGCGGCTCATGCTCGCCCCGTGCGGGCCGGCGCTAGCGCTTGGAGAACTGTGGCTTCTTACGGGCCTTCTTCAGGCCGGCCTTCTTGCGCTCCTTGGCGCGCGAGTCGCGCGTCAGAAAGCCGCGGCGCTTGAGCTCGCCACGCAAGTTCGGATCGGCCTCGAGCAGCGCCCGCGAGACGCCGTGGCGCAGCGCGCCGGCCTGCGCGGAGATGCCGCCGCCGTGGAGTCGCGCAACGACGTCCATCTTCTCCTGATATCCGACCGTCTCCAGCGGCTGGCGGATGTTGCGCTGCAGCGTGTCGCGCGGAAAGTGCTGCTCCAGCGTGCGCCCGTTGATCAGGTAGGTGCCCTTGCCGGGTCGTAGCGTGACGCGCGCGATGGCGGTCTTGCGCTTGCCGGTCGCGCGATAGCGCGCGTCGGCCGCCAGATCGATCGCGGCAGTGGCGATCGGCTCTGAGAGCGTCTCCTCGCCCTGCCCCTCACCCTCCGCGGCGACTACCTGCTCGCCCTCCTCGCCCTCGACCGCGTAGGGATCCTCAAAGCCCTGCTCGCGACCGAGCGGGTCGGCGCCCTCGGGAACGATGTCCACCTCGAGGTGCGCGCCGGGCACAGAAGGTTTGGCGCTCGGCGTCGCCTCGGGCTGCTCGCCGGCGGCGTCGTCGTCATCCTCGTCGACGGCGGCCTCGACCGCGGCCGCGTCCTCGGACTCCTGCAGCGCCTCGAGCGCCGCGTCCTCGGCGGCGCCGGCGATCTCCTGCGCGTCGCTGCTGGGCACGGCATGTCCCTCGCCGACAGGCTCGACCGTGGCCGGCTCGGGCGGTTTCTCGCCGCCGGCCTCGATCGCCTCCTGGGCGGCCTCCAGCGCCGCGTCCTCAACCGAGCCGGCGATCTCGCTGGCCTCCTCGCTGGGAACGGCGTGCTGCGGCGTCTCCTCGGCCGGAGCGTCCTCGGCCGGTGTGTCCGGCGTGTCGTCGTCGGCCATCAGTGCTCGATCTCCAAGGTTTGCGGGTTCTGGGCGACGTGCGGGTGCTCGGGCCCGGCGTAGATCTTCAGCTTGGTCAGCTGCTTTCGCGCGAGGCGGTTGCGCGGCATCATGCCTTTGACGGCCAGGCGAATGATCTCCTCCGGGCGGCGCGCCTGCATCTCCTCGAACGTCCGCGAGCGCAGGCCGCCGGGGTAGCCGGAGTGACGGTAATACCGCTTGTCGGCGCGCTTGTTGCCCGTCACGTGGATCTTCTCGGCGTTGACCACGACGACGAAGTCGCCGGTATCGACGTGCGGCGTGTACTCGGGCTTGCGCTTGCCGCGCAGCACGTCGGCGATCTGCGTCGCCATGCGCCCGAGCGTCTTGCCGTTCGCGTCAACGACCAACCAGTTGCGCTCGCGGTCGGTCGGCTTCGCTACGTATGTTCTCGTCGAGGGAGCCATAAACGTGAAAAAGGCCACGCGTAAGCGCGCGGCGCAGCGGACATCATAGCTGGGTCGAGGCTCAAGTCGTGGCGCGAGCCACAGCGCGCCCGAGGGGGCCGGATTGGGGTTCCTCGCAAGGACGCAGGGAGCGTGGCCTGCTTTGCAGGCGAGCGACTGAGGACGCCGCGAGGGGCGACAAGGCGGTCGCCTCGGTTACTCCCACTCGATCGTGCCGGGCGGCTTGGACGTGATGTCCAGCACGACGCGGTTGACCTCGCGCAGCTCGTTGATCATGCGCGAGGCGATCGTCTCCAGCAGGTCGTAGGGCAGGCGCGCCCAGTCGGCGGTCATCGCATCGTCGCTGGTCACTGCGCGCAGCACGACGACGTAGCCATAGGTGCGCTCATCGCCCTGCACGCCGACCGTGCGCACGTCGGGCAGCACGCAGAAGGACTGCCACAACTCGCGATACAGGCCGGCCTTGCGGATCTCCTCCTGCAGGATGTGGTCGGCCTCGCGCAGCACGTTCAGACGCTCTTTGGTCGCTTCGCCGCCGACCACGCGAATCGCCAGGCCGGGTCCCGGGAAGGGCTGGCGCCAGACCAGGCGCTCGGGCAGGCCCAGCTCGGCGCCGACGGCGCGCACCTCGTCCTTGAACAGCGCGCGCAGAGGCTCGACGAGCTCGAACTGCAGGTCGTCGGGCAGACCGCCGACGTTGTGGTGGGACTTGATCGTCGCCGCGCCGGCGCCGCCGCCGGACTCGATCACGTCGGAGTAGAGCGTGCCCTGCACGAGAAAGCGGGCGCCCTCGCCGTCAGGCCCGGCGAGCCTTGCCGCCTCCTCCTCGAACACGCGGATGAACTCGGCGCCGATCGCTTTGCGCTTGGCCTCGGGCTCGCTGACGCCTTTGAGCTTCTCCAGGAAGCGCGCCTCGGCGTCGACGGCCACCAGCGGCACCTTGAACGTGTCGCGAAAGGCGCTGATCACCTGCTCGCCCTCGTCCTTGCGCATCAGGCCGTGGTCGACGAACACGCACGTCAGCTGGTCGCCGATCGCGCGGTGCACGAGCAGCGCTGCAACCGACGAGTCCACGCCGCCGGACAGGCCGCAGATCACATTGGCCTCGCCCACCTGCGCGCGGATCCTGCGGATCTGATCCTCGACGATCGACGCCGGCGACCAGGTCTGCTCGCAGCCGCAGATCTCAGTGAGAAAGCGCGTCAGGATCTGCTGGCCGTAGGGCGTGTGCACGACCTCGGGGTGAAATTGGATGCCGTAGATGCCACGCGCTGTGTCCTCGACAGCGGCCACCGGCGACGAGCTCGAGGACGCAAGAGCGGTGAAGCCGGGCGGTGGCTCGAAAACGGTGTCGCGGTGCGACATCCAGCACGTCTGCTCGCTGGGCATGTCGCGCAGCAGCACGCCCGGCTCTGACACGTGCAGATCCGAGCGGCCGAACTCGCCGACCTCGGCCTGCTCGACGCGACCGCCGAGCTCGTGCACGAGCAGCTGCATGCCGTAGCAGATGCCCATCACCGGAACGCCCAGCTCGAGAAGCTCGCGATCCAAATGCGGCGCGCCCTCGGCATACACCGAAGCCGGCCCGCCCGACAGCACGATGCCGCGCGGCTTGCGCTTGGCGACCTGCTCGATCGGCACGTCGTGTGGCAGCAGCTCGCTGAACACGCCGCACTCGCGCAGCCGTCGTGCGATCAGCTGGCTGTACTGCCCACCGTAGTCCAGCACGACGACCTGCTCCGTGGCCGCGTCAACGGTCCCCGCCTCGCCGGCGTCCGTGCCGGGCGCCGTGACGGCGAGGTCAGTCATGTACTAGCGCGGCGGCCTTCCCGTTGGTGGCGCCCATGCCCACGCCCTGGTCGCGCTGCAGCGACTTGCCCTCGGTCTGCAGCGCCGGTGCGATCACGACCTCGGCGCGGTTGAACTCGGCCAGGTCCTTGTGCCCGCACGTGGCCATCGACGTGCGCAGTCCGCCGAACAGGTTGAACGTGCCGTCGTTCTCGCGCGCGGGACCCGTGAGGATCTCCTCCAGCGTGCCGTTCTGATGCGTCGCCACGCGTGCGCCGCGCGGCAGGGTGGGATGGAACGTCGCCATGCCCCAATGAAAGCCGCGGCCGGGCGCCTCGTAGGCGCGCGCCAGCGGCGAGCCGATCATCACGGCGTCGGCGCCGAGCGCGATCGCCTTGGACACGTCGCCGCCGTTGCGCATGCCGCCGTCGGCGATCACCTGGCTGTACTCGCCGGTCTCCAGCATGTGCGTCGAGCGCGCGTGCGCCACGTCGGCGATCGCCGTCGCCTGCGGCACGCCGATGCCGAGCACGCCGCGCGTCGTGCACGCCGCGCCGGGTCCGACGCCGACCAGCACGCCGGCCGCGCCGGTGCGCATCAGGTGCAGGCCCGTGTGGTAGGAGGCGCAGCCGCCGACGACCACGGGCACGTCCAGCGACGGAATGAACTCCTTCAGGTTGAGCGGCTCAGAGACGGTCGAGACGTGTTCGCCGGAGACGACCGTGCCCTGGATCACGAGCACGTCGAGGCCCGCCTCCATTGCGATCTCGTGGTATTTGAGCACGCGCTGCGGGGTCAGCGAGGCCGCGACCACGACTTTCTGCTCCTTGATTTCGGAGATGCGCTGGGCGATCAGCTCGGGCTTGATCGGCTCGGAGTAGATCTCCTGCATCTCGCGCGTGGCGAGGTCCTTGGGCAGCTCGGCGATCCGCTCCAGCTGCTCCTCGGCGTCCTCGTAGCGCGTGAAGATGCCCTCCAGGTTGAGCACGGCCAGGCCGCCGAGACCGCCGATGATGCCCGCTGTGCGCGGCGAGACGACGCCGTCCATCGCCGAAGCGAGCATCGGCAGCTCGAACTGGTAGGGCCCGAGCTTCCAGGAGATGTCGATGTCGTCGGGGTCGCGCGTGCGCCTCGAGGGCACGATCGCGATGTCATCGAAGCCATATGCCTGACGGGCCTTCTTGCCGCGTCCGATCTCTATCTCCATCGCAGAATCCTCGCAGTCGGTCCGGACGAGAAGACCCCGCTCACGGCGGGGCCAAAGTGGGGTCGGCGGGGCGCCGAGAGGGTGGTTTCGCGGACCTCGACCAACTGGATTTGAGCATAGCAACGGCGGGTTGTGACCGAGGCCCTTGGATATCCTCGTCTTACATGACCGAGGGGGTGAACATCCGCTACGACGCGCACGCCATTGAGGCCCGCCGCCAGGCGGCCTGGCGCGAGCGTGAGGCTGCGCGCACGCCGACCGTGTTCGACGACCAGCCGCACCTGTACATCAAGCCTTCGGCGCCGTTCACGTCGGGCAACGTGCACATCGGCCACGTACGCAGCTACTCCATCGGCGACGCCTACGCACGGTTCAGACGCGCGCGCGGGGATCGCGTGCTGTTCGCCTTCGGCTTCGACGCCTTCGGCCTGCCGGCGGAGCTCGGCGCGATCGCCGGCGGCGTGCCGCCGAGCGAGTGGGTCGCGCGCTGTGCCGAGCACATGACCGGGCAGCTGGAGCGGCTCGGCTTCTCCTTCGATTGGGAGCGCACGTTCACGAGCTCGGACCCGATCATGTACCGCTGGTCGCAGTGGCTGTTCTTGACGCTGCTGGAGGCCGGGCTGGTGTATCGCGGCACGGGCAACGTCGACTGGTGTGACACCTGCCAGACGACGCTGGCGACGATCCAGGTCGAGGACGGCCTGTGCTGGCGCTGTCACAACCCGGTGCGCCTGATCGAGCGGCCCACCTGGTACCTGCGCATCAGCGCCTACACGCAGGAGAACGACATACGCCTGGACGAGCTGGCGACGGGCGGACGTTGGGACGAGGTCGCGCTGGCCAGCCAGCGCTTCGTGCTCGGGCGCGTGGACGGCGTCGAGGTGCGAGCTCAGCGCTGGCGACGACGGGCCGTCGCTGTCCGTGTTCACGCCACACGCAGACTCGCTGGAGCTGGCGCGCTTCGTGCTGCTGTCGCCCAAGCACCCGGAGATCGACTCTTGGGTCAGCGACGACGCGGTGCGCGAGCGTCTGGAGGAGCTGCGCTCGGGCGGCCTGGAGCGAAGCTCGCGCGACGCGCGCGCGATCGCGCTGATCGACACCGGCTACTCGCTGCCCGCGCCCGCCGGCGGCGAGCCGCTTCCGCTGTTGATCTCACCGGCGGTCGACGGGCGCTTCGGCGCGACGGCGGTGTTCGGCGTTCCCGAGCACGACCGCACCGACGAGGTGATCGCCGAGCGCCTGCCGGAGGTGCTGGGCGCCTCTCGCGGCGCGGCGGCGAAGACGGCGGCCGGCGCGGGAACGGCCTCGGCGCCGCGTCCGGCGGTGCGCTACAAGGCCGACGACTTCTCGATCTCGCGCCAGCGCTCCTGGGGCACGCCGATTCCCGATCGTCTACTGCGAGACGCACGGCGCGGTGCCGATTCCCAAGGAGCAGCTGCCGGTGCTGCTGCCGCTGGACATCACGCCGACCGGCACGGGAAACCCGCTGGCCGAGCTGGATGACTTCGTCAACACGACCTGCCCGCTGTGCGACGGTCCGGCAAAGCGCGAGACCGACACGCTTGACTGTCACTTCGACGCGCTGTGGCTGTGGGTGCCGGTGGCCGTGCCGCCGGAGTCGCGCGAGGACACGCTGGAGGAGATTCTCGCGCTGTCGGATCTCCGTCGCTGGCTGCCCTCCGAGCGCGTGGTGGCGGGCTCGGACAGCGGCAACTTCGTGTTCGACCAGCGCATCGTCACCAAGGCGCTGCGCGACATCGGGCCGCTGGAGTTCCTCGCAGACGGCGAGCCGTTCGCCGGCTGCCTGTTTCACGAGATGGTGATCTCAGACGGTCGCAAGATGAGCAAGCACCTGGGAAACGTGGTCGATCCGGACGCGCTCGTGGAGCGCTACGGCGCCGACACGGTTCGCCTCGCGGTGCTGTACGCGGCGCGACCGCAGAAGACGCTCAACTGGAGCGACTCCGCGGTGCTGCGCGCGCACCGCTTCCTCACGCAGGTCTGGGAGTTCTCACAGACGCGCATCGCCGCCGCCGAGCAGGTCGGCGAGGCGAAGGCGCAGGCCATCGACGCCGACGGCGAGCCCGTCAGAGACACCACCGAGCACCTGCGCCTGAAACTGGCGCAGTGGTGTGAGAAGGGCGCGGAGAAGATCACCGAGGACATGGAGGGCCTGGAGATGCACAGCGCGGTGCGCAACGTGATGCGGCTGTTCGACCGCATCAAGGACTTCGACAAGCGCGTGGTCGAGCGCCAGGGCGCGCTCACGCGCGCCGACAGCGAGGCGCTGCTGCAGGCGCTGGCGCTGCTGGCCCAGCTGCTCGGCCCCTTCGCTCCGCACATCGCCGAGGAGCTGTGGTTGTCGTTTGGAAATGTCCAGAGCGGCCCACAAACGCCGTGGCCCGGCGTATCGTTGCGGGTAGCCGCATGAGCCCGCAGACAGTTGAGACCCCCCGGCAGGGATCCCGGCAACGGACGCGCTCGTGCGCGACCGCGCTGGTCTGTCACCGCTGCGAGAACGAGTATCCGCTGGAGTCAACCGTCTTCTCGCTGCCCGGACTGCGGCAAGGGGCTGGACATCGTCTACGACTACGAGCTGGCGGCCAGCCACTTCAAGGACTTCCCCAGCTCCGAGCGCCCGCACAACATCTGGCACTTCGAGGAGCTGCTGCCGATCGTCGACGCCGCCGCGCAGGCGCGCGTCGGCCAGCACTCCGGCTACACGCCGCTGATCCGCGCCGACCGGCTGGGCGCGGAGCTGGGCATCGCCAACCTCTATCTGAAGGACGACTCGAGCAACCGCCCGAGCCTCTCCTACAAGGACCGCGTCGTGTCGATGTCGGTCGCGCGGCTGCTGGAGCGCGGCAAGACGGAGATCGGCTGCGTCTCTACGGGCAACGTCGGCACGGCGGTCGCCTCGCTGGCGGCGAAGGCCGGCGTGGACGCCTACATCGTCTACCCCAACCGCCTGGAGGAGATGAAGGCGCGCGCGTGCATGGCGCTCGGCGCGAAGGTCATGCCAGGTCGAGGGCAACTACGACGAAGCCAACCGCCGCGCCGCGAGGTGGCCGAAGCGACGGGCATGGACTTCGCGAACATCACGCTGCGACCGTTCTACGCCGAGGGCGCCAAGACGGCGGCGTTCGAGATCGTCGAGCAGCTCGACTGGCAGCTCACCGCGAGCACATCGTCAGCCCGGCGGCCGGCGGCACGCTGTCCTCGCGCATGCACAAGGGACTGATCGAGCTGGAGCTGCTGGGGCTGGCAGAGACGGCGACGCACGGCGATCCACATCGCCCAGCCGAGCGGCTGCAACCCGATCGCCAGCGGCGATCCTCGCCGAGGAGGCCGAGGTGCATCCGGTGATGCCCGAGACGGCGGCGCACTCGCTGGCGATCGGCGCGCCCGGCGACGGCTATCTGGTGATCGACGCGGTGCACAAACGCGGCGGCACGGCGGCGTTCGCCTCAGACCCGGAGATCTTCGCGGGCATCGACCTGCTGGCGCGCGACGGAGGGCCTGCTGACCGAGCCGGCCGGCGGCACGACGATCGCGGTGCTGGAGAAGCTCGCGGCGGCCGGGCGCTTCGCGGCCGACGAGACGGTCGTGGCGCTGATCACCGGCAACGGACTGAAGACGCTCGACGAGCACCCGCCGAAGCCGTGGCCGGCGAAGATCGACTGCGAGCTCGAGCCGATGCTCGACGCGCTGGGCCGAGCTGAAGAGCACGCCGACGCTGATGCAGACCTCGCGCGAGCAGCTCGCGCAGTAGTCAGCCGCGACGCATCAGCCGCGCGACAGCGGCCATCATCTCCTGCGTGCGCTGCTCGCGCTGGTCGGACTCGCCGCCGATCACGCACACGCGCGCGTGGTCGTCGAGCAGTCCGAGCGCGACCTTGTCCAGCGCGGCCTCGATCGCGGCGATCTGCGTGAGCACGTCGATGCAGTAGCGATCGTCGGCGACCATCTTGGAGACGCCGCGCACCTGCCCCTCGATGCGTGCCAGGCGCCGCTGCAGCTCGTCCTTGCTCGCTGTGTAGCCTCTCGCGGTCGTCGTCGTGTCGCTGTCGGCCATGGCATCAGCATACCCCTACGGGGGAAGGGATTAATCCATTAATTATTGATCGGCCAGGTAGGCGAGCCGCGCAAGGCGCGAGCGGGTACAGTGGCGCCATGGCCGACGACACGCCCGCCGATCCGCTGCTCGACCTCAGCGAGCGGCGCCGCCGCGAGCGCGAGGCGGTCGACGAGGCCGGCGGTGGCCAGTCCGAGGGCTTCGAGCTGGCCGAGCAGGAACTGATCGAACACACCTCACACGGCGACGGCCACTCGCCGGCGAAGATCTCGCGCGACGCCTACGGCGAGGGCGACAGCGAGGAGCCGACCGAGTGCGAGTACGGCGAGGCCGACGAGGAGCACCGCCCGGACTGACGCTGCGCGCGCCGGCGGCTGGCGTCAGCAGGCGCGCCGCGCAGACTCGTGCGAGCCGGTCGGCTGGCCGACGTCGACGCTGAGCGGCGCGTGATCGGAGAGCTCGACGCGCCGAGCGCCGAGCGCGACGCTTCGCGTGAGCACCTGCGCTTCGCCCGCCGTCGCGAAGCCGCGGGTGAAGACGTGGTCGACGTTCTCAGCGGCGACATGCGCGATGTCCGCGCCGGGCGCGACGGGACCGCGCAGGTTGAGATCGCCGCCGAGAATCAGCGGCGCGCCGTCGGCGAAGCGCAGCGCTCGCTGCCACAGCACGAGCGAGCTCCTGCTCAGCGCGCGCTCGGCGCGTGCTTGCGTGCAGGTTGACCACACAGGCGCCGTCGTATAGACGCACCAACTGCGCGACACGACGCTCGGGCCACGATGCGCAAGCCGCATGGTGTCGTGCTCGACGATGTTCAGACGCGAGAGCACGGCATTGCAGCCGCCGCCGTTTGACTTGAGCAACTCGGCATCGCGCCGCGCGACGGCCCGGCGCAGCGCGGGCAGCGAGTTGCGCGAGGTCAGCGCCGTTCGTTGCTCGACGCCAAGCGCAGCGGCGAGCTCGGCGGGCCACCATGGCGGCGCCTCTTGCAGCAACGCGACGTCCCACGGCCACTCGGCGAGCTTTGCGGCGAATTGCGGCAGCGAGCGCGCCGTGCGTGGTCGGCAGGCAGCGGCCGTGAAAGAGATTCCAACTCAGAAGCAACATGCGATGACACGGCCACGGGAGCCAGGTTGTAGGGTTTTTGGGGCCTTGAGAGCATGGAGCACCCGCCGCTGGTCTGTCGCTGTCGGTCCGTTCTTGACGGTCCTGCTGCTGGCCGCCGCACTCGCATGTGAAAGCCGCGGCTTGCTGTTCGCGCTGCCGGCGCTGCTGCTCGTCGCCATGCTGCTCGGGCGTCGCTACCCGGGCGAGCGACTGCTGGTCGCACTCCGCGAGCGCAACGCGCAGACCGCTCGTTGGCCGCGCGCCCGTTCGGCGCACAGCGCGCGAGCGCGCGCGTTGACGGCTGTCATTCACGGCGGCCTGCTGATCGCGCGGTCGCTGGCCGTGCGCCCGCCGCCGCGGGCGCTGCGCGCGATCGCCTAGACGCCGCGCGTTCGCGCGCCGCGTCGCGGCGGCGCGTGCGTATCGCGCTCGGTCACGCGACAAGGCCCTGTAAGGAGAACATGCTGCTCAGCCGCAATGCGGCGAGCGCGCGCAACGCCACGTCGCGCGCGCGCGCCGACCAAGACAAACGAAGACGACGACGCCTGCGCTGCGCGGCTGCTCTGACCGTGCTCGCGGCATGCCTGCCGGCGCTGTGGTTCGCGCCGGCCGCGTTCGCTCATGCCCAGCTCGTCGGCACTTCGCCGCAGTCGGGCACGACGGTGGCCAGCCAGCCGAAGACCGTGATCTTCGAGTTCAACGAGGCGGTCGGCGGAACGCTCGGCGCGGTGCGCGTGTACGACGCGCGCGGCAACGAGGTCGACGACCTCAACGTGACGCACCCGCGCGGTCACTCGCACTGGATGGGCGTCGGTCTGAAAGCGCACCTCCCAGACGGCACGTACACGGCCACCTACCGCGTCGTCTCGGCTGACACGCACGTCGTCTACGGCGGGTTGGTGTTCAACATCGGCCACGCCGGAGCGGTGCCGGCGGTGACGGTTCCTGGCCTGATCGCGCGCGATGAGAGCGGGCATGTCACGAAGGTGGCGTTCGGCGTCGTGCGAGCGCTCGACTACCTGTCGATCGCGCTCATGCTCGGCGGCCTGGCGTTCCTGCTGATCGCATGGCTGCCGGCGCGTTCGGCGCTGGCCGACGAGCAGCCGCAGTGGCGTGCGGCCTCGGCGGCGTTCGCGCGGCGCCTGCGCCGGCTGCTCTACGCCGCGGCCGCGCTCGGCTTTGTCATCAGCGTGCTCGGCGTGCTGCTGCAGGGCGCAAGCGCCGCCGGCGTGTCGCTGTGGGCGTCGCTGAAAGGCTCGGTGCTGCAGAGCACGCTGGAAAGTCGTTTCGGCGCGGTTTGGACCGGCCGGGCGTTGGACTGGCTGCTGATCGGAGGCGTGCTGGCGCTCGCCGGCGCGCTGCGACGCCCGCTCGTGCCGACGACCGCGCCCGGGTCGGCCGAGACCGAGACGAGCGCACCGCCACCGCCGCGAGTGCTGACGGCGCTGTTGGTGCTCGGTGCGGCCTACCTGGCGCTGACGCCGGCCTTGGCCGGCCATGCCAGCCAGGAGAGCCCGCGCGGCGTGTTCTTCCCATCCGACGTGCTGCACGTGCTCGCCGCGAGCGTGTGGGTCGGCGGCATCGCCTGCCTGCTGCTGGCGCTGCCCGTCGCCACGCGCGAGCTCGACGGCGCTGACCGCTCGAAGCTGTTGCTGGGCGTGCTGGCCCGTTTCTCGCCGCTGGCGCTCGCTGCGGTGCTGACGATCGCGCTGACGGGCGTGCTGCAGGCATACATCGACGTGCGCAGCGTGCATGCGCTGCTGCACAGCACCTACGGCGCGCTGATCATCGTCAAGGTCGCGCTGCTGCTCGTGCTGATCGCGCTTGGATGGGTCAATCGCGAGCGCGTGCTGCCGGCGTTGCGCCGGGTCGTCGACGCGCGTCTGACGCCAGGACAGCCGGGCGTGCTTGCCAGGCGCACGATGCGCGGCGAGCTTGCGCTGATGCTCGCCGTGTTCGGCGTGACGGCTGCGCTGATCAGCTACACGCCACCGATCGACGCCGCGTCGGGCCCCTACTCGACGACCGCTTCGCTCGGTCCGGCGCAGCTGGAGATGACGGTCGAACCGGCAGAGGTCGGCGCCAACAGCGCGCATCTCTACCTGATCGACGCCAAGACCGGTACGCCATTCACACAGACACGGGAACTGACCGCCACGGCGTCGCTGCCCTCCAAGCGCATCGGCCCGCTGCCGCTGAAGCTGACGCGCGCGGGCCCCGGCCACTACATCCTCAACTCGGCCGTGCTCAGCCCGGCGGGGACGTGGCATATCGCGATCACCGACCGGGTCTCGGAATTCGAACAGCACACACGCATCGTGAACGTGCCGATCAGATGACCCGACGACGCGAGATCGCCGCGCCGCGGCGCCGCGCATCCCAAAGCAAGCGAAAGGAAGTCGACCGATGAAGGCCAGCAAGATCGCCGTGCTCGTCACCGTCGCGGCGCTGCTGAGCGCGGCAGACGCCCAGGCGCACGTGAGCATCCACCCGAACACGATTCCCGCGGGCGCGTTCACGACGCTCAACCTGGTCGTGCCCGGCGAGCAGCAGGGCGCGTACGTGAAGAAGGTCGACGTGCTCTTCCCGCAGGGCTTCACCAGCGTCGTCTACGCCGACGTGCCCGGGTGGAGCGTGCGCACGATCGAACGCAAGCTGGCGGCGCCGGTGAAAGACGATGGCGAATCGATCGAAACGGAGGTGGCGCAGCTCGTGTGGACGTGGACCGGGCCGCTGGGCAAGGTCGGCGATGGTCAGTTCGCCGAGTTTCCACTGTCGGTCGCGATCCCCGACGACGCGGCGGGCAGGCCGCTGGAATTCAGGACCGTCGAGTCCTACAGCGATGGCCAGGCCGTGCACTGGATCGACCCGTCACTCGACGCCGAACACCCGTCGCCGAGGATCAACGTGACGGCCAAGGGCGGAGCCATCGAGGACATCGCCGGCGCGGAGGCCGGGCCGCAAGCTGGCCAGGCGCCCACAGCCGGCAGCCCAGGCACTCCGACAAGCGCCGTGGTCAAGCCGAGTGGCACGGCGAGCGAAGGGCTTGGGATCGCCGCGTTGATCGTCGGCGCGCTCGGCCTGCTCTTCGCGATCGTGGCTATTGCCTTTGCGCGGCGCAAGCGAGACCCCGTTTAGCTCTCGCGAAGCAGCCGTCAGCCGGCCGGCACGGGGGCGTCGATCCCGCCAGACGCCGTCAAAGCAACGGCTGTTGGCCGGATGTAGAGTTGCCGGATTGGCCTGGTCCATATGGAGAAGAGAGGTGGTGGCGATGTCCTGTCCACAGTCACGTTCCCCTGAGATTGAGAGCTCGCGCTTCTTGCGGTTCTTCTTCGTTCTCCTCGCAGCAGCCGCCATGTTCGTGGCCGCGCCGGCGGCGCAGGCCACCGAACATCACGTGCTGCTCGTGGGCGAATACAACGGCATTCCGGGGCAGTACAGCTCGATCCAAGCCGCCGTCGATGCCGCGCATCCAGGCGACTGGGTCCTGATCGGGCCCGGCGACTACAAACAGGTCAGCAGCCGCACGGCACCCGACGCGCAGGGCGACGACCGAGCCGGCGCAAGCGTGTTCATCACGACACCCAAAATCCACGTGCGTGGGATGAACCGCAACACGGTCATCATCGACGGGACAAAGCCGGGCTCGCCGCAGTGCAGCTCCGCAGAAGCGGATCAGACATTCGGGGCGCCCGAAGGCGAAAGCTACCTCGGCAACAACGGCATCGTCGTCTACAAGGCCAACGGAGTGAACCTGCAGAACTTCTCGACGTGCAACTTCCTCGGCGACAACGCCGGCGGCGACTCGATCTGGTTCGACGGAGGCGGGGCGTCGGACAAACAGGAACTCGGGACGTGGCACGGCTCATTCCTCAGTGCGACCTCGACCTACTGGGCGGGCTTCGGCAAGCCGTCGGACGAGTATGGGCTCTACGCGTCAAACACCTACGGCAAAGGCAGCTTCACGCAGACGTACGCCAACAACATGTCCGACTCCGGCTACTACTTCGGCGCGTGCCCGGATTGCAACTCGACGATCGCGCATGGGCACGCCGAGAACAACGACCTCGGCTACTCAGGCTCGAACTCGGGCGGTCACCTAACGATCAAGAACTCCGAATTCGACAACAACGAGGAGGGTGTCGCGACGCAGAGCCAGAACAACGACGACGCGCCCTCCCCACAGGACGGAGCATGCCCGAGCGGCGCGACCAACCCCAAAACGCCCACAGGGGCGCAGCGCACGAACGTCTGCTGGGTGATGATCCACAACAAAGTCGTCAACAACAACAACGGCGCCACGCCACGGTCCGACAGCGCTCCGGGACTGCTCGGCAGCGGCATGACGATTGCCGGTGGTCGCCATGACCTCGTCATCGACAACACCTTCTCGGGCAACAACGCGTGGGGAGTTGCGCTCCTGCCATATCCCGCGACCGAAGAACCTCCATCGCAGGTCCCCGAAGAAGACCGCTGCCGTGGCGGCGTCGGCTCGGGCAGCGGCGAAACATATGTTTGCTACTACGACGACTTCGCCAACGAGATCGCCAATAACAAATTCGCAGGCAACGGCGGCTACGGCAATCCGACGAACGGCGACATCGGCGAAGTCTCCAATGCCGAGACCGACGGCAACTGCTGGCACGGCAACAGCGAGATCGGCGGCGGCACTCCGAGCAGCACGCCGGCGGCGATCGAATCGACGCACGCCACCTGTGGACAGCCCAACGCGGGCGAACCGGCCGCCAGCGTGCTCGGGGCGGAGGCGACTTGCGACTCGCAGCTTCTGGCCGAATGTCCCGAACTGCCCGGCGTCGGCTACCCGCGTTCGAGCGAAGTCAAATTGATGGCGCTGCCCGCCCAGCGGACGATGCCTAACCCGTGCGCGGGCGTGCCGGCGAACGCTTGGTGCGAAGTCTCGCCGACGAGCCACAGGCACTGATCGGCCCTGCGAGGCCCCGAGACGGCTGCTGCGACCATAGAAAAGCCCCGCCGAAGCGGGGCTTTTCGTTAGCGGATCGATAAGCGGGATTCTGTCGTTGAGCAACCATCCATCTGAGCGGCCTACCTGGACCTCGGCGGGCAGCCTGCGAGCGGTCCTGTTTGGCCTTGCATCGGGAGGGGTTTGCCCAGCCGCCGCGTCACCGCGACGCTGGTGCGCTCTTACCGCACCATTTCACCCTTGCCTGTGAGCCGTTCACGTGGGACGGCCCCATCGGCGGTTTGTTTCTGTGGCACTTTCCCGCGAGTTTCCTCGGGTCGATTCCTCGACCACCCTGCCCTTCGATGTCCCGACTTTCCTCGAAGGCCTGCGCCTCCGCGGTTGCCTGATCCGCGCTCCCACGGTAACGCCTTGGCGCAACTCTGTGAAGAGCTGGGCCGCGCGTGTCAGCCGCGCCCGGCGGCAGATCCGCTCAGACGCTGCGGAGCAGGCCGACGACGCGCCCGAGCACCGTGACCTCTTTGCTGCGAATCGGCTCCATCGCGACGTTCTCCGGCTGCAGGCGGATGTGGTCGGACTCACGGAAGAAGCGCTTGACCGTCGCCTCCTCACCGAGCAGCGCAACCACGACGTCACCGTCGCGCGCTGTGTCCTGCGGGCGAACGACCACGAAATCCCCCTCGATGATGCCCGCTTCCTTCATCGAGTCGCCGCGAATGCGCAGCAGGTACTCGCCGTCTCCCCCGCCCGCGATCTCCGGCACGGACACGTAGTCCTCGACGTTCTCCTCGGCGAGCATCGGCTGGCCGGCCGCGACCGAGCCGAGCAGCGGCAGCCCTTCCGAGCGCACGATGCCGCGAACGGTGTCCACGGCGCTGCCCACCGCGCGGTCGAGCAACTCGATCGCGCGCGGCTTGGACGGATCGCGCCGCAGCATGCCCAGCTTCTCGAGATTCGCCAGATGGGCGTGCACGGTCGACGAGGACGCGAGGCCCACGGCTTTGCCGATGTCGCGCACGGTCGGCGGATACCCGTACTTCGCCGAGTACTTGCGAATGAAGTCGAATATCTCCTGCTGGCGCTTGGTCAGATCCATGTCTGCACGGCTCCCTGGTCGGGTGGACGGTGGCCTGAAACGAACACTTGTTCGCACTGTAGCGCCGCTCGTGGACGGATACAAGCGTGGCGGACGGTTTGCAGCCCCGCCCTGTGCGTTCGCGAGCTTCTCCGCCGCATCGGGGCCTCGCGGCGAGGCTATACTCGCGCACTCTGCGCTCGTGGCGGAATTTGGTAGACGCGCAAGGTTGAGGGCCTTGTGGGCTTCACGGCCCGTGGTGGTTCGAGTCCACTCGAGCGCATGCAGACAGTCCTGGTGGGCGGGGCTCTTCTGCTTTTCGGCTGCTCCTGGCGCGGATCTCGGCGACGGCGCGGCTGACAACGCGTCGCGCCGCCGGGTCGCCAGGTAGCTATATGCGGTCTACGGGCGGGCTCGCGCGTGGCCACGGCAGATCGCCTGCTGCCGCGGCGGCACCTTGATCGACAGCTCGACCTCAATCGCCAGCACACGCTGGTCGGGGCGATCAGCGCGAGGTCGGGCCGATGCAGCGCCGAGCCCCCATCGGCCGTCGCGATGTACAGGCCCGGCTTGCCGTAGAGCAATCGCTTCTGTTCGAGCAGGCCGTCGCGGACCAGCAGCGACAGGCGGGCGCAGGCCCAGCTGCGGCCCATGCCAAAGCGGGCCAGCTTTCACGTGCTTGCTTGCTCGGCGACGACCTCTACTGCGGCACTGAGGGGAGCAGGCATGCCGGGGCGGCTCAAGCGCTGCTGCCCGTCAGAGCAGAGCAGTGTGTCAGCGCTCGGCGAGGCTGATCTCGATCTCGAGCCGCACGACCCTCACCTTGCTCGTCAGCTCCGTCGGCTCTGCGCCCGCGCAGCAGCCCAGTTCTCAGCGAATGACGCCAGCGAAGCGATCGACCTACGTCGCATGGAGGCGTCGAGCTGCGCGCTGGAGCCGCGCACCAGCCCACCACAAGCCCAGGAACATCCAGCCCCCAAGAAACAACACGATTGCGGCAGCGCTGGCGAGGCCGACCGACAACGCTTCGCTCCAATCACGCGCCCGAGCCAGGCGATGCGCGCGGATCGTGCCAACGATCGTAATAGCGAAACACAAAACGGCGATGCCAACGAACAGCAGACACGCCAATATGTCGCCCGCGATTGTGGCCACCATCTCACCGCTCACATCTCGTCAACGAGGAGACGAGAACGGTCGGCTCGTGCTTGACGTTGTCATACCTCATATAGACACACCCGAGCTTCCGGCCATCTGGTCGTGCGACGAGATAGCCGACCTTGATTCCTTCGTTTGAGACGTGAATGACGGTGGTTCCTCCGGCGGGCATCGTCCTGCGTTCATGCAGCGTGCCACAGGATGTGTCGCACTGGATGAACTGGACTGCTGCGGCCGTGTCGTTGCGCACGAGCGCGTATGTGAAGTGACTCGAATCGGTTGGGTCCACCGAGGCACATCCCGACATGACCGCGCCGATCAAAGCCACGGTCACAAACGCAGCGAGCGTGCCGCGTCTCGTCCATGCGCGATCACCATTCAAAGTCAATTTCACCATTTTCTTTTACCCCGGGGAAGATAAACTTCCGGCCCCTTCAGCGGTCCGGGCACAAAGCCATGTAGCGGGTTGATGTATCCGACTATGCCCTCGTCACAGAGCGACTCGTGGCCGAAGATCAGGTTCTTGAGCGCGTCGAGCGCAACGTCACCTGTTAGTCCCAGGGCCTCAAGCTCGGCAAACGGCAGCGCGGCCAGATGTGAGACGACTTCCCCAGGCACCCCAAACTGTTCGCCGAGGTCGTTGATCCCACGCGCCAGCTCATAGCTCCCATAGTAGAGCGCGTAAGGCCCGACCGCCGCCACGTCCAGAGCGCCTTTCGCAACCGTTTCGGTTCCCGAAACGAACACATGGCCGACGCCACTGGCGACTTTTTCAAGCGTGTTGACTGGCGACCACAAGCCGCTGATTTTCTCGAATCATACGCCTCCACAGAACTTTTGTCCGGCAGCGCAACGGCTTCACTCACCCATCAGGTCCCTCCACTTGCTCCAGCAGGCGCGCCGCCCACCGCGAATGGCGGCGCCGAAGCTCACCTTCATCCAGATCACCCCGCCCAAGCGGCGCGTAATTGGGCCCCCACGTGACAACCCCATCGTGCGAGCGCGCGACCGCCCAGCTGTCCCACAGAACGATGTCTGCGACGGTCGCGCCAATCGCGCTTTCATAGGCTGAGAGGAACACATCGGCCACGCGCTCGTCGAACAGCAGAACGAGATCGAGACGACACCAGCCCAGGTCAAAGCCGCTTGGACCCCGCGCGCCGCCCGACCAATCCACGATGCCCGTGAGCCTGTCGTCCCGCCAGACGACGTTGCCCGACCAGTAGTCACAGTGGCACAGCACCATCGCCGACGCGGTGATCTGCGCCCAGCGAGAGCGGACCGCATCAGCCAGCGAGCCACCCAACGCGTCGCGAGAACCTCCGCTGTGACCAAGCACGCTCGGCAAGCCCGTCAGCCGCTCGTTCGGCACCGCATGCACAACCGCCAGCGCACGAGCGAGCTCGTCGGTCCATTTCTCGACATCGGTCGGCGTGATGTTCGCGTGCCCGTCCAGCCGACTGATCAACGACGTCGGACGATCTGACCACCGAGCGTTCGAGTCGCCGCCGAGCAGCACGGGAGCCAGGCCGCCCAGCCCGTCGAGCGCCCGCAGCACGCGCTGTTCGCTCGCGCACGCCTCGTCGCCCACCGGAAACTCGCGGATGATCACGCTGTGCGCGGGATTCTCGGTGTCGACTCGCCACGTGCTCGCGTGCTGGCCGCCGTCGAGCCGCGTGACGGTCCGAATCGCGGCCGACCGCCCGGCTATGCGGCGCACTTCCTCGAGTGCTCCCGATGAGGGCAGAGTCTCGGGTTGGGGCATAGTTGAAACCCTACGCCCGCACTAAGCCATCGCGCCTTGGCTGTCGATAGCTAGACAGTCGGTTCCGCCGCGGCCGTGTGTCTCCAGGCCGAAAGCCGCGCAACGCCCGACGTTAATGCCGATCACACGCTCAACGCTCGCACTCTCCCTGACAGCCGCGGTGGCGATGCTCGCCGCATGCGGCAGCTCGACGACCTTGCCGCACAGCGCTTCGGCGACCCCGCCGGTCACCGCCAAACCGATTACCGTCGCGGCTCCCGCCTCCAAGCCGGCGTCACACCATGAGCGGCCACATGCGCAGTTCGCGAACTTCGCCAAGGCCGTCAACCTTCGCCCCGAAGATGTGCCGGGTTTCAGCGCCACGCCGAGGAAAGCTCATAGTGGCCGTGCGCGCAACGCCGCGCTCGAAGCCAACGCTCCCTACCGGCGTTGCTTTCAGGTCGCCAACGAAGTCAAGCCGCTCGTCAAGCTCACCTCCCGCCGCTTCAAGGCAGGCAGCGCTCTGCACCTGCAGCAGGTGAGCTCGAGTGTCGAAGTCGAGCCATCGCTTGTGATTGCAAGCCGCGAACTGGCCGAAGCCAGGAGGGCACTTCACAGCCACTCCGCGAGAAAGTGCTTCGCTCGCGAATTCGACGCCCAGGGCACGCGAGCACGACCGATTCACGTCGGCGGGGGAACGGTGCGAGTACTCGTCGGCAACCTGCGTCTCGTGCCATTCTCGGTGTCCGCCGCGACGCACGGCACCGGCGGCGGCTTCGGCTTCAGCCTCAGCGCGCGCGTCACCTACCTCGCACGCGTGCATGGACATCGGTTCACGCACCGCACCTCGATCGAGTTCGACACGCTCGGCTTCCTCGTCGGCCGCGCCGGCGTCAAGCTGGACACGGAGACGCTCGGCAGCTCGTTTCCGCCGCAGCTCGAGGCGAGTCTGCTCTCGCGGCTCGTCTCACGCGCCATCGCCGCCGGGCAGGCAAGTCCCGCCGTCATGCGCTAGCCCACCCCAACCAGTCACCGGCGCCTGCCGCGGCCGATGCGCAGCGAGCGGCCGAGGTGCGCTAGATATGACGGCGTGAGCGACGAGGCCAACACGTTCTCCGCCGAGGGCATGGAGACGGTCGTGATCGCGTCTTCCGACGACGCCCTGCAGGCGACGTTCGTGCCGGCCGCCGGAATGCTGTGCGGCTCGCTGCGCTTCCACGGCGAGCAGCTGCTCGCACAGCGCCGCGGCGTGCGCGCATATGCGGAGCGCGGATCGACGATGGGCATCCCCCTGCTGCATCCCTGGGCCAATCGCCTGGCGGGCTTTGACTATGAGACGCCCGATCGTCCCGTGGAGCTTGATGCCCAGTCCCCGCTGATCGCCCACGATCAGAACGGCCTGCCGATTCACGGCGTCATCGCCGGCCTGCTGCACTGGCAGCTGCTCGAGCCGCCCGAGGAGCCCTCGAAGAGCCGGCTGCGCGCGCGCATGGACTGGGATCGCTCCGAGCTGCTTGCCGTGTTCCCCTTCCCGCACACGCTCGAACTCGACGCCGCCGTCACCGATTCGACGCTGACGTTCGAAGCGACATTGCGTCCGTCCGCGCTGGCGGCCGTTCCGGTTTCGTTCGGATATCACCCCTATCTCATGATTCCCGGCGTCCAACGCGCCGACTGGCAGGTGCGCCTGCCCGCGGCGAGGCGGCTGCTGCTCGACGATCGAATGATCCCGACGGGCGACGGCGAAGCGACAAGCGCGCGGCGTCTGGCGCTCGCCGACAGCGGCTGGGACGACGCCTATGCCGATCTGCCGCCGACGCCGCAATTCTCGATCTCCGGCCAGGGTCGCACAGTCGCCCTGGAGTTCCTCCGCGGCTATGACTTCGCCCAGGTCTTCGCGCAGCCAGGGCAGAGCTTCGTCTGCTTCGAGCCGATGACCGCGCCAACCAACGCGCTCGTCAGCGGCGATCGCCTGCGGCTTGTCGAGCCCGGCGGGGAGTTTCGTGCTGCCTTCAGCGTGTCGATCGCCGCTTGGCGGTAGCTTGATCGGATGAGCTCCGCTTGGCCCGCGATTTCCTATGAGCAGTGGAGCGCCACCTGCGACACGCTGCACGCGCACACGCAGGTGCTGGGCAAACTCTCGGCGAGCCTCGCGCCCGCGCAGCCGGAGCTGCAGCACGCCGCGCTGCGTCTGAGCGCGCGCGGATGGGAGACGCTCCCGCTGCCGGCTCCAGACGGCTCCGGCGCGTTCGTCGTCGTGCTCGACCTGCACAAACACGCAGCCCGTGTGGAGCACGTCGATGGTCGCTCGGTCGACGTTCCGCTGACGCCCGACCGCGCGGTCGGCGAGGTCACGCGCGAGCTGCTCGACGCGGTTCGCAGCCTGGCCGGCCCGGTGGAGATCAGCCTGGTCCCGCAGGAGGTCGACTGGACTTCACCGCTGGACCAGGACGTCGAGCACGCCTCCTATGAGCCCGAGCAGGTCGAGCGCTACTTCGCGGCGGCGACCCGCGCCGCGCTCGTGCTCGCCGAGTTCCGTGCCCCCTATCGCGGACGTTCGACGCCGGTGAACGCGTGGTGGGGGTCCTTCGACCTCAGCGTCAGCCTGTTCTCGGGCAAGCGCGCCGAGCCGCCTTCGCAGGACTTCATCATGCGCAACGCGATGGATGCCGAAGAGATCGCGGTCGGCTGGTGGCCCGGCGACGCCAAATACGGACGGGCCGCCTTCTACGCCTATGCCCATCCCGCGCCCGACGGCTTTTCAGAGGCGACGCTCGCGCCGGCCGCCGCACGCTGGGACGAGGCGCTCGGCGAGTTCGTGCTCGATTGGGACGACATGCGAACGAGCGCAAGCCCTCATCTGGACGCGCTGGCGTTCGCGCGCTCGGCCTTTCAGCATGCCTGTGCCGTGTGCAGATGGGACGAGCGGCTTTCGGCGAGCGCCGAAGGCAGCCCGCCTCCGGTCATCTGAGCCAAACGATCTCAGCCGCGCTGCTCGGTCAGCGAGCCGTACGTGTCGGGCCGCCGCGTACGCAGAAACGGGAACAGCTCCAGCCAGTCCTCGCGCTGGTCGAGGTCGAGGTCGGCGACCAGCACGGCCGGCTCGTCGCGCGGCGCCTGCACGAGCTTTCTGCCGTACGGATCGCAGATGAACGAAGAGCCGTAGAAGGTAAGCGGCGGCTCGTCGCCGATGCGGTTGACCGCCACCATGAAAACGCCGTTGGCGATCGCGTTGCCGACGATCACGCGCTCCCACAGCGGCTCGGTGTCGAAGTCTGGGTGGTCGGGCTCGGAGCCGATCGCCGTGGGATAGACGATCACGTCGGCGCCGCGCAGGCTGTACGCGCGCGCGACCTCGGGAAACCACTGGTCCCAGCACGTCGGCAGGCCGAGCCGAGCCTCGCCGAGTGCCACCACGGGGTATGGCTCGCCATCGGCCGGGCCAGGTCGGAAGTAGCGATCCTCGTGGTAGCCCTCCGTCACGGGAATGTGCAGCTTGCGCGTGCGCGCGACGAGCGCGCCGTCGGGCGCGACGACGATCGCCGTGTTGAAGCCCAAGCCGTCGGCTCCTTCGGCTCGCTCATACAGCGACGCGTGCACGTGAATGCCTGTCTCGTGCGCCATGCGGGCAGCGAACTCGTACGTCGGCCCGCCCGGCAGCTGCTCGGGCTCGACGCCGAGGCTCTCGGGCCCCGCGGCATCGACGGCGAAGTAACGACTGAGCGTCAGCTCCTGCAGGCAGACCAGCTGCGCCCCCGCGTGCGCCGCCTGCTCGATGCCCTTTGCGAGCGCCTGCTGATGCTCGTCGGGGTCGGCGTGCCAGCGCTGTTGCACCGCCGCGACGCGAAACTGCGGGCGGTGAGCCGGGCGCGTGCGCGCCGGCGAATCCAGCGGCCCGGCGGCCACGATCAGTTGGATCTTCTCGGCCACTGCAGTGACTGTAGGTGCTTGCGCCGATTCGCCGTCGCCGCGCGGTCACGCGCCGGAGCACCGTCCACGCTTGGCATGCTGTGGCCGATGAGCACGACACTCACTTCCACGCCGGCTGCCGACGGCTACCACATGCCTGGAGAGTTCGAGCCTCACGCCGGCTGCTGGATGGCGTGGCCTGAGCGACCCGACAACTGGCGCGACGGCGCCGCACCCGCACAGCACGCCTATGCACAGGTCGCCGAGGCGATCAACGCCGTCGAGCCGGTGACCATGGTGGTCTCCGACGTCCAGTACGAGCGCTGCCGCGCGTCGCTCGCGGACTCCATTCGCGTCGTGGAGATGTCGACCGACGATGCCTGGATGCGCGATACCGGACCGACGTTCGTGATCGACTCGGCAGGCTCCCGCCGCGGCGTCGATTGGCGCTTCAACGCGTGGGGCGGCTCGCAAGGCGGGCTGTACTCCACCTGGGATCGCGACGAGCGTGTCGCGCGCAAGGTGCTGGAGATCGAACGCACCGACCGCTATCGCGCGCCGATCGTGCTCGAGGGAGGCGCCGTGCACGTCGACGGCGAGGGCACGGTGATGACGACCGAACGGTGTCTGCTCAACGCCAACCGCAACCCTGAGCTCTCACGCGAGCAGATCGAGCGGACCCTGTTCGACCATCTCGGCGCGAGCAAGGTGATCTGGCTGGGCGACGGCGTGTTCAACGACGAGACCGACGGCCACGTCGACAATCTCGCCTGCTTTGCGCGCCCCGGCGTCGTGCTGCTCAGCTACAGCGACGACGAGACCGATCCCCAGCACGCGATCTCACGCGACGCCGAGCAACGCCTGCAAGCAGCCACCGACGCGCGCGGACGTTCGTTGGAGGTGATCAGACTGCCCTCGCCCGGTCCAATCGCGATCGGCGAGCACGAGGCCGCGGGGGTGCTGCCGGCGCAGGGAAGCATGCCGCGCCGCGCAGGCGACCGGCTGGCGGCCTCCTACGTCAACTTCTACCCGGCCAACTCGCGCGTCGTCTTCCCTCTGCTCGACGAGCGCCAAGACGATCAGGCCGCAGAGATCCTCGCGCGCTGCTTTGCCGACCGCGAGGTCGTCGGGGTGCCCGCGCGCGAGATCCTGCTGGGCGGCGGCAACATCCACTGCATCACCCAGCACGTGCCGTCGACCGTCGCCTCCAGCTAGCTCGCCGCCTCGACCCGATCCTCGACCGACGCGTCGCGATCTGAGGACCGCGCGGAGAAGTGGCGGAGCTCCAGCACGATGCGAGCACCGCCCTCGGCCGATTCTTCGGCCCTCACGCTCCCGCCGTGCGCGTCGGCGATCGCGCGTACGATCGCCAGCCCGAGCCCGGCTCCGCCAGTCGCGCGGTCGCGCGCGGCGTCGGTCCGTTGGAAGCGGTCGAAGACATGCTCGCGCTGGTCTGCGCGAATCCCCGGGCCGTCGTCCTCGACGACGAAACGCAGCCGGCCATCGCGGCCGACCTCGACGCGCATGCGCACGAGGCCGTGCTCGGCGGTCGTGTGCTCGATCGCATTGGCGACGAGGTTGCGCAGAGCCTGCGTCAGTCGATCGGGGTCCGCGCGCAGCGTTCCCGAGGGAATTGGACCGAGCTCGAAACGCCGGCTCGCGAGCAGCATCACGCCGTCCCACAGCTCGCTCACGTAAGCCGGCAGGGCGATCGGCTCGACGCGCAGGAACTCCCGCTGTTCGCTGCGCGCCAGCAGCAGCAGGTCGTCCACCAGTCGGCCGATGCGTCCGATCTCGGCCTGCACCAGGCGCTCGACGCGGCGGACTTCCTCGGCGGACGGGTTGGCCTGGCGGGCCAGCACCTCGAGCTGACCGGCGACCACGGTCAGCGGAGTGCGCAGCTCGTGCGAGGCATCGGCGACGAAGGCGCGTTGCGCCGCGAACGCCTCGGTGAGTCGATCGAGCATGTTGTTGAAGGACTCCGCGAGCACCTCGATCTCCGTTCCCTGCCCACCGGGATCTTCGATGCGCGGGTGCAGGTCACCCGCATCGACGCGCGCGGCGACCGAAGCCATGCGACGCAGCGGACGCGTCAGGCGGCTGCCGATCAGATAGGCGCCGAGCAGGGCGCCGGCGAGCGCGAGGATGCCGGCGAGGATGAACGCGCGCGCGACGCCCGCCTGCGCGTTGGCGACCGTCGCAAGCGGCTCGCCGGCCCCGACCGTGACGGTGCGCCCGCCGGGCAGGCGCACCGCGCGCTTGAGCAGCCGCAGGTCGCCAACGTCAGGAAGCGTGACCGTGCTGTAGCCGACCTGCGCGCTGAGCAGGCTCTGCGACAGCTTGTTCTCTTCGGCCTGGCGGGCGAACGACTCTCCGTTGTCGGGCGCCGCCTGGCTGAACAGCTCGGGGCGGTTGGTGCTCGTGCGAGCGCCGGGCGTGAGCGTGAACAGCAGCCTCGAGGTGGCCGCGAACGGCTGGCTGCTCACGTAGCGGTCGGATGCGCCAACGATCTGCTTGGGCGTTTGCGGTCGCGCGAGCTGCAGGCTGCGCCCGAGCTCGCCGGCGTCGCCGCGGAGCTCGCTGTCGACCTGGGCGCGCAGCTTCACGCCGGTCCCGTGATAGACGGCCAGGAAGCTGATGCCCGTACAGACCAGCAGCACGAGCACGACCCACGCCGCCAGCCGCCAGCGCAGCCCGCCGCGGGCAAGCAAGCCGCGCATCAGTCCGCTCGGGTGGCCCCCGCGCCGCCGAGGCGGTAGCCGACCGCGCGAACCGTCGCGATCGGAGCAGGGTTGCCGGGCCGCGCGAGCTTACGCCGCAGATAACCGACGTACACGTCCACCACGTTGGTCGTGGGATCGTGCTCGTAGCCCCACACCGCGCTGAGGATCTCCTCGCGCGAAAGCGTCTGGCCCTGGTGGCGCATCAGGTGGGCCAGCAGCTCGAACTCTGTCGTGGACAGGGCGATCTCGCCGTCGGCTCGATGCACCTGGCGCGTCAGCAGGTTCAGCTCGATGTCCTCCGCGCAGAGCACCGCCTGCGAGGCCTGCGCGACGACGCGCAGCTGCGCGCGCAGCCGCGCGACGAGCTCGGTCAGCGAGAACGGCTTGACCAGGTAGTCGACAGCGCCGCTTTCCAGACCCTGAACGCGGTCCTCCACCTCGCCGCGCGCGCTGAGCACGAGCACAGGCAGCGTTGGCGAGGCGCGGCGAACCGAGGCGAGGATCTCCAGCCCCGGACGGCCGGGCAGCATCAGGTCGAGCACGATCGCGTCAAAGCGCCCCGAGAGCGCCAGGCGCTCGCCCTCCACGCCGTCGAGACAGGCCTCGACGGAGAACCCCTCATCCGCGAGCCCGCGGCGAAGGAAATCGACGATACCCGGCTCGTCCTCGATCAGCAGCACGCGGTCGGGCGCAATCGCCCGCTCGTTCGCGGCAGCTGCGAGCGGATCGCGCCCCAGTGCGCGCGCGGTCGTGGTCATCGCTCAAGAATAGGGCGTGGTGGTGCCTGGAGTTCGCACTCGTGCAGGCGCTCTGCGCGTCGCCGCTGCGGCGACACTGCGAGCGCTCCCGTCGCCGAACCCGCTCACTCAGGCGTCGCCGTCGAGCAGGAAGATCTCAGCCGCCACATCAGGATCCATGTGGTTGGCGCTCATGAACGCCGCCACCTTCCTCCCCGAGATCCCTTCGACCCCCGCGACCAGGTCGTCGCGCATCGTCTGCTGGTAAGCGAAGCGCGTGCTGCGCACCACCTCTTCCCTGCCGTCGCGGACGAGGCTGCGTTCGCCCTTGGTCAGCGTGTCGCGCATGATCACCGTGATCAGGTCGTCCTCGATGTGCGTTCGCGCCTTCGTCGGACCGCGCCCCGTGTAGTCGCTGGTCAGCTTCACGACCAGGTTCGATATTGCCGCAGCCTGCTCGCCTCGCGCGGCGTGGTCGATCTCAGTGCTGGACACTGTGAGCCTTCCCTCGCCCCCTCTGAGAATGGGCGAGGCGCATGAAGAAGGAGACGGATGAAATCCGTGCGCACCGCCCGCGGCCCGCATGCCGTTATGGGTTACTCCATCGTCTACCCGGCCACGACTCGCGTGTTCACAGCATAGACCCCGCCGATCATTCGACCAGCAGCGTCGCTTTCATACCTTTGGCCTCGTGGCCGGGAAGCGTGCAGAACAGCGTGTACGAGCCCGGCCGCATTTCCAGTTCGAGGGTGCTCACGCCTTTGGACGGAGTGTTCGCAAACGCAGTCGTCGGCGGCCCTTCGCCGGTTTCGAGGTCCAGGTTGTGTTCATCCTGGCCGTCGTTGACGAACTGCAGCACGACCTTGCCGGCGGGCACGTTCGTGCGCGACAGCGAGAAGCTGTACTCCACGGCGCTGACCTGCACGTGCGGGACCGACGGAGGTTCGACCGGCGCGGGAGGTTCGGCTTCGCCGACCGGCCCGGTGGCAGGCGCGCTCGGCGACGCGTTCGGCGGCGGGGCGGGGGTCGGCTGAGGCGGGCCTTCGCCGACGATCGTACCGGCGAGCGGCGTTACGAGCGTGGCCGGCGACAGCGGCGCGGGCGGATGCGCGACGGCGCCGTGGCGCCTGGAGCGACAACGGCGTGAGCGGCGAGCATGCGAGCTTCGTCGAGCGCGGCTTGCGCACCGCCGATGCGCCGCGGTCGATCGCTCGGCGCGCAGGTCGCGATGCGGCGCCTCACCCCAGCCGGACGCCGCGGCGGCGCCGACGGCCCACACGCAGCACATCGTGAGCACGAGCAGAACGGCTCGCAGGCGCGCGCTCAAGCGATCAACTCGGGGATCGTTCCGTACGGGCTCGAGCCGGCTTGGCCACTGCCCGCGCCGGGAATCACCAGTCCGGCCTCGGTCTGAAACCACTGAGCCAGCAGCGCCGCGTACATCGCGCGGAAGTCCGACGTGTTGAGCAGGTTTTCGTTGGCGTCGAGTTTGCTCAGACCGGGAAACTCGCCGACCATTTCGCCCTTGACGCGCGAGCCGATGAGAAAGGCCACGCCGGCGGCGCCGTGATCGGTGCCCGAGCCGTTTTCGCGCGGACGGCGGCCGAACTCCGACCACAGCTGCACGAGCACGCGTTTGTCCAGCCCGCGCGCTTCCAGATCGCGCTGAAAGGCCACCACCGATTCGATCGTCTGCCCGAGGTTCGTGCTCAGCGTGTCGACCTCGTCGGAGTGCGTGTCATAGGAGCCGACTGCGCTCAGCGAGACGCATTTGATCGGCAGCGCTTCGTCGTCGAGCATCGCCGCCAGCGCCGCCAGACGCTGCGGGAACTCGCCGCCGCTGGTCGGGTAGGACACCGGCGAGGTGAAACCGGGTTTTCCTTCGTGTTCGCCGAACGGCGCGATCTGGTTGCGGATCACGTTCGTGTTCAGCGATGCCGCACGTGCCTGTGCGAAGGCCGGCGAGGGAGCGCCCAGCGCGCCGAGAGCGCCGAACGCGTCGAGCGTCGGCGAGGTCAGCGGTTCGCCCAGGCCGTATGCCCAGAAGTCGTAGTCCGAGGGAGATGACACGGCCGCGACGGGCACGCGCGTGGTGGCCAGCGCCGGCGCCAGCGAGTAATCCAGCGACAGCCCCTGCAGCGGGTTGCCGGGGTCTCCGGCGACATCGAGGTAGCGGCCCATCCAGCCCGAGCGCGTCTGCGCGTTCAGTTCGCCGACCTCCCAGTAGTGGCGGCTGGTGAAGTGGCTCTCGTCGGGCGGGTCGTAGCCGATCGCCGGGAACACCGTGACCTTGCCCTCGCCGTGCAGCTGCGCCAATCCGGCCGCCTGCGGGTGCCACATCAGCGCTTCGTCCTCGGCGAACTCGACGCCTTCGCCTTCGGCGCGCGCGAGCGTCGGTCGCAGTTCGTGGTACTTGGCTTCGCGCACCGGAGCGAGCACCGACAGCGCATCCCAGCCGCCTTCCATGAAGATCGATACGAGCACCGGCTGATCCGGCGGCGCGGCCGCGGCGGCTTGGGCGATGCCCTCCTCGAAGTGCTGCGGCGAGAGCGCCGAGGCGCCGTACACCGCGAGCAGCGCGCCGGCCGAGCGCAGCAAAAACGAGCGCCGGTCCATGCCGCTGCCGGCCGGCAACGGCTGGCCCGGCTCGATCGAGGGAAGCCCGCGTCCCGCGCGCGCGACACCCGCGCGCAGCAGCTGAGCGCGAGTGAAGTCGTTGCAGGAGCAGCTCGCGGCCACGGTCAGCTCACCTGCAGGTCGGGTGAGGTTGCGATCAGCATGCGCAGGGCGTTCTGGCGCATCGCCCGGTAGGGGCTCTTTTGCCATTTGGCCGTGACCAGGCCCTGCAGGCAGGACTGTGCGAAGACTTCGATCGAGGCCAGCGTTTCACCCGACAGCGCAGGGTTGCCCCAGTAGGCCAGCGCGGCTGCAAGAGCGGCGGCCGGTTCCTCGGTTTCGCTGTACTTCGCTTCGCCCGCGCCGGGCCACGGGTTGGGGTAGGTCTTGGCCGTTACGTAGCTCGCCAGTTCCCAGCGTGCCTTGGCCGTGGACGTGTCGAGCCAGCGCGTGAAGTCCCACCCGGACACGTTGGGCGGGTAGAACAGCTGCTGGCCAGCGCCGCTGCACAGCCATGACCATGCTGTCGTGTCGATCGGCCGGCCGATCGCGCGCAGCAGTCCGGCGTTGTAGACGACCGGCGGCGTGACCAGCTCCGGCCCTTCGAGGAAGTCCGGGTGCGCGAGAATCGCCTCGACGACCGGCCGGATCTGATGGCCCGAGCCGAGATACAGGCCCTGCAGCGACGCCAGCGTCTGCTCTGACGGCGGCGTCGGCACGAAGTATCCCCACAGCTTGGCGACGAAGAACGAGGCGTGCAGCGGGTGTCCCAGGCACAGGTTGACGGCGTCTTCCCACCCCCACTTGCCCGTCTGTCCGAAGATCGTCTTGTTCGCGTTGTCGTGGCGCGAGGCGACGTAGCGAAAGTTCTGCAGGCCGTTGCTTTCGGTCCAATCGGCGGTCCAGCCGGTGAGCGCGCGAGCCATTTCGCGTACGTCGTCCTCGGTGTAGGCGCCGCGGTCGGCGCCCAACGAGAACAGCTCCATCATCTCGCGCGCGTAGTTCTCGTTGGGGTCCCAGCGGTCGTTGTAGATCCCGTCGAGGAACACCAGCATCGCCGGGTCGACCGTGACGGCCATGAACAGGTCGTGAAAGCTGCCCAGCGCGTGTTCGCGAAACAGCGCGTTCTGATCGAGCATGCGCTGCTGGCTGTTGACCTTCTCGTTGGAGTTGGCAAACCAGTCGTGCCAGATGAACGTCATCCGCTCGACCAGCTGCTGGTCGGAGCGCACCATGCGGTCCAGCCACCAGCAGTGATCCTCGCCCCACGCGTCGGCGGGAGCCAACGCCCTGCCTTCATCGTCGGTCGGCGCCGGGCCGTGCAGCACGGCGGCGCCGTTGGGGCGCGTGAGCGCCTGCACGGCCGCTTCGACCGGCTGGCCCGCGAGCGACTCCGCCTGCCCGGGCGTCGGACCGAAGCCCGCCCGCCACAACAGCCGGCGAGCCTGCGCGGCCGTCAGCTGGGCGGTGACCGCCGGCGGCGCCACGGTCGAGGGCGAGGGCGGGTTGGCGGGGATCGGCGGCGGCGCCGGGGCTCCCGGCAGTCCCGCGGCGCTGGGCGCGGTCGCGGCTGCGGTTGGCTGGACGTGGGCGGCGGTCTTCTTGTGGTGCTTGCGGCGGCGGCGATGCCTGCGGTGGTGGTGCTTGCCGGGCTTCGACGTCTTGCCGTGTTTGGCCCGCGAGTCGCCGGCGGCGGCCTTGTTCCTGGCCGATCGCGCCCGCTCGCCCGAGCCGTTTCCCGCGCTCGGTCCCGAGCTCATGCGTCGTCCTGCGAGCCTTGCGCCCGCACGACGCGTCCCCCGATGGCCACCGTGCCTCCCATCCGCCCGAGCCTGGCAGACGGCGGCGCCCGCGCGGCCGTCTGTGGGCGAGGTTCGACGTTTGTACGACGCGCGGCGCGCCCGCTGCCGGCGATCGTTGTCGAGCGCGCCGAACGGCCGCCCACAGCCTCGATCGGCTGCGGGCGGCCAGCCGCGCTCAGCGCGCTACGACTTAGATGACGGCTTTGACGAGCGTCGTGAACTCGCCCTGCCCGCTCACGTTCGGGTGATAGCTTTCTTCGAGCGGGTTGGACTGGCCGTTGAGCCACTCAGAGGTTGAGCACACCTCGTGTGCTTCGAACGGCACGGTCGGATTGACAAAGGTGAATTTCATCGCTTCCGCGCGCGCCTTGATCGCGGCATCGAGTTTTTCGGCCGTTTCGTTGAGTTTCTTCTCGTTGCCCGACGTCAGCAGGTTGACGTTGCAGGTCTTGCCTTCTTTGGTGAACAGCTTGGGATAGCCGAGCACGACGACTTTCGCGGTGGTCGCTTTGGCGCGGATGTCTTTGTAGGTCGTTTCGAGCAGAGCCGGCAGTTTGTTGGCGATGAAGCCGTTTGCTTCGCTGATCGCCGAGCCGCAGGTGATGAAGTACAGCGCGCAGTTGACGATGACGTTGGAGAAGCCCGCATCGTTGCCGCCGATCGTGATCGTCACGAGCGCGGTCGAGCTGCTGAGCGTGCCGAGCTGTTTGCTGTTGACGTCGGTCGTCTTGGCGCCGCTGCATGCCTGGAAGCTCAGCGTGTAGCCGTTGGCGGCGGCGACCAGCGGACCGTAGGCTTTCGGGCTGCGCTTGCAGCTGCCCGATTCTTCATAGAACACGCGTGTTCCCACGCCCGACGAGTAGGAGTCGCCCAAGGCGACGTACTGCGAGGCGGCGGCCGAAGCGGCCGGTACGAGCACTGCTGCGAGGACGGCGACGACGCCGACCCAGCGCGCTTGCTTTCTCATCTCACTCCCCCTGTTCGCGATGCTTTTGTGTGCGCCCAGGGACGCTCAGCGCGCCGCATCGCGCGCATGCCGATCCCCAACGGCGCGGACGAGCGCAACCTATCCGCGCCGCCAGACGGCCGTCAAGCACGCGTCGGCGTGCGGCGCCCACATATGTTCTGACGCGTGAGCGAGCTCTACTTCGCCTATGCCAACAACATGGCGTCTGAGACGATGCAGCGGCTGTGTCCGGGACATCGCTTCGCCGGGGTCGCCGAGCTGCGAAATCACCGGCTCGCCTTCACGCGCCGCTCGATCCGCAGCGGCACGGGCGTCGCCGACATCGTGCGCGCCGACGGTCAGAGCGTGTGGGGCGTGCTCTACGAGCTCGATGCGGCGATGCTCGCGGTGCTCGACGAAAAAGAGGGAAACGGCTGGGCCTACCGGCGCGATCTCGTGTCGCTGACGGGCGCGCGCGGAGAGGACTTGGTGGCGCTGGCCTACTCGGTGATCGCCAGGGAGCCCGCCGAAGTGCGCCCGTCGCCGGAGTACCTGCGCGGCGTGCTCGAGGCGGCGCGCGAGCGCCTGCTGCCCGACCCCTACATCGCTGCGTTGGCCGCGATGTGGGAGCCGCTATAGGATCGACGCCTCCGATCGCCGCACAGGCGCCGAGCACTGGCCGTGTCCACGTCAACTCTCCGAACGACCGAAGCAGGCCCGCCGCGACGCGGGCGCACGGCCGCCAGCATCGCACTGGCGATTCTCGCCACGCTCATTGTGGTCCTCGGCGGGACCTGCCTCTACGTGCGCCAGCAACTGCTCGACTCGCACGCCTTCGCCAATCGCACCGTTTCAGCGTTCGCGCGCGAGCCGGTGCGTCGGGTCGTGGCGCGCGAGATCGTCGTGCAGGCGATCGACAAGAGCTCGCCCGATCTGATCGCCGCGCGGCCCGTGATCACATCGGTCGTCGAGACGGCTGTGGCGACGCGCCAGTTTCGTTCGCTGATGCACACCGTCGCCGAACAGGCCCACCGGCTGCTCTTTCAGCGCGGCGGGAACGTTGCGTTCAGCATCGCCGATGCGGGCACGGTGGTCATCTCGGCGCTGCGCACGCTCGCGCCGAAGATCGCCGCGAAGATCCCGCCCAACCTCGACGTGCGGCTGCTGGATCTGCGCCGCCGGAGCTTCGCCGTGCGCGCGCTGCGCTACGCCGACGACATCCGCACACTCGGCGTCGTGCTGCCGTTCGTGGCGCTCGCGCTGTTCGCGCTGGCGGTGGCCGTCGCGCCGCGCCGGCGACTGGCGATCACCCGCTGCGCGGTCGCGCTGGCCGTCGCCGCGCTGGCGGTGTTCGTAGACCTCGCGCTGCTGCGCCACACCACGCTGTCGAACCTGTTCGGCGCCGAAGAGCTCACCAACGCCGACGTGCGCGCGGCCGCCGGAGCGCTGTGGGACTCCTACATCGGCGGGCTGTCCACGTGGGCTCTGTTGGTCGCCGCCGCCGGCGCCGTGCTCGCGGCGGCGGCCGCCAACGTGCTGCGCCCCTACGCGGCGGTCGAGAGCTTCTCGCGCATCCGCCGCCGCGCCTGGCCGCCGAGAACGCGCGGCGGCCGCGTCGTCATCGGCCTCGCCGCACTCGTCGGCGGCGCTCTGCTGATCTCCTGGCCGACGCTGGCGCTCGATGTCGTGGTCGTGCTGGGCGGCCTGCTGCTTTTGTACTTCGGGGCGGGCGAGCTGCTTTCGGCGGTCGGCGTCGCCGGCGAGGACGAACGCATCACGCTGGGGCGCAGCCGCGTCGGAGCGCTCGCCGCAACGGCGAGTCTGGGCGTGTTGATCGGCGGCGCGGCGATCGCGCTCGCCGGCGCCGGGCCGTCCGCCTCGCGCCCGCCGACGCTCGCCCATCTGACCTGCAACGGCTACGCCCAGCTGTGCGATCGGCGCATCGATCAGGTCGCCTTCGCGGGCGTGCACAATGCGATGTCCGCGGCGGACTCGCCGGGTTGGCTGATCGCCAACCAGGCGCACGGCATCGCACGACAGCTCGACGACGGCATCAGGGCCTTCAAGATCTCCACGCACTACGGCATCGGCTCGAAGCCCGGTCACGTGCGCACCGACATCACGGCCGAGGGAGCACGCGCCAACCGCGTGTCGGAGAAGCTCAGCAATGAAGCGCGCACGGCGCTTCAGCGCTTCAGCGGCTCGCTCGGCTTCGGCTCGGCCAAGGGCAAGCCGGCGGTCTGGCTGTGCCACACGCTCTGCGAGTTGGGCGCCACGAGCATGGCCAGCTTCCTCGGCACGGTCGCGAAGTTCCTCAAGGAGAACCCCGACCAGGTGTTGATCTTCTTCGATGAGGACTACGTCTCCGAACGCTCGCTGCAGGATGAATTCAAGCGCGCCGGGCTGTTCAGCCATCTCGCCGTGCTGCGCGAGGGCCAGCAGCTGCCGACGCTCGGCGAGCTGGTGCGCTCGCAGCACAACTTGCTGGTGTTCACGCAGGAGCCGGTCAGCGGGCGCTACCCGTGGAACATGTACGGCTTCAAGTTCATCCAGGACACGCCGCTGGGCGCGGTCAAGCCCAAGCAGTTCACCTGCCGGCTCAATCGTGGCCTGCCGGCCAATCCGCTGCTGATGATGAACGACTGGGCCGACGTGTTCCCGCCACGGCGCAGCCCCAACCTGCCGCTGACAAAGCGTGCGTTCATCCTGCACCGCGCGCGCCAGTGCGAGTCAGAACGCCGCCACATTCCCAACCTGATCCTCACCGATTTCTACAACAGCGGCGACGTCGTCGGAGCCGCGCGAGTGCTCAACGGCCTCGGCGATCTCAAGCCCGCGCCGATCGTGTCGCTCGAGCGTCTAGGCGGCTGAGCGCGTCGCGCCGGCTGATTCACCGCGATGCGTGAGCTGCGCCACATCGACCCGCACAAGCGACGCGGGCGCCTCTATTACACGGTCGCGAGGCTGTCGGCGACGAAGTTCGGCGCCTGGTTCTCAGTGCATATCGCGTGGAAGCTCGACCCTTTTCTGCTGAAGCTCACGGGCGGGCGCTTGAGCACGGCGGGTCCGCTGGCCGTGGCGCTGCTGGAGTCGCGCGGCGCGCGCAGCGGCCGACCGCGGCGCAACGCGACGCTGTACTTCCACGACGGCGACCGCGTGACGATCGTCGCGTCAAAGCGCGGGTTGCCTGAGCACCCAGGCTGGTATTACAACCTGCGCGAGAACCCGGACGTCGTGTACGGAGGTCTTCCGTTTCGTGCCGAGCTCGTGCAGGACGAGAGCGAGCGCGGACGACTCTGGGAACTGGCCGACCGTGTCTTTCCCGAGTACGCGGACTATCGCGAGCGCGCGGCCAAGGCCGGCCGGGTCATTCCGATCTTCCAGCTGACGCGCCGCGGCGATGCCGATCGGACATAGGATCACGCCATGCCCGACCGCCTCTACTTCACCGAGTCCGACGCGGCCAACGAGCTGATCGCGCAGGACGCGATGGCGCTGCTGATCGGCTTCGCGCTGGATCAGCAGGTCTCCGTGCAGAAGGCGTTCTCCGGCCCACTCGCGCTGCGCGAGCGCCTCGGCTCGCTCGACGCGAGGAAGCTCGCGGCGGCGGACCTCGAGCCGTTGTTTCGTGAGAAACCGGCGATCCACCGTTTTCCCGGCGCGATGGCCAAGCGCGTGCACGAGCTCGCGGTGCACGTGATCGACAACTACGACGGCGACGCCGCGCGTGTGTGGAACGACGCGTCAGACGGCGACGCGTTGCGCGCGAACATCGCGGCGCTGCCGGGCTTCGGCGAGATGAAGATCAAGTCGCTCGGCGCGGTGCTGGCCAAGCGCTACAAGCTGAAGTCGGCCAAGGCGCTGGTGCCGTCCCACCCCACGCTCGGCGACGTCGACTCTGCGCAGGCGCTGGTCGACTATCAGGCGGCCAAGCGCGCGCACAAGGCCGAGTGGTCGAAGGCGCGGCTGTGACGGACGCGCGCTAGCTTCGCGGCGCGAGCGCCACGCGCGAGAGCTGCGGGTAGGTGGCGCGATAGCCGCGCCGGCGCGCCAGCGGGGCGATCGCGCCGAAGACGACGCGCTGAACCGCCGGCGGCGGCTTGCGCAACACCATCACGTCGCTGAACTCCTGCGCGAACAGCGCAAGCTGCAGGGGGTGCGGCAAGCCCTTGGCGTTGGTGTGTCCCAGGCGCGCGAGCCCGAACAGCGTCTCGATCATGTGGGCGAAGCGCTCGCCCGGCGTGACCTCCACGCGCACGCGCGCGTCGCGGTCAGCGGCGTTCCACCAGTCGTGCCACACGCCCGGCTCGATGACGGCCGTCTCGCCCTCGCGCAGCGTGGTCGTCTGCCCATCCCGCTTGACGGTCAGCTCACCCTCGAGCACGGTGAAGCGCTCGACCAGCGCTGGATGGAGGTGCTCGCCGACCACCCGCGCCCCCACGAGAGCGTTCAGCTCGGCGACCGCGCGTCCCTCGGGATTCGTGTGGGGAGGCTCGAGCAGTATCGCCCGCTCGCGCGTGACCGGGTTCTCCCAGACCTCACCGATCTCAATCGGCCTCAGGTCAGGCGGGGCGTCCGGGTCAGGGTGCGACACGCGCCGCGGAGTGTACGCCGCGAACGACTAGTGAGAAGGCAGTCCGGCGCCCGGCCCAGTGGCGGCGTCGGGGCTCGTGTCGATGCCCAGGTAGGAGTATTCGCCGCTGAAGCGGTCGCGCTTTGTCGGGATCATGCCCGGGCACCCTTCGCGCATGTCCTCGCAGTCGAATGCCTGCCCGTTGCGCAGGTGGATGTCCATGCGTGAGAGGTAGTAGAAGGAGAACGCGTTGCCGTCGTGGTTGGCGTCGACCGCGGCCTCGGCCGGGTCTTCGCGCCAGCGCTCGCTGAGCAGCCGTTTGTCGGCGGAGCCCTGGTGCTTGACGTACTTGTCAAACCACGCCGACGTGTACCAGGCGATCTCATCCGGCCCGCGCAGCGACGCGCCGAACGCCTGGTTGGGAATGAAGCTGAAGTCCAGGTGCGAGCCGCCGCGGATGATGATCTCGCCGCTGTCCACGCCGGCGTCGCTGTAGGCGTGTGACTCGGTCGACTTGGCGTTGGGGTCGGGTAGGCCCGTGTTGGGAAGCGGCGGCAGCCCGTAGTCGGCTGACATGCCGAGAGCGGGCTTGGTGATCGGCACGGTCGTGCGCGCGGCGGGGTCTGCGGGGCAGGGCTTCTCGCCGATCGAGCTCATCGGCGGCGCGCCGCCCTGCTGGCTTGGCACCGAGCCGGCTTCGGGTCCGGGGCCGCCGAGGTTGTCCCACGCGACGACGGCCTTCACACGCGGATCCCACTGGGCGATGTAGGAGACGCCCGCGGCGCCGTAGGAGTGTCCGGCGAGGCCGATCTGCGACGGCTTGAGCAGCTTCCAGTACGGGTTGTAGGCCGCGTCGAGGCCCTGCGACACGCGTTCGTTCTGCTTGGCGGCATGGCTCGTGCCCGTTTCGCAGCTGGGCACGGGCACATATGGGTGCTTGGCCGTGGAGAGGAAGAAGTTCAGCGCATCCTCGGTGCCGTCGTAGAACGGGCGTCCATCGGATTGCGCCGGCACGCCCTCCTGTTCGTCGGGCGCCTGGCCGAGCGTGTCGCTCTGGCCCTGTCCCTGTGGATCGAAGGTGAGCACGACATAGCCGTCCTTGGCGAGCGTCTGCGCGGCATACCAATACATCTGTTCGTCGGCCTGCACCGAGCCATTGGTGATCACGACGCCTGGGCGTTTCTTCGGTCCGCCGACGGTCGCCCACACGCGCCCGGACAGCGTGGCGCCGTTTCGCGCCGTGAACAGCACCGGGTCGGAGATGCCGTAGCCGTTCTTGACCCAGTCGTTCAGGCGGATGTCGCCGGCGCAGCCGTTGCCGCGGTTCCAGCAGAGGTTGTTGGTGAAGAAGCGTCCTGGGTCCGCGGCCTGCGTGGCGAGCGCTTCGGACAGGCTGGTGGCGCTGTCGGCGGTCAGCTGTGCTTGGTATTCGGGCGTGTCGTAGATCGCCTGGCGCTGCTGCGTGATCGAGAAGTTCTGCGCCTCGACCGTGGGTTCGAAGGTCGTCGGCGGCGCGGCCTGACTTGCGGCGGGCAGGGCGAGCAGGACGGCGACCGCCGCGATCTGCAGCTTCGCCCCCATCAAGTGCTTACCTCTCCCGCGCACGGAATGCTGCTTACCCAGCGGCACGGATCTCTAATCGCGCTCTCCGTGCGCCGGCGAGGCGAGGTGCGCTTGGGTGGTCTCCGCGACTAGGCGAGCGCGCCGAGCGTCGGATCGCCCGCCGCCAGGTCGGCCGGCCGCGACGGCGGGGCCTCGGCGCGACGGGCTGCCGCGCGCCCGCGACGGCGCGGGCGCCACACGCGCAGATACTGCGCGGCGACGTAGGAGCCGAGCACGAGCGCCAGCGCGATCGCCTGCCCGATGAAGGTCTCCCAGTTGTTGAACAGCGAGAACCACGTGCCCATCCAGGCCGGGATGCTCAGGCCGTGGATTTCGCTCGTGCCGATCCAGCCGGCGAGCTGCATCTCGTTGACCTGCTCGCCGACGGACACGACGAGCACGAACAGCAGCATCACGCCGGTAATCACGAGCAATCGCTTGTAGGGCAGTCGCTGGTGCAGCGCGAACGTGAGCACGCCCGCGGCGGCCGTGAACAGCGCGCCGATCGCCACGCCCTCGAGCACCACGCTCGAGCCGTACAGCTCGCGCAGGTTCTGCAGGAAGATCACGATCTCGAAGCCCTCGCGATAGACCGAGGTGAAGCCCAGCAGCGCGAGGCCGAGCAGCATGCGTCGCTGGTTGGTCTCGGGGTCGGCCGCGAGCAGGCTGCGACGTCGCTTGTGGTGGCTGGAGATCCAGCCGGTCCAGTAGACCTTGTGAAAGAACCAGTTCATCACGATCAGCAGCACGATCAGCGCGGGCAGGCCGGTCGCCGCCTGCACGTCGAACTCGCCGCCGTGGAACTGCCCGATCAACCAGATCACGGCGAACCAGGTGGCGATCGAGGCGACGATCGCGCCGGCGCCGCCGGCCGCGACGGGACGCCTGTAGAGCTTGTTGGCGCCGAGGAAGCTCGCCGTCACCGCGGCGAGCACGAGGATCGTCTCCAGGCCCTCGCGAAAGACCAGGATGGCGCTGTTGACGACAACGGTCGTGTGGCTGAGGCTGCGCCCCGGCGGCAGATCGGTGGGGTTGGCGGTGCCACCGGAGGCGTGCCAACCGAGCACCACAGCGGTCACGGAGATCGCCAGCACGAGCAGCGTCCAGACGTAGAAGCTCGCGCGCTCGTGCAGGCGCTTGGACGCTGCGGCGGTGTCGGCTGCGGGCACGGTCTCGGCCATCGCGCGCCACGCTATCAGATTAGGGTTCCCTAATATTAGGGGACCCTAAGACGCTTTCCTTGCAGCTCCTGGCGCGCGTCGCGGGGCTGGCGCGCGCTCGTCGCCGCCCAGCTGTGTGTGGCGCTCAGCGCTGCTCGGCCGGACCGTCGCAGCCGTAGAGGTGCTCGCGCAACTGGTCGCACACCTCGGCCGACAGGCGCTCTGAGGTCTCCAGCGACTCGATCAGCGTCTCGGCCACGCGCACCTGGCGCTCGCTCTCGGGCTCGCCGAACAGCAGCGCGTCGGCCGCTTCGAGCAGCTGTTCGCGCTCGCCGGCGTGAAGCTTGGCGGCGCCCTGGCGGTCCATCAGCTCGACCAGCGACGTGTAGTGCGCGCCGCGCGTGGTCATCGTCTCTGCGGTCATCATCGTCGCGCCCACGTTAGCGCCCCGCGCGCGCTCAGCAGGGTTCGAACCTCTTGCCGTTGAGGCTGAGCGCGAAGCGCACGCCCATGATGCCGGCGGCGCGGTCAGGCGCGCAGAACTGGCTCGTGCGCTTGCGGTACTCGGCATTGATCACCGGCTCGCCTGCCGCGAGGTAGGGCTGGAAGTCCGCGCATTCTTCGTACTGGTTGCACTGCTCTGTGAGCGCGCCGTCGAAGTAGGCGTGCAGCTGCGGCGTCTGTTCGCCGTCGTTCTTCTGCAGCGCGGCCATGCTCAGCGAGTGCACGTCTTCGGCGATCCACTCGTTGTAGGCGAGCTGCTGCTGCGGCGTGATCGCAAAGCCGCTTTTGTTGGAGAAGGCTTCGATGTTGTCCGGCTCGACCGCGTCAAAGCCCTTTTCGCGGCACATCGCAAAGCGCTTGGCCATGATCGGCTCGATCGTCGAGAGCTTGCGAATGTCCAGCCATTTCTCGCCGGGCCAGCCGTTTGAGCGTCCCAGCAAGGACTTCGGGAAGGCCGAGTAGTCGGGACGGAAGTTCTCGGCGGTGCCGGCGTCGATGTAGCAGATCACGTGCTTGCCCTGCGCATGCAGCGCGGCGACCTCGCTGGCTTCGTTTTCGAACCCGTCGATGTCGTAGGCGGCGACCTGGTGTGCGTTTGAGACGCTGCCCTGCAGCTGCCAGAACCACGTCAGCTGCTGCGGCGGCTTCCACCAGCTCGGCGCGGCGCCGGCCGACGCGGCGGCGAGCGCGAACAAAAGCGCCACGGCCACCACGGCGAGCGAGCGAGCGCTAGGCCGCGGCATTGTCCTCGCGCCGCGACGGCGGCGAGCGCCGCGCGAGTATCGAGCCCCAGTCGCCGTCGGCGATCGCGCCGGGGCGCGTGTCGCGCATGAACTCGCGCAGCAGCCCGGACAAGCCGTCGGGGTCTTCCAGGTGCGGGAAGTGCGCGGCGCTCGGCAGCGTGGCGAAGCGGCTGTCGGGAATCGCCTCGTGCGCGGCGCGGCCGTGCGCAAGCGGAATCGTGTTGTCGCGCTCGCCCCACACGATCAGCGTCGGCAGCGCCTCCAGCAGATACAGCCGATCGGTCGCGCTGACGCGCTGGCCATGCACGTCGATGACCGCGCGCAGCGTGTGCAGGAAGGCCTGGCGCGCGCCGGCGCTCTGCAGCGGGCGCAGCGCTCGCGCGGCGGCCTGCAGGTAGACACCGGCGCCGACACCGCGCTCGCGCAGGCGCGCGCCGCCGGCTGCCAGCGCCTCGATCAGACGCGGGCGGATCGTCAGCGCGAGCAGCGGCGAGACGCCGGGCAGCGCGGCGGTGCGCAGCGACGGCGTGACGTCGCGCCCCAGGCCGCCGCTGGAGATCAGGGCGAGGCGCTCGACGCGCTGGGGGAACTGGTAGAAGAACTGCATCGCCACGCCGCCGCCGAGCGAGTGCCCGACGATCGTCGCGCGGTCGATGCCGATCGCCGCTAGCAGGTCGCGGATGCTGGCCGCGTGCGCGCCGAGCGAGTAGTCGCCGCGCGGCGCGGCGGAGTCGCCGTGGCCGATCAGATCCGGCGCGACGACGGTGTACTCGCCGGCGAGGTTGAGCGCGACCTGGCGCCAGTGGCTGGAGGAGTTGAGCATGCCGTGGATCAGCACGATCGGCGGACCGCTGCCGGCGACGCGGTAGATCACGCGGCGCCCGTGCAGCTCGATCTGCCACTCGTCGAACTGCGCCGGCAGCGGCGTCACGGCTGCCGGCGATCGGCCCTGACGCATCGCGCGCCAGCCGCGTCCCTCGCGATCGCCCTTGCCCTCTTTCGATCTCAGCGCGGCACCTCGCGGCTCACCCTACCAAGGCCCTCCGAGGCCCAGACGAGCGCGCCGGCGCGGCGGCGCCGCGGCTCACGCGGTCAACCAGCGCTTGGGGTTCTGCACGAAGATCGTGTCGAACGAGGCGTCGTCCATCGCGCCGGCCTCGCGCAGCGCCGGCACGACCTCGTCGAACACGAGCGTCATCGACCAGTTGCGGATCGCGCCCTGGCTTTCGAACACCTCGGCGGCCTCGGGCGGGAAGTAGTCGATCGTCGCGCAGAAGTCCTGAGAGATCATGCAGCCGCTCGGCGTGGCCGCGGCGCAGCAGCTCGATCGCCGTCGCGTTGCGCTTGTCGATCGGCAGGAACATGTCCAGGCCGTAGCGGTCGAGCCCGACGTAGACGCCCTTGTCGATCAGACCCTGGATGTAGTCGACGTCGTCGGTGTCGCCGCAGTGGGCGATGACGACCTTCGCGAGGTCGACGCCCTCCTCGGCGAAGATCTCGACCTGGCGCGGGCCGGTGCAGCGACGGCCGGCCGGGAGTGGGCCATGATCGGCGCGCCGGTCTGCACGCTCGCGCGCGCGACCGCGCGGTGGATCTTCTCGACGTTCGCGTTGACGCCCGGCCGCGTCGGCGGCGCACTTGAGGAACGCCGCCTTGATGTCGGTGCCCTGGATGCCCGTTTCGGATGTCGTCGACGAAGTGGTCGGCGATCACGTCCTCGTGCGGTTGACGAAGTAGTGCGGCAGGTAGTCGTAGGTGTAGATGCCGGTGCAGGCGACGACGTGCACGCCGGTCTCGTCGGCGACGCGTCTTCCATGAAGCGTCACGTCGCGCCCGAGGAACATCGCGGTCGGGTCGACGATCGTCTGGATGCCGTGCTCCTTGGCGCGGCCGAGCGCCTCGAGCAGCGCGGTCGTCGTGCTCGGCCGCCTCGTCGTAGCGGCCGGGCCACGCTCGGCGACCGGCCTCGTCGCGGAAGCGCAGGTGCTCGTGCGCGAGCGTCAGCCCCAGCTCGTCGGCCTCGACGGGGCCCTGCACGGTCTGCACGTCGGACATGCCATCCCTCCCGTCGGTTTGTCTAGCGCAGCGGCTCGCCCCAGTCGGTCTCTTCGCGCAGCTGCGCCTTGAGCACCTTGCCCGCCGGGGTTGCGCGGCAGCGGCTCGTCGCGCAGCGCGACGTACTGCGGAACCTTGAAGTCGGCGATCCGCTCGCGCGGCAGTGCGCGATGACGGCGGCCGACGTCGAGCTCGGCGCCGGGCGCGGGCACGATCACCGCGCCGACCTTCTCGCCCATCATCTCGTCGGGCACGCCGATCACCGCGGCCTCGCCCACGCCCGGCGCGCCGGCCAGCGCCGTTCTCGACCTCGATCGCAGTACACGTTCTCGCCGCCGCGGTTGATCATGTCCTTCTTGCGATCGACGATGTAGAGCAGGCCGTCGTCGTCGATACGCGCGAGGTCGCCGGTGTGCAGCCAGCCGTCGACGAACGTCTCGGCCGTCGCCTCGGGCTTGTTCCAGTAGCCCTGCACGACGTTCGGGCCGCGGACCAGCAGCTCGCCGACGCCGCGTCTCGGGTCGGGCTCGATCGATCGCCAGGTCGACGACCGGCATCGCGAAGCCGACCGAGTCGGCGTGCTCGGCGGCCGTCCTCGTGCGGGCAGGAACGACGGTCAGCGAGGACGACTCGGTCAGTCCGAAGCCGTTGCCGACGCGCGCGTTGGGAAACGCGTCCTTGAGCTCGTGCACGAGCTCGCGGCGATCGGCGCGCCGCCGTAGCTGACCCAGCGCACGCCGCTGAGCGTCGAGCCTCGGCGAACCGCGGGTGGCGCGTGCAGCGCGTGGTAGATCGCCGGCACGGACGACGAGCTGGTTGACGCCATGCTCGCCGACGGCGGCGAGGAAGCCGTCGAGGTCGAGCGGGCTGGACAGGATCTCGACGCGCCCGCCGCCACTCGAGCATCGGCAGCAGCTGGCTGTTGCAGCCGGTGACGTGGAACAGCGGCACGGAGACCAGCGTCGCCAGCGCGGCGAGCTCTCGAGCGCGGTCGACGTTGAGCACGCGAAAGCACGTTCTCGGAGTTGGTGAGGAAGTTGGCGTGCGAGGTCATCGCGCCCTTGGGAAAGCCGGTCGTGCCGCTGGTGTAGAAGATCGCCGCGAGGTCGTCGGGCGCGAGGTCGTCGACGACGATCGGCTCGCCGTCGGGAAGCGGCGCGTCGGGCACGAAGGTGAACGCGGCGCCGGAGTCGTCGACGACGATAGCTGACCTCGTCGTCGGTGAAGCGCGTGTTGACCGGCACGACGACCGCGCCGAGCGAGCTGGACAGCCGAAGAACGCGAGCACCCAGTCGGCGCCGTTGCCCAGGCGGATGGCCACGCGATCGCCGCGCTGCGATGCCGGCGTCGCGCAGGCCGCCGGCGACGCGCGCCGCGCCGATCCCACAGCTCGCCGTAGGTCAGCGAGCGCCCACCGCCGACCTCGACGATCGCCGTGGCGTCGGCGGTCGCGCTCGACGCTGGCGCGCAGCATGTGCACGAGCGAGGCGGGACGATCGCTGTAGCGCGCACGACCATCGGGGTCTCTGCGCACGCCGCTCTCGTCGAACGGATTGCGCCCGCGCGGGGCCGGCTCGACGCTCGTCGCCTCCATCACCGCCAGCTTACTTCTTGATCGATATATGCCTATCGGCCTCGTGTCGCGCCAGTTGAGACGGACGCGCACGCCGGACGTCCGGGCTGCCGCGCGATAGCCGACTAAAGCTGTTTTGTGTCCGTTGGCAAACCAAGCAGCAGGCGGCCGCCAAGCTCCCAGGTGGCCGGCGCGACCATCATGTGCTGCGTGGCCACGTGCACGTCGCGAAAGCGCCGCTGCAGCATGCTCGAGTCATAGATCGACGTGCCGCCGCCGGCGTGGTACATCGCGGTGACGACCTCGGCGGCGACCTCGGTGGCGTGACTGGCGGCGAGGCGCAGGCCGAGCCGGTGCTGCTGGGCCATCTCGCCTCCGCGCTCGGCGGCGCTCCAGGCCGCGTCTGCTTCGCCGAGCACGAGCGCGCGCGCGGCGCGCAGCGACGCCTCGGCGCGCGCGACCTGCGCCTGCACGGTGGCGCGTTCGGCGAGCGTCTTTCGCCCGGCGGCGGGCGTCTTCGCGCCGGCCAGCGACGCGAGGTCCTCGATCGCGCCGCGCGCGATGCCCAGCGCGACGGAGGCGATGCCGATCGCCAGCAGGCCGAACAACGGGAACGAGTACAGCGCGCCGGGGTGCAGCGGCCGATCGGTGAACAGCGACAGCACGCGCGCCTCGGGCACCGTCTGCGCGACGGCCGTCATGTCGTGGCTGCCGGTGCCGCGCAGGCCGGACACCGACCACGTGTCGATCACCTCGACAGCGTCGATCGGCATCAGCGCCAGGCGCACGTCGGGGCTGCCGTCGTCGAGCAGCGCGGGCTCCTCGCCGTGGTGCACGACGACGCCGCCGAGCACCCAGTCGCAATGCGTGACGCCGCTGACAAACGACCAGCGGCCGTCGACGACGAACGCGCCGTCGCGCCGCTCGGCGCGCCCGCGCGGCGCGAACACGCCGCCGGTGACAGAGCGTCCGCCGGCGTAGATGGTTTCGGCCTCGCGCTCGGGCAGGTACGCGCCGAGCAGGCTGCTGGTCGAGGCGACCATCGCGCACCAGCCGGTGGCGGCATCGGCGCGCGCGAGCTCCTCCAGCGCGCGCACCATCTCCGTTGGGCGCGCCTCGACGCCGCCGAGCGCACGCGGCAGACACATGCTCAGCAGGCCGGCGTCGAGCAGCTCATCGACGAGCTCGCGCGGCAGCGCGCGCTGCCGCTCGATGCGCTCGCCGTGCTCGCCGGCTCGCGGCGCGATTCGCCGCGCCGCTGCGAGCGGCGACTCCGTCGTGCCGATGGTCTCGGTTTCGATCGCCATGTTCCAAACGCGACGCTGACTGCCGACTAGCGGGCGAGACTACCGGCTCGCGCGTTCGCGCGACGGGCGAGCGCGCCTGCGCGATCGCCCGATCGACTGGCATGATCGACGGCGATGCTGTTCGAAGATCGCTCGCGCGCGGAGTCCTTCGGCGCGATCGCCGAGCTGTATGACCGCGTGCGCCCGAGCTACCCCGCCGCACTGGTCGACGCCTTGCTCGAAGGCGAGTGCCACGACGTGCTGGACGTCGGTTGCGGCACGGGCATCGTCGCGGCGCTGCTGGCCGAGCGCGGCTGCGACGTGCTGGGCGTGGAGGTCGACGAGCGCATGGCCGAAGTGGCGCGCGCACGAGGCATCGTCGTCGAGGTGGCGCCGTTCGAGCGCTGGGACGCGCGCGGGCGCACGTTTGACCTGCTCGTCGCCGGGCAGGCGTGGCATTGGATCGATCCGATCGCCGGCGCGCAGAGGGCCGCGACGCTGCTGCGGCCGGCAGGACAGCTGCGGCTGTTCTGGAACTTCGGCTCGCCGCCGCGCGAGCTGGCCGAGCTGTTCGCGCCGATCTACGCGCGCCTGGCGCCGGGCGTGGAGAGCTACTCGGTGCTGCTGGGCGGCAGCGATGCGCGCGCCGACACGGCCGTCGCGGGCATCGCCGAGTCGGGCGGCTTCGATGCGCCGCAGCTGCGCACGTTCGCCTGGAGCCGGCGCCATGACACGGCGCAGTGGCTGGAGATCCTGCAGACGCACTCCGACCACCAGGCGCTGGAGCCGGTCCGCCGCGCGGAGCTGCTCGCGGAGATCGGCGCCGCGGTCGACTCGATCGGCGGAACCTTCGACATGCCCTACGAGGCGGTGCTCGTCAGCGCGCGACGGCGCTGACGGCGCGCGGCTCCCGCCGGCAGCGCGTACGCGTGACGACGACGCGCCGGCGCCGGCTCACGGCGACAGCCGCGTCAGCGACCAGGCATCGCCGTCGCGCTGGTAGAGCAGGCGGTCGTGCATGCGGTCGGGCGCTTGCGACCAGAACTCGATCGCCTGCGGCTCGACACGGATGGCTCCCCAGTCGGGCGGGCATGCGGGCGCGGTCTCCATCGTTTCGAGCAGGTGCGCGTGGCGCGCGCGCAGCGGCTGCAGGTCGTCGATCGGCTCGCCCTGGCGCGAGACGACGGTCTGCAGCTGGTGTGACACGTCTCGCTCGGCGAACAGCTGCTCGGCCAGCGCGCGCTCGGCGAGCACGGCGTCGCCGGCGACGTGCACCTGGCGTCCGAGCGAGGGCCAGTGAAACAGCAGCGACACGTGCGGGTTGCGCTCGATCTCGCGCGCCTTGCGCGTCCACAGCGCGGAGGTGAACACGAGCGCGTCGGCCTCGAGGCGCTTGAGCGAGACGGTGCGCGCAGTGGGGCGAGCGTCGTCGCCGACGGTCACGAACGCCGCCGACTGGGCCTCCGCCAAGCGCGCCTCGCGCGCGTCGGCGAGCCACGCGTCGAGCAGCGCAAGCGGCTCGCGCGGGTCGGCGTGGACGTTCTCGCGCGCGCTCACTCGGTCAGGCAGGTGTCCTCGTCGGAGTACGCCGGCGAGCATGCGCAGACGACGCGCAGCGGCTCGTCGCCGGCGTTGAACAGCTTGTGCCGAGCGCCCGGCGGGATCAGCGCACAGTCGCCCAGCTCGATCGTGCGCTCCTCGCCGTCGATGACCAGGCGGCCGCGGCCGGCGCTGACGAGGTACAGCTCCTCGGTCGTGCGGTGGTAGTGCTCGGTCGTGGCGCCGCCGACGGGAACGGTCGCCTCGGCGAGGCTCTGGTTGCAGGCGGGCATCGCCACTTTGCCGGCCCACTCGCGAATCTGCGAGCCGTCGAGCGTCTGGAAGGGCTCGATGTCGGCGTAGGAACGAACGTACATGCGCCTCAGCTCCCCGGCAGGTTCTCGGGCATCGGCACGTCCTGCGGCGAGCGCCCGGGGCCGCCTTCGTCCCAGGACTGCCAGGCGTGGCCGTCGCGCCCGACGTGCTCGCCAGCGCCGCCAAGAGCCAGCAACGCGAGACGCTCGGCGCCGGCGTTGACGAGCTGGCGGCGAACGCCGCGCGGGACGCGCGCCGCCTGTCGCGGGCCGAGCACGTGCTCGACGCGCTCGACGACCAGCGTCAGCTCGCCCTCCAGCACGATGTAGACCTCTTCCTGCTTGTCGTGGGAGTGGATGCGCGCGCGCTCGCGCGGCGCGAAAAGCAGCAGGTTGATGCCAAACGACTCGACGCCCAGTTCGCGTCGCAGAGTCTGAAAGCGCTCGCCGTGCGCGTAGTCCAGCGTGGCGAACGTGACGTCGGCCTCGGCCATCGCGCCAGCATATGCCGAGACCGTCGCAAGCGTCGAATCGTTCTCGCGTCCAGGCGCGACCGGAGCGTCATAGCGCGCGGTTATGGTCAGCATCAGCGTGGCGTCGACGACTTCAGCGGCGGCGGCGAGCACCGAGCCGCCGATCGATCGCAAGACCGCACTGGCGCTCGTGGCGATGGGCGTGGCGGTGTTCATCATCGCCAACGACTTCACGGCGCTGGCGGTCGCGCTGCCGGCGATCGAGAAGCAGTTCGACACCGACGTCGGCACGGTGCAGTGGGTGATCAACGCCTACGCGTTGACGTTCGGCGTGCTGATCGTCATCGGCGGGCGCCTCGCGGACATCTTCGGGCGCAAGCGCATCTTCATCATCGGCGCAGGCGTGTTCGCCGGCTTTTCGGTGCTCGGCGGCGCGGCGCAGAGCACCGCCTGGCTGATCGCCTGCCGCGCGCTGATGGGCATCGGCGGCGCGATGATGTGGCCGGCGATTCTCGGCATGACCTTCGCGGCGTTGCCGCAAAGCCGCGCCGGGCTCGCCGGCGGGCTGATTCTCGGCGCTGCGGGCATCGGCAATGCGGTCGGGCCGATGTTCGGCGGTGTGCTCACCGACGCGCTGAGCTGGCGCTGGATCTTCTTCGTCAACGTGCCGATCGCCGCCTTCGGCGTGTTGGCGACATGGCTGGCGATCCACCAGACCGAGCCCGAACCGGCTGACAGACGAATCGACTACGCCGGCGTGGCGACGCTCTCGCTGGGGCTCGTGTCGCTGCTGGTGGCGCTCGACCAGGTGACCGACTGGGGCTGGGGCGACGCGCGAATCATCGTGCTGCTGGTGCTGTGCGCGGCGATGCTGGTCGGCTTCGGCTTCGTCGAGCGGCGCATGGACGAGGGAGCGCTGATCCCGCGCGACGTGATCGCCAACCGCGACTTCAGCACGGCCTGCCTGGCGGTGCTGCTGATGTCGGCGGTGTTCTTCGCATCGCTACTGTACCTGCCGCAGTTCATGCAGAAGATCCTCGGCTACTCGCCGCTGAAGTCGGGCGTCGGGCTGGTGCCGATGATGGGCATGTTCGCGCTGACGTCGTTCATAGCCGGGCCGCTGTACGGAAAACTTGGCGCGAAGCTGATCGTGTCGCTCGGCTGCGCGGCGATCTCCGTGGGCATTCTGCTGCTGTCGCTCGTCGGCCACGACTCCGGCTACGGCGGCCTGGTCGCCGGCATGCTCGTGCTGGGCGTCGGCATCGGCCTGTTCTACTCGTCGATCACGACCGCCAGCGTGACCGCGCTGGACCCCGCGCGCGCCGGTCTGGCCGGAGGGATCGTGTACATGTTCCAGATCGCCGGCGGCTCGGTCGGGCTGGGGCTGAACACGACGATCTTCACGTCAAGCTCCAAGAGCGATCTCAACAGCCACCTGAGCACGCTCGGCGCGAAGGTCTCCGAAACGCAGTCCGATCTCGTGCACGGCATTCTCGCCGGCACCGCTTCGGGCAAGCAGGTGCTGGGGCAGTTCTCCTCGGGCGTGGCGCAGCGCCTGTCCTCGCTGGTGCGCGACGCGTTCGTGGCGGGCCTGCACACGGCCTTTCGCCTGGACACGGCGCTGGCGATCTGCGCGCTGCTGGTGGCCGTGCTGTTCATCGGCGGCTCGCCGCGCAGGCAGGCGCAGTCCAGCTGAGTTCTCGACCCGCCGCCGTTTACGGCCGTCGGACGTCGAGCAATAGAATCGCTGGGCGCAGCGGTCGCCGCGCGCGACGGTGCATGCGACTCGCAAATCGTTAGGAGAAACGGATGGGATTCGACCAGTACCACGAGCCACCGGACGAGCTGCCCGAGCAGACGCGCACGTTCGCGCGCCTGTGCTCGTCGCTGACCGAGGAGGCCGAAGCGATCGGCTGGTACGAGCAGCGCCTGGCGATCGAGCGCGACCCCGAAGCCAAGGCGGTCATGTCCGACGCGGTCGGCGAGGAGTACAAGCACTTCAGCATGGACCTCGAGTTCCTTCTGCGGCGCACGCCGAAGTGGCGCGCAGATCGCCCAGGGCGTGCTGTTTCAGCCCGGCGACATCGTCGAGCACGGCGAGGCTGCCGAGGCCGGCGCCGACGACGACGGCGACGAGGGCTCAGCCGCGGCGGCGGCACCGGCTCCCGCCGCGGCGGGCGGCTCGCTGAGCATCGGCAGCCTGCTTGGGGAGGGGCTATGAGCCATCTGCTGCGCGAGCACGCGCCGATCACCGACGACGGCTGGAAGCTGATCGACGAGGAGGCGCGCGAGCGCCTGCTGCCGGGGCTGGCCAGCCGGCGCCTGGTGGACTTCTCCGGGCCGCACGGCTGGGAGCACTCGGCGACGAACCTGGGACGCGTCGAGCGCGCGAACGTGAGCGAGCAGAAAGGCGTCGAGGCCAACCGCCGTGTCGTGCTGGCGCTGGTCGAGCTGCGCTCGCGCTTCACGGTCTCGCGCGAGGAGCTGCGCGCGGGCGATCGCGGCGCCGAGGACGTCGACTTCGAGTCGCTCGATGCGGCCGCACAACGCATCGTCGACGCTGAGAACACGGCGGTCTTCCACGCCTGGCCGAAGGCCGGCATCGAGGGCATCACGGCAAGCTCGCCGCACAAGCCGATCGTGCGCGGCAAGACCTTCGAGGACTACCCGGGCTGCGTCGCGCGTGCGGTCGAGCTGCTGCTGCGCAACGGAATCGCCGGCCCCTACGGGCTGGCGCTGGGACGCGAGGACTACACCAGCGTGGTGGAAACGGCCGAGCACGGCGGCTACCCGCTGCTGGACCACCTGCGCAACATCATCAAGGGCCCGATCGTGTGGGCGCCGGGCGTCAGCGGCGCCGTCGTCGTGAGCATGCGCGGCGGCGACTTCGACTTCCAGTCCGGCCAGGACCTGTCGGTCGGCTACGAGTCCCACGACGCCGACTCTGTGTCGCTGTACATCGAGGAGTCCTACAGCTTCCGCGTGCTGACGCCCGAGGCGGCGGTGGCGATCGCGGCGCCGAAAGGACGCTAGGCCTTCGCCGGCAGGCCGCTCGCTACGGGCGACTGCGCGGCGGGTCGCGAGAGCAGCACAGCGCCGATGCTGACGGCTGCGAACGCGAGGATGCGCACGGCGCCGAGCGCGCCCGAGGGCACGGGCTCTTCCAGCACCAGGGTGCCGGCGAGGATCGGCAGCGCGTTGGTCAGCAGCTTCGCCAGGCCGGCGACGGTCAGCGCGCCGCCGGCCTGATAGCCGAGCTGCAGCAGGCTCGTGCCGAGCGTGTAGCCGAGGATCAGCGGCACGAGGAAGGCGATCCGCGCGCCGCCCTGCGTGGCCAGCTTGGTCGAGATGTCGCCGGCGGAGAACAGCAGCCCTCCGGCGATGCCGTTGGCGACGTCGACACCGAACAGCGCGCGACCGAAGAGGACGATCGCAACCGCGAGCACGCCGGTCGCGCAGATCCACACGATCACCGCGAGCGTCGAGCCGCTGTGCCCTTCACCGCCGCTGCCGTTGACCAGCGAGACAGCCAGCGCCACGAGGCCGAGCACCGCGAACGCCACGCCCACCCACTGGCGCGAGTCAAGCCGCGGACCGCCCAGGCGCACCGACAGGAACGCGAGCAGCCCGATCGCGCCCGCGGCGACGCTCTGCACGAGCGCCAGCGGCGCGAGCGCCAAGGCGACCGCGTACAGCGCGAAGCCTCCGCCCTCCATCGCGAAGCCGAGCAGCCAGCTGCGGTCGGTCAGCAGCAGGCGCAGCGACTGCAGCGGGTGGCGCAGCGTGAGCGCGGGCAGCGCCGCGGCGGCGTCGTGCTCGCGCAGGTAGGCGAGGCTCGCAAGCGTGGCCGACAGCAGTGCGAGCAGAAACGCGATGGCTGTCGCGACGCGCATCTGAGCGCCAACCTACGCCACGGCGCCGATGCATCCGGCGCGGCTACTGCAGGTATTTCTCGACGGTGCCCGCGTCGCGCTCCTGCGCGTCGTCGGGATCCTCGCCGGCGGCGCGTCGGGCGCGTCGCTGGCGCAGCAGATCCCAGCAGCGATCGAGCTCGACTGAGACGCGCTCCAGGCGCTCGCGATCGGCGGCGAGCGCCTGCTCGCTGGCGGCGTCGCTCTGCTCGCCGCCCTGCAGCGCGTGCTCCTCCGCGACGAGCTTCTCGATGTGGCTGAGAATCGACTGGTCGTCCATCACGCGCAGCCTAGCCGAGCCAGCGCCTCAGCCGGTGTAGACGCGCGCCAGCGACTCGGCGACGCAGACCGGCTTGTCGCCGCCCTCGCGCTCGAAGGTCAGCTCGGTGGCGATCTGCGCGCCGCCGGGGATGTCATCGACGGACACGAGCTTGGAGCGCATGCGCACCTTCTGTCCGACCGGCATCGGCGCGGGGAAGCGCACGCGGTTGAGGCCGTAGTTGACGCCGAAGGCGAAGCCGTCGAATTTGACCATGTCATAGGAGAAGCGCGGAGCGAGCGAGAGCGTGTAGTAGCCGTGGGCGATCGTGCCGCCGAACGGGCTCTGCTTGGCGCGCTCGGGGTCGATGTGGATCCACTGGTCGTCGCCGGTCACGTCGGCGAACTCGTCGATCTTCTGCTGCGTGACCAGGTGCCAGTCGCTGACGCCCAGCTCCTTCCCTACATAGCCCTTCACCTCGTCGAGGCCGGTGAGCGTGAGCATTGGTCGGTCGTCCCCTCTTCGTAGCGCTTGTTTGAGGCCGTCAGCCTAGCCATCCACGCCGGGCTCCTGCCAAGATGGCGCCATGGCGCGTTTGCGCGACGGGAGCGAGGTGACGATCCGCAAGCTCACGCCGCGCGATGCGCCGGTGCTCGCCGAGGCCTTCGAGCGGCTCAGTCCGCAGTCGCGCGACCTGCGCTTTCTCAGCGCCAAGCCGCGCCTGTCGTCTAACGATCTGCAGTACCTGACCGACGTCGACGGTCACCTGCACGAGGCGCTCGGCGCCGTCGACAAGGCGACCGGCAGGGGCGTCGGCGTGGCGCGCTTCGTGCGCTTGGACGCCGACGCGCCGGTTGCGGAGGTCGCGGTCACGGTCGTCGACGACTGGCAGCGCCGCGGTCTGGGAACGCTGCTGCTCGAGCGCCTGAGCGAGCGTGCGCGCGCCGAGGGCATCGAGCGCTACACGGCGCTCGTGTCCGGGGAGAACAGGGCCATCGTCGGCCTGCTCGACGCGCTCGGCGCGCGCGTGCTCAGCGCCAACGCCGCTTCGGGCACGGTCGAATACGAAGTCGAGGTGGCGCCGGTCGGGCTCGGCCACAGCCTGCGCGGGGCGCTTCGCGCGGCGGCCGGCGGGCAGATGACGCTGACGCGCCGCGCAGCCGAGGCGCTCGGCTCGCTGCTGGACCACGCGGTGCACTGGAGCGACACGGCGGAGGTCGTCGGCGAGGACGAAGACGCCGAGGGCGAGACGTCCGCCGACGCCGCACGGCAGCCGGCGGACGAGGCACGCAAGCCTCAGGCCAAGCGCTAGCCGCCGGCCTCGACCGCCGACTCGCCGGGCGCGATCTGGCTGCTGCCGCTGAACAGCGTGCGATGCACGATCGCTCCAAGCAGGCCGCCGGCGAGCGGCGCGACGATGAACAGCCACAGCTGGCTTAGCGCCCAACCGCCGACGAAGATCGCCGGCCCGATGCTGCGCGCCGGGTTGACCGAGGTGTTTGTGACGGGAATGCCGACCAGGTGGATCAGCGTGAGCACGAGCCCGATCGGAATGCCGGCGAAGGCGACGTTGGCGATGCGATCGGTCGAAGCGAGCACGGTGAACACGAGAAAGGCCGTGAGCACGATCTCCACGACCAGCGCCGAGCCGACGGGAAAGCCGCCGGGCGAGTGCGCGCCATAGCCGTTGGCGCCCAGCCCTTCCATGCGCACGTCATAACCACCTTTGCGACCGGACACGACCGCGAGCAGAACCGCCGCGGCGGCGATCGCGCCAAGGATCTGCGCGACCCAGTAGCGCAGGGCCTCGCCGAGCTCGACCTTGCCGCTGACGAGCAGACCCATGGTGACGGCCGGATTGATGTGACAGCCGGAGATCGGGCCGACGGCGTAGGCCATGGCGAGCAGCGACAGGCCGAAGGCGAAGGCGACGCCGAGATAGCCGATCTTGTCGCCGGCGATGACCGCAGCGCCGACGCCGCCGAAGACCAGCACGAACGTGCCTATGAACTCTGCGCTTGCTCGCTTTAGGGCCATTGCAGCGCCTCCTCTTGGCGGGGTGGTTGCCTGAGCAGGATTCGACTGCTCGGGACCGACTCCTGCCGCTGTCAGGGCGCTGTCAGAGTGCTGTCAGGGTGCTGTCGGGCCGTCATGCGCTTGCTCGCCCGCCCTGCGCTGCTTGCGCTGGCGGTAGAGCGCGAACAGCGCGTTGCCGACGACCATGCCGACGACGAGCAGCATGAAGGCCGAGAAGACGACGATGCCGACGGTTTCGTTCATGAGCAGCGACCAATGCTAAGGGCGACGGCCGGTCGGCGTCTCAGCTGCGCTCGCTCGCGCCGGTCCGGCGCGTTCGATCGCCGCGCTGACCTCGGCGCCGAGCATCAGCGCGACGTTGGTCAGCCACAGCCACACGAGCAGGATGATCGCTGCGGCGAAGGAGCCGTAGGTGACGTTGAAGCTCTTGAAGTTGGCGAGGTACGTAGAGAATGCCGCCGAGGCGGCGAGCCACAGCGCCACGCCGACGAGCGCGCCCGGCGCCATCCAGCGAAAGCCGCGATGGCGCACGTCGGGCGTGACGTAGTAGATGAAGCAGAACACCAGCAGAGCGCTGACCAGCGCGCCCGGCCAGCGCGCGATGCGCCAGACTGACGCCGCGCTGGAGCCGAGCACTTCGTCGACGACGTCGCCGCCGGCGAACATCAGCACGATGGTCACGACCACCAGCGCCATCAGCACGAACGTGGAGCCGATGTCGATGGCCTTGCGCCGCAAGAAGCTGCGCCCGCCGGTGGCGCCGAACACGACGTTGAGCGCGCGCCGCGCTGCCTCGAGGTAGCCGGTCGCGCCATACAGCGCCGCGGCGACGGCGAGAATCAGCCCGGCCGTGGCGGTGCCCTTGCTTTTCAGCGCCGCGCGCACGGCCTCATTCAGCGGCGCCAGCGTCACCGCGGGCACGACTTCGCGCAGGTGCCTCACGATCGCTTCGTAGGTGTCCGGAAACTGGCCGAGCAGGCCGAGCAGCGACACGCCCAGCAGCAGCGTCGGAAACAGCGACATCAGCGCGTAATAGGTGAGCGCAGCGGCGTGGTGTGTGCCCTGGTCGTCGTAAAAGGACACGACCGAGCGCTTGGCGACCTGCCAGGTGCGGTTCACCGCCGCAACCTACCTGCCGGTGACCCCGTGTCACGCTCGCCGGAAGGCCCTGACCGGCAAAGGCACGAGTGGCTCGCATCCGTCCAAGAGCTGAAGGCTCGTGGGTGCGGGTAGTTAGGTCGGGTGACGACGGCACCGGCACAGAGCGTCGCGCCGTCTCGTTGGCCGCGCCCCACCGAGCGATCGCAGCGCTGGTCGGCTCGCTATGCCTTGGTCGCGTTGATCGTCGGCGCAGTGGCCTCGTCGGTGGTCGTCTGGACGCTCAGATGGATCGGCATCGACGTCCCGCGCGGTGTCAGCGGCCTGTTCGTGGAGATCGCTCTGCTCTGCACGCTCGTGCCGCTTTACCGCTCGGGCAGGCTGCGACCGGTCGACCTCGGACTGCGCCGCGTGCCGCCGGCGCGTTCTGTGGGCTATGCCGTTCTCGGCCTGTTCGCGTATGGGTGGTCGAGCCGCCTGTGGAGCTCAGCGGTGCATCCGCCGCCGATCCACGGCACCTTCGCCGGCATCGCCGATCAGAGCACGGCCGTGATCGCATTGACGGGCCTGGTCGCCGTGGCCGGCGCTCCGATCGTCGAGGAGGTCTTCTTCCGCGGCTTTCTCTACCGCAGCCTGCGAAACCGCATGCACATCCTGCCCGCCTGCCTGGTCGTCGGCGCGGTGTTCGGAATCGGCCACACGCAGTACCCGCTGCTCGTGCGTCCGGTGCTCGCCGGGTTCGGCGTGATCACCTGTCTGATGTACGAGCGCACGGGCTCGCTGCTTCCGGGGATCGCGATGCACTCCTTGATCGACTCGAGCGGCTTCGAGTACGCATTGACCGGGCGCGTCAACATCGTCTTCGAGGCCTTCGCGCTGCTCGCGCTGGCGATGCTGCTGCTCGGCTTCTTCAAAACGATCGGCCGGGCGCACACGCCGGAATCGCTGCCGAACAAGTCGGGGCTGCAACGGATGCGCGCGCGGCGGGCTCACTCTGAGACAGGCGCTGGAGGCTGAGCGACGCGCTTTTGTTGGGAGGCGTAGAGTTCGAGCGACCCGTTTTCACTCGACATCCGGAATAGCTCTTACCGCGGCCGACCGTACCTTGCTGAGAGGATTCTGAAAATGCCTTCATCGCCGGCTCCCGCACCTGCACCTCCACCGGCCTTTGCGTGGGATGGGCTCGGCCAGTTCAAGGCAGGAGGCCGATTTCTCGATGGCTATCCCTCAGACGTGCGCACCTTCTACTCGCCGGTGGACAACGTCCATCAAGTGCTCGTCTCGCTGCTGGCATCGACGCAGAAGTCGATCGTGCTGAACATGTACGGCTACGACGACTCAGACCTCAACGACATCATTCTCGAAAAGCTCGAAGACGACCATGTGTATGTGCAGATGAGCCTGGACAAGTCTCAGGCGAGCGGGAAACGTGAGCGGAGCTTGCTGGCGAAGTGGAAGAACGACGCCGCCGGCAACTCGATCGCGATCGGGCACTCGAGCAAAGGCGCGATCTCGCACATGAAGATTCTGATCGTCGATGGCGTTTACACGGTGCGCGGATCGACCAACTGGTCGCTCGGTGGCGAGCAGGATCAGGACAACGAGCTGACGATCCACAACAACGCCGTCATCGCCGCCGAGACGCGAGCGGAGCTCGACCGCAATCATGACGAAATGCTCAAGCAGATGGCCAAGGCCAGGTCGACTGGCCCCCCGGCGGGGAAACAATGAGCGGCGAGCCTGACCTGTCACTCAAGCGACTGAACGACATCAAGCACATCGTCGTGCTGATGATGGAGAACCGATCCTTCGACCAGATGCTCGGCTATCTCAAGCGGGACGGAATGCCCGACGTGCGCGGGCTCGACGGCACGGAGTCGAACCCCGACGCGCAAGATACGGAGCACGCGGTGTTCGAATGGAGCGCCGAAGACACGGTGTTCCACCCCCTGCAAGATCCGACCGGCAAGATCCTCGACCCCTGCCATTCCAAGGGATGCGTCGCCGAGCAGCTGGCCGATGGCAACCGCGGCTTCATCAAGAACTTCATCGCGACGCGCACGGACAAGGACGGAAACGCGGTGAGCATCCCCGAGGAGTACCACGCCCTGCCGATGGGCCACTACGGGTCACAGCACCTTCCGATGTATGACTTCCTCGCGCGCAACTACACCGTCTGCGACGCCTGGCACAGCTCGGTCCCAGGCGACACTTGGCCGAATCGGCTCTTCGCGCTCGCCGGTCGCGAGGGGCCCAAGGCGCTTGCGCCGCTGATGGAGCGCATCAAGGAGGAGTTCAAACACGAATTGCACCTGCTGCAGAACGCACCGATCTACGACGTCGCGACCTTTCCCGACACCTGGCTGCCGACCAGTGGCGCTGGTACTCCCATGATCCCGCGACCCTGCGCGCAGCCGACGATCGCTATCGCCAGTTCGGCGAGCGCGGGAACTTCGCGTTCTTCGACCGACGGGCGGTAAGCATTCTCACGGAACTGCTGGAGAGCCCGATCGTCAGCCCCGACAGCTTCCTCGACGACGCGGCCAGCGGCAGGCTGCGCGAGGTCTCGTGGATCGATCCCAATTTCATCGACCTGAAAGTCCTCGAGACGGACTCCAACGACGACCACCCACCCTCGGACGTACGTGCCGGGCAATCGCTGGTCTTGGAGGTCTATGAGGCGCTGAGGAACAGTCGCGATTGGCAGGACACGCTGCTGGCGATCGTCTATGACGAGCACGGTGGGTTCTACGACCACGTCGCGCCGCCGGCGCTGGGGTTCGAGGACAGCTCCGGTTATCAGACCTTCGGCGTGCGCGTGCCCGCCCTGCTGGTAGGGCCACGCGTGCCAGCAGGTGTCTGTCACACGCAGTTCGATCACACGAGCCTGATCAAGACGATCTTGCTGCGCTTTGCCGAGCAGCCCCAGGAGGCGATCGCCCAGATGGGTGCACGCGTCGCGCATGCCGAGCATCTCGGCGTTGTGCTGGGCGACGAGCCGCGTGCGGCGATCCCTGACAACGAGGACGCTCGCAGCGCGATCAGCGAATGGCGGGCGAGGACCAAGGCGGCGAGGCGAGGCACGCCGCCCGATCAGAACCCGTTGGCGTGGGACGGGGCCGGCGGCGCCGTCGGCCTGCACGAGTTCCAGGAAGACTTTGCTCGGTTTGCACTTTCGATGCGCAGGGCGGGGCTTCCCTATGGAGAGCCTTGATCCCGCGTAAGCGCTGTCAGCACTAAGCCCCTTTCTTGGGGTCGCCTCCGATCTGCTCAGCGGCTCTCGACGCTGCCTGCTGGGCGTCGTCTTGCTTGTCTCCGGGAACGAACGCCTGAACAGCGGCGAGCTTGGCGTGCGCTTCACTGGCGTCTTGCGCGAGACCCTTGCTTTGATCGGTGCCGATCTTGATGCCGAGGTAGGCGCCAACCACAGCCGAGATCACGCCGAAAGCAGCAGTCGTCAACGGGATCATCGTGTTGGCGTCCTTGCCACTGTCGATGAAGGCCATCGTCGAGATCGCGAGCGCCGTGATCGCGAACACGCCGAACAGCACCGCGACCAGGCCGCCGACGCTTTGGATGCTCTCGGCCGTTGGCAAGACTTTGTTATCTCCCGATCCGGCCTGGTGCTGCCCCACTTGAGTCGCCATCCGAGTCCTCCCTTGCGCGCAGTTTGCGCATATTGGGGAAACGTTCGACTGAGCTTACTCATTCCGACTGAGCGGCGGATTCTGCCAGCTCGGTATATCGGCTGGTCGGTTTGTGTGAGACGCTGTTAAGCAGTTACCGACACGGCTCGTCGAGTGTCGACTAGGCGGCGTTCGCTTCTGGGATCTCGACCTGCTCAAGCCATTCCGGCCTAGCAAAGCTTCAGGGAGGGCGAAGTGCGCCAGCTTTTGCGTGCGTGCTTGCGCGGCGCCGACGTCTACTGCGGCACTGAGGCAGCGGGCCTGCCGGGGGCGGCTCAAGCGCCACCTCTACTCAGAGAGCAATCCGAGGTCGCGTCTGGGGCACGCAGCCTCAGTTCAAGTGGTCGCTATCACGGTGCGGGGTCTCCGTCGTCACCATCCGGCTCGTCTCCGATCCGACCATAAGGTCCAATGCGGAACGCTGGATCGTTGGGTCCACTCGGCGGCCCGCCCCCGCCCCGCGTCATGTAGAAGCCGATGACAACTACCACGACGACCGCTATGCCGATGATCGCGTCTTTTATCGCCACCAAGTTTTGCGCATCCGTCGGCCGACAGGTTTTTCAGGCACGTTGACGAGGCGCTCGTTGAAGGTCCAGCGCAGGCCTTCAGCCGTGCCGACGTAAAGACCCGGCTTGCCGTAGAGCAGGCGCTTGTGTTCGAGCAGGCCGTCGCGAACCAGCAGCGATAGGCAGGCGTAGGCCCAGTTGCGGCCCATGCCAAGCGGAACATCACGTGCTCGGCAGAGGCAGCTCCGATCCGTACCAGCCAGCTGACGATCTGGGCATCGCGGTCTGTTTGCATGGCGCCTCCTTGCGGCGATCGACTTGAGTACTTCCGACTAGATGTCGATCAGAGGCAGCTATAGACCCCCTGACAATTTCGAGCTAGCGCAAGCCAACCGCAGCTAGCAAGGCTTCAGGGAGGGCGCGAAGCGCGCCAGCTCTCACGTGCTTGCTTGCTCGGCGCCGACGTCTACTGCGGCACTGAGGGGAGCAGAGATGCCGAGCGGGCTCAGGCGCTGCTGCCCCTAAGAGCTTGCTGTTGGCCCACCATGAGCCAGCGGGGTTGAGCTGAGTGCTTACATAGCCCCCGTTAAGGAGCCGTCACGGTGCGCGGACCGTCGCCTTCCAGCCAGTAAATGCGCCCAGGAACGGCAGCCAACGAGCGATAGTCGATCGTTGCAGAGCTCGCAACGTGCTGAGGATCGCGCGAGCCGGCACGGAGCTCGAAGACATCGTTGACGGTCGGGGTCGCTTCTGCACCGGCCGTGATCCAAGCCACTGTGCCCTTTGGGGTAAGCACCAGGTTCCTTACCCCGCCCTTGGGCGATGGAAACTGGCCAGCGGCCGCGCATTCCCGCGATTTTCCCTCCTGAACATTCACTCGGCAAACCTTCCAAACATCGACTGGAGAGGTCCCGCCGATCTCCAACGCGTAGGCCGCATAACGCCCTGCGACGCTCAAGTGGCTAAGGGTGACTTCAAGGTCGGGCCCCGGCATTTCATCGCCCAAGCGGGTGAATCTTCCCGATGGCCGCCACAAGGCGAACGTGCTCTGGTAGGGAATTTCCGCGACGTGGCGCTGTCGGGCTTGCACGACGCGCAATTGCTGCGTTTCGGCCAGGGTGCGACACCGATACTTCCGGCAGGAAGGCGCGACACGGCGCGCACTCGCTGCCGCGAGAGGCCACGCGAGCCCGAGCGGCACCACCAGCGCAACCGCCCCAAAGCGAAGCATTCGCAGGACGCTATAGCTCACTACGTCGTCTTGTGTCGATAAACATAAAAGATTGGCCTCGGCATATTACCGGGGTTGAGCAACCCTGAATCTTGATGCCCACTCGACTTCGCTTCGCCTCTCATCTCGTAATAGTAGAAGCTAGTGATCTGACGGCTCTGACGCGTCAGCTGGTGCGCGCCATCCTCGACATAGGCGTGCATGATCCGCAGTGCGTTCGTGCTGCTTGCAGCCGGCTTATTTACGTATTTGTTTGAGAAAATCACGCCTTGCTCGCTCAGCCAGATGTCTGGCAGCTTACGAGCTTTGGTCACTTTATCGATCTCCTTGCGGAATGCCTTAAAGCGACTCCACCATTTGCCTGGTTCCTTCCATTCCTTCGTGCCCGCGCGAAGGCCGTCCGTGTAGGTGTGCCAGGCCCACCGTGCTGCCTGCGGATGGCTCATCCCAAGCAGGTATTTATGGAAATATTTACCGCCCGTGGTCTTCCCATTGCCCGCTTCGGGCATCTTTGTATCAGAGAAGTCCCCGGCCGCCACGAGGCAGTTGTGGTTTTTCGGCGCACAGAGCGCGTCCAGCACCGCCCAGTATTCTCCAGCTAGTTCAGCCTTTGTCAGTTCGCTCGTGGGTTGCGTGGGATTATTGGGCTCATTCCACGCGGTAAATAGGTTGACATTTTTCAAAACCGGGTTGGTCAAGAATTCAGTGACGGCCGTGGTGTATTCAGCGCGTTCCGGTGGAGTGCTGCAGCTCTTCGTCGCCGATTCCCCGACTTTTGAGTGCGCGATCCACGACCCATCGCATCGCTCAAAGGAGATCAGCGGCTGACCGCCGCCTGGAAGTGCGCGGACTTTTTCCACCCATTTTTCGACGTCTTTGAGCTCTTGTTCTTGTGCCGTACCCCCATGGGTGCCCGCATATACGATGTCAAACGGCACAGTGCGGCGGACACGTTTCACATGAAGGCTTTTGAAAGTACCCTTGCCGAAATATTCGAAATGCGTCCCTTCAATGACATGGTTGTTGTCTGAGATGCCGTACTGCGCCGGCGCTAGGTCCGGAATGCTTTTTGCCACCAGCGGCGCGAATGAGCCTTCTCCTTCTTCTTCTTCTTCTTCTAGGTTCGCTTCGTTTTCCGGTTCTGGATCTTCTTCGCCGCAGTATTCAGTGGGTACATAACACGCTCCTTCTGCAACTTCTTCCTGGGCTTCGAATTCCGAGGAGCCTTCTTCTGCTTCGTCAGCTGGTTCAGTGTCGCTCGTGATTTCGCCGAGCGCGTTGTAACAGTACGTCGTCGATCCGCCTTCTTCGCCCGGTGCGTCCGCCACGACGGTCTGCCCTACATCAGTTTCGGGGTTGCAAGTCGGGCTGGCTGGCGCTTCATAGGCGTATGAGGTGATTTCGTCTTCGCTGCCTGGCGTGCTGACCGTGCCATTGACGATGCGCCGCGTAGACGTTACGCGGTCACTTTCGTCGTAGGCGATGATATAGGTCCCGCTAGGGTCGACGATTTTGTTGAGCAGGTCTTCGCTGGTGTATCCGTATTTCGTTTCGTGGCTTTCTGGACCGGTGACGGTCGTCAAACGCGCCGAGCCGTCGTACGTATAGTTCCATTCTTCGCCGTGAGCCCCGTTGATTTTCGTCACGTAGCCTGAGAAGGGGTCACGAGTCAGCGTCAGTTCGTTGCCGTGTGTGTCGCTCAAGCCCGTCAGGTGTTCGTACGCGTATGAGAGAGAGATCGTGTTGCCTTCCCCGCTTGGATCAACGATCTGTTCGGGGAAGCCGTCGTTGTCATACTTCCAATCGGTTTCAGTTTCTGGGTAGGTGACGGTCCGCGTGCCATTTTCATGTTCGATCAGCGTCGGCGGTTCTTCGCCGGTTGTCGTGAACGCTTTGTCTCCCGCGCTTGGCGCCCCATCGGCGGACGGGTTTCGGTCGTAACGGCGATCGGAGCCATCGGGCTGTTGGACGATCGCCGAGCCGTCCCATCCGGTGTGGTAGAGGATGCCGTCTTCACCTGTGCTCAGCCGCCAAAGGTGCATCGCGCCACCGGCGATCTGATCGTACTGGCTGTTGTAGTAGCGGACCAATTCCGTTTCGTAACCTTCGGTTTCGTAGCGCATTTCGGGATCGTTCACAAAGAGGTTGCCGTTGACGACGTTGACGCCCATCGTCGCGCCGTAGCCGATTGAGTCTTCGATCAGCGTCTGGTCAGGCTGGCTACCGAGATGCGGCTCATAGAGCACTTCGACAAACGGTTCCGGTGTTTCTTCGGGGCTGTCGGTCTGCTCGAAGGCGTAGTAAGTCGGCGTCGTCTCATTAGCGGCCTTCAGTAGAACCCCGTGATTGGAGCTGGGATTTCTGATCCATTCTTCGACTTGCGGCGTGAAGCCCCAACTGACAAATTCTCCTTCGTTGGCAGGGCTGACGGTTTGTTGGCCGATGGGCGTCGAGCCAAAGTCGCCGCCGGCGCTGGACCAGGGGGTTTCGTAGGCCGACTGGTTCCACGTGACATAGTCGGTGAAGTCGTGCGATAGGGCGAAGGCCTGGATATCCAGGGGTTCTTCGCCGACGTGCCAGTCCTCCCATAGCGCGAGGCGCGAGCGAAGGACGTTGGCGTCCGTCGGAACGCACGTCATATCGAAGTGGGTGACAGTGCGCGCGACGTGTTGGGGCGATTCAGAGTCAGCGCCAATGAACAGCGGGCCGCCGCATTCCTGAGCGTTGGCCAAGTCTTGACTGATGATCGCGCAGTCTTCGCCTTCGGTGTAATAGACTTCAGGGTCGATCACAACCGGAAAGACTCGCTTGGGGCTGCTCAGCCATGCCTTGTCGAGTACTAGAGAGAGAGTTGAGCCGTCGCTGCTCAATGTGTAGTGCACGGGACGGCTTGATCTAAAGGAACGGTTCGGCGAGGAGTCGGTGACGGTAGGAGGAGCCAGCCAGTACGCCCTCCGCCCCGCCGTGTTCGCGATGTCCACCCTTCCGCTGGGACGCAGCGTCGCATGAAGTCCGGGACTCAGAGAGAGCGCGTAGCGATACGTCGTCGGGGCCGCGCGGCTTGCCAAGGAGAGCGTCTCGCGGACGCTGTCGGGCGACGAGACGTAGGAGACGCTGACGCCCGGCAGAGCGCCGGCATAGGAGCGGCGGCTGCCCACCGCAGAACCTTCTGCCTTGCTGGCGCCTTCCAGTGCAAAGGAGAAACGCTGGCCGCTCGGCCCAACCTCGATCGGGCCGCTGCCCAGCGAGGCGGGCAGGCTGATCGGAACAGGGGTAGCGGCCGGGTGCCACTTGCCGTCGGCCGAGCGTTGAAGGCGGTTTTCGATCGCATGCCAGACACCGTTGACCCGATAGTTGATCGGATGGGAATAGATGTGCTGAGAACGGGTTCCGTCGGCTAGCTGGTAGGTGTCTGAGGTAGCTGTCCTCAAGCTTGGGATCTCTCGCGGAGCCGCTTCGCCCTGCCGATCGGGGCGGGCTGCCGTCGCCGTGTTGCCCGAGGCTGGCAGCGCGCCGAAGGCCAGCAAGCCAAGCACCGCGCAGGCGAGCAGGTAAGCGGTCGGATGCAGGCGGCGGTCCGCGGGTCGCTCGACCTGCCGCCTCAAGCGACACCAACGCGCGCAACTACGCAGCGACGTACGCATACCCAGCCTCCCTCATAAGTGCGTGTGGAGCCGCAGCTCCTATGTCCCCCGGTGCTTCGCGGAGAGCCCTGTCCGAGCTAATGCGCAGGTCTATTGCAGATTCGCTTGCCTGTCAAGACCCAAATAACGGGACGTCGACATTCATACGACGCGATGTCGATATTTGGGCTGCGCGCGCCAGGTTGAATGAGCGCGGAGCGGGTACACAGAAGTGGCACCCGGCCGAAGCACGGTCGCGCTAACGCAACTGAGAGGCCATACCGGACAGGGCATGAGGCCTCCGGCTCGGCCGGGTGCCAGTGCAAAGCCTAACCGGCACTTCTTGAGGGTGAGCGACGGGACTTGAACCCGCGACCGCCTGGACCACAACCAGGAGCTCTACCAACTGAGCTACGCCCACCACGGGCCCCGCAGTCTAGCGCCGGGCGCTCAGCCCCTGCGGGCGATCTGCAACGCACCGACCACGCCGTCGCCCCAGCTATCGAGCGCGCGCAGCGCGGCCTCGACGCGATCCTCGGTCACGTCCTGCCAGGCTGTCGCGGCGCCCGGAGCATCTGCGTCGGCGCCCGGCGCGCCGCCCTCGCGAAGCACGACCAAACCGCGCCCGATCAGCGAGTGCACGGCCGCCTCGCCGAGCGCCAACGACTCGGCCGCTGAGGCGTCGCCGAGCCGCTGCGCCGCCATGCGCCACGCCTGCGCCAGCGTGACCGGCGCGCCGTCGACGATGCCCAGCAGCTCCAGCGCGAGCGAGTCGGCGAGCAGCCGCGGGTCGGCCGCTGCGCCGCCGGTCGGCTGCGCCGCGGTTTCAGCAGCCCTGCCCTCCCCCTCCGCATCCGCGCCGCTCGCCGCGACGGGCGCATCCGTTGGAGCCGCAGCCTGCGCGCCCGCGCCCGCGCTCGTGCCCTGCCTGACGGCCGCGAGCACGCGCTCGGTGACGTTCTCGCTGCGCCGCTGCGCGTTGCGCCAGCCGCGGCCCATCGCCAGCTCGGGCATCGACAGCTTGGGGCCCTCGAGCACGGTGATGGTGGCTTCGTTGGAGTTCCACTTCTGTTCGCCCTCTTCGAACCACTCCTCTTTGACCCACGGCACGAGGATCGCGGCGACCTGCGCTTCGCTCTGGTTGAAGCGGCAGACCGTGTGCGGGAACTTGCGCAGCTCGAGGTGATACACGCGCCAAAGGCTCGCACGTCAGCGACGTACGGGCACCTGTGCCTGCCGCGCCTGCCGCGCCTGCCAGGCTTCGACCATGGCCAGGCGCTGGACGATCGTCGGGTGGTTGTCGAACAGCACGTAGCTCCACGTCGGCGGGTTGGGATTGGCCAGGCTCGTGCGTGCGAGATCGGCAAACAGCGCACGTGCCGAGGCGGGATCGCGCGTGGCGCGCAGCGCCGACCAGTCGGCCTCGGCCTCCTGGCGACGCGAGACGATGTTCATCAGCGGCGCGGTCAGCAGCTGCAGCACGACGAACACGAACAACGCCACCGGCACCGCCTGCGGGCTGGCGAGGCCGCCGCGCGGGCGCGTGAACAATGCGACGAGGCCGGCCGCCGGCAGCAGGAACAGCGCCAGCCAGCCGACGTCCTTGAGGATGTGCTTGTGCGCGATGTGGCCGAGCTCGTGCGCGACGACCACGCGCACCTCGCCGCGCGAGAAGCGGCCGTCGAGCAGCGTGTTCCAGAGGATCACGCGCCGCGTCGAGTCAAAGCCGACCGACTCGGCGTTGGGCGCGGTCGTCTCGCGGTCCACGCGCTGCACGTCCGCGCGCGTGCCTGCAACGTGCTCGATGCGCGCCAGTTCGCGCACGTCGGCGGCGGTCGTCGGCGCGGTCAGCGGTTCGGTGTTGGGGATCAGATAGACGGTCAGAAAGGCCGACAACAGCGCCAGTGCAGCGAACGCCGGCGCGGCGACGGCCCACCACCAGCGCCGCAGCACGCCGGCCAATCCCATGGAGATCAAAAGCGCCAGCGAGACGAACAGGAACTTGCCGCCGAGCGAGAGAAAGCTTTCGATGAGCGACGCCACGTAGCCCTGGTGGGAGATGCCGTGTTTGCGCTGCCACCAAACCGCGGCCAGGCCGAACGGAATCTCGGCGATCCACAGCACGGCGAAGCCGAGCATGCCGAGCATCATTCCCGTGCCGATGCGCCCGGCGGCGGACTCGCGCATCAGCCGGTGCCCGCAGCGTGCGTACAGCGCGAACACGACCAGCACGGTCAGCGCGCCGAGCAGCGCGTCGATCGCCAGAAAGCGTTCGTAGGAGGCGCTGCGGCGCAGAAACGCCGCCGAGAAGACATGGTGCGGGTCGACGTGCGCCAGCTGCAGCCCGCTGGGCACGCTCGTGTGCCACAGCGCGTGCGCCGCCAGCGCCCACAGCACGGCGAACGCGACCAGGCCCACGAGCACCGCCGAGCTGTGCGCGGGGCGCGCCGCCGCCCGCCGCCAGATCGCGCGCGCGCCGGCCAACTGGCTCAGGTCAGGCCGACGTCGGGAGCGCCCGGCGCCGCAGGCGCGCCAGGCGCCGCGGAAGCAGGCGCCGCCGGTGCGCCGAGCGCGGCCGCTGCGCCGGCGCCGTCGGGCGTGTGCGCGAGCACGGGCCCGCTGTAGGGGTAGGCGTCGGTCAGCAGCAGCAGGTAGCCGTGCGTCTGTGCCTGGTAGCGCAGCGCAAGCGCGCCGGCGTTGCGCAAGCCCAGCGGCATGCGTCCGCGCGCCAGCGAGCTGAACCAGCCGAGCAGCGCGACGACGAAGGCCAGCACGCCATAGGCGCTCGCGAGGATCAGCGCGGGGATCGCCAGCACGATGCGAAAGCCGGTCTTCCAGCGGTTCTGGCGCTCGCGCGGCGCGACGGCGATTTCAAAGGGGTAGCTGCCGCGCTTGCCGACGAAGCCCGGAAACGGATTGGCGATCAGGTAGAGAAACGCGTAGACGTGGTTGGCATAGCGCAGGTACGCGGCGAGAAAGCGATGCAGCCACTGCGGCGAGCGGCCGGCGAACAGCGTGGCAAACCAGTTGAGCACCGCGCAGACGAGCATCAGGATGCCCCACAGCTGCAGCCAGATCAGGTGCGGCAGCGCGAGCAGCAGGCGAAAGAACACGGTCAGGCGCGAGCGACGCAGGTCGTCGTCGAGTTCGAGTCGGATCGGGTCCTCGCGCACGGGCAGGTCGGGCACGGCCGCCAGCGGATCGCTGTCGGGGTAGCGGTCGGTCAGCAGCAGCGCGTAGGACCAGAACTGCGCGCCGTAGCAGAGCGCGTAGGCGGCGCCGTCGCGCAGCCCGCGCGGCATCGTGCGACGAGCGAGGATCGCGAACCAGCCGAGGACGGCTACGCCGGGCAGCAGGCCGCCGGTGTAGGAGTAGGAGCGACGGCCGGCGCCGCTGGAGTTGGGGTTGCCGTTGAGCACGACGACGATCAGCAGCGCCGGCAGCAGCAGGATGCCGCGGAACAGGACAGTCCACCGATTCTGCGGCGAGGGTGGCGGGATCTCGACGTCGATCGGATAGCCGGGCGTGCCGTCGAAGCTGGGGTAGGGGTTGGCGGCGAGGTGCAGGTAGGCGTGGAAGTGCGTGGCGTATTTGACGTACGCCGCGAGCGGGCCGTACAGCCAGGCGGGAGGGCGCCCGAGGATCAACGTGGCGAACCAGTTGACGACGGCGAGCGCGATCGTGACGATCCCCCACAGCGTGAGCCAGATGAAGAGCGGGATCGAGAGGATCAGGCGGAAGACGACGGTCAGGCGGCTGCGCTGGAGATCGTCTGTGATCAGCAGCCGGACGGGATGATGTCCGCCGGGTGCGGGCGACGCGGATGCTGAATGCTCGGACACGTTCACCTGATCGGCTCGGCCGTGCGCGCTCTTGACCGTTTGGCTTGCACGCCCGCCGAGACGCCGGCGGCGCTCACGCCAGGGTCGCGGTCCTCCGCGTCAGGACCCTCGACGGCCTGGCCAAGCCGCTCGCGCATCACGCGCACGGCCTCGGCGTTGGAGTCGATCAGCACGTAGCGCCGCTGAAGCGCGGCGGCCACGGCGCCGAGCGTGCCGCTGCCGGCGAAGAAGTCCAGACACCAGTCGCCAGGCCGCGTGGAGGCCTGCACGATGCGCCGCAGCACGCCCTCGGGCTTCTGCGTCGGATAGCCGGTCTTCTCGGCGCCGTTGGTGGGCACGATGGTGTGCCACCAGACGTCCGTCGGCAGCTTGCCGCGCGCGGCCTTCTCTGCGGTGACCAGGCCGGGCGCCATGTAGGGCTCGCGGTCGACCGCGGCGGAGTCGAAGTGGTAGCGCGACGGGTGCTTGACGTAGACGAGGATCGTGTCGTGCTTGGCCGGCCAGCGGCGCTTGGCGCGCGCGCCGTAGTCATAGGCCCAGATCAGCTCGTTGAGAAAGCACTCGCGACCGAAGATCTCATCGAGCAGCAGCTTGCAGTGGTGCGCCTCGCGGTAGTCGATGTGGAAGTACAGCGTGCCGTCCTCGCGCAGCAGCCGGTGCGCCTGCTGCAGGCGCGGCGCGAGAAAGCCGAGGTAGTCGTCGAAGGCGTCGTGATAGGAGGACTCGGCGAGCAGCCGCGTGCGATAGCGACGTCCCTGAAAGCCGACGCGCTCGCCGTCGTCGTCTCCGGCGACCGCCAGCGTCTTGCGCACCTGCGCGCGGCCGGTGTTGAACGGCGGGTCGATGTAGATCAGCTGAAACGAACCGTCTGAAAAACGCGGCAGCAGCTCCAGGTTGTCGCCGAGCAGGATCTGATCGATCCGCGGTGCTTCGGGCGCATGCACGCGTTGAGACTACGTCCGACCGCCGATGGAGCGCCCGAGCGACGACGAGATCTCTTTAAAATATTGATTTCACTCGAGCGTGCGCGCGGCGACGCCCGGCTATGGCGCGACGAGCTCGACCCACAGGTAGCTGCGCGCGCAGAGCGCCGCGCGGCTGTCGTTGGGCGCCAGCGTTCGCAAGCTCCTGGCGGGCGTGTGCGCGGGCGTGAGAAAGGCGTCGTCGAGCACCGCCGCGCCGCCGTTGCCCGGCGCCGCGCTGAAGCCCGCGCGTGTGATCGACAGGCGGTGTTCGCCGGCGCTCAGGCGCACGGCGATCGGCGTGGCGGTGTCGGGCGCCAGCGAGTTGCCCGCCAGCTGCCCGGAAATCGCACCGATCGCGCTCCCGTCGACGGCGACGCCGATGCGCGGCATGAACTGACCCTGCAGCCACAGCTGCCAGACGCCGTCATGAGGCACCGAGAAGCCAGCCGTCAGCGTGCCGGCGCGGCGCATGGCAAAGCCCGCGCGCTCGCGCCCCCAGCCGCGCGGACGTTTGGCGCGTGCGAGCTTCACGCGCGCCAAACCGGGCGCTTCGGCGCCGACCGCCGCGAGGCCTTGCGCATGCGCCGAGCGCACCTCACGCTGCACGCGCGCACAGGCGAGCGTTCGCCCGGCGGGCGCCGCGACGTGACGGATCGCCGGCCTGACGCCACGCCGGCGCGCCCATACCTCGTAGTAGCGGCCCTGCCAGGCCAGCGCGTAGACGGCCGGCGGCGGCGGCGCGCTCGGATCGCGCCGCGTGACGATCAGCGCATAGGCCGCCAGCGCCGCCGGCGACGCGCGGTCGAGCAGCACCGGGCGGCCGTAGCCGCCGGCCAGCGAGGCCAGCGTCGGCGGCGGATAGACGAAGTCCGGACCGCCCACGTCGAGCTTGCGCAGCGCGTACATGGAGTATTCGTCGAAGTCCGTGAACAGCGTCGGCCCGCGCCCGGCGAAGCGGTCGCCGATCGACGCTAGCTCTTCATAGCGCTGCGTCGGCGCGATGCTCGAGCTGTGGTACTGCGCGACGTCGGAGGCCAGCACGCCGGCGCTCAGCGCCAGCGCGAGCAGCACCGCCGGCACGCGCGCCTTGTGCGACGCTCGCGCGCCACGCCGCCGCGGCGGCTGCGCGCGAGCACGCGATCGTCGCTCGCCGCGACTGGCCGGCCCGAGCAGCGCCGCAACGCCGGCCCAGGCGAGCAGCATGACCACCGAAGACGTCAGCACGAGCGCCTTGGCGTCTACCCACGTGGTCGCCGAGCGGCTGAGCGCGATCCAGGCGATCAGCATCAGCGCTACCCACGCCAGCAGCGCGTGGCGGCGACTGCGCAGCAGCGCCAGCGCGCCGAGCGCGCAGCAGGCGATCACGACGGCGATCAGCGCGACCGTAAGCACCTGCCAGACGCCGCTCGGCGCCTGCTTGTAGCTGCCGTGCAGCCACACGCCGAACACCTGCGTTCCTTTGAGCGGCGCCGGCAGGTTGCCGGCGTTGCCGGTCGAGGCGATGTTCTGCGCGACGTGCAGCGACGCCGACACGTGCTTCCAGGTCGGCCACGCGGCGACCAGCAGCGCGACCGCGCCGGCGGCGACCGTCGCCAGCGTCGCGCGCGTCTGCAGTCGTCCCGCGCGGAGCTCTCCGCCGAGCACTACGAGCAGCACGGCCGCCGCGGCAAGCGCCCAGGCGCCGAAGCCGACGCCGAGCGCCGACACGCCGGCGGCGAGCACGAGCGCGATCGGCAACGCGCGGCGCGGCGAGTGCGATAGCCAGCGCCGGTGCAGCACGACCAGCGCGCCGAGCGTGAGAATCATGTCCAGCGAGACGATCTCCTTGACCGAGCCGATCAGCTCGTAGCCGTAGACCAGCGCCGGCACGCTCGCGCCGAGCGCCGCGAGCGCCGCCCACCGTCCGCGCAGCCCGGCGGCGCTCGCCAACAGCCACGCGGGGCCGCTGCACAGCGCGAGCATCAGCGCGACGAACGGTTGAAACGCCCAGATCAGCGGCAATCCGAGCAGCAGCGCGCTGCCGCCGAACAGCGTGTCCGAGCCCGACGGGTAGCCGGTCGCGTAGTAGTTGGTCAGAAACTGGCCGTAGGAGTTGCGCAGATCCAGATGCGCGTAGTGCTGGCCGTGGTGGATCAGATAGTCGGCGCCGATCATGTGCACGGCCGAGTCCGACAGCGCCATGAACGAGGAGAAGCTGGCGCGCCCGCCCAGCAGCACCGGCGCCAGCGCCAGCGCGTAGACGGCCAGCGGCACGCACAGCAGTCCCAGGCGCGCGCGCGCGAGCGCGACCAACGCGGCGGTGCGCCGGCGCGCGAGCAGCGGACCGGCGAGCGCTGCGGCGAGCAGCAGATAAGGCGTCGCGCGCGCGAACGGCGATACGTACGTGCTCAGCTGCGACAGGCCGATCAAGGCGCCCGCGCCGACGCTCGGCAGCAGCGCCGCGGGCAGAAAGCCGCCGCTGCAGCGATCGATCAGCAGGCCGGCGCCGACGCACAGCAGCGCCAGCACCAGCGGGTAGACGAGCACCGTGAGCGCGAACAAGTCGCGAGATCATCTCAGCGCCCGCGCGCGAGCGGGCTTAAGTACTCGCGGCGCGCCCGGCATCAATGCCAAGCGCGCCGCAAGCTGATCCAGGACCATCCGACGACTCCGGGCAACCCCGCGCGGGGGTTTGGGGCTGCGTGAAGGAGTCGGCGGATTGGATCCCGTCCCCATTGGGGCCTCTTGCCGGGGTATAGCGAGACCCCGCCTGTTTGCTTACCCGGTCCCGCATCGACGAAACGGCCAAATGATGCCCCCGGCTGGACTCGAACCAGCAACCCCCGGCTTAGAAGGCCGGTGCTCTATCCAGTTGAGCTACGGGGGCAAGGCGGTGGCCGGCGGGCCACGTTCGACGCCTGCGCACGCGCGCGCGAATGCATCGTGGCATGAACTTAGGCACGCTTGAGCGGAAACCTGTAAAAGTTGCACCCATGAGCAGCGAGGAGGAGGACGACGGGCAGGATCTCACGCGCAAGCAGCGCCGCGAGCAGGCGCGCTCGGAGCGCAAAGCGCTGGAGCAGGCCGAGGCCGCCAACCAGCAGCGGCGCAAGCGCCTGATCCAGCTCGGCTCGGTCGCCGGCGTCGTCGTCGTGATCATCGTCGTGATCGTGGCCGCCACGAGTGGTGGCGGCAACAGCACGACGGTCCCGACCACCGGAAACCCCAAGACTGCCCCGCCGGTCAAAAAGGTCATCGCCGAGATCGGCGGCATTCCGCAAAAAGGAAACGTCCTGGGCAGCGCCAAAGCGCCCGCGACGCTCGTCTACTACGGCGATCTGGAGTGCCCGATCTGCAAGGACTTCACGCTTGGCGCGCTGCCGACGCTGATCCAGAAGTACGTGCGCGCGGGCAAGCTGCGCATCGAATACCGCAACCTGGAGACGGCGACGCGCGAACCGGAAACGTTCAAGACGCAGCAGGTCGCGGCGCTGGCGGCGGGCAAGCAGAACAAGGGCTGGTACTACATCGAGCTGTTCTACAACCAGCAGGGCGAAGAGGACAGCGGATACGTGACCGAGCAGTACCTGCGCACGCTGGCCGAACAGACGCCCGGGCTGAACCTGACCGCATGGACGGCGGCGCGCAACGATCCGGAATTCACGAACACGATCACCAGCGACGCGCAGGCCGCCAACACCGCCGGCTTCACCGGCACGCCGTCGTTCCAGATCGGCAAGACCGGCGGCCCGGTGCAGAAGCTCGAATACTCGTCGCTGACCGATCCGTCGGGCTTCGAATCGGCGATCGACAAGCTGATCTAGAGCGGGTCGGGCGATGAGCGCGCGCACGCTGAGGATCACGATGATCGTCCTCACGGTGCTCGGCCTGATCGTCGCGAGCTACCTCACCTACATCCACTACGCCGGAATCAAACCGCTGTGTGGGACGAACGGCGGCGGCTGCGAGATCGTGCAGACGTCGGTCTACTCCAAGCTGGCGGGCATACCGGTCGCGCTGATCGGGCTGATCGGCTACATCACGATCCTCGGCTCGCTGCTCGTGCCCGAGAGCGAGACGTCGCGCTTTGCCACCGTCGCCTTCACGGTGATCGGCTTCGGCTTCAGCGCCTATCTGACCTGCCGCGAGCTGTTCTCGATTCATCACATCTGCGAGTACTGCGTGTCCAGCGCGATCATCGTGACGATCCTCATGTGTCTGTCGATCTGGCGCTTCTTGCGCGGCGACGGCGCGCTGCGAGAGCAGCACCAGGACGCCGAGCTCGGCCACTCAGAGACCGCGGCGCCGCTCGGCACCGCCGGTCCCTGACGGACGCCGACAGCCCGCAAATACGGGCGATCGCACTAGTAAATCCGTCCAACAAGGCTTAGAGGCCACGCGCGCGCGTCCGCCTGGGTCGACGTGATTCCCAGACGATGCGATCTCCTCTCTCCAGCCCCCAGGCGCTGCCGGTGGCCAGCGTGCGCCAGCCGCCGGACGATGCTGCTGTCGTGGGCGGGCCGCAGCTCGGCGCGACGCCGCACTCCGGCGACCCGCGCGTGGCTCGCCTGTTCGAGATGACCAGCGACCTGCTGGCGACGATCTCCATGGACGGACGCTTCACGCTGCTGAACTCAGCCTGGGAGCAGTTGCTCGGGTGGACGCTGGAGGAGCTGCGCGCCCGGCCGATCGCCGACTTCATCCACCCCGAGGACGTCGAGCAGACGCGCGCGCTGCTGCTCGCCGGCCGCGCGCGTCCGGCGCAACTGGAGAACTTCACCAACCGCTATCGCCACCGCGACGGCTCGTGGCGCTCGCTGCTGTGGAGCGCGCACTGCGACGGCGACATGTGGTACGCCGCGGCCAAGGACGTGACCGACCGCATGTGGCTGGAGAGCCAGGCGCTGCGCGACCCGCTGACACGTCTGCCCAACAGGCTGCTGCTGATGGATCGCGCGCGACAGGCGCTGGCGCGCATCGCACGCAGCGGCGGCGTGGTCGCGCTGCTGTTCGTCGACCTCGACCGCTTCAAGGCGGTCAACGACAACTTCGGCCACGACGTCGGCGACCGCCTGCTGATCGGCGTGGCGGAGCGACTGGGCGAGATGATGCGCGACAGCGACACCGTGGCGCGCCTGGGCGGCGACGAGTTCGTGATCCTCGGCGAGGAAATCGAGACCGACGCCGAAGCGCTGGCGCTGGCCGAGCGCGTGGTGCAGACGCTGAAGCAGCCGTTCGTGGTGGGCGCGGTCGAGGCGACGATGCACGCCAGCGTCGGCGTCTCGGTGACACACGACACCGACGCCGACCCCGACGCGATGCTGCGCGAGGCCGACATCGCGATGTATCGCGCCAAGCGCGCCGGCGGCCGGCGGCCGGAAATGTTCGACGAGAGCCTGCGCAAGGAGATGACGGCGCATCTGGAGATCGGCGAACGCCTGCTGCGTGCGCTGCCGCACGACGAGATGGTGCTCACCTACCAGCCGATCCTGCCGCTGTCGGGCGGTCGCGCCGTGGGCTGCGAGGCGCTCGTGCGCTGGCTTCCCGACGGCGACGAGGAATCGGCGATCGACGAGCTGCTGCCGGCGAAGTTCCTGCCCAGCGCCGAGGAGAGCGACCTGATCGTGCAGATCGGCGACTGGGTGCTCAACACCGCCTGCGCCCAGGCGGTCGCCTGGCGCCGGCAGGGCATCTCCATTCCGATCTCCGTGAACGTGTCCGCGCGCGAGCTCTCAGAGCTCGACCTGGCGGCGCGCGTGCGCAGGGAGCTGACGCGCTTTCAGCTGCCCGGTCGCGCGCTGTGCCTGGAGGTGACCGAGGAGGCCGTGCTGCGCGATCCCGAGCGCGCGCGCAAGACGCTCGGCGAGGTGCGCGACATGGGCGTCGCCGTCGCGCTGGACAGCTTCGGCGCGCACGACTCGGCGATCACGCTGCCGCGCAACATGCCGCTGGACATGCTCAAGCTCGACCGCACGCTGATTCACAACTTCGAGCGCGACCGCGAGACGCGCGCGATGGTCGCGGCGATCGTCGCGCTCGCGCACAAGTCCGGCCTGACGGCGGTCGCCGTGGGCATCGAAACCAACCGCCAGCTGGCGCTGGCGCGCGAGCTCGACTGCTCGGTCGGGCAGGGCTTCTTGCTGCACAGACCCGACTCGCCCGAGCGGCTGAGGCTCGCGGGAGCCGGCGGGACGGTAACGTCCGCGCCATGGCGTCCGCGCGTGCGACTGGGCGAGAGCGGGCGGCGTCGCTGAGCGACGCCGAGCAGGTCGCGCGCCGCAAGCGCGACGCGGCCTACGCCGCCGCCGAGCTGGTGCAGGACGGCATGCGCGTGGGGCTCGGCACGGGCTCGACGGTGGCCTACCTGTTGCAGGCGCTCGGCGAGCGCTCGCTGACGCAGGCGCGCTTCGCGGCCACCTCGCCGGCCACCGAACAGGGTGCGCGCTCGCTCGGCCTGAGCGTCGCGACGCTCGACGAGCTCGGCGAGCTCGACCTGGCGATCGACGGCGCCGACGAGGTCGATCCGCAGTGCTGGCTGATCAAGGGCGGCGGCGCGGCGCACACGCGCGAGAAGATCGTCGCCGCGGCGGCACGCGAGTTCGTCGTGATCGTCTCGGCGGAGAAGCTCGTCGAGACTCTGTCGGCGCCGGTGCCGCTGGAGCTCGTGCCGTTCGCCGTGGAGACCACGCTGGCGGCGCTCGGACAGGCCGAGTTGCGTGATGTGCCCAAGAGCCCCGACGGCGGCCTGATCGCCGATTACCTCGGGCCGATCGGCGACGTGCGCGAGCTGGCGAGCAGGCTCAGCGCGCAGCCAGGCGTCGTCGAGCATGGCCTGTTCGCGCCGGAGATGGTCAGCTCGGTGCTGGCCGCCGACGAGGCCGGCGTGCAGCGCCGCGCCGGCGCCAAGCCGCCGCGCTAGCGCTGCTGCGGGCGCAGCTCCTGCGTGGAGGGCATGGTGCTGCGCGCGAGCACGCCATCCTCGCCGATCTCATAGGCGCCCATGCGCGCCAGCGGCGGCGAGTAGACGTGCAGCGTCACCGCCGGATCGCTGCCGCCATGGCGCACGCGGTGGATGTCCGACGCCGAGAAGTGAAAGGCCTCGCCGGCGGCGAAGCGGCGCCGGCGTGGGTCGCCGCCGATCGCCAGGCGCTCCTCGCGCACGCTGCCGCCGACGACCGCCACGGCGCCGGCGGAGATGTCGTGGTCGTGAAAGCCTGTGTCGTGGTCGTCCATCCAGCAGATCAGCCAGGCGGTGACGTGCTCGTCGCTGAGCAGCTCCTCATAGACGCGCTGGCTGGCGTCGTGGCGCACGAAGTCGATCCACAGCTCCGGGCGATCGGCCAGCTCGCGCACGAAAGCCTCGAGCTCGGCGCCAGACAGGTCGCGCCCGCGCGGTCGCGGCACCGCCGATAGCTCACCGCGGCGCAGCTGCGCCGGCGCGGCGAGCGCCGCCGCGGTGCTCATCGCGCCACCGCGCTCCGGTCGCGCGTGTTCGATCCGCCAGCTACACCGACGCTGCGGGCATCGGCGAGCGCTGCGCCGCCTCGCCGCAGCGCGCGGCGCGCGGCGTCGTCGACGGCGTTCCAATCGAGCGCGTCGAGCACGTCGTGCTCGGCCGGGTCGGCGACCGGCCGGTCAGAGCCGTAGAGAAGCTGCTCGGAGCCGACCGCGTCGGCGACGCAGCGAACGGCGCCGGCGCCGTAGGAGGAGGTCTCATAGAAGCTCAGCGGATCGGCCGCCAGGTCGGCGGGGCCGCCGCGCGAGCGCAGCCGCTCGGCGTGCAGCGGAGCCAGGCCGGCGAGCATCGTGAAGACGACGCGCAGCCTCGGGTGCTCGGGGCGACCCGCGCACAGGAACGCCAACCACGCGGCGTGCATGTCCGCGACGTAGCGCGTGAGCGCCGACCACCACAGCGGCTCTGCCAGCGACGGCTCGACGCCGGCCGGCGGGCGCTGACGACGTCGCGAAAGACCCGGGCCCGGATGGATCAGCAGCGGCGCGCCGGCCTGCTCCAGGCGACGCAGCACGGGTTGCAGCCGCGCGAGACCGTCGACGTCGGCGATCGCGCCGGCCGGCAGCGACAGGCCGATGCAGCCGCGCCGCAGCGCGCGATCGACGTCTGCCGGGTCCACGCGGTCGAGCGCCAGCGCGCCCCACACGCCAAACGGCTCGCCGAGCGCCAGCGCGCCCTCGTGGTAGGCCTCGATCAGCGGCTGGGCCTGCTCGCGTGGCAGAGCCTCGATTCCCAGCGGGCTCGACAGGCAGATCAGCGCTCGATCGAGCCCGTCGTCGTGCACCAGCTGCGCGCGCCGCGCAGGCGTCTCGGAGGAACGCTCGATCACATATGGCCGCTCGCCGCTGGAGAACAGCACCGTCAGGCCGTGCTCGCGGCGCACGAAAGGAAGCTCGGCGCGCTGCGCCAGCGCCTGCACGAGCGGCTCGGTCCAGAGGTGCTGGTGAACGTCGATCTTCATCGCGGTTTCCTTCGTGCTCGGCGTCTGCAGCGACGCTATCAGCTAAACACTAGTTTGTCGACCTGATTTATGGACTTTAGCACACCGGCAAGCTAAGTCAGCTCTGCCGCGTCTTGCGAAACCGCTGCATCGCCGAAAAACCTGCCGAGATTGCCACGCCGCTCCTTCAGTCGGCGCCCGCGCCTGTCGACACCCACTGAAGTCATGGAAGACCAGTCCTCGACCGCCGCGAACGCGCCGGGTCAGCGTGGCGCGCGCTGGCCTGCTCTGCTACGCCGGCGCCTGGCAGGCAACGGCGGCTTCACCCTCGTCGAGGTGGTCGTCGCCGCGGCGCTTGCGATCGGCGTGTTCGTCGCGATACTGAGCATGCTGGACAACAGCCAGCGGGTGGAGGCGCGCGACAGCGAATGGGCGCTCACCCTGCAGGACGCACGCAGCGGCTTGGCGCGCATCGCGCGTGAAGTACGACAGGCGTCGAAGGTCGAAAAAGCTGAAGCCGGGACGATCGACTTCTTCGCGCGGATCGGCACGAGCAGCTACCACGTACGCTTGGAATGCGGCGTCGCAGAAAGCGCAACGAGATACAAGTGCGTTCGTTTCGCCGCCGAAGAAGGCAAAAGCCTGCCGGCCACCGGAACGCGGATCGTCGGCGGAGTCCTCAACGGCAGCGAAGTCTTCAAGTACTTCAAGGATGGCGCGGCCAACACGACGGAACCGGACTACGTGACGCTGAAGCTCGAAGTGCCCGCCTCAGGCGCCCTCACGCAGAGCGGCAGCAGCTTCTACAAAAACCGCGTGGTTCTCACCAACGCGGCATACATGCGCAACCTCAACCCGGAAGGCTGAGGATGAGCTCGCGCAGCTTCTCGGGAGACGTCGGGCGCCTGCATCGCTGCCACTTGGGCGAAGAGCAAGGGATCATGATCGTCGAGGTGCTCATCGCGGTCCTCGTGCTCGTCGTGGGCATCCTCGGCTTGATCGGAGCGTTCGACAGCTCTCGCAAGCTCGACCTCCTGTCCGAACGGCGCACGGTCAGCGCCCACCGCGCGCAGCTCGAGGTCGAGCGCCTGCAGGCGATCCCCTACGCGCAGCTCGCGTTGATCTCTGCCCCCGCCCACTCCAGCGAAACCAAGAGCCCCGACTACTACGTCAACTACTCGAGCCCGGTGAAGTGCTCGAGCCCCAATTGCTATGCCTGGAACCTGGCGAGCACCGGCGAAGAAGAGCCCTTGGTCATCGCCACCAAAGCCGAAGAATGCCCATCGGCGATCGCCACCGGATGCGGAACGGTCGCGGCGTCGCCAATCGGTCGCAGCTGCACCTCGGTCGCGGGAGCGTGCGAATGGACCGACGGCACGGTGAGCGGCAAGGTCTACGACTTCATCACCTGGCACAAAGACGGCGTCTGCGAAAAAGAAGAAGCCGGCAAAAAGCTCTGCTCCAGCGAAAGCTACAAGCGGATCACGGTCGTGGTCACGGTCAACGTGCCGAGCGGCCAAGCACCGACGCCGGTCCGCGTCTCGACCCTGATCGCAGAACCGACGTCGTGACCTACGGATTGAGGATGATTTCAATGCGCAACTACTTCCACACAAGTGATCGAGGCGGCTCGGAGGCCGGCTTTGTCCTGCCGACGGCCGTCATCGTGCTGGTCGTGATCACGGCGCTCACCGGCGCTGCGGTCTCCGTCGCGGTTCGATCGTCGACCTCCACGACGCGCGACGACAACACGAAGGCTGCGCTGGAGGCCGCCGAAGCCGGGCTGCAGGTCGCCCAGTACCGCATCAACGCACTGAAGCCGAAAACCACGCAGTGCGTCGCCTCCTCCGAAACCAAGACCGTGGAAGCCGAATGCAAGACCACAGCGCCCGAGGCGCTGGGCAACGGCGCATCCTTTCAATACTGGACGTCGCTGCCGCTGAAAAACGGCGCGAAATGCGCCGGCGAAGCGGTCGTCGAAAAATCCGGCACGGTTCAGCGCTGCATCACCTCAGAAGGGACGGCCAACGGAACCCAGCCGGGCACGCGCCTACAGGCGCGCGTCGAATCCGCGGTCGGCGAAGCGCTGTTCGCGATCCACGGCATTCTCGGTCTCGAAGAAGTCAAGGTCAGCGGGTCGGTCAAAGCCACCTCGATCGTCGCCAGCAACGGGCTGATCAAGGGAGAAGGCAGCGCGGCCTTCGAAAAGGGCTTTGAAATCTGTCCGCCAAGCGGCGAATTCAAACCGGCTGCCGGCAGCGAAAGGAACCGATCGGGCGTGACGGTCGGTGGCGTGGGTGGAACGCTGTCCAATCCGCCTTTGGAAGTCACGCGCACCTCGGGCTGTCCGATCGAAGCGAAACTTCCGAGCGTTCACGCGACCGCGACGGAAAACGAAGACAGTCACATCGGAGGGAGCGACGAATTCGCCACCGCAGGAAAGTCGGAAAACAAATTCACCGGCTCGCCGACCTACGAACTGACCGCCGCCAGCAACGCCAAGCTCACGCTGCACGGCCCGAAGTACTACTTCTGCAAGATCCTGGTCGAACGCAATGGCGAACTGAAAATCGAAAAAGGCGTCAAAACTGAAATCGTCGTGGACTCCCACGAAGACAACCCCAGCTGCCCGGTCGGCACAGGCACGTTCGCGATCGAAGGCAGCGCCAAACTGGAAAACCCGAACGGAGCCGGCGCGCTGCTGATCATCATGATCGGCAAAGGCCCACTGAAGATCACCAACGGAGGCAGCCTGGTCGCGAACATCTACGCGCCCGAAGCGGAAGTGATCCTCAGCGGCAGCGGCACGCTGACGGGCGCGATCGTGGGCAAGAAGGTCAAGCTCGAAGCGGGCTCCTTCAACTTCAGCGAAGAATCCGAAGCGATCGAAGTCGCGAGCGGCAGCGGCGGCGCCTACGCACGCAAGGGCTGGCAGCAGTGCACGCCCTCGAGCGAACCGGCGACCGCGATCTGCTGAGCCCGCCGCGGCCGCCGCCCCCTTCGGTCCGGTCCGCGAAAGCCCGCAAATCCGGCCTCTGACGAGCGGGGAACCGAGGAGTCGAACCTCGCGTTGCGGTTTTGGAGACCGCCGTGTATCCCGGGAATCCCCTTCTTTGATAGGGCAGAGATGCAGAGCGCAGTCAATAGGGACCGCTAGAGGGACCGAATCCCCCCGCCCGCAAGTGCTTGGAGCGGCCTCGAACGTGTCGATCGCGGCTGCAATGCTTCACCAGTGCAGATCCATCGACCGAAAGATCAAGACCCCAAGCGCTGCCGACTATGCGGAGAGGAACGGCCGCTCACCTTTGAGCACATCCCGCCGCGAGCGGCCTATAACCGCAGTCGAGTCTCGATGCTCGGAATCGAGGCGTGGCTCGCCCACGACGCCGATCCGAGCGGTCCGGCGCCCAGGCGTCGCATCCAGCAGCGCGGTTCGGGCGCCTACTCACTCTGTGCCGAGTGCAACAATCTGGCCGGTCGCCTCTACGTACCCGAGCTGAGATCCTGGGTGCAGGCCGGCGCGGACGGACTCTTCGGCGAGCCGGGGCTCGCGGGCCAGTTCCGCGAGGAGGGGCGCACCGTGTATGCCGAATGGAAGCTCCAGGGGTGTCGCCCTGGGCGCTTTCTCAAGCAGGTTGTCACGATGCTGCTCGCGATGAGCCCGCCCGCGCTCGGCGATCGCGTCCCTGCGCTACGCAGCTATGCGCGCGATCCCGACAAGCTCGGGCTGCCGCCCGAGTTGCAGCTCTACCTCGCGCTCTACGCTGGGCCCAACGGTCGCTACGTATCCGGAGCAGCGCAGGCCAGCCTCGGACCCGACAGCGGGATCCATCACATCTACGAGCTGGCCGCACCGCCCTTCTCCTACATCCTTAGCATGGACGAGCAGACACCGGTGATCGAGGCGGGCAATATCTCGAACTTCGCCACCTGTGGCATTGACCAAACGGCAAACGTCGAGATGCAGTTGATCATCGGATACGGCGAGACGCCGTTTCCGCTGGACTTCCGCTCGCCCGCCGCTCTTAGGGCGCGCCGCGGCCGAAGCCACGATGGGTGCTTGAGCAGAGGCGCTCCGTCACTTAGCCGGGGAAGATCTCCTCTCGAGTCCAGCACCGGACAGTGTCTTGGAATTGTCGTTTAGATTCGCGAAGGAATTAAGACACCGCAGGGATAGGCGGGCCAAGTGGTTGTCCTGCACGTGGCGTCATGCTTGCAAATACGTCAGCATCGAGGGATCGTCGGCGTCCAGGTGCCGAAGCCGGGCGTGTCGATGTAGAGGTCGCTGACCCAGGCTCCGCTCGTGAGCTTGTCCCAGACCGAGCTGGACACGCCACTGCTTGGGCTGGGTCCGACCGTCTCACCTTCAGTCTGGCAGACGATCTGCACTTCGCTTCCGTCGCCCAGCACTCCGAGACTCGCGTAGCTGGAGTACCCGGGGCCGGCGCGGAGGTGCAGTCCGCAGGCGCCGTCACGGCAGGTGTTCTCGACAAAATAGACGAAGTAGCTGGGCGTCGGTGTCGGTTCCGGCTCGGGTGTGGGGCTCGGAGTAGCCCCGTTCGGGATCGTCGGCGTAGTTGCGGTCGAGGGCGTAGCACTCCCTCCTGTATGGGCCGGCAGAACCGTCGTCAGGCTGATCGTCCCACCCGGGGATGTGGTGAACGAGTCCAAGAGCTTCGATGCCGCGTCCTTAAGTGCTTTTTCTGCGACCGACGCCCCGAGGAACTCGAGGGAAAGCGGCCCAATCTTCAACTCCGGGCCGAAGCCCGTTTCGAAGATGCATCTGATCACAATCGCGACGCCCGCTAGCGGAGACGCTTGACCGGCCCCGTGCCGGTCTGCGCAGATGCCGACAGGTACTACGAATGCGGCAACCTCATTGATCGCGATGCCAAATACTGGCAGGAGCTTTCGGAGGATGGTCTTTCCGCTGTTGGGTGTATACCTCGCGCTGCTGACAGGTGCCGTAGCGTTGTAGGAGATACCGAACGAGTGATTAGGTTCCAGTTCGCCGAAGTAGGTCTCACCGGCATGATCGACATCCAAGCATTCGGAGTTCAGACCACCGGTGCACCGGTCGATCGTGAAAACCGTGCTTGTCGGATCGAGAAGGACGAGTTCCTCCGCGGACTTCGCGCCTGGCGCGTTGACACATGCCCGCAGGGCACCTGTGCCGAGGATCGCGACCCCGGAATCCGGATGCGAGCAGAGGTGGCTAGCCGCAGCGGTCGCGTTGGCTTTGAGGGCGCGCCGCATCTCCGCGAGGACATAAGCGCCGAGATCGACCCCTGCCCATGTCGACAAGTGAGTGACGTGGGCCGTGGCAGTCCTGCCACCAGGCCCGACCCGCGCCGGAACCGTGTACCACGTCTGGCCAGTGCCACGGTAGGCTAGGGCGATCAGCGAGCCGGGGCGATGTCCGGGGGGAAGGGGTAGGCGCAGAGTCGCCTGGCGGCGTAGCCCGCCGCGACTGACAGTGAATGCAAACGTGTCAACGCTGGCTGATCCGAAGGCACTCGGCAGGCGCTCGAGCGAGACGCGCGCACGGGGTTTGAGTGCTCCCGGCGGTGCGACGAGCTCTGCCGCGCCGAGTCGAACATCAATGGTGCCCCGGGGACTTACCCAGCCGTGCGCGCCGCGACTTGCAAGGGCCGTGGGGCCTCCGTACAGCATCGCAACGGCCGAGGCGAGCGCAATCGCGAGACTCGCCTTTCGGAGATGGGCACGCATCGAGCCAGGAGCATACAGGTTCACTCGACTGGTGGATCAGTTCGAGTGGCTGTAATTTATGGGGCTCAGAGCCTGATAGGGGAAGGTACCGAGATCGAGGCAGGATGGCCGCGCGATCTGCCAAAGCCCGGCCTCCGTCACCGCCTACTGCGCTCGACTCACCGCCAACCGCCCGGGAGCGGGCGCGCCGAAGAGCCCGCATCCAACCTTCGGATCAGTACGATGCAACGCAATGCAGGCAGGCAGGTGTCGAGGGATTGAAAATGGGGGCTCCCAGCGCTGCTACGCGCGTCAGCTCGGATCCCTCCCCAGGGTGACTATGTTGGCGTTGATCGCCACGATGGCGCTCGCACCGGCCGTCGCACAGGGGACGAACGCACCGCGCCTACGAGTCGCTAACTACCGGACAATCACACCTCCAAGCCGCGCGGCAGGACGGATGGTCAAGATTGGACGCCACCATCTGGGCGCTATCTACGATGCCGCGCCCGATCAATCTGACCCACTGTCTCCTTCCTCGTCATTCGCTAAACCGCTCGATGCGCTTGCCGGCTCACCGCATGTCGAAGCCGACGGCCCGACCGTCGGGCCCAACGGCATCGAAATCCCCTACGAGCTCCCGCCGTGCGTGCTCGCCAACGGAAAGCCCGCAGAGATCGGGGTGTTCGTCGACCACCAGAACGTGCAGATCGTTTACGGCAGCGGCCTGACCGGTTACTCGGCTGCCGCCTTTAACGGCATCGAACTTTATGAACCGCCCTCGGCGGGCATCCACCAGCTGAGCTTTGCCTGCTACCCCTACGAATCCCCCGAACCGGGAACGATCGTCCTTGGTGCTGGCTGGGAATGGAGCGCGTCGGCGACCTGGAAGGACGAGGGCTTTGCGATCGAAGTCACCGGGCCCGGCGAACCGGTGTCGCTGTCGACACATGTGGCCGGGCCCGGCTATCTGGTGACGACCACCTCGGGCGCGCCCGCAGGCCCCCATCCATGCCCGAGCGTCCCCGGAGGGCCGTGGCTAGCGGTGCACATCAGCCTGTATGTGGCGTCGTTCTACTACAACGTCCCCAGCGAATTCGTCTATGAAGAGCGCTTCTCGCTGTCGGGGTCAAGCGCCACATCCTGGCCGATCGCGATTCCCCCGACGATGCAGGCAGACGACACGCTGTTTGCCACCGTCGAATGCAGTCATCTGACAAGCGGGCCGGGTGCCTATGACGCACGTTTTCTCTACAACTGGGACGAACGCTACAACGAAGCCCTCATTCGCCTGACAGCCCCCGTCGGCGGAGCGTTGGCCTCATGGGAGACCTACGGAGGGCGTAACGCGGCCGAGGCCGGCTGCGTGTGTGCCGAGGGCTGGAGCGGTGATCCCGTGAACACCGCGACAGGTGAATACTCAGAGGCCGACACCGACGCTAGCGTTAAGAGTATCGGCAACTCGATGGCAGCGACCCGCACCTACTCCTCGGGCAGAGCTGGGATCGATGGCCCGTTCGGCTATGGCTGGAGCTCGGCCTACATGCCAAAGCTTGATGTCACGCCCAGCGGCGCAACAGTCACCGAGGAATCCGGCGCGGAGGTCCGCTATGAAGTCAAGGAAAGCAAATATGTGGCGCCGCCGCGCGTGACCGCGACGTTGAGCAAAACCGGGGACGGCAGCTACATCTTCACCACTCGCCAGCCCGCCCATCACCTCGCCTACACCTTTGACCAGAGCGGTCGTCTGCAGAGCATCGGCGAACCCGACGGCGTAGCGGTCAGCGTCAGCTACCCGAGCGCGACGAGGGTCGTCGTCGGCGCCGACGGCGGGCGCACACTGACCTACACGATGAGCGAAGGCCATGTGAGCAGCGTGAGTGACTCGGCCGGCGCGCAGACGAGCTACGAATATGATTTAGAAGGAAACCTAGTGAAGGTGACCGATCCGCTGGGGCGGAGCGCCAGCTACACCTACGACGCCGCTCACCGGCTGCTCACGCGTGCCGACCCCGACGACGCGAAGACCGAGAACGTCTACAGCCCCGAGGGGCAGGTCCTTAAGCAGACCGACCCGCTGGGTCAGATCACCAGCTATTCCTATGAAAGCGAACCGGGCGTGACGCTTGAGACCTCCCCCTCGGGGACCGTAACGCGCTACGAGTATGAATTCGGCTTCATGAGATCGAAGATCGTCGGCTTCGAAAGCGAAGAACCCGCCGAGTCGTACTACGAATATGACCCGATCACAGGCGCTCAGACGAGCGTGTTTGACCCGGGTGGCCCCGGCGAATCGCGCACGCTCGATGGCGAAGGCAACGCGCTGACGCGATATGTCGGAAGCCAGGTGACCAAATACACCTACAACCAGCTCGGCGAGGTCAGCACGGAAACTGACGCGGACATCACGACGACGACTTACGAATACGACAGCGGTGGCGAGCTTCTGTCAAAGACGACACCCCTCGGTGAAGGACAACCGGCGGTCACCTCCAAGTGGAGCTATGGTAGCGGGGCTAAGGCCGGCGAGTTGCTCACCAGCACCGACCCCGACGGACATACGACCCACTACGCCTATGACGACGCCGGAGATCTCGCGTCGGTGACGGACGCGCTGGGCGACAAGACGACAATGACCTACGACGCCGACGGGCGCCTGCGCACGACGACCACACCCAATGGCAATCTCGCGGGCGCGGAACCCGCGGCCCACACCACGACCGATGAATACGACGCCGACGGCAGGTTGACGTCGATCACCGATCCCCTTGCGGGAGTGACGCGATATGCGTATGACCCGGACGGTCGCCAGACCAGCGTGCAGGACCCCAGCGGCCGCGCCACGACATTCATCTATGACCTCGACGGTCAGCGCACCTCGGTCAAACACGGAGATGAAGCGGCCAGCAGGACGAAGTATGGCACCGGCGGGCAAGTGCTACAGCGCGAAGATCCCGCTGGGCACACCACGACATATGGCTATGACACGCAGGGTTACCGCGACGTGGTCACCGCCGACGGAGCGACGACCAAAACCACCTTTGACCTCGCCGGCAGGCCTACGCAGGTGCAGCTACCCAGCGGGCAAATCACCTCTTACGAGTACGACGAACAGGGCCGCCTACGCGTCATCTTCTATTCCGACGCAAAGACCTCCTTTGTGGAAAACACCTATGACGCGCAGGGGCGCCGGACCCAGCAGCGCACGAGCACGGGCACCTGCTACTACGCGTATGACGCGCTGGGAAGGCTGACCAGCGAGACCGACCAGGCCGCCAAAACGATCAGCTACGGCTACGACCCCGACGGCAACCTGACCGCCATCACCTACCCAAACTCAAAGACCGTCAAGCACAACTATGACGCCGCGGGTCATTTGACCCAGATTGAAGACTGGCTTGGACACAGCACCCAATTCGCCTATGACGCCGACGGCAATCGCGAACAGGAGACGCTTCCCGGCGGTGTGCGCTCGAGCAGCACCTTTGACGCCGATGACGACCTGACCGACATCGCCGACGTCGGGGCCGAAGGCCCGCTTTCAGAGCTCAGCTACCTGCGCGACAAGGCCGGACGACTGACCTCCGCAAGCGCGACCGCTTCGCTGGCTGCCAGCGCCACCTACGGATATGACCAATCCGGACGCCTGGCAGCAGAAGGCCAGACGGCGCTGAGCTATGACGCGAGCGCAAACCCGACCAGCTATGTCACAGGGTCGCTGCAGCACTACAACGGTGCCGAGGAGCTCACGGACAGCAACACCCCTGGCGTGCCGATCGTCGAATCGCCGGAAGCTCCCGGCGAAGAACACAAAGCACCGGCCGAAGGCCACGAAGAACACAAAGAAGAAGTCCACCTACCGTCAGTGCAGCTGCACGAAGAACATCACGAAGGCGCCTATGAACCATACGCCTATAGTCACGAATTCCCAGCGGCGCACAAAGGGAGCGCTGGCCAAGGCGCCGGCAACGGCGTGCTCGGCGAAATGATCCAGACGCCCCGGCTCACGGCAAAGAGCTCAGTGCGTGCCGCCAACGCCCACGGCGTGCTCGCAGCTCACCTGGCTCGAGTGAGCGATCGCTCACTGCTGCTGGCGCTGATCTCCGTCCCCGCGGGCTCCCACCCGCTCGCCCCCTCGGGCCCGGGACTCAGCTGGCACATCATCGCGCATCAGAGTGACCCCGGCGGCTCGGTGCTGCTGGCCAGCGCACGAGCTACTCACGCGCTGCGCGGCGCCAGCGCTTCTGTGCGGGGCCTTACGCCGCATGCAGCCGCGATGCTCTCTGTGGTCCAGTTCGCCCCGAGCGCTCAGATCTCCGCGGCCAGGGCGGCAAAGGGGCACTCGGGATCGCCCGCCCTCAAGCTCGCCGCCAAGCAGGGCTCAGAGATCTGGGCAATCGCTCATGACACCCAGCGCGCGGGCGCCCATCCAGCCGGCGCGACGCTCAGCGACCAGCTAAGGATGGGCGCGGGCAGCACATGGGTGCAGCACCAGCTGGCCAAGCAGTCGGCCACAGCCGAGGTCGCCGACACCAGCCCCACTGCCGGTAGCTGGGCACTTGCGGCCGTCGCGGTCGGCGCCTCGCCCGGCGCCGTGACATCACAAGCGCACACCCCGCCACGTGCGAGCAGCGCTACCGCGACGGATTCACCGACACAAGCGAGGTCGCCCGCCAGCTCGCAGAGCGGCGACGCGATGGCTGGCGCAGCTGACCAGCCGGCACCCACGCGGACGTTCACCTACGACGCCTCGGGCGAGCGGCTCACAGAAGCACTCGACGGCCACGAAACGCATTTCTCCTACGACCAGGCGGGCAGGCTGATCGCCGTCGGGCGCCTGGCCACATACAACTATGACGGGGACGGCCTACGCACCGGCGAGACCGTCGATACCGCAAGCACCGCGTTTACGTGGGGCCACGCCGAGTCGTTGCCGATGCTCCTGCAAGCCGGCGCCACCGACTACATCTACGGACCCGACGGAGCACCGATCGAGCAGATCACGGAAGAAACCCCCACCTATCTGCTGCAGGACGCAGAGGGCAGCACGCGTATGCTGACCAACAGCGAAGGCAAGCTGACGGGGACCTACAGCTATGACGCCTGGGGAAACATCAGCGCCCACAGCGGCAGCGCCACGAGCAATCTGCAATACGACGGGCAGTATCGCGACGAAGAGACCGGCTATGAGTACCTGCGAGGCCGCTACTACGACCCGTCTACCGGGCAGTTTCTGACCCCGGACCCTGGCTTTGCGACGACTCTCGCGCGCTATGCCTACGCTGAAGATGACCCGCTGAACGCCGAGGATCCCTCCGGGCTGTTCTGCATCGTTGGACACGACCCCAACGGCGCCTGTCGCGGCTCGAACCTCGGAAACGACGTGCACGCGATTGGCACTGGCGCCGCCGTTACGGGAATCGTCGCGGGCGTCGTGATCATCTCGGTCGGTACCGGCGGGATCGCAGACGAGGTCGCGGCCGACGCCGCCCTGGTCGGGCTCGCCGCCGACGGCGTTGGCGCGTATAGCGCCTGTGACAGTGCACCGAACCCATGGAGTCGCCAGTGCGCCGGGGGTCTTGGCAAAGTCGGTCTGGACTACGCAAGCTTCGGTCTGGGCTCAACGCTCACCGGGCGGGCGGCGGGCGTCTTCGGCGTCACGAGCGGGCTTGGCGCCTATGGCTACTCGCAGTGGGCGGAGGGACAGCCCGGCCAGTCGGCCGGCGGGCTTTCAAATGCCTACAGCTACTGCGAGGGCGCCGCCGTGTTCAAGCCGACGCCCTCCGGACAACTGAGCTGGCAGGCCTCCTACGGTTCCTATCTGCAGCCGTAGGTATTTTGGCCTCTCATTACCGGGCGCGGGACTGGCCTCGTCCTCACTGGCTGTGACGACACGATGCAGCCCGCCAACCACGTAAGAAGGATGAGGTACCACAGACCAACCGCGAGGACGAACCCTTAGCCTGCTGCGCGTGCGCATGCCGCGAATGACCGCGAACTTCCAGTCGGGCGTCCTCGAGGTGGAAGTCAAGCCCGGAGAGATCGTCAAGGCGCCCCTGCCGGCGTCCTTCGTCGAGATGGATGTGCAGATGCACTGCGTGACTGTCGACGTCGAGGCCGACGAGCTGGTGGTCGTCCTGCCCGGCGGCGCCGAGGCGATCGTTGAGCTTGGCATCACTGGGGCTCGCGCGCTCGACCCACTCGCAGGACGGCGGATCGTCTACCTCGACCAGAACGAATGGTCGAAGCTTGCTGGCGCGCTGTATCACTGGCCGCGAATTAGCGCGGATGAGCAGATCGCGGCAGGAACGCTGGCCGAACTCGTAAAGCAAGGCGAGATCGTCCTTCCGATATCCGCAGGAAACGCGGTGGAGACCGGACGCATGCATAGCGAGCGACGTGTACAGCTCGCCTCCACGATGATCGAGCTGTCGCGAGGTTGGCAGTTGCGAAACCCCGTCGACGTTCGTCGCGAGGAGCTGCTCGCCGCCCTTGCCGGCGAACCGCCGATCGCCCCGGGTATGGCGAGCCTCGGTGCCGATGTCCTCTTCAGCCAACGCCTCCACGAGGTCGACGGGTCAGATCTACCCGAGCCGATGGCGGCGGTCTTCCCTCGCTTGGTCAACGTCTCAAGCGTCTACGAGTCGCTGCTCGAGCCCAAGGTGATACCCGACGAAGGAGGGCGCGAGGCGGCGGCGGGTTGGGCGCAGACGTTCGCACAGCTGTCCGCGCAGCTTCACGACGATGGCGCTTCTGTTAGCGACACCCGCCGAGCTGCCCACGCCGCGATCCTCGCCGACCTTGCCCCTGAGATCGTCGGCCTCGCCTCGACCCAAGACCTGCATGCCTGGCGGCAAAGAGCTGATGCCGACGTCGCCGCGATGCCCTATCTCAGCCGCTATCGCGAGGTCATGTTCGCCCGGCTGCGCAACTCCGGCTCCCGCTGGGAGGGCAATGACCTGATCGATCTCAACTACCTATGCTGCTCGGCCGGCTACGCCGATCTGGTCGTCGGCGAGCGCCGCACCATCGGCGACATGCGCACTGCGCACGACGTGCCGCGAGGAGCGCTACTAGCCACGAGCCTAGCCGAGGCGGTCTCGCTGCTGTCGGAGCGACTTTGAACGCACGCCAAAGACGCGTCCGCGTAGGCGAGCTCCGGCCGCGCGAGAGTCACCAGAACCTTATCCAGCCGATGCGGCAAGTCCGCGAGCAAGATAGGCATCGAACAGGACCCGCGCGCGCTCAAAGTCGCCCGGCAACTCATGGGTGTACCGGCCCGTTACCTGGGCACCGCCGTGCGGTAGTTCATGGCCGGCGAGCAGCGAGATCACCTTATGCCGTACGCCGGCGTCGTCGAGCCAAGTGATCGCTGTATGCCGCAACTCGTGTGGCGTAATGCGCTTGAGTCCCGCCGTCTTCCAGGTCTTGTCGCATCGCTTCTGTAGTGCCTCAAACGACAGCATCCCGCTATTGCGGCCACCAGGCTTACGACCAGGGCAAAGCAAAGGGCTTGCATCTTGCCCACCGGCCAGTCGAGCCCGAAGAATGACCACCCGCAGTGGGCGCACGACCGGGAACGGTCGCTGAGCGGCGCGCGACTTTCGCCCCTCGTCGTCGGCGCCCAGATAGAGGACACCCCGCTCTTCATCGAAGTCTCCTTTGAGTAGGTGCCGGATCTCGGCGCGTCGAGCGGTTGCATAGCCGGCTAGTGCGTAGACAAGCGCATCCACGATCGGCAGGACCGCGAGCAACTGCGCGAATTCGTCAGGCGTAACCACTCGATCGCGCGGCTTTTCGTCTACTGCGGGGAGCCGCACGCGCTGGGCGGGATCATGGTCAACGAGTTCCCGATCCTGGGCCCAGGCGTAGAAGCTGCGTATCGAGTTGACAACCCGACGCACCGAACTCCCGGACATATCCGCCGCCGCGAGCGCATCGACAAGCCCCTGCACGTGCCTTCGGCGAACGTGCCCGAGTTGCTTCTGGCCAAGCACCAGGATGACGTGGCCGTTCAGGGCGCCTTCCAGCGTCTTGACTGCCTTCTTCTTGTAGCGGCGTCTGTGCTTGTTGAGGGCCGTCCCCGATTGCGCCGCCTGAATGAAGCGGTCGATCCCAGCATCGAGCCGCATCGTTCTCGTTACCGGAAGCTGTCCGGCACGGAGTGTCTTTTCGAGGTCTGACTTCGCGCTACGCGCGGCGGCGATCGTTTGCAGGAACCGGGTCTTGCGATGTCGGCCTGCCGCACGATCCCACGCCTTCCCCCAGAAAGATGGCTTGCAGTTGCACGGCCCATCGCCCTCCACTGCGCAGCCCTTCTTGTGGCGGGCGTAGACGCCCTGATAGCGGGTCTTCGTGTCCTTTGGCATTTTCACTTCCTTGCTTTCTTCACGGTGCGCGCGCACCTGGACGTACCGCGTTCCTCTCGAGCCACTCCTCAAGCCCGCTGCGGGGATAGAGCTTTCGGGCGCCCGAGTAGACGACGGCCAGGTCGCGCTTGATGTGCCGCTCGAAGTGGTCGACGGAGACACCAAGCGCTACGGCTGCCTCTTGCTGGTTGAACGCGAGGCGAGGAACTGGTCGCGCACGGCGAGCGCGGGGCTCGACGGCGCTGTCTGGCTGAGTTTCGGAGGTGCCTGAACATCGCACAGCCATGAAGGCTGATCGCGACCAGGGCCAACTCGGCCTATTGAACGGAGACGCTGATGCTCAGGCGCTCGCTGTCAATGGTCCGAGTTGGCCCTCTGGGCGCTCAACATCCTTGCGATGCCCTCCAACTACCGCGATAACAACAAGGCCTCGACCGATCGGCGAGACCTACGAGAGAGCCTCGATGGACCAAACGTTCTGATCGACGGGGTATCGATCGAAGCAAACCGCACGACGCTCTCTCCGGCCGAGGTCGCCCGCGTAATGCGAATCGACGAGGCCGACGTTCGCAACATGATCAGACGCGGAGAGTTCAGCGACATCTCCTGCGACAGCAGACGACGCCTCGATCCCGACGAGGTCGTCGCCGCAGTCGAACGGCGCGTGCGTGACGGCCAACTCGGTCCGCACATCTTCGTCGAGCTCGCCGCCCTGATCGCCGGGCGCTTGTAGGTCACGAGGCGATTTGCAGCGTCGGCGCCGGCAGGACGATCGGCTCCATGCAACGCCAAGTCGGCTGGCCGTCCTTCGTCGTCCATCCCTGCTCAGCGGGCCAGTGCGAGAGCATTTGGGCGAGTGCTGCTCGTCTGAGCCGTGTTCGCCAGAAGGATGTGTTGACGCCCGGCACCCAGATCCGCCGATAGTTGACGCCAAGTGAAGCGTCGACCGGAACCCGGTCTGGCTCCCAGGGACGTCGGTCAGGCCGGGCAGGTAGGTGTTCTCCCTTGGCCCAGCGCGTAAGTGTCGAGCGAGCCTGCAAATCGATCACTTCGCAGAACTCGCGGAACGTCAGCCAGTCACGCACGGCGCTCCCGGCCTCAAGCGGCATCAAGGGCTTGCCGAGCTTGCCCTTGTCGATCGCCTCCCAGTCGACCTTCTCGGCGCCCGGGGGCTCGCTGTCGGCAACGGGTAGCCAGGTAGCTCGATCAAGTCGATAGAGGTCGAGCTTCTTGATCGTGTCGGCCTTCTCGCGCGAGAGCTGCACGAGCTGGTGGGTGATCGCCGAACTTTCGAGGAGCAACTCCTTGAGCTCGTGGACGGACCTGATCAGGTCCTCCTGCCGGTGCAGGATTACGTCGAGCCGGTCGATCTCCTGAACCGCTTGGCCGGCAGCCTCGAGCTGCGGCACTCGCTGATCTTGGAGGCACTGCGCTCTCTGCTCGAGGCGACGCTCCTCATCCTCGATCCGCCGCAGGCGGATCAGCTCCTGCTCGTAGGCCTCGACATTCGGTCGTTTGCGAAGCCCGGTGCCTGTCGAGAGGATCTCCCATCCAACCTCGGCGGCGCGTCCTGAGACGACCTCGAGCATCGCTGGCGTACGCCGGTCGCCATAGAGAGCCCGCATGTCGCGCTCGACCCCACCGTTGTCCAGCAGAGCAGCCGCGTAGTAGGAGGATGGCGGGTTGGCTTCCCCGCCCGTGGCAGGAAACCGTTCGTTCCACAGTTCCCCTGCACGTTCGGCGAGCTGATTGGCGAAATGCCGGTACTCGTGGGTCGAGTAGCCACATAGCCTCCGTTCAGCCTCGGTGAGGTGCTTGGACATGTGACGCACATCCTTCGGCACCAGCGGACGGCGCCCGGCGCTCGTGCCACCCAGTCGCAGATAGAGCCAGTTCGGCGAGACGGCCTTCGCCTCCAATGTCGGTTCCGCCACAACGAGAGGTGCATCGGGCCCCAGCACGAGGTGCCCTTTCTCTGATCGCATGCGATCGAGCACGGCGAGATACAGCTCAAGCGTCAGCGCTGCCTGTCTGGGGATCGGCTTGCGCCGCACCTCCTCGCGGCCCTTGCCCTTCCTCGGACACAAGTCCAAAACGGCGCCGCGACGACAGTCGGGTGCGGGGCCTTCATGGTCAGCTATGTAGTCCCTTCTGCGCAGCCGGGCAATCGCATCACGTCGGGCGCCGGTCAACACAAGCAACGTCAATACCGCGCGATCACGCGCTAGTCGCCACAAGCCCCGCGCAGACACCGCATGGTCCGTCAGCGCCTCGAGAGCGCCCATCTCCTCCTCGGTCCGGCTCACAGCGAGACGCCGATGCACCTCCGATGTGAGCTCCTCAAAGGCCTGACGAACCGTCTCCACCCGAGGCGCCACGAGGAGGTACCCGCCTCTTGGCATCTCTGGCATAGCCAGCGTCGGCATGTACGTCCACGCTTCGCACGCTGGGTGACCACGCAACCCGTAAACCGCTCGCACCAACCGAATCGCCTCTCCCAGGACGATCCGGACCGTGGCCCGCGACCGCCTCCCCGCCGGGCGCCGCCGATTCGCTGGCACCTCCTCATGAGAGAAGTCGAGAATCGCCGCCTGCGATCGCGCGACTCCAAGGCGAGGGCCACTCCCGATCAAAGACGCGACAGCCGGAACCCAGTCCTCGGGCACAACGCTGTGAAGCAGTTCAGGATCGGGGCGGGCGTGGGCCGGACCGCCGGCACGCAGGACGGCCTCTTCATAGGCGTCGTGGCACGAAAACGGCCGCACACCCCTGCGTCTTTGGGTTTCAGGATCAACCGCAGCAGAACACATCAGCCCCAGCTGCGCGCTCAGCGGCACCACCGGATCTCCATCGATCACGGCGGTAGCGGCCACGTACCGCTTCAGGAACAGGCCGAGCGCATAGCACTTCGGGTATGCCTGGTTCCTCGACCCGACCGTCGCAAACAGGGCCCGAAGCGCGGCATCGTAGAACGGGTCATCCATGACAAGCCCCTCCCCTACGTCCAGAATGCTGTGCAAATCGCCGCGCGAGAGAAACCCGCCACACGCGCAGAAGCAACCTCAGACCCGCCGATGCACATCGAATCGGACCTAGAGCTATGCAGGTGCAAATCACAGGACACCCGCCTCTCGCAGCCTTTCAAGCCGGTGCAACGCGAGCCTTCCTGACCGAGCACGGGCTCGCTGCTTAGCGATCCATCGCTTCAACTCCGAGTCACCCGCCAGCCGCCCTGACGCTATGGCCACTTCGACGCGCTTCAGTTTCTCCTCGAACCGTTGCTCGAAAGGCGCCCACGTCCACCCCGGCAACGACTCCAACAGCCGATCAAGCCGCACATCTCGACCCCGAACTTGACGCCTGACATGCACCCAGCTCCCGAGCCGGTAGCCATTTGAACACGTGTAGAAACGCGGAACGCGAGCCGTCCCGTGCTCCTTGACATAGACCCACAAGTGCGCCAGGCCGATCTCGGCTCGCGCGCGAAACGAGACAGACATCGGCGGTTGCACCTCTATCTCACGCCACACGACGCCCGCGCCCGAGCCGTAGTGACCGGCTCAGCACTTGCCTGAGACGACACGGATTTCACGATGTCGTTGTCGGAGTCAGACCCGCTGTGCCCCCCCCCGATTTTCGCCGCTCTCGCGCCCGTGCCACGATGGGAAGGATTCGCGCCCGCAATCCATGCGGTAGTGGACGCCTAAACCGCCGCAGGAAATCGTTAGGAGCGCAGGGACCCTACGCTCGTCAGCTCTTCCGTTGGCAGCGCGAGTTCAACGAGGTAGATCGGCTCCTCGCGTCGTGCGATGAGCCGGGCATCACTCCAAGGCGCCTCGTCGCGTTCATCGGCGGCCGACATTGCTGGCTCAAGACACTTACCTGTGTCAGCTTGAAGCGTGCCGATCCTCTCGTCCCGGGCGTGTACGTCGAGGCCGCTAGTTGATAACGACCGGGTAAACCACAGCCGGATGGGGACTGAGCCTTCCCCGGGACTGAGATTCGCAGTGAGCTCGTCGAGAATCCTCGTCGCGGACGCGTCCAATTTCACGGCCACCCTTTGATCGCCCGTGGCATAGATAGGGTAAGCGGCCCGCTCAGGAAGCTTTCGTTGCTCGAGGGCATTCTCTTCCTCTCCAACGGCAGCGTCTGTGAGAGCACGCGCAAGCCCTCCCCCCTCAGTGCGCGAGTCGCTGATAAACCCGGCGAGGCCCTTTATCCCACGTGTCGCCAGGCGCAGCTTGCCAAACGGTTGCTGCTCGGTGAACAAGACATCGACATCGCGCTCAAGGCTCTCTGGCGCGGTCCTCAAGTAGCGTCTCTGAAACTCAGCTTCGAGCATTGCCCTGATCTCGTTCCTACTCTTGCCCCGACACAGCGGGCCAACGCTGTCCATTGCCTGGCGACGAGTGATCGCAAGCTGCCGATGTTCGCTCCACCTACGGCTGGCCTCCGGCGCGCGGCGCGATTGTCGCGGCAACCCCCACTGCGCAGGCGATGCGGGCAGCGTGAGCGTGCCCTTGGTCTCGATCCAACGAGCCAACTGCCGCGAAGCTCGACAGGCAGCAAGGTCCTCAGGAGCGAGAGCGAGAGCCGAAAGCTCCCGGCGGGCCCGATCGAAGCGCCCACTAGTCGCGAGTATCGCTGCAACCACGAGAGAATGATCCTCGCCCTGTTTAGCCGGCGGCTCATCAAGGACTGCGGTTGGACGAGTCGCAACAAGGCCCGCCCCGCCGCCGAGCATCGCGACCACGGTGTCAATATCGGCATCTTTCCGCAACTCAACTTGTACGTCAGACGCAAAGCGTGTTAGAGCATCCGCCGCGCGATCCGCGTCCGGTCCGCGTGCGAGCGAAAACAATCGCCGCGGATCCTTGAACGTCACTCCTGAGTAGGAACGTCCCACCAGGGCGGTGGTTATCTTACGAGCGGGCAAGTAGTCGAGACCCGCCAGTCCGGCGACAAAAAGCTGCGGAAGCTCATGTAGGGCGCCGCCCACCCACGGCAAAACCCAAACCGTAACCGAGAACTCTCTCCCGACCGCGATCGAAAAGCCGCCGCTATCGACTGGTCCAACGGGGTCTGGCGCCAAACGTTGCCAGCCAGCCTCCAGCAAACGTCGCGCAACAGCCTCGCGCACTTCAATCGCCGCCGTTACGTCAACAGATCCCGATGTGCCGTCCGCGGGGGCCATCCTTTTAGATGCTGACAGCTGCGCGGCATTCATGGCCGCGTACGCCGTCGCGCGGGCGAAGGACTCGACGACGCGTCACGGGCTCAAGCCGAGGGCATCGAGGACCGCGACCCAGGAGGGGATGCGAACGCTCGGCCGCGCAAACGCGGGGCGCTCCAAATCGCCGCTTTGTATGCGCTCCTGCGCCGTCTCGTATCCACGCAGGAGAGCGTTGATGGATGCTTCCAGCGTTCCGTGCCCTTCGGCTGTCGCGAGGACCAATCGTGGTGTCAGAGTCGCCGCGAAACGTATGGTGCCCGGCGTCAGGACACGGAAATGCGTGGACGCCCAACCGCGCGCGTCGCGGCAGAGATTCGGCAATGGCAGCGCCCCCAGTTTCCTCCGCGCGCTAACGAGCCTCGCAATCATTCTGGTGATCCGGGGTTCCGTCCAGCGCAAGCGACCAACTTGTTCTGCAAACCTCGTGTTGGCGGCACTAGTTGCTTTATGGGCAATCAGGTTTTGCACGCCGAGAACCTCCTGGAGGAACTCCCCAGCCAAATGATTACCGGGAGCGCCGCCCAATACCCCGGGGCAGTCTCGTTTGATACGCCTCGCGAGTTGTCGTTCCGCCGCTTCCACGTCCGGTGCGTCGTGAGCCACCGCGCCAACATAGATTGCCCGCGCGTGCAAATAGCGAACGCTCGACACAACGTTGACGCTTGCCCGTGGGGGCGTCTTACCTCCCGCCGAGCCATACCGAAGTCCGATAACCACGAGGAGAGCGACGCAGATTCCAAGAATGACAAGCAACGCACGAGGCGGGCGTGATCTACGCGGAAGCCAGTCTGACTGGTCAATACCATCATCAGTGGCGCCCATGCTCATTACGCCTCCGTACGTAGTCCGATGATCCACACACGTAGTATTCGCGTTCTAGGTAGTAGCACGCTTCCTCTTCCACCGTAGCAATGAACGAGAATCCAAGGACATTGAAGTACCCCACAGTCACGAAGCAACGATCAGCTAGCGCGCAGACTTCGAGGTTATGAGCGTAGCCTCTATATAGCGCGGCTAGCCCTTCCACTGACCCTGCCAACTCGTCTGCAATCTTTGGCAGGAGTTTGAAGAATATTGCCGCGAGATCTGCGTTGTTAGCGCGGCTCAAGAGGTCCTGTGCGAAGGCACGCGTCTGATAGGGAGCAAGCATCGCCCATTCATGAGGGTCTTCCGGTTCGGCGCCCCCTTCTGTCGGCGAAGGGCCGCATGGAACCTTTGCGCCTCCATGTTCGTAGTCGCGGCATCCTGTGTATGCCTTTTCTTCTGCTTCTAGCCTCGCGGCTGCTTCCAGTGCTGCTTCGTGTTCGAGCGCGATCGCTTTGAACTGATCGGCGGCAGCTTCGAGATACACCGCTTGGACGATCCCTGTGCCGCCCGTGCCGTCAGGGAACGCGCCTGGAGAGGCAACGGCTTCGCTTTGCAACGCCCTCCCAAGCTCCGGGATGTACGAGCCCCCGCCGGTATTCACGACGCCGGAGCTCGGCAGTTCGCTCAAGATTCCTGACGCCCCCAGCCAAGAGTACTTCGGTGCCGTGGTCCCCGCTTGGGGCACCCCGAACTCCGTGCTGCTGTACGTGGACAGTAGTTTCGTTTCGGTTTCCGAGAGCGATGCCGTCGCGACGATATTGCCGTGCACGTCATGTAGCTCAAGGACCGGAGCTCCCCCGCTCGATTGCGTCGCCGCGAGAGTCCCGTCGATGCCGGGAATGTTACGCGTCCAGATCGAAGCTCCTTCGCTCGTCCAAGTGAGCGCTTCTCCCGCTCCCGCATAGTGGGAGACAGCTGGCGATTTGCCCGCGACAAGCGTTTCGCGGGTCCGTCCGGACGGATCATAGGAGAAGCTGAGCGTCTTTGCTTTGCCTTCTTGTTCCTGTTCCTCGGTGGCAATTTGGCCGTCGACGTAAAAACTGGCCTTTAGTTCGTGGCCTCCCGCGTCGATGGCCGGCAGTGCGGTCGTGTCACCGAAGGCGTCGTAGGTCACCCCTGGGTCGTTCAATCGCCCTGCCGGGTCGTAGACGTGGCTTTCGCGCGTGCCGCCTTCGCTGGCGCATTCTCCCAGCGAACCTGGGCCCCGGCTGGTCTGGCTTGTGCGGTCGCCTTCTTCGTCATAGGCGTAGATGCGTGTTGAACATCCTTTGCCCGACGGGATTTCTTGTACTTCAGTGAGGCGTCCTGTCGCGTCGTAGCCATAGCTTGGCTCTTCGCCGAGTGTACTCGTCTGCTTGAGCGTTTCGCCATGGATCGATGGCGTAATTGCGTTGCTGAACCAGACGCAGTTACTGGAGCAGTGCGTAGTCTTGGTGTATTCGATGCCAGTGGCTTCGCCGACCTGATTACGTGCGTAGCTTGCGGTCATCCCGTTAGGATACGTCTCGCTCGTCACGGTGCCTTCGACGTCGTATTTCGCCGTGAAGGTCCCTGCGGTCGTGTCGTACAGGCTGGCGAGCGCACCACTCGTAGCGTCATAGCTATAGATCTGGCTCGCCGATTCGCCGTCAACCGTGCCGTAGTTGACTTCCTGCAGGCGAGCAAAGGCGTCATATTTGTAGGTGGATGTCACCCCGTCGGCGTCCGTATATTTTTCGACCTGGCCGAGACGGTTTCGTACGGTTGTGATCGTCTTCGTGTGCCCTTCGCTCGTCGTACTCTGTGCTTCGAGGGCACCAGTAGTGCTGTTGTATTCGTTGGTGACCTTAGGGAGAGCCGTGTTCGCTGCAGAGGTCACTTCGCTTGTCAGCGCACGGCCCGCCGCATCGAACGTCTCTTTTTTGACACGCGTCGTGGATCCGAACGTTTCGGTGATCGTTTCTGGCACGGTCCACATCGAATAGGTCGCCAGTGAAACCGGCAGGTTGGAGATTCCCGAAGTGTTCGGTTGCGCGGCGGGCAGGGTCTCGCAAGGCATATTCGCCCACTCAGGGTGGTTGCCACAGGCCGGGTATTCGGTGTTGGCGCCCACCGAGTAATAGACCGTCTTCTCGTCGTGGACGGCTCCAGTAGCCCACTTCTCGACCCGGTTGTTTTCGGTGTCGACGACATACATGTTGCCGGCGGCATCGATCGCATCCCCGACCGGCGCTTTGAGCTGCCCTTCGCCTGAGCCTTTGGTTGCGAAGGTCGCGAGATAACCGCCAGCTGGCGTGAACTCCTCTACGTGGCTTGCAACGTCATCGACCACGTAGATGTTGCCGGCGGCATCGGCGGAAATTCCTTCTGGATCGTAGGCTTCGCCGCTGCCTTCGCCTTCTTTGCCGAACTGGCGAATGAAGGCTCCTTTGTTGGAGAGCTCCTGGATGCGGTGATTGGCTGAGTCCGCTACGTAGACGTTTTCGCCGGAGAAGGCCACGCCGGTGGGCTGTTTGAACTGGACTTCGCCCGTGCCTTCTTTGCCGTAGGCGGCGATGTATGTCCCGGTCGATGAGAACTCGACGATGCGGTCCGCGGTCATGTCGGGGACCCACACGTTGCCCGCAGAGTCGATCTTGATGCTCCCGGGCTTCGTCAGTTTGCCCGTGCCCGTGGTCCCGAATGCTGTGATGAAGGTTCCAGAGGAGGAGAACTCCTCAATGCGTCCGCCGTAGGTGTCGGCGACGTAGACATTGCCGGTGCTCTGGTTTATGTCGATGCCGCCCGGGCCGTGGAACTGGCCGTTGCCGGAGCCTTCTTTGCCGTAGGTGGCGATGAAGGTGCCTTTGGCCGAGAACTTCTCGAAGCGGTTGTTGCCGTAGTCGGTGACCCAGATGTTGCCTTCCCCGTCGATCGCCGTGTTGATTGGGGTTGAGAACTGGCCGTTGCCAGAGCCAGTTGAGCCGAATGTGGATGCGTACGTGAGGTGGGCCGCGCCGGCTTCGGGCGGCGTCCACGTCGTGACTTTGTCGCCGTAAGCGTCGCTTATGTACAGCTTGCCGTTGGTGGCGACGGAGAGCCCTGTTGGGTTGTAGACCTGGTGACTTGGCCCCCACGTTTTCCATTCGGTCAGGAAGCGGCCAGACGGGCTGAACTGCTCGAGCCGCGAGTTTGCCGTGTCTGAGACGTAAAGGGTTCCGGTACTCGGGTTCGCCGCCACCGCGTAGGGTTCTTTGAATTGACCGGCCCCGCTACCTTTTGAGCCGAATTGGCCCAGGTAGGCGCCGGACGTCGAGAACTGATCGACCCGGTTGTTGTAGTAGTCCGCGACGAATACGCCACCTTCGGAGACCGTGACTCCGCCAGGCCCATTGATCTGCCCGTTGCCAGAGCCCGAGCTTCCGACTTCGCGGATGAAGGTCCCTTCCGGACTGTACTCAACGAGTCGATTATGCCCCCAATCGCTCACCCACAAGTTGCCCGACGCTTCCACCGCGTCTCCCGTCGGTTCTTTGAGCGCGCCGGATCCGCTCGTACCGAACGCCGCGACGTAGGTGCCTGTCGAGCTGAGCTCCTCGATGCGGCTGTTGCCTTTGTCGGCGACGTAAACGTTGCCGGTGGCTTGGTTGATCGCAATCCCCCACGGGCCCTGGAACTGCAGGTTACCCGAGCCTTTAGTGCCGTAGGTAGCGACGAACGTACCCGAGGCGGTGAACTTCTCCACCCGATTGTTGCCTTCGTCGACAACCCATACGTTGCCGCTTGCATCGGTGGCGCTCTCGGCCGGCGCTTTGAACTGGCCGTTCCCAGACCCTTCGCTTCCAAAAGACGATGCATACGCCGGTGGGTAGATCGTTTCGGAGTTGGCGCCTGGGCTCTTGACTTCGACGACATTGCCTGTAATCGGATCGTAGACCGTCTTCTGGACGAGGTCTAGGCCAGAGGGGTCGGTCGTCGAGGATGTCGGTTTGCGCAGTTTCCAGCCGAGGTTTTCCTGCCCGCTGTATCCGGTGGTTGTGGTTCGGACGTCGGCTTCTTTGCCTTCATATTCGGCGCCGTCCGTCGACTTCGTCTGCAGGTTATATGTCGCTCCACCCGGCGACCCTTCGTCATAAAAGTAGCGAACATGATCTCGGGCCTGAACGGTAGAGCCGCTCGCGAGTTTGACTGTGTGCCGCGGGCCTTTGGTTTCGAGAAGCTGAGTGCCGTTGGTGCTGTAGCTGCTCTCGGTATCGAGCACTTTGGAAATTTCAGCCGATTTCGAGCCTTCGGCGAGTGCCGCACCGCGATTGTCGGCGCTCAGCGTCCGCACGACATCGTTAGTCGCGTTGTATTCGCTTGTCGCGATACCCCCGGTCGGAAGCGCGGTGTTAACCATCCGCCCCTGGGTGTCCCAGTAGTGGACACTCGCCCGTTTGTAGTCTTTGGCCGGCCAGCCCATCGGCTCATCGGGCGGGAAGATCGCCACACCTTCAACGGGATCGTCGGTCTGGCCCCATTTTGCGGCGGCGGTAGAGGTCAGGGTCGGGAGCCCGGCTCCTGAGGTGGGGACACCGTACTCGATCGTCGAAACCGCAACGGAGCCCACTTCTGGCGGATTGGGGACCGGCTCTTTTGAGAGTTCACTCGTGCCGGACACCGCGTTGGTAGGCACAAAGGCGCAGCTTTTTCCACTCGATGCTGCGCATGCGAGCGTCGAGCCCGATCCGTTCGTCGCTGTCACGTTAGCGGCAAGTTCGTGGCCGCGATCACGTGCGAGTGGCGTATAGGTTGGGTTGACGGCGCCGGGGATCGGTTCGCACCGGTCGACCGGAATTTCCCCCTGTTTGACCAGCGTGCACGTGAGCCACTGATAGCTATAAGCCAGCGGGCTGTTGCTCCAACTACCTTTGCTGACGCTCATCGCCGTCCCGACGAGTGGATTCGCGGTGGAGAGCGTTGGTTCGGACGTGTTTGTCGGCGCTACACCTCCGCCGAGAGACGTGGCGGCGCTGGGCCGGGACACCGAGAGCAGGCGGCCAGGACCTCCATCGCCTTCGATCGTCCCGTAGCTGAACAGCCATGGCTCCTGCCCTGGCGGCCCTATCGAGGTCACGTGGCCTTCGCTGTCGTAGCCGTAGACCGTCTTCAGCGTCGGTGAGATGCGGGGGTCCCACTCGGCCCGCAGTCGTCCTTTGTTGTCGTAGAGGTACTGCGCGACGATCGGTTCTGACATCGCCCCTTTGGACGGATCCCAAGCGTGGTAGTAGACACGCGTTAGGTTCCCCTTGTAGTCGCCCCACTGGCTTTCGCTTTCACCGGTCGCAGTGGTCGATTCGGCGTAGTTGAAGGTGAGCGCGCGGCAGCCGCGTTTTAGTTCTTCGACTTTTGAGCCGCAGGTGACGCCCGTGGGGACGGGCGAGAGCGCCTCGGTAGGCTCGATCACCGCATTGCTTCCCCGTTCGACCGTCTTGAAGGCGAACGTCGTGGATGTCGCTGCGAGCGGACCGCCCGCTTCGCTGGGAACCCACGTGGAGCGGGTCCACTGCTCGGCGCGGTTGTTGCTGTAGTCAAGTACGTCGATGCCGCCTGTGGCGTTGATGGCGACGCCCGTGGGGGTGGTGAACTGCCCCGATCCGGTACCAGCGGTGCCGAACTTCGTGACGAAAGCGCCGGCAGACGTGAACTGCTGGACGCGGTTATTGCCCGAGTCGACGACATACAGGTTTCCGCTCCGCGGGTCTACTGCGATTCCGTAGGGACCTGAGAACTGTCCATTTCCGCTCCCGGGGGTGCCAAAGCGCGCGATCGGAGAGCCGGTCGTTGAGAACTCCTGCACCCTTTGGTTGCCGTAGTCGGTGATGTAGACGTTGCCGCCGGAGGGCACAATGTTCAATGGGTTTTCGAGCTGTTCGGCGCCGCTGCCTTTGGAACCGAACTTGCGCACGAATTCGCCTTTTTCGTTGAGCTCCTGGATCCGGTCGTTGCCGTAGTCGACGACCCAGAGATTGCCGCTGGAGTCGACGTTGAGGCCGGCGAGCCAACTGAACTGACCGTTGCCGGCACCTGGGATGCCAGCTCTGCATTCGCTGGTACAGACCTGCAGTTCGGGTTCGCCTTTGGTGACGCCCCACCCGATGGCCTTGATGAAGGCACCCGAGGAGGAGAACTCCTGGATGCGGAAGTTGCCTTGATCGGCGACATAGACATTGCCGTTGCGCGGATCGACCGCGATTCCCCATGGAGTGATGAACTGGCCCGGGGCGGATCCATAAGAGCCGATGCTTGCGAGTAGCGCGCCGGTCGGAGAGTACTTCTGGACGAGGTTGCTCGTGAAGCTACTGACCCAGAGGTTGCCGCTTGGGTCGATCGCCGAGCTAGTCGGGTGGTTCAGCTGTCCCGGTTCCGAGCCGAACAGGCTCGCGAACGCGGGGGGCGCGCTCTGGGCGCCAGCTGGCTGTTCAAACCTGGTGCTCGTCGCCGCCTTTTCGTTCTTCAGGAGATATTCAGTGACGCCTTTGCCAGGTTCTTTTTCTTTCCCTTCGAGCTTCAGGTTGGCGTCACCGGCCGGCGATTCGAATTCTCCGTTGCTTTTATGGATGAAGGTGGTTTCAGCTCCGCCGGTGGCGGAGAGGATCGCGTCGCCGCTAGGCTTGATCGTGAGGTTCTCATCCCCCCCAAGGTTCAGCGCCCACTGCGCCCCGAGCGGGCCTTCGGTGCCGACTTCCTTGGACTGGTAGGTCCGCGAGACCCCAATGCCACCGCCAGGCGCCACGTCGGTTGCGCTCAACGTGAGCTGGCCGGTGCTCGGGTCAAGGTTGCCAGGTCCGACGGAGACCGGACTGGCGCCGTGGACGATGAACGTGAATTCTTCCTGCGCGAGGTTTTTCGCGTTGTCCATCGCGCTGACGATCAGCGAGTGCTTCCCGCTCGAGTAGTTGCGCGCCGCGACCGTCAGTTCGGTCGTCGCTGAGCAGGGACCCACTGGACAAGACGCGGCAGTCGCGGACACTTCATGGCCGTCGATACTCACCTTGATCGATTGGATCCCCGAGCTTTTCGTAGTGCCGCTGCCATCGGCGGCTTCGATTTTGAGTTTGCTTTCTCCCAACGGGAGTTCGCTGCCGTTCTGGAGGCCGCTCAGTTTGATGCCATGCGGAGGCGTGCCGTCGATTTTGATTTTCTGCGGGTAGACGTTCGCCCACAGACCAACGGGATCTTCGACAAACGCTTCGAAGCTAATTTCGCCATCCGGCGTGCCCGGCCGGTATGTGTAGCCTTGATAGTTGTATTCTGGGCATTGCAGACCGAAGCATTCCCCGCTGGCGTAGTATGCTTTGGTGTCACCGCCGCCGGCACTGATGACGCGGTAGTACTTGAGGCCTAGCCCTGGATCTTTCGCTCGAACTTCGAAAGCTCCGGAGTGCGGTCCCAACCATCCTCCACTTCCGTATAGGACGTTGGGCACTTCTTCTCCTGTTGCCCCGTTTTTGACGGTTGGACTGGTTTTATTGAAGCTGAGTTCCGGGCCCTGTTCCTGGGAAATCTCTACGTACGCGCTGGTGGCCGTGTCCGTAGCATTGGGGCCTTCTTTCAGCGCGACCTGCTCGAAGCCCGCCGTGTTATTGTTTTCAGGCGGTGCCGGACCGGGGGTAGATTCGGGGCAGCCAACTGACGGGGAGCAGGCATAACCGCCAAAGCCGTTTTCGCCACTTGATTCGGGCAGGATGTCGTAATCCTCCGTGTAAGGGTAGGACGGTGTTTGAAGCAGCACGGCGTTTTGGATGTGAGTGCCAGTGTTGAACCATTCCCCTTCGACGTGGGCGAGGATGATTTGCGAGACGCCACGTGTTGTGTAGAAAAGGCCGCCGTATTCGCCTTCTTTGTGCGCGGCCGAGATGCTCTCGGTCCATTTGCCACCTTCTGGATGTTCAGGCGCGGTGAAAGCCGGCCCTCCTTTCCAGAACGTCCACTCGGTGCGGTAGTAGGTGCTGTAGTAATATTCGTTCTGCCAGATCGTGTCGTACACGGTTGGGTCTACTGCGATTGGTAGACGGTATTGGCTGGTGTCGGGAACCGTAAGAGCCACGACGTTCCCGTGGGTCGTCATCGTTACGGGTACCGTGGTGCCTTCGGCATCTTGAGCGCTGGGTGCCGGGATGATGGCAATCGTCGAGCCGTTTTCGACCACTTCGACTCCCCCACCGCCATCGTGGGCCGCCGTCAGGTGAGCGCTAGAGGACAGGCCGACGCGAAAGAAGAGTTCGTGGGGGCTCTGCGCGGAGCGCAGTATCGTCTCCACGGAGACCCCGAGCGTCGTTGGCTTGACGAGCGTGTCGGCTTCGGGGAGGGTGTTCGCATACATCACGTCGGTGCCGGCGATTTCCCCTTTTCCCCCGCCCAGCGCCGAGCCCGAGCCGTCCACTGGCGTGATGGAGACGCCCGTGTGGCCAACTTCGACGCCGTTGCCGAGCTGCTTAGGGATGCTCAGTGGCACAACCGGCGTGACCGGCTGGAACTGCTCGCCGGTTTCGCTTAGGTGCAGATCTATCGGTGTCTCGTGTCCCGGGGAGGTCTGCCGTGCGATTGGGGCTACGGACTCTACGGCGGCGCGCTTTCGTTCGGGTAGTTCAATCTGCGCGGCGTAGTCGCTCGAGTACTTGACGATCTTCTCTCCGCTCGGCAACAGCGGGGGGCCACCGCCTGCTTCATTGATCAGTTGCGGGAAGGTCGACGCCGCAAGCTGCTTTGCCTGCGCACCGTCTAGGTGCTCATAGGCCGTCTGCGAGGCTTCTCGCGCTCTGAATGCTTCCGGCGTCTGACGATGGGCTTCCTGTTGTGCGCTCAGCTGTTCAGCCTGATTGGGGGTCCCGATGATCACAAGCGCCCCAGTGAGTGGGGACTGTTCGACTGCAGCTGTGGCGGTTGAGCTCGACAACGGGTTGGCGTCAGCGGCCGACACCCACGCAAGAAGCCCCGCGCAAAGGAGCGCGCCACAAAACGAGATATGGACGGTTGCCTGGAGATGGGCCCGCCCCAGCCCGATCAGCACACGACGCGATGTGGGCGAGCGATCACGACGTCGGCCCACACACTCGAGGGGTCTCCGAAAGACGCTGGGAACGACCAATGCGAGTCGCTGCGATTCGTCGCTCGAAGTTGTCATGGTGCGTGCGCCCCCTGATCGATGCTTGATGAGATCCAGCCTGAAAAACCACGCTTGGCGTCGTTGTCCATGGATCTGGCCCTGCCCCTGCTCCCTCGGCGTCAGTGACTGTGGAGCCTCATGACACCGACTCTCTCCGAGTAAGGGCAGGGCCAGTCAGAGCGACGCTAATTGGCGGAGACAGCTGCGTCAAGAGACACATATGATGCAGATAAATAGGATGCCGCTAGCCTGCAATTGGCAAGCGTCTAGATGCTGCATCCCGGTCCAGTTGGCGCTCCCGGGAGGTCAGCGAGCAGCTCCGTGAGGGGTATCCGCAGGACGTTCGCGAGCGGGTCTAGCGTCGAGAGTCGAGGCTCGCGCTCGGCGCGCTCGATGCGCGAGATGGTGTCGCGGGGCACACTGCTGGCGATGGCAAGTTCGCCCTGGGTAAGCCCTGCACGCTGGCGCTCGCGGCGCAGGTTTGCCGCCAACGTCTGCCGGATCAACCGCGCACGAGTCGCGGTGCTTAGGTGGGATGTCACTCACCACCATCCGTCGTACCGACGCTAGTCACAGGCGGCGGACGCAACGCGCGGTCGGGCTTGAGTCTTGCAGCGTCGCAGGTCCGACCCGCGCCTGTAGAGCAGTTCGGACCTTGCCACTCCACGGAGATGCGAGTCAGCTGCACGCGGTCGCGCAGAACACAGAACCGCATGGTCCGAGGTTCCCGCGGAGATGGGGCCTCCGGCGCATTCGATGCAGCAAGGGTCATCACTTTTGGCGCCTTTTGCGGGGCTTGCGCGTAGCTCGCTGGTCAGGACGCGGGTGCGAACGCATATGCAACCTGTTCGGCTCGAGCTCGTCGACGAGCTCGCTCGCAGTCATACCAAGCGCTCGGGCGAGACTGACTAGCGTCTCTAGTACGGGCTTGCGATGACCGCGCTCGATCAGCGATATCTCTGTGCGATGGAGCCCAGTAGCTTCAGCCAGCTCCTCTTGGCTCATGTCGCGCTTCAAGCGAAGCGCTCTCAGAACGTGCCCAAAAGCGTCAACGTCAGCTTGGGGTCTTTGAACGCCGTCAGGCACGGCAAGCCGGAGCGTTTTGTATGGCGGCACAAGAGGCTTCGACACGCTTCCTGCAGAGGGAGATCACGGCTAGGCTCGGTGCACCTGGCGCAGAAACCGCAAAACGGTTTCGGCATTGTTTTGGGGCTCGCGGGAGCCGTAGAAGACCTGCCCGACGATGGCACGGTGAAGGACGAGCGTCAGCTCGTTGTACACGGATCTGTCATGCGCGAGTCTGATGGTCGGCAGCCGTAGGCCGGCGGCCAGTTGCAAGTTGACATCGCTGAGCTGCGTGATGCCAAGCCCGCTGCCTCGTAGCCAGGCGCGTTGTTCATCGAGCGTTTGAGCGCACACAAAGGCCAGCTCGTAGCGGAGGCTGTTGAACTCGGGCTCGCGCCGTTGCCATGAGCGTAGGCGAGCCAGGTGACGCTCCAATCCGCCGAATCGTGACGAGACGCCTGGGAGGCTCGACAAGATCAGCGATGCGCCGCTCCCCCATCGTTCGTGCAGATCAATCGGGCCACTTGGCAGTCCGGGGAGGGTTATGGAGGGCAGCATGCAGCCGAGCTGAACGGCGCTGCTCGATGCTGCGCCGCGCATATCCCGTGCGCATATCGCGTCGTGTCTATCGCCGCGGCGCTGACGCACTGCTCACACTCCTGCAAGGGGGCCGAACTGGCGGGCGAAGTGACACCAGGGGCTGAAATCCATGGCGAGAGCGGCCACGATCGCCCTGCATGGCACCCGGCGCGCGTTACGCCTCGGGCGCCGGTCATGCCGGCGGACAGTCCGCACCACGTCCACGAGACCAACGTCGCATGCCAGCGAGGCGACGATAATGCAGATCGTGAGGGCTTAAGAACTTGAGTTATTTGGCTTGGCGGGAGTGCCAGGTGTACCGCTGGCCGGCTTGGACGAAGGACGGAGGAGTAGAATCGTTCGTATGGTGTTGCAGCCACGAAGGCCGTCCTCACGCATGCGAGGGCGAGTGCTAATCGTTGGCGCGCTGGTGGTGCTCGGGGCCTTCTCGAGTGCCCGAAGCGAAGCCGCACCGCGAGCAGCGGTGACCCGCTCCCAGCACCTTACGGTCGTCGCGCACCTACACTATGTCGCTGCGCGGGGCTCCTACCTGTTCGAGGAAGGCCGGGCCTCTGGGGCACTCGCGGGTACTGTAAGTGCGCGCGTTCGCATCACTGCAGACATCTCGGGATCGTTCACGTTCTATGCCCGTGGCGGAGCAGTGCGCGGCTATGGGTCGGCCAAGCTGAATGAATCCGGGAGCTACGCGAGCTTTGGCGGCACGCTGAAGGTGCTGGGCGGAACGGGTCGGTATTCGCACGCGAGCGGCACCGGCCGGCTCTACGGCGTTTATGACCGGCGTAGCCCGCGTCTGGAACTGACGATACAGACGACCGGCAACCTCACGTATTAGCCGAGGTGACGCAGACCCAGACGAGACTTGCGCGACTTCTGATTGCGGCAATCGCCGCAGCTGTCGTCTCCGCACTCTTCTGTGCTGACGGCATGGCCGTGCAGAGCGCGAGCTTGACTGCATCATTTCACCCCGAGGATCTCGGGGCACCCACGACGATCTCAGTTGCTTTCAGGATCTTTAGCAGCCCGCCGGACAGCCAGACTCCCCTTCGGAGCGTGAGCTTGCAGTTGCCGAGCGAAATGGGCATCGCGACAAGCGGGTTGGGGCTCGAAAACTGCCTCGTGTCAAGGCTCGAAGCGCTGGGGCCGAAGGGCTGTCCGGCGAATGCCCTGATGGGGCGGGGCACTGCGACGGCGGAAATCCCGATAGGTGGCGAAGTGATCGCAGAGAGCGCGCGGATCGAAGTGTTCTCAGCTCCCGTACGCTCTGGCCGTCTGACACTGCTCGTCTACGCCAGCGCAGAATCCCCGGTCTCTGCCCAGCTCGTCTTTCCCGCAACCATCGTTCCAGCCGCGCCGCCCTACAGCGAGGGGATCGAAACCAGCGTCCCGCTCGTCCCAAGCTTGCCCGGCGCCCCCGACGTAGCGGTCACGCGTTTTCAGATGGCGCTGGGAACGACAAGTCGAGGCCTCGGGCATTTCGCGTACTACCGTTGGGCGCACGGTCGACGAGTGCCCTACGCTCCAAGCGGACTTCGACTGCCGCCGAGATGCCCTAACGGCGGTTTTCCGTTCGAGGCCCATTTCGCCTTCGAGGACCAGACGACCGCCGTCGCGCACGCCACCGTCGCGTGCCCGCCTGGAGCGCGTCCGGGGAACCGCACCGACCCTACGGCGAGAAAGCGGCCCTAGACGTTGATGACCGTCTGCGACCATCATCACGACGCTGGCGACGCGGGCTCGCGAGAGGTCGGATCGCGGCGTGGCACGAGATCCTTCGCGACGCGCCATGCGTGCATCGTCCCGAGCGTCGGTGTGATGAGAGGGCGTATCTGATCGCGGACGTGCACGGTCACTGGACGCGCGAACTCGCCCATCGCGCCCGGCTGAGAGGTGTAGTAGGCGACGACACCCGAGAGGATCATCGCGTGGTGGGGGCCGTTGGGAATCGTGTGCATGCCGTCGAGTACGCGTCGCGTCACCTGTGCGATTTGTCGGGCGAAAGCCTCACGGTTTGAGTAGAGATATAGGTAGCTCTCCTCGCCCGTAAGGGTGTCCCGTTCGTGGTCGACGAGGTGATCCAACGCCGTCGTCAGAACGCAGAGCGACAGGTAGGTCGAGTCGAGCTCGCTGGCCTGAGCTGCCGATGCGCGTCGATCAGCGGCAAGCGCGATGAGCGCATGGGCGGCGACAACCGACCCCATCGCACCGAAAAGCCACTCCCGCCATTGCAGTTCGGTGTTTCCAGCTTCGCGCTTCGCCCACCGTTCGAGCTGCCCGAGGCCCACATCAGCAACGGCGTGCACGCGCACTTGAGCCTCGGCGCAACGAGCCGCACACGGGGGAATTACCTGGGCGATGGCGTCGATGGCCGGAAGACCGAGGAGCGCATCGCGGACGGTGACGGACAAGCTCTCGAGATAACCCCCGTCACTGCCGCCCAGGTAGTGGGCGTAGTAGTCGCGTCTCGGCGGCGTGGACACGCTGAGCGCGTCGAGAAAGGCCCCTGATTGCTGAAGCCCGTCGCGAACCGGGTCAGGTGCTGGCTGCTCTGTCAGCGCATCGAGGAAGTCGTACATGACCTGCAGGGCAACGATCGCCTCGACGGCCCGCTCGCGATGTTCCATCGGAGCGATGGTTGCGATCATCGCCGCGACCTCAACGTTGAACCGCTCGTTGCGCAGCTTCTCGCGCGCCAGGTGATTCAGACGCGGATCGGGTATCGCCGTGGCACGTGCCTCCCAGCTGCGCAGCAAGCGTCGTACAAGCGGGGCGACACTCCACCAGTAACGCCCATGAGCAAGAGCAAGCGCCATTCCGGCGCGTGCAACGAACCTCCGGCTGCCCATAGCGGACACTGCCCGTGAGCCTAGACCCATGACACGCCGCGCGCACGAGGATCCCCTCTAGACGGAGGGAGCTGGGGCTGCGCCGTTTCTATTCTTCAAGCGCCGTGCGCGCAGGAACGCGCGCTGCGAACCATGTTGGGAGCGCCGAGATCGCAAGTGACGCGATGAAAACCAAGACGAGTACCTCGACCGGGCGCCAACTGGCACCGAGGCTTCTGACCGGAAAGCCCGTGGTGCTCGTTAGGTAGCCGTCGAGAGCGACTTGGCCATAGATACCCCAAGCGGCTCCCGCGACCGCCCCGACGCTGAGCATGAGTGCGGACTCGAGCAGCAAGAGCCGTCGCAGGCGCGGCGGCCGCACTCCAGACAGCTTCAGCGCCGCGAGGGAACTTCGACGCTGCCAGATCGCCGAAGCCAAAGCAGCCGCCATCGCGAGGATGGAGGCGAGGATCAGAAGCGTCGATATGGTCGCGAGCTGGGCAAGCCCTGAGCGGACCGACCCGATCATCCTCCCTTCTCGCCCGCGTGCGGTGAGGACATCGAGACCATTGCTGGGTCCGAGCGCATCCTCGACCGCTCTGCGCATGGTCTGCGGGTTGGTGCCGGCACGTGTCCTTATGGCAAATGCGGTTGGTTGCGGGGCGGCCCAGCCGCGAGCGTAGTCGGCCGTGCTCAACACCACCGCCCCGGGAGTCCAGCCGAAGTTCGTCGTCAGCGCAGCAACCCGCATTGGGATACTGCCCCTCGGCGTGGGCAGCGCAAGAGTGCCGCCGATACCCACATGGTGTTCCGCAGCGAGCTGTCGTGAGACGGTCGCCCAGCCGCCATCTCGCAAATGCGCGGCCGCGCTCGCCCGGCTGCCGTCGATGAGCTGACCGTCGAGGAAGTTCAGTGGACTGCTCGACGGCCAAGCCAGAACCCAGACGCGGCGATTTCCCACGTCGAGCAGGCCTCCGTTGAGTGCGGTCACGCCCTGGACTCCAGGAACCTGAGCGATCCGTTGTGCGCGATCCCCTGAAGAGAAAGCGGTGACGGATTGATTGTCACTTGGCGTGGCGATCCAGATGTCTGCTTCGCTTGAATAATGGAGCGCGAAGCCGCCGATGCCGCGGACCAGGTCGTCACGCGCGCCCCCGAGCGCTACGGCGCCGAAGAGCGCCGCCGATCCGGTCGCGACGAGCGCGAGCGAGCGCAGAGTGGTCTCGCTAAGCGCTTCAATCGCCAGCGGGAGCAACTTAAGACGCGTCTGAAATCGGTGCGCAGCCGCGTTGGCGAGTTGGAGCACGCCCGCAAAGAGGAGCGGAACACAGAGGACGGCCGCCAGTGCAAGCAGGGCACTCCAGGCCAGTGCCAGGGACGGCAGCGCCGAGTTCGCAACCACGCGTACCACTACAAGGATCGCCGCCGCGAGCGCAAGCCACAGCGCGGTACGGCGCCCGAGGGCGTTTCCGGGCTCGCCGTTCTCTAGATACACGGCGTTCGCTGCGCGGCCACGACGCAGATCAAGCAGCGGGACGATCGAGGCAAGGCACGTCGCCAAGACGCCCCCGACGCCGGCAACCAAGAGTGGCGTGAGCCCAACCGACGTGCCGCCTCCCAGCGTGAAGCCCTGCGAGAGATAGGTAGGCGTCTGGGCGAAGACTCCGACGGACAAGCCATAGCCGACGAGCAAGCCAAGCGCCGTTGCGGCGATGCCGAGACAAACCGCCTGGAACAAAACCATCTGGACGATCGCGGTTCGGGTGATACCGCGCAGTCGAAGGTCTGCGATCGCCTTGCGGCGCTCAGGCACAGTCAGCAGAAACGCATTGAAGGTGAGCAGGAACCCAAGCAGGGCGCTGATTGCGGCGAAGAAGAGACTCGCTTGTCCGCTCGGCCGCAGCGCCTCGCGCAAGAGCGAGACATCCTGATTCGTAGGCGTAGCGTTGAGCTTTCCGGCGGCGAGGTCCGTGAGCTCCGAGCGCACGAGCGCCTGATCGCCAGGCGCTGACTGCACGAGGATGCGCGTCAGGCGATGAGGAAGACCGGCGAAGCGCTGCAAGCGTTCGAGCGGCATCACCGCTACGCGCGCCTGAGAGAGTGCGCCGACGGTTTCGGTCCCGAGGACGGCGTTGACGCGAAGCGGGATCGTCTCTCCTCGCAGCTCAAGCGAAACCTCCGGCCCTTTCGACTGGACGGCGATGCGCCGTATACCCAACGCATTCGCGCTGGCCATGCTGAGACCGAGGCCACCCTTTTCGAGCGTTGCGATGGGCAGCGTATGAACCAAGCCGTCGAGGACCGCCAGGCTGATCACCGCACCAGCGAGGTTCACGGTTACGCTGGCACCATCGTGCGACTTGATAGTCGCTGTCTGTTCGAGCAGCGGGGCCGCGAGCTTGACCCCTCTGAGCCGCTCGACGCGCCCCAGCATGCCCTCGTCAAGACCTTCAGACCCTCGCGCTCGCAGCTGAAGGTCTGCCGGCCCGATCAATGCTCGATTGACCTCTTCGGCAGAGCTGGTTACGCTCTCGCTGGCGACGGTTACCGCGAACAGAAGGGCCACGGCGACTGCGATTCCCAAGCCGGCGAACAGCTCCTGCACCGCCTGCTGACTGAGCCTCTCTCGGTAGAAGAAACGCAGCGCCGAAAGGCTCATGAAGGCTCTTGGCCGAGCGGCCTCGTACCGTGCCATCGATCCTACTTCGGTGCACCCGATGAGCGCAGTGGTTCGCCATTGACCAAGACTCCATCGCGTAGCGTGTAGCGCGTATCGGCCAAGTCCGCCACAGCCGAGTCGTGTGTGACGATCACAACCATCGCGCCACGATCGTGAGACAGCAAGCGAAGTAGCTCAACGATCTGCTGGCTGCGCTCACTGTCAAGACTCCCCGTGGGCTCATCAGCGAGGATCAAACGCGGCTCACACGCGAGCACTCGCGCTATCGCCACGCGCTGGCGCTCTCCCCCAGACAGCTGCCCGGCAGGTGATTCAAGACGATCGCCGAGACCAACCCGCTCAAGCCAGGGAATCACGCGCTCCTGCGCGTCGCGCACCCCCGTTCCCGTCGCGACGAGCTTCTCGGCCGCGTTTCGGAGCGCCGAACTGCGGGGCCAGAGATGGGTGCGCTGGAAGATGAACCCGACCTCGTACATCAGATAGCCCGATACCTCGGTCTCTGAGAGCGAGGCGAGATCGCGGTCCCCATATCGGATGGAGCCCTCTTCGGCTAGCAACAGAGCCGCCATGAGCAGCAGCAGTGTCGTCTTGCCAGAGCCGCTCGGGCCCAGCACCGACACCATCTCGCCCTCGGAGATCGTCATGCTCACGCCGTTTACGGCGCGAACCTCCTCCGTGGCCCCGCGGTAGTGCTTGACGACGTTCTCGAGCTCAAGCGCACGCACGCCGGAGCCCGTGGCCCCGCCAGCGCCGCTACTCACGCGGCCGTGTTCCTTCCTGTTGCCCGCAGCGGGAGGACCGAAGCTGTCTGCGGTGTCGTCTTGCCATGCAACTCGCCGGCAGCGAGCGATAGGGTTCGGTCGGCATCAGAAAGACCGCTGCCATCACCGTCGCTAACCAGGACTGCGATGCCCTCGTCGGCCAGCGAACGCAGCAGCAGTATGAGCTTGTCGCGATCGAGAAGGTCAACGCCCTTCGTAGGCTCATCGATGACGAGCAGGCGTGGCTGTAGAACGAGCGCCGTGGCAATCGCGACGCGGACCGCCTCGGCGACGTCGAGATCGCCCAGCACAAGCTCAGCGCAGCGCTCCACGCCAACTCGCTCAAGCGCCTTGTGGGCGTAGGCGTGGGTGACAGGCACGGGCACGCCCCGGGCGAGAAGTCCCGCGCGAACGTTGTCGATGACCTTGCGCCGACTTGGCGCGCCAGTCAGGTGATGGCAGTAGCCAACGCCGTTGCCCAGCCCCGTTGTTCGCCGGGCATTGAGATCGTTACCAGCGAACAGAACCGACCCCGCGTCCGGTTGATCAACGCCGGCGGCCACCGCGAGCAGTGTCGAGCGCCCTGAGCGACGGAGACCCCAGACAGCGACGAACTCGCCGGCCTCGACCTCAAGCGACACCTCCCGCAGGATCTCAAGCCGACGCGAGCCGCGCGAGTGGTACTTGCTGACGTCTCTAAGCTCGAGCAGGCTCATCTTGGCATGGCTTTGAGGAGTGCCTCGAACTCCTGGCGCGCGTACGCGATCCACCCGAGTGTCGCCGTTTTAATGCTGCGCCCGTAGGAGGATGCCAAACGGTCGGCGAGCCCCGGAACGACACGAGACGGAAACTCGCTGGTGGTCGGTATCCGCGCTTCTTTGTCGTCGAGGCATGCCTGCTCATAGCGGCCGAGAATCGCAAGCGCAGTTTGCGGCTGCTGGGCAAACGCGCCAAGCTGGCGCGCGAACTGAAGCGAGCGACGCGAGTGTTCGCGCGCTTGGGAAATTACCCAGGCCTCATATGCCTCAACGCCTTTATCGGTCGCGCGATAGTGTGGCTTGGGCTGGCGGGTTGCGCGCGGTACCGCGCTCCGCGACCCCTCCATCTCTTCGATGAAGCCATTTGCTCTGAGCTTGTTTAGCGCGGCGTAGATGTTGGACTCGCTGCCGACAGCCAGCACGTCGCCGTAGAGCCGCTCAAAGCGCTTCCAGAGCTCCCATCCATAGCTCGGACGTTCGATCACGAGGCCGAGAACGGTCCAGTTGACCGGCGAGCGCATCGCGACCACGCGCTCCCGTTTAAGCATCTCCTCCACAGTCGAAATACTAGTCAGATTCCGACTAGTGTGGTTGTCGACCCAGCAGCAGCGCCGCGTCGCAGGCGCCCTTTTCGCGTCGGCCAGCCGCACATCACGCGCGGCCTGCTGGGCGGCCGGGAGGAGCGCCCGAGCGCATTCGCGACAGCGGTCTGACCTGCGAGTCGCTGCCCCATGTTTCGCGCTCGGCAGAACCGGAGGCTACGCCGGGGTGTGGAGCGGCCTGCGCCAGACGAACGACCAGACCCAGGGGACCGCTCAAGGGACCGAAAGCCCATGACGGGAGCGGAGCCAGGCGGAGCGAAGCGGAGCGCCATGCGGACCGACCTGGGGACGGAATCGGCTCTAGAGAGCGGAACGCGAGCAATTCGCGGGGCTTTCCTGAAGCGGGGAACCGAGGAGTCGAACCTCGCGTTGCGGTTTTGGAGACCGCCGTGTTACCGATACACCAGTTCCCCTGGGGCAGCGGGGGATTCTAGGGGCTCGTCAGACCTCTCCGGCCGGCGGCACGCGCGAGCAGCCGCGCGCAGGCGCGGCGTCGCAATGCCTGCCGCGGCCGAGCCCCCCGGCGTTCAAGGCACGGCGGCCATCTGCCGAAGCTATTCATAGCTCTTCGCACGCATACAACGATGATCGCTCACCTTCCCCCTCAACTGGCGGCGGCGCACCGCGACCTGCGCGCGCGTACTGCGCACCGCTCCGCCGCGCTGCGAGGCGTAGCGCGGGGACTGCGCGGGCGCCTGCGCCGCCCCGAGCCGCCGAGCTCCGAGTCGGGCATGACGATGATCGAAGTGATCATCAGCACCCTGCTGGTCGGGATCATCGCAGTGGGCACGCTGACCGGCTTTGACACGGCCGGGCACGCGACGGCCGACGAGCAGGCCCAAGCGCAGGCCGCCGTGCTCGCCGCGCAGGACGAGGAACGCCTACACGGGCTGAAGGCGACGGACATAGGGCAGTTCGGGAACTCCAGCGAAACGCAGTCGGACAACGGTAAATGCGTCGAAGAAGTCGCGTCCGCGTGGCGCTACTGCGAAGGCCATGCCGCCTATCTGGGCACCGTCTTCACGGTCAAGTCCTCCGCCGACTACGTCTCGGCGTCTCAGGAATCGCTCACGTGCAAGGCGACTCCCGGGAGCGCCAGCTATCTGAAAACGACCTCTGAAGTCACGTGGCCCACCGCAAAATCGCCCGTCAAGCAGTCGAACATCGTCACCAACCCGCTGAAAGTCGCCTTGATGGTCAAGGTCAAAGACGAGTTCAACGAACCGGTAGAAGGGGCGACGGTCAAAGTCATCGGCGCCACGACGAACGCGGAACAGGTCACGTCGAGCGCCGGCTGTGCGATCTTCGGCGCTCTGACCGACAAAAGCGTCACCGTGTCCGCGGAAAAGAGCGGCTGGGTCGACCATCAGGGCGCGTCACCGCCGCCCTCGAAAGCCGTCACCGTGTCCGCGTCGTCGCTGACGGAAGCCTCGTTCACGATCGCCCCGCCGGGCGGCATCACGGCGGAATTCGAAAGCAATGGAACGGTCGTGTCGGGCGAATCGTTCGTCGCCGAACAGACCGGCATCAGCGAACCGTCGGCGTTCGTCGCGAGCTCCTCCACGCCCGCCGCCAAACTCTCGCTCGCCGGGCTGTTCCCGTTCGCCACGCCCGGCAAACCACCCACGGCGAATCCCTATCTCGTCTTCGCCGGCGACTGCGAAGAAAACAACCCCGCAGAAGTCATCTCCAGCGTCGCGGGTCGCACGGCGCAGGTCAACCGCAACAGCGTGAGCTCACCGAGCGGCAAGCTCGAACTGCCGCCGATCAACCTGACGGTCAAGAGCGGCACCAAAGCCGGCACGGCGAGCGAAGAAGGCACGACGGTCACAAGCACGTCGGCGAAGCTCATCAACACCGAATGCGTCGGCAAGAAAATGCGCAGCGGGTTGTCGATCGTGACGATGACCGGTGAACACCCGATCTCGGTGATCGCCGGCAAACTCGAACCGCGCTACCAGCCCTATGCGAAAAACCTCGAACTCTGCGTCGTGTTCAAAGAAGGTTCCGGTGTCTCGACGAAATACTACAAGAACAAAACCAAAGTCGTGAACGCCGCGAAAACCGGCAGCACGACAGAAACGTTCTATGTCAAAAGGACCACCCCCACCGGCCTGACCTCCAGCACGAGCGAACTGAAATGCTGATGAGGCCGCGCTCCAGCTCACCACTCTCCGAGCACGGCTTCACGCTGATCGAGCTGCTCGTGTCGATGCTCTGCGCGATCGTCGTCATCGGCGGCCTGCTGGCAATTCTCGAGTTCTCGCTGCGCCAGGAGACGCACATCAGCGACCGCGTGCAGGCCGACCGCATCGGGCGAACGGCGTTGACCCACATCACCGAAGAGCTGCGCAGCGCCTGCGTCGGCTTTCACACCTCGCCGATCCAGGCGCCGTCGACCACTCCAGAATCGCCGCTCAGCTCCAGCGGACCGCTGAACCTGTGGTTCGTGACGGGTTACGGCAACGCCAGCAGCGGCGCAGCGGCCCTGACCGCGGTCACGCTGCACGACATCAACTGGAGCTCCACCGGCACGAGCGACTCCGGGCTGAGCCTGGGCACGCTGCGCGACTACTCGTTCACGGGCAGCGGCGCCGCGCCGAACTGGACCTTTCCGGCCCTGAAAACCACCAACGCCGCGACGACGGTGCTGGCCAAGAACGTGATCCCGCCGACCGTCGGCGGCGTCTCGACGATCTTCAGCTACGCACGCTACGACAACAACTACAAAAACGCGACCGACGGCGAACTCGTAGAAATCGCGCCCGCCGAACTTCCGCTCACGACAGCGCTCGCCGAAGAAGTCGCCAAGGTGAGCATCGGCTACACGCAGGCCGCCGAATCCGGCCAGACCGGCACAAGCAAGGGGGGCGGCCGCACGACCAATCTGGCCGGCTCCGTCGTGCTGCGCTTCGGCCCCAGCGAAACCGGCAAAGAAGTCGAAAACGAACCATGCGCCTGAACGCCCTGAGAAAGCTCAGACGCACAGCGGCCCGCGAGGAGGGCTTTACGATGCTGTTCGCGCTGCTGGCTCTGTTCGTCAGCAGCCTGCTGGTTGCCGCCGCGCTGACGTCGGCCAATGGCGACATCCGCCTTTCGCGCAAGACGACCGCGCAGAACAAGGCCTACTACGCGGCGGTCGCCGGCGTCAATCGCTACCAGTACGAGCTCAGCTCCAACCCCAACTACTGGATCGAATGCCCGTCGCTGCCGAAAACCGGCAGTCCGCTGAAAGTGCCGGAAACGACAGACGAGGAATACACGGTGAAGACGCTGGGATCGACCAATCACAGCGCCTGCACGGCCAATTCGACGACGAACAAACAGGCCTCGATCCTCGAGACGAGCGGGACGGCCAGCGGCACCTTCCGCATCCTCTCCACCGGCACGTCCAACGGCACCACGCGCTCGATCGTGGCGACCTTCACGCACCCCGGCTTCCTCAACTACGTCTACCTGTCCAACTACGAAATCCTCGATCCCACGGCACAGAACCCGGTGCCCATCCACTGCGAACAGTATTACGCAGAACGCGTGGCGGCCGGCGTCACGGGGGAATGTGGCACGATCGTGTGGGCCAAAACCGACAAGGTGAACGGGCCGATGCACACCAACGATGCAGCCGCGATGTGCGCGGAAGGAACGAACAAACCGATCTTCGGGCGGACCGGCCACTCACCGCCGGACAAAATCGAAATCAACGGCGGCCACTATGGCGGTGGGGGGAGTTGCAAAGACGAAGTCACCTTCAACGGCACGTACCTGACCGGCGGCCCCACGCTGCTCCCGCCGGAAACCGACAGCGAACTGCTCGAATCGGCATCGACCGGCTACAAATTCAGCGGCAAGACGACGATCGTGCTCAAATCCGGCACGCCGAACACGATGACCGTGACCGACAACAAAGGCGTCACCGGAGCTGCCAAACCGTTCCCGGCCAGCGGCGTCCTCTACGTGGAAAACTCCGGTACCACCGGGTGCTCCAAATACACGCCCTACGGCTCCAACTACACGACCGACACCGGCTGCGGCAACGTGTACGTCAGCGGCACCTACACCGAATCGCTGACGATCGCCGCCGCCAACGACGTGATCGTCAACGGCAACCTCACGACGACGACCGAAACGGGCGGCCGGCCGACCGGCGCGGCCACGCTGGGGCTGATCGCGACGAACTTCGTGCGCGTCTACCACCCGGTCGAAACAACCTACGAAGTCGAACACTACGCCCCGAAAACTGCGGCAGCCAGCGGCAGCACCTGTTCGGCCACCTCGACGGTCAAAATCTCCGGCGAAATCACAAACAGAAGCAAGGAAGTGAAACGACTGTCCTCGAACGAAGAACTGCGCGTGGGGGACGCCGTGACGGGGTCGAACATCCCCGCGGGCACGAAAATCGCCGCGATCAACAAAAACGGCACCGCCATCACCCTGACCAACGAAGCGAGCAGCACCAAAACGACCGAACTGACCTTCACGCTGCCCTACGAATACTTCGGAGTCATAAAACTCTGCGTCGAAGTGCCGAAAGTCGGCTACAAATTCCACGAAAGCGAAAAACTCGACGCCGAAGCCTGCAATGAATTCGGTGGCGCGGAAGAGGCTTACGTCAGCGGTGGAAAATGCTCGTACACGAACACCGCGTCGGGCTGCGACGCGCCGAACGCGCCGACCGCGCTCACCGCGCCGGTGATCGACGCGGCGATTCTCAGCACCGCCCACTCGTTCATCAACGACAACTTCGAGTGCGGCGAAAACCTCGGCGAACTGACGATCTGGGGCTCGATCTCGCAGTTCTGGCGCGGTACGGTGGGTCGCGGCAGCGCGGGCTACATCAAGAACTACAACTACGACGACCGCCTCGCCAGCCAGCAGCCGCCGAGCTTCCTCAGCCCCAGCACGACGTCCTGGAAGCTCAGCCGTGAGACCGCGCCGCCGACCGGCTTCACCGGCTAGGCGCCACTGGACCCAAACGGGGCGCCGCGCGCCGAACTGCAGCGCGAATGTGGTCATCGCAACGGGAGCGTCGCCGCGCCTGTGCTAGCGCTCAGCCGAGAGCTCTTCGGCAAGTCCTACGAGAAGTCCGTCGGGTGCGCGTATGTAACAGAGCCGATACGCGTCTTGATACCGCACGACTTCGTCGCTGACCAGCTGCGCGCCGCGCTCGCTGAGCCGAGCGAGAGTCTCATCTATGTCGTCCACCGTGAACATGACGCGCAGGTAGCCCAAAGCGTTCACCGGCGCGTTCCGGTGATCAGCGACCACAGGCGGCTCGAGAAAGCGCGAGAGCTCGAGCCGGCTGTGGCCGTCTGGCGTGCGCATCATCGCCATCTCAACACGCTGATCGCCCAATCCGGTGACGCGTCCCGCCCACTCCCCTTCCACCATGGCTCGGCCTTCCAGCTCGAGGCCGAGCTCGCGAAAGAACTCGATCGTCGCGTCCAGGTCCTCCACGACGATTCCCATGTTGTCCATCCGTCGAAGCGCCACGTGCGCAGTCTAGATGCGGGCGAAGGGACTCGAACCCCCAAGGGCTTTCGCCCACTGGCTCCTAAGGCCAGCGTGTCTACCAATTCCACCACGCCCGCGCGCGGCGCAGGTAGAGATTGTATGGTGCATATCGGTATGGCCTCGATCTCCGGCAGGCAGCGCGAGGACCGCGAGTCCTCCGGCGTGATCATCACGCATCCCAACCGCGACAAGGCGGTCGTGCAGGCGACGCGCGCGACGGTGATCGTGCTGCTGCTAGCCAGCGCCGCGCTGGTCGCGATCGTGACGATCGGCGGCTGGAGCGTGCTGCAGGGCGCCACGCCCGTGCAGATCGCCTACGTGCTCGTGTATCTCACGCTCGCCTTCTTCGCCTGGCGCTGGAATCGCGGTGTGCTGCCGGTGTCGGCGGTGCTCGCCGTGCTGCTGCTGATCTTCGCGCTGGTCGCCGGGCCGGGATGGTTCGCACGCGACAAAAGCGGCTTTGCCCAGCCCGATCTGAACGCCGGTCTGCTCGGCGTGCTGACGCTGTTGATCGTGCCCGTGCAGATGCTGCTCGTGGCCTTTGCCATGCGCGGCTTTCAGCAGGGCTGGAACGTCGAGCTCGAGCGCCGTGACCCGCAGGCCGACGTGGGCACGTTCGCCGGCGCCCCGCCGCAGCCCGCCTGAGTCGCGCCGCCTCTCGCTTACACTTGAGGCCCGACCTGCGGCGGTGGCGGAACGGTAGACGCGGGGCCCTCAAAAGGCCCTGTCCGAAAGGGTGTGTGGGTTCGAATCCCACCCGCCGCATAGATGGTCACTGACTCGGCGCGCCTCGTTGGCCTGGCGATCGTGTTCGTGATCCAGCTGATCCGGCATCGGCCTCGACGCCGCTCGCCACGACCAGTCCGACCTGCAGACGGGGTGCGTTCTCGTCGTCGTGTGACGCGTCTGACGACGATGAAGACGGCCGCGGCGGCGGTCAGCGCAGCTAGCAATCGCCGATGGCATCTATTGATGCTATCTATAACTCTGTAGACTCTTAAGCTGCAGGAGCACGGAATCGCTGGCTGCACACGACGCCTGTGGGGATGGTTTGTGCAGCCCAACGCCCGTCAGCTCCGACCATTGGCGCGACCGGCGCCCAACACGCCGCGATCCAACTCGGCAAGTAGTCCCAGGCCTCGATGACGTGCGGTCATTGCCGTAGACGATCGTCTACATTCGCCTAGGTCTAAAAAGCGCTACTTATGACTCTGTAGACCTATAGGTAGCGAGACGTGACCGTTATCCGCAGTGGAAGGCCAACTGCAGCACGTGATCGGGCGAAATCTCAAGGAGTACAGAGTCACGCGCGGGCTCAGCCAGGAGTCGTTCGCCGAGGTGCTCGGCGTGCATCGCACGTACATGGGCGGCCTGGAGCGCGGCGAGCACAACCTCACGCTGAGAAGCGTCGAACGCATCGCCGGACGCCTGAACGTCGACGCGCTCGGACTGCTCAGCGAGGCACGCGACTCCGAGAACGTCGGCTCGTCCTAGTCGAACGCCGCCCGCGCGGCCTGCGCGCCAACTTTGGCGCGCTCCCAGAAGCCGTAGGTGCCCTGCTCGCGCAGCTCGCGCGCGGCCGCGACCACCTCGCCGAGCGCGGCGAACGCGAACGCGCCGCCGACCGAGATGCGCTTGACGCCGGCCGCCGCCAGCTCTGAAACCGGCGGCGCGCCGGGCCGCGCGAGCACGTTGACGGGCAGTCCGACCGACTCCACCACGCGCCTGATGTCCTGCAGATCGGTCAGGCCTGGGGCATAGAGCACGTCCGCTCCGGCGCGCTCGTAGGCGCGCAGGCGCTCGATCGTGTCGTCGAGGTCCGCGCGGCCGTGCAGGTGGTTCTCCGCGCGCGCGGTCAGCACCAGATGCACCGGCCCCGAATGCGCGGCCTCAGCGGCCGTCGCGACGCGCTCGACGGCGACGGACAGATCGTAGATCGGCGCGGCGTCGTCGCTTGAGTAGTCCTCCACCGAGCACCCCGCCAGCCCGGCCTCGATCGCCAACGCGATCGTCTGCGCCACACCCGCTGCATCGTCGGCGAAGCCGTTCTCCATGTCTGCCGACACGGGAAGCCCGCTGACGGCGCAGATCGCCGCGCAGTGCTCCAGCGTCTGCTCGCGTGTGACGCCGCCGTCGCGACGTGCGAGCGTCGCGGCAAAGCCGCTGCTGGTCGTCGCCAGAGCGTCGAAGCCCAGCGACGCGAGCAGCACGGCCGAGCCACGATCCCAGGCGTTTGCCAGCAGCAACGGGGCATCGCCGTGATGCAGCTGGAGAAGCCGCCGGGCGAGCTCGGCCTGTGCCTCGACGTCGCGCGTCATGCCCCGCCGACCAGCTCCAGCAGCGGCTCGCACAGCTCGCTCGGCGCGACCAAGATGCCCCACGGCAGATCTGCCTGCTCGGAGAGCTCGTGCACGTGCAGGCCGGCGCTTTCACAGATCAGCGCTCCGGCGGCCACATCCCACTGCTTGACCGAACGCTCGTAGTAGGCGTCAAAGCGCCCGGCGGCGGTCCAGGCCAGGTCGAGCGCCGCGCTGCCCATGCGGCGGATGTCGCGCACACGCGGCGCCAGCCGCGCGAGCACCTGCGCCTGCGCGCGGCGCACGTCGGCGTCGTAGGCCAGCCCGGTAGCGACCATCGCGCTCGCCAGATCCTCACCGCCGGGCCCGGCCTCGGCGCCGGGCCCGGCGCCTGAGCCGGTGTGGCGCCGCTGCGAGCTGTCGTGACCAGGCGCGCGCCGCAGCTCGATCGCGCCGCGCGGACCGTGCAGCGTCGCCGGCCCGCCGCGCGTGGCGGTGAACAGCTCGTCGCGGTTTGCGTCGAACACGGCGCCGGCGACGGCGCCGGCGCCGTCGGCCACGGCCACGCTGACCGACCATTGCGGGATGCCGAACAGGTAGTTGACCGTGCCGTCGAGCGGATCGACGATCCAGCTGAGGCCGCTGGAGCCCGTTTCGGAGGTTCCCTCCTCCTCCCCCACAAACCCGTCCTGCGGTCGCCGCCGAGCCAGCAGCTCGCGGATCGCACGCTGGGAGGCCACGTCGGCCTCGCTGACAAGGTCGGTCGGCGTGCTCTTGCTCGTCACCTCACGCTCGGCGCCGTGGCGCACACGCTCGGCGAGCAGGCCACCGGCCATGCGCGCCGCCTGCACCGCCAAGTCCAGCAGCTCCTCGGCGGTCGCTCCGTCGGCCGAGCCGCGCCCGGCCTCGCTCACGCGATCTCCGGCGGGTGATGCTGCGCCCACGGATGCTCGGACTCGATCTGCGCGGACAGCGACAGCAGCGTCGCCTCGTCGTTCGGCCTACCGACGAGTTGCACCGCAGCGCGGCAGGCCGTCGGCGCCGAAGCCCGCCGGGACGGCCGCGGCCGGTTGGCCGGTGACGTTCCAAACGCCGTTGAAAGGCACCATGCCGGCGACCGCGTTGAGCGTCCACAGCGCGCCGCGACCGTGCAGCAGGCCGATGCGCGGCGGCGGCGTGGCCGTGGCCGGCGTCATCAGCACGTCGTGATCGTCGAAAACACGGTTCAGGCGCCGCGTGAACTCGGCCTCGCCGGCCATCGCACGTTCGAGCGGCCGTGCGCCGAGCAGGTCGCCAAGACGCGCCATGCCGCGCGTGCGCCGTTCCAGGCGCTCGGGATGCGCGACCGCCCGCGCGTCGTCGCGCACGCCGCCCACGTAGCGCGGAATCAGCGCCGTCAGCGTGCCCAGGCCGTAGTCGGGATCGCGCTCGGACAGCTCGTGCCCGAGCGAGCGCAGCAGCTCGACGGTTTCGTCAAGCGCGCGCTCGACGTCGCCGTCGAGCTTGCTCAGCACGCCCGGCGGCAGGCGCTTGGAGAAGGCGATGCGCAGGCGGCCAGGCGGCGTTGCGGCGGCCTGTGCGAACGACGTCGCCGGCGCCGGCGCGCTGTCGAGGTCGACGCCGCTGGGCCCCGACGCGACGTCGTGGAACAGCGCCGTGTCGGCCACACGTCGCGTGAGCACGCCGTTGACCGACAGGCCGTGCCAAGCGCGCGGGCGCGGCGCCAGTGGCACGCGCCCGCGTTGAGGCTTGAGGCCGAACAGCCCGCACCACGCCGCCGGAATGCGGATCGAACCTGCGCCGTCGGAGCCGAGCGCCGCGCCAACCAGCCCAGCCGCGACCGCTGCGGCGCTGCCGCCGCTCGACCCGCCGGGAGCTCGCTGCAGGTCCCAGGGGTTGCGCGTCGCGCCGAACGTGGCCGACTCGGTGAACGGCCAGATGCACAGCTCGGGCACGTGCGTCTTGCCGAGGATCACCGCGCCGGCCGCGCGCAGCCGGCGCACTACCTCGGCGTCTGCGCGCACCGGCCCGCCGTGAGCGTTGGTGCCGATCGCGGTCACCTCGCCGGCCACGTCTATGTCGTCCTTGACGGCGATCGGCACGCCCAGCAGCGGTCGCTGCTCGTCTGCGTCGATCCTCCAGCCGACGACCGCCGGCGGCGCGCCGCGCATCGGCCTGATCGGCCTCCAGCAGCGCACGCTCGGCGAACACCACACGGAACGCGTTCAGGCGCGGCTGGGCGCGCTCGATGCGTTGCAGGTACAGCTCCACCAGCTCGCGCGAGGAGAACTCGCCCGCGGCCATCAGTTCGGCCTGGCGGGCGATCCCGGCGAAGGCGATCTTGGATGCGTCCATCGCGCGCCCAAATCTATTGAAAACAGCAGCTGAGCTGCCGATGGTCGGCATAGGATGTTCACGGAGTGTGCCGCGAGCTCGGGGGGTGTGGCGCAGCTGCCCACAGCGAACTCGCGGGGCACGGACGTCTGACCACCAACCGCAACAGGGGAGTGTGCCCGTGTCCTACCCAGTCACCTTCGAGGCCGACTACACCGAGCAACGCAATCGGCTGACGACGTTCTTCCGGCTGATCCTGGCGATTCCGGTGGCGATCGTGCTGTACGTGTTCGGGATCGTCGCCAGCATCGCGATCGTGATCGCCTGGTTTGCGATCGTCATCACCGGCCGCTACCCGCAGGGCCTGTACAGCTTCGTCGCGGACTTCAACCGCTTCGTCGCTCGCGTGACCGCCTACGCCGTGCTGCTGACCGACCCCTATCCGCCGTTCAGCGGCGCCGACGATCCGGCCTACCCGGTGCGCATGAGCTTCGCCGGACCGCTCGAGAGCTACAGCCGTCTGAAGACGTTCTTCCGCCTGATCCTGGCGATCCCGATCGTGATCCTGCGCTACGTGATCGGCCTGCTGCTGGAGATCGGCGCGGTCGCCGCCTGGTTCGTGATCCTCGTCACCGGCAAGATGCCGCGCGGGCTGTTCGACCTGATGGTGCTCGCCAACTCCTACACGGCGCGCAGCGACGCCTACCTGTACCTGCTGACCGAGACCTACCCGCCGTTCCAGGACGACACCACGCGCACCGCCGGCACGCCCGGCCCGACGATTCCCGAGGCGCCCTCGCCCAGCTAGGAAGGCCGATTCCGGCTAGACGGGCGTAATCGGGTTGTGCTTGGCGGGCCACGTCCGCCGCTTCGAGACAGCGTGCGCGAAGCGGCGGACGAGCTCCTCGCGCAGCTGCGACGGCTCGATCACCGCGTCGACGACGAGCTCGGAGGCGAGGTGCAGGATGTCGATGTCCTGCGGCGTACTCGTCGCGCAGCTGCTCGGTGCGCGCGGCGCGCTCGGACTCGTCGTCGATCGCCTGCAGCTGGTTGAAGTAGACGGCGTTGATCGCCGCCTGCGGACCCATCACGGCGATCGACGCGCTCGGCAGCGCCAGGCAGCAGTCGGGCTCGAAGGCCGGCCCGGCCATCGCGTAGAGGCCGGCGCCGTAGGCCTTGCGCACGATCACCGAGATCTTCGGCACGGTCGCCTCGCTGACCGCGCTGATCATCTTCGCGCCGTGGCGGATGATGCCCTCGCGCTCGACCTGCGTGCCGATCATGAAGCCGGGCACGTCGGCGAGGAACAGCAGCGGCACGTTGAACGCGTTGCACGGCCAGATGAAGCGCGCGGCCTTGTCGGCGGAGTCGCCGAACAGCACGCCGCCCTTGTGCTTGGGCTGGTTGGCGACGATGCCGATCGCCCGTCCGTCCAGGCGCGCGTAGCCGACGACCAGCTCCTTGGCCCAGCGCGGGTGGATCTCCAGGAACGAGCCCGTCGTCGACGAGCGCGTCGATCAGCGCCTTGATGTCGAACGGCTTGTTCTCGTCGCTCGGGAATCAGCTCGCGGATCGATTGCCCGTCCGACGGCGCGGCCGCGGCGACGGCCGGCGCCGCCGGCGGCGGCCTGCTCCCAGTTGCTCGGCAGGTAGGAGAGGTAGCGCCTCGCCGCCTCGATGCCCTCCTCGTCGGTCTTGACCAGCTGGTGTCCGCAGCCCGACACGCCCGTGTGCATGCGCGCGCCGCCCATCTCCTCGAGCGTGACCTTCTCGCCGATCACCATCTCGGCCATGCGCGGCGAGCCGAGGTACATCGAGGCGTTGCCCTCGCGCATGATCACGATGTCGCAGAACGCCGGGATGTAGGCGCCGCCGGCGGCGCTCGGGCCGAACAGCACGCAGACCTGCGGCACGACGCCCGACAGCTTGACCTGGTTGTGGAAGATCCGCCCGGCGCCGCGCCGGCCGGGGAACATCTGCACCTGCTCGGTGATCCGCGCGCCGGCCGAGTCGACGAGGTAGACCATCGGCACGCTCAGGCTCAGCGCGCGCTCCTGGATGCGCAGGATCTTCTCGACGGTCTTCGGCCCCACGAGCCGGCCTTGACGGTCGGGTCGTTGGCCATCAGCGCGACCGGCCGGCCGTCGATCGTGCCGACGCCCGTCACGACGCCGTCGGCGCCCAGGCCGTCCTCCTGCCAGTTGGCCAGCAGCGCCTCCTCGGCGAAGCGGTCCGTCGTCGAGCAGCAGCGCGACGCGCTCGCGCACCGGCAGCTTGCCCTGCTCGCGCGCCTTCTCGCGATGGCGCTCGGGGCCGCCCGCGAGCGCGCGGTCGGTGGCGCCGCTGCAGGTCGCTCACGGTCGCGGCAGCCCTCGATACCTGTGGCGGCGGCGCCCGCGCGCCAGATGACGTTCGTGGCGCGCCTGCAGCCGCGCTTCGACCACGTCGAGATCCGAGGCGGGCCCGAACAGGCTGCCAGGCATCGCGCACGACCGGCAGCAGCGTGAAACCGATCACCCAGCCCGGCCAGAAGCTGCCGCTGGGCCCGCTGGCGAGCCAGATGCCGACGCTCAGCGCCGAGACGCCCAGCGAGCCGCCAGCCTCCTGCAGCAGCCGACGGCGCAGCTGCGCCTTGCGCTTGCTCAGCGCGAGCTTGACCGACGTCGAGCTGACCGGCAGGTCGGCGCGCAGCGCGTCGAGATCGGCGCGCGTCGAGGCGCGCGTAGGCCTCGCCGATGCGCTCCTCGAGCTCCTCCGAGGTGAGCCGGCCGGCGCCCGCGTGCTCGCGCAGCTCGTCGATCACCTGCTCGCGATCGGCGTCCGCGACGCGCAGGCTCGACAGGTCGCTCATGCCCGAAAGGTTAGTCGCTTCAGGCCTCGCCGCCTACAGCGCCGCGTTCTGCTGCGGCGACTCGCCGGAGTAGTCGTAGAAGCCCATCCCCGACTTGCGTCCGTACCAGCCGGCGCTGAGCATCTTGCGCAGCGTCGGCGGGTGCGCGAAGCGACGCTCGCGGAACTCGTCGAACAGCACGTCGCAGATCGAGCCGAGCGTGTCCAGCCCGACGAAGTCGGCCAGCGTCAGCGGCCCCATCGGGTGGCCCGCGCCGGCCTTCATCGCCTCGTCGATCTCGGAGATCGAGCCGACGCTCTCTTCTAGCGCGCGGATCGCGTCGAGCATGTACGGCACCAGCAGTCGGTTGACGATGAAGCCGGCCTTGTCCTTGGTGGGGATCGCCAGCTTGCCCTCGGCGCGCGCGAACTCCAGCGCCGCGTCGAACGTCTCGTCGTCGGTGGTCACGCAGCGCACGACCTCGACCAGCTTCATCACCTGCGCCGGGTTGAAGTAGTGCAGGCCGACGAACCGCTCCGGGCGCCCCGTCGTCGCCGCCTGGTCGATGACCGCCAGCGAGGAGGTGTTCGTCGCGAAGATCGCCTCGGGCTTGACGATCTCGTCGACCTCCTTCCACATCTCGAGCTTCAGCGCGAGGTTCTCGGTGATCGCCTCGATCACCAGGTCGCAGTCGGCCAGCTCGCGGTAGTCGGTCGTCCCGGCGATGCGCCCGCGCACCGCGTCGGCGTCCTCCTGGCTGGACTTGCCCTTCTCGACGGCGCGCGCGAGCTGCTTGTCGATCTTGCCGATGCCCTTGGCGAGCGTGGCCTCGTCGACCTCGCGCAGCACGACCTCGATAGCCGGACTGCGCCGCCACCTGCGCGATGCCGTGGCCCATCAGCCCCGCTCCCAGCACTCCCACCTTCTCGATCTGCTGCGCCATTGGGCCTCCCCATCGGTTCTTCGGTTGCCGCGCAGCCTATTACGAGCCGCGCCGCGGCCGGACCGCGCGGCTGCCGGGAAGGTTTGCGCGGCGCAGGCGTCTGAAGCAGCGAACGCCGTGCTCTGGCGGGGCGCACTCCCCCGTGTCCCGGCAGGCCGCCTCCGTGCAATCGGCGTCCAGCGGAGCCGGTCTCGCTGGTCCTGCTCCCGATCCGGGCGGGGCCAGCGGGACCGGCTTCGCCATTTCTTGGCACGCACGCGATCGCACCGCTCGCGCGGCGGCGGTAGCCTCAGCGCACGGTTCGTCCCAGCGGGGGCGCGAACACGATCGCCAGGAGCCAGCCGATGAGCATCGTCGTCACCGAGGACCGCGACGCCGTCCGCCACGTCGTTCTCAACCGCCCGGAGAAGCGCAACGCGATGAACCAGGAGCTGTTGCGCGCGCTCGGCGAGGCGCTGCGCGAGGCCGCCGCCGACGCCGACGTGCATTGCGTCGTGCTGCGCGGCGAGGGGCCCGTGTTCTCGGCCGGCGTCGACCTCGTCGAGCTGGCGCAGTCGGCCGGCACGCCGGGCCAGCTGCGGCCGTTTCGCAAAGTCTTTCTCGACTGCGCCAACCTCTGCGAAGAGATGGCCAAGCCGGTCGTCTGCCAGATCCACCGCACGTGCGTCGGCGGCGCGCTGGAGGTGGCGCTCGGCTGTGACCTGCGCATCGCCTCCAGCGATTCGCAGCTCGGGCCTGCCGGAGGTCAAGTTCGGCATCATTCCCGACGTCGGCGGCTCGACGCGACTGCCCGCCGTCGTCGGCCTCGGCCGCGCCAAGGAGCTGATCATGACCGCGCGCACGATCGACGCCGCCGAGGCCGAGCGCATCGGCCTGGTCAACCGCGTCGTCGCGCCAGACGAGCTGGAGTCGGCGACGCAGCAGCTCGTCGACGAGCTGCTCGCCAACTCGCACGTCGCCGTCGGCCGCGCCAAGCGCGTGATCGACGCCTCGGCGCGCCCGGCGCTCGCGCAGACGCTCGAGATGGAGGTCGCCGTGCAGGAGTACTGCGTGGCCGCCGCGCGCGAGAGCGCGCGCGAGGCCGAGGCCGCCACCTCGCTGGCCTAGCTCGCATAGCGAGTCGTCGACCGAGCGTCGACGGCTCGCTCAGCGCCAGTCGACGGGCCCGGCCACCAAAGTGTGGCTGCCCAGCGGCCGGCCGAGGATCTCCTGCACGCGCCGCGCGCAGGCCAGCAGCGCGGGCAGGTCGACGCCCGTCTGCGACGCCCATCTCGTGCAGCATCGAGACGAGATCCTCGGTGGCGATGTTGCCGGTCGCGCCCGGCCGGCACGGGGCAGCCGCCGAGCTCGCCGAAGCTCGACTCGAAGCTGTCGACGCCGGCCTCCAGCGCGGCGAGCACGTTGGCCAGACCCTGCCCGCGTGTGTTGTGGAAGTGCGCGGTGAGCTCGTACGTCGTCGCCGAGCGCCGCGCGCGCCGCCGGGAAGAACTCGCGCGACCTGGCGCGGGTTGGCCATGCCGGTGGTGTCGCCGAAGCCGATCTCCTGTGCGCCGGCGTCGCGCAGGCGCGCGGCGATGTCGAAGCACGCGCTCGCGCGGCACGTCGCCCTCGTAGGGGCAGCCGAAGGACGTCGAGATCACGCCCTCGCAGCGCAGTCCCTCCGCCCGCGCGCGCGGCCGAGCACCGCTTCGAGCTCGCTCAGCGACTCGTCGATCGAGCGGTTGACGTTCTTGCGGTTGTGCGTCTCCGAGGCCGACATGAAGACGTTGATCTCGTCGATGCGCTCGCGCTGCGCCAGCGCCGCGTCCAGGCCGCGCTCGTTGGGATCAGCACGCTCACCGACGACGTCGTCGGGCACGTCGATGCGCCGCAGCACCTCGGCGGCGTCGGCCAGCTGTGGGATCACGTCGGCGCGCACGAAGCTGGTCACCTCGAGCCGGCGCAGGCCGGTGCGCGCGAGCGCGTCGATCAGCTCGACCTTGTCGTCGGTGGCGATCGTCTCGGGCTCGTTCTGAAAGCCGTCGCGCGGGCCGACCTCTCTGATGCTGACGGTCTTCGGCAACTCGCTCATCGCTCGCCCACGATAGAGCCGCTCATCGCGCGAAGCCTATACTCGCCGCGATGTCATCAGAGGCCGCCGACCCCGTCGCGATCATCGGCGCCTCCGGCGCGCTGGGCTTCGGACTGGCGCTGCGCTTCGGCAGGGCCGGCGTGCCCGTCGTGATCGGCTCGCGCGACGCCGTTCGCGCCGAGGAAGCGGCCGCGCGCGCGCGCGACGCGATCGACGGCGCCACTTGTTCCGGACACGACAACACCGAGGCCGGCGCGCCGAGCGTCGATCGTGATTCTCAGCGTGCCGTTTCGCAACCACTCCGAGACGCTGAACAACCTCAAGGACGCGCTGAAGCCCGGCCAGCTGCTGATCGACGCGACCGTGCCGCTGGCGGCGGCGGTCAGCGGAAAGGCCACGCGGATGCTCGGCGTGTGGCAGGGGTCGGCAGCTCAGCAGGCGGCGGAGATGGCCGGCGAGGGCGTGCGCGTGGTCTCTGCGCTGCACACGATCAGCGCCGCGTCGCTGAGCGACCTGGAGCACCCGCTCGAGCAGGACGTGCTGCTGTGCGGCGACGCGCGCGACGACAAGCGCGAGGCGGCGCGGCTGATCGAGCGCATCGACGGGCTGCGCTGCGTCGACAGCGGACGCCTGGAGATGTCGCGCATCACGGAGTCGCTGACGGCGCTGCTGATCGGCGTGAACAGCCGCTACAAGGTGCACGCCGGCGTCCGGCTGACCGGCCTGCCAGACCCCGACTGGCAGTGAGCACGCCGGCCGCGGCGCCTGGGGATGTCGTGGTGCTCGCCGGCGGCACCGGCGGCGCCAAGCTCGCGCGTGGCATGGCCGACGTGGTCGAGCCCGAGCGTCTGGTGACGATCGCGAACACCGGCGACGACGTCGAGATCTACGGCGCATACGTCTCGCCCGACGCCGACCTGATCTCCTTCTGGCTGGCGGATCTGATCGACGCGCGCGGCTGGGGACTGCACGAGGACACGTTTTTTGTGATGGACGCCCTGCGGGCGCTCGGGTCGGATATCTGGTTCAACCTCGGCGACCGCGATCTCGCCTGGTGTGTGGAGCGGGCGCGCACGATCGCCGAGGGAGGCTCGGCGACGGCTGCGCTGCAGCGGCTGAACGAGCGCATCGGCGTGCGCTCGCGCGTGCTGCCGATGACCGACGACGCGGTGCGCACGTGGGTGCGCGGCCCGCAGGGCTGGCGCTCCTTTCAGGAGTTCATGATTCGCGACAGCGCGGCCGGGCCGGTCGAGGGACTGGAGTTCCGCGGCGCCGAGCAGGCGCGTCCGACCGAGCAGGTGCTGGCGGCGATCGCCGGCGCGCGCGCGATCGTCATCGGCCCCTCCAATCCACTGGCGTCGATCGCGCCGATACTGGCCGTGCCGGGCATCCGCGAGGCGCTCGCCGAATGCGCGGCGCCGGTGGTCGCGGTCAGCCCGATCGTCGGCGGCGAGGTGCTCAAGGGGCCGACGGCCGCGTTCATGGCGTTCGCGGCGCTGGAGTGCAGCGCCGGCGGCGTGGCCGACTTCTACGGCGAGCTGCTCGACGGCATGGTCACCGACGAGGACCCCGAACGCGAGCTGGCGAGCCTGCGCACGGACACGCGCATGGACGACGCCGCCGCACGCGCGCGCCTGGCCGCGCAGACGCTCGACTTCGCCGACGCGCTGAGCGCCTGAGCGCCCGTCAGTCAGCCGCCGGCGCGGCGGACTCGCGCCAGACGTTGAGCGTGTCGATCGCGCCGCCGATCACGCGTTCGACGAATTCGCCGCGATCGTTGGCGTGCGGCAATGGCTCGTCGGGCACGGGCAGGTCGAGGAACTCACACAGCGGCTGCCAGCCTTCGCCGACCTCCCAGACGAGCAGCCGATCGGCCGGGATCGTGGCCTTGACCTGCTCGTGGTGGCGCAGCATCTGCTCGATCAGCTGCGACGGCTCGGCGGCGCCGTCGGCGAACGTGCCCTGCGGCCCCCAGAACATGCGGTCGACGAGCGCGAGGTAGCGCTGAAAGCGCGGGTCGACCTCGGCGCGCGCGTGTGCCAGCAGCGGCATCAGCGACTTGCCGTAGCTCATCGTCCAGATCGTGTCGCGAAAGCTGCGCTCCCAGGACTCCGGGTCGCGCACGCTGAGCAGCACCTTGGCCTCGGGATAGAAGTCGGCGAGCTCCTTGTAGAAGTAGCCGCCGGGCCAGTCGGCGGTGGATTCATGGCCGGCGAAGACCTCGTCCCAGACGGGCTCGCCGTCGAGTGCGCGGTCCCAGAGCTGGACCTGATCGAGGTCGGCGATGACGTTGACCCAGTGATAACAAGGGCCCAGGCCGAGCTGCTCGAACGCGAGCTTCTGCGTGAGCGTGCCCGTGCGCGGGAGCCCTGCGCCTATCAGCTTCATCTGGTTCCTCCTCGTGGTGAGCGGCCCCTCGGGCCCGGCGATGACGCACCGTATCGCAGCAGGTACGCGCGGATCGCGCACGAAGAACTTCCTAAGAAACGGTGCATCACGCCCGCTGAGCGGGTGTTTTTGCTCCTATCGTCAAGTTCGCACGTTCGTCGCACGCCTGCACCCAGAGGAGCCCTGTCTTGCCAGCCAGCGTTCGCCGCACCGGCGGCCTTTCAACGATTGCCAGCCCGATCTCAGCGCGGCGCAACCGCTCGCGCGAGCTCGGTCCGCGGATCAGCGGCGTGGCCGTGGCGGACTCGCCGAACGTGTTCACGCAACAGCAGGCGCTGAGCAGCCTCGGGCTGGCCGGCGACGCGTTCGCCGAGCGCATCTTCGAGCGCAGCGGCGTCAAGCGGCGCCGGCTGGTGCTCAGCCAGGAGTTCATGGACAGGACGCTGCGCGGGCGCACCGAGCAGATCGAGAGCGAGCTGTTCGCTCACGCGATCACGGCCGTCGAGCGCCTGGGAGTCGACCCGCAGGAGATCGGCACGGTGATCAGCTCGAGCCTCTACTCGCTGGGCTGTCCGACGCTCGCGCATCGACTCGTCGACCACTTCGAGATGGACCCGACGACCGACAAGTACCACATCACCGGCGTTGGCTGCGCGAGCGCCGTGCCGCTGATGCGCCTCGGCGCGCAGACGCTGCGCGAGGAGCCGCACAAGCACACGCTGGTCGTCGCCGCCGAGAGCATGAGCGGCCTGCTGTCGCCGGCCGCGCCGGGCGACTCCAAGGCGAAGGTCGTGGCCTCAGCGCTGTTCGGCGATGGCTGTGGAGCGGCGCTGCTGTCGGCCGACACGCGCGCGCAGGGCCCGACGATTCTCGCCTCGCAGGTCCACCAGATCAGCGAGTCGCTGGGCGCGGTGAGCCTGCAGTTCGCCCAGACCGACGGCTATCTGCACCTCGCGCGCGAGTTGCCCGACCTCGCCGGCGCGGGGCTGCGCGACGTGGTCGACGGCTTTCTGCGCCACAACCGCCTGCACGGCTCGGACATCGACCACTGGATCGTGCACCCCGGCGGCAGGCGGATCATCGAGAACGTGCAGGAGTCGCTGGAGCTCTCCGACGAGGAGGTGGCGACCAGCTGGCGATCGCTGGCCGAGCACGGCAACGTCGGCACGCCGTCGATCTTCTACGTGCTCGACGAAGTGCTCGAGCACGAGCAGCCGCAGCCCGGCCAGCGCGGCTTGATGGTCACGATCGGGCCCGGCGTGACCGTCGGCCTGATGCTGCTCGGCTGGTGAGCGCCGGCCGGCGCTCACTATCGTCTGCGCCAGCATGCGCACCGCGGCGATCCTTCCGGTAAAGCGCTTTGACCGCGCCAAGTCGCGCCTCGGCGAGAGCGTTGCCGAGACGCTGCGCGATCGGCTGGCGCGCGCGATGGTCGCCGACGTGCTGGAGGCGCTGTCGCGATCGAGCGCGATCGAGTTGACATACGTGGTCAGTCGCGAGCAGACCGTGGCGCAGGCCGCGCACGAGCACGGCGCCTTGGTAGTCGCCGACGACGCCGAGCGCGGCCAATCCGCCGCCGTCATGCTGGGCGTGCGGCGCGCGCTGGCCGACGGCTTCGAGCGGGTGCTGTGCATCCCCGGCGACTGCCCGGCGCTCGACCCGCGCGAGCTCGACGCGCTGCTGGCAAGCGATGCCGGCGCAGGCGAGAGCGCGAGCGCCGCACGAGTCGTGATCGTGCCCGACCGCCACGGCGCCGGAACCAACGGGCTGCTGCTGTGCCCGCCCGACGCGATCGAGCCGAGCTTCGGCCCCGACAGCTGCGAGCGCCACCGCGCGCTGGCGCTCGCCGCCGGCGCGAGCTGCCGCGTCGATCACACGCCGTCGCTGCTGCTGGACGTGGACACCGGCGCAGACCTCGCCGCGCTGCGCGAGCGGCTCGGCGAAAGCGACGCGCGCGCGGCGCGCACGCGCGCGGTGCTGGGCCGACCCGAGCGCGCGAAGATCCTTTCCACACTCAGCGGCGACTGAGCACAGCCGCCGCCGTGGCCGACGTACACGCGCACGCCCTGACCGGCCTGCCCGAGCTGAGCGGCGGCGACGATCTCGCGCGCCTGATCGTCGACGCCGCCGATCGGCCGCTGCGCGACGGACAGGTCGTGACGATCGCGCACAAGGCCGTGTCGAAGTGCGAGCGCGCCATCGTCGCGCTCGCCGACGTGCAGCCTGGCGAGCGAGCGCACGAGCTCGCCGCGCAGGCCGCCGCTGCCGGGCAGCCGCGCGACGCGCGTGCGATCCAGGTGGTGCTGGACCAGTCAGACGAGCTGCTGCGCGCCGAGCGCGGCGTGCTGATCTGCCGTACGCGCCAGGGTCTCGTGTGCGCCAACGCGGGAGTCGACGCCTCGAACGCCGCCGCCGACGACACGCTGATCCTGCTGCCGGCCGATCCCGACGGCTCGGCGCGGCGCATCCGCTCACGCCTGCACGAGCTCACCGGCGCGCGGCCGGCGGTGCTGATCACCGACAGCTTCGGCCGCGCCTGGCGCCACGGGCAGGTCGACGTGGCGATCGGCCTCGCCGGCATGCAGCCGCTGGACGACTGGCGCGGGCGCTCAGACGCGCGCGGCATGGCGCTGCGCGCCACCTGGCTGGCCGTCGCCGACGCCGCCGGCGCGGTCGCCGAGCTCGCGCGCGCGAAGGACTCGCGCGAGCCGGTCGTGGTGATCGAAGGCCTGCAGCGCTACGTCACCGACGACGACGGCCCGGGCGCCGCGGCGCTGCTGCGCCCGTTGGACGAGGATCTGTTTCGCTGAGTCAGGCGCGCTGCTGGGCCACACGCGTCCAGAAGCGGACGAACTCGCGCTCGTGGCCGATGCCGCACTCCAGCGCCAAGCGCTGGCCCTCGGGCAGCGCGTCGATGCCCTTGCGCAGCTGCTCGTACTCGGCCAGCCGCGCCTTGTGGGCCTGCAGCTGCGTCGCCGCCAGCGTCGCCGGGTCGCCGCCGAAGAACAACTTCAGCGTGGCCGCGTCGCGCAGTTCGTAGAGCTCTGTCGCCGGCGCATCGCGCCAAGTCGCAAGCAGCTCGCGCCCGCGCTTGGTCAGGCGATACACGCGCCGGCGCCGGCCGGTCTGCTCCTGGCGCTCGTCGAGCAGGCCCTCAGCGGCCAGGCGCGCGCACTCGGTGTACAGCTGCGTGTGCGGCACCGACCAGAAGTTGTTCGTGCTCAGCTGCGCGAACTGCTTGAGGTCATACGGCGTGGCCGGTTCGCCCTGCTCGAGCAGCCCGAGCACGATGTAGGAGGTCTCGGTCAGGCGTGGTGTCGCGACGGCGCTTGACATGCCCGCCAGACTAGCGTACGGTTCGCATGGTCCGAGTCGAACCATTCAGGAGGCATGATCATGGCCAGCCCGACCGCAGCGCCCGCCGCCACCAAGCCGACGCTCGGCTTCACGACGCTCGAGCAGGAGACGACTGTCGACGAGCTGGCGCTGAGCGGCGAGTTGCCGAGCTGGCTGAGTGGCTCGCTGCTGCGCACCGGGCCGGCCAAATTCGAGGTCGGCGAGGAGCGCATGCGTCACTGGTTCGATGGACTGGCGATGCTGCACCGCTTCACCGTGCAGGACGGGCGCGTGTCCTACGGCAACCGCTACCTGCAGAGCCGCTCCTACCGCGCCGCCTCCGAGCAGGGACGCATGGTCTACGGCGAGTTCGCCACCGATCCCTGCCGTTCGCTGTTCAAGCGCGTGCAGACGCTGTTCAGCCCCGGCAAGACGCTGCCGGACAACGCCAACATCAACGTCGCGCGGCTGGGCGAGCGCTTCATCTCGATGACCGAGACGCCGATGCCCGTGCAGTTCGACCCGCACACGCTGAAGACGGCAGGCGTTGCGCCCTATGAGGCGCCGGGCCAGCTGACGACGGCACACCCGCACATGGATCGAGCGAGCGGCGGCATGATCAACTACGCGGCCAAGCTCGGCCGTGTCAGCAGCTACCGCTTCTTCGCCGTGGACCCCGACGCGAGCAAGCCGCGTGCGCTGTCCTCGCAGCCGGTCAGGGAACCGGCCTACATGCACTCCTTCGGGCTGACCGAGCGCTGGCTGGTGCTCGCCGAGTTCCCACTGGTCGTCAACCCGCTGGCGCTCGCGCTGTCCGGCCGCCCGTACATCGAGAACTACAAGTGGAAGCCCGAGCTGGGCACGCGCTTCACGCTCGTCGACCGTGTCACCGGCGAGGCGACCGGCGGGTTTGAGACCGACGCCTGCTTCGCCTTCCACCACGTCAACGCTTACGAGGAGGGCGGCGAGGTGGTCGTCGACCTGTGCGTCTTCGAGGACGCCGGCGTGATCGAGGACCTGTACCTGGAGCGCTTGCGCGAGGGCAAGCCGGTCGCCGCGCCGCAGCTGACGCGCTTTCGCCTCGGCGTGGCCGATCGCTCGGTCACGCGCGAGCGCCTCGCCGACGGCGAGATCGAGCTTCCGCGCATCAACTACGGGCGCTGCAACGAGCGGCCGTACCGCTACGTGTGGGGCAACGCCAACGGCGCGGACGGGTGGCTGCAGCGCATCGTCAAGATCGACACCACAGACGGCGCGACGCTTTCCTGGGACGAGCCCGGCTGCTATCCCGGCGAGCCGGTGTTCGTCGCGCGGCCGCAGGCCGAGCAGGAGGACGACGGCGTGCTGCTGTCGGTCGTGCTCGACGCGACCGCCGAGACGTCATTGCTGCTGGTGCTCGACGCCGCCGATCTGACCGAGCTGGCCCGCGCTCGCGTGCCGCATCACATTCCGTTCGGCTTTCACGGGCAGTTCGCGCGCGCCTGACGTCGCTCGCTCGCGCCGTGCGCCGCCGGCTGCGGACCCCGACGTGCGGTTAGGCTGTCCCTCGCTCATGGGGGAAGCGGTCTAGATGCGCAGGATCCTGCGCTACGCGGTGTACGCGCTGGCGGCTGTCATCGTGGCCGTCGTGGTGCTCAACTGGACGGTCGGGCGCCTGCCGTCGGAGCCCAAGCCGACGGGCTCGTTCGTGAGCGTGAACGGACTGCGCATCCACTACCTCGAACGCCCGGGCAGCGGCACGCCGATCGTGCTCATCCACGGCCTGCCCGGCACGGCCGAAGACTTCAATGCGGTCACGCCGCTTTTGGCGGGCCATCGCACGATCGCCTTCGACCGGCCGGGCTTCGGCTACTCCAGCGGCGGCTACGTGAAGTTCGATCGCCAGATCGCGATGCTCGACGCGCTGCTGCGCGCGCTGCACGTCAGCCGACCGATCCTCGTCGGGCACTCCTATGGCGGCACGCTGGCGCTGGCCTTTGCCGAGCGCCATCCGGCGGAGGTCGGCGGCCTGGTGCTCGTCGACGCGGCGGCGGCAGGGCAGCACCTGGGCGGCTATGACGAGTTTCAGGCGCACCTCGTCAAAGCGCTGCAACTGCCCGTGATCCATCAGATCGCCAACGCCACGTTCGCGCAGCTGCTGACGACCGTGTCGGTCAAGCAGGGAGACGACGAAGCCTTTCACCCGCATGCGATCGTGCACGCGCACGAACGGCGCCTGCTGGAGATCAACTCGACGCGCGGCAACCTCGAAGCCTTCGCCGGCGAGCAGCTGGCGGCCAACGGCGTGATCGACGGCATCGACAAGCACCTGGCCACGCTCGCCGTGCCGGCGGTCGTGATCCAGGGCGCCGACGATCAGCTGGTCAAGCCCGTGCACGGTCGCCGGCTCGCGGCGACACTGCCGAACGCTCGCCTGGCGATCGTCTCGGGCGGCCACATGGCGCCGTATACGCACCCGGCGGCGGTCGCCGGCGCCGCGCTGGAACTGGCGCGGCGCGCGGCGCTCAGGCCGCGACGGCCGGCTCGTAGCGGCGCCTGATCTCGTACAGCGTCGTGCGCTCGGCGGCGGGGCGCCCGGCGCGGTGGGCCGCGGCGACCAGCTCGTCGGGGTCGAGCTTGGTGCCGTGGTAGCTGCCGGCCAGGCGGCTGATCGACTCCTCCATGAGCGTGCCGCCGAGGTCGTTGACGCCCCAGCGAAGCGCCTCGGTGGCGGCGTCCAGGCCCATCTTCACCCACGAGGCCTGCAGGCTCGGAATCGTGCGGCCGAGCGCCAAGCGGAACACGGCGGTGTGCTTGAGGTTCTCCTCGCGCGAGATCTCCTCGACGCCGTGCGTGCGACCGAGCAGCGTCTGGAAGGGAATGAACGACAGCGGCACGAACTCGGTGATGCCGCCGGTGCGCTGCTGCAGCTCGCGCACCACGCGCATGTGCTCGGCAAGCTCCCACGGCTCCTCGATGTGGCCGAACATGACCGTCGAGGTCGAGCGCAGGCCGGCGCGATGGGATGCCTCGATGATCTGCACCCAGCGCGCGACCGGCAGCTTGTTCGGCGAGATGCGCTCGCGCACGCCGTCGTGCAGCACCTCCGCGGCGGTGCCCGGCGTCGATCCCAGGCCGGCGTCGCGCAGCTGCGCGAACACCTCGCCCGGTGGCAGGCCGGAGATGTCGCACATGTGCGCGATCTCCATCGGGCTGTAGGCGTGCAGGTGCAGCTGCGGCGCGATCTGCTTGGCAAAGCGCAGCCAGCCGAGGTAGTCCTCGAGCGTCCAGTCGGGATGGATGCCCGATTGGATGCAGAGCTCCGTCGCGCCGTACTCGACCGCTTCGTTGACGCGACGCGCGAACTCCTCGCGGTCGTGCTCGTAGGCGTCGGGCGAGCGCTTGCCCTGGCCAAAGCCGCAGAAAGCACAGCCGACGGTGCAGACGTTGGACACGTTGATGTTGCGGTTCACGACGAAGGTGACCGTCTCCCCCGCGAGCTCCGCACGCAGCTCGTCGGCCGCCTCGCGCATCTCCTCGATCGCCTCCGGGCGTGTCTCGGCGAACATCGCCGTGAGCTCGTCGGGGCTCAGCGCGAGCCCGTCGCGCGCGCGCTCGATCGCGGGTCCGACGAGATCGCGGCGGATCGGCGCCGGCGGCTCGGTGCGGCCGGAGCCACGGCGCGGGATGAAGCTCCAGTACTTGGCCTTAATCGTGTCGAGCACGCCGGGCGCGACCCACTCGGGGTCGATGTACTGCGGATACACGCACAGGCGCTCGGTCAGCGCGTAGCCGTCGCGCTGCAGCTGCTTGCGCACCTGATGCGGTGAGGGAAACGGGTGCTCGGGCGAGATGTGATCGCCGTTGGCGCTCAGCCCGCCCAGGTCGGTCGCGCCGGCCGCCACCAGCTCGCCCCACCAGTCGGCCAGGTTCGGTGGGATCTGGATGCCCACGTCGGGCATCAGCCGACGCGTCTCGCCGATCAGACGCTTCATGTCCTCGATGCTCACCGGGCAGGCCCACTGCGGCAGCGGCAGGCTCGGCGTCGAGAACTCCGGCGCCGAGCCGTCCTCGCTGACGCCCGTCTGCCAGTAGGCGCGCGCGGCGGCGTCGGCGATCTCGGCCGGCTCCTGGCCGTAGTAACGCTGGTGCGGCACGAAGTTCTGCAGGATCACCTCCTGGAGGTGGCCGTGCTCGGCGTGCGCCGCCGCAAGCGCCTCCAGCGAGGCAACACGCTCATCCTCGGTCTCGCCGATGCCGACGAGGATGCCGCTGGTGAAGGGGATCTTCAGCTCGCCGGCCGCGCGAATCGTCTCCAGGCGCCGCGCCGGATGCTTGGTCGGCGAGCCTGCATGCACGGTCTGCATCAGCCGCTCGGAGATCGACTCGAGCATCAGCCCCTGCGACGCCGTCACCTCGCGTAGACGCGCCAGATCCTCGTGGGACAGCACGCCGAGGTTGGTGTGCGGCAGCAGGCCGCGCTCGAGCGCGCGCTCGCACGTCCACATGACGTAGGCCGTGAAGTCCTCGTGGCCATGCTCGGCCAGGCGCGCGGCGACGCCCGCGTTGACCTCCGGCTTCTCGCCGGTCAGCACGAGCAGCTCCTTGACCTGGCGCTTGGCCGCGCCGTCGAGGATCTCGATGACCTCCTCGGGCGAGTGCAGGTGCGCTTGGTGCGTCGCGAACGAGCAGTACTTGCAGAAACAGCGGCAGGTGCGCGACAGCGACAGGGTCAGGTTGCGTGAGAACGTGACCCGGCGCCGCATGTCTTGAGTCTATGACGCCATGCGCGCTCCGCTGCGATCATCACGGTGCCATATGCGCGAGCAGATAAGCGCTGACTATCGCCCCGCCCAGGCGTTACCGATAGGGAATGGGAGATGGAAAGTCAGCTGAGCCGACCGCCACCGGCCTCCACACGAAGACTGTCGCTGCCTCGCGGTGGCGACGAGCGCCTCGCTCGGCTGGCCGGCGAGGGCAGCAGCCGTGCGTTCGCGGCGCTGTACGAGAAGTACCACCAGCAGCTGTACCGCTACTGCCGTTCGATCGTGCGCAACGACGCCGACGCGCAGGACGCTCTGCAGTCGACGCTCGCCAAGGCGCTCGCGGCATTGCAGCGTGGCCAGCGAGACGCTCCGCTGCGCCCGTGGCTGTTTCGCATCGCGCACAACGAGGCGATCACGTTGCTTCGCCGCCGCCCGCCTACGGTGGAGCTGCTCGACTCGCACGCGCCCATAGCGGACTCGACCGAGGAGCTCGTGCAGACGCGAGCGCGACTGGGGCAGCTCGTGCGCGACCTTCAGCTGCTTCCCGAGCGGGGGCGTGGCGCGCTCGTCATGCGGGAGCTCAGCGGGCTGTCGCACGAGGAGATCGCGATCGCGCTGCAGACCACTCCGGGCGCAGCCAAGCAGGCGGTCTTCGAGGCGCGCCAGGCGTTGGCCGAGTACGCAGAGGGCCGCGCGATGGAGTGTGAGCAGGCGCGTCGCGCGATCTCCGCAGGCGATCGTCGCATGCTACGCGGCCGACGCCTGCGCGCCCACTTGCGAAGCTGCGATGGATGCGCAGCGTTCGCCGCCGCGATTCCGGCGCGCAAAGCGGAGCTGCAGATGCTCGCGCCGCCGATCGCGCCCGTGGCTGCGGTCGAGCTGCTGGCGCACCTGACGCCCGCCGGAACCGCCCACGGCGGAGCTTTGGGCCTGGGCGCCGCATCGGCGCAGGGTCCCGCCGGCGGCCTGGGCGCCGTCGCGGCGCAGGGTCCCGCCGGCGGCCTGGGCGCCATCGCCTCGACGGCCGCCGGCAAGACCATCGGCGGCGCGCTGACCGCCAAGACGCTGGTCGGCGCGGCCGTCGTCGCGGCAGTCGCGGTGGGCGCATCGACCGTTGTGCCACGCATAACCCACGACAGTTCGCGCGCGAAGCGAGCGGCGCACGGCGCAGGTCACCATGCGACGCCTCCACGCGATGCGGCGACGACCCACCGCACCGCTGGCGGCGGCGGCAGCTCGCGCGGCGCTCGCGGTGGCGCGACCGCCAAGCGGCCCGCAGGCGCAGCCTCGCACGGCGGTCGCACCGTCGCGACGCCCAGCCACGGCCGTGCCCCGGCGCACGAGCGGGGTGCCTCGAGCAATGCCTTGCCGCAGCGGGGCTCGGCGCATTCGCACGCCAGACGCGTCGCGCGCAAGCCCGCGTCCGCGACGAATGGGAGTGACATACACGGCCGGCGCTCGGGCGAGCATGCGAGCCGGCACGTCAACGGCGCCACACCCGGCGCTTCCGGCCAGAGCCACGCTGCCGGTGGGTCGCCGACGACTCCGGACGCCACCCCAACCGTGCCTGCGCCTCAGACGCAGAGCGCCACGTCGCCTGGACGATCTCATGCGATCGAATCGCCGCGGCGATAGCGACTGACCTTTGCGCCGCCGGCGCGTAACACCATCGACGAGCCCAATTCCGCGGGGTGACTCGCGAGCGACAGGGATCCCCGGTGGGAGCCCTCGAAGGAGGCAAACATGAAGGGAATCAGAACATTCGCCACGGTAATCGCGGTCGCCGCGCTCAGCGCCACGCCGGCGCTGGCCAACAGCCAGGCGGACCTGCACCGTCCCTCCGGCGTGCCCGAGCACGGCTCCGCGAACCACGGTGAGCACGGCAATTCGAGCGGGGCGACGCCCGGCCCCCTGGCGCCGCTGCCGGCGAAGGCGAAGGCCTACGGCGTGTACTGCAACAAAGAGAGCAAGCAGCACGTCGCCGGTCAGCCGGGCACGCCGTTCAGCAAATGCGTGACCGCGATGGCCAAACTCACATCGAACGACACAAGCAACCCGGCTCACGCTTGTGCGGCGGAGAGCAAAAAGCACGTCGCCGGTCAGCCGGGCACTCCGTTCAGCAAATGCGTGTCTGCGGCGGCGAAGCTGAACGCGAGCAAAGTCTGACGCTCGCGCCGCGCGCCGACATGCTGAGGCGGGCCTGACGTTACAGTCCGCCGATGCCCAGCCGGCGCGTGATGATCGACCACCTGACGATCGGCGTCAGCGACCTGCGACGCAGTAGGGACTTCTACCTGCAGGCGCTGGCGCCGCTCGGCTTCGACGAAACCAGCACCAGCGACGTGCTGCCCAGTGAGATCGAGTTCGGCAGCGCCGAGAAGATGGACTTCGCGATCTCCACCGACTACGCCGTCGGCGCCCCTGTGCACGTCGCCTTCGCCGCCGACAGCATCGAGCAGGTGCATGCCTTCCACGCCGCCGCGCTGGCCGCCGGTGGCGTCGAACACGGTCCTCCGGGCCCACGCCCCCATTACGGCGAGGGCTACTACGGCGCGTTCGTGCTCGACCCCGACGGGCACAACGTCGAGGCCGTGTTCCACGGCTGAGCCGGATCGTGCTTGCATGAGTACCCTCGTGCTCGCCCACCGTAGAGAGCAGAAAGGCACAGGAACGACATGACTGAGAGCGTCAGCGAGAGCGAGAACCCGGCGATCCCGAGCCCGACCTCGGAGGTGCCCCACCCGAGGACGAACCACGACTGGTGGCCCAACCAGCTCGACCTCAGCGTGCTGCGCCGCCACTCGCCGCTCTCGGACCCGATGGGCGAGGACTTCGACTACGCCGCGGAGTTCGCGACGCTCGATCTCGAGGCTCTGCGCGGAGACCTGATCGAGCTGATGACCTCCTCGCAGGACTGGTGGCCCGCGGACTACGGCCACTACGGGCCGCTGTTCATCCGCATGAGCTGGCACGCCGCCGGGACCTATCGGATCAGCGACGGGCGGGGCGGCGGCGGCACCGGCGCCCAGCGCTTTGCGCCGTTGAACAGCTGGCCGGACAACGCGAGCCTGGACAAGGCGCGGCGGCTGCTGTGGCCGATCAAGCAGAAGTACGGCCGCAAGATCTCCTGGGCCGACCTGCTCGTGTACACGGGCAACGTGGCGATGGAAACGATGGGCTTTCGCACGTTCGGCTTCGGCTTCGGCCGGGCGGACATCTGGGAGCCCGAAGAGATCTTCTGGGGTTCGGAGGACACCTGGCTGGGCGACGAGCGCTACAGCGGCGAGCGCGAGCTCGCCAAACCGCTCGGAGCCGTGCAGATGGGACTGATCTACGTCAACCCGGAGGGCCCGAACGGCGACCCCGACCCGCTGGCGGCGGCCAAGGACATCCGCGAGACGTTCGCGCGCATGGCGATGAACGACGAGGAGACGCTCGCGCTGATCGTCGGTGGCCACACCTTCGGCAAGACCCACGGCGCGGTCGATCCGAGCCTGATCGGCCCGGAGCCCGAGGCCGCGCCGATCGAGCAGCAGGGGCTCGGCTGGAAGAACAGCGTGGGCGCCGGCAACGGCGCGCAGACGCTGACCAGCGGCCTGGAGGGCGCCTGGACGAAGGAGCCGGCGAAGTGGGACAACGGCTTTCTGGAGAACCTGTTCGAGTACGACTGGGAGCTGACCGAGAGCCCCGCCGGGGCCAAGCAGTGGACGCCCAAGAACGCCGAGGCCCAGGACACGGTGCCCGACGCGCACGAGCCGTCCAAGCGCCACGCGCCGATGATGCTGACGACGGACCTGGCTTTGAAGGTCGACCCGATCTATGAGCCGATCGCCAGACGCTTCTACGAGAACCCCGACCAGCTCGCGGACGCGTTCGCCAAGGCCTGGTACAAGCTGCTGCACCGCGACATGGGGCCGCTGTCGCGCTATCTCGGCCCGTCGATTCCCGAGCCTCAGCTGTGGCAGGACCCGGTGCCGCCGATCGAGCACGACTTGATCGACGAGTCCGACGTCGCCGCGCTCAAGCAGCAGCTTCTCGCGTCGGGCCTGTCGATCTCGCGGCTGGTCTCGACCGCCTGGGCGGCCGCGGCGTCGTTTCGCGGCACCGACAAGCGCGGCGGCGCCAACGGCGCACGGATTCGCCTCGCCCCTCAGAAGGACTGGGAGGTCAACGAACCCGCCGAGCTGGCGAGCGCGCTGCGGACGCTCGAGCAGATCCAGCAGGACTTCAACAGCGCTGCGCCGGCGGGAAAGATGGTCTCGCTGGCCGACGTGATCGTGCTCGGTGGATGCGCTGCCGTCGAGCGGGCGGCCAAGGACGCCGGTCACGACGTCGCGGTGCCGTTCGCCGCGGGGCGCACCGACGCCGCGCAGGAGCAGACCGACGCCGAGTCCTTCGCCGTGCTCGAGCCGACCGTCGACGGCTTTCGCAACTACTCCAGGCCGGGGGAGCCGATGCCGCTGGAGCACGGGCTGCTGGAGCGCGCCTTCATGCTCCGGCTGACCGCTCCCGAGACGACCGTGCTGGTCGGCGGCATGCGCGCTCTGGACGCGAACTTCGGCGGCGCTCGGCACGGCGTGCTCACCGACCGGCCGCAGACGCTGAGCAACGACTTCTTCGTCAACCTGCTCGACATGGGCACCGAGTGGACTGCATCGGGCTCGGGCGCGAACGGTTCGACGAAGAACCTCTATGAAGGCCGCGACCGCAAGACCGGCGAGGCCAGGTGGAGCGCGACCTCGGTCGACCTGGTGTTCGGCTCGAACTCCGAGCTGCGCGCCCTGGCAGAGGTCTACGCAGCAGACGACGCCGGCGAGAAGTTCGCGCGCGACTTCGTCGCCGCGTGGGACAAGGTGATGAACCTCGACCGCTTCGACCGATCCTGACCGAGCGCGCCGCCAGCGTCTATCTCGCCCGCCACGGGCAGACGGCCTACAACAAGGAGGGTCGCTTCCAGGGCCAGCAGCAAGTGCCGCTGGACGATACCGGCCGTGCGCAGGCGGCCGAGCTGGCAGAGCGCGCCGTCGGCTTCGGCTTCGCCGCCCTGTGGTGCAGCCCGCTGCTGCGCGCGCGCGAAACTGCCGACATCGTCGCCGCACGCATCGGCCTGCAGCCGCGCGAGGACGCTCGCTTCATGGAGACCGACGCCGGTGACTGGACCAACCGCTCGTTTGAGGACGTGATCGCCGAAGCGCCCGAGCAGTTCGCGTCCTTTGCCAACGCCGAGCCCGACTTCGCGTTTCCCGGCGGCGAGTCGTTCGTCGCCCAGGAGCAGCGCGTCGGCGCCGGGCTCGACGACGTCGAAGACGGCGCGCTGCCGGCGCTGGTCGTCTGCCACGGCATGGTCATCCGTGCCGCGCTGTCGGTGCGCATCGGGCGCTGGCTGCCGCGAGGCCAGAGGGTGCCCAACGGCGCGATCGTGCCGCTTGCACCGAGCGAGGACGAACTCGCGCAGATCGGGCGCGCGCCTGCGCCCGAGGCCAGCTGAGCGCGATCTCGCCAAATCGGCCGATGGATTTCGGCCCGCCCCCGGATCGTTACTGAAAACGAGCAAAAGGGCTGGTGAAAAATGAGCAGGCGCGCGACGGGCTGGGTTCTCGCATTGACAGGTATCGGATCGCTGATGGCTGCCCTCGACACGCTTGTCGTGTCGACGGCGCTGAGCACGATCCGCGTTCGACCTGCACGCATCGGTGGAGCAGCTGGAGTGGACCGTCAACGCCTACAACCTCAGCTTCGCCGTGCTGCTGATCACCGGCGGCGGCGCTCGGCGACCGCTTCGGGCGCCGCAGCCTGTACGCCGCCGGGCTCGGCCTGTTCGCCGCGGCCTCGGCCGCCTGTGCGCTGGCGCCCGACGTCGGCTGGCTGATCGCCGCGCGCACCGTGCAGGGAGCCGGCGCGGCGCTGATCATGCCGCTCGGCCTGGCGCTGCTCAGCGACGCGTTCCCCGCCGAGAAGCGCGGCGCGGCGATCGGCATCTTCAGCGCGATCACCGGCCTGGCCGTGGCCAGCGGTCCGCTCGTCGGCGGCGCGATCGTGCAGGGAATCAGCTGGGAGTGGATCTTCTGGGTCAACGTGCCGATCGGCCTGCTCGCGATCCCGCTCGTGCTGACGCGCATGCGCGAGAGCCACGGGCCGCAGACGGCGCTCGACATCCGCGGGCTCGCGCTCGTGACGCGGCGGCGCGCTCGGCATCGTGTGGGGGCTGGTGCGCGGCAACCAGGCCGGCTGGGGCGAGCCTCGAGGTGCTGGGCTCGCTGAGCGCCGGCGTGCTGCTCGTCGTCGCGTTCGTTCGCTGGGAGCTGCGCGCCCGCGAGCCGATGCTGCCGATGGGCTTCTTCCGCTCGCGCGCGTTCTCGGCGGGCAACGCGGCGATCTTCTTCACCTTCGCTTCGCTGTTCGGCGACCGTGTTCTTCTACGCGCAGCTGCTGCAGACGGCGCTCGGCTACGGGCCGCTCGGCGCCGGGCTGCGGCTGCTGCCGTGGACGGCGACGTTCATGACCGTCGCGCCGATCGCCGGCGCGCTCGCCGACCGCATCGGCGAGCGGCCGCTGATGGTCGGCGGCCTGACGCTGCAGGCGTCGGCATGGCGTGGCTGGCGCTGATCGCCGAACCCGAGCTCGCCTACTCGCGCATGCTCGCTCCGTTCATCGTCGCCGGCGTGGGCGTCTCGATGGCGATCCCGTCGGCGCAGAACTCGGTCGTCGGCTCGGTGGCCGCCGAGGCGCTCGGCAAGGCGGCGGGCGTCAACAGCATGATGCGCGAGCTCGGCGGCGTGTTCGGGATCGCCGTCGTCGTGGCGGTCTTCGCCGGCGCCGGCGGCTACGCCTCGCACAGGCCGTTCACCGACGGCTTCGGGCCGGCGATCGGCGTCTGCGCGGGCCTCGCCCTCGCCGGCGCGCTCGCCGCCCTGGCCCTGCCCAGCCGGCGCACATCAGCCCTCACACGACAGCTACAGACACAGGAGGCCACACAATGAGCAAGATCATGGTTCGCTACAAGGTCAAGCCGGAGCGGGCGGAGGAGAACGAGCGGCTCGTCCGCGCCGTGTACGAGGAGCTCGCGCGCAGCGCGCCCGCCGGTTTTCACTACGCGACGTTCTGCCTGCCAGACGGCGTGAGCTTCGTGCACATCGCCTCCAGCGAGGCCGACGGATCCAACCCGCTGGGCGACGTGAAGGCCTTCGCGGAGTTCCAGAACGACGTGCGCGAGCGCTGCGCCGAGCCCCCGGTCACCAGCCGAGCTGCGCGAGGTCGGCTCGTATCGCTTCTGGCGATGAACCCGGTCGTGCATCTGGAGCTGCACACGGACGACCTGCCGCAGGCGCGCGCGCACCTACGCGCAGCTATGCGGCTGGCAGGCCGAGCAGGTGCAGACGAAGGCGGGTCCGTACCCCGCGCTCGGCCTGGGCGAGCTGCGTCGGCGGCGGCATCGTCGAGTGCGGCGCCCCGCGCAGCATGTGGCTGCCCTACGTGCGAGGTCGGCGAGATCGACGCGGCGACCGCGCGAGCGCGCGAGCTCGGCGCGTCGGTCCTGCTGGAGCCGCGCGAGGGGCCGGCCGGCTGGCGCACCGTCGTGTCCACGCCGGCCGGGGGCGAGATCGCCTTCTGGCAGCCGAAGGGGCACACGCTGTGAACGAGCCGGCACTGCTGGAGTCGGCGCGCGGCGGCGACGAGGACGCGTTCGCGCAACTGCTCGCGCCATACCGCGCCGAGCTGCACGCCCACTGCTACCGGATGCTCGGCTCGGTCCACGACGCCGAGGACGCGCTGCAGGAGGCGCTGCTGCGCGCGTGGCGCGGCCTCGCGCGCTTCGAGGGCCGCAGCTCGCTGCGCTCCTGGCTGTATCGATCGCCACCAACGCCTGCCTGAGGGCGATCGAGCGACGGCCCGAGCGCGTGCTGCCGATCGACTACGGCCCGCCCGGCGACCCGCACGCACGAGCTGGCCGCGCCGCTCAGCGAGTCGGTGTGGATCGAGCCGTATCCCGACGCGCGAGGACGGCCCCGCGGCGCCCGACGCGCGCTACGAGCAGCGCGAGAGCGTCGAGCTCGCGTTCGTCGCCGCGCTGCAGCACCTGCCGGCGCGCCAGCGCGCGGTGCTGATCCTGCGCGACGTGCTCGGCTTCTCCGGCGCGCGAGGTCGCCGAGACGCTCGACACGCTCGCCGGCGTCGGTCTACAGCGCGCTGCAGCGCGCCCACAAGTCCGTCGAGCAGCGGCTGCCGGAGCGCAGCCAGCAGGCGACGCTGCGCGCGCTCGGCGACGAGCGGCTGAGCGCGCTCGTCGGCGGCTACGTCGACGCCTGGGAGCGCAGCGACGTCGACGCGGTCGTCGCGATGCTCACGCGACGACGCGCGCATCACGATGCCGCCGATCCCCACGTGGTACCGGGGCCGCGACGCGATCAGGACGTTCCTGAGCGAGCGGGTGCTGGCCGGCGAGCGCCCCCGGCGCCTGCTGCCGGTGAAAGCAAACGGAGCTCCGGCGTTCGGTCAGTACTTCTGGGACGAGCCGAGCGGGCGTCTGCTGCCGCACGGAATAACCGTGCTGACGCTGAGGGGCGCAGAGATCGAGGAGATGACGGCGTTCCTGACGCCCGACGCGTTCGCTCGCTTCGGCCTGCCCGCCGAGCTGCCGGCCTGAGGCGGGCACGGCGCTCGACGCTCAGCGCAGGATCACGCAGCCGGTGCTGCCGTGCGCGATCAGCTTCTCGTCGGACTCCGCGAACACGCGTCCCTCGGCGGTCGCCGTGCGCCTGCCGGCGTGCACCACACGACCCTCGGCCAGCACACGTCCGGTCACGTCGGACATCGCGCGGATGTAGCGCACCTGCAGGTCGGTCGTCGTGTAGCCGACGCCCGCGTCGAGCGTCGTGTGCACCGCGCAGCCCATGCACGAGTCGAGGATCGTCGCCGCGATGCCGCCATGCACCATGCCGATCGGGTTGTACATCCACTCCGCCGGCTGCAGCGCGAACACCGCGCGCCCGTGCTCGGCTTCGATGATCTCAAAGCCCAGCAGCTCGGCGATCGGCGGCGGCGGCAAGGTGCCCGTGGAGATCGCGCGGATGTAGTCCAGACCCGCCAGCTTCAGACCCGCGGCGGCGGTCGCGGCGGGGTCGTGCCAGCTAAACGTGCGCGTGCGCGCTGGCGCATCGGTCGCCACGACCCTCCCCGCCGCCTGCTCGACGGCGCTCACCGCGACTCCTCCAGCACCAGCGGCTCGACGACCAGCGGGTCGGCGATCGCCTCGGAGATCGCAGGCTGCTCGCGCGCGCCTGCTGCGTCGGCTCGTCTGAGCGGCGGTCCGATCGCCGCGAGCAGCAGCCCGGCCGAGAGCCCGCCGACGACCGAGATCAGCCAGGCCGAGTGAAAGTCGGCGGCGGTCGAGCTGGTCGTGCCGAGCACCGCGACGAGCACGGCGACGCCGAGCGCGGCGCCGATCTGACGGCCCATCGTCAGCACGGCGGCGCCGGTGGCAAAGCGCTCGGGCGGCAGCTCAGACGCGCCGGCGCCGGTCAGCGTGGGGATCATCAGGCCCACGCCCGCGCCGCCGATTGCGATGCCGGGCAGGTACTCGGTGGCGTAGGCCGGCGTGTCGCCGGTCTGCGTGATGTACCACAGCTGCCCGGCACAGAACAGCAGCGCACCGACGACTCCCGGCAGGCGGTAGCCGAAGCGCGCGCCCAGGCGCGCCGAGGGAATGCTGAAGGCGGTCGCCATGGCCGGTCCGGGGAACAGCATCAGGCCGGCCGTCAGCACGCTCTCGTGCCACACCGATGTGAGAAACAGCACGCCGGCGAGCAGCATCGCGCCAAAGCCTCCGAAGAACAGCACCGAGGCGCCGACGGCCAGGCCGAAGCTGCGCACGCGCAGCATCGCCGGCTCGACGATCGGCGCTCGGTGGCGTTCCGAGCGCCACAAGATCGCCGGCAGCAGCACGACGGTCACCGCCAGCAGCGCGAGGATCGACGCCGATCCCCAGCCCCATTCCTGTCCCTTGACGATCGCCACGACGAGCGCGCCGATCGCCACGATCAGAGCCAGCGCGCCGAGCACGTCCGGCCGCGCGGCGTTCTGTTCGCGGCGCTCGGCAAGCAGGCGCCAGCCGAAGCCCAGCCCAAGCAGGCCGACGGGGATGTTCACGAGAAACACCAGTCGCCAGTCGGCCTGCACCAGCAGGCCGCCCAGCGGCGGACCGGCGGCGGCGGCGATGCCGCCAGTTGCCGCCCACGCGCCGATCGCGACGTGGCGCTCGTGCGGGCCGAACTCCGGCAGCATCAGCCCCAGCGAGGTCGGCAGCATCAATGCGCCGCCGGCTGCCTGCACGACGCGCGCGCCGACCAGAAAGCCGACCGAAGGCGCCAGCGCGCACGCGGCGCTGGCGATCACGAACACGCCCAGGCCGAGCAGGAAAGCGCGCTTGCGTCCGAACGCGTCGGCCCAGCGCCCGGCCGGCACGAGCAGCGCGGCGAAGACGATCGCGTAGGCGCTGAGGATCCAAGACAGTGAACCGAGCGACGCGCCGCCGAAATGCTTGGCGATCGAGGGAAAGGCGATGTTGACGATGAACAGGTCGAGGCTCGACATGAACACGCCCGTGCAGACGATCAGCGAGACCAGCCATTTGCGTTGCATCATGAAACGCACCGTAGCAGAAGAGTTGCATGATGCAACTGAGCCGGCTATGCTTGGCGTGTGCTCGGAAACGACTACAGCTCTCAGACATGCAGCATCGCGGGCGCGCTGGAGGTCGTCGGCGAGCGTTGGTCGCTGCTGATCGTGCGCAACGTGTTCCTCGGCCTGCGCCGCTTCGACCAGATCCAGGGGAACCTGGGAATCGCGCGCAACGTGCTGCAGACGCGCTTGGAGCGGCTGGTCGATAAGGGCGTGCTCGAGCGCAAGCTCTACAGCGAGCGCCCGCCGCGCTACGAATACCTGCTCACCGAGAAGGGTCTTGACCTGTGGCCGACCGTCGTCGCGCTGATGCAGTGGGGCGACCGCCACGCCGCTCCCGCCGGCGGGCCGGCGGTGGTGCTCGAACACCGCGGATGCGGCGGCAGAGTCGATGAGCATCGCGTGTGTGAGAAGTGCGGCAAGCCGCTGAGCGCGCGCGAGTCGCGCGCGCTTCCCGGACCGGGCGCCTCGCCGGAGCACCCGCTCGTGCGGCGCGGGGTTCACCCCGTCGCGGCCTAGGACTCACGGACGTCGCTCGCGACTCCGAGTCATATATGTTGCCCGGTCCCGGTCCCACGGGGCCACGACCGGAGGTGAAGGGCCGTGAACGGCATCGCCGGACCCGCAGCCGATCCCATACCGGTCAATCGACGGTGCGCCCTCGCGACGGCGATTGCACTGGCTGCGCTGTCCGTCGCATCGCTCGCGATGTCTCAGGGAGTCGCACAAGCGGCCTCCCCCGCCTCCGGGTTCGCGCAGCCTTATGCCGGAACGCCCAAGTACGAAAGCTACGCGCCCACGCAGGCCACCAACGCTCGCCAGGTCAATCGGCCGCTCGGCTCGAAGGTCGCAGACCGGATCGCGCGCAAGCTCGGACTCGACAAGCGGGACTCCTTCACGGCGAGGCAATACAAGCTGTTCGTCAGCGGCAAGGGGGTCGGCGGCGAACTGGCTCCTGCGAAGCTGGTGGACGCGAGCGTTCGCATTCTCACGAACACGACGGGCAATCCCCTCTACGCCAACGTCGACGGCAAGGTGACGCCGAGCGTGCTCGGCAGCTACGGGCTGTTCGTGAACACGGCCGGAATGCTGGAGAGCCCCGCGAACAAGGACGCACCGACCAGGCAGGTCAACGAAGTCATCGAACCGGGCGGGTACATGCCCAGGTGGTGCAGGCACAACCGCGCGCGGGCATCGCTTCAGATGCTGTATCGGTCGGCCTACACCTCCGAGGTCGTGTACGGCAACAAAGCGCAGCAGCAGTCGGAAGTCGCTCAGCTGGCTCCCAACCAGAAGGGCGCAGTGAGCTCGATCGTCGGCATGTCGATGGCGCCTCCACTTTGGATCGTCAACTTTGCGCTGATCTACACGCTGAACCCCAGCCTGGCGGCGAAAATGCCCGCCCGGTGGACGCCGATCCCCGCCAACGTGGCGCAGGCAATCGCGGCGAGTCCCACCGGCCAGGTCCCGTTCAGCGAGTACCAGTCGTCGTTTCCCGACTGATCACCGTACCGCGGTGAGAACGACGCGCCGGCGCGCCGGCGTCTGCCCGTGCGGCGGCGTCAATGTCCGTCTGCGAGGCGTGTGACCAGCTGCGCGCCCTCGCGCGCCATGCGCGAGCGCGGCACCACGAGATCGAAGCCCGCCGTCCGTGCGCGCTCGCCGACCTCCGTGTCGACGTGCGAGAAGAAGGCCAGCGTGCGCACGCCGTCGAGCAACTCGTCGGCCGCAAGCGCTTGCAAGATCGCCGTGCCGTCGAAGCGCGCGTCGGTCAGGTCGACGACGAGCACCTCCGCTGCGAGGTCGGCGTCGGCCGGCGCCTGCGCATCGGCCGGTGCGTGACGCTCGGTGAGCGCCGCGCGCAGTCGCGGCTCGTCGCCGATCAGCTGCACGTCGTGCCCGGCCGCGGTCAGGTCTCCTTGTACGCGCGACCCGAACAGCAGGTCGGGCACGAGCGCGAGCACGCGCGCCACGACTACTGCGCTCGCAGGCGGCGAAACTCCTCGCGCGCAGACTGCGGGCGTCCCCAGCCGTGCGTCACCTCGGCGCGCCCGCTGCGCGTCTGGCGCACGACCATCTCGGCCTCGATGCCGGCTTCGTCGAGCAGCGCCAGCGCGCCGTGAACGGTCGGCGCCGAGGCCGCGTGGCCGAAGCGATGGGCGATCAGCAGACGCCAGTGCCAGTCGTGATGCGAGTAAGGGCGTGCGTTGCACGTCGTCAGGTACAGCGCCGCTTCGACGTAGCGTGACTCGTCGGTCAAGCGCATGTCCAGCTCCAGGTCGGTCCAGTCGTCGGGCAGCTGATCGACGATCTGCTGGAAGGTGTCCGCGAGGCTCATCGGGGGCAAGCCTAGCGCGGCTATGCTCGGAGAATGGCCGCGACGCAGACAGATCTGGCCGGCGCCGAGCAGCGCGCGCTGCGCGAGGGCTGTGGCCTGCTCGACCGCTCCGAGCGCGGCAAGCTCGCGCTCAGCGGCAGCGGCGCCGCGGAGTTCCTCAACGGCCAGGTGACCAACGAGCTCGCCGAGCTGCTCACGGGCGAAGGGCGCTACGCCGCCTTTCTCACGCCCAAGGGCAAGATGCTCGGCGACCTGCGCATTCTCGCCGTCGACGGCGAGCTGCTGCTCGACACCGAGCGCGCCTCGCTGCAGGCGCTGTTCGACATGATCCGCCGTTACAAGGTCGGCTACGACGTCGAGCTGCACAAGCGCACCGTCGAGCGCGGACTGCTCTCGCTGATCGGACCCGCCGCCATCGCGACATCCGGCGCTGAGGCGCTGAACGCATGCGGCGAGCACGCCAATCAGCCACTGCAGCTCGACGGCGTCGACACGCTGGCCGTGCGCACGGATGTCGGCATCGACCTGATCTGCGACGCCGCCGAGACCGACCGGCTGAGCGCGACGCTGATCGAGCGCGGGGCGGGCGTCGTCTCAGAGCCCGCCGCGGAGATCCTGCGCGTCGAGTCCGGGCGCCCGCGCTTCGGGCTGGACATGGACGAGACGACGATTCCCCAGGAGGCCGCGCTGAACGACCGCGCGGTCAGCTTCACGAAGGGCTGTTACGTCGGCCAGGAGACGGTCGCGCGGCTGTTCTACAAGGGCAAGCCAAACCGCCACCTGCGCGGGCTGAGACTGTCGGCGCCGGCGCAGGCCGGCGAGGAGCTGCATCTGGGCGAGCGCACCGTGGGGCGCGTCGGCAGCTCGGTCGTCTCACCTGTTTTCGGGCCGATCGCACTGGCGCTCGTCCGCCGCGAGGCCGAAGTCGGAGCGACGATTGCCGTCGGCGAGAACGGCGTCACGGCGGTGGTCGCCGCGCTGCCGTTCAGCAGCGACTGAACGCGCTGGGCCGGCGCGCCGCAGGCTGCGCTGGAAGCTGGTGGACGTCCCGGGTCTACTTGCAGCCCTTCTCCCTTTCGGGACCGGAGACAACTCCCTTACCGGCTACGCGACCAGCTACCTGGCCTTATACACCGGCTCGCCAACTGTGACCCACGTCACACACGCAAAGATTGCGCGAGCGATATCCTTGCGCTCATGCAAGCAAATGCGGTAGCCGCCTCGACCGACCGCGAGTCGCTCTCGCGCGACATGGCGGCGCTCGCCAACTTCCTCATGCGCACGGCGAACATGGGCACGTTCAACGCGATCGCCGAAATGGATCTGTCGTTCACGCAGATCAAGGCGCTGTGCGCGCTCGACGCGGACGGCGAGGAGCGCTCGGTGAAGGCCCTGGCGGAGTCGCTGGGCGTGTCGCTGGCGGCGATGAGCCGCGCCGTGGACGGCCTGTTCGAGCGCGGCCTGGTTGGTCGCGAGGAGGACGCGGCCGACCGGCGCATGAAGCGCGTCGGGCTGACCGACGCCGGGCGCAAGGTTCCGCAGGCGCTCAACGAGGCGCGCCTGTCGGCGTTGCAGGAGCTGATGAGCTCGCTCGCCGACGAGGAGGCACAGGCGCTGGCGCACGCGCTCGAGCTGATTCTGACCCGCCGCGACGACATCGCCGCCTACCGACCCAGCAATCAATAAATAGAAAGAAGTTCCATGACCGAGCGAATCCGATCCCTGCAGATGCACGACGGCAACCGCCGCTGGTGGGCGCTCGGCGCGATGTGCTTCGCGCTGTTCATGATCATGCTCGACAACACCGTCGTCAACGTCGCGCTGCCGTCGATCCAGCGCAGCCTCAGCGCGTCGACGTCGTCGCTGGAGTGGACGGTCAACGCCTACACGCTGTCGTTCGCCGTGCTGCTGGTCACCGGCGGGCGCCTCGGCGACCTGTTCGGGCGGCGCAAAATCTTTCTCGCCGGCGTCGTCATCTTCGCCTCGGCCAGCGCGGCCATCGGCTTCTCGCCGAGCGACACCTGGCTGGTCGCCTGGCGCGCCGTGCAGGGCGCCGGCGCGGCGCTGATGATGCCGGCGACGCTGTCGATCATCACCAACGCGTTTCCGCCGGAGGAGCGCGGCAAGGCGATCGGCACGTGGGCCGGCGTGTCGGCGATGGCGCTGGCGATCGGCCCGGTCGTCGGCGGCTTTCTCGTGGAGAGCGTCAGCTGGCAGTCGATCTTCTTCCTCAACGTGCCCGTCGCCGTCGGCGCCGTCGTGATCGCGCTGTTCGCCGTGCGCGAGTCGCGCGACGAGACGGTCGAGCGCTCGGTCGACGTGCCCGGCGTGCTCACGCTGACGCTCGGCCTGGCCGCGCTCGTGCTGGCGCTGGTCGAGGGCAACGAATGGGGCTGGGGCTCGACGCTGGAGCTTTCGATGTTCGCTGTCGCGCTCGTCGGTTTGACGGCGTTTGCGCTCGTCGAGCGTCGCCGCTCGGCGCCGATGGTCGACTTCAGCTTCTTCCGTTCGCGCACGTTCGCCGGCGCCAACATCGTCGCCTTCATCGTCAGCTTCGCAATGCTCGCGATGTTCTTCTTCCTCGCCCTCTACATGCAGAACATCCGCGGCTACTCGCCGCTCGAGGCGGGCGTTCGCTTTCTGCCGTCGACGGTCATGATCATCATCATCGCGCCGCTGGCCGGGCGCCTGGCCGACCGCGTCGGCTCGCGCCCGCTGATCACCTTCGGCCTGCTTTCCGTGTCCGGCGCGCTGTTCTGGCAGTCCCATCTCACCGTCTCCAGCGGCTACGGCTCGCTGCTTCCCGGCTTCATGCTGATGGGCATCGGCATGGGCTTTGTGATGTCGCCGATGAGCCTCGCGGCGATGAACGCCGTCGACCGCACCAAGGCCGGCGTCGCCTCGGGCATCCTCTCGATGAACCGCATGGTCGGCGGCACCTTCGGCGTGGCCATTCTCGGCGCGCTCGTGGCGACACTCGGACGCTCCAAGATCGACCAGCTGCTCCCCCAGCTTCCCGACTCCGCGCGCTCGCGCATCGCCGGCGGCCTCGGCTCCGGCGGCGTGCAGCACGGCGTTCCCGCACGCGTGATCGACGCCGCGCAGCAGGCCTTCGTCTACGCGCTGCACTACGGCCTGCTGCTCGGCTCGGGCGTCGCGCTGCTCGGCGCGCTGGCGGCCTTCGCGCTGATCCGCAAGCGCTCTGACGAGCAGGCGCAAGCCGCCCCGGAGCTGGGCGAGACGGCGACCGCGAGCGGGCGTGACAGCGCGAGCGCGCCGCGCACGCCCGAGCCAGTCGGCGTCTGACCGCGCGACTCAGCGAACGATCGTGAAGCTCAGCTTCGCCGTGCGCGAGCGTTTGGCCGACGCCGTCGCGCTCAGCAGCAGCGTGTAGCTGCCGGGCCTGAGCTTCCTGTGCCTGGAGATCAGGCCCTGGAAGCGCAGCTTGTTGGCGCCGGCGTGCGCGGCCACGCTCAGCGCGCCTGCAACGATCGTGCGCCGGCAGCGGCGCTTGTGCTTGTTGCGCTTGGTCTGCGCGACACAGCGCTTGCCGACCTTGCGCCCGCCCACGGTCTTCGTGAACGTGAAGCTCACGCGCGCGGGCTGGTCGAGCTTGAAGGAGAACGTCGTGCCGACGGGCAACCTCTTCTTGCCCTTTGGCCCGCTCGAGCTGAGCTTCGCCAGCAGCTTGCCCTCGCGCCACCGCTTGGCGCTCTGGCTCACGCTCGAGAGGACCGGGGCCGTCAGTGGCCTCGGGAAGATGTCGAAGGCCTTGAAGCATGTTGGCGCCGCGTAGGAGTTGAACTCGGCGGCGCCGATGTCGACCGTCGCAACGCTGCCCGCGCAGGTCAGACGCCCGACGATGCGCGGGCCGCCGAAGGCATCGGTCGTCAGGCCGCCGGGGATGAGCGCGTTGGATCCGGCCTCGAGCGTCGGGCTCGCTGCGGTCTCGTGCACGTCGCCACCGCCGACCAGCTTGGGATCGGCGCAGATGTTGCCGGCGCCGAGAAACGCCGAAGCGCCGGAGCACACGTCGCTGGAGGCGGCGCTGACGCCGGCGAGGCCGTTGAAGCCGCCGAGCTCCGGCCCGCCGCCGTCGCCGAAGAGGATCGTGTTGGCCAGCGACAGCACGTCGTGCGGGCCGCCGCTGATGCCGGCGACCGGACCGCTCGCACCGGACACAGTGTTGGCGGTGACCGTGGAGTCGCTGACGTGCAGCGTCGCGAAGGCAGCCGGGCAGACGAAGCCGATGTAGATGCCCGCGCCGTTGGCGCTCGGGCCGCTCTGCAGTGCGTTGCCGGCAACGATCGCGTTGGTCAGCGTCGACACGACGTTCGGCACCGTCGGCGGCGTTTCGGTCGTATCGCCGCACTCGGCCACCGACAGGCCGGCGCCCCAGCCGAAGACGCGTTCCGGTTTTGCGTTTTCTTTCGCGTTGGGTGGCTGCAACGTGTTGTTCGTGAAGCGGTCGCCGGTGCTCAGCAGCGCCACATGCGTCGTCGACTCGCCGCCGCCCATCGCCGAGACCGCGGCGGCTTTGAAGCTCACGCCGTTGGCGTCGAAGGTGTTGCCCTGCTGCACCGCGGTGATCGGCGCCGTGGCCTCGCCCTGCAGCGAGAGCCCTCCGCCGCGATAGCCGCGCGGATCGCTGTTCGTGCCGCTCGGGTCAGAGACGCTGTTGTGGTTGAACGTGTTGCCGCTCAGCGCAAAACCGGGCCCAGCGGCCGGCTCCGCCGCGAGCACGGCTCCGCCACCCTCGTCATTGGCCGTGTTGGCAGTGAAGCTCGAGCTCGAAAGCGTGATCAAGCCTTCGATCGTGCTCACCGACAGGGCCCCGCCACTCGCCGCCGCGCCGGTCGCCGAATTGCCGCTGAACGTGTCGCCGTTCAGGTTCGCGCTCGTCGCGAACACCGCCAGCGCGCCGCCAGCGCCCGTGGCGCTGTTGGCGCTGAACGTCGAATCGGACACGACCACGGTCGCGCTGCCCGTGTTGATGCGCGCGCCGCCGCCTTCGCCGCCGGCGGCGACGTCGTTGACGAACGTGTCATGCGCCAGCGTCACAGTCGAGCCGCTCGGCGCGGCGTTGAGGCTCAGCGCGCCGCCGCTGCTCGCAGCCGTGCTGTGCGCGTTCTCGAAGACCAGACCTTCGATCGTCGGCGCCGCGCCGCTGCCTTCCAGCTGCACGGTGCTGCCGCCGTCGAAGCCCGCGCCCGGCGTGCCCGCGAGCGTCATCGCCACCGCCGGCAGTTTGTACGGAAAGCCGCTTTTGCAGAGTTCGTCGAGCGTGATCACGTCACCGGCTTTGGCCGCGCTCAATGCGCTCTGCAGCCCGGCGCAGGCCACCGTCGTGTTGGCCGCCGACGCCGGCGCAGCCATCAGCGCCAATGCCGCGAGCCCCGCCAACAGCGCCTTGCGCATCGCCCCCATTGCGGCCAAAGCTACAGCAGCATGCAGCGGCCGCCGGCGAGCGTGGACGCACGTTGGCGCCGTGCGCGCCCCGCGACGGGCGACCCGCTGGGCGCCGCCGAGCCGCCGAAGCGACCCCGTGGGTAGGATTGCCTTTCGCCCCTGATCCCTACCGACGAGGTTCCAAAGCCCGTGGCACTTGACCTGCAACAAGTTTCCGACGTCAGCACCGAGCCCGGCGAGCTGCCGAAGACGATGGCCGCCTGGGTGATCCGCGAGGAGCGCCAGGGCGAACCGAAGGACGCCTTCCAGGTCGAGGAGATCGAGGTGCCCGAGCCGGGCGCCTTCGAGGTGATCGTGCGCGTGATGGCGGCGGGCGTCAACTACAACAACGTGTGGGCCGCGCTGGGCGAGCCGGTCGGCGTGTGGCGCTACGGCGACCACCCGGAGTACAAACACCACATCGGCGGCTCGGACGCCTCCGGAGTCGTCTGGAAGGTCGGCGCCGGCGTGACGCGCTGGAAGCCCGGCGACGAGGTCGTGGTGCACTGCAACCAGGCCTCCTACGAGGACCCCGAGGTGCACGGCCTGGACCCGATGGCCGCGCCGTCGCAGAAGATCTGGGGCTATGAGACGACCTGGGGCTCCTTCGCGCAGTTCACCAAGGTGCAGGCCCAGCAGTTGCTGCCCAAGCCGCACGCGCTGAACTGGGAGGAGGCCGCCTCCTACGGCCTGGTCTACTTCACCGCCTACCGCATGTTGATCACGCGCTGCAAGATCCAGGCCGGCGCCAACGTGCTGATCTGGGGCGCCGCCGGCGGCCTCGGCGTGTTCGCCACGCAGCTCTGCGCGGCGGCCGGCGCGCACTGCGTCGGCGTCGTGTCCTCGCCGGAGAAGGGCGAGCTGGTCAAGCGCCTGGGCGCCGTCGACTACATCGACCGCGCGGAGTTCAAGGGCATGATGCGCACGGGCTCCGAGACGCCCGAGGAGGACAAGGCGCGCTTCGGCGTGTCGCGCGAATTCTCAAAGCGCGTCAAGGGCATCCTCGGCGACGCCCCCGACATCGTCTTCGAGCACGTCGGCAAGGCGACGTTCCCGACGTCCGTGTTCACGGTCAAGCCGTTTGGCAAGGTCGTCATCTGCGCCGGCACGACGGGCTACAACCTGGACTTCGACGTGCGCTACCTGTGGATGAAGCAGAAGGAGATCCTCGGCTCGCACTTCGCCAACGCGTATGAGTGCATGAAGGCCAACGAGCTGATCGAGTCGGGGCAGATCCGCCCGGTGCTGTGGCGCACGCTGGGCTTCGACGGCGTCGCCGAAGCGCACCAGCTGATGCTCGAAAACAAGCACCTCGGCAAGATCTCGATTCTCGTCGGCGCCGAGCGCGAGGGCGAAGGCAAGACGGCCGACGGTCCCGGCGCGATTCACGCCGAGGTGGGCGCGTAGTGGCCGGCGCCGGCGGCACCGTGATCGTGCCGTGGTACGCCACGGGCTTTCGCGCGGACTCCTTCGAGAAGCTGCTCAACGAGGTCGCCGCCACGGCGCTGCGCTACGGCGCGACCTCCTACGAGGTCTACCGCGCGCGCGACGACCGCTACAAGTTCCAGCAGCTCGCGCGCTTCGAGCACCACCTGCAGTGGGACCGCTACTGGGCCGGCCCGGAGATGACGCGCTTTCGCATCGAGCACTCCGGCTGGTATCAGGTGCCGCTCATCTACGGCTGGTGGGACCGCACCGCCGGCGGCGAGATCCACGCAGAGACGCCGCCCGCCAACGGCCACACCAACGGCCTGGCCGGCAACGGCAAAGTGCCCAATGGCGACCGCAGCGTCGTCGAGGGCGACTAGACAAGCCTGGACGCAGCGCGGGACGTCGTCCTCGGTCGCTCGTGTGCTGGCGCACACCACGCTCCCTGCGTCCTAGTCCCGCTTGGTCCAGCCTCGTCTAGAGGCGAGGTGCGCCCCGGCGTCAGCCCTGCTCCAGCGGCGCCATCGTCAAGCCGGCGCCCTTGAGCTGCTCCCAGTAGTGCTCGGCCGGCTCCTGCATGCCGGTGAAGACGATCGCCTGGCCGGAGCTGTGGATCACGTTGGCGATCTCGTGGCCGCGGTCCAGGCTGACGCCCGGAATGAAGCGCGCGAGCGTGCGCGCCACGTGCTCGAACGTGTTGTGGGTGTCGTTGCGCACGATCACCCTCCAGGCGTCGCCCAGGCCGCTGCCCGGTCCTCCGACGCGTGGTAGCTCGACGGTCTCGCTCACGCTCAAAAGGATAAAGCGCGCGGCGCAACCGTACAATTGACGCATGAGCGGCGATTACTCACCGCGTCTGCCCGAGCGCGACCGGCCGTGGATGATGCGCACGTACGCCGGCCACTCGACGGCCAAGGCGTCCAACGAGCTGTACCGGCGCAACCTCGCCAAGGGCCAGACGGGCCTGTCGGTGGCCTTCGATCTGCCGACGCAGACGGGCTATGACCCCGACGACGAGCTCGCGCGCGGCGAGGTCGGCAAGGTCGGCGTGCCGGTCTCCCACCGCGGCGACATGGCCGCGCTGATGGACGGCATTCCGCTCGGCGAGATGAACACGTCGATGACGATCAACGCGACCGCGGCCTGGCTGCTGGCGCTGTACATCGTCGCCGCCGAGGATCAGGGCGTCGCGCAGGAGGCGCTGCAGGGCACGACACAGAACGACATCATCAAGGAGTTCCTCGCACGCGGCACCTACGCGTTTCCGCCCGCCGCGTCGATGCGGCTGATCGCCGACATGATCGCCTACACGGTCGAGCACGTGCCCAAGTGGAACCCGATCAACATCTGCTCCTACCACCTGCAGGAGGCCGGAGCGACGCCGGTGCAGGAGATCGCCTATGCGATGAGCAACGCGATCGCCGTGCTCGACGCCGCGCGCGAGCGCGTCGAGGCGGCGCACGAGAGCGACAACGGCGCGCGCGGCGCCGCGGCGCAGGAGCTGATGGAACAGGTCTTCGGTCGTATCTCCTTCTTCGTCAACGCCGGCGTGCGCTTCGTCGAGGAGCACGCCAAGCTGCGCGCGATGTCGGTGCTGTGGGAGGAGCTCGGGCGCGAGCGCTACGGCGTGCAGGACCCGCGGCGGCTGCGCTTTCGCTACGGCGTGCAGGTCAACTCATTGGGACTGACCGAGGCACAGCCCGAGAACAACGTGCAGCGGATCGTGCTCGAGGCGCTGGCGGTTACGCTCGGGCGCGACGCTCGCGCCAGAGCGATCCAGCTGCCGGCGTGGAACGAGGCGCTCGGCCTGCCGCGCCCGTGGGACCAGCAGTGGTCGCTGCGCATCCAGCAGGTGCTCGCTTACGAGACCGACATCCTTGAGTACCCGGACATCTTCGAGGGATCGATCGTGATGGACGGCCTGGTCGATGAGCTGCTGCAGGGCGCGCGCGCCGAGATGGCGGTCGTCGCAGAGCACGGCGGCGCGGTGGAGGCCGTCGCCTACATGAAGGGCGCGCTTGTCGACTCTCACCGCGAGCGCATCCGCCGCATCGAGGCCGGCGAGCAGGTGGTGGTCGGCCAGAACCGCTACACCGAGTCCGAGGAGTCGCCGCTGACGGCCGACGCCGAGGGCGGCATTCTGGTCGTCGACCCGGCCGTTGAAGCCGAACAGATCGCCGCGCTGCGTCAATGGCGCTCTCAGCGCGACCAGGCGGCCGTCGACAAGGCGCTCGGCGAGCTGGCCCAGGCCGCCGCCCTGGCGGACGGCGAGCAGAACCTGATGGTGGCGACGATCGCCGCGGCGCGCGCCGGCGCCACGACGGGCGAGTGGGCGCGCGCGCTGCGCGAGGTGTTCGGCAGCTACCGCGCGCCGACCGGTGTCGGCGAGGCCGCCGCGGCGCCGGCCGACGCCGATCTGTCAGAGCTGCGCGAGCAGGTCATGCGCTTGCAGGAGAAGCTCGGGCGCCGTCCGAAGATCCTCGTCGGCAAGCCTGGGCTGGACGGCCACTCAAACGGCGCCGAGCAGATCGCCGTGCGCGCTCGCGACTCGGGCATGGACGTGGTCTACGAGGGCATCCGCCTGACGCCCGCGCAGATCGCCTCCTCGGCGCTGCAGGAGGGCGTGCACGTGATCGGCCTGTCGATTCTCTCGGGCTCGCATCGCGAGCTGATTCCAGCGGTGATCGATGCGCTGCGCGAGGCCGGCGTGCAGGCGCCGGTGGTCGTCGGCGGCATCATTCCCGAGCAGGACGTGGCGGCGCTTCGCCAGGCGGGAGTCGCGGCGGTCTACACGCCGAAGGACTTCGACATCACGCGGATCATGCGCGACATCGTGGAGCTCGTGGGCAGGGACGGCGCGGTGGCGGTGGCAGGCAACGGCGCCTCCGCCAACGGCTCGGCGTGAGCGGGGACGGAGCTGCGCTCGGCGCGCGCCTGCGCCAAGGCGACGTCAGCGCCGCGCCCGCCGCGCTGAACCTGCTGGAGAGCACGACGGCGCAGGACCGCGCGGACGCCGCGGCGCTGCTGGCCGAGGTCTCGCCGGCGGCGCTCGGCGGTGAGGCGCCGGGGCATGTGATCGGCGTGACCGGGCCGCCGGGCGCGGGCAAGTCGACGCTGCTGTCGGCGCTGCTGCGCGCCTGGCGCGACAACGGCAAGAGCGTGGCGATGCTGGCCGTCGACCCCAGTTCGCGCCGCTCGGGTGGCGCTCTGCTTGGCGATCGCGCGCGTATCGAGTTCGAGCCCGGCGACCGCGACGTGTTCATTCGCTCGACGTCGGCCGGTGAGCGGCTGGGCGGGCTGGCTTGGGCCACGCGCGCGGCCGCGCACGCGCTGGCCGCGGCGTTCGACGTCGTCGTGATCGAGACCGTCGGCGTCGGCCAGGCCGAGACGGAGGTCGCCGACGTGGCCGACACGGTCGCCGTGGTCGTGCAGCCGGGCAGCGGCGACGTGCTGCAGTTCCTCAAGTCCGGAATCATGGAGATTCCCGACGTGCTCGTGGTGACCAAGGCCGATCTCGGCCAGCTCGCGCTGCGCACGCGCCGCGACGTCAGCGCGGCGCTGCGCTCGCTGGGGTCGACCTCGACGAGCGTCGTGGCCGTCTCCTCGCTTGCGCCGCCGCAGGGCATCGACGAGCTCGTCGACGCGCTGAGCGAGCACCGCGCGAACGTCGACGTAGGCGCGCGCCGACTGCGCGCGCGACGCGCCAACGCGCTGGCCGACTTCATGCACGAGCACGGCGAGCGCGGGCTGCGCGCGCTCGGCGGTCGCCAGGCCGCCGAGCAGCTGCTGCTCACGCAGGACCCGCAGCTGGACACGGCGGCGCTGGTGGCGGCGCTCGAACGCGGAGCGCCGGGCCGATGAACCGTCCGGGCGCCGGCGACGAGCAGCATGACGAGCCGCCGCGCGAGGACCCTGGGGCGCCTCGGCGGGACTCCGCCCGCCGTTCGCACGTCGCCGCTGACCTGCTGCTGATCTTCGGCTCGTTCGTGCTGGCCAGCGCGCTCGCGGGCGCACTGGGCGCGTCGAACCTCGGCACCGCGCTGTCGTTCGGGCAGATCGCGCTGGCGATCACCGTCGTCTACGTGTTGCTGCGACGCTGACCCGCCGCCATCGCGGCGGGATGGTGATCGTCTCGTCAGCCTTCTTCCAGCTGCCGTTTGAGTTCCGCGTTTTCCCGTTCGACGCGGCGCAGACTCGATTCGGCTTCGCTCCTGCGTTCTTCGTTTTCCGCATTCGCCGGTGCAGGCGTCTGCGTAACGGTTTTGGCGGTGACGGTGTCGGTGCGCACGACGACCTTCGGATGAACGACCGTGTTCGTGTGGGTCACCGTGTGCGTGATCGCCGGCGCTTCGCCGCGACGCGCGCCGGTGTCGCTGTTGCCGTTGTGACCGACGGCGTATCCCAAGAGCCCGCCGACGAGCAGCCCGACGATCGCGGCGACGATCGCGGGCCAGGGATTGCTCCAGCGCTCCTCCGGAGGCAGCTGCGGCGGCGGGCGTTCGACCAGCGGTTCCTCCACGACCACTGGGGCCCGAGCCTGGCGCGGCAGCTGCGCTGCCAGCGGCTGGGTGGGCCGGGTCGGAGGTGTTGGAGGTCTGGGGGGCTCGGCGCTTCTCATATACAGCTGCCTATAACCCCGCCGGCGCAGCGGCAAACGGCCCGTGGACTCACGGGCACAGCCTGGCATATGCTGCGGCGCATGGCCACCGGCTGCTTCGTCTCCACCGGGCGCTCGCTGCCCGACGCGATCGCGCGCGTCAAGCTCGCCGAGTCGCTGGGCTACGAGGCCGCCTACGTGACGCACGTCGCCGGGCGCGAGTCGCTGACTGTCGTGACCGCGTATGCGCTGGCGACGAGCAGCATCCGCGTCGGCCCGGGCGTCGTGCCGATCTACACGCGCACGCCAGCCACGATGGCGCAGACAGCGGCGACGATCGACGAACTGTCGGGCGGACGCCTGAACCTGGGCATCGGCGTGTCGCACCGCCCGGTCGTCGAGGGTTGGCACGGGCAGACGATCGACAAGCCGGTCGCGGAGATGCGCGAGTACGCGTCGATCGTGCGCGCGATCCTGCGCGGCGAGGACCCCGCGGGTGGTGCGAAGTGGCAGACGGGCTTTCGCCTGCTCGGCATCGAGCCGCGTCCAGCGCTGCCGATCTACGTGGCCGCGCTCTCCCCCGCGATGCTGCGGCTCGCCGGCGAGATCGCCGACGGCGTGCTGCTGTGGCTGTGCAGCCCGCAGTACATCCGCGACGTGGTGATTCCCGAGGTGACGACCGGACGCGAGCGCGCCGGCCTGACGCTCGACGGCTTCGACGTCGTGCCGGCGGTGCCATCGGCGCTGACTGAGGACCGCGACGGCGCCTTCGCGGCGATGCGCAAGGAACTGATTCCCTACTTCGGCCTGCCCTTCTACCGCGCGATGATCGAGCGCTCCGGCTTCGCCGCGGACATCGAGCGCTACGACGCGGCCGCGGGCGACCTCGAGGCGATGGCCGGCGCGATCTCCGAGGACTTCCTGACGCAGCTGACCGCCGTGGGCGACGAGGCCGGCGTGCACGCCGGCATACGCCGCTACCGCGACGCCGGCGCCACGTCGCCGTGCGTCGGCCCGATCGCCAAGACCGATTTCGAGGCGACGCTGCAGGTGGGAATCGGCGCTTAGGCGCCCGTGCGCACGTAGGCTTCAGGGCAATGCTCGTGCTACTCGGCTTCGCCGTGCTCGCCGGGGCCGGCACGGCGCTCTCGCCGTGCGTGCTGCCGGTTCTGCCCGCGCTGCTGTCGGCCGGCGGCGTCGGCGGCCGTCGGCGGCCGCTGGGCATCGTGCTGGGCCTGTCGATCACCTTCACGATCACGATCGTCGGCCTCGCGCAGGTGGTCGACGGCGTCGGCCTCGGCAGCGACCCTCTGCGCGACGTGGCGATCGTCGTGCTGCTGCTGTTCGGGGTGGCGCTGCTGCTGCCGAACGTGGCCGACCGCATCGAGGCGCCGCTGTCGCGCTTGGCGCGCTTCGGGCCGCGCACGCGCGGCGACGGCTTCTGGTCGGGCATGCTCGTCGGTGGCGCGCTCGGCTTCGTCTACACGCCGTGTGCCAGCCCGATCCTCGCCGCGGTCATCTCGGTCAGCGCGGCCAGCGGCAAAACCGTCGTGATCGCGCTGGCCTATGCGCTCGGCTCGGCGATCGTGCTGCTGGTGCTCACGCTGGGCGGGCGGCGGCTGTTCGACCGCGTGCGCAGGGCCGGGCGCGGGCCACTGCTGCAACGCGCGCTCGGCACGATCATGATCCTCACGGCCGTCGCGATCATCGCCAATCTCGACGTCAACTTCGACCAGTTCGTCGCCCAGCACATCCCCGACGTCAACCTGACGGCGTCGCTGGAGTGCTCGGAAACGGTGACCAGCCACCTGCACGAAATCAGCGGACACCAGGCGAAGTTCAAGCCCGCCAACGGCTCGTCGGCGTGTGGCGGCTCGGGCTCTCAGGTCAAGGCGGCGCCGGCTGACGCAAGCCAGGCGACGCTGCTGGCCGACGCGGAAGGACTGCAGAAGCTCGGCCCGGCGCCCGAATTCATGCAGACGCAGGACTGGTTCAACACGGCCGGCATGCGCCCGCTGTCGCTCGCCGGCCTGCGCGGTCACGTCGTGCTGATCGACTTCTGGACCTACACGTGCATCAACTGCATTCGCACGCTGCCCTATCTGAAGGCGTGGGACGCCAGCTATCGCCGCGACGGGCTGACGATCGTCGGCGTGGAGACGCCGGAGTTCGCCTTCGAGCGCGACGCCGCCAACGTCGCCAACTCGATCAAGCAGTTCGGCCTGCGCTACCCGGTCGTCCAGGACAATGAAATGGGCACGTGGAACGCCTACGGCAACGAGTACTGGCCCGCCGACTACCTGATCGACGAGCGCGGGCAGGTTCGCTACGCGGCGTTCGGCGAGGGCGACTACGACAAGACCGAAACGGCGATCCGCGCGCTGCTCGCCGAAAAAGGCAGCCAGGTCGGCGGGCGCAGTCGCCCGAGCGACGTGGTCGTGCCCAGCCAGCAGGCCACGCCGGAGACCTATCTGGGCACCGAGCGCGGGCAGGGCTGGATCGATCCGCCGAAAACCGGCACGCACGACTACGGGTCGCCGCCGACCGGCCGACTGTCGCTCAACGACTTCGCCTTCAGCGGCGCCTGGAAGATCGCCGGTCAGCCGGCGACGGCCCTCGAAAACGCCGGCATCGACGTGGAGTTTCAGGCCAAGAACGTGTACTTGGTGCTGAGCTCGGCCGCGGGCACGCCGCGGCCGGTTCAGGTGCTGCTGGACGGCCGCCCCATCTCCGCCCAGGATGCGGGCGCAGACGTGCACGCGGGAGTCGTGACGGTACGTGGCCAGCGGCTGTACACGCTCGTCTCGCTGCGCAAGGACGAGCGCCATCGCCTGGGATTGCGCTTCGCGCCGGGCGTCACCGGGTTCGCGTTCACGTTCGGTTAGGCGACTGGCTTGCGACAATCACAGACGACAGGATGAGCGGCACGGGCCAAGCGAACACCGACCGCGGGCGCACGCGCACGCTGGTCGTCGCGGCGGTGTGCGCGGTGCTCGGCATCGCGGCACAGAGCGCGAGCGCCGCGCCGGACTCGACCGCGGTGAGCCTGGGCGGCAGCCCGCTGACCGTGTACGTGGGCCCTCGCGGGCAGTGCCAGTCGAGCTACACCGTCAACGGCAGCGTGCAGGGCAACTACTACCCGGGCGGCGGCGCCTTCAAGTTCAGCCCCGTCGGCGACTGCGGGCTGATTCTGGCCTTTCCCAAAGGCGGCGCCGGCCAGCCGCCCCTGCTCGTCGACAAGACCTACGGCTTCGCGGGAAACGCCCCGGCGGTCGACTTCGCGCAGACCTTCGACCCCGTGTCGCAGTCGGCCGTCAGCGGCGACGGCTCGTCGGCCAATCCGTTCTCGCAGACGACGATCTTCAGCGTCGTGGACTCGGGCGCAAAAGAGGACGCGCGCATCACCGAGACGACGACCTACGTGAGTGGCGCGCCGCAGTTCACCTCCAGCTACGCCGTCAAGAACACGTCGGGCTCGCAGCTGTACTTCCGCGCGATCTACGCGGGCGATCTGTTCGTCAACGGCTCAGAACTCGGCGCCGGCGTGTTCCTGGCGGGTCCGCCACGCTTCGTCGGTGGGCAGAACACGGCGTTCGGCGTATTGGGCGGCCTGCAGGAGACACCGTCGCCGGCTCTGCCGTGGTCGTCATTCGAAGAGCTGGCCTACCCCGACATCTGGACGCGGATCAAAGCCAGCGACGAAGAAGCCGAAGCGTTCAAGGGGAAAATCGAAGCTAGGGAAGTCGACGACGCGGTGGGCGTGGAGTGGGACCAGTTCCGCACGCCCGGACTGGCGCCCGAAGCCGAACGGGTCTTCTCCGTGGTCAACCGCACGCTGGCCCCTGCGGACCTGTCCGTCCAGCCGACCACGCAGACGCGCGCCGTCGCACAGACCGCGACCGTGTTGGTCAAAGCGGTCGACACGGCCGGAACGCCTTACGCCAACCGCTCGGTCGTGTACTCGATCGGCGGGGCCAACCCGAAATCCGGCAGCGTTACGACCGACGCCTCGGGCGTGGCGACGATCAGCTACGTCGGCACGGCGGCCGGGCTGGACGCGATGCAGATGTTCCTCGACCTCAACGGCGACGGGTCCGCCGAGGCCAACGAGCCCGCTGCGACGGCGCAGATCACCTGGACCCCACTGTTCCCGACGCCGACCTCGCCCAACAGCCGCTATCGGGTTCAGAGCGTTCATGCCAGCTCCAACGGGACGGTCACGATCGTCTTCGTGCCGGTGCAGAGCGGCACGGCCGTCCTCGAAGTGACGGCGCCGACGGCGACGATCTCGCGCAACGCGTCGACGGCCGTAAAGAGCAAATGCAAACGCAACCAGCTTCGCATCAAGGGCAAGTGCCGTCCCAAGACGACGGTTTCAGGCAAGGTCGCAGCCGCCGGCAGGGCCGGCGTCGCCTTGAAGCTGACCGTCAAGCCGTCGAGCAAGGTCAAAAGAGCGCTGTCCAAGGGCAAGACCGTGCAGCTGACGGCCAAGCTCACCTACAAAGCCAGGCTCGGCGGCAAGCCCAGCGTGCAGATCTTCCACCTGAAGGTCAAACCCAAGAAGAGCAAGAAGCGCCGTTAGGCCGGCGACGCCGGGAGAACGCGCGCAGATTGCGAGATCGCGCTCGGCAAGGCGTCCACTCGCATTGACGCGTCGGGCCCGTGCGGTTAAGTTCGGCCGATCGTTTTCTAAATTGGGGGTAAAGGTCGATGAAGCGTCAGAGCTATGCACTTTGCGCCGTCGCGGCGGCACTCAGCATCGCGGCGGTCGCTGCGCCGAGCGCCACGGCGGGGTCAAACTCGGTCACGAGCGCGAGCGCGTGCACGCCGGCGACGAACATCGAGGCGATCGTCGACGACTCGGGCTCGATGTCCATAACGGACCCCTCCACGCTGCGCGTCAAGGGGCTGAAGCTGCTGATCAACACGCTGAGCCCGACCACATCGCTGGGAGCTGTCGAGTTCGGCGGCAACTTCGGCTTTGGCTCGACGCCCTCGGCCGACACCGTGTTCCCGCCCGAGCCTGTCGGTCCGAACGCCGCGACGATGGCGTCTGCGCTGGAAAGCAAGATCCTCGCCGACAACGGCGGCACGGACTACAACGCGGCCTTCGCGCAGTCCGACGCCGACAACCCGGGCGCGCAGGCGCGCATCTTCCTCACCGACGGCGGCCACGACATCGGCACCTACAACAACGGCCACCTGACGCACAAGGTGCCCACGTATGTGGTCGCCTTCAGCCCTGGGGTCGGAGCTCCCGAAGACCAGCAGCGCCTGCAGGCGATCGCCAGCGAAACCGGCGGACAGTTCTTCCCTCTCGCCGACTCCAGCGCGCTGCAGTCGGTGATGAACTCGATCGGCGCGCAGATCACCTGCCAGACGCCGCCGCAGAGCTTCAGCGACGCGCTGAAGCAGGGCGCGAGCAAGACGCACGCCGTGACGATCGGCGCGTCGACGAAATCGCTGCAGATTGCGCTCACCTGGGCGAGCCCGCTGGACAAATTCGCGATCTCGCAGCTGAAGCTCGTCAGGCACGGCAAAACGATCGCGCGGGCTGCACGACACATCAAGAAACTCACGGTGACGACAGTGACGAGCCCGACCTTCACGGTGTTGAAAGTGACCGGACTCAGCAAAGGCAAGCTGACGTTCAAGGTCAAAGCCGCGGCGATCGGCTCCGGTCAGCCACAGGTCACGTTGACGACGCAGGTGGGCGCCACGAAATAGGCGCGCGGCCTGCGCAGCGACGCCGAGCGGTCCGCTCGGCGTCGCGCCGGGCGGGGCCGCGGTGGCTGCGCCTACAATGGCGACATGGAGAGTTCAACGCCCGAGACCGGTGCTCGCAGCTGGCTTCGCTGCTATCGCTGCTGGTCGCAGGATCTGGAGGTGCAGGTCCACTACGAGGGCATCCACAAGATCGACCCGGACACCGGCGAGCGCGCGGAAGTGATCGACGAGCTGCAGGAGGCGGTCGTGCAATGCCTGGACTGCATGCACGACCAGCCGCACCTCGGCTTCAACAACAGTCGCGTCGAGCCGATTGAGGATCGCTGGGAACGGATGATCGCGGGAACGCCTTGGGTTGCTTCCTGCACCGTCGAGGTCGACGCCGACGAGGTCGAGAGCTGCTCGGGCCCGGAGGCCGGCGACGCGCTCTCCTACGCCGCCTTCGGAGACCATGGCGTGCGCGAGTTCTTCACGCACGTGCGCTTTCACAAGCACGAGGACGACTCACGCATCATCGTGCACCTGCTCGTCGAGCTCTACGCACGCTCGCTGGAGGAGGCCACAGAGGTGCTCGAGTCCTCCGCGCGCGGCTCGCTGACGATCACCTCGCTGGCCGAGGAGTCGCGGCCGCCGGCCGCCGCCGGCGAGACGCACGGCCACGAGTAGCGGCGCCACGCGGCGCCCTGTTGCCCGTACGCCTCACAGGACCCCGCCAATCGGGCGTCCGCCGAGGCGCCCGGCGCTTGAGTCGGACCGCTCGCCGGCCGATGCTGTGTGTGGTGGATACCGCACGCCGCGACGGCCAAGACGACCAGGTGCTGAAGGTGCTCGTCGCCGACGATCACCCGCTGATCCTGCAGGGCCTGCGGCGCTCGCTGGAGGCCTGCGACGACATCGAGGTCGTCGGCGAGGCTCGCTCCGGGACCGAGGTCGTCGCGCTCGTCGAGCGCCGGCGCCCGGACGTCGTGCTGCTGGACCTGCGCATGCCCGGAATGGACGGCGTCGAATGCGTCAAGCAGATCAAGCAATCGTCGCCGGAGGTCAAGGCAGTGGTGCTGTCGGCCTGCGACGACAGGCCGTCGATCGAATCCGCCGAAAAGGCCGGCGCGAGCGCTTATGTGATCAAGAGCGTCAGCTCGGTCGACATTCCTGCGCTGCTGCGACAGGTCGCCGCCGGCTACACGTTGTTTCAAGCGCCCAAGGACGACCAGGCCGCAGACGGCGAGCGGTCAGACACCCCTGCTCTGACAGAGCGCGAGCTGACAATTCTCGCGTCGGTTGCGGCAGGTCTCACGACCAAGGCGATCAGCGCGGAGCTGTGGGTGAGCGAGCACACGGTCAAGTTCCACCTCACGAACATCTATCGCAAGCTCGGCGTCAGCAATCGCAGCGGCGCGGTGCGCTACGCATACGAGCACGGGCTCGTGCCCACCGCCAACTGAGCGCCCGCCCCGCCCACGCGACGCCACGCGCAGGCCCGTCTTCGACCGCCCGCTGCCGACGTCGCGACTCGGCGCTCAGCCCGTCTGCTCGAGCCGATCGGAGCGCCGGCGCGCCGGCGTGCCGGCGGCAAGCGGTTCCCACCGCGGCAGGCTCAGGGAGACGCTGGTCGAGCCGCCGGGACGACTGTCCACGACGCAGCGACCGCCCAGCAGGCGCACGCGCTCGTGGATTCCCGCCAAGCCCATGCGCCCCCGCCGCGCGGCGCTGAGCAGCGCCGCCTCGACGTCAAAGCCGCAGCCGTCGTCGAGCACCCGCGCGCTGACGCCGTTCTCGTCGAAGACGATCTCGACGCGAACGTCGGTGACGCCGGCGCCGTGCTCGCGAACGTTGTTGAGCGCCTCGCCCACGACGCTGAGCAGCGCGATGCGCTGCGAGGGAGAGATCCGCTCGGCGTCACCGTGCAAGCGCAGCTTCGGCTTGACCTCTGAGCGCACCGCGAAGGCGTCGACGACCTCGCCGATCGCCTCGGCGAAGGGACGATCCATGCGCACGCTGGCGTGCAGCGACGTGGAGATCCGTCGCAAGCCACCCTCGAGCGCCATGAGCCTGGCGTCGAGGTCGTCGAGGCGCCCACGCAGCACGGCCCGCTCGCCGCCGTCGCCGAGCACGCCCAGCATCTGCTCGCGAAACAGCCGCAGATCCTCGCCCAGCAGCAGCAGCTCTTGCAGCGGCCCATCGTGCAGGTCAAAGCCGAGCCGCATCAGCCTCCGCTCGCCGCCCTCGACCAGTGCACGCTCATCGCTGGCGTTGCGCGCCATCAGCGCGTCTCGGGCTATCGCGTGGGCCAGCGGCGCCAACACCACGCGCGCGCTCGCCTGGGCGACACCACGAAAGCGCGGCTCGCTGCGCGCGACCAGCGCCGCGACCGGCTGGCCCTGCTCCTCGACGCAGAGCGCGAAGAGCTCGGCGCGCGGACCGGCTTGAGCGGTTTCGCCCAGCAACAGCCTGCGCGCGAGCGCTCGCGCGGCGACCGAGCGCGCACCGGCGCCGGCCTCATCCACGCAGTGCAGCGCTCCGGCACGGTCGCGCCGCCACAGCGAGGCTCCGCCGGCCGGCGCGAGCCCGGTTAGCAGCCCGAGCAGCACGCGCACGGTCTCCGCGGGCGATCGTCCGGCGTCGTCAAGGCGCGAGAGCAGTTCGTGCGCCAGCGTCTGCTCGGAGACGCCGAGCGCCGGGCAGAGCGCCGCGACGAGGCTGCGCGCGCGATCGGGCTGGGCCGCCAGATTCGCGGCATGAGCCTGGAACAGCGAAACGCCAAATGACATGCGCGCAGCGCACAGACCCTCCTGCGGATCGACAAAGCCCGCAAAGGACTCCAACGCCAACTCACGCGCTTGCGCGCGAGCGGGCGCTGCGACGCTCAGGCCTTGCCCAACGAAGGCCTGCTCGATGTGCTCGAGGTCATTCGCACACGCCGTTTGTGCAGTGTTTTGCCGTTGCATACTTGACATGGCGCGCGCCCCCCGCAGGGGCCATGTCTGCGTATCGGCAGTTTCGCGCGCAAGCTCAACTTGGTCCGGCGGCGCGAGCGACGCGCAATGAGCCCGTCCAGCCGTGTTCAGACGGGCGCGACCGTGCCCGATCGGCATCGCCGATCGCCGCGAACAGCTCGTCGAACTCGCCCCACTTGGGCAGCTTGCACAGACCGGCCGGCGAAGGGGCGTCCGCGTCACCGACGAGCACCACGCCGACCGGCGGGCAGATCGCATCGCTGAGCGCGACGTCCTGTGCAACCTCGCGCAGCAGTGGCTCGCCATCGACGAGCACGACGTCGACGCGCTCGCGCGCGATCGTCGCGGCGACGTCGGCGCACGCGCTGAGCCCGAACGGGCGGCAGTCGCGGCGCTCCAGCAGCATCTCGACGACTGCGCGGTAGCGATGGTCGGGCGACACGATCAGCACGCGCAGCGGATGTAGGCGGATCACTTCGGCCGCCTGCTCGAGTTCGCCTTCGCGCTGCGTCACTGCGTCATCCCATTCCATGTCGCACAGCATCTCTGCGCGCGAGCCATGCGCCAACTCCACCTTGGTCTAGAGCGCGCGGGCGCTCGCGCGAAGGCCTGCCCGGCGATAACGACCGGCCTGGAAGAAGGTGCAGGTAGGACTAGCCGAACCTCCGGCGAGAGCGGACCCGCCGCGCTTCAGCATGCCTGCCACATGGAGCACTCGCTCCAACGAAAGGACCAAACAACGCAAGGAGGAGTGCTCTGTGTTCCGCAAAGCAATCATCAAGAAGCGCACCGCAGTGATCCTTGGTGCAGTGGCGGTTCTCGCCGTCGCCGGCATCGCGATCGCCTACTGGACCACCACCGGCTCGGGCAGTGGCTCGGGCGCAGTCGCGTCGAGCAACGGCACGCTCACGCTGCACGGCACGATCACCGAAGAACTGACCCCCGGCGGTAGCTCACCGGTGAGCTTCTCGGCCGACAACGGCGGCTCTTCGAGCCTGCAGGTCGGCACCGTGCACGCCGTCGTCTCGATCGACAAAAGCCACGCCGAAGCCGGATGCGAAGCATCTGACTTCACGATCGCCGACACCGCGGAGAACCAGGTAATCGCCGCGAAAGCCTCGAGCGTCGCGCTTGCCAAAGCCGGCTCGATCTCGATGGCTGACACAGCCGCCAACCAGGACGCCTGCAAGGGCGCCACGATCTCGCTCGCTCTGACGAGCTAGCGACAGGGGGCAGTGGAGGGGAAGCACGGACGCTTCCCCTCCACCAACTCCACGCCGGCTCGGCCGGCTCGAACTTGACCTAACTGAACCTCAAGAGGAGAGCGAGCAGTCATCGAAATGCGTGGCATCGGATTCAAAAGCCCCGACGACAGCAAGGCCAACGACGTCGAGCACACGACCGTCGAAGGCCCGTCCCGCGCACAGCGCGTGTTCCTGTTGCTCGGCACGCTGACCGTCGTGCTCGTCGCCGGCATCTCGCTCGCCGCCGCCGGCGCCTTTGCGCCGGTCGCTCCGGCCAAAGCGCCGGTCCAGCCGGACCCGCCGTCGCCGGCGATCACCACGCGGCCCGCCGATCCCACCAACCAGGTCTTCGCGCACTTCACCTACACCGACGGCCAGAGCGGCGTCGGCTTTCAGTGCCAGCTCGACGGCTCCTCGTTCGCCACCTGCCCCGCCGGCGGCGTGACCTACCCAGGCGCGCTCTCGCAGGGCTCACACACCTTCAAGGTTCGCGCCATCGCGGGCACGAAGACGAGCTCGGCCGCCTCCTACAGCTGGACCGTCGACACGCTCGCGCCGACGGCCTCGATCTCCTACCCCACCGACGGACTCACGCTGGCCAGCGGCGACTGGGGAACCCGCTGCGAAGCGCAGGCCTCGATCTGCGGCACCGCGAGGGATGCGCACGGCGTGAAGACCGTACTGCTCTCGATCCAGCGCAACGGGAGCGGCTGGTGGGGCGGCGGCGCATTCGACCAGCAGAGCGAGTCGTTCAGGACGGCTGCGCTCACGTCGGGCGACAGGGACTCGACGCGCTGGTCGTATGCGCTGCATCTGCCGGCCGACGGCGCCTACACGATTCACGTGCGCGCAGTCGACGAGGCCGGCAACACGACCTCGTCCGGCGCCCAGACGGTCGCGCACTTCACGATCGACACGACCGCACCGCCGCCGCCCACGATCACCGGCCGGCCGGAAGCGACGACGACGGCCCGCTCGGCGAGCTTCGCCTTCAGCGACGTCGAGTCCGGCGCGCGGCTGCTGTGCCGTCGCGACGGATCGCGCTTCACGCGCTGTGCCAGCCCGACCTCCTACGGATCGCTGTCGCTCGGCGCGCACCGCTTCGAAGTCGAGGCGCAGGACGCCGTCGGCAACACCAGCGCGCCGGTCGGCTACTCATGGACGGTCGCCAAGACGGTCGAAAGCAGCGGCAAACCGTTCACCATCACCGGCAACGCCGCGGGCCCGCTGTCTCCCGGCGTCTCGCAGACGCTGGCGATCACGCTGACCAACCCGAACAACGTCGCCATCGAAGTGACCGCCTTGACCGTCGCCTCGGCCTCAGGCAGCTCCAAAGCGGGTTGTGACGGGACGGCGAACCTCTCGCTGACGCAGTCCAACGTGTCTGCGAGCAACACCCTGGCGATCCCGGCCAACGGCCACGTGTCGTTGCCCGTCGGCGCCGTCAGCGCGCCCGTCGTGCTGATGCGCGACCTGCCGACCAATCAGGACGCGTGCAAGAACGCGTCGTTCACCTTCACCTACAGCGGGAGCGCGCACTCATGAGCAACACCGTGAACATGCGCGGCCGTCGCGGCCGCATCATCGCCGTCCTGCTGGCGGCCGTGCTCGGCACGACCGTGGCCGCCTGGGCCTATTGGAGCCAGCCCAGCAAAGGCAGCGCCAGCGGGCACGTCGGCAGCCTTGGCGCGCCGAGCATCTCCAGCGCCACCGGCGGCGGGGAAGCCGCGACGATCAGCTGGTCGAGCGTCACAGCGCCCGGCTCGGGGGCGGTCAAGTACTACGTCCGCCGCGACGGCGAAGCCGCGGGCGGAACCTGTCCGACCCCTTCGGCGCCATCGACGGCGACGAGTTGCACGGATTCGGGCGTCTCACCGGGCAGCCACGGCTACACGGTTACGGCCGTCTGGCGATCCTGGACCGCAACGAGCGCCGCGAAAGCTGCGACGGCGATCTCCTCGCCTGCGGTCACCGCAGCCAACCCCAGCTCGCGCGGCCAGGGCTCGGGCGCCACGACGATCACCATCACGGGCTCGCACTTCGCCAGCGGCGCGTCGACGACGATCTCCGGCACGGGTGTCACGGTCAACTCGACGACCTTCAAATCCTCGACCGAACTGACGGTCGCGATCACCGTCGCCGCCGGCGCATCCACGGGAGCACGCAACATCACGGTCACCAACACCGATACGGGCAGCGGCACCGGGACGGGCATGTTCACAGTCAACTCCGCGCCGACCGTCACGAGCGCCGGTCCCAACTCGCGCGGTCAGGGCGCGGCGAACCAGCTGGTCACCGTCAAAGGAACGGGCTTCGCCAGCGGCGCCAAAGCGGCGTTCTCTGGGAGCGGCATCACGGTCAACTCGACAACCGTCAAATCGTCGACCGAACTGACCGCCGAAATCAGCGTTGCGACGTCCGCTGCCACAGGCCTGCGCGCGGTGACGGTCACGAACCCCGATGAAGGTGTCGGAACGCTCGCGAACGCCTTCACCGTCAACGCCGCGCCGGCCGTTACCTCGACTAGCCCCAGCTCGCGCGGTCAGGGCGCAGCCGTCACGACGATCGCCATCAAAGGCAGCAACTTCGTCAACGGAGCGTCTGCGAGTTTCTCCGGAAGCGGTATCGCGGTCGAATCGACGAGCTTCACGAGCTCGACCGAACTCAAAGCCAAAGTCTCGATCGAATCGGGCGCGGCCGTCGGCTTGCGCGCCGTGACCGTGACGAACCCCGACGAAGGCGTCGGCTCGCTCACGAACGCGTTCACCGTCAACGCAGCGCCGACGGTGACTTCGGCGAACCCGAGCTCGCGTCCTCAGGGAGCGAGCGGTCAAACGATCACGATCAAAGGCAGCGGCTTCGTGAGCGGCGTGGGTCTGGCCGTCTCGTTCTCCGGCACAGGCATCACTGTCAACTCCACGACCTTCAAAAGCTCGACCGAACTGACGGCCAACATCACCGTGTCCTCGAGCGCGACCGTTGGAGCGCGGACGATCAGCGTCAAGAATCCCGACGAAGGTGTCGGCTCGCTGGCAGGCGGGTTCACGGTCGACGCGCCTCCCAACATCGAATCGATCTCTCCGACCTCCGGTGACAAGGGCGGGACCCAGACCGTGACGATCAAAGGCGCCGGGTTCGTCAGCGGGGCTAGCGTATCGTTCGGCAGCGGCGTCAACCTGAGCTCGGTAAGCGTCAAATCCTCGACGGAAATCACCGCCACGGTCGCCGTCGAATCGGGCGCGACCTCCGGCACGCGCACCGTCACAGTCACGAACACCGACGGCGGCTCGGACACGCTGGAAGGCGCCTTCACGATCAGCAGCGCCCCGAGCATCGAATCGGTCTCCCCCAGCTCCCGCGGTCAAGGCGCCAGCAACCAGACGATCACGGTCAAAGGCAAAAACTTCCTCAACGGAGCTGGGCTTGCCGTCTCATTCTCCGGCACCGGCATCACGGTCAACTCGACCAGCTTCGTGAGCAGCACGGAAGTCACGGCGAACGTCTCGGTCGCCCAGAGCGCCACGACGGGTTCGCGCAACGTGACCGTGACCAACCCCGACAACACGAGCGCAACGTCGTCCGGTGCCTTCACGGTCAACGCCCCGCCCACGCTCACCTCGACGAGCCCGAGCTCTCGCGGCCAGGGCGCCAGCAGCCAGACCGTCGCGATCAAAGGCAGCGGCTTCGTCAATGGCACCGGGCTGGCGGCATCGTTCTCCGGCACGGGCGTCAACGTGAACTCGACGACCTTCAAATCGTCGAGCGAACTGACCGCCAACGTCTCGATCGAAACCGGCGCGAGCACCGGTGCCCGCTCGCTCACCCTCACCAACGGAGATGGCAGCGTGGTATCGCTCACAAACGCGTTCACGGTCAATGCAGCTGCGAAAGTCGAATCCCTCAGCCCGAACGCGCGTGCCCAAGGCGCCGGTAGCACGACGATCGCCGTCAAAGGCAGCGGTTTCGTCAGCGGCACGGGGCTCGAACTGCTGTTCTCCGGAACGGGCATCACAGTCGAATCGACGAGCTTCGTCAACTCGACCGAACTGTCGGCCAAAGTGGCCGTCGAATCCGGTGCGAGCACGGGTGCCCGCGCCGTAACCGTGACAAACGGAGATGGCGGCATTGGCTCGCTCGCAAACGGGTTCACGGTCAACGCCAAACCGACGATCACGTCGCCGACATCATCGAGCAAGGTGAAAATCGCGCACAACGGCTCCGGCGAAGTCAAAGTGACCGGGAACAACTTCGCGAGCAACGCAACCGTGACGATCTCTGGCGGCTTTACCGTCAACTCCGTCAGCTTCGGAAGCTCGACCGAACTGAAAGTGAAAGTGACGGCGGGCAACGGCAGCCAGACGGGCGTCTACAGCATCACAGTGACCAACCCGACCGACGGAGGCTCGGCCACGTCATCGAACTCGATCGAAAACACCTAGGTAGAGCGATGCGCGGTCACTCACACAAGCGACAGGGCGACCCGGGCGTGATCCGCTCCCCGCGACGCCCCGCCTGCAAGCCCGAACCGGTCGGCGCCTTCATCTGCTGGGCCTGGGGGCGGGCACGCAGCCGCTGGACGCCACCCGCGCCCGAGCCAGCCGCGCGCTGCTTCGGCGCGCGCGCTCGCGCCCGCCACTAGTCCAGCGGCCGGACGGCCGGCGGGGACGTGCGGCTCGGCCCACCGGGCAGGAACTAGATCTGCGTCAGCCGCAGCACCGGCACGTGCCTGATGCCGGCGGTGCGTTCTTCGTAGTTGCCGTATCCGGTGTAGAGCTGCTTGGCCAGCTCGTACAGGCGCGCGCGATCGTCGCCCTCGACCTCGTGCGCGACAAAGCGCGCGCTGTGGCCCTTGGCCTCCAGCGTGACCTCGGGATTGGCCTTGATGTTGTGATACCAGGAGGGATAGCGCGGACGCCCGAAGCTCGAGGCGATCAGCACGACATCGCCTGCATCTGTGAAGTAGACCAGCGGCACCGTGCGCTCGACACCGGAGCGCGCGCCGCGCACCGTCAACAGCACGACCGGCAGCAGACCGGCGGCGAGGTTGACGCGTCCGGAGCTGCGGCGCATCAGCCAGGGGTCGATGCGCGCCGCCACCTCCGAGAACAGCCAGGTGCCGGGCTTGGTCAGCGCAAAGCGCGTGACCAGGCCGAGCGCGCCCGTGCGAGGGCGCAGCGGGTCGACTTGCGGAATCGTCAGCGCAGCCACAGTGGTCGCCCCCGCGACGCCTGTTCGCCCGCCTAGCCCAGCCGCTGCTCGAGCGCGTCCAGCTGACGATTGAGCTCGTCGGGCAGACGGTCGAACTGCGCGAGGTAGGCGCGGAACTGCGGTAGCTGCGCCTTCCACTCCTCGGTGTCCACTCGCAGCAGCTCGGCCATGTGCTCGTCAGACACGTCCACGCCCGAGACGTCGATACCCTCGCCGCCGATCGGCGGGATCATGCCGATGGGCGTCTCGGTGGCCGCGCCGTGGCCTGCGCAGCGCGCGAACACCCACGCCAGCACGCGCGAGTTCTCGCCGAAGCCCGGCCACAGAAAGCGCCCGTCCTCGTCCTTGCGAAACCAGTTCACGTAGAAGATCTTCGGCAGCTTGGCGCCGTCGCGGCGACCGATCTTCAGCCAGTGCGCGAAGTAGTCGGCCATGTTGTATCCCAAGAAGGGCAGCATCGCGAACGGGTCAAAGCGCAGCTCGCCGACCGTGCCAGCGGCTGCCGCGGTCTTCTCCGAGCTCATCACCGAGCCGAGGAAAACGCCGTGCTCCCAGTCCAGCGCTTCGGTCACCAGCGGCACGACCGTCGAGCGGCGTCCGCCGAACAGCATCGCGTCGATCGGCACGCCTTTGGGGTCCTCCCACTCCGGCGCGATCGCCGGGTCCTGCGAGGCGGGCACGGTGAAGCGTGCGTTGGGGTGCGCGGCGGGCGCGTCGGAGTCGGGCGTCCAGTCGTTGCCGTGCCAATCGATCAGGTGCGACGGCACGTCCTTGGTCATTCCCTCCCACCAGATGTCGCCGCTGTCGGTCTTGGCGCAATTGGTGAAGATGGAGTTATTCTGCACCATGCGGATCGCGTTCGGGTTGGTCTGCTCGCCGGTGCCCGGCGCGACGCCGAAGAAGCCGTACTCGGGGTTGATCGCATACAGGCGGCCGTCGTCGCCGAACTTCATCCAGGCGATGTCGTCGCCGATCGTCTCGACCTTCCAGCCCTCGATCGTGGGGATCAGCATCGCCAGGTTGGTCTTGCCGCATGCGCTCGGGAAGGCCCCGGCGAGGTACTTGACCTCGCCCTCGGGAGAGGTCAGCTTGAGAATCAGCATGTGCTCGGCCATCCAGCCCTCGTCGCGTGCCATCACCGAGGCGATGCGCAGCGCGAAGCACTTCTTGCCGAGCAGCGCGTTGCCGCCGTAGCCTGAACCGAAGGACCAGATCTCGCGCGTGTCGGGGTAGTGCACGATGTACTTGTTCTCGGCGTTGCAGGGCCACGGCACGTCCGCGGCGCCGTCCGTCAGCGGCATGCCGACCGAGTGAACGCAGGGCACGAACTCGCCTTCTGAGCCGAGCGCGTCGAGCGCGCCCTGGCCCATGCGCGTCATGATGCGCATGCTCACCGCGACATAAGGCGAGTCGGTCAGTTGCACGCCGACGTGGCTCTTGTCAGAACCCAGCGGGCCCATGCAGAAGGGCACGACGTACATCGTGCGGCCGCTCATCGCGCCGGCGAACAGCTCGTTGAGCGTCTCGCGCATCTCCGCCGGATCGCGCCAGTTGTTGGTCGGGCCAGCTTCCTGCTCGGTCGAGGAGCAGATGAACGTGCGGTCCTCGACGCGCGCGACGTCGGCCGGGTCAGAAAGCGCCAGATATGAGTTCGGCCGCTTGGCGTCGGACAGCCGCTCGAAGGTCCCCGCGTCGACGAGCGTCTGGCAGAGCCTGTCGTACTCCTCGGCCGAGCCGTCGCACCAGTAGATGTCGTCCGGTTCGGTCAGCGAAGCGACCTCTCCTACCCAGGACAGCAGGCGCTCGTTGGTGGTGGGGGCGGAAGCGGTCGTGTTCATCGGGTCAAGCAGCTCCTCGATCGCGGTCATGATCGGCACGCCGCGCGGATCGTCGATCGCGCGGCGAGATCCAGGGGCCCCTCTGGCCCCGGGAAACGTAAAAACGCCCGTCGGGCGTGGTTTCTAAGGGTACCGTACGCGTACCCGCCGCAGCCTGCAACTACGCGCCGCCGGTGGCGCCCGGCGACGGCGCCTGCGGCGTTCTACTCGACGTTGCCCTCGGCCTCGCCGGCGCCCGGGTTCTTGCGCGGCACCAGCACCAGACGCTTGAACTCGGCCACCAGCACTCCGTCCTGATTGAGCACACGCGTGTGCACCTTGACGGTGCCGCGGTCGGGCTTTGACTTGGACTCCTTCTTCTCCAGCACCTCGGACTCGCAGTACAGCGTGTCGCCGTGGAACACCGGCGCCGGGTGCTTGAGCTCTTCGGTGGCCAGGTTGGCGATCGCCTTGCCGCTGACGTCAGAGACCGACATGCCCAGCGCCAGCGAGTACACGAGCGGGCCCACGACCACGTTGCGGCCCTGCTGCGATTTGGCCGCGTAGACGTCGTTGAGATGCAGCGGGTGGTGGTTCATCGTGATCAGGCAGAACAGGTGGTCGTCTGACTCGGTCACGGTCTTTGCCGGCCAATGCTTGTAGACGGCGCCGACGTCGAACTCCTCCAGATAGCGGCCGTAGGGATGGGCGCCGCTGGCCTCGCGCGCGGCCTGCTCGGTCTCGACGGTCTGCGTCTCGCTCATGGGGGTTCTGGCGTCTCCTCGGTTGGTCGAACAAGGCATGCGCGGTCACGTGTCGCCGCGCCGGGATGGTAGCCAACCGGGCGAATGCCGACTAGGAGCGGACCGGCCGAGCGGGCTCAGCCCTGCACGGCTTCGAGCGCCTCGCGCTCAGAGCCGAAGATCTGGATGCGGACGATCCTGCCGCGGCTCAGGGTGAACACGAACGTTGACTCGTGCTGCATCGGGATGCCGCTGGCCTTGCCCCGGCCCGACTCCCGGGTGCTGGCGAACACGAAGTCCTCTGCATCCCACACGCGGGCAATCTCGAAGGTCTGCTGGTCCCATGCCTCCAGCCATTCCGCCGACGCTCGCAGCATGCCGTCGTATCCATGGTGCTCGCGCACGTCCGGCTGGTCCGGCCTCATCGAGACGACGATGTCGGGGGCGGCAAGCTCGCGGAACGTTGCCCCGTCGTCGCCGAGATACGCCGCCATCGCCCGCCGCACGATCTCCACGTTCTGCTTCGACATCGTCTCCTCGAACGGCCGCTCGTGTGCGTCGGACTCTATCCGGCGAACGCGAGCCGATAGCGTTCAGGCAGAAGCGACCCGACACCGCAGACCCAGGAGATCCGACTTGCGCAACCCCCGCGACTTCTTCAAGCCCCTTGCCATCGACGCCCCCGAGCCGGCGCGCGAGATCCCCTTCAAGCCGTCTCGGATGATCCACTTCATGGACTTCTCCAACCCGAAAATGGTCGAGAAGACGCCCGATCTTGCGCCGAAGGTCGACATCCTGCTGGGCAACCTCGAGGACGCGGTGCCGCTGGAAAAGAAGGAGGCGGCGCGCGCGGGGCTGATCAAGGTCGGCAAGGAGATGGATCTCGGCGACACGGCGCTGTGGACGCGCGTCAACGAGCTGGCGTCGCCGTATGTGCTCGACGACCTCACGCAGCTGGTCACCGAGATCGGCGACAAGCTCGAGGTGATCATGATTCCCAAGGTCGAGGGCCCTTGGGACATCCACTACGCCGACCGTCTGCTCGCGCAACTGGAGGCCAAGGCCGGAGTCCAGCGCCCGATCCTGATCCACTGCGTGCTGGAGACCGCGCAGGGGGTCGCCAACCTGGAGGAGATCGCCAGCGCCAGCCCGCGCATCCAGGGCATGAGCTTCGGTCCGGCCGACCTGGCCGCCTCGCGGCGCATGAAGACCACGCGCGTCGGCGGCGGGCACCCCGGCTACCGCACGATCGCCGACCCCGACCCGGACAACCCGGACGCCCCGCGCGCCAGCTACCAGCAGGACCCCTGGCACTACTCGATCGCGCGCATGGTCGATGCCTGCACGTCGGTCGGCGCGCTGCCGTTCTACGGTCCCTACGGTGACATCTCAGACGCAGAGGGCTGTGAAACGCAGTTCCGCGCCTCCTTCCTGCTCGGCTGCGTCGGCGCCTGGTCGCTGCACCCGGGGCAGATCGCGATCGCCAAGCGTGTCTACTCACCCGATCCCGACGAGGTGGCGTTCGCAAAGAAGGTCATCGAGGCGATCCCCGACGGCCGTGGCGTGCACATGATCGACGGCAAGATGCAGGACGACGCCACCTGGAAGCAGTGCAAGGTGATGGTCAACCTCGCCGAAATGCTCGCCAAGAAGGACCCTGAGCTGGCCGAGGCCTACGGACTGCCCGGCGGGACCGCCGGCCAACCAGCGCCGCAGCCCACCGCGGTCTAGCGGCGCCGTATAGGCTTCCGCGCCGCATGAGGTTCTGCCGATGAGATTCTTCGAGTACGAGGCGCGCGAGATCGTCAAGCGCGCGGGCATCCCCGTCACCGACTACGGCTTCACCACCGACCCGGCCGAGGCCGCGCAGATCGCGCAGCGGATCGACGGGCCGACGGTGATCAAGTCGCAGGTGCTCTCCGGAGGACGGATGAAGGCGGGCGGCGTCAAGTTCGCCGACACGCCCGCGGAGGCCGAGTCCTACGCCCGCGACATCCTCCAGCTGGAGATCGGCGGCCACATGCCCCGCGGCGTGCTCGTCGACCCGAAGGCCGACGTCGCGCAGGAGTACTACGCGGGCGTCGTCTGGGACGGCACCGCCAAGAAGCCGCTGATGCTGTTCAGCGACATGGGCGGCATCGACATCGAGCAGGTCGCCGAGGAGCACCCCGACCACGTCGGCCGTGGCCACTTCTCGACGCTCGAGCCATTCTCCGACTTCCAGGCCAAGCAGGTCATCGCCGCGGCCGGCGTCACCGGCCGCGCCCTGCAGCGCGCCACGCCCGTGCTGGCTCGCCTGGCCCGGCTGTTCCTCGACAACGACATGACACTCGCCGAGATCAACCCGCTGGCGGAGTTGAAGGACGGCTCGTTCGTCGCACTGGACGCCCACATGGAGATGGAGGACGAGGGCATGCCGCGTCAGAAGGCCCTGATCAAGGCGCTGGGCATCGCAGAGGACGAGGGCACCCGTGAGGGCCATACGCCGACCTCGTTCGAAGAGGCCGTCAAGGCGATCGACGCGGCCGACCATCGTGGCGTCATCCAGGGCAAGGACACCGGCTTCAACGGCAATATCGGCCTGGTGATCGGAGCGGGCGGCGGCTCGCTGACGCTCACCGACGCCGTGCGCCAGCAGGGCGGCGATCCGGCCAATTACTCCGAGATCGGCGGCAACCCATCCGTCGCCAAGGCCTGCGGCCTGGCCAAGCAGGTCCTGCAAAAAGACGGCGTGGAGAAGATCGCCGTGATGATGTCGATCGTCTCCAACACGCGTGTGGACATCGTCGCCCGCGGCGTGATCAAGGCCTGTCTGGAGCTCGACAAGGACCCCGGCGAGACGATCGCGATCTTCCGCATCCCGGGCGCCTGGGAGGAGGAGGGCTTCAAGATCCTCGACAAGTACGGCATCGAGTATTGCGACCGCTCGGTGTCGTTGTGGGAAGCCGCCGGCAGGGCCGTCGCCAAGATTCAGGGAACCGTGGCCTAGTCATGTCGATCCTCATCGACCAGGACACGACGTTCATCATCCAGGGCATCACCGGACGCGAGGCCGTCAACCTCACGCGCGAGTGCCTCGACTACGGCTCGAAGATCGTCGGCGGCGTGACTCCCGGGCGCAAGGGCCGTGAGGTCCATGGCGTTCCGGTGTTCGACACGGTCGAGCAGGTCGTCGAGCACAACGGCGGCGTCGCGCCAGATGGCTCGGTCGTCACCGTCCCACCAGCCGGCACGCGAGATGCCGTGTTCGAGGCGCTGCACGCGGGCATCAAGACGATCGTGATCGTCACCGAGCGCATTCCGCGCCGCGACGTCGCGATGATGGTCGAGCTCGCCGACGCCAAGGGCGCACGGATCATCGGCCCCAATTGCCTCGGCGTGATCGTCCCCGGAGTGGCCAAGATGGGCGGCATCGGCGGTCCGGCGCGCAACGCCGCCGTGGCCTACCAACCCGGCGCGGTCGGCGTGATGAGCCGCTCCGGCGGCATGACCACGGAGATCTCCTCAACCTTGACGGCTGCCGGACTTGGAGTTTCCACGGCGGTCTCGATCGGCGGCGACGCGATCATCGGTTCCACCTACGCCGAGTTGATGCCCTACTTCGAGGCCGACGAGCAGACGCAGGCGATCGTGATCTACACCGAGCCCGGTGGCCGCATGGAGGCGCAGCTGGCGGAGTGGGTCTCCGAGCACAACTCGCGCCTGCCGATCATCGCTTTCATGGCCGGCAAGTTCATGGACGACGAGGAGATGCAGGGCATGTCATTCGGGCACGCGGGCACGATCGTCGAGGGCAAGGAGGACTCAGCGACCGAGAAGATCGCGCGGCTGGAGGCGGCCGGCATCCCGGTAGTGCAGCGGATCGACGAGATCCCCGACCTGGTCAAGGCGAAGATCGCGGAGAGGACCGGAGCGTGAGACAGGACGCCCTGTTCATCGCCGTGGAAGTCGACGACGCCGCCGCGGCGGACACCGAGCTGGCCAGGAAGCTGACTGAAGCGTGTCCCGTTGACATCTTCGCGCAGGCCAACGACGGCGCGCTGGCGCTGGTCGAGCAGAACCTCGACGAGTGCGTGCTCTGCCGGCTGTGCCTCGACGCGGCGCCCGAGGGCGCGGTGAAGATCATCAAGCTTTACGACGGCGGCGCAACGCTCTGAGCGCATCGTCGGCCGCGCCGGCGCACGGACAGATCGCGTCTAGCGCTGCCCGTCGGCGACCGGGCGATAGCCCGCACAGAGCACGCGCATCCACGCGATCTTGTCGGCGTCGTCGCGACCGCTCTCGCCGTCGCCTGCGGACAGATACGCCTGCTGCTCGACCAGGAAGCGGCCTTCCGGGTTGCTGACGGCGAGGCGGTAGCCAACTCGCTGGCGGTCGGCGAAGCTGTCGCTGTCCACGTGCTCGAGCGAATCGATCCGGTCGCTTTCTTCAAACCAGTGGCCGAAGATGATCGCCAGCACGGCGTCGGGATCGCGCGCCTCCCAGGTGCGGCGCGGCGTCATCGCCTGGAAGTCGATCTCCGGCGCGAGCAGTTGACGCAGGCGCGGTCCATCCTTCTGCGCCAGCGCATGCGCGAAATCCGCTCCGAGCGTTGTCGTATCGGACATCTGGAGAATTATGCCGCCCAGAGCCCTGGGTGGGCATCCCGCCGACCGCGGCGCCTGGCGGACCGCGCAGCGGCGCTGTATCGTGACGTAGGCGCCATGAACGAAAACTTCTCACTGGTCGTCATGTGCATCTTCCTGCTGCTGTCGCTGGCGTTCCTGGCACAACAGCTGACCTCGTATCACTGAGCCCGCGCGCTGCGGCCGTCGGGCCGCGGTCGCCGCACGGTCGAGCCGGGCCGCTATGCGGACTTGCGCGCCTTGCGCGTGCGCTCGCGCTCCTGTTGGCGCTCGACCACGTTGACGATCAGCTTGAGGAACTGGTCGGGGCCGGTGGCCTTGGCCTGGCCGTAGGTGAAGGCCTCGATCCAGTCGGCGACCTTGCCTTCGCGCGCCATCACGTTGAAGAACTCACGGCGCATTTCCGTGCGCACGCGCGCGTCTGCGGCCGGGCCCTTGGTGACCTTGATCTCGGGCATCTCCAGGCGGAAGTGCTGCACGTCGCCGCGGCCGCGCAGCTCGACGCCGACGACCAGCTTCATCGGCGCCAGCGCCGGCACCTCCTCGAGAAACCGCCTTGTCGCAAGCTCGATCAGAGCCTTGGCATCCTCGGCCATCGGATCAGATCTTGTGACGTTGCAGCAGCTTGCGGCCGATCACCATGCGCTGGATCTCAGACGTGCCCTCGCCGATCAACAGCAGCGGCGCGTCGCGGTACAGGCGCTCGATCTCGTACTCCTTGGAGTAGCCGTAGCCGCCGTGGATGCGCAGGGACTCCTCGACGCAGAAGCGTCCGGCCTCGGAGGCGAACAGCTTGGCCATGCCGGCCTCGAGGTCCGAGCGCTCGCCGGCGTCCTTCATGCGCGCGGCGCGCAGCGTGAGCAGCCGCGCCGCGTCGACCTGCGTCGCCATGTCGGCGAGCTTGAACTGGATCGCCTGGTGCTCGGCGATCGGCTTGCCGAACGTCTTGCGCTCCTGTGAGTAGCGCAGCGCCGAGCTCCAGCGCGCGCTGGGCGATGCCGACGCCGCGCGCGGCGACGTTCACGCGCCCGACCTCCAGCGCGTCCATCATCTGCGCGAAGCCGCGGTTCAGGCCGGCCTGCCTCGCCGCCGAGGATGTTCTCGGCCGGGCAGCGGTAGCCGTCGAACACGAGCTCGGTCGACTCGACGCCCTTGTAGCCCATCTTCTTGATCTGCGGCGGCACGGTCAGGCCGGCGAAGTCGCCCGTGTTCTCGGACGCGCCCGGCTCTTTCTCGGCGATGAAGCACGTGAAGCCCTTGTGGCGCGGCTCGGCGTCGGGATCGGTCTTGACGAGCACGAACACGAGCGTGCTAGCGCAGCCCGTTGGTGACCCACATCTTCTGGCCGTTGATCTCGTAGTCGCCGTCGTCGGTCTTCTTGGCCGAGGTCTTGATCGCCTGCACGTCGGAGCCGAGCTCGGGCTCGGACAGCGAGAAGGCCGCGCGGATCTCGCCGGTGGCCATGCGCGGCAGGTACTTCTGGCGCTGCTCCTCAGAGCCGAACTTCATCAGCAGATAGGAGCCGATGAAGTGCGTGTTGATCACGCCGGAGATCGAGATCCAGCCGCGCGAGAGCTCCTCGACGATCATCGCGTAGGTCGTCAGGTCGAGCCCCATGCCGCCGTACTCCTCGGGGATCGTCACGCCGAACAGCCCGAGCTCCTTCATCTGCTCGACGATCGGCTCGGGAAACGCGTCCTCGTGGTCGTAGTGCTCGGCGTTGGGCAGGATCTGCTCGTCGGCGAACTGGTGCACCATCTCGGTGATCGCCTTCTGCTCGTCGGTCATCTCTGTTTGCGGCGAGGCGGCTACGGCCATGCTGTTTAGCGCTCCAAGGTCGTTTTCGGACTGGTAAAGGGAGAATACCGCCATGAACTTCGCCGGCGACGTGGTCGACCAGCTGCCGCGCTCGTCGATCGCCCTGGTCGAGCTCGCTCGCGACGGCGCGCGACGCGAGTGGAGTTTCGGCGAAGTGACCGAGCGCAGCGCCCGACTGGCCGGCGCGCTGGAGCGCATGGGCGTCCGTCGCGGCGACGTCGTGATGACGCTGATCGGCAACCGTGCCGACTGGGTGTTTGCGATGGTCGCGTGCTTTCGCATCGGCGCTGTGGCGCTGCCCTGCACCGAGCAACTGCGCGCCAAGGACCTGCGCCTGCGCATCGACGCGGTCGCCCCGACGCTGATTCTCGCCGACGAGCGCAACCGCTCAGAGCTGGAGGCGGCGGCTCCGGACTGCCGCGTGGCGCTCGTGCCCGACGCGCAGCTGTACGACGGCGAGCCGGCGGCAGCGGTCGAGCTGGACGCCGACGAGCCCTGCCTGATCGCCTTCACGAGCGGCACCGCCGGCGAGCCCAAGGCGGTCGTGCACGCCCAGCGCTATCTGCCCGGACAGCGACTGCAGGCCAACCATTGGCTGGCGCCGCGCGCCGGCGACCTGGTGTGGTGCACGGCGGCGAGCGGCTGGTCGAAGTCCGCGCGCAACGTGTTCATCGCGCCGTGGCTGTGCGGCGCGCGCGCGATGCTGCATGACGAGCGCTTTGACCCGGCCGAGCGCCTGGAGCTGCTGGCGCGCGAGCGCGTCAACGTGCTCTGCATGGCGCCGACGGAGTACCGCGTGATGGCCAAGCGCACGACGCTGCGCGCGCTGGCGGACCTGCGCGGCGTCGTCGCCGCCGGCGAGGCGCTGAATCCGGAGGTGCTGCGCGCCTGGCACGAGGCGACCGAGCTGGACATTCGCGACGGCTACGGGCAGACCGAGACCGGCCAGCTGACGGGCGCGCCGCTGGCTCTGCCGGTCCGGCCAGGCTCGATGGGCAAGGCGCTTCCGGGCATCGGGCTGCTGGTCAAAAAGCGCGAGCTGACGGTCAACCCGCGTACCGTGCCGACGTTCTTTCTCGGCTACCTCGGTGAGCACGTAAGCCGCGACGAGCAAGGCGTTTGGAATGTCGACGACCGTCAGGCCGGCGCCCCCTGGCGCACAGGCGACGTGGTCGCCGAGGACGAGGACGGCTGGCTGCACTTCGAAGGGCGCGACGACGACGTGATCATCTCCTCCGGGTATCGCATCGGCCCGTTCGAGGTCGAGTCGGCGCTGGTCGCACACCCGGCGGTCGCCGAGGCCGCCGCCGTGGCCGCGCCCGACGAGGAGCGCGGATCGGTCGTGCGCGCGGTCGTCGTGCTGCGCGGCGAGGGCTACGCGCCCTCGCCGGAGCTCGTGCGCGAGCTGCAGGAGCACGTCAAGCGCGAGACGGCCCCCTACAAGTACCCGCGCATCGTCGAGTTCGCCGCCGAGCTGCCGAAGACCGCCAGCGGCAAGGTCAAGCGAGCCGAGCTGCGTTCCGCCGACTAGCCACCCGCCGCCCCGGGGTTGGGCGGCGGGTGGCGATGCGTCGCGTCGGAGGAGCTCAGGCGAGCTGGGTCGCAGGGTCCGACGGGGCGAACTCACGGTCGAGCTCGCGCTCGAACTCCTCGACCTCCTGCTGCACGGTGCCTTTCGGCGGGCGCAGCACCAGCAGAGCGGCGAGGATGCCGACGCCGACGCACGAGGCCGCGACGACGTAGGCCAGGTGGTAGCCACCGGTCAGTGCGCTCGCTATGTCGTGGCCGCTCGAGCTCAGCGCTTTGGTGTGGTCGGTGGCGACCGTGCCCAGTGCAGCCAAGCCGATCGCTCCGAACAGCTGCACCGACACGTTGACGATGCCCGAGGCAAGGCCGGCGTCGCGCTTGGGTGCGTCGGCCATGCCGATCGTCAACAGCGGCAGGAACGACGCGCCCGCTCCGAGCCCAAGCGCGAGGAACGCCAGGAAAAGGCCCGGGAAGTAGCCGGCGTGCACGCCCTGGGTCGAGAGCAGCACGAGCCCCACGATGATCCCCGCGAGACCTGCGACGAGCGTGTTGACCGCGCCGACGCGTTCGACGATGCGCGAGGAGACGCCCATCGACATGACCGCGATCGCCGCTGTCAGCGGCAGGAACGCGAGCCCGGTCTGGATCGCGTTGTAGCCCAGCACCCGCTCCAGATACAGCGAGCCGAGGAAGAAGGCCGAGAACATGCCCGTGATCAGGAATCCGCGCACCAGGCTCGAGCCCATCAGGCTGCGCAGACGCAGCACGCGCAACGGCATGATCGGGTTCTCCAAGCGCGACTCCAGCACCAGGAAGCTCGCCAGCAGCGCCAGCGATGTGCCGCCGACGCCGAGCGTGCGGGCCGAAGTGAGACCGTATTCGCTGGACTTCACGATCGCGAACGCGCCCGCCATCGTTGCGAGCGTGATCAGCACGGAGCCGAGCCAGTCCACGCCTCCGCCGAGCCCGATGCCCTCGTTCTCGACGATCAGCCGCGACCCCAGCACGAAAGCGACGATGCCGATCGGCACGTTGACGAAGAAGATCCAGTGCCAGTCCAGCGACTGCGTCAGCGCGCCGCCGGCGAGCAGGCCGATCGATCCGCCGCCGGCGGACACGAACGCATACAGGCCCATCGCCTTGGCCTGCTCCTTTCGCTCCGGGAACTCCGTGACGATGATCGCGAGGATCACGCTCGAAGCAACAGCGCCGCCGACGCCCTGCAGCAGGCGCGCGCCGATCAGCAGCGCCTTGGCTGTCGGCGATGCCGCACAGCACGGAGGCCGCCGTGAACAGCACGAGTCCGCTCAGGAACACGCGCTTGCGCCCGACGAGGTCGCCCAGCCGTCCCGCGAGCAGCAGAAAGCCGCCGAACGTGATCAGATAGCCGTCGAGCACCCACGTCAGGTTGCTCTGGGTGAAGCTCAGGTCGTGCTGTATCGACGGCAGCGCGACGTTCACGATCGTCGAGTCGAGCACCATCATCAGCTGGCCGAGGCACAGCACGGCGAGCGCGATCCAGCGGCGCCGCTCGCTGCGGCTGGCGAGCTCGGCTGCGGACGATGTGATCTGCGCGTCGGCGTGCCGCGCCTGCGTGCTGTCTGATGGTGCGCGCTGCTCGCCCGCCCGGGCGGCCTCGCTCGGCGCCGATTGCGGCGACTCGCGTCGGCTGATGCGTCCGTTGGTCCTACGCTGACGTTGTTTGATGATCGTGCTCATGTGGCTCCCTTTGTTGCGATGAGGGACACCATAGCAGCGATCATCCCTACAATAAGGAAGATCTACCTAATATTTATTGTTGTTGCTATATTGATAAGTCATGAGCATTGATGTAAGATCACGCGCGATGGGTTCTGGGGAGAGGCCATGTGCTCCGGGTACGATGGCGTTGCTGACGCGCCTGGCCAAGCAGGTCTACCGGCGCAGCAGCGAAGACCTGCTGGGCATGCACATGCGCCACCTGATGGCGCTGAGCTACGTGCGCGACCACAACGGCGGCCCCCAGCAGGAGCTCGCCGAGGCGCTTTGCATGGACGCCAACAACGTCGTGCTGCTGCTCAACGAGCTCGAGCAGCTCGGCTACGTCGGCCGCCGACGCGACCCGAGCGACCGCCGGCGCCACCTCGTCGAGCTGACCGCCTCGGGCGCCAAGGCGCTTGACAGCGCCGAGCATCGTCAGGAGACGATCGAGGACGAGGTGCTCGGCGCACTGGATCCCGAGGAGCGCGCAACGTTGTGGCGCCTGCTCGGCCGCGCCTTGCGCGGCGCCGAGCCCGCTCGACGAGTCGGCGAGCCGGCCGCGTTCAGCACGACGCCGCGCAAGCGGCCCAGCGCACGGCGCCGACGGCCTGCTAGAGCGCGACGATCGCGTCGATCTCGACCAGCGCGCCCTTCGGCAGCGCCGCCACGCCGACGGCGGCGCGCGCCGGCGGCTCGGCGGCGAAGAAGCTCGCGTAGACCTCGTTGATCTCGGCGAACGCGCCGAGATCGGTCGTGTAGATCGTCAGGCGCACCGCGCGCGCGAGCGTCGTGCCGGCGGCCGCGCAGACCTGCCTGCAGGTTCTCCAGGCAGCGCCGCGCCTGCTCGGCCGGCGTCTCGCCGACGAGCTCGCCGCTGCTGGGGTCGAGCGGGATCTGACCGGAGCAGAACAGCAGCCCGCCGACGCGCACCGCGTGGCTGTACGGGCCGATCGCGGCGGGCGCGCCCGGCGCGTCGATCGTCTGGCGGTCGGACATCGCGCGCAGCCTATCGCCGGCTCAGCTTGCAGGCGCGCGCCAGGCGGGTACTCGCCAAAGCGATGCACAGCCCGCCGTCAACCGCGCCGTCACGACCCCGCTTGGCGCTAACGTTCCGCCGCATGTCACGGCGTATGCTGATCTCCACGCTCGCCGTGTCGCTGCTGCTGGGCGCGCTCGCAACGCTCGGCGCATCGCCCGCCGGCGCGGCGCTGGCGTTCACGCCCTGCCAGAACGTTCCCGGGTTCTCTTGCGCGCCGCTGACCGTGCCGCTGGACCGAAGCGGCAAGACGCCGGGCACGATCGCGTTGACGATCCAGCGCAAGTCGGCCAGCGTCGCCGGCGGCCAGAGCGCCGTGCTCGCGCTCGCGGGCGGGCCCGGCCAGGCCGCCGACCCGCTCGGCGAAGATCTCGCGCAGGCGATCGCGCCGGCGCTCAGCACGCGCGATCTGCTGGTGTTCGACCAGCGCGGCACAGGACACTCCTCGCCGCTGAACTGCCCGGTGTTCAACAACATCGCGGCATTGGAAAACGCCACCGAAAGCACGCTCGGGCCGCTGGTCGAACTGTGCGCGCTGCAGATCGGGCCCGGCGCGCGGCTCGTTCACGACCTCTGGAATCGGTCGAAGACATCGAGTCGATCCGCCACGCCGCCGGCTACAAGAAGCTCGTGCTGTACGGAACCTCCTACGGCACGAAGGTCGCGCTGGAGTACGCCGAACGCTACCCCCAGCACGTCGAATCGATGGTGCTCGACTCCGCCGTGCCGACCAGCGGCCCCGAAGCCTTCGGCCTCTCGCGCTTCTCGGCGATCGGCTCGGCGCTCAACGAACTGTGCTCTGAACCGTGCCTGCAGCGGGATCACCGCCAACCCGGTGGGCGATCTGGCGCGGCTGATCGACCGCCTGCGCACGCGTCGCCTCAGCGGCTCGGCCTACGACGGCTCCGGCAAGCGCCACGCGGTGGCGATCGACGAGCTGGAACTGCTGGACATCCTGCAGGCCGGCGACCTCAACCCGGCGCTGCGCGCGCTGCTGCCGGCCGCGGTGCACTCGGCGCTCAACGGCGATCCCGACCCGCTGCTGCGGCTCAACCTGATCACCGAGGGGCTCGTGCCGAGCGTGCCGATCCGTCCGAGTCCGGAAGCCGAACGCGCGGCCTCAGAAGAAGAAAACAACGCACTGTTCCTCGCGACATCGTGTGAGGAGACCGTCTTTCCGTGGCAGCGCAGCGCCCCGGCGGCGACACGCATGGCCGAAGCGCTGGCCTCGCTGCGCTCGTTGCCCGGCGGCGACTTCTACCCGTTCGACGCGACGACCGCGATGGCCAACAGCCTCGTGCCGATCTGCTCCTCCTGGCCCGACGCGGCCGGCGCACCGGCGACGCCGGCCGCGCTGCCGAACGTGCCCACGCTGATCCTCTCCGGTGGCCAGGACACGCGCACGCCGACCTCGAACGCCCGCGCACTGGCCTCACTGATTCCCGACGCACAGGTGCTGATCGTGCCCTACACGGGCCACTCGGTGCTCGGCAGCGACTTCAGCGGCTGCGCGCAGGCGGCCGTCGGCGCGTTCTTCGCGAGCGCGCCGGTGCAGCCGTGCACCGCCGCGACGAACGTCTTCGCGCCGACGCCGGTGGCGCCGCGCAGGCTTGCCTACGTGCATGCGCCGTCGGGGCTGCGCGGAAAGCCGGGACGCTCGCTGACTGCGGTGCTCGACGCGATCGTCGACCTCGACCGTCAGGTCGTCGCGGCGACGCTGCAGGCCGAGTCCGAACTGCCCAGCGGCTCGAGCTTCGGCGGTCTGCGCGGCGGCTACGCGCGCCTGACCTCATCGGCGGCGACGCTGAGAGGCTTCTCGTTCGTCAAAGGCGTCGCGCTCACGGGCACGTTTCCGGTGCGCAACCACGAACTGCAGCCAGCGACCATTCGCATCTCTGGAGCCAGCGCCGCGCATGGCACGGTGCGGCTGTCGGCCGACAAACACGTCAGCGGCACGCTCGGCGGCAAGCGCTTCGACGTCAGCCTGGCGAAGGTCAAGCTGTCACGCGCCGGCGGCGCGGGCGAATGGCCTGCCCGGCCGGTGCATCTGCCGCTGGCGGCGCTGGCCGACGAACGCCCGACGCCGCTTCGCTGACGCTCGCGCGCGGGCCAATAGGCTGAGGCGGGCATGGCAAACGCGCTCGCATCAGAGACCTCCCCCTACCTTCGCCAGCACGCCGAGAACCCGGTCGACTGGCTGCCGTGGGGCGAGCACGCGCTGAAACGCGCGCGCGACGAGGATAAGCCGCTGCTCGTATCGATCGGCTACTCGTCCTGTCACTGGTGCCACGTGATGGAGCGCGAGTCCTTCGAGGACGCGCGCACGGCTGAGCTGATGAACGGCGAGTTCGTCTGTGTGAAGGTCGATCGCGAGGAGCGCCCGGACGTCGACGCGCTGTACATGGAGGCGGTGCAGAGCATGACCGGCCAGGGCGGCTGGCCTCTGAACGTGTTTCTCACGCCCGAGCAGCTTCCGTTCTACGGCGGCACGTACTTTCCGCCCGAACCGCGTCACGGCCTGCCCGCATGGACGCAGGTGCTGCAGGCGATCGCCGAGTCCTGGAGCGAGCGCAGCGAGGAGATCCGCGCCGGCGGCGAGCGCCTGCGCGAGCAGCTCTCCGGCGGCGCGCAGCTGACGCCTTCGGCCGAGCCGATCCGCGAGCAAGCGCTCGATGGCGCCGTGGAGACGCTGCGCGCCTCCTTCGACGTCGAGCAGGGCGGCTTCGGCTCGGCGCCGAAGTTCCCGCAGGCTTCGCTGCTGCGAGTTCCTGCTGCTGCGCGGCGAGCGCGAGATGAGCGCCAGGACGCTGCGTGCGATGGCGGGCGGGGGCATCCACGATCAGATCGGCGGAGGCTTCTCGCGCTACAGCGTCGATCGCTACTGGGCCGTGCCGCACTTCGAGAAGATGCTCTACGACAACGCGCTGCTGGCGCGCGTCTACCTGAACGGCTGGCGGACATTCGGCGAGCGCCGCATGTTGGACGTGTGCCTGGACACGCTCGCCTGGGCGATGCGCGAGATGCGCGGGCCGGAGGGCGGCTTCTACTCGGCGCTCGACGCCGACTCCGAGGGCGTCGAGGGCCGCTACTACGTGTGGACGCTGGATCAGCTGCGCGACGCGCTCGGCGACGACGCCGCCGCAGCGATCGACTGGTTCGGCGCGACCGAACAGGGCAACTTCTCAGATCCTCATCACCCGGCGCCCGGGCTGAACGTACTGCAGGACCGTGAGCACGAGCGTGTGGCCGCGGAGCTCGCCGCCGCGACGCGCGAGCGCATCCGCGCGCGCCTGCTGGCCACGCGTGCCGAGCGCGTGCGGCCGGGTCTCGACGACAAGCGTCTGACGTCGTGGAACGCCTTGATGATCTCGGCGCTGGCCGACACCGGCGCGGAGCTGCGCGACCGACCGGTCGAGGGAGTCGATCCTGCGCTTGCGCAGAAGCTGCTCGACGCAGCGGTCGACTGCGCGCTTTTCCTGCTGACCGAGCTGCGCGACGAGCGCGGTCGGCTGCTGCGCAGCTACAACGACGGTCGCGCGAAGATCAGCGCCTATCTCGAGGATCACGCGTTCCTACTGGAGGCGCTGCTGGTGCTGTTCGAAACGACCTGCGAGGAGCGCTGGTTCACTCACGCGACGACCCTGGCCGACGAGCTGATCGAGCGCTTCGCGGATGCCGACAACGGCGGCTTCTTCTCGACGGCCTCAGATGGCGAGGCGCTGATCGCACGGCGCAAGGATCTCGAGGACTCGCCGATCCCCGCCGGAGCCTCCAGCGCCGCGGCCGGGCTGCTGCGAATGGCACAGCTCACCGGCGACGAGCGCTACGAGCGCTACGCCGTGTCCGTTCTTGCGCTGCTCGCGGAGATCGCGCCGCGCCACCCGGCGGCCTTCGGGCACGCGCTTCAGGTCATGCACTGGCACCTCTCGCCCGCGCGGCCGATCGCCTGCGCGGTCCCGGGACGCGCGTGACTAGAGAATCGACAGGTAGCGGTCGCGCTCCCACTGCGTGACCTGCACGCGGTAGTCGTCCCACTCCTGGCGCTTGATCTCGACGTAGCGGTTGAACATGTGCTCGCCCAGCGTGCGCAGCACGAGCTCTGATTGGGCTGTGAGCTCGATCGCTTCACCGAGGCTCTCCGGCAGCTGCTCGACGCCCAGGCGCCTGCGCTCCTCGCCCGACAGGTGGTAGAGGTTCTTCTCCATCGGCTCGGGCAGCTCATAGCCCTTCTCGATGCCCTCCAGGCCGGCCTGCAGCAGCACCGCGAAGGTCAGGTAGGGGTTGCACGCCGGGTCCGGGCAGCGGAGCTCCATGCGCGTGGCCTTCTCAGAGCCCGGGTGATATAGCGGCACGCGCACCAACGCCGAGCGGTTGCGCCGCGACCAGGCGACGTAGACCGGCGCCTCGAAGCCCGGCACCAGGCGCTTGTAGGAGTTGACCCACTGCGCGAAGATCGAGCAGATCTCGCGCGCGTGCTTGAGCTGACCGGCGATGAACGCCTTGCCGACGTCAGACAGGAAGTACTGGTCGTCGGCGTCGTAGAAGGCGTTGACGCCGTTGCTGAACAGCGACTGGTGGGTGTGCATGCCCGAGCCGTTCTCGCCGTACAGCGGCTTGGGCATGAACGTCGCGTGCCAGCCGTACTTCATCGCGTACTCCTTGACCGTGATGCGATAGGTCATGCAGTCGTCGGCCATCTTCATGGCGTCGGCGTAGCGCATGTCGATCTCGTGCTGAGAGGGGCCGACCTCGTGGTGGGTGTACTCGACGTGGATGCCCAGTTGCTCTAGCGCGAGCACGGTCTCGCGGCGCACGTCTGAGCCGGCGTCCAGCGTCGTCAGATCGAAGTAGCCGCCTTCGTCGAGCACCTCGGTCGAGCGCGAGTCTTTGAACAAGAAGTACTCCAGCTCCGGGCCGACGTTGAAAACGTCGAAGCCCATCGCGTGAGCACGCTCCAGCGCGCGCCGCAACACGTGGCGAGGATCGCCCTCATAAGGCGTGCGCTCGGGCGTGACCACGTCGCAGAACATGCGCCCCACGCCCTGCTCCTCCGGGCGCCACGGCAGCACCGCGAACGTCGCCGGGTCGGGCATGGCGATCATGTCGGACTCCTCGATCGCGTTGAAGCCCGTAATCGAGGAGCCGTCGAAGCCCATGCCGGAGGAGAACGCGTCGTCGAGCTCTTCGACGTTGATCGAGAACGACTTCAGCTGACCGAGAATGTCGGTGAACCAGAAGCGGATGAAGCGAATCTCGCGCTCGGCGACGATCGCCTTGACGTCGTCCGCGGTTTTCGGCGAGTCCGGCATCAGGCGCTGACCTTACCGATGGCCTCGGCTCGGCGGTATCGACGAATGGCCAAACGCGCAGATCGCTGCGCGCGGCAGCCCAGCGCTAGTGGCCGGCGACAGCCGCGACAAACGCGGCGACGTCTTCGGCTTCCTTGCCCTGGTACAGCAGGGCCGGCATCTGGCCCAGGCCGCGCGCGCGGCCTTCTGAGATGGCGCTCAGCACCAGCGCCTTGCGTCCCGCCGCCGTGGAGATATCCGAGCCGACGCGAATGTCCAGGTTCGGCCCGATCTGCCCGACCGACTTGGTCGCCGCCAACGTGTGACAGACCGCGCAGGAGCGCGCGAACAGGTCGCGGCCCTTCTGCTCCTGCGCTGTCAGGCGTACTCCTCCGGCGGCGACGCTGGCCTTGTTGTCGCCGTTGAACGCAAGCACGATCGCCGGCACCGCCAGACCGAACACGATCAGCACTGCCACGCCGATCGACACCGAGCGACGGCTGGCCTTCGATTCGGTGTGCAGAGCCTGCCGCGCGCCGCGTGGGCCGCCGCGCATCGCGACGAAGAACACACCGAGCCCGAGCAGCACCCAGGCGAGGACGATCACGATGACCATTGCGCGCGAGAACATATCGCCTGGCGGCGCCGGACGGAGCGGCGGCGGCGCCATGAGGCGTCCGAGCCCGCCGGTGAGAGCACGCTTAGCTTTAGGCGACGGCAAGGTTGGGCGCTAGCCTGACTGGTGGCGCTGCTGGCATGCAAGCGAGCCGACATGGACGAGCCGTCATGAACATCCTTCGCCGTCTTCCGCTCTCGCGACTGATCTTGGTATGCGTGGGCGTCATCGCAATTGGCGCATCGGCCACGGCGATCGCCTTCGCGCTCGGCGCAGGTCCGACGCCGCCGGCCAAGCCGCTGCCGCAGGCCGTGCACGACGCGCTCACCGCGGCGCCGGTGGAAGGTGTCAGCGCCAGCGTCAAGCTGACTGACAACCTGCTCGAAGGTGCGAGCCTCGCAAGCGGTGGCAGCGGCGGCGAAGCAGGTCAGCTCTCCAAGAGCCCGCTGCTCTCCGGCGCCTCCGGGCGCCTGTGGATCGCAAAGGACGGACGCGTACGGCTCGAGCTGCAGGCCGAAAAGGGCGACACGCAGGTGATGTACGACGGCCACACCGTGACCGCCTATGACGCCGCGTCGAACACGCTGTATCGCTACACGCCGCCGGCGCACGAAGGCGCGACCGACCAGGGCGGCAAGAGCGCTGACGCGGGCAAGCCAGACGCAGTCCCGTCGGTCGCGAAGATCGAAGAAGCGATCGCCAAGCTCAAGCACGCGACGCTCTCCGGCGCGACGCCCACCGACATCGCCGGCCAGCCGGCGTACACGGCACGGATCTCGCCGAGCGAAGGTGGCAGCCTGCTCGGCGGCGCCGAGCTCTCGTGGGACGCCGACAACGGCGTGCCGCTGCGAGCCGCCGTCTATTCGTCGAGCAGCTCCTCGCCGGTGCTCGAACTGGCCGCAAGCGAAATCTCCTTCCAGCCGGTCGCCAGCTCCGTCTTCGAATTCACGCCACCGGCCAACGCGAAAGTCGAAGAAGTCAAGCTGCCGAGCAAAGACGGCGAGGCCAAGGGCGGCGCCTCGGGCGGCGCAGACCACCCGAACGTGACCACACACGGCGACGGCGTCACGGCTGTGCACGTGCTCGAAGGCAAGGTCAAGCCCGGCGACAAGCAGCCGACCCTGCCCGAAGGACTGCAGAAGGTCAAACTCGACGCGACGACCACCGCGACGGAGCTGCCAACGGCGCTGGGGACGCTGCTCAGCTTCGAGCGCTCCGGCGTCCGCTACGTGCTCGCCGGCGCGATCACGCCGGCGCAGATCGAGACAGTCGCGCGAGGTCTCTAGCGTGAGCGGCGAGTCGGCGCCGCCGGTTCGCGCGAGCGGTCTGGTCAAGCGCTACGACGACGTCCTCGCCGTCGATCACATCGACCTCAACGTGCGTGCGGGCGACGTCTACGGCTTTCTCGGGCCAAACGGCGCGGGCAAGACCACGACGCTGCGCATGGCGCTCGGACTGATCACGCCGAGCGAGGGCAGCGTCGAGCTGTTCGGGCGCGACCCGATGCGCCACGGCGCGCGCGCGCTGGAGGGCGTCGCCGGGTTCGTCGAGGCGCCGCGCTTCTATCCGTACCTGACCGCACGGAAGAACCTCGAGCTGCTCGCCGCGCTCGATGGCGGCGGCGCGGCCGAGCGGATCGCCGAGGTGCTCGAGATAGTCGAGCTGACGCCGCGCGCCAAGCACCGCGTCGGCGGCTACTCACACGGCATGCGCCAGCGGCTGGGCATCGCCGCGGCGCTGCTTCGCCGCCCTCGCCTGCTGATCCTCGACGAGCCCGCCACCGGCCTGGACCCGGCCGGAATGCGCGACATGCGCCTGCTGATCCGGCGCCTGGCCGATGAAGACATCACCGTCCTGCTCTCAAGCCACCAGCTCCCGGAGGTGCAGGAACTGTGCGACCGCGTCGCCATTGTCGACTCCGGGCGCGTCGTCTACGAGGGCGCACTCGCAGACCTTCGTCGCCAGGGCGGCGCCGGCTACAGGCTGCGCACGACCGACGACCAGCGCGCACTGGAGATCGTGCGTGAACAGCCGCGGCTGCAGCACGCCGGCATCGGCGAGCACGGCCTCGGCTTCGAAGGCGATGAGCAAGCGGTAGCCGAGCTGTCGCTCGCGCTCGGGCGCGCCGGCGTCGGCATCCTGATGCTGACGCCCGAGCTGGCGACGCTGGAGGACCTGTTCTTCGGGCTGACCGAGGGCGCCGCAGCCGACCTCGCCAGCGGCGACGAGGGCGCAAGCCCAGGCGCCAACGGTGTCGGCTCGCAGACGGCCGTGGAGCTGGCATGAGCGCCGCAAGCGCCGCCCCACCCGCAGGCGCAGTCTCGCCAGCTGCCCGCGTTCGTCGCCCCGGCACCTTGACGGTGTGGCGCTGGGAGCTGCGCAAGCTGGTCTCCCAGAAGCGCACCTACCTCGGCTTCGCGCTCGCGGTGGCTCTGCCGCTGATCTTCGTCATCGTGCAGAACGTTCGCCAGCCGCACGACCACGGCCGCGGCGCGGACAGCATCTTCGCGGCGCAGATAACCCAGTCGGGACTCGCCACACCGGTGCTGATGCTGCTGTTCCTGTCGGTCTTCATGCTGCCGCTGATCTCGGCGCTGGTGGCCGGCGACATCGTCGCCAACGAGGACAGCAACGGCACGCTCAAGACAATTCTCACTCGCTCTGTCGACCGCGGCCAGGTGTTCGCAGCGAAGGCGCTCGCAGCGATCACCTACGCGACCATCGCCGTGTTCCTGTCGGCCGGCGTCGCCACCGTCGCCGGCGTCGCCTCGTGGGGCTTCAACAGCATCACGACCTTCTCCGGCACCGTCGTCAGCGCGCCCAAGGGGCTGCTGCTCGTGTTCGCAGCCAACCTCTGTTATCTGATCCCGCTGCTGACCGTCACGAGCATCGGCGTACTGCTGTCCACCGCCACGCGCAACAGCGCCGCCTCGGTCGTCGGCACCGTCGGCGTCGTGATCCTGCTGTTCATCGTCGCGCAGATCCCCGGCCTGGAAGGAATCCACCCGTACCTGCTGACCGAACAGTTCGAGAACTGGCACGGGCTGCTGCGCACGCCGACCGACTGGGCGCCGATCTGGCATTCGCTGTGGGTGTGCGCGCTGTATGCCGTGCCCAGCCTGACGGCCGCCTATCTGGTGTTCCTGCGTCGCGACGTCGCCGGTGGCTGATGGCGTTCGCGCCGCCGGCACGTCACCTGCTGCGCGCCAAGGACCTGGCTGACGCGCGTTACTTCGAGCCTCTGGCAGTACGCGATCTCGCGGGCGCCGCCGGGCTCTCGCCGTCGCACTTCAGCCGCGAGTTCCGTCGCGCGTTCGGCGAGGCGCCACACGCCTACCTGCTGACGCGACGTCTCGAGCGCGCCGCCGCGCTGTTGCGCCACACCGATCGCTCGGTCCTGGAGATCTGCCTATCGGTGGGATTGCAGAGCGTCGGCTCGTTCACGACGAGCTTCACACGCACGTACGGCATGTCGCCTACGGCCTACCGCGCGACGTTCCCGCCGGCGGCCCAGCACGCGCTGGTTCCCGCCTGCGTGATGCGCGTCTACGGACGCCGACAACACCGCACGTTTCGAGAAGACAGCGCCGCCGACCCCGCCTAGCATCGGCGCGACACTCACCTCTGACACCTAGGAGCAAAGATGATCAAAATCGCCAACGCCCAGCTGTGGGTCAACGACCAGGACGAGGCGCTCGCCTTCTACACCCAGAAGCTCGGAATGGAGGTCCAGATCGACGCGACGCTGCCCGAGATGGGCGATTTCCGCTGGCTGACCGTCTCACCTCCGGGACAGCCCGACGTGGCGATCGTGCTGATGGCCATTCCGGGACCTCCCGTGATGGACGAGCAGTCGGCCGAGCAGGTGCGCACGCTGATGGCCAAGGGCTTCGCCGGGACCGTCTTCTTGACGACCGACGACTGTCAGGCCTCCTTCGAGGAGCTGAGCAGCCGGGGCGTCGAGTTCACCGAAACGCCCGAGGAGCGCCCCTATGGCATCGACTCGGGCTTTCGCGACCCCTCGGGCAACAACATCCGCCTGACGCAGGTTCGCGACCTGTCGGCCGTCTGATCGGGCCGCGCCGCCGAGCGGGCGCGTCTGCCGGCGCCGGGCAGACGCGTTCAGCCGACCTGCGCGGGCTGCTCGGCTGTGGACAGCTCAACGTCGCCCATCAGGCGACGCGCCTCACGAGGATCGATCAGCCCGGCTTCCAGACGCCCGGTCGACTCGGCCCCACAGGCCACGCCGAGGCGCAGGCAGTGATCGGGCGGGCGGCCCTCGTAGCGCGCGGCCACGTAGCCGGCGAGAAACGCGTCACCGGAGCCGCGCCGAGCGATCGGCTCGCGCTGGGCGATGCGCGCGCGCTTGCTGCGCAACTGGCCGTCGACCAGCACCTGCGCGATGCATCCGTCGGGCAGCGTCATGATCGCCTCGTGCGGACCCAGCGCGGTGATCTCGCGGACCACCTGTGAGCGCTCATCCTCACCGGAGAACTCGTGGCCGACCAGTTCCTCGGCCTCCAGCACGTTCGGCGAGACGACGTCGGGCTCCGCGCGCACGGCTTGGCGCAGCGGCTCGCCGTCGGTGTCGATCACCGTCGTCACGTCCAGGCGCTCGAGGTCGTGAATCAGCCCCGCGTAGAGGTCAGGCTCGACACCGCGCGGCAGCGAGCCCGCGAAGACCACGATCGCCGCTCCACGCGCCAGGTAAAGCAGCTTGTCTCGAAACAGCTCGACCTCGCGTTCGGACACGGCCGGCCCGCGTTCGTTGATCTCCGTCTGCTCGCCCGTCGTCGGGTCGAGCACAGACGTGTTCGTGCGTGACTCCTCGCGAATGCGCACGAAGTCGTTGAGAATCGACTCTTCGGTCAGCTGCTCGACGATGTGCGTGCCCGTCGCGCCGCCCGCGAAACCGGTCGCGATGACCGGCTGTCCGAGCGTCTTCAGCGTGCGCGCGATGTTCACGCCCTTGCCGCCCGCCATCGTGCGTTGCTCGACCGTGCGGTGGCGCCTCCCGAGGCGGAAGTTCGGCACCGACAGGGACTTGTCGATCGCTGCGTTGAGCGTGACCGTGATGATCATCTGGCTCTTCACCCACCTCCTGAACCGTCCGTCGGCGGTTGTGCCGCAGAACGCCTCACAAGGCTAGCGAACCCATCAATCCAGACCTTCGGTACGCGGCGCGCGCGCCATCGCCGCACTAGGCGCCCGACAACGCCCAGGCCGTCTCGCGCAGGCGCTCGGCCTCCGCCCGCGCCGCAGCCGCCGGCTGCGCGCCGGCCGCACCGGGCTCGAGCGCGAGATAGGCGCCGGCGATGCTGCGCGACGCGGTCACCAGACCGCCTGCGCGCCCCGGCGCAAAGGCCGGCGCAAGATCCTCCACCCTGCCCCCCTGCGCGCCCACGCCCGGCAGCAGAAAGCACGCGCAGGGCATCAGCTCGCGAGCGCGCGCGAGATGGCCGGGCTCGGTCGCGCCGACGACCGCGCCAACGTCGCTCAGGCCACTCTCGCCAACGCCCACCGCGCCGAGCGAGTCGACCAGCGCGGCGATCCGCTCCCACACCGCGCCGCCGTCCTGCACCGGCAGATCCTCGACGTCGGCGGCGCCCGCGTTGGAGGTCCGCACGAGCACCAGCACGCCCGCGCCGCTGGCGCGCGCGCAGCTGACGAACGGCTCCAGCGCGTCGAGGCCCATCAGCGGGTTGACCGTCGCCAGATCCGCTCGCAGACCATCGACGTGCCCGAACGGAGTATCCGCGCCCGCGAACAACGCCGCCGCGTAAGCGCGCGCGGTGACGTCGATGTCGCCGCGCTTGCCGTCGGCGATCACCAGCAGGCCCCTTGTACGCGCGTGCTCGGCGACCGCCGCGAGCGCCACACGTCCCGGCGCGCCCAGCAGCTCGAAGCGCGCCAGCTGCAGCTTCACCGCGACCACCGCGGGCGCCGTCGCGTCGATCAGCGCGCGGCAGTGCGCCAGCACGGCCGCGGCCGCCCGTCGCGCCGGCTCTGGCCCTTCCCCGCGCGCAATCTCCGGCGCGACCTCAGCCTGCGGCCACAACGCACCCGGATCGGGGTCGATGCCGAGCACGATCTGCGACTCGCGCTCGGCCACGCGCGCGGCCAGCGTGTCGGCGAAGGAGACCGTCAGCGTCAGCGGCCCTTCACCGCGCTCTTCAGCCCGCTGCCGGCCGTAAAGCGCGGCACGCGCGACGCGGCGATCTGGATGCGCTCGCCCGTGCGTGGGTTGACGCCCATCCGCGCGCCGCGGTCGCTGACGTGGAACTTGCCGAATCCCGCCACCGTGACCTCGCTGCCGCGGCGAAGCGCATCCTCGACGGTGGCCAGCACCGCGTCTACTGCGCGCCCGGCGTCCTGCTTGGTCAATGCGGCCCGATCCGCCACCTGGTCGACCAACTCGGCCTTCGTCACTTTGGCCTCCTCTCTGTCGGAACCATCATTTTCGACGCTAACACCATGCGCGGACGAGCGCCAGGCCTCGCCCAGGGCTCGTGACGACTGGCCGGATCGGCAAGAATGCGCGCGTGACCGTCACGCGCATCGCCTGGATCGTCACCACCTTCGTGGCGCTGCTCACCGGCCTGCTGCTCCTGCTCGGCGGCTACGAAGGCTATGCCGGGCTCGGCCTCGCCGTGGCGATCGCCGCCGCGATCAACCTGCTCTGAGCGACGCGGCTGGCGACCGCGTGCAATCAGGCGTCAGACCCGGCGCCCGACAGCCAAGCGAACAGCGCCCGCGCCGCGCGACCGCGATGACTGATCGCGTCCTTCTGCTCGTCGCTCAGCTGGGCCATCGTCAGCCCCTTGGGCCCGTCGTCAGGCAGGAATGCCGGGTCATAGCCGAAGCCGCGCGCGCCGCGCGGGCGCTCGGCGAGCGCGCCCGCACAGCGACCCTCGAAGACCCGCTCGACGCCCCGTGCCGGGTCCACGTAGGCGATCGCGCAGACGTACTCCAGCGCGCTGCCCGCGGGCGCCTCGGCCAGCAGCTTGTCGAGGTTCTCCTGGTCGCTTGCGTCCTCGCCCGCGTAGCGCGCCGAGCGCACGCCCGGCGCACCGCCGAGCGCACCTGACTCGATCCCCGAGTCGTCGGCGATGCTCGGCCGCCCGGTGCCCGTGGCCGCCGCGCGCGCCTTACCCAGCGCGTTCTCGGCGAACGTCTCGCCGTCCTCCGGCGGCAGCTCGACGGCCTCGGGCAACGCCAGCAGCCGCCACGTCTCGGCGCCGTCGCCGTGCGCCAGCAGGCGTGCGAACTCGCGCCGCTTGTGCTCGTTGTGCGTGGCCAGAATCAGCTTCACGACGGCGCGGCGTCGCTCGACGCCGCGCCCGCGGCGATCGCCTGCTCCTGCGCGGCGCGCAGCTGCTCGATGCCCGACGCGGCCAGCGCCAGCAGCTCGTCCAGGTGCGCCCGCGACAGCGGCGTGCGCTCGGCCGTCGCCTGCACCTCCACCAGCCCGCCATCTCCGGTCATCACCACGTTGGCGTCGACCTCCGCGGTGGAGTCCTCGGAGTAGTCGAGATCCAGCAGCGCGCGACCCTCGACCATGCCGCAGGAGACCGCCGCCAGCGAGCCCGTCAACGGCGAGCGCTCCAGCAACCCCTCGGCGCGCAGGCGCTCGCAGGCCAGCGACAGCGCCACATAGGCGCCGGTGATCGACGCGCAGCGCGTGCCGCCGTCGGCCTGCAGCACGTCGCAATCGAGATACACCGTGCGTTCGCCCAGCGCCGCGAAGTCGATCACTCCGCGCAGCGAGCGCCCGATCAGCCGCTGAATCTCCACCGTGCGCCCGTCCTGGCGTCCGCGCGTCGCGTCGCGCTGCTTTCGCTGGCCCGTCGACGCCGGCAGCATGCCGTACTCCGCCGTCGCCCAACCGCTGCCCCGGCCGGTCATCCAGCGCGGCACGCTCTCCTGCACCGAAGCCGTGCAGATCACGCGTGTCTCGCCCACCGAGATCAGCGCCGATCCGGTCGCCGTGCGCATGAAGCCCGGCTCGATCTGCGTGGGGCGAAGCTCGCCCGCCGCGCGGCCGTAGCTGCGCGTAACCGCCGACTCGCTCATACGACCACCTCCACCGCCGCCAGCTCGCTCAGGGCGCCCACGCCCGCGTCGAACACGCCGATCGGCCGTTCGCGCGGATCGGAGGCTCTGGCGGGCGCATCGCTCACGCGAGCCATCATTCCAGAGCGCTACCGTCGGAGGCTCGTGCGCGCGCTCGTCGTCTCGAACATGCTGCCCGACCCCGCGCACCCCGAGCGCGGCAGCTTCGTTCGCGACCAGGTCGCCGCGCTGCGGCGCCTCGACGGGCTCGACGTCGAGCTCTACGAGTTCGCGCCCGGAGCCGCCTCGCTCGCTCGCGCCGCACGCCGACTGCGCCGTCGCGGCCGACAGCGCCTGGACGTGGTGCACGCGCATTTCGGTCTGACCGCCTGGCCGGCGTTCGCCGTTGCCGCCCACGTGCACGCCCTCACGCTGCACGGCACCGACCTGCGCCACCCACGCACGCGTCTGATCACGCGCGCAGCACTCGGCAGAATCGACCTGCTGGCGACCGTCTCCGACGCCCTCGCGCAGGAGCTGCCGGCTGCGCTGCGCGCGCGTGCGCAGGTGCTGCCCTGCGGCGTCCAGCTCGAGCGCTTTGCAGCGATGCCCCGCGAGCAGGCGCGCGAGGCGCTCGGCCTCGACGTGGCTGCACCATGCCTGCTGTTCGCCGCCGATCCCGCGCGGGCCGAGAAGCGCTATGACCGCGCTGTGGCTCTTGCCGCCGAGGCCGGCGTGCCGCTGCTCACGCTCGGCGGCGTCGACCCGGCCGACGTCGCGCTGTCGATCAACGCCGCCAATGCCGTGCTCGTGCCCTCCGAGCGCGAGGGCTTTGGCCTGGCCGTGCTGGAGGCGCTGGCCTGCGACGTGCCCGTGCTGGCGACGCCCGTCGGCATCCACGCCGAGGCGCTCGCCGACGTCGCCGGCGCCCTCTGCGCGCCCTTCGAACTCGAGCGTTGGCGCCAGACGCTCGCACCGCTGCTGGCCGAGCGCGATCCTCGTGTGGCCGGCCGCGCACGCGCCGAGCTCTGGTCGGCCGAGCGCATGGCCGAGCGTGTGGCCGAGGCATGGCGCGTTGCCCGGGAGCGCGCTGGGTAGCATTGGTGAGCCGTGGATCAGCCAACCGCCACGACTCCGGTCGCCGCGCCCGCTGCGCCAGAGCAGACGGCCGCGCCGACCGACGACGCACAGCCCGCAGCGGCGAGCGAGCCGCGCTCGGTCGGCTTCGGCTCGCGCGGACGCGTGCGCAGGCGCGCCCGCTTCCTGCGTAAGGCGCGCGAGCTCGCCTATCGCGATCTCGGCGGCCTCGTCTACAGCCTGCACCGCTTCGGTCAGCGCAACGACTCGCTGGTGCTGGCCAAGCTCGCCACGCTCACGCGCATCGACGCCGAGCTGCGCGGGCTGGAGGCCAGCCTCTCCGAACGCCAGCCGGTCACCGTGCTGCGCGAGGCCGGCATCACCGCCTGCCCGCGCTGTGCCGCCATCCACAGCGGCGAGGACCGCTTCTGCCCCAACTGCGGATTGCCGATGAGCCGCAGCGTGGACCTGCCGATCGCCGGCGCTGCGGCGACGACAGCGACACCCCCCGCGACGGCGCCGCCGACGCAGGCCATGCCGGCTGCGCCGCCCCCGCCCGCACCATCCACGTCTGCCTCCGCTGCGCCCGCCACCGCATCCTTCGCACCCGTCCCGCCCGTGCCCACAGCGACGTCTGCCGGCGCCACTCCAGGCGCTGCGGCCGCGTCGCCGGGCCCGCCGGTGACGCAGGCACACCCGGTCACGCCGGCCGCCGCGCAGGGCGCTCCGGTCACGCAGGCCCATCCGCTCACGCCCGGCGCCGGGCGTTCGCCCGTGCCCCCGGCCAGCTCGTCCAAGCCCGGCGAAGACGATCAGCCGACCGAGATCATCCGCCCGCCGGCCAGCGGCTCGTGACGGTCGCCGCCGCGTCGACAGGTCCGCCGCCCGCCGGCGCATCGCCCGGTCCGCCGACAGCGAGCGTCGACCCACACCTCCCTGCGCCCCAGCGGCCTGCCGCCACAGACGCCTGCCCGCTGTGCGGCACGCCGCTCAGCCCCGAGCAGGACTGGTGCCTGCGCTGCGGCGCCGCCGCGCGCACGCGGCTCGCCGCGACGCCCAACTGGAAGGCGCCGATCGCCGTCATCGCCGTGATCGCCGTGATCGCGCTGGGCGTGCTCGCCGCCGCGCTCGTCAAGCTCGCCGGCGACTCCAGCTCCTCGCCCGCGCCCGCCACCACGACGATCGCCGAGCCGGCGACGACCACGCCAGTCGTGCCCGCCGCAACGGCGCCCGCGGCGACCACGCCGGCGACGACACCCACGACGGCCACCGCGCCCACGACGACGTCGAGCGGCGCCACACCCGGCGCGAGCACATCGACCGCGCCTGGCGCCGCCACGAAGTTCCGCGGCGCAGGCGGCACGGCGCCGACCACACACAGCTCGGTTCCCAAGCTCTCGCCCTCCGAGCGTGAAGCGCTGCGCAGGTTCGGCCAGCGCAAGAACGGCAAATAGCCGCGCGCCGGTCGTCTCGGCCGGCCAGATACGGTTTGCGCGATGTCCGCGCCATCACTGGCGGTCTCGCACGAGGCCGACGTAGCGGTAGTCGGCGCGGGCGCCGCCGGCCTGTACGCGGCGCTGTGCGCCGCGCGCGAACACGCCTCGGTAGTGCTCATCTCGGCTACGCCGCTGGCGCAGACCGCCAGCTACTGGGCTCAGGGTGGCCTGGCCGCGGCGCTCGCCGCCGACGACAGCCCTGAGCTGCACCTGCGCGACACCGAGCTCGCCGGGCGTGGCCTCGTGCGGCGCGCCGCCGCCGAGATCCTCACGCGCGAGGCGCCCGACTGCGTGCGCGACCTGCAGTCGCTCGGCGTGCGTTTCGACGCCGACGGCTCCGGCCGGCTGGCGCTCGGTCTGGAGGGCGGGCACTCCGTGCGTCGCGTCGTGCACGCCGGCGGCAGCGCCACCGGACGCCGCCTCGTTCGCCAGCTCTCCGCGCTGGTCGCCGAAGAGCCGCGCATCGCCGTGCTCGAGCGCGCCCGCGCCCGCGCTCTGTGGCGTGCTGACGAGCGCTGCGCCGGGCTGATCTGCGAGGACGGCCGCGTCGTGGCGGCGCGCGCGGTCGTCGTCGGCACCGGCGGCGCCGCCGCGATGTGGGCGCGCACGACCAATCCGCCGGGCTCACAGGGCGTCGGCCTGCTGCTCGCCCACCAGGCCGGCGCCGAGCTGGCAGATCTGGAGCTGCTGCAGTTTCATCCCACCGCCGTCATCGGCGTCGCCGGGCGCGAGGGCTTTCTCGTCACCGAGGCGATCCGCGGCGAGGGCGCCACGCTGCACGACAGCGCCGGCGAGCGCTTCGTCGACGAGCTGCTGCCACGCGACGAGGTCTCGCGCGCGATCGAGGCGCGCCTGCGTGACTCCGGCGAGACGTCGGTCGGGCTGGACATGCGCGCCGTCGATCCCGGGCACTTCCCCAACGTCGTCGCCGCGCTGCGCGAGGCCGGGCTGGACCCCTCACGCGAGCTCGTGCCCGTCGCACCCGCAGCGCACTACATGATGGGCGGCATCGTCGCCGACCTGCACGCGCAGTCGACGCTCGCCGGGCTGTATGCGGTCGGCGAGTCCTCGTGCACCGGCCTGCACGGCGCCAACCGACTGGCATCGAACTCGCTCAGCGAGTGCTTTGTGTTCGCGCGCCGCGCCGTCGCGCATGCGCTCGCCCGGAGCGCCCCCGCGCCGCGCCAGGCAGGCGAGGCCGAGCTGGCCGCGCTCGCCGCGCTGCCGGCGCCGCCCGTCGGCGACGCCGCCACGCGCCAGGCGCTGTGGCGCGACGCCGGCATCGTGCGCGACGCCCACGGTCTCTCGCGCCTGCTCGACAGCCAGCACCCGCTCGTGCGCGCCGTCGCCCGCTGCGCGCTCACACGCACCGAGAGCCGCGGCGCGCATCAGCGCTCCGATCATCCCCAGCGCGACCCCGAGCTCGACGGCCGGCACGTCATCGTCGCCGGCGCCGACACACCGGCCGGCACACCGCCGCGCGACGGCGAGGCAGAGCGCATCGACGAGCGCATCGCCTGGCAGAGCTGGAACTGACGCGTTTCTGACTAACCGCCGCCTGGCCGCGCCGGCGGGCCATGCCTGCGCAGCGCGCACGCCGAGCCGGACCCCGCAAAAGGGGGTCCGAACTTAAAAAGTTGCCCGTTTCGCCTTTATCTCAGGTCTTTTGTGATCGCGCGCGTGTTATCGCGCGTAAAGGAATCGGAGGCTTTCGGAGTCTCTGAAACCGGGGGGTGTGCTCCACATACGAATGAGGGTCAGGAGTAGCCATGTACCAGTTCAGCCGCGCGATCTACCGGGAGCTAGCTCCGCAGATCGTCGCTCCCCCACCGGGCGCCCCGGCAGCCTCCAACCACGCCGCCGTGCTGCGTGCCTGCGAGGCCGTGGTCACTCGTCTGGCGACCGACCGCCACTACTTCGCACGGCCCGAGCGCACGCTGTTCTCTGACATCCGCAACTACTTCCCCATGTCCGCGCAGTCGCACGTGCACCAGGTCGTCTGCCGCTACGTCGGCTTCGCGCAGGACTTCGTCGCGCAACATCCTCACGAGGGGTACGCCGCGGTCAGCGGCGCGCCACCGCAGTGCCGCGCCACCACCCGCAAGGGCTCGGCCTGCCAGCGCGTGCCGCTGCCGCACAACGGCTACTGCCCGTCACACCAGCACCTCGCCGAAACCGAGGATCGCGAGCTGGCTGCGGCATAGCCCTCGCGCGCGCCTTCGCATAGCGCGCGCGGCCGTCGCGTAGGCTCCGAGGCGTGCTACTCGGAGTCGACGTCGGCGGCACCTTCACCGACGCCGTGCTCGTCGACGGCGACTCGGCCGTCCACACGGCCAAGGTCCCCTCCACGCCCGCCAGACAGTCCGACGGCGTGCTGCAGGCCGTCTCGCTCGTGCTCGCTCGCGCCGGCGCGCAGGCCGCCGACGTGCGCCGCTTCGCGCACGGCATGACCGTCACGACCAACGCGTTGCTGCAGGGCCGCGTCGCGCGCACCGCGCTGATCGCCACCGACGGCTTCACCGACGTCATCGAGCTCGCGCGCCAGGCGCGCCCGCACCTCTATCGCCTGTGCGACGCGCCGCCCGCGCCGCTCGTGCCCGCCGAGCTGCGCTTCGCCGCGCCCGAGCGCATGACGCCCGACGGACCGCTGCGCGAGCTCGACCGCGCAGAGGCGCGCGCGCTCGTGCAACAAGTCGCCGCCGCCGAGCCGCAGGCCGTCGCCGTCGCGCTGCTGCACTCCTACGCGCACCCCGAGCACGAGCGACTACTCGGCGAGCTCATCGCCGAGCTGCTGCCCGACGTGCACCTGTCGCTGTCCAGCGACGTCGTCGGCACCTTCCGCGAGTTCGAGCGCACCGCCACCACCGCGCTGGACGCCGCGCTGTCGCCGCTGCTCGCCGACTACCTGCGCCGGCTCGCCGACGACGCCGCCGCGCGCGAGCTGCCCGAGCCGCAGATCATGCAGTCCTCCGGCGGCCTCACCGACGTCGCGAGCGCTTCCGCGCATGCCGCGCTCACAGTGCTGTCCGGCCCCGCCGGCGGCGTCGGCGGCGCGCAGCTGCTGGCGCAGCTCGCCGGCGAGCGCGACGTGCTCTGCTTCGACATGGGCGGCACCTCCTGCGACGCCTGCCTGATCGAGCACGGCGCCGTCGCCGAGACCGCCGAGCGCGAGATCGCCGGCCGGCCGCTCTCGCTGCCCGCGCTGGACATCGACACCGTCGGCGCCGGCGGCGGCTCGATCGCCTGGCGCGACTCCGGCGGCGCGCTGCGCGTCGGCCCGCAGTCGGCAGGCGCCGACCCCGGTCCCGCCTGCTACGGCCTCGGCGGCGAGCTGCCCACCGTAACCGACGCCAACCTGCTGCTCGGCCGGCTGCTCGCCGACGCGCCGCTGGCCGGCGGCCTGACGCTCGATCGCGCCGCCGCCGAGCGCGCCGTGTCGCGACTGGCCGCGCAGCTCGACATGGACGCGCCGACCTGCGCCGAAGGCATCGTGCGCGTCGCCGAGTCAGAGATGCTCGGCGCGCTGCGCCTGCTCACCGTCGAGCGCGGCATCGACCCGCGGCGCTTCGCGCTGATGCCCTTCGGCGGCGCCGGCCCGTTGCACGCCTGCGCCATGGCCGAGCAGCTCGGCATCAGCAGCGTGCTCTGTCCGCGCGCCTCCGGTGTGCTCTGCGCGCTCGGCCTCGCCGCCGCCGCGCCGCGCCACGACGTCTCGCGCACCGTGCTGCTGCGCGGCGAGCAGCTCGGCACGCAGCGTCTGCGCGAGCTACGCGACGCACTGCTCGCGCAGGCCGCAGGCGCGCTCGCCGGCGACGTCGCGCGTGTGCGCGTGCTCTACGAGCTGCGCTACCTCGGTCAGTCCTTCGAGCTGGCCGTCGAGCAGTCGCAGACCGTCGACGCGGCCGAGCTGCGTGAGGCCTTCTCGGCCGCCCACGCGCAGCGCTACGGCTATCGCGACGACGCATCCGACATCGAGCTCGTCAACGTGCGCGCGTCCGTGTGGGGCGCCGCGCCCGAGCTGCGCCCGCGTGGCGCCGGCGTCGGCGCCAAAACCGACGATCGCGCCGAGCGCGCATCAGACGAGAGCGCGCGCATCGTGTTCGCCGGCGAAGAGCTGGACGCGCGCGTGCTGCGTGGCGAGCTCGCCGCAGGCACGCATGTCAGCGGGCCGGCGCTGTGCGCACTGGCAGAGTCCACGCTGCTCGTCGCTCCCGGCTGGTCCGGCGCCGTCGACGAGCACGGCACGCTGCATCTGCGGCGCGCGGGCGAGGGCGAGGGCGCGTGAGCCGCCTCGACGCGATCGAGCTGCAGGTCGTCACCGGCGCGCTGCGCGCCGCCTGTCAGGAGATGGGCGTCGCGCTGATCCGTTCGGCGCACTCGTCGAACATCAAGGAGCGCCGCGACGCCTCCACGGCGCTGTTCGACGTGGATGGGCAGATGATCATGCAGGCCGAGCACATCCCCGTGCACCTCGGCTCGATGCCCGCCGCCGTCGCCGCCGTGCTCGGCGAGCGTCACGCGCCCGGCGTCTCATGGATCCTCAACGACCCGTTCGCCGGCGGCACGCACCTGCCGGACATCACCGTCATCACGCCCGTGTTCGACGGCGCCGGGCCGCTGCTCGGCTTCGCCGCCAGCCGCGCCCACCACGCCGATGTCGGCGGGCGCGTGCCCGGCTCGATGCCCGCCGACAGCCACACGCTGGCCGAAGAGGGCGTCGTGATCTCGCCGCGGCGGCTCGACGACGCCACGATCGACGAGCTCGTCGCGCGCATGCGCCAGCCACACGAGCGCCGCGCCGACCTGCGCGCGCAGCTCGCCGCCAACCGCATCGGCGCTCTGCGCCTGTCGGCGCTGGCCGACGCGTCTGGGACACGAGCGCCTGCGTGCCGCCACCGACGCCGTGCTCGACTACGCCGAGCGGCGCACGCGCGCCTGCCTGGCCGAGCTGCCCGACGGCGAGCTGCGCGCCGAGGACGTGCTGGAGGCGCGCGAGGGCGACCTCGTGCTGCGCCTGCGCGCGTACGTCGCATGGCGACACGCTGACGCTCGACTTCGCCGGCAGCGCCGCACAGCACGACGGCAACCTCAACTGCCCGCTCGCCGTCACGCGCTCGGCCTGCCTGTTCGCCGTGCGCGTGCTCACCGACCCCGACATACCGCCGTCGGCCGGCGCCTACCGGCCGGTCGACGTGCGCGTGCCCGAGGGCTGCCTGCTCAACGCACGTCCTGGAGCCGCCGTCGCCGCCGGCAACGTCGAGACGTCCTCGCGCGTCGCCGATCTCGTGCTCGGCGCCTTCGGCCGCGCGCTCGGGCAGGGCACCATGAACAACCTCACGCTCGGCGACGAGGGCGAGGGCGAGCACGGCTCGTTCTCCTACTACGAGACGCTCGGCGGCGGCCAGGGCGCGTGCGCCGACGCCGACGGTCCCAGCGCGGTTCACGTGGCCATGAGCAACACGCTCAACACGCCAATCGAGGCGCTCGAGCGCGAATTCCCGCTGCGCGTGGTGCGCTACGCGCTGCGACGCGGCTCCGGCGGAGCCGGCGCCACACGCGGCGGCGACGGCGTCGTGCGTGAGCTGCAGGCGCTGCGCGACATGGACTTCTCGCTGATCGCCGAGCGCCGGCGCCACGCGCCGCGCGGCGCCGACGGCGGCCGCGACGGCGCGCCGGGACGCGATCTGCTCGACGACGAGCCGCTGCCAGGCAAGGTCAGCGGCAGGCTGCGCGCGGGACAGCGGCTGCGCATCGAGACGCCCGGCGGCGGCGGCTTCGGCACGCCCTCGCCAAGCAACGAGCGCTGATCCCGGGCAGTCCTGGCAGACCGTGCGCGCCGACGCGCACTGACGGCGCGGGCCGCCGTGGCGCACAGTACGCAGGTCTCAGAAACGTCCGCAGACAACGTGTTTGGCCGCGCGGACAGTTACGTTCGCCTGCATACGGCTCGGACGGTCCTCAATAAACCCTCGATTTGCAGGCGATTTGGGATTTCCGCCCTTGTTTCGTATCTCTTAACGGGTCGTCGGCCGCGGAAAATGCGCGGAACGCACGTCAAACAGAGACGCTTTCTAGCTCCATCTTTATGCCAATTGCTTTCAAAGAATGGGCCGTCACCGTCCGTGCGCTAGCGGAAGGCGAGCAGCTCATAACACTCCGCAAGGGCGGTATCCGTGAACCGGGCAAAGCGCTTCGGCTCGCTCACGAACGCTTCTTCCTCTACCCCACGTTCGACCACCAGACCGGCGATCTCGTGCGCGAGTCCCACCAGCCGGAGCTGCGCCGCGCGCTCGAGGAGGGCGTCTGGAGCGACGGCGAGCCGCTGCTGAACGCGTTCACGTCAGGCGCACCCATGCAGCAGCCCGATCGCGTGCGAATCCGCGCCTGGGCGGAGGTCGCCGGGCACTTCACGATCGCCGACCCGCGCTGCGTGGACGCGCTTTCGCCGTTCTACGTGTGGACGCCCGACTACGCCGAGAAGCGTCTCGGCTGGCGTCGCCATCAGCCGCTGCACGTGCTGCTGCTGCGCACCTATCGCATCCCCCGTCCGGTGACCGTCAAGGTCAAGGACGAGTACACCGCATCGCAGGCGTGGATCGAGCTGCAGCGCGAACTGCCCTTCGAGGGCACCCCCGTGCTCTCCGACGCCGAGTTCGAGCGCGCCTCGGAGGAGATCCGCTCGATCACCTCTGAAGCGGCCGGCCAGCCCGTTCTCGCCTAGACGCACGCTGGGCGGCGCGAGGCTGTGTCCTCGGTCGCTCGCCTGCAAAGCAGGCCACGCTCCCTGCGTCCGTGCCTCGCTTGCCCAGCCCGCGTCTAGCGCTCTGGGTCGTGCGCCAAGGCTTCGCGGGCGGCCGTTGCGTCCGCGGGCGGAGGTGCCAGCGCTTCGCGGGCCGCTTCGGCGCCCGACTCGGGCACGAGGATGTCGCGCGGGCCGGCGGCGAGGAAGTCGGGCACGTCAAAGCCGCCGGCGCGGCGCGACATGCTCGGAATGCCCTCCTCCAGCAGCAGCGCCTCGATCAGCTCGGACTCCGGCTGGTTGTTGGCGTAGGCGACCTTGACGAGCTTGCCTTCGGCGTACTGCGGCTTGATCTTGCGCGCCTTGCGCTGGCGCTCTGATGCTTCGCGCTCGCTGCCGGGCACATGCACGAGCGGCATCTGACAATCGGAGCAGAAGCGCTCTGAGTGCGGATGCGTTCGGCCGCAGGACGGGCAGATGAGCGGCTTGTCGCTCAGCTCTCCGCCTCCGCGGCGCCGGTCACAGCGCCGGCGCCCGACGCGGCGGCGGAGCCGTCCACGTCGACGGCGACCTCGCGCACGTCGGGCCCGTCGATCAGGTAAGAGCGCACCAGCGGCTGCTCGCCGGCAGCCAGCCCGACGATGATCCACTCCACACCCGGCCAGCTCGCGGCGAAGCCGATGTCGGTCTGCGACGGGTAGGGCGCGCTGCGCACGTGCGAGTGGTAGATCGCGCCGATCTCCCAACCCTCGTCGTCGATCGCGTTGTTCAGCCGCAGCAGCTCCATCGGGTCGATCTCGAACTTCAACGCGCTGGCGTGGATGTTCTCGGCGCGATACACGCGCGTCGCCGTCCGCGCGCCGTCGGCCGCCGGCTCGGCGACCGCGACCACGCCGCAGCACTCGATGCGCGCGTTCTCCTGCGCGTGCGCGACGATCTCGTCGAGCAGCTCTGCGGCGATCTTCATGACAGCTCGGACGCTCCGCGATCGATCGGCGGGCGCCTCACCACCAGACGGTCGAGTCCAGGTTCTCGATCTGCTCGACCGGCAGCGTGTAGATGCCGCTGGAGAGGTACTTCCAGCCGTCGTCGGCGACCACGAACACGACGTTCCCCTCGTCGAGCTCGCCGGCGATGCGCACGGCGATGCTGGCGATCGCGCCGGTGGAGACACCGGCGAACACGCCCTCGTCGTCGAGCAGCTTGCGCGTCCATACGATCGCGTCGGAGTTGGTCACGAAGATCTTGCGGTCCAGCAGCGAGATGTCGATGATCGGCGGGATGAAGCCGTCGTCGAGCGAGCGCAGGCCCTGCACCGGCTCGCCCTGCATCGGCTCGGCGGCGACGATCTTGCAGGCGTCGCCGAATGTCTCCTTCAGGCGCCTGCCGTTGCCCATCAGCGTGCCGCCCGTGCCCAGCCCGGCGACGAACGCGGAGATCTCGTCGAGCTCTTCGAGGATCTCCAGCGCGGTGCCGTTGTAGTGGGCGTTGCGGGTTGGCCTGGTTGCCGTACTGGTAGGGCATGTACAGCGACGAGTCGGCGGCGGCCATCTCCAGCGACATCGCGACGGCCCCGTTGGAGCCCTGGTCGCCGGGCGAGTAGACGATCTCGGCGCCGTACATCTCCAGCAGCTGCGTGCGCTCGGGCGTGACGTTCTCGGGCATCACGACCTTCAGCTTGTAGCCCTTGCGTCGAGCGATCATCGCCAGCGAGATGCCCGTGTTGCCGGACGTCGGTTCGAGGATCGTCTGGCCGGGCGCGATCGCGCCTTTCTCCTCGGCGTCCTCGATCAGCGCGCGCGCCACGCGATCCTTGACCGAGCCGGTCGGGTTGTGCGACTCGAGCTTGGCCCACACGTGCACGCCGGGCTTGGGCGACAGGCTCGGCAGCTCGATCAGCGGCGTGTTGCCGATCGACTGCACGATGTCCCCGTAGCGACCGCCGCACGGCCGGTTTCGCAGCCTCTCAACAGCCATTACTTCACGGAATATAGCGGCGCGGCGTGCGAGCCGCGCGGACTGAGCCGTCAGCGCACTGGGACCGCGTCCGCCAGCGACGGCGCTCTGACGGCGCGCTCGCATCGGCCGCGCCGGCGCACCGGCGCCGCAGCTCAGCGAGCGAGCGACGCGGCGGGCCGGACGCTTCGGGGACTGACGCGAGCCGCTCGGCAGTTCAACGTCCGCACGCGGCTACGACTTCGACTGGCTGGTCATCGGCTCGGGATTCGGCGGCAGCGTCTCGGCTCTGCGCCTGTCCGAGAAAGGCCACTCGCGTCGGCGTGCTCGAGTGCGGCCGGCGCTTCGCCGACGACGAGCTGCCGAACGTCGACGGCGCGACCTGAAGCGCTACTTCTGGAACCCGCTGCTGGGCATGAAGGGCATCTTCCGCATGACGACCTTCAGAGACGTCTCGGTCGTCTCCGGCTGCGGCGTCGGCGGCGGCAGCCTCGGCTACGCCAACACGCTGTACGTGCCGCCGAAGGCGTTCTTCGAGGATCGCCAGTGGGGCGAGATGCAGGACTGGGAGGGCGCGCTGGCGCCGCACTACGCCGAAGCGCAGCGCATGCTCGGCGTCGTGCAGACAGCCGCACGACGACCCCGCCGACCAGCTGCTGCGCGAGCTCGGCGAGGAGCTGGGCGTCGGCGACACCTACAAAAAGACGCCCGTCGGCGTCTACTTCGGCGAGCCCGGCGAGACGGTGCCCGACCCGTTCTTCGGCGGCGAGGGGCCGGACCGCACGGGCTGTCGCCTGTGCGGGCGCTGCATGGTCGGCTGCCCGCACGGCTCCAAGAACACGCTCGTCAAGAACTACCTGTATCTCGCCGAGAAGCGCGGCGCGCAGGTGATGCCCGAACGCACCGTCGTGGACATCCGCCCGCTCGGCGCCGCCGACGGCGCCGACGGCTACGAGGTCGAAAGCGTGCGCTCGGGCGCCTGGCTGCGCAAGGATCGCCGCGTGCAGCGCGCGCGCGGCGTGGTCGTCGCGGCCGGGCCGCTGGGCACGAACAAGCTGCTGCAGCGCTGCCGCGTCGACGGCTCGCTGCCGCGCATCTCCGACGCGCCTGGGCGAGCTCGTGCGCACCAACACCGAGTCGATCCTCACCGTGACCGTGCCCGAGGACTACCCGGAGGATCTCACCAAGCGCGTGGCGATCACCTCCTCGATCTACCCCGACGCCAACACGCACATCGAGACCGTCACCTACGGCGACGACGGCGACTCGATGCACCGTCTGTACACGCTGCTGGTCGGCGACGGCACGCGCGTGACGCGCCCGCTGAAGCTGCTCGCTGCAGATCGCGCTGCACCCCAAGCGGCCTGCTGCAGGTGATGTTCCCCAAGCACTGGTCGCGGCGCACGATCATCATGCTCGTGATGCAGACGCTCGACAACGCGATCGCGCTGCGCCCGCGCAAAGGCCCGTTCGGCTCGTTCTGGCTGAGCACCGAGCAGGACCCCGAGCGTCCCAATCCCGACGTTCATCCCGATCGCCAACCAGACGGCCGAATGGTTCGCCAAGCGCACCGGCGGGATCGCGCAGAGCTCGCGTCACCGAGGCGCTGTTCAACATCCCCACGACCGCGCACATTCTCGGTGGCGCGGTGATCGCGCCCGACCCCTCTCACGGGGTCGTCGACGCGCGCCAGCGCGTGTTCGGCTACGAGAACCTGCTCGTCTGCGACGGCTCGGCGATCCCGGCCAACGTGCGGCGTCAACCCGTCGCTGACGATCACCGCCTGGCCGAGCACGCGATGAGCCACGTGCCGCGTGGCGGGCATGCGTCGACGCCGGCTATGCCTCAGCGCCGCTGCGCGCCGGCCTGAACGGTCAGCGCCCGCCGGCCATCGCCGGCAGGATCACCAGCGTGTCGCGTCTCGCCGACCGCGGTGTCCAGCCCGTCGAGCACGCGCACGTCCTCGTCGTTGAGGTAGACGTTGACGTAGCGGTTGAGCTCGCCGTCGGCGCAGAACAGCTGGCTCTGCGGTCGCCGGGTGGTTGGCGGCGAGGTCGCGCAGCACCTCGCCGACGTTCGTCGCCGGAGGCGCTGACCTCGCTTCTCGCCGCCGACCGACGGCGCGCAGCACCGGGGGAATCTTGATCGTCGCCATGCGCGGTCGCAGACACGACTACCCGGCGGCGGCGCAGAACGCCTCGTAGTCGGGGAACACGCCCATCTCCTCGTCGGCGATCTCCTCGGGCTCGCGCGAGCAGATCGGGCACTCGGGGTCGCGGTGGACCTTGACCTCGGTCAGCGTCGCGCCGAGCGCGTCGTACAGCAGCAGGCGCCCGATCGCGGGCTCGCCGATGCCGACGATCAGCTTGACGACCTCGGTCGCCTGCAGCAGGCCCATCGTGCCCGGCAGCACGCCGAGCACGCCGTTGGCGCCGCACGACGGCGCGAGCTCGGCCGGCGGCGGCTCGCGGAAGAGGCAGCGGTAGCACGGGCCCTCGTAGGGCTTGAACACCGACAGCTGGCCGTCGAAGCCGAGGATCGAGGCCGACACGACCGGGATCTGCAGGCGCACGGTCGCGTCGTTGAGCAGGTAGCGCGTCGGGAAGTTGTCGACGCCGTCGACGATCACGTCGTAGCCCTCGATGATCTCCATGATGTTCGACGCGTCGATGCGCGTCGGGTACTTGACGACCTCGACGTCGGGGTTCAGCGCGTGGATCGACTCCTCGGCCGAGTCGACCTTCGGCACGCCGACGCGCTCGGTGGTGTGGATCACCTGGCGCTGCAGGTTCGAGAGGTCGACGACGTCGTCGTCGACGATGCCGAGCGTGCCGACGCCGGCCGCGGCGAGGTACAGCGCGGTCGGCGAGCCCAGGCCGCCGGCGCCGAGCAGCAGCACCTTCGCGTCGAGCAGCTTCTGCTGGCCCTCGACGCCGATCTCCGGGATCAGCAGGTGGCGCGAGTAGCGATCGCGCTGCTCGGCGCGTCAGCGCGCGCGGGACGTCGACCTCGTAGCCGCGGTCCTTCCACAGCGTGATGCCGCCGGTCATCGACGCGACGTGCTCGTAGCCGAGGTCCTCGGTCAGCGTGCGCGCGCGCGTAGCGCGGAGCGGTTGCCGGAGGCGCAGTAGAGGATCGACCTGCGCTGGCGCGGTCGGGCACGACGCCCTCGATGCGCGACTCGAGGTAGCTGCGCGGGCACGTGCTTGGCGCCCGGCAGGTGGCCGGTCGGCGAACTCCTCGGTCTCGCGCACGTCGACGATCGCCACGCCCTCGTCGATCAGCTCGTGCACCTCGGCGGGGTCGACCTCGTCGATCTGGCTCTTGACTTGGCGGAGAAGCTCCGCGCCTGACGGGCTCATCGCGAAACTCCTGAATCACGGTCGGGATTCAGTGACTTCACAAAGTATAGCGCCCGCGCGGCCCGCGCGTTGCGGCCCGCTCGCCTACCCTCGGCGCTCGCGCACGCCGGCGCACGGGCCCGTCACACGCCTTCGGCTCGCCACGGCAGCTCGCCGTCGCCGCGGCGACTGGCGCTGGCGCGCTGCGGCGGCGGCTCGTCGGGGGCTCGGGCCGCGGCCTCGCGCGACGACGCCCGCGACGCGAGCGCGCCGGCTTCGACGGCGCGGCGCTGCCCGCGGCGTCGCCGCGCCGCCGTTCACGCTCACCGACCAGGATCGGCCGCCCGGTCTCGCTCGGCGCGCTGACGCGGCCAGGTCGTCGTGCTCGCCTTCCTGCACTCGCACCTGCGGCGACGCCTGCGCGCTGATCGCCCAGCAGATGCGCGGCGCGCTCGACGAGCTGCGGCGCGGCGCGGTCCCGGCGCTGCTCGGTCAGCGTCGACCCGCGCGCCGACACGCCCGCGCGACGTCCAGCGCTTCCTGGTCGAGCAGTCTCGCTCGGCGGCCGCGTGCGCTACCTGACGCGGCCGCTGCGCGCGCTGCGCGCCGATCTGGCGGGCGTCCGGCATCGTGCCCGGCAGCCGGCCGCGCGGCCTTCGAACGCACGCGCGTCGGTGCTGCTCGCTCGACCGTGCGGCGCGAGCGAGCGCCTGCCGCTCGAACAGCTCGACGCCGAGCTCGACGACGTTCGCACGCCGAGCGAGCTCGCGCCGCGAGGCGCTGCAGACGCTCGACGCGCGCGCGCCCCGCCGAGCGCGCCGGCTGATACCCTACCGCGCAGGTAGGTTTACAGCGATGATGTTCTCCACCAAGGCCGAGTACGGCGTGCGCGTGATGGTCGATCTCGCGCGGCGCGGCGGCGCCGACCCGTGCCGCTCGCCGAGATCGCCGACGGCGAGGGCCTGCCGCTCGCCTACCTCGAGCACCTCGTCGCGCGGCTGCGCCGCGCCGGGCTGATCGAGAGCCGCCGCGGCGCTCGCGGCGGCTACCTGCTCGCGCGCCCGCCGAGCGAGATCACGATGGCCGAGGTCGTCGAGGCGCTCGAGGGCTCGATCGCCCCGATCGAGTGCATCTCGAGCGCGCCCGACGGCACGATCCGCTGCTCGCGCGAGTCCGACCCCGACCACGTCTGCACGACGAAGCTGCTGTGGACGCGCGTGCGCGCCTCGATCGTCGCGCACGCTGCAGGAGACGACGCTCGCCGACCTGATCCCCGCGAACCGAACGACAGAAGGTCGCGCTAGCCGCATGAGTGGCCGAGGCGAACTCGAGATCCGCAACCTGCACGTCCGCATCGAGGAGCGCGAGATCCTCCGCGGCGTCGACCTCGATCGTGCGCCAGGGCGAGCTGCACGCGCTGATGGGCCCCAACGGCTCCGGCAAGTCGACGCTCGCCAACACGATCATGGGCCACCCCGACTACGAGGTCACCGAGGGCGAGATCCTCTTCAACGGCGAGAACATCATCGAGATGGCGCCGCACGAGCGCGCGCAGCTCGGCCTCTTCCTCGCCTTCCAGTACCCGGTCGCGATCCCCGGGCGTGTCGGTCGCGAACTTCCTGCGCCTGGCGATCAACGCCCAGCGCGAGGAGCCGATCAAGGTCAAGGAGTTCGGCGCACGCAGCTCGGCGCACGCCGTCGAGCTGCTCGACGTCGACCGCGTCGTTCACCTCGCGCCACCTCAACGACGGCTTCTCCGGCGGCGAGAAGAAGCGCGCCGAGGTCCTCCAGATGGCGATGCTCGCGCCCGCAGATCGCGGTGCTCGACGAGACCGACTCGGGCCTCGACATCGACGCGCTGCGCACCGTCGCCGAGGGCGTCGCGCAAGCTCCACGCCGAGCAGGGCCTCGGCGCGCTGATCATCACCCACTACCAGCGCATCCTCGCACTACGTCGCGCCCGAGTTCGTCCACATCCTGATGGACGGCCGGATCGTCATGGAGGGCGGCAACGAGCTCGTCGAGCGCCTCGAGCGCGAGGGCTACGACCCGATCCGCGAGGAGGTCGCGCGCCCGTGCCTGAGCGCCGCGCCCGCGCCAAGCCGGGAGCCGCCCGCGAGGCGACGCTCAACCGCGCGCTCGCCGGCGCCGGCGCGGGCGACGCGCGCCGCTCGCGCGAGCTGCGCGAGCGCGCGCGCGCCGCCTACGACGCGCTCGAGCTGCCGCGCTGGCGGCGCTCGGGCTTCTGGCAGACCTCCTTCGACGATCTCGACCTCGACGCGCTCGCGCCGCACCGACGCACGGCCCGACGCCGACGCTCCCGGCGATCGCTCGGCGACCAGCCCGCACGCCGGCGTGCTCGTGCAGCGCGACGCCTCCGTCGTGCACGTCGAGCTCGACGCCGGAGCTGCGCGCGCGCAGGGCGTGATCCTCTGCTCGCTCGAGGAGGCCGCCGCGCGACCACACCGAGCTCTTCGAGCGCTACTACCTGCGCCGCCTGACGCTCGACCGCCACAAGCTCGAGGCCGCGAGCGCGGCCTTCTGGACGCGGCGGCGCGTTCCTCTACGTGCCGCCCGGGCTCGTCGATCGCGGACCCCTTCCAGATCGTCTACGAGATCACGATCCGGCGACGGCAGCGCCCAGTACGCGCACACGCTCGCGATCGTCGACCGCGGCGCCGAGATCCGCCTGCGCGAGTACGACCTCGCCGCCGGCACTTCGACGGCGACGCGCTCCACGCCGGCCAGTTCGAGCTCTACCTCGAGGACGGCGCGCGCTGCCGCCTCGCCCACGCTCACCGACTGGGGCGAGGGCGACGTGCTACGACGTCTCGACCGCGGTCGTCGAGGTCGGCCGCGACGCCTACTGCCACTGGCTGCCGGCGCTGCTCGGCGGCCACCTGATCCGCCACCACGACGAGCTCGTCGTCGCCGGGCCAGGGCGGCGACATGGCCTTCCGGGGCATGCTTCTTCGCCAGGGCGACGAGCACTTCGACGTCTTCGCCGTCGACCTGCACGAGACCGGCCCGTCCGGCGGCGACGTGCACTGGCGCGGCGCCGCCACCGGGCGCGAGCCAGGCGAGCTTCGAGGGCCTGATCCAGATCGACCCCGGCGCGCAGCAGACCCACACCTACCTGCAGTTCCACTCGATGCTGCTCTCCGACAGGCGCGAAGCTCGACGCGATCCCCTCGGTGCTCGTCAGCGCCGACGACGTCTCGGCCTCGCACGGCGGCACCGTCGGCGAGCTCGACGAGGCGAAGATCTTCTACATGCAGTCGCGCGGCCTGACCCGCCCGGCAGGCGGTCCGCGTGATCGTCGAGGGCTTCTTCGAGCCGCTGATCGTCCAGCTCGAGGACGAGCCGCTCGAGCAGGCGATCCGCGAGCGCATCGGCGCGAAGCTCGCCGCGGCGGCCGACGACATCGAGCGCTACGCGCTCACGCGGTAGCGCCATGGCGAGCGCGACCGCGGGCTCGCTCGACGTCCGCGCCGACTTCCCGATCCTCGCGCGCGAGATCGACGGCCGGCGGCTGGTCTACCTCGACTCCGGCGTCGACCTCGCAGAAGCCGCGGCGGTGCTCGCGGCGCTCGACGACTACTACCGCAACCACAACGCCAACATCCACCGCGGCGTCTACCCGCTCGCGCAGGAGGCCGACGCGGCCTTTCGAGGGCGCGCGCGAGCGGATCGCCGCGTTCGTCGGCTGGCCGGCCGCGGACGACGATCTTCACGCGCAACGTCGACCGAGGCGATCAACCTCGTCGCGTACTCCTGGGCGCGCGCGAACCTGCGGCGCCGGCGACGCGGTGCTGATCACGCAGATGGAGCACCACTCGAACATCGTCCCGTGGCAGCTGGCGACCGCCGGCGACCGGCGCGACGCTGCGCTACCTGAGGTCTCCGACGAGGGCACGCTCTCGCTCGAGCAGCTCGACGCGCAGCTCGCTCGCGGCGACGTCCGCGCTCGTCGCGCTCGCCCACGTCTCGAACGTGCTCGGCACGATCAACCCGGTCGCGGAGATCGTCCGCCGCGCCCACGCCGCCGGCGCGCTCGTCCTGATCGACGGCGCCCAGGCGGTCCCGCAGATGCCGGTCGACCTCGCCGCGATCGACGCCGACTTCTACGGCTGGACCGGCCACAAGGCGCTCGGCCCCACCGGCGTCGGCGTGCTGCACGCGCCGCGCCGAGCTGCTCGAGTCGATGCCCCCGTTCCTCTCCGGCGGCGACATGATCCTCAGCGTCGACGAGCAGCGCGTCGACCTGGAACGAGCTGCCCTGGAAGTTCGAGGCCGGCACCTCGATGATCGCCCAGGCGGTCGGCCTCGGCGCCGCGATCGACTACCTCTCCGCGCTCGGCATGGCGAACGTCCGCGCGCACGAGCGCGCGCTGACCGCGCTACGCGCTCGAGCGCCTCGCGGCGATCGACGGCGTCCGCGTCTTCGGCCCGCCGGCCGGCGAGCGCGCGGCGGCGTTGTCTCGTTCGCGGTCGAGGGCATCCACCCGCACGACGTCGGCGAGCTGCTCGACCGCCGCAACGTCTGCGTGCGCGCCGAGCCACCACTGCGCGCAGCCGCTGATGCGCGCCTCGGCGTCGTCGCGACCGCGCGCGCGAGCTTCGGCCCCTACAACGATCGCCGACGACGTCGACGCGCTCGTCGACGCGATCCGGCGAGGCCCAGGAGGTCTTCGGGCGCTGATGGACGACCTCTACCGCGACTTCATCCTCGAGCACTACAAGCGCCCGCGCAACTTCGGCGAGCTCGACCCACCACGACCACGAGGCGCACGAGGTCAACCCGCTGTGCGGCGACGAGCTCGGCGTGCAGATCGCGCGTCGCCGACGGCCGCATCGCCGACCTGCGCTTCCACGGCCACGGCTGCGCGATCTCGCAGGCGGCCGCGTCGATCGCCTCCGAGGAGCTGATCGGCATGGAGGTCGAGCAGGCCGGCGAGCTCGACGCCGACTGGATGCTCGACCTGCTCGGCATCCCGGTCTCGGCGACGCGGCGCAAGTGCGCGCTGCTCTCGCTGAAGGTCGTGCGCGGCGCGCTGACCGGCGACGGCAGCTGGCCGACCGTGCACGGCTCGGTCAGATGCGCCCGCAGCCTGGCGATCCCGGTACAATCCCTACCCCGAGCACAGGATTCTCGACCGCAGGAGCTTATGGCCACCACTGACTCACCCGGATCCCGAAGCCGAGCCCGATCGTCGAGACCGACAAGGGCGAGCTCGTCGCCCGCCGCGGCATCTCGCGCGAGGTCGATCGAGCGAGCTCTCGAAGATCAAGGGCGAGCCCGACTGGATGGCCGAGAAGCGCGCTCAAGTCGCTTCGAGATCTTCGAGCGCAAGCCGATGCCGACGTGGGGCGTCGACCTCTCCGAGCTGAACTTCGACGAGCTCGTCCTCTACTCGCCGCCGACGACCGGGCGCTTCGACTCCTGGGACGACGTGCCCGAAGGAGATGAAGGACACCTACGAGGCGCTCGGGCATCCCGCAGGCCGAGCGCGAGCACCTCGCCGGCGTCGTCGGCGTCTGGCGCCAGGAGCCGGTCTACGAGGGCCTCAAGGAGGAGTACGCCAAGCTCGGCATCCTCTTCTGCTCGATGGACACGGCGGTCACGCGAGTACCCGGACCTCGTCCAGAAGTACTTCATGACCAAGTGCGTGCCGCCGCAGGACAACAAGTTCTCGGCGCTGCACGGCGCGGTCTGGTCGGGCGGCGCGTTCGTCTACATCCCGCCGGGCGTCAAGTGCGACCTGCCGCTGCAGGCCTACTTCCGCATGGAGGGCGCCGGCGAGGGCACCTTCGAGCACACGCTGATCATCGCCGACGAGGGCTCCGAGGTGAACTACATCGAGGGCTGCACGGCGCAGACCTACAGCGTCAACTCGATGCACTCCGCGGTCGTCGAGATCTTCGTCCACGAGGGCGCGAAGGCGCGCTACACGACCGTCCAGAACTGGTCGAAGGACGTCTACAACCTGAACACCAAGCGCGCCGTCGTCGACGCCCACGGCACGGTCGAGTGGGTCGGCGGCTCGATGGGCGCCAAGTACGTGATGCTCTACCCCGGCTCGTTCCTGCATGGGCGAGGGCGCGCGCGCCGACCACCTCAACGTCGGCGTCGCCGGCAAGGGCGTGCACAAGGACACCGGCGCGAAGGTCGTGCACCTCGCGCCGAACACGACCTCGAACATCCTCGCGAAGTCGATCTCCAAGGACGGCGGGATCATGGGCTACCGCGGGCTGGTGCGGATGGGCCACAACTCGCAGGGCTCGAAGTCGCGCGTGCAGTGCGACGGCCTGATGATGGACGGCGATCTCGCGCTCGGACACGTGGCCGGACATCCAGATCCAGAACCCGCAACGTCACGGTCGCGCACGAGGCGACCGTCGGGCGGATCTCCGACGACCAGCTCTTCTACATGGGCTCGCGCGGCTTCACCGAGGACGAGGCCGCGGCGATGATCGTCAACGGCTTCATCGAGCCGGTGACGAAGGAGCTGCCGATGGAGTACGCGGTCGAGCTCAACCGGCTGATCCAGCTCGAGATGATCGGCTCGATCGGCTGACTGGACGCCGGCGACGGCGGGGCTGGCTGCGTCGTCAGTCGCCGCGCACGCGGTGCGTCACGCGTCGCCGGCGTCGCGTGCCATCCGTGACGCTCAGACGACATGAGGCGGACGGCCGGTGACCGTCCGGACTGCCCGTAGACACGATCGCCGCGCCGCTGTTCCCGACGGAGCCGCCGTGGATCAACGTCGCCGCGGGGCAGTGGCTGGGCAGCGAGCCGCTCGAGATGGCAGCTGCGGGGCGGGCGGTGCTGGTGGAGTTCTGGGACTTCTGCCGGCCGCATTCGCTGCGGACGCTGCCCTACCTGAAGGCGTGGCACGAGCGCTACGCGAGCGCGGGCTTGCGCGTCATCGTCGGTGCACTCCCCGGGCTTCGCGCGTCAGCGCGACGAGGCGAACGTTCGCGACGCCGTGGACGCGCCTGGGGATCGTGCACCCGGTGCTGCTCGACAGCGGCTTCGCGCTGTGGCGCGAGTACGAGAACGCGGGCTGGCCGGGGCGCTACCTGTTGGGCGGCGGACGGCATGCTCGTCGACTACCACTACGGCGAGGGCGCCTACGAGGAGTGCGAGCTCGCGATCCGGGAGCTGCTCGGGATCGAGCGTCGAGCCGATGGCGCCGCTGCGCCCCGAGGACGCGCCCGGGCGCGAGCTGTCGCGCCCACGTCCCCCGAGCAGCCTCGAGCCGCCGTTCGACGGGCCCTACGAGGCGGGCGCGGTGTGGGCGGTGCTCGACGGCCGCGGGCACGGTGCGGCGTCAACGGCCGCGAGCGCGCGACGCGAGCTGCCTGGCCCGCCGGGCGCCTACCGCTGATCGAGCATGACGCGCCACAGCGCCGGCGAGCTCGCGCTCGAGCTCGGGCGAGTGCGTGCGGCGACGTGCTTCACGCGGTCTGCTTCACGCCGGCGGCTGGACGCGGCGCGAGCTCGCTGCGGATCGCGGTCGCTGAGCAGGCGCACGAGCTCGGCGGCGCCGGCGTCGTCGACGAGCACGCACGTCGCCCGGCCAGTAGGGGCTCTCGCCGGGAGTCGCGCGAGGAAGGTCGGGTGAAGACCCAGCGAGCCGGCGTTGATGCAGCGCGGCGCGCCGTTGGGCGTCGAGCCACTCGCGCGCGACGTCGCCCGCGAGCGGCCCGGCGCGGTGGGTGTGCCCGAAGATCACGTAGCGCGTCGCCGAGCCGCAGCCGCTCGAGCCACCTCGCCCATCGCGCGCAGCCCCGCGCGGCGCAGCTCGCTCGATCGAGATCTCGCGCGCAGCGGGCCCAGCCCGGCGCGGTTGAGCGCGCGGACGGCGAGCGGGAACGCCGCCGTCGAGCGCGCGCACGCGCAGCGCCGCGACCGCGCCCGCTGGCGCGCAGCGCGTTCCGCGCACCGACGGTGCGCCCGCCGCCGCGGCCTCGCGCGCCGCCGAGCGCGCGCCAGCGCGTGCACGGTGGCGATGCCGTTGAGCGCATCGCCGGTCGCGCGTCGCGAGCGACCGCGTGCGCCAGGCGTACATCGGCGCGGTCGACCGCCTCGTAGTCCGCGACGCGGTCGAGCGCGTGCGGCGAGCGTCGAGCAGCCGCTCATCGCGCCGACGCTCGAGGCGCTCGAGCGTCGGCACGGTCAGGTGGCAGTCGAGGTAGTGGCCGTGCGTCGCGTACACGTCCGCGGCGCACCCACAGCCCGGGGTAGGCGAGCTCGACATCGCGCCGGCGCGAGCCCACTCGCGAGTCCGCGCGAGCATCGGCGAGGCCTCCGCGGGCTCGAGCGCTGCTCCAGCCCGAGCGGCTCGAGGCTCGGGCGCTCGTGCGCGCGCGCCAGCCACGGCTCGACCAGCAGGTGGTCGTGGTTGCCGGCGACGACGCACGAGCTCGCGCCCGTCGAGCGCTCGCCGAGGTCCTCGAAGAACGGCGCGCCGCCGGTCGAGCGCCTCGCGGACGGTGGTCCGTGGCGCAGCTCGAGCACGTCGCCGAGCAGGACCAGCCGGTCGACGCCCTCGAGCGCCGCGAGCAGCGTCTCGCGCACGCGCTCGCGCGCGCAGCACGTCGACGCCGCGAGACGCCGTCCGAGGTGCAGGTCGGAGACGATCAGCGTGCGCATGAGCAGTGCCTCGCTGTGACGCGCTCGCGACGCCGCGACGGCGCCGCGACGGACGCTCGCGCGGTCAGCGGCCTCGCCGGCGGCCGCCGCTTCGCGAATCGGCTTGGGCAGCATGAAGCGGACGTCCTCGCGGATCACGTCGAACTCCGAGATGTCGGTGACGCCGCGCGCGCGGAAGACGTCGACGAGCTCCTGCACGAGGTTCTCGGGCGCGCTCGCGCCGGAGGAGATGCCGACGACGCGCGCGCCGTCGAGCCACTCCTCGCGGAGCTCGCCGGCGTTGTCGATCAGATGGGCCTCGGTGCCGCAGTCGCGCGCGACCTCGACGAGGCGCATGCGAGTTGGACGAGTTGCGCGAGCCGATCACGAGCAGCAGGTCGCACTCGCGCGCCATCTGCTTGACGGCCGCCTGGCGGTTGGTCGTCGCGTAGCAGATGTCGTCGGTGCGCGGCCCGACGATCTTCGGGAAGCGCTCGCGCAGGCGCGCGAGGATCGCGCGCGTTTCGTCGACCGACGAGCGTCGTCTGCGTGATGTAGGCGACGCGCTCGGGGTCCTCGATCTCGAGCGCGTCGACGTCCTGCCTCGTTCTGCACGAGCACGATCCGGTCGGGCGCCTCGCCCATCGTGCCTTCGACCTCCTCGTGGCCGTCGTGGCCGACGAGCACGATCGTGTAGCCGTCGCGCGGCGAAGCGGACGCGCCTCGCGGTGGACCTTCGTCACGAGCGGGCAGGTCGCGTCGATCGTCTGCAGGCCGCGCGCGCTCGCGCCCTCGCGCACGCTCGGCGCGACGCCGTGCGCGGAGAACACGCACACCGCGCCCTCGGGCACCTCGGTCTCGCTCGTCGACGAAGATCGCCCCGCGCTCGCGCAGCTGCTCGACGACGTGCTTGTTGTGGACGATCTCCTTGCGCACGTAGACCGGCGCGCCGTGCAGCTCGAGCGCGCGTTCGACCGTCTGCACCGCGCGATCGACGCCCGCGCAGTAGCCGCGCGGCGCCGCGAGCAGCAGCTTCTCGACGGTGTTCGACACGATGGCCATTGTAGGGCGCGCCCAGGTACGCTAAGCGCTCGTGCCGCAGCGACACCTCGACAGGCTGACCCCGGTCGACGCCTCGTTCCTGCACCAGGAGGGCCCGGACTCGCACATGCACGTCGGCGGGCTGACGATCGTCGAGGGTCCGCCGCCGTCGATGGAGGAGTTCCTGGAGCAGATCCGCCGGCGGCTGCACCTGGTGCCGCGCTACCGCCACAAGCTCGCGCACACGGCGCTCGACAGCGGGCGCCCGGTGTGGGTCGACGACCCGAGCTTCAACCTCGAGTACCACGTGCGCCACACCGCGCTGCCGACGCCCGGGCGACTGGGAGCAGCTGTGCGGCCTGACCGCGCGGATCTTCTCCCAGCAGCTGGATCGCTCCAAGCCGCTGTGGGAGATGTGGCTGATCGAGGGGCTCGAGGACGACCGGTTCGCGCTGATCACCAAGACCCACCACTCGCTGATCGACGGCATCGCCGGCGTCGATCTGGCGACGGTGCTGTTCGACCTCTCGCCCGAGCCCGCCGACCGGTCAGGCACTCCGGGCGTGCCGTGGCAGCCGCACAGCGAACCGGGCACGGCCGAGCTCGTCGCCGCCGGCGCTGCGCGGGCGCGGTGCGCGCCGGGGATCGAGCTCGCCGAGGGCGCGATCGACGCGCTGGCGCACCCCGAGCGCGCGCTCGCGCGCGCACGCGAGGCCGCCGAGGGGGTCGGCGAGATCGTCTGGGCCGGGCTGAACCCGGCGCCGGAGACGCCGCTGAACGTGCCGATCGGCCCGCACCGGCGCTTCGTCGGCATCGGCAGCCGGCTCGAGGACTTCAAGACCGTCAAGAACGCGTTCGGCGGCACGGTCAACGACGTCGTGCTCGCGGTCGTCACGGGCGCGCTGCGCAGCTTCCTGATCTCGCGCGGCCTGCGCACCGAGGGCGTGGAGATGCGCGCGCTGGTGCCGGTGTCGGTGCGGGCCGAGGACGAGCACGACCAGGGCGGCAACCGGATCGTCGTGATGCGCGGGCCGCTGCCGGTCTACATCGCCGACCCGGTCGCAGCGGCTGCGCTTCGTCTCGCAGGCGATGGACGGGCTGAAGGAGTCAAAGCAGGCGCTCGGCGCCGAGGTGATCGCGGGCGCGCAGAACTTCGCGCCGCCGACGATCCTCGCGCAGGCGTCGCGGCTGAACTTCTCCACGCGCCTGTTCAACCTGATCGTGACCAACGTCCCGGGCCCGCAGTTCCCGCTGTACGTGCTCGGGCGCGAGATGCTCGAGGCCTACCCGGTCGCGTTCCTGCCCGAGAACCACGCGCTGGCGATCGGCGATCATGTCCTACAACGGCCAGATGAACTTCGGCCTGCTCGGCGACTACGACGCGCTGCCGGACATCGACGCGATCAGCGACGAGCATCGCCGAAGAACTCGCGACGCTCGTCTCGCTCGCGCGCGAGCCGGTCGCCGCACCGGCCCGCCGAGCCGCCTGCGCCTGCGCGCTCAGTAGCCGAGCGCGAACTTCGCGTCCTCGCTCATCTTCTCCGGCGACCACGGCGGCGTGAAGACCATCTCGGAGTCGACCGACTTGACGCCCTCGAGTTCGCCGACGAACTCGTCGATCTGTTCGGTGACCTGCGGTCCGATCGGGCAGCCGGGCGTCGTCAGCGTGAACGTGACATTGACGTTGCCGTCGTTGACCTCGACGCCGTAGATCAGACCCAAGCTCGACGAAGTCCAGGCCGAGCTCGGGATCGATCACATTGGACAGCGCATCCATCACGTCATCGGCGGTCGGCCCAGCGGCGATATCTGACATAAGCCGAGTCTAGCTGGCGCTAGTTGTCGCAGCCGAGGCGGTCCCACATGTACAGCTGAATGCACTCCTGAGCCAGCTCGATAGCGCGATCGCGCGACAGCCTTGGCAGCACCGTGTCCAGTGCCTGCTCCTCGGAGACGCCCGCCTGGAAGGCTTCCTCGCCGCGAAAGCCCGCGGCGATCTTCAGCGCCTCGCGACGATTCTCGCCGAGGCTCGGGAACACGCCGACGAGGAAGTCGGTGTTGGGGATCGGCTGTCCGACCTCCAGCGACGCGTGCCACGCCGCGAGCAGGTGCAGGTCGTCCTCATCGAGATCGGCGATCGCCTTGGCGTAGTGCACCGACAGCTCCGGCTCGGGAATGTCGTCCACCCAGGCGCGGACGACCTCGCTGACCAGCTGGCGGCGCGCCTCGCGCCCAACCGACTCGGCGATCACTCGGATTGCGTCCTGAGGCTCGATAAAGCAAAGTGGCATCGCAACTCCCGGGGCGATTGCAAGACAACTGACAAGACGCACTGTAGGCACCCGTGTGGACAGCACTTTCGCGGCTCAGAGCGCGAGTGCGTCGCGGGCTCGCGCCAAGGTCTGCGCGTCTTGCGCCTGCGCCGAAAAGCCAAGCGTGGCGCGCTCGCCGACGCCCCAGTTGGCCAACGCCAGCTCCAGCGAGCCCACCGGCACGGCGATCGCCTCGGCCAGCGCGCCGGCGCGGCGGTCGAGCAGCAGCGAGTCGCCGATCGCAAAGACACGCTTGGCGGCGAGCGTCGCCGGGTCTTCGGCGCCGCCCGAACGCGCGGCTGAGAAGTGCAGCGAGTCGGCCTGCAGCTCGTAGGCGCCGAGCGCACCGAGCAGCATCAGCAGCTCATAGCGCGCGGCACGCGTCAGGCCAGGCAGCGCAACGCGCTCGAACAGCCGCTCGAAACGGCGCTGCGCAGTCCAGCTCGCGTCACCGGAGAACGCGAGCTGCTGCGAGCCGGCCTGGCCGGTCCACTGGCGGTAGGCATCGAGCGTGCGTGCCCCATGCGCCGGGTCGTGCGAGGTGCGCGGGCCGAGCGCCACGTCGGCCAGATCGGCGAGCTGCTCGCGCGGAACCGCGAGCGCCTGCAGGACACCGGCGAAAGGCTCGGGGCCCTCCAGCGGACATAGGTAGGCGACCAGAAAGCAGACCCACGTCGCCTGCTCGATGTCTCCAGCCGCAAGCAGCGACTTGACATGGCCGTAGAACTGTGACGCCGTCGGCCCGGGCTCGGGCGCAAGCTGCTCCAGCAGCAGCAGCCGGCCGTTGGAGAATGCGATCTCCTCGGCCAGGCGCGCGGCGTCGGCCGAAGCGCGCAGGCCGGGAATCAGCGGCGAGGAATAGCCGTCCTCGACGGCACGCTCCTGGTGGCGCACACGCAGCGCCGCGCCGCCCCGTGCGCGCGACCGACCGCCCGAGGCGCCTTTGCGCGAGCGAGCGCGGCCGGGCGTGGCGCGCTCGGCGGGCGAGTTTCCGGGCAGCGTCTTGCTGCAGATCGGGCAGCGATCTACGAAGCGGTTGTGCCGGCAGAACGTTGGCATCGCAGAGGCAACCTGAACCCGTCGGCGCGCGCACGCTGAAAGCCTTCGGCGCGCTCCTTGTCCAGGGCATAGAGGTAATCGTCGAAGTCGACCTGAATTGTGTGGCGCTTGGAGGCGACGTAGCGCTTGCGCATGCTCGCCTGGTCGGCGTCGATGTCGGCGCGCACCTGCGCGGCCGGCGGCAGCGCGTAGTCGCCGCGCAGGTGGTCGCCAACCCACGCGCCCTGCGCCTCGGCCAGCGGCATGATCGCGCCGAGCGGCTGCAGCAGGCCGACGAAGAAGACGTTCGGTATGTCCGGATGGAAGACCCGGCGAAACAGCTCGATGTGGTTGTCGGGCGCAGAGATGAAGTCCTCGTCGAAGAACGGAAACGAGATCTGATAGCCGGTGCAGTAGACGACGACGTCGGCATCGACGACGCTGCCGTCGACGAAGCGCACCTGCGAACCCTGCAGCGACTCGATGTTCGGCTTGGGCGTGATCGTGCCGTGCTGGATGCGGTCGAGGATGCGCCCGGAGACGGTCGGATGCGCCTCGCCGAAACGGTGGTTGGGCTTGGGCAACCCGTATCGCTCGGGCGGTCCGGCGTAGCTGCGCACCATCTGCTGGATGAACCGTTGGCGGATCTTGAACGGAATGCGTGGGTCGTTGCGCAGCTGATCGACCGGTTTGCCGAAGATGTACTTGGGGATGATCCACACGCCGCTGCGCGCCGCCAGGTAGGTGCGCTCGGCGACGTATGACGACTCCACGGCGATGTCCATGGCCGAGTTGCCCATGCCCAGCACGACGGCCCGCTTGCCCGCGAAGATCGAGTTGTCGACGTAGGAGTGCGCGTGCATCTGCACGCCCGTGAAGGCGTCGGCGCCCGGGAAGGCCGGTTCGGGCCAGCGCGGCTTCCAGTGGTGACCGTTGGCGACGATCAGCGCGTCGTACTCGCGCGTCTGCCCGTCGTCGAGACTTACCTCCCAGGTTCCATCGGCCCGGCGCGCGGCGTGCTCGACGCCGGTCTCGAACAGAATGCGATCGCGAAAGCCGAAGTGGTCGACGTAGTCGTCGAAGTAGGCCGCGATGTGCGTGTGGTGGGGGAAGTCCGGATAGCTCGCCGGCATCGGCAGGTCGGTGTAGGCCATGCGCTCGCGAGACGTGTTGATGAACAGGTCGCGATACGCCGCCGACATGCCGTTCTTGTTGGCGAACACCCAGTTGCCGCCGACGCGATCTGACTTCTCTATGCAGTCGAAGGGGATCGCCCGCTCGTGCAGCGCCTTGGCCGCGGCGATTCCCGACGAGCCGGCGCCGATGATGCACGTGCGCGGCAGCGCGGCCTCGCTCGCACGCCCGTTGTCAAGAATCCCCGTCACGCAGCCCTAGTCCTCGGCGGGGATGCCCGGGCCGATGTGCAGCGGCGGACCCTCCGGCCCGCGGTCTGCGTCGGCGTGCCCTGCTCGACCCTGGTCGCGCGCGGCGCCGTCAGCCGCGCCATTGCGCTGCCCCGCGAGATAGCGGTCGACCATGCGCGCGCACTGGCGGCCCTCGTTGATCGCCCAGACGATCAGCGACTGCCCGCGCCGCGCGTCACCTGCCGCGAACACGCCGTCGACCGAGCTGGCATAGGGCTTGGCCGTCTTGACGTTGCCGCGCGGGTCCTTGGCCACTCCGAGGCCGTCGAGCAGCTCCTGCTCGGGGTGCAGAAAGCCCATCGCCAGCAACACCAGCTGTGCCTTCAACTCACGCTCGCTGCCCTCGACGGGCGCAAACGGCGGCGCCGCCTCCGCCTGGGCGATGTGCAGCGCCGCGACGCCGCCGTCGCCGTCGTCTGAGAAGCGCGTGGTGACGACCGAGTAGTCCTGCTCGCCCGCCTGCGCCTGCTTGGCCTCCTCCATCGCGTAGCTGAGGCGATACTTCAGCGGCCACTCCGGCCATGGTGTGCGGTCGTCGGGGCGATGCTTCGGCGGCTCGGGCAGCAGCTCCAGCTGGGTGATCGAGCGCGCGCCCTCGCGCAGCGCGTTGCCGACGCAGTCGGCGCCGGTGTCGCCGCCGCCGATCACCACCACGTCGCGATCCTTCGCGCTGATCACGTGCTCGATCGCGGGCTGCTCGGTCGTCGGCTCGGGGCCGACCTCGCGCGCGACCCAGCGATTTCGCTGGTAGAGGTACTCCATCGCGAAGTGCACGCCGGCGAGCTCGCGGCCGGGCACTGGCAGATCGCGCGGCACGCGCGAGCCCGTCGCCAGAACCACGGCGTCGAAGCGCGCGCGCAGCTCCTGCACGCTGACATCGCGGCCGACGTCGACGCCGCAGCGCAGCTCCACGCCCTCGTCGACGAGCTGCTCGACGCGTCGTTGCACGACGGCCTTCTCGATCTTGAAGTCGGGCACACCGAAGCGCACGAGCCCGCCGATCGACTCGTCGCGCTCGAACAGCGTCACCGAGTAGCCGGCCCTGCGCAGCTGCTGCGCCGCGGCCATGCCGGCAGGGCCCGAGCCGACGACCGCGACGGCCTGCCCGGTCTCACTGCGCGGCGGCTTGGGCTTGACCCAGCCCTCGTCCCAGGCACGGTTGATGATCGAGTTCTCGATCTGTTTGATCGTCACCGCGTCGCCCTCGCGGATCTCCAGCACGCAGGCGGCCTCGCACGGCGCCGGGCACAGCCGCCCGGTGAACTCGGGGAAGTTGTTGGTCGCGTGCAGCTGTGCGATCGCGTCCTGCCAGCGGTCGCGGTACACGAGATCGTTCCAGTCGGGAATCAGGTTGCCAAGCGGGCAGCCGTTGTGGCAGAAGGGCACGCCGCAGTCCATGCAGCGCGCGCCCTGGTCGCGCAGCTCGCCCAGCGGGCGCGTGATCAAGAACTCGCGATAGTCGCGCGCGCGCTCAGCCGGATCCCGCTGGGGGATGCCGTGGCGCTCGATCTGCAGAAACGCTCCCAGCTTGCCCATCAGGCGGGCACCGCGGCCTGCTGGCCGATCTCTGAGTCCTCGGCGCGTTCGGCGAGCACGCGCTTGTAGTCGTGCGGCATGACCTTGACGAACGCGCCCTTGGCGAGCAGCTCGTCGAAGCTCTCGAGCACGCGCGCGGCGACGGCTGACCCGGTGCGCTCGCCGTGCTCGGAGATCAGCGCGCGCAGCTCGCCGGCGTCGGCGTCCGACGGCGCTTCGAAGCCGACCATGCCCATGTTGCAGCGCTCGGCGAAGTCGCCCGCCTCGTCGAGCACGTAGGCGACGCCGCCGCTCATGCCCGCCGCGAAGTTGCGACCGGTCGCGCCGAGCACGACGACCGTGCCGCCGGTCATGTACTCGCAGCAGTGATCGCCGACGCCCTCGACGACGGTCGCGGCGCCCGAGTTGCGCACCGCGAAGCGCTCGCCCGCCAGGCCGCGGAAGAAGGCGCGCCCGCGCGTGGCGCCGTAGAGCACCGTGTTGCCGACGATCACGTTCTGCTCGGCGACGAAGTCCGCGGCCATGCCCTCGCGCGGGCGTATCGCCAGCACTCCACCGGAGAGACCCTTGCCGGCGTAGTCGTTGGCGTCGCCGCTCAGCATGAAGGTCACGCCCGGCGCCAGCCAGCCGCCGAAGCTCTGGCCGGCAGAGCCGTCGAAGTCGACGACGATCGAGTCCTCGCCGAGGCCTTCCGCCCCGCGCTCGCGCGCGATGTGGCTGGAGAGGATGCCGCCGACGCAGCGATTGCGGTTGCGGACCTGCATCTGCAAGTGCACGCTGCCGCTGTCGCCCGAGCCGCCGAGCGCCGGCTCGGCGAGCTTGACCAGCTCCCAGTCCAGCGCGTCCTCGAGCACCGCCGGCGGCGGCTCGACGCGGTGGCGCGGCGCGCCTTGCGGCAGCTCGACGTGCTTGAGGATGTGCGTCAGGTCGACGCCGCGCGCCTTCCAATGCTCGATCGCCTCGCGCACCGAAAGCAGGTCGACGCGGCCGATCGCTTCGTCGAGCGTGCGCATGCCAAGGCCGGCGAGGATCTCGCGCACCTCCTCGGCGACGAAGAAGAAGAAGTTGACGACGTGCTCGGGAGTGCCCTTGAAACGCTTGCGCAGCTCGGGGTCCTGCGTGGCGATGCCCACCGGGCAGGTGTTCAGGTGGCAGGCGCGCATCATGATGCAGCCGGTGGCGATCAGCGGGCCGGTCGAGAAGCCCATCTCGTCGGCGCCGAGCATCGCCGCGATCACCACGTCGCGCCCGGTCTTCAGCTGACCGTCGGTCTGCACCTTGATGCGCGAGCGCAGGTCGTTGCAGCAGCAGCGTCTGCTGGGTCTCGGCCAGGCCGATCTCCCAGGGGATGCCGGCCGACTGGATCGAGGACTGCGGCGAGGCGCCGGTGCCGCCGTCGTGCCCGGCGATCAGCACGCGGTCGGCGTTGGCCTTGGAGACGCCCGCGGCCACCGTGCCGACGCCGACCTCGGAGACGAGCTTGACCGAGACCTCGCGCCGCGGGGTTGGCGCAGCGCAGGTCGTAGATCAGCTGCTTGAGGTCCTCGATCGAGTAGATGTCGTGGTGCGGCGGCGGCGAGATCAGGCCGACGCCTGGCGTGGTGTGGCGGATCGAGCCGATGTAGGCGTCGACCTTGTGCCCCGGCAGCTGGCCGCCCTCGCCGGGCTTGGCGCCCTGGGCCATCTTGATCTGCAGCTCGTCGGCGTTGACCAGGTAGTGGATCGTCACGCCGAAGCGCCCGGAGGCGACCTGCTTGATCGCCGAGCGGCGTCGGTCGCCGTTGGCGTCGGGCGTGAAGCGCGACGGGTCCTCGCCGCCCTCACCGGTGTTCGAGCGCCCGCCGAGCCGGTTCATCGCGATCGCCAGCGTCTCGTGGGCCTCGCGCGAGATCGAGCCGAGGCTCATCGCACCGGTGCAGAAGCGCTTGACGATCTCGCTCGCAGGCTCGACCTGCTCGAGCGGTATCGCCGTCGCAGCGCGCTCTGCGTCGTCCGGGCCGATGTGCAGCAGCCCGCGCAGCGTGGCCTTGCGCGCGGCGTCCTCGTTGATCGCGCGCGCGTACTCGCGGTACTTCTCAAACGCCGCGCTGTCGCGCACCGTCTCGAGCGCCGCCGCGTCGCCCTTCAGGGCGGCGGGCACGTCGCCGTTGGCCTCGCGCACGGCGTGCTGCACCAGCGCGATCGTCTCCGGGTTCCACATGTGGTGCTCGCCGTCGCGCCGCCACGCGTACACGCCGCCGACCGGCAGCAGGTCGTCCTGCGGCACCGGGTAGGCGCGCGCGTGGCGCTCGATCGCCTCGGCCGCCAGCACGTCCACGCCGACGCCGCCGATGCGCGACGCGGTGCCGGTGAAGTGCTTGTCGATCACGCTGCTGTCGAGCCCAACCGCCTCGAAGATCTGCGCGCCGCAGTAGGAATGAATCGTCGAGATGCCCATCTTGGAGATCGTCTTCAGCAGCGCTTTGCCGAGCGCCTTGACGACGTTCTCCGCTGCCTCGACCGCCCCCACGTCGACTTCCTCGCCGCCATCGCCCGGGCGTTTGATCGCCCGCTGGTTGAGCACCAGGTCGTCGAGCGTCTCGAGCATCAGGTACGGGTTGATCGCCACAGCGCCGTAGCCGATCAGCGTGGCGAAATGGTGCACCTCGCGCGGCTCGCCGGACTCCAGGATGATCCCGGCGCGCAGGCGGGTGCCTTCGCGCACGAGGTGGTGGTGGACCGCTGCCACCGCCAGAAGCGACGGCACCGGCACTCGCCGCGGGCCGACCAGGCGGTCTGACAGCACGATGATGTTGACGCGTTCGGAGATCGCCTCGGAGGCTTCCTCGCAGATCCGCTGGAGCGCCTCGCTCATGCCCGCGGGGCCCTGCTCCAGCGACCACGTCGTGTTGATCGTGCGCGCGGCGAACACGTCGTGGTGGACGTGGCGCAGCGTCTCCAGCTCGCGGTTGAGCAGGATCGGCTGTTCGAGCACGAGCTTGTGCGCGTGCTCGGGCGTCTCTTCGAACAGGTTCAACTCGGAGCCCAGGCTCGTCGCCAGGCTCATCACGATCTCCTCGCGGATCGGGTCGATCGGCGGGTTGGTGACCTGCGCGAACAGCTGCTTGAAGTAGGAGAACAGCGGCGGCGCCTGGTCGGAGAGCACGGCCAGCGACAGGTCGTTGCCCATCGAGCCGACCGGCTCTGCGCCGTCGCGCGCCATCGGCGTCAACAGCATGCGCAGGTCCTCCTGGGAGTAGCCGAACGCGCGCTGGCGGGTGCGCAGAGGCTGGTCTGAGATCGTCACCTGGTCAGACGGCTCCAGCTCGGAGAACGGCACGGCGTTGCGCGCGTACCACTCGCGGTAGGGCTTGCGCGTCGACACGCCGCGCTTGACCTCCTCGTCCTCGACGATGCGCCCGGCCTCCAGGTCGACGAGGAACAGCTTCCCCGGCTGCAGGCGCCCGAGCCGGCGGATCTGCTCGGGTGGGATGTCCAGCAGGCCGATCTCCGAGCCGAGCACGACGTGACCGTCGGTCGTCTCCACCCAGCGGCCCGGACGAAGTCCGTTGCGGTCGAGCGTCGCGCCGACCACGCGTCCGTCGGTGAACGCGACCGAGGCCGGTCCGTCCCACGGCTCCATCAGGCAGGAGTGAAATGCGTAGAACCCCTTGAGGTCCTCGGACAGGTCCTCGCGCTTTCGGTAGGCCTCGGGAATCATCATCATCGCCGCGTGCGGCAGCGAGCGCCCGCCGAGCATCAGCAGCTCGAGCACGTTGTCGAATGTCGCCGAGTCCGAGTTGCCCGCGCTGACGACCGGCAGGATCTTCTCCAGGTCCTCGCCGAACAGCTCGCTGCGCAGCTCGCTCTCTCGCGCGCGCATCCAGTTGACGTTGCCGCGCACCGTGTTGATCTCGCCGTTGTGGCAGATCACGCGATAAGGGTGCGCGAGCTCCCAGCTGGGGAAGGTGTTCGTGGAGAAGCGCGAGTGCACGAGCGCCAGCGCGCTCTTGGTGCGCTCGTCGCGCAGGTCCGGGTAGAACGCCGCCAGCTGGAAACTGATCAGCATGCCCTTGTAGTTGAGCGTGCGCGAGGAGCTCGAGGTGACGTACAGACCTTCGTGCTCAGCGTTCAGCTCGCAGACGCGGCGAATCACATACAGCTTGCGCTCGAAGGCGTCCTGGTCCGCGGCCTGCTCGCCCGCGGCGCCGACGAACAGCTGGCGGATCACCGGGCGGCAGGCCCCGGCGACCTCGCCGGCCTGCGCTGGGTCAACCGGCACGTCGCGCCAGCCGAGCAGCTGCTGGCCCTCCTGCTGCACGGTTCGCTCAAGCAATGTCTCCAGGCTCGCGCGAGCCTCGTCGTCGGTAGGCAAGAAGCACATCAGCACGCCATAGGAGCCCAGTGGCGGCAGATCGAAGTCGACGACCGCACGCAGCAGCTCGTCGGGCATCTGCATGAGAATGCCGGCGCCGTCGCCGGTGCGCGGGTCAGCGCCGCTCGCGCCGCGGTGCTCGAGGTTCTCCAGCGCCGTGATCGCCCGCGAGATCACCTCGTGCGTCGGCTGGTTGTCCAGACGCGCGACCATGCCGACGCCGCAGGCGTCGTGCTCATAGCTGGGGTCGTAGAGACCGACGGCCTTTGGCGGCTGCATGATGTGCGAGTTCATGGAAGTGCTCCCTTGGGGCGGTGCATCCCCCGTGGCGCGGGCAGGCGGGCACCTGAGGCTGAGCCCGAAAGCGTAGCAGCGGATGGGGCCTGCGATCCAGCCCGGCAGCGATTAAAAGGCCGCGATCACGACCAGCGCGCAAAGCCCCGTAGACCCTATGTTTGCAGGGATTCTCAGCTGCCAGAGGCCGGCTCAGGCGCCCTCTGCGCGTCCGTCTCCAGGGCGGCGTCACGACCCCCGCCGGCGCGCGCATCGGGCGAAAGCTCGCGCAGCGTCTCGCGCTCGCTCCACGAGCACAGACCGACGCGTCCGGGACACGTCAGGCACAGTCCTCGATGGGGCAGCTCGCTGACCGCGAAGCGGCGCTCGCGCGCAGCGGCGATGCGCTCGGCGAGGCGCTCTTCCAGCACCAGGCGCTCGGCGGCGGCGTAGCGCTCGCCGACCCACTCATCGCGCTCGAGAAACCAGTGCACGATCTCCACCTCGGTCGCGCCTTCGCGCAGCACCGCGAGTGCGTAGAGCAGACGCTGAACCGCATAGTCGCGCTCGACCAGCTCGTCGAGATCGACGCCCGGCTCGACGCGATCGCTCTTGTAGTCGAGCACCAGGCGAGCGCCATCGGCCTCGGTCGCCACGAGGTCGATCACGCCGGTGATCAGCGGCTCGTGCGCGCCGAGCGAGAACGCAAACGGATGCTCGCGGCGCACCGCCTGCGCCGCCGCCACGCGCGCCGCCGGCGGTGCACGCAGTGCCACCGAGACGAGCGTCGCGAGCTCCTCGTGCTCCCGTGCTTTTGCGTGCAGGCCAAGCTCGCGAGCGGCGCGCTCGACATCCGCGGCCGTCGTGTCGCGCATGTCGGCGAAGTCGGCCAGCTCCATCAGGCGATGCACGAGCGTGCCGCGAGCGCGAGCCTCCAATCCCGCGCCGTCGTCAGCCCGAGCGGCGACGCGATCCTCGGGCAGCGACAGCACGCGTTCGAGGTAGTAGCGATAGCCGCAGCGCTCCAGCTCGGTCAGCGAGCTGTAGCTGAGCGCACGCAGCTGCTCGAGCTCGGTCGCGCGCGCGGGGCTCGTGTCGTCGGCCACGCGCGCTCCATCGGGCGCAGCCTTGCCGAGCGGCGCGGGCGCGCCGTCTGCCGCAGGCGGCTCGAGCCCGCCGGCCGACGGACCTTCGGCTGCGCGCGCGCTCACCGGCGTGCGGCCGACCGCCGAGAGCCCATCGGCAAACCGCGCGGCAGGCGAGTTCAGGCGCAGCAGGACCCCGCAAGGCAGGACGCCTGGGGGGCCCTGCGGCGCGGGCGACGCCTCGTCCGCATCGAGCGCCACGCCGGCGAGCTGCTGGGGCAGATCCGGCGACAGCGCCGGAGCGAGCCAGGAGATCGGCGCGGCGCCGGGCGAGCAGCGCGGCCAGCGCTCAAAGCGCGCCGACCCGCTGAGCAGCAGCCGCTCGCGCGCACGCGTCATCGCAACGTAGGCGATGCGATCCTCCTCCTCGGCTTCGCGCGCGCGAAGCTCGGCGCTCAGATCCTCATAGGCCAGCGTCGGCTGGGAGCGCTCGCCGTCGAGGCGCATCAGTCGCAGTCCGACGCGATCGCCGTCTACGAGCAGATCGGGCATGCGCGAGCTCGGCGTGCGACCGAGGTCGGCGACGCACACGACCGGGAACTCCAGTCCCTTGGCGGCGTGGATCGTCATCAGGCGAACGGCGTCCGGCTCGACTCCCTCGACCGGCGCATCGGGCTCGACGCGTGCGGCGCTCGCCAGGTACTCGACGCGATCGAGAAAGCCGCGCAGGTCGCGGCCCTCGGCGGCCTCGAAGCGCCGCGCCAGACGCAACAGCTTGTGCACGTTGGCCAGCCGACGCTCGCCCCACTCCAGCGACAGCACGTGCTCGCGATAGCCGGTCGCCTCGATCGCGCGCTCGATCGACGCGGCGATCGTGCGCAGCGCCGTGCCGGATCGCTCGCGCGCCACCAGAGCGCACGTGCGAGCGAGCGCCTCGCGGTCGCTTTGCGCGATGCGCTCGGCGAGCTCGCCCTCGCCGGCCGCGGCGGCCTGCGCCGTCTCCCATGCGCCACGCCTACCGGCCTGCGCCGAACGCGCGATCAGCGCCAGGCAGTCGCGCGAGCAGCCGCCCAGCGGTGAGGCCAAGAGCCCGTACAGCGCCAGCTCGTCCAGCGGGTTGGCCAGCGCGCGCAGGTAGCCGACCAGATCGCCGATCTGCTGATGCCCCCAGAAGGCGCCGACGGCCGCGAGCGTGCGCAACCCGCACAGCTGCAGCGCGCGCTCGAACACCTCCAGGTCGCCGGAGGCGCGCAGCAGCACCACCACGTCGCCCGGTGCAGCGGCGCCGTCGCGCACGAGCTCTGAGACGCGTCGCGCGAGCAGCCGCGCCTCGGCCTGGCGCCACAACGGCGCCGGCGGCAAACCGTCTGCCAGCTCGGCGGCGAGCTCGGCGCGCTCCTGCCAGCCGTCCATGTCGGTGAGCAGCAGCTCCACCGCGGCCGCGCCATGGTCGACGGCAGGCTCGCTTTGGCCTTCGTCCTCGTCCTCGCCCTCGCGGGTGCCGGCGCGCAGGTCGGAGAAGTCCTCGAAACGCTGGCCGAAGACCTCGTTGACGACGTCCAGCAGCGCCTCGCGGCTGCGGAAGTTGCTCGTCAGCGACAGGCTCGCGTTCTGCTGGGCGAGCTCGTCACGACGCGCGCGAAACAGGCTCACGTCGGCATGGCGAAAGCCGTAGATCGACTGCAGCTCGTCGCCGACTGTGAACAGGTTGGCGCGATCGAGCGCGCGCAGGATCGCCAGCTGGCGCGGATTGGTGTCCTGGAACTCGTCGACCATCAACAGCTCGAAGCGCATCGCCCACTCCTCGCGCACCGACTCGTGTTCGCCGAGCAGTTGCTGGGCGAGCAGCTCGAGATCGTCGAAGTCGGCGCCGGCGCGCGAACGCTTGAGCTGCTCGTAGGCCAGCGCGAAGCGCGCCAGCAGGTCGTCCAGCAGAACGCACGCCGCGGCCGCCTGGACGTCGCTCTCGCCGGCCTCGTCGCGCGGCGCGGCGACGGGCAGGCGCGGCAGCAGCTGGCCGCGGCTGCGCAGCTCGAGGTAGACGTGCTCGACCATGCCACGGACGCGATCGACGCCGTAGGCGGCCAGCATGTCCAGCTCGCTCGCGCCGCCTGCGCCGAGGAACTCGCGCAGCGCCGCCGCGAAGGCCTGTTCGCGCAGCCTGCCGGCGAGGCCCTCGTCGAGGATCGCGAAATCCGGGTCCAGGCCGGCGGCGAACGGGTGGGCGCGCAGCAGTCGCGCGCAGAACCCGTGAAATGTGCCGACGAACGCCGCCTCGGTGTCGCGCGCGGCCTGGCGATCGCCGAGCTCCAGCAGACGGTCGCGCACGCGCTCGCGCAGCTCGCCGGCGGCGCGCTCGGTGAAGGTGATCGCGAGGATCCGTCCAGGCGCCAGACGCCGTCGTCGCGCACGGCCGCGACGAAGCGCTCGACGAGCACCGACGTCTTGCCGCTGCCGGCGGCGGCGGACACCAGCAGCGACTCCGAGCGACGATCGACGGCCTCGCGTTGCTCGCCGGTCAGCGCGCGCACCTCTCCGCCGGCGACCGCCAGCACTCCCGCCGACTCCATTCCCGGCAACGTCTCAGACTGCGTCGCCGCAGCTCGCCGAGGGCTCATCGCTCATACCGGCAGATCGTCGGGAACTGACAGCCGCCGCGGAACGCGCAGCTGTCCGGACGCGCCTGCAGGCGCCCGGCGGCCGCCTGCGCGGCGACCTCGCGCGCCGCCGACAGCGCGCCGTCGAGCAGCTCGCGCACCTGATCGTGCTCGCGCACGTCGGTGGAGACGCAGTCGAGCTCGATGCCGCTGTCGCCGTCGAGCACGCCGCGCGGACGCAGGTCGTCGCCGGTCAACGGCTGATAGAAGCCGCCGACCACGCGCAGGCCGACCAGCTGCTCGACGGCGCTCATGTACAGCGCGACCTGCAGCTTGCCGTCCTCGATCCACTTCGATGCGCCCTGCGGCGCTTTGCCCTTGTAGTCAAAGACGACCGCCTCGCCGTGCTCGCCGACGTCGATGCGATCGATGCGCCCGCGCAGCTTCACGCCGCCGCCGAGCTCGAAGGCCGGCAGCTCGCTCGGCTCGCCGCGATCGTCATCGCCCGCAAAGCCGAAGCCAAGCTCCAGCTCGCGCGGCTCCAAGGGAGCTTCGCCCTCGGCCTCGCGCGCAAGGTAGCGGTCCAGATCGGCCTGCAGGCGCCGGCGCACGGTCGCGCGTCGCTCCGGCGAGACCGACAGCGGCTTGCCGACTTCGCCGTCCTGCAGCGCCTCGGCGAGCAGCTCGCGCGCACGGGCCAGGTTGGCGCGCGTCAGGCGTGCGCTGCCGGTCTCCTCGCGCAGGCGCAGCAGCGCCTGCTCCAGCGCGGCGTGCCGCAGCGAGCCCTGCGCGAGCGGCTCGGGGTCGGGCTCGAGCACGTCCGGGCGCAGCAGCCGCTCGACGAACCAGGCCACCGGGCAGCCGATCCAACGCTCCATCGCCGACGCCGACCAGGGTCGTGCAGCGAGCTCACCGAGCAGCCGCGCGTCATGCAGCGGCTCGTTCGGACGCTCGCTGCGCGCGGCCTCCGCCCACGTGGATCGTCTCGGCCGCGCGCGCCGGAGCGTCCACGGCGCCGAGCGCGCGTCGCCCGCGCGAGACGAACAGGCTCTGCTCGAACAGGTCGCAGACGTCGTCGACGAACAGCGAGCGCGGCGTCGTCTGTCCTTCGTCATCGGCGCTGTGCCAGCTGAGCACCAGGCGCTCCTCAGGACGCGAGACGGCGGCGTAGAGCAGATAGCGCTCGGCGGCCAGCAGGTCCTCCTGCTCGCCCAGGCGCAAGCCCGACGCTTCGGCGAGGCGACGGCGCTCCTGCTCTGACAGCAGCGGCTGCACGCGCGCGCGTGCGGGGAACACGCCCTCCTGCAGACCACACACGAACAGCACGCGCACACGCCTGGCGCGCAGCGCAAGCGGGTCGAGCACGGCGACCGCGCCCGGCGCCGGACGATCGCCGCTGAACAGCTCGACCTTGCCGAGCACCTGCGCGAGCTCCGCCGCCGTCGCCGGCGCGAGCTCGGGCGCCAGCCGCGCCAGCTCGCGCAGCTGCGCGAGCGCGCGCCCGCCCTGGGCAAGCGCGGCCGCCTCGTCGAGCGCCTCGGCGGACAGCAGCTCGGCCGCGCGCCGCCGCGGAGCCGAGAACAGCCGTTGCAGCTCGCGCGCGGCGAGCTCGATCAGCACTGCGGCGCCGCGCGCCTGGGCCTCCTGCAGGCGATCGATCGTCTCCAGCGGCCAGTTGTGACGCTGCCACTCCTCCCTGGCGGCGTCGGCGCTGAGCGCGCCGGTCCTTCGCGCCTGGCGCTCCAGTCTGTCGGCGAGCGCCGGCAGCTCGAGCAGCCCTGGAGCGCGCAGCCAGGCCAACAGGTCGCCAAGCTCGCCCGGCGCGTCGCCGAGCTCGCCCCCACGCTCGGCGGCCGGCGCGCCGACGCAGCGCAGCAGCCCGATCAGCGCGCGCCCGAGCGCCGTGTCGGCGAACAGCACGCGGCGCTGCAGCGCGAAGGGAACGCCGGCGGCCGTGAGCACCTCCGCGAGCAGCTCGAGCGAGGTTCCCGAGGCGCGCGCCAGCACGGCGACGTCCTCGGCGGCCATGCCCTGGGCCAACAGCAGCGAGATCTCGCGTGCGACCAGCTCCAGCTCGGCGCGCTCGCCGCCGCCCTCCAGCAGAGCCACGGCGCCGCCACTGCCGACGCGCGCTGCGCCCGGCTCGAACAGCGAGCGCTCGAGATGGCTGAGCGCGGTGCGCGAGCCGGGCGCGTAGTGCTCGGCTCGCGCGCGCAGCCGGCGATGCTCGGCCGCGAGCGGCGCCAGCGCCTGAAAGGTCGCGGCACGGCCGGCGAAGGCCGAGCGCTCGGCCTCGTAGGCCAGCGAGACGGTGACGGGCGCGTCGACGACGACGCCGAGCGTCTCGATCGCGTCGAGCTGCATGCGCGAGAGGTCGTCAAAGCCGTAGAACAGCACCGGCGTGCCGCCCCACAGCGACGGGCGCTCGCGCAGCGCGTCGAGCGCTCGCACCGCACACTGATCTCCGTCCACGCGAGCGCAGGCGCGCGCAGCTCTGCTTCGTAGCGCATGAACAGTCGTCCGAGCACGGCGCCGGTCGCGCCGGCGCCGTCGGCCGCCTGCCAGCTGTCGAGCGCGGCGATCGAGACGGGCCGGCGACACGCGGCGCGTGCGCAGCTCGACGACCAGCTCCGACAGGGCGCGAACGAACCCGTCGCCGGCGCCGGCCAAGAGCTCGCGGTCGGCCAGCCACTGCAGCAGCCGCTCGCGAGCGATCGGCCCGAGCACGGCCTCGCCGATTCCGGCGCGCTGCACGATCTCCGCCGTCAGCCCGTCAAAGCGCTCGACGCGCACGCCCATCGTCACGCCGTCGCCGGCCAGCTCGCGCAGGTAGAGCTCGGCGTCGGCGCGCGTCGGCACGACCAGCAGTGGGTCCAGCTCGCGCGCGCCGTACATGCGCACGGCGTCGAGCACGAGCTCGGCCTTGCCCGCGTTGGCGGGTCCGGTGATCAGCGAAAGCGCCATGCGCATCCATCCTGGCGCACACGGCCGACAGCGCCTGCATGGCGCGCATGGGGCGCGCCACGCGGGGACGCGACGTACGCAGCCGAGCTAGGCGGCGCTGCGCTCGCCGACCGGCGAGGTCTTGTCGCGGGCGCCGTTGGCGGCGGCCAGCTCGTTCGTCTCGGCCTCGGCCTCGGGCGCTTTGGCGCCCTCCTTGGCCCACGGCTCGTCGAACTCCACGCGCCATTTGCCGTCCTCGGTCTGCTGCATCGCCAGGTGCGCGCGGAAGGAGCGCCCGCTGCGCCCGCGAAAGCCCGTCACCGGACGCTCGGTGTAGCCGGTCTTGATCAGTTCACGGGCGAGCGGCACCGTCAGCGTCTTGCCGGCTTTGGACTTCCAGATGACAAAGCCGCAGCCCGGGTCCTCGCGCGCCCAGCACGAGTAGCCCTTGCGGTTCTCGTTGATCTCGTGGCCGCACACCGGGCAGGGGCCGAGTTTGGCGCGCGGGATGCGCACGTCCTTGAGCGTCTCGTCGAGCTGCTTGACGGTCTCCTGCGCAAATCCGGCGATGTCGCCCATGAACTTCTCGCGTGAGTCTTCGCCGCGCTCGATCTTGCCCAGCCGGTGCTCCCAGCTGCCGGTCAGTTCGGGCGAGGTCAGCATGTGCGCGTCGAGCAGGCGGATCACGTTCAGCCCCTTCTCGGTGGCGACCAGGGCGCGGGCGTCGCGCTCGACGTAGCCGACGGTGATCAGCCGCTCGATGATCGCCGCGCGCGTCGCCGGCGTGCCGATTCCCGACTCCTTCATCGCCTCGCGCAGCTCTTCGTCGTCGACGAGCTTGCCGGCGGTCTCCATCGCGCCGAGCAGCGATGCGTCGGAGTAGCGCCGTGGCGGTTTGGTTTCCTTGCGCTCGCTGGCGATCTTCGTCGTCTTGACGATCTCGTCGTCCTCGAGCTTGGGCAGCTGCTGGTCTGCGCCCTCGTCTTCCTCGCCTTTCGGAGGGCGCGCGTCGGCGGAAGCCACCTCGTCGTAGACGCCGCGCCAGCCGGGAACGATCAGCAGCTTGCCGCGCGTGCGGAAGACATGACCGTCGTCGCCCTCGCCGATCGTCGTCTCCACGCGCGTGTTCTCGAACACCGCCTCAGGGTGGAAGACCGCGAGAAAGCGCCGCGTGACCATGTCGTAGATGCGCCGGTCGTCAGAGCTCATTTTGTCGAGCTTGTGCTCGGAGCGCGTCGGGATGATCGCGTGGTGGTCGGTGACCTTCTCGTCGTTGACCACGCGCGCCAGCGGCAGCAGGTCCAGGCCGGTCACGTATTCGGCGCCCGCGCGATATTCGGGCTGCGCGCCGACGAGCTCGGCGATCGGCTTGATCTCGGCGACCATGTCGCTCGGCAGGTAGCGCGAGTTGGTCCTCGGATAGGTCAGCGCCTTGTGCTCCTCGTAGCAGCGCTGCGCGGCGCCGAGCGTGCGTTTGGCCGAGAAGCCGTAGCGGTTGTTGGCCTCGCGCTGCAGCGTCGTCAGGTCGTAGAGCATCGGCGCTTTCTCGCGCTGCTCTTTCTTGTCCAGCTTGGTGATCTTGCCGCGCTTGCCCTCGCAGGCGGCGACGATCGCCGTTGCCTCATCCTCGCTCGCGATGCGCGGCTTGGCGCCGGCGTGATAGCGGCCCTCGTACTTGCGCGCGCCGTCGGCCTCGAAGGCTGCGTCGACCAGCCAGTAGGGCTCGGGCACGAACGCTTTGATCTCCTCCTCGCGACGGGCGATCAAGGCCAGCGTCGGCGTCTGCACGCGGCCCAGCGAGACCGCCCCGTCGAAGGAGCTGCGCAGGCGAATGGTCGCCGCGCGCGTGGCGTTCATGCCGACGATCCAGTCGGCCTCCGAACGCGAGCGGGCGGCCTGCTCCAGGCGCGCGAACTCGTCGGCCGGGCGCAGTGCGGTGAACGCCTCCTTCATCGCCGCACTGGTCATCGATTTCAGCCACAGCCGGTTGACGGGCTTCTTGCCTTTGGCCTTCTCGTACAGATAGGCGAAGATCAGCTCACCCTCGCGGCCGGCGTCGCAGGCGTTGACGACATCGTCGATGTCTTCACGCCCGATCTGTTTGGTCACGACCGACATCTGCTTGCGCGAGCGCTCGTCGCGCACGACCAGCTTGAAGCGGTCGGGCACGATCGGCAGGTCTTCCATGCGCCAGCGCTTGAATTTGGCGTCGTACTCGTCCGGTTCGGCGAGCTGCACGAGGTGCCCGACGGCCCAGGTGATCACGTGCTCGGGACCCTCCAGCACGCCCTCGCCCTTCTTGAACGGACCCTTCAACACGCGCGCGAGATCCGTCCCCACGGAGGGCTTCTCGGCGATCACGAGCGTCTTGGACATGGCGGTCAGCGTAGCGGAGGGTGCTAACCGCCGATCGGCGCGCGGGGGTTTGCGCCCCAGAAGACCTGCGTGCCGAGCATGCCGATCAGCGTGACGAAGACGAGGTTCAGCACCATCGACTTGGCGGTCGCCGTGCCCACGCCGACCGGCCCGCCGCTGGCGTTGTAGCCGTAGTAACAGGCGACCAGCACGATCACGGTGGCCATGCTCATGCCCTTGATCACGCTGAACAGCAGGTCGGGCGCGTTCTGGAACTGCCAGAAGATCAGCAGGTAGCCGCCGGAGGAGACGAAGCCGAGCTGCTCGACGACCCCCAGGTAGGAACCGAGATAGGCGATGCCGATGCCCGAGATGTACATGAACGGCAGCACGATCCAAGCGGCCAGCAGGCGCGTGGCGCAGAGAAAGACCATCGAGTCGATGCCCATCACCTCGAGCGCGTCGATCTCCTCGGAGATGCGCATGGCGCCGAGCTCGGCCACGATTCCGGTGCCGACCTTCGCCGCCATCATGTAGCCGAAGGCGTAGGGCACGGCCTCGCGCAGATCGCACCACGCGGCGAACACCCCCGCGTAGGCCGGCGCGCCGGTGGACAGCGTGAAGTAGGCGCCGCCGATGCCGCAAACGCCGAGGCCCATCAGGAACACCAGCGCCCAGATCACGGCGGTCGAGCCGACGATCAGGATGCCCGCCTGGCGCAGCGCCTCGCCGAAGAAGCGGAACACGCGCAGGCCCCACACCTCGCGCACGACCGCCGCGCCGAAGCGGGCGATCTCGCCGGTGCTCGCCAGCCATTCCCGTGGCGTCGCCTGCAACTCGTTCACTGAAGGATCCCCCTGGACGGCTGAGGATCGAGTCCAGCAAGGACGCAGGGAGCGTGGCCTGCTCTGCAGGCGAGCGACTGAGGACGCCGCTGGGCGAAGGTCATCGGCCGTCCAGCGTTCACTTGATCACGAGGATCTGCGGGTGAGTGGCCAGCAGCGTCTGCGTGAACACGTAGTTCAACGCGCCGAAGCCGAGGAACGAGATCACGACCGCTTCATTGACCGCGCGCCCGACGCCCTCGGCGCCGCCGGATGCGGTCATGCCCTTGTAACAGCAGACGATGGCGATGATCGCGCCGAAGCATGTGGTCTTCAGAACCGAGCCCCACAGGTCGGTCGTCGAGGCGTTGGCGAACAAAGTGCCCCAGAAGGGCCCGAGCGGCTGGCCGTTGACGAGCTCGGCGGCGATGCCGCCGAAGATGCCGAACAGCAGTGAGTAGATGTCAAACAGGCCGGTCACGACCATCAGCGCCAGAAAGCGCGGCACGACGAGGTTCTTGACCGGGTCGACGCCGAGCACCTGCAGCGCGTCGAGCTCCTCGCGCACCTTGCGCGCGCCGAGGTCGGCGGTGATCGCCGTGCCGGCCACGCCCGCGACGACGGTCGCGGTGATCAACGGACCGATTTCGCGGATCGCCGCGAGCACGAAGAAGCCGCCGAGGCGATCGAGCGCGCCGAACAGCGTGAGGAAGTTCGCCGCCTGCAGACCCGGCGCGCCGTAGCTGATCGCCACAGTCGTGATCAGCAGCGGAAACCAGACCAAGCGCAGCGCGAACAGGAACTGTCCGACGAGCTCGCCGCCGTACGGGTACGGCGGAACCACGGCCGAGCGGATCGTCCTGCCGGTCAGCAGGACGACATCGCCGAATTCCTCCAACACGCGCGAGGCCGGTCGGAGCGCTCGGCCGAGGCCGGCCGTGCGGCCGCCGATGCCAGCGCTCGGGCCGGCGCCGGCCCCGGCGATCGGACCAGTCGGTCCGGCGCGGCCCTTGCCACCACCCTCTACAGCCATATTTATTAGACTACTAGTTAACTAGCACACTGTAAATCCCGTCTCTGACTCGATACTCTGGATTTATGGCGGACAAGCCGCGAGAGGCTTCATCGGACGCCGCAGCGTCGATGCTTGCGAACCTCTCCGTCGATCGCGCGGCCGAGGTTCCGATCGGCGTGCAGCTCGGTTGGACGCTGTGCTCGCTGATCTCCGACGGAAGCTTCCAGGCGGGAGAGCGGCTGCCGACCCTTCGCGAGATGGCTCAGGCGAGCGGCCTGAACGTGAACACGATTCGTGTCGTGTATCAGCGGCTGGAACAGAAAGGCTTGATCGAAAGCCAGCAGGGCAGCGGCACGTTCGTTGCCGCAAGCTCGGCACACCCGCCGGCCGTGGGCGCGATCGCGACCACCGCCGCGAGGTCCGCACGGGAGACGGGCGTGGACCCGCGGGCTGTGGCGGCAGCGCTCTACGTCGCCCCGGAGCCGCCGGCAGTGAGCGGCGCGCAGGCGGGCGAACTGTCCGAGGCCGGCCATCGCCGAGCGCTGCGCGAGCAGATCGCAACGCTGGAGCGCACCGTCATCGAGCTCGAAGCCGAACACCCCGGCGTCGCTCCCGCGGCCACGCGCTCGCGGCGCGGGTTCGGTCCGGCTCTGCTCACAGCCGACGAGCTCGCGCAGGTCCGCGCCGTCCTGATTCGCCGCTTGACGATCGTGCAGGCCGCGATCGACGAGCGCGCCGATCGGCAGCGGCGCAGCCCAGCCACCGCGCAAGAGCGCGCGCGCCGGCCCAAGCGCACGCCGGACAAGGCCAAGGCGCCCAAGCCGGCTGCCTCAAAGCCGGCGCGGCGCGCGCGGGCGACGCCACGCCCGGCGCCGGCCGGCGGCTGAACTCACAGCAACGAGCAGACGTACCAGGCGATCGAAGCGACGACCGCCACGTACACGTTGATCACGACCACGCCCTCGACCGACGTGAGCGCGAGCCTGCGGTGCGCGCCGGGCGCCTGCGGTGGAGCGCACAGCCGGCGGCGGGTAGCTGCCGACCAGCGTGGTGGGCAACAAGGTATTAGGGAGACCTTCGGTCATTCGCGGCCGACGCGGTTTTCTGCTGGGTGACTCCGTACTATCCTAGGGCAAAAGCGGGACGCCGGAAGGCGCCGATCGTGCGTCACCGCGTGACCGCTGCGGGAGGGAAGCATGACGCGTCTCGCACTGGCGGTTCTCCTCGCCATGTCCGCGCCGGCGGGAGGAGCGCTTGCCCAGCCCTTTCCCGCGCGGCCGATCACGCTGATCAATCCCTATGCCGCCGGCGGCCCCGCCGACCTGCTCGCGCGCGCCGTCGCCGAGGGGATGAGCGAGACGCTCGGCCGCGCGATCGTCGTCGACAACCGCCCGGGTGCGGGCACCGCCATCGGTGCCCGCGCCGTGGCGCAGGCCAAGCCCGACGGCTACACGCTGTTCATCGGCGGCTCGCCGTCACACGTGATCACGCCGGCGCTGATGAAGGACGCCGGCTACGACGGCATCGCGTCGTTTACGCCGATCGCCACCGTCGCCGACGTTCCCAACGTCCTGGTCGTGCCGCCGAGCCGCTCCTACAAGAGCGTGCCGGAGCTCGTCGCCGCCGCCCGGGGCGCGGTTGGGAACATGACGTTCGCCACGGTCGGAGTCGGCAGCATTCCGCAGCTTCTCGGCGTGCTGCTGCAGTTGCGCGCCGACGTGAAGCTGATCGAAGTGCCCTACAAGGGCGGCGCACCCGCCGCGCTCGATCTGATCGGTGGCCAGGTCGACCTCGCGTTCCTCAATGTCCCGGCGGTGCTGTCGCAGGTAAGGGGTGGCGAGCTGCGCGCGCTCGCCGTCGCCGGCGCGACGCGCGCCAAGGCGCTGCCCGAAACGCCCACCATGGCCGAGGCGGGCTATCGCGATTTCGCGATGGGCACCTGGTACGGAATCTCGGCGCCGGCTGACACCCCGCGCGAGATCGTCGACAAGCTCCATGCCGCCATCGCCCGCACGCTGAACACGCCGAAAGCACGGGACAAGATCGAGGCGCAGGGCGCCAAGGTGTTTCTGAAAGATCCCGGAGCGTTCACGGCCTTCCTGCACGCCGATGCCAATCTCATGCGAGACCTGATCAAGCGTGCCAACATGACTGCAAACTGACAGTGGTGTGACGTCAGCGCGAGGAAGTCCCCGACATATACAAGCCGGCAATCAGAACAAGCGCGTGGAAGCCAGCTTCGCTCCGTCCCTGAGGCTGCGCACCTTGGCCCAGACCACATCCGGCGCTACCCGGCCCCAGCCCGCCGACGTGTCGAAGCCACAATCGGTCGCGGCCAGCACGGCGGAGGGATCGCCGATCGCAGCCGCCACCCGCTCGATCCGGTCCGACACGACCTCGGGATGCTCGATGATGTTGGTCAACGGGTCGATCACGCCCGCCACCAGGATCTGGCCGCTCCTCAGGGGAGATTTCTCGAAGCAGCGAAACTCGTGCGCGTGGCGCGGGCCGGCGAAGGGGAGATACAACGCCCCGACGTTCGCTTGCTGCACGGTCGGCAGAATATTCTCGAGCGGCACGTCGCTGTCGTGCGGCGATTCCGAATTACCCCAGCAGACGTGCAGCCGCACCCGGTCGGGCGGAACGTTCTTGAGCGCGACGTTGATCACTGCGACGACATTTTCGACGAATTCGAGAAACGCCGACAGCGGCTTGTCCTTGAATGAAATGTGCCGCTCCAGCGCCAAGTCGGGCGCGTCGATCTGCAGCACGAAGCCGGCGCGAACGATCGTCTCATATTCGATCCGCAACGCGTCTCCGAGCGCCTGCAGATATTTCAAGTCAGTGTCGTAATACTGGTTCTTGATCGCGGCGGCGACGATACCGGGCGACGGCGCGTTCATGAACGGTTCGACAAAGATATCCGGATAATGCTTGAGGACGTTTGCGAAGTCGCTGCACTCCGCCTCGATGGCGGCCGTACCGATATAGCGCACGTCGCCGACCGCCATCGGCAAACCTTCGTTGGGCGACACGCGCGCCTTGCTCGACGTCTGCTCTATCCATCGCTTCTTGAATTCGGGATAGCGGTCGACGTCGGCGCGCGACGGCCGCTGCCAGGTGCCACCCAGCCCGGTCAGGCGCTCTTTGAGATAAAGGAAAAAGGAGTCGCGCTGCTGTTCGCCATTGTTGCCGACGTCGATGCCGGCCTCGGCCTGCCTGGGTACGATCGCGCGCAGCGCGGCCTGGCCGGCCGCGGCAATTTCATCCGCGGCGACGCCCTCTCCGCGCGAGCGCCGAACGAAAAGGCTGGTCAGATGCTCCGGTCGCGGCAGGCTGCCGGCATGCGTCGTCAGAATTCGGTCCGAGCTGCGGCGCATGGAATGACCTTGATCCTTGTCGGGGTTCGCAAGCTAAGCTTGGCGGCGCCGGCGCGCCGCATCGCCGGCTTGTTTGCACGCAGGTTCCGATGCCGGCTACTTCAAGCGGCCGGTCTTCTGATAAAATTCGCGCTCGGCGTCGGCATAGGCCTTGAGATTGGCTTCCATACGCGCCGGATCAGTGAGCTTCGGATCGAAATAGACGCCCGCCTTAGATATTCGGCGACCAGTTCCGGGTCCTTCATCGCGGCCTGGACGGCCGCCCCGAGATAGGCCTTGCGATCCGCCGGCGTCCCCTTCGGAACGACCGCAAATCGGATGATGATCCACTGGTATTCATTGCCGCCGAGCGCCTCGTTCATGGTCGGCGTGTCTTCAAGAAGCTCAATCGCTCCGGGGCTGCGACGCCAAGGGGAACGACCTTGCCGGCGTCCGCCAAACCGCGGAATTCGGAGAAGAACCCCTGCGCGATGTCGACGTTGCCGCCGGCCAGCGCGTTGATACCGGCGCCCCCGCCCTGGAACGGCACGCGCAGGAACTTTGCACCGGAGTTCGCCTCGACCTGATCGAGAATGTAATCCCACATACTGCCGGGAACGGTCGCGGCGCGAACCGTGTTGGGCTTGTCCTTGGCGATCTGGACGATCTGCTTGACCGACATGCCCTTGTAAGGCCCATCGGTCGGCCCCACCCAGATCAACGGATCGGAATTCAAGTAACCGATCGGCTCGAGGTCGGTATAGGCCCAGCGGCCCTGCGCGCGCAGCATCGCGTCGCCCCACATCAGGTTTGCGAGGACGCCGACGGTGTATCCGTCGGGCTTCGCCTGCGTGGCGAGATAGGCGTGACCGACCATTCCGGCGCCGCCGGTGCGATTGTTGACGATAATCTTGTCGCCACTCCACTTCTCGACGTGCTTGGCGAGCAATCGCGCAGTGACGTCCATGCCGCCGCCGGCGGGATAGACCACCGTGTACTCGATCGGGTTGGTCGGAAAATCCTTCGGCTTGAGTTTGGCGAGCTCCGCCTTGGCATCGCCGCCTTGGGCTGCGGCCGGCGTTGCAAGCAGGGCGGACAGCAGTGCGAAAGCAATGACGCTTTTCATGGGCTCCATCCCTTAAGATTTTTTTGCGCGACGAAACATCAATGCCACGAGAACCGCGCAAGCCGTCAGCATCAGCGCAGTCCCCGGACGTTGGAGGAAGATCATAGCGCCGTCGGGCGACATCGCCAACGATTGACGCAGGGATTGCTCTAGCAGCGGCGCGAGCACCAGAGCGATGACGAATGGCGCAAGGTCGTACGCCAGCTTATGCAGCACATAGCCCAGAAGTTCGAAGCCGAGCATGACCCACAGGTCGAAGACGTTCTTGTTCGCCGAATAGGTGCCCACCACGGAGAGCAGGAGGACGATCGGAAACAGCACGCGATAGGGAATGCGCAGGAGCTGGGCCCACAGCCCGACCAGGGGAAGATTCAGCAGCAGCAGGAACACATTGCCCACATACATGCTGGCGACGATCCCCCAGAACAGGTCGGGACGCTGGGTGATGAACAGTGGGCCGGGCTGGATGCCCTGGATGACCAGGGCGCCGAGCAGCAGCGCGGTCACCGGATTGCCGGGATGCCGAGTGACAGGACCGGGATGATGCTGCCGGCGACGGCGGCGTTGTTGGCCGATTCGGACCGGCAACGCCTTCGATGGCGCCCTTTCCGAAATCGCTCGGGATGAGCGGATATGCGCCTCTCCAACGCGTAGGACATGAACGACGCGGTGACCGGCCCGCCGCCGGGGACCAGGCCGAGGAAGAATCCAAGCCCGCTGCCGCGAAGCATCGGCCGCCACGACGCGCGCCAGTCCGCGAGCGTCGGCCATAGGCCGCGAATTCGGTCGGTCACGATGGTGCTTTTGACGATCCTCTCCACGTTGTTCAGAACTTCGGTCACGCCGAACAGCCCGATGACGACAGCCAACAGCTCGATGCCCGCGGAGAGGTCGATCGAGCCGAAGGTGAAGCGCTCGCGCCCGTTGACCACATCGATGCCGATCGACGCGGTGAGAAATCCGAGCGCCACCATCAGCACGCCCTTCACCAACGAGCCGGTGATCATATAAAGCGTGCAGATGACGCCGAGCACCATCACGGCAAAGTTCTCCGGGGGTCCGAAGCGGATCGCCACCGCCGCGATGGCTGGCGCGAAGAACGTCATCACGATAACGCCGAGCGTGCCCGCGACGAAGGAGCCGATCGCCGCGATGCCCAGCGCCGCGCCGGCGCGCCCCTGCTTCGCCATCTGGTGACCGTCGAGGCAGGTCACGACGGACGCGGCCTCGCCCGGTATGTTCAGCAGGATCGAGGTCGTCGAGCCGCCATACATCGCGCCGTAGAAGATCGAGGCGGGAGGCCTCCATCACCATCCCGCCGACCGGGGTCAGCGTGAACGTGATCGGCAACAGCAAGGCCAGC
>CAWCBZ010000006.1:0-54027 GCA_963793935.1 uncultured Solirubrobacteraceae bacterium
GTGTTCGCAGTCGTCGCGCCGTGCGTGCTGACGCCGGCCGCGATCGCGCGATCGGCGCGATCGGCCGCGGCGGCGGGCGGCGCCCACCCCGCCGGCGGCGCCCTCCACCCCGCCGGCGGCGGCGACACACGCCGCCGCCTGGTCGACGCCGACCGCGTTGGGCGCGTGCGCGGCCGCCGACACCACGCGCGCGTTCCCGCGCGACAAGCCCACGCACGCGACCGGCAAGGGCGCGATCGTGGGGGCGACGACCGGCTCGTGCGCCGCAGGCGGCACGCTGATCTCGACGATCGCCGCCAACGACGTGCCCGGCCCGCCGACACCATTGCGCTCACCCGATGGCGCCAGGCTCACGCTGCGTCCGCCGCTGGCGCTCGCGCCGGCGCCGCACGGTCGGCTCGTGATCGCCGGCTCGGCGCCGGCGACAGGTGGCAGCGGACAGCTCGTGCAGGGCAGCGCCGGCGGGCCTTTCGCGACGCTCGGCACGATCGCCGGCGCAGCGTCGCAGAACGCGCTCGCGACGGGCTACCTCGGCGACCTCGCCGCCGCCTCGCCGACCGGCGGCGGCAGCGGGCGCGCGGGCGTGCGCGTGGACGTCGAGCGCTACTTCGCCGGCGCGCTGTCGCCGTCGCGCATCGTCGCCGCGCAGCCCGGTGCGCTGTCGGCGCTCACGGTCGCGCTCAACTTCCGTAGCGATGCGCTTGCCGTCTGGGCACAGGGAGGCTCTCTCTATGCGCGCGAGCTGCCGGCCACGAGCGCGCCGCACCCGATCGAGCGGCTCGGTCCGGGCACTCCGGCCGGCGCGCGGATCGCGGCGGTTCTCACGACGACAACCGCGCGATCGTCGCCTGGACCTACCGGCATGCCGGCCAGACCAGCGTCTACCTCGCGCGATCCCCCTCCGGCGTGCGCTTGGCGCGCCCCACTTGCTCGAACGCTTTCCCGATCCGCCCGACCCGCCCGCTTACGGCGACTCGCCCCGGCTCGTCCGCCTGTCCTCGGAGAGCGTGATGATGGCCTGGACGGGCGTCCCAGCCGGCCACTGGGTCGTCCGCACCGCGGCGATCGACCTCCACGGTGTGCGCGCCATCAGCACGATCTCCCCTCCCGCCGGGACGCGCTGCTCGCCGATCTGGCGCCCGGCCCCGACGGCGAGGCGCTCGCGCTCTGGGCCGAACCGCAGCCATCGCCCGTGGGCCTCGATCTCGACCTCGACCGGCAGGCGATCTTTGCCGCGCGCGGGTTCGACGCCTACCCCGGGCGGACGGTCTTCGCCGCAGGCGAACAGGTGGCGCCGCCGGGGCCCAACAGCGGCGCGACCATCGCCCTCGACCCGGATACCGACCGCGCGATCGCGGTCTGGCGCACCGGCGCCGGTGCGATCGCCTACGCGATCCGCGCCCCCGGCGCCCCTTAGAGCGCTCAGAGCACCTGCTGGGAGATCAGGAACACGTTCATCGCCGTGATCAGCGCCGCCAGCGCACCGCCGGCCACGGTGGTCAGACGGCGGTTGACGTGCGCTCCCATCACCTCGCTGTTGCTCGTCAGCAGCACGAGCGGGATCAGCGCGAAGGGGATGCCGAACGACGAGCACGACCTGGCTGAGCACGAGCACGTCGGTGGGGCTGAGGCCGATCGCGAGGATCGCGATCGCCGGCACCATCGTCACCAACCGGCGAGGCGACGAGGGGGATGTTGAAACCGACGAAGCCCTTCATGACGACCTGTCCCGCGTAGGTGCCGACGCTCGAGGAGGACGCGCCCGAGGCCAGCAGCGCGACCGAGAACGCCAGCGCGGCGCCGCCGCCGACCAGCTGCCGAAGCCGGCGTGGGCCTGCTGCGATCGTGCTCACACCCGTGTGGCCCGGCCGTGGAACAGCTTCGCGGCGACCGCCAGCATCGCCATGTTCACGAGCCCCGGCGCAGCCCGAGCGCGACGATCACGTCGGTTCGCTCGAAGCGCAGCACCCGCGCGCGCTCGCGCTCGTTGCGCACGGGCGTGCGCCCGTTGGTCAGCGCCGAGTGCAGGTAGATCACGTGCGGCATCACGGTCGCGCCGATGATTCCCACCGCCAGGTACAGGACTGCCGCTGTCGCCGAGGTGCGGCACCAGCCCGTCGAGCGACTCGCGCGCCGACGGGCCGATCTTCAGCGTCTCGTAGAGAAAGCCCGAGGAAGATGATGCCCAGCAGCGCCGTGATCGCCAGCTCGAAGCGACGATAGCCGCGCGATCTGCAGCTCGAGGATCGCGAATGCGATGACGCCCGTCATCACGCCGGCCGGCAGCAGCGGCACGCCGAACAGCAGGTTCAACCCGAGCGCCGCGCCGACGAACTCGGCGACGTCGGTCGCCATCGCCATGACCTCCGCCTGCACCCACATACCCCACGAGAGCGATCGCGGATAGCGCTCGCGAAACAGCTCCGGGCAGGTTGTGGTCGGTCGCGATGCCGAGCTTCGCCGACAGGTACTGGATCAGCATCGCCATCAGGTTCGCGACGAGCACGACCCACAGCAACAGGTAGCCGAACCGCGCGCCGCCCTGGATGTTCGTGGCGAAGTTGCCCGGATCGACGTAGGCGATCGCCGCGACGAACGCCGGGCCCGAGCATCGTCAGCGTCGCCCGCATCCGGCCCTTCGCCAGCAGCAGATCCAGATGGCTGGTCCGCGCGCGGGGCGCCTGCCGGCAGCACGCGCGCGGCTCCGGCTCCGGCGCCTTCGAGACCGGATCGGGGCGCGCCGGCGTCACGCGAGACCCCTTCGCGTCCGCCGCCGCCCGTCCGATCGCCGCGCCGCTGCCGCGCCGCGCGCCGGCGGCCGATGCGCTGCGGCGCGCGCTCACGTCGCGCCGGTCGCCGGCGCCGATCGAGCTCACCCGCATCGCGCGCGCGAGCTGTCCGCCGATGCGCCTGCTCGCGCTCGCCGTCGGCGAAGCTCACCAGCAGCGGCCCGCCGAACGGCTGGCGTTCGGGCACGAGCACGCGGTCGCCCGGGGCGATGCCGCGCTCGGAGAGGTAGCGCAGCATCTCCGGGTCGGCGTCGGAGACGCGCACGAACAGCACCCTGCTCGCCCTCCCGCAGGCTGTCCAGCGGGTGCGTCTCGTGCTCGGGCAGCTCCAGCTCGGCGCTGGGGATCGGGTCGCCGTGCGGGTCGAGCGTCGGGATCGCCGAGCTTGGCGGCGATCAGCTGCTCGAGCTCCTCGGAGATCACGTGCTCGAGCACCTCGGCCTCGGCGTGCACGCGATCCCAGGGCATCTCCAGCGTCTCGGCGAGGAACAGCTCCAGCAGCCGGTGGTGGCGGATGACCTCCAGCGCGACCTGCGCCGTCGTCGGTCAGCCGCACCCCGCGGTAGGGCAGGTGCGCGATCAGGCCGAGCTCGTCGAGCCGCTTGAGCATCGCCGAGACCGACCCCGGCGTGATCGCCAGACGCTCGGCCAGCGCGTTGGTCGAGACCGGCTCGTCGCTGCGCGACTCGAGCGTGAAGATCGCCTTGCAGTAGTCCTCGACCGCGGGCGAGCGCGTCTGCTCTCTGGTTGACATGAAAATATCTTATGGCATGCCAAACTTTTCTCAAGCCGGCCGCAGCGGGGACTTCCTGCGCCGCGGGCCCTTAGGAAAAGATGCCTCCTGATGGATCGCGACTACGAGCTCCAGACCCACCGCGCCGAGGACCGCCACTGGTGGTACCGCGGGCGGCGCACGGTGCTCGAGCGCGTGATCGCCGACCTGCGCCTGCCCGCCCGCGCGCGCATCCTCGACGCCGGCTGTGGCAGCGGGCGCAACATGGTCGAGCTCGCGCGCCACGGCACGGTCACCGGCGTCGAGCTGTCCGCCACGAGCGTCGCGCTGGCGCGCGCGCGCGCCAGCGGGGAGGTGGTCGAAGGCTCGGTGCTGGAGATGCCGTTCGAGCCGAGGAGCTTCGACCTGGCGGTCTCGCTGGACGTGATCGAGCACCTCGAGGACGATCTGCCGGCGCTGCGCGAGCTGCGTCGCGTCGTCGCCCCCGGCGGCGCCCTGCTCGTGACCGTGCCCGCCTACCAGTGGCTGTGGAGCGGGCACGACGAGATCAACCATCACCACCGCCGCTACACCCGCCGCTCGCTGCAGCGCGTCGCCGAGCAGGCCGGCTGGGAGCAGGTGCGCACGACCTACTTCAACTCGCTGCTGCTCCCCGCCGCGATCGTGCTGCGCGTGCTCGACCGTTTCGACCGCAAGACGACCGAGTCGAGCCTCGACCTGTGGGTTCCGCCCGCGCCGGTCAACTGGCTGCTCGAGCGCCCGCTGGCGCTCGAGGCCGCGATCATCGGCCGCGGCGGGCGCATCCCCGCCGGACTGTCGCTGCTCACGGTGTTTCGCTGAGCGACCCGGCGTCACATAGATAAGACGTTTTTATGAGGCCTTCGGCCCGCGTGCGTGCGTAGTGCCAGCCGCGCGACGTCGGTCAGCCGTCGGTGTCGACGGCTGCGATCGGCGGGTGCATGCGGAACGTCCACGCGCGGTTGGCGACGAACGTGCACGGTCACGATCGCCGTCGCGGGTCTGACCGACCAGCTTCTCCAGGCCGAGGTCGTGCACGAACACGTAGACGAGGCCGAGGTTCAGCGCCAGCCCGCAGCTCTGCACGATCGCCCCAGCGCACCGGCGTCAGCGCAGTCGCCGACGTGCTCACGGAACGTCCAGCGCCGGTTCAGCAGAAAGCCGTTGACGGCGCCCGACGCGAAGCCGATCGCCGACGCGGCGACGTACCAGACGCCGAACACCTTCAGCAGCACCGTGTAGACGGCGAATGCCAGCAGCGTGTTCGACACGCCGACGATCCCGAACTTGACGAACTGCACGATGACCGGCGCGCTTAGGCGGGCGAGCGGTCCCGGTAGCCTGCTGGCTCTGCGGTTGCGTCGTCGCTCGGAGACATTCACAGACAGGATGAACGATCAATTCATCCCAGGCTTAACGCTCACATGAAAATCAGCGAAGATGAGCGCTGGCAGACTCCGACCAAGCGAGCGACCGCAGGCTCAGCGGACCCACGCACCCCCGGCCTGCTCAGCGTCGTCGCGCCGGTGTATGACGAGGAGGAGCTGATCGAGCAGTTCGTCGCCCGCGCCATCGCCGCCGTGGCCGACTATCCGTTCGAGCTCGTGCTCGTCAACGACGGCTCGTCCGACCGCACGCCGGAGATGCTCGATCGCATCGCCGCCGCCGACCCGCGCGTGCGCGTCGTCCACCTGTCGCGCAACTTCGGCCACCAGGCCGCGCTCACCGCCGGCCTCGAGCACGCCCGTGGCGATGTCGTCGCGATGATCGACGCCGACCTGCAGGACCCGCCCGAGCTGATCGTCGAGATGATCGACCGCTGGAGCAAGGGCGCCGACGTCGTCTACGCCGTGCGCAAGCAGCGCGAGGGCGAGACCGCCTTCAAGCTCGCGACCGCGTCGTGGTTCTACAAGCTGTTCGACAAGCTCGCCCAGGTCGACCTCGAGCCCAACTCGGGCGACTTTCGCCTGCTCGACCGCCGCGCGCTGGACGCGCTGCTGTCGATGACCGAGCGCTCGCGCTTTCTGCGCGGCATGACCGTGTGGGTCGGCTTCACCCAGACCGCCGTCTCCTACGAGCGCGACGCGCGCCACGCCGGCGAGACCAAGTACACGCTGACGCAAGATGCTGCGCTTCTCGCTCGACGCGATCGCCTCCTTCTCGCACCTGCCGCTGCAGCTGGCGACCTACGTCGGGCTGCTCTCCGCCGGCGTCGCCTTCGTCGCGATCCCCGTCGTCATCGTGCTGCGCATCTTCGACTCCTACCTGCCCGGCTTCGGCTCGATCACGATCGCGATCCTGCTGCTCGGCGGCATCCAGCTGATCGCCCTCGGCGTGATCGGCGAGTACGTCGGGCGCATCTACGACGAGGTCAAGCACCGACCGCTGTACATCGTCGGCGACGAGCGCAACCGCCCGCTGCCGGCCGGCGGCCCGCCCGCCGGGCCCGTCGCCCGCGCCGGTCTGGCTGCACGCACGACCGAGCGCATCGGATAACGCACCTTGCGGCACCGCTCCGGGGCAGCATGCGCTGTGTTGTGAGCGTCAGATGAGCAGCATCCCGCGCCACCGTCACGCCGCCGCACTGCTGCTCTGCGCGGCGCTCGCCTGTATGGGTTGGGCGGCGGCCGGCGCGCCGCGAGCGCTCGCCGAGGCGTGCGCCGGCGTCGGCTCGGCGCCGTGTCCGTATGCCTCGGCGTCGATCGTCGGCCAGCGCGCCGAGGGCGTGCTGCGCTTTCCCGAGGCCGTCGCGCTGGACAGCGAAGGCAACGTCTACGTCGCCGACCAGCTCAGCTACGTCGTGCAGAAGTTCTCCGCCGCGACCGGCGCGTTCGAGACCGAGTGGGGCTCCTTCGGCGGCGGGCACGGGCAGTTCGGGCCGATCGGCGGACTGGCCACCGACGCCGCCGGCTACGTGTACGTCGTCGACTCCAGCCACAACCGCATCGAGAAGTTCGATGCCAACGGCAACTTCGTGGTGCAGTGGGGACACAAAGGATCAGAACCAGGTCAGTTCAGCTTCGGCTCCTCGCAGGACTACACCAAGCCGCCGGGCGGCGGCATCGCCGTGGCGGGCAACTACGTGTACGTCGCAGACTCCGGCAACAACCGCATCGAGCGCTTCGACCTGCAGGGCGCCGAAGGCATGGCCTGGGGCACGAAGGGCAGCGGCCCGGGTCAGTTTCGCTACCCGCGCGGCGTGGCCGCCAACGAAGGCGAGGTGCTGGTCGCCGACGACGACAACCACCGCATCGAGAAATTCGACCCCAGCGGCGCCTATCAGGGCGAAGCCGGCTCGCAGGGCACCGGCGCCGGGCAGTTCAGCTTTCCCTACGGAATCGCGCTGGACGCCGCCGGCAACGTCTACGTCGCCGACGACCTCGGCCACCGCGTGGTCAAGCTGACGCCGACGCTCGCCTTCGCCGGCGCGTGGGGCGGCTACGGCACCAAACCCGGGCAGCTGGCCTTCCCGCGGGCGATCGCCAGCGATCCGGCGGGCGACACGTACGTCGCCAACACGGCCGACGATCGCGTCGAGGTCTACAACCCCGAAGGCCGCTTCCTGCGCACGATCGGCATCTCCGCGCGCGGCCCCAATGCGCTGACCGGTCCGCGCGGCCTGGCGATCGATCCGGCCGGGCGGTTGCTCGTGTCAGACACCGTCGGCAGCCGCCTGGAGACCTACGCGCCCGGCAGCAACGCCTACGAAGGCCAGTGGATCGCCGGCGGCGGGCACGACGCGAGCTTCGCCAAACCCTCGGGCATCGGCATCGACCCGCGCGGCTCGGTGTACGTGGCCGACGAGGGCAACGAACGCATCGTGCGCCTATGGGGCGACGGAACCTACCTGTCGGAAATCGGCGGCCCGAACAACCTCGGCGGCGCGCAGCTCAACGGCGCCGACGCGATCGCCGTCGCACCGCAGTCCGGGCGCACCTACGTCGCCGACGCCGGGCACAACCGCGTGCTCGTCTACGGCGGCGAAGGCTCGCTGATCGCACGCTGGGGCGCCGGCGGCGGCAACGGCGCATCGAGCAGTTCGAGCGGCGGCTTCAACCACCCCTCCGGCGTCGCCGTCAGCCCGGCGCCGTTCGGCGAAGACGTGTACGTCGCCGACAAGGGCAACGACCGCATCGTCGAGCTCGGCCAGAACGGCGACGTGCTGCGCACCTGGGGCGGGCGCGGCGCCGGCGAGGGGCGCTTTCACGCGCCCGCCGGCGTGGCCGTCGACGGCGGCGGCGACGTGTTCGCGTTGGACAGCGAAAACAACCGCGTGCAGGTGTTCGACAGCGCCGGGCACTTCCAGGCCAAGTGGGGGCTGCGCGGCAGTGGCCTGGGCGACTTCTCCCAACCGACGGCAGTCGCCGTCGACTGCAACGGCAGCGTGTACGTCGCCGACACGAACAATAATCGCGTCGAGCGCTTCAACCCGGTCGAACCCAAGCCGAGCAGCTGCCTTGCGCCGGGCGCCTGGCCGCCGCCGCTGGACGTCGCACCGGTGCTGCACATCGGCGCGCCCAGACGCAGCGGCGTGCTGACGCGCAGCGGGTTGACGCTCAGCGTCAGCTGCCAGCGCGGTTGCAAGGTGCTCGCCTCGGGCACGCTGTCGCCGGCCGGCCGCGGCGGCTCGGTCGCACTGGTGGCCGCGGCACGCGCGCTGCCGCGCGCAACCACCGTGCACGTGCAGCTCCGCCTCGGGCCGCGCGGGCTGCGCCGCTTGCGCAAGGCGCTTGGGCGCCACTCGAGCTTGACCGCACGCGTTAGCGTGGTCGCCGCCGGACCGACCGGCCGGCGCACGACGGTTAATCGAATCTACTCGGTGCGCCGATAAGCAAACCATGAGCAGCACAGACAGCTGGAAGGACGAGCAGCCGGGCATGTCCAGCATGGACCACCGGCGCGAACGCATCAGAGTGGAGACCGAGCGCCATCGCATCGAGGGCTCGCTGACGCTGGCGCGCGACGGCTATCGCAGCCGCGTATCAGACGTGCTCAACGCGTCAGAGCGCGACTTCCTGACGCTGACCGACGTGACGGTCGCGCCATTGGAGGGCGGGCCGGTCGAACTGCACCAGTACCTCACGCTCGCGCGGCGGCACATCGTCTTCGCCGTCGCCGCCTCAGACACGCCGGAGCAGTAGCGCGGGCGCCCTGCGCGGCGCCGCCCGGCGACGCAAGCAGGCGCGCGACGCAGCGGCCGAGCGTGCTCATACATGCGTCCGCGGCCTCGCGCCGGGGGTGTTTTAGCTGTGGCTTACTTCGATACGTCCATGTTGTTGGAACTGAAGCCGACAGACCGCAGACGCCGGTCGCGGGTGCGCCATCCGGCCGCCGCGCGGCTGCTCGCCGCTGCGAAGGACGGCGCGCCGACGCGCTCGAGCTCGCAGACGACCCCGCCCGAGCCGGTGCTCGAAGCGTCGGACTCGCCGGCGGCGCCGCCGGACTCGGCGACGGTGCTGTGGCGATATCTGCCCGCGGCGATTGTCGCGACCGCTCTGGTGATCGTCGCTCCCGCGGCGATCATGTCTGTGCTGCTGCCACACCGCGGCGTAGCGATGGCGATCGTCTCGGCGGCCGCGGCGGTCGGCATCTCGCTGGCGTTCGCGACGGCGCTGGCTGCGCTGTGGAAGCGCCGCGCGCGCTCGCGCGACGTCGTGTTCGCCGACCTCATGCTGTGGGGCTGGCTGCGCCGCTATCGCGCCGAACGCAGGCTCTCGCAGGCGCGCGACCTGTTCGATTCGGCCAGACGCGCCGGTCCATCGGTGAACATCGAGCTGCTGCTCGGCCTCAGCAGGCTGCTCGAAGCGCGCGACCCCTACCTCCACGGGCACAGCCAGCGCGTGGCGCGCCATTCCGTGCGCATCGGACGCGCGATGGGTCTGTCCGAGCGCGAAGTGGCAAAGCTGAGGACCGCCGCCGAGGTGCACGACGTCGGCAAGATCTACACGCCACGCGCGATCCTCGTCAACCCCGACCGGCTGACCGAGCAGGAATTCGCGGTCATCAAGCGGCACACGACCTGCGGCGCAGAGATGGTCTCGGTGGTCGGCGACGCCGACATAACCGCGATGGTTCGCCACCACCACGAGCGCATCGACGGCTGCGGCTACCCTGACGCGCTGGCCGGCGTGGCGATTCCACTCGGCGCGCGCATCATCGCGGTCGCCGACACGTTCGACGCGATCACCTCCGACCGGCCATATCGACGCGCCGCCTCGCAGAAGCGGGCGCTCGCGGTGCTCGAAGGCGAGGCCGGAACGCAGCTCGACGCCGCGGCCGTCGCCGCCTTCGAGCAGGGCTACTCGGCGCGTCGCTCGGTCGCCTGGTACGCGTTCGCGACGACCGCCGCCGAACGCGCGATCGCGGCGGTGCAGTCGCTTGCCTCGAACCTCGGGCTCGGCGCCGCATCGGTCGCCACGCTGGCGCCGGCGCTTGGCGCCGCCGGCGTGCTGGCGGTTTCGCCGGGGCTGTTCCGCATCTCTCACGCCGCCCAGCCCGGCGGCGACTCGGCCGGCCTGTTGCAGCCGCTGCTCGGCGCCGGAGGCTCGACCGGCGCCGGTCGCTCCGCCGGCGAAGGCACAGGCGCGGGAAGCGTCATTCCGCAGCGCGGCGCCGAGCGCGGCGCGCGACAGGTGGTCGGCGGCATCAATGCGCCGCGGCGCGTGCCGCGTGGCAGCACCGGCTCGCCACCCGCCGGCGCGCCCGGCGGCTCCGGCCAGCCCGCGTCGGCCAGCCCGGGCGCAGGCGCACCCGGGAGCGGACAGACGGCTCCCGAAGCCGGTGGACCGCTCGGCGGGACTCCGAAGGTCCCCTCCACTCCGCCGGTAACAGTGACGGTTCCCAAAGTCACCGCGCCGCCGGTCGCGACGCCGCCCGTCAGCACGCCGACCGTCAGCACGCCGACGATCACCACGCCGAGCATCACGACGCCGACCGTCAGCACGCCCAACGTGACCGTTCCCAGCGTCACGGTGCCCAGCCTCACCGTTCCAAGCGTCACGGTTCCGCCGGTGACGCTCGGGCACTGATCCGCTCGGCGACTGCGGCTGCGGCTGCGACTACGACTACGGCGTGACGACGAAGGCAGCCGCGCTGCTGACCGTGCCGAGCGGCGCGGTCGTGTTCGTCACAGTGACCGGGCCGGTGCTCGCGCCGGGCGGCACGACCGCTTCGAGCCGTTTGGAGGAAACGAAGCTCACGCTCTGCGCCGCCACGCCGTTGAACTTCACGGTCGAGCCGGGCGTGAAGCCGAGGCCGTTAACCGCGACCAACCTGCCGACCGCGCCATGTTTGGGACTGAAAGCGGTGACCGACAGCGTCGGCGTGAATTTGGCCTTGCTCGTGGCCGTGCCGCCTGGGGCGTTGACGGTGACTTTGCCGGGTTTGGCGCCATTGGGCACGACCGCTTCGAGCTTGCCCTGCGAGACGACCGTGAAGCTCGCCGAGAGCTTGCCGAACTTCACTTCGCTGACGTGCGACAGGCCGCCGCCTTCGATCGTCACGACGCTGCCGGTGATGGCGGAGGTCGGCGAGAGGCCGCTGATCGTCGGCACGTCGGACGCGACGATGGCCGTCTGCGTAGAGGCTGCGGGAGCGCCCACGCCGGAGGCGTTGGCGGCTGTTTCCTGCACGCGGATCGTCGAGCCGGCGTCGGCCGCCGTGACGGCATACGTCGAGCCGGTGGCGCCGGCGACCGGCGCGCAGCCGTAGCCGGCGGCGTTGCACCGCGCCCACTGCGTAGCCAGCGAGGTCGGACCTTCGCTCCATTCGCCGGGGATCGCCGTGAGCGTCTGGCCGAGTTCGGCAGTGCCCGAGATCGTCGGCGGGACGGTATTGACGGGCGCGCCGGCGAGCGAGAACGCCTGCAGGCCGAGCGGACTGCCGACGCCGGTCGGTCCGTCATAGCCGACGACGGCTTTGCACTCGGTCGCGCCTCCGCAGGAGCCGTTGCTGCCCGACACCACGTCATACAGCGCCGCGGCGTCGCCGAGGTGCGGGTAGAGCGTCGCGGCCGGGTAGGCGACTTCGCGCGCGCCGCCGCCCAACGCAAACTCGGCCGCGACGATCGGCGAGGCCACCGAGGTGCCGCCCCACACGCCCCAGCCAGTCGGGTTGCCGTTGCCTTCCGGCGTCGAGTCGTAGACGTCCACGCCAGTTTCCGGATCGCCGATCGCGGCGACGTCGGCGACCGAGCGTCCGCTGCCACAGCCTGTGGCGGCGAAGTTGGCGACCGCGGCCTGCCACGGCGCGGCGCTGAAGTATTTGCTGCAGCCGCTGCCGCCTTCGTTCCACACGGTGCTGGTCCATACGCCTTTGCTTTCGCTCAGCGATGTGCCACCGACGGACAGCACGTTCTGCGAGTCGGCCGGGAAGCTCGCCACGGCCTGTTGGTGGGCGCAGGCTTTGTTGAAGTAGCCGCAGTCGCCGGAGCTCGCGGCGATTACCACGCGCGGGTGGTTGAAGTAGGTCGCGGCGAGCGTCGTGTAGGAGCTCTGCTCCGGGCCGCCGTAGGAGTTGCTGACGGCCGTCGCGCCGAGCGCGACAGCTGCGTTGACGCCGGCGCCGAGGTCTGAGAATTCTTCGCTGTTGGTCTCCACCAGCAGCACGCGGCAGCTCTGGCAGATCGCGCGCGCCATCTGCACGTCGATCGAGATCTCACCCGCCCATTCGCCTTGTTTGACGGGCAGCGGGCTGGCGTTGCCGGCCTGATTGACCTTGCGAAAGCAACCGTTGGCGGTCGTGCACGCGGGCAGGCCGAACTGTTTGTCATAGACGTCCAGGTCGGCTTCGGCGGTGGGGTCGTCGAACGCGTCGACTACCGCCACCGTCTGCAGCGCAGACGCCGACGTCTCGCTCGGCAGCGCGTAGGCTTCATGCAGGCGCTGGGCCGTCAGGTTGCCCGGCAGCGGCGATTTGTTCGTGACCGCCGGCCGCGCGCCGTGTGCGGCTTCGCGCGACTGGCGCACCGCGTTGGCGCGCAGCTGCGAACCCGTCAGCGAGCTCGCGACGAGCTTCAGTCCCAAACACGCGGCGCGCCCGGGCTTCGGCGCGTGGCAGACGCGGTGCACGCGATAGCGCCCGAGGCCCGCCGCCTGCGTGACCGAGGCGGTTCCGGCGAGCGTCAGCGCGAACGCAGCGACCAGCACAAGGACGAGCCGTACCCGGCCCGCCCGGCTCCCCGCCGCAACTGCTCGCTCGCCCCCTGCACGCATGACAATTGCGATCGTATCGGTTGGCCGGACTCAGTTGGCGGGGTGGGCGCGCTCGAGCAGCACAGAACTCGCTCGTAGCTACCGCGCGCTCGGCGACCTGTGGCCGCCCGACGAGCAGACGGCGCGTGAGCTTGACGGGGATCGCGGGAAAGTCCTCGAAATCTCCGTGGCCTTTGGTCCGGCGCCTGCATGAGGAGCGTTTCGGACAGCGATATTTGCAGGCCCGAGGTCAGGCGCTACGAAGCAGGTCTGCGACCACTTCGGCAGGCCGCTGATGACGACGCGCCGCGAGCTGCTGCAACCGCTCGGCATCCTCGTCCTCAACACCGACGACGATCGTCAGTTTGGCGTCGGGATTTCCGACATGCGCCTCGACGTATCGAGGATCGATCGCCGCCAGGTCGGAGTCGAACTCGCCCGGACCGGGATCAGGATCTGTCCAAGGATCGTTCACCATGCTCAGCTCCCAAGGAGTCTACGCTCACGCGGCGAGGAATCCCATCCCGTCACGATCAGCCAGGTTGTCGGGTCAATCGTCTGCTCGATGACTAGCGTCACGACTCGGCCGCCATCGGTGCGACCGATCAGCAGTCGGCGCTTGCCGGCGGACGCACTTCGCGGGTTGCGCACAAGGACGTGGGAGTTACGAGGGATCTGGCGTGCATCGTGCGTAGCGATGCCGCGAGCCCCGAGCTTGTCGATAGCCTCCTCTGTTGCGAGCAGCTCGTTGATTAGCTCAGGCACGCACGAAGCATGACCGGCACTTGGGATGTCCCGGCACGTACGTTTCGAACAACTTCAATCGACCCTTCGAAAACGGAGAGGGCGGGATTCGAACCCGCGATGGAGTTTGACCCCCATACTCGCTTAGCAGGCGAGTGCCTTCAGCCACTCGGCCACCTCTCCCGGGGATCTGAGCCGCAAAGTCTAGAGGCTGTCGGGCGGGTGTCGAGCGAGCGAGTCGCCATCGCACCGGTCGCTGCCTTACCAGCGCGTAGCATCTGAAGGCGCTCGGAAGGGTGGCAGAGCGGTTGAATGCGGCGGTCTTGAAAACCGTTAGGCGGGCAACACCCGTCTCGGGGGTTCGAATCCCCCCCCTTCCGCTGGAGCCGAACTGAGCTTACGCCCGCAGCCGAACCGGCAACGTCTTCAGCTGGTTGGCGAACGGCGATTCGACGTACTGCGGCGCGCCGACGATCTGCATGTCGGGGAAGCGCGCGAGCGTCTCCTCGATCAGCACGGTCAGCTCCAGTCGCGCCAGCGCCGTGCCGAGGCAGAAGTGACGGCCGCCGGCGCCGAAGGCCTGGTGCTCGGGATTGCGCGTGACGTCGAAGCGATCGGCCTGCTCGAAGCGCGTCTCGTCGCGATTGGACGACGGGTACCACATGACGAGCTTCTCGCCGGCCTTGATCGGCTGTCCGTGCAGCTCGGTGTCGCGTGTGGCGGTTCGCGCGAAGTGGCCGAAAGCGGGAAACATGCGCAGCGACTCCTCGACGACCGCGGGCACCAGCGACATGTCCTCGAGCACGAGCCGGCGCTGATCGGGGCTTTCCATCAGCGCACGCATGCCGCTGCAGTAGGTCGCCTTCGTGCTGTCGTTGCCCGCGGCCATCAGCAGCACGAAGCCCATCACGATCTCGTGGTCCTCCAGCCGTTCGCCGTCGACCTCAGCGTGCACGAGCACGCTCGTCAGGTCGTCGGTGGGGCTGTCACGGCGTTCGGCGATCAGCTTGGCGCAGCGCTCGAACACCTCCGGCATGTCCTGTTCCATCACGCTCTGCGTGCCCTCGGGCGTGGCGTCGGGATCGCCGGCGCCGACGACCGTCGCCATCAGCCGCGCCCAGGCCGCGTCGTCCTCGCGCGAGAGTCCCATGAAGCCGCCGATCACGCGTGCCACCACCGGCTGAGCAACGTCGCTCACGAGGTCGCATTCGTCGCTCCCGGACACGCCGTCGAGCACCTCGACGGCGATCGCGCGAATCGCTGGCTCGTGCTCGGCGATGCGCTTCGGCGTGAAGCCGCGCTGGAACAGCGCCTTCAGGCGATCGTGCTTGGGCGGGTCCATGCCGATGAACATCGCCTGCTGCAACTCCAGCGGCAGGATCGCGTTCTTCAGCGCCGTGAAGCCGCCGATCTCCGACGAGTAGGTCTGCCAGTCGCGGCTGACCTCGAACACGTCGTCGGCGGTCGTCACCGACCAGAAGCCTTCCTCGTCGGGGTACTCGCTGATGCGCTTGGTCCAATGCACCGGACACTCGGCGCGCAACTGCCTGAACAACTCGTGCGGCGGGCCGTCGTGGAAGTTCGCGCGATCACCGACGAGCACCTCGTCGAGCGGCGTCTCCTGGGGCGTCTGCTGCCGGCTGGCTGTGCTCACGACGTGGCCTCCCTCGTAGCGATCTGTCGTGCGCCGAGCCTACTCCCGCCCGCGCAATCGCACAACGGCCGCCCGCCGGGCTAGTACGGGTCGCGCTCGACCACGCGCTCGCGCACGACGCGGCCCTCGCCGCGGGGGCGCGAGGTGACCATGTACAGCAGCGACAGCACCAACCCCAGCGCACCCACAATCATCAGGATCAGCCCGACGGTGGTGATCGATATGCCCGAGACGGTGGCCGTGACGGCGTAGCGCAGGATCGCACCTACTGCGATCAGGAAGATGGATGTTCCAAGCGGCATGATCTTGGTCTACCCGCGCCGACTGCAGCCAAACAACGCCGCAGCGCGTGAGGACGGATGGCCGACTCCCGCGGCGCCTTGGCCGCGGCTAGATCAACTCCAGATCGCCAAGCGACAGCGCCCAGGAGCGGGCCTCGGTCGGATCGGGGCGCAGATCGTCGCGTAGCGGGTTTGCGGCGATCGTCGCGCCGCCGGGAACGCGCACGAGCCCGCACGCCGCGGCTGTGCGCCTAGATGTCATCGCGCACACGACCACGTCCGAGGCCGCCGCGCGTCGCACGCCGCGCAGCAGCCGGCGCGCGAGCGACACGGCGTCGCGCTCGACCAACAGCTCGCAGACGTGCGCGACGCGCAAGCGGCCGTGACCCTGCACGCGGAAGATCGCCACGCCATGGCGCCCCGAGCGATCCTCGGCGACGAGCGCGCGATAGGCGCTCCACCGCCCGTATCGCCAGCGCAGAAACTCAGGGTCGCGCGCGGTGGCGATCGACGAACGCCGCCAGCCGCCCGGCGTCAATGCGCGTGCCAGCAACGCGTCGTCGTCGAGCACGCTCGCGATTTCGCGCTCGGCTCTTGCGCCGTCCGAAGGCTCCTGCGCCCGTCGCGTTGCGCGCGCGGCGCGCCAAACAGGCGAGCCCAGGCCGGCGTAGCGAGGCAGCAGACCCACACGCCTGCGCCCGGACCTGAGCACGCCGCGACGGCTGCGCTCGTTGGGATTGCTCCAGCCGAGCGCGATCTGCTCGTCGTAGCAGCCGCGTGCGGCGGCGATCAGCGCCACCGACACTCCGCGTCGCTGAGCGCTCGGGTGCACGGCGATGTCCACGCCGCGAATCGTCTGGTGGGCCTCGCCTTGCAAGCTCAGCCGCCACGGCATCAAAGCGAGAAAGCCCACGAGCGCATCGTCGGCCTCCGCGACCAGCAGGATCGACCGACCGAAAGGGCTCTGCTCGTGCTTCCAGCTGAAGAACTCGCCGGGCGCAACCCCCTCCAGGGCGCGCGGCCAGTGGCCGAACGCGGCCCCGAGGATCTCCAGCACGCCGGCGCGGTCGGCGCCGCCAAACGGCCGCACGGCGATGGGCGCGTCGGTGAGTGAGCCGCTCATATGCACCCTCCCCTACCCATCTGCAACGGCGAGGCGGCTAATCCTCTCTTTATCGCCGACCTGTTCAATTCGCTCGGCGGGCGGGCGCGCGCACCGGCGGCGCAACGTGCAACCGCACGGGCAGACCCCAACTCGGCCGTCGCCGGCCCTACGATCAGAACGCGAATGAAAAGCATCGGGCCACAGCGCGACAGCAAGTTGGATCGGCGGACGTTCGTGAAGGGCGGAATCGCCGCGGGCGGCCTGCTCGCCGGCGCCGGGCTGGGCATCGCGCGCCTGGCGGACGCGACCGAAGACTCCGGCCAGGCGGCCTCGGTCAAGCCCAAGCGACCGTTCTCAGTCGATCCACAGCACCCGAACATACTGGTCATCCTCGTCGATCAGATGCGCTTTCCGACGTGGTTCTCGCCCACGGGCGACGGCTCGGGACTGCCGCCGAACCTCGCGGCCCTGCGCAGGGAATCGGTGTCCTTCTCCGGGCACTACACGGCGGCCAACGACTGCACGCCGGCGCGCTCGACGCTGCTGACCGGGCTCTACAGCCATCAGACCGGGTGCCTGATCACCGGCGGCAGCACGCTGGACCCCGGCTTTCCCACGTGGGGAACGATGCTGCGCGAGCAGGGTTATCGCACGCGCTGGTATGGCAAGTGGCACCTGACCCACAACGACGGCAAGTGGAGAAGGCGTCGCGGCGAACGCGCGATGCAGCGCTATGGCTTCCACGGCGGCACCTACCCGTCGCCCAATGGCGCACCGGGTCAAGGCTGGCGCGTGGACGGGCACATCGCGCGCCAATTCGGCAAGTGGTTTGCCGAGCAGGGCGGCGCGGGCCCATGGTGCACGACCGTTTCGTTCGTCAACCCGCACGACATCGCCTGGTGGTATCTGTGGAGCAACCGCGTGCGCGCGGAGACCAGCGCGCAGCCGGTCGCTCAAACGCTGCCGGGCAACTTCGAGACGCCACAGCTGCTCACCGAGCGCAACAAGCCCGTGCTGCAGCGCTCGCTGCAAGACACGGCGGCGGCCTCATTTGGCCCGGTCCCCTATGAAGGCCCCGAAGCGGCGCAGCTGTGGATGCAGTTCCTCAACCTCTACGGCAAGCTGCAGCGAGAAGTCGACGTGCACATCGGCCAGGTCCTCGCGGCGCTGAACAGCCGACCGCAGGTGGCGGCCAACACGGTCATCGTGTTCACCTCAGATCACGGTGAGTACGGTGGCTCGCACGGGCTGCGCGGCAAGGGCGCAGCGGCCTATGAGGAGGCGCTGCGCGTGCCCTTGATGGTCAAGGACAACCGCGGCGAGCTCACCCAGGCGGTCGACACGACGCGCAGCCAGCTGACCTCCAGCGTGGACATCGCGCCGCTGCTGCTGACGATCGCCACCGGCTCGAACGCCTGGCGTTCGGAGGCGCACTACGAACACCTCGCCGCGCGCGCCGACATCGCGGCGATCCTCGCCGACGCCAACGCGCCGGGCCGCCCCTACGTGATGCACGCCACCGACGAGACCGTCACCGAGTTCGCAATCGAGTCCTATGCGGCCGACGCGCCGCTGCACGTCGCCGCGGTGCGCACGCAGGAAGCCAAGTACGCGACCTACTCCAGCTGGCAGCCGGGCGGCATCGAACCGATCACCGACTCCCAGGAACGCGAGCTGTATGACTACGGCACCGACAGCGGCCGGCTGGAGCTGCACAACAGCGCCGGCGAGAGCCGCCTGGAGGAAGGGCTGCGCACGATCCATCAGCAGGCCTTTGAACAGGAGTTGCGCGGGCCGCTGCCGGCACGCCTGAACGCCGCTCACTCCAGAGGCTTCGCCGACTACTTCGACGTCGCCAAGAACGCCGCCAACAATGCCGCGGCCGCTCGCGAACGCCGCGCCGAACGCTACTTCGAAGGCCTGCAGGAACAGGGCGGCGTGTCGGCCGGCGAAAGCCGCGTCAAGCAGCTCAGGCGCGCTTCGGGCGCGAGACGCCGATGACCGCTCCGGCGGCGTTCAGCGCCTGCACCTCGAAGTAGCCGCCGGCCGCGGCGCGCGGCAGCGAGATCGCCGTCTCGAAGCCGCTGCGTGCGGCCTGGCCGACAGGTGCGAGAGCAGCGATCGACGCGCCTGCCAGCGCGCGCCATGAGGCAACCTCGGTCGCGCCGTTCCAGCTCGCGTAGACGGTCGCTCCATGGCCGCCCGCGGCGCGCACGACGGCGAGCGCCGGCGGCGTCGAGGGCGTCGCGCTCCACGCCAGCCGGTAGGCGCGGTAGGACTCATAGGACGACGGCAGGTGCGCGTCGAACACCAGCTTGCCCGACGCGTCGAATTCCGACACGTAGGGAACCTCGCCCCAGCCGACCATCCACGCGCCGTCGTCGAGCGCCTGCACATTGCCCTGGCTGCCGGCGACCAGCGCCTTGGACGGGTGCGTGTCTTCGCGCACCAGCGTGGCCGTCATGCGCTGCTCGTCGAGGCGAACGTCGATCGCGCGCGACTGGCTGTGCACCGCCGGCGTGGCGCCGTTGTCGAAGAACGTGATCGTGCCATCGGGCTGTTCGCGAGCGTCGTGCTGCCACGCGGTTCGCGCTCCCGGCCCGATCGCGAAGCTGCTGTGCTTGCCGCCCAGACGCCAGCGCACGCGCCCGCTGCGCGCGTCCAGGTCATAGGCGGCCCACGTGTTGCGCGCGTCCACGAGCAGATCGCCGTCGGCGCGCACGTCGACGGAGTTGATGTGGAAGTAGTCGAACGGCGTCGTGCGACTGGCGTGCGCGGGCGACGCGTAGGAGTCCGCCAGCGCCACGTGGTCGAGGCTGTGCCACTCGTACATCACCAGCCCCGTCTTCAGGTCGATCTGCTGAAACAGCGTGTCGGCCACGGCCGCGTTGCGCTTGCCGCCGACGCTCGACAGGTCGCAGTCGATTCCGTCATAGATCGTGATCAGCCCGGCGCCCTGTGGCGTGATCTGAAATTCGTGCAGGTCGGGCTGGTAGCCGTTGCCCGCGCGCACGACCGTCAGCCGGCGATAGGAGCTGTCCATGATCACCTCGCCGGACTTGCTCTGGCCGCCCGCTATCAGCGGGTCCTGCCACCACGTGAGCACGCGGTTGCCCTGATAGGACTGCACGCGGAAGTCCGCCGCGCGCGTGCCCGTCGGCGACAGCGGATCGAACCAGATCGGCGTGCCGTCTTCTCCGAGGATCATCGGCCCGTACTGCCCGGGTCCGGAATACGGCGCGATGAACACGTCGCCCGGCGTCGTGCCCGCGGCGCGAGTGCTGACCGTCACCGTCGGCGGCTTGAGGTCCGGTCGCGAGCGAAAGCTCTGCGACGAGGCCTGCTGGGGCGCCGGGCGTGGGCTGCCGCCGGCCACGCCGCCGTGATCCTGCACGGCCGCGGTGAAGCTCCAGGCGAACGGCGTCGTCATCGTGCCATCGCGCAGCTCTGCGTGGACGCTCACGCGCTCTCCCTGCGTGAACGGCGTGTCGGGCACGAAGCTGGCGCCGTCGCCTTGCGAGTAGGGCGCCAGGCGCCCGGCGTGCGCGCCGCTGAGCGAGCCGCGCACGACGACCCGCGAGAGCTCGCTCGCCGGCGGCCCGAGCATGCTGATCTGCGTCGACACCGATGCGTCACGCGAGTCCGGCGCCGGCGAGACGGTCACGCGTGAGCCGGCCAGCGCCGCCGAGACGTTCAGTCGTGGCGGCACGCAGCTCGGCGAGATGCGCGGTTCGCTGAACTTGCTCGCGTGCGCGCCGTCGGCGCCGGCGTTGCCCGAGCGCCCGACGATCGCGCCCGCCGCGACGGCCAGCAGCGCCAGCGCGGCGATAGCCGGCGCCAGGCGCCTGCGCGCACTTCGCCCGCTCACTCCTTGACCGTGGCCGACGTGCCGAGCACCGAGCCCGAGCCGTCGAGCGCCTGCACTGCGACGTACGGTCCGGCGGTGTGCGCCGTGAGCGTCGTCTGAAAGCCCGACTTGGGCGCCGTCGTGACTGGCGCGAGCGACGACGATGAGCCACCTGCGAGCACACGCCAGGAGGCGACCTCCGTCGCGCCGTTCCAGCTGACGGCCACGCTCACGGCTCCGGCTCCCGCCGCCTTCGCCACCAGCGAGGGTCGTCCGGGCGCGCTGGCGCTCCACGGCGCCAGATAGGTGCGGAAGTTCTGCACGTTCTTGCCGAGCGTGCCATCGAGCAGCACGTGCCCGGAGGAGTCGTACTCGGTGAAGTTGGGCAGCCCGCCATAGCCCATCAGCCAGTCCCCGCCGGGCAGGCTCAGCGTGTTGCCCTGGCTGGATGCGAGCAGCGTCTTGGAGGGGTTGGTGAAGGCCTTGACGAGAGTGACCGTGTGATTGGCGGTGTCGGGGCGCAGCAGGATGCCCCGCGACTGCTTCTCCTTGGGCGGCGCCGCGGCGTTGTCGAACACCGAGATCAGCCCGCCCGACTGGAACTCGGCGTCGTGCTGCCAGTACTCGCGCGTGCCCGCGCCGAGCTTGAAGCTGCTGCGCTTGCCGCCCAGGCGCCAACGCACCGAGCCGCCGGCGATGCTGACGTCGTACAGCGCCCAGGTGTTACGCGAAGAGAGCAGCACGTCCCCGGACGTGCCGGGATCGACCGAGTTGATGTGCACGTAGTCCCAGGGATAGCCGCTCGCGCGCGGGGCGACGTTCGATTCCGACAGGGGAACGTGGCCGAGCGTGTGCCACTCCCACATCACCAGGCCCGTCTTCACGTCGATCTGCTGCACGACCGAATCGAGCACGATTCCGTTGGCCGAGCCGTGCTCGGAGGTCAGGTTCATCTTGACCGGATCGAACACGTCGATCCATGCGGTGCCTTCCGGCGACAGGCGGATCTCGTGCAGGTCGGCGCGGTAGCCGTTGCCGGCGCGAACCGTCGCGACGTGGTGGTAGGAGGTGTCGTAGATGACGTCTTCGCCCTCGCCGAACCCCACGCGGATGATGCGCCCCTGCCACCAGGTCAGCACCGGCTTGCCCTGGTACTGCTGCACCTGCATGTTCGTCGCCGACTGCCCCGCCGGCAGCGGTTTGAACCACACGAGCGCGCCGTTCTGTTCGGCGATCATCGGACCGGGCGTGCCCTTGCCCTGGTAGGGTGCCAGGAACAGGTCGCCGGGCGCGGCGCCGGGCTTGGCGGCGGTCGTGATGCGAACGGTCGACGGCGTCAGCGACGGCGCCGAGCTGTAGTGCTGGACCGCCTTGGCGTCGCCTGGATTCAGCGCGAACTGCGTCTGGCTGACGCTCGCCTGATGGGCGATCGTGAAGCTCGTGCTCACTGGCGTGCCACCCGCCTGCGCGTGCACGGTCACCTTCTCGCCCGCGCGGAACGGGTGGCTGGGGATGAAGCTCTCGCCCGTGCCCGTCGAATACGCGCGCAGCGCGCCGCTGTGCGAGCCGCTGCTCGAGCCCGAGACCTTCACGTCGGACACCTGCGTGCCCGCAGCGCCGAGGAAGCTGATCTGCGTCGACGGCGAGGCGTCCGGCGTGCCCGGCTGCGGCGACACGGCGATCGAGCCTGCGGCCAGTTTGACGACAGAAGCGCTGAGCGTCGCCGAACTCGCAGCCGACGTGCCGCCGCAGGCGCCCAGGCAGGCGACGCCGAGCAGCAGGCTGAGCAGCACCCCCGCTGCAGCGAGCGAAGAACGACTGCGACGTGCGCGGAGATTGCGCTTCTGCTGTCGGAATGCGCCCAACACGATCGGCGATGCTACCCGGCGCAGGGGCGGCGAGCGACGCTTGCGCACGCTAGGAGCCGGCGGCGAATGCGCGTGACTCGCCGATCACGTGCCCGTTGGCGTCCAGCGCCTGCAATTGCAGGCTGCCGCTGGCCTGCGAAACGGGCATGGCCGTCTCGAAGCCCGCCTTGGCGTGACTTGCCAGCACCGTTGGCTTGGCGGCGCCCGAGCGGTCGAGCACGCGCCAGGATGCGACCTCGGTCGCGCCGTTCCAGCTGGCGTAGACGAACGTCTTGCCGTCGACCGTGCGCGCCGCGCCGAGCGGCTTGGTCGACGGCTTGCCGACCCAGCTCTCCAGCGTCGCCCGGTAGGACAGGTTGGGACCGGGCAGCTCGCCTTCGAACAGCAGCTTGCCGTCGCGGTCGTACTCGGAGAAGTACGGTTCCGAGCCCCAGCCGACGAACACGTCGCCGTTGGCCTGCGGCTGGGTGTCGCCCATGTATTCGGAGCGAAAGTCGCCGTGGCTGCCGTACTGCCCCGCGAGCGTCGCCTCGCGCGTCTGTTGGTCGAGTCTGAGCACGAGCCCGCGCGACGGTCCGGTCGGGTCGACCGAGGTGCCGCCGCCGGTCAGCCGGCAGCAGTGGTCGTCGAACACACTGACCGTCGAGTCGTTCTCCATCGACACGTCGTGCTGCCATTCAAAGCCCGCGCCCGGGCCGAACTTGAAGCTCGAGTTGCTGCCGCCGAGCGTCCATTGGATCTTGCTGCTGGCGATGTCCACGAGGTAGGCGGCCCACGTGTCGCGCATCGACACGAGGAACTTGCCGTCGCCGGTCAGCTGGATCGAGTTGATGTGGTAGGCGTCCCAGGGAAAGCCATTGGTCGGCAGCGAGGCCTGCGACTGGCTCAGCGGGATGTGGTCCAGCGCGTCCCAGTTGCGTTCCAGCGCACCCGTCTTCAGGTTGTACTCCTGCACCGCCGAGTCGATCAGCGCGCCGTTGTAGGCGCCGCCGTACTTCGACAGGTCGCGCGGCACGTTCTTGTTCGCCGTGACCCAGGCGTGGTCGCCGTCGATCACGATCTCGTGCAACGTGAGCACCCAACCGTTCTTGGCCTTCACCCTGGCAACCGTTTGGTAGTGCTGGTTGACGACGACGTATTCGCCGCTTTCGGTCGCGCCCGTGTTCGTGACCTTGCCCTGCCACCACGCCAGCGCCGGCTCGCCCTGGTAGGTCTGCAGGCTGAGGTTGGCGGCGACCACCTTTTCAGGCACCGGCTGGAACCAAACCGGCTGCAGGTTGCGGTCGAGGATCAGCGGGCCGCTCTGGCCGACGATCGGCGGTTCGTTGAGGTCGAGGAAGTTCGCCGTGAAGATGTAACCCGGCGCCAGCTGCGAGCTCGGCGACTGCTTGATGATGCGGATCTGCGGCGGGTGCAGCGTCGGCGCCGTGACGTAGCTGTAAGCGTCGTGCGTCGTGTACTGGCCGACCGGCGGCGCCTTGGAACCGGAGAAGGCCGTCGTCAGACCGACGAACACGGCCAGCACCAGCCCGATCGCGAGGGCGAAGCTGCGCACGCCCTTGGCGAGCGCCGCGTCGGGCGCGGGCAGCGTGAGGAACGTCAACAGCGCCGCCACGCCGGCGCAGCCCGCGCCGATCCTGTAGGCCAGCGCGAAACCGTGCGTCAGCGCTTCGGGCACCTGCTCGCCGTTTCCGATCAGATGCGTCGTGTGCTGCGTGGCCAGCGTGATCAGCACCGCCAGGCCCAGGCCACCGCCGACCTGGCGCGAGGTGTTTACCAGCCCCGAGGCAAGCCCCGCCTGCCCCTCCTTCGCGCCGGTCGTCGCGGCGATCGTCGACGGCACGATCGACATCGCGATGCCGGCCGCGACGAGCAGGCCGGGGAGCATCACGTAGACGATGCCGCTGCCGCTGGAGCCGATGAAGCTCAGCAGCAGCAGCCCGGCGGTCAGCATCGTCAGCCCGGCGCCGAGCACCGGGCGCACGCCGAACAGGCTCACGAGTTTGCCGGCGCGCTGGGCGACGAGCATCAGCACGAGCGTCATCGGCAGGAATATCAGCCCCGTGTGCAGCGGCGACAGCCCGAGCACCTGTTGCAGATACAGCGAGCTCAGCACCCACATCGGGAACAGCGCCGCGCTGAACAGCAGCACGATGTTGTTCGCCGCCCGCAGCGTCTTGGTCAGCTCCTTGAACGGGATCAGCGGGTTGGCGGCGAAGCGCGCCTCGATCAGGCCGAACACGCCGAGCAGCGCGATGCCGAGGATGATCGGCCCGAGCGCGGCAAACGTGCTCCAGCCCTTCAGCCCCGCTTCGACGACGCCGTAGACGAGGATGATCTGGCCGATCGTCAGCGTGAGCGCGCCGGCCAGGTCGAACGTCAGCTCGCGATTGCGCACGCGCTCGGCGACGACGGCGTAGGCCACGATCGCCACGCCGAGCGCGATCGGCGGGTTGATCAAGAGCACCCAGCGCCAGCTCAGCGCTTCGACGATGATCCCGCCGAACAGCACGCCGCGGCTCCCCCAGCCCGTTCATCATCGCCCAGATGCCGATCGCGCGGTGCAGCTTCGGCCCCGGCTCGAAGGACCCGGTGATGATCGCCAGCGAGCAGGCCGCCATCAGCGCGCCGGCGATGCCCTGGACCGCGCGACCGCCGATCAGCCAGCCCTGGCTCGGCGCGGCGCCGCCGATCAGCGAGGTGACGGCGAACAGCACGAGTGCGATCACGAACGTGCGCCGCTGTCCGTAGTGGTCGGCCGCGCGGCCGCCGAGCATCAGGAAACCGGCGAAGGTGATCGCGTATGCGTCGACGACCCACTGCAGTTCCGGCGAGGTGAAGCCGAGGCTGGACTGGATCGACGGCAGCGCCACGTTGACGATGCTCAGGTCGAGAATGACCATGAACTGCGCCACGCAGCAAACGGCCAGCAGCCACGCCGAACCCGAGCCCCGTCGGCTCTCCGCGGAGGGCGCCGGGGGCGCCGCCGGGCCGGCTGTCGTCTCGACGCTCACGCGTGCCCGCCGAACTTAGATCGGTCACACAAACGCCTGGTAGGCTGCGCGGCCGAGCCCTCGAGCGACGATTGGAGCCCGCCCAATGAGAAGAACGCCACTGACCGCCATGCTAACGGCCCTGGCCGTGCTGGCGAGCACCGTCGCGGTGGCCGGATGCGGCTCCAGCAGCTCGTCCTCGTCGACCAAATCGAGTGCGACGCCGACGTCGAGCACGACGCCGACGACCACCACCAAGACCAAAAAGCAGAAGACCAAACCGGCCTACTAGGACCGCTCGCGCGCGTCGGCCTCATCGCGCGCCGACCGCTTTGGACAGCGCCGCCTTGTAGGCGACCGGCCGTACCGTGCTCGACGTCGCCAGCACGTGTCCGGCGGAGTCGAGCGCCTGCACGGCCACGTAGGCCTGCTTCTGCGGCAGCGTCGTCGAGCTCTCGAAAGCCGTCGCGCCGATCACTGCCTGCTCCTTCAGCGCGTCCGGCTGCTTGCCGGCGAGCACGCGCCAGGACGCCACGTCGGTGGCGCCGTTCCAGCTGGCGTAGACGATCGTCTCTTCGCCCGTGTCGTTGAGGCTGGCCAGCAGCGCCGGCGGGCTCAGCGGACGGCCGCTCCAGGGGAAGCGAAAGGCGCGGTAGAAGGACATGTCATAGGGCTGGTGGGCGTCGAACAGCAGCGTTCCGTCGGCGGCGTACTCGCTGATCGCCGGCACGCCGCCGTAGCCGACCAGCGTGTTGCCGTCTGGCAGCGGTTGCGCGTTGCCCTGGCTCGCCGCGAGCAGTTGTGGGTTGCGGTGGGTGTAGGCGGCCGCGAGCGTAGCCGTGCGCCGCTTGAGGTCGAGCTTGATGCGCAGAGCCCGCGACTGGTGATGGATCGGCGGGTTGGCGCCGTCGTCGAAGAAGCTCAGCTCGCCGTCGGCAAGCATGCGTCCGTCGTGCTGCCAGGCCATCTTCGTGCCCGGGCCCATCTTGAAAGAGCTCTTGTTGCCGCCCAGGCGCCAGATCACCTTGCCGCTCGAGCCCTGCAGCAGGTAGCCGGCCCAGGTGCTGCGTGCCGACACGAGCACGTCGCCGTTTGGGCGCGGGTCGATCGAGTTGAGGTGGAAGTAGTCCCACGGCACGGCGCCGCTGGGAGCTTCCACTTCGGACTCTTCGGCGCCGATGTGGTCGAGGCTGTGCCACTCCCAGCGCACCAGGCCCGTGCGCATGTCGACCTGCTCGATCGCCGTGTCGACGATCGATCCGCCGGCGATGCCGCCAACCGTGCTCAGGTCGCAGCGGATCGGGTTGTAGGCGGTGATGTAGGCGATGCCGTGCGGCGCGATCTGGAAGTCGTGCAGATCGGCCTGCAGGCCGTTGCCGCCGCGAAGGCGCGCGATCGTCTGATAGCGCGAGTTCGTCACGAGGTCTTCGCCCTGGCCGAAGCCCAGCGAGAGCACGCGTCCCTTCCACCAGGTCAGCACGCGCCGACCTTCGTAGGTCTGCTCGTTGAGGTTCTCGGCGGTGTCGCCTTCCGCGAGCCGCCCGAACCAGATCAGCCGCCCCTGCGGGCTGTAGATCAGCGGTCCGAACTGCCCCGGGCCGGGTCCGTTGGTCGTGAGAATGTCGCCCGCCGCGGGGTCGGCGTCGGCCTTGGTCACGGTCATGATCGGCGCCTGCATGCCGGGCTGGGAGTAGAAGGTCTGATAGTCGGCCGGCGCCGCCGCGGGACTTTCGGAACTCCTTGACGCTCGCCGTCGGATAGGGCGTGTCGACGGCAAAGGAGAAGCTCGCGCGCCTGCCCGCTCCCGGCCCGATCAGCGCGCTCACGTCGACGCGCTCGCCGCTGGAGAACGGCTTGTCCGGAGCAAAGCTCGCGCCGTCGCCCTGCGAGTAGGCGTGCAGCTGACCGGAGTGGCCGCCGCTGCGCCGGCCGACGACCGTGACGTCGCGAATCTGCGCGGCCGGCGCGCCGAGGAAGCTGATCTGCGTGTGCGGGTCCGCGCTGTCAGTGTCCGGCGCCGGCGAGACGTCGAGGTCGGTTCCCGCCAGCGCCGCGGTGTGCGAGAGCGAGGACGGCAGGCACGCCGGCGACAGCGAGCTCGCGCTCTGTGAGCCCGAGCCGAGCTTCAGATCCGCCGCGCACGGCACGATCGCCAGCACGCCCCAGGCGAGCACGAGCGCTCCCAGGATGATGAGTACGTTGCGGCGCATGTGCGAGTGCCCGACAACGCGCGCCGGCTCCCCTGTGCCCGCGGTTGTCGAGCGGGAAGGGTGCCACATCCGTCGCAGATCAACGTAAGAGTTGCTTCAGAAGCACGCTTTTGCGTGCAGTACGCCACGCCGCACCGATTCGGCGCAGACGCCGCCGCGCGCGGGTAGCCTGAGAGGCATCAGATCGCTCGTGTTGACAACCCTCTCGCTGCTCGTGCTCGCGGTCGCGCCGGCCGTCGCGCTCGGCGCCTCCGCAGACCGCGCCGCCAGCGAAGCCTACGTGCGCGCCAACTACACGCTGGTGCGCGCCGGGCAGGCCAAGCTGGCCAGCGCCGAAGCTGCGTTGCAGGGCCTGCTGGCGAGCATCCGCCGCGAATGCCCGCACATCGTCGCCGGTTCGCCGCAGGACGAAGACTCGGAAAAGCTCACCTGGGAGATCGCCGCCGCGATGCGCATCGTCGTCTTCCACCACATCTCGGGCGCGATCGGCACGTTCGCGCGCAGCGTGCGCCCGCTGCACTGGAGCAACGCCGGCCTGACGCGCAGCGTGCACGACTACGCGCGCAAACTGAACGCCGAGGCGACGACGAGCGCGCCGGACTTCTGCACGGATCTGCGAACGTGGAAGGCCAGCGGCTACACCAAGCTGCCCGCCGGAACGCTTCCCTTCGTCAACGCCTTCTATCCGGTGCAGGCGGTCGGCATGCTGCCCAAGCGCCAGCTCGCCGGCTACCTCGCCGGCACGCAGTCCGCCGTGCTGGCGCGCACCAGCCAGATCGAAGGGCGACTGTTGGACTTCGAAGCCAACGCCGTCGAAACGTGGGGCTCGATCATGGACGCCGTCGAGCTGAACCCGTGAGCGGCGAAGGCGCGCCGCGCAGCGGCGCGCTGGGCGGCGCCGCCAGGCCGCCGGCGAGCAGGCGCACGACGGCCTGAACGGTCAACGCGCCCAGCAGCGCCAGCACGAACGCGCCCGCCACCCCCAGCGGCACGACCAGCACGGCGACGAGAAAGCAGAAGGCGCAGAAGCCGTAGGCGCCGCGTAGGAAGCCGCGGAAGAAGGCGTCGAGCTGCGCCGGCCCCTCGAGCACGAGCAGGAAGGCGGCCAGCACGGTGTTGGATACCGGAAACGGCGTGAGCACACCGGTCAGCGTCGGTCCCAGCCCTGCCGCCGCGCCGGTCAGGCCGAGCACCAGCAGCGCCGTCGCCGCCGCGCGCGCGGGCAGGTCCCACGCCGGCAGCACAGCGATCGGCGCGTCCGCGACGTCCGGATCCTGCGGCAGCAGCTGCGGCGCCAGCGCGAACGCGACGACGGCGAGCGCGAGCGCGACGCCGGCCGCAATCGAGGTTGCGCCGAACGCCAGCGCGACGGCCAGGAAGGCGATCCAGCCGCCCGCCACCGCGATCGGCCAGGCGCGCGCTGCAACGACGTGCGCGACGCGCGCGAACACGACCACGAAGCTCGCCAGCGCGACCAGCCCGAGCAGCGACGCGGAGGCCGCGCGCGCGGCGAAGTGTGCGCCGTGCTCGAGCTCGGTGATCAGCAGGATCGGGCCGGCGACGAGCGGCAGCGCGACGAGCAGCCCCGAGACCTCGTGCCCCCAGCGCCGTCCGGCCAGCGACGAGCCGACGACCAGCGCGGGCGCGAGCGCGAGCTTTACGAGCAGCAGCGACACGCGGTCACTCGCGCTCCCAGCGGTAGTCCGCGCGGGTGGAGCGCTGCGCGCGGCGCAGCGCGGCGTTGACGATCCACACGATCAGCGCGCCGCCGATCGTCGACCAGAACCCGCCGACGACGAAGCCGTCGACCAGCTTGCTCGTCAGCCACAGCATCAGCGCGTTGATCGCCAGCAGGAACAGCCCCAGCGAGAGGATCACGGCAGGCAGCGTGAGAAAGATGATCGCCGGGCGCACGACGAAGTTGACGACGCCGAGAATCAGCCCGGCCAGCAGCAGCGTGCCGGCGTCCTTGTCGTAGCCGATCGCCGGAATCACGGCCGCCGCGACGAGCAGCGCCACGCAATTGGACAGCCAGGCGATCGCCAGGCGGACGACGACGGTGCGGGCCATTGGCGCCATCCTCGCATGCGCGCGCGACCGCGCGCAACGCCCGCGGTCGCCGGCCGCCAGCCGCCAGCCGCCCGGCGTGAGCCAGTCCGCGCTAGGCGAGGCCGGCGGTCGGCGCCGGCTCACGCACGAACTCGCGGATCGCGCGCGCGAACGCCTGCGGCTGGTCGCGCATGATCAGCGTGTAGCTGTCGGCGATCTCCACCAGGCGCGCGTCCGGGAGCAGCTGCGCGAAGCGCCGTCCGTGCTCCGGGCGCTGCACTTTGTCCTCGGGCGTCCACACGACGAGCGTCGGGCGCTCAAACGCGCGCAGCCTCTCGCACACCTCGACCATCTGCCGGCGCCGGCCGCTGGTCACGTACTTGCGAAAGTCGCGGCGCACCGCGCGCTGGCGCTGAAGCGGCTCCAGCCAGCGGTCGAGCAGCTCGTCCGGCAGCGGGTGCTTGGCCATCCAGCCGAAGGCGATCGGCAGTCGGCGCAGCGCGCGCACGCGCATCGCCTGCATCGTCAACAGGACGCCCCCGGGCACGAACGCGGTCATCCGCACGTTCTTGCCGGGCAACCCCGGCGGGTAGTTCTCGAACGCCTCGCACGAGCTGATCACCAGGCGCGACACGCGGCTGGGATCTTCGCCGGCCAGCACGAGCGCGGCGGCGTGATCGTTCTGCACGAGCGTCACGTCCTGCAGCTCCAGGCGCTCGAGCAGCTCCGCGACCATGCGCGCGAAGCCGTGCAGCGTGAGATCGGCGTCGGCGTGCATCGCTTTGCGGTGCGCGCCGAGCGGCAGCGTGGGGATCACGCAGCGATGGTCGGCGCGCAGATCATCAACCATCGGGTCCCACACCGAGCCGTCCATCACCAGGCCGCCGAGCAGCACCAGAACCGGCCCTGCTCCGCCGGTATCTCTGTACTCGATCGTTCCCGCCGTCAACTCCAGCTCAGCCATCTCGAGACCTCCTAATAAAATTAGATAGATCGCTCTAGTCGCGCGTAACGTATCATCTTCGTCGTGGCCACAGAGACAAAGGACCGGATCGTCCAGAGCAGCGCCGAGCTGTTTCGCCGCCAGGGCTTCGCCGGCACCGGCGTCAAGCAGATCGTCGCCGAGGCGAGCGCGCCGTTCGGCTCGCTCTACCACTTCTTTCCCGGCGGCAAGGAGCAGCTCGGCGAGGAGGTGATCCGCTGGTCCGGCGCGATCTACGGCCAGCTGCTCGACCTCTTCTACAAGCCCGGAGAGGACCCGGTGGCGGCGACACGCAACTTCTTCGCCGCCGCCGCCGTGACGCTGCGCGAAAGCGATTACGCCGACGCCTGCCCGATCGCCACGGTCGCGCTGGAGGTCTCCAGCACAAACGAGCCGATGCGCCAGGCCTGCGCCGACGTGTTCAACGGCTGGGTCGACAGCGCCACCGAGCGGCTGATCGAATGCGGCCTCTCGCGCAAGCGCTCACGTTCGCTCGCGTTCACGATCGTCGGCTCGCTGGAGGGCGCCTTCGTGCTGTCGCGCGCGCTGCGCAGCACCGAGCCGGTCGAGGTGGCAGGCGTGGCGGCGACGGCCGCCGTGCGCGAGGCCATCGCCCAGCAGCGCGAGCGCCGGCGCACGCGCGCATGAGCGAGCAGGCGCCGGCGATCGACGGCGAGGACGTCGAGACGTGGTGGTCGCGCGGCGAGCACTTGACGCTCGGCGGCGGCAGCGGCGCCTGGCCGATCTTCGTGCGCCGGCTCGGCGAGGGTCCGACGATGACGCTGCTGCACGGCTTTCCCAGCTCCTCGCACGACTGGGCCAAGGTCGCGCCGGCGCTCGCCCAGCACCACTCGCTGCTCATGCCCGACTTCCTCGGCTTCGGCGCGTCGGCCAAGCCGCGCGACCACGACTACTCGCTGCACGAGCAGGCCGACCTGGTCGAGGCGCTGTGGGCGCACGAGCGCGTGCAGGAGACCGTGCTCGTGGCGCACGACTACGCCGTGTCGGTCGCCCAGGAGCTGCTCGCGCGACGCGACGAAGGCAGGCTTTCGGTGGCCGTGCGCGAGCTGCACCTGCTCAATGGCGGCCTGTATCCGGAGCTGCACCGCCGGCAGCCGACGCAGACGGCGCTGCTGGACCCCGAGCAAGGTCCGAAGATCGGCGAGCTGATGAACGATCAGCTGTTCGTCGGCGGCATCGCGCCGACGTTCGCCGCGCACTACGACGCCGCACGCGACAGCGCGCAGATGTGGCGCGCGATCAACCGCGACGACGGCCAACTCAACTCACACCTGCTGATCCACTACATCACCGACCGCGAACGCCACGAACAGCGCTGGGTCGCCGCGCTCGAGCAGACCGACGTGCCGCTGCGCTTCGTGTGGGGCATGCTCGACCCGGTGTCCGGCGCGCACATGGCGCGGCGCGTCGCCGAGCGCCTACCCGCAGCGCCGCGGCTGGAGCTCGCCGACGTCGCACACTGGCCGCAGCTGGAAGCGCCCGAGCGCGTCGCCGAGGCGCTGCTGTCGCAGTGATCGAGCGCCGGCGCTCGGCCGGCGGCCGTGCTCAGCCGCGTCCGGAGACGGCGTCGACCAGACGGCCCAGGCGCGACGCGCGTCCGGCGCGACGCTCGATGCGATCGGCCTGGCGATACAGCGAGTAGACGCCGCGAATGCCCGCCCAGCGCAGTGGCTCGGGCTCCCACGACCGCGCATGGCGTCCGACCCAGGCGAGCTCGCTCAGCGGCGTGCTGGCCTCGTCGACCGATCCAGAGTCGGCCAGCAGCTCGCCGACGATGCGCCCGGCGAGGTTCGCCGCCGCGACGCCCTCGCCCGCATAGCCGCCAGCCCATGCCAGCCCGCCGCCGGCGTCGCCGCCGGCGCCGATCGACACGCACCAGTCGCGCGTCACGCCGAGCACGCCCGACCACGCGTGATCGATCGCCGCGCCGGCCGTCGCCGGGAACATCGCGTGCAGCTTGGCGCGCAGGCTGTCGACCGTCGCCGCAGCGGTGGCGCCCTCGCCGTCGGTTCGCGAGGCGAAGCGATAGGGCACGCCGCGTCCGCCGATCGCGATGCGCCCGTCGGCGGTGCGCTGCAGGTACACGAACACGTGCGCGCCGTCGTCGAGCACCTCACAGCCTTGCCAGCCGATCTCCTCCCACACGTCGTCAGCGAGCGGCTCGGTGACGATCATCGAGCTGTTGATCGGCGCGAGCTCGCGGCGCATGCCGCGCAGCGAGTGCGTGTAGCCCTCGGTTGCGCGCACGATCCAGCGCGCGCGCACGTCGCCGCCGTCCGTGCGCGCGAGGTGGTCGCGGATCTCGCGCACGGGCGTCTGCTCGTAGATCGTCACGCCGAGCCGCTCGACCGTCTGCGCCAGTCCGGCGACCAGCTTTGCCGGGTGGATGCGCGCGGCGTGCGGCGAGAAGAGCGCCAGCGCGGGCGCCGGCGATGCGCGCGCGCTCGCCGAGCTGCTCGGCGCGCAGCTCGCGCAGGTCAGGCTCGCCGACGCCCAGCGCGCGCATCTCTCGCATGTGCTCTCCGAGGTGTTCGGCCTGCGCGTCGTCGAGCGCAACGGAGAGGTGACCGCCCTTGACGAGGTCGGCCTCGATCTGCTCGCGCGCGAGCACGCCGGCGACCTCGTCGACGGTCTCGGACATCGCGCGTTGCAGAGCCGCGTAGGCGCCGGCGCCCCGCTCGCGTTCGTATGCCTGCGCGGGCCCCGAGAAGGAGCTCGTGAGCCAGCCGCCGTTGCGGCCGGACGCGCCGAAGCCGCTGCGCCGCGCCTCGACGATCGCGATGCTCAGCGACGGATCTGCGCGCTTGAGGTAGTAGGCGGTCCACAGGCCGGTGTAGCCGGCGCCGACGATCGCCACGTCGACCTCCAGCGGCCCTTCCAGCGGCGCGCGCAGCGGCGGCGGGCCGCCGAGCGAACGCCACCAGAAGCCGAGCTCGCCCGTGCGCATCGCCGGAGACTAGCCCGGCGCGTGTTCGAGCTCGCGCAGGCGCCGCGCCAGCAGCTCGCGCTCGGCCTCGGCGTGCACCAACTCCAGCGCGCGCTCGTAGGCGACGCGCGCGTCGTCGAGCCGGCCGAGGCGGCGCAGCAGCTCCGCGCGTGTGGCGTGCAGGTAGTGGTAGGCCGCCAGATCCAGCCCGTCGACGAGCGCGAGCGCCGGCTCGACCTCACCCGACTCGGCCAGCGCGACCGCGCGGTTGAGCTGCACCACCGGCGAGCCCGTGACCACCGCCAGGGCGGCGTACAGCTGTGCGATCGCCGGCCAGTCGCAGGGCTGCTCGGCGTGGCGTGCGGCGATCGCCGCCTGCAGCGCATACGGCCCGTCCGGATCGAGCGCCAGCGCGCGCTTCAGCGACGCCTGCCCCTGCGCGATCTGCGCGCGGTCCCACAGCGAGCGGTCCTGATCGGCCAGCAGCACGAGCGCGCCATCGACGAAGCGCGCGCGACTGCGCGCGTCTTGCAACAGCATCAGCGCCAGCAGCGCGTGCGTCTCGGCCTCATCGGGCATCAGCTCGGCCAGCGCGCGCCCCAGGCGGATCGCCTCGGCGGCCAGCTCGTTGCGCCCGCCGTAGCCCTCGTTGAAGATCAGGTAGACGACCGCGAGCACAGCGGCCAGCCGCTCGGGCAGCAGGTGGTCGGGCGGCACGCGGAAGGGAATGCCGGCGGCCTTGATCTTGTGCTTTGCGCGCACCAGTCGCTTGGCCAGCGTCGGCTCGGCCACGAGAAACGCGCGCGCGATCTCGTCGGTGCGCAAACCGCCCAACGTGCGCAGCGTCAGCGCGACCTGCGCGTCGGTCGCCAGCGCCGGGTGACAGCACGTGAACAGCAGCTCCAGTCGCTCGTCGGCGAACGTGCTCGTGGTCATCGTCTCGTCCTCAACCGCCTCGGGAAGCTCGAGCAGGCGCGTCTTGGCGGCGAGCGTGCGGTCGCGGCGAATGCGATCGATCGCGCGGTTGCGCGCGGTCGTCACCAGCCAGGCTCCCGGCGCGGTCGGAACGCCCTCGCGCGGCCAACGCTCGGCGGCTGTGGCGAACGCTTCCTGAGCCGCTTCCTCGGCGAGGTCGAAGTCGCCGAGGAAGCCGATCAGCGCCGCCAGCACGCGGCCCCACTCGTCTGCAAAGACGCGCTCGAGGATTGCTAGCGCTCCACCACCGGACGCACCTCGATCGCGCCGCCCATGCGCGCGGCCGGAATGCGCGCCGCGAAGTCGATCGCCGCGTCGAGGTCGTCTGCCTGCAGCAGGTAGTAGCCGCCGATGACCTCCTTGGTCTCGGCGAACGGCCCGTCGGTCGTCAACGTGTCGCTGCCCTGCACGCGCACCGTCGTCGCGGTCTCCGGACCCTGCAGCTGGTGTCCGCCGAGCACACCGGGCGTCTGCGCGATCGCCATGTACTCGTCGGTGAGCGCCTGCTGCTCGTCGGGCGAGAGCGCTTCGTACTCGGCCGCCGTGGCCGCGGTGTAGATCTGCACGAGGTAGGTCATCGCTTCTCCTTGTGGCTGGGTTTTTGCTTCTGTCGCTCCTACGACGAACGGGGCCCGGCGAAATGGACAGGCCGACGAACGCGCGTCGCAAGAGGGCCAACCGCCACCGCCGAGCATAGACGCGGGATTTTGTAGAGTGCCCGCCATGGACGGCTTGGGGGAGCTGAAGATCTCGGGTCGCGTGGCGCGGCCCGGCGATTCCGACTGGGACCAGGCGCGCGCCGCGTGGAACCTCGCATCCGATCGCCAGCCCGCGGCCGTGGCGTTCGTGCAGAGCGCAGACGACGTCGCCGCGGTCGTGCGCTTCGCCGCCAAGCACGACCTGAAGGTGACCGCGCGCGGCACCGGCCACGGCGCCGTGGCGATCGGCTCGCTGGACGACACGATCCTGATCAAGACCGAGCGCCTGCGCGGCATCGAGATCGACGAGGCCGCGCAGACGGCGCGCGTCGAGGCCGGCGTGCTGGCGATCGAGCTCGGCGCGGCCTGCACGGCCAAGGGGCTCTGCTCGATGCCCGGCTCGGCGCCGGACGTCGGCGTGATCGGCTACTCGCTCGGCGGCGGCCTCAGCTGGCTGGGGCGCCGCTACGGCTTTGCCTGCAACCGCGTACAGGCGATCGAGCTGGTGACGGCCGACGGCGAGATCCGCCGCGTCGACGCCGACAACGACAGCGATCTGTTCTGGGCGCTGCGCGGTGGCGGCGGCTGCTACGCGATCGTCACGGCGCTGCACGTCGCGCTGCTGCCGATCGCCGAGCTGTACGCCGGCATCATGATCTTTCCAGCCGAGCTCGGCGCCGGTGCGATCCGCGCCTATCGCGACTGGACGAGCACGGCTCCCGACGAGGTCACCTCGGTCGTGCGCTTTTTGCGTCCGCCGCCGCTGCCCGACGTGCCCGAGCCGCTGCGCGACCGTCCGTTGATCACGATCGACGCCGCCTTCATCGGCGACCAGGGCGACGGCGAAAAGCTGCTCGCGCCGCTGCGCGAGATCGGCGAGCCGATCATGGACACGTTCGCCCAGGTCCCGGCCGAGGCGCTGTCGAAAATCCACATGGACCCCGAGCAGCCGGTGCCGGGGCTCGGTCACCACGCGCTGCTGCGCGAGCTGCCCGACGAGGCGATCGACACGTTCGTCGGCGCCGCAGGAGCCGAGTCGGGCACGCCGCTGCTGCTGACCGAGATCCGCCACATCGGCGGCGCGCTGGCACGCGAGGGCGAGAACGCCGGCGCGCTGGCAAAGCTCGACGCCGACTATCTGATGTTCGGCATCGGCATGCCGATGACGCCAGCAGCTCGGCGAGGCGATCGACGGACACCTCGACCACCTCGCCGACGTGATGGCCCCGTGGACCGCCGAGGGCGGCTACTTCAACTTCGCCGAGCGCACCTGCGAGATCGACGCGATCCTGCCCGCGCAGACGCACGAGCGTCTGCAGCAGGTCAAGCGCCGCTGGGACCCCGACGGGCTGATCCGCGCCAACCACGAACTCGCCGTCGGCATAGCCTGAGCCGGCGCTGCTGGGCGCGACACACGGCGCTGCGGCACGCCGCGAGCGACGCTCAGTGACAGCCCGCCTGCGCGAGCGCCTTGGCGACCTGTGACTCAAGCTTGGCGCCAATGTCGGTCACCTGTGACGCGGGCGGCGGACTCACGACGGGCTGGCGGCCGTAGTCGTAGAGGTCGATGCTGAGCGTCAGCTGCAGGCGACCTTCTGGCGTGCACACTGTGTAAGCGAGGTCAATCCGGTCGACTCGCCCGGCGCCGATCCACACGTCCATCGGCAGCGCCTTCGCGCCGGTCAGCCGTTCGAGCAGCTTGCCGGCCTTGCGCGCCGCCGCTTGCTGGCCAGCGGGGACGGCCGAGGCCAGGCGAGCCAGCTCGATCAGCGCGTGGTAGTGCGTCGAGGCCACCCCGCGCACCTGCTCTTCGCCGACGCGCGTGACGGCGCCGGCTGCCCTGAGATAGCTGAGCACTTCACTCGGGTTCGACGAGCCGGCCCCCACCGAGCTGCTGCCGACCGACTGCGTCAGCGTGCTCAGATCTGCTCGCACCCACGGCTTGCCGTGCGTCAAGCTCATACCGCTGCCGGTCGGCACGCTGATGTAGAAGTAGGGCTTGGCGATCACCTCTTCGATCGTCTTGCCGTCGGCTTGCACACGCGCCGCGCCTTCTGAGCCGCGTTCGTTGATCGTGCCGCTGCCCGTCACTTCGGCGCTCTTGCCGGCGAACTGCGTGCTCGCGGTGAGTGAGAACTTGTAGCCGGGAACCTGGTCGGTCGCGTAGGCCGCGCGAGTCACGGCAGCCAGATACGACGCGCTCGCGTCACTCGAGCTCGATCCGCCGCCGCCGCAGGCGATCGATGACAGCGCCATTGCGCCGGCGACGGCACTCAACACGAGGCGAAAGGTCAGGCGTCCTGCCGACATGGTGAACAAGCTACCCGGCGTGGATGAGGTCTATGCGTCGCTGGACGAATCGGCGGCCGCTGCGGAGCGCCAGGTCGGGGCGCGCAGGGCGTCGATGCCGAGCTCGAGCATGCGCCGCCACGCGCCCGCTTCCAGCTGGCCGGCGGCGCGCGTGGCCGCGAACAGCAGCCTCAGATCGAGCGTCGTGGCGTCCGCGCGCAGCGCGCCCTGCGCACGCACCGTCGCGATCAGGCGCTCCAGCGAGAGCACCGTCGACTCCAGCGCCTCGACCACGGCCGGGTGCTCTGACACCGTCGCCATCGCCTCGCCGAGCACGTCGTCGGCGGCCTGACGCTCGGCGATCGTCCACAGCAGGCCGGTCAGCGCGCTCCAGCGATCCTCGCCGCCGCACAGCGCGACCTCGGCCCCCCGCTCGGTGTCCTGCAGACGCTCGACGACCAGCGCCGCGAGCAGGTCGCGCTTGGAGGGGAACTGGCGGTAGACGCTGCCGACGCCCGCGCCTGCGGCGGCGGCCACGGCGGGCATCGGCGCGTCCAGGCCGTCACGCGCGAACACCTCTCCGGCGGCGCGCAACAGACGCGCTCGCTTGTCGGCGGCCGGCAGAGTCGACCAGTCACCCTCGGAGGCGTTCGGCGCGAGCCGGAGCGGAATGCTCATTCCGCTACTGTAGTGCGCTACTCCACGGCCACGCAAATCGGGCCCTGCGGAGACGCGCAAACCCCAACCCGACGAGCCCTCGCGATGACAACGAGCAGCCCCAACGGCGCCGGCGCGGCAAGTGCCGAGCGCACGCATCCGACGCTGATCCTCGCCGTGCTGTCGCTCGCCGGCGTCGCCTACGCGATGCTCAGCTCGTCGGTCGTGCCAGCGCTGCCGACGATGCAGCACGCGCTGCACACCTCCGAGACCGGCATCACCTGGCTGCTCACCGCCTACCTGCTGTCGGCGTCGGTCGGCACGGCGATCCTCGGGCGCCTGGGCGACATGTACGGCAAGGAGCGCCTGCTGCTGATCACGCTCGTGATCCTCGCCTTGGGAACGCTGCTGGCGGCCGTGTCCAGCTCGCTCGGCGTGATCATCGTCGCGCGCTTCATCCAGGGCGCGGCCGGCGGCATCTTCCCGCTCGCCTTCGGCATCGTGCGCGACGAGTTCCCGCGTGAGAAGGTCGCCGGCAGCATCGGCCTGCTGTCCTCGATTCTCGGCGTCGGCGCCGGCGTCGGCATCGTCTCCGCCGGCCTGATCGTCGAGCACCTCAACTACCACTGGCTGTTCTGGTTTCCACTCCTCGCGACAGTCCTCGCCGCGGTGGCGACCTGGAGGTACATCCCCGAGTCGCCGGTGCGCGTGCCCGGGAGGATCAACTGGGCGGCCGCCGCGCTGATGACCATCGGCATCTCGGTCGTGCTGCTGGCGATCTCCGAGACGACGACGTGGGGCTGGGGCTCGGCCAAGGCGCTCGGCCTGATCGCCATCGGGCTCGTGTTCACTGCCATCTGGATCGCGGTGGAGATCCGCAGCGCCAACCCGCTGATCGACATGACGATGATGCGCATTCGCGGAGTGTGGACGACCAACCTCGCGGCCTTCCTGCTGGGCGCCGGAATGTACGCGTCGTTCATCATCTTCCCGCAGTTCGCGCAGCTGCCGAAGAGCACCGGATTCGGCTTTGGCGCCTCGGTCGTCGTCTCCGGCCTGTACCTGCTGCCCTCGACGATCGGCATGACGATCCTCGGCGTGTACGCCGGGCGCATATCCGCCCGCTTCGGCTCGCGTGCCGCGCTGCTCTCGGGCACCGCCTTCACCACGGCGTCGTTCGCTCTGCTGTCCGTCGATCACAGCCACCCGATCGAGTTCCTGCTCGCCGCGGGCCTGCTCGGAGTCGGCATCGGGCTCGCGTTCGCGGCGCTCGGCAACCTGATCATCCAGTCCGTCTCGAGCACGCAGACGGGCGTGGCGACCGGCATGAACACGGTCATGCGCACGCTCGGCGGCGCGCTCGGCGGACAGCTCTCGGCGACGTTCATCGCGGCGCACACGGCCCACGGGCATCCTGCCGTCACCGGTTTCACCGAGTCGTTCGTGATGGCGACCGGCTTTCTCGTGGTCTGCTTCGTCGCGGGCCTGCTGGTGCCGAAGACGGCCGCCGAGCCGGTGCCGGCGGCCGCCAAGCAGGGTGAGACCGCCATCGAGCCGACCGCGCCCGACGTCGTCCGGGCCTAGGCCTCCTCGACGCGTCTACGCGGGGGCTGTGCCGGCCGACGGAGCGACCGGCTGCGGCGCGGAAGCGGCGTCGTCCGCCGTCGGCGCGGACTCGTCAGCCGTGGGTGCGGCGCCGTCCGCCGTCTGCGTCGCGTCTTCGACCTGCTGGGCGCGGCCGCCCGGCATCGCGCGAAGCGCGACGACGAAGGCCAGGGCCATCGCGCCGGCCATTCCGTAGACGACCGTCTGCGTGGAGTGCGCGAAGTCGAGCTGGATCTGGTGCGTCACGGCATGCCCGCCCCGGCCGCCAGGGGCGCCCGAGCCGCCGGAGCCTCGCGCCGCGCCCGAGATCGCGTGCGCGACGCCGTCCGCTTGAGCTTTAGGAACGTGGACCTTGCCGAGCGTCCTCTCCACGCGCGAGACGTTTTCGGTGATCAGGATCGAGCCGAGCACGGCCAGGCCGAGGCTGCCGCCGAAGTTGCGCACGGTCTGCGTCAGGCCGGTCACCGAGCCGTACGTCGCGCGGGCGGCGCGGTTGAGCGCGTCGGTGCTGACGGGCCCGAGCACCATGCCGACGCCGAGGCCGGCGAGCGCCAGGAAGTACCACTGTTCGTTGAAGGACAGGTTGTCCAGTTCCGATGCCCACAGGTAGAAGCCGACGGCGGCGATCGCACAGCCCGGCACGACCGTCGGGCGGGCGCCTTTGCTGTCGAGGATGGCCCCTCCGCGCCGCGCGCCGACGGTGAACCCGAGGAAGAACACGAGTATCACCAGCCCGGCGTCCGAGGCGCTTTCACCGAGCGCGATCTGCGAGTAGAGGCTGATGAAGAAGAACAGCGGCACGAAGCAGATCGACAGCAGGAACAGCACGACGTTGTCGACGGCGAAGCCACGGTCGGCGAACAGCCGCATCGGCACGAGCGGGTCTTTCGCGCCCAGCTCAAAGCGCGCGAACACGCCGAGCAGAGCCAGCCCGACGATCAGACACAGCCAGGTCGCGGGACTGTCCCAGCCCCACACGCTGGCCTGTTGCAGGCCGAGCACGGCCACGCCCATGCCGGCGCCGACGAGCGCGGCCCCGCGCAGGTCGATGCGCGACCGGCTGCGTTCCTCGCTCGGCTTGGAGATCACGGTCAGCACGATCGCGATGATCGCGACGGGCACGTTCACCCAGAAGATCGCGCGCCAGGTCCACTCCGTCAGATAGCCGCCGGCGATTGGCCCAACGGCCGTCAGCGCGCCGGTGATCGAGAAGAACACCGCGAGCGCCTTGCCACGCTCTGAGACCTCGTAGGTCGCCACGACGATCGCCAGGGCCGCCGGGAACAGCAGCGCGGCGCTCGCTCCCTGCAGCACGCGGAAGACGATCATCCAGGTCTCGCCGATCGACCCTGTGGGCGTCGCTCCACACAGCGCCGAGCACGTGGCGAAGGAGATCACGCCGATGATCACCGAGCGCCGCGGACCGAACACGTCGGCGATCTTGCCGCCGAGCGCGAACAGCGCCGACAGCGACAGCAGATACCCGTTGACGATCCATTGCGAGCCGGTCGAAGAGAGGTGCAGGTCGTGCTGGAGGTTGGGAATCGCCAGCGCGACGATCGTCTGGTCGATGAACAGCATCGCGACCGCGAAGATCATCGCCGTGAGTACGAGTTTGTTGCGATCCACGTTCGGCTCCCCCTTGAACTTGACCTGTTAGGACGGGCTGTTCAGCCTAGATCGGCGAAGTCCTGCCGATGCATGAGCGGCGGCCGCTCACAGCCCAACGCGCTCGCCGATCGAGACGGTGCGATCGTCGGGCAGACGGAAGAACACGACCGGGTTGGCGGCGTTGCGAGCGAGCGCGAGAAACAGGCGCTTGGGCCACGGGCGCATGTCGTGCGAGTCGGTCGGCACGATCGTGATCTGCGAGAGGAAATAGGAGATCCGCTCGAAGTCCAGCGACCGCTCCAGCAGTTCCTGGCGGACGGCCAGTCGGAGCATCGCGGGCACGTTGTGCGCGTCTTGGAAGCCGAAGCGAACGGACAGCCCGCTGATGCCGTCTGCGGCGTGGCCGAGCTCGTCGCAGGCGAGTCGATCCTCGTGGTAGACGTGCGGCACGCGCTCGGTCTCGATCGAGACGATGATCACGCGCTCGTGCAGCACGTGGTTGTGCTCGACGTTCGCGCGCAGCGCCAGCGGCGTCGTCTGTGAGTGGGCGTTCAGGTAGACGGCAGTGCCCGGCACGCGCACGAGGCTCGCGCGGCGCGCGTCGAGCTCGTCGATGAAGTCCTGCAGCGGCCCCTCCTCGCGCACGCGATTCGCGCTGACGATCAGACGGCCGCGGCGCCAGGTCATCAGCACGACGAAGACGGCCGCGGCGATCGCCAGCGGCAGCCAGCCGCCGTGCACGATCTTCGTCAGGTTGGCCGCGAAGAACGTCAGCTCGATCGTCAGAAAGACCGCGGCGCCGAGCGCGATGCGCCACCGCGGCTGATGCCACAGCAGGCGCGCGACCGCCAAGAACAGAATCGTGTTGATGATGAACGTGCCCGTCACGGCCACGCCGTAGGCGGAGGCCAGCGCGGCCGACGAGCCGAAGCCGACGACGATCGCCAGCACCGCGACGAACAGCCCCGCGTTGATCGCCGGCGCGTAGATCTGGCCCACCTCGCGCCGTGAGGTGTGGCGAATCGTCAGCCGCGGCAGAAAGCCAAGCTGAACCGCCTGGTGGGACACGCTGAAGGCGCCCGAGATGACCGCCTGCGAGGCGATCACGGTGGCCACCGTGGCCAGCAGCACCATCGGTATCTGAGCCCACGAGGGCATCAGCAAGAAGAACGGGTTGGAGACGGACTTCGGCGAGCGCAGGATCTCCGAGCCCTGCGCCAGATACTCCAGCGTCAGCGCCGGGAAGACCAGCAGAAACCAGGCCCGGCGAATCGGCGCGCGCCCGAAATGCCCCATGTCGGCATACAGCGCCTCGGCGCCGGTGACCGCGAGCACGACCGAGCCCAGCGCGATGAACGCCACGTGCCCGTGCGCGAACATGAATTTGGCGCCGTAGCTCGGCGACAGCGCCCGCAGCACTGCGGGATGCTGCGCGACCTCGACGATGCCCGTCAGGCCGAGCACGGCGAACCACACCGCCATCACCGGACCGAACAGGTTGCCCACGAGCTTCGTGCCGAAGCGCTGGATCGCAAACAGCGCGGCCAGCACGGCGACGGTGATCGGCAGCACCATCGAATGCAGGCTGGGCGCCGCGACCTTGACGCCTTCGACCGCCGAGAGCACGGAGATCGCGGGCGTGATCACGCCGTCGCCGTAGAACAGCGACGCGCCGAGGATGCCCAGCGTGACGAGCATCAGCTTGGCCATCGCGCCGCGTGATGCGCGCGCGCTGCACGAGCGCGGTGAGCGCCATGATGCCGCCCTCGCCGCCGTTGTCGGCGCGCATGATGAACGTCACGTACTTGACCGAGACGATCATCGTGATCGACCAGAACACCAGCGAGATCACGCCGTAGACGTCACCGGCCGTCGCGTGGACGGCGTGGTGATCGGCCGTGAAGACCGTCTGCAGCGCATACAGCGGGCTGGTGCCGATGTCGCCGAAGACGACGCCGAGAGCGCCGAGCGTGAGCGCGGCCATGCTCGTCTTGGCCACCGCGCGGCGGCGAGCCGCGGACTCCGGCGGCGCATGCTCGGGCGTGGAGCCCTGCGGCGACTTGGGCGGCTCCGCGGCCGGCGCCGGATCTCCAGGAGGCGAGGCGGGCGCGGGCACCGCCTGACGGTACTGCGCGTCGCCCCTGTCTACAGGCCCGGCCGGGCGGCGCTCGCCGCCGCCTGCAGCAGCGCGTCGGCCTCGGCCTCGATGCCGTCGGCCATCAGCTGCAGCTCGTCGACCAGATGCGGGTCGCTGCACAGGCCGAAACAGAGCTGCCCTGCAAGCGAGGTTGCGGAGATGCGCAGCGCGTGGCGTTCGCCGATCTCCGCGAGCGAGTGCAATTGCACGACCGGCTCGCCGAGCACGCTCACCGGGTCGCGCGGGCCGGGGACGTTGGACACGCTGAGCGCGAAGCGACGCGGGTTCTGCTCCATGCGCGTGAGCAGGTGCTCGAGCGTCGGCACGCCGGCCAGCTCGTGCAGCAGGTGCTCGCGGTACTGCGCGTCGTGGTCGAGCTTGCGCTCGTCGGTGGCGACGTGCGCTGCGCGCAGGCGCGCGACCGGGTCCGGCTCGTTCAGCGGCAGCGCAACCGAGAAGAACGAATCGTGGTTTGCAACCGCGTCGCCCTCGTGGTGCAGGCTGACCGGCACGCGCACGCGAATCGAGCCGAGATCTCCATGACGCTCGCGCACCCAGCGCCCGACGGCGCCGGCGACGATCGCCAGGACGGCGTCGTTGACGGTCGCTTTGTCAAGCGTCCTTGCGGCGTCGTGCAGCGCCGGCAGCGCGACCGTCGCGAAGGCGACCTCGCGGCGCGTGCCGATGTGCCCGTCAAACGGCGAGCGGCACTCGCCGCGTGCGTACTCGCGATGCAGAAAGCCCGCCAGATGCGCCCGCCGACGCGCCTCGTCGACGGCGTGCGCGGCGTGCGCCTGCGCCGCTGTCATGTTCGCCTCGGCGCCGTCGTCCCACAGCAGCGCACGCGCGTAGCGCACCGACGCCGTTCCGTCGGCGAGCGCGTGGTGGATGCGCCAGATCAGCGCGCTGCCACCGTCGGCCAGCGCGACCGTGTCGATGCGCCACAGCGGTCGCGAGCGATCGAGGCGCTGCTCGAACAGCCGCGCGACAAGCGCGAGCAGCTGCGCGCGATCGAGCGCTCCGTCGACCGGCGCCGCGACGATGTGCTCGCTGAGGTCAAAGCGCTCGTCGGGCACCCACGCGGGCGCCTGTGCGCTGCCGCCCAGCCGGCGCGTCAGGGCGGGCGCGAGCTCGATCCGCTCAGCGACGCGCCCGCGCAGACGCTCGACGTCCATCGGCCGCGCCTCGCGGGCGCCCAGCCGCACGACCTTGCAGGTGTGCCCGGCGATCGTTTGGCACTCCAGCTCGAGGATCGCGCGGTCCTCGACGCCCAGCGGAATCGGCTCCGGCATAAGGCCGGCATTGTCGCCGATGCCGCGGGCGCCGCGAAGCGCGGCCCTGGGGTCGGCGGCTAGATCCAGTCCCAGCGACGGAAGGCCGAGTACAGGCCGGCGGAGATCGCCACGATCAGCACCGAGGAGAACCAGAACCCCCAGTGCTTGGCGAAGCCCGGGTAGGGCACGTTCTGTCCGTAGAAGCCCGTGATCGCCGTCGGCACGGCGATGATCGCCGCCCAGCTGGTCACCTTCTTCATCACCAGGTTCATGCGGTTGCCCTGAATCGCGATGTTGGTCTCGAGGATCGTCGTGACCAGATCGCGCAGCGATTCCGTCCAGTCGGTCGCGCGCAGCACGTGGTCATAGACGTCCTGGTAATACGGCGCCATCGCCTGATCGATGACGTGCAGATCGCGGCGCATCAGCGAGTTGACGACCTCGCGCATCGGCGTCACCAGGCGGCGCAGCAGCACGAGGCTCTTGCGCAGCTCGAACGAGCGCCGTTGCACCTCCGCTTCGCGCGGCCGTTCGTCGAACAGCAGGTCCTCGAGCGCCTCGATCTCCGTGTCCAGCGACTGCACCGCTTCGAAGTGCCCGTCGACGACGTAGTCCAGCAGTCCCCACAACAGGAACGACACGCCGTGCACGGCAAGCTCCGCGGATTCGTCCCAGCGGGCGACGACCGCCTCGATGTCCACGCCCTCGGTCTTGCGCACGGTGACGAACGCGTTGCGCGTGATGAACACGCCGATCTCGCTCGTGTCGAGCTCTCCGGACGCGGTGTCCAGCGCGAGCGTGTACGCGTTTACGAACAGGTGCGAGTCATAGCGGTCGAGCTTGGGGCGCTGGTGCTCGTTCACTGCATCCTCGACGGCCAGCGGGTGCAGGCTCAGCTCTTCGCTGATCGTCTGCAGGTCCTCGCTCGTCGGCTCGCAGTAATCCAGCCACACGAACGCGTTGGCTTCGGCGATGTGGTCGGAGATCTCGCTGACGGGGAAGTTCTCGAGCGCCAGCTCGCCGTCCCTGTAGAGCCTCGTCCGAGCCATGCGCGCACGATACGGTCAGCGCCGGATCGCGCCCCGGGCGCGGGCCGCGCGGCGCCTCAGCGCGGCGCGGGCTGCGCTTCCCCGTCGCGCCCAGTGCTCAGGCGTCGCCTGGTCGGTCCGGGCCGAGGCGCGAATCCATTCGCCGCACGAGCTCCTGTGCGCGCTCTTCACGCTCCAGTTGCGCATCCGACAGCGGGTTGAGCAGGCCGCGCAGCAGCGACATCGCCGCCCAACGCCGCGGCGCGAACACGCGCGCGCTGCGTCGCTCGATGCCCCGTACGATCGCCTCGCCGGCCGCCGCCGCGGGCAGGCGCTTGCGCAGCGGCTTGGGCAGCACCTCGAACAGCCCGGCGGCCAGCGGGTCGGCGTCGATCGCCTGGTGAACCATCTCGGTCTCGATGAAGCCGAAGTAGGCGACCGTCGCGCTCGCGCCGTGGGCGCTGAGCTCGACGCGCAGCGCGCGGCCGAACTGCTCGACCGCCGCCTTGCTCATCGCATAGGGCGTCGCGCCGACGCCGTTGCTGAACGCGTAGATCGAGGAGATCACGACGACGTGCCCCTGTCGGCGGACGATCTCCCCGAGCGCGGCGTCGACGGTGCGACAGACGCCCCACAGGTTGACGTCGAGCACGCGCTCGAAGCCCTCCTGCGACATCGCACGGAAGGTCGCCACGCGCGGCGCTATGCCGGCGTTGGCGACGACCACGTCGAGTCCGCCGAATCGCTGCACGGTGGTGGCCACGGCGCGTTGCATGTCGCCGCGCTCGGTGACGTCGCCGGCCAGCCCGATCGCACGCGAGTCGTGCAACTGCGCGGCGGCGCGCTCGCTCGCGGCGGCGTCGAGATCGACGATCGCGACCGAGGCGCCGCGTGCGATCAGCGCGCGCGCCGTCGCGAAGCCGATGCCCCGCTCGGCGCCGGTCACCAACGCCACCTTGTCCTGCAGTGGAAAACGCGCCATCGCATGCACTCTCTCAGACGCGCCATGCACGCGCCCGCGCTCGCACGCCGCCGCCCATGCGACGGCCGCCGGAACGGGGCGGCGCGTCTTGTTGATCTGCAACAGGTCGCGCAGTATGGTCGGCGACGACAACCGATCGAGGGAGCCGATGATGTCGACGACGAGCGCCAGCAAGCCCGCGGCCACGCACGAGATCATCAACCAGCCGCCGCCGCTCGTCGGTCACAACGCCTTCGACGCCGATCCTGCGCTGGCCGAGGCGCTGGTTCGCGAGGGCGGAAAGTGGGGGCTTGACCGCGTGCGCGACTTCGGCGCCGTGGTGGCCTCGGCCGAGGCGCTCGACCATGCGCGACGTGCGCAGCGCAACATTCCCGTGCTGAAGACGCACGATCGCTACGGCAACCGCATCGACGCGATCGACTACGACCCGTCGATGCACTGGATGCTTCGCTTGGGCGTCGAGCGTGAGATCAACTCGCTGCCGTGGCGCGAGCCGCGCGCGGGCGCGCACGTCGTGCGCGCAGGGCTGTTTCACCTGTTCAACCAGCTCGACACCGGGCCGTGCTGTCCGATGTCGATCAACTACGCCGCCGTGCCGACGATGCGCCAGGACGCCGCGCTGGCCGAGCGGTGGGAGCGGCGGCTGACGCTGCCCGACTACGACTCCTTTGCGCAGGCCGGCATGGTGATGACCGAGAAGCAGGGCGGCTCGGACCTGCGCGCCAACAGCACCGTCGCCGAGCCGATCGGCGACGGCTGGTTCGAGCTGACCGGCCACAAGTGGTTCTGCACGCACCCGGTGTTCGACGTGTTCTTCACGCTCGCGCAGACCGACGCCGGCATCAGCTGCTTCGTGGCCCAGCGTCCCCACCCCGGCTTTCGCATCCAGCGGCTGAAGGACAAGCTGGGCGGACGCTGCCTGGCATCGTCGGAGGTCGAGTACGACCACCTGCCCGCACAGCTGCTCGGCGAAGAGGGACGTGGCACGGCGGTGATGGTCGAGCAGCTGATCTGGACCCGCCTGGACACACTGCTGGGGGTCACCGGCATGATGCGCCGCGTCGTCGCCGAGGCCACCTGGCACGCGCGGCACCGCCGCGCTTTCGGCGCGCCCTTGTCCGAGCAGCCGGCGATGGTCAACGTGCTCGCCGACCTGGCGCTCGAGTCCGAGGCCGCCACGGCCGCCTCGCTGCGCATCGCCCGCGCCTTTGACTCCGACGATCCTGGCGAGGCCGCGTTTCGGCGCCTCGCGCTGGCCGTGATCAAGTACTGGGTGTGCAAGCGCGGCGCTCCGCTCGCGGCGGAGGCGCTGGAGTGCCTCGGCGGCAACGGCTATGTCGAGGAGGCGCCGATGGCGCAGTTCTACCGCGACATCCAGATCGGCACGGTGTGGGAGGGCTCGGGCAACGTGATCGCGCTGGACGTGCTGCGCGCGCTGGCGCGCGAACCGGATGCGGCCGAGGCGTTCCTGACCGAGTGCGAGCTGGCCGCGGGCGCCGACGCGCGCTTCGACGCGCACATGACGCGCGTGCGCGAGGGGCTCGCTGCGCTGGCGGCCGATCCCGCGCAGGCGCAGTGGAGCGCACGCCGTGTGGTCGAGGACATGGCGCTGGCGCTGCAGGCAAGCCTGCTGCTGCGCAACGCACCGTCGGCCGTCGGCGACGGCTTCTGCGCCGCGCGCCTGGGCGAGCGCGGGCTCGCCTTCGGCGACCTGCCGCGCGGCGTCGACGGCGCGACGATCACGGCGCGCGCGCTGGCGCTCTGAGGCGCCAGAGGGACAAGGCCAAAGCGCGCCCGGCACTCCGCTGATGACCAGCCAACGCGAGAAGAGACGGCCGACTCCGATGTCGCTCATCGTTGTCCTCATGACGAGTGCAGTGCTTGCAGTCGGCGTCGCTCCGGCCGCGACTGCTGCGGCGACGCCGATCGCACGCGCCGCGTGCTCGGCCGGCTACAAGTCCGCCACGATCAAAGGCGCCCACAAGTGCCTGCATGGCGGCGAGTACTGCGCTCGCAGCAGTGAGCGCGAATACTCACGCTACGGCTACGAATGCAGTACCGCCTACTCGCCGCCACGGCTGCGCCGTCGCTAGGGCGCTGGCCGCCGCTGGCGCTACCAACTGCCGCTGGCCCCTCCCGAGCAGCCTGTTTTTTCAATCGGGCTGGCGCAATCTCGCGTCACTTCGCCCGAGGCGTTGCGGCTGACCGTCAGTTCGTCACCGTTGGTCGCCGTCGCGGTCACCGAGTATTCCGCGGCGCCGCCGTTGGCGGAGCTGACATACGCTTCGTTGCTGCTCGCCGTGATCAGGATGGTCGGATCGACGGCATGCAATTCGGCGGTTGTCACGCTCTGGTAGCTGCCGTTGTTGTCGGTCGCGATCGTCTCGGCGGTGGTCTGCGCCGTGCGTGCGAGCTCCTTGGCCTGTGCGTCGGTCGCCTGTCCCTTGTCGCTGAGAAACGACGGGATCGCGATCGCCGCGAGGATGCCGATGATCAGCACGACGACCAGCAGCTCGATCAGCGTGAAACCGCTGTCGTCTGCGCGAAGCCGCGCCAGTGGGCCGCGGCGCGCCTTGGCGGCGCCTCGGCCGTCCTGGCGGGCGCGGTGGGATGAAAATGCAAACACGATTGCCCTCCGTGGCATCCACTGGCAGCCGAGCAGTCTCGACGAGACCCCTGACTTTGCGACCCCGCCTCACGGCGAGTTTGCCTTTTTCAGTTCGATTGTCGAAGGCGCAGTGTGCAGCAACCCGCCGACTCGGAGTCCTAGACCTTGGTCCAGAGCTGAGCCCGCCGTCGCCGCCAGGCGGCAGAGCTCGGATCTAACCTAAGGACTGCAGCACCAGGGTCATCACCGAACGATCGGGGCGAGACTTGCTGGTTGCAGGGGTAGATTGGGCTGAGGTCACGGCGATCGCCACGTCGTTTCTGGCGCTCGGGCTGTTGGGCGCGTTCGGCGCCGCGGTCTTCGCTGCGCAGCAGGTGCGCGAGGCGCGCAAGAGCCGTGAGGCGCAGATGGCTGCCGAGTTCTTTCGCCGCTGGAACGAAGAGTCGTTGGTGCAGGCGCGCCGGCTGTTCGCCAGCTTCAGATCCGCCGACGGGCTGCGCGACGCGTTCGTCGCCTACGTGGCGGCCGACGCGCCGGAGGCTTACGTGCTCTACCGCGAACTCGACTTCTTCGAGCAGCTGGCCGCGCTCGAGAGCCAGGGGGCCTTTGACCTGGAGCTGATCAAGCTGCTGCTCGGTCGCACGCTGATCGAACGCTGGGAGATCTGGAGGCCCGCGCTGCACGAGGCGCACGGAGCGGGCGTGTATCCGCTGTTCGAGGGGCTCGCCGGCAAGCTGCGCCGCGTGCTCGACGAGCCCCGCGCTCAGCTCTGAAGACCCACCGCGCGAGCCAGCAGCTCGACCTGGTCGGGGTCGTGCGAAGCGGGGAAGCAGATCACCTCGTCGGCGCCGGCCTGCTCGAAGGCCGACAGGTAGGCCTTGAGCGTCTGCTCGTCCTTGGCCGCCGACTGCACGACCTGCTCTACGTGCTCGCCGAGAAAGGCGTAGTAGTCGCCGAGGCTCTCGCGGGCGACACGCTCGGCGTCGTCGCCGAGCGCGAAGTAGAACAGCGCCATCGTGCGCGGCTTACCGTCACGGCCGACTGCGCTCCACGCGCCCTGCAGCGACTTGACCGATTCGGCGAATTCGTCCGGCGTGCCGCCACCGCCCGTCCACCCATCGGCGTGCTCGGCCGCGCGACGGAAGGCCACGTCGGAGGCGCCGCCGATGAGCACGGACGGGCGCCGTCCGTTGGCCGGCGCAGGCCCGACCTTGTCGCCGGACCAGAGCGCCGCGAGCTCAGCCAACTGCTCGTCGAAGAAGCGGCCGCGTTTGGAGAAGTCAGCGTCGGATACCGCGTAGTCGTCGGGCCTGCCGCCAACGGCCAGACCGAGCACCAGCCGACCGCCCGAGAGGCTGTCGATCGTCGCGGCCTGCTTGGCAAGCAGGGCGGTGTTCGTGCGCACCGGCGCCAGCAGGATGTCGGTGACGAGTCGGATGCGCTCGGTCACGGCGGCGGCGGCGGCGAGCGCGATCAGCGACTCGTAGCTCGGGTAGGCGATCCTGTCGATGGTCCCCAGAGAGGAGAAGCCGGCCCGCTCTGCGCGCTGTGCCCAGTCGACGATGCCCGCCTTGTCGACTCCGCGAACGGCGTTTGGCAAGCCGATTCCGATGTCCATGCTCAATCCTCTCGTCCGGGGGTTGTTTTGTGACGCGTGGCCACCGCAGAGGACTGTAGAAGCTCCGTCTGCGGGTCAGATACCCCTCGCGCGCCCAACCTGCGCGACCCGCTCCAGCGTGCCGCTGCGCAGTCGCAGGCGCGCGGCGCCCCTTATCGCCACGGCATTGTTGATCACCCCCCATCGATCGCCACGCAGCAACGCGATCGGCTTCCATGCACCGCGGCGCAGACGTTCGAGCGTGGCCGATTGCCCCGGCGCACCCAGCAGGGCCCACACACGCACGCGTCTATGGTCGATTCGTAGCGGGTCGAAGGGAAGCTGGAAGCCCGTCAGGAACGGCTTCGGCGTAGAGGCGAGGATGCCGGCAGAGCTCGAGCTGTACAGGCCGGCGGGTCGGCTGACCTGCACGCTGCCGCCGTTGGGCAGTGCGAGGCTCAGCGCGGGATATGGATCGACGAGGAAGTGCCAGTCGACGAGCTGAACGTGCGCGACCCAAAGCCGGTGAAGCGCGCGCGAGATCCAGCCGCCTTGCAGACGGGGCGGCACCCCGCGCCGAGCTTGGGGCTCGCTTTCCCAGTCCAGCTCCGTGACCCACACCGGCTTCGCGGCCGCCGGCAGCACGGTGTGCATGCGTTCGGCGCGTCTGAGCAGCGTCGTGATCTTGGCGGCGTCGGCGATCGAGACATCCTGCGCGGAGGCGGCGGGCGTGTCTGGACTCCTGAACGACAGCGGGTGATATGCCAGCACATCGAAGTGTGCCGGTTCACCGCAGCCGAGAACGCGCCGCCCGTGGCCGTCCAGGCAGAACAACTCACTGAGGAACAACAGCGGAGCGACGCGTCCGACGCCGGCTCGATCGCCGCTGGGAGCAACGCCCGCCGCAACGACGACGTCGCTCGGGTCGACAGACTTGACTCCCGCGTAGAAGGCGTTGAGCAGCTGCCGATAGATCGCCGGTGAGAACGCGCTCCAGTGGCCATTGACTCCGATCCATTGTGGAGCGAGGTAGCGACTGAGATTGGGCTCGTTCCAGGCCTGGAACAGCTTCACCTGCGGAAGCGTCCGACCCGGCGCGAGTGGATCGGGGAAGGCGCCGCTGTAGCGGCGCGCCAGCAGTTCTGCGAATTCCTTGAACGCGAGTGGGTTGGGCGACCAGCTGCCTGGATAGGCGTACGGCCAGCGAGGCTGTGCTTCGGCGAAGGCCGGAGCGCGAGATACGACAAGAAGCGGTTGAAGCCCAGCGTCCACGGCTTCGCGGACAGCTGCATCGACCGTCCCCAGATGATAGGTCTGGCCGGCCAAGTCGCCGGAGGCGCCCGAGCTCGCGCGCGACCGCCAATCCACAGGTATTCGAAAAACGCTCGCGCCTGCCGCACGCGCGCGGCTCACGGCGAACGATCGGATCGTGGCGTCGTTGCTCAGCAGGATTCCGTCGGAGATTCCGCGCACGAGTCCATTCGAGGGAAACGGACCGGACAGCAGCGCGGTGTTCTGCGCGCGCAACCAGCTGCTCGCGGTCGGCCGCGGGCGGTGTCCGAACGCCGGCGCGCGGCCCAGCGGTCGCGGGGGACCTTCCACGCCGGTAGCGGACGCAAGCGCGAGGACCGGCGGCGGCTGAATCCAGACGGGGCTGGTCACCGGGAGAATCGGTTCTAAGCTCGCAGACGCCGCACCGGCGCTCGTCGCGAGCGCACAAGATGCTGCGGCTGCCACGAGAATCAGCCGCGCACATAGCCATCGCGGCGGGATGTGGATGTGAACCTCCCTACACAGCTCGCCGGCGCCCGTGTTCACGGACGCCGGCTGTCGCTGCTAGGAAAAGATCTCGCTCGTGACTTTCGAAGCGTTCAGCGTCACTCTGATCGAAGGTTCACCTTTCACCTTCAACGTGAGGCGAGCGCTGAATGCGTGTTTTGAGGTAAGCGAGAGGGAGAATTTTGCGGTGTAGCCTTCTTCGCCGTTCAACGTCCCTACGCCCGTGCCCGTGAACTTGTCAAGCGGACTCGTTACACACGTCGCGCTGGTCAATTTGGTCAGCACGAACCTGTTTTCGCTGTGTTCCCACACGAAGACCAGTTTCTGTTTGGCGGCGAAATTCGTGAAGAGCTTATTTTTGACCCTCTCCGCCACCGTTTCACCTTCCTGGTGCGTGCGCACGCGGGCCGAGCCCACGACCGATTGGCATTCTTCCGGTTCGTAGGGATTCGTGGCCGCCGAGCTCGCCGACGTGAAGACCAGTGAGGTCAACGCGAGCATCGACACCAACAAGCCCGTAGCGACCCTTCTCCGACCGTGCTGCCTCATGTTTGCCCCCTTGGCATCTTGCCGTCCTACGGCATTGTCGCTGTCTCGGCCCTTCAGATATGCGGGACCCTTCCGCGCGCCGAGTCTATAGAGATCCGCACAATCGTCAACGGAGTTGCGCAATCCTGTGCAACCTGCCTTACTGCGGTGCGGGGCACGGCTCACGCTCGCCACGGAACGTGTACCCGCCGGGGTGGGGGCACAAGTGCTGCAGGTAGTTCCTGCGCGTGCCTTCCGTTCGCTTCATGCAGCTCGCGTAACGGGCGTCGGTCAGTTCGTTTCCGCAGCGGTCTTCGATGGCTTCGAGCCGCTGGATGCGCTGCTCATACGAGAGGTGTTCGCCGGTCATTCCGCACCCCGCCAGCGACCCAGTCGCGACTACCGCTGCGACGGTCAATGCTCGAGTGACGCTTCGGTGCCGCATGCCGCCAAGTATCGCGTTGGCGTCTCGGAGACGCCCAAGCCGACGTGCGGACTCGGAGCCCGGACCTCTGGAGTGGGCCGATGCCGGGCATGCAGCGGCGAAACAGCCGCTATTTGCGAGTTATTCACGCCCCACGGTGGTCCGCGGTTCCAGATGGGCGTACGGTGCGATCAGCAGGAAGCCACTTGGGAGCGACCGAAAAGGGGACGGCCGATGAACTTGCCAGGGCACCAGCACAACGCGAGCTCCCGACGCCGAGTCTCAAAGCTGGTTTTCTTTGCGATAGTCGGCGCACTGACGATCGCCGCGTTCGCGCCGGCGAGCGCGCTGGCCGTCGAACCACCGAGCGTCTCCAGCGTGACACCCGCCAGTGGACCGCTGGCGGGAGGGACCTCCGTCGAAG
>CAWCBZ010000007.1:0-100794 GCA_963793935.1 uncultured Solirubrobacteraceae bacterium
TCTCCCAGGGAGAAGAATCTCCGCCGGTCACGGGTTGCAACCTGCTCCAGTTCAACCCGACGATGGATGCGCAGCCGGACACGACCGTCTCGACAGCCGCGGCCCCAGCTTCCACCTCAGCCTGTCCCAGAGCGAGAACCCGGGCAGCTACCTCACCACCCGCTGAGGACGGTGGTCGTGACGCTTCCCCCGGCCTCACCGTCGACCCGTCCGCCGCCGGCGGCCTCGGCGCCTGCTCGCCCGCGCAGATCGCGCTGCACGAGCGCCTCCGAGCCCGGCGTGCCCCGACTCCTCGAAGCTCGGCAGCGGTGCACGGTCGACCACGCCGCTGCTTGCGGGCACGCTCCTGAGCGGCTCGCTCTACCTGGCCACGCCGCACGACAACCCGTTTCGCGCCTCGCTTGCCGGCTACATTGGTCGTGCGACGAGCCCCGCGACCGGCGTCGTCGTCAAGATCCCAGGCGAGATCCTCCCCGACGAACGCACGGGCCAGATCACCGGTGTGTTTAAGAACAACCCTCAGTTCCCGTTCTCGGATCTAAAACTCCACTTCAAGGGCGGCTCGCGCGGCGCACTCGCGACGCCTGAGAGCTGTGGTGTCTACAGCACGACCTCGGCCCTGACGCCATGGTCAGCGGCACCGGACTCCGTGCCGTTGGTGCCGCCTTCGGCCTCCTTCGCGATTAACTCGGGCTGCGTGAGCGGCTTCTCCCCGAGCTTTACCGCTGGTACGACCAGCACACACGCCGGTGCCTACTCGCCGTTCGTGCTGTCCTTCTCGCGCTCTGATACAGACCAGGAGCTCTCCGGACTCTCGGTCTCGCTACCGCCCGGCATGCTGGCCAAGGTGGCCGGTGTGCCGTTGTGCTCGGATGCTGCGCTGGCCGCGACGGCGAGCAACCCCTCTGGAGCGGCAGAGGCGGCCAGCCCAAGCTGCCCAGCGGGCTCGCAGATCGGCACCGTCCACGGCCGGCGCAGGGCCTGGCCCCACCCCATTCTTCGCGTCTGGCAAGGCCTACCTGACCGGCCCATACAAGGGCAAAGCCCCTACCAACCTGGCGACGTCGTGCCCGCGATCGCCGGTCCGTTTGACCTCGGCAACGTGGTCGTGCGCTCCTCGCTGCAGATCGACCCGACGGACGGTCACGTGACCGCGACCTCTGAACCATTACGACGATCCAAAGGAATCCCGCTGCGCGTTCGTCGCGTCGATGTGACGCTCAACCACGAACATTTCCGCGTACAGCCCAACTCCTGTGAACCGATGGCTATCAGCGGCACGCTGAGCTTCAACCGGCGGGCTGGTGGCGCCGTTCTCCACGCGCTTTCAAGCTGGGACGAGGCCTGCAGGAAGCCCTTGAGGAACACCATTTCGCCGCCTCCGCCCAGGGGCACACCAGCAAAGCCAACGGTGCAAGCCTCATCGTCGCGCTTGCCCGAGCCCCGGCGAAGCCCGGGATTCGCAAAGTCGACGTGCCACCCCCCCTGGCGCTGCCCTCGCGGCTGACTACGCTGCAGAAAGCGTGCCTCGAAACGCAGTTCAACTCGGACGGCCGGCTGTCCGGAGGGTTCGGCCGTGGGTGACGGCTCTCACAGTCGCGCCGGTGTTGAACGTTCCGCTGACCGGTCCCGCCTACCTCGTCTCACGGCGACCAGGCGTTCCTGACCTGAGTTCGTGCTGCAGGGCGAAGGCGTCGGGATTGCACGTTACCGGGTTCACCCACATGAAGAAAGGGGCATCGCTCCCCGCGACTGGGACACTGTGCCCGACGCTCCGATGAGCTCTTTCGAGCTGCGCCTCCCCGAGGGCCCCGTCTCGGTGCTCGCCACCAACGTCAGTCTTTGCGCGCCGACGAAGTCCGTGACTGTCGAGAACGCGTGGCGGTTGCCGGTCCACGGGCATGTACGCCACGTCCTGCGCTCGGATCAGCGGAGCGTGCCCGCGCCGCTGCTGATGCCGACGAGCGTCACCGGTAGACGGCGCGGTGATCCAGCAGAGGCGCCGGCGCATCACGGTCGCGGGGTGAGCCAAGGCGAAGGCCAAGGCGAAGCCGAACCTGAGGAAGCCGACGGCCAGACGGAGCCGCACGGCGCGAGCGCGGCTTCCAGCGCATCATGCGAGTCACTGAACCCGATCCTCGGTCAACCGATTTTTTTTACATGGGCGACTTTTCGCATCGGGCGACAGGAAGTCGGGGACGTTGGCTGGCTTGCCGGTTTATCATGCCCTGGCATACTTCACGGCGTCTTTCGGTTATTCGGAATTACCGTCTCGGCCCGCGGTCCGCATCCCCAATGTCGATGGATACGCTCGCAAGGAGCCTGTGACCGTCCTTACCGTCGAACTAAAAGGACCGTTCTATGAGACGATTCAAAGTGCTAAGCGTGGCGTGTATGACCGTGTTCGTTGCTGATAGCGATGGCGTCGGCGGTGGCGTTTACCTTTACCGGAAGTCTTCGGTATCGAAGTCGGTGCGGAATGGACAATGACGGCTCCAACGGCAAATGGGAAACCTTCCAGCGGCGGTATTCAATGGGGATGTGGAAAAGTGAAGGTGAAGGCACTGTGGAAGCAGGTAAGACTTTCGGGCTTAGTTACGCGTCACGCTATCAGGGAAATGCAAAGGCACCGTTCCGGGATTGGCAAGCCGCCGTGCACGGGGTTACAGCGACCTCACAGAAACGATTTACTGTTCAGGAAAAATGGCATACTGTATGCGACACAAGAAAAGGACCAACCTTAGGCGCCGCAATTCTGCAGCTATTACTGCGATCCGGCTTCCACCTCACCTGTCCATTATAGCGTTAATGGGATTAAAGGACAGTATACTTGTTAATCACCTCGCCGTTAACATTTCGAATGCGTCGCACACAGTCACATGCGCGCGAACAGCGAATGGCGAGTGAGACTAAATACTTATCAAAACGACGCCGAAGTGGAAGTGGCCATCGAACCGTGTCTATCAGCGGTGAGTCACGGGACGTTCAAAAGAGAACGGCTGAGCGTTGGTATACACGATGACCTTTGCCGCTCCACGGTTTACGCTGACGACTAGCGGCACGCTTGGAGTCACTCGTCGTCTTCGCAGTGGCAGATCTGAACACGCGGCGCGCGGGCCCAGCAGGGACCCGCGCGCCGCTGCTTTGCGGGTGCGTCGCCTAGTGAGACGCGCGTGTTTTATACGCGACTCACCGAATAAGAAATACAGTCGTGCGCTCTTCGTAGCGATCGGACCCGGAAAGGCACTTGGACCGCGACGTCCGACCCCGCTCTCCCGACGTGCAGTTCTCCCTGCTGCACCCCATACAGCCATCATTTCTTTTTGTTCGATCCCCGCCCAGCAGATTGCCACATCGGTGACGAGGAGTAGGAGACATTCGCTGTCCCGCGCTTGCGGCCTGGATTGGCAGGAAGTCAACACTCTTGCGGGTGCGCGCCGAGCTTCCATATGGCTCATAAGGCGGGCCGGGGTCCAGTCACTTGGCAACAGGCTTGGCTCGCCCCTTACTGTTGGAACAAAGGAGCGTTCCATGAGAAGTTTCAAATTGCTAGGCATGGCATGTCCGGCCGTGTTCGTACTCATCGCCATGGCCACCGCGTCAGGCTTCGGCATTCACCCTACCGGAAGTCTCAGGCATCCAAAATTGGTGCAAAATGGACGGCGACAGGCAGCAATCCGAAATGGGAAACGGTAGCGGGCGATAAGGTGGAATGTGAAAAAGGCACAGGGAAAGGGATTGTTGAAACAGGCAAGACCTCAGGCCCGTTCCGCGTGAGGTTCTGAGGGAAATGTAAAGCGACTATTTCGGGAATCCAGCCTCCTGTACGGGGTTAGGCGACGCACCGGAAACGATCTGTTAACGGCGGGCAGATCGCTGACTGTCGTCGATACGAAAATAGGGGCGACCTTAGGTGCGGCGGTCCTGTTCTTATATGATCTGGTGCACTTACGGGTGCAATCCTGTTTACCGAATTAAAGGGAGCCGCTTTGTGCTTAATCACTACCCCGTTATCGTCGAATGTGTCGCACACATTCACGTGCACAGAGACAGCCAGCATGGCGAGTGAGACAAAATACCTGAACGACGCCGGAGCGGAAATGGCGATCCCACCGCTGTTAGCGTGGATAAACCACGGACGTTCGAGAAGAGGGCCTATTAGAGACAGAGACGTTGACATTCGCCACGCAGTGACGATACGACTAGCGGGGACCACAGTCGGCTACCAGTCAGCAGTCGGCAGGTCCGGCACGAGCGGCCGCATGGGTGCAGAGTCAGCTCTGTCCGCCGCCGTGCCTCAACGACGTGTATGCTGCTCGCGCACAGCGTGCGGCCCTCTCCCGGGGTATTATCTGGTGACCGTCGGGACGACGTCGCCCATGCGGCGATGCGTGCTGGTCGTCCAGCGTATCACCATTTCCTCGTTCAGGCTCTGCTGCGCAGCTCCCGCTGGACCACGGTTTGTTCGTCTCGCGCCATCTACGGCCTGGCGCACTACCTTGAAGATCGGAAGGCGCTCCTACAACTCTTCAAGAGCAGGATCGATCCACGACGACGAGTCGCTCGTCGATGGCGCACCCGGCGGCTGCCGAGGAAGCTCTGCCGCAACTCGACTTGGAGGATCCGCGCCATCACTTCTCGGTTACCCTTGGCTCGTAGCCAGAGCACCCTGGCCAGTAGCTTCTTCAGGTTTCCCAGTAGTGGAGCTCGGTCAGCGGATCGCCTGTAGGCGCAGGGTTTCTCCGCAGTTCCCCGCACCGCCTCCTGGCTGCGTCACCACGGCAGCCAGGGTTCCGCACTTTACCCCGTCGAGCTGGCGCGGGTGCGGCGATCCACCTGGGGTGACGAGCGGATTCGGACGACGCCCGATGGGACCAGACGATCACCACGGTATTCGCGGGTGAGGGTCGCCTCGGCGCGATCCCAGTCGGCAACAGCCGCTTTCGTTGTCGGGTCGCGCGGCCTACTCTCGCCACGATGTTCCATCGTCCCGACCACTGCTTGACGGTGGTGCTCTGGTCGCGGCTGCTGTCGGCGTTGGCGCCGCGTACCAGGGTAGCTGCTCCGCGCACGCCGCCGCCGCAGCACCGCCGCATGCGTTCAGGCCGAGCAGCATCAGCGCGGTACAGCCCGATCCCCAGGCGCTCCAGCGACCCAGGCTGTACGTCCGGCCCACATGGACAGGGGCGATCCCGGACGAGTCGTTAGGTGACATCGTCGAGCGTTGCGACCACGCAGCATTTCCGTCGAGTGAGCCTGTGCGTGAGACAAGATGCGCCAGATTTCCTTGACCACGGGGTCTGGCATGGTGGCGCCTTCGTTACAAGCGCGCGGCGTCCGATCGCGCGGGAAGACCACGGAGCGACCGGCATGCGCACGATTCAACGTTCCGCCTTTGCGCTCGCCATCGCAACGCACGCTGGGCCTTGGCGCGTACAGCGACAGCCGTGACATGAAGATCGTCGCACGCATGGCTGCGCGTCGCGCGATCAGCAAGGCAGCGCTGGAACATCGGATCCCGATCAAGGCCGTCGTGGTGTGTCTGGAGCGCCCGACGATGCCCGTGCCGAAGGGCGTGATCCCACATCCACCGGACTACACCGCGTGTATCGCGCACGGAAGAGCTATTCCAGACAAGGTCGGAGAACAGGCCGCAACGCGTACGACCGCGCAAATGAAGACTAGGTGTGAAGCGGAGTCCAAGGAACTGAGGGTGATCACTCTCAACACGCTCATCACCTGGTATTGGACTCTCGCCGCTGGAAAGGAATATGGAGTCAAGGCCAGCGAAGCGGACGTCAGGCGATGGCTAGAAGGCTTCAGCGAACGGACCTTCCCGAAGAAGGGGGAATATGCGACCTACCTCAAGCTGACCGGCCAGACCGCCTCCGACATGCTGCTACGCGGGCGGGTTCAGCTGTTTGAGTCGAAGATCTTCCACAGGTTGGGTGAGTTGCAGGCCCTCCTTCCGAAGGGGTTACCGCGCAGCAGCGTCAGAGCGCGGTCGACAAGCTCGCGGCGAACTTGCCGCCGGGGAAGCGGTGGGCCGCGATGACGACCTGCAGTAAGGGCTACGTCGTGTCGGCATGCAAGGAGTACGGGGAACGCTGGCACCGGGCATCCCCAACTGACTGTACGGACGCGTGCTGTCGATGGGCATACCCCTGTTGCCCAGCAAGGCGATCCGCCTGATGGCGTGCTCGCTAGCGGTACTCGGCGTCAACGGCCTCGGCTGCGGTGGCACCGCCGAACACAGCGTTGCGACGGTCGGCCGGAGCCCCATCTTCCAGGAGGTGCTGGACCATTGGACGTCCGTCAGTGCCGCCGTGGGTCCGGACTCCCACGAAGGCGCGAAGTCGGCCAGGAAGCGCGCCCTCGAACTCCTGATCGTCTCGCGCTGGCTAACAGCAGAAGCTAGCGAAGCCCGGGTGGAGGTCTCCTCGGCAGAAAGCAAGAAGCAGCTCAAATTGCCGCGCTATGACCAGCTTGAAGGCTCCACCTACCACCCCTTGCCGAAGGATTCGCAGCTGCGGGCGCTTCTGACGAGTCCCCACGTCGCGCCAAGCGACAGGCTCTGGCTGATGCGCATGAGCATGCTCGCAGCGCGAGTCGAAGGGCGGCGTTACTCGCAGGCGCAAAAGGAAATCACCCGCGAGCAGATCACCAGCTTCGACCGGCACAATCGGCGCAGCTTTGTTCAACGGGCTTGGCGGGAAATCGAGATCCTCGGGAACTATCACAAGACGGCTGTCGCGAAGGCGAAGGGCCAGATCGAGGCGGGCGCGGACTTCCTTAGCCTGGCGAGGCGCGTGTCGATTGTCCCGGAGGCGCCGAACGGTCTGCAGTCGATGGCGCACGGCGAAGAGGAGCCGCCATTCGACAAGGTCGTGTTCGCGGCCATGCCGGGCGCGCTCGTCGGACCGGATAAGAACGGCTTTTACTTCATCTTCAAAGTCCTGAGGGCGCGGCCTGAACGCCAGTTGACCTTGGCCGGGTCAGAAAAAGACATACGGCTGCGGCTGGCTGATGAGCGAGCCTCCGGAGAGTTGCTGTCCGTCTTTGAACGGAAGTGGATCTCGAGGACCAGTTGCCGGCCGGCATTTGTCGTATCCAAGTGCAGGCAATATGTGCGCGTCCGGAAAGGGAAACAACTTGACCCAAATCTACGAAGCCGGACGGGGGTCTGAGCACTCGGAAGCAGAAGGCGATTGAGAGAAACATCTGTTCACACGCGTAGGAGGTTTCATTAGCATGCCTCGCACGGTGCCTAGATCGATTCATCTTTTGCTGGCCATTGTGGCCGCCGGTCTGGCCGGCATGTACATCGGCCGGCATGCGGCGCCGGCGGCTCCTCAAGCGACGCGGTGGCGCACGTCGGCAGCACGCCGATTACGACGTCCGCGGTGAATCATTGGATGGCGACGCTGGCGGGAGGCGACTACCACCAGCTCTCCGCGCGAAACATACGATCCCGGACGGCCTGGTCTCGGAGCCGCCCAACTACCCGCGCTGCGTCGCTGCATTGGAAGCGGCGGCGGCTCGTGTTCCGGGAAGAGGCTTGAACCTGACCGGAGTGCAGTTGCTCACTAAATGCCGACAGCTCTACCAGGCGCTGCGCAATCAGTCTGTCGCGCTGCTCGTCAACGACCAGTGGCTGATTGCGTTAGCCCGTGACGAGGGCGTAACCGTAAGCGACGCCGATGCGATGCAGCTGTTCAAGCATGTCAAAGCCCAGGAATTCCCGACGGAAGCCGCGCAGCGCCAGTACTTTGCGAGCCGCAAGCTGAGCCTCGCCGACGAGCTGTTCCTTCTGAAGATCGATCTTGTTGAGGCAGAAGCTGGTGAAGAAAGCAGAACAGGGCGGAAAGCAGACGGTGGCGGTCAACCAAAGCCGCGCAGCGCTGGACGGCGAAGACGACCTGCCGGCCCGGGTACGTGGTGCAGCACTGCAAGGAGTACACAGGCGCCCCAGCGCCCAGTCCCTCGCATCCGCCGGCATCCGTGATGGTCGAGCAGGTCGCGGCAATCGCCACCGGCCGCTGCACCAACCGGCCGGCGTGCGCGGGGCAGTGAGCGATTTTCAGCGGCTGGTGTCCGATGCGTCACCACCTTGCAGCGTGCGGAGCGACCGTGGTTGCGGCTCTGGCCATCGTCTCATGCGGGAGCAAGGGCGACGCCGATGCTGTCGTGCGAGTTGGGGCCACGGCGATCAGCGGGGCGACGATCAACCACTGGAGCTCTGTGATGGCCGGCGGTCGCCTGGGTTTGCTGTCGCTTTCTTGTAAGGGCTTGGAACGACGACGCCGCGCGGTGCAGCTGCTCATTACCTCTCATTGGCTGATCGGCGAGGCCACTGAGCGAGCGTTGAAGCCATCAAGCGGGAGATCCGCCGACAGTTGAACGCAAGTCAAACTGCTGCGTTTCCGGGCGGCGACGCCGAACGCCGTGCCTTTCTCGAGGCGACCGGCGAGACCAGCGCGGACATGGAACTGGAAGCGAAGGCGGAGCTTGCGTCGGCGAAGCTTCGTCGGACGGCGATCGCCTCAGCACCGAGCGTGTCTCGGGCTTCGGTCGACGCGTACTACGCGCGGCACGCGAGGCAGTTCACGGTGCCGGAATTACGAGAAGTGTGGATCACCAATCGCAAATCAGCAGCTGCTGGCGATCAAGTCATCAGGGAAATCGAATCGGGGCGCAGCGTCACTGCGCTCTTGGAACGAGAAGTGTTCGTATGGCACAGCAGCGCAAGCCTGCATAATCCGTACAAAACGCTGGAACGGGCTATCCACGCCGCGTCCTTGCATGCGCTTTCGGGCCCCGTCAAGCAGCGCGTCGACTACTTCGTCTTCAAGGTCAGGCGAAGTCCCGTTGACCCGTCGGGCGCTCACGCAGGTCGCGGGCGCGATCAGACGACGCCTGACGCACGAAGCTCAGCAGCACGCACTTCGTGCGTTCGTCGCGGCATGGAGAGCCAAGTGGGATGCCCGCGAAGACCGACTGCCGCCGCGGATACGTGGTGCAGAAATGCGCGCAATACAAGGGCTCCAGGTCCCGCGAAGACGCGCTCAAGTTCGACTGACGGGGGTTCGCCGTTTGGCGCCTGTGCTTGTCGTGGCTCTCGCCGGTGCTCCTATCCGCGTGCGGTGGCCATGCTGGCGACCCTGTCGTAGTCCGCGTCGGCGAGAGCGTGATCGTGAGGTCCCAGCTCCTTCGCTGGATGTCCGTGATGGCCCCGGGCCACGAGGTGCCCGATCCGCCGAGGTATGCCGCCTGCGTAGCGAGCCGTAAGGCACTCACGCTCGACTCCCCCCGCGCGTGCTCAAGAAAGAATGCCAGCAGCAATATCGGGCGCTGAGAGCGCAGGCGCTCCACTTCTTGATCTCGGAGGCCTGGCTGATCGGCGAAGCGCGCGATCAGGGCTTGGCACCGTCTCGGCAGGTCATCAAGAAGCGGCTGGCGCGCCGGAAGCGCACGCTCCTGGCGGCCGGGCGACGATCGCTGATGGCGAAGTCAAGATCGAGGCCGAACTAAGCGGCGGTCAGCCTGCGGGCGCGGTTCGCGGGCAGCCCTGCGATCTCCCGCGAGCAAATCACCCGTTACTACCGTGGGCATCTCCGGCGCTTTGAGCGAGCGGAGGTGCGTCAGTTCGACATCGTCGAGAACCTCCAGACCGAAACGGTGGCGCGCGCCGCCATTGAAGATCGGATCGAGCAGCACCCGCGCGGGCTTGCCGCTGCACGAGTCGCTTGAACGCCCGGCAGACATAGCGAGCCTCGGCGAAGAAGGCTATCGTCCAAGCCGTCTTCGCGGCCGAGCCGCACGTTCTCAGCGCTCCCACGCCGCTGCACGGACGCTATTCGGTGTTTGAGGTGACGCGAATTACACCGGGCGTACGCACGCCGCTCAGCCGCGTGGAAGGCTCGATCAAGCGCACACTCAGCGCGCAACGGCAGCGGCAAGCGCTCGCCGGGTTCGTCGCCGCATGGCGTAGGCGATGGAGCCAAGACCGTCTGTGAGGTCGGCTATGTCGTTCGGAAATGCCGCAACTACCGCGGCGCGAGGGTGCGCGAAGACTTACTCGGCTTCGACTAGCCTGGGCAGGTCCAGCGTCCCTGCTCGATTATCATCTGTGTGCAGGTAGGGGCGTGACGCCCTTGCGGCGAGCCTGTTGCTCGACTGCGAACAGCGACGGAACTCGCTGTCCGATCACGTGTCCGGCAAAGCGCTTGCGTGTGCCATAGACAATCCAAGTCGTATCCACGGCCCCGTAGTACTCGACCAAGTGCAGCTCGTCGGGATATTCCTCCGCATAGTGCACATGCGTGAGCCCTGCATCGAACTGACCATCGAGCAGGTTGCGCGCAACTGACCGGCTTCGACGGCTGGTCAACGATCGTCTCAAAGCGCGAGAGATCGAGATACCCGCGCGTCGCCGACACGATGCCGAGGCTCTTGTGCTCCTCGACGTCATTGCGGAACACCAGCCCCAACTCCTTCGTCGGGTAGATGAACGTGTCGATGACGAACACCTCCTCGTGGAAGCGCTCGGTCACGAGGTGCACCTGCACGTGCGCGCTGCACTGCACGAGAAACGTGTTCGGCTCCTCGCGCACGCGCCCGATTGCGCCGAGCAGGTCTTCGACCAGGACGACATCATGTGGCGTGACGCCCTGGAAGGCCAGGTAATGCTGCAGCGCGTTCTCGTGGCACGTGCCGGCCGGACCGAGCGTAATGAACGTCGGCCGCGTCATCAGGCCACTTTCTGTGAGGCCTGCGGTGCGTCGATCAGCTCGTCCTCCATCTTGCACGTCGCGCCGATCAGCAGGTCGAACAGCGCTGCGGTGAAGTCGCTCGGAAGGTCCGCCTCTCGCCACGTGACAGGTAGCGCTCGCGGACCTCGACGACGCGGTTGGGCTGCATCATCGGGATCTCGCTCGCGCGCTTGTACAGCGCGATCTCGCGGCACGTCGCAAAGCGCTCGCCGAGCAGCTTCACGATCTGCTCGTCGAGCTCGTCCAGGCGCCGGCGGAAGGGCTCCAGTCCGCTCACGCGAGCACCAGTCGCATTCGTGGGCCGAGCGCGTCGAATCCCTGTTCGCGGTAGAACCGCGCCGTCGCATCGATGCCGGCGAAGCTCTCCGCGCGGCAGCCCGACCTCGACACGGAGTACTCCTTCGCTCGCGCGCGAGCTCGACTAGACCGGTGATCAGGTCGGCGCCGATCGCGCGGCTGCGCCAGGCCGGGGTGCACCCACAGATCCTGAATCAACGCGCAGCCGCTCCCGCACATGCATCGCCAGCTGCCAGCTGGCGGCCAGGACGCGACGACCTCGCTGCGTGCTGATCGTCGATCAGCTCGCGTGCCGCGTCTTGAGCGCGCCGGCGACGGGTGGCGTGCCGCCGAGTCCCAGCAGCAGCTCCTGCACTGCGCTGACGATTCCCGCGACGTCCTCGCCCGTGGCGCGGCGGACGATCCAGCTGCGGGTGGGCGGCTGCACGCTGGTCTGCGCGGGAACCGCCGACGCCGCCGTGTGTCGTCGGTCGAGCTCTACGCTCCACGGCCTCCGGCGAGCTGCCGGTGGCCGCGGCTCGGCGATCGCGGCCATCGGCGCACGCGCCTTGAGCAGGATCTCATCGAACTCGTCCTCGGCGTCAGACTGCTCGACGATCGCGCCGCCTGTGCGATCGTCGTCGCGCCCGGGCGCAGGACGATCGTACGGATGACAATGCTCAGATCGACGTTGCCATCGACGCCGAAGTAGCCGATCGCACCCGAGTAGACGCCACGCGCAACACGCTCGGTTCGACGACTGCTCATCGTTGCTTCGGTGCGCCGGTCATCGAGCCGCCGGGAAGCAGGCCCGCACGCACTGCAGCGGGGCGTGTGGTCGCGCTCGAGCACGCCGGTGATCGTAGAGATCAGCTGATGCACGGTCGCGTAGTCCTCGACGACCATCAGCTCGGGAACGCGCACGCTGTCGACCTCGCAGACACGTCCGAGATCGTTGCGCAGCAGGTCGACGATCATCAGGTGCTCGGCGTGCGTCTTCTCGTTATTCGTCAACTTCTGAGCGCAGCGCCGCGTCCTCGACGGGGTCCGCGGCGTGCGCGTCCCTTGATCGGACGTGCCTCCACACGGCGCTGGCCGTCACGGACAGGAAGCGCTCCGGCGAGGAGCTGAGCACGGCGAGCGCTCCAGCTCTAGGGAGGGGCGGCGAACGGCTGCGTTGGTGCGGCGCAGCGGGCAAGGACAGCTCGAACGGATCGGACTGGCCGGTGTTGATCTGGTCGGTCAGGCAGACCTCATAGGACTCGCCGGCGGCGAGCGGCGGCCGACAGTGCGCCGCGCACTGTCGGCGACAGACGGCCCACGCCCGCGCCCGCAGCTGGAGCGAATGTCCGGGCCGCTCGGCCGCCCGGTCCCGTCGTCGGTGCGGGATCGCCGCCGACGCGCGCACAGTCGAGCACCACCTCCTCGGCCTCCGCCCATAGCCACTGCTCTGCGTCGCGATCGCCGGCGCGGCAGAGCACGAGCAATTCGGTGCGGTGGGTGACGTGGTCGACCGCCATGCGCGGTTGGCCAGCATCAGCACCGCATCGGGCACGTCGGAACGATGCGTGTTGGGCGAGCCGCAGTCGGCCTTGCACTCATAGCCCAGACTGCAACGACCTTGCGACGGCGGCCTCGAGCTGCTCGATGGCGGAAGCGTCGCGGTCGAGCACATCGAAGATCGAGCCCTGCTCGGTCGTGGAGGGGCCGGCGCGGTGGGTGGTGACAGTTTTCTCGAGGACGTCGAGCACGCAGCGTTCGGCGCCTGCGCTGGTGCCGAGGTAGGAGCGCTGCGCCAGACGTGTCGGAGCGTCGGCCTGCTCCAGCCAGAAGGCGTGATCTGCGTTGCCGAACAGTCGTTCGAACAGCGGCTCGGTCGCTGGCTCGCCCTCGATCGAGCGCACTTGCAGCTTCAACTCGGACTGTGCTGCGCGGGGCACCCAAAGCCCCCGGATCGCGTCGCGCGGATCTTCGCGCGACGCGACCGCGGGCGCCCGCGATGGCCTAGAATGTCTCGGATGATGCGCCGCCCGTGTCGGTGGCGACGGACTCCGGGTGAAACTGCACTCCCCACAGCGGCAGGGCGATGTTCGATGCCCATCACGACGCCGTCATCGGTCCAAGCCGTGACTCTCGGGCCCGAGCGGACCGGCGAGTGAGTGGTAGCGCACCACCGAGAAGTCCTGCGGGATGCCCGTGAACAGGCCACTGTCGTGACGCACGCGGCTGAGTCGCCCGTGACTACCACCGCCGCGCCGACGACGCCGCTCATCAGGTTGCCGATGCCCGATGGCCCAAGCAGATGCCGAGCACGGGTATCTCTGAGTGGCGCAGGACGGCGCAGACGCCGAAGTCGTGCCAGCGCTGTGGACGGCCGGGCCCTGGCGACAGCACCATTCCGTCGAAGTCCTGGCTGGATAGCGCCTTCCAGGAGATTTCGTCGTTGTGCCTCGCTGTACTGGCGGCGAGCAGGTGAAAGACGTTGTACGTGTAGGAGTCGTAGTTGTCGACGAGCAGCGTGCTCACCCCACGACCTCCAGACCCAGCCCGCGCGCTGCGGTCGAGCAGCGTCTGCACGCGACGCGCGGATGTGTTCGCCGCGTCGCCTTCCAGATGCCAGCGCGCGAGGTGGCGCAGGTACAGGGCGAGCGGACGCAGGTCGAAGCGCTCGACCAGCAGGCATGGTGCGGTAGAGCTCGACCGCACGACGGCGAAGCGGTAGTCGAGGTCCTCGGCCGGCTTGCCGGCGCGCGGAGCCCATGCGGCCGCCACGCGCACGCGCCACTTCCCAGCCGACGCTTCTCCGACAGCAGCTTGTCCGGTTGGAAGTCGATGTCCGGAGTTGCCGGCTCGGCAGGAAGTAGCCGAGCGCGACCTGCGCTGCCAGGTGTTCGGGAAATGCATGTGCGCGACGCACCTCCAGCGCGCGGGCATCGCCGTCGATCTCCGCGCGATCCAGTCGGTGAGCTCGTCGATCAGCTGCTGCACCGGCACGTCGACGTCACTGCGGCTGCTTCCGGCTTGAGACCATGCCGTGGAAGATGCTGCGGCTGGGATGGAAGCCCCGTTCAAGCCCGGTCTGCAGCTCCTCTGCGAGTTTGCGGATGCTCTCGCCCAGGCACGCCCACTCGGTGCCGGTGACCTGGAGCGACGTCACATCCTCGAGTTCTCCGGCGCGGTGAGCGCGCACGCTGAATGGAGCGCGCTGTGTCGACAGTCCGTCGGCGCACGAGCGGACATCCCTCCTCCAGCTCCTCGCTGGGTGGACGACCACGCCATCGGCCCGCCGGCGCAGCGCGCCGGTGCGCAGTCCGGTCTCGGCCAGCTCGATATCTCGTTCGGACTCGAACAGGACGGTGCTGACGCCCAGCGGCCGGGCGAGCGTCTTGCGCTGCCTCGTGGACGTGCGCGTCTTGTACCAGAGCTCCATGTCGCGGAATCGCCATGCAGCACGCGCTTGATCAGTTCATCGGTGGCATCGTCCTGCACCTGCACCTCGCGCCCAGCGAATCCTCGGCCTGCTCGGGCTCGTCCTCCAGCGCAGCCATATGGCCGACATATTGGCGCGCAGTCCGCCGACGAAGTGATCGCTCTTGCGCCCGCCATCGCTCAAGCTGTCAGCGCCACGGCCGCTGCAGCGCCGGCCATCGCCTCGCCATCGCCCTACCCATGTCGGAGATGTGGGGCCGCGTCGCTCGACCTGCGCGCCGGCCTGGGCGAGCGCAAGCCGCGTTGCCGATCGCCAGGTCGCGGATGGCCGACGCGCAGTGCTCGGCGGCGTTTGCATCCCAGAACTGGACCGAGACACGCCGGCCCTCGGCGAGATCAGCAGCAGCCGGCGCCTCTCTGAGCCGCCGCCCGTCTCCAAGCCGGCTCCGGCCTTCTCGATCCAGCTGTCGGCGATGCGCAGCCGAACACCGCCTGGATCGCGCGTCATCCGGCCCACCCACGGCTCGCCCTCGATCTGCTTCAGGGTGTCGAACCTCGGCCCCCACTCTGCCACTGCGGCGAGCAGCACCAGCCTGCAGGTCAAACGCCTTCTGTGGCCGGCGCGGCGCTCAGTGGTCCATGGGGCGGGCGCGCCGTCCAGTGTCCCAAGTTCCTCGAAGTAGTCGAACAAGTTGATTGTCATGACGGCGGCGCGCGGATTCAAATGCCTGATAACCGGCACGGGCTCGAACCCGGATAACCTAACTCTGACGCTTTAAGACGGGCCCTTTCACGATTTAAAGACGGGTGCCGCATTTTGGGTCGATCCATCATTGACCTGCGGGAATCGTAGGTGCGGCCGGGCTCAGCCTGAAGCCAGCGCGGGCTGGACGACATTTGCCTTCAGAGCGCCGACGTCGAAGAAACTGCGCGCGAACCACCCTGGCCAGAGCTCGTCGGATGCAGGACGCCGTCACGCTATGGGACGAGCAGGCCGTGCTGGTGTCTACAGCCGTGCGCGTTCGAGCAGCGCCGCCACGGAGACGAGCGCGGCGGCGATCTTCACGATCGTGTCCAGGTCACGTTGAACTCACACGCGCTTGATCGCGCCGTAGTTGCTGCGGTCCATGCCGGCGCGCGCTGCGGAACGCTTCCTGGAGCGAGTCCTCGCTCCACGCGCAGCTATTCGGCTGGGCCAGCTTGACGTTCGCGGCGGATTTCTTGGGTGGCATAGGCCGAGGGGAAGACGTGAAAAGGGGTTGCGGCGTGGCGACCCACTGCGTAGGCTATGCGTAGATGATGACGATTGTCTTGCAGGACTTTATGCCACCGAACGGCGGAAAGGGGCGTAGCACGCTGGTGCTCGAACTGCTCGCCTTGGTCCTCGCCACGCCGGGGGATCGACGTGGCGTTGCACGACCTGCGGATGCTGGGTGGAATCGCGCGCGCGACGCAGCGGCCACGAGTCACAGAGCTCGATTTGAGCCTCCGCGTTCTGTCTCGCAGCTCAGCTGATCCCGACTCCTCCGCGAGAGCCCGCTAGAGGCGAGTGGGCAACGCGGCAGGCCGCTTCGCCGACGTGTCTTGAGCGCGGTTGGTGCTCGTGCGAGCAGCCGTCGGCCTGTTCGGCTGAATCTCGTCGCCTTGACGCGCAGCGCCACGAGACGTCAGCGATGTGGCCACAGATGACTGGGACCAAGATGAGCATCGCCTCGGTCTACCCGGCGTCCCTGCCGCTAAACCCCTTTCTGGTTGGCTCCATGCGCACACCTGCAAGTCCGCGGACAGGCGGCGGCCGAGGCTTGGCGAGACAGATCCGCCGGTTCGTACCACTTCGACGTCGCTCCGCCGGCCTTAAAGCGAGCCCATCTGCCGGCGCACGGCGCCTCGAGAAAGCCAGCCGCGCGAACGCGTGCTCCACCCGCTCGCGTCGTTACGGTTTCGAGCATGACGCTGGTCAAATCCAGAGGGTCGCAGACCACGGCGAGGTCTTCCACGCCCGCACTGCTGGTTGAAGCGATGCTCGACATCGTCAAGGACGAGTCCGAGCGGATCCACTCTCGCTTCCTCGAGCCGGCCTGCGGCTCCGGCAACTTTCTCGTCCTGTTCCGCCGCAAGCTCGCGGCTGTCGAGTGGAAGTTCGGCAGAAGCGAGTTCGAAGAAGCGCCACTACGCCCTCCTCGCCCTCATGTGCATGTACGGCATCGAGCTGCTCGACGACAACGTGGCCGAATGCCGGACGAACCTGCTGGAGATCCTCGCAGACTATCTCGGGGTCGACGAGAACGACTCCACATTCTGCTGAGCGGCACACGTGCTCGACCACATATTTGCACGGCGACGCGCTGGCAGTGAATGACCAGCGGCGGGGAGCCCGATCACGTTCGCCGAGTGGGCACAGGCAAGGGCAAGTTCCAGCGCCGGGACTTCCGCTACGCCACCTGACGTATCGGCGAAGCGCATCTACGCCTACAAGCTCAACCTCGCCGAGCTTGACGGTCGGATCAAGGTCGGCGAGACGGAGCGCACCGTCGGTAGCCGTGTCAAAGAGCAGGTGAACACTGCCGGCCTCTCTGACGTGGTCGAGATTCTCATGGATGAACCGGCCGTCACGATCACCGGCAAGTCTTTCGGTGATACCGCTGTTCATGTGGAGCTGAAGAAGCTCCCAGACGTCAGGCATCTCGTGCAGGAGGCGGCGTCGAGTGGTTCCAGTGTTCGATCGAGGACGTGAGGTCGGCTTACAACAGCGTTGTTCAAGGAGACAGGTTCACGCGTGTCCGCGAGAGAGCTTCGGTCTCAGGGATGAGCAGATCGCAGCGATTCGAGGCTGCCGACGCGCTACCTCACGAAGCGCCCTGGCCGACGGCCTCGAGCCGAGGTTCTTGTGGAACGCAAAGATGCGGTTCGGCAAGACGTTCGCCGCATACCACGCTTGCAAAGCGGCGTGACGCCAAGCGCATCCTCGTTGTCACGTACAAGCCCGCCGTGAGGACGCCTGGGAGACCGACGCCACGACGCACACGGACTTCGGAGGGGTGGGAGTTCTTCTCCCGCTCGTCAACTACTGACCCTGCACACCTTCGAGGCAGATACGACGGTCGTCTGCTTCTGTTCGCTGCAGGACCTTCGCGGCCGCACCGAGGACGGCTCGATATTCAAGGCGCACCACGAGTGGATCTACGCCACCGAGTGGGACATCGTGATCGTGGATGAGTACCACGTTGGCACATCCACGATCACGATGTCCCACTCGGTGGCATAGATCCACTCGTGGTGCTCCTTGATCGAGCCGTCCTCGGTGCGGCCACGAAGGTCCTGGAGCGAACTGAAGCAGACGACCGTGGTATCTGGCGCAAATGTCTTAGGGTCAGTCGTTGACGAACGCGAAAAGAACTGCCATCCCTCCAAGTCCGTATGCGTCGTGGCGTCGGTCTCCCAAGCATCCTCGACGGCGGGCTTGTACGTGACCACCAAGATGCGCTTGGCACCGCGTCGCTTGGCCAGGTGGTAAGCGGCGAAGGTCTTGCCGAAGCGCATCTTTGCGTTCCACAGGAACCTCGGCTCGAGACCGTCCTCCAGCGCGCTCGTGAGATACGCATCGGCAGCGTGAATCGCGGCGACCTGCTCGTCCCGGAGCCCGAAGCTCTCGGAGCGGACACGCGTAAAGGTCGTCTCCTGGGCCACGCTGTTGTAGGCCGACTTCACGTCCTCGATCGAACACCGAAACCACTCGACGCCACCGCCTTCAGTGACTGGCGTGACCTCGGGGAGCTTCTTTAGTTCGTCGTGAACGGACTTGTCACTGAATGATCGACCGGTAACCGTAACGGCCGGCTCATCCATGAGGATTTCGACCACGTCCGCCAGGCCGGCAGTGTTCACCTGCTCTTTGACGCGGCTGCCGACGGTCCGCTTCGTCTCGCCGACCTTGATCCGCCCCTCAAGCTCGGCGAGGTTTAGCTTGTAAGCGTAGATGCGCTTCGCCGATACATCAGGTGGCGTAGCGGAAGTCCCGGCGCTGGAACTTGCCCTTGCCCAGATATCCCCACTCGGCGAACGTGATCGGGCTCCCGCCGCTCGTCGTCATTGCCAGCGCGTCGCCGTGGACGATATTCTGGTCGAGCACGTGTGCCGCCGCTCGGCAGATGTCATCCGTCTCGTCGACCCCGAGATAGTCTGCGAGGATCTCCAGCAGGTTCGTCCGGCATTCGGCCACGTTGTCGTCGAGCAGCTCGATGCCGTACATGCACATGAGGGCGAGGAGGGCGTAGTGGCGCTTCTCGAACTCGCTTCTGCCGAACTTCAGCTCGACAGCCGCGAGCTTGCGGCGGAGCACTTGGACGAGAAAGTTGCCGGAGCCGCAGGCCGGCTCGAGGAAGCGAGAGTCGATCCGCTCGGACTCGTCCTTGACGAGGTCGAGCATCGCTTCAACCAGCCATGCGGGCGTGAAGACCTCGCCGTGGTCTGCGACCCTCCGTTTGGATTTGACCAGCGTCATGCTCGAAGCGTAACGACGCGAGCGGGTGGAGCACGCGTTCGCGCGGCTGGCTTTCTCGAGGCGCCGTGCGCCGGCAGATGGGCTCGCTTTAAGGCCGGCGGAGCGACGTCGAAGTGGTACGAACCGGCGGTACTGTCTCGCCAAGCCTCGCCGCGCGTGCAGCCGTCGCGGACTTGCAGGTGTGCGCATGGAGCCAACCAGAAAGGGGTTTAGCGGCAGGGACGCCGGGTAGACCGAGGCGATGCTCATCTTGGTCCCAGTCATCTGCTGGGCCACATCGCTGACGTTGTTCGTGGCGCTGCGCGTCAAGGCGACGAGATGCGCGCCGGACAGGGGCGCCCGCCGACGGCTGCTCACGAGCACCGACCGCGCTCAAGACACGTCGGCGAAGCGGTCCGCGTTGCCCACTCGCCTCTAGCGGGCTCTCGCGGAGGAGTCGGATCGGCTCAGCTGCGACGGATGCTGACGCGGAGGCTCAAATCGAGCTCTGTGACTCGTGGCCGCTGCGTCGCGCGCGCGATTCCACCCAGCATCCGCAGGTCGTGCAACGCCACGATCGTCCCCGGCGTGGCGAGGACCAAGGCGAGCAGTTCGAGCACCAGCGTGCTACGCCCTTCCGCCGTTCGGTGGCATAAAGTCCCTGCAGACAATCGTCATCATCTACGCATAGCCTACGCAGTGGGTCGCCACGCCGCAACCCCTTTTCACGTCTTCCCTGCAAATCGCCGCCTATGCCACCCAAGAAATCCGCCGCGAACGTCAAGCTGGGCCTCGCCGCCCGATCGCTGCGCGTGGAGCGAGGACTCGCTCAGGAAGCGTTCGCAGCGCGCGCCGGCATGGACCGCAGCAACTACGGCGCGATCGAGCGCGGTGAGTTCAACGTGAGCCTGGACACGATCGTGAAGATCGCCGCCGCGCTCGATATCTCCGTGGCGGCGCTGCTCGAACGCGCACGGCTGTAGACACCAGCACGGCCAGCTGCTGGTCCCATAGCGTGACGGCGTCCTGCATCCGACGAGCTCTGGCCAGGGTGGTTCGCGCGCATGTTTCTCTTCGACATTGCCCATGCGGGCAGCGTCTTCGGCGCTCTGAAGGCAAATGTCCTCCTGCCAGCCCGCGCTGGCTTGCAGGCTGAGCCCGGCCGCACCTACGATCCAGCAGGTCGATGAATCCGAGTCGACCAAATCCGGGCACCAGTACCTTAATCGGTGAAAGGGCCGGTCTTAAACATCGGTGATCCGGGTTCGAGCCCCGGCTGGTGCATGGCATTTAGATCCGCACGCCGCCTGCCATGACAATCAACTTGTTCGACTACTTCGAGGAACTTGGGACGCTGGACGGCGCGCCCGCCCCATGGACCGCTCGAGCGCCGCGCCGGCCACAGAAGGCGTTTGACCTGCAGCTAGTGCCGCGCTCGCCGCAGTGGCAGAGTGACGAGGACTCGCTCGACGCCCTGAAGCAGATCGAGGGCGAGCCGTGGGTGGGCCGGATGACGCGCGATGCCGGCGGTGTTCGGCTGCGCATCGCCGACAGCTGGATCGAGAAGGCCGGAGCCGGCTTGGAGACGGGCGGCGGCTCGGAGGCGCCGCTGTCTGATCTCGCCGAGGGCCGGCGTGTCTCGGTCCAGTTCTGGGATGCGAACGCCACCAAGGCACTGCACGTCGGCCATCTGCGCAACCTGGCGATCGGCAACGCACTTGCCGCGGCGCTCGCCCAGGCCGGCGCGCAGGTCGAGCGACGCAGCCGCATCTCCGACATGGGTAGGGCGATGGGCGAGGCGATGGCCGGCGTGGTGCAGAGCGGCCGTGGCGCTGACAGCTTGAGCGATGGCGGGCGCAAGAGCGATCACTTCGTCGGCGACTGCTACGCCGAATATGTCGCCGCTGCGGGTGTCGTTGCGCTGGAGGACGAGCCCGAGCAGGCCGAGGATTCGCTGGGGCGCGAGGTGCAGGTGCAGGACGATGCCGCCGATGAACTGATCAAGCGCGTGCTGCATGGCGACCGCGACGCGCTGGAGCTCTGGTACAAGACGCGCACGTGGGTGATCGCGGGGCAGCGCAAGACGCTCGCCCGGCTGGGCATCGCCTTCGATCGCGTCCTGTTCGAGTCCGACTTCCTGCGCGAGACGATCGAGCTGGCCGAGACCGGACTGCGCACCGGCGCGCTGCGCCGGCGGGCCGATGGCGTGGTCGTCTATGCCACCGGGCTGAAGGAGCTGGAGGAGATGCCGCTCGTGCGCGCCGACGGACTGTCGACACAGCACATGCGCTCATTGACATACGCGCTCACCGCGCCGGAACTCGAGGATGTGACGTCGCTGCAGGTCACCGGCACCGAGTGGGTGTCGCACCTAGCGAGCATCCGCAAACTCGCAGAGGAGCTGCAACCGGGCTTGAACGGGGGCTTTCATCCCAGCCGCAGCATCTTCCACGGCATGGTCTCAAGCCAGAAGCGCGCGGTGACGTCGAGTGCCGGTGCACAGCTGATCGACGAGCTCACCGACTGGATCGACGCGGAGATCGACGGCGATCCGGCGCGGCTGGAGGTGCGTCGCGCGCATGCATTTCCCGAACACCTGGCAGCGCAGGTCGCGCTCGGCTACTTCCTGCCCGAGCCGGCAACTCCGGACATCGACTTCCAACCGGACAAGCTGCTGTCGGAGAGAAGCCTCGGCTGGGAAGTGGCGCGTGCGCAGGCGCGGCGTGGCGGCCGCATGAGCTCGCGCGCCGGCAAGCCGGCCGAGGACCTCGACTACCGCTTCGCCGTCGTGCAGTCAGAGCTCTACCGCCGCCATCTGCGCCTCTCGGTCGAGCGCTTCGACCTGCGTCCGCTCGCCCTGTACCTGCGCCACCTCGCGCGCTGGCATCTGGAAGGCGACCGCGGCGAACACGTCGACCGCGTCGTGCAGACGCTGCTCGACCGCAGCGCCCGCGGGCTGGGTCTGGAGGTCGTGGGGTGAGCACGCTGCTCGTCGACAACTACGACTCCTACACGTACAACGTCTTTCACCTGCTCGCCGCCGTCTGCGGCGAAGAGCCGGTGGTCGTGCACAACGACGAAATCTCCTGGAAGGCGCTATCCAGCCAGGACTTCGACGGAATCGTGCTGTCGCCAGGGCCCGGCCGTCCACAGCGCTGGCACGACTTCGGCGTCTGCGCCGACATCCTGCGCCACTCAGAGATACCCGTGCTCGGCATCTGCTTGGGCCATCAGGGCATCGGCAACCTGATGAGCGGCGTCGTCGGCGCGGCGCCGATGGCCATGCACGGGCGACTCAGCCGCGTGCGTCACGACGACAGTGGCCTGTTCACGGGCATCCCGCAGGACTTCTCGGTGGTGCGCTACCACTCACTCGCCGTCACCGGCTCGCTCGGGCCCGAGGGTCGCGTCACGGCTTGGACCGATGACGGCGTCGTGATGGGCATCGAACATCGCCGGCGCCCGCTGTGGGGAGTGCAGTTTCACCCGGAGTCCGTCGCCACCGAGCACGGGCGGCGCATCGTCGAGAACTTCTACAACCGTCTAGGCCATCGCGGGCGCCCGCGGTCGCGTCGCGCGAAGATCCGCGCGACGCGATCCGGGGGCCTTCGGGTGCCCCGCGCAGCACAGTCCGAGTTGAAGCTGCAAGTGCGCTCGATCGAGGGCGAGCCAGCGACCGAGCCGCTGTTCGAACGACTGTTCGGCAACGCAGATCACGCCTTCTGGCTGGACAGCGCCGACGCTCCGACACGTCTGGCGCAGCGCTCCTACCTCGGCACCAGCGCAGGCGCCGAACGCTGCGTGCTCGAATACGACGTCCTCGAGAAAACTGTCACCACCCACCGCGCCGGCCCCTCCACGACCGAGCAGGGCTCGATCTTCGATGTGCTCGACCGCGAGCTTACTTGCCGCTCCATCGAGCAGCTCGAGGCCGCCGTCGGCGGACTCGTCGGCGGCTTTGCCGGCTATCTGGGCTATGAGTGCAAGGCCGACTGCGGCTCGCCCAACACGCATCGTTCCGACGTGCCCGATGCGGTGCTGATGCTGGCCAACCGCGTCGTGGCGGTCGACCACGTCACCCACCGCACCGAATTGCTCGTGCTCTGCCGCGCCGGCGATCGCGACGCAGAGCAGTGGCTGGACGAGGCCGAGGAGGTGGTGCTCGAGCTGCTGCGCGCGTCGCCCGCAGAGGAGCAGCAATCCGCGCGAGCGAGCGGACCGGGCGGCCGAGCGGCCGGACACGTCAGCTTCAGCTGCGGGCGCGGGCGTGAGCAGTATCTCGCCGACATCGCGCGCTGTCAGGCCGCGCTCGCCGCCGGCGAGTCCTATGAGGTCTGCCTGACCGACCAGATCACGACCTCGGCCAGTCCCGATCCGTTCGAGCTGTACCGCACGCTGCGCCGCACCAACCCGGCGCCGTTCGCCGCATACCTAAAGCTTGGAGCGCTCACCGTGCTCAGCTCCTCGCCGGAGCGCTTCCTGTCCGTCGACAGCCAGCGCCGTGTGGAGGCGCGTCCGATCAAGGGGACCACGCGACGCTCGCAGGACCCCGTCGAGGACGCGGCGCTGCGCTCAGAGTTGACGAATGACGAGAAGACCTACGCCGAGCACCTGATGATCGTCGACCTGCTGCGCAACGATCTCGGACGTGTCTGCGAGGTCGACAGCGTGCGCGTTCCCGAGCTGATGGTCGTCGAGGACTACGCGACCGTGCATCAGCTGATCTCTACGATCACCGGCGTGCTCGAGCGCGACCACACGCCCGTGCAGTGCGTGCGGGCCTGCTTTCCCGGCGGCTCGATGACCGGCGCGCCGAAGCTGCGAACGATGGGCATCATCGACGAAACCGAGCGTGTTGCGCGTGGCGTCTACTCGGGTGCGATCGGCTACTTCGGCGTCGATGGCAACGTCGATCTGAGCATTGTCATCCGTACGATCGTCCTGCGCCCGGGCGCGACGACGATCGGCGCGGGCGGCGCGATCGTGATGCAGTCTGACGCCGAGGACGAGTTCGATGAGATCCTGCTCAAGGCGCGTGCGCCGATGGCCGCGATCGCCCAAGCGGCCACCGGCAGCGACTCGCCGGAGGCGTGGAGCGTAGAGCTCGAGCCGACAATCAACAGCGCGCGGGCAGCATGAGCAGTTCCGCGCAGACCAGCGTGCAGCCGCCCACCCGCAGCTGGATCGTCCGCCGCGCCACGGGCGAGGACGTCGCGGGAATCGTCGTCGCAGTGCAGGAGCTGCTGCTGGAGCTCGGCGGCACGCCACCCGTCGCCGGCGCGCTCGAGGACGTGGCACGCGAGCTGATCGACGATCGCGATGCCGGCGCCATCCTGGTCGCGCGCACACGCAGCGAGGTCGTCGGCGTCCTGGCCGCCAGCTGGCAGCTGGCGATGCATGTGCCGGGGCGCTACGCGTTGATTCAGGATCTGTGGGTGCACCCGGCCTGGCGCAGCCGCGCGATCGGCGCCGACCTGATCACCGGTCTAGTCGAGCTCGCGCGCGAGCGGAGAGTACTCCGTGTCGAGGTCGGGCTGCCGCGCGAGAGCTTCGCCGGCATCGATGCGACGGCGCGGTTCTACCGCGAACAGGGATTCGACGCGCTCGGCCCACGAATGCGACTGGTGCTCGCGTGAGCGGACTGGAGCCCTTCCGCCGGCGCCTGGACGAGCTCGACGAGCAGATCGTGAAGCTGCTCGGCGAGCGCTTTGCGACGTGCCGCGAGATCGCGCTGTACAAGCGCGCGAGCGAGATCCCGATGATGCAGCCCAACCGCGTCGTCGAGGTCCGCGAGCGCTACCTGTCGCGTGGCGCCGAGGCGGACCTTCCGAGCGACTTCACCGCAGCGCTGTTCGACCTGCTGATCGGCGCGACGTGCAAGATGGAGGACGAGCTGATCGACGCACCGCAGGCCTCACAGAAAGTGGCCTGATGACGCGGCCGACGTTCATTACGCTCGGTCCGGCCGGCACGTGCCACGAGAACGCGCTGCAGCATTACCTGGCCTTCCAGGGCGTCACGCCACATGAGGTCGTCCTGGTCGAAGACCTGCTGGGCGCAATCGGGCGCGTGCGCGAGGAACCGAACACATTTCTCGTGCAGTGCAGCGCGCACCTGCAGGTGCACCTCGTGACCGAGCGCTTCCACGAGGAGGTGTTCGTCATCGACACGTTCATCTACCCGACGAAGGAGTTGGGGCTGGTGTTCCGCAACGACGTCGAGGAGCACAAGAGCCTCGGCATCGTCTCGGCCACGCGCGGCTATCTCGACCTCTCGCGCTTTGAGACGATTGTCGACCAGCCGTCAAAGCCGGTGGTTGCGCGCAGCCTGCTCGATGGTCGGTTCGATGCAGGGCTCACGCATGTGCACTATGCGGAGGAATATCCCGACGAGCTACGCCTGGCGGAGTACTACGGGGCGGTCGACACGACTTGGGTCGTATACGGGCGGAGCAAGCGGTTCACGGGCGACGTGATCGGCATGCGGGCTCCTTGGCTGTTCACAGTCGAGCAACAGGCTCGCCGCAAGGGCGTCACGCCCCTACCTGCACACAGATGATAATCGAGCAGGGACGCTGGACCTGCCCAGGCTAGTCGAAGCCGAGTAAGTCTTCGCGCACCCTCGCGCCGCGGTAGTTGCGGCATTTCCGAACGACATAGCCGACCTCACAGACGGTCTTGGCTCCATCGCCTACGCCATGCGGCGACGAACCCGGCGAGCGCTTGCCGCTGCCGTTGCGCGCTGAGTGTGCGCTTGATCGAGCCTTCCACGCGGCTGAGCGGCGTGCGTACGCCCGGTGTAATTCGCGTCACCTCAAACACCGAATAGCGTCCGTGCAGCGGCGTGGGAGCGCTGAGAACGTGCGGCTCGGCCGCGAAGACGGCTTGGACGATAGCCTTCTTCGCGCCGAGGCTCGCTATGTCTGCCGGGCGTTCAAGCGACTCGTGCAGCGGCAAGCCCGCGCGGGTGCTGCTCGATCCGATCTTACGAATGGCGGCGCGCGCCACCGTTTCGGTCTGGAGGTTCTCGACGATGTCGAACTGACGCACCTCCGCTCGCTCAAAGCGCCGGAGATGCCCACGGTAGTAACGGGTGATTTGCTCGCGGGAGATCGCAGGGCTGCCCGCGAACCGCGCCCGCAGGCTGACCGCCGCTAGTTCGGCCTCGATCTTGACTTCGCCATCAGCGATCGTCGCCCCGGCCGCCAGGAGCGTGCGCTTCCGGCGCGCCAGCCGCTTCTTGATGACCTGCCGAGACGGTGCCAAGCCCTGATCGCGCGCTTCGCCGATCAGCCAGGCCTCCGAGATCAAGAAGTGGAGCGCCTGCGCTCTCAGCGCCCGATATTGCTGCTGGCATTCTTTCTTGAGCACGCGCGGGGGGAGTCGAGCGTGAGTGCCTTACGGCTCGCTACGCAGGCGGCATACCTCGGCGGATCGGGCACCTCGTGGCCCGGGGCCATCACGGACATCCAGCGAAGGAGCTGGGACCTCACGATCACGCTCTCGCCGACGCGGACTACGACAGGGTCGCCAGCATCGCCACCGCACGCGGATAGGAGCACGGCGAGAGCCACGACAAGCACAGGCGCCAAACGGCGAACCCCCGTCAGTCGAACTTGAGCGCGTCTTCGCGGGACCTGGAGCCCTTGTATTGCGCGCATTTCTGCACCACGTATCCGCGGCGGCAGTCGGTCTTGGCAGTCCACTTGGCTCTCCATGCCGCGACGAACGCACGAAGTGCGTGCTGCTGAGCTTCGTGCGTCAGGCGTCGTCTGATCGCGCCCGCGACCTGCGTGAGCGCCCGACGGGTCGACGGGACGATCCGCCTGACCTTGAAGACGAAGTAGTCGACGCGCTGCTTGACGGGGCCCGAAAGCGCATGCAAGGACGCGGCGTGGATAGCCCGTTCCAGCGTTTTGTACGGATTATGCAGGCTTGCGCTGCTGTGCCATACGAACACTTCTCGTTCCAAGAGCGCAGTGACGCTGCGCCCCGATTCGATTTCCCTGATGACTTGATCGCCAGCAGCTGCTGATTTGCGATTGGTGATCCACACTTCTCGTAATTCCGGCACCGTGAACTGCCTCGCGTGCCGCGCGTAGTACGCGTCGACCGAAGCCCGAGACACGCTCGGTGCTGAGGCGATCGCCGTCCGACGAAGCTTCGCCGACGCAAGCTCCGCCTTCGCTTCCAGTTCCATGTCCGCGCTGGTCTCGCCGGTCGCCTCGAGAAAGGCACGGCGTTCGGCGTCGCCGCCCGGAAACGCAGCAGTTTGACTTGCGTTCAACTGTCGGCGGATCTCCCCGCTTGATGGCTTCAACGCTCGCTCAGTGGCCTCGCCGATCAGCCAATGAGAGGTAATCAGCAGCTGCACCGCGCGGCGTCGTCGTTCCAAGCCCTTAGAAGAAAGCGAACCCAGGCGACCGCCGGCCATCACAGAGCTCCAGTGGTTGATCGTCGCCCCGCTGATCGCCGTGGCCCCAACTCGCACGACAGCATCGGCGTCGCCCTTGCTCCCGCATGAGACGATGGCCAGAGCCGCAACCACGGTCGCTCCGCACGCTGCAAGGTGGTGACGCATCGGACACCAGCCGCTGAAAATCGCTCACTGCCCCGCGCACGCCGGCCGGTTGGTGCAGCGGCCGGTGGCGATTGCCGCGACCTGCTCGACCATCACGGATGCCGGCGGATGCGAGGGACTGGGCGCTGGGGCGCCTGTGTACTCCTTGCAGTGCTGCACCACGTACCCGGGCCGGCAGGTCGTCTTCGCCGTCCAGCGCTGCGCAGCTTCGTTAAAGCTCGCCACCGTCTGCTTTCCGCCCTGTTCTGCTTTCTTCACCAGCTTCTGCTCAACAAGATCGATCTTCAGAAGGAACAGCTCGTCGGCGAGGCTCAGCTTGCGGCTCGCAAAGTACTGGCGCTGCGCGGCTTCCGTCGGGAATTCCTGGGCTTTGACATGCTTGAACAGCTGCATCGCATCGGCGTCGCTTACGGTTACGCCCTCGTCACGGGCTAACGCAATCAGCCACTGGTCGTTGACGAGCAGCGCGACAGACTGATTGCGCAGCGCCTGGTAGAGCTGTCGGCATTTAGTGAGCAACTGCACTCCGGTCAGGTTCAAGCCTCTTCCCGGAACACGAGCCGCCGCCGCTTCCAATGCAGCGACGCAGCGCGGGTAGTTGGGCGGCTCCGAGACCAGGCCGTCCGGGATCGTATGTTTCGCGGAGAGCTGGTGGTAGTCGCCTCCCGCCAGCGTCGCCATCCAATGATTCACCGCGGACGTCGTAATCGGCGTGCTGCCGACGTGCGCCACCGCGTCGCTTGAGGAGCCGCCGGCGCCACATGCCGCGATGTACATGCCGGCCAGACCGGCGGCCACAATGGCCAGCAAAAGATGAATCGATCTAGGCACCGTGCGAGGCATGCTAATGAAACCTCCTACGCGTGTGAACAGATGTTTCTCTCAATCGCCTTCTGCTTCCGAGTGCTCAGACCCCCGTCCGGCTTCGTAGATTTGGGTCAAGTTGTTTCCCTTTCCGGACGCGCACATATTGCCTGCACTTGGATACGACAAATGCCGGCCGGCAACTGGTCCTCGAGATCCACTTCCGTTCAAAGACGGACAGCAACTCTCCGGAGGCTCGCTCATCAGCCAGCCGGCGCCGTATGTCTTTTTCTGACCCGGCCAAGGTCAACTGGCGTTCAGGCCGCGCCCTCAGGACTTTGAAGATGAAGTAAAAGCCGTTCTTATCCGGTCCGACGAGCGCGCCCGGCATGGCCGCGAACACGACCTTGTCGAATGGCGGCTCCTCTTCGCCGTGCGCCATCGACTGCAGACCGTTCGGCGCCTCCGGGACAATCGACACGCGCCTAGCCAGGCTAAGGAAGTCCGCGCCCGCCTCGATCTGGCCCTTCGCCTTCGCGACAGCCGTCTTGTGATAGTTCCCGAGGATCTCGATTTCCCGCCAAGCCCGTTGAACAAAGCTGCGCCGATTGTGCCGGTAGAAGCTGGTGATCTGCTCGCGGGTGATTTCCTTTTGCGCCTGCGAGTAACGCCGCCCTTCGACTCGCGCTGCGAGCATGCTCATGCGCATCAGCCAGAGCCTGTCGCTTGGCGCGACGTGGGGACTCGTCAGAAGCGCCCGCAGCTGCGAATCCTTCGGCAAGGGGTGGTAGGTCAAGCCTTCAAGCTGGTCATAGCGCAGCAATTTGAGCTGCTTCTTGCTTTCTGCCGAGGAGACCTCCACCCGGGCTTCGCTAGCTTCTGCTGTTAGCCAGCGCGAGACGATCAGGAGTTCGAGAGCACGCTGCCTGGCCGACTTCGCGCCTTCGTGGGAGTCCGGACCCACGGCGGCACTGACGGACGTCCAATGGTCCAGCACCTCCTGGAAGATGGGGCTCCGGCCGACCGTCGCAACGCTGTGTTCGGCGGTGCCACCGCAGCCGAGGCCGTTGACGCCGAGTACCGCTAGCGAGCACGCCATCAGGCGGATCGCCTTGCTGGGCAACAGGGGTATGCCCATCGACAGCACGCGTCCGTACAGTCAGTTGGGGATGCCCGGTGCCAGCGTTCCCCGTACTCCTTGCATGCCGACACGACGTAGCCCTTACTGCAGGTCGTCATCGCGGCCCACCGCTTCCCCGGCGGCAAGTTCGCCGCGAGCTTGTCGACCGCGCTCTGACGCTGCTGCGCGGTTAAGCCCTTCGGAAGGAGGGCCTGCAACTCACCCAACCTGTGGAAGATCTTCGACTCAAACAGCTGAACCCGCCCGCGTAGCAGCATGTCGGAGGCGGTCTGGCCGGTCAGCTTGAGGTAGGTCGCATATTCCCCCTTCTTCGGGAAGGTCCGTTCGCTGAAGCCTTCTAGCCATCGCCTGACGTCCGCTTCGCTGGCCTTGACTCCATATTCCTTTCCAGCGGCGAGAGTCCAATACCAGGTGATGAGCGTGTTGAGAGTGATCACCCTCAGTTCCTTGGACTCCGCTTCACACCTAGTCTTCATTTGCGCGGTCGTACGCGTTGCGGCCTGTTCTCCGACCTTGTCTGGAATAGCTCTTAAGTACGCGATACACGCGGTGTAGTCCGGTGGATCTGGGATCACGCCCTTCGGCACGGGCATCGTTGGGTGCTCTTGATAGAGCACGACCGCCTCGATCGGGATCCAATGTTCGAGCGCTGCCTTGCTGATCGCGCCCACGCCAGCCACGCGTGCGACGATTTCACTGTCACCGCTGTCGCCGCACGCGCCAAGGCCCAGCGCCGCGATTGCGATGGCGAGAAGCGCAAAGGTGCAACGTCGAATCGTGTGCATGCCGTGTCTCTCCCGTGGTCTTCCCGCGCGATCGCAACGCCGCGCGCTCGCACCAAGGTGCCACACGCCAGATCCCGCGGTCAAGGAAATCCGGCGATTGTCTCTCACTCACAGTCTCACTTGACGGAAACGCCCGCGTGTCTCATGCTTCTACGATGTCACCTAACGGTCGTTCGGCATCGCCCCCTGTCCATGTGAGCCGGACGTACAGCCGGGTCGCTCCTAGCGCGTGGGCATCCGGCTGCACCGTGCTCATTCTGCTTGGCCTGAACGCATGCGGCGGTGCCGCCGGCGGCGGCGCGCGCGGAGTAGCGCCCCCTGTAAGGGCGGTGACAAACGCCGACACACAGGCCGTTACACATACGACCGTCAAGCAGTGGTCGGCACCACGTAACATCGTGGCGCGAGTAGGCCGCCACTCGATAACGAAAGCGGCCGTCGCCCACTGGATCGCGGTTGAGGCGATCCTCACCCGCGAATACCGTGGCGATCGTCCGGTCCCATCGGGCGTCGTCCCGGATCCGCCCCGCTACCGGAGGTGCATCGCCTACTTAGCGCAGCTCGACGGGGTAAAGCGCGCCACCCTGGCTGCCGCGGCGACGCAGCTCAGGAGGCGGTGCGGGCAACTGCGGACAACCCTGCGCCTACAGGCCATCCGCTTACTGATTCTTCACTACTGGGTAACTGAAGAAGCCACCCGCCAGGGCGTCTCGGCTACGAGCCAGGAGATTCGAGAAGCCACGGCGCGCATTTTTCAAGTCGAGTTGCGGCAAGGCTTCCTCGCAGCTGCCGGGGTGCGCCGATTCGACGAGCGACTTGTCGTCGCGGATCATCTGCTCCTCGAAAAGTTGCAGCAGCGCCTTCCGATCTTCAAGGTAGTGCGCCAGGCCGCACGGCGCGAGACCAAGCAAACCGTGGTCCAAGTGGAGCTGGCCGAGCAGAAGCTCAACGAGGAAATGGCGACACGCTGGACACCCAAGACGCATTGCCGCATGGGCTACGTCGTCCCCGACTGCAACGAGTCACATACCCCCGGGGGGAGATAACCGGACGCTGCGGCCCGCCGCCAGCAGCATAGATGTCGTTGAGGCACGGCGGCGCACAGAGCCCACTCGGGCACCCATGCGGCCGCTCGTGCCGGACCTGCCGACTGCTGACTGGTAGCCGACTGTGGTCCCCGCTAGTCGTCTATCGTCACTGCATTGGCGAATGTCATCGTCTCTGTCTCTAATAGGCCCTCTTCTTGGAACGTCCCGTGGTTTATCGACGCTAACAGCGGTGGGATCGCCATTTCCGCTCCGGCGTCGTTCAGGTATTTTGTCTCACTCGCCATGCCGGCTGTCTCTGTGCACGTGAATGTGTGCGAGACATTCGATGATAACGGGGTAGTGATTAAGCACAAAGCGGCTCCCTTTAATTCAATTAACAGGATACTGCACCCGTAGTGCACCAGGTCGTATAAGAACAGGACCGCCGCACCTAAGGCCGCCCCTATTTTCGTATCGACGACAGTCAGCCATTTGCCCGCCGTTAAGATCGTTTCGGGTGCGTCGCCTAACCCCGTACAGGAGGCTGAGATTCCCGAAATAGTCGCTTTACATTTCCCTGAGAACGTGATGCGGAACGGGCCTGAGGTCTTGCCTGTTTCAACAGTCCCTTCCCCTGTGCCTTTTTCACATTCCACCTTATCGCCCGCTACCGTTTCCCATTTCGGATTGCTGCCTGTCGCCGTCCATTTTGCACCAATTTCGATGCCTAAGACTTCCGGTAAGGTGAATGCCGAAGCCGACGCGGTGGCCATGGCGATGAGTACGAACACGGCCGTACACGCCATGCCTAGCAATTTGAAACTTCTCATGGAACGCTCCTTTGTCTCCAACAGTAAGGGGCGGAGCCAAGCCTGTTGCCAAGTGACTGGACCCCGGCCCGCCTTATGAGCCATATGGAAATTCTGCCTAAACGTACTCCGCAAGCAAGTGTGCCACCTGCCAATCCAGGCCGCAAGCGCGGGACAGCGAATGTCTCCTACTCCTCGTCACCGATGTGGCAATCTGCTGGGCGGGTATCGGGTGAAAGGATGATCGGCCGCACGGGCCGCAGCAGGGGAACTGCACGTCGGGGGAGCGGGGTCGGACGTCGCGGTCCAAGTGCCTTTCCGGGTCCATCGCTACGAAGAGCGCACGACTCTCTTATTCCTTATTCGTGAGTTGCGTACAACACGCGCGTCTCACTAGGCGACTCACCCGCAAAGCAGCGGCGCGCGGACCCCGCTGGGCCCTGCGCGCCGCGTGTTCAGATCTGCCACTGCGAAACTACCAGCCGACGAGCGTGCCGCTAGTCGTCTAGCGTAACTGCTGTGGCAAAGGTCATCGTGTATACCAACGCTAAGCCGTTTTCTTCGAACGTCCCGTGACTCACCGCTGATAACAACGGTTCGATGGCCACTTCCACTTCGGCGTCGTTCAGGTATTTAGTCTCACTCGCCATTCCGGCTGTTTGCGCGCATGTGACTGTGTGCGACGCATTCGACGTTAATGGCGTGGTGATTAAACAAAGTATACTGCCCTTTAATTCGATTAACGCGATACTGCAGGTGAAGTGAGCCGGTTCGAGTAATAGCAGAATTGCGGCGCCTAAGGTTGCTCCTTTTTTTGTGTCGACAACAGTATGCCATTTTCCTAACAGTAAGATCGTTTCTGTGAGGTCGCCTAACCCCGTGCACGGCGCCGAAATCCCGGAAATGGTGCCTTTGCATTTCCCTGATAGCGTGACGTGGAACGGCCCTAAAGTCTTACCTGCTTCTACAGTGCCTTCACCTGCGACTTTTTCACATTCTATTTTATTGCCCGCTAAGGTTTCCCATTTGCTGTTGGAGCCTGTCATCGTCCATTTCGCACCGACTTCGATACCTAAGACTTCCGGTAAGGTAAACGCCACCGCCGATGCTGTGGCCATCGCTATCAGCACGAACACGGTCATACACGCCACGCTTAGCACTTTGAATCGTCTCATAGAACGCTCCTTTAGTTCGACGGTAAGGACGGGCTCAGGCCTCGTGAGCGAATGACATCGACACCGGCCTTGCACCGCGGGCCTAGACGGTAATTCCGAATAACCGAAAGACGCCGTGAAGTATGCCAGGGCATGATAAACCGGCAAGCGCAGAACAGCGAATGTCTCCTACTTCCCGTCGCCCGATGTGAAAGGTCGCCGATGTAAAAAAAATCGGTTGACCGAGGATCGGGTTCAGTGACGGACGACGCGCGGCGAACGCCGCGCTCGCGCCGTGCGGCTCCGCTTGGCCGCGCGCTTCTTGTTCGGCTTCGCCTTGGCCTTCGCCTTGGCGCACCCTGTGACCGTGATGTGCGTGCTCTGCTGGATCACCGCGCCGTTCTGACCGGTGATGCTCGTCGGCATCAGCAGCGGCGCGGGCACGGTCTGCTTGACGGAGCGCAGGACGTGGCGTACATGCCCGTGGGACCGGACTGTGACGCGCTTCTTGACAGTCACGGACTTGGTCTGCGCGCAAAGACTGACGTTGGCGGCGAGCACCGAGTGCGGGCCCTCGGGGAAGGTAGCTCTGAAAGAGCTGATCGGAGCGTCGGGCACAGCGTCGAACCGCGAGTAGGTGATGCCCTTTTTGATGTCGGTCTTACCGTCTAGGACGATCCTGACGCCTTCGCCTTGTAGCACGAACTCAAGGTCAGGGAACGCCGCGTTGCCGTGGGAGACGAGGTAGGCGGGACCGGTCAGCGGAACGTTCAACACCGGCGTGACTGCGGTAGCCGTACCGACGGCCGAACCCTCCGGACAGCCGGCCGGGTTCGAGTTGAACTGCGTTTCGAGGCACGCTTTCTGCAGCGTAGTCAGCCGCGAGGGTAGCGCCAGGGGGAGCTGCACGTCGACTTTGCGAATCCCGGCTTCGCCGGGGCTCTGGGCAAGCGCGACGATGAGGCTTGCACCGTTGGCTTTGCTCGTGTGCCCCTGGGTGGAGGCGGCGAAACGGGGTTTGAAGGGCAGTTCCCTGCAGCCGCCGACCTGAAAGCGCGTGGAGAACGGCGCCACCAGCCCGCCGGTTGAGCTCAGCGCGCCGCTGATAGCCATCGGTTCACAGGAAGTCGGGTTAAACGTGAAATGTTCGCGGTCGAGCGTCACATCGACGCGACGAACGCGCAGCGGGATTCCTTTGAGGATCGTCGGGAACGGGTCAGAGGTCGCGGTCACGTGACCGTCCGTCGGGTCGATCTGCAGCGAGGAGCGCACGACCACGTTGCCGAGGTCAAACGGACCGGCGATCGCGGGCACGACGACTGCCAGGCTGTAGGGGGCGCCCTTGTATGGGCCGGTCAGGTAGGCCTTGCCAGACGCGAAGAATGGGGTGGGGCCAGGCCCTGCGCCGGCCTGGACGGTGCCGATCTGCGAGCCCGCTGGGCAGCTTGGGCTGGCCGCCTCTGCCACTCCAGAGGGGTTGCTCGCCGTCGCGGCCAGCGCAGCATCCGAGCACAACGGCACACCGGCCACCTTGGCCAGCATGCCGGGCGGTAGCGAGACCGAGAGTCCGGAGAGCTCCTGGTCTGTATCAGAGCGCGAGAAGGACAGCACGAACGGCGAGTAGGCACCGGCGTGTGTGCTGGTCGTACCAGCGGTAAAGCTCGGGGAGAAGCCGCTCACGCAGCCCGAGTTAATCGCGAAGGAGGCCGAAGGCGGCACCAACGGCACGGAGTCCGGTGCCGCTGACCATGGCGTCAGGGCCGAGGTCGTGCTGTAGACACCACAGCTCTCAGGCGTCGCGAGTGCGCCGCGCGAGCCGCCCTTGAAGTGGAGTTTTAGATCCGAGAACGGGAACTGAGGGTTGTTCTTAAACACACCGGTGATCTGGCCCGTGCGTTCGTCGGGGAGGATCTCGCCTGGGATCTTGACGACGACGCCGGTCGCGGGGTCGTCGACGACAATGTAGCCGGCAAGCAAGGTGTGAAACGGGTTGTCATACTGCGTGGCCAGGTAGATCGAGCCCTGGAGCGTGCCCGCAAGCAGTGGCGTGGTCAACTGCACCGTGCCGATCTTCGAGGAGTCGGGGCACGCGGGCTCGGAGGCGCTCGTGAGCGCGATCTGCGCGGGCGAGCAGGCGCCGAGGCCGCCGGCGGCGGACGGGTCGACGGTGAGGCCGGGGGGAAGCGTCACGACCGCGTCCTTCAGCGGGGGCGTGGCAAGCGTGCCCGGGTTCTCGCTCTGGGACAGGCTGAGGTCGAAGCTGAGCCCGCTCGGGCTGTCCGCGACGGTCGTGTCCGGCTGCGCATCCATCGTCGGGTTGAACTGGAGCAGGTTGCAACCCGTGACCGGCGGAGATTCTTCTCCCTGGGAGATCGCGCTCGCCCAGTTAGGGTCGGACAGGTCGGGGGTACCGTCTGGGTTGTGGCGCCCGGGGCTCTGCCAAGAGTCGATGTGCAGCGAGCTCGAGAGCGGCTGGCCCGTGCAGTCGGACGGGTTGGTGAACGTCGCTACGGCCGGGATCGCGGTTGAGCTCTTGCCTTCGCGCGCAGCCAGTTCTTCTTGCTTGGCCGCCGGGTCGCCGTAGAAGGTCGCAACCACGTCGGTCAGGCTGACCTGTGGGATTTCGGGGCTCGTGGCCTCAAGCGCATAACCATGGGGTCCCGGCACCACACGGGTATAGAGGACGTGCGATCCGGCCACGCCGTCGACGAAGGCGAACTCGGCGGCGACCCCGTGCTCGGGCACCATGTTGTAGATCGGCCCGTTGACCTCGTCGTTGGGGCCCTGCGGCTCGGTGAGGATGTGCCCGATGACGGTCCCGGGCGGGCAGCCGCCGACCCCCGCCGAGATGTGCGAGGAAAGGTCGGCGAAGGTGCATTGGGGTGTCGCGAGGGCGCTACCGAGGAAGCCCAGCGGCAGGTCGACGACGACGTCCTTGACGTCCTTGACGGTGGTCGCCCTGACGCCACCGTCGGGGGGAACCCGAAAGGCGCTGTTGAGATCGATGCGCGTGTTCAGCTCGTAGGGGTGCCCGCCGGCCTGCGTGTAGGGCTGACCGTCCAGTCCGGTGACGAGGAAGCCAAAGGCCGACGGCCCAAAACCAGGCGATTGGCCGTCGAGCTCGTTCTGCGTGGAGGTCGAGGCCTGTGGCGCGCCTCCGCCGGAGACCGTTGCGGAGTTCGTCAGCGAGCCCGGCGTGCTCGGTTCGTCGACGGTCACATAGACGGTCAGCTCAATGGTTTCATCGGGCAGTACGGAGACTGACAGCGGCGCCGAGAGCGAACACTGGACCGGGACCTTCGAGCAGAAGCCGAATGGTTCGAGGATCGGGACGAGGTCACTATCGTCGCTCAGGCCAAGGGCAAATTCTTTGTTGAGCAGCCTGGCCTCGGCCGGCGAGAGCAGCTTGATCCGCCTTACCGTGACGCCGGCCGGAACGGTGTCGGAGAGGGTAATCGTGCTGCCGTCGGTCGGGCGACTGCCAGCGTTCGTAACGGTTACTTGGTACGAATCGCAGTTTGGCAGCACACTGCCCAGGCTCGCCAGGCAACGTTCGTTGTCCTGCGGTGAGAAGCTCGTGGGCACAGGCAGCGAGTGAACCGTCAGGCCGGGGGCCGGCGACGCGGCAAGCGTCGGGCTCGCGAGCAGAGCGCCGGACAGCGCCGTCAACAGTGCCACCCTCAGCGCGCGCGACGACACCGATGCCCTCGGGGCCCGGGCAAGAAGAGCCCCGCATTGTTGGACCGTATACATCTATGCCCTCACCCTCAGCACAACGCTCGCCGAGGCGGCCCTGCCACCGGTCGGCGTGAAGACCACGTGCAGGGAGAGTCGCATCGTGTGTCCACGTTTGCGGCGAAGCGTCGCACGCGCCTTGGCTGTCAGCGCCAAGCGCAGGCGATAAGTGCCTGCGTGGGAAAGTGTTCGCCGCACAGCGCGCATCCCTCCGCCGGTGACTGATAGGTGGCCGGCGGAGCTCACGGCGACGGTCACGCTAAAGCTCGAACCATGCACGCCATGACTGAGCACCCTGACCCTCTCCTGCACGGACGTCACGCCGGGCGAAGCGTTGCCTGGGCCGCTGAAGGTAGTGCTCGCCGCGCTCTGCACCGGCGGGGGCGGGCTCGACGGGCTCTGGCAGGCGTCCTCGGAGCATCCGGCCGGCGACGGGCTCGACCTGATGCAGGGGTCGCTCGTCGTGCAGATACGCGCGTCGTAGTAGTCGAGCTCGCTGTCGCCATCCTGCGCAACCAGCCGGTCGCTAGTCGAGAAAAACACGTTCGCGCCCTTCGCGTCGGTCCCGAGCAGGCACACTGAGGAGAAAGCGTTTTCTCCTTCCCCGCAGTTGACCTCCTGCCCCGCGTCGGCACTCACGTCGTGCCCGTCTGAGATCAGATAGACGTGACCCGCGTGGTACTCGTACACGTTCTGTGCGTAGATCGGCCGACCTCCCTGGGCAGTCGCCACCTGGGCATCGTCAAGCGCCCCCGGTGTGAGCGCAACCGAACTCTGAAAGAACACGTATGCCCCGTCGTCAGACATCGTCGGATCACGTCGGTAGGAGCCGAGTGGTTTCAGGGACCCCGTGCCCGGCGCAACCCACGCGTCCTCCGAGCATGCCTCCCCAATTTTGCCGCACGGGGTCGCGCTCGCACGGTTGCCGTTGTTGTTGAAACCGTCGTTGCCGATTGAGATGCGGATCAGCTCGCCTGTCTGGGCGTCATAGCGGAACACCTGCGCCGCGCCACTCGCGCTCGTATCGTCGGCCGTCAGCGGAGCATGAGAGCGGAACACCAAGAACCGTCCGTCGGGCGTAACGTTCGCCGGATGGATCGAACCATCGTTCCATTCACCTGCGTCCACGCCCGACAGCGTCGCGATGAACGCCACGTGCCCGGCCGGATGCGCCGCGTCCCGCTCAAAGACGTACAGGTTGTCGGCCCCGTTTTGCGCGCTCTGTCCACGAGCGTTCGTCGCGGAGGTCAGCACGCCTCCGGCGGCGAAATAGATGTGCGAGCCGTCACCCGAGACGGCGAGCACCCCCCGCACGCGTGGGCCGCCACCGCTCGTGTCCCCGGCGGAGACGTCGATCAACCGCTGTCCCGGCGCGCTTTCCAGGTCGCTTTCATACAGATTGCACCCGTTCGGCCCAGTCGTGGAGCCGCAGTTGAACCCCGTCGCCGTGTCTTTGGTGTTGCTGTCCTGGCTGGCTGGGTCGAGCAGCTGCTGTGTAGAGGCGAAAAACGCCTTCGTGCCATCCGCGGAGGCGCCGTAGAACTCGGCATCGCGCCAGTTTTTTATCCCGTTTGGTGTGTTTTCGGTATCTTCGATGCACACCTGGCTTTTGCAACCTTCGTTTGCCTGTGGGGCAAGTGCCTGGGGCTCCGAAATCGACATGGTGTGGGCGCTCGACTGGCCGTTGTCGATACGCGCAAACAGCTCGTTGACGGGCGGCTCTGGACTTTCGCATTTGGACTGGGTCTGGCTCTTGCCCTCTGCAATGAAGTACAGGGTGCGCCCGTCGCCCGACATGGTTCCCGGTTCGCGTCCCAGAGTCGTCTTGCACGTGCTGATCAAGGCAGTGCTTCCGAAGCCGCCGTCCACGCCGACGAGTAGCGGCTGTGCGCGATCGGCGCTGGCGTACTCGTACACCGTCTTAGTTCCGTTTTCGTAGTTCGTGTTAGTCGTATCGAAAGGCCAGATCGCCTGCTGTCCAGGCGCGATTTCTGTTTCCCATGCCAGGCTCGAGTAGTCCGCGCTTGCGTAGATCTCCCCCAAGCGGGAGGGGTTGAAGCCTCCTGACGGTGACGTCAGCGGCCCGATGTGGCTCAGCGATGCGTCGGGCAGCCGCGTATAGAAGTCTTCCCTGCCCTGCGCCTGGTCGGGCGCGGTAAAGAGCGCGCTGCCAGTTTCCACGTTGAACTCGTTGGTGGTGCTGGCGGTGAATTGCGTCGCAGGCGCCGCCAGCGCGCGCGCCTGCCAGCCGCCCGCCGTGCGCGTGAAAGAGTACGGCGAGCCAACCGTCCCACGGTTCCCCTGACACGATTCCGCCCCCGCAAAGCACTGGATGGCCGCGGCGATCACACGTGAGCCGTCGGCGGAGACCTCAGAAGGTAGGCCGAACAGGGAGAAGGTGTCGCCGATCAGCGCACCGTTCTTCTGCGGCGGGGTGACCATCTCGTACGCGCGATTGTCCGGCAGGCCGACGCCGGTTGTGTCATAGACGAAGGTCTGGTCGGGTGTGCTCGTCGTACCGTTCGCGTTCGTGGCAACCACCCGCCAGTGGTAGGTCACGTTCGCTTCCAGCCCGGTCAGCTTGAAGCTCTCGGGCACCTCGCTTGCGCCTTCCCCGGCGTCCCCGAAAACGGGAGGCTGGGGGTTGCCGTAGGCGCTGTTCGTGCCCCATTCGAAGTGGTATTCGGTGCGAAAGCCGTTGGGGTTGATGTTTGCACCGAGCACCGCTGAGCTTTCAGAGAGGTTCGCGACGGCAGGGCTCAAGATTGACGGCGGGGGCGGCGTTGAGAGGGTCCTGTCTCCCCCAAGGCTTGTACAACCCGCACACGCGGCGTTCGTCGCCTGCAGGCGGAAGTGATAGGTGGCCCCGGGGATCAGTCCGCTGAGATCGGCGTGCACGGCGATCGGCGCGCTGCCCGAGCCAGGCGCCGGCAGGCAGGGGGCACTCAGCCCGTACGAGATGTCAGTGCCGTAGTCGAAGTGGCAGTCCCCGACTTCACTGCCCCCGGGGTTCACACTCCCGTTCAGTGTCGCACTGACCGGGAGTACGTTAGTCGCCGTTTCGGTCACAACGTCTGGGCCCGCAGCGAAGGCATCGATCCGCTGGTTGCCGACATCGGCCGCGTAGACATTCTGGTTTGAGGGGTCAACGGCGAGGCCCGCCGCTTCGTTCAGTAGCCCTGCGCCAAAGCTATCGGTCGGAGTGCAGGGCTTTTCGGCTTCCGGGAGGCAGGAGGCGCTGTAGTGGTGGATCCCGGTGAGTCCTCCACTGACGATGTAGATCTCGTTCGAAGACTGATCGATCGCGAAGCCGGTATCCGCAAAGCCGGACTGTTCGTCGACAGGCCCCACATCTTTTCCCGCGAAGTCGAACTTCTCTACGTTACCGGCAAGGACGGACTTATAGAGGTTACCCGCGCCATCAACGGCGATCCCAATATGGCCGGTACCGCGTCCTACGCTGACCGTCGGCTCGGCGGTGCCGTCCTGGGCGAACTCAAACATGTCTTCCTTGCTCGGGTCATAGACGTACAGACTGCCGTTCGTATCCACGGCAATGCCAGCGATTTCGGTGAAAGGACCGCCCGTCGCGGCTCCACCGCTCAACTGGCCTTTGACCCCCCAGCTTTCGATCAGGCTGCCTTCTGCGTCGAACTTCTGCACCACATCATCGGTCGTATCTGCCACATACACGTCCGTCGCGGACACGCCACCGCTGTTGTCAACCGCGACGAACATCGGCGTCGTGAACTGGCCCAGTCCGGAGCCCGACATGCCGGCCTGGCAGGTGACGAAGCAGGATTCGAGCCCCACCCCGCCGCCCACGCCCCAGCCCCACGCCCTCACGAATGTGCCCGCCGCACTGAACTGATCCACGCGGCGGTTATTCGTATCGGCAATGTAAACGTCGTGGGTCGCGCTGTTAACCGCGACACCACTGTTGGGGCCCAGCCCGCCGTTGTACGTGAGCTCGAGTTGTCCGGCCCCTGTGCCCGCCGAGCCGAAACTCAGTGAGAGCGCGTGGTCCCTGACCGCAAGGGCGGAAGGACTCATCATCAGCACGATCGCCGCCGTGGCCGGAAGCAGCCGCACGATGACTCGCGCACCGCCCATCATCCGGAGCGACGATGCGCGCTCGCCTCCCTCAGGGACTGAAGTCCTCCTCCTCATGGACCAACCATGCCGCCATTGACGTCGCGTCACAACCCGCGTCTCTCACTCGGACTCGGGTCGCTTGACTGCAGCACAGCGGCACGCGGGCGCCCTTGAAGGACCCGCGCGCCGCCTGTACGCTCTTCAAATGCGAGCTGCCAGCCCGTCTAGACGATCTCTAGTCGTTTATCGTGACTGGGTTTACGAATTTGAGGGTGCTCACCGCTGCCTCACCTGCTTCTTCGAACGTTCCGTGACTCGTCGCGGATAAGAGCGGTTCTGTCAGCGCTATTTCCGCTTCCGAGTCATTCAGATATTTCGTCTCGCCTGCCATGCCGGCTGTCTGTGTGCACGTGACTACATGCGACACATTAGGCGATAACGGTTCCGTAATTAAGCACAGGACCTGGCCCTTTACTTCGATTAAGGCGATGCTGCACGTAAAGTGCACCGGTTCGAGTAACAGTAGGATCGCCGCGCCTAAAGCTGCTTTAGGTTTGGTATCGACGACCGTGTGCCATTTGCCTAATGTTAAGATCGTTTCGGTTGCATCACCTAAGCCCGTGCAAGGCGCTGATATTCCCGAAATAGTGCCTTTGCATTTCCCTGAAAACGTAACGTGGAACGGGCCTAACGTTTTGCCAGTTTCTACCGTGCCTTCGCCAGTGACTTTTTCACATTCCACTTTATTTCCGGCTAACGTTTCAAATTTTGGCGCGGTGCCTTCCGTCGTCCATTTCGTGCCAACTTCGGCGCTGACTTCCGGTAAGACAAATGCAGACGCCGACGCTGTCACCATGGCGGCGAGCACGAATATAGCCGCGCACGCCACGCCCAACCACTTGAACCGTCTCATTAGCTACTCCTTGTTGTCGACAGTGATGGAGGGCTCGCGCCGGCCCTAATAGAAGGACGCGGCAGACGGCCCGCCTACGATGGCTCGCTACGTGATTCCGAGGAGCCGAACTACGGGACGGAGTGTGCCATCACCTCCGCACCACAGTCAAGGCAATCGCGAAATTGTCTCCTACCGTGCCGAAGGTTAGGGTTAGAGGTTTGTCGTATGAGCGACTATCACGCCCAGTGCTACATTCTCGACAGCCTTCTATTCGGGCGCGACCGCGCGGTCAAGCTCAAAGGGTTCCATAAAACGCGCTCAGGACCCGCCATACGCTGACGGGTCCTGAGCTCTGCTCCTAGTTGCTGCTGATTGCTAAGGCAGTCCTGTGTGAACCAGCCTTAGGCTTTCTTCGTTACTTCATCTATTCGCTTGCCGTCACGGCTTCGGCCAATGCGACCTTGAGAGTCCCTTTCAGGATCGCGTCGTTGTGCCCGGCTGCCGAAGGCAAGCCGAGTTTGCTGTCCACAATCGGATCGATCAGGAACGAGAAGGCACCGCCACAGCCTTCCGCGGAGGGAGCAGCGTACGAGTTGTTGACGAGCGCATTGTTTTTGACGGTCAGGATTGTTTCGGGTCCGTTGAATGACAGTTCTCCGACGCTGCCCGTGATCGGTTTGTTGGGCGGCGGCGGGCTTGTCGTGCCGGTCGTGAATTCGATGACAATCGGTTTACTGTTCGAGCCGATGTAGCAGCCGCTGCCGAGGAACGGGTTTTCGAGATGCACCTTGAGCGGCAGCGAAAGGGCCGTACCGCTGGCGCCCAGCAGTGCGAACGTGTGAAGCCCGATCGATGATGCCGGAGCGGCCAGCTCAGCCGTGGCGTTCACTCCTGTTACGCCGTTTTCGAACACCAGTTCACAGGCGATCCGCTCAAGGAAGTTGCTGATTTCGTTGCATTTGACCAGGCCCGCTAGACCACCGGGCACTTTTTGGGGTGTTTTTGAGAGCGTGTTGCCGTCTTCGGCAGCGATGATTGTTTCTCCTCCGCTGAAGAAGCCATGGATGCCGGCTTGGAGGGTGATTGCTTTGACTATCGGCACTTTTTCTTTGCCGATCACGAATTCGCCGCCTTCGGTCGTAGCAACGAGGCAGTTGCCCGCTTCTGGGTTGCTCAGCGGACAATCGGCGAACGGCGCAAATTCGCCTTTGGGATGGTGTACGACGGCGAGAGCTGACGAGGCAAACGCCAGAGCCGCGAACGCAGCTGCAATTGTGATGACGGCGGTCATGATGTTTCGGTCTCCGCCGACCTTCGATCTTCTTGTGGTCACGAGTCCCCCTTGTCTTGATCCTTGTTGAGCTTGTGGGCGCCAATTTATGGTGCCGTCCACCGCTGAGCAACTGTTGTTTCTATTGGCAGAGATAGTTCGAGTATACGGGCCCCGTGCCTGACTCCAGTCTGCCACCACAGACGGGGCCGTCGCCACTCCTCGTCGAGGCTGTGTTGCAGCAGGGCCGCGTGGTGGGACGCGAGGCCGTTGATGCGGCGCCCGCGTGAATGGCGGCCGGTTATGCGTGCCTTCGCGCTGGCGCTGTCACCGGGGGCGGACGGAGGGACTAGTCAGGCGGCCTGGCCCGACCAATGCGCAGTCCTTGAAGCCCGAGCGGCTGGCGGCTTTAGAAAGCTCGCGGTGTAGCCGAAGTTTTGACGCCTTCAGCGCCTGCATGCCTTTGGCATTGTGCGCTTCCGCATATCGAATGAGCATCCGTAGTTCTTCTGCGAGCGCCCGTCGGTAGCCGAGGATCTGCTTCCAGCTTTGCGCGAGCGACGCCGGGGGCGTAAGCTTTGCGAGTTCGAGCACAACCGCGCGCTCAAGGGCGAGGTGGCGGTTTGTAGAGCGCGCAAGCTGGCCGTCGTCACTCGGAGCAGTCGGATCAGAGGCGAGCTTGGCGTTGAGCTGCTTGCAGATCGCATCGGCCGCCGGAATCAGCCCCGACGCTGCATTCGGGCCCTTCGGGCTCGGCGAAGTGCTATGGCTAGGCGGAGCGGATGCTTGGGGTTGCGTCTTCCCCGCTCCGCCGCAGCCGGCTGCTGCCACGGCGATTGCAACCAATGACGCCAGTAGTCCCGCGTCTATGCGGAGCCGTAGTCTGTTGCCAGAGCTTTCCATAGCGCCGGACTATGTCTCGCGCCGTGTTCCGAAGTCAAGCGGATCGTGAACCCGTTTCCTACTCCGCCAAGCGGGCCAAGTCCATGCGGTGCCGTCGCTTCAGGCCGCCCGCAATGCGTGAAGGGGGCCGGTTCCCCGGCCCCCTTCACGTGCTGCAACTTCCCTATCTAGCTAAGCGCTTCTCTACGCGCCTAGAATTTTTCGCTTGCTTCCGCGGATCCCGCGGTCGCGGCGTTCAGAGTGCCGTTGAGAATGGCCGTGTTGTGGCCATTCGCCGACGGCAGTTTGAGTTTGCTGTCGACGATCGGGTCGATGATGAACGAGAAGAATTCACCACACCCTTCGGCCACTGGGGCCGAGAACGAGTTGTCGACGAGGGAGTTGTTTTTGATCCGAAGCGCCAACTGGCCTTTTTCTTCAAGCGTTTCGGCGGTGCCCAGTTTCCCTTTGATGGACACGTTAGGCGGATTCGGCGACGTTTTCCCAGTCGTCAGTTTCAACTCGATCGGATGTGCTTCTGAGCCGATGTAGCAGCTGTTCCCCAGCAATGGGTTTTTGAGATGCACCCGGACCGGCAGCTGAAGCGCTGTCCCAACTTCTTCGTTGAGGTTGAATTCGTTGAGAATCGCTGGGTTCGTCGAGTTCGCCACGGATTCGGTCGTAGCGGTCACGCCTGTCGTTTTGTTTTCGAAGATCGCTTTACAGGTTGCCCGCTCGAGTTTTTCGAAGAGCCCCGAGCCCGTGATTTCTTCACAGTTGACGATACCTGCCAGACCCCCTGGCACGTTCAGTTCAGTTTTAGAGAACGTAGCGCCGTCGGCCCCCGGCAGAAGGAAGTATTCAATTTCGCTCGGGAAGTTCGGAATCGCTCCACCCTGCAGAGTGATCGTCTGGTTGATCGGTACTTTCGTGCTGCCGATCGCCACTTCGCCGCTCAATGTTTCGGCAAACTGGCACTGTGCGACTTCCGGGCTGATTCCTAGAGCTTTGAACGTAGCAAAGGGACAATCCGCGAACTTCGCGAAGATTCCTTTCGGCGTAGCGAGCGCCGGCGCCGCGGCACCCAAACATGCCAAGAGCGCTGACGCACTGACAATAAGCGTCAAACGCTTGACGTGGCGGTTGATCATTTGTTCATCTCACTTTTTAGTTGGCAGTCTGTCTCCCGAACAATCTAGACCGACCACCCTGCGACGCGCAAGCAACGTTTCTAGCTGTTGCAAATGTTCGGCAAACCGAGGGACCGCAGATGCACGCATGGGACCTCAAGTCCGCTCGTCCTGAGCGCTATCGCCTGGCATCCCCTACTTGGGCTCTCGTGGAAATGGTGGTTGGCAGTCAGAAACATTTGTTGACGATAACCCGGCCACATGGGACTGTGAGTTGCGAGTGATGTAGCGGCCGAATCTGAGCGGCCCCGAGGAGAGGCAGGCCGCAGGCAGATGCTTCATTGACACACCAAGAGAGAGGGCTCCCGACGACAGGGGCTTCGATCGCTCTCGCAAGCGTTGGTCGACACCGGATTGGGTCCTCTGGGTGTGCTACCGGCACCGTCTCGAGTTGGTACGGGCCGCTATGTGAAGCGGCGCGGTTGCGACTCCGGGGGCCTCGTGGTAGCGCCGAAGCGCCAGACCGTCGTCTGTCGATTGCCAGCGACGGGGCGGCGAGATCCCTGACGTATTCGGAGCCTCGCGACGTGAGGTCGCGAGGTAGTCACGTACCACCATTGCTTCAACGAAAGGAAACTGAGGACTAGCATGAATATTTTGTCTCGGATTCGTAGACATATCAGCGCCACAAGCGTGTTGGCTGTAGTTGCCCTAGTGTTTGCTATGTCGGGAGGTGCCTACGCCGCCCGCAAGTTCCTGATCACGTCCACCAAGCAGATCAGCCCCAGCGTGCTCAAGTCACTCAAAGGGGCAAGGGGCAAGAACGGCTCCGCAGGACCAGCTGGACCCGCCGGCCCGGCTGGACCAGCTGGCGCAGCAGGCGCGGGAACCTCAGGCGCAGTTGGCCCTCAGGGTCCAGCAGGAGCCACGGGCAAAGAAGGCGTGCCGGGTAAAGAAGGCAAAGAAGGTAAAGAAGGTAAAGAAGGAAAAACCGGCTTCACCAGCACCCTTCCTAAAGGGGACACTGAGACGGGCACGATCGCCGCTCGCTTTGACGAAGGCACGACCGAAGGTAACTCGATCAGTCCGATCTCCTTCCCGATACCGCTTGCAGTAGCGCTCGGCCAGACGGCAGTTCACTACGTCACCACTGACGAACAGCAAAAAGGCACTGGTCCTGCTGCATGCCCGGGCCTGGTAGAAGAACCGGAAGCCGCCGCAGGAAACCTCTGCATCTACCAGGGGGCGACCGAACCAGCCGGCGCGAGCCTTACTATTCCCATCATCTCGCCTCCTTCCAACGTCGGCCTTGCGCCGGGCACTGGCACCGCGGGAGCTATGGCACACGTGCACTTCGAAGGAGAAGCCGGTGAAGCAATCGAATTCCAGGCCTCCTGGGCAGTAACTGCTCCGTAGAACCGAGCAAACAGGCAGATTCGCAAGCGAGATCCTCCTCGCTTGCGAATCGCCTAGTCGCACGCGAGCGCTGACGTCGCGGGCGCTGGGCGGTGGCGCGAAACTCGTCAGCATCCGCAGTCTGCTCAATACATGCTGGACGTCAGCGGTGAAGACCTTCCCAAGGCTACTCGACGCCCCCCGTACGAGCTCACTCCCGGCTACGAGGCCCGCAGCGCACGCCACTGAGGCTCGGCACGGAAGCGCCAATACCTGCGACTCTGGCGGCACGCGATCCGCGGATCCGCGCGAGCGCCTGCGGTGAGGACAGCTTTACCGAGCTGCGGCGCCCTAGGCGCCTGTTGCCTACAGATCGTGTCCCGGACAGTCGCCAAGCAGGTGCTCGATAGGCAGCACAGTCCGACAGCCGACGCTCGGCTCTCGGACTGTGGCTAAGCCCTAACTGCTCCTAGAATTTTTCGCTAGCTTCGACCGCTTCGGCCGTCGCAGCATTCAACGTGTTGTTAAGAATTGCTGTGTTATTGCCGTTTTCTGACGGCAGTTTCAGTTTTGAATCGACAATCGGGTCGATCAGGAAGGAGAAGAAGCCACCGCAACCTTCGGCCACTGGAACTGAGAACGAGTTGTCCACCAGTGAGTTGTTTTTAACTCGCAACATCACCTGTTCTTTTTCTTCCAGAGTTTCTGCAGTACCCAGTTTTCCGTGAATCGATTTGTTTGGCAGGCTGGGCGAGGTAGCTCCCGTCGTCAGTTTGAGCTGCACCGGGTGTGCTTCGGACCCGAGATAGCAGCCGCTTCCTAGCAGGACGTTTTTCAAGTGAATTCGCACCGGCAGGACGATCGCCGTGCCCACTTCTTCGTTGAGGTTGAATTCGTTGAGAATTCCTGGATTTGCCGAGTTTGCCACGGATTCGGTCGTAGCGGTCACGCTCGTCGCTCCGGTTTCGAAGACCGTTTTGCACGTCGCGCGCTCAAGTGTTTCGAAGAGCCCCGAGCCTGTGATTTCTTCACAGTTGACGAGACCGGCCAAGCCGCCTGGAACGTTGAGTTCGGTTTTGGAGAACGTCGCTCCGTCGGCTCCTGGCAGCAGGAAGTATTCGACTTCGCTCGGGCTGTTGGGTACAGCTCCACCCTGTAGTGTGATCGTCTGGTTGATCGGCACTTTCTGTGAGCCGATCGCCACTTCACCACTGGTCGTCTGTACGAACTGACACTGTGCCGCTCCTGGTGAGACTTCCAGGGTTTTGAACGTTGCTAGCGGACAGTCTGAGAATATGGAGAAGATTCCTTTCGGCGTAGCGAGTGCCGACGAGGCGGCACCGAGTAATACCAAAAGCGCTGACGCCGTAAGGACGAGCGCAAGCCTCTTGATGTTGCGTATGGCCATGATTGATCTCGCTTTCTAGTGGCTGGTCCCCCGGCACGCCGGACCCTAGCTCCCTGCAGTGGAGGTCCGCAATCAGCGTTTCTAGGAATGCGGACTATTGGGCTCTCCGGGCGCCAGCCACCTACCCAGACCAGCGGTGCCGCTTGGCAAAGGCGGGAGCTGGGCCTCCTCCAAGCAGCTGGGCTACGTCGACCTTTCCTACGTGCGTCTTCAACTGCCGTAAGGGGCTGCGGATCTGATTGCTAGGGCCCTGCGGCCTGTCGGGCCAGAACCTCACCCCACAGCGGAGTGCATCGTCCGCCCTGGCCCGACTATCCCCGACGCTTCTTCTTTCGTTTGGCGACCTTTGCGCCATACCGCTTCCGAGCCTGCTTCTGACACGCCAGACGCTTCTGCTTGCTTCTCTTCTTCTTGCAGGCCTTCAGAGCAGCGGCGAGCTTCTGCGCCCGCGATAGGGGTTTCTGCTTGGGGCAGCCGGTCAGAGCGAGCTTCGTGGTCTGCTTGATCACCGCGCCGTTCTGCCCGGTGATTTCGGTGGGCATGCTCAGCGACGTCTTGCAGAGGCTGTAGTGCTGGCTTTCGGGCACGTTGGTCGTGAGCGCTGAGTGTGGCCCCGCCGGCAGGGTCGTTTCAAAGCTCGTGAAGGGCGCGTCCGGAGTCGATTCAAAGCGTGAGTAGGTGATGCCTTTTTTGATGTCGGTCTTGCCGTCGAGGATCAGCAGGACTCCTTCGCCCTGGAGCACGAACTCGACGTCGGGGAAGGCTGCCGAGCCGTGTGAGACCAGGTAGGCGGGCCCACTCAAGGGTCTTGCAAGCAGCGGCGTGCGAATCGTCGCCGTGCCGATCAGCGAGCCTTCGTCACAAGCCGCGGGGTTGGCTTCGAAGACGCTGGCCACACAGGCTTTCTGGATCGTCGTAAGGCGCGAGGGCAGCGCCTTGGGCAGTGTGAGGAAGACCTTTGCGATGTTCGCCTGGCCCAGCCCGGCAGAGGTGACGTTGACCTTCAGGGTCGTCCCGTTGGCTTTGCTGCCCTTGCCGGCGACGCTCGCCGTCAACTTGGGTTTGAACGGCAGCCCGGCGCAGCCGCCGACCTGAAAACGAGCTGAAAGCGCCGCAGCCTGGCCCTCCGTCGAGGTCTCCTGGGCGGTCGCTTGCATCGGCGTGCAGTTGGTGGGGTTCAGCGTGAATTCGGGGCGATTGACGTTGACTGCGATCGAGCGGATGTCGAGTGGGATGCCCTGCAGGATCGTCGGCAGCTGATCTGACTTGGTCGTGACCTGGGCGGTTGTCGGGTCGATGTAGAGGCCCGCACGAACGACCACCACGCCGAGGTCAAACGGCCCCGCGATCGCCGGCGTGATGAACACTCCGCTGAACGGGGCACCCTTGTAGGGGCCGGCCAAGTAAGCCGCGCCTGTGACGTAGAAGGGATGTGCGCCTGCGCCCGCGCCGACTGTGACCGTGCCGATTTGCGAGGAGGCCGGGCAGGAGGGGCTCTGGGCCTCAAGCGCACCTTCGCCGGGGTGATTGCGTGCCTGCGCGGAGGCGATCTGGGCATCGGAGCACTGCGGTATGCCCGCGATCTTGCCTGAGGCCCCGGGCGGCAGCGTCACGCTCAGAGCGCTGAAGTTCTGCGAGCCGTCGTCGCGACCGAAGCGCACCAGAAGCGGACTGTAGGCGCCCGCCGCCGGAGTCGTCGACGCTTCGAAGGACGGGGTGTTGGGACTGCTCGCGCACGCGCCGCCACCGGGACTTTGGGTGATTTCAAGTGCGCTTGAAGGCGTGGATGGCGGGCCCGATTCCGGAGCAGACCACGGCGTCAGTTCAGAGGAGACGGTGTAGGTTCCGCACGCGGGCGGCGTGCGCAGCGACGCCGTGGCGCCGCCAAAGAAGTGGGTGCGCAGCTCTGAGAAGGGGAACTGCGGGCTGTTGCGCACGACGGTGGTCAACTGCCCCGTCGTTTCATTGGCTTTGACTTCGCCAGCGAGCTTGACGATCACGCCGGTCCTCGAGTCGTCGATCACGATGTAGATCGCCAGCAGGCTGCCGAACGGGTTTTCGTTCTGCTTGGCGACGTATATCGAGCCCTGCAGCGGAGCCTTTTCGCGTTCTGAGGCGCCCGGACATTCTGTGAGCCCCTCGCCAGCCTGCTTGCACACTTCAGACGCCAGCGCCGGGGTTTCCAGTTCGACGGTGCCGATCTTTGACTCCTTCGGGCAGGTCGGGGCGGCGGCATTCGGCACGCCTGAGGCAGACATGCCGACCTGGGCCAGGGAGCAGGCCTGCAGTCCGTTTGCCGAAGAGGGGTTGACGGTCACACCCTCGGGCAGTGCCACGACGGCGTCGCGCAGCGGCGGCGTGCCAAGCGTCTGTGCGCCTTCTGCCTGGGGAACGCTCACGTTGACGTCCAGGCCTGTGGGGCTGTCGACCTGCGCCGATTCGGTCTTGGCTTCGATCGTCGGGTTGAACTGTCCCGCCAGCGCTTCGCAGCCGGTCACCGGCGGTGAGGTGTACTGCTGTGAAGCCCAAGCGGGATCGTTGAAGTTCGGCGAGCCATCGGCGTTGTAGGAGCCCGGCGCAAACCAGGAGTCCATGTGGATGCTCGTCACAAGCGGCTGACCTGAGCAGTCCTCGGGGTTCGTCAGCGTCGGAACGTCTGCAGGTTCGGGGCCATAGGAAGCCGGTTCTTTGTTGGCTTCCTTTTCGCGGAGGCGGGCGCGAGCGGCGGGGTCGCCGAAGATGTTGACCGCGATCTGGCTGAGCGGAACCTGAGGGACTTCTCGGGTGCTCGTGCGCAGCACGTAGCCAGCGGGGGTCGGTGCGATGCTCGCATAGAGCACGTGCGAGCTGCCTAGGCTGTCAACGAAGCCGAACTCGCCCGCCACGCCGTGCTCGGGCACGATGTTGTAGATCGGAGCGTTGACGCTGAGCAGGCCCGTGGGATAGGTGCGGATATGCCCGATCTTCGCGTCGGCTGGACAGCCTGAGCCCCCCTGTTCGGCCGCCTCGCCTTTGGAGGAGAGCTGGTGCAAAGTGCAGGTTGGGGCAGAGATCGCGCTGCCGGCGACACCCAGTGGCAGGTCGACGACGACGTTACGAAGATCGTTGATCGTCGTGGCTCCGTTCGCGCCTTCGGGCGTTTCCCTGAGGATGCTGTGCAGATCGATCAGCGTCCCAAGCTCATAGGGATGTGAGCCGGCCTGGGTGTCAGGCGCCCCATCGACCCCCAGCAGCGGAGAGCTGAACGAGCTGAAGCCAAAGGACGCAGGTCCCAGGCCAAGTGTGTTTTCGCCGCTGGCCGACGCTTCGGCGGCGCCGCCGCCGAAGACCTTCGCCGAGTTCGTCACCGAGCCCGCAGCAACGGGTTCGTTGACGGTCACGCTGACCCACATCTTCAGCGTGTCGTCGGGCTTGACTCGGCGTTTGGCTTCGCCGAAGAACGCGTTCGACAGCTGGCAGCGCAGGGGCGTCAGCGTGCAGTGGGTCGGGCCCAGGTCTTCGTTTTCGGCGCGTCCTGGGACTTCGCTCAGGCCCGACCACAGAAGCGAGACGTTGACCGCGGTGACTCCCGCGGGCAGCGTGTCTTCGATCGTCACAGCTCCGACACCGCCACCGGCCATCTCTTCGCTGCCGATGTTGGTGACGGTCACCGTGTAGGTGTCGCACACCGCTTCGACCGAGTTTTCAGAGGGATTGCAGTGCGCCGGGTTTTTTGCTTCTTCGCTGGGGCTGAGGAAGTTGCTCGGATAGGCATAGGAGTCGATTCCCCAAGCTGGGCCCGGTGCAGCTGCGAAGGCCTGTGAGCTGCAGTAGGCCAGGCAGACCAGCAGAGGGCCAAAGGCCACCAGCAGGCGACGCAGGCACGTTGGGGCGATCATTGACATGCTCATTTGCGCTTCCCCTTGGCGCCACGATGAGCCTTGCGCTTGGCCTTGGCCTTGTGGTTGGGGCCGTATCTCTTTCTGGCCTGGCGTTCGCAGACCTCACGCTTTTTCTTGCTGTGCTTGGTGCGACAGAGCTTGAGCGCCTTTGCGAGCTTCTGCGCTCGCGTCAGCGGCTTGGGTTGCGGTTTAGGCAACGGGCCGCCCAGCACGGGAACGAGGTTGCCTGCTCCGGAGAACGTCGTGCTGCCCAGTGCTTCGAAGGTCGGCGGCGCAGATGCCGGAGGTCTGCATTCTTCGCCCGCGCAGGAGATCGCCTTGGGGGGCGCGGAGAAGCCACCGTTGACGCGCGCGTCGTAGTAGTCGAGCTGGGTGTCGGTGTCCTGGCCGACCAGCGGATCGGCGGTCGTGAAGAAGACGTTTTCGCCGGTGGTGTCTGAGCCGATCAGTTCTACCGAGCTGGCGGTGGCGAATTCAACGCTCTTCAGACCTTCTGACGCGTCGCGCCCGTCTGAGATCAGGTGCACACAGCCGCTTGCCTGGGTGCAGTCGCCGTTGCCCTGGGCCTCCCACTCATAGACGTTCTGCGCCAGATCTATGCTTTCACCGTGGCTGTTGAGCGCCACGTCGTCCAGAGCCCCCGGCACGAGCGCCGCTGGGCTCTGGAAGAAGACGTAGGAGCCATCGTCGGACATGGTTGGGTCATGGCGCATCCAGCCAACATGCCCTTCTCGCGGTATCGCAACACGTGCTTCCCCGCCCGACGAGTTGCCGTTGTCGTTGAAGCCCTGCTGGCCGATCGATACGCGCGCCAGTTCTTTGCTCTGCGCGTCATAGCGAAACACCTGCGCCGGGCCTTCTGGGCGGGTCGTGTCTGGCGTCAGCACGCCATGGCTGGTGAACACCAGAAAGCGCCCGTCGGGGGTGACGTTGGCAGCCGGCCCCGAACGGCCAGTCCACTCGGTCGATTCCGCCGGTTCGTTTCTCGGCGGACTCTTGGCTGTCCCCGGCAGCGTGGCGATGAACGTCGTTTGCCCACCTGTGTAGACGTACAGGTTGTTGGCACCTTCGACTGCTTCCTGGCCGGCTGCGTTTGCGCCGGTGCTGAGCACGCCCTTGGCGACGAAGTAGACATGCGAGCCGTCGTCTGAGATAGCCATCACACCCTGCACCTGGGGCCCAAGACCGCTGCTGTCGCCAGCCGAGACGTCGATCCGCCTTTTCCCGGAGGGGTCAGCGAAGTCATAGAGATATAGATTGCAGCCGTTGGGGCCGGATGTGCTTGGGCAAGCGTTGCCGGTCGCGCTGTCCAAGGCGCGGCTGTCCTGGCTTGCTGTATCCGTGAGCTGCTGCGTTGAGGTGAACACAGCCTTTGAGCCGTCTTTAGAGACCCCTTCGAGGAAGGCTGCTCTCGGCTGCGCTTCGGCTTCACGGCACGATTTTTCGCCCGGCTGCGCGCCACTTCCGCATTGCGAGGCCGAGATCGCCTCGGTGCGTGCGTCGGGCAGTTCGCCGTCGACGCGGGCATACAACGCGTTGACGGGAACGGGTGTGGCGCTGTTGACGCCTGTCCCTTTAGCGCAGGCCGCGGCCGTGAAGTAGATCGTGTGCCCGTCACCCGACAGTGCTTCGGTCGTCGCACGAGCCTTCGAGCTTCCGAGGTTCGTGCCGCATGCGCTGATCAAACTGGTGCTCCCAGCCCCTCCACTTACGCCAACCAGGGTCGGCGTCGCGCTGCCGACGCCGGCGTACGCATAGAGCGATTGCCCTTCGCCTTTTTCAAACGATGGCCACAGCGGCAGGTTGTTCGATTCGTATACGACGTGCGACAGGTCGTCAGTCGCGAATACCGGACTCGCGAAGATCGACAGCGACAGCGGCAAGCTTTCCGCAATCGGGCCTATACCTTGCATCGTCCCATCGGGTTCACGCGCATAGAATTCCTCGGTACCGTGAGATGGCGTCGGCGAGCTGTAGAGGACTGTGCCAGTGTTTGCGTCATAGCCCCACACGCTGTTGATTTCAAATGCACTCGCCGGCGGCGCCAAGGGGCGCGGAAGCCAGCCTCCGCTCGTGCGGTCGAATGCAAACGGAGGCCCCTTGCTAACGCGATCTCCTGTGCACGACTGTGAATCTGAGAAGCACTGCAGTACCGACCCAATGACTTCCGAGCCTTCGTCGGAGATCTGAATGGGCAGGCCAAACGTGATTGGCGTAAGCAGTGCAGCGTTCTTCTGCGGAGGTGTGATCAGCTCGTAAGCGCGACAGTCAGGCAGGCCGAGCGAAAGAGACTTGCCCGTACTTGGGTCTGTGGCGCTTTCTTCGCGCAGGCGTTCGTTTCCACACGCCTGTGGCAGGTTTTCGATCCCGAGCACAAATGTGTGGCCAGAGCTGGCCGCGGCGCCATTGACATCGGTCGCAACGACGCGGAAGTAGTAGGTGGTGTTGGGACTGAGGCCTGCGATCTGCTGCGATACATCAACGCCAGTGTTACCGCTGCCGATCGTTTCGTCGGGAACCGGGACACTTATTCCGTGGGCCGGTCCGCCCGACGTGTACGGTACCGTGTCATATTCGAAGTGGTAGCCGGCGGTAAGGCCTTTCGGATTTATCTTTGCGGTGAGTCGCGCGGATGAGGGTCCTTCCTCGACGGCCGAGGCTTCTTCGACGATCGCCGTTGTCGAAGTCGTGAACTCTTGAGCCGCACTGCGCACGTCGCCATTGGCATTGGTCGTGCGCAGCCGGAGATGATAGCCAGTTCCTCCACGCAGAAGTGATACTGGAGCGTTCACTTTCACTCGCGAGGTGCCTGTGCCAATTTCGCCCGGCGTCTCTTCGCACGGCACGCTCGCGCTATATGCGTTCGTGACCGTTTCACCGTATTCGAACCTGCAGCGCGTCAATTCCGATCCCTCAGGGTTGACTTCGCCATGCAGCACCGCACTATCGGCTTTGACTTCGCTGGGCGCGAGGCTGACGGCTTCGATCGCCGTGGCGAAGACCGCAACCTGATCGGCGGTCGTGTTTGCGGCATAGACCGTGCCGGTGCTCGAGTCGACTGCCAGACCGGCAGCGCCGCTGAGCTGCGGGGCGCCGAAGGTTTGCGTCGCGATACAAGGTTCCAGCGACGGTTCGCAGGTTGGGAAGTCCAGTATCGTGGTGCCACTGTCGCCGACATAGAGATCGTTGTCGGCGGTATTCACCGCGAGGCCCGCGACTGTCACTTCTTCTTTGATGACGGCACCCAGCCAGGCGCCGCTCGAGTTGACCTTTTCTGCCGCGCTGGCGTTTTTGCTGAGGTACAGATCCGCGGAGCTGTCTATCGCGATGCCCTGCGGCGAATAGACACCAGTCGAGACATGGGCGGGCGCCCAGCCTTGTAGGAACGCGGCAGTTTCGGCGAACTCGAACATGTGAACACGCCCGCCGCCGTTTTCGCCGGTGTAGACCCAGAGGTTGCCGAGCGTGTCGACGATGATGCCGGCCAACTCGCCGAAGGGGCCTTCACTAGCGATCGAGCCATCCAGTTGGCCTTTGACACCCCAGCTTTCCAGAAGTTTGCCCTGGGAGTCAAACTTCGTCACGAGGTTAGTCGGTGACTGTCCTGCGTGACCCGGACCGGCCACATACACGTCGCCGTGGGATGGACTCAGCGGATCGTTGTCGACTGCCACGAACGTCGGCGCTTCCAGTTGCCCAGGCGAGTTGCCAGCGCTTCCCGCCTGGCAGGTGACGGTGCAGGTCTGTGGTTCCGCCGCCCCGGTCGCAACTCCCCACCCCCACGCTCGCACGAATGTGCCGCTCGCGTCGAACTCGGCGATGCGATTGTTTGCGGTGTCGGCGACGTAGAGGTCATGCGTTTCGTTGTTGACCGCAACGCCGCTGCCAGCATTCGCTTCATCGCCTGTGTGCAGCAAGAGCTGCCCCGCGCCGGACCCGGCGCTGCCGACAGCTTTTGAGAACCTATGAAACTGGGTCGCACCCGCGCTCGACGGCGCGAGGGCGAGCGTTGCTGCACTGAGCGCGAGAGATGCGCAGACGACCAGCCGGCGCACGAAGTCGCCCGCCCGACGACAACCGTCGCCCCTCGAATGTCCGCTTGTGTTCATCCTCTCCTCTCACCATCGGCGCCCCCTAAGGGGCGTCTCGCCCTGCATACCCTCTCGCTTAGCCGAGCGGCCAACCCGATAGAGCAGCTACGACGAGTAGCATTTCATCCGCTTGTCAGGGCGGTCAACACGCGTCTCCAACTCCCTATCGACCTGCCACAGCGGCCTTCACGCGCCATACGACGCCATGGGTATCCGGAACGATGGCCATGCCACCCGAGGCACTCGCATCCCAGGTCCTTGCATACGCGCGAGCGAGCGCCCACTAAACGTGGCCGTGCGCGACCCACTGTCGCGCACGGCCACCAAACCGCTCTTGCGAGCTACTGCATCAATTCCGCCATTTTCGACAGTTTGATTTTGGTGTTGCCAGGAATTTCCTCACAGGCTTTTTTGAAGCCTGTGCCGAAGTTCGCTAACAGCAGTGTCACTTTTTCTTCGTTTGCAGCGTTCCAGTATTTGACCTCTTTTGGTTCACCAACGGTCGTGCCCGAGCAGTGAACGACGGTTTCGGCTTCTGTGACCTCGCTGCCGACTGGGAGCAGTAAGACCAGCACTGAGCCGGTGATTTTGATCGTCAGTGCGCCGCACGTGATGTTGACCGGTGCTGACAGCGTCAGTAATGCCGCTACGCCTGTCGTAGCAGAAAGGTCGTGGACGAGCAAGAGCGTGCTTTTCACTAACACTTCACCCACGTTTTTCTCGGCTTCGCCGGTGCAGTTTTCCGCACCTTTTTTCACTTTTAAGAATAAGACGTCGGCGGTACCTTCAGTCGCGTTCGTGAAGCTCCCCTGGATTAAGATTCCTTCTCCAGTAAGCGTCCCGGCCGCGTTCTGCAGTTCGGTTTTGACAGTTTCCAGTTTTCCACTTTCGAATGTGAGCGGGAAGGCTTCGGCGCCTAACAGTAAGATCGTCGGGCTTGCTGCGAGCGCGGACCCGGCGACGGTGCTACCCAGCACCGCGAGGGCCACCAGCGCCAAAAAGAGCAGCTTGATGCGCTTCATTACAAGTCACCTTTCTATTGTTTACGAACAACTCGAGATCGCGACAATTACGACCGCGACCTCTTTGCAGGCCGCTATCGAACCGATCCTCGGCCGACAGACAACCGCCAAACCACCCTGTCAGGCTGGCTTGACGAGGTCAAGCGATTGGACCGCTCGTTTCTGACCTCTGGAGGCAGATAACCCTTCCTTTAGGGCGTAGTCCGACGAAATGCGCTGCCCTGCCGCGTTCGTGCGGTGCAAAAGGCCAAGCGAATGCCTACTGACGAATGCCCGGCCGGCAACGACAATGACCTCACGGCTCCATCAGGCCGCTACAGACGGCCCCTGCAGCTAGCTCTGTGCGTTGGTTGCGGCCTCGTAGGTGCCCTAGTTGAGCGTGTACGGGTCTTCGGCCGGTTCGCCTGGCGCCAGCTTGAACTGACGGCATTTGCGAACTACGTATCCTGGCCTGCAGTCGGTTCTCGCGATCCACTTGGTTCGATATTTCCCAGCGAAGGCACGGACTGCCTGCTTGTAGAGGGTTTCAGGTAGTTCACGCATCAGTTCGGCTTTGACCTGGGAGAAGGGCTTCTGGTACTGCCGCGAGATCTTTGTGATCTTGAAGACGTAGTATCCGTCGATGTTGCGGATGTCGTTCGGGTTGCGGAAGTGAACGCCGTGTTCCCTGTCGATCCGTATTGGTCCACTCACCCGGTTTAGCGGCGCCGTGAAGAACGCGTCGTTGAGCGCCTTCTCAGAGTATGTATGCGGTTCCAGTCCTGACAGTAAGCCTTCCTTTGAGAAGACCGGCTGGTGGGTCTTGTAGCGCTTAACGACGCTGGCGAAGCTGGCACCCGATTCAAGTTCCTTCTTCGCATGCAGTGCGTCGCGGGCAGTGACTGTGTGGATGAGCCCTAGATTGCGCCGTTCGGACACGGCGAACTGCTTCCTGTGCGAAGCGTAGTAGTTGGCGGCGAAGGCTGTATTTACGCGCCCGACCGAGGCGCGAACCTGATCGAAGATGGCCCTGTATGCCAGCTGACCCTTGATGTTGAACAGAAGATCCGAGGTGTTCTCCTGGGCCTGCCGCAAGAATTCGTGAAACTTGGCCTCTGACCCGAACTGCGTGGCCTTGAGTTGTTCGAGGCGCGTGCGGGCGTCCTGGTCGGTCAACTTCAGTTGCTGTTCTGCAGCCTCGTCGATCGCCCATGTGCTCGCGATCACAGGGTCAAGCGTTGCCTGCAGAAGTTTTTGATAGCGGACCCGACATTGGGCCTTGAGTTGCGTCCGCGACGGCACGCCACCAGCCTTGTGCTTTGTGAGCGCAGCTAAGCGAGCAATGCAGCTGGTGAAGGCCGGCGGCTGCGGCAGGAACCTCTCGGCGGGCGATTCGGCGTGCACTTCGATAGCGAGGCGCCGGTCGAGCTGCGACCTGTAGATCGGGGTGTGCCCGACCCACACCACAACGCCGCCGGACTTCGTCTGAGTGCCCGGCTCCGGCCTCGCGGCGCTGTCAATCGGAAGGCTGCGCGACGATGCTGATGTCGCCGGCGGGTCTTTCTTGGTGGAGCCGCCTCCGCCGCAGCCAGAGAGGATGGCCATGGCGATCGCCGCGCCCACAATCGCTCGCGTATACCGAATCGTCCTGAGCATGGGCGCACCTTAGTCAACTGCGGGACGCGCTCTTCAAGGTGCGCCCGAGCCCACCCGTGCCGCCGACGAACACGAAGGCGATCTCGCTCCCTTTCAACACAGGATCTGCCGCGAGCAACGCTCACGGTCGCGCGAAGACTGAGCCGGAGAACTGGGCTGGAGCTGAGAGCCTTGGTTGCGTCAGATTCCCGCTTGCAGACTTGAGATTGTCGGCGATTAGAGGTTCGGACCATCTATCTCAGCGCTGAGTCTCGTGAAGCGGCGGGACCTGTTCGCGCTTGCCGTGGGGCCAGCCGTCGAGAGCAGCATCAGCGCATGATCGGTCTCTTGGACATGACGCCCGAGCCTAAGCTCCGATGTTTCCATCTCACGCCTGGCATGCTGAACATGGCTATGTCGTAAGGCCGAGGGCCCGGCATATGCCGGGCCCTCGCCGCGCTCACCGCGCCGCCGATCGGGCAGCGCGTACATCCGTGCGGCTGCCTACATCATCCCCGACATGTCAGGCATGCCACCGCCGGCCGGAGCGCCTTCCTTTTCAGGAAGCTCGGCGACGATCGCCTCGGTGGTGAGGATGTTCTTGGCGATCGACGCGGCGTTCTGCAGCGCAGAGCGCGTGACCATCGCCGGGTCGATCACGCCGGCGGCCACGAGATCGACGATCTCGTTGGTCGAGGCGTTCAGGCCCTGGCCTTTCTTGGCCTTGCGCACGTCGTTGACGACAACCGAGCCCTCGAGGCCCGCGTTCTCGGCCAGTTGACGCAGCGGCTCCTCCAGAGCGCGGAGGACGATGCGTGCTCCCGTGCGCTCGTCGTCTGAGCCGTCGACCGAGGCGCCGTTGTCACCAATCGTGACAGCCGACGTGGCTTCCAGCAGCGCGACGCCGCCGCCGGGCACGATGCCCTCCTCGAGCGCCGCGCGAGTCGCCTGCAGCGCGTCCTCGACGCGGTGCTTCTTCTCCTTCATCTCCGTCTCGGTGGCCGCGCCGACCTTCACCACGGCGACGCCGCCGGAGAGCTTTGCCAGGCGCTCCTGCAGCTTCTCGCGGTCGAAGTCCGAGTCGGTGTTCTCGATTTCGGCTTTGATCTGGTTGATGCGGCCTTTGATCGCCTCGGCGTCACCGGCGCCGTCGACGATCGTCGTCTCGTCCTTGCCGACGACGACCCGACGTGCACGTCCGAGCTGGGCGATCTGCGTGTTCTCCAGCTTCAGGCCCATCTCCTCGGTGATCACCTCGGCGTTGGTCAGAATCGCGATGTCCTCGAGCATCCGCTTGCGGCGGTCGCCGAAGCCAGGCGCCTTGACTGCCACGCCCGTGAACGTGCCGCGGAGCTTGTTGACCACGAGCGTCGCCAGCGACTCGCCCTCGACGTCCTCGGCGATGATCAGGATCGGCTTGCCCGACTGAATGACCTGCTCGAGCACCGGCAGCACGTCGCGCACCGAGCCGATCTTCGAGTTGGCGATCAGGATGTAGGGGTCCTCCAGCGTCGCCTCCATGCGGTCCTGGTCGGTGACCATGTAGGGCGAGATGTAGCCCTTGTCGAACTGCATGCCCTCGGTGAACTCCAGGTCCATGCCGAACGTCTGGCCCTCCTCGACGTTGACCACGCCGTCCTTGCCGACCTTCTCGATCGCGTCGGCGATCACGTCGCCGATCTCCTCGTCGCCGGCCGAGATCGTCGCCACGCGGGCGATCTGGTCCTTGCCGGAGACCTCCTTGGACTGCGATGCGATGTTCTTGACGACCTCGTCGACGGCCTTCTCGATGCCGCGCTTGAGCGCCAGCGGGTTCGCGCCCGCGGCGACGTTCTTCAGGCCCTGGCGAACGATCGCCTGGGCGAGCACCGTCGCTGTCGTCGTGCCGTCGCCGGCCACGTCGTTGGTCGCCGTGGCGACCTCGCGCACGAGCTGTGCGCCCTGGTTCTCGAAGACGTCCTCGACCTCGATCTCACGAGCGATCGTGACACCGTCGTTGGTGATCGTCGGCGCGCCGAACTTCTTGTCGAGCACGACGTAGCGACCCTTCGGGCCGAGCGTGACCTTTACCGCGTTGGCGACCGCGTCGACGCCGGCCTCTAGAGCCGTGCGCGCCTCGCTGTTGTACTTGATCTCCTTGTGAGCCATGTGTTCTAGTTCTCCTTATGCCTCGACCAGGGCCAGGACGTCTGACTCGCGCAACACGAGCAGGTCCTCCCCGTCGATCTTGATCTCGGTCCCGCCGTACTTGCTGTAGAGGACCTCGTCGCCCTTCTTCACGTCCAGCGGGATGCGCTTGCCGTCGTCGTCGAGCCTGCCGTCGCCGGCGGCCACGACCTCGCCCTTCTGCGGCTTCTCCTTGGCAGTGTCGGGGAGCACCAGGCCACTTGCCGTGGTCAGCTCCTCCTCGATCGCCCGTACGATCAGACGATCGCCCAGGGGCTTCAGCTTCATCGGTAATACCTCCATCTAGAGAGTGCTTCGGGCGTCTCGCGTGTGTCCCACGGCCCTCTGCCGGGGGCGAAAAGCCTCTGGCACTCTCCGCGGAGAGTGCCAACGGTCCTCTGAATATATAGACGTTCCGGGGCTCCTTCAAGGGAAACTGGCAGTTGAACGAGAAACTGCCAATTTTCTTAAGGGCCTGTCGGCCTCGGCCCGCGCTGCGGCGCCTACGAGCGTTCGGCGGGGCGCCGGCGCCTAGTTCTGTGCGCCGCCGAAGCCCTTCATCGCCTCGGTCATGCCCGTCGGCGTGTCGCGAATCTGCGAGAAGCGCACGACCGTCACGACCTCCTCGGGCGAGATGCTGCGGCCGTAGATCTGTTCGAGGAAGCTGATCAGCTCCTCGTGGCGACGAAACTCCGGGTTGTCGTGCTTGATGTCGCGCGGCGACAGGTCGGCCAGTTTCATCACCTCGACCGTGTCGATGACCGCCTCGAAGATGCGCTCGCGCGGCGAGTGCTGGTAGCCGATCGTCACCAGCACCAGCTGGTTCTTGCGGTACTTGCTCGACTTGTCGCCGAGGCGGATCGTCGCCGTCTTGCGGCCTCGCTTGAGCTCGTCGGCGAAGATCGTCGAGTAGAAGTTGAGCACCTGCACGGACGGCAGGCTATCGAGCTTTCCGCTCTTCCTCCAAGAACTCCGCTGCAAGCGCCACCATTTCGCGCTCGGCCGCGTGGCTGAGCTCGTTCTGCGCGTCGGCCAGCTTGATCCAGCGCGCCTCTTCGACCTCATCGTCGTGGTCGTCGGTGTCGCCTTCCACGTAGGAGAACAAAAAGAACTTCACCGACTTGGGAATCGTCTGGCCGTCGCGGCGATACCAGTAGCGAGCCTCGCCCAGCTCGCGCAGCGGCTCGCCGACCACGCCCGTCTCCTCGCGCACCTCGCGCGTCGCCGCCTGCAGCGCGTTCTCGCCGGGATCGATGTGGCCCTTCGGCAACGCCAGCACGCGCGAGCCGTCAGACGCGAGTCTGGTCGGCACGATCACGACGATCTCCTCGCCGCGCACGACCACACCACCGGCGGACAGCTCGCGCGCCGGGCGCCTGCCGCCGCGGCGGCGCGCGCGCGGGCGCCTAGAAGACATATTGCTTGAGCGCCTCGGCGTCGTGCACGACCAGCCGCCCCCTCCCCTGCGAGATCACGCCGGCACGCTCGAGCACTGCCAGAAAGCGGCTGGCCGACTCACGCGACGAGCCCGCCAGCTGCGCCAGGTCGGCCTGCGTGGCGGTCACCAGCACGTCGCCCGGCTGCCCGCCGTCGCCGTCGCCGTCGCGGCCGCCGTCTGCAGACTGCTGCTCCACCAGCTGACTGAGCACCACTGCCACGCGGCTCTGCACAGTCTGAAAGGACTGGCGCGCCAGGCGTTCGTTGGTCTCGCGCAGGCGCCTGCCGAGAGCGATCACCAAACGCGAGGAGATCTCGGCGTGTTCGGCCATCAGCCGGCGCATGTCCGGCCCGAGCACGGCAACCGTGCCCGTCTGCTCGATCGCTTCGACCGTCGCCGAACGCCGCTCGTCCTCGAACAGCGCCAACTCACCGAAGATGTCGCCCGGCCCGAACGTCGCCAATGTGAGCGTGCGTCCGTCGGTGTGCGTGCGCAGCGCCCGCGCGCGCCCGTCGCGCACGACGTAACACGTGTCGCTCGCATCGCCCTCGCGAAACACGACCTCGCCCGGCTCGAACTCGCGCGGCACCGCGAACTGCGCGATCCGCTGCAGATCCTCTGCCACCAGCGTCGAGAAGACCGGCACGCCGCCGAGAAGCTCCACCACCTCCTCTGAACTCATCCCGGCCATCCGGCAGGCATATCACACGCCGCAACTGCGGCATCTGCGGCGGTATCTTCAGACATATGGTTCGAGCACTAAGAACCTCGATGGCTCATCGGCGCCGGGGGCATCGGGCGTCCAGCCGCGGTGGACGCCCCGCCGTCTGCGGTGCGGCGACCCTGCTGAGCCTCACCGTCGCCCTTGCCGCGCTCGCGCCCGCACCCGCGCTCGCGCGTGCGACCGGCACACGTGCCAAGCGCGCCATGGACACGCACGCGCTGTTTCACTCACGGCTGCTGTGGGCGACCATCGACGTCTGCAACCCCGCCGATCAGCCCGACACCGTCGGCATCCGCGGCTCGATGCCCGCCGACCACCAGGCGCACCACGCGATGTACATGCGCTTTCGCCTGCAGTACCTCAACATGACGACCAAGGTCTGGACGGACCTGACGAAGGGCGCGGCATCGGACTACGCAAACGTCGGCACCGGCGCCGATCCCCGCCAGGCCGGGCGCAGCTTCCAGCTCAGTCCCGTATCCGGCCAGCCAGCATTCACGCTGCGCGGCGTCGTCAACTTCCAGTGGCGCCACGGCAGCACCGTGCTGGCGCAGACCTCGCGACCGACCAGCGCCGGGCGCGACAGCCTCGCCGGCGCCGATCCGGCAGGCTTCTCCAGCGCCAGCTGCCTGATCGGCTAAAGCAGCTAAGACGACCGGTGACCAAGCCGCGCAAGGACGCAGGGAGCGTGGCGTGCTCGGCACGCGAGCGACTGAGGACGCCGCGAGGCGCCGGTCAACGGTCGTCTTAGAACAGCCGCGGATCGTTGGTGATAATGCCGTCGACGCCCATCGCCGTCAGCTTGGCGATGCGCGGCGCGTCGTCGACAGTCCAGACGTAGAGTTCGCCGCCGCCTTCGCGCACGGCGCGCACCAACGCGCGTGTGACCACACGCCAGTGCGCCATCACGGCGTCGCAGTGCCCCGCGCGCAGGCGCGCGCGGGCACGCCCGGGAAGCGCCACGCGGTAGCCGGTGAGAAACGCCAGCGCGGGGATCGCCGTGAGCATGTCGGTCGTGTAGTCGCGGCGCACGCGCGGAACCGACCAGCCCAAACGCAGCGCCGGTTCGCTCGCGCGCAGAAAGGCGAGCGTCTGCGGGAACATCGTGCTCGCCAGCGAGCGCTCGACCAGTCCATGATCGCGCAGCGCCTGCAGCACGCGCTGCTCGTAGCCCGGCAGCTTCACGTCCACGTCGAGCTGCAGCGCGGCGAAGCGCTCGCCGGCGAGATGGTCAAGCGCCTGCTCGAAGGTCAGCGGCTCGCGCTCATGCATGTCCTCGTAGTCGTGCGCCACGAGCAGTCGCCCACTGCCGTCGGCGTGCTCGCAGAGCACGTCCAGCTCGATCATCTCCACGCCGTGATGCAGCGCCGCGTCGAAGCTCGCCAGCGTGTTGCCCGGCTCGATGTGCGCCGCGCCCTTGTGCCCCACCCGGCGCGGCGCGGCTCGGCGCGGCTGGGCGGTCGGGGGCTGGGCGGTCGCGGGCTGGGCGGTCGGGGGCTCGGCCATCGAGCCCCACGATCGCAGATGACCGCTAGTAGTCGCTCGGCAGCGTTTTGCGCGCGGCTTCGATCGTCTCCATCGCCGGCTTCGGTCCGATGTACGGAGCCAGCACGATGAACGTCAGCTGATCGACCAGCCGCGGTAGCTGGCGCACCCGATCGTGCGCCGTGTAGCTGGAGACGATCCCCCAGATTGCGCCCGTCACCGCTTCGCGCGCGACCAGCGGACCACGCCGCGCCTCCGGGCCGAGCTCGTCGAGCAGTTTCGTGAAGTCTTCGATCGAACGCGTCATCCGCCCGATCATGCCTGGGCCGACGTCGAAGATGTCGATGAAGGCCAGGCGGCTGAGCGCCTCGTGCGCGGCGAAGTACTCGACCAGCGCGCGCACCGCCGCGTGCACCGCCTCCGGCCACGTCGACGCGGTCAGGATCGAGTGTTTGACCGCCTCCATAGCTTCGGCCACGAAATCGTCGAGCACCGCGAGGAAACAAGCCTCCTTGTTGGCGAACTGCTTGTGGAAGGCCTCCGTGGAGATCCCCGCGAACTGCGCGATCTGTGGATCGCTCAGTCCCGCGTAGCGTTCGTCCAGCGTCAGATGCACGAGCGCGCTCATCGAGCGCGCTCGTCTGTCGTCGCGCGCCAAGAACGCCGCCGGCTCGGGCTCGACGGTCTCGGGCACGACCAGCCCCGACACATTCAGTCGCTTGGCCAGCGGCGAGCGGTAGGACTCGATCCAGTCGAGCACCTCGTCGGCCAGCGTGCGCAGCTCCTTCTCGCGACCGTCGTACATGCGTGTGAAGGCCACGTGGCGAATGCCGGCGACGAGCGCCTTGACGGTCATCGGCGACAGCGCTTCGCCGTTGGGGTCGGCCTGAAAGGCCATCCCCACGACGCGCTCGAACGTCGTCGCCGCCAGCGCCATGCGCGGGCGTACGTTCGGGCCGACGCCGAGTGAGTCCACGAGCACCAGCCGCGGCCCGTTCGGCGTGCCGGCGATGTCATCGAGCAGCGAGCGACAGGCGCCGTGGACGCGATTGGCCCAGCCGCGCTCGCGCGACCATCCGTCGAGCATCACCTTGCGCGAGCGCGCCACCACGATGTCGTACGTGGACAGAAAACACGCTTCCTTGTTGGCGAACTGCTCGTAGAAGGCGCGGCGCGAGACGCCGGCCAGGCCAATCACGTCCGCGACCGTCGTCTTCGCGTAGCCGCGTGCGGCGACCGCCTCGATCATCCCCCCGTACATGCGCGCACGCTGGTTGCGCGCTACGTCCTCGCGCGACATCCCGTTGGGACCGTGCGGAAGCCTGCGGTAGATCGGTGAAGGACCCCTGTGAGTTTCACTCATCCCCACGATTCGCGACATTAGACGATCCTCCCTGGAAACGCAAGTCTACTTTATTTTGCCGGGCAAATTCTTTATACCGGAACGGATTCGACCCTTCCACGAGTGTCTCTCGCAACCGATATGACGAACGATGGTCCGCTTCAGCGGCCGCTCGGGTCGGGCGGTGGGGAGCCCTACCGAGGCCGGCGAGACGCGCTCAGGCGCTCAGCGTAAGCCGACGCGGGCCGGGGCTGAAGCCCAGCTCCAGCAGCGTCACCGCCAGCTCGGAGGAGATCGCCGGCTCGCCGTCGATGCGCTCCAGCGACAGCTTCGGCACGCGCCCTGCGCGCACAGCGTCGGCGAGCGCGCGCAGACCCACCTGCACCACGTTGCCGTCGCCCTCGCGCGCTTCGACCAGCGTCAGCAGGCCACGTCCGCCGCGCTCCACATACAGCGCCGGCTCGTCGGCGACCGACACCACGTAGGCGCCGGCCACGCGCGACGGACGGCGCTCCTGACCCTCACGTTTTGGCCACGAAAGCGCCGCGCCGTAGGGCTGCGCGGGGTCCGCGGCGGCGAGCACGCGCGCACGAGGAGCCTCTGACGAGCGGCCTACCGGGGCGGCTTCGCCGCCACCGGCGCCACTTCGCGCCGAGCGCAGCCGCTCGACCGCTCCGGGCAGCGCGAACTGCGCGCCGCCCATGCCCTCGACGAAGTAGCCGCGGCGGCAGACGCCGAGCGTCTCGAGGTTGGCGAACGTGTCATAGAGCATCGCGAAGCCGCCCTTGACGCCCTCCGCCAGCACCTGCTCGCGCGTGACGATGCCGTAGCGCTCGAGCAGCAGCTCGGCCAGCACGCGACGACGCTCGGTCGCCGATGCGGCGGGTGAGGTGGAGGAACCGTCTGCGGCGAGCGGCGCTGTGCGGAAGATCGGCTCGGTCAAACCCCAGCGACCCTGAACCTGAGACTGCGCTCCGGTCCGCCGTGAGCCAAAGCGCCGGACGGATGTTCGACGCTGCGAGCGGCTCGCCGCGCGCGCCAGCGACAGATGCGGCGCGCGCAGCGGCGCCCACGCGTCGTTCGTCGCCTCGCCGGCCCACACCAGATCCCACAGCGCCTCGCGCAGGGCCTCCGCCGGCAGGTCCAGCTCGGCGATCAGATCGCTGAAGAAGCACGGAGTCCTCAGGCGCTCGCGCAGCTGGCCGATCTCTGATCGGTCGTGCTCGGGCGTGTCAGTGGACTTGGTCGCAGCACCAACGCGCCGATCGCTGCTCGGCGGCGGACCGATCAGCGGCGCGTCCTCGCGGAAGTACAGCGCCACGCGACCCGAGCGCCCGAGCGGACCGGCGCCGACCCACACGAGCTCGCCGCTGGCGCACAGCATGTCCAGCCATGACGTCGAGTAGGCGCCCGTGCGTCGCGGCAGCACGTCGCGCTCCCAGATCTCCGCCGGCAGCGCGAGGCCCTGAAGCGGCACGAGCACTTCGCGCAGCCGATCGATTCCCGCGCCCGCGGGCGAGTGGCGGTCGACGCCCTGCCACGACGGCAGAAACGCCGCGAGCGCGCGCTGGTCAGCCGGCTCGATTTCCTTGCGCAGCGCCGCCAGCGAGGCGCGGCGCAGGCGGCGCAGCACCTCCACGTCACACCACTCGCGCCCGCTGCCGCCCGGGCGCAGCTCTCCGCGCACGATCTCGCCGTCGCGCTCCAGCTCGCGCAGCACCGCGCTCGCGTCGACGCCGTAGCGCTCGCGCAGCTCGTCGCCCGTGAACGGTCCGTGCGTGCGCGCGTAGCGCGCGATGAGCACGCGCAGCGCGTCGGGCACGTCGGCGAGAAAGGCTTCCGGCAGGCCGCCGGGTGGCGCCGCCGACAGCGCGTCGCGATACAGCCCGGCCTCGTCGGCGGCGACCCAGCGCTGCTCGCCGCCGACGCGCAGGCGAATCGCGCGGCGTTCGCGCTCGAGCTCGGCCAGCAGCGGCTCGGACTCGACGCCGGCGAACACGCGCGTGGCGATCTCCTGCGCGTTGAGGTCGCCAACGTGGCGCAGCACGTCGTGCAGGCCGTCGCGTCCGGTCGCCTGCGTGATCTCAGAGCGGTGCTGCAGGTCATCCTCGACGCGCGCCAACGCGTCGGGATCGAGCAGCTCGCGCAGCTCCTCCTGGCCGAGCAGCTCGCGCAGCAGGTCGCGATCCAGCGACAATGCCGCCGCGCGGCGCTCGGCGCTCGGCGTGTCGCCCTCGTACATGTACGTCGCCACGTAGTCGAACAGCAGCGACGAGGCAAACGGCGAGGCCGTCGGCGTCTCGACCTCGACCAGCGACACCTCGCGCGCGTGTAGAGAACGCAGCAGCGCTTCCAGGCCCGGCACGTCCAGCACGTCGCGCAGGCACTCGCGGTAGGTCTCCAGCACGATCGGGAAGTCGGCGTAGCGGCGCGCCACCTCCAGCAGGTTCTGCGCCTTCAGCCGCTGCTGCCACAGCGGCGTGCGTTTGCCGGGATACGCGCGCGGGATCAGCAGAGCGCGCGAGGCGTTCTCGCGAAAGCGCGCGCCGAACAGAGCCGAGCCGCCGAGCTCGGCGGTGATCTGCGCCTCGACCTCGTCTGGCTCGAGCATGATCAGCTCGGCCGCCGACGGCAGCGCCTCGGCCTCGTCGGCGTCGAGGTCGGGCAGGTGCAGCACGATGCCGTCGTCGGAGGTGATCGCGTCGGCCTCCAGGCCCATGCGCTCGCGAATGCGCGCCGAGATCGCCAGGCCCCACGCTGAGTGCACGCGGCCGCCGAACGGCGACAGCACGCACAGGCGCCAGTCGCCGATCTCGTCGCGAAAGCGCTCGAGCACGATCGTGCGCTCGCTCGGCAGCACGCGCGTCGCCTCCTGCTGCTCGCGCAGGTAGGCCAGCAGGTTGCGCGCCGCGCGCTCGTCCAGGTCGTAGTCGCGCTGCAGCGTGTCCGGCTGCTGCTCGACCGCCCAGCGCGAGAACTCTCCGATCGCTTCGCCGAGCTGCTTGGGCCGCCCGACCGAGTCGCCCTTCCAGAACGGCACCGCGCCGGGCGCGCCCGGCGCCGGCGTGACGATCACGCGATCGCGGCCGATTTCCTCGATGCGCCAGGCCGACGCGCCGAGCAGGAAGGTTTGCCCAGGACGTGCCTCGTAGACCATCTCCTCGTCCAGCTCGCCGACGCGGCGACCATCGGGCAGCGTGACCGCGTACAGCCCGCGGTCGGGAATCGTGCCGGCGTTGGCGATCGCCAGCTGGCGCGAGCCCTTGCGCGCGCGAATCGTTCCCGCCACGCGGTCCCACACGATGCGCGCGCGCAGCTCGCCGAAGTCTTTGGACGGATAGCGCCCGTCGAGCATGTCCAGCACGTTCTCCAACAGCTCCAGCGACAGCTCGGAGTAGGAGTGGCAGCGTGTGACCAGCGCGTGCAGCTCGTCGACGGCGATTCCATCCGGTTCGGCCGAGACGGCGATCGCGACGACCTGCTGAGCGAGCACGTCCAGCGCGTTGCGCGGCGCGACCGTCGGCTCGATCAGGCCTTCGTGCATGCGCCGCGCGACGACCGCGCACTCGAGCAGGTCGCCGCGGAACTTCGGAAAGATGCGTCCGCGGCTGACCTCGTCGACGCCGTGACCCGCGCGGCCGATGCGCTGCAGCCCGCGCGCCACCGACTTCGGCGACTCGATCTGCAGCACCAGGTCGACGGCGCCCATGTCGATGCCCAGCTCCAGCGAGCTCGTCGCCACCAGACACGGCAGCTCGCCGGCCTTCAGCAGCTCCTCGACCTTTGTGCGCTCCTCGCGCGCGAGCGAGCCGTGGTGCGCCCTGGCGATCTCCAGCGGCACGACCGGGCCGTCGCCGCCGGGCTGCTGCTCCGCCGCACGCACGCCCGAGCCGCCGGAGGCGGACTCTTCATCCTTTTCGGCCTGCTGCTTGCCCGCCAGCTCGTTCAGGCGCAGCGCCACGCGCTCGGCCGAGCGGCGGTTGTTGACGAACACGATCGTCGAGTTGTGCGCCTGCACCTGCTTGAGCAACTCCGGGTAGATCGCCGGCCAGATCGAGCCGCGCGTGGACTCCCCGCCGGCGACCGGCTCCAGCGGATCGGCCGTCGGGTCGACCGGCCCGTTTGGTTCGGTCATCGACTCCACCGGCACCTCGATGCGCAGATCCAGCTGCTTGCGGTGGCCGGCATCGACGATCGTCACCTCGCGGCGCGGCCCGACCAGATAGCGGCCGATCTCCTCCAGCGGGTTCTGCGTAGCGCTCAGGCCGATGCGCTGCAGCGGCCGGCCGGCCTGCTTCTCCAGGCGCTCCAGCGTCAGCGCCAGGTGTGAGCCGCGCTTGGTCGCCGCGACCGCGTGGATCTCGTCGACGATCACCGCCTCGGCGCCGCTGAGCATCTCGCGCGCCTGCGACGTGAGAATCAAGTACAGAGACTCCGGCGTCGTGATCAGGATGTCCGGCGGTTTGCGCGCCATCGCCGCGCGCTCCTTCTGCGGCGTGTCGCCCGTGCGAATGCCCACCGTCACGTCGTCTGCGCCGATGCCGCGCAGCGGCGTGCGCAGGTTGCGCTCGATGTCGTACGCCAGCGCCTTCAGCGGGCTGACGTAGACCACGCGCACGCCTGGCGCGCGCTCGTCGGTCGTGTCAGAGCTCGTGCCGGACGCCGTCTCGCGCGGTCCCGCCTTCTCGGCGCTCAGGCGGTCCAGCGCCCACAAGAACGCCGCCAGCGTCTTGCCTGATCCGGTCGGCGCCGACAGCAGAACGTTCTCGCCGGCGGCGATCGCCGGCCACGCCTTGGTCTGCGCGGGCGTCGGCGCGTCGAAAGCTTGCTCGAACCAGTTGCGGACCCTCGGTGTGAATCCGGAAAGAGACACGCTCTCAGGCTAGCGTGGCCCGTCGGAGGCCTATCAAGACAGCTGTCTGTCGACATTTGGTCTGCGGTGCGAGACAGTCGTATGCATGAGCACCCCGCATCCACTGTTCGCGGAGAACCTACGTCGGCATCGCGAACTGGCCGGCTTGACGCAGATGCAACTGGCCAATGCGAGCGACCTGCACCCAGACGAGGTCGGCAAGCTCGAGCGGCAGGAGAGGACGCCGCGGCTGGACACGATCGTCGCGTTGTCACGCGCTCTGGGCATGGAAACGGTGGGTGAGCTCGTCGACGGCGTGGGCTGAGCTTCGCTGTCGGAAACGGTTGGGGATAGTTCCGACTAGCGGAATCCTGTCTTTCCACACCCCGATAATCGGCGGGCCGTAGGGTTTCGTAGAACACACGATCTGCTTGCACGGCGGGACGCTGCCAACGGCGCCCAGGGACTACGGTCCCAGTCATGGAGGACGCACCGGGCACGGGGGTTCCTATGCGCGCCCATCGGCAGTGGACGCCACTCGCGCGTGGGCTGATTGCCGCCGGCGACCGCTGGACGTTGTTGATCGTGCTCGCGCTCGGCGACGAGCGGCTTCGCCTCAGCGTGCTTCGCACGCGACTGCCCGGAGTGAGCTCAGGCGTGCTCGATCATCACCTGAGCCGGATGGTCGCACTTGGCCTGCTCGCACGAGAGCGCTTCCGCGAACTGCCGCCGCGCGTGGAAGTCGAACTCACCGAGAGCGGCGCCAAGCTGCTGCCGATCGCCGCGGCGCTCGCGCGCTGGGGCATGCGCTACGAGTGGCCGGCGCCGGACGATCGCGCGAAGGTGAGAGCCGACGCGATCCTGCGCCAGCTGCCGGCCCTGCTCGAGGAAGCGCCAGGCCTCCCCGACGGCATCGTCGAGTTCGCCGTGCGCCCGAGCGAGGTCTCGGCCAACGGCGGCAGCGAAAGCGACAGCCAAAGCTCTGGAGCCGGGGGCGTCTCGGGCCATAGGTTCGAGGTCTCCAACGGACGCCTGCACCCGGCCAGCGACACGACCGCTCCTGCAGCGGCTCGCGTGGAAGGCGACGAGGCTTCCTGGATCGCCGCACTTGGGCCCGGTGCCGACAGCTCCGGCCTCACGTTCTCGGGCAAGCGCGCGACCGCCAAGCGCCTGCTCGACGCGTTGCCCTGCAACGTCAGCGCCTAGATCATCTAGCCCGGGCCTTCACGGACACCGCCGCCGGGCGAGAGCTGCGGCGCCCGCGGAGACCCGGCATCGAGGGGTGACGCCTCGATCTCTCCTCGAGCATCGTCGGAGAGGGAAAGACGATGCCCAAGTCTGCGCCCCCTTCTGGAGAGAATTCGCCCCGCGGCCCGCTCGTGCGGTACCGCGATATTCCGCCTTGCACGCTACTTCCACATATGCGCCGCCGCCAGACCCGTTTCCCACTTGCGCCGTCATGTACACACCCTGCGTACCGCCATAGACTGCACGCAGATGGGCAACACAGCATCGCTTCGATGAGCGCGTCCGCCGCCGGCACCGAGTCAAAGCCTCTCGCGCGCGATTGCGCCCGGCAGACCGGAGTACTGCCCGCGCAGCGCCTGCGCGAGGCGATCGACAATGGCTGGCTCGTGGCCGGACAGTGGCGAATCCCCGGCGAGTCCGTGCAACCGGCCAGCGTCGACCTGCGCCTTGGCGACCGCGCCTGGGCGCTGCGCTGCAGCTTCCTGCCCGACAGTGACTCCACCGTCGAGCAGAAGGCTGAGGATCTGGCCTTCGAAGAGATCGACCTGCGCGACGGCGCCACGCTGGAGCGCGACCGGCCGTATCTCGTGCCGTTGGTCGAGGAGCTGCGGCTGCCCGACGGCGTGCGCGCCAAGGCCAACCCGAAGAGCTCCACCGGGCGCCTGGACGTGTTCACGCGCGTGCTCACCGACCGCAACCACCGCTTCGACGAGATCTCGGCCGGCTACCACGGAAAGCTCTACCTGGAGGTCGTGCCGCGCACGTTCGCGATCCGCGTGAAGACCGGCCTGGCGCTCAACCAGGTGCGCTTGATCGACGGCGACGGGCGCCTTGCCGACCGCGAGCTGCTCGACCTGCACGGGCAGGTGCCTTTGCTGTTCCGCGACTCCCAGGCGCTCGCTCCCGGCTCGCTGTCGCTCGGCGACGGTCTGTTCCTCAGCCTCGACGCCTCCGGCGGTCCCGAGAGCACAGTCGGCTACCGCGCCAAGAAGAACAGCCTGCCGATCGACCTGACCAAGGTCGGCGCGCTGCGCTGGCAGGAGTATTGGGAGCCCGTGCACCCCGAGGCCAAGCAGCGCATCGTGCTCGAGCCCGAGGTCTTCTATCTGCTGCTCTCCGCCGAGGGCGTCAGCATCCCACCCTCCTACGCCGCCGAGATGCTCGCCTACGACCCCACAGCCGGCGAGCTGCGCACACACTACGCCGGCTTCTTCGACCCCGGGTTCGGCTACTCGCGAAAGCGCGACACGCACGGCAGCCGCGCCGCGCTGGAGGTTCGCGCGCGTGACGTCTCGTTCATGGTCGAGCACGGCCAGCCCGTCTGCAAGCTCGCCTTCGAGCGCATGGCCGAGCAGCCGGACGTGCTCTATGGCGAGGATGTCGGCTCCAATTACCAGGGCCAGCAGACCATGCTCAGCAAGCACTTCCTCGCCCGGCCGGCCGACGCCGACAGCTGATCCGCGTACGACGGATCGGCCGTCGTACGAAATAGGCGACCAGCGTTCGGTCTATCATCCCGCCGGAAACCAGACTGTTTATGATCGTCTACCTTCGCGGCTGCCGGCCGCGATTTCTCATGGCGGCGCGCCTCCCCGAAGAAGGGACGAGGACGGGAGCGCCCGCCGGCCCCCAGCAAAGGACGGGAACGAGCCCACATGCCCAAAACCAGCTCCAAAGCTCCGAAAGCCCCCGCATCCTCGCGCGAACCGGCGTGGTCGATCCCGAGCTTGCGCGAACCGCGCTACTCGCAATCGCTCGAGCGCGGCCTGGCAATTCTCAGCTGCTTCACGCCCAAGCGCCCCGTGCTCGGCATCGCCGACATCGCCGACGAGCTCGGCATGAGCCGCTCGACCACGCACCGCTACGTGATCACGCTGCTCGCCCTCGGCTACCTCGAGCAGGGCGCCTCGCGCAAGTACCGCCTCGGGCTGCGCGTCACCGACCTCGGCATGTCCGCGCTGAACTCCACCGGCCTGCGCGAGCACGCCCAGCCGTATCTGGAAGAGCTGCGCCAGCGCACCTCCTACTCGATCGGCCTGGCCGTGCTCGACGGCCCGGAGATCCTCTACGTCGACCGCGCGCGCAGCTTCCGCCGTGGAGGCGCCCAGGCCGGACCCGATGTGCGCATCGGCTCGCGCCTGCCCGCCTACTGCACCGCCATGGGCAAGCTGCTTCTGGCCAACCTCCCCGAGTCCGACCAGCGCGAGCTGATCGCCTCGATGAAGCTGAGCAAATCCGGCCCCAACACGATCGCCTCCAAGAAAGCGCTCAAAGATGAGCTCGACGAGGTATTCGACGCGAACTTCGCCGTCGACGACGAAGAGCTCGCCAAGGACCTCTACTCGATCGCCGCGCCGGTGCGAAACGAGGCCCGCGAGGTCGTCGCAGCGGTCGACATCTCCGTTCCCAGCTCGCTGATCTCGATCGGCGAGCTCGTCGACGCGCTCGGCCCGCACCTCGTCTCCACCGCCGACCGCATCTCCGCGCGCCTCGGCTACCGCAGAGACGACGAGCAGAGCTGAGCGCAGCTCCGCGCACGGCCGGCTCGGCGCAAGCGAGGTGCGCCCGTCGCCTGAGCGCGTCGCGTACTCTCTGCGGCCGTATGCCAGCCCTGTCCAAGCGCTTCTCGCTGCAGTCCTGCGCCGTGCTGCTCGTCGTCGGCCTGTCGGCCTGCGCCACGACCGTCTCAACATCCGGCTACAAGGGCGAAGCCAAGGACGTCGCGCAGACGGTCAAGGATCTGCAGAGCGACGTCACCGCCTCAGAAGAGAAGAAGGTCTGCAACAACGACCTCGCGAGCAGCGTCGTCAAGAGCCTAAGCTCGGCGCCCGGCGGCTGTCAGAAGGCCATCAAAGACCAGCTCGCCGAGATCGCCTCCTTCGAAGTGACCATCCAGTCGATCCAGATCACCAGCCCCGGCAAGACGGCAACCGCCAAGGTCAAGAGCAAATACTCGGGAAAGAACCGCATCTCCTCGATCCTGCTGGTCAAGGAAAGCGGCAAGTGGAAGATCTCCCAGTTCAGCTGAGCCGAGGGCGCGGGCTGAGCTGGGCAGAGGGCGCCGAGGCTACTTCAGCCCGTCGAGCAGCTCGCCCGAGGACTTCAGGCCGAGCCCGCGCGCGAGAATCACGATCGTCTCAAGGCGCGGCGAGCGCTTGCTGCGCTCCAGCAGGCTGATCTCCGTGCGGTGCAGGTCACACACATCTGCCAGCGCCTCCTGCGAGAGCCCGGCACGATCGCGCTGGGCGCGCAGGTTCTCGGCGAACTGTTCACGTGTCGTCATGCCCGCAGTCTCCTGTATGGCGGACAACAAGTTCCACAGACAGTTGTCTCGACTTGGAACGCCGGTTTGAAGCGCAGCGCTTGCGTCAGGCGAGCGTGCGGCCGTACTGGCGCTCGTAGTAGGCGCGATAGTCGCCCGAGCGAATCGGCTCCCACCACCACGAGTTCTCGCGGTACCACTCGACCGTCTGCTCCAGCCCCTCGGCGAAGCGCACCTGCGCCTCCCAGCCGAGCGCGCGCACCTTCTCCGAGGACAGCGAGTAGCGACGATCGTGGCCCGGTCGGTCGGCGACGTACTCGATCTGCGAGTCCTTGGCGCCCGTCGCCGCGACGATGCGCTTGACCACGTCGATGTTCGCCTCCTCGTCAGGCCCGCCGGCGTTGTAGACCTCGCCCGGCACGCCGTGCTCGAGCACGTGCCCGATCGCGCGCGAGAAGTCTGTGCAGTGAATCCAGTTGCGCACCTGCATGCCGTCGCCGTAGACCGGCAGCGCGTCGCCGTGCAGCGCATTGAGGATCATCAACGGAATCAGCTTCTCCGGGTACTGGTTTGGCCCATAGTTGTTGGAGCCGCGTGCGATCAGCGCCTGCAGCTCGAACGTGTGGAAGTAGCTCTGCACGAGCAGGTCCGCGCCGGTCTTCGTCGCCGAGTAAGGCGAGGACGGGCGCAGCGGCGACTCCTCCGTGAACGAGCCCGAGTCGATCGACCCGTACACCTCGTCGGTCGACACCTGCACGTAGCGCAGGTCCGCTGCACGCGCAGCCTCCAGCAGCACGTACGTGCCCAGCGCGTGCGTTTTCACGAACGCGTCGGGCTCGGCGATCGAGCGGTCCACGTGCGTCTCGGCGGCGAAGTTGACGATCGCCTGCGGCGAAGCCGCCTCGATCGCCGCCGACACCGCCGCCTCGTCCTCGATCGCGCCGCGCCGGAAGCGAAACGAGGCGTGATCGGCGAAGTCGCGGAAGTTCTCCTCGCGACCGGCGTACGTCAGCTTGTCCAGCACCGTCACCTCGTCACCGTGCTCCAGCAGTCGCTGGCGCACGAACGTCGAGCCGATGAAGCCGGCGCCACCGCAGACCAAGAGTTTCAAGCTCGCGCCTCCATCCAGTCGGCGCCTTGGATGAGAACGCTCGACCTCCGTGCTCGCGTGACCGCACCTTCGGTGCTCATGATCTGATCATCCCAGCGCGAGCCGCCAGATACCCCGCCAGGCCGTCGCGCCAGTCGGGCATCGGCAGCACATCGTCGCGCTCGCTCGCCAGCGCCGACCACGCCGGGCGCGGCGCCGGCCGCGCCATCTGCCCGCTGCTGGCCGGCTCAACGGCGCACTCGACCTCGGCCTGGCGAAAGATCTCCTTCGCAAAGCCGTTCCAGGAGACCTCGCCTGCGCCCGTCAGGTGCACCAGGCCGGCGACCTGACGCTCCAGCAGGCCGAGAATCGCCGGCGCGAGGTGGCCCGACCACGTCGGCGAGCCGATCTGGTCTGTCACGACCTGTACGGCCTCGCGCTCGCTCGCCAGGCGCAGCATCGTCTCGACGAAGTTCTTGCCATCGACGCCATACAGCCAGGCCGTGCGCACGACCAGATGCCGTGGCGAGGCCGCCAGCACCTGCCGCTCGCCTTCGAGCTTGGTCGAGCCGTACACCGACACCGGCCCGGTCGCATCGGACTCGACATACGCTCGCGCCTTGCCGTCGCCGTCCAGCGGCGCGGTGCCGTCGAACACGTAGTCGGTGGAGATGTGCAGAAGCGGAATGTCCAGGCGCGCTGCCGAGCGCGCCAGGTTGCCTGCGCCGTCGGCGTTGACGGCGTGCGCCAGCTCGCGCTTTGACTCGGCGCCGTCGACGTCCGTCCAAGCCGCGCAGTTGACGATTGCGTCCAGCGAGCCCGACTCCGCGCTGAGGCGATCGAGCAGCGCATCAACGGCCGCCGCGTCGGTGATGTCGATCTCCGGCAGGTCGACCGGCACGAGCTCGTGTCCGGAGCGCTCGCCCGCACGCTGCACGTCATGGCCGAGCATGCCCGCGGCGCCTGTGACCAGCAGCCTCACAGGATTGAGATGTCGGAGTTGTCACCGACCATGAAGCGATACGCGCGCGGCTGGCGATCGCCGCGGCGCACGCTCACGTTGCGCCCCAGCAGCGAGGACTCCATACGCCCGTCAAGGTCTGAGACCGTGCAGCCGGCCAGCAGAATCGAATGCTCGACCTCCGACGCCGTGATCTCACAGCGCTCGCCGATCGCCGTATACGGGCCGACGTAGCAGTCGGTCAGGCGCGCGCCCGCACCGACGATCGCCGGACCGCGCACCGTCGTGCGCTCCAGCCGCGCGCCGGCCTCGATGACCACGCGCCCGTCCACGCGCGAGTCGATCAGCTCGCCGTCCAGGCGCTCGGAGAGGTTGTCGAGGATCAACCGATTGGCCTCGAGCATGTCCTCCAGGCGCCCCGTGTCCTTCCACCAGCCGCGCACGATATGCGGCTCCACCCGCAGCCCCGAGTCGACCAGGTGCTGGATCGCGTCGGTGATCTCCAGCTCGCCGCGCGCCGAGGGCTCGATCGCCCGCGCCGCGTCGTGGATCTGGCCGGTGAACATGTACACGCCGACCAGCGCCAGGTCGGTCGCCGGCTCGCTCGGCTTCTCCACCAGACGCACGACCTGCCCCGTCTCGCCGGCCGGCGCCGAGGCGAGCTCCGCTACCCCGTAGTTCTCCGGGTCGGGCACCGGCGTCAACAGGATCAGCGCGTCCGGCTCGTGCTCGCGAAAGGCCGCCACGAGGTCGGCGATGCCGCCCTGCAGCAGGTTGTCGCCGAGGTACATCACGAACGGGCTGGCGCCGAGAAACGGCTCAGCCGTGAGCACGGCGTGCGCGAGCCCGAGCGGCTCGTCCTGAAGGATGTAGGAGATGCGCACGCCAAAGCGCGAGCCGTCACCGGCGACCTGTTCGATCTCCGGGCCCGTCTCGGGCGCGATGATGATGCCGACCTCCTCTATGCCCGCCGCAGCCATCGCCTCGATGCCGTAGAACAGCACAGGCTTGTTGGCCACCGGCACCAGCTGCTTGGCGCTGGTGTGCGTGATCGGGCGCAGGCGCGTGCCCTTGCCCCCCGAGAGAATCAGACCCTTCAGCGGCTCCATTGCCCGGGGAGCCTAGCTGGACGTGCTCAGTAGACGCCGTCGAGCTTGCGGTGGTCCCAGCTGACGCGGCGCAGCTCCACGAACTCCAGGCCGACGCGTTTGCCTGCCTGCGCGGCCACTGCGTCACGCGCCTCGGGCGGCAGCTCCGTCGGCGGCGCCACATCGCGCGGCACCGAGTTGCGCGTCATGATCTCCGCGCCCAGCCGCACGACCTCGGCGATGTCGCGATGCACGACCACGTCGCATTCGAGCATCACGCCGCGCAACTCGGCGTACTGCTCGCCACGCTCGACCTGCAGCGTCGCGCGCGGCTCGCGCTCGAGGTTGCGCACCTTCTGCGAAGAGCCGTAGGTCCACGACCACAGACGCGGGCCCGGTTCGCCCGCCGAGTGCCCGCGCAGCACGTACCACAGCGGCATCAGGTGCGGCCAGCCATCCTTGCCGATCGTCGCGCAGGTGACCGTGCGCTCTTCGGCCAGGAACGTCGCGACCTCGGCCGCGCTCATCTTGATCTGCTCGCGGCGATTCATGCAGTGGACCCTACTGTCAAGCCGGCTGGAGCTTCGCGCGCCTGTCTTTGGGCCGTCGCCGCGCAGGCTTGCTCTGCGCCTCCGTCAGACGCCGCACCGCCTCGCGCACCGCTTCGCGCGCGTCCTTGGGCTCGAGCACCGCCGCGTCGCCGGCTTCTCGGAGGATCTCGCGCACCAGCCAGTCCACGCCCGCGAAGCTCAACTCGACGACGACCGCGCCATCGCTGCGCTCCTCGACCACGCGACGCGCCTCGCGCGCCCAGCGCGCCCGCTCGGGCGAGACCCACACGCGCGCGCTGCGCGAGGCCTGCACCTCGCCGGTGCGCAGCCAACCGTCGACCTCCGCCGCCGGATCGACCTCCGGGCGCGGCTCGAACGTCTCGCCGGTGACCGTCACGTCCTTGATGCGGTCCAGGCGAAAATGGCGCACGCCGTCGCGCGCCGGATCAAACGACGCCACATACCAGCCCTCGCGCCCGTTGGTCAACGCGTAGGGCTCCACGCGGCGCGTGACCACTTCGTCCTCGTTCTCCTTGTAGTACTCCAGCTCGACAAGCTTGCTCGCGACGATCGCCTCGGAGATCTCACGCGCCACGTGCGAGTCGTCGCCGCTGGCGGTCGCCACCTGCAGGCCTTGCTCCATCGGGTCCTCGCCCAGCGCCGCGACGATCTTCTCGCGCGCCGACGTCAGCGAGCCCTCGGGAATGTGCTCACCGATCAGGTCGATCGCCGCCACCAAGGCCTTGGCCTCCACCGGCAGCAGGCGCGCCGGGCGGTCGAAGTTGTCGCTGTAGGGCTCCGGGTCGACCTCGATCTCACCGGCCTGCTCGTCGATCTCCGCGTACAGCACGTAGGAGCCGCCGCCGAAGTTGACGACGTTGAGCACGTTGACGTCCTCGATCAGCTCCTCTTCTGAGAGCTGCAGGCGCTCGCAGACCTCTTCGATCTGCACACGCTCTCCCGCGCGCCCAGCCTGTATCAGGATGCTCGCCAGCGTCACCAGGCGCGCGAAGCGCTCGGGACGGATCGCCGCCTCCGGGCGCGCGCCCTGCGCGTCGTCGCCTTCGCTCTCGGCCGAAGTCGCTCGGCGCCCGCGACCGCGTGTCGGCGTCTGCGCCGCTGCGCCCGAACCATTGGCCGAGGTCGCCGTCGCCTCAGCGCCCGGCAGCGTGCGGCCGTGGCGCTCCTTGAGCAGCTTCAGCCGTCTGGTCATCTCCTTGCTCAACTCGGCCGGCCCCTGCAGGCTCGCGTTGACGCCCAGGCCCAGAACCCACGAGATCACACCGCGCGGATTGGAGTAGCCGGTCAGGAAAAGCCTGTCGCCGTTGTCGGCGTCGCGGATCTCGCCGTAGCGACCGAAGTGGCGCTCGACCTGCCACGCGATGCGCTCGGAGATCAGCACTTCGGCCACGCCCTGCTCGTCGCCGAGCTGCCAGTCGGCGCGATTGGCATAGGCGCGCGGGTCGAAGTCGGCCGGACGGCGGAAGTCGTGCTCGGCCTTCGTCGCATATGAGACCTTGCCGCGAATCCGCGTCAGGCGGAACACGCGAATCGCCTCGCGCTCGTGCGAGTAGCCCAGCAGGTAGAACTGGCCGCCCTGGAACAGCAGGTGGTAGGGATCGACGCGCCGAGGGCCGACCTCGTCGCGCTCCATCGTGTAGTACTCGAACAAGATCGTCTTGTTGCGGAAGATCGCTGTCTCGACCTTCGCCAGGCGCGCCGACAGCTCATGCCCGCCGGCCGAGGCCGTGATGCCCAGCGCCACCGAGCGCTGCTCGGGCGCGCGCAGCGGGCTCGGGCGGCCCCAGGTGATCTGCTGCAGCGCCAGGCGCAGCGGCTCGGCGTAGGCGAATTCGCCGTCGAGCAGACTCAGCGCGGTCTGCAGCGCCGCCAGCTCCTTGTCGGTGAAGGCGATCGGCGGCAGATGGAAGTTCTCCGGGCGCAGCGAGTAGTTCTCCTGCTCGGCGGCGCCGTCGGCAGGGCGGTCGACGGTCAGCTGGATGCGCAGCGATTCGAGCTCGGAGCGATCGGCGTAGAAGCGTCGCGCGAATGCGTCTTCGTTCATGCCGCTGTAGCCCTCCACGTCGCGTCGAATCTCCAGGGCGGTGACCGGACGGCGCTCGGCCATCAGGTAGGAGATCAGCGACAGCTGGCGGATCAGCTTCTCGGTGTCCTTGGCCATGAACGAGACACCTTAGAACCCGACGGCGAGACGGTTGCCGCGCGAGGCGCGCGCCGAGCCGCTATTTGCGGTTTTCTCCTGCGCCGAAGCGGATTGGCGCGGATTCTCGACGCTTTAACGCGACGGCGAAGGGCTCTGGAGAACGACACAAGTCCCTGCGACAATGAGAACGTGACCAAGAGTGAGCTGCACGAGCTAGTCGACCGCCTGCCTGAGGGGGCGGTCGACGGTGCTGCGATCCTTCTAGAGGAGATCAGCGATGGCCGCATAGACTCCGATCAGGCGTGGTTCTGGACGCGCGAGTGGCAAGCGAGAGAGCGCGACGCAGACAACGACCTCGCAGCGGGACGGGTCACGACCTTCGAGAGCAACGAGGAACTCCTCGCGGCCTTGGACGAGCGGACGAAGCCGCTCGATGCCGACGCGTGAAGTCCTCGCGTCCTTCTGGCGCGACTGGGAACGCCTCACCCCTCAACAGCAGCGAGCCTTTCGCACTGCTCTGGCTCAGTTCATCGCCGACATCAGCAGTGGGGGTCAGCGCTTCCATCCACGGCTGCGTGTCAAGCGCGTGCGGGGGCATCCCCGTATCTGGGAGATGACCTGGGCGCCGGACGGTCGTGCAACCTTTGAGTACGGAGGTAGCGTGCATTCCGGCGAGGCTCACATTGTCTGGCGGCGCATCGGCACGCACTCGGTCTTCCGTCGTCCGTGAGCCGGGCAGGAGGAGTAACGCATGCAGATTCTTAGCCTCCTGATCGCTGCCTACGGGGCCTTGGTTGCCAGCGGCCTCGCTTATCTGACCTACCGCAGAGAGGGCCGCCGGATACGCCTACGGTTTATGCTCGAGGCTGGCAACGGACCGCCCGGTCTAGCCGTTTACATCGTCAACCTCGGCATACGTGACGCCACAGTACGTAGCGGGGGGTTCTTTTGGCACGGTGAAAAGGGTGGCTTCGGCCCTGACTTTTCGCGCAGCGGAGTTTTGCCTGCTCGGCTCAGCGACGGCGACGAGCTAAGGCTCTGGGTCCCCATCATTGACGTCGTCAATGGCGCGAACGGATTCGTCGTCGAAGACACCACGGGGCGGAAGCATCGCCAACAGTTCTCGCCCGCATTTGTGGAGCAGATCGCGTTCTTTCGCCAATGGATCGAGGAAGCAACGCAATCGTCCTGATCGAGCAGACGACGGCGCGAGACGGGGCCGGCGACTACCTTAACTTGCCGGGCTCGCGGCACACGCCGCCTTCTCTCAGGCCGCTTCTCGGGCGGTCGGCGTCGGCAGCGCAATCTGCCCACCCGCCTCCGGTGCAGCCTTGTCGGCAAACGACGGCTCGATCTCGACTCCCTCCGCGGGCCCCGACGCGGGCTCGTTGGAGTCCTCGACAAGAGGGGCTACCTGCAACTCGTCGGCATTCACCGGGCGCTCGGCGAAGAACGCGCTGCCGTCGATCGCACGGTCGAAGCTCGACCAGCGCTTGCCCGGCGAGAGCTCCTTCTCCAGGCGATCAAAACTGCCCAGGCGGCCGCCGAGGTTGTCGATGTGATGGACGAGCGTCGCCTCGCGCGTGCAGGGCACGACCGGGCTGCCGTGCTCGAGCGTGCCGTGATGGGAGAGAATGATGTGCACGACCGCCTGCGCAAGCTCGGTTGGGAATCCGTCGATGTCCTCGATCGCGCGGCGGATGCGGTAGTAGCCGAGCGGGATCTCGCCCTGCAGGCGACCGGCGTCGGTGAGATCAATGTTCTGCGGGTCCTCGGTGTAGGCCTCGAGCTTGCCGATGTCGTGCAGCAGCGCGCCGGTCACGGCCACGTCGCGGTCGATCCCCGGGAAGGTGGCGCTAATCGCGCTGACCGCCTGGGCGACGCCGAGGCAGTGCTCGAGCAGTCCGTGGCGATATGCCTGGTGGTAGTACTTGGCCGCCGGCGCCTCGCGGTAGCCGGCCCACAGCTCAGAGCCCTCGCCGAACACCCGGTCGAGCAGAATCCGCAGGTGGCCCTCCTGAACGGTCGCGATCAGCTCGCGCACCTCGCGCTCCATCTGCTCCACGCCACGGATCGGGCCGTCGATCAGGTCGTCGAGCGAGAAGCTGCCGGGCTCCGCCGGCTCCAGGCCTCGCAGGCTGATCTGCGGGCCGAAGCGGGGATGCACCGTGTAGCGGCCACGCACGCGCACCGGCGAGCCCGCGCACGCGAGCTCCTCAACCTCGGTCAGCTCCTCCCAGACCATGCACGCGAGCGCTCCGGTTCGGTCGCCGAGCTGCAAGCGCAGATAGTCACCGCCATCGCGGCGCCTGCGGCGCTCGGCCTGGCGCACGAGCAGAACCTGGTCGATCTCGAGGCCGTCTGTGAGCTCGTTGACGAGCATGGCCTGAAGGTAGATGGGAGTGCGGACAGGACGCTCGGCCGCGGCGGGCGAGGAGGCTCAGCGCCGTGCAGTCCTGCGGGCGACCGGTTCGACCTCCACCAGCCGCGCCGAGAGCTCGTCGATCCGTGACAGGATCGCGTGCTCGCCGTCGGAGATCCGTGCCGCCTCGGCTTCTGCCTGCGGCACCTCGCGGCTGGCGACGAAGCGTTGAGCGACCGCCGCGGTGAGCACCGAGAACACGCCGATGCCGGTGAGCATCAGCACGATCGCGATGCCTCGGCCGGCGTCGGTGTGCACGTTCGCGCTTTCGCCGTTCGTCGTGACGAAGCCAACCGCCCACCAGATGCCATCCCAATCCGACACGGACCGCGCGGCCGTTGTCTCGACCTGCGCGAGCGCGACTCCTCCGCCGAGCACGAGGAACACGGCGAGCGCCGCCACGTAGCGCACGCCCTCCAGCGACAGCAGACCTTTGGACAGGAACTGAAAGCCACGAGCGACGCGCAGCAGCTGCAACAGGCGAAACGCGCGCAGGCCCTGCAGGGCGGCCGGGGCGAACGGCGGCGTCAGCACCAGCATCGGCAGCACGAGTGGAAACCGTCGCATCCAGCTGCGCCAGTCTCTGGCCAGGAGGATGACCGCCGCGAACTCCACGAGGAACACCAGCCAGATCGCCCAGTCGCCGATCACCGCCACGCGATGCCATGGCTCGCGCAGCGGCTGCTCCTGCAGGATCAGGTCGGGGATCACCAGCAGGGCGGCGATCGTCAGCGGGATGCGCAGGCGCGCATCGACCGCTGCGGCCGTGGTGCGACGGAAGCTCATCGGTATCTGTTCGGCCGGCGCCAGAGCCGCCTTTAGCGCAGAGCGCGCGGCCTGAGCACTGCAGCTGTCGCCACGGCCGGGACGCTCGTGTCTGCTAGAAGGGCCGGGTCGACCATGTCGCCGTCTTTCGCCCTATCCGTGCTCGACCAGTCGCCCGTCGCCGAGGGCTCGACCGGCGCACAGGCGCTGCGCAACACGATCGACCTCGCGCAGCTGTGCGACAGGCTCGGCTACCACCGTTACTGGGTCGCCGAGCACCACGGCGGCCCAATGCTCGCCGGGCCCAGCCCCGAGGCGCTGATTGGCCCGATCGCCGCCGCCACCTCGCGCATCCGCGTCGGCAGCGGCGGAGTGATGCTGCCGCACTACAGCCCCTTCAAGGTCGCCGAGACGTTCAGCTTGCTGTCCGGCCTGTTCCCGGGCCGCATCGACCTCGCGCTCGGGCGCGCGGCCGGCACCGACCCGCTGACCACATTCGCACTGCAGCGCGATCGCCGCCAGGCGGCGGCGGACGACTTCCCGCAACAGCTCGCCGAGCTGCTCGCCTACCTCGACGATCGCATGCCCGAGGACCACCCCTTCGCGCGCCTGGCAAAGTCGCTGCCCGGACGTCCCGAGCTGCCCGAGCGCTGGCTGCTCGGCTCCTCTCAGCAAAGCGCAATCTGGGCCGCCGAGCTGGCGATGCCGTATGCGTTTGCCGACTTCATCAACGCCGCCGGCGCCGAGATAGCGGCGCTGTATCGCGAACGCTTCGCCGAACACGAACACCCGGCGGGCGTGAAGCCGCGCACAGCCGTCGCCGTGTGGGTGATCTGCGCCGAGAGCGACGAGCAGGCGCAGCGGCTGGCCGCGAGCGGGCGCATGACGTTCACGATGCTGCGTCGAGGCGAACTGATCGCCGTTCCGCCGCCCGAGAAGGCGCTCGAGTTCCTCGCCAACGAGCAGCGTGCGCCCGCCTCCGGCCAGTCGCGCGCTCAGCGGCGCGCCGTCGTCGGCACACCCGAAGCTGTGCGCGCCGAGCTCGAGGACGTCGCCGCGAAATACGGCGCCGATGAGCTGATCGCGGTCAACATCCTCTACGACCACCAGGCCCGGCGACACTCCTACGAGCTGTTGGCAGAGGCGTTCGAGATGGCCTCAGCGGGGGTCGACGCCGTAGGCAGTTGAGCGGTGTCGAATTGCGGCGACGCGGACCGTCCCGTCGCCGTCGAGACGCTGGTAGATGATCCGGTAGGAGCCCAAACGCAACGAGTGCAGCCCGCGCAGTCTGCCCTGGAGCGGATAGCCGGCGTATGGGTCGCGCTCGAGCAGCCCAAGCGCGTCCTCCACTGCATCGATCAGCGGCCAGCCGAGTGTTAGCAGCTCAGCGCGAACGCGGCGCGCGAGGACGACACGCGCCACCGATCATCTCACCGCTCGTCGCTCGGCCAGCTCGCGACGCAGGTCGTCGAGCTCGATCGATTCACCGCGTCCCAGCTCGCCCAGGCCGGCCTCCAACGCGCGAAGCGCATCTGGATCGGAAAGGATCTCTGCCGTCTCCTCCAACGCCTCGTACTCGTCGATCGGCAGCAGCGCCGCCGCCGGACGGCCATTGCGCGTGACGACCACGTGATCGCGCCGATCCGCCACGTCGCTCATCACCTGCGCCAGTTTGCTGCGGAAGGCTCGAACCGAGATCGTCTGCGCCACCGCGCCAGTGTACCAAGCTGTGTACACATGGCACGCACGCGCGACGGACCAGGTGGCCGCCGTCCAGCTGCCCGCCGTCGGAGTAGGTCAGCGACGAAGCTTGTCCACGAGCTCAAGTCGCCCGCTCACCCTGCCGACCTACCCGACGTGGAATCCCGGATGTTGAAACTACGCTGGCCCGCGACATGCTCGTGCTGTGGCGCGTCCCTCTCCGGCGGCGCGTACGCGCGATGGAGTCCGGACACGCACGCGGTCACCTGCGCCGACTGTGTCGCCGCCTCCGAGCAGCCCGTCGGCGCTCGCGCGGCGACTGCTCCGCCGCCGCTCGAGCGCGGTCGCGCCGGATGGAGCGCACAGCGCGAGTATCTACGCCGCAAACACAACCACGACCTTCGCACGCGACGCAAGCACCCACTGGTCGGCGGCGTGCTCCTCGCCCTCTCTCGCGAGCCGCAGCACCAGGCCGCGTTCCGTCAGGGGGGCGCTGGGGAGGCGTCAGTCGCGAGAGCTTTGGAGCGGCGGACCGCCAACGGGCCGGTGCAACTGCTCCACGACCGCCGCATGCCTCTGGGCCACGGCAACATCGACCACCTCGCGATAGCGCCCACCGGCGTGTTCGTGATCGACGCCAAGGCGATCCGCGGCGCCGTACGCGTCGCGCAACCGCTGTTCGGCGCGCCGAGGTTGATGGTCAATGGCCGCCATCGCAACAAGCTGGTACACGGTCTCGACAGACAGGTCGGCGCGGTGAGGCGCGTTCTTGAAGAGGAAGGGCGCCACGAGGTCCCGGTACACGGCGCCATGTGCTTCACCAAAGCCGACCTGCCTCTGTTCGGTCGCTGCGAGATCAACGGCTACCGCCTCTGTCATGCGCGCGGCATCGCTCGCGCGCTCAACCGCCGCGGCGCCCTGGCCGCCGCAGCGATAGACGAGCTGGCGCGTCAGCTCGCGCTTACGTTCCCGCCCGCCTGACAGGAACCCAGCTGCGCCGTAGTCGCCGTGAGCCTCAGCGCAACGCGCGCAGGCGATTGACCATGCGCCTGCGCCACTGCTCGTGGCGCGGTCCCTGCCCGGCCGCGTCGGCGACGACCAGCACGACCAACGCGCCGGTCAGCATCACCAGCAGCAGCACGACGACCAGGTCGCTGGCCACGGGCGGCACGTCGGCGCCGAGAACACGACCGACAAGCGTCGGGCCGGCGCCGGTGAGACCTGGCGCCGAGGAGGTGTAGAAGCTCACCGTCTTGAATTCGCCGCCCGGGCCCGCATGCGCCTGTCCATCGGCGCCGAAGCCGGCGCCGATCAAGGCCATGGCGGCTTCGACGACTTCACCTGTGCGCGCGCAGCTGTGCGTCGCGGCGGCGTCGCTCAGTTCGCGCACGGCTTGCTGTTCGGAGCGCATGACCTGCGCAGCGTCGATGTGCAGGCGCGCCGCGGCGGCGCGCGGGCTCAGCGGCGTCGCGTCGCCGTAGCCTGTGCGCAGTTCGAGCAGCTGGCGATTGTCGGCCGGCAGCGCGACCAGGCAGCCTTGAAGACGTTCGATCGTCGCTTTGAGCAGGCGTTCGCGGCGGGCGATGCGCGCACGTGCTCGGTTGCTCGGCGCGCCTTCGGTGGGCGGCAGTTCGCCATAGTCGGCGCCCGGCGAGCCATAGCTGGCGAGCGGTGAGGTCGAAGCGGCGCCGCCTCCTGCCGATGCGCCCGAACTCGATGCGCTGCCACCCGAGCCCGAGCTCGCAGAAGCGGAGGACGAGCCGCCCGCGGTCGCTTGCGTTGCCCGGGCGCCCGCAGATCCTCCGGACCCAGTCGAGCGCGAGGTCGCGCCGGCCCCCGCGGCTATCGAGACGGACGGAACGCCGCTCGAGCCGGTCGTCGTGCGCACCGACGCGAGCGGAGTGCTCACGCCGACGGATGGCGCTTTGGCCGAGATCGGCGGCGCTTTGACAGGCGTCGAGGGCGTTTTGACGGCCGTCGTTCTCACGGGCGCAGTCGTGATTTTGACGGTCGGCGTTTTGACGGTGACCGTTGGCGTTTTCACGGGCACGGTCGGCGTTTTGACAGCGACCGTCGGTGTTTTGACGGGCGGGACGGTAACCGTCGGGGTTTTGACCACCGGAGCGGTCGGCGTCTCGACCGGCGGAGCGGATGTCTGCACCGGCACGCTCGGCGTTTCCAGCGGCAGAGTCAGCGACCACACCGGCGAGGCCTCTCCGCCTCCGAGCAGGAGCACTACGACGACGCAGAAGACGCGTGCCGTGCGCAACTTGAAGGTCTGAGCCATCCCTAACTCTCCTAGAACATTCGTCCAGCGTGAATTACGTTTCCTTTACCCGCATAGAGCGGGTTCTACCCAGGGCGTCCGAGCTCTTTGCTAGATGCGCGCCGCCTGCGCGTCCGGACGTACAGGACCAAGGCGCTCGCGCACCGGGGATTGTGCAGTTCTCTAGGGCTCGAGACGATGCGGCCCGCGATACAGGAACGTCACCTCGCGCACGTTCTCCTGGCCGAGCATCTGCATGAGCAGGCGCGTGAGGCCGAAGCCGAAGCCTCCGTGCGGAGGCGCTCCAAAGCGGAAGAAATCGAGGTAGTACTGGATCGCGGCGACGTCGACCTTCTTCTCGTTGGCCTGCTCGAGCAGCCTGTCGTAGCGGTGCTCGCGCTGCGCGCCGGTCGTCAGCTCGATGCCGCGCCAAAGCAGGTCAAAGCTCTTGGTGACAGTCGGGCGGTCGTCGTAGCGCATGTGGTAGAAGGGCCGCACGGAGGTGGGGTAGTCGGTCACGAACGTGAACTCGTGGCCGTCACGCTCGGCGACGAGCGCCGACAGCGCGCGCTCGCTGGGTGGATCGAGATCGTGGCCCGCCGGCGGCGGCTCGTGGCCGGCGTCGCGCAGCTGTTGCTTGGCGTCCTCCAGCGGGATACGCGGAAACGGGAGCTCGGGCACGACGAGCGCGGTGTCGAAGGTCTGCGCGATCTGCTCGCCGTGTACCTCCTTGACGATCGCCAACGTGTGCGCCAGCCAGCGCTCCTCGAAGGACATCACGTCCTCGTGCGAGTCGATCCAGGAGATCTCCGTGTCGACGCTCGTGAACTCGGTGTCGTGGCGCGAGGTAAACGACGGGTTCGCGCGGAACACCGGGCCGACCTCGAAGACCTTGCCGAAGCCCGCCGCCATCGCCATCTGCTTGTAGAACTGCGGTGACTGCGCGAGCGTGGCCATGCGGTCGAAGTACTCGAGTTTGAACAGCTCCGCGCCGGACTCAGTCGCCGCTCCGGTCAACTTCGGCGAGTGCAGCTCGATGAAGTCCTCTTTTGCCCAGAAGTCGCGCATCGCGCGCTCGGTTGTCGTCTGCACTTCGAAGATCAGCTTGCGATCCGGTCGCCGCAGATCCAGATAGCGCCAGTCCATGCGCTTGTCCAGCGCCGAGTCCGCGGCGATCGGCGCCTCCGGGTCGGCCGGCGAGTCGACCTCCAGCTGCTCGAGCTTGAGCTCCAGGCCTCCGAGGTTCACGCGCTCGTCGGCCGCGACTGTCCCGATGATCGTCACCGCCGACTCGACGGTCAGCGCAGACACCGCATCGTTGAGCTCGCTCGGCGGATCGCCCTTTGCCAGCACGACCTGCGCGAGCCCCGATTCGTCGCGCAACACGATGAACTGCACGCGCTTCTGGTCGCGTAGCGCCTGCACCCAGCCGCGCAGGCGAACGCGTTCTCCGATCAGCTGTGGCAGCTCGGATATCAACGTGCGCTTCACCGGGCGGACCCTATCCAAGCGTGGCCGCCGGCCCCGCTCCGGCCAACGGCCCCGAGCGAAGCGGACGGCGACAGACCGCCGAGGGTGGCGTGCCCGTCCCCCCGCGCGCCCGGCTGAACGCGCGCGGAAGGACCGGGCGGGGAGATCAGTCCTCGGCGCCGGCCCAACTCAGGACGGGCAGCGGAAGAACCATTTGCGAGGTTCGCTCGGCGGCGGTTTCCTGGCGCCGGGATAGGTCAACGAGAGTTTCGCGTAGACGGTCGCTCCCTTGCATTTTTTCGAGCCTTCCGCCTTGACGCTCACGGGGTAGCTGACGTCCTTGCCTGCCGCGCAGTTGGGTTTACAGGTGTTCGACGTGAAAGTGCCTTTGCCGGCGGCCGTCGCGCCGCCAAAGCTCGACCAGGTCATGCCTTTCAAGACCGTGTTGCCGTCGCCGCATGTCAGCGTCAGCAGTTTCGGGAGGCTCGCCGCCTTGTTGCAGTTGGTGATCTTCAGGGGCGAGCCTGCCGAGGCGGACGTCGCAAAGACTGCGATTGCGATCGCTGCCGCGAGCAGTGCGCTCGTAAATAGGTGGTGCTGCTTTTTTGGAGTTGTCATGCGCGGGTATTCCACGCACACGCTCGTCAATCCTGCGCCGGACGACTGCGCGACCCGGCCCGCCGGCCTATGCGACCTCGGGCGGATCATCCGCGAGCGTGACCTGCACCGCGAACTCCGAAGCCTCGGCCGTGTCGATCGTCTCGATCGAGCCCGCCTGGCGCAGATCGTCGGCGCCCAACGGCAACGCCGCGAGCCGCTCCTCGCTGTCGTGCACGACCACGCGGGCGACCGGCGCGCGCATCGGCCGCTGGGCTTGCGACTTGGCCTTGCGCACTTCCTTGAGCACGTCGGCGGCGACGGCCAGAGCCGTGTCCTCGGCGGCTGCCGTGTCGGTCTGCACGTCGCCGAGCGCCTCGTCGAGCTCCAGCATGCTCGGCCAGCTTGCGCGGTGCACCGACCCCTCCTGCCACCACGACCACACCTCCTCTGAGACGAACGGCAGAAACGGCGCGAGCAGGCGCTGGAAGACCGACAGCGAGCTGCGCAGCGCACGACTGACCGAGGCCCGTCCGTCGGACGCCGAGCCGTCATGCGCAGCGTCGCCCGAGTCATAGCGTCGACCCTTGACGAGCTCCAGGTAGTAGTCGCAGTACCACCAGAAGAAGCTCTCCACGCGCTCGAGCGCGCGCGCGTAGTCGTACTCCTCGAAGCTTTTCGTCGCGTCGGCGACGACGGCGCTCAGGCGTGCGATCATCGCCCGATCCAGCGGACTAGTCAGCGGTCCGATCTCCGATCGCCCGCTCTCGTCAGGCAGGTCGGCGAGCGCGAACTTGGAAGCGTTGAGCAGCTTCACCGCCAGTCGCCGGCCGACCTTCATCTGCTGCGGGTCAAACGCGGTGTCGGTCCCCGACCGGCCGTTGGCCGCCCAGTAGCGCACGGCGTCGGCGCCGTACTCCTCCAGCAGGTGCATCGGCGTCACCACGTTGCCCTTGGACTTGGACATCTTCTTGCGATCAGGGTCGAGCACCCAGCCGGAGATCGCCGCGTTGCGCCAGGGCAGCTCGTCGTGGTCCAGCTGCGAGCGCAGCACCGTCGAGAACAGCCAGGTCCTGATGATGTCGTGCGCCTGCGGGCGCACGTCCATCGGAAAGACCTTGGCGAACAGCTCGTCGTCCTCACCCGACCCCCCGGCGATCTGCGGCGTCAGCGACGACGTCGCCCACGTGTCCATCACGTCGGGGTCGCCCGCGAAGCCGTCGGGCCGGCCGCGCTGAGACTCGTCATAGCCGTCGGGAACGTCTGTCGACGGGTCGACCGGCAGCTGATCCTCGCGTGCGGCGATCGGTTTGTCATAGAGCACCGCGCCGTTGGCATCGAGCGGGTACCACAGCGGAAACGGCACGCCGAAGAAGCGCTGGCGGCTGACGCACCAGTCGCCGGTCAGCCCTTTGACCCAGTCCTCGTAGCGAGCGCGCATGTAGGGCGGATGCCAGCTCAGCTCGCGCCCCCGCGCCAGCAGCTCGTCACGGTGAGACATCGTGCGGATGAACCACTGACGGCTGGTGACGATCTCCACCGGCCGCTCGCCCTTCTCGAAGAACTTCACCGCGCGGGTGACCTGCGTCGGCTCGCCGACGAGATCCTCGGACTGCTCCAGCAGCTCGAGGATCCTCCGGCGCGCCTGGTTGACCGTGCGCCCGCTCAGCTCCGAATAGTCTCGTCGGGCGCGCTCGACGTCGACCGACTCCCAGCCGGCGGCGCCCCATGGCACGTCTGTGAGTCGCCCGTCGGGGCCGAGCACCGAGCGCACCGGCAGAGCGAGCTCGCGCCACCAGACGACGTCGGTGAGATCGCCGAAGGTGCAGACCATCACCAGGCCGGTGCCCTTCTCGGGGTCGACCAGCGGATGCGTGAGCACCGGCACGCGCGTGCCGAACAGCGGCGTCAGCACCTCGCCGCCGACCAGATGGCGCTGGCGCTCGTCGTCGGGGTGCGCGAGCAGTGCCACGCATGCAGGAATCAGCTCCGGGCGCGTGGTCTCGATCAAGGCCTCGTCGGCGCCCGCCGCCGCGGCGCCGTCTGCGTCGGCCATTGCAAAGCGCACGCGACTCATCGCGCCCGGGCGCTCGCGATCCTCGAGCTCGGCCTGCGCCACGGCGGTCTGGAAGTCCACGTCCCACAGCGTCGGCGCCTCCAGCTGGTAGGCCTCGTCGCGCGCGAGCAGCGCGAGAAACGACCGCTGCGAGATGCGCTGTGCACGTGCGCCGATCGTCGTGTAGTTCATCGACCAGTCGACCGACAGTCCGAGGCCGCGCCACAGCTGCTCGAAGGCGCGCTCGTCGGTCTCGGTCAGGCGCAGGCACAGCTCCACGAAGTTCGGCCGCGAGATCGACACCGGCTCCTTTTCCGAAGGCTCCTGGGGCGGCGCGAAGTCAGGGTCATAGGCGACCGACGGGTCACAGCGCACGCCGAAGTGGTTTTGTACGCGCCGCTCGGTCGGCAGGCCGTTGTCGTCCCAGCCCATCGGGTAGAAGACGGCCTTGCCGCGCATGCGCTGATAGCGCGCGAGCGCATCGGTGTGCGTGTATGAGAAGACGTGGCCGACGTGCAGCGAGCCGCTTACGGTCGGCGGCGGCGTATCGATCGAGTAGACGCGCTCGCGCGGCGCCGAACGGTCGAAGGCGTAGCAACCGTCGCGCTCCCACGCTTCGCCCCACTTGCGCTCGAGGCCGTCGAGCGTCGGACGCTCGGGCACCTCGCCGAGCGCTGCAGATTGATGCGTTGAGCGATCTGCCGACAAGCGGATGATCGTATCCGCCCACCGCGCGCCGGCGAGGCCCGTCCGCCGCGAGTGGCGCGCCGGGCAACGCGCCGCGCCTAGCTGACGTGCTCTAGGCCTAGGCGGCCAGCACGAGCTCGTAGGCGACGTCGCTCACGTCACAGAGCGCCGCGCGCGAGCGCGCCGCGCGCTGGCTGTTGTGCGAGGGGCAGTACACGCCGCGGACCTGGCCGTCGCCGAGTCCATAGGCCTGCCAAACGCCACCCTCGTGAATCAGGTGAAAGAAGCGGCCTTCGTGATCGCCGCTCGTCGCGAGCTCACGACACCAGGCCTGCTCGACGACCGCGCGGGGAATGCGCCCCTTGCACGAGCACCCGTCGCGCGGATCGCTCGATACGCAGCGCAGCGGCAGCTCGACTGCCTCCGCTTCGCGTTCTGCACCTAGAGGACTACGTCCTGTCGTCCTTTGTGCTCCTATCGGGCAACTCATGTCGTCCTTTTCGGGCAACGGGCCCCCCTGCATTCGGATGCACGGCATTTCTGGACACCTGTCCTAGCGGCTCGTGCTTGCTTGAGAGCATTCTCATATATCGATCAGCCGAAATGCAACACGCCGGCTCTGCGCCGATGTAGAGTCGCGCGCAGAGGCGGTACACATGAGGGTGAGCGAGGATCGGCGTGAACCTGATGGCTAAGAAGCTCCTGGGGATCGGCGCCGCGGTAGCCGTGGTGGCGGTTCTGATCGGCCTGTACGTCGCGAACTGGGCGACCAGCTTCCCGCGGACGGTCGCCGCGTCGAGCGCCAGCACGACGGCGGGCGTGAGCACTCAGCTCACGCTGCAGACGGTCGCGGCGGTGGGCGCGAAATACAGCCCTTCGCACCCCGACTGGGTTTCCTATCTGGTGCAGAGCCACGGCAAGTGGATCCACACCACCGACTACAAGGTGCCCGCGAACTCGCTCGTGCACATCACCGTCCTGCAATACGACGGCGACAGCGGCCTGCGTAACCCGTTCCTCTCGCAGGTGCAGGGCACGGTGGGAGGGACCGAGACGGTCGACGGCAAGACGATCAACGCGATCAACCCCGAAGAAACCTCGCACACGTTCGCGGTGCCCGAAATGGGAATACTCGTGGCCCTGCCGGGCGTCGCCGAAGAAGCCAAGGACCAATGCGAATTCGCGCCTTGCACAATGGCTGAGGCGCACCGCACGATCAGCTTCACGATCCGTACCGGCAAGAAGGGGCGCTACCACTGGCAGTGCTTCGTGCCGTGCGCGGCGGGCTTTCTCACCGGAGGCGGAGGGCCGATGCAGACGCTCGGCTACATGGACGGCTACCTCGACGTCGTCTGACGATGACCGAGCCCAACCACGCGCGACGCTTCACGATCCTGTGGGTCGTGGCGTCGCTTATCGCAACGCCGCTCGTGGTCGTGCTGCTCGGCCCGGACCTGCCTCCCGGCAACGGCTCCGCGCAGGCCTCCGGCCACGTCACCGACAACACCGTGCTGCTGGCGATGGCCACGCCGGTTCTGCTGCTCGTCGTGCTCTATCTGATCTACTCCACGATCTCCTTCCGCCAGCCCAAGGGCGGCATGCTGGAAGGCCCGGCTTTGCGTGGCGATCAGCGCCTGCAGACGGCGTGGATAGTCATCACCTCCGTTCTCGTGCTGTCGCTCGCGGCCTACGGCACGGTGCGCCTGGAGGAAGACGGCGCGGGCTCGGGAGGCGGACCTTCGCCGGTCGTCGTGCCAGGCGGCAAGAAGCTGCAGGTGCAGGTGATCGCCCAGCAGTGGGAGTTCACCTACCGCTTCCCTGAATACGGCGGCGTCGAGGTTCCCCACCTCGAGCTGCCGGTCGACCAGATGGTCGAAATGCACGTCACCTCGCTGGACGTGATCCACTCGTTCTGGGCCTACCAGCTCGGCGTCAAGGCCGACGCCAACCCGAACGTCGACAACGTCGTGTACGTCAAGCCGACGCACGAACAGACCTTTGAAGTGCGCTGTGCCGAGCTGTGCGGGATCTGGCACGGCGCGATGTTCGATCACGGCCACGTCGTCAGCCGAGCGGCCTTCGACTCGTGGATCGCCGAACAGCAGACCAAGTACGCGGCTGCGACCAAAGCGCTGCCGCCATACAGCAAGACCTACCTCCCCGAACCGACGAGGCGCGCCGAATGAGCACGACGATCGAGTCCCACTCCCAGCCCACACCTGTCAGGCGCCCGCTGTGGCGGCGGCTGGTCGGCTTCAACCTGCTCAGCGCCTTGCTGCTCGGCGTCGCCGGCTACTACCTCGGCTGGTTCATCGGTCATCGCGTGTCCACGAGCAAAAGCTTCGAATTCATCTCGGCGACCGACGAGAACGACGTCGCGCTGCTGCTGGCCTACCTGTTCGGCGTCGCGGGCTTCTTGATCGGGCTCGGCTTCGCCAACTACCCGGTCAGCCGCCTGCTCGGCAAGCCGGCCTCGCTACGCGAGAAGGAGGACGAGGGGATCGGGCGCTACTTCGGCCTGTGCACCGACCACAAGGTCGTCGGCATCCAGTACCTGGTGGGCATCGGCCTGTTCTTCTTCATCGCCGGCCTGAACGCGATGCTGATCCGCACCGAGCTGCTGCACGACACACCGACGACGATCGCACCCAATCAATACCTCTCGCTGGTCGGCATGCACGGAGCGATGATGATGGGAATCATGACCTCCGGCGTGCTCGGTCCGTTCGCCAACTACTTCGTGCCGATCATGATCGGCGCGCGGCGCATGGCCTTCCCGCGCATCGAGGCGCTGACTTTCTGGCTGTTGATGGCGGCGGGCTTCATCCTCACCTCGTCGATTTTCTTCGGCGGCTTTCCGACCGGCTGGACCGGGTATGAGCCGCTCAACGACCAAGCGGTGATGGGCATGGACTCCTACATCATCTTCTTCGCGCTGGTCGGCGTCTCGATGTGCTCTGCTGGGGCTGAACATGATCGCCACGATCATCACCATGCGCGCGCCCGGGCTCACCTGGTCGCGGCTGCCGATCTTCGTGTGGTCGGTGCTCGCTACATCCGTGCTGATGGTGCTGTCGGCGCCAATGCTGATCGCAACGCTGGCGATGGCCGCGCTGGACCGCACGATCAACACCTCGTTCTTCGTGGCCGGCGCCGGCGGCAGCCCTTATCTGTTCGAGAACCTGTTCTGGTTCTTCGGCCACCCCGAGGTGTACATCCTCGCGCTGCCCGGTTTCGGCATCGTCCTCGAGCTGCTGCCGGTGTTCACGCGCAAGCCGCTGTGGGGCTACCGGCTGGCCGTGTCGGGGCATGCTGGGCGTCGCCCTGCTGAGCTTCTTCGTCTGGCAGCACCACCTGTTCGTCAGCGGCATCAACGCCGATCTGCGACCTTTCTACATGCTCTCCACGGAGATCATCTCGGTGCCCACCGGGCTTCATCTTCCTGTGCGTGATGGGCACGCTGTGGAAGGCGCGAAGTTCGTTCACCGTGCCGATGCTGTTCTGCCTGGGCTGGACCTTCAACTTCCTGATCGGCGGGCTGTCCGGCGTGTTCCTCTCAGACACGCCCGCACGACACCGACACGCACGGCAGCTTCTTCGTGATGGCGCACTTCCACTACACGATCATGGGCGGGCTGATCTTCACGTTCTTCGCCGCGATCTACTACTGGGTGCCGAAGATGACCGGCCTGCGCTTCAACGAGCGCCTCGCCAAGATGGCATTTCTGGCTGATGTTCGTCGCCTTCAACTCGACATTCATGCCGCTGTTCGTGCTCGGCATGAAAGGCATGCCCCGGCGCGTCTCCAGCTACGCGCCGAACCTGCATGGGCTCAACGTGTGGGTTTCGATCTCGGCCTTCGTGCTCGGCTTCTCGATGCTGATCTTTCTCTACAACGTCGTCTACTCGCTGATCGTCGCGCGCCTACCCGCCGAGGCCAACCCGTGGCGCTCGAAGTCGCTGGAGTGGCAGGTGCCCACGCCGGTGCCGGTCAACAACTTCGAGCAGATCCCGGTGATCGACTCCGACCCCTACGACTACGGCACGCCACTGAAAATCAGCGGCGCAGGGGCCAGCCCGGCCCCGGCGGGGACCTGACATGGAGGCCTCGCGCGAAGAACGCCCACTGGGCCTGATGGTCCCGCCGGTCGAGCACGGCGTGGAGATCCCGCCCGAGCCGCCGGACGTCGGCGCGCGCGCACTGTACATCGCCGGGCGGCTGCTGGCCGGCGCGACGACCTTCTTCTTTCTCGCGTTCCTGTTCGCCTACTTCTACCTGCGCTCGCTCAACCAGAACCACATGTGGCGCCCAGGCCACGTCAAAGCCGATCAGGCGCCTGGGCGCCGTGATCGTCGCCTGCGTGCTGCTGAGCGCCGCGCTGGCGATCGTCGCCGGCCGGCAGATGAAGGCGCAATCGCGCAGTTGGCTGGGCCCGGCGATCGTCGCGCTGGCGCTCGGGCTCGCGGCGATCGCGCTGCAGTGCGTCGAGTACACGGTGCAGCACTTCGGCCCGACCGACGGCGCATATGCGAGCGTCTTCTGCGCCTGGACGGCGTTCTTCGCGATCGCGGCGCTGGCGACGATGTACTGGCTGGAGACGCAGGTCGCGACCGAGCTGCGCGCACGGCGCGTCGCCCGCGCAGACGAAACCGGAGGACGACATCAAGGACCCCGACCGGCTGATCGCCCCCGGCCTGGACGCATGCGTGTTCTTCTGGTCCTATCTGGCGGCGATCGGCGTGATCGCGTACGTCGTCGCTGTACCTGCTCTGATGCTCGCCGCGACGACGGTCGCCCCCGGCTTCTGGGACTGGTCGTTCGATCCGCCGCTCGTGCTGGTGATCGACCTGGCGATCCTCTACTGGCTCGGCGACAGGCGCACGGTCACGCCGGCGCGCGCCCGGCGCGAGCGCCGTCTGCAGCGCGCGTGCTTCTACGGCGCCCTGGCGGTGCTCGCGATCGCGCTCAGCTCGCCGCTGGAGATTCTCTCAGAGCAGCTGTTCTGGGCGCACATGGTCCAGCACGTGCTGCTGCTGGTCGTCGCGCCGCCGCTGTTGGTGCTGGCCGACCCGTGGATTCGTCTGTGGCGCTCGCTGCCGCTGCAGTCGCGCCGCGGCCTGGCCAGGGCGCTCGGCAAGAGCCCCCGCACCGGCTGGCTGCGCGCGCTCAGCCGCGCGCTGGGCAGCCCGCAGGCGGCGTTCGTCGCCTTCAGCACCACCTTGCTGGTCTGGCATGTGCCGGCGCTGTTCGACGCGACGCTGCGCTCGTCGGCGCTGCACGCGCTTGAGCACTCGCTGTTCTTTGCCAGCGCTGCTGATGTTCTGGAAGCAGGTGATCGACTCGCCGCCGCTGCGCGCTCCGCTGTCCTCGGTGGCGCGCATCGTCTACCTGATCGGCGCGATGGTCGTCAGCTGGCTGCTGGCGATCGTGCTGGCACTCGCGCCACACCCGCTGTACTCGTTCTACGCGCACGAGGCGAGCCGCCCAGGCGGCATCTCGGCGCTGGGTGACCAGCGCATCGCGGCGGGCATCATGTGGGTGCCCGGCTCGATCACGTTCGTCATCCTTATCTTCATCTACGTGCACCGCTGGCTCGCGCCGGCTCCGGTCAGCGCGGCGGCGCCACGTCTGGCAAGCGACCACTAGGAGGATCCATGCAACAGCTCGCCGTCCCGCTCGCCGCGTTCCTCACGGGCTCGATCCTCACGCTGGCGCTGCCGCTCGGCGTGTTGATCGTGGTCGCCCTCTGGTACCTGTACCTGCTGCGCGGCGGCGCCGGCGAACGTTGATCGCCGGCGCCGCACGCTCGCGCAGGCTCAGTCGTAGGCGTGCGACAGCCGCGCGGCCGCGCGTTCGTCGCGGGCGCCGCGCGCGACGCCTCGATGCGGGCGGCGCAGGCGCCAGGCGTTCCCGGTGACACCGGGGCGGTGCGGGGTCAATTTTGCCGCGCGGGTGATGGCGAATGCGAGGCCCGCCAACAGCGCCACGTCGAGAAGCACGTTGAGGATGATGATGGTTGTGAGAGTCATGCCCGCAGTGTTCCCCGCGAACCTCAGGTCAAACTGAGAATCGCATTAGAGCTCTCCCAGGCTCTTGTGCGCGTTGTTACACATTCGCGCGTGGGTGGGTGGGCGGGCGCTCAGCGATAGTCCGGATTTGGGTAGTCAAAGCGACACCCGGCGTCCCAGGCTCTTCGCTGGTTGCCGTGCGCGGGAATGCCGCCGGCGTCCTTGAGCATGCGCGCCATGTGCAACAGGTTCCAGGTCATGAACGTGGTGTTGCGGTTGGTGAAGTCGTTGTCGGGGCCGCCTGAGTCCATGTCCAGGTAGCTCGGGCCCGGGCCGACCTCGCCCAGCCAGGCCGCATCGGCCTGCGGCGGGATCGTGTAGCCGAGATGCTGCAGTGAGTAGAGGATGTTCATCGCACAGTGCTTTGCGCCGTCCTCGTTGCCCGTGATCAGACAGCCGCCGGTGCGTCCGTAGTAGGCGTACTGGCCGTCGTCGTTGAGCAGATGGCTGTTGCCGTACAGGCGCTCGATCACCTGCGTGGCGACCGAGGATTTCTCGCCCAGCCAGATCGGACAGAACAGCACGAGGATGTCTGCCGCCATGACCTGCTCGAAGATCGCCGGCCAGCCGTCGACCTCCCAGCCGTGTTCGGTCATGTCCGGCTGAACGCCCGTGGCGATGTCGAGGTCGATCGCGCGGATCGACTGCACAGCGACGCCATTGGTGCGCATGATCTCGATCGAGCGATCGGCCAGCGCCTGCGTGTGCGAGACCTCGGGCGAGCGCTTGAGCGTGCAGTTGACGTACAGCGCGCGCAGGTCTGCAAAGTCCCAGCGCGACTGCTCGCAGAGCTCGCGCTGCATCGGCGTGAGGGCGTTCATGTGAGTCCTCTCTTGGGCGGAGTTGGCGGGCCGGCGGGAGCGTAGGATCGCAGGACGGGTCGAGAGGTGACCGCCATCGGCGCGACTGCGCGGACGCGTCCGGCGCTGGCGCCCACACTGCGCACGGCAATAGGCTGAGCGCATGGCCCCTGCGAGCAGCGACGAGCGCCCGCTGCGCATCGTGCGCACGCTCGACGACCTCGACGGCGGGTGGCTTGCGACGGCGCTCGGCTGCGGCGCGATCGCGTCGTTTGACGCGCGGCCGATCGGCACCGGTCAGATGAGCCAGAGCCACCGCGTCCGGCTGACCTACGCGGACGGCGAGGGCGACGGCCCGCAGACGATCGTGCTGAAGCTGGCGGCCGACGACCCGAGCAGTCGCGCGACGGGCGTCGGCCTGGGCATCTACGAGCGCGAGATGCGCTTCTACGACGAGCTCGCGCCGCGCATCGGCGGACCGCTGCCGACGTGCGCGTTCGCGCGCTATGACGAGCGCGACGGCTGGTTCACGCTGCTGCTGGAGGATGCGCTGGACGCGGACGTGGGCGACCAGATAGCCGGCTGCGGCGTCGAGCAGGCGCGCCTGGCGGTGCAGGCGCTGGCGCGGCTGCACGCGCCGGTGCTCGGCGACGAGCAGCTTGCGGCGAGCGCTTGGCTGAACCGCGAGAGCCCGATCGGCCAGGCACTCGTGCAGCAGCTGCTGCCGGGCTTTCTCGAGCGCTACGGCGAGCGCATCGAGGACGCGCACGTAGCGCTGTGCCAGCGGCTGGTCGCCAGCCTCGACTCGTGGCTGAGCGAGCGCCACGGCCCGCAGGGGCTCGTGCACGGCGACTTTCGCCTGGACAACCTGCTGTTCGGGCGTGCCGGCGCGCCACGTGCGCTGACGGTTGTGG
>CAWCBZ010000008.1:0-76050 GCA_963793935.1 uncultured Solirubrobacteraceae bacterium
TGGACTTCCGCCACGCGATCGTGATCATGACGTCGAACATCGGCGCCGCGGAGATCGCGCGCAACACGCCGCTGGGCTTCGCTGTCTCCGAGGACGAGACCGGCATCACCTACGACGACATGAAGGCGCGCATCATGGGTGAGCTGAAGAAGGTCTTCCGGCCGGAGTTCCTCAACCGCATCGACGACGTGATCGTCTTTCACAAGCTGCAGAAGGAGGAGATCAAGCAGATCGTCGAGCTGCTGCTTCTGCGCATTCGCGAGTCGATGGCCGAGCGCGAGCTGCAGCTGGAGCTCACCGGCGAGGCCAAGGATCTGCTGGTCGAGAAGGGCTGGGACCCGTCGATGGGCGCCCGTCCGCTGCGCCGGGCGATCCAGCGCTACATCGAGGACCCGCTCGCCGACTTCGTGCTGCGCGAGCAGCTGACGCCCGGAGCGACGGTCGTGATCGACCCCAAGCCCGAGGGCGAGGAGGGCGACGAGGTGCGCCTGACGATCGTCAAGCCGAAGAAGCAGAAGACGCCGGTCGGCGTCGGCGCCGAAGGCGGCGCCGAGGAGCTGACCGAGGGCGAGGACGCGCCGGCGGACGACAGCCCGCCGGTGGCCGAGCCCGACGGCGATTAGCGCCGGCCGACATCGGGCGAGCGCCGCCGCCCCGGTGGGGCAGGACAGCTCGCGCCTGACGGCGGCCAAGACACGCAGGCCCATCGGCGTGCGATCCTGCTGCTCATGACGAGGGCTGCCTGGATCGCATTGGGGATGACGGCGGCGGCGCTCGCCGGCGCCTCGCCAGCGCCTGCGAGGCCTTCCAAGCCCTTGCCCGAAGTCGCCTCGGGCGCGCCGACGCCGCCTCCGGCAGCTCCGACCGAAGCCGCCTCGGGCGCGCCCGCTGCACCGTCTGCAGCTTCGCCGGAAGCCACGTCGGGTGCGCGCTGCACCCCTGGCGCGCACACGCTCGCTCGCTACGGCGAGCGGGTATACCCGGAGACCGGCAACGGCGGCTACACGAGCGTGCACACCGATGTGGACCTCCGCTACAGCGCCGCCACGAACAGGTTCCTGTCGGGCAACCACGTGGCGCTCACGGAGAGCGCGACGCAATGCCTGTCGAGCCTGACGCTCGATCTCGAGCCGACCGCGTTGGGCAGCGGGCACCCGGAACTGTCGGTCGGCTCGGTGACGGTCGACGGCAAGCCGGCTTCGTTCTCCTTTGTGCAGCCGACCTACCCGGGCGACCCTCTCGGCGCCGAAGATGCCGACCCGCGCGCTCACGAGGCCTCGCAGACCGTCCCCGTCGGTGGCCCGCAGGAAAATCCGCTGCCGCCCGCGTGCAGTCCCGAACTGCGCGCTGAAGGAGCTCCGCTGCACTCGCGAGACGGCACGCAGTGCCCGGCGGACAAGCTGCTGATCACGCCTCGCCGTCCGATCCCCGCGTCGGCGACTTTCGTCGTGGACGTCGCCTACACCGGCCGCCCGGGCCTGCACAAAGACGCCAACGGCGAAGCGGAGGGTTGGTTTCGCGCGCCAGGGGGAGGGCTTGTGGCGACCGAGCCGATCGGCGCAAGCGCCTGGATGCCGCTCAACGACTACCCCACCGCGAAGCCCACGTACAGCTTTCACGAGACCGTCGAAGCGGGCAAGGTCGCGCTCGCCAACGGCGTCCTTCAGGGCGTGACGCGCAACCCGCCCGATTCGGACTTCCCACGCGGCTCTGCTACCTGGAACTGGGAATCGCTCGCGCCCGTGGCGAGCTATCTGGTGCAGAGCAGCATCGGCAACTACTCGCTGAGCTCACACGTCGGCGCCGAAGGCGTGACCTACTACCAGGCCCAGGACGAAGGTATCCCGCCCGCCAAACGTGCTCACAACGCCGCGACCCTCAACCAGCAGGAAGAAGTCACAAACTTCGAGAGCCTGTTCAACGGGCCCTATCCATTCGTCTCCGACGGCGCGGTGGTGGGCTCACCGTCGGTGGCCTTCGAGGAGGAGATGCAGACGATGATCTCCTTCAACGAAGGCATCGTCGAACTGCCGATTTTGTGGCACGAGAACATGCACCAGTGGTGGGGCGACAACGTCAGCGAGGCGAGCTACGAGATGACCTTCTTCAAGGAGGGTCTGGCGGAATGGATGGAAAGCTACGTGTTCCCGGCGCGCGCGCTGAAGGGGGGCGAATTCGAGCAGGCGCTGATCGCGACCTTCGACAGCGCCTACGCCAACGGCGGCAGCTACTGGACGGTCGCGCCCTCGCAGCCCTACGCCTACACGCTGTTCTCCAGTCCGCCCACCTACGAACGCCCGGCCGCCGCCTATGAGGCGCTGCGAAGGATCCTCGGGCCCAGCGGCTTCGACGCCGTGCTGCAGAAGGTTCAGAGCGACTTCCGCGGCGCGAGCATCTCAGAGCCGCAGCTGGAGGCCGCCTTCGCGCAAGCGCTGCCGAACCAGAGCCCGGGCTGTCAGGCTCGCCTGACGCAGTTCTTCGGCGAATGGTTCGACACCGCCTACGCGCCCGGCGGTGGCGCGCAGCGACCGCAGATCACCGGACCCGGGCTCGACGGGACGGACTTCTACGGCGCGGCCGGCGGCTGCCCCCGCCACGGCTGACCGCCCGATCCTCGGGCGGGACCGGCACACGTCCGTGATGTCCCCGTCGACCCGTACGCTCAATCGATGGCCCGCGAAACCGCCTACAGCTGCTCCGAGTGCGGCCTGCAGTCGGCGCAGTGGCATGGTCAATGCCCCGGCTGTGACGCCTGGAACACGCTGATCGAGGAGCGTCTGCCGACCGCCGGCGGGCGTGGCAAGGGACGCGGCGCGGGAAGACGCGGGGCCGCATCCGGCGCCCGCGCGTCGGGCTCTGCAAACGGCCACGCGCGCCGCCCGACGCTCGCGGCAAAGCCGCTGCGCGAGGTCGGCGCGGCGCCGCTGGAGCGCATGTCCACGGGCATCGGCGAGCTCGACCGCGTGCTCGGCGGTGGCCTCGTGCCGGGATCGCTGGTGCTGCTCGGCGGCTCGCCGGGCATCGGCAAGTCGACGCTGACGAACATGGCGCTCGGCCATCTGCAGCAGGCCGGTCACCGCACGCTGTATGTCAGCGGCGAGGAGTCGGCCGAGCAGGTTAGGCTGCGCGCCGAGCGACTGGGCCCGGGGGCTCTGCGCGTGCCGATCCTCGCCGAGACTGACCTCGACACGGTGCTCGACACGATCGCCGCCGAAGCGCCGGCGGCCTGCGTGATCGACTCCGTGCAGACGCTGAACTCCGGCGAGCTGAGCGGCGCGCCGGGCTCGGTCGGGCAGGTGCGCGAGGTGGCGGGGCAGATCATGGAACTGGCCAAGTCGCGCGGCACTGCGGTGATACTCGTCGGCCACGTGACCAAGGAGGGCGCACTGGCCGGCCCGCGCGTGCTCGAGCATCTGGTCGACTGCGTGCTGCAGTTCGAGGGCGAGCGCGAGCGGCCATATCGCGAGCTGCGCGCGCTGAAGAACCGCTTCGGCTCGACCAACGAGGCCGGACTGTTCGAGATGCGTCAGGGTGGCCTGGTCGAGGTGCTCGACGCCTCGGCACGCTTCGTCGCCGAGGCCACACGCGCGCCGGGAAGCGTGGTGCTGGCGGCGATGGAGGGCTCGCGACCGCTGCTGGTCGAGGTGCAGGCGTTGGTGGCGCCGTCTGAGCTCGAGCAGCCGCGACGCGTCGTCTCGGGCCTCGATCGCAACCGCCTGGCGCTCGTGCTGGCGATTCTCGGCCGCCACGGACGCATCGGCACGGGCGGCTCTGACGTGTTCGTCAACGTCGTCGGAGGCGTGCGCGTGGACGAGCCGGGCTGCGACCTGGCGGTCGCGTTGGCCGTTGCCAGCGCCAGTCGCGGCGAGGCGCTGCAGGGCACGCCCAGGGCCTGCTTCGGCGAGCTCGGGCTGACCGGCGAGCTGCGCTGGGTGGGTCACCCCGAGCGGCGCCTGGAAGAGGCCGCAAAGCACGGCTGCAGCGACGTGATCGCTCCGCTTGACAGCGGCGCAGGGGCGCGTGAGGCGGCGACGCTGCGCGATGCCTTGGCGCTGGCTTTGCCCGCCGGCTCCAGACGCTTGACACAAGCTGTCGCCTGACTGGTTCCCGCGCCCGTCCAGGAGGCGCTAAAGGAACGCTAAATGCCCTAGAATGGGGGATTGTGGCCCTGCGATCCGGCGAAGATTTCTATACGGAAGTAAGGCCGGAGCCGGGTTTGATGAAGGCGCTGGAGATGATCGCTCCAGGCACGGCTCTGCGCGAGGGGATTGACAGCATCCTGCACGCGCGCACCGGCGGGCTGATCGTCATCGGCGAGCCCGAAGATCTCAGCTTTCTCAACTCCGGCGGGCTGAAGCTGGAGATCGACTACACGCCGGCGTTCCTCTACCAGGTGGCGAAGATGGACGGGGCGATCATTCTCAACGCCAGCGCGACGAAGATCACCATGGCGAACGTCCAGCTGATGCCGGATCCGACGATCCTCTCGCACGAGACGGGCACACGCCATCGCACGGCCGAGCGTGTCTCCAAGCAGACCGAGGCGCTGGTGATCGCGATCTCCCAGCGGCGCGAGGTCGTGTCGGTCTACGTCGACGGCGCGAAGTACATCCTCGAGGACATTCCGGTCGTGCTGGCCAAGGCCAACCAGGCGCTGGCGACGCTCGACAAGTACCGCACGCGCTTGGATCAGGTCGCCACGCGCCTGACGGCGCTGGAGTTCGAGGGCGGTGCGACGCTGCACGACGTGCTGACGGTGCTGCAGCGCTCAGAGCTGGTCACGCGCATGGCCGTGGAGATCGAGCGCTACATCGTCGAGCTGGGCAGCGAGGGGCGCCTGATCGAGATGCAGCTGGAGGAGACGACCGTCGGCACGGCGGCCGAAAAGGCCGCGCTCGTGCGCGACTACCTGTTCGACTACTCAGACGAGGCGTTCGCGGCGGGCCTGGAGGAGATCGGCCGGCTGGCCCACCAGGATCTGCTGGACTTCGGTCGCCTCGCCGAGCTGCTGGGCTATGACCGCAAGCTGAACACGCTCGACTACCCCGTGTCGCCTCGCGGCTATCGGGTGCTGGGGCGCATTCCCGGCTGCCGAAGATCGTCGTCACGGAGATCGTCAGCGAGTTCGGAGGCTTGGACGAGCTGCTCGTCGCCACGGACTCCGCGCTGGAGGCGGTCGAGGGAGTCGGCGAGATCAGGGCCAAGGACATCCGCGAGGGCCTGCGCCGCCTGCAGGAGATCAACCTCGTGGATCGCTACCTACAGACTTGAAGACGGGCCGACCAGTCAGGCCGGCCGAAACAAAGGAGAACACCATTCCGCCACAAGCAATTCAAGAGGACGCGTTGGAGGGCGAGCTCGAGGTAACTCGCGAAGTCGAGTTCATCGAGTTCGAGCTCGGCGATCATGTCGTCTACCCCCATCACGGCGCCGGCAAGGTGCTGAAGAAGGAGGAGATGGAGATGCTCGGCGAACGGCGCGAGTACCTCACGATCAAGATCCTCCACAACGACATGACGGTTCGTGTTCCCACCGAGAACGCGGCGCTGGCGGGCCTGCGCAGGGTCATCGACGAGGAAACCGTCAAGAAGGTGCTCGACGTGCTGCGCGACGAGGTCTCAGAGATGCCGAAGAACTGGAACCGGCGCTTCAAGCACAACCGCGACAAGATCAAGACCGGCGACATCTACGAGCTGGCCGAGGTCGTGCGCAACCTCTCGCTGCGTGAGAGCGAGAAGGGCCTGTCGACCGGCGAGAAGCAGATGTTCACGCGCACCAAGAAGATCCTCGCGTCCGAGCTGATGTATGCGCTGGACAAGGACGAGGAAGAGGCCGAGAACTATCTCGACGAGCTGCTCGCCGACTCGGCCACGAGCCAGATGGCCGGAGCCGCGGCCGAGTAGCGGGCTCTCGCGCACGCTCCAGCGCCGGCGACGGCAGCCTGGCGCGTGCGCGACAGTCTCTGAGCATGACCATCGCGCTGATCGTGGCGGCGGGCTCCGGGCAGCGGCTCGGTGCAGACCGCCCGAAGGCGCTCGTCGACGTCGCCGGACGAGCGATGCTGCAGTGGTCCGTCGACGCGCTCGCGGCGATGGCGGAGGTCGAGCAGATCATCGTCGCGCTGCCGCCTGCAGCACAGGCGCCGCCGGGAACAACCGGCGTGCAGGGCGGCGACACGCGCTCGGACTCGGTGCGCCTGGCGCTGGCCGCGGCCGGTGAGGGCGACCCGGTGATCGTGCACGACGCCGCGCGGCCGCTGTTGACGCCCGAGCTGGCGCGCGAGGTGACGGGCGCGCTGGCTCGCGATGCGCAGGCCGACGCCGCGATCGCCGCGGCGCCCGTCAGCGACACGATCAAGCGCGCCCGCGACGACGGCACGGTGCTGGAGACGCTCGCGCGCTCTGAGCTGTGGGCGGTTCAGACCCCGCAGGTGTTCCGCCGCGCGGCGCTGCAGAACGCGCTCGAGGTCTCGCCGCGGCTGTTGGCCGAGGCGACCGACGACGCGTGGCTGGTCGAGCGCATGGGAGGGAAGGTGCTGCTCGTCGACGTCAAGCGCGAGAACCTCAAGGTCACGACGCCGCTGGACCTCGAGGTCGCGGCGCTGCTGCTGTCCAGGCGCTCGGCCGAGCGTCGGTGATTCCTGCTTGAATCGCCCACGCGCCAGTGCTCACCGACTACCACCTCCATCTGCGCCCCGACGACCTCGACGCCAGCGCGCAGGAGTACTTCACGCGCGAGAACTTCGAGCGCTACCGCGCGGCAGCCGCCGAGCGCGGCATCGCCGAGCTCGGCGTGTCCGAGCACATCTACCGCTTCGAGCAGGCGCTGGACATCTGGCAGCACCCCTTCTGGGTGCCCTTCGCCAGCGACGACCTCGACGCCTACTGTGCGTTCGTGCGCGAGCAGACAGACCTGCGACTGGGCATCGAGGCCGACTTCGTGCCGGGCGCGGAGGATCGCACGGCCAACCTGCTGGTCGAGCGCGATTTCGACTACGTGGTCGGCTCGGTGCACTTCATCCGCGACGGCGCCGTGGACATGGACGACTACAGCGTGTGGGACTCCGGACGCAGCGTCGAGCAGATCTGGCAGCGCTACTTTCAGACGATCGGCGAGTCGGCGCGCAGTGGCCTGTTCGACGTGCTCGCCCACCCCGACCTGGTCAAGGTGTGGGGGCGTGACCGTCCGTTGCCAGAAGGCGATCTGCGTCGCTACTACGAGCCGGCGATCGAAGCCATCGCCGAATCGGACATCGCCGTCGAGGTGTCCACGGCCGGGCTGCGAAAGCCCGTCAAGGAGCTGTATCCGGCGCCGGCGTTCCTGGAGATGTGTGTGGAAGCCGGCGCGCCGATCGCGCTGTCCAGCGACGCCCATCGCCCGCAGGACATCGGCGCAGACTACGACAGCGCGCTGGAGCTGCTGCAGGGGCTGGGCATCGACGAGCTGTGTGTGTTCGAGCGTCGCCGGCGGCGCTTGGAGCCGATCGGCGCGAGCGAGACGCGCACATGAGCACGCTCGTGGGCATCGGTTGGGACTCGCATCGGCTGGTCGCGGGGCGCAGGTTGATCGTCGGCGGTGTGCAGATCGAGCACGAGCGCGGCCTGGACGGACATTCCGATGCCGACGTGCTGACCCACGCGGTGATCGACGCGCTGCTCGGAGCTGCGGGGCTTGGCGACATCGGCGAGCACTTTCCCGACACCGACGAGCGCTGGCGCGACGCCGACTCGATCCGGCTGCTGTCTGAGGTCGTCGCCATCTTGCGGCGGGACGCCATGAGCATCGTCAACGTCGACTGCACGCTGGTCATGCAGCAGCCCAAGCTGGGAGACAAGCGCGTCGCCATCCGCGAGTCGCTGGCCGCTGCGTTGGGCCTGGACGTGAGCCGCGTGAACGTCAAGGCGAGCACCGGCGAGCGCATCGGCTTCGTCGGACGCGGCGAGGGCGTCGCGGCGCTCGCCGTCGCAAGCCTGCAGGCGCCCGCCGAGGCCTCCTAGCGCACCCGACGCCCGCGCCCGCGCGAGCGAGCGCTAGGGTTGCCGCGCGATGCGTGAGATACGCCTACACGACACGCGCAGCGGCCGGTTGCAGCCGCTCGCACCCGCCGACCCCGCCGCCGTCGGCATCTACGCCTGCGGGCCGACCGTGTACAGCCGCATTCACATCGGCAACGCGCGGCCGTTCGTGATCTTCAGCCTGCTCAAGCGCTTTCTCGAGCACGAGGGATACGGCGTGAGCCTGGTCATCAACGTGACCGACGTCAACGACAAGATCTACGACGCCGCGCGCGCACAGGGGCGCGCCAGCGCCGAGCTCGCCGTAGAGATGACCGAGCTGTACCGCGCCGACACCGACGCGCTCGGACTCGGACGTCCCGACCACGAGCCGCTGGCATCGCAGACGATTGGTCCGATCGTCGAGCACATCAACGCTTTGGTGCAGCGCGGCCACGCCTACGCGGCCGGCGGCGATGTGTACTTCCGCGTGCGCTCCGACGAGGGCTACGGCAGCCTGTCACACCGCCGTCTCGACGACATGGACCAGGGAGAGGACGTCGAGGGCTCACAGCGCAAGCAGGACCCGCTGGACTTCGCGCTGTGGAAGCGCCACAAGGAAGGCGAGGACACGGTGTGGGACTCGCCCTGGGGGCCGGGGCGCCCGGGCTGGCACATCGAGTGCTCGGCGATGGCCGAGCAGCTGCTCGGCGTCGGCTTCGACGTTCACGGCGGCGGCTCGGATCTGGTCTTCCCCCACCACGAGAACGAGGCCGCGCAGACGCGCGCGGCACGCGGCGCCGAGCTGACCAAGCTGTGGATGCACAACGGCATGATCCAGTTCACCGGCGAGAAGATGGCCAAGTCCGTCGGCAACATCGCGCTGCTGGGAGAGGTGATCGGCGAGTATGGCGCCGAGGCCGTGGTCATGTACCTGATCTCCGGGCACTACCGCCAGCCGTTGGCCTTCTCGCCGTCAGAGCTCGCCGACGCCGACAGGCGCGTGTTGCGCGTGCGCGACGCGCTGCGCCGTCTGGCGCCGGGCGCCGCCAGCCCGCCAGACATGGCCCAGCACAAGGAGGCCTTCTTCGTGGCGCTGGCCAACGACTTCAACACGCCGACGGCGCTGGCAGCGCTGTTTGAGTGGGTGCGCGAGGCCAACCGTCGCGGCGAGGGCGTCGGCGACGCCGACCTGCGCGAGATGCTCGAGACGATCGGCCTGGGCGGGCTGAGCCCGCGCGAGGCCTCGGGCGAGGCCGGTGGCATCGACGCCGAAGCCAGTGCGCTGCTGGAGCAGCGCGAGCAGGCGCGCGCCGAGCGCGACTTCGCCAGGGCGGACGAGATCCGCGAGCAGTTGCGGGCGCTGATGTGGGAGATCCGCGATGGTCCGCAGGGCCCGGAGCTGATCCCGATCGCCAAACCGTGATCGTTTACGGCCGCAACCCCGTGCACGAGGCGCTGCGCGGCAAGCGCGCCAAGCAGGTGCGCGAGGTGTGGGCCACGGCGCGCGCGGCCCGCGAGCCGTGGCTGGCGAGTGTCGGCGCGCAGATCGCCGACGGCGAGGAGCTCGAGCAGCGCTGCGGGTCCGCCGCGCATCAGGGCGTGTGCGCCGATGCCGGGCCCTATCCGTATGCCTCGGCCGAGGGCCTGCTGTCCGGTGTCAAGCCACTGATCGTGGCACTGGACCAGATCCAGGACCCACAGAATCTCGGCTCGATCTGCCGCACGGCCGAGTGCGCCGGCGCCGCCGGCGTGGTCATACCCGAACGGCGCGCGGCCGAGGTCACGCCGGCGGTCTGCAAGGCCTCGGCCGGCGCCGTCGAGCACCTCGATCTGGCGCGCGTGCGCAACGTCGCCGACTTCCTCGCAGACGCGCGCGGCGCCGACTGCTGGTGCTACGGCGCAAGCGGCGACGATCAGCGTGCCGTCGGCTACGACACCCCTGATTACGCCGGTTCGGGCGTCGTGCTCGTGCTCGGCAGCGAGGGCGACGGTCTGCGCCCGCGCGTAGCCAAGGCCTGTGACCAGCTGATCGCGCTGCCTCAGCACGGACGCATCAATTCCCTCGGCGTGAGCGCCGCGGCCGCGGCGATCGTGTACGAGATCTTGCAGCAACGCGAAAGAGCTCTTGACAACTCTCCATAACTGTGCGAGGCTCGCGCCGACATAACGCTGTACCTAAGGTTGAAGAAGCCTCAGGAATACATAGCTTTGGCGCCAGGGGAGGAGTGCGCCACTGAGCAAATTGGGCCCTGCCGTACTGGCTTGGGCACCGGAAAGGATCTGCTCGTGGCTCGAATCTCCCGTTACCCTCAATCTGAACCTAAGGTCGATGACGGTTATCTGATCGCCCTCGCGAAGCTCGGCGATCGCAACGCATATGACCGTCTCGTCAGGCGCTACCACGGTTTCGTGCGCCTGAAGGCCTCCTCCTACTTCCTCGCCGGAGGCGACTCCGACGACCTGATCCAAGAGGGTCTCGTCGGCCTGTACAAGGCGATTCGCGACTTCCGCACCGACCGTGAGTCGAGCTTTCGCAACTTCGCCGAGCTGTGCATCACGCGCCAGATCATCACGGCCGTGAAGACCGCCACGCGCAACAAGCACACGCCGCTGAACCAGTACGTGTCGTTCTCCTCGACGCCCGCCGGCGCCGGCGACGACGTGCCGACGCTCGATCAGATCCTGCCCGGGTCCACCGTGCACGATCCCGTCAACCAGGTGATCTCCTCTGAGGAGCTGCGCTCGCTGGTCGGCTGCCTTTCCAGCGCGCTTTCAGAGCTCGAGAGCCGTGTGCTCTCGCTGTATCTCGACGGCTACTCCTACGAGCAGGTCGGCGAGCGTCTGGCGTGCGACACCAAGACCGTCGACAACGCCCTGCAGCGGGTCAAGCGCAAGGTCGGCGCGCACCTGCAGGCACGCGCCGTCGCCGCGTAGCGCCGCGACCCTCGTCTGACCCGAGGGTCGCGCAACGCGCGGCTGCGGTCGCCTCGCGCAGAGGCGACCGCAGCAAGCCGCGAGTTGACTAGAGTTGGCCTTCAGCGGGCAGTTTGCCGCTGCCGGGCGCTTCCGGTCGCAGCGCCGACGCCGGCGCCTGTGTGACGTTGAGTTCGCTCGGCACACCCGCGGCGCCCTGGTTGCCAGGGTCGCCCGGAATCTTGATCCGCAGCAGCTCGGGCCCTGTGGTGCCGAACTGGTGGATGATCGAGAACGGCGCCGCTTCTCCGGGGTGGCTCGGCGTGCCGACGGTGCCGACGTCGATCACGTGCCAGCCCAGCTTGAGCGAGCCCTGCCGCTCCAGGTAGACGGCATGGCCGGCGAGCGCGGGCTGCACCGAGCCGGAGAACGTCAGCGGCTGGCCGGCCTGCACGGTGCTCGCGACGGGCGCGACGGTCAGCGCGTATTTGACGCCCTCGAACAGCGCTGCCGACTGCGTCGCGCCGCTGGTGACGCGGTAGAGCGTGTTCGTCAGCGGCGTCTGCGTGAATTCGTAGGCGCCGGAGCCGTTGGTGTGGCCCGTCGCTGCGGTTGCGAAGTGCCCGCCGCGTGCCCGCGCGAGAAGCGTCACCGGCGTGCCGTCTTTCGCACCGGCCACGACACCCTTGAGCGTCGTCGACTGGCCGTACAGAAGCGGGTCGACGGTCGTTTCGAGCGTCAGCGCCGGGTTCTCCGCCGAGGAGATCTCGTATGAAGTTGGCGAGGTCGCCGACGGTGCGTTGATCTTGTACGGATGCACCACGACACGAAGGTTCGCGTCGCCCGGCACGTGGAAGGTGTGCAGGATCGAGTATTTGCCCGATCCGTCGACCGTGCTGCGGTCGATCGGGTGCCATTCTTCGGTCGCCGAGGAGCTCTCGCGCTGAAGCACCACCAGGGCGCCTTTGTCGAGCGGGCTGACAACGCCAGCGAACGTCACGCGGTTGTGGCGGCGCAGGCCACGGCCTCCACCGGTGAACAACTGAGCCCCTTCGACTGGAGTGGGCGGTCCGGCCGTGATCGGCGCCGAGACGCGTATCGTCTTGCGCGCGCTCTGCGCGCCTTCAGCGACCGCATAGAACACGCTGTTGGTCATGAACACCGGCGGCGTGACCTGGAAGGCTCCGCTGGTTTCGGTCGTCGCCGTCGCCACCGGCGAGAAGCCCGGCGTCGGCGCCGACTGCTGATAAAGCGTGATCTGACGACCGCCGGGCGGCGTCGCCGCCGGACAGCGCAGCGCGCCCACGATCGTCGCCGCATCGCCGCTGGCAATCGGCCCCTTCGGCGCTTCAAGATGGATGTGGCAGGGCCGAACGGCGTGCGGGTGGACGCTGCTCGTGGCGCGAGCCGAAGCACCCGCCGGGGCCAGCGCCAGCAGTGCCGCGGTGGCCGTCAGCAGTGGAACAAGCTTGATTGAACGCATCTGCGCCTCCTTTGGGGGCTCTCGGTCTCGAGGCATACTCGTCAGGCCCGCGCAATCGGTAGGCGCACGCGGCCTGACTGCTGCACCTAACCCGCACCATCGGACGTCGATGCGGTGCTCGAGGTCCAACTTTCGGCCAGCCCTCCCGGCGAGAAAATTGCGTTTGAGAGCTCGAGAATGGGGTACAACCCGAGGGTTGAGATATAAAGACGCGGGATTCCGGGGACCGGGGAAAGTTCGAGGGAGACATGAGGGGGATCGAAGCTGTGCGCCGTGCGGTGCTGGCATCGCTATCGCTGGTCTGCTGCACCGGCGCATTCATCGCGCCGACGGCTGAGGCCGCCGAAGGACCGACGAACACCTCGCCGCCAACCGTCTCGGGACTTGCTCAGGACGGTCAGTATCTGAGGGTCGCCAAGGGCGCCTGGAGCGGAGCGAAACCGATCGTCTACAGCTACCAATGGTCGCGCTGTGACGCCACCGGTGGCTCCTGCACAGCGATCGCCTCCACCAACAAAGTCTCTTACAAGATCGGCCACGCAGACGTCGGCCACACTCTGCGCGCGACCGTCTACGCCGCCAACACAGAAGGTCAGACCGGCGAAACGAGCGCGCCGAGCGATCTCGTCGTACCGTCCCCGCTGGTCAAACGCGGCCATCCGGCGATCTCGGGCTCGCCCAAAGACGGACAACTGCTGACCGTCGGCAACGGTACGTGGAAAGGCACACCGCCCCAGTCCTACTCCTACCAGTGGCAGACCTGCGCCAAGGGCGGCGTCTGCGCGGACATCCCCGACGCAACTGGGGCCAGTTACCGCGCCACCACCACTGCGATCGGACGCAAACTGCGCGCCGTCGTCACGGCGACCAACGCCGTCAGCAAAGCCAGCGTCGTATCCAAACTGACCCCACTTGTCACCGCTGGTCCTCCCGTGAACATCGGCACGCCGACGATCGTCGGCAGCCTGCAGGAAGGCCAGACGCTCACCGCCGGACCCGGCGAATGGGCGGGCACCGCGCCCATCTCCTTCGCCTACCAGTGGCTGCGCTGCTCGGTGGGCGGCGGCAGCTGTGAAGAAATCGCAGGCGCCACCGCATCGACCTACACGCTCGGCGTGTCCGATCTGGCGAGCAACCTAGCCGTCGTCGTCACCGCCACCAACGCCCAGGGCGCGGCCGGCGCGACCTCCGCCGAAACGCAGGCCGTGCTCGGCATCCTGCCGACCAACAGCGTCCTGCCGAGCATCTCCGGCGTCCTTCAAGACGGCGGCCTGCTCAGCGTCGCCACCGGCAGCTGGAGCGGCTCAGAACCGATCTCCTACGAATACCAATGGCAGCTGTGCAACGCGCTCGGCAAAGCCTGCGAAGAACTCACCGGCGCGACCGGCTCGACGCTCAAACTCGACCCCTCAGAGATCGGCAAGACGCTCGCCGTCGTCGTCACCGCGACCAACGCCGCCGGCTCGACCTCCGCGACGAGCTCCGTCACCGGCCTGATCGCCGGCATCCTGCCGAAAAACACGGCGCTGCCGAGCATCTCCGGCGTCCTTCAAGACGGCGGCCTGCTCAGCGTCGCCACCGGCAGCTGGAGCGGCTCAGAACCGATCTCCTACGAATACCAATGGCAGCTGTGCAACGCGCTCGGCAAAGCCTGCGAAGAACTCACCGGCGCGACCGGCTCGACGCTCAAACTCGACCCCTCAGAGATCGGCAAGACGCTCGCCGTCGTCGTCACCGCGACCAACGCCGCCGGCTCGACCTCGGCCACGAGCTCCGTCACCGGCCTGATCGCCGGCATCCTGCCGAAAAACACGGCGCTGCCGAGCATCTCCGGCGTGCTGAAAAATGGCCAGCTGCTCAGCGTGACGAACGGGACGTGGACGGGAAGCGAACCGATCATCTACACCTATCAGTGGCAGCTGTGCCTGCTGGGCAACTGCACCAACATCGCCAAAGCCACGAGCCAGACGTTCTTGCTCGGCGGGCTGAACCTCGGCAGCGCGTTGCGGGCGATCGTGACCGCAAAAAATGCCGCAGGGTCCGTCGAAGCGGTCTCGGCGATAACGGGTCCGCTCGGCTTGTAGACGAGCGCGCGTGGTGGGTCGCGTCAGAGGGCTCTCAAGCTCGGCCGGCCGCATGGGTGATCGAGTTCGCCGTTGGCGTCACGGCGTCGAATCGCGCCGACTCCAGCGAGAAGCCCATTCGTCGACCGGCGCCAGAGCCGCGAGCAACCGCCGCCCCTCATCGGTCAGTTCATAGCCGCTGGGGTCGCCTGCGGAAACGATGCCCGCCTCGCGCAGCTCGCGCAGGCGCTCGTTGAGCACGCTCGACGAGACGTTGCCGCAGCGTTGCTGAAGGTCGCGAAAGCTTGCCGCCGGCTCCTCGCGCAGCTCCCACAGAACGCGCAACACCCAACGGCGGCCGAGCAGGTCGAGCAGGGCCATGACCGGACGACCGGTGCGCGAGCCACGCACGGCGTGCCCCGGAAGTGGAATGCGAGCTGCGCGCTTCACGTGCGAATCTCGCTCTGACGGTTGGCGGCTGCGGAGAACAAGAGCGCGCGCATGATCGCACGGCTGCTCGCCGGCACAGCGACCATGGGCGTGCTCATTGGCACGCGCCGCTCAGGAACTCGTCGAGCAGCGAGTTGTAGGGCGCGCCAGTGGCTGGAATCGTGTGTCCCCGGCCGGCGATCGTCTCGCGCCGCGCCGCCAGGCGCGTAGCAAGCACGTCGCAGACGGCCTCGAACACGCGCGAGTGGCCGCCGGAGATCACCAGCTTGGGAAAGCTCGTCGAGCGAAGCGCCTGCAGCGGCGGGTCGGCCTCCCACGGCGGGCGTTCGCGCATGCACAGCCGTGCGCCGTGCAGCAGCTCTTCGCCGAGTTGCGCAGGCGTCTCGTGCGTCGAGCCGACGCCGCCGCGAAAGGCGCGCAGGAAGTCCAGCGGCGACAGCTCCTGACCGCGCTCGTAGAGCAGCTCGCCGGCCGCGATCTGCGCGTCGACCGCCGCCACGCGCATGCAGCCCGGCTCGGAGATCGTCAGCGAGCGTACGGCGTCGGGGCGCAGCGCCGCGGCGTACAGCGCGATGACCGCGCCGTAGGAGTGACCCACCAGATGCGCGCCGTCGCCGAGCAGCTCGGCCATCAGCGGCGCCTCGGCCGCGAAGTCGCCGCGCGCCAGCGCCAAGCTGTCGCCGAAGCCCGGCCGGTTGGGCAGCACCAGTTCCCAGCGCTGCGCCAGCACGAGCTGATGGCTCCAGGTCCGCGCGGCGCCGACGACACTGCCGTGCACCAGCACGACCCGTGGCCCTTCGCCGTGGCGAAGCACGTCTAGGTCCGCCGCGCTCGTCGCTGCACGCTCGCATAGGTGGCCGGCCTCGTCCATCGCCGATCCGATCGTGGCGGCGCCTGCGCGCCTCAGCCGCGCTCTGAGCCGAGCGTCAGCTGCGACAGCGACGCGCCGCCATCCACCGTGATCGCCTGCCCGTTGACCTGCGCCGCGTCGTCGCCGGCCAGAAACGCCACCGCCGCCGCGATCTCCGCGGGATCGACCATCCGGCCCGACGGCAGCGACGCGGCCGCGCGCTCGCGCACCGCCGCGGGCATCGCCAGCACCTGCTCGGTCGCCACCAGGCCCGGCAGCACCGCGTTGACCGTGATGCCATACGCGGCGCTCTCGCCGGCCAGCGTGCGCACCATGCCCAGCTGCCCGGCCTTCGAGGCCGCATAGGCGACCTGTCCCGGCAGCCCGGCCGTCGCCGCCACGCTGGAGATCACCACCACGCGACCGAAGCGCCGCTCGCGCATGCCGCCCAAGCATGCCTGCACAGTGCGAAAGGCGCCCGTCAGGTTGACGTCGACGTCGCGCTGCCACTGCTGCGGCGTCATCCGGTGCGCCGGCGCGATCGTCGTCGTCACGCCAGCATTGGCCACGCACACGTCGATGTCCTGCAGCGGCGGAAACTCGTCGCGCGCGACGTCCAGCGCGATATCGCAGCCGTCGCGCAGATCCAGCGTGACCACGTCCAGGCCGTCGGCCGCCAATCGCTCTGCGATCGCCGCGCCGATACCCCGCGATGCGCCAGTGACGAGCGCCCTGCGCGCCTTGGTCACAATGCAGTCCCGTTGTTCATCGAAGGAGGAGACGATGACAGACCGCTGGTTTTCCGAGCAGGAGCTGACGCAGCTCTCGCGCCCGACGATGGATCGCGCCATCGAGGCGATCGACTCCGGCGACCTCGAGGAGGCGCAGCGGCTCTGCGCGAGATGAAGCACGAGTGGCAGATGCTGCACGACCTGATGGCCGTCGCGTGCTCGACCTCGTCACGTTCATCCAGCCGCGCTCGGCGACGACGGCGTCGAGGGGGCGTGGGAGAGCAGGTCGAGAAGGGCTGGCGCCGCCATCACGACGCGATCCGGACCTCGACCGCCGCGAGCTCGTCGAGCTGCTCGCCGCGACCTGGCGCGCGCACTCGGGCACCGGCGTCGGCCCCCACCCCGGCAGCTTCACGATCACCGAGGACGACGAGAAGGTCACGTTCACGATGAACCCCTGCGGCTCCGGCCAGCGGCTCGTGCGCAAGGGCGCCTACGAGGCGCAGGGCGACGGCGCGCACGCACGAGGCGCACGACTGGTCCTACGGCCGCAAGGACTTCCCGCTGTACTGCACGCACTGCAGCTTCATGAACGAGTCCATGCCGATCGAGTGGTCGGGCTATCCGCTGTACCCTCCGAGCCGCCCGAGGACTTCTCACCGGACCCGTGCACCTGGTACTGGTACAAGGACCCCGACGAGATCCCGGAGCGCCACTGGCAACGCTACGGCGCGACCAAGCCGGGCCGGCAGGCCATCTAAGGAAAATCAGGCCGAGCGCTCAAGGCACGATCACGTTGTTCGGGTCGGGCTGCTCCTCAGGCGGCGCCTGGCTGTAGTCGCCGAACGGTCCGTCGCGCACGCGCGACGGCCGCGCCGACGCCCTCGCGCTCGGCCAGCTCGATGAACTGCTCGGCGCCTCGGGCGTGTTGCGCATCAGCCCGTCGAGCATCGAGCCGAGCAGCTGCGTCGAAGCGCAGCCCCATGTTCTCGTAGGCCTGGTTGACGATCAGCTTCATCGCCGAGAGCTGCGACAGCGGAATCGCCGCGAGCTGCTCGGCGCGTGCGCGAGACCTCGGACTCCAGCGCGTGCGAACGGCACCGCGGCGTTGATCAAGCCCCGCCTCGGCCGCCTCGACGCCCGACAGCGGCTTGCCCGGTCAGCGCGTAGCTCCTTGGCCCTGGTCGAGCCCCAGCCGGTACAGCCACATGCCCGCGTAGGTGGCAGCCCCACATGCGCGAGTACGGCGTGCCGATCCGCGCGTCCTCGGAGGCGATCACCAGGTCCGCGCACAGCGCCATGTCGCAGCCGCCGCCGACGCACCAGCCGTGCACCTGCGCGATCACCGGCTTCGGGCGAGCGCCACAGCGACATGAACTTCGGCACCGAGCCGAGGCTTGGCGCGGTGGCGGCGACGAAGTCCTTGCCCGGGTCCCACTCGCCGTCGGTCGTCGAGCTGCTCGTCCCAGTGGTGGAAGCCGCCGCCGAAGTCGAAGCCGGCGCAGAACGAGCGGCCCGCGCCGCGCAGCACGATCACCTTGACCTGCGCGTCGGCCGATCGCCTCGTGCACCGCCGCCTCGATCTCGTCGGGCATCGGCGGCACGATCGTGTTCAGCCGCTCGCGGCCGGTTCAGCGTGATCGTCGCGATCGCGCCGTCTGAGTCGTACAGCACCGTCTCATAGGACATCTGGCCTCCTCGGAGTAGAACCGCGGCCGGGCGGGCAACGAACGTCTGGAGATGTCATCCCGAGCCTTGCGAGCCGATGCTAATGGGCATCCGGCGCCCGGCGAAGGGCGCTCACGGGCAGTCCAAGACCCTCCGCGCCTTTTTGGACGTGGGTCGAACGACTTCGCCGCGCCTGCCGGACACAATCGCAGCATGTCTCAGACCGCGCCTGCTGAGCTCGCATCGCCGCCGCGCGCCCTGCCCGTTCCGCCGGGGCTGGCCGCTGGCGTCGCCGTCGAGCCGTGGGGTCCTGCCGCGGCCGCCGACGCGCCGACGCGCGCCGACGCGCGCGCCGCCGAGCTGCCCTTCGACGAGGGCGCGGGCGCCGCGCACGCGACAGAGCACGACCGACGCCTGCGCGAGGCGCTGGACTCGCTTGACCTGCGCGAGCTGTGCCAGGCCGTCGCCCGCGACGCCGGCCAACGCGGCGTGTGCTTCGGCGACGCCGACGATCCGCAGGAGTTCCGCATCGACCCGATCCCGCGGGTGATCGAGGCCGCGCAGTGGGCCGAGCTGTCGGCCGGCGTGGCCCAGCGCGTGCGCGCGCTGGAGCTGTTCGTGCGCGACGTCTACGGCGAGCGACGGATCGTCGGCGACGGCGTCGTGCCGGAGCGCGCGATCGCCGGCGCCAATCACCACGAGGCCGTTGCTCGACGGCATCGGCTCGCGATCCGCTCGTGGATCACCATCGCCGGACTCGACCTCGTGCGCGACTCCGACGGCACGTTCAAGGTGCTCGAGGACAACGTGCGCACGCCGTCGGGCATCGCCTACGCGCGTCGCCGCCCGCGAGGCGCTCGCCGCGCATCTCCGATGCCCGCCGGCCTGCACGTGCGCCCGCTGGACGATGCCTTCGCGGCGCTCGGCGCGCGCGCTGCGCGCCGCAGCGCCCGAGCAGGCCGGCGAGAGCCCCGTAGTCGTGCTGCTCACCGACGGCCCGCGCAACTCGGCCTACTACGAGCACGCCACGCTCGCCCGCGCGCTCGGAGCTCCCGCTCGTGCTCGCCGAGCAGCTGTCGCTGCACGGGTGAGCGGCTGTATGCGCAGCTGCCGGAGCGGCGAGCGAGCGGTCGACGTCGTCTACCGCCGCACCGACGAGGACCGCCTGCACGACGACGCCGGCGAGCTCGACCGACGTCGCCGAGCTGCTGCTCGAGCCCGTGCTCGCGCGGCACGCTCGGCCGTGCGTCAACGCGTTCGGCACCGGCGTCGCCGACGACAAGCTCTCCACGCCTACGTCGAGGACATGATCCGCTTCTACCTGGGCGAGGAGCCGCTGCTGCCCTCGGTGCCGACCTTCGACCTCGCGCAGCCCGAGATGCTCGAGTGATCGCTCGACCGCATCGACGAGCTCGTCATCAAGCCGCGCGGCGGCTACGGCGGCGACGGCGTCGTGATCGCGCCGCACGCGCGCCCCGAGGACGTGCGCAAGGCCGCCGCGAGCTCGCCGCGCGACCCGAGGCCTTCGTCGCGCAGGAGATGGTCATGCTCTCGCGCCACCCGACGGTCATCGACGGCGCGCCTCGAGCCGCGCCACGTCGACCTGCGCCCGTTTACGATCTCCAGCGGCGAGCAGGTGCACGTCGTGCCCGGCGGGCTCACGCGCGTCGCCTTCGACGAGGGCGCGCTGGTCGTCAACTCGTCGCAGAACGGCGGCGGCAAGGACACGTGGGTGCTCGGTCATGAGCCGCCCGCTGATCGGCGTGACGACCTCGGAGATCCGCCAGAAGGAACACGTGCACGAACGCTGCCGCAGGGCGATCCGCCGCAGCCCGAGATGACGCTCGGCCTGGTCTACATGCGCGCGATCGAGCTCGCCGGCGGGCTGCCCGTCGTCGCTGCCGCCGCTGGCCACGAGCACGTCGCGCCGCTGCTCGACCACCTCTCCGGCCTCTGCCTGTCGGGCGGCCCGGACCTCGACCCGTCGACCTACGGCGCGCGCGCCGCATCCCGAGCTCGGCCCGACCGAGCCCGTCGCTCGACGCGCTTCGAGCTCGCGCTCGCCGCGCACGCCGACGCGCCGGCGCATGCCGATCCTCGGCATCTGCCGCGGCGCCCAGGCGCTCAACGTCGCCCGCGGCGGCACGCTGCACCAGCACCTGCCCGAGTTCACCGACGGCAGCGTCGAGCATCGCCAGCGCGAGAGCGGCACGCAGACCAGCCACGACGGTGCGGATCGCGCCCGACTCGCGGCTCGCGCAGACGATCGGCGGCGGCCCGGTGCACGGTCAACTCCTTCCACCACCAGGCGTCGACCGCCTCGGCTACGGCCTGCGCGCGGTCGCGTGGTCGCCGGACGGCCTCATCGAGGCGATCGAGGACGCAGGACGGCGCGCTTCGTGCTCGGCGTGCAGTGGCACGCCGAGACGCTCGTCGCCGACGCCGAGCAGCTGGCGCTGTTCGAGCGACTCGTCGAGGCCACCGGAACCCGGGCCAGGCGGCGCCTCGCGAACGCCTCGGCGGGCGCTCCGACGATCGACGCTCGGGCGGAGGCGACCTCGGCGGCCAGGAGGACTTCGGTGCCCACGCAGTCTAGGACCGCGCCAGACGCCGAGAGCGTGACGGGCGGCGCGATTGGCGCGATCGCGTCGCCCGCCGACGCCGGTGCGCTGATGCCCGCCGACGTGCCTCACCACCTGGCGCCTGGTCGCGCTGGTCGCCCGGCGCGGAGTCCGCCGTGGACGGTCGGCGTCGAGGAGGAGGTGATGCTGCTCGAGCCGCGCGACTGGGCGCTGGCCTCCGCGCCGACGAGGTGCTCGCCGCGCCTCGACCGGCGAGCTGGCCTCGCACGCGCAGCAGCCGAGACGCACGGCTCGGCGCTCGAGCTGCGCACCGACGCCGCACGCCACCGTCGCCGGCGGCCTGGCCCAGCTGGAGGAGCTGCGCGGCGACCTCGCGCGCGAGCTCGAGCCGCTCGAGCTGCGCGCCGCCGTCGCCGGCACGCACCCGTTCACGCTGTGGGAGGACACGAGGTCTCCGCCGGCGCGCGCTACCAGTTCCTGTACGGCTCGATGCGCGAGCTGGCGCGCCGCGAGCCGACCTTCGCGCTGCACGTGCACGTCGCCGTGCCCGACGCCGAAGGCGCGTGCGCGCCATCAACCGGATGCGCGCGCACCTGCCGCTGCTGCTCGCGCTGTCGGCCAACTCGCCGTTCTGGCAGGGCCGCGACACCGGCCTGGCCTCGGTGCGCACGCCGCTGTTCCAGGCCTTCCCGCGCGTCGGCATCCCGCGCGCTTTCGCTCGCTACGCCGACTACGTCGAGACGATCGACCTGCTGCTGCGCTGCGAGGCCTTCCCCGAGCCGACGTTCCTGTGGTGGGACGTGCGCCTGCAGCCGCGCTTCGGCACGATCGAGGTGCGCGTCATGGACGCGCAGACGCGCGTCGCCGACACCGCCGCGCTGGTCGCGCTCGTGCAGTGCCTGGTGCGCCTGGAGGCGATCGAGGGCTCCGGCGTGGACCCGCTCGTCGACCGGCCCGAGGTGCTCGACGAGAACCGCTTCCTCGCCGCCCGCGACGGCATGGAGGCGAGCCTGATCGACGCGCGCATGGGCCGGCGCTCGCCGGTGCCGCAAGTGCTCGAGGAGCTGCTCGACCCGTGCGCGCCCGCACGCCGAAGAACTCGGCTGCGTCGAGGAGCTGCGATGGACGCGCAACCTCGCAGCCACGCCACGGCCCAAGCGCCAGATGGATCTGGCGCGCGGACCCGACAAGCTGCCGGGGCTCGTCGAGGCGCTCTCGGCGCTGTTCTGAACGCGGCGGCGCGGCTGTAGTGTTCGCCCGCAGATGTCCATGTCCGCTCCCCGGCGCTGATCGCCATGCGCGCGCTCGTGCAGCGAGTCACACGCGCGAGTGTCGACGTCGGCGAGCGCCGTGTCGCCGCCATCGGCGCGGGCCTGCTGGTGCTGCTGGGCATCTCCCGCGAGGACGACGCGCCCGCGGCCGATCGCCTCGCCGATAAGGTCCGCGCGCTGCGCGTCTTCGCCGACGCGCAGGGGCGTATGAACGAGCCGCTCGGCGAGCGCGAGATCCTCTGCATCAGCCAGTTCACGCTGTATGGCGACACGCGCAAGGGCAACCGCCCTAGCTTCGTCGCCGCGGCGCCCGGCGAGCTCGCGCAGCCTTTGTACGAGCGCTTCTGCGAGCGCGCCGGCGCCGCGCGCGGCGAGTTCGGCGCGCACATGAGCGTCGCGCTGGTCAACGACGGTCCGGTGACCGTGATGCTCGAGGCATGAGCGCGTCAGACGCCAAGCCGACGCTGTACGTGATCTCCGGATCGCACGCCTGCCGCAGCGGCATGCTGATGCTGGAGCACAAGCAGCTCGCCTACCGGCTCGTGCGGCTGCCGACGGGCATGCACCCATTCGCCGTGCGCGCGCTCGGCTTTCCCGGGCACAAGCAGGCGATCCGCAAGGTGCAGGGCGCCACCGGGCGCTCGCTGGCGCTGCTGGACCGCCTCGGCACGGTGCCGGCGCTGCGCATGGGCTCTGAGCGCGTGCAGACCAACCGTCGCATCGCGCGCTTTCTCGACCAGATCCAGCCCGAGCCGGCGCTGTTTCCGGCCGATCCGCAGCGCAGGCGCGAGGTGGAAGAGGCCGAGGCCTGGGGCGACGAGGTGTTTCAGATGCAGGCGCGCCGCCTCGGGCTGACCGGTTCTCTGAACGGACTCGACGACTTCCGCGACCGCGGCAACTCGGGGCGGCTGGGAGCGCTGCTGTCGCCCAACGAGACGCTGCGCCTGCTCAGCGCGCGTGGCGTCACCGCCACCGCCTTCAAGGCTAACGCTAAGGTCGAGAGTGAGCTGGTGCGCGATCTGCCGGCGCTGCTGGACCGCATCGACGCCTGGATCGACGCCGGCGTGCTCGGCGGCGAGCAGCTCAACGCCGCCGACTACATGATCGCACCGAGCATCGCGCTGATCGCCTACCGGCTCGACCTGCGCCCGCAGATCGAAGCCCGCCCGCTCGGCGCATACGTCGAGCGCGTGCTGCCCGAGCCGGCGCTGCCGGCCTGACGATGTCGTGGGGGCGTGCAGGTTTGTGTCAATCGCCGAGGAGGCGTGGCTAGGCGACGACGTCGGGCTCGACAAGTTCGATCGGGAGATCTCGACGGACCGCTCACTCGCCGATGAGTCGGCGTGCAAACTCAATGAGTTCAGCGACTGCCTCGTGTGCATCGTCAATGCTGGCTTGGGGAACGAAACCTGCCGCATATGAGGCTTCATTTCGGCGCTCACGGGAGGCGTCGAGCCGTTCAAGGAGCTCCTCGGTGTCGCGGTCGAGATGCCCTAGAGCGGTCTCGAGGCGAAGCATGTGCGAGCGATCGCCCGGCGTAACCCGTTGTCCAGCCGCCTGAAGAATTGCGTCACAGGCAGCTATTGCGGCGTTGTGCAGAAGCACTGACCGGGATTCCGATCTCAGTCGAGAAAGATCCGCGTCCTCAAAGAATGTCTCGGACTGCGCCAAGAAGACGCGCGCCCCAATGCGGTCGGCGTGGACCCGTTCCACCCGCGCTTCAGTCATTTGCGCGCCACGCTCGACAGGTCGCCAACAAGCATTGTGACGGGAGCCTCTAGGACGCGCCGCGCGAAGCTGGATCGCTCACCCAGAAGCTGCTTGAACTCACGGTCTCTGAACACCGTGACGTCCACTGTGCGTCCAGCCCCCTTGCCGATCGGACGTACCAGGCGGCGCAACTCGCGCAAGTCGGCGTCTCCGACGACGAGAACATCGATGTCGCTGTCCGGCCGACGGGCGCCTGAAGCCCACGAGCCGTGGATGACTGCGGCGTGAACATCGGGACGATCAAGAGTCGCGCGCAACTGCTCCTCGATACCAACCGAACGACGCAGCAGATCGGCGAGTGGCTCATAAAAGGCGTCATCGGTCGCGGCGGAAAATCGGTGCGGGCGGGCCTCGGCGTCGCGCCTGACGATGCCAGCGGATTCCGCCCTGCCTAGCTCACGATGAACGGACGACTGGGGGGAATCCAATGCACTAGTGAGTTCGTGAAGCGTCCAGCTACGCTCTGGCTGAAGCAGCAGCAGAGCGAGCATCCGGATCTGCATCTCAGAGCGGAAAAGCGGCAGGAGCGCCGGAGCCGAGGTTCGCATTACTGAGAAGTATATCCCGGAAAAGCGAAAGCGGCGAGTCCCGCGGGTTGCCTCGCTAGAGCCCGCTAGGCAGTAATCGGCTGCACCGGCGCAGCGCCGGTGCTGCTCGCGACGGCCATCGGCTCGGCGAGCGCGCGTCCATGACAAATCAGGTCGGCTGCACGCTCGGCCACTGCGATCGTCGGCGCGTTGGTGTTGCCGCGCGGCACCACCGGCATCACCGAGGCGTCGACCACGCGCAGGTTCTCCAGGCCGTTGCACGCGCAGCTGCTCGTCGACGACGGCGCCCGCGTCCTCGCCCATGCGACAGGTGCCGCAGGGGTGGTAGATCGCGAACGTCGTACGCGCCACGTGGGCGCGCAGGGCCTCCTCGCCATCGCCGTCCGGCACGTTGAACGGCGTTTCGGCGTAGGGCTGCATCGCCGACTGCCCGCACACGTTCATCAGCAGGCGCAGGCCGGCGATCATGCGCTGCATGTCGTCGCCGGCGGTGTAGAAGGCGTTGTGCACGATCGGCTTGGCGGTCGGGTCGGCCGAGGCCAGGCGCACGCTTGCCGCGGCTGTGCGGCGTGAGCAGGCAGGGCGAGGCCCACACGCCGTGCGCCTCCGGGTCGCTCATGCCCTCGTCGACGATGTGCACCGGAGCGACATGGAACTGCGTGTCGGGCGCCGCGGCGCCGTCGCCGACGCGCGCGAAGCCGCCGGCCTCGGCGAGGTTCGATGCGAACGGACCGGTCTGCGTGGCTTCGTACTCCTCCAGCGCCTCGGGCTCGAGCGCCAGCAGCAGGCTCTCGGGCTCGGGTCGTCGTCCACACGAGCTGCGCTGCGGCATGGTCTGACAGGTTCTCGCCAACCGATGGCTGGTCGAGCAGCAGCTCGATTTCGCGCATCGCCAGGTGCTCGGCCGGTCCGACACCCGAGAGCATCAGCAGTTGCGGCGAGTTGTAGGCGCCGCCGCAGAGGATCACCTCGCGCTCGGCGCGCAGCTCCTGTGTCTGGCCGAGCTGGCTTGCTTCCACGCCCACTGCCTGCGTGCCCTCGAACAGCACACGACGCACGTGCATGTACGGCATCACCGTGAGGTTCGGCCGCTCGGTCGCCGGGTGCAGGTAGGCCACCGCGGCACTCGCGCGCATGCCGCCGCGCTGCGTCACCTGGTACATGCCCACGCCGTCCTGCTCGTCGCCGTTGAAGTCGTCGTTGCGCGCCAGCCCGGCCTGCTCGCCGGCGTCCACGAAGGCGTGCGAGATGCGGTTGTGCGAGCGCTCTTCGCTGACCGGCAGCGGGCCGCCGGCGCCGTGCCACAACGACGCGCCGCGCTCGTTGTCCTCGGCCTTGATGAAGTAGGGCAGCAGGTCGGCGGCGCTCCATCCGGCGACGCCCCAATCGTCGTAGTCGCGGCGGTTGCCGCGGATGTAGACCATCGCGTTGATCGAAGAGGAGCCGCCGAGCACGCGCCCGCGTGGCAGCGTGATCCGGCGGCCGTCGCACTCGTGCTCCGGCGCCGAGTGGTAGTCCCAGTCGACCTCGGTCGCGCCCAGCTGCAGGTAGCCGAGCGGCACGTGGATGTTCTCCAGCGTGTCCGGCGGGCCGGCCTCCAACAGCAGCACCTGCACGTCCGAGTCCTCGCTGAGACGGTTGGCGAGCACACAACCCGCCGATCCTGCTCCGACGATCACGTAGTCGTACATTTTTCGCGACCCCCTTCCTCGGGCGGCCAACCATACTCCTCCGCCCGCCGTCGAGCGCGCGGTTCGTGAGCGCCGAGCCGCGCGCGGGACGGGCGCCCCGCGCGCGAGCGTGGGCTACTTGACGTTGGCGCCTGATGCGCTGACCGCGTACCACGTGCCACCGAACTGCTTGACGCCCATGTAGGCCGTTTCGCCGCGTTCGCTGGCCAGCGCGTAGCGATACAGCGGGTGCCCGGCGTAGGTCACCTGACGCTGACCGTTGGACAGCCTGATCGTCGACAGCAGCGAAGAGCTCACGCCCGGACCGGCGGTCGGCTGACCGCTGGTCGTCAGCGCCGGCCAGGTCGTCGAGCATTCGCTGGTCGTCAGGCAAGTGTTCTTCTTGCCGCTGTCCTTGGAGAAGCGAAACACGGTGAAGCCTGAGGCGTCGACGAGAACCTTGCCGTGGCTGGTGCGGCGCAGTTGGATTTTCTCGGTGCGCGCAGCGCGTGCCGACGTCGCGCCGGCCGGAGCGGTGGCGATCGCGGCGATCGCGACGGCCGCGACGGCCGCGACGAGGGTGGTGAGAAGGCTGCTGCGAGCGACGTAGATGCGCGTCATGAAGTGTCCTCCAGGTGTGGTGCGTTTTGCGCCTCGGGCGCCGTCGAGCGGACGAGGCTTTCGTGCGCTCTCAGCAGTTCAAGACGCCGTCTGGCGCGCAAGCTTCCCGCGGACTCGCTCAGGCGCTTCGATACAGCGCCCGAGCCCGCGCGGCGCTGTCAGGCGTCGGCCAGCGCCTTGGCCTTGATCTGCTCGAACTCCGCCTGATTTATGGCGCCACGCTCGAGCAGTTCGTGAGCCTTGGCGATCTGCGCGGTTGGATCCTGCTTGGCGGCGACCGATTGCACATAGTCGTCGAACTGCGTCTGCGCGGCCTTCTGCTGCTTCTGGGCGCGTTCGGTGATGCCGTTGTGTTCGACGATCAGGTAGATGAACGTGCCGAGGTAGGGCAGCAGGATGATCACGACGATCCACAGCACCTTCATCGAGCCGCTCGTGTCGTGGCGTCGGAAGATGTCGCTGAGCACGGTGAACAGGATCATCAGCCAGACGACGAACGCGAAGAACACGAGGATCGTCCAGACGATTTCCAAGAGCGGGTAGCCGGTTGCGAGGATCATGCGAGCCGTCCATTCAGTCGAAGTGGTCGCGCGCTCGAGCGCGCACGTGCGCGCTGCAGTGATGCCCCCGGCGCGCTTGCCGGTCGAGCATATGTGAGCGCCGGGCGGCGGTGCGGGGTCGCTGCGAAGCGGTCGGATCGGCGCGAGCCGCGCTTTGCCGCATGCACGGCCGTGCAGCGATTTTGTCCGCAAACAGCGTGAAAAACGTCGCGCCGAGAGGGTCGGACAACACGAGCGCTACATGCTCGTCCGGGTAGTGTGGTCTCGTTGCGTCGCGGCCGCATGAAGCGGGTCCGCGTTATGGCCGCCCGTCACGGGCGGCAAGCGAGCGACAACTTCGACCGGGCGATCGAGCGCCCCAAGGCGCACGCGCTTCGGCAGCACAGCACCGGACCGAGGTCCGCCCGGCAGGGTTTGTCACTGAGCCGACCGGGTAGGAACGCAAGACATCGAACGAGGGGTGGCATGAAGACACCATCACGGAGGAACGTGTTGAGGCCGCGCACACGCAGCGACGAAGGTAGGAGAAGAGCGCGCTGGGCGGGACTGCTCGGGCTGCTGCTCGCTGCATGCCTCGGCGTCGTCGCCGTCGCCTTCGCAGGCCAGCGCCCCGCGGCGAGCGATCTGCAGATCGAACCGGGCGTGGGCTCGCTGTCCACGGCCTGGAGCGCCACCAGCACATCAGGACTGAAGGGCTTTCGTGTCCGCTGGCGTCTGATGACGAGGCCGAGCAGCCGTTGGGGTAAGGCCGTCGACCTTCCCGCCAAGTCCCGCGGCTACACGATCAACGGCCTCGATGCGGCCGTCTACGAAGTGATCGTGCGGTCGATCGTCGGCACGACACGGCGCAACGGCGCCGACCAAAAGAAGCCCCAGCTGACGCTCGGCGGCTACACGACTGGCGCTGCCACCGCGCTGGCGCCCGCCGAAGAAGGGCCGAAAGAAGAAACACCTCACGAAGAACCGCCCAAAGAAAAAGAACATTCCAAAGAACCACCCACGGAAAAAGAACCGCCCAAAGAACTAGAACCGCCCAAAGAAGAAAAAGAACAGCCCAAAGAAGAAGGGCCCAAAGAAAAAGAACCCCCGCACGAAGAACCGCCGGCCGAAGAACCGCCCGTCGAAGAACCGCCGGTCGAAGAAGAAACGACAGGTTCGTGCACGTTGTACGGCTCGCCGAGCGGCAACGACGCCAACAAGGGCACCAAGTCCGCGCCGCTGAAGACCGTGCCGGCACTGCTGGCGAAGCTGAAAGCGGGACAGACCGGCTGCCTGGCCGCGGGTTCCTATGAAGGCTTCACGACGCACGGAGGCGAATCGCACGCCACGGCGGGCTCGCCGGTGACGATCACCTCGACCGATCCGCTCGCGCCGGCGACGATCGCCGGCCGCGTGGTGACGACGCCCGGCGCTGACTATCTCTCGTTCACGCACCTGCACTTCGCCGATTCGGAAACTCGCACGCCGAGCGTGACGATCGGCTCGGCGCACACGACCTGGTCCGACGACGACGTGACGGCGCCGAAGACGATCTGCTTCGAGACGGTCGGCTCCGGCCAGTACGGGCCGGCTTCGGACACGCTGATCGAACGCGATCGCGTGCACAACTGCGGCCAGCCGTTCAAATGCGACGCCGACGAAGCGCCATGCGACGAACCGCCCAACGACGGCTACTTCATTCACGGGCTCTACGACCTCGGCGTGCGCACCACTGTGCGCAACAGCTACTTCTATGACATCGCATCCAAGGGCATCCTGCTGCGCGGCAGCAAGGGCTCGGTGATCGAACACAACGTGATCGACGGCAACGGCTCCGGTGTCCTGTTCGGCGATCTGACGCCCGAAAACGACACGGTTCGGTGGAACCTGATTACCGACAGCGGCGGTGTCTGCAAAACGTGTCTGTCCTACTTCGGCGTGTGGACGTTTGGCAGCGTGGGCGCCGGCAACGTTGTCAGCAAAAATGATGTCTTTGGCAACGAATCGGGCAACTTCGGATCTCGCTCCGGCGTGAAAGTCTCAGAAAACATCGAAGTCGATCCGAAATACGTAGACGCCGCCCAGCACGACTACACGCTCGAACTCGACTCGCCGGCGCTCGGCTACGGGCCGGAATAGTCTCGCGGTGACGGCGCGCGCCTCAGCGCGTGCGCCGGCGCCGCCGGCCCTCACGGGCTCGCAGCAAGAAGCCGACGCACAGCAGCCCGAACACGACGGCGACCGCCGGCGCGCCTTTGACGGCCGACAGCACCGACACGAGCAGCGAGGCGAGCGCCGCGCAGATGGAGAAGACGATGTTGGCGATGCGACAGGTTGGCGCATCGAGTGGGCGTCGGTGCTCGGAGCATCGCGGCGCCCGAAGGACGACAGCGCCCGCGCCCCCACCTCGCCAGGGAGGCAGGGGCGCGAAATCGCCTTACAGGTTTCTCACGATGATCAGCCGGTGACCGCCCAGGTGCCATAGGCGATCGCGCTGGTGGCCGTGGGTTTCAGGCCGAGGATGATTCCGTATCGTTCGTCGCCGGCCCCCTGCGCGGGATCAAATGTGAACAGCGTTCCGGTGAACAGTTCGCCGGCGTAGATGCACAGAACGCCGGGCGTCGCCTGCGGGTCGCCGACGCTCCCAGGACATTCGTCGGTGGACGGAGCTTTCTTGCCGATGATCCTGATTTCGGGCGCTGTCGAAAGCGGAATGTTGAAGCTGATCGGCATGTAGCCAGGGGCTGATTGCGCTTCCAAGTCCGAGGCAAAGGTGCCAGTCTCGGTCTTGCCGCTCGGAAGCGTGCTCGTGAATCCCGTAGCGCCGTTGGTCCCGCTGCTGCCGGCCGTCCCGGAAGCGCCGGGCGTTCCCGGAGCGCCGGCCACGCCGCGCGATCCGGCGGGTCCGGTCTGATTCCAGGCCACGGTTTTCTGGCCGCGTTTGCAGTGCCTGCCCGACTTCAGCAGCTTTATGCCGCCTTCTTCGTTCACGCAGGCTTGAAGCCGCCCGCTGGAGGTGAAGCCGCCGGTCGCGGCCATCACCCCACCGCTCATCGCGAACAGCAGTGCAAGCGTCGCGACCACGTTGGCGTAGCCGATGTGTCTGCGAATCCTTTTCATTGTGCCTCCCCAGGCTCGATTGGTGGGGCGGGATGGTATGGATTCGTGCGGGGCGGTGGCGGCGACAAGATCACCGCGCTTACGCCGCCGTGGCGAAGACGGTCTCAGCCGCGAGCTCTCGCTGCAAGCGCCTTCCTCTTAGGATCAGTGCGAACGCCGCTTGGATTTCAGCTCAGGCACATCCGCCTCGGATAGTCCGGCGGCAGCAACTCGCCGTTTGACCTCTGCCACGAACCCGTCGTGACCGCCGAGCTTGACTCGGCTGGCGCGAACGTCCTTGTGGACCTCCGACATGATCTGCTTCACGGGGTTGCGTTTCTTCCTCATGACGACGACTATACCCCCATAGGGTATGGAACGCAAGACGCCTGAGAGCGCCCCGAGAGCGGCATCATGTAGCCATGCACCACACGCTGACTCACCGGCACGGCGGGTTCTCACATAGCCACGTCCACAACGGACGCCATAGGCACCTTCTGCATCCGGCCGCAGCGGTGCTGCCTCACGACGGTGAGCACGACCACGGACACAGCCACGGCCTGATCGACGACTCGATCAAGCGGTCGCGTGAGGGAGTGCGCGCTGCCTCGTTGTCACTAGCGGTCCTGGGGTTGGCAACCCTGCTGCAACTGCTGATCTTCGCTGCGTCGGGCAGCATCGCGCTTCTCGCTGACCTGATCCACAATGGCGGCGACGCGCTGACTGCCGTTCCGCTTGGCATCGCGTTCATGCTGCGATCAAGGCGCGCGGAGGGCTATGCGGGGCTGGCCGTGGTGGCCGCAATCTTCATATCGGCGGTCGTTGCGGCTGCTGAGGCGATCAACCGCCTAGTCAATCCGAGTACCCCTACAGACCTTTGGGTGCTCGCAGCAGCCGGCATGATCGGCTACCTCGGCAACTGGACTGCAGCGCGGATACGCAGTCGCGCGGGCAAGCGGCTGGATTCGCCTGCGCTCATCGCAGACGGCAACCATGCGCAGGCCGATGCCTATGTATCGCTGTCGGTGATCCTCAGCGCGGCCGCGGTCGCTCTCGGCGCGCCTGTCGCTGACCCATTGATCGGGTTGGCGATCACCGCCGTGATTCTTCAGATCACGGTGCAGTCGTGGCGCACGGTTCGTGGCGGCGAGCACAACCACTAGTCCGCGAGAGAGCCGGAGAGGGGTCTCGAACCCCTGACCTCCTGTTTACAAGACAGGTGCTCTACCAACTGAGCTACTCCGGCGGATCGCTACGCGGCGGCCCGATAAGGCTATCGGCCGAACTCGACCCGGCCGCCAATCTCATCGACCGGAAACGAAAGCGTTCGTCATCGGCCCGATCTCAGATCGTGTGCCCGGTCGTGTGAGAACATGCGCGGAGTCAACCAGTCAGAAATGCAGAATTGCGAGCTGGCGGTGGCGCCGGCATCTATGGATACAGACACCCGCATCGCCTCCGTGGAGCGCGTATGCCAGACGGAGGCCGACCGAAACATCGGGCCGCTAGTCCCATTCGCCGCCGGCGGTCTCGTGGGCGCCGCACAGAGCATCGCCGCCGCTGGGGAGCCGAACGTCGTGGTGCTGACCGGCGCCTACATCCCGTGGGCAACTCCTCCCGCGGCAGAGACCGACGGCCCGCCGGGCGCGGCCCTGCTTGCGTCGGGGCTGCAGGGCCTCGGTATCACGGCCCGGCTGCTGACCGACCGCCGATGCATGCCGGCGGTCATGGCCGCTCAAGAGGAGGCGTCACAAAGCCTGCCCGTCGACGTCTGCTCGGGTGACTCTGGCGATGTCGCGCGATTGCTCGAGAGCTACGAGCATCTGGGCGTGACGCACGTCGTCTCGGTGGAGAGGATGGGACCGGCGCAGGACAACGTCGTGAGGAACTTCCGTGGTGAGGACATCACCAGCTTCACGCCGTCCTTTCAGCCCCTGTTTGATGAGGGTCGTGCTTGGACGACCATCGGTGTGGGCGATGGGGGCAACGAGCTCGGCATGGGCAACGTGCCCGCGAGCGTGGTCAAGTCCGCGATTGATCACGGGGAGCGCATCCACTGCACCATCGCCTGTGACTTTCTGATCGTCGCCGGCGTGTCGAACTGGGGCGCCCTCGGCCTTCTGCTGGCCGTGGGGATGTTGCGCGATGGATCGAAGGCGGTCTTAAGCGAACGCGTGAGCGCGCGAAGTCACCGGGAGGTCGTTGAAGCCTGCGTTCGTGCCGGAGCGGTAGACGGAACGGTCGGGCGCTCGATCGCGAGTGTCGACGGGCTTGGCTTTCCCGAACACGATGTGGTCATCGAGAAGATGCGCCAAGCGGCGGGCATGGAGACCTCGTCGTGAGTCGCATGATTCTCAAAGAGCGCCTGCTTGCGGTCAGCGCCGGGGTGACGTTCTTGGCGACGGGGCTCAGCATCGCTTTGGCGATCTTCTCGCGCGAGAGCGTCCAGATCGGCGCGATAACGACCCTGGTGACGCTGATCCTCACTCTCGGCTTTTCGGCGTTCGTCGCGATTCGCCTCCAGCTCGAGGAGGTGGACGAGCGACGAATCGCGTCCCTTCCCCTCCAGCGCCTGCCCTCCGTGCAGGAGATCGAGCCAGCCGTTGTGGGAATCGTCAAGAACGTCGCGGAGATCAAGAGCGAGCACAACTCACTGATGCGCCAGATGGCGATCGAGCGGGTGCAGCAGGCCGCCGAGGACGTCGGACGCCTTGCCGAGGGCGTCTACTGCTGCACCAACGAAGAAGAGCTCCCTTGCGTCCGCGCGGCGCTCGTAGACACCAAGAGCCAGGTGCGTGCAGTCGCGGCTCGCGGCATGAAGTGGTGGGACAGCGCCGACGCCAACGCCTATTGGCATGCTTACGAGGCGGTCGCAGATCGACTCGAGATCACTCGTGTGTTCATCTTGCACGACGGCGAGGACGAGAGAGTGCTCAGGCGTGTCCTCTCGCGGCACGCCGCGGCGGGAATGCACGCGTTCGTGTTGCGAGCCAGCCAGGTGCCGCGCCACCACATTCGGCCCGTGGTGATCTTCGACCAGCATCTCGTTCACCGCAGTGGCGATGAGCGCGAGATCACCGACGCTCAGTTCAAAGTCGAATTCAGCAGCCGAAAAGTCGATGTGACCGCGGCCGAAGAGACCTTCCGGGTCGTCCGCGATCTGGCCAGCGAGGCAGAGGATTTGGTGCCTTGACGGCAGCCTGACTACGGCGGTTGCCGGTTACAGCAGAGCTCGGAAGTGCTGAGCCCGCTCTTCGAAGTTGAGATACGCGTTGTAGCTGGGCGCCGCGGGGGAGAGCAGGACCGTGGTCCCTGGGCGCGCGATCGCCTGAGCGCGATTGACGGCGCCCTCCATGTCCTCGACCGCGACCAGATGGGTCTCAGGCATGCCGGCGTGGCGGGTCGCCGCGATCAGGCGTGATCCGGTGACCGGGAGTCCCAAGACCACCGCTTTGCGCTCAGCGAGCGCGCGACCCAAGGCTGAGTAATCCTGGTCGCGATCCTGACCGCCCCCGAGCAAGATGATGTCGGACTCGGGGAAGCTCGCCAGTGCGGCCAGAGTCGACTCGGGCGTCGTGGAGATGCTGTCGTCTACCCACGTGACTCCGTCGCGCTCGGTGACTACCTCCAATCGGTGGGGGAGCGCGGCGACGCCTCGCAGCGCGTCGGGAAGCTGAGGCTGCGTGATGTCCATCGCTTCTATTGCTGTCAGCGCGGCGCACAGGTTCAAGGCGTTGTGCGGCCCTCGCAGGGGGAGATCGCTTGTGGCTGCGACCAGGCGTCCTTCGAATGTGATGCCCTCGAGCGTGACGTCCCATGCCTGCGGTACTCCGTAGAGTCGCGAGCCGACCGCATGGGTTGCGGCTTGGATGAGACGATCGTCGCGACCGTTCAGCACCGTCGCACGAACGCCCGGGAGTTGCAGGATGCGCAGCTTGTCGGCGTGATAGAGCTGTTCGGAGCCGTGCCAGTCGATGTGCTCGCGGTGGAGGTTGGTCACTACTGCGACCTCGGGCCCCACATCGAGATCGGCGATCTGGTAGCTGGAGAGCTCGATCACCGCGACATCTGAACGCGGTCCGTCAAGCAGATCGAGCGCTGGGCTGCCTATGTTCCCGGCCAGCGCGACGGTGTTTCCCCCCGCTCGAGCGAGATGGGCCGCCAGTGCCGACGTGGTGCTCTTGCCCTTGGTGCCGGTGATGCCGATCACGCCTTTGCCGCCAACCTCTGCAAGCCAGAGCGCCGTCGCGGTTGTGACGTGCACGCCTCGCTGTCGCAGCTCACGCAGCTCGTCCCGGTAGACCGATACGCCAGGCGAGCGAACCACGACGTCGCACGTCGCCAGCGAAGGCACGATGTCCTCACCCGATGCAATATGTGCCGGCGAACCGCCGAGGCCATCATCGGGGTCAGGGCTCGTCACGCCATCTGTCGCGAGAACGGCCAGCTGTGCTGAGGGCAACCGTCTGTTCAGCTGTGCGGCGAACGAGCGGATCTCGCGACCCGCTCCCCATACGCCAACTCTTGCGCCCTCAAGCTCCGAGAATCGCACGAACGGATGGCATTAGAGACTCCGGCACCGCGTGCTCGTCGCTCAGGGTCAGCGCAGCGGCGAGCGATCGGTCGTCTGAACGATGCTGCGGGAGCACCTCGGCGGCGAGTCGTTCCACGACCCGGTGATCGCGCCAGCGTGAATCGCGTGCCAGCATGCGGATCGCCGCGAGACTCTCCTCTTCCTCGCCGACGCACTCGAAGGGCTTGTCGCCTCCCGTCGCCGTGAGCAGCGCAAATCCAGCGAACTGGTCCTCATCATCGAGCAGATCCCGGCCGAACACATCTCGCAGGTGCGCCGGCTCGCTGAACGGTGCGAGCACGAGAAAGACGAAGCGACACTTCGGGCAGTCACAGCACCATGAGCTTGCTCGGAGTGCCGGATCCAGTCGGAAGATCGCGTTGCAACTCGTGAACGCTCGGTGATAGCGATCCATCCGCGCGAATGCCCGGGCGATGGCGAGCTCAGACGCCGGACGCAGGACCGAGAAGAGCTGCAAATCGGGAGCGACCTCAGCTATCGCTGATCGCAACAGTCGTTCGGCTCGCCATCCCTTGCTGAATTGGTGGTTGATCTCGACGCCGTCCCAGATGAGGTTTCCGCTCGACGCCGACCTCTCGTTGGCCATCGCCACGGCGTCAAAGCCGTTTAGTGCAGCAGTCAGCAGGGCGACGCACGCCACGATCGCGGTGATCGGAACATGCCCGTTCAGCGCGCCAGCCTGATTCAGAGCGCCCAGCCCGGGGTCAAGTTGGCGGTGCGCGACTAGGCGTGGCAGTCCGGCGGCTGTCGCCGTGCGTGCGATCGCGGAAGCGTCTCCGACCGAGAACAGCGCCAGCTCATGGCCCGACCGGCGCATCACCTCGATCGCCACGGCTGAGTCCTTGCCCCCCCCGACCGGCACCAAGACCCGTCCAAGCTGCGGCCTACTTCTCGGCCGCTGCGGCTCGTGGTCCTTCACCGGGAAACGCGGCCTAGGGACGTTCGGCAGCTCATTGACGTACGCGAACTCCCCCAGACCCTCGGAGTAAAGAGCCTCCAGCAGGGCGCCGGTAGCCGGCGCCGGCGCCCCAGTTTCGTAGGCCACACGCGGAGGCGCAGCGGTCTTGAAGTAGCTGACGCCGGCGACCCAGTGCAGCAGCGACACCAGCGGCTCAACGGCGTCTCGTCCGGCCCGCGGGATCGGCTGTTCTATCGGCAAGTCAAAAGTCTCAACGAACTCGATCTGTTCGTCGAGTGCGTAACGCAGCGCTATGCGGCCCGCGTCGTCAAGGCTGTGCGACATGAAACGAAAAGCCTCGAACGCGGTTGGATCAAAAGCACGCTTAGGCGCGTTTACGACCATCGCACCAGCGTAGAGGCACGGACGGGAGAACCCACGCCTCGAAGCTGCGAGGAGCTCTGGCTTGGGGGCCGAAGATTTCGTCGCTCATGCCGTCCGCAGTGCAACGGTGGGCGGCAGCCGAGAGGCTCGGATGGCCGGCAGCAGGCCGGCGAGAGCGCCGATCATGACGGCGGAGGCGATGCCGCCCGACCAGGCTTCGACGGGGATGACGATCGCCCAGTGCTTCGTGCTCGCGTAGACGACCGTTGCGATAGCTCCGGCGAGCACACCGACGACGCCGCCGATGGCTGCGAGCAGGATCGACTCGCCGAGGAACTGTGTGCGGATCTGCTGCCTGGTGGCGCCCAGCGCGCGGCGCAGGCCGATCTCCGAGCGGCGTTCCAGCACGGAGATGATCATGATGTTGGCGACCCCGACGGCCCCGACGATCAGCGCCACGACGCCGAGGCCGAGAAACAGGCTGTCGAACGCTCCGGCAGCGGCGGCACGTGCGGTGAGCGCGTCGGAGGGCTGGCTGACGTTGACCTCGTCGGGCGCCGCGGGGTTGGCGGTCGGCGCGAGCAGCGCCTGCACTGCGGCGACATGGTCGGTGTCGGCGCGCACGTAGATCGAGGTTGGGGGGCCGGCTCCCCGCTCGCCCCCGACCAGGCTGACGTAGCCGAGGTACCTCTGGGCAGCCGAGTATCCGATCAGGGCGCTGTTGTCGATTTCGGGCTCCAGCGGCGACGATTCCAGTACGCCCACGACGGTGAACCACTGGTTTGCCAGCCAGACCCGCTGGTCGGAGAAAGTCCGGTCGACGCCCAACCGCTGCGCGGCGACCGCACCGAGCACAGTGACCGGTTCGCGGGCGGTCGCCGAGTTGAGCCAAGCGCCGCGCGCGAGGCCGGTGTTGACGACGGAGAGCAGGTTCAGGCTGGTCGCGCGCACCTGCAGTCCGCCGGTGTTGGTTATGGGGATCAGCCGGCTGCGATAGACGTTCTCGCCCTTGATCAGCGCGCTGTGCGCCACCTGTTCGACGTGGTGCAGGAGGGCGATCCGCCCGGGCGCCTCGCGCGGCAGCTGCGCCTCCTGTCCGGTGAGGCTCTGTCCGGCTTCTACGGTCAGCATGTTCGTGCCGAGCCGGTCGATCTCGGCGAGCAACCCGGCTTGCGACGAGGACGACAGCCCGAGGACCGCCACGATCGCCGCTGTGCCGATCGCGATGCCGAGCGCCGAAAGCGCGGCGCGCAGCGGCCGGGCGCGCAGGCCAATGCTAGTCACCCGCAGCGCATCATTCGTGCGCAAGCGCCCCGCGTCACCAATCACGTCTGAATCTCGCTCGCAACGGGCGCTGCCGAGGCGCTGCGGTCAACCGCGGTGTCGGAGATCACCTGGCCATCCAGCATCCGGATCTGACGCGGCAGTTGGTCGGCCAGGCCCGCGTCGTGCGTGATCATGAGGATCGTGGCGCCGGCGGCGTTGAGCTGGCAGATCAGCTGCATGATCGATGCGCCAGTCACGCTGTCGAGGTTGCCGGTCGGCTCGTCGGCCAGGACGATCGCCGGATGCCCGGCGAGCGCCCGGGCGATTGCGACCCGCTGGCGCTCGCCTCCGGAGAGCTTGGTCGGCTTGAACGTCGCGCGATGCGACAGGCCGACGCGTTCGAGCGCCTCATCAGCGCGCGCGTATCGCTCGGCGGCGGGGGCGCCGGCGTAGAGCATCCCGTCGGCGACGTTCTCGCGCACCGTGGTGTGCTCGGCCAGGAAGAACTGCTGAAAGACGAAGCCGATCTCACGGGCGCGCAGTCGCGACAGCTCGCTGTCGCTCAGACCGGCCGCGTCGATCCCGTCGATCCGGACCACGCCATCGCTCGGTCGCTCCAGCGTGCCGATGACATGCAGAAGCGTCGACTTGCCAGACCCGGACGGCCCCACGATGGCCACCAGCTCGCCCCGCCCGACCGAGAAGGACACGCCGCGCAAGGCGAACACCGGCGGCTCCTCGCCGTAGACCTTTGTGACCCCCTCCAGCTCCAATACTGCGTCGCTCATATCGACGGCACCACGACTGAATCTCCTTCGCGGAGATCGCCTTCGACCTGGACTCGCCCGCCTCCGCTGTCGAACAGGCCAAGCTTCACGGCGACGAGCTCACGTCGCCCGCCACCACGCACGACCTCGACGGCGAACCCGCCGCCGGACTTCCCGACGAGCGCGGTGACAGGGACGCTCAGGGCGTCGTCTACGCCCTTGGTGGTGATGTCGACTTCAACCGGGGCCTGGTCGAGCCCTCCCGCTTTGGCCGGTTGGTCGAGTTCGATGAACGTCGGGATGGTCGCGGCGGTCGGCTGACTTCCCTGTTCAGCCTGGGCGACTTGTCCGAAGCCGGTTACCCGCCCCGTAACGACTGTGTTGCCCGGCAACGTGATCTGCGCCCGGTCGCCCTTCTTGACCTCGCCCTGCTGCGACGCTTCGAGGTCCACACGAACGTACAGCTTGTCCGATGTGGCACTCAGCGCCGGAGCCCCTGGCTGAGCCGATCCACCGAGCTGACCGATCACTCTGGCGATGCGGACCGCTTCGGGCAGGAAGACCGCGTCCTCGGTCGTGAGCTCGCCGGTCACGCCAACGCCCTTCCTGCGCTGGAGCGCCTTGAGCGCCTGCTCGGTATTGGACGTGAACGCGTCGTCGCCGGGGTCGATGCGCAGATGCGCGTCGGTGTCGTAGCCAAGCCGATGCAGGTCGCGGTTGAGCTGGCGCACGTCGGGGCCTTCGAGGCCCACGTGCAGGGAACGGTAGGCCGGCACCGCGCCGCAGAGCAGCAGCACCGGCCTGTCGTCCACCCGATAGAGCACGCCGCCGCAAGCGACCTTGTCCCCAGCTTCGGGCAGCTGGGTGTACACGCCGGCGGCGTGGTTGATGACGGCGTAGGGCGAGCCGTCCGACCGCGCCCGATAGGTCAGCGTCCCCGCACCGGAGACCAGTGCAGAGAGTTCACCCAGCTCCACCTTTTCGGTGTTTGCCACTGGCGCCCGGGCGCGCGCGGCTGGATGATCCGCAGCTGCGAACACGACCACGCCACAGACCCCCGCGACCACGGCAGTCGCTGCGACCAGCGCCCACCTCCTCCGTGTCACCCCTGACCCCCCGCTGACAATTCAAGGATGCCGCCGCACTTGTGTGTTGCAGCATTGAGAATGGTCATGCCACCGGGCTTGTTGGACGACGGGATCTCGGTCGTGTCGATCAAGGGCTGACCGTTGGCAGGGTCTGGAAAGTCCTTCACGCCGTGTTCGCGAACGCACTCGGCGAACCTCAGACTCGCCGACTGCTGCTTGGCAGTCCGCTTTGCGCTCAACGCTCCCGGTGGCTCGAGGGCCTTACAGGCGTTGACCGCCTTCCCGAACACCGCCTTGCTCACGTCGACCCCGAAGTTGAAATCGCCCTTGGCGCTCGGGTCGGGGAAATGGGGGACACCGTTCGCGCGCATGCACTCGGCGAACTTCACCGCCTTTTCCTGACCGCTGGCGCTGCCGTTTGCGCCGGTGGCGTTGCCTGTGCTGTTGGCGGCGCCGGTCTCAGAGGATGCGCTCGAACCACAGCCCGCGCCGATCAGGCCGGGCAGGGCGACCAGCGCAAGGGCGGCCACGGACCGCAGTTTTCTACTCATGCTCACTCCATATGTCGGGGGTTGCGCTAACAGCCTCGTGCTGGCGTGCTGCAGCTCATTCCGCCATTGAAGGCGCCGCGACGTTGCCGGCGCGTATGCGTTTTTACATACGCCGGCGATATGGCCCGGTCGTGGGGGACGACACCGTCCGGCGGGTCGCCGGGTTCCAGGCTCGCTCAGATCATCGAGGCGGCGCCGCAGCCGGCATTCGCACCGTGACGCGCAGGCCGCCGCCGGCCCGAGGGGCCAGAGTCAGGGTGCCGTCGTGCGCTCGGGCGATGCTCTTGACGATTGCCAGCCCGAGCCCGACGCCCGCGTGGTCGGCGCGGACACGTTCGTCGCCGCGGAGAAATGGCTCGGCAAGCGTTGAGACCATCTGCGACGTGAGCGTCTCGCCGGTGTTCTCGACGGTGAGCTCCACGGCGTCGGGGAGCGTGCGGGTCGAGAGCCAGACGCTGCCGCGGTCAGGCAGGTTGTGGACGATCGCGTTGTGAACGAGGTTCGCGCTCAACTGCAGCAGCAGGGCACGCGAGCCGCGGGTTGGCGTCATCTCGACGGAAGTCTCGATGGTGACACCGAGCCTTTCTGCGAGTGGCAGCAGCGTTTCGGTCGCTTCTTCGGCCAGCAGGGATAGGTCGACGGCTTCTCCGGTCAGGGAGCGCTGGTCGGCGCGGCTGAGCAGGAGAAGCGCCTCGGTGAGGTCGATCGCCCGGGTGTTGACCGCATGCAGGCGCTCGACGAGTTCGCCGTCATCGCGGCTCGGATCGCTGCGCGCCACGTCGAGCAGTGATTGTGTGATCGCGAGCGGTGTGCGCAGCTCGTGCGAGGCGTTGGTGGCGAACCGCTGCTGCTCGGCGACGTGTGCCTGGAGCCGCGCGAGCAGGCCGTCGATGGTGTCGGCGAGATCCTTCAGCTCGTCGCGGGGCCCCGACAGCGCAAGGCGCTCGTGCAGGTTGCGCTCGGAGATCTGCCGGGTGGTCGCCGTCATCTCGCGCACCGGGCGCAGGACGCGTCCCGCGACGAGCCAGCCGAGTGCGATCGAGACGACGGTCATGATCGCCAGCGCGATCGCGGACCAGACGAGCAGCTGGTGGAGATCTTCGGTGTGAAGGTGCAGCGCGCGTGCGTATTGCTGTTGGGCGGTTCGGCGCACGTAGTGTGCGACGTCCGGGTTGGCAAGAGCCTTCTTGAGGCTGGCTGGGCCGGCCGGACCGGTGGGGCTCCCGCCCGCGACGACCAGGTCGGGGCCACTGGATCTGCGGACGAGGATGTAGGTGATTGCGAGCAGCGCGGCTCCCGACAGGAAAAACAGGCCGCTGTAGAGCACGGTCAGGCGCAGGCGCACGGTCTGTGGAGGTAGGCGCAGCATTCGACGTGCGATGAACCTCCCGGGCGCGGCTCTATTCAAGATCGCGTTCCTGACCCGAGCTGTCAGGTTGAGTGTCGACGCGGTACCCGACGCCGGGCGCGGTGGCGATGATCGCGGGTTCGCCCAGTCGCTTGCGCAGCCCCGAGACCGTGATGCGCACGGCGTTGGTGAACGGGTTGGCGTTCTCATCCCACGCCCGCTCCAGCAGCTCCTCGGCGCTGACTACGCCGCCTTCGGCCGCGACGAGGACTTCGAGGACGGCGAACTGCTTGCGGGTCAGCGCGATGTAGCGGCCGTCGCGGTAGACCTCGCGGCGGAAGGAGTCCAGACGCAGGCCTGCGATCTCACGCACGGGTGGCCTGTTGTGGGGCCGTCTGCGGTCGAGCGCTCTGAGACGGAGCACGAGCTCTGCCAGCTCGAACGGCTTGGTGAGGTAGTCGTCGGCGCCGAGTTCGAACCCGGAAGTCTTGTCATCGAGGCGGTCGGCAGCGGTGAGCATGAGGATCGGCATGCCGCTGCCGGCCGCGACGATGCGTTTGGCGATCTCATCGCCGGAAGGTCCGGGGATGTCGCGGTCGAGCACGGCGATGTCGTAGGCGTTGACGCTCAGCAGTTCCAGAGCGGCATCACCGTCACCGGCGACGTCCGTCGCGATCGCCTCCAGGCGCAGGCCATCGCGTATCGCGTCTGCCATCAGAGGCTCGTCCTCGACGAGTAGCACGCGCACGATTCGATGCTACGAGGTGGCGCATATCGTGGGCGTATCCAAAACCGCTTACGCGCTGACAACGCTGCCCCGTTCAGCCTGGCGGCGTGGCCTACGGCAAGCCCGCACGTACAGCAACTCGCCCGACCCGATACCGCGCGCACGGCGCACGGCGCCGCCGCACGTGGCTCGGCACGGCGGCCGTCCTGCTTCTCGCCTACCTGGCGTTCTCGGGAGTCGGGCGCCTGCCCAACGATCACGGCCGCACGCCAAGCGACCAGCGTGGTGCGCTCGACAGGACCCGCAGCGACCCACGAGCGGTCAGCTGGCCGCAGAGCGGACAGGCGGCGTTCGTGCTCGGCAGAGACCGCCCGTCCGCAAGCCCAGACCAGCAGCCGGCTCCGATCGCGAGCCTGGCCAAGGTGATGACCGCCTACCTGGTCCTCGAGCGCTACCCGATCAGCGGCGAACAGGACGGGTTCTCGATCACCGTCAGCGCAACCGATGCGCGGGCCGCGGCCGACGATGCCGCCCGCAACCAGTCGATTGTCGCAGTACAAGCCGGCGAGCAGCTGAGCGAGCGCCAACTGCTGCAGGCGCTGCTGATCCCCTCCGCCAACAACATCGCCTCGATGCTTGCCGCCGACGTCGCGGGCAGCGAGACACGCTTTGTCGCCGAGATGAACGCCAGGGCCCGCGCGCTCGGCATGAGCCACACGACGTACACCGATCCCAGCGGGTTCGATCCAGGCACAGTCTCCACCGCCGCCGATCAGCTGCGCGTCTTCCAACGCGCGATGCGCTTCACCGTCTTCCGCCAGATCGTCTCGATGGCCAGCGTCACGCTGCCGGTCGCCGGCACGCTGGCCAACTTCAACCCGCTGATCGCCCAGGGCTACGCCGGCAAGACCGGATCGGACTCCGCGGCGGGAGGCTGCCTGGCCTTCTCCACCCGCGTGACGGTCGGCGGGCGTCGCCTGACCGCCGCCGGCGTCGTAATGGGACAAGGAGACGGCGGCGACACGTCGGCGATCCTTGCGGCGGCTGGCGAGGCCGCCGTGCAGATGGTGGACTCCGTCGATCCGGCGAGCCGCGTGCGCGCGATCAGCGCGCCTGGCGCACCGAGCCTGGTCGTGAACGCGGCCGTGGTCAACAGCCTCGAATCCGCGCTGACGATCTGAGCGGTGCGCAACAGGCGCCGCGTCCGCGCGATGCCATGACGCCACGTATCGTTCGGGCGAACCGGACCCTGGGGGATCTCAGTGCCTGACGTCGGTCGCTATGTGCGCATGGCGAAACATAGGCTTCGCGGCCGCTTCGCCCTGCAGCTGCGGCGTCCCAAGGACTCCGTCAGGCGCCTGTTCCTGTCGCCGGTGCAAGAGGAGATGCAGAGCGATTCGCGCACGCTGCTGATCGCCTTCGGTGGCCTGCGCGGCCGCATCGACGTGCCGCAGTTCGAGTTCCTCGGCCTGACCGGCGATTTTCCGATCAAACGCCTGTACGTTCGAGATCTCTACCAAGCCTGGTATCAGCGGGGCGCGCCGCGCACCGGTGCGCGGAATCTCGAGGACCTCGCTCGGGCCCTGGGCGAGACGATCGGCGCATACGACGTCGACAGGATCGTGACGATCGGCAATTCCGCCGGCGGCTACGCGGCGCTCGCCTTCGGCACGCTGCTCGGCGCGGACACGGTGCTGGCCTTCGCGCCCCAGACCGTGATCGATCCTGTCGCGATGGAGGCGATGGACGATCGCAGGTGGGTGGACAAGCTCTCGGCGCTGGCCGACCGGGGAGTGTTGGACCCGGCCTGGACGGACCTGGCGGTTGCGCTGCCGGCCGCTCGTCGGCGCGGCACTCGCTATCAGATCTACTTCGACGACTCCCACAGAGTCGACCGGCTGCACGCCGAGCACCTGCGAGACGTCGAGGGAGTGCGGCTGTATCGCTTCGGAAAAGGCGGCCACTATCTGGTCAACCGCATGCGCGCCAGCGGCGCGCTCGAGCGGGTCGTGCGCGACGCCGTCGGCGCCCCTGGGCCGCTCGATCCGGCGCCCGACGTCGGCGCACTCGGTTCGAGCTAGCGCGCCGTGCGCTGCACGCCTTGCGGCCGCGCGCGAGGGCGTGTAACGGCGCTGTCTGGCGCGGTGTATTGGGGGCATGGAGTCGCAGCAGAAAGAGCGGACAGCGTCGTCCCGGCACGCCGACCCGGACACCGCGCCCGGCGCCGGACTCGACAGCTTCCGTGAGCGCTCGCTGCAGCGCGGCGTGAACCCGTTCGTCTACTGGACGCTGCGCTCGATCCTTGTGCCCACGTTTCTCGTGTACCTGCGCATGCAGCGCATCGGTCGCGACCACCTGCCCAAGCAGGGCCCGCTGCTGCTGGCTTCCAACCACCGCAGCTTTCTCGACCCGTTCGTGATCGGCATGCTCGTGCGCCGGCCGGTCTACTACATGGCCAAGCGCGAGCTGTTCGAGAAGCGCTGGCAGGCATGGATCCTCAACGCGCTGGGGGCCTTCCCGGTCGATCGTGGCCACGGCGACGCCGCGGCGATGGACACGGCGCGCGCGATCCTGCAGCGCGGTGACTGCGTGGTCGTGTTTCCCGAGGGCACTCGCGTGCGTTCGGGACCGCTTCGCTCGCCGCGCCGCGGCATCGGTCGTCTGGCGCTGGAAACGGGCGTGCCGGTGGCGCCCGTGGCCGTATTCGGCTCAGAGCACGTGCGGCGCGGCTGGCGCATCCGCCCGCGCAAGGTGCGCGTGCGCGTGGGGCGGCCGATGAGCTTTCCCACGACCGGCACCTCGTCGCCGGCGATCGCGGCCGGTGTCACCGAGCGCATCTGGGCCTGCGTGAGCCTGCAATGGGAGTGGCTCGGCGGCGAGCGCGCCGAAACCGGCGCTGCGCTGTCGACGTCCGCGGCGAGTCCTGCGCGCCGCCCGCGTGACGAGCGCTCCCCGTCCTCGGGCAGCGAGCGCGAGCACGAGCGAGTCGGCGCCGGCTCGAGCGACCGGACACGTGGGAAGGAATCGCGAGCGGCCTGAGACCGCCTGCGCTCCTGGTCGGGGCAGCGTCGACGACGAGCCTCGGCCGGGGGATAGGGTGTGCGATGAGTGACCGAGCCAGCCAGCCAGAAGTCAAAGGCGCAGCTCGACGCGGAGTTCTCCGACCTGTATCGCGCGCATCTTCGCGACGTGTACAGCTACGCCTACTACCGCGTCGGCGACCATCACGACGCCGAGGATCTGACCGAGCAGACCTTCCTGCAGGCATATCGCCACTTCGAGCGGGCCCAGCGGGAGTCAAACGGCCGCCCGCTGCGCCCGTGGCTGATCCGCATCGCGCACAACCTCGCCGCCAACCTCTACCGCGACCGCTCGCGCAAGCCGGCCTCGCCGATCGACGAGTCGAGCAACCTCACGGCGCTGCACACGACCGAGCAACTCGTGGAGGGGCGCGACGAGCTCAGCCGCGTGCTCGACGGCGTCCAGCGCCTTCCCGACGACAGGCGCGAGGCCTTGATCATGCGTTTCGCGCTCGGCATGGACAACCGCGAGATCGCGCGTGCCATGGATCGCTCCGACGGCGCCACCAAGGTGCTGATCCATCGCGCCATCAAACAGCTCGAGGAACTCGTCGGCGATCCGCGCAAGGGGGCCGGTGATGACTGAGGCGCTGCCGAACTTCGAGGGCCTGCTTCGCGAAGCGCTGGCGCCGGTCGAGCCACCCGAGGACCTCGTCCTGCGCCTGGAGGGCACGCTGACGACGATCACCGAGCTGGCCGCCGACGAGCTGGAGGCGTGGGAGCTGTCGGCCATGCGCGATCCGCGCAACTGGGCTCGCCCGGCGGCGGCGATCGTGGCCGGCGGCGCGGCGGGCACGGCGCTCGTGCTGCTGCGCGCGCGCAGGCGCAGCCAGACGACGACCGGCCCGCTCGGCGTTCGCCTGCTGGCGTTCGACCGCACATCGGCGCAGCGCACGCTCAGGGACCTCGGGCGCGAGACGCGCAAGCTGTTCGGCGAGCGCTGAGCGCCCCCAGCTAGGCTCTGGCCAGCAAATGGCCACCTGCTATCGCCATCCCTCGCGCGAGACGGGGGTCTCCTGCTCTAACTGTGGCCGGCCGATCTGCCCCGACTGCATGACGACGACGCCCGTCGGCATGCGCTGTCCGGAGTGCGCAAAACAGAGCACCAAAGTCGTGCGCCTGCGCGAGATGGCCTCGCTGCCGCGCATCACCTATGCGCTGATCGCGGTCAACGTCGTGGCCTTTCTCACCGAGCAGGGTCAGTTCTCGCTGTTCGGCAGCGGCATCTACGGCAAAGTCATCGAAGAAGGCGTGCTGTACCGGGCGGCCATCCATGTCAGTCACGACTACTGGCGACTGGTCACATCGGGCTTCCTGCACGAGAACATCCTGCACATCGGCTTCAACATGTACCTGCTGTATCTGCTGGGGCTGATGCTCGAGCCGGCGATCGGCTCGGTGCGCTTCGGCGCCGTCTACTTCACCTCGTTGCTGGCCGGCTCGTTCGGCGCGCTGATCGCCACCGGCGGGGCCAGCCTCGGCGCATCGGGGGCCGTGTTCGGGCTGATGGGCGCGATGGTCGTCGAGCTGCGCGCTAGGCGCCTCAGCGTGCTCGAGTCGGGCATCGGCGGGCTGATCGTGATCAACCTGATTCTCAGCTTCAGCATTCCCAACATCTCCGTCGGCGCGCACGTCGGCGGCCTGATCGGCGGAGCGCTGGCGGGCTTCGTGCTGCGCGCGGCCGGCGATCGCTACAAGGCGCTCGGCCTGCTCGCGTGCGTCGTGCTGAGCGCCGTGGCCGTAGCCGGCTCGATCGCCGTCTCGGGCGTGTCCGGCAGCGGTTTTGCCTGAGCTCAGCTGACGCCGGCCAACTCGACTGCCAGCGCCTGGCTCGGCGCGAGCGCTGCGGCAAAGCGCTCGGGGTGCAGGATCTGTGCGAGCAGCTCCAGCCCGTCGATGAGCCGTGGGCCCGGCCGCGAGAAGTAGGCCGATGCGTTCACCGCGACGATGCGCTGCGCGCCGAGCGCCGCCAGCTCATCGGCGAACGATCGCGCCTCCACCGACGCGCGCTCGGCGTCATAGCCGCACGGCATCGCCACGACGACCTCCGGCTGCGCTGCCGCGACCTGCTCCCAGGAGACCACCTCCGAGCGTTCGCCCGGCAGGCCGAGCACGTCCTCGCCGCCGGCCAGCTCGATCATCTGCGGCGTCCAGTGCCCGGCCACGTACACGGGATCCAACCACTCCAGCGCGGCGACGCGCACGCGTGGCTGCGCGCGCACCGTCAGCCTGACGCGGTCGACGCGGCCGGCGATCTCGCCGATCAGCTCGACGCCGCGGTCGCGCCGGTCGGTCGCCTCGGCGAGCGTGCGCACGTCGCCGAGCGTCTCGCCGAGCGTCTTCGGGTCGAGCGCGATCACACGCGGCTTGCTCGGCAGCTGCTTGGCGATCTGCGCGACCTCCTCGTAGGAGACGGCACAGACCGGGCAGAGCTCCTGCGTGACGATCAGATCGGGCGCGACGCGCTCCAGCGCCGCTCGATCGAGCTCGTAGATCGCTTGGCCCAGCAGCGTGCGCTCACGCACCGCGGCGTCGATCTCGCCCGCGCTCAGCCCGCCGGGCAGCACGTCGCGCGTGATGCGCTCGCGCCGTAGCGCCTCGGGTGGGAAGTCGCACTCGTGCGTGACCGCCACCACGTCGTCGCCCAGGCCGAGCGCGAACAGCAGCTCGGTGGCGTGAGGAACCAGGCTGACGATGCGCACGACTGTATGCTCGCACGAGCGATGGCATTGCTCAGCGACGCGCAGATCGAGCAGCATCTCGACGGCTCGGCCTGGCGACGCGAGGGCGACGCGATCGTGCGCGATCTGCAGCTCGCGGACTTCGCGGCGGCGATCGCGCTGGTGGACCGCGTGGCCGAGGTCGCCGAGGCCGCCAACCATCACCCGGACATCCTCGTGCACGGCTGGAACAAGCTGCGACTGACGCTCTCGACGCACTCCGAGGGCGGGCTGACCGAGGCCGACTTCGCGCTCGCCGAACGGCTTGACTCGCTGTCTTGAGCGCGCAAACCCGACCCGAACACGCTCGTTTCCGACGCGGTCGCTTGCTACCTTAGGCGGGTCGGCAAACGATGAACGACGACGAAGAACTTCCCCGAAGTAGCGCGGCCCTGATGGGCCTGATGCGCGGCCGCCCAGAGCGGGCCGCCGCCACGATGCAGGGCGTCGGCTCGCCCGGTTGGTGCTCGTCGCCGCGTGAATGCGCTGAAGATCATCCTCGCGGCCGTGCTGGTCGGCATCAACGCGTTCTTCGTGATCGCCGAGTACGCGCTCGTGCGCTCGCGCCGCACCGTGCTCGAGCAGATGCGCGACGAAGGCGTCAAGAGCGCGCGTCTGGCGCTGACGCAGCTGTCGAACATCAACGAGTACATCTCCGCGGTGCAGATCGGCGTCACGCTGACCTCGATCGGCATCGGCGCGCTCGGCGAGCCCGCGCTGGCGGACGTCTTCAAAGGCGCGCTCGGGCACGGCGCTCGCGCACGGCGCGGCGGTTGCCGTGTCGGCGATCGTCGCCTTCTTGATCATCTCCTGCGCGCAGCTGGTGGCCGGCGAGATGGTGCCGAAGTTCTACGCGATCGATCGCGCCGAGGCGGTCGCCCGCCGCGTCGCGCGGCCGCTGCAGGCCTTCGCCGTGCTGTTTCGCCCGTTCATCGTCGTGCTCACCGGCGTGGCCGATCGCATCCTGCGCCTGCTCGGCGTGGACATGAGCGAGGAGCGCCGCGGCGGCTCGCCCGACGAGCTCAAGCGGCTGATCGCCGAGTCGCACGCCGGCGGGCACATCGACCTCGGCGAGGCCGGCATGCTGACCGGCGTCTTTCACCTGCACGAGCAGGAGGCGCGCCAGGTGATGACGCCGATTCCGGCCGTCGTGACGGTCGACGTGTCACAGGACGTCGAGGCCGCGCTGCGCCTGTGCGTGTCCAGCGGGCACACGCGCCTGGTCGTGACCGAGGACGACGACCGCGATCGCGTGCGCGGCATCGTGCACTCCAACACGCTCGTGCAACAGCTGATGGAGGACGGCCCGCACTCGCCGATCGAGCCGCTCGTGCACGACGCGCCGATCGTGCCCGAGACCAAGCCGCTGGACGACCTGCTGGCCGACCTGCAGCGCCAGCGCACGTCGATGGCCGTGATCGTCGACGAGTACGGTCGCGTCGTCGGGATCGTCACCGTCGAGGACATCATCGAGGAGGTCGTCGGCGAGATCACCGACGAGACCGACCCCGCCGGCGGCGAGGTGCGCAAGCTCGCCAACGGCGACTGGTTCGTGCGCGGCCACGTCGCCGTCACCGACCTGGAGGACTACGGCCTGCACCTGCCGGTCGACACCGACGCCTACAACTCGATCGGCGGCCTCGTGTTCGCCGAGCTCGGTCGCCTGCCCAGGCGCGGCGACTCGGTCAACGCCAACGGCTTCTCGATTCGCGTCGAGTCGGTGCGCGACAACCGCATCGAGGCGGTGCGCATTCGCGAGCGCCGCCCGGTGCAGACCGGCGAGAGTCGGCCCGACTCCGCCGCCTGAGCGTCGCCGGCCGGAACGTGCCGGCGCGCTCGCGCGAGGCGGCCGTTAAACACGTCCGGCCCGCGGGGGGTGCGGACCGGACGAGTGCACTGGGAGGAGGCGGGTGTGCAGTGCGACTTTGATGTCGCTGGATCAAGTATCGCCACCAGCATGAACGCCAGCTAAAAGAAATCTGAGCGGATTCTCACGATCGGACTTCCGGTCCCGCCCGAGCGGGGCGGCTGGCGAGCGAGCGAGCGAGCGAGCGCAGGCGGCTCAGTAGTCGTGAAAGCCGCGACCGCTCTTACGTCCCAGCGCCTGCTCGTCGATCAACTGCTCCATGCGCGCGGGTATCGCCGCGCCGATCGTCTCGCCGATCGCCTTGGAGACGTCGAGCCCGACGAGGTCCAGCAGCGCCAGCGGCCCCATCGGATGCCCCGCGCCGAGACGCATGCAGGTGTCGACGCTCTCGGCGTCCATGCCCGTCTCTTCGAGCAGCACGACCGCGCTGAACAGATACGGGAAGAGCAGCCGGTTGACGACGAAGCCGGGCATGTCGGGCACCTCGACGGGCGTCTTCTCGAAGGCCTCACAGAGCGCCAGCGCGCGGCTGCGTGTCTCCTCGCTGGCCGCCGCGGGGAACACCAGCTCGACGAGCTTCATCTTCGTCACGGGGTTGAACACGTGCAGTCCGAGGAACTGCTGCGGGCGACCGCTGGCCAGCGCCAGCTCCTCGATCGACAGCGACGAGGTGGTCGTCGCGAGGATCGCGCGCGCGTCGAGCAGGGCGTCGAGCTCGGCCAGCAGGCCGGCCTTGACGTCGTGGTCCTCGACCACCGCCTCGACGACGAACGTCGCCGGCTGGAGCGCCTGCGGGTCGGTGACGATCTGCACGTGCTCGGGGTCGACCTCAGCGTGCAGGCGCGCCAGCGTCTTCTCGACGGTCGCACGCGCGCGCTCGGCCGAGCTGTCAGAGCGCGCCAGCAGCAGCACAGGGCCGTGGTGGGCGGCCGTCGCCGCCAGGCCACAGGCGATCGCGCCGCTGCCGGCCACCGCGAGGCGTTTGTTGGGGTGCTGATGCGCCGAGTCGCTCTGCTCGTTCAAGGGCGAGGCGCCCTCCCGAGCGCGGTTGACTGACTGGTCAATCTATAGATGGCGGACCGCGGTAGAGTATGCATTGCAGGGGCCGGGCACCATCCACAAGCGCTCCGACCGGTCGTGAGCGCCCCGCGCTGCACCATATAACCGCCGCGTAACACTCCGTAGGAGGCTGACCCAACATGAGGCAAGCAGAGGGCCGCGAGGTCGTCATCGTCGAGGCCGTGCGCACGCCGATCGGCCGCGGGCACCAGGAGAAGGGCTACTACAAGGACACGCACCCGAACACGCTGTTCGGGAAAGACCTATACCGAGGTCATCTCGCGCGCGGGCATCGACCCTGCGGAGGTCGAGGACGTCGTCGCCGGCTGCGTGCAGCAGTTCGGCGAGCAGGGCTTCAACATCGCGCGCAACGCGTGGCTGCAGGAGGGCCTGCCGATCGAGACGCCCGGCACGACGATCGACCGCCAGTGCGGCTCGGCGCAGCAGGCCGTCAACTTCGCCGCGGCGCTGATCGCCGCCGGCGTGCACGACGCGATGATCGGCGCCGGCGTCGAGCACATGGGCCATCTGCCGTTCGCCGCCGGCATGAAGACGCAGGAGGACTTCGGCTACGCGTTCACGCCGGAGCTGATGGCCAAGCACAACATCGTCGGCCAGGGTCTCGGCGCCGAGATGATCGCCGACCAGTGGGAGATCTCCCGCTCCGAGCTCGACGAGCTCGCGGTGCGCTCGCACCGGCTCGCCCAGCAGGCGACCGAGGAGGGCCGCTTCGAGCGCGAGATGGTCCCGATGTCAGTCAACGGCGACACGTATCGTCACCGACCAGGGCATCCGGCCGGACACGAGCCTCGAGACGCTGTCGCAGCTCAAGCCTGCGTTCAAGCCCGACGGCAAGATCACCGCGGGCAACGCGTCGCAGATCTCCGACGGCGCCGCCGCGGTGCTGCTGATGTCCGCCGACAAGGCCAAGGAGCTCGGCCTCACGCCGCGCGCGCGGATCGTCGACCAGACGACCGTCGGCTGTGACCCGGTGAAGATGCTCGAGGGCCCGATCCCGGCGACGAGCAAGATCCTCGAGCGCAACGGCATGACGATCGACGACATCGACCTGTTCGAGATCAACGAGGCGTTCGCGCCGGTCGTCGCGGCCTGGCGTCGCGAGCACAACCCGGACATGGACCGCGTGAACGTCAACGGCGGCGCGATGGCGCTCGGCCACCCGCTCGGCTCGACCGGCGCGCGCCTGATCACGACGCTGCTGCACGAGCTCGAGCGCTCCGACAAGGAGATCGGCTTCGTGACGATGTGCTGCGGCGGCGGGTTCGGCACCGGCACGCTCATTCAGCGCGTCTGAGCCACTACTGAGGGCCGGCTGCGCACCGAGCACCGCCGGCCCGGCTCAGCCTTGCGGCCCGCCTCCCGTCCAGTTGACCGCGACGGGGGGCAGGGTCAGCAGCGCCGCCCAAGTGGCCGATTCGGTGACGCCGCCGGCGGGAATCGCGTGCGCGGTCTGAAAGGCGCGGATGTTGGCGGTCGTCTGCGCGCCGTACAGGCCGGTCACTTCCTGCGTCGGGTAGGCGCTGGCCAGGTGCTCCTGCAGCCACAGCACCTCGTCGCCTTTGCTGCCTTTGCTCAGTTCCGGATAGGAGCCGTTGGGCGTGACGCTCGACGCCAGCGACGCCAGTGGCGCGGCGAGCTGACGCCACCCGCTGGCGGGCGTCTCCTGCCAGTCCCAGAAGGAGTAGCCGGTGGAGCCATACAGGCCGGCCTCCTCGCGGAAGCGCAGCACGTCGGATGAGCTGACGCCGCCGTAGGTCTGTCCCAGTGGGAAGATCGGGCGCGCGTAGATGCGGTTGTTGATGAACGTGTTGGCGTAGACCGTGTCTACCGACACGCCGATGTCCTTCCAGTACATCTGCGGCGCGTTGTACTGCGCGCCGTTGGGGCCGAGGAACACCGAGTAGGGCAGCGACGGGTGGTAGGAGACGTAAGGGAAGGAGGCCAGCGCCACGGGGTAGTTCGCGCCGACCTGCGCGCGCAGGTCGTTGATGTAGGTCTGCGCCGCCGCGTAGTGACCCTCGTACTCGGCCTCGGCGTCGATCACCAGGCAGTCGGCGCCGTTGGCGGCCGCCTGCGCGCCGAGGTTGGCCTCGCCCGCTGGGTTGGTGCCGTAGACGTACTGCCAGGCGCAGGCTTTCAGCCCGTTGGCGTGCAGTTCGGCGACCAGCTGCGGCGAGAACTGGCTCCAGTAGTTGCTCGATCCGTCAGAGCTCTTGATGAACAGCGTCGTCACGCCGGCGGCGTGCGCCTGCGCGACGATCGACGCGACGTTGCCGGCATTGGACTTGCTGACGTACCAGATCCACATGCCCTGGCCGTCAAACGGCGAGCCGCTGACCGCGCCGACGGCCGCCGGCGCGGGCGTCGGCGTCTTGACGACCGGCGGGTGCAGCGCGTGCCGGTAGACGTAGATCGGCCCATAGGAGCTCGAGTGGCGTGCATGGCTGAGCAGCACCATGATGCGCCCGGAGCGCGCGCTGCTGGGCACCGTGAGAACCAGGCCGGCGTTGGTCTGATGCAGATGTGAGATCGGCGAGCGCGCGTTGATGCGCGCGCCGGGCAGCCGCGGGAAGCCGACCGTCATGCCCGCGACCAGGCCTTTGCCGGCGAGCAGCAGCGTGCCGTGCGCGGACACCTGACGGGGGTTGGCGCTGCAACGCGCACGCGGAACGCAGGCGACGCTGGTGATGCGCACGTTGGTGACGTGCAGGCTCGTCGCTGTGTGAGTGCTCGAAGGCGACGAAGGGCCGGCGCCGCCGGTCGAGGCGCGGTGTGCGTGTGCGCGTTTCGCCGCGAACGTGCTCGTCGGGATCGGCGCCAGCACGCTCAGGCAAGTCAGCACGGCAACGGCAACGGGCACGACAAGCTGCTTGATGCGAAAGCTCTCAGAACGCGTGTGCGCGGTGATGGTCGCCAAGGCAATTCCCCTTCTCAAGCGGGCGACTTGCTGTCCCGATTGCGCGGCGTCCGAGGTTAGCCGCTCTGAACTGGCAAACGCGACAGCGCGATGGAAGTTGCGTCAGCCCCAGCGAAAGCCGGCCGGCGAAGGCCTGGCGGCGAGCGGACTGGAGGGCAGGTCGGCCGCCGTGTCGGGCAGGTTGTAGCCGGTCGGCGCGACGTCGTTGGGCGCGTCGGCGTGAAACAGCGACGCCAGGTACTGGATCTGCTCGCGCCCGACGCCCAGCTCGAACTGCCCGCCGCCGTAGTTGCCGATGCCGCGGGCGGCGCAGTAGTCATAGGCGTCGAGCAGCGTGCGCAGTCCGCCCAGGCGCGACGGCTTGATGTTGACCATGCGCGGCGGATATGGCAGCGCCTCGATGTCGGCGATCGAGTGGATCGGCGCGTCCCAGGAGAAGCGCTCGCGGTGCTCGGCGAGGATCGCATCGGTCTCTGCCGTCAGCTTCGGGTCCTCGATCCAGGCCTGCGGGAAGGCGCGCACGACGCGTTCGTACAGCAGCGGATCGGCCGGTTGATCGACGATCGAGCCGACGTACAGGCCCTTGAAGTCGACCGAGTCGACCGCGCCCGTCTCGCGCAGTTGCGCGATCAGCGCCTCATCCCACGAGCTCGTCGGGTCGAGCTTGAAGCGCAGATCCGGATACAGCGCCAGGCGCCGGCTGACCGGATCGAGTGTCGGCGGCTCGCCGAGGCGCAGTGAGACGACGAAGCGCACCGCCTCGGCCTCGCGACCGAGCGCCTCGTGCAGCGTCGTGTCGGCCTGGCGCAGCGCCAGGTCCAGCGCCGCGGACTCATAGGCCCACGTGCGGTAGTTCTGTGAGACCTCGCGCTGCGGCGGCTGCTCGAACAGCGACAGGCCCGCGAGGTGCTCGCAGAAGCCGGCCAGCGTGTAGCGCCCGGCCAGCGGCAGCGTCGCGCCGGCGGCCTGCAGGATCTCGTGGTCGACGGCGTCGTAGGTGACGTCCTCGCCGACGCCCCGCTCGCCGGCGCCGCTGAGCTCGATCACCGTGCTCTTGCGCTCGAAGTCGCTGGAGACCTGCGCCACCAGCGGCTGCAGCTGGTACTGCTCGACCTGCAGCGGCAGCTCGGCGAGCAGCTCCCAGGTGCTCATCCCGCGCCGGCCTCGCTCTCCAGACGCGCCACGAGCTCGTCCAGGCGCAGCTCCTCCAGCGCGTCGCCGACGGCGCCCAGCTCGCTCGCGCACAGCTCGATCAGCCGCTTGCCCTCGCTGACCAGCTGCAGCGTCTCGTTGAGGCTGGCCTCGCCGGAGTCCAGGCGACGGATGATCTCCTCGACGCGCGCCGAGGCCTGCTCATAGGACAGCTGGGCCTGCGGCAGCTCGTCGGCGGCGCCGCTTGTATCGCTCGTGCTCACGTCTCGTCGATTCTCGCGGGCACGGCGCCGTCGGCGAAGCGCAGGCGCACGCGCCCGGCCTCGCGCGCACGGGCGCTGCTGCTCAGAGGCTCGCCGGCGGGCGACTCGACGAGCGCGTAGCCGCGCTCGAGCGTGCGCTGGGGTTCGTGCGCGGCCAGCGCCAGCGCCAACCTCTGCAGCTCCAGCGGCCTACGCCGACGGGAGTCCAGCTGCGCGGCGTCGGCCTTGCGCTTGAGCACCAGCGCCCTGCGCTGGCTGACGGCGCGCTCGCCCTGCAGGCGCCTGTGCGAGCCGGCACGAATCTCGCGCAGCTGCTGGTGCAGGCGCGTGCGCTCGCGCCGCAGATGCGCGGCGGGCGCGCGCGACAGGCCGGCCAGCAGGCGCGCGCGGTCGAGCACGGCGCGGCGGCCGTGATCGCGCAAGCGTCCGGCGACGCGTGGAAGGCTCTCGCGCGCGGCCAGCGCGCGGCGTGCGTGCGTGCGCAGTCGCGCCGCTGACTGCGCCTGCAACTCGCGCGCGCTGCGACAGTCGATGGCGACGGCGGCCTCAGCGGCGTGCGTGGGCGTCGAGCAGCTGACGGCGGCGACGTCGTCGAGCAGCGTGCGGTCGGTGTGGTGGCCGACCGAGGCGATCACCGGCACGCTGAGCAGCGCGATCGTGCGGCACAGCGTCTCGTCGCAGAAGCACAGCAGGTCGGCCAGCGAGCCGCCGCCGCGCGCGACGATCACCACGTCGACCTGTGCGAGGGCGGCGAGATCGCCGAGCGCGCGCACGATCGCCGGCGCGGCGTGACGGTCCTGCACCGGCGCAAACGCCCACACCAGCCGCCCGGCCCAGCCGCGCCGCGCAAGCGCCGCGCGAACGTCGTCGCGCGCCTTGCCCTGCTCGGCGGTGATCACGCCGATCGAGCGCGGCACGCTCGGCAGCGCCAGCAGCTTCTGCGGCGCCAGCAGTCCCTCGGCGTCGAGCTGCTTGCGCAGGCGGTCGATGCGCACGAGCAGGTCGCCCTCGCCGGCCACGCGCAGGTCGGCGACGGCGAAGGAGAAGCCGGGCGAGGAGGTGGCGCTGCCGGGGTAGTAGTCACAGCCGCCCGCGACGACCACCTGCATGCCCTCGCTCGGCGCCGCGCCGGCGCGCGCGACGATGCGGTCCCAGTCGTCGCGCCAGGCCGCGCAGGACAGCGCGCCGCCGGCGTCGCGCAGCTCGAAGTACACGCGAGCGCGCGAGGGCCGCAGGTTGACCAGCTCGCCGACCACCTGAACGCGCGTGAACGAGCGCAGCCTGGTGCGCAGCGCCGCCGCGTACTCGCCCACGGCAAACGGACCGGCGAGCCTGCTCTCGGGTATGCCGTCGGGCGTCGCCGAGGCCGGCGCGACGGCGTCGAGAGCGCCTTGCAGTGGGCTCGTGTCGGGCATGAAAGGCCAGCATAGGCGGTACGATCGACGTCAAATGAGCGGCAGCGAACACCGGCGCCACGGCGCGTAGCGAGAGCGCCGTGGCAAACCGCAACAACGGCCGTCGCGGCCGCTCCCGCAAGCGCAATCGTCCGCGCGCCGGGGCGGTCGCAGCGCACGGTTCACCGACGGCCGGCGGCGCGGTCGCCGAGGCGGCGGAGCAGGCGCCGGCGCCGAGCGCGCGCGCTGCCACGAGCAAGCGCGCCGCCACGCGCGATGCGCCGCGCGGCACGACACAGCGCGGCTTCAAAGACCCGCAATCGCTCGGCGAGCGCCCCGAGGCGCCCTGGCATCCGGTGCCGGTCTCCGAGCTGCTGATTCTGATCGGCGCGATCGCCACGGCGATCGGCGCGAGCAAACTGAGCAAGGACTCCTCGGCCGGCGTGCCGACGCTGGTTGCCGGCATCGCCGCGGTGCTGATCGGCACGATCGAGTTCTCGCTGCGCGAGCACCGCAGCGGCTATCGCTCGCACACGATCATGCTCTCGCTGCTGCCGACCGTGGTCGTCTACACGGGCAGCCTGCTGCTGATCTCGGCGTTCGTCGCGCCGGTGCCGGTCGCGCTGAAGATCGCGCCGCTGGCGCTCGCGCTGCCGCTGTTCGCGGTGCTCTACAAACTGCTGCGCGCGCGCTTTGCCGACGCGCGTCGCGAACGCGTCTTCGCGGGCGGGCGCTAGCCGACTGCCGTGTCGTCGAGCGACGGCAGCGCGTGCTCGCCCGGCGGGCCGGTCTGCCCGCGAATCTCACCGGCGAAGCCGAGGCGCTCCAGGCGCGCGATCTCGCGCTCGCCCTCGATGCGCGCGGGATGGCCGTCGGGCAGGCCGGCGATCAGTTTGGCGATGCGTTCGCGCAACTGCAGCGCGAAGTGCGGCGTGGAGGCGCCCATCAGCTGGCGCACGTCCTCGACCGTCACGTCGCCGGCGCGCTCTCTGCTGACCGTCTGCGGATTCTCTGCCTGGCTCAACTCGCTGTCACCTGCGGGCTTTCATTCGGCGCTGGCGACGGACTGTTCCGCCGCCGAGGGCTGGCGCGGCGCGATCTCCAGCACGGTGTCGAGTTCGGCCTGCGCGAGCGCCGAGATCGCCTGTTCGTCGCCGATCAGCCAGCCGTGATTGTAGACCTCGCGCACCGGCGGAGCGGCCGCGGTGTAGCCGGGCTCGATGTCTGAGAGGTAGTGCGTCAGCGCCGCCGGGAGCGAGGCGCTGTCCTTCAGCAGCAGCAGCGGGCCGTAGTCGCCGTGCGCGGCCAGCGGCGCAGCGGCGGGCGCGTCGAGCGGCCGCGACGACGTTGGCGAACACGAGCCCGTGGCCGGCTTCGTGGATGCCCCAGCCGAACGAGCCGTGCGAGAAGCGCGAGACCGAGATGGCGTTGTCCACGGGGTCGCTGTTCTCGTTGGCGCCGCTCGCTTCTTCGGCTCCGGCCGCGCCGGTCACGTGCACGACGCTGCCGAGCGGCTTCAGCGCGGCGTAGGCGGCCTTGCCGAGCGTCGTCGGCGCGACCACGTAGATCGTCGGGCTGCGCAGCGCCTTCAGCGCGGCGACCGTCGCCGCCGGGACGCTGTCGTGGAGCACGAACAGGATCGGCGCGCCGCTCTCGGCCGACAGCGCCGCGGCCGGCATCTGCAGCGCGCGCGGCGCGTCCGATGCGACGACGATCACGTCGCGCGGGCGCCCGCCATGAGCCGCCTGGAACTGCTTCAGAATCGCCGCCGCGTCGGCCGCCGGTTCGCCGCTGAGGGCGACCGAGCGCGTGCGCAGGCTGCCGGGGAGCGCCGCGGAGGCGCCGATCGCCAGCACCTTCGCGCCACCGAGGGCCGCCGCTCCGATCGGGTGCATCGCGTTCAGCGCTCGGCCGCTGGCGTCGGGCAGCGAGTCGCCGTCGGCGTAGAGAATCGGCGCGCCCAGCGGCGCGCCCGCCAGCGACGAGGCCGCCAGTGCGGCGGGCCAGTCGCGTTCGATCGACGAGCACGACTGTCTGTGGGCGCGTGGCGGCGGTGTAGCCGGGGAACACCGCCTGCGCCACGGCCGCCGCGTCGTCGGCGGGCGCGGCGCCGCCGAGGCGCGTCGTGTTCTTGGTCGAGATGCCGACGACGCCGTGCGCGGTGACGGCGACGCTCGAGCTGTCCGAGCCGTGTGACGCGCCCGTCGCGCGGCCCTTGCCACAGCCGCTGAGCACGGCGCCGGACAACGCGCCGATCGCCGCGAGCGCGGCGAGCAGCCGAAGCGAGGGGGCGCGCATGGCCGGGCACACTAGCGGTCGCTTCGGAGCGCCCGGACGGCTCGCGGGCGTCCGCAGGCCCCGATTTGCGGGCGCTTGGCTGCGAGCAGGTTTGCGGACGTTCGAGTTCGCCGCGATTGGGTATCTACGGCGATTATTTTGCGCGTTTGCAGGCAAACGATGCATATCGACGAACAGCTGCTGCAACCGTCATTGCACTCTGCTAGTCTGCCGCGCCAAGAACGCCGAGTCCCTGACCCGACGTCAGAGACCGGGGGACCCAAGTTGTTTTGGGGCGAATCCCACGGAGTTCCCGTGAGAAGCGCAGGCTCTTTCAGCGCTAGCCCGTCAGCTAACCCCGGAGGCCGACGAAAGAGGTTGTTGACTTGCGGGTGCGAACCCTCAGTACGTTCCTAGGCAGCTTGACGCTCCTGGCCGTCTCGGCCACCCCGGCCCTCGCCGCCACCACCGGCGGCGCGGCGGCCGGGAGCACCACGACGGCTCCGGCGACGACGACGCCCGCCGCGGCGCCCACGCCGGCGATCCATCTCTCGCCGATCACGTCGAAGTCCCGCAGCTGACCTACAAAGGCCCGATCTACCAGAAGACGGCGACCGGCGAAGTGATTCCCTACGTCGCCCCGCGCCGGCCGAACAGCTGACCAGCGCCACGGGCGGCAGCCCGGTGAGCGGCGCGACCGCGACGACCGCCGACACGAAGCCGCAGCTGCTCGTGCCCGGCTCGCTCGCGCGCTACGTCAACGGCCTCGCTGCCGCGCCGATGTCGGCGCCCGCGTCGGTCCAGCAGGTGATCTGGACGGGCAACGAGATCATCGGCCTGCCCTACATCTTCGGCGGCGGTCACGCCTCGTTCGTCTCGCCCGGCTACGACTGCTCGGGCACGGTCTCCTACGCGCTCCACGGCGGCAGCTTCTTGACGACGCCGATGGACTCCTCGGAATTCATGGCTGGGGCTCGCACGGCGCCGGTCGCTGGATCGCCGTGTTCGGCAACTCCGGCCACGCCTACATGGACGTCGCCGGGCTGCGCCTGGACACGAGCGCCGCCGACGACCCGTCCAACCAGCAGGGCCCGCGCTGGCGCCCGCTGCGCACCGAAAACGGCGGCTACACGGTGCGCCATCCGCTCGGGCTCTGAGCGGACTTCGCATGGTCGCCGGTCGGCTAGGCTAAGGACAAGCCGGCCGATCTGAGATCGGCCGCTCCAGAACGCAATAGGAGGATCAGATGGCCGGTCTGACCGGGCGCATGTCAACCGTCGTGAAGGCGAAGGTCTCGAAACTTCTGGACCGCGCCGAAGACCCCGCCGAGACGCTGGACTACAGCTACTCGAAGCAGGTCGAACAGCTGCAGAACGTCAAGAAGGGCATCGCCGACGTGGTCACGGCCAAGAAGCGCCTGCAGATGCAGGAAAAGTCGCTGCAGCAGAGCGTCGTCAAGCTCGACACGCAGGCCCGCCAGGCGCTGTCCGCGGGCAACGAGGAGCTCGCGCGCACGGCGCTGGAGCGCAAGAACGTCGCGCAGACCGAGCTGCAGGGCCTCGACACGCAGGTCACAGAACTCGAAGCCCAGCAGCAGAAGCTGACCGACTCCGAGCAGAAACTGCGCGCCAAGATCGAGGCCTTCCGCACCAAGAAGGAGGTCATCAAGGCGCAGTACTCGGCCGCCGAGGCGCAGGTGCGCATCTCCGAGGCCGCGACGGGCGTGGGCGAGCAGATGGCAGACGTCGGCCTGGCGATGCAGCGAGCGGTCGACAAGACCGAAAACATGAAAGCGCGCGCCGACGCCGTGTCCGAGCTCGAAGCAGGCCGGCACGTTCGACGACATCACGCAGCTCGGCTCCGGCGAAGACGACATCGACCGTCAGCTCAAGCAGCTCTCCAGCCAGCCGGCGGTCGACGACGAGCTGGCCAAGATGAAGAGCGAACTGGGCTCGGGCGAGGGCGGCGACGCGCCGCAGATCGCCTCCGGCGGCGGCGATTCAGCGCCGACGCCGCCGAGCGGGAGCGGCCAGGCATGATCGTGCGCATCTCCGGCGAGGACCAGTACCGCCTCGCCGACGATCAGAAGGCGGCGCTGAACGAGCTCGACAACGCCGTCGTCGCGGCGTGCGAGGGTGGCGATGAGAATGCTTATGCGGACAGCTTCGCCGCACTGCTGGATTTCGTGCGCGACCATGGCGAGCGCGTCGGCGACGACGAGCTCGAGGGCTCTGACCTGATCCTGCCGCCGCCTGACCTGAGCTTCGCCGAGGCCGGTCGGGAGTTCACCGGCGAGGGTCTGATTCCCGACTAGCCCTTGGCGGCAGGCTGATTGTTTGACGGGCACACCCTCCGCGCATACTTGCGGCGAGGAGTGTGCTTGCGGACGCCCGCTAGGGCTGCATTGATGAGTGGGGCTTGACGTTCAATGTGCGCTTATGCGAACGGCGGGACGCCCTGTCAGACGGCCGTGGGAATGCTGGCTTCCTACGTCGGTCGGAGAGTCTGATCACGCGAAGCAGGAGACGCGTCAGCACGCCGTTCGTGCGGCGCTTGAACCGCGGACGAGGCCCGTCTGGGCTGTCTACGACGCCTCCAAACATGTCGAGCGGTCTCACCCACGTCGTTGTCGGATCGTCGAGCGAGCAGTAAACAACCAGCAACTCCTCGGTCTCCGAGTGTCGTGCAACTTCAAGAACCTCATACTCCCCGCCCTTGAAGTGTCGGTACAGGCCCGGCTCCGGGACGGATCGAGAAACTGAAAGAGCCTCTCGCGTTGGCACGCACAACATTATGTCGGGTCATCCGGCGGCGAAAGTGATCTCAGATCGCTCGTTCCGAGGTATCCGTCATCGCGTCGTTCGTAGGCCACGAACGCGCAGCCTAGACTTACGACGGTTAGAGCGATGAGAACAATCGTCCAAGTCTCAAAGGACGCAAAGACGCTCGCGACTACGCCACCCGCAAAGAGCAACGGTAGTCCGAGGGCCACGGTATCGAGCAGGCGGCGCCGATCCTCTCGACGAGCAAACTCTTCGAGAACTTGGTTGGCATTCTCGATTCTGCCAACACGTTTTCTGTCGACATCTCGCTGAAAACGCGCGAGAACTTCCGTGCTCTGAAATCGCACTCGGTCGACGATTTCCTGCTGTATCGCCTCGTGGGCATTTGCCTGGCCAAGCCGTTCTTGTAGTTGCTCGACGCGAGCATCCCTCCACCAGAGTGAGGGGCCGCCTTCGTCGTTTATGTACTTGCTTCTGAGTTCGGCATCTCCGTAGCTGCGCTCCGGATCACTCGCCAATGGAACCAGCATGAGTTGGCAGATCGAAAAGTAGGGAGCTATGCGAAGCGGATAGGGGCCGACATTGGATAGCTGCAAGGGCATGAAGCCCTGCCACCCTGGATTTATAAAGTCTCCCGTGCAGTGCACGGAGAGGCCCAGACGAGCGAAGCTTGATCGGCCCTCAATCTTGCCTGCGCAGTTCTTGGGCATCTGGAACCGCTCGTAGATCCTCGCCATGATCGTGTGCCCGGGCTTTATGGTCACAGATTGGCCCTCCGCGACGTCAAACCTCTTCCAGTCGCGGATAGGGTCAAGAGCATGGATGCTGGAGCGGCGAAGATCGATCCCAATCTCCCTCCAGGGCATTAGGCGTCGCCAAAGGCGGCGTCGACGTCTCGGCTTCCAAAAGACGCTGGAGATTCGAAGATCGATCGAGCATGGCTGAATCTGCCGCTCAGGCTCAAAGGGATGCTCAGGATGCGGCCCTTCGATCTGTAGCTGATCGGCAAGACTCTTGATTTCGTGATCCGCGAGGTACACGTCAGCGAGCCTACTCAAGACATCCGACTGCTGGAATTGCCCGTCAGATTCGGCGGATGCCAAAGTGCTCACGTACCGGTCGCTGCCTACCCGCTCAAATCGGGATTCCCCACAGCGGAAACCAACGCTCGATCTCCGGCTCGATCGGCATCTCCGAGCCGACCTGCGCCTTCAGCTGCAGCTCGCGCTCGGTCGAGCGCTCCTGCGCGTCGCCGGCGGCGGGCACGAACGGGTACCAGGAGCCGCGCTTGTAGTTGTAGATGAAGTAGATGCGCTGCCCTTTGGCGTCGTGAAAGCCGAACACGGCGCACAGCAGCCGCTCGCCGAAACCGGCGGTCTCGATCGAGCTGGAGACGGCGTTGACGCCCACGGCGAGGTCTTCGACGCTGGGCGCGCCGGCGGGGCTGCGCAGAATCATCCAGCGATAGCCATAGCTGTCGTCCTCGGTCTTGACCGTCGTGCCGTTGTCGCCGCCGGTCGCTGTGACGACTTCTTCCATGTCGTTGATGGTCGATTCGAATTCGCTGGTGGCGAGCGCCTGAAAGACGATCGCGGCGCTGCCCGTGGGGTCGATCTGGTGCTCGGCCTGCAGCGTCGACGTAGGCGGTGGTGATCGCGAACAGGCGGTCGGGCGCGGGCCCCTTGACCTGGTGGCGGCCCGGTGAGGATGTCGCGCAGGCCCAAGGCTAGAGGCTCTAGGCGCTGGCGGTGCTCAGGCCGCCCTGCAGCTGCGACTCCAGCCGCTCCAGCGCGGCGAGGCGCTGCTCCAGCGGCGGGTGGTCGGCGAACAGGTTCATCAGCGACTTCTTGGCGCGCGGCGGGAGGATGAAGAAGGCGCTCGAGCCTTCGACGCGTCGCAGGTCCTGGCTGGGCACGCGTTCGATCGTGCCGCTGATCTTGATCAGCGCCGAGGCGAGCGCGCTCGGGCGCCCGGTGAGCACCGCCGAGCCGCGGTCGGCGGCGAACTCGCGGTAGCGCGACAGCGTGCGCAGCAGCACGAAGGAGACGACGTAGACGACGACCGAGACGAGGATCACGAGCATGATCTCGCGCTCCTCTTCTTCGCCGCCGTAGCCGCCGCCGAAGAAGAAGCGCGAACTGCAGCGATCATCGAGGCGAGCGAGGCGAAGAAGCTGGCCAGCGTCATCACCATCACGTCGCGGTTGATCACGTGCGTGAGCTCGTGCGCCATGACGCCTTCGAGCTCGGCCGGCGAGAGCATGTCGAGGATGCCGCGCGTGGCGCAGACGGTGGCGGACTTCTGCGAGCGACCCATCGCGCACGCGTTGGGCATCGCGGTCTCGATCACACAGACCCGCGGCTTGGGCAGGTCGGCCTGCACGCAGAGGCGGTCGATGATCCCGTGCAGCTCGGGCTCTTCCTCGGGCGTGACCTGTTTGAGCGCCCATCGCGGCCATCGCGATCTTGTCGGAGCCGAACAGCTGCACCGAGCAGCAGCACGACGGCGACGACGACGATCAAGCCGGCGCCGGCGCCGGCGGCGAACAGCACGCCGACGAAGACCACGTAGAGCAGCCCGAGCAGGAACAGCGTGAGCACCATCCGCGCCTGCAGGCCGGTGTCCTTGCCGAAGCTCCGGCGGTTGTCGGCCATGCGCAGATTGTCGCAGAAGCACATACGTCTGCCCTAAAGTGCGCGCGAGGAACCCGATGTCCGGACAACCACCGCCATGAAGCCCGAAATAGAACTGCTGGGCATCTCGATCAAGACGTTCGGTGTGACCTTCGCGCTCGGCTTCGTCGCCTGCGGCGCGGTCGTCGCGCGCCGGCTGCGCGAGCTCGGCCGGCCGGTCGACTGGGCCTATGAGATCGTCTTCGCGGCGCTGCTCGGCGGGGTGGTCGGCGCGCGCGTCTACTACCTGATCCAGAACTACGACTCGGTCAAGCACGACCTGCTCGGCAGCGTGTTCTCCGGCTCGGGGCTGGTCTGGTACGGCGGCGCGATCGGCGGCGCGATCGGCGTGGTGGGGTGGATGCGCTGGCGCAAAGTGTTCGAACTGCGCATGTTCGACATGTGCGCGACGGCGCTCGCGCTGGGCTACGCGATCGGGCGCATCGGCTGCCAGGTGTCCGGCGACGGCGACTACGGGATCCAGTCGACGCTGCCGTGGGCGATGGGCTATCCGCACGGCACGCTGCCGACGCCGCCGGGCGTCCGGGTGCAGCCGACGCCGATCTACGAGACGGTCGCGATGTGCCTGCTGGCGTACGGGCTGTGGCAGATGCGCGACCGCGTGCGTCCGGGCGTGGTGTTCGCGCTGTACCTGTCGCTGAGCGGGCTCGAGCGGTTGCTCGTCGAGTTCGTCCGGCGCAACGACGAGGTCTTCGCCGGGCTGACCACGCCGCAGCTGGAGAGCATCGGGCTGATGCGTGATCGGCGCGGTGTGGCTGGCGCTGATGGCGCGCCGCGGCGGCGTGTCGGCGCTGCGCCGGCCCCGGCATAGTGCCGCGGCGGCGACGGGCGCGAGTGCGCCGGCGCGATCGCACGCGATAATCCGCGCCATGGCCACGCAGACGACTTTCGCCGACGTGTTCCCGCTCGGCAGCCGCCTGAACGAGCGCGGCCACCTGGAGGTCGGCGGCTGCGACACGATCGAGCTGGCGCGGGAGTTCGGCACGCCGGCCTACGTCGTCGCCGAGGACGATCTGCGCGCGCGGGCGCGCGCGTTCGTCGCGGCCGGCCGCGGCGCGGGCCACGAGGACCTGCACGTCGTGTTCGCCTCCAAGGCGTTCCCCTGCACCGCCGTGCTGGCGCTGTTCGCGCAGGAGGGCCTGTGGTGCGACGTGGCCTCGGGCGGCGAGCTGCACCTCGCGCTGCGCGCCGGCTTCGCGCCCGAGCGGATCGTGCTGCACGGCAACGCCAAGTCCGAGCGACGAGCTGCGCATGGCGCTGGAGCGCGGCGTTGGGCTGATCGTGCTCGACAACTTCGACGAGATCGACCGGCTCGAGGGTCTGCTCGCGGGGGGCTCAGCGCGCGGCGGCGAGCAGCCGGTGCTCGTCCGCGTCACGCCGGACGTGCGCGGGGAGACGCACGAGAAGATCTCCACCGGCCAGGCCGACTCGAAGTTCGGCTTCTCGATCGAGCAGGCCGGCGAGGCGATCGCGCGCATGCAGCGCGCCGACGGGCTGTCGCTGGAGGGCGTGCACGCGCACATCGGCTCGCAGCTGCTCGGGCTCGACCCGTTTCGCGCGGAGGTCGCCGAGCTCGCCAAGCTGGGCGACTTCGCGGTGTGGGATCTCGGCGGCGGCCTCGGCGTGCGTTACACCGCGCGACCAGCCGGCGCCGCCGTCGCATCGAGGACTACGTCGGCGCGCTCGTGCGCGCCGCACACGCGCACGGCGTGCGGCGAGCGGCGGCGGCTGCTGATCGAGCCCGGCCGGGCGCTGTGCGCCAACGCGGCGGTGACGCTGTACACGGTGCAGAGCGTCAAGCAGAACGTCTCGCGCTGGGTGGCGGTCGACGGCGGCATGTCCGACAACCTGCGCCCGATGCTCTACGGCGCGCTGCTACGAGGCGCACGATCGCCGACCGCTTCGACGGCGCGACGCGCGTGCCGTGCTCGCCGGCAAGCACTGCGAGTCCGGCGACGTGATCGTGCGCGAGGCGCTGCTCGACGACCCTCGGCCGGGCGACGTGATCGTCACGCCCGCGACCGGCGCCTACGGCTACGCGATGGCCAACAACTACAACGGCGTGCCGCGCCCGCCGGTGATCTTCTGCCGCGACGGCGACGCGCGCGTGGTCGTGCGCCGCGAGACCTTCGACGATCTGACCGCGCGCGATGTCGACTAGCGCGCAGGGCGGCGGACGCGCCGTGCTCGCTCCGTTCAGGTCGGGCTGCTCGGCCACGGCACGGTCGGCGGCGCTTCGCCGAGCTGCTGGACGAGCGCGCCGACGAGATCGAGCGCTTCAACGGGCGCCGGCCGGTGATCACCGGCGTGCTGACGCGCTCGCGCGGCGACTTCGACGGAGATCCTCGCCGGCTCGCGACCTGATCGTCGAGCTGATCGGCGGCATCGAACCGGCGCGCGAGTACCTGCTGGCGGCGATGCGCGCCGGCAGGCACGTGGTCAGCGCCAACAAGCAGCTGCTCTCCCAGCACGGCGAGGAGCTGTTCGACGACGGCGCGCGAGCACGACGTGCGGCTGCGCTTCGAGGCGGCCGTCGCGGGCGCCGTGCCGGTCGTGCGCGTGCTCGAGGAGTCGCTCGTCGGCGACGCCGATCGAGCGCATCCACGGGATCGTCAACGGCACGACCAACTTCATCCTCACGCGAGATGGCGCGGCGGGTCGACCTACGCCGCAGGCGCTCGCCGAGGCCCAGCGCGCTCGGCTACGCCGAGGCCGACCCCACCGACGACGTCACCGGCCGCGACGCGGCCGCGAAGATGGCGATCCTCGCGCGCCTGGCGTTCGGCACGCCGGTGCACCTCGACGACGTGCCCTACGAGGGCATCGAGCACCTGCACAGCGACGACCTGGAGTACGCGCGCGAGCTCGGCCTCGGGCTGAAGCTGATCGGCACCGCCGAGCGCCGCGACGGCGGGCTGTCGGTGCGCGTGCACCCGACGTTCCTCTACTCCGGGCACCCGCTGGCGTCGGTCTCGCGGGCCGTTCAACGCCGTGACGGTCGAGTCCGAGACGATCACCGAGATCACGATGTCCGGCCCCGGCGCGGGCGGCCGGCAGACCGCGAGCGCGGTGCTCGGCGACGTCGTCAGCGTGATGACCGGCGGCGCGCGCCCGCCGGCGCCGCCGCTCGCGCTGCGAGCTGATCGAGGACGTCGCCAGCGCCTTCTACCTGCACCTCGACGTGGCCGACCAGCCGGGCGTGCTGGCGTCGGTGACGCAGGTGCTCGGCGAGCAGGACGTGTCGATCAAGTCGGTCGTCCAGCGCGGCATGGGCGAGCACGCGCGGCTGGTGATGGTCACCCACCCGGTGCTCGAGTCGCGCCTGCGCGCGGCGATCGGCGCGATCGGCGAGTTCGACTTCGTGCGCTCCGACGCCGCGCACGATTCGCGTGATCGAAGAGGAGTTCGGATGAGTCAGACGCCACCCGTCTCAGAGCTGCCGCCCGTGCCGCTGCCGCGGGTCGAAGGCGCCGCCTTCTCGGGCACGCACGTGCCGCTGATCGAGCGCTACCACGAGCGCCTGCCGTTCGAGCCCGGCGACCAGCTCGTCAGCCTGCAGGAGGGCTCGACGCCGCTGCTGCGCGCGCCGGTGCTCTCGCGAGATCGTCGGCGCGACGGTGCGGCTGAAGCTCGAGGGCGCCAACCCGACCGGCTCGTTCAAGGATCGCGGCATGACCTGCGCGGTCTCGGCGGCCGTGCGCGACGGCGCCAAGGCGGTGATCTGCGCCTCGACCGGCAACACCGCGGCGAGCGCCGCCGCCTACGCGGCGCGCGCCGGCATCACCTGCGCGGTGATCGTGCCCGAGGGCAAGATCGCGCAGGGCAAGATGGCGCAGACGCTCGTGCACGGCGCGCGCGTGATCTCGCTGGCGCGGCAACTTCGACCAGGCGCTGACGCTCGTGCGCGAGCTGACCGCGACGCATCCGATCGCGCTCGTCAACTCGGTCAACGAGTTCCGCATCGAAGGCCAGAAGACGGCGGCCTTCGAGATCCACGAGGGCGCTCGACGGCGGTCTCGACGCGCTGTGCATCCCGGTCGGCAACGCCGGCAACATCACCTCCTACTGGCGCGGCTTTCGCGAGCTGGGCGCGGCGCCGAAGATGTTCGGCTTCCAGGCCGAGGGCGCGGCGCCGCTGGTCGAGGGCAAGGTGATCGAGCACCCGGAAACGGTCGCCAGCGCGATCCGGATCGGCAACCCGGTGCGCTGGGAGGACGCGATGGCCGCGGCGACGCGACTCGCGCGGCGCGATCCGCGTGGTCACCGACGAGGAGATCCTCACGGCCTACCGCCTGCTGGCCTCGCGCGAAGGCATGTTCTGCGAGCCGGCCTCGGCGGCGTCGGTCGCGGGCCTGCTCAAGTACGGCGCCGGGCGGCGCCGAGCAGATCGTCTGCGTGCTGACCGGCCGCGGCCTGAAGGACCCCGAGACGGCGATCGCCAACAACGACGGGCGCGTGATCCAGTGCGATCGCCGAGAGCGGCGGCGATCGAGGAAGCGGTGCTGGGTGATCCGTAGGCGCCGCCGGTGCGTGCGCGTGCCCGGCGTCCTCGGCCAACCTCGGGCCCGGGCTTCGACTGCCTGGCCGCGGCGCGTCGCGCTGCACCTGGAGCTGGAGGTGATCGAGACGGGCAGTTCGCGGTCGAGACCGACCTGCCGATCGCGCGAGGGCCGCGAGAACCTCTGCGTGCGCGCGTTCGAGCGACTGCACTCCGCGGACGGCTTCACGTTCAGGATCGCGCTCGGAGATCCCGCTCTCCGGCGGCCTCGGCTCGAGCGCCGCGGCGATCGTCGCCGGGCTGATGGCGGCCGACCACCTGTTCGAGCTGGACGCCGACCTGCTGGCGCGCGGCGAGCGAGCTCGAGGGTCACCCCGACAACGTCGCCGCGGCGCTGCAGCGGCGGCTTCGTCATCTGCGCCGACGGTCAGGCGACGCGCTTCGAGCCGCCGACGGGCCTGGAGGCGCTGGCGGTCGTGCCCGGCGCAGGCGGTGCGCACGCAGCGAGGCGCGCGCGGCGCTGCCGGCGGAGGTGCCGCTGCAGGAGGCGGTGTTCAACGTCGCCCACGCGGCGCTGCTGACGCTCGGCCTGGCCCGCGGCGACTGGGACCTGCGTCGCGCGCGGCCTGCACGACCGCCTGCACCAGCCAGCCGCGTCGCAGCTGTTCCCGCGCTCGCTACGAGCTTGCGCTGCGCGCGCGCGAGCTCGGCGCGCTCGGCGCGACGATCTCAGGCGCCGGCCCGACGGTGCTCGTGTGGTGCTTCTACGAGCAGACCGGCGCCGTCGTCGAGGCGCTGCGCGGCGAGATCGACGGCTGGGCGACGCTGCTGCGCGCGCCGTTCGAGCCGCAGGGCGCCTACGTGGGCGAGCTCTAGTCGACGCCTGCCGGGCTCAGCGCAGCTGCGCCAGGCGCTCGCTCGCGGCCGCCTGTCCGCGGCCAGGCGCGCCGAGCACTTCGCCGGCGAGCGTCCAGGTAGTCGGCGCCGAGGTCGGGGCGGTGGTCGAGGATCGAGCGCGCGCGCTCGGCCGACTCGGCGTAGGCGATCGAGGAGCGGATCGACGGTGTCGAACACGCGGTCGCCGAAGCGCTCCTTCAGCGAGGCGAGCGCCTCGCGCGAGTGCACCGTGCGCATGTCGGCGAGGTTCAGCAGCACGCCCAGCAGCTCGAGGTCGGGGTTGAGGCTGTCGCGCGCGAGCTCGATCACCTCCATCGCCTGCTCGACGCCCTGCAGCGCGAAGTACTGGGCCTCGGCCGTGAGCAGCGCGTGGTCGGCGGCGACGAGCGCGTTGACCGTCAGCAGCCCGAGCGACGGCGGGCAGTCGATCAGGATCAGGTCGTAGTCGTCGGGCGACCTCGGCCAGCGCGCGGCGCAGCGTCAGCTCGCGGCCCATCTTGCCGCCCAGCATCAGCTCGGCCTCGGCGAGCGTGAGGTTGGCGGGGATCAGGTCGTCGTGGATCGCCTCGGCCGCGTCGGCGCGGCCGGACGAGCACGTCGGCGATCGTCGGCTCGACGTCGGGCGGCGACGTCGAAGTAGTCCGACAGGTTGCCCTGCGGGTCGAGGTCGACCGCGAGCGTGCGCAGCCCGCTGCGCCGGAACACGTCGGTCGAGCGTGCGCACGGTCGTCGTCTTGCCGGTGCCGCCCTTCTGCGAGAGCACGGCGATCGTGTCGCCATTCGCGCGATATTACGTCGCCGCGCCGGCGCGGCGCCGATCGGTCTGCGGCGCGATCACTCGCCGCCGGCCAGAGGGCGGGCGATACGGCCGGGCGGGTGCGGGGCGTCGATCAGCCGGCGCCGTGCAGCGTGCGGGCCCGAGCCGGTCGCTCGCTCGGGCGTCGACGACTGAGGAAGCTGCAGCCGGTAGCGCCCGACGACGATCTCGTCGCCGTCCTCCAGCACGCTGCCACTCGATGCGCTCGCCGTTGACGAACACGCCGTTGAGGCTGCGGTCGTCGAGCACGCGCACGCCGTCGGGCTGGCGCACGATCAGCGCGTGGCGGCGCGAGACGGTCGGATCGTCGAAGCGCACGTCGGCGGCGAGGCTGCGCCCGATGCGCGTCCACTCGCGCGTCAGCGCGACCGTCTGCAGCTCGCCGCCCTCCTCGAAGCCGAGGTACTCGCCGGGCTGCTCGAGCTGTTCACGAGTGTCGGCCAGCTACGCGTCGCGGTCGGCCGGCGCGGGCTCGGAGAGCATGCCTCCATGGCGGGCCGTCTGCTCGCCGTCGCCCGGCAGATCGCCGCTGAACAGCGACGCGCGCACGAAGTCGCTGCCGCCGCAGCCGGGACAGTCGCTCAGCGTGTCGTCGCCGGCCAGCGTCAGCACGTATCCGCACTCGCGACAGCGGAACGAGCCGGCGCCCGCCATGGTGCCCAGTACTTGACTAGCATCCATGCTGCTCCTCCCTTCTTGCTCAGGCGCTCCGCCGCGGCGCTCCTCGTCGAAGAAAGATCGTGGCGATCATAACAAGCTTGTCCTGGACGGCGAGTTCCGAAATGCCGCATTTTCCGAAAAGGCGTAGCACCTATCTGTTGGCCTCGACTCCGTGGGCACCCCGGACGCCACTGCCTTTCGTACCCGCGCTCAGGGCGCGGGCAAACTACGCGGCTGCAGCGTTTGCCGCACGGCAGGAGGACCGTGCGCGGCGGCGAACTCCGATCATCGCGATGGCATCCCCGACAGAGCACGTCGAGCAGCTCGAGCGCCACCTGCTGCGTCGCGGGGTGGGCGCGCTGGAGGCCGATCGCGACCGCTGCGCCGACTGCGGGCGCACGCCGCTGATCGGCGAGCACGTGCATCTGTACGACGGACACGGCGGCGAAGTCGTCTGCGAGCTGTGCCGCACGCTGCGCCGCGAGCACGCCGGTCGCGACCGAGCTCGTGCGCCACTGCGAGCACGGCCACACCGTGCGGCTCACCGCGCGCGCGGCCTAGCGGCACGCCTCGATCCGGGTAGCGGCGCGCCGCAGCGCCCGAGCGCTCTTTAGACTGGCGGCGCCGTGGACCCGGTGACCGTCTCGATCGTCATCGTCCGCTCCGCGCGAGCAGGTGTTCGACTACCTGCAGGACATCGCCAACCACGCGGAGTTCACCGACCACTATCTGGTCGACTGGCACCTGACGCGCATCGACTCGGTCGGTCGCGGCGCGGGCGCGCGCTTTCGCGTCAAGGCCCCCGGCAACCGCTTCAGCTGGGGCGACGTCCACGTTCGTCGAGGTGCGAGCGCCCGCACCGCATCGTCGAGGTCGGCCGCACGGGCAAGAACAACCGCATTCGCACGCTCGGCGTCTACGAGCTCGCGCCGGCCGCCTCGGGCACCACGCGCGTGCGCTTCACGCTGGAGACCGAGCCCGCGACGCTGTCGCCGATCGGCTGCTGGAGGCGCTCGGCGCGCGCGGCTGGATGCAGCGCAAGAACGGCCGCGCGATGCGCCGGCTGCGCGCGATCCTCGAGCGAGGCGAGGACCGCGGGAGCGCGCGTGACGGTCGCCGCCGGATAGACTGCCGCGTCGCATGATCCAGCCGCCTGCGCAAGCTGACGCTCTCGTCGCGCTCGTCCTGCTCTCGGCGGTCGCGCTCGGCGCGTGCGGGGACTCCCACACGAAGGTGAGGACCGGCACCTATGCCGGCGAGTCGGGCGCCAACGCCCCGTACCTGAACGTCGGTCCGCTCGATCTACGAGGTGCAGCTCTCGCGCGAGCTGAACCCCGCCAACGATCGAAGACGCCGCCTACCTGCAGGGCCTCACGCCCGCCGCAGCGCAAGCTCGAACCCGGGCCAGGAGTGGTTCGCGCGTGTTCATGCAGGTCTACAACAACTCCGGCGAGCACCTGCGGCGCGGCCACCGACTGACGATCAGCGACACGCAGGGCAACGTCTACACCCCGATCGTGCCCGGCGCAGACCAACCAGTTCGCCTACCGCGGCGGGCACGGTCCCGGCCGAACAGCCGGCTCCCGATCGCTCGACTCGATCGCCGCCAACGGCCCCACCCAGGGCGCGCTGCTGCTGTACAAGATCCAGGTCGTCTCGCTCGACAACCGGCCGCTGAAGATGCACGATCGTCGATCCGCGAAGACGCCGCCGAGACGGCCTCGGCCGAGCTCGACGTCTAGGTCGTCCGTCCCGCCGTGGCGCGGCGCGCGGGCTCAGCGGGTGGCCTGCAGGCCGGCCTCGAGCACCTCGCGGGCGACCGGCGCGGCGGTGTCGCCGCCGGCGCCGTCTTTGACGAGCAGCACGCCGACCACGATCCGCGGGTGCAGCGCGGGCGCGAAGGCCGCGAACCAGGCGTCGGTGTTGCTGGCTTCGCTGTCCGCGCCCACGCAGCCGCTGGAGCTCGATTCCTGAGCGCCGGATTCCCCGGTTGGCTGCTTTCGCTCTGCGCCGCGGAGCACTCGGTCTTCAGTTCGGCCGTGCCGGTCTTGCCGGCGACGGTCACGCCGGGGATCGCCGCCGAGGTGCCGGTGCCGTCGCGCACGACGCCGATCATCAGCCGGCGCACGGTGCGCGCGACGTCGGCGCTCGTCACGGTCGCCGCCGGCGGCAGCCGATCGGGCGTGAAGGTCGGTCGCGGGCCGCGGCCGCCGTCGGCGATCGTGGCCGCCACGATCGCCATCTGCAGCGCGCTGGCCTGCACCTGGCCCTGGCCGATCGCCGTCGAGCCGACGTCCAGTTCGCCCTGGATGCTCGATGCGCGCCGGCAGCGTGCTCTCGGCGGCGCCTGGGATGCCCGGAGCGTGGTTGAAGCCGAAGCGTTCGGCCGTCGCCACCAGGCGCGGCGCGCCGAGCTTGACGCCGAGCGGCGCGAACACCGAGTTGCAGGAGACGGCGAAGGCGAGCGCCAGCGAGCCGCCGCATTCCTCGCCGTTGGCGTTGCTCAGCTTGACGCCGTCGAGCGTCGCGTGGGTGGCGTAGGGAAAGTCGGTGCTGCGGCGTGGCCACGTGGCCTGCAGCACGCCGGTGAGCGTGATCATCTTGAACGTCGAGCCCGGCGGCTGCAGGCTGTCGATGCCGATGCCCGCGACGGCGAGGATCTGACCGCTCGGCGCCATCGCGACGACGCCGCCGAGCTGCCCGCCGAGCGCCTGCACGGCCGCGCGCTGCACGGCCGGCGAGATGGTCGTGCGCACGGCGTGCGCGGCGTGCGGCACCGCCGATGCGAGCACTCGCTGCCCGGCCAGCAGCTCGCCGCCGGGCGTGCCGCGCAGGCGCTGCGTCGAGCGCGCGCTCCAGGCCGCTCGTACCGACGTCGGCGTCGGAGGGCACGCCCTCCACTTCCAGTGCGACACGGCGCGAGCTGGGGATCGGACCGACTTCGCCGACCACCGAGCCCGCCGATTCGCCGAGCGGCGAGCTGCGCGGTCCGGCCTGTGTCGCTTCGCCTTCGGCCAGCACCGAGCCGTCGCGCGCGAGCAGCGTGCGCGCCGGGGGCAGCGTCGTGCGGCGGCTGAGCGTCTCGCCCGGCCGCATGCCCGGGAACGCCAGCGAGCGCGACCAGGCGATCGCTTCGCCGCCTTCGGCGCCGCTCGCGATGCGCACACGCACGTTCAGCGCGAGCGTGCCGAACAGACGCGTGTGCACGATCACCGGCACGCGCACCGCGCCGCCCGCTTCGCCGCGCGGCTTGCCGGCCGCGCGCAGGCTGGTGGCAGTCGCCGTGCGCATGGCTTCGTGATAGGCGGCGGCGAACTCGTCGGCGTTGAGCGATCGCCGCGTAGGCGTGTCGGCGTCTGCGTACATCGCTGCGTAGTCGTTGCGCGACCACGCCGCGACGAAGCGCTCGGCGAGCGAGTCGGCCGACGAGGACCCTCCGTTGGCGCCGACGATCGCACCGATCGCGAAGGCCACGGCGGCCAGCGCGATGACCGGACGCGCGCGGCGCACGCGAAGCGTCTGCTCGTCAGTCAGAGCGCGGTAGAACATGGCGGGTGACGGGGCTCGACTGGATCATCGTCGCGTTTGCGGCAATCCTCGCCGGTTTCGGTTTCCGGCGGGGGTTCATCGTCGGCGTGCTTTCGTTCGGCGGGTTCGCCATAGGAGCATTCATCGGAACTCGCCTGGCTCCTCTACTGCTGCAGGAAGGCTCGGCCTCGCCGTATGCGCCGGCATTCGGCCTGGTCGGCGCGCTGCTGGCCGGCGCGATCCTCGCCGCGGGCATGGAGGGCCTCGGCTTTCGCGTGCGCCGCGCGCTGATCGTGCCCGGACTAGGCGCGCTCGACGGGCTGCTCGGGGCGCTGCTGGGCGCGGCGCTGGCACTCGGCGTCGTGTGGATCGTCGCGGCGGTCGTCGCGCAGGCGCCGGACGAGAACAACCTGCGCGCCGACATCCAGCGATCGGCGATCCTGCGCGAGCTCAACGTGCTGCTGCCGCCGTCCGGTCCGATCCTCAACGCGCTCGCGCGCCTGGACCCGCTGCCGTCGATCGCCGGGCCGTCGCCGGATGTGTCCGCGCCGCCGTCGCGCATCGCGCGCGCACCCGGCGTGAAAGCCGCTTCGCGCAGCGTCGTGCGCGTTCTCGGCACCGCCTGCGGCCTGGCCATCGAGGGCTCGGGCTGGGTCGGCGCGCCAGATCTGGTCGTCACCAACGCGCACGTGGTCGCCGGCGAGAGCGACACGACCGTGCAGGTCGGCGGCCACTCGCCGAGCCTGCCCGCGCGTCCGGTCGCCTTCGATCCGACCGACGACATCGCGGTGCTCAGCGTGCCCGAGCTCGGTCTGCCCACGCTGTCGCTGGCGTCCGCGCCACCGACCGGGCGCGGCGGCGCGATTCTCGGCTACCCGCAGAACGGGCCGTTCGACGTGCGTGCGGCGCGCATCGGACGCACGCAGGTCGTGCTCACCGACGACGCCTACGGCCGCGGGCCGGTGCGGCGACTGCTGACGCCGCTGCGCGGCCTGGTGCGTCCGGGCAACTCCGGCGGGCCGCTCGTCGGCGTCGACGGAACGGTGCTCACGACCGTGTTCGCCGGGACCGTCGGCGGCAGGCCGCGCGGCGGCTACGGCGTCGCCAACGCGACCGTCGCACGCGTGCTCGCAGGCGCCAGCGCGCGCGCCGCGGCCGGCGGCGCCGTCGGCACGCAGGGGTGCGCGGCCGGGTGAGCGAGCACAAGCCCATGGCAATGGTCCGCGCGTGCTTCGATCGAGGTAGCTTTTGCCGATGGTGCTCAAGCGGGCGACGATGGCCGCCGTCACAGCGCTGGCGACGGTGAACGTGTGGACCGGCTGCCCGCTGCTCGCGTTGTGGGTCGGCTCGCGCGCCGTCGGTCGGCACGACCTCAGCATGGGCGCGATCGTCGTCGTGCTGGTCGTGCTGGCGCTGCTCGAGGGCGCGATGCTGCTGCTGCTGGCCTGGTTGTCGAGCGTCTATGACGAGCTGATCGGGCTGCGTCGCAGCGAATCCGAACTGACCTGGATCCGCCGGCTGTGCGCTCCACCGCAGGCGCCCGGCG
>CAWCBZ010000009.1:0-122158 GCA_963793935.1 uncultured Solirubrobacteraceae bacterium
GGCGGCATCGCCGACGTCAAGCGCGTCGACCTCGAGCGCCGTGGTGTCGCAATACGACATCCAGTCGATGGTGCAGATCTACGCCACGCCGCAGGGCCGCGACCTCGGCGCGGTCGCCGCCGACGTCCGGGTCGCGATGGCGGATACCGCCAAGGACGTGCCGAAGGGCGCATCGGTGGTGCTGCTCGGCCAGGTGCAGACCATGAACAGCGCGTTCTCCGGCCTGCTGTTCGGGCTGCTCGCCGCCGTGGTGCTGATCTATTTCCTGATCGTGGTGAACTTCCAGTCCTGGTCCGATCCGTTCGTGATCATCACGGCGCTGCCGGCGGCCCTTGCCGGCATCGTCTGGATGCTGTTCACGACGCAGACGACGCTGTCGGTGCCGGCGCTGACCGGCGCCATCATGTGCATGGGCGTCGCCACCGCCAACAGCGTGCTGGTCATCAGCTTTGCCCGCGAGCGTTACGAGGAACTCGGCGATCCCGTCGCGGCGGCGCTGGAAGCCGGCTTCGTCCGCTTCCGCCCGGTGCTGATGACGGCGCTGGCCGATGATCATCGGCATGGCGCCGATGGCGCTGGGGCTCGGCGAGGGCGGCGAGCAGAACGCGCCGCTCGGACGGGCCGTGATCGGCGGCCTGATTTTCGCGACCATCGCCACCCTGATGTTTGTTCCCGTGGTATTCAGTATGGTACACAAGAAACAGGGCGTCATCGCCGACGCCGCACCGGAGAAGCCGCATGACCACTGAACAACGCCCGCCGGTCTCGCGCCGGAAATTGGGCATATTCGGGGTTGTCGCGCTGATCGGGGCGGGGCTGATCGTCGCCACCGGCATCCGGGCTCGCGAGGATTCCGGCTCCAAGCTGCAGGGAATGGACCGATAACCAGGCCATTCCGACGGTCGCCGTCGCGCCGCCCAACGGCCGCGCGCTCAACCCGACCATCGACCTGCCGGGCCGGCTGGAAGCCTATTCGCGCGCGCCGATCTTTGCCCGCGTCAGCGGCTATCTGAAGAGCTGGAGCGCCGATATCGGCGCCAGGGTCAAGGCCGGCCAGGTGATCGCCGAGATCGAGGCGCCCGACCTCGACCAGCAATTGCTGCAGGCCCGCGCCGATCTGGTCAGCCAGCAATCCAGCGCGAGACTGTCGGAAGCGACGCTGACGCGGCGCAAGATCGCTGCTGGCCTCGAACTTCGTCTCGATGCAGGAAATCGACGAGCGCACCGCCGACCTCGCCAACAAGAAGGCCGCGGTCAATTCCGGCCAGGCCAATGTCGAACGGCTGGAGGCGCTGGCCGGCTACAAGAAGATCACCGTGCCGTTCGACGGCGTCGTCACCGCGCGCGACACCGACGTCGGCGCGCTGATCAATGCCGGCGGCGGCATCGGGCCGGCGATGTTCGTGGTCTCCGACATCACCAAGCTGCGCGTCTATGTCAACGTGCCCCAGAATTACGTGCCCGCGATCAGGATCGGCGCCAAGGCCGTGATCACGATGCCGGAATATCCGAACCGACTTTTGCGGCGACGGTGGAAGCCTCCTCGCAGTCGGTCGATGTCGCCTCGGGCACGACGCGGATGCAGCTGGCGCTGGACAATTCCGGCCGGCGAACTGATGCCGGGCGGCTACGCCAATGTGCGGCTGCCGCTGCAGCGCGACGCCAGTCCCGCTGCATATTCCCGCCAGCGCGCTGATCTTCAACCAGAACGGCCTGCGGGTCGCGACCGTCGGCCCCGACGACAAGGTGCTGTTCAAGACGGTCACCATCGCCCGCGATCTCGGCAAGGAGATCGAACTCGCCTCCGGCGTCGCCCCCGACGACCGCATCATCACCGCACCGCCCGACGGCATCGCCGACGGCGACCCGGTCCGCGTCGTCGGCGCCGGCGCCAAGGCCAAGCCCGCGACGGCCTCGGAAAAGCAGGACGTGAAGGGGTAGGGCGGTCGCGCTTCGGACCGTGCGGGAGAGGGTGGGCATGGCGCTCGTTGCGCCAGGGGCCATCTCTGCGATCAGCCGTCGTCTGATGCGGTCCGCGAAGCCCTGTCACGAGCGCGCACGGGCAAGCCCGGTGCGTGCGCGACATACGATCACCCCACCCGCCACTCCAGCACGCCATCATCGGCGGTGACGATGTCGCCGAGCGAGCCCACCGGCGTGCGGTCCATGTTGCGCAAGATGCGCCAGCGTCGCGCTGTCGCTGGCCGGCACCCGCGCCAGCGCGCGGCGATCGTCCGCCGTGCGCATCATCACCACGCCGTGCTCGACATCGCCCTTGCCGCCATAGATCACGGTAAAGCTCTCGACCTTGCCCTTGCCGGAGGCCTCGGTGACGAACTCCGGCACCGCGCCCTTGCGGCGGTCGGCCTCCGCCTGCACGCTGGTGTCCTGCGCCAGCGCCTGCTTCGGCGCCTGCCGCGACAGCACCAGGCCGTGATGCTTGGTGACGAAGCCGCCCTGGCCGTAGAGCAGGCCGAGCTTGCCGCCGTCGCGCAGCTTGCGCACCATCGCGCAGGCCGCATGCGTCATGTAGGTGTTGAGCGGCGCGCCGAAGAAGGTCAGGCCGCCGGTGACGGTCGGCTTCACGTCGGGGCCGAGGCCGAGCGTCCGCCGCGCCATCTTCGGCACGCAGGGAAAGCAGCTGTAGAATTCGATCGCGTCGAATTTTTTGCCGTCGCCTTCGACCAGATCCATCACGGCCTTCAGCACGGCGTTCTGCGGATGGCTCTCGAAGAACTGGTCGCGCACCAGATAGTCGCGCGGCTCTTCCGCCGACGCGCCGCCCAAGCGGATAGATCATGCGGTCCTCGGGCACGCCGGCGGCGCGCGCCTTCGCCAGCGACGTCATCAGGAGCGCGCCGCCCATGTTGACGGTGGGATTGGCCACCATCAGCTTGGTGTAGGGCCAGGCGATCAGCCGGTTGTCCGGCGTCGGCGTCGTGATCTCGTCCGGCGTGAAACTGCTTCTTCAGCCACGAATTGGGATTCTCCGACGCCACGCCCGAATAGGTCGACCAGAGTTGTCCGGATTCGGCCAGCGCCTCGCGCGGGGTCTGGCCCCAATGCGCCGAGGTGGCGGATTCATAGAGCGGATAGACCGTGATCGGGCGGAACACGCCGAGCTTCACCGCCATCGGCTTCTGGAACGCCGCGCCGCGCTTCGGCTCCTCGACGTCATGGGCGAACGGCGTCCATGGCAGGTCGATGCCGGCGCGCTGCGGCCTTGGTCGCGGTCGATTGCGCCTCGGCGCCGCACACCGCGGCCACGCTGCATTCGCCGCGCGCGATGCGTTTCGCGGCCTCGTGCAGATAGCGGATCGGGCTCTCGCCGCCGACCGGGCCGTAATAGCAATGCGCCGGCTTGGCGCCGAGCCGCTCGGCGAGCAGCTTTTCCGGATCGCGGTAGCGCCAGCTCAGGAAATTGACGACGTCGAGCGAGCCGATCTCGCCGAGCAGTTTTGCGCCGCTGTCGGCCTCGGCGCGCTTCAGCGCCTGTTCCAGCAGCGCGAGCGGCTCGAGCCCGGCGGCGATGTCCTTCGGCCGGTCGACGATTTCGCCGACGCCGACGATGACGGGAATGCGGTCTTCGGGGATGGATGTTGGCATTTTTTCTTGCTTTGCTTTCTGGACAGTTCGCAGTTCGTTGATGTTCGTCATTGCGAGGAGCGTAGCGACGAAGCAATCCATACTGTCCTTCTGGCGAGATGCGATTGCTTCGCTTCGCTCGCAATGACGGCGAGAGCGTCACTCCGCCACCAGCGCGTTCATGTGCTCGACCGCGTCGACAAAATCTTCCTTGAATTCCTGCACCACGGCGCCGGCGGATTTGACGCTGTCGATCAGGCCGACGCCCTGGCCGACGAAATAGCTGACGAGGTCGCGCGCCTGCGCGTTGCCGGCGGCGGCCGCGCGGTCGATCGAGTTGAAGGCGTCGCGGCTGATGATGCTCTGCAGCGGCATCGGCAGCGCGCCGGGGCTGTCGGGCCCGCGGTCCCAGGCGTCGGTCCAGACCGAGCGCAATTGCCGCGCCGGCTTGCCGGTGCGGCCCTTGGAGCGGATGGCGTCGCGCGAGGACGCCGCGATCATCTTCTCGCGGAAGATTTCGGTGGTCTCGGATTCCACCGTCGCCAGCCACACCGAGCCGGTCCAGACGCCGGCCGCGCCCATCGCCATGCACGCCGCCATCTGGCGCCCGGTCATGATGCCGCCCGCGGCCAGCACCGGCACGTCGCGGATCGGCTTGATCGCCTTGATCACCTCGGGCACCAGCACCATGGTCGAGACTTCGCCGCAATGGCCGCCGGCCTCGGTGCCCTGCACCACCAGGATATCGACGCCGGCCGCGACCTGGCGCAGCGCATGTTCCTTGGCGCCGACCAGCGCCGCGACCGGCACGCCGTGCTTGTTGCCCATCTCGATCATCGCCTTCGGCGGCACGCCGAGCGCATTCGCGATCAGCCGGATCGGATGGCGTGAACGAGACCTCGAGCACTTCCAGCGCGCGCTGCGCGTCGAACGGCTGCGGCTGGTTGTCGGCGACATTGGTCGTCGTCAGCTCGATGCCGTATTTCTTCAGCAGGTTGCGGGTGAAGTCGCGATGCGCGGCGAGATCCGCGCCTCCAGGCTTTTCCAGGTGACGTCCTTTTCGCCCGCGGTCGAGATGTTTTCCGGGATCAGCACGTCGAGCCCGTAGGGCTTGCCGTCGACGTGATCGTCGATCCATTTCAGCTCCTGCTCGATCGATTTCGGGCGAATGCGCGGTCGCGCCGAGCACGCCAAAACCGCCGGCGCGGCTGACGGCCGCCACCACGTCGCGGCAATGGCTGAAGGCGAGCAGCGGAAATTCGATTCCCAGCATGTCGCAGATCGGCGATTTCATGGCCGTATCCGTTCCCTGCGGCGGCTTTGGCGCCGCTTGTTGTTGGTTTTTATTTGCCGTGTTGGCCGACGCTAGCCCATCAGGGGCTGGGATGCCAAGCGGCTTTCCGGCACGTAATCCCGTCTTAGCGCATTCCACGCTCGCAAAATATGCAACCCGGCGCGGCCGATTTGTCTCTTGCGCTTTCGCGCCCGCGGAGAATGCTGTTCGGCAAATCGAGAATATTTCAAGGGAGCCGCTCCATGTCCGCCTCGCCATCCGCTTCCGCGAAAGCCTCCGAAACCTACGACGTCGTCGTGGTCGGCGCGGGCTTTGCCGGCATGTACATGCTGCACCGGCTGCGCGGGCAGGGGTTTTCGGCGCGGGTCTATGAGCAGGGCGATGGCGTCGGCGGCACCTGGTACTGGAACCGCTATCCCGGCGCGCGCTGCGACGTCGAGAGCATGCAGTATTCCTATTCGTTCTCGGACGAGCTGCAGCAGGAATGGGACTGGAGCGAGCGCTACGCGCCGCAGCCCGAGATTCTGAAATACGCCAACCACGTCGCCGACCGCTTCGACCTGCGCCGCGACATCCAGTTCAACACCCGCGTCGAGCGCGCCGAGTTCGACGAGAGCACCAACCGCTGGTCGGTGACGCTCGTCCGACGGCAAGACCGTGACGGCGCAATTCGTCGTGCTCGCCACCGGCTGCCTGTCGAATGCGCGGATGCCCGATATCAAGGGCCTCGATCGCTTCAAGGGCAAGGTCTATCACACCGGCCACTGGCCGCATGAGCCGGTCGATTTCACCGGCCAGCGCGTCGGCGTGATCGGCACGGGATCGTCGGGGATCCAGTCGGTGCCGGTGATCGCCGAACAGGCGAGCCATCTCACGGTGTTCCAGCGCACCGCGAATTTCTCGATTCCCGCCCGCAACGCCGCGCTGACGCGAGGAGGAGCGGCAGGCGTTCCGCGCCAACTATCCGGAAATCAGGCGCTTCGCGCGCGAGGAGGCGCGCAACGGCATCTATACCGAGATGCCCGATCGCGGCGCGCTCGATGACGGCGACAACGAGCGCCGCTCCGAAATACGAGGCGCGCTGGAACCGCGGCGGCCTCACCTTCATGTCGGTCTACAACAACCTCGCGCTCGACAAGGCCGCCAACGACACCGCCGCCGATTTCGTCCGCGACAAGATCGCCGAGATCGTCAAGGATCCCGAGACCGCAAAACTGCTGCAGCCGAACAATCATCCGATCGGCTCCAAGCGCATCTGCATCGACACCGATTATTTTGCGACCTTCAACCGTCCGAACGTGACGCTGGTCGACATCAAGTCCAATCCGATCGAGGAGATCACGGCCAACGCCGTGCGCACCGGCGGCAAGGATTACGAGGTCGATGCGCTGGTGCTGGCGACCGGCTTCGACGCCATGACCGGCTCGGTCGCCAAGATCGACATTCGCGGCCGCGACGGGCAGACGCTGAACCAGAAATGGGCGGAAGGTCCGCGCACCTATCTCGGCCTGATGAGCGCGGGCTTTCCCAATCTGTTCGTCATCACCGGCCCCGGCAGCCCGTCGGTGCTGATCGAACATGATCGTCTCGATCGAGCAGCATGTCGACTGGATCACCGACTGCGTCGGCTACATGCGCGACCGCGGCCTCGACACCATGGAAGCGAACAAGGACGCCGAGGACAAGTGGGTCGCCCATGTCAACGAGGTCGCCTACACCACGCTCTATCCGCAGGCCAATTCCTGGTACATGGGCGCCAACATCCCCGGCAAGCCGCGGATCTTCATGCCCTATATCGGCGGCGTCGGGCCGTATCGCCAGATCTGCAACGACGTCGCGGCCAAGGGCTATGAGGGCTTTGCGATGACGGGCGCGGAGCAGCCGCGCAAGATGGCGGCGTCGTAGACTCGCATCGACCGTCATTGCGAGGCGCAAGCGAAGCAATGCCCATCATCTTGCAGCGGAGACGATAGGATGGCTTGGCTACGCTCGCAAGCGCGCCTTTGCCATACGCTACGGATCAGCCCCGCAACCGCCTGCGCCAACACCTCAACAAACCGATCCGCATCAGCCTCGTCGTTATAGACGTGCGGCGAGATCCGCATCCGCCCGAGGCGCGGCGCGACGTAGACGCCTTCGCTGGCCAGTCCCTCGACCAGGCCCGCCGGCATCCCGTCCTTGAACGCAAGGCTCAAAATATGCGGCGCGCGCAAGCGGGCATCGGGCACGCTGACGCCGAAGCCGCGCACGCCTTCCGCGATCCGTTCCGTCAGCATCGCGATGCGCTGCACCACGGCCGATGCGCCCCATTCGGCCAGCATTTCCATGCCGATCGACGCCATCTCCATCGAGATGAAATAGTCGCGCTCGCCCATGTCGAAGCGGCGCGCATCGGCGACGTAGTCGAGATCGGTGAAATAGACCGCGTTCTCGGCGCGCACGTTGCGGCGGCCGGCCGAAGTCTGCTCCAGCGGGATGCCGCTCTGATGGCGTTTGGCAACGTAGAGAAACGCGCGGCCGTAGGGCCCGAGCACCCATTTGTAGGTCGGGAACAGCACGAAATCCGGATCGAGGCGCGTCACGTCCATCGCCAGCACGCCGACGCCTTGCGTCGCGTCGATCAGGAAGGCCGCGCCTTGCCGCCGCAGCGCCGCGCCAACCTTGTCGACATCGATCAGCCCGCCGTCCGACCAGTGCACCGATGAGATCGAGGCCAGGCTGACCGGCGGCGCACCGGATCGTTCGATCGCGGCGAGCACCGCCGACGTCCAGTCGCCGTCGCCGGGCTGCCGAACCGTCTCGACGGTGAAACCCTGCGCCTCGGCCCGCGCGTGCCATTCCAGCACCGGGGAGGAGTGATCGCTTTCCAGCACGATCACGCGGGTGCCGCGGGGAATCGTCAAAAGCTTCGCCGCGGTCGCGACGCCGTAGCTGATCGAGGGGATCAGCGCGACATCGGAAGGCTCGGCATTGATCAGCCGGGCGGCGGCCGTCCGCGCGCGTTCATACTGCTCGTTGGCGAAACGAGGCCGGGAGCGTCCACGGCGTGCCCTTGCGCCCAACCGCGGCGCGGCCGGCTTCCAGGGTCCGGATCGGCAACGGGCTGTAGGAGGCGGCATTCAGGTAGCAGATCTCGCGCGGGATATCGAACAGGGCGCGCTGCGAGGAAGCATTTGGATGATCTCTTGGACGACCATCCATTATGGCCGATCTCGCTGCGCCAGCCACAAAAGCATTGCTCCGAGTACACTTGCCGCGCCTTGCGCGTCGCCGACCGCGGACAGGCGACCGCCCAGGCGGCCCAGGACTGCTCGCTACTTCGGCGTCGTAAGCGGCCCCATGTCACGACTGACGTAAGCTGACGTCTTGTCGCCAATCTGAATCCGGCATGCCACCGCGAACGTTGATGGAGCGGCGATTTGCTTGCGTCCGGCAATCGGCGTCGCGCCTTCACACGATGCTCATGATGGACATGCCGCGCAGCGCTTCGCCCGGCTTGGTTTCAGAAATGCTGATGACGACCTCCATGTTCGTGCCGGTCAAATCGCCCCGTTTGAGTTCCTTGCGGCCAGCCGATTCCTGCGCATGGCAATGGAAATCAAGGCGCCGGTAGTAACAATCGCAACAATCGATTTGGTATGCGCAAACATCAACGGCTCCCCAGTTCGTCGGGAGACGCCGATCTGGGGCCTGGGAAATCTGCGGTCAACGCAATCAGCGGCGCTTCGATCGGCGCAGGCGGCGATCTCCTGCGGTCGCATACCCGCTCAAACCTCCAGCCACTCCTTGCGGACGCCGGCATTGGCGGCGAGCTCGGCCGGCGTGCCCTCGAACACGATGCGGCCGTGGCCCATGACGTAGAGCCGGCGGGAAATCTTCAGCGCGATGGTGAGCTTCTGCTCGACCAGCAGGATCGCCGTGCCGCGGCGGGCGATTTCGTCGAGCAGCGTGGCCGACCTGTTCGACCAGTTTTGGCGCCAGCCCCTCGGTCGGCTCGTCGATGATGACGAGGTCGGGGTCGCCCATCAGCGTGCGGCACATCGTCAGCATCTGCTGCTCGCCGCCCGACAGCACGCCGGCCGGATTGTCCTGCCGCTCGGCGAGATTGGGAAACAGCGCGAAGACATCCTCGAACTTCCAGCGCCCGACGACGCCGGCGCGCTTCAGCCCGAGTTCGAGGTTCTGCTTCACCGTCAGCCCGGGAAACACCTGGCGGTCTTCGGGCACGTAGCCGATGCCGAGATGGGCGATCTGGTCGGGCCGCAGCCCCGCGATCGCGCGGCCCTTGAAGCCGATCTGGCCGACCGGCGGCACCAGCCCCATGATGGTCTTGCAGGCGGTCGAGCGGCCGACGCCGTTGCGGCCGAGCAGGCTGACGATCTCGCCCTGGTCGACCGCAGAGGTCGACGCCCTGCAGGATGTGGCTCTTGCCGTAGAAGGCGTGGAGATCGCGGACCTCGAGCATCATGCCGCCACCGTCCCGAGATAGGCTTCCTGCACGGCGGCGTTGCCGCGGATCGCGGCCGGCGCGTCGGAGGCGATCACCTCGCCATAGACCAGCACGGTGATGCGGTCGGCGAGGCCGAACACCACGCTCATGTCGTGCTCGACCATGATCAGCGTCTTGCCTTCCGACACCGACGCGGATCAGCGCCACCGCGGCTGTCGGTCTCGCTGTGGCTCATGCCGGCGGTCGGCTCGTCGAGCAGGATGATCTCGGCGCCGCCGGCGATGGTGATGCCGATCTCGAGCGCGCGCTGCTCGGCGTAGGACAGCAGGCCGGCCTGCAGGTTGCGGCGGTCGGCGAGTTTCAGCCGTTCGAGCAATTGGTCGGCGGCGTCGTTCAGCGCCTTCTGCCGGCCCAGCAGCTGCCAGAACGAATAGCGATAGCCGTGCGACCACAGCAGGCCGCAGCGGATGTTCTCGAACACGGTCATGCGCGGGAAGATCGAGGTGATCTGGAAGCTGCGCGACAGGCCGAGCCGGTTGATCTCCTGCGGCGCGAGGTCCGGCGATCGACTGGCCGTTGACCGTGATCGCGCCCGAGGTGATCGGAAAGCGCCCCGAGATCAGGTTGAACAGCGTGGTCTTGCCGGCGCCGTTGGGGCCGATGATGGCATGGCGCTCGCCGCGGGGGATGCTGAGGTTGACGCCGCGGATGATTTCGGTCGCGCCCGAAATTCTTGCGCACGTCGCGCAGTTCGACGGCGGGCGCGCTGCGACATCCGTGCTCACGACATCGCCTCCTGCGCGCTTGCGATCTGTATCTTGGCGTCACCGCTCTTACGCTGCCGCTTGGCGCCTTCCATCAGCGCGTCCCAGCGCTCGCGGAAGCCGCGCGCCTCGCGGCGCAGCCACAGCGCGCCGAGGACCAGCGCGGCGAGCGCGACCACCCAGGGCATCGGCGCCGTGGTGTCGATGAGTGTTGCCGCCGATCGCGAATTTCTTGCCCTGCGCGGCGCCGATGGTGGTGAAGGACGCCAGTTCGACCATCAGCACGAAGCCGAGCATGACCAGCAGCGCCGGCGGAAACGCCCGCGCATAGGGCAGCAGCAACTCGCGCAGGCGCCCGGCGCGCCAGATCGGCATATGCATGAAGATCAGCCCGATCAGCCCGCCCGGCGCGTACATCACCATGACGATGAAGAGCACGCCGACATAGAGCAGCCAGGCGTTGCTGAGCAGGCTGACGCCGCTCTGCAGCAGCACCACCACGATGGTGCCGAGGATCGGCCCGAAGAAGCCGCCGGCGCCGCCGATATAGACGGCGAGCAGCGCATTGGCCGACTTGGCCGCCGACACCGTGTCGAAGGTGACGATCTCGTAGATCAGCACGTACAGCCCGCCGGCGATGCCGGCGAAGAAGCCCGGACAGCGTGAACTGTAGCAGCCGCACCATGCGCGGGTCGTAGCCGACGAACTGGGCGCGCTCGAAATTGTCGCGGGTGGCGTTGGCCATGCTGCCGAGCGGCGTCTGGGTCTGCAGCCGCATCAGCGCTGCGGCGATGAAGGCCCAGACCAGCACCAGGCAGTAGACCTGCCAGGGCGAGGTGTAGCTGACGCCGACCAGGCTGGTGTCCATCACGCGGTCGACGCTGATGCCGCCTTCGCCGCCGAAGAAGCCCATGAACATCAGCGCCGCGGCCGAGACCAGCTCGCCGAGCCCCATCGTGATCATGGCGAACGCGGTGGCGCGCTGCTTGGTCACCAGCCAGCCGAACACATAGCCGAAGAACATGCCGCCGAGCCCGCCGGCCAGCGGCACCAGTTCGGTCGGCAGCCAGATCGTGCCGGCCTTGACCAGAGTTGACGACATGCGCGGCGCAATAGGCGCCCAGGCCGAGCAGCACGGCGTGGCCGAACGACAGCAGGCCGGCCTGGCCCATCAGCATGTTGTAGGACAGCGCGAAGATCGCCATCACGCCGATCTCGCTCATCAGCGTCAGCACGAAGCCGGAATGACGGCCCTTGCTCCAGTCGTAGAACAGGAACGGGAACGCGAGCAGGATGACGAGGGCGAGGAGCCAGGGCCAATGGCGGCGCAGCATGTTCATGTGTCGCGCGTCCCCATCAGCCCGCGCGGCCGGAACACCAGGATCAGCACCAGCATCAGGAACGGCAGCAGCGCGCCGACCCGGGGCAGCGTCACGGTGAGGACTTCGGCAAACGGCGTGCTCGAGGTCACCACGAAGCCGAATTTGGCCAGCAGATCGGCCAGCGAGACGTCGAACACCACGGCAAAGGTCTGGATCAGCCCCATCAGGATCGAGGCGATGAAGCAGCCGGTCAGCGAACCCAGGCCGCCGAACACGACGACGACGAACACGATCGGCCCCATGGTGAAGGCCATCGCGGGCTCGGTGACCTGATAGTTGCCGCCGATCACGCCGGCGAGCCCGGCCAGCGCCGTGCCGGCGGCGAACACCAGGGTGAAGATGCGCGGCACGTTGTGGCCGAGCGCCGACGCCATGTCGGGATGGGTCAGCGCCGCCTGGATCACGAGGCCGATGCGGGTGCGGGTCAGGCCGAGCCAGATCGCGCCGAACATCAGCGCCGAGATCAGCAGCATGAAGGCGCGATAGGCCGGGAATTGCGTGCCGTAGATCCTGAACAGCGGGAAATCCAGCAGCTCCGGCACCCGGTACGGCACCGGCAGCAGGCCCCAGGTCATCTGCACGACCTTCTCGATGATCAGGGCGAGGCCGAAGGTGAACAGCAGCTCGGCGATGTGGCCGTTGCGATGGACGCGCCGCAGCCCCCACATCTCGATCGCCGCGCCGACCAGCCCGCAGAGCAGGGGGGCGATGATCAGCGCCGGCCAGAAGCCGATATAGAGGCTGATCGTGTAGGCGAAATAGGCGCCCAGCATGTAGGCGCTGGCATGGGCGAAGTTGAGCACGCCCATCATGCTGAGGATGAGCGTGAGCCCGCTCGCCAGCATGAACAGCAGCATGCCGTAGACGAGGCCGTTCAGGAGCGAGACGACAAAGACTTCCATTGCACCGGACCACCGCAAAGCGCGACGCCTGCTCCCCGGGAGGGAAGCAGGCGACTATCGTGTTGGTCAGGAGGCGCTTGGACGCTTCATCTTGCAGGTGTTGGGCTGGTCGACGTCCTTGGCGAGGATGGTCGCCGAGGTCGCCCAGCCGAGGCCGGTGCCTTCGGCGTCGTACTTCACGCCCTTCTTGAAGGTGCCGACGAAGTACTCGCTGATGATCTGGTGATCTTCCTTGCGCATCTTGGTGTCGAAGCCGAGGAAGTCCTTCAGCGTGAGGTCTTCCATCGCGGTGGCGATCTTGGTCGGATCGACCGAGCCCGCCTTGTTCACCGCGGCCTGCAGATACTCGAAGATGGTGCGGAAGCCGGCGGCGGAGAAGTCGAACTTGTGCTTGTCGCGGAAGCCCTTGGTGAACGCCTCGGCCTCCTTGTTGCCGATCTCCGGCGCCACGTTTTCGCCGAACGACATCACCGCCAGCACGCGGTTGTCGCCGCCGACGCCGATCGCGGTCGGGCCGCCGGCCAGATGCGCATAGAAGGTGTAGTAGCGCAGGTCAGCGCCGGCATCGACGCCGGCCTTGATCAGCAGGTTCATGTCCGGGCCCCAATTGCCGGTCAGCAGCGCCTGTGCGCCCGAGGCCTTGATCTTGCAGCTGTTCGCGCGCAACGTGCTCGCCCTGCTGGAACTCCTGATCGGCGACGACGGCAGCCTGGCCCTGGACTTCGAGGATGAGGTCGTCGCCGGCGCGTGCGTCGTGCGCGACGGCGAGATCGTCAACGCCGGCGCCAAGGCGGCCGTGGAGAAGGCCGGCGCGCCGGCCGGCCCGACGGCCGATACGACGTCGGACGTTGTCGTCGATACGCCGGGCGGGATGCCCGGCGGAGGTGATCACAAATGATCCTCGCGAGCACGCTCACGACCAACCTGGCGATCCTCGTGCTCGCTGGCTTCATCGGCTTCGTCGTGATCTCCAAGGTGCCCAACACGCTGCATACGCCGCTGATGTCCGGCACCAACGCGATCCACGGCATCGTGCTGCTCGGCGGGCTGCTGATCGTCGGCGCCTCGGGCAACGGCACTTTCAACAAGATCATCCTCGTGATCGCGATCGCCTTCGGCACGATCAACGTCGTCGGCGGCTTTCTCGTCACAGACCGCATGCTGGAGATGTTCAAGTCCAAGCCCAAGCCGCCGAAGGACGCAGACGGCGACGGGGGAGAGGGCTCCGGCGGCAAATGATCCTCGCCAGCTCCTTCCTGCAGGAACAGGACTTCCTCGACGTCCTATACATCGTCGCCTTCGCGCTGTTCATACAGGGCCTGCGCGGGCTGTCGGGCCCGACCACGGCGGTGCGCGGCAATCGCACCGCGGCGGTGGGCATGGTCATCGCGGTCATCGCCACGCTGCTGAACCAGGGCGAGGGCAACTGGGGGCTGATCGTGCTCGGCGTCGCGCTGGGCACCGCCGTGGGCGTGCCGGCGGCGCGCCAGGTGAAGATGACGGCGATGCCGCAGATGGTCGCGCTGTTCAACGGCGTCGGCGGCGGCGCGGTGTTCCTGATCTCCTGGTCGGAGTTTCGCCTGACCGACGGCTTCTCAGGCGTAGCGACCTACATAACCGTCTTCTCGCTGTTCGCGGCGATCGTCGGCTCGGTGTCCTTCTGGGGTTCGAACATCGCCTTCGGAAAGCTCCAGGAAATCATTCCCGGACGTCCGATCAGCTTCGGCTCGGCGCAGCAGATCGTCAACCTCGTGCTGCTGATACTCGCCGTGGCCGCCGGCGTGGACATCGCCGCCGGATCGCATTCCGAGGCGATCTTCATCGGACTGCTGGTCTGCTCGGCCCTGCTCGGCAACGCCGTCGTGCTGCCGATCGGCGGCGCCGACATGCCCGTCGTGATCTCGCTGCTGAACGCCTTCACCGGCCTGTCGGCGGCGGCCACCGGCATCGCGCTGGACAACACGGCGCTGATCGTCGCCGGCATGATCGTCGGCGCGTCGGGAACGATTCTCACGAACCTGATGGCCACCGCGATGAATCGCTCGATCCCGGCGATCGTCGCGGGCGGCTTCGGCGGCGGCGGCGCCGTGGAGGGCGCCGAAGGCGCCGGCGAGCATGCCGGCACAGTGAAATCCACCAGCGCCGCCGACGCGGCGATCCAGCTGGCCTACGCCAGCCGCGTGGTGATCGTGCCCGGCTACGGCATGGCCGTCGCCCAGGCCCAGCACGCCGTGCGCGAGCTGACCAAGGAGCTCGAGAAACGCGGCGTCGAGGTCAGCTACGCGATCCATCCCGTCGCCGGGCGCATGCCGGGGCACATGAACGTGCTGCTGGCCGAGGCCGACGTGCCGTATGACCAGCTCAAGGAGATGGACGACGCCAACCCCGAGTTCCAGCGCACCGACGTGTCGCTGGTGATCGGCGCCAACGACGTCACCAACCCGGCGGCCAAGAACACGCCGTCCTCGCCGATCTACGGCATGCCGATTCTCGAAGTCAACGACAGCCAGTCGGTGATCGTGATCAAGCGCTCGATGAACCCCGGTTTCGCTGGCATCGAAAACGAGCTGTACTACGACCCCAAGACGGCGATGCTGTTCGGCGACGCCAAGTCGGCCGTCTCGGAGATCACCTCCGAGCTCGACCAGATCTAGTCGCGCGCTCTGCGAGACTGCGCGCGTGATCGAGCGCAGCCAGGCTCTAGCGGCGCTGACCGAAGAGGAGTTCGACGTGGTCGTCGTCGGCGGCGGCATCACGGGCGCGGGCGTCGCGCTGGACGCCGCCTCGCGCGGCTACAGCGTGGCGCTGCTGGAGCGCGCCGACTACGCCGCCGGCACGTCCAGCCGTTCGAGCAAGCTCGTCCACGGCGGCCTGCGCTACCTGCAGAACTTCGACCTCGGGCTCGTGCGCGAGGCGCTCGTCGAGCGCCAGCTGCTGGTCGCGCTGGCGCCGCACCTGGTGCGCCCGCTGCCGCTCGTCGTGGCGGCCTTCGAGGGCGCGCGCCCCGACCGGCTGGTGGGCGTCGGGCTGAACCTCTATGACGTGATGTCGGTGACCGATCGCCGCGACGCCGGCGGACGGCTGCGCTCGCGCCGCGGGCGGCGCGCCAAAGCGGCCGAGCGCGACACCGCCGGCGAGCAGGCGCCTCCGGCGCAGACGCCGGAGGGCGGCGAGTCCTGGAGCCCCGAGCGACATCGCGTGATCTCCGGCGAGGAAGTGCTGGAGCTGCTGCCGGCGCTCGGCGCGCGCGAGCCGACCAGCGGCTATCTGTTCTACGACTGCCAGACCGACGACGTGCGGCTGGTGCTGACGGTGCTCGGCGAGGCCGAGCGCTTTGGCGCGGTGTGTGCCAATCGCGTCGACGTGAGCGGCCTGCTCGAGCACGACGGACGCGCGGTCGGCGTGCGCGCGCGCGATGGCGAGAGCGGTGAGGAGTTCGAGGTGCATGCGGCCAACGTCGTCAACGCGACCGGCGTATGGGCCGACGAGCTGCGCCCGCGCGAGCTGCACGACGAGGCCGAGCTGCCGCGCATCCGCCCGAGCCGCGGCACGCACATCACGCTGCACCACGACGACCTGCCACTCGTCGGTGGCGCGATCGTGCCTGCGGGGTCCGGGCGCTCGATCTTCGCGCTGCCGTGGCTCGGGCACACGCTGATCGGCACGACCGACAACGACTACGAGGGGCCGCTGGAGCACGTCGAGCCATCGGGCGAGGACGTCGACTACCTGCTTCGCGCGACCAACGAGTTCTTCGGCTCCGAGCTCTCGGCGCAGAACCTGACCGGTGCGTTCGCCGGCGTGCGCCCGCTGATCTCCACCGGCGACCCGAAGAAGTCCGTCGACATCTCGCGCAAGGCCGAGCTGTATGAGACGTCCTCGGGCATGATCACGATCACCGGAGGCAAGCTGACGACCTTCCGGCGCATGGCCAAGATGACCGTCGACCGGCTGGTCGAGCGCGAAGCGCGCGACGCGCCCTGCCGCACGCGCGAGATCCCGCTTGGGCAGGCGATCGCCGTCGAGGAGCTGACGCCCGTCGAGGGCGTGCCCGCGGAGTCCTATCCGGCGCTCGCGTCGCGCTACGGCCATGCCGCGCATGAGGTGCTCGCGCTCGCGGCCGAGCGCGGCGAGCTCGCGCAGCCGATCGTCGTCGGCCTGCCCGACCTGCTCGCCGAGGTGACGCTCGCCGCGCGCAACGAGCAGGCGCGCAGCATCGGCGACGTGTTGCTGCGCCGCACGCGCCTGGGTCTGCTGGCCGCGCGCGAGCTGTCGGCGGATGCGCAGCCGAACGCGGGGCCGGTTGCGCGCGTCGCCGACGTGCTCGCCGGCGAGCTCGGCTGGGATGCTGAGCGCACGCAGCAGGAGATCGCGCGCTTTGCCGAGGAGGCTCGCGCCGAGGGGCTGCTGTCGCCTTGAGCGCGGACGCTGGGACGCGCCCGCCCGCCCCGCGCCGGCTGTTGCGCGCGGCGGGGCGCGAGCTGGAGCTCGGCGAGCGTCCCTGGCTGATGGGCATCGTCAACGCTTCGCCGGACTCCTTCAGCGACGGCGGACGGCGCCCGACGCTCGACTCCCAGCTGCAGCTGGCGCGCGAGCTGATCGACGCCGGCGCGGACATCGTCGACGTCGGCGGCGAGTCGGCCACGACAGGGCGACCCGCCGTCGCCGCCGAGCACGAGATCGAGCTCGTCGTGCCGCTGATCGAGCGCATCGCCGGTGAGCTCGGCGCGATCGTCTCGGTCGACACCTACAAGCCGCAGGTCGCACGCGCGGCGATCTCCGCGGGAGCGAGCATCGTCAACGACGTCAGCGGGCTGCGCGACGCAGAGCTCGCACGGGTCTGCGCCGAGACCGGCGCCGCTCTGGTGCTGATGCACACGCGCGCGGCGCCGCGCGAACGCGTGCAGAACGCCGACCTCTACGACGACGTCGTCACAGAGGTGCTCGCCTTCCTGCGCGAGCGCATCGACGTCGCGCTCGCCGCCGGCGTCGCCGCCGAGCAGCTGATCGTCGACCCGGGCCCAGACTTCGCCAAGACGCCCGCGCAGACGGTCGAGCTGCTCTCGCACGTCGAGCGCCTGCACGAGCTCGGCCGTCCGCTGCTGATGGCGATCTCGCGCAAGGACTTCGTCGGCGCGCTCACCGGCCGTGCGCCGCGCGATCGCCTGGCCGGCACGCTCGCGGCGCTGGCGCACGGCGTCGATGCCGGCGCGCATGTCTTCCGCGTCCACGACGTCGCCGCCGCGGCGGACTTCCTGGCGGTTCGCGCCGCGCTCTCGGGTGAGCGCGCGCCGAGCAGGGATCTCGCGCTCGCCGAGGAATTGCGACACGAGCGGCCCGCCCGGCCGAGCCGCTAGGCTGAAACCCATCTCGGGTGCCCACCGCTGTCCAACGCGGCGGGACGCCAACCACCCACCCCGACAGAAGGAGACCCCATGGCAGCAGTTCTCGACCGTTCCGAGCTCGAGGCCAGCCCGCTGGCCGACCTGCACGCGATCGCCGATCAGCTCGGACTCGACGGATTTCGCCGTCTGCGCAAGGCCGATCTGATCGATCGCATCCTCGGTGACGCCCCCGCGGCCAGCGATACAGCCGACGACGCTCCGTCCGACGGCGACGCGGAGGCCGAGCGCCCCGCGTCGCGCCCGCGGCGGCGCGGCGGGCGCTCGCGGCGCTCGGGCTCGGCTGCCCGCGCCGCGTCGGCAGACGCCGACGACGACCAGGACGAGTCCGACAGCGCCAAGGACACGAAGGTCGCCGACGAGGCGCCCGCCAAACCGGCACGCGCCAGGGGCGGGCGACGCGAGCGCACTCGCTCCTCTCGCGATGACGAGCAGCCAGGCGGAGGCGACGACGATGCGGGCGCCGTCGCCGAGGGCGTCGTCGAGGTGCTCGGCAACGGCTCGGCCTTCCTGCGCATCGACCCGCCCGAGCCCTCCGACGCCGACGTGTACATCTCGGCGGCCCAGGTGCGTCGGTGCGAGCTGGTGTCCGGCGACCGCGTCAGCGGCCCTGCGCGCACGCCGCGCCGTTCCGAGCGCTACCCGTCGCTGGTGCGCGTCGATACGATCAACGGCAACTCGGCCGACTCCGTTTCCGCCGGCACGCGCTACGACGACCTGCCGGTCGACTATCCGAGCGAGCGCTTGGCGCTGGAGTCCAAGGACCCGACGCTCGAGGCGATCGAGTGGCTGACGCCGTTCGGCCGCGGCTCGCGCGTGACGATCGTCGGCGCTGCGCGCGCCGGCAAGAGCGAGACGCTGCGCGGCCTGCACACCGCGCTGGCCGGCCGCGAGGGGCTGGAGGTCTCGCTGGTGCTCGCGGGCGCGCGCCCCGAGGAGATAGCCCAATGGCAGCAGGCTTCACCCGCCCCCGTCGCAGCACTCAGCTTCGCCGCCTCGGCGGACTCGCAGAGCCAGGCGGTCGAGCGAGCCGTCGACGCGGCCAAGCGCGTCGCCGCGCGCGGCGCCGACGCGGTCGTGCTGATCGACGGCCTCGACGCGCTCAGCGCGCACGCCGCGCGCAAGACGCTGGCCGCGGCGCGCAACCTGCGCGAGGGCGGCTCGCTGACCGTGATCGCCACCGCCTCGCAGCCGCTGGGCGGCGAGAGCACCGTGATCGCACTCGACGTCGCGCTGACCTCGACCGGTCGCCAGCCGATCCTCGACCTGGCCGCCAGCGGCACGCTGAAGCCGGAGCTGCTGGTCGGCGACGACGGCGCCAAGGCAATCACACAGGCACGCGCAAGCGCTGCCTAGACGCCGCTGGCACGGCGCGTGCCTGCGTCCTCGGTCGCTCGCGTGCTGGCCGATCGGCGATCCCGTCGATCGGTACGCCACGCTCCCTGCGTCCTTGGCTCGCTTGACCAGCGACGCCTAGGCGTGCGCTCTGAAAAACGCGCTCAGGCGTAGCGCTTGTAGGCGACGCGACCCCAGGAGGGCTCGGGCGCCAGTTCGATCGGTTCGCCGGCGGCCTGCGACAGCGGGTCGGTCGGCTGCACGTAGGCGAACGAGCCGGTCGCTTCGTCGAAGGCCACGCTGAGCTCGCCCTCGTTGACGCGCTGGTCCAGCCAGGCGCCGCGGAAGACCAGGCGCCGCAGCCAATGCACGAGCGATCGCTCGGCCGGGCCGACGAGCTCCGGCCAGCAGTCGTTGACGTGCTGGCCCAACGCCGATGCGGGGTCGGAGATCTCGCCGTTGACGGCCAGGTTGACGAGGTCTTCGAGCTCCTCCTCGCCGAGGCGACCGCCGACGAAGCCGACCTTGATCGCGGCCTGCTCGCAGCGCTCTGAGAAATCGTCCTCGTTGAAGGTGAAGCGCAGCTCGCCGTATTCGAGGACGAAGTCCTCTCCCGAGTCGTAGTTTCCGCGGCGCGAGGTGTCCATAGCAGGGGGACCGGCGGCCAGCGGCCCCGGGTCGTCGGGATCATACGGTGGGTTCCTGCCCGGCCGACTGCAGTGCACGGGATTTTGCATTCGCGAATCCTTCTGGTGAACCCGGAGTCAGGGCGAGCAAACGCGCCTCGGCGGCGCAGCGCGATGGCGCGCGCGTCGGGCGCTGTTGGCGCCGCGCAGGGGCGATGGGCGTATCCGCCGCTCTATACCCTGCGCTGATGGCACGCCTGTCCCAACACGGCCTCAAGCGGGTGCTCGGCACGAGCGCGCTGTTCTCGACCGCATACGGCAACGTCGGCTCCTCGATCTACTACGCGCTCGGCCTCGTCGCCTCCTATGCGCTCGGTCTCACGCCGATCGTCTTTCTGATCACCGGCGTGATCTTCTATCTGACCGCCGCCACCTACGCCGAGGCCACGGCGATGTATCCGGAGGCGGGCGGGTCCTCGAGCTTCGCGCGCCACGCCTTCAACGAGCTGTGGTCGTTCTTTGCCGCATGGGCACAGATGCTCAACTACACGATCACGATCGCCATCTCGGCGTTCTTCGTGCCGCACTACCTCGGTGGCCTGTTTTGGCCGGCGCTGCAGCACAGCCCCGGCGACATCGTCTTCGGGATCGCCGTCGTCGCGGTGCTCTCGGTCGTCAACGTCGTCGGCGTCAAAGAGGCCGCCGGGTTGAACATCGTGCTGGCGATCACCGACCTCGCCACGCAGCTGCTGCTGGTGATCGTCGGCATCGTGCTCGTGCTCTCGCCGGACGTGCTCATTCACAACGTCCATCTCGGCATCGCGCCCAGCTGGAAAGACTTCCTGATCGCGATACCGATCGGCATGATCGCCTATACGGGCATCGAGACGATCTCCAACATGGCCGAGGAGGCGCGCGACGAGACCAAGACGGTCCCGCGCGCGATCAAGTTCGTCGTGCTCGCCGTGTTCGCGATCTACGCCGCGCTGCCGATGGTCGCGCTCTCGGCGCTGCCGGTGCACAAGGGAGCCGACGGCAAGTACACGACGCTGCTGGGCACCGCCGAGGACAAGGGCGGCTTCGCCGGCGACCCAGTGCTCGGCATCGTCAAGCACCTGCATCTCGGCGGTCTGCAGTCGATCGGCGAGATCTACGTCGGCCTGCTCGCCGCGACGATCCTGTTCATCGCGGCCAATGCGGGCATCATCGGCGCCTCGCGGCTGGTCTACTCGATGGGGCTGCACCGGCAGGTGCCCGACCGTCTCAGCCGCCTGCATCCGCGCTTCTCCACGCCGTGGATCGGCATCCTGCTGTTCGGCGGCGTGGCCTGTCTGACGATCATCCCCGGCCAGGCCGAATTCCTCGGCAACATGTACGCCTTCGGGGCGATGCTCTCGTTCACGATCGCCCACCTGTCGGTGATCGTCCTGCGCGTCAAGCAGCCCGATCGACCGCGGCCCTACCGCGGGCCGGGCACGCTCACGATCGCCGGCCGACCGCTGCCCGTGTTCGCCCTGCTGGGCATCCTTGGAACGGGCCTCGCGTTCGTCGTCGTCACCGTGCTGCACCTCGCCGTCGCCGCGGCCGGCGTGTTCTGGCTCGGGCTGGGCATGTTGCTGTACATCGGCTTTCGCAAACAGCAGGGCCTTGACCTGCGCACGACGGTCAAGTCGCCGCGCCCGGAGCGCCCGCCGGACTTCGAGGAGTTCGACTACCGCACGGCGCTGGTGCCGATCTTCGGCAAGGACATCGGCGCGAGCGTGCTCGGACACGCCGCCAAGCTGATCGGCGAACGCGGCGTCGTCTACGCGATCTACGTGCTGCCGGTGCCCAGCCAGCTGTCGCTGGACGCGGGCCTGGAGGAGGAGGAAGCGCACGGACGCTCGGTGCTCGAGAGCGCGCGCATCCAGGCGCGTCGCGCCGGCATCAAGATCCACACGGCGCTGATCCGCACGCGCAACCCAGGCGCATCGCTGGTCGAAGAAGCGAAGCGCGTCAACGCCGACGTCATCTACTGGTCGACGCTGCACGCCTCGACCGGCGACCAGCGCCTCGGCCCGACCGCCGTGTATCTGCTCTCCAAGCGCCCCTGTCGCGTGATCATCGAGACCGAGAACCCGCCCGCGCGCCCGCGCGAGCGCGTGCCGGTCCCCGCCTGAGACCCGCGCGGCGGCGCAACCGCCACGGCGATCGCACCGGCGCCGTGCCGGCGTGGGACGTACGCGGCGCCGTCACGGCGACCGTCATGAAATCGTCATGCGCCGGTGGGCGATCGTTATGCGGCCGTAATGCGCTCACGCCTAGCGTCGGCTCGGGATGGCACGTCTCTCAGAGCACGGCCTGCGCCGCTCGGTCGGTGTGCCCGGTCTGTTCGCGACGGCCTACGGAAACGTCGGCTCCTCGATCTACTACGCGCTGGGGCTCGTCGCCGCGCACGCGCTCGGCCTCACGCCGCTGGTCTTCATGTTCGCCGGCGGGCTGTTCGTGCTCACGGCCAAGACCTACGCCGAGGGTGCGGCGATGTTCCCCGAAGCGGGCGGCTCGTCGTCGTTCGCGCGCCACGCGTTCAACGACGTCGTCTCCTTCTTCGCCGGCTGGGCGCTGAGCCTCGACTACATCATCACGATCGCCATCTCGGCGTTCTTCGTGCCGCACTACCTCGGTGCGTTCTTTCCCGCGCTGACGCACAATCCCGGCGACATCATCGGCGGCCTGGTGACGATCGTGCTGCTCGCCGCGCTGAACATCCGCGGCCTCGGCGAGTCGGCGAAGCTGAACCTGCTGCTCGCCGTCGCCGACCTGTGCACACAGGTGTTGCTGGTTGGCCTCGGCCTCGTGCTCGTGTTCAACCCCTCGCTGCTGATCGATCAGGTTCACCTGGGGTTGGCGCCGAGCTGGACGCAACTGGTCTTCGCGCTGTCGGTCGCGATGGTCGCCTACACCGGTATCGAGACGGTCTCCAACATGGCCGAGGAGGCCAAGAACCCCGGCCACGACATCCCCAAGTCGGTCAACCTCGTGCTGATCGCCGTGCTCGGCGTGTACGCCGGCATCTCCATCGTCGCGCTGTCGGCGCTGCCGGTGATCCACCACGGCGTCGGCTTCAGCCCAGCGCTGGCCGAAAGCTACAAACACGCCGGCTACGCGACGGCGCTCGGCGGCCACTTCGAAAACGATCCCGTGCTCGGCATCATCACGCGCCTGGGCCTGCACGGCACCGTGTTGACGCTGGCCAAGGACTACGTCGGCGTGCTCGCCGCGACGATCCTGTTCATCGCCACCAACGCCGGCCTGATCGGCATCTCGCGGCTGTCTTGGTCGCTCTCCGAGCACCGTCAGCTGCCGAGCCTGTTCAGCAACCTGCACCCACGCTTTCGCACGCCGTGGTTCACGATCGTGTGCTTCTCGATACTCGCTGGGCTGCTGATCCTGCCCGGTCAGACGACGCTGCTGGGCAACCTCTACTCGTTCGGCGCGATGCTGTCGTTCACCACAGCGCACGTCTCGGTGATCGCGCTGCGCGTCAAGCGCCCCGACCAGGAGCGCCCCTATCGCATGCCGTGGAACGTTCGTGTGCGCGGCTATGACATCCCGCTGACGGCGGTGCTCGGCGCGCTGGGCACGTTCGGCGCGTGGTGTGCGGTGGTCGCGCTGCACGGCGAGGCGCGCACGATCGGCATCCCCTGGATGGTCCTCGGCATGGGCGGCTACTTCCTCTATCGCCGCCGCCAGGGTTTGGATCCGCTGCGCTCCTACAAGATCGAGCGCCCGCAGCGCCCGACGGACTTCGCGCAGTTCGACTACCGCACGGCGCTCGTGCCGATCTTCGGCGCCGACGTCAGCGCGACCGTGCTGCACAACGCCGCCAAGCTGATCGGCGAGCAGGGCGTCGTCTACGCGATCTACGTGCTGGTGGTGCCCAGCCAGCTGTCACTGGACGCGGGCCTCGAGCAGGAGGAAGCGCACGGGCGTTCGGTGCTCGAGAGCGCGCGCATCCAGGCGCGTCGCGCCGGCATCAAGATCCACACGGCGCTGATCCGCACGCGCAATCCGGGCGCGTCGCTGGTCGAGGAAGCGCAGCGCGTCGGCACGGACGTCATCTACTGGTCGACCATCCACGCGCCGGCGGGGGAGCAGCGCATCGGGCCAACCGCGGCCTACCTGCTCAGCCGGCGCCCGTGCCGCGTGATCATCGAGACCGACAACCGCAGCGTGCGTCCTCGCGAGGTCGCAAAACCGCCCGTCGCGGTCGTGTCGGGCTAGCCGGCGATCGCCGAGGACAGCGCCTCGGCGAGATCGGCGTGTGCGAACTGAAAGCCGAGCACCAGCGCCTTGGCGGGCACCACGCGCGCGCCCTCGGTGACGATCTCGGCCATCTCGCCGTAGAGCACTTGCAGGGCGAGACCCGGCACGGGCAGCAAGGCTGGCCGTTTGAGCGCTCTGCCGAGCGCGCGCGAGAAGTCGCGGTTGCTGACCGGCTCGGGCGCGGTCGCATTGATCGCGCCGCTCCAGCGCTCGTCGCGCGCCGCCGTGGCGATCAGCTCGGCGAGGTCGTCGCGGTGGATCCAGGAGATGAACTGGCGACCGCCGGCGACCGAGCCGCCGACGCCCAATCGAAACGGCGGCAGCATCTTCTCCAGCGCGCCTCCGTGCTTGTCCAGCACGACGCCCGTGCGCACGATCGCCACGCGCATGCCCAACGCCGAGGCCTTCGACGCCTCCGACTCCCAGTCGACGCAGATGCGCGCGAGGAAGTCGCTGCCGGCGGGCGCCTCCTCGTCCAGCGGCTCCTCGCCGTGCGCGCCGTAGTAGCCGACGCCTGAGGAGCTGACCAGCGCCGCCGGGCGCGCACTGGTCTGCTCCAGTCCGGCCAACAGGTTGCGCGTGCCCGTCACACGTGTCTCGCGAATCGCCCGCTTTGACTCGTCGTTCCAGCGTTGGGCGATGTTCTCGCCCGCGAGGTGCACGACCGCGTCGCGGCCCTCCAGCGCCTCGGTGGGCGCGGGCTCGCTCATCAGGTCCCAGGTGAACGCCTGCACCGGCTGCAGGCCCGCGTCGGCCAGTCGCTTGGCTGCGCGCTTGCGGTCGCGCGAGAGCACGCTGACCTCGGCGCCGCCGGCCTGCAGCGCGCCGATCACGCGCGGGCCGATCAGCCCTGTCGCTCCCGTCACGGTCACGCGCGTCACGCGCCTACCATTTCACACAAGCGCGCGGGCGGACGCCCTAAGCGGCCGAGCTGGGCGTCATCGTGTCGCCCTGCGCGAAGCCGACCTCGTTGCCGGCACGAGCGGTGCCATCGGCTCGCGCCTCGTCGGCCACGGCCGCTGCGACGGCCGGCGCGACGTCGCGGTTGAACACCGACGGGATGATGTAGTCCTCGCGCAGTTCTGACTCGTCGACCGTGGCCGCGATCGCGTGTGCGGCGGCCATCTTCATGCGCTCGGTGATCGTCGGCGCACGCACGTCCAGCGCGCCGCGGAAGATGCCCGGAAAGCACAGCACGTTGTTGATCTGGTTGGGGTAGTCCGAGCGGCCCGTGGCGACGATGCGCACGTACTGCTCGGCCTCCTCCGGCGTGACCTCCGGGTTGGGGTTGGCCATCGCGAAGACCATCGCGTCCTCGTTCATGCGCGAGAGCGCCTGCGCCGGCATAACCCGCGCGCCGGACAGCCCGATCAGCAGATCCTCGCCGTCGATCACCTCGGCCGGTGTGCCCGCGCGGCAGTCGGGGTTGGTCGACTCGGCAAACCAGCGCTTGACCTCGTTCATCGAGCCGTCGAGGTAGTCCTCGCGCTGCACGTGCAGCGCGCCGCGCGAGTCGGCGCCGACGATCTTGCGCACGCCGCCGGCCAGCAGGATCTTCGTCACGGCGATGCCCGCGGCGCCGAGGCCGATGATCAGCACGTTGAGATCCTCCATCCGCTTGCCGGTCAGCTTGACGGCGTTCAGCAGCGCCGCCATCACGACGACGGCGGTGCCGTGCTGGTCGTCGTGGAACACCGGAATGTCCAGCTCCTGCTTGAGCCGCTCCTCGATCTCGAAGCAGCGCGGCGCCGAGATGTCCTCGAGGTTGATGCCGCCGAAGGCCGGCGCGATCAGCTTGACGGTTTGCACGATCTCGTCGGCGTCGGTCGTGTCCAGGCAGATCGGAAAGGCGTCGACCTCGGCGAACTCCTTGAACAGGCAGCACTTGCCCTCCATCACCGGCATCGCCGCGCGCGGGCCGATGTCGCCGAGCCCGAGCACCGCCGTGCCGTCGGACACGACCGCTACCGTGTTGCGCTTGATCGTGTACTGAAAGGCCCTATCGGGATCGTCGGCGATCGACAGGCTGACCCGCGCGACGCCGGGCGTGTAGGCCATCGAAAGATCCTCGCGCGTCTTCAGCGGGTGGCGGTTGTGCTGTTCGATCTTGCCGCCGATGTGCAGCTGGAACGTGCGATCGGTCGTGTCGATCAGCTCGACGCCCTCGACGCCGCCTGACCGCCTCGACGATCCGCTCCCAGTGATCCTTGCCGGACGCGTCGACGACGATGTCGCGCAGGCTGTGACTGCCGTCGACCTCGACCAGGTCGACCGCGCCGACGATGCCGCCGGCCTCGCCGATCGCACCAGTCAGGTGGCCCAGCGTGCCGTGGGCGTCGTCGATGTTGACGCGGATGGTCAGTCGGAACTGTGCGCTGGGTGTGGCGCTCACGGAAAGCTGCTCTCCTCGGAAGTTGCGGGCAGGGCATGTTAGGCCGAAGGCGAGTTGCGCCGCGTGACGATCCGTCGCGGCGACCGCGCCGCGGCCGCTCTACGGCGGTCGGCGCGGCCTCGTAGAGTGACCGGTCGATGGCTGGCACGAGCACACGCGACAAGGCACCCGCGAGCGCCGGCGCGGGCGGCGATCGGCGGCTGTTTCTGATCGACGGGCCGAGCCTGGTCTACCGCGCGTTCTTCGCGCTGCCGGAGTCGATCGCCACATCCACCGGCGTGCCCACCAACGCGATCTTCGGCTTCGCCTCGATGCTCGTGAAGATCGTCACCGAGTACGGCGTGTGTCCGACCGTCGTCGCCTGGGACGCAGGCAGCTCGGGGCGAACCGAGGTCTATGCCGACTACAAGGCGCAGCGTCGCTCGCGCCCGGACCTGCTCAAGCAGCAGTGGCCCGCGATGGAACCGCTGGTCGAGGCCTTCGGCTACTCCAACGTGAAAATCGAGGGCTACGAGGCCGACGATGTGATCGCCTCGCTGGCCGAGCGCGCGCTGCAGGCCGACCCGCCCGTGCCGGTGATGATCGTCACCGGCGACCGCGACGCCTTCCAGTTGATCGACGCCGACGGCCTCGTCAAGGTGATGGCGACCTCGCGCGGCATCACCGAGACGAAGATCTACGACCGCCAGGCGGTGATCGACCGATACGGCATCGCGCCGGAGCTGATCCCCGACTTCTACGGCCTCAAGGGCGACACCTCGGACAACATCCCCGGCGTTCCCGGCATCGGCGACAAGACCGCCAGCGAGCTGATCCAGAGCTACGGCACGCTCGAGCAGGTGCTCGCGCACGTGGACGAGATCAAAGGCGCCAAGCGCAAAGAGAACCTCAACAACCACGCCGAGGACGCGCGCGTGTCCAAGCAGTTGGCGACGGTGCAGCGCGACGTGGCGGTCGATTTCGACGTCGCCGCCGAGCACGTGCGCGAGCCCGACCGATCGCGCGTTCGCGAGGTCTTCCGCGAGTACGAGCTGCGCGATCCGCTGCGTCGCCTGGAGGAGGCGCTCGGCGACCCCGACGTCGCCGCGCCGGCGCCCGCCGCGGAGGTCAAGCTGAGTGGGCGTGTGCGCGCGGGCGCGCTCGCGGACATCGCCAAGCTGGGCTCGCCCGACGCCGAGCTGGCGCTCGTCGTGCGTGAGGTCCAGACGCCCGAGGGCGAGCTGTTCGCCGAAGGCGCGCCGTGGCGCTTTGCCGCATCGGCGAGCGGCAAAGCCAAGGCCGCCGAGGTGCTCGCCGGCGATTGCGACGGGCCTGAGCAGGTCGTCGCGGCGTGCGCCGAGCGGCCGGTCGTCGCTCACGACGCCAAGGCGCTCGGCTTGGTGCCGCCGAAGCTCGCGCACGACACGCTGCTGGGCGCCTTCCTGCTGGAGCCGGCACGGCGCGGCTACCCCTTCGCCGAGCTGTGTGAAGAGCGTGGCCTGGCCAGCGACGTCGAGGACCCGCTCGCCGCCGACGCGCTGCTGCTGGCCGCGCTGGCCGAGTGGCAGCGCGCGCAGATCTCAGAGCGTGGGCTGGCGCGCGTGATGGGCGAGATCGAGCTGCCGCTCGTGCCGGTGCTGCGCGAGATGGAGCTGCTCGGCGTGCGCCTGAACCTCGAGCGCCTGGCCGAGATCAGCGGCCGCGTGCGCGAGGAGCTGGCGAGCCTGGAAGGCGAGATCTTCGCGCTGGCCGAGGAGGAGTTCACGATCGGCTCGCCACAGCAGCTCGGGCAGATCCTGTTCGAGAAGCTCGGCCTGTCGCGCAAGCGGCGCGGCAAGACTGGCTACTCGACCGACGCGCGCGTGCTGCAGGCGATCCGCGCCGAGCACGACATCGTGCCCAAGATCGAGCGCTGGCGCGAGCTCTCGACGCTGGCCAAGACCTACCTCGACGTGCTGCCCGACGAGGTCGACGAGCGCTCGCGCATCCACACGACCTTCCTGCAGGCCGGAGCTCAGACGGGTCGGCTGGCGAGCACCAACCCGAACATGCAGAACGTGCCGATCCGCACGCCGCTCGGTCGCGAGATCCGCGGCTGCTTCGAGGCCGAGCCGGGCGGCGTGCTGATCTCCGCCGACTACTCGCAGATCGAGCTGCGCGTGCTCGCGCACGTCGCCGACGAGCCCGTGCTCAAGCAGATCTTCGTGCGCGAGGAAGACGTGCACACGGCGACCGCATCGCAGGTGTTCTCCGTCGACGCCGACGACATCGATCCGGGCATGCGCTCGAAGGCCAAGATGATCAACTACGGAATCGTCTACGGGCTGTCTGACTTCGGCCTGGCCGACCGGCTGAACATCCCGCGCGAGGAGGCCAAGGAGTTCATCGACGCTTACCTCGAGCGCTTCCCGCGCGTGGCGGCGTTCATCGCCGAGACGATCGAGCAGGCAAAGCAGCAGAGCTACGTCACCACTCTGTGGGGGCGTCGCCGCCAGATCCCCGAGCTGCAAGCGCGCAACTACCAGGTGCGCACGCTCGGCGAGCGCCTCGCCGTCAACACGGTCATCCAGGGCACGGCCGCGGACATCATCAAGCTGGCGATGGTGCGCACGCACGCGGCGCTCGCCGAATCCTCGCTGAGCACGCGCCTGCTGCTGACGATCCACGACGAGCTGCTGTTCGAAGGGCCGCCCGCCGAGCAGGACGCCGCGCGGGCACTGATCGAGCGTGAGATGTGCGGCGTGTGGGAGCACGACCCGCCGCTGGCGGTGGACGTCGGCGTCGGCGGCAACTGGCTGGAGGCCAAGTGAGTCGAGGGCTGGCCGTCGTGCTCGGCGTCGGCGCGGGCTGTCTGGTGGGCATGCAGGCGCCGATCAACTCGCGGCTGGGCAAGTCGGTCGGCTCGGTCGAGGCGGCGACCGTGTCGTTTCTCGTCGGCACTACGGCGCTCGTGCTGATTCTGCTGATCGCGCGCGGCGGCACCGGCGGGCTCGGTCAGATTGGGCGGGCGCCGTGGTGGGCCTTGGTCGGCGGGCTGCTCGGCGCCGTCTACGTCAGCGTCGCGTTGGTGGCTGTGCGCACGCTCGGCGCCAGCGGGTTGACCGCCGTGGTGATCGGCGGTCAGCTGGTGATCTCCGTGGTGATCGACCGCTTTGGCCTGCTCGGCGTCACGCGTCAGGCCATCGGCGTGCAGCGCATCGCCGGGCTGGTGCTGCTCGCCGCCGGCGTGCTGCTGGTCGTGCGCAAGTAGGCGCGGCGTCGCGCCGCGCGACGCCGCTCAGCTAAGCGCGTCGCGAAAGCCCTCGCGCCAGCTGGCGTGTTCGGGGGCCCAGCCGAGCGCCTGCTTTGCGCGCGCGTTGCAGGCGCCCTGGGCGCGCGTCATCGTGTAGACGCCGTACTCGCCGGCGAGCGGGCGCGCCAGCCACGCCGGCACGCGGCGCGGCGGCTTGGCGGCGAGTGCCCGCGCCAGCGCCGGCAGCCACTCGCAGACGGGCGCAGGCTGGTCGTCGACGACGTTGTAGGCGGCGCTGTCGCCGCGCGTCAGCGCCGCCACTGTGGCACGCGCGGCGTCCTCGATGTGGATGAACGACCACACGCCCGTGCCGCCGCCGACGATCGGCAGGCGGCGCTTGGCGACTTCCTCGCCGAGCGAGCCGCTACGGGAGATCGACGTCGCCGGTCCGTAGAAGTAGCCGTAGCGCAGCACCAGGCCGCCGGCGCCGAGCACCGTGCGCTCGAGCTCGGCGACGGCCTGCGCCGAACGCCTGAACTGCGCCGGTGGATCGCTGATCAGCGGATCGTCCTCGCCGTGCACGGCGCCCGCAGCGCCGGGCTCATATGCGAAGGCGATGCTCTGCGCGATCACGCGCGCGCCGCCGACCGCCCGCGCGGCCGCCACGAGATTGCGCGTGCCCTCGGTGCGCAGGCGGTCGGTCAGTGCGAAGTCGCGCACGATCTTGCGTGGGTCCAGGCGCTGGGGGATAGCCGTCAGCTGGTGCACGATCGCCTCCGGGCGAGCCCGGTGCACGGCCTCGCTCACGGCCTCGGCGTCCAGCGCGTCGGCGACGGCGGCCTCCGCGCCGGCCGCGCGCACGGCGGCCGCCCGCTCGGGCGAGCGCGTCATGCCAGTGACCTCGTGTCCTTCGGCCACCAGCAAGCGCAGCAGTGGTGCGCCGATCGCGCCGGTGGCTCCTGCGAGGAAGACCCTCACGCCGCGCTGGCCGCGCTGGTGGTCTCGGCGTGGGCCTGCGCGAGCGCCTCGGGCGTGACGCAGACCATGCCCTCGCTGAAGCCCGCCGAGCCGATGCCGAGCGCGAGATTGAAGCGACCGCGCATGTTCTCGATGGCGATCACGTTCGTGAGCTCCACGAGCTGGGCATCGTCGAGGTGCTCGCGCAGCTTCGCGAACAGCTCGTCGGACACGCTCACCGGCGTGCTGCTGACGCCGACGGCATAGTCGAGCACGAGCTTCTCCAGGTCGGAGAACCGATCGCTCTCACGGTAGTGCGCCAAGGCCAGCAGCTGGGCCTCCTCGACGCCGGCGCGATAGGCGATCGGCGAGCCGACGTCGATGCACCACTCGCACTGCGTCAGCGCCGCTGCCTTCAGCTCGGCGAGCACCTTCAGCCGCTCGGGGACACGATGTGCCTTCGCGATCGTGAACTCGAACAGCCCGTATCCGATCAGCAGGCCCGGTGTGTGTGCGTAGGCCTGCGCCGGCTCGATCATCTCCGTCGTCGTCTTGCGGCCGGTCAGCTTAGTGGTTTCGCGACGGCCGATCCACAGCAGCACGCGCGTGAATAGCCCTGGCTTACGTTGGGACACGCCGGCGACTCTCATCATCTCTGCACCTCCAGAGGTCGGGTTGACTCGCGCGTGAGCCAGGCCAGGGCGGCCGTCGCCAGCGCGAGCGATGCGAAGTCGAAGGGCCCGATCCAGTGCGGACGGGCCGCGCCGATGTCGGCGAGGTGGTTGACCGCGTGCAGCGCGAACTGCAACGTCACGCAGACGAGGATCGGCGTGCGCCACGAGGGCACGCGGTAGGCCACAGCGAGGCACACGCCAAAGGCCAGGTTGAACGTGGCCGTGTCGCGCAGGTAGTGGTCGTTCTGCACGCCGAACGGGCCGATGCTGCTGAAGAAGGTGTGCGGCGCGAAGACCATCAGCGCGGCGATCGCGAAGTGATAGGCGGCGAATGCGATCAGGCCCACCCGCACAGTGGATGCGACGCCTGGGGTGTGGTCCGCCGTCGAGGTGCTGTCGTTGACGCTGCCGACGGTTGACATGGTCGCTACTCTAACTCACAGGTGGTTCCCAAACAGTGACCAGTTTGGCGACAGAAGAGGGGACCAGTTACGGTCCAGAGTTGCTCGTGCGCCTACGTGGCGGACGGCGGCGGGCGCAGCTGGAGGACCGTCTGCGCGAGCTCGTGCGCGACGGCACGCTGGACGCCGGCGAGCGCATGCCGTCCTCGCGGGCGCTGGCCGGCGACCTGGGCGTCTCGCGGCGCCTGGTGGTCGACGCCTACGCGCAGCTGCTCGCGGAGGGCTATCTGGTCGCTCGCCAGGGCGCTGGCACCTACGTGGCAGCCGCCGCGACGGTCGCCGATGGCGCCTCGCCGGCCCAGACCGCCAGCACGCCGCAGTTCGACTTCTTTCCCGGCGCACCGGACCTCTCGGCGTTTCCGCGCACGCTGTGGCTGCGCGCGACGCGCGACGTGCTGCGCTCAGCGCCCGACGGCGCGTTCGCCTACCCCGACGCGCGTGGCGCGCCAGAGCTGCGCGGCGCGCTCAGCTCCTACCTCCGCCGCGTGCGCGGCGTCGCCGTGGACGCCGACTCACTCGTCGTGTGCTCGGGCGTGACGCAGGGTCTGGCACTGCTCGGGCGCGCGCTCGCGGTGCAGGGCGTGACGGCGATCGACGTCGAGGACCCTGGGCTGCCGCCGCACCGCGCCGTGCTGTCCTACGCCGGACTGGAGGTTCGCGGCGCGAGCGTCGACGAGCAGGGCGTCGAGGTGGCCTCGCTGCGCTCGCCAGTCGTGCTGACGACGCCGGCGCACCAGTGCCCGACCGGCGTCGTGCTCTCGCCGCAGCGGCGCGGCGAGCTGGTCGCCTGGGCGCGCTCGGGCGGGATCGTGATCGAGGACGACTACGACGCCGAGTTCCGCTATGACCGCGCGCCGCTGGCCGCGCTGCAGGGGCTGGCGCCGGACCGCGTCGTCTACATGGGCACGGTCTCGAAGACGCTCGCGCCCGGCCTGCGCCTGGGCTGGCTCGTGCTGCCGCAGGCGCTGCTCGAGCCCGTCGCACAGGCCAAGGCGCTGGACGATCTCGGCTGCCCGGCGCTCGATCAGCTGGTGCTCGCACGGCTTTTGGAGACGGCCGCCTACGACCGCCACCTGCGCCGTGCGCGCAGGCGCAACCGCGCGCGGCGCGACGCGCTGATCGCCGCGGTCGCGCGCGAGCTGCCACAGGCGCGCGTCAGCGGCATCTCTGCAGGCCTGCACGCGCTCGTGCGCTTGCCGCACGCCGTCGACGTGCAAGCGCTGATGAGCGCCGGCGCCGAGCGCTCGTTGCGCGTGTACCCGCTGGAGCTGCACCGGATCGCGCCGGCCAGCGAGGCCGACGCGCTGGTGATGGGCTACGCCAACCTGTCCGAGCCGGCGATCGACGAGGGCGTGCGCCGCCTGGCCGAGGTCCTGCGGGGGCTCAATCGATGAGCCGACGGCGATGACGCACGGCGAGCATGAGGGGCTCGCGCCCGCGCGCCGCTGGGCGCGTCCGGTGCCCGGCAGGCGGTTGCCGGCGGCGCTGTTCACGGCTCGCCTGGCGGCGCGCGGCGCGCCAGCCGGCGCCCGCGCGATCGGCGACGAGCCGCGCGATGGCTCGATCGAGCAGGTCGGCGCGTGCAAGCGCGCGCTGCTGGTCACATATCGCCGCGACGGCACGCCCGTGCCGACGCCGGTCTGGGCCGCGCCGGCGGACGGGCGGCTGTTCGTGCGCTCCGAGCGCGCGTCGGGCAAGGTCAAGCGCCTGCGCAACGACGCGCGCCTGCTCGTCGCTCCCTGCACAGTGCGCGGCGAGCCGCTCGGCATGCCGTTGGAGGCAAGCGCCAGGGTCCTCGCGCCCGAGCAGGAGGGGCGCGCCGAGCGCGCGCTGGCGCAGCGCTACGGCTTCGGCCGCGCGTTGTTCGAGGGTGCGATGGACCTATTGCGCGTGGACATGTGCTTTCTCGAGATCATGCCCGGCGCCTGGGATCGCGACAGCTGAGCGGACGACCGCGGAGCGCCAGCCGATGCGGCCTACGCGGGCGCGCCGGCCGAGACGGCGGCGAGGCGCGATCTCGTCAACGCGCGCACGCCTTCGCTGACGAAGGTCGGCGGGGCGATCGCCATGTACTGATCGAACACCCAGCCGCACAGCCGCCGGTTCTCGAACGCGCGGATCACGGCGGTCAACGAACGGCTCGGCGTCATCCACCCGGCGGCCTGCTGGGCGCGCAGCGTCCAGGCGAACTTGCGCCCATGCGCGGCGGAGAAGGCGCCGTAGCGCTGCAGCGCCTGCTCGCGCGTGCGGCGGCCTTCGACCACGGCGCGCAGCTCACGACCGCAGGCCAGCCCGAAGTACAGCGCCGTGCGAATGCCTTCGGCGGTCAATGGGAGACAGTGACCGGCCGAGTCGCCGACGAAGAACACGTCGTCCTCCACGGCCGCACGCAGCTGATGGGGGATCCAGTTTCCCTGGTAGCCCTTCGCCGGCAGACCGAGGTCGCCGGCCAATCTGACGGTGGGCTCCTTGACGTGGTGGGACGGCCAGAACGAGCCGACGCCGACGCGCAGCTCGTCGGCCGCGGGAAAGCTCCACGAATACCCCGCGCGCACGTAGCGCTTGTCGACCCACAGCTCCATCTCCTCGCCGCTGCCCGGCGGGTGCACCTCCAGGCCGCGCGACAGGCGCGCGTCGGGCGGCTGGATCGTCGTGCGGTTGGACAGCACTCGCCGCCAGCCGAGCCCATCGACGATCAGCGGCGCAGTCAGCGATCCGCGGTCGGTGTGCACCGTCGAGCCGTCGCGCCCTGTGACGGTCGCGGTCTCGAAGTCGAGCTCGCCGTCGTCGGCCTGCTGCCACAGCAGCGCGCACAGCTCGCGGTAGTCGAATGTCGAGAACGACCAGGGCAGCGCCCAGCGCGAGGTGTGAAACGGCGTGTGCACGACCAGCTCGTCGAACGTCTGGCGATGCGATGACTGCAGATCCATCGCGCTGAGCCAGCGCGTGGGCATCGCGCAGGCGGAGGTCTGGCGCTCGCCGATCTCGTAGCGGTCGATCACGAGCACGCGCGCCCGCGCGCGTGCCAACTCGCGGGCGATCGCCAGTCCGGCGAAGCTCGCGCCGCACACCAGCACGTCGCAGTCACGCTCAAGCGGTGTGCGCGCCGCTCCGCGCGTCGTCGCTCGTACAGGCATCTTCCCGGCAATGATACGGCTGCGCTAGGCTTCGCCGGTGCAAACGGTGATGGAGAATCCTCAAGCCCGCGTGGTCGAGGGGTCCAACGGCCTCCTTTTGGAGATCGATGGCGCGATCGTGCCCAACTACGAGGCGACCTTCCGCACGATCGAGGAGGGCGAGGTAGTCACCGGCAACGTCGTGCGCATCGACAAGGACGAGGTCCTCGTCGACATCGGCTACAAGTCCGAGGGCGTCATCCCGGCCAACGAGCTGTCGATTCGCAAGTCGGTCGACCCCAAAGACGAGGTGCACCTCGGCGAGGAGGTCGACGCGATCGTCATGACCAAGGAGGACCAGGACGGTCGCCTGATCATGTCCAAGAAGCGCGCGCGCTTCGAGAAGGCCTGGCGCCGCATCGAAACGGCGGCCGAGTCCGGCGAGCCCGTCGAGGGCACGGTGATCGAGGTCGTCAAGGGAGGCCTGATCATCGATCTCGGCGTACGTGGTTTCCTGCCCGCCTCGCTGGTGGACATTCGCCGCGTGCCCAACCTCGACGAGTACATGGGCACGAAGATCGAGACCAAGGTGATCGAGCTCAACCGCTCGCGCAACAACGTGGTGCTGTCGCGCCGCGCGGTGCTCGAGGAGGAGCGCAAGGAGGTTCGCCAGCAGATCCTCGATCGCCTGCAGCCGGGCTTGGTGGTGGAAGGGCAGATCTCCAACATCGTCGACTTCGGCGCGTTCGTCGACCTCGACGGCATCGACGGCTTGATCCACATCTCCGAGCTCTCCTGGTCGCACGTCAACCACCCGTCGGAGATCCTCACGATCGGCGACACCGTGAAGGTCAAGGTGCTCGATATCGATCGCGACCGCCAGCGCATCTCGCTGGGTCTCAAGCAGACCCAGGAGGACCCCTGGCAGCGCATCGTCGACACCTACAACGTCGGCGACGAGCTCGAGGGCAAGGTCACGAAGGTCGTCACGTTCGGCGCGTTCGTGGAGATCCTCGACGGAGTCGAGGGCCTCGTGCACATCTCAGAGCTCGCGCCGCACCACGTCGAGAGCCCGCGCGAGATCGTCCACCCGGGCGATGAGATCCGCGTGAAGATCCTCGAGATCGACTCCGAGCGCCGGCGCCTGTCGCTCTCGGCCAAGCGCGTCGAGGACCAGATTCTGCCCGTATCGCGTCCCGGCGAACCCGACGCACAGCCGGCCGAGGCCGAGGCCGCGGAGGACACGCCGCAGACCGATGTGCCCGAGGCCGAGGCGCCGCAGGCGGCAGCGACCACGCAGGCGCCTGAGGCGTCCGCGACCGCGGAGGCCGAGACCGCGCAGGAGACCCAGGACAGCGCGGCTGAGCCGGCCGCGGCCGAGGCCGCAGAGCCTGCGCCGCAGGAGCCCGCCGAGCAGCCGTCCGATTCCGCGGCGACGTCGCAGGACGCTCCCGCCGAGCAGTCCGATGCAGATCAGCCGGCCGGCGAGAACGTCGCCGGCGACGCAGTGCCGCTGCCCGACGCCGCCGCCGCCGAGGCGGAGGCCGGGCGCCAGTCCGAGTAGGCCTAGCGCCGGCCCGCCAGCGCGCCGTGCCAAACCACGTCCCCTTCGTCGGACTCACCGGAGGCATGGGGGCCGGCAAGTCAACGGCGCTGGCCGCGCTCGCACGACTTGGCGCGACAGTGCTGTCGAGCGACGCGGTGGTGCACGAGCTCTACGAGCACGATCGACAGCTACGCGATGCGGTGGTCGAGCGCTGGGGCGAGCAGGTCGCGCCGGGTGGCGTGGTCGATCGCTCGGCGGTCGCCGAGCGGGCGTTCGCCGGCGCCGAGGAGCGCGCATGGCTGGAGGGCCTGTTGTGGCCGCTGGTCGGCGCGCGCGTTGCCCGTTGGCTGAGCGAAGCGCGCGCGGCGCCGGCGGCGGGCGCCGCCGCACCGCGCGCCGCGGTGGTCGAGGTTCCGCTGCTGTTCGAGGCCGGTCTGGAAGGGTTGTATGACGCGACGATCGCGGTCGTCTCCGACGAGGCGCTGCGGCACGAGCGCGCCTCGGCGCGCGGGCATGCGCTGGCCGACGAGCGCTCGGCCCGCCAGCTGTCACAACAGGAGAAGGCGCGGCGTGCGACCTACGTGGTGCGCAACGACGGCACCGTGCAGGAGTTGGAACAAGAGTTGTCGGCGGTTCTTGACAAGCTAGAGGCATGAGCCGGCAAATGGCCATGGGCCGGCGGCGGACGGCGCGTGGGATCAGCCGGCGCACGCTCGGCACGCTGACGGCGCTCGCGGTAGCGGCGCTGGTCATCGTGCTGATCGCCTCCGAGGTCAACCATGCGGTCAACAAGCTTGGGCTGCCACTGTCCAACGCCGCCGTGATCCGCAAGCAGGCCGCACAGAAGCGCCTGGACCCGGCGCTGATCGCCGCGGTGATCTACGCCGAGTCCAAATTCGCCCCGCGCCGCTCCTCGGCCGGTGCGGAGGGTCTGATGCAGATCCTGCCGGAAACCGCCTATTTCATCGCGCATCTGTCGGGCGGCAGCGCGTTCACCGCCAGCGATCTGGCGACGCCGAGCATCAACGTGGCCTACGGCAGCTACTACCTGCGCTACCTGCTCGACCACTACGACGGCAACGAGATGCTCGCCGTGGCGGCCTACAACGCCGGCCTGGCCAACGTCGACCGCTGGGTCAGCCGCGCGCAGGGGCAGGGCGGGCAGCTGACGGTCGCGGCGATTCCCTTCCCCGAGACGCGGGCGTATGTGGAACGCGTGCTCGGCGCCCAGCAGGACTATCGCGACGCCTACGCGCGCGAGCTCGGCCTGCGCTAGGCGCGCCGCCGACACGCCGGGCGTGCTCGCTACGGTAGATGGCGTGCCCGACTTCAAGCTCGACTCCGTCTTCACGCCCACGGCAGACCAGCCCAAGGCGATCGCCGCGCTGGCCGAAGGCGTTGAGTCCGGCGAACAGTTTCAGACGCTGCTCGGGGCCACGGGCACGGGCAAGACGATGGCGATGGCCGGTGTGATCGAGGCGGTCCAGCGCCCGACGCTGGTGATCGCCCACAACAAGACGCTGGCCGCGCAGCTGTGCAACGAGTTCCGCACGTTCTTCCCCGACAACTCGGTCGAGTACTTCGTCAGCTACTACGACTACTACCAGCCCGAGGCCTACGTGCCCAGCCGCGACCTGTACATCGAGAAGGACTCGGCGATCAACCAGGAGGTCGATCGCCTGCGCCACGCGGCGACGGCCGCCGTGTTCGCACGTCGCGACGTGATCGTCGTCGCCTCGGTCTCCTGCATCTTCGGCCTGGGCTCGCCGGAGACCTATGAGATGAACATGCAGATCCTCAACCGTGGTCAGGAAATCGACCGCGACAAACTGCTGCGCAAGCTCGTCTCGATCCAATACCAGCGCAACGACACGGTGCTCTCGCGCGGCACCTTCCGCGTGCGCGGCGAGACCTTGGAGGTGTTTCCCGCATACGCCGAGACGGCGTTTCGTGCGACGTTGTTCGGCGACGAGGTCGAGCGCCTGCAGCACTTCGACCCGCTGACCGGCGAGCTGATCGAAGACGACCTCGAGCATGTGGCGATCTGGCCGGCCACGCACTACAACGTCAAGGAAGGCACGATCGAGGACGGCGTCGAGGCGATCGGCGCCGAACTGAACCTGCGCTGCGAGCAGCTGGAGGCCGAGGGCAAGCTGCTGGAGTCCCACCGTCTGCGCCAGCGCACGCAGTACGACATGGAGATGCTGCGCGAGATGGGCTTCTGCTCGGGCATCGAGAACTACTCGCGGATCCTCGACAAACGCCAGCCCGGCGAGCGGCCGTACTGCCTGATCGACTACTTCCCCGACGACTTCATCTGCTTCATCGACGAGTCCCACCAGACGGTGCCGCAGATCGGTGGCATGTACGAAGGCGACCGCTCGCGCAAGCAGACGCTCGTCGACTACGGCTTTCGCCTGCCGAGCGCGCTGGACAACCGGCCGCAGCGCTTCGAGGAGTTCCTGCAGATCACGCCGCAGCTGCTGTTCGTCTCGGCGACGCCCGGCGAGTACGAGCGCGCCAACTCGACGCGCATCGTCGAGCAGATCGTGCGTCCGACGGGCATCGTCGATCCGCGCGTGGAGGTGCGCGAGACCAAGAACCAGATCGACGACCTGATGAACGAGGTGCGCAAGCGCACCGAGCGCGACGAGCGCGTGCTGGTCACGACGCTGACCAAGAAGATGTCCGAGGACCTCTCGCAGTACCTGCTGGAGATGGGCTTCAAGACGCGCTACCTGCACTCGGAGATCGACACGCTCGAGCGCATCCAGATCATCCGCGACCTGCGCCTGGGCGAGTACGACGTGCTCGTCGGCGTGAACCTGCTGCGCGAGGGGCTGGACCTGCCGGAGGTCTCGCTGGTGGCGATTCTCGACGCTGACAAGGAGGGTTTCCTGCGTGGGGAGACGTCGTTGATCCAGACGATCGGTCGCGCCGCACGAAACGTCGACGGCACGGTGCTGATGTATGCCGACAAAGAGACCAAGGCGATGAAAGCGGCGATCTCCGAGACCGATCGCCGGCGCGAAATCCAGGTCGCCTACAACGAGCAGCACGGCATCACAGCCGCGACGATCGTCAAGGGCATCTCCGACATCGCCGAGTTCCTGCAGGCCGAGTCCAAGGTGCCGCGCCGCAAACGCTCGCGGCGCAAGTCGGCGACGGCGGGCGAGATGCCAAAGCACGAGCTCGAACGGATGCTCGTGGAGCTGGAGGAGGAGATGATCGCGGCCGCCGACGAGCTGCGCTTCGAGTACGCGGCGCAGCTGCGCGACGAGCTGCGCGAGCTGCGTCGCGACCTGCGCGAGATTCAGGCCGGCGAGGCGCCGCTCGACGCTGAGGACGCGCCTGCACCGGCCGCCGCGGACGCCGTCGACGAGGATCCGACGCGTGAGACCTCGACGCGCGACATCGCCTAGCATGCCGGCCGTGGACATCGACCGTCAGGCGATCGAGCGGCGCGACTTTCCGATCACCCGGCGCGGCTATGAGCCGGCCGCTGTGGACGCGCATCTGCGCGCGCTGGCCGGCGAGATCGAGCAGCTGCAACGCGAGCTGTCCGACGGCGGCGGGCAGGTGTCGCTGGCCTCGACGGCCGGCACGCAGGTGCAGAGCATCCTCGCCGCCGCCGAGGCGACCGCAGCCGAGCTCGAGCGCGACGCCGGCGAGGACGCCCGCTCGACGCGCGAGGAGGCCGACGCGCGACGCGGCGAGCACGCGCGAGCAGGCGATCACGCAGGCGCGCGGGCAGGTCGCTGTCGTCACGCAGGCGACCGCCGCGCTGTTGGAGCGCATCGACTCGATGGACGCGGAGGTCGCGGCGCTCGTCGAGAGCGTGCGCGCCGGCGCCAACCGGCTGTCGGCTGACCTGAACGCGGTCGAGCAGAACATGGGCGAGCTGTACGACGCTGCGGCCGGCAAGGAGGTCACGCGCGCTGTGGCTGGCGAGTCTGCGCAGCCGTCCGTCCCGCTGCCGTCGACGCCCTCGCCGGCGACTCCGCAGCTGGCGGCACGGCCGCCGTCGCCCAGTCCGCACGCAGCTGCGGCGGCGCCTTCACCGCCTTTGTCCCCTCCCGAGACCACAGAGCCGGAGGTGCATCTGGACCCGGAGGCGCCGACGCCGGAGAACGGCGACCTCGACGGCGCTCGACTGATCGCGCTGAACATGGCGCTGAACGGCGAGTCGCGCGAGGAGGCCGACCGCTATCTCGCCGAGAACTTCGAGCTGGCCGATCGCGGCAAGCTAATCGATGAGGTCTTTGCGGCGATCGAGAGCTGAGCGCGCGGCGCCTCGGCGTCCGGAATCACCGGATTTTCGGCATTGCGCCGCATACGAACGTCTGTTCGATGTCATAGAATGACGGCCGTATGCCAGCAGGCAATCAGATCGTCGTCTCGGGGGCGCGCGAGCACAACCTGAAGGACATCTCGCTGTCGCTGCCGCGCGATGCGCTGGTCGTGATCACGGGACTGTCGGGCTCGGGCAAGAGCTCGCTGGCCTTCGACACGATCTACGCGGAGGGCCAGCGGCGTTACGTCGAGTCGCTGTCCGCCTACGCGCGCCAGTTCCTCGGGCAGATGGACAAGCCGGACGTCGACTCGATCGAGGGGCTCTCGCCGGCGATCTCGATCGATCAGAAGACGACCTCGCGCAACCCGCGCTCGACGGTCGGCACGGTCACCGAGATCTACGATTACCTGCGGCTGCTGTGGTCGCGCGTCGGCAAGCCGCACTGCCCGATCTGCGGACGCCCGATCGTCGGGCAGTCGGCCGAGCAGATCATCGACCAGGCGATGGAGCTCGCCGAGGGGACGCGCTTCATGGTGCTCGCGCCGGTCGTGCGCGGGCGCAAGGGTGAGTACGGAAAGCTCCTGGAGGAGCTGCGCAACGACGGCTTCGCGCGCGTGAAGATCGACGACCGCGTGCGCATGCTCGAGGAGTCGATCGTGCTGGACAAGCGCTACAAGCACGACATCTCGGTGGTCGTCGACCGCCTGGCGATGCGCCACGACGTGCGCAAGCGCCTGGCCGACTCGATCGAGACGGCGGTCGGGCTGGCCGACGGCCTCGTGGAGATCGAGATCGTCGGCCGCACGGGCAAGGAGCCCGAGGGCGAGCAGCCGCAGGGCGCCAAGGGCGCCAAGGCGCCGCGTGCGGCGGCCACGCAGATCGTTCCCGGCGAGACGCCGCAGCCCGGCACGATCTTCACCTTCTCAGAGCGTTTTGCCTGCCCCGAGCACGGGCCGTCGCTGGTCGAGCTGGAGCCGCGAATCTTCTCCTTCAACTCGCCGCACGGCGCGTGCGATCGCTGCACCGGCCTGGGCTCGCAGATGGAGATCGACCCCGAGCTGGTCGTGCCCGACCCGTCGCTGTCGATCGGCGAAGGTGCGCTGGCGCCGTGGGCCAACAGCACCTCCAACTACTACGAGCAGGTGACCGAGGCGATCGCCGATCGCTACGGCGTCGACCTGGAAGCGCCCTGGCAGGATCTGCCGGAGGAGCACCGCGAGCTGTTCCTGCAAGGCACCAACGGCGAGCCGGTGCAGGTCAGCTATCGCAACCGCTACGGTCGCCGACGCTCGTATGCGACGCGCTTCGAGGGCATCGTCAAGAACCTGCAGCGCCGCTACCGCGAGACCGACTCGGAGTGGACGCGCGAGAAGATCGAGGAGTTCATGTCGCTGCGTGCCTGCCCGGTGTGCGGCGGCGCGCGCCTGCGCGCCGAGTCGCGCGCGGTGCTCGTCGGCGGCACGCGCATCGAGGACTTCTGCGCGCTATCGGCGCGACGCGCGCTGGAGTGGCTGGAGGAGGTCGAGCTGTCGGAGACCGACCGCCACGTCGCGCGGCTGATCCTGCGCGAGATCTCCGAGCGCCTGCAGTTCCTGGAGAACGTCGGCATCGGCTACCTCTCGATGGACCGCGCGGCGGCGACGCTGTCGGGCGGCGAGGCTCAGCGGATCCGCCTGGCGACGCAGATCGGCTCGTCGCTGGTCGGCGTGCTGTACATCCTCGACGAGCCCTCGATCGGCCTGCACCAGCGCGACAACTCCAAGCTGATCGCGACGCTCGAGCGCCTGCGCGATCTCGGCAACACGGTGATCGTCGTCGAGCACGACGAGCAGACGATGCGCTGCGCCGACCATCTCGTCGACCTCGGGCCCGGGCGCCGGCGAGCACGGCGGGCGCGATCGTCGCGCAGGGCACGGCCGCCGCAGGTGCAGCGGGTGAAGGACTCGCTGACCGGCCAGTTCCTCGCCGGCACGCGCACGATCGACGCCGCCCGCCGAAGCGGCGCACGCCGAGCGGCTACGTGGAGATCCTCGGCGCCGTCAGAACACAACCTGCGCGAGATCGACGTGCACATCCCGCTCGGCGTGCTGACGTGCGTGACCGGCGTGTCGGGCTCGGGCAAGTCGACGCTGGTCAACGAGGTGCTCTACAAGGCGGTCGCCAACCGCCTGCACCGCGCGCGCCAGCGCCCGGGCGCGCATCGCGCGATCCACGGCCTCGACGCAGCTCGACAAGATCATCGCCGTCGACCAGTCGCCGATCGGGCGCACGCCGCGCTCCAACCCGGCCACGTACACCGGGCTGTTCGACGTGATCCGCGACCTCTTCTCGAAGACCCAGGAGGCGCGCATCCGCGGCTACAAGCCGGGCCGCTTCAGCTTCAACGTCAAGGGCGGGCGCTGCGAGGTCTGCCGCGGCGACGGGCAGATCAAGATCGAGATGCACTTCCTGCCCGACGTGTACGTCCCGTGCGAGCAGTGCCACGGCAAGCGCTACAACCGCGAGACGCTCGAAGTGCGCTTCAAGAGCAAGAGCATCGCCGACGTGCTCGACATGCCCGTCGAGGAGGCGCTGAAGTTCTTCGAGCACATCCCGAAGATCCGCCGGCGCCTGGAGACGCTGCAACGCGGTCGGGCTCGGCTACGTGCGCCTCGGCCAGCCGGCGACGACGCTGTCCGGCGGCGAGGCCCAGCGCGTCAAGCTCGCGACCGAGCTGTCGAAGGTCGCCACCGGGCGCACGCTGTACATCCTCGACGAGCCGACCACGGGCCTGCACTTCGCCGACGTGCAGCGGCTGCTGGAGGTCCTGCAGCGGCTGGTCGACGCCGGCAACAGCGTCGTCGTGATCGAGCACAACCTCGACGTGATCAAGTCGGCCGACCGGCTGATCGACATGGGCCCGGAGGGCGGGGAGGAGGGCGGCATGGCGATCGCCACCGGCACGCCGGAGGAGGTCGCCGCCGAGCCGGGCTCGCACACCGGTCAGTTCCTCGCCGAGATTCTCACGCCGCTCGTCAAGCGCTCCAAGCGGGCGTCGGACAAGGCCGCCGCGCGCAAGCGGTCCGCCAAGGTCGCCGCTTGAACGCAGGCGCGGCGCGCGCGCGCCTGTGGGCGCAGAAGTGGCGCTGGTATGAGCGCAACTCGCTGCCCTGGAACCGCGCGCAGATCCACTGGCAGTTGCATGCGCCGCGAAGCCTTCGTGCGCTGGCCGGTGCACGGCAACGTGCTCGAGGCGCTGCGCGAGGGGCGTCTGGAGGTCGGCGCCGGCGTGCTGCTGGAGCCGGGCGTGTGGATCACGGCGCCCGAGCGATGCGCGCGTGCGCATCGGCGCCGGCAGCTTTCTCAACCTCGGCGTGATGGTCGCCTCCCAGCAGCTCGTGGAGATCGGCGAGAACTGCATGCTCGCCAACGGCTGCTTCGTCTCCGACGCCAACCACCGCTACGACGACCCCGACAAGCCGATCACCTGGCAGGGCTTCGAGAGCAAGGGCCCGACGCGCATCGGCGACAACTGCTGGCTCGGCGCGAACGTCGTCGTGACCAGCGGCGTGACGATCGGCGAGCGCTGCGTGATCGGCGCCAACAGCGTCGTCACGCGCGACATCGAGCCGTTCTCGATCGCCGCCGGGCTGCCGGCGCGCGTGATCAAGCGCGTCGAGTACCCCAGCCGCTAGGTTGCCTGCGATGGACCTTTACGAGGCGATGCGCTGCGCGCCGACCAGTCGGCACTTCACCGACGAGCCGGTCTCCACGGAGGCGCTGCGGCGGGCGCTGGACAACGCGCGCTTCGCGCCGAGCGGCGGCAACCGCCAGGGCTGGCGCGTGGTCGTCGTACGCGACGCCGAGCGTCGTCGTGCGATTCGCGACCTGTACCTGCCGCACTGGCGCGAGTACATGGAGCAGACCGGCGGCGCTCAGATCCTGCGTGACCCCGTCGACCTCGACCCCCGACGCCTGCGCGGGCTGCGCGGCGCTGACGAGTACGCCGAACGGCTCGACGAGGTGCCCGTCCACCTGGTCGTCGGAGTGCGACTGGACGACCTGGCCGTGACCGATGCCGAGCTTGCCGCGCCAGAGCATCGTCGGCGGCGCATCGGTCTATCCGTTCGTGCAGAACCTGCTGCTCGCGCTGCGCTCGGAGGGCCTCGGCGCCGCGATGACGACGATGCTCGTGCCCGCCGAGGCCGCGGTGCGCGAGCTCCTGAAGATCCCCGAAGACGTCGCTCTGGCGGCGCACGTCGGTGTCGGCCATCGCGCTGACGACTGGCCGAAGCGGCTGTCGCGCAAGCCGCTGGAGGAGTTCGCCTTCGCCGAGCGCTTCGGCGAGCCGCTGAAAGCGTGACGGCGTCGCCGAGGCGAGCCCCTCCGCGCTTGGCGGAGAGGCTCGCACGGCGCAGCTACTGGGCCGGCGGAACGGGAACCGAGTTGAACGGCGTCGTTCCGGCGGCCACCTGCAGGCCGAGGCCGGTGGAGCTGTTGGCGTAGGCGAGCTCCTTGGCCAGCGAGCCGACGCCGTTGGCGGCGGGCAGCGGCGCGAACTCGACCGTCGAGAGCACGCCGAGCGCGTCGCCGTTGGCGTCGAGAAAGCCGCTGCCGGAGTCGCCGGGGATGCCCGGCGTCACGGTGTAGAGCTGCTGGCTCCAACCGCCGGTTTCTTCCTGGTCGCCCAGGCTCACGCCGGTCTTCGGGCTGAGCGCGCTGATGCCGAGGCGGATGATCGAGTTGCCGTAGGTGAAGACGCGTTCGCCCTGCTGCCGACACGCCCGGCGCGAGCGCGTCGGCCCGCCCCAGAAGGGCACCGTCGGATTGACGTTGGCCACCTGCGAGGGCAGGATCTTGATCAGCGCCAGGTCGTTGTAGGCGCAGGTGTTGGCGTCTTTCTCGCCTGCTTTCTGCATCGCCAGCCACGAGTTGTAGGCCAGCGTGCCGATCTTCGTGCCGTCCTGCACGCCGCCGTTGACCAGGTCGCCCGAGTAGATCGGCGTGCCCAGCGGCAGCGATTTGGTCGAGCAGCCGTTCGTTTCGGTGTCTTCGCCAGTCGAGGAGCAGTGCGCGGCCTGGCCGAGGTAGACGTTGCCGGCCGAGTCGGTGAACACGAAGTTCGCCGTGCACTGCGAGGCGCCGTTGAGAAACGACGAGGCGTTTGTGAAGGTCATCACGCCCGGATGAATCGAGGCGCTTTCCTGCAGGCGCCCAGGCGGAGGCGCTGGCTGCCGAGCCGAGCGTGGCCAGGGCGGAGATCGTCAGCAGGACCAGCAGCTTGCGGCGAAGCTTCATCGGTTTCCTCCAAGGATCGATGTGGACGCTTCGCACAGTCAGCAGGCGAAGCCACGCGGCGATTTACCCCGGTCGCGCCGATCCAAACGCTGTTTTGCGCGCCAGTGGCCGCTTGTACGGGGCTGCGGGCGCGCCGCGGACCGCCGCGGCGCGCCCCGCCCGCTCAGGACAGCAGCTCGTGCAGCTCGGCCAGCTCGTCCGGGTTGATCTTGTAGGTGTGCTCCGGGCCGGGGTAGCGCCGCGTGCGCACGTCCTCTGCGTAGGCCGCCACACCGTCGTTCATCTCCTGCTGCAGGTTGGCGTAGCGCTTGACGAAGCGCGCGCCTAGCCCGTCGCGAATACCGAGCAGGTCGTGGAACACGAGCACCTGGCCGTCTGTCGCCGGCCCGGCGCCGATGCCGATCACGGGGATCTCGATGTGCGCCATCAGCTCCTCGCTCACCGCGGCGGGAATCGCCTCGAAGACCAGCGCGAAACAGCCGGCCTGCTGCAGCGCCAGCGCCTCGGAGGCGATCTGCGCGGCGGCGCCTGCGGTACGTCCCTGCGCCTTCCAGCCGCCGAGCGCGGTCGCCGTCTGCGGCGTGAGTCCGACGTGGCCCATCACTGGGATGCCCGCGTCGATGATCGCGCGCGCGCGCTTGACGGAGGCAGCTCCGCCACCCTCGAGCTTGACCGCCTCACAGCCGGCCTCCTTGACCATGCGCATCGCCGTCGTGATCGCCTGCTCGTCGGAGACCTCGTAGGAGCCGAACGGCAGGTCGCCGATCAGCAGCGGCGTACGTAGGCCCGCGCCGCACGGCGCGCGCGAGCACGAGCATGTCGTCGAGTTAGACCGGCGTGGTCGCGTTGTAGCCGAGCACGGTCGTGGCGGCGGAGTCGCCGACGAGCACGAGGTCGACGCCGGCGGACTCGGCGGCGCGCGCGCTCGGGTAGTCGTACGCGGTGACCATCACGATCGGGTCGGCGAGGCGCTTCTTCTCCGCGAGCAGCGGCAGCGTCATCGGCAGGCGACCGGGATCGGACGGGGCCTGAACATCGGGATGGCTGGACATGCGTGCTTCCTCTCTGAGCAGGTTGACCCCCTCACGTGAGCAGGGTGGCCACCGCGTCGTCGATGGTGATGATGCGATTGGTCTGCGCCTGCACGTGCACAACGCGAGGCTCGTAGGTCTCCAGCTCCGAGCGGTCATAGCCGGCGTAGGAGACGACGATGATCGTGTCGCCGCGCTGCACCAGGCGGGCGGCCGCGCCGTTGACGGTCATCGCCCCCGAGCCGCGCTCGCCGGCGATCGTGTACGTCTCAAAGCGCGCGCCGTTGTCGATGTCGAGCACGTGAACCTGCTCGTGCTCGAGGATGTCCGCCGCCTCCAGCAGATCGGGGTCGATCGTGATCGAGCCGACGTAGTGCAGGTCGCAGTCGGTGATCGTCGCCCTGTGGATCTTGGACTTGAGCATCACGCGTTGCATCAGGCGATGCGCCTTTCTCGGTGGCGTTGGTCGGGCATTGGCGGTTGCCGAGGGGCGCAGGACGACGTTGTCGATCAGCCGCGTCTGGCCGATTCGCGCGGCGAGCGCCAGCAGCGACTCGCGCTGTCAGCTGCTCGCAGGGCCTGCAGCGTCTCGGGGTCGACCAGCTCGACGTACTCGGGCTCCACGCCGCGCGCGAGCATCGCGCTGGCGGGCGGCGTCGACCAGCGCCCCGGCCGCGCGCTCGCCGTCGCCGGCGAGCCGCGGCTGCTGCCTGCAGAGCCTGCGGGCAGCGCGAGCGCGCGCGAGCGCTCCTGCGGGCGTCAGCCGCGCGTTGCGGCTGGACATCGCCAGGCCGTCGCGCTCGCGCACGGTGGGGCAGACCTGGATGCGCACCGGCAGGTTCAGGTCGGCGACCAGGCGGCGGATCACGACGCGTCTGCTGCGCGTCCTTCTGGCCGAAGTAGGCGACGTCGGGCATCGCCATGCCGAGCAGCTTGGTCACGACCGTGCAGACGCCGCGGAAGTGCTCGCGGCCGCGCGCGTGCGCCCTCGAGGCGGTCGCCGACGCCGAGCACTTCGACCGTCGTCGCGAAGCCCGGCGGGTAGACCTCGTCGACCGAGGGCGCGAACAGCACGTCTGCTCCGGCCTCGGCGGCGAGCTGCGCGTCGTCGGCGCTCGGACGGGGGTAGCGCTGCAGGTCGTCGCGCTCGTCGAACTGCGCGGGGTTGACGAACAGCGACACCACGACCACGTCGCACTCCGCGCGCGCGCGGCCGATCAGCGACAGGTGGCCGTCGTGCAGCGCGCCCATCGTCGGCACGAGCCCGATCCGTCGCGCCCTCGCGCCGCGCCGGCGCCAGCGCCGCGCGCAGGTCGTCGACGGTGCGCACGGTCCTCATGCGCAGGGCCAGGGGTGGTTTGCGTTGCTCATCGATTTCGGTCCAGTTCCTCGCGGATACCGGCGCGACTTGAGATGTTCGTGCCTTGCTTTCTTCGGGTCCATCTCCGGGTCCTGCCCGGTGACGGCCTTGCCGTCGATGATACAGCCGCTCCGGCGGCCCACAAGGGCTCGCGTCCGCGACCCCTTGGCGCGGGGCGAGCCGTCGCTCACCAGGCGTCGACGTACGGCCGCTGCTTGCCGCTGCGCTTCCACCAGGGCTCGGCGTGTGAGTCGAACAGCGTGGCGATCCAGCGCGCCGAGTCGGCAGGGTCGATCACGTCGTCGATCTCGCCGTAGGCGGCCATGTTCAGGCCCTGCCCGCGCTCGTAGGCGGCGGCGACGGTCGGCCTCGAACACCCGCTCGCGCTCCTCGTGCGTCCTCGATCGCGTCGAGCTCGCGACGCATGCCCAGCCTGACCGCGCCCTCCAGGCCCATCGCGCCGAACTCGACGGTCGGCCAGGCGACCGTGAACAGCGGCGCCTTGAAGCCGCCGCCGGCCATCGCCTGCGCGCCGAGCCCGTAGCCCTTGCGCAGCACGATCGTGCCGCTGGGCACGCGCGAGGTTGCGCGCCGGCGAGGAACATGCGCGCGAAGTGGCGCACCGTCGCCGTGCGCTCGGCCTCCGGGCCGACCATGAAGCCGGGCGTGTCGCAGAGGAACAGCAGCGGCAGGCCGAACGCGTCGCACAGGCCGCAGAAGCGGGCCGCCTTGTCGGCGCGCGTCGGCGTCGATCGCGCCGCCGAGATGCGCGGGGTCGTTGGCGACGAGGCCGAGCGGGCGGCCCTCGATGCGCGCCAGCGCGGTGACCATGCCCGGCGCCGAAGCCGCGCGCGCAGCTCCAGCACCGAGCCCTCGTCGAACAGCCCGTCGATGACCGCGCGGACGTCGTAGACGCGCTTGCGCTCCTCCGGGATCAGCTCGCGCAGCGCGGCTGGTCGGGCGGCGCCGCCGGGCTCGGCGGCGCCGCGGAAGTAGGAGAGGTAGCGCTTGGCCGCGGCGACCGCCGTCGGCGTCGTCGGCGACGCGCAGGTCGACGACGCCGTTGCGCGTCCTGCACGTCGATCGGCCCGACCTCGTCCGGCGCGTACGACGCCGAGGCCGCCGCCCTCGATCATCGCCGGGCCGCCCATGCCGATGCTCGCGTCCTCGGTGGCGATCACCACGTCGCAGCAGCCGAGCAGCGCGGCGTTGCCGGCGAAGCAGTAGCCCGAGGCGATGCCGACGAGCGGCACCAGGCCGCTCAGCCGCGCGAACAGCGCGAAGGCGCGGCAGTCCAGGCCGGCGACGATCGGCATGTCGACGTCGCCCGGGCGCCCGCCGCCGCCCTCGGCGAACAGCACGACCGGCAGGCGCCGGCGCTCGGCGATCTCGAAGCAGCCGGTCCTTCTTGGGGTGGTTGCGCATGCCCTGCGTGCCGGCCAGCACGGTGTAGTCGTAGGACATCACCACGCAGGGCTGCCCGTCGATCTCGCCGACGCCCGCCGACCAGGCCGTCGGCCGGCGTGCGCGCGATCAGCTCCTCGCGCGAGCGCCGCGCCTCCTGGGCGGCGAACAGCAGCGGCCCGTACTCGACGAAGGAGCCCTCGTCGAGCAGGTCGGCGAGGTTCTCGCGCGCCGTGCGCCGCCCGCGCTCGCGCCGGCGCGCGACGGCCTCGGGCCGCGCGGCGTCGAGGCCGACGCGCGTGGCGCTCGCGCACCGCCTCCAGGTCGGCGCGGAAGCCGTCTCCGGCGCCGGCGTGCGACGGCTCGGAGACCGTCAGCCGGGTCGCCGTCTGCGTCGCGCCCGCGCCGAGCAGCGCAAGCACCTGCCCCTCGTCGACCGCCTCGCCGACGCTGACCTCGACGCTGCTGACCACGCCCGCGGCGTCGCTGAGCACCTCGTGCTCCATCTTCATCGCCTCCAGCACGAGCAGCGGCGCGCCCGAGCCGACCGACTCGCCCGGCTGGCGTGCGATCGACACGACCACTCCCGCGAACGGGGCCGTGACGGTGGCCTGGGCGCTCGGCGGCGCGGCGCGATCGGGAGACGGCATCGCAGGATCATTGCGCAGGAGCCCCCGACCGCGCGCCGCGTGTCGAGCGCCAAGCTTCGCGGGCCCACCACGCGTCGGCGTCTCCCGGACAGCGCTTACCATCCAGCCGATGTCCAGCGTCCAGAGCGAGCGAACGCCGGCCGAGCGCCGCGAGCAGCTCAAGCAGGTGTTCGCGCAGGCCAAGGGATGCGTGCGCTGTCCCGAGCTCGCGGCGACGCGCAAGACGGTCGTGTTCGGCGCGGGCAACGCCGACGCCGAGCTGATGTTCGTCGGCGAGGCGCCGGGCGCCAGCGAGGACGAGCAGGGCGTGCCGTTCGTCGGGCGCGCCGGAAAACTGCTCGAGACGCTGCTCGGGGAGGTTGGACTCCACGAGAAACGACGTGTTTATTGCGAACGTCTTGAAGTGCCGCCCGCCCGGCAACCGCGACCCGCTGCCGATCGAGATCGACAACTGCCAGGAGTACCTGCGCCGCCAGGTCGAGCTGATCCAACCGACGGTCATCTGCACGCTCGGCAACTTCTCCACAAAGCTGCTGCGCGGCGATCCTACGGGAATCACGCGCCTGCACGGACAGCCCGAGGTGCTCACGCTCGGTAGTCGCGCCGTGCGGCTGTATCCGATCTTTCATCCGGCCGCGGCGCTGTACACGCCGCGTATGCTCGAGACGCTGCGCGAGGATTTCGCCCAACTGCCGCAGCTGCTGGCCGAGGGCGCGCCCGAGCAGCCCCCTGAGCTGGCCGACGCGCCGGAGATCGACGCGACACCGCCGAGCATCGATGATCGCGGCGCGGACGCGCAGGCTTCACCCGGCGAGCGGCCGGACTCGGGCGAGCCGTCCGAGCAGGCCGCGCCTGCCGAGCGCCCGCCGGAGGCCCAACCGACGGAGTCCGAGGCGGACCAGCTCGGGCTGTTCTAGTCGCCCGCGGGCGCCTCTGGACGTTTGTTGGATCGGTCCAGGGGCCTGTTTTCCCTGCAAAAAGGGGATTTTCCGGGTTTGTCGAAAATGTTCTGGCTAAGGCCTCATGTCGGCTGTCCCCTCTGTCGATACAGGCCATGTCTCCATCCCTCCAGGAGTAACGACCGACCCGCGACCCTTTCTCCCGCGGGTCGGTCGCGTTAACGGGCAGGCGCGTTGGCTCTAGAGTCTCGACGTGGCCGCGCGCATCGTCGACACCTCGGACCCTGCGGAGACCGAATCGCTTGGGGCGGAGCTCGCCCGGACCCTCCGCGACGGTGACGTCGTGCTCGTGCTTGGCGAGCTGGGCGCCGGCAAGACGACGCTCGTGCGCGGCGCGGCGCGGGCGCTCGGTGTGACAGACCTCGTGACCAGCCCGAGCTTCAGCATCGGCCATCGCTACAGCGCCGGCGAGCGGCTGACTGTGTCACACCTCGACCTCTACCGCTTGGCCGATCTCGAGCACGAGGACCCGGCGCTGCTGGCCGACTACCTCGGCGAGGGGCGCATCGCCTTCGTCGAGTGGCCGTTGGACGCGGCGCGCGAGCTCGCCGGCGCGCGCCTGCGCGTCTCGCTCATCCACCAGGGCGAGGATCGCCGGCGCATCGAGGTCTCAGAGCGGTGATCGTGCTCGGCTTCGATACCGCCACGCAGGCGACCGTGGTCGGGCTGCGTCTGGCGGACGGCAGCACGCTTCAAGCGCGCGACGATCCGCGCGCCGGCGAGCATCCCGGCCACGCGACGCGACTGCTGGAGATGGCGGCGGGCCTGCTCACGCGCGCGAGCGTCGGCTGGGGTGAGCTGCAGCGCGTCGCCGTGGGGGTCGGGCCAGGTCGCTTCACCGGCCTGCGCGTGGGCGTCGCCACCGCGCGCGGGCTCGCGCAATCGCTCGGCGTGCATGCGGTCGGCGTGTCGAGCCTTCAGGCGCTGGGCTTGGCCGCCGCCGCACGCGAGCCGACCAGGCCGATCCTCGCCGCGATCGACGCGCGCCGCGGCGAGGCGTTCGTCGCGGGCTACCTGCCCGGAGCGGCCTTCACCAGCAAACGCCGTGCCGGTGAGGCGCTACAGGGCGAGTTCGTCGTCCCTCGGGCGCTTGGCGAGCAGCAGCTGAAGGATGTCGTCGGTGAGCTCGAGCGCAGCGGCGCGCCGGATGCCGCGATCACGCAGGGCTGGCTCGCGGTCGGCGACGGCGCGCTGTGCTTTGCGCGGGAGCTCGCGCAGGGAGGGGTGGAGGTGCTCGAGCCAGACTCGCCTTTGCACGCGGTGGATGCTGCGGCGATCTGCGAGCTTGGCGCGCTGGCGCCGGACGTGGAGGGCGACGAGCAGGTGCTCCCCGACTACCGGCGCTCGCCCGACGCGGCGCTCGCGCGCGAGCGACCGCTGGCGCTCGGAGGCGCCGGCTGATGAGCGAGCGCTCGTCGGCGCCCATCAGCAGCAGCGAGCCCGACGCGCCGGTGCGCATCCGCCCACTGGTCTACCCGGACCTGCCCGAAGTGCTGGCGATCGAGCGCCGGGTGTTCCCGACGCCCTGGTCGCTGGCGATGTTCGTGCTGGAGCTCTCAAAGCAGACGGGCATCTGCCTGGCCGCGACGGAGCCCGTCGCGCTTGCGCCGGGCGCCGCGGGCCCGGGCGGCGAGCGGCTGGTCGGGTATCTGATCTGCTCGCGCTATGACACCGTCTGGCACGTGATGAACGTCGCCGTCGACCTTCAGCGCCAGCGCATGGGCCTGGCCTCGCGACTGCTGGCTGAGCTGTACACGCGCGTCGGCGACGAGCAGGCGCGTTTCACCCTGGAGGTGCGCCGCTCCAACGCCGTGGCGATCCATCTCTACGAGCGCGAGGGCTTCCGTGCCGCCGGCACCCGCCGGCGCTACTACCAGGACAACGGCGAGGACGCCCTGGTGATGTGGCGCACGCCGGCGACCCGCGCCGGGTCACTGGAGGACGTGCCCAACCCCGGACCGGTATGACCATCCTGGCTTTGGAGACCAGCTGCGACGACACGTGCGCAGCGGTGATCGACGAGCACGGACGCATCCTCGCCAACGTGATCTCCTCACAGACGGCGCACGAGGACTTCGGCGGCGTCGTGCCGGAGATCGCCTCGCGCCATCATCTGGAGCTGGTCAACGCGATCGTGCGCCGCGCGCTGGACCTCGCCGACGTCGGCCTGGACGACGTGAGCCTGGTCGGCGCGACGCAGGGCCCCGGGTTGGTCGGCGCGCTGCTCGTCGGCCTGTCCACGGCCAAGGCGCTGGCCGCGGCGCGCGAGCTGCCGTTCGCGGCGGTCGACCACCTGCAGGGCCACGTCGCCGCGAACTTCCTCATCGACGACGGCGACATGCCCTTCGAGCCGCCTTTCGTCTGCCTGATCGCCAGCGGCGGGCATACCCTGCTGGCACGCGTGCGCGAACACGACGGCTTCGAGGTGCTCGGGCGAACGCTCGACGACGCCGCCGGCGAGGCCTTCGACAAGGGCGCGAGGATGCTCGGTCTCGGCTATCCCGGCGGCGCGGCGCTCGAGCGCCTGGCGCGCGACGGCGACCCGCAGGCGTTCGTGTTTCCGGGCTCGCGCGCGGAGCGCTCGCGCGGCGGGCGTGGCGCGCATCGCCAGGCCTTTGCCGAGGGCTTGGACTTCTCCTTCGCCGGTCTGAAGACGGCGCTGCTCTACAAGCTGCGCGAGCTGCCCAACGGACAGGCCGAGCAGCGTGCCGCCGATCTCGCGGCTTCCTATCAGGCGGCGATCGTCGACAGCCTCGCCGAGCGTGCCGAGCGCGCGCTGCGGCAGGTCGGCACCGACCGCCTGGCGGTCGGCGGCGGTGTCGCAGCCAATGGTCCGCTGCGCGAGCGCCTCGGCGAGCTCGGTGTGCAGCTGCACGTGCCGGCACGTGTGCTGTGCACCGACAACGCGGCGATGATCGCCAGCGCGGCGCGCTACGGCGAGCAGCTGGCCTATCCGCAATACCTCGGCCTCGACGCCTATGCCACGGGCGAGCGAGCGCGATGAGCCAGCTGGTCGTCTACACCCGCGCGGACTGCCACCTCTGCGTCGAGGCGATGGCCGAGCTGCGCCGACTTCAGGATGAGCTCGGCTTCGCGCTGCGCGAGTGTGACATCGAGGACGACGAGACGCTGCTGCGCGCCTACTTCGAGCGCATTCCGGTCGTCGCGCTCGACGGCGAGGAGCTGTTCGACTTCTACGTCGACGAGACGGCCCTGCGAGAGCGTCTAGAGTCACGACGATGACCTACGGAGAAACGACGACGCCCGCGCGAGAGGTCTCGCTGGACGGCGCGGCCTCCTCCAGCGAGCGGCTTTCGCTGGGTGTCGCGGCACGACTTTCGCGTTACCTGCAGGTGCTCACGCAGGCCAAGAAGATGGGCAAGGAGACGATCTCCTCCCAGGAGCTGTCGGACTACACGCACGTCAACTCGACGCAGATACGCCGCGATCTCTCGGGCTTTGGCAAGTTCGGCAAGCGCGGCGTCGGCTACAACGTCGAGGCGCTCGTATCGCAGATCCGCAAGATCCTGCGCACTGCCGGACAGCACAACATCGCGCTGCTGGGCGCCGGGCATCTCGGCCAGGCGATCGCCTCCTCGGACATCTTCGCCGACCATGGCTTTCGCGTCGTGGCGATCTTCGACGTCGACGACGACAAGGTGGGCACGAACGTCGGCAACCAGGTCGTGCGCCATACCACCGAGCTGCGCCAGCTGGTCGAGGACGAGGACATCGTCGTCGGCGTGCTGGCGGTGCCCACCAACGCCGCCCAGGGACTCGCGGACGAGCTCGTCGAGGCCGGCGTGAAGATCATCTTCAACTACTCCGAGTCGCTGCTGCTCGTGCCGCCCGAGGTGACGGTGCACACGTCCAGCCCGGCTGTCGATCTGCTCTACGCGCTGTACTTCTATCTGACCTAGCGAAAGCCGAAAAGCGCCGCCGTCGCCGAGCGACCGCCGGCCATCCGCCGCACCGACGCAGACCGCAAGACGCAACGAGCCCCGCCGCCATGACCAGCCTGGACCTAGACCTAGCTGCCGAGACGTTCGCCCAAGCACGCGACTTCACGGTCGGAGTCGAGGAGGAGTTCTCGATTCTCGACCCGCAGACGCTGAACATGCTGCCGCGCTTTGAGCAACTGCGCGCCGCCGCCGCCGACTTCGATCCGTCGCTGCACGAGCACATCACCGGCGAGCTGATCTCCTCGGAGATCGAGATCATCTCCGGCGTCGGCTCAGATCTGCACGACGCGCTGGCGCGCCAACGCGACATGCGCAGGAGGTTGTTCTCATTCGCCGCCGAGCAGGGCGTCGCGCTCGGCGCCACGGGAACGCATCCGTGGGCCGACTATCGCGAGCAGCCGATCATCGATACCGAGCACTACCGCCGCGTGGAGGAGGGGCTGAAGTACGTCGCCTGGCGCAACAACACGTTCAGCCTGCACGTGCACCTCGGCGTGCGCGACCTCGACCGCGCGGTGCGCGTGTGCGATCGCCTGCGCCCGGTGATTCCGCTGCTGCTGGCTATCTCCGCCAACTCGCCGTTTCTGGACGGACGCGACACCGGGCTGCACTCGGCGCGCACGCAGAGCTTCACCAAGAGCTTTCCGCGCTGCGGCGTGCCCGACGCGTTCGGCGGCTGGCGGGCCTATCGCGAGTACATCGAGTTCCTTGTGCGTAGCAAGTCGATCGTCGAGTTCACGCAGGTGTGGTGGTCGGTGCGCCCGCACTTCAGCTTCGGCACGGTGGAGATGCGCATCTGCGACGTGCAGGCCACGGCCGGCGAGTCCGATGCGCTGGCCTCGCTGATCGCCGCGTGCATGGCACAGGCTGCGCGCGACGTCGACGAGGGCGTGCCGTTTGACGATCCGCCGCCGCGGCTGATCGAGGAGAACATGTGGCGGGCGATCCGCTTCGGCCTGGATGGACGGCTGCTGGACCTGCAGCGCGGCGAGGAGTACCCGGCGCGCCAGGCGATCGATCGGCTGGCGGCGTGGACTGAGCCGATTCGCCTCGAGCTGGGCATCGAGCCGGTCTTCCCCGAGCGAAATGGCGCGCAGCGCCAGCGCCAGCTGATCGAGATGGGCGCCACCCGCGAGCAGGTCTTCGCGGCGTCGGTCGCAGAGACGCAAGAGAGCTATTCCCAGGAGGTCAAGGTATGAGCAGCGATCCGAGTGGCGCGCCCGGCGGTCCGGGCGCCGCAGCGGCGGGGGGCGCGCAGCCCAGCGAAGAGGAGCTTCGTGCGGCATACGAGGCCGAACTGAGCCGCATCACCAGCGCCGACATGATGCTTCAGGCGGCCGTTTCGCTGCTGAACATCGCCAGCTTTCGCCTGGCCCCGCCATCAGGGGGCGCGACGGCGGCGCCGGCGGATCGCGCCAGCGATCTCGGCCAGGTGCGCGACGCGATCGACGGCGTGCGCGCGCTGCTGGAGATCCTCGAGCGCAGCGTGCCCGGCGAGCTCGCGCCGCTGCGAAACGCGCTGTCGCAACTGCAGATGGCCTACGCGCGCGAGCTGCAGGCCAGCGGCGCCGGACCCGCGCCCGGCGCGGATGCGCCTGCTGCGAGCGAGGGCGGGCCTGCCGGCACGGAGGCGGCAGAGCAGAAACCCGGCGCGGATCCGCCGGCCGAGGGCCAGGCGCCGGAGGATCAGGGCTCGCCGGGTCCCGGCCCGGCCGAGTCCAGCGGGCGGTTGTGGGTGCCCGGGCGCTGAGGCGCGCAGGCGCGCGGCTCGCGCGCCGGGCATATTTCCGGTGGGCGCGATAGACTGCGCGCGCGTTTGCACCGGGTAGGCGCTCGTCCCGAGCACCCGGGCGACAAATGTGCGCGCGACGATCCTCGCGCGGCACGCCAATCAGACCGCGGAGGATTTTCAGTTGAGCAGCTTTCTGACGAACCATGGGGTCGTCGTCGCCCTTGTATGCGCCGCGTGCGCCGTCATCTACGGCGGGTTCACGACGCGTTCCCTGCTCGCGCTCTCGCCGGGCAACGAGAAGATGCAGAGCATCTCGCTGGCCGTCCAGCAGGGCGCTCGCGCCTACCTGAACCGCCAGTACGCGACGATCGCAGTCGTCGGTGTGGTGTTGTTCGTAGCGCTGATCTTCATCCAGGACATCGCCGTCGCCGGAGGCTTTGCGATCGGCGGTCTGCTCTCGGGCTCGACCGGCTACATCGGCATGAACGTGTCCGTGCGCTCCAACGCGCGCGTCGCCGAGGCCGCGCGGTCAGGCGTCTCGCCGGCGCTGCAGGTGGCCTTCCGTGGTGGCGCGATCACCGGTCTGCTGGTTGTTGGCCTGGCGCTGATCGGCGTCGCCGGCTACTACGGCGCGCTGACCTCGATCTTCAACGACAGCCCCAAGACGGCGGTCGACGCGCTCGTTGGCCTCGGCTTCGGCGGCTCGCTGATCTCCGTGTTCGCGCGACTGGGCGGCGGCATCTTCACCAAGGCGGCAGACGTCGGCGCCGATCTGGTCGGCAAGGTCGAGGCGGGCATCCCCGAGGATGACCCGCGCAACCCGGCGACGATCGCCGACAACGTCGGCGACAACGTCGGCGACTGCGCCGGCATGGCGGCCGACCTGTTCGAGACCTACGCGGTGACGGCCGTCGCGGTGATCCTGCTCGGCGTGCTGACCTTCCACGAGTCCACCAAAGTCGCGCTCTATCCGCTGGTCATCGGCGGCGTGGCGATCATCGCCTCGATCATCGGCACCTACGCCGTGCGCACGAAAACCGACAACGTCGAGCGTGCGCTGCTGCAGGGCCTGCTCGTCTCTGGCGTGATCGCAGCCGGAGCATTCGCGCCGATCACCTACTGGTTGATGCACAGCCTCAGCTTCAAGGTCGTCGGCGACGTGGTCAATCCGCCGGTCTGGTGGCACCTGTACCTGTGCTCGCTGATCGGCATCGCCGTCACGGCGCTGCTGTTCGGACTGACGGAATATTACACCTCGACCCGCTTCTCGCCGGTCAAAAAGACGGCCCAGGCCTCGATCACCGGGCACGCCACGAACATCATTCAGGGCTTCTCCTCGGGGCTGCAGGCGACGGCGCTTCCGGCGATCGTGATCGTGCTCGGCATTCTCGGCGCGTGGAAGCTCGCGGGCGGCGGCGTGACCGGCATCTACGGCATCGGCGTGGCGGTCATGGGGCTGCTGTCGCTGACCGGCCTGATCGTCGCACTGGACGCCTTCGGTCCGATCACCGACAACGCCGGCGGCATCGCCGAGATGGCCGAGCTGCCTGAGGACGTGCGCAAAGTCACCGATCGCCTCGACGCGGTCGGCAACACGACCAAGGCCGTCACCAAGGGCTACGCGATCGGCTCGGCGGTGCTCGCCGCGGTCGTGCTGTTCGCCGGCTTTCAGAAAGAACTCGAGGACAAGGTCGGCCACGCGATCTCCTTCGGCATCAACGAACCGCCGGTGCTGATCGGGCTGCTGCTGGGCGGCCTGATGGTCTGCCTGTTCGCTTCGCTGTCGATCGAGGCGGTCGGCCGCGCCGGCGGCGCGGTCGTCGAGGAGGTGCGTCGCCAGTTCCGCGAGCACCCCGGCATCATGGACTACACCGAAGAGCCTGACTACGCGGCCTGCGTTGACATCGTCACCAAGACGGCGCAGCGCGAGATGATCCTGCCGTCGCTGCTGCCGATCGTGCTCACGCTGATCATCGGCCTGATCGACCAGCAGGCGCTGGGCGGCCTGTTGATCGGCGTGATCGTCGTCGGCTTCTTCTTCGCCGTGATGATGACCGCCGGCGGTGGTGCGTGGGACAACGCGAAGAAGCTCATCGAGGACGGCGCGTTCGGCGGCAAGGGCTCTGAAGCACACGCCGCGTCGGTCACCGGCGACACCGTCGGTGATCCGTTCAAGGACACGGCCGGACCGGCGATCAACCCGATGATCAAGGTGGCCAACATCGTCGCCATCCTGATCATCCCGCTGATCACCTGAGACCCGCCGGGCATCGCGCTCCGCGCGTCTGCCGGAGCGACGGCGCTACCACAGAGCCGCAGCCGACCCTTAAGCTCAGCCTGAGATGACCGGACGACAGGTGCATCGCTCGGGCACGTTCGTGTTCTCCGCGCTGATGGTGGCGATCGGCGTGGCGCTGATCGTGCAGGTGCTCAGCGGCGACGGCGGCGTGCTCTCGGCGCGGCTGCTGCTGGGCGTGCTGTTTCTCGCCGCCGGCGTTGCCCGGGTCTACCTCGAGCGCAAGCGCGGGGGGCAGGCTTGAGCGACGAGGCCGACAAGCCCGAGGCGGACTTGCCGAACGATCGAACGGGTTCGGCGCCGCCGGCGGACGCTGAGGGTCCGGGCGCGCAGCGGGCCACGCGTGCGCCCAAACTGCAGTCCGAGCTCGGCCGCGCCGAGGCGGAGCGGATCGCTCTGCAGATCTCCGCGCGCTCGCTGTCGACGGTTCGGCGCAGCGTCGGCTCGCCGCTGCTGTTCGCGATCGTCTACACGCCGCTGGCCAGCGCCATCTACTTCTCGCTGGGCGTCATCTCCGGCCACGCGCTCGGGCTGACGCCGCTGGTCTTCCTGATCGCGGCGGGCCTGTTCACGCTGACCGCGATGACCTACGCCGAGGGCGCCTCCCAGCACCAGGAGCGCAGCGGCTCGACCGTGTTCGCGCGCTACGCCTTCAACGAGCTGATCAGCTTCGTGGCCGGTTGGGCGATCCTGCTCGACTACATCATCCTGATCGCCGTCACGAGCTACTCGGCGACGCAGTACCTGAAGGTCTACTGGAGCCCGCTCGGACACAGCGCCGAGTCGCTCGGCCTGGCGCTCGTGTTCATCGCGATCGTCGTGCTCGGCAACATTCGTGGCTTTGGCTGGCGGCGCTCGCGCCGCCTGGCGGTGCTGGTCGTCGGCGACCTCGCGCTGCAGGGGCTGATCGTCGTGCTCGGCCTGATTCTGTTCTTCAATCCGCACACGCTGCTGGATCCGATCCACCTGGGCAGCGCGCCGAAGTGGTCTGATCTGGTGTTCGCGCTGACGATCGCCGCGATCTCCTTCACCAGCCTGGAGTCGGCCGCGGGCCTGGCCGGCGAGGTGCGCATCAGCGGCGGCGCGCTCAAGCGCCTGGTCGGCACGGGCACCGCCATCGTCGTGGTCGTCTATGTCGGCATCGCGCTCGTCGCGGTGACCGCGCTGCCGGTGCACGACGGCCACACACAGCTGGCGACGCGCTTTCTCAACGACCCGGTCGTGGGTCTGGTCTCGCACATGCATCCGCACTGGCTGGCACAGACGCTGCGCTATGTCGTCGCCGGCCTGGCCGCGCTGACGCTCGTAGCCGCGGCCAACTCGGCGATGCTCGGCCTCTCGCGCTTGGCCTACTCGCTGTCGACCAACCGCCAGATTCCAAGCGGCCTGGGCCGTCTGCACCCGCAGCGCTCGACGCCCTATGTGCTGATCATCCTCGCCGGCGTGATCGCCGCGGGCCTGGTCGTACCCGAGGACCTCGACTTCCTCGTCGGCATCTACGCCTTCGGCGCGCTGCTCGCGTTCACGATCGCGCACGTCTCGGTGGCGCGCCTGCGCTTCACCGATCCCGAGGGGGTGCGGCCGTACCGCATCCCGCTCTCGGTCGGCTTCCGCGGCGCCAGCCTGCCGATCCCGGCGGTGCTCGGCGCCGTCGTATCGGGCGCCGGCTGGGTGGCGCTGATGATCCTGCACGACCCGGCGCGCTATGTCGGGCTGGGCTGGATGTTCGCCGGGCTGGCGATGTATGTGATCTACCGGCGCGCCGACGAGGCGCCGCTGCTGCGGCGCGTGACCGTGGCGCCGGAGGTGTTGCGGGCGGACCCGCCTCGCGAAAGCGACTACGGCTCGATTCTCGTGCCGCTGTTCGGCACGAACCTAGATGAGGACATCGTGCAGACGGCGGCGCTGCTGGTCTCCGGCGAGCAGACCGACGAGGCGGCGATCGATGAGGCGACGATCGAGGCGGTGTGGATCTTCGTCATCCCGATGTCGCTGCCGCTCGACGCGCGCCTGCCCGAGGCGCAGATCAAGGAAGCGCGCCAGGCGCTCGCACGCGCGAAGGCGGTGGGGGAGGAGTACACCGGCGTGCAGGTCGCCACGGCGACGGTGCGCACCAGGCGCGCCGGTTTCGCGATCGTCGACGAGGCTAAGCGTCGCGGCGTCGAGGCGATCGTGCTCGGCGCCGAGGAGCCCTCGCTGATCCGCGGCGGCGCGCGCCTGGGAGGGCGCGGCGGCCCGTTGGAGAACTTCGTCGGCGACGTCACCAAGTACGTGATCGGCAAGGCCGACTGCCGCGTGATCGTGACGGCGCCGGCCGCCGGCGAATCGGCGGCCGAGCGCCGCTCGAAGCTCGCTCCGACCGGTCCATGAGTCAGATCCCCGGCGTTGCGTGACGCCGCGCATCGACTAATCTCCGGCGCATGTTCGTGTTGATCGTTGGCGCCGGCCGCGTCGGCTCCGCCGTCGCCAAGTCGGCGCTCGCCTCTGGCCACGAAGTCTCGGTGCTCGACGAGGACCCGCTCTCGCACGAGCGCCTGGACGCCGGGCAGGCGGCGAGCTGGGAGGACGCCGGTGGTCAGTTCACGGTCGGCACGGCGCTGGAGATCGATGCGCTGATCCAAGCGGGCATCGAGCGCGCCGAGGTGTTCATAGCCTCCACCGACGGCGACAACACCAACCTGATCATCGCCCAGATCGCCCAGCGCCGGTTCGGCGTTGAGCGAGTGATCGTGCGCGTGATGGACCCGGCGCGCGCCGGCTGGTACGGCGAACAGGGCCTGCGCACGATCTCCCCGACCAAGCACGCCATCGAGATGTTCGAGCACGCGCTCGAACCCGAGACCGCCTGAGCCGTGTACGCGATCATCGTCGGAGCCGGCAAGGTCGGCCGAAACCTCGCGCGGGAGCTGATCGACAAGGGGCACGAGGTCACGCTGATCGAGTCCTCGCGCCCGCGCTACCTGGCGATCGAGGAAGAATTCGAGCACTCCGTCGAATACGGCGACGCGACCGAGCTGTGGGTGCTGGAGCGCTCGGGCATCCAGCGCGCAGACCTGGTCATCGCCGTGACCGGCGATGACGAGGACAACATGCTGGTCTGTCAGGTCGCCAAGGAGAAGTACCTCTGCGATCGCATCATCGCGCGTGTCAACAACCCGCGAAACCATGACCACTTTCGCCTGCTCGGCATCCAGCCGGCCGTCTCGGCGACCGACCTGATCCTGCGGCTGATCGAGCACGAGGTCCCGCGCTACGGCCTCGTGCACCTGCTGGCGCTGGAAGAGGAGCGCCTGGAGATCATCGAGCTCGAGGTCTCAGCCGACGCGCCGACCGTCGGCGAAGCCGTTGCGGACATCAGCCTGCCGGAGGGCAGCCTGATCATCTCGGTGCTGCGCGGTGGCTCGGGTTTCGTGCCCAAGGCCGACACGGTGATTGAGGCCGGCGACGAAGTGCTGCTGGTGCTCGACCCGGGCCTGGAGGAGGCGATCACCGCCTACTTCGCGCCGAACGGGCACGAGGTCATCACCTGATCCAAGCCGCGCTCGGGCGGATCGGTCCTGCCAAGGCGTTGCAACGCCCGTGGCGAGATGTCACGGCATCCTTTGGCTATCCTTTTGCCAGTCACGGTCCGGGATAGTCCAATTGGCAGTGACGCCCGGTTCTGGTCCGGGAGATTGGGGTTCGAGTCCCTGTCCCGGAGTCGAGAAGGCCCCATCGCAATGCGCCCGCCGAGCGGCCGGCTGAGTCAGGGGGTGTGAGCGCGTCGCAGCAGCACCTCGAACGGTGCTGACGATCCGCGAAGGCAAGCTGCTGCGCTACCGCGAGTTCTATGACCTGGCCGCCGCGCGCCGGGCTGCCGCACAACGCCTCGGCTCACAAGGGGACTAGGCAACATCCCGGAGCGGGCTCATGTGAGCGCTCTGGGACGCCGTGCCGAATTGCTGACGGTCTCTTCGCGCCGACGCTCGTGTTCGCGCCATGCGGATTCGCTCATGGGCGGCGAGGCCAAATCGGTGTGGGCGCGCGAGGCCAGGAACGCCTCCACCACGGCCGAATCGAACTGCGCTCCGGCTCCGCGACGGATCTCGGCGATCGAGTCCTCGACCGACCACGCACGCTTGTACGGGCGCTCGTGGGTCAGCGCGTCGAAGACGTCTGCCACGGCGACGATGCGCCCAACCAGGGGTATCGCCTCGCCTGCGAGTCCAGCTGGATAGCCGCTGCCGTCCCATCGCTCGTGATGGTTCTGAGCGATCACGGTCGCCATCTGAAGCACGGGCGAGCCGCTGCCCGCGAGCAGCTGTGCTCCAAGCTCGCTGTGTGTCTTCATGACCTCGTACTCCTCGGGGGTGAGCTTGCCGGGCTTCAGGAGGATGCTGTCGGGGATGCCGATCTTGCCGACGTCGTGCAGCGGTGCGGCCATGAGCAGGAGCCCAATCTGCTCGGAGTCCAAGCCAAGCTCGCCAGCAATTACCGCACTGGTCTCACCCACGCGCTCGGTGTGCTCGAAGGTATCGTCGTCGCGGAACTCGGCGGCGAGCGCGAGGCGTTTGAGGGTTTTCGCGCGCGCGTCCACGAGGTCGCGCGTGCGTTCCTGGACGGCCCGCTCGAGCAGCTCTGCATGTTCGGCCTCGCGCTGCTCGGCGTCCACCAGGGCCGTGACGTCGCGCGCGCTGGCGTGGATCAAGCCGTCCTGCAGCGCAGCGTGGGCGCTCCATTCAAGCCAGTGGTACTCACCACCCGCGGCCCTGTAGCGGTTGCGAAACCCGACGGCGTCACGGGCCCCAGCCGAGACGACCGCGTCCTCCGCACGGGTCGCGTCGCGGTCGTCGGGGTGTACGAGGTCGATGAAGGGCTGTCCATCCAAGGAATGCGCCGGATAGCCGAGTGTCCGCTCCCAGGACGGGTTGACGCGGACGAAGCACCCATCCAGATCCACGGTGGCCAGCAGGTCAAGGCTCTGATCGAAGTAGCGTGTCAGCATCGCCTCGAGCCTCTCGCGGTGCCTGACGAAGTTGCCAAGCAGCAGTGCGAGCAGGAGATAGCAGCCGCCCCAGCAGACATAGGCGACCAAGCCCATCGCGGGGTCGTTGTCCTGGGCGCCCCAGATGTTCAGAAGCGCAAAGCTGATGCACGCGCCAACAAGTCCTCCGCGGACATCGAAGCGCAGTGCCAGCAACGCCAGCGGTATCGCCAGCAGAATGTCGACCGAGTCGACGGCGCTGCCGCCGTGGGCCCGGCGAACGATATACACGGCGCCGTATAGCCCGGCTGCCGCGAAGATCGTGGCCCTGGGCCCGAATCGGGCCCAAACAGCGGCAGTGGGGCGCTGCAACGGGAGCGAGTGCATGGGGATAAATTCTTATCGTCGGGATTTGGGCACGGCCCGCGTACTCTCGACGGATATATGGTCTGTCCGACGGCGCTTGAGTCAGACCTTGCGGGCGCTATCGAGGAATCGCCGGTGGGCGCGAGTTTCTGGCGCGAGCGGCTGGCGGCCTGAGGAGCTGGAGGTAGGGGTGACGAGGTAGCGCTATCTGGCTCTGCAGCTAGCATCGCGGCATGACCTCGACCTCACCAAACACCGACACGTGGACGCTCACAGCGGCGCATAGGGCGCTGGCGGCGCTGGCCTGCGCCACGCTCGCGCTGGCGGCTGCCGGCGCCGCGCTGGCCGCGCCGGCGCGCGCCGCGCGAACGATCTCCTGGGGCAGCTCGCTGCGGACTCCGCCCTCGCGCACGCTGAGCGCGCCGGTGGACGCCGCCTACTGGCAGCCGGCGGTGGCGCCGAAGGCCGGCCAGATCGTCACGGTCACCCTGTCGGGGCGTGTGGTCAGCGGGCAGCCGATCGTGCTGTTCCAGGACCTGCGGCCGATCGGCGGCGGCAAGCTCAAGGTGATCAGCACGACGCAGCCGTTCCATTTGACCGGCACGTCGGCCAGGCGCACGTTTCGGCCGATCAACTTCTTCGTGCACAAGGGCGACCACGTCGGCTTGGCGACGATCGGCGGCAGCTATCAGGTGTTCGCCGCGGCGCCCGGTGCGACGACCAACGGCTTCGTCGGCGCGGGTGGTGACATGAACGGCAGCCAGTTCGTGGGCAAGGCTCACGCGGGCGTGGAACTGCTGCAGCGGATGAGCGAGCGCGTCCGCTAGGCGACTCGTCCAAGGCAGTTCCGCCTACTGGCATCGTTCTACTAGGCTTCGCACCGTCCGCCCGCTCGCTGTCTCTGGAGGTGACGCTGTGTCAGTTGTCAACCATCGTGCTGTTCTTGGGTTGTGTGGGGCGCTGGCAGTGCTCGTGTCATCGCTAGCGCTCGCCGCAGGCGAGGCCGGCGCGGCGCCGTTCGTGCTGCAGGGCCAACGCTTCACAGGCGCGGAAGCGCTTTCGGGCGTGCAGTTCGGCCAATCGGTCGCGCTCTCCTCGGATGGCAACACGGCGCTGGTCGGCGCCCCGCAGGACGGCGGCGGGACGGGCGCGGCCTGGGTATTCACGCGCGCGGGCGGCGTGTGGACCCAGCAGGGCGCGAAGATAACCGCGAGCGGCCAGACTGGCAACGCGCTGTTCGGTACCAGCGTCGACCTGTCCAGCGACGGCAACACGGCCGTGATCGGCGCTCCGGCGGACAACGGAGAACTGGGCGCGGCGTGGGTGTTCACGCGCTCGGGCTCGACGTGGACGCAGCAGGGCGAAAAGCTCAAGCCGAAGAACGAGCTCGGCAGCGCCGCCTTTGGCGCTTCGGTGGCGCTTGCCGGCGACGGTGACACGGCGCTGATCGGCGCGCCGCACAACAACGGCGAAGCAGGCGCGGCGTGGGTTTTCGAACGCTCGGGCAGCACCTGGAAACAGCGCCGCAAGCTGGTGGGCAAAGGCCATAAAGAGCTGTTCGGCTCAAGCGTGTCGCTGGCCGGCGACGGCGACACGGCGCTGGTGGGCAGCCCGAGCGACGCCGAACGCTACGGCGCCGCGTGGGTGTTCCGGCGCGCTGGCAATAGCTGGACGCATCCGGGCGAAAAGCTTGTCGGCAGCCCGGGCGAAGTCCGCGGCTACGGCCCGGTCACCGGCCGCGGACGCTCGGTGACGCTCTCCGGCGACGGCGCGACGGCGCTGATCGGAGGCTACGGCGCCGTCTGGGTGTTCACCTCGGCGGGCTCGGCGTGGGAACAGCAGGGACCGGTCATCGAAGATTCGTCGACCTACCCATACCCGCCGGACTTCGGTCGCAGCGTCGCGCTGTCCTCGGACGGCAACAAGGGCTTGGTCGGCGCGCCGCTCAACGGTGAGTTCAAAGGCGAGGTGTGGGTGCTGACCCGCTCGGGCTCCGCTTGGACCCACGTCGAATCGCTCGGTGGCGGTCACTGTCCGACGGAAAACCCGTGCGGACGCGAATTCGGCACGAGCTCGGCGCTCAACTCCGATGGCGAAACCGCGCTGATCGGCGGACCCGCGGAAGAAACCGGCTTCGTGTGGGCGTTCGTCGGCGCGCCGTGATCGTCAGACTGCACGATTCCCGGAGCCCGCTAATCGAATAGCCTTTCGCGCCCACCGACGAGAGGGACCGCGTGCCGTTGACGCCCACACCAAGCCAGGTAGAGAGACTCGCCGCCGTGGACTCGGACGAGCCGGTGATCATGCTCAACCTGTTGCGCTTCAAGGACCGCGCCGACGGCATCGACGAGGGCATGAGCGGCCGCGAGGCGTACGCGCGCTACGGCGAGCAGACGGCGCCGTTCCTGGCCGTCGTCGGCGGTCGCCTGCTGAGCGCGGTCGAGGCACAGCAGGTCGTGATCGGCCCCGAGGAGGGCGAATGGGACGTCGCGCTGCTCGTCGAATACCCGTCGCGCAAGCGGTTTCTTGAAATGGCCGTCGATCCGGAGTATCTGGCCGTGCACGCGCACCGCGAAGCGGCGCTGGCCGACTCCCGGCTGATCGCGTGCGCGGCGATGCAAGGCGTGTGACCGTCGGAATCGCCGGCCCGAGTAACGCCTGCGACCGCGTTGCGCACGAAGCCGCGCGCCCTCAGTCAAGCGGCGGATGCGCTCGCGCGCGGTCGTAGAGCAGGCGCAGCAGGCGACGCTCCTCACCGCGTCGCCGCTCGCCCGGTTTGTGCGCGACGAACAGCGTGATCACGCAGCGTCCGGAGGCAAAGCCGAAGTGGTCGATCGTGATACCTCCGCTGCGAGCCTGTTCGAGACGCGAGCGAAGGGAATTCGGCTGTCGCGGCTGGGGCTGTGCTGATTTGTAGTGTTCGCGCGTGGTCGCGCTGAACGCAAAGCTTGCCACGGGGAGCGTGAGCGAGAGAGGTTCGATCGTCGCGCGATTGTCCACCAGCGGGCCGCGAGCTCCTTGCGCGGCGTTGAAGTAATCGCCGAGGCACCGCTCGACGCTGCGTTTCCTATCGGCCGCGACGTCGCCAGTGGCGACGGCGGGGCCGCGCTCCAGCTGCACCGACGAGGCCACGGCTTGGAATGACACACGTGACCTTGACCTGGGCGGTTCAAACAGAGCGCTGCTGATGAACTCTGGCGAGTGGACGGTCTCTCTCGTCCCCACCACGCCGCCGCCGGAGCAATCGAACGCCACCGTGACGTGTTCGCCGGGCAGGTCGAAGCCTTCGGGTGAGTGCGCTGTGGCGCCGGGCACGTCTCCGCCTCGCAGGTTCACGGCGTGGGCATATGCGGCGAGGCGAGCGTGACTGATCGGCGTGCTCTGGCGTTGCTGACCGGCCCCAGAGCAGCCGCCGAGGAGGACTCCCACCAGCAGGACGCTCAGCGCCGACCTCGGCGCGGGGACGCTCATTGTGAGATCGTCGCAGGCGTCGGCGACGCCCCGCGCCTACGCCGCGGCCTGCGCCGCCCAGTCGCGATACAGCTCGTAGTAGCGGCCTTCGGCGGCGATCAGCTCGTCGTGAGTGCCCTGCTCGGCGATGCGGCCGTGCTCGAGCACGACGATGCGGCCGGCCTGGCGGATCGTCGACAGGCGGTGTGCGATGACGATCGACGTGCGCCCGGCGAGCAGGCGGCGCAGGCCCTGCTCGATGCGTGCCTCGGAGTGCAGGTCGACGTTGGAGGTGGCCTCGTCGAGCACGAGAATGCGTGGGTCGGCGACGAGCGCGCGGGCGAAGGCGAGCAGCTGGCGCTGGCCGGCCGACAGCTGCGTGCCGCGCTCGCCGACTTCGGTGTCAAAGCCGCGCGGCAGGTCGGCGATGAAGTCCTCGGCGCCGACCGCGGCGGCGGCGGCGCGGATCTGCTCGGCCGTCGCGTCGGGGCGCCCGAAGGCGATGTTCTCGGCGACGGTGCCGCTGAACAGGAAGGCCTCTTGGGGCACGATGCCCATCTGCGAGCGCAGCGAGCTTGAGGCGACTTCGCGCAGGTCGTGGCCGTCGACGAGCACGGCGCCGGAGGTCGGATCGTAGAAGCGCGCGATCAGCTTGGCCATGGTCGACTTGCCGGCGCCGGTCGCGCCGACCAGCGCAACGGTCTGCCCGGGCGGGATCTGCAGGTTGATGTGATCGAGCGCCAGCACCTGCTCCTCCGCGGTCGCGCCGTTAGCGGTCGCGCCATTCGCAATCGCGCCGTCCGCAGCTGAGCCGTTCGCGCCTGCGCCATTGGCGCCTGCGGCGCCGCCGGCGGCGACCGCGCCGCTGTCGGGCTCGGGCGCACGCCGGTTGCGCGCGCGCGGCTTGTAGGCGAAGGACACGTCGTCGAAGTCGACCTCGCCGGAGATGCGCCCGAGCTCGATCGCGTCGGGGCGGTCTGTGAGGTCGGGCTGCTCGTCGAGCAGCTGGAAGATCTTCTCCAGCGCGGCCATGCCGGACTGGTAGGTGGCGTACAGCTGTGAGAGCTGCTGGATCGGTTCGAACAGGTTCGACAGCGCGGCGACGAAGGCGACGATCGTGCCGATCGAGATGTGTCCGTCGATCGCCTGGTAGCCGCCGTACAGCACGATCGCGCCGACGGCGACGCCGGAGAGCATTTCGACGGTCGGGAAGTAGGCGGCGTTGAGCTTGACGGTCGTCATGTTGGCGTCGCGGTTGTCGGCGTTGAGCTCGGTGAACTGCGCCTCGTGCGCGGGCTCCTGGGCGAAACTGCGCACGACGCGGATGCCCGACAGCGTCTCCTGCAGATAGGCGGTGATCGCGCCGATGGTCTCGCGCGTGCGGCGGAAGGCGCCGGCGGAGATGATGCGAAACCACAGCGAGCCGGCGAGCACGAGCGGCAGCACGCAGAAGGTGATCAGCGCGAGCTTGACGTCGAGGTAGAGCAGGATGCCGACGGTGCCGATCAGCGTCAGGCCGGACTGGAACAGCGTGACGACGGAGTCGGTCACCAGCGAGTCCAGCGCCTCGACGTCGTTGGTCATGCGCGAGATCAGCACGCCCGCGGGGCGACTCTCGTAGAAGCCGATCGGCAGCGTCTGCAGGTGGGTGAAGATGCGGATGCGCAGGTCGGCGAGCGCGCGCTGGCCGACCCAGCCGACGAGATAGGTCTGCGCGTAGGTCATGCCCCAGACGACCAGCGCGGAGACGAGGAAGGCGAGGACGACGAGCACGAGTTTGTTGAAGTCGTGGCGTTGGATGCCGTCGTCGATCGCCGCGCGGGCGAGCAGCGGCGGCGCGAGCGACGCGCCCGTTCCGACCACCAGCGCGACGACCGTCAGCGCGGCGCGCATGCGATAGGGGCGGAGCAGGGCGAGCAGCCCGCGCAGGTTTCGCCCGCGCGTGCCCTTGCTGGCGCGCTCGCCCGTCCAGGTCGATCCGGGACCGCCGCGGCCGACCATCGGGCTCACAGGCCGCTCACCTCCGGTTCGCGCGGCTTGCGCGTGAGGAACACCTGGTCGGGAAGCCCCTTCTCGACGATTTCTCGGTACAGCTCGGAGGCCTGCAGCAGGTGCTCGTGGTCGCCGTGCGCAACGACGCGTCCCTGCTCGAGCACGACGATCTCATCGGCCAGCGAGATCGTCGACAGTCGATGGGCGATCACGAACGTGGTGCGCCCGGCCATGGCCTCGTCGAGCGCCAGCTTGATGCTCTGCTCGGTCGAGGCGTCGACGGCGGAGGTCGCGTCGTCGAGGATCAGCACGCGCGGGTCGGCCAGCAGCGCGCGGGCGATCGCCAGGCGTTGGCGCTGGCCGCCGGACAGCGACAGCCCGCGCTCGCCGACGCGCGTGTCAAAGCCCTGCGGCAGGCGTGAGACGAAGTCATAGGCCTGCGCGCGGCGCGCGGCGTCTTCGACCTGTGGCCTGCTCGCCGAGGGACGTCCGTAGGCGATGTTCTCGGCGACGCTGGCGGAGAACAGGAAGGGGTCGTCGGAGACCACAGCGACGGCTTTGCGCAGCGACGTCAGATCGACCTCGCGCACGTCGGCGCCGTCGAGCAGCACCTCGCCGCTGCTCGTGTCATAGAACCGCGAGATCAGCGCCACGAGGCTGGTCTTGCCCGAGCCGGTGGCGCCGACGAGCGCGACGGTCGTTCCGGCCGGCACGTCGAGATCGACGTCGCTGAGCACCGCGCGCACGGTGCGCGGCGGCGCGCCGACGCCGTCGCGGTCGGCGTCGAGCGACAGCTCGCGCGGTCCGGCGTGCACGGCGCCGAAGTCGTCGCCGACGTCGTAACGCAGCGTGACGTTGCGCAGCTGCACGTGGCCGCTGCCGGGCGGAAGCTCTGGCGCGTCGGGCGGCTGCTCGATGCGCGGCTCGCGGTCGAGCACCTGGAAGATGCGTGCGCCCGACGCGGTCGCGCGCTGGGCCAGGCCGAGCGTCACGCCGAGTGAGCGCATCGGCCCGATGAGCATGTTCAGATACAGGTAGAACTGCGTGAACTGGCCGATCGTCAGGTGCGCGTGGATCACGCGGTTGCCGCCGATCAGCAGCACGGCGGCTAGGCCGAGCTGGGGGAGGAAGCCGATCGCCGGGTTGAACTTGGCCTCCAGACGCGTGGCGACCATCGACTGGTCGAACACGCGCGCGACGCTGTGGCGAAAGCGCTCGAGCTGGCGCGGCTCGCGCGCGAAAGACTTGACGACGCGAACGCCGGAGATGTTCTCCTCGGCGTCCGCGGTGAGCTCGCCGATGCGCTGCTGCACCTCCTGGATGGCCGGCCGCGCGGTGCGCCCGTAGCGCTGGGAGATGACGACGACGAAAGGCACCGGCGCGATGGCGATCAGCCCCAGCTCGGGATTGATCAGGATCATCGCGATGCCCGCGAGCACGATGGTCAGCGCGGACTGCAGAATGAACACCAGGCCGTAGCCGAGAAAGAAGCGCACGGCCTGCAGGTCGACGGTCGCGCGCGACATCAACTGGCCGGTCTGCTGGTGGTCGAAGAAGCCCAGCTCGAGGCGCTGCAGGTGCGCGTAGATGCGCTCGCGCAGATCGAATTCGATCGCCAGCGAGATGCGCCCGGCGATCATGCGGCGCATGTACGTGAGCAGCCAGCGCACGAGCACGATGGCGACGATCACCAGCGCGAGCACGAGCAGCGTGTGGCGGTCGTGCGCGCGCAGTGTCGGCTCGTGGTGGCGCGCGTGGCTGTCGCCGTGCTTGATCGCCTCGACGGCCGACCCGGTGAAGTAGGGAATCAGCACGGTCACGACCATCGCCAGGCTGGCCAGCGCCCAGGAGGCGATCAGCCCGCGCTTGTACGGACGAAGAAAGCCGAGCAGTCTGTTGAAAGTGTTCATAGTTGCTTAGTCAACGATTATTGCAGGCGCTCGTGTGCCGGTCGCGAACACCGCCGGCGAGACCGCGCCTAAGCTTGGCCGATGCCCGAGCGACCCACCGCACCGCCACCCGCAGGCGCCAAAGCCGGCCTCTGCGACACGTGCGCGCACCAGCAGGTGGTGCGGAACACGCGCGGCTCGGCGTTCTCGCTGTGCAGGCGTTCGCGCGTCGATCCAGCTTATCCGCGCTATCCGCGTGTTCCTGTGCTCAGCTGCGCCGGCCACGAGCCGCGCAAGGACTGATTTCTTGATGAAGGCCGGCACGGCCGGCCGCTCGGTGTCGCGCGCGGCATGAAGCGGTCAGCTGCGAGCGGTCAGCTGCGCTGGAAGCTCAGGCGGCCGGCGCGGCGGCGGGCTCGGGCTGAGCCGCCTGCTCGGCCTCGCCGCCGGAGGCGACGAAGTCGCGGCTGCGCACGAGCGCGAAGGCGAACAGCGAGCCGACGAGCGCGACGCACGCGCCGATCAGCAGGATGCTCGAGAAGGCCTGCGTGAAGCCGACGCGATAGGCGTGCATCAAGGCGTCGCGCGCGGGCTTGGGCAGCGCCTTGGCGACCTGGCCGACTTCGCCGGAGACGAGCGCCGTGTTGAGTTTGCCGTGCGCCGCGCGCAGCACTTCGCGGCCCGGTCCGCCGGCCAGCGCGGAGGTGGTGTTGTGAGTGACGTCGTGCTGGAAGACCGCGCCGAGGCCGGCGATGCCCGTGGCGATGCCGACCTGGCGGAAGGTGTTGTTGATGCCCGAGGCCATGCCGCTGCGCGAGTGATGCACGACGCCGACGGCAGTGGAGGCCAGCGGCGGGTTGATCAGCCCGATGCCGGCGCCGGCGAGCACGAAGCCGGGAACGAGCACGGTCCACGTCGAGTCGGCGTCGACGGCGGTCATCGTCAGCAGCCCGACGCCGACGAGGATCAGCCCGCAGCCGAGCAGCAGCCGCACCGGCACGCGCACGGACAGGCGCCCGGACAGCGGCGCGACGAAGAACGACAGCAGCGTGATCGGCAGAAAGCGCAGGCCTGCCTGCAGCGGGCTGTAGCCGAGCACGTCCTGGATGTACAGCGTGAGGTACAAGAACATCGCGAACATCGACGAGGAGATCGCGAACGCGACGATGCTCGCGCCGGCGAACGCGGGCTTTGCAAACAGCGTCAGATCGAGCATCGGGCGCTGCTGGCGGCGCTCGACGACCACGAACAGCACGATCAGCACGAGCGAGCCGGCGAGGAAGCTGACGATGCGCGTCGAGCCCCAGCCCTTTTCGTTGCCCTCGATCAGCGCGAACACGAGCAGGAACAGCGAGCCGCTGAACGTCAGCAGGCCGAGCCAGTCGACGCCACGCGCGTTGGGGTCGCGCGACTCGGACACCTGCGTGAGCGTCAGCGCGACCGCGGCGATGCCGATCGGCACGTTGACGAAGAAGATCCATTCCCAGCCGATGCCGGAGGTGATCACGCCGCCGACGATCGGCCCGACGGCGACGGCGCCGCCGATCACGCCGCCGTACACGCCGAAGGCGAGCCCGCGCTCCTTGCCGTGGAAGGCGCCGGCGATCAGCGCCAGCGAGGTCGCGAACATCATCGCGCCGCCGGCGCCCTGCACGGCGCGCGCGAGGTTCAGCGCCAGCGGCGAGCCGGCCAGCCCGCACGCCGCCGAGGAGAGCGTGAACACGACGAGCCCGGTGACGAACACCATGCGCCGACCGAAGCGGTCGGCGAGCGCGCCGGCGGTCAGCAGGAAGGCCGCCAGCGTCAGCGAGTAGGCGTTGACGACCCACTGCAGGTCCTGAAAGCTCGAGTGCAGCGAGCGCTGGATGTCCGGCAGCGCGACGTTTACCACGGTGATGTCGAGCAGCAGCATGAAGATTGCCACCGACACGGCGATCAGCGTCCACCACTTGCGCTCCACGTCCGCTCCTTTGCTGCTCGTCCTCGTCCTGGCCACCGCTGTGGCGTCGCCAGCCGTCTCGCACTATAGGAGCGAATCGGTTTTCGCCGAGCCCGTTTGTGGCAGGTTCAGGTGTCGGTTCCCGGCAAAGGTGTTGGGGCCGGCTCGCGAATGAAGACTGGCGCTCCTACGATTGCCCGTGGAACTCTGGCCCTGTAGCCGCGCGTAGGCATGACGACGTCGACATCGTCGGAGTATTCGTGCACTCGCGCGAGCACGTCTGCGGTCCCGGCGTGGTCTGGGGTTCGGGTTATCGATGCGGCGATCGAGGTGCCGTCCGCTACGAGGTCAGGCGGCTCCTCGCCGAAGAACAATGCTTCTTGCTCTCTTCCCGACGGGTTGAACAGGGCCGCTGTCCTGTCATCGAAATCGCTTTCGCCGGAGAAACGGGCGAGGTAATGAAGACCGCCGGGATCGCTGGGAATCCAGCCGTCGATCGGCCGCTCCGAGGAATATCCGAAGACGTTGCTGGCGCGACCGACGAAGATCCCGAGCGATCCGGATGAGTCCTCACACAATGTGAGTGCGATCGGCTGCCTGCTTCGGAGTCCCTTGAAGCTGAAGACCCATAGGCGGAAAGAGCACCGTTCGGCGTGTACGTAGCGCCCGGGGTACTCGAAGGTCCCCGCCTCGTCAGCTGCGCAATGCAGGGCTCGGTCAGCGAGAGCGTGACGGTTTGTCTCCGGCGCGCTGGTAACCACGGACACGGTAGGACTCACGGGAATTCCAGGAAGGCTTAGCGCCGCGCCGGGGCGCAAGCTCGTCCGCTTCTTGGAGCTTGCCTGCTGCGCGAGGTCAAGCGCGAGGCGTTCGGAGAGGTAGTAGAGGTCACGGTGCAGCAATACGCGACAGCATAGAACTGTTCTGTCAGCCCGACTGCAAATGCCGCGCGAGGAACGGCGCGACCTCGCCCCACAGTTTCGCCGCCGGCTCGGGGCGGTAAGTGGGGCGGTAGTCGGCGAAGAAAGCGTGCCCGGCGCCGTCGTAGACGTCGACTTTGACCTGTTGGCCGCTGGCCTGCGCGCGTTCGAGCAGCTGCGCGGCGAGCTCGGGCGAGGGGTTTGCGTCCTCGGCACCGACGGCCGCCAGCAGCGGGCAGCTCAGCTTGTCGGCCAGCTCCAGCGGCGGCGTGGGACGCGTCGGCGTGGAGCGCTCGTCGGGCGTAGCGCGGTCGATGAAGCCACCCCAGCAGTCGACGGCCGCGTTCAGCCTGTCCGAGGCGCAGGCGAACAGCAGCGTGTAGCGCCCGCCCATGCAGAAGCCGATGCAGCCGATGCGCCCGGTGACGCCGTCGAGGCTGCGCAGGTGGTCGGCCGCGCCCTCGAGGTCGCCCAGCACGGTCGCGTCGGACATCGCGAACAGCCGAGCCATCATCGCCGGCACGTCGCTGGTGTCCGGCGGTCCGCCTTCGCGCGTGTACAGGTCGACGGCCAGCGCCACGTAGCCGATGTTGGCCAGGCGGTTGGCGACGTCGCGGATGTGCTCGCCCAGGCCGCCGGCCTCGTGGATGACGACGATGCCCGGATGGCTGGCCGCGTCTGCCGGGCGCGCCAGGTAGGCGTTAACCCGCGTGCCTTCGGCGCCGGCGAATGTCGTGTCCTGGCCGCTGATGCGCGTCGGGTCGCTGACGGCGCCGGGAACTCCCTTGGGGCTCTGCGTGACCTCGATGCTGGGCATGGCACGGACCTCCTGCGGTTAGAGAATGGCCTTGGGATAGGCGCGCGTGGCGGCGGCGAGCATCGCTGCGAAAAAGCCGCCGACGACGAGAAAGTCAAGCCACAGCTCGCCCGCGCCGCCGACGCCGACGAGCATCTGGCGCAGGCCCTGCACCTCGTAGGTCAGCGGGTTGACGCGCGCGATCACGTGCAGCCAGCCGGGCATCACGCTCAGCGGATACAGCGCGCTGGAAGCGAAGAACAGCGGCATCATGATCAGCTGGCCGATGCCCATGAAGCGCTCGCGCTCTTTGACGACGGCCGCCAGCAGCATGGACATGCAGGCAAACGCCGCGGTGCCGAGCATCAGCAGCGCCAGCGTGCCGAGCACGCCGTCGACGCTCCAGCGCACGCCGATGCCGGCGACGGCGATGACGACGAGCAGCAGCAGCGCCTGCACGAGCGCGCGCACGCACGCGCCGGCGGCCTTGCCGAGCACGATCGCGGTGCGCGGCAGCGGCGTCGCCAGCAGACGCTGCAGCTGCCCGACGTCGCGTTCCCAGATCACGGCCAGGCCGAAGAAGATCGCGATGAACATCGCCGCCTGGGCCATCACGCCGGGCGCCAGGTAGGCGCGGTATTCGAGCGTTCCGAGCGTCAGCGAGCGGCTGTGGCTGAGCGCGGTGCCGAAGATGAACAGCCACAGCAGCGGTTGCACCGAGCGCGTGACGATGTCCAGATGGTCGTGGCGCAGCTTGCGCATCTCCGACTGCGCCATCGCGAACGTGCCCGCCGCCAGCGCACGCAATCCGGCGGCCGTCAGCAGGCCGCCCGCCGCGCGCGGATCGCCGCTAGCCGAGCCTGCGGGCAACGCGGCGCTGTGCGCGGACATCGGCCAACCTCCCTTCCTGCTCTGAGTCGATCGCGCGGCCGGTGACCGCAGTGAAGACCTCCTCCAGGCTTTCTGTGCCGTGGCGTTCGAGCAGCTCGGCCGGCTCGCCCTGCTCGACCAGGCGTCCCTGGTCCATGATCGCCAGGCGCTCGCAATAGCGCTCGGCCTCCTCCATCAGATGCGTGGTCACGAGAATCGTCGTGCCGACCTGCGCGCGCAAGGCCTGCAGGTGCTGCCAGACCATGCGCCGCGCCGACGGGTCCAGGCCGACGGTCGGCTCGTCGAGGAACAGCACGTCGGGCCGGTTGAGCAGCGCCGTGGCGATCTCCAGGCGGCGCAGCATGCCGCCGGACAGCGTGCGCGCGAGGCGGTCGAGCATCTCCTGCAGATGCATCGAGGCGATCGCCTGCTCGATGCGCGCCTTGCGCTCGCGCGATGGCACGCCGGTGACGCGCGCGTAGAAGTCGAGGTTCTCGCGCGCCGTCAGCGCGCCGTCGACGGAGATCGCCTGCGGGATGTAGCCGATCGCCGAGCGCACGGCGAGGCTCTGCGAGCGCACGTCAAAGCCGGCGACCAGCGCGCGGCCGGAGCTCGGTGGCAAGAGCGTTGTGAGCACGCGAATGGTCGTCGTCTTGCCGGCGCCGTTGGGCCCGAGCAGGCCGAACACCTCACCCGGCGCGACGGCGAATGACACGCCGCCGACAGCCAGCGTCTCGTCCAAGCGCACGACCAGGTCGTCGACCAGCACGGCGGCCTCGTGCGCGTCGGTAGGCGTGGTCGCCTCGCGTGCTTTGGCTTCGCCGGCGGCGCTCACGGCTTGGAGCCGCTTGCCTGCAGCTGCTCGCCGACCGGCGGAAACGAGCCCTCGGCCTGTGCGTCGATCTCGCGGATCTTGCGCCGCGCGCGCTTGCGCGTCTCTGACAGCTCGTGCTCGAGCTTGGCCAGCTCTCCGGCGCGCTTGCGCACGAGCGCCAGCTGGCGGTCGATGTGGCCGAGCGCCTGTTGCAGCAGCTCGCGGCGGCGCTCTGCGTCGACGTCCTCGCGGCGCAGCTGCGCGCGCACCTCCGCGCGCGCCTCCTCGGCGCTGAGCAGCGTGCGCAGCTCCTCCAGCGACAGCCCGAGCAGATCTTTCAGGCGCATCACCTCGCGCAGGCGCTCGACCTCTGACTCGCTGTAGGCGCGGTGTCGCCCGGAGGCGCGCGTCGGCGCCTGCGGCAGCAGGCCGATCTCCTCGTAGTAGCGAATCGTGCGCGGCGTCGTGCCGACCAGCCGCGCGACGTCGCCGATGCGCAGGCTGCGTCCGGCGCTCGGCGCCGATTCCGCCTTGGCGCGTGGCGGCTCGTCGTGTGAGCTCATGCGCGCACCCCGATCTGCGCGTCGTCGGGCAGGGGAGAGGGGCGTTCGCCGACGACCGTCTCGTCGCGACCGGGCACGGCGGCCTCGTCGGCCAGCGCTTCCTCCCACGGTCTGATCGGCGAGCGCGCGTCGGCCGCCGTGGCGGCGTCGGCGTCGGCGGTCGCGTCGGCGTGGCTGGGGCGCAGCAGGCACACGCCGGCGCCGAGCAGCGAGGTCGCCGCGAGCACCCACAGCGCGACGTGCATGTTGTTGATGAACGGCGCGAGCTTCTCCGCCGACAGCCCCTGCGCGAGCCCTGAGAAGACGGCGAACAGCGTCGCCTTGGGCACCGCCGAGGTGACGATCGCCAGCACGAAGGCGATCGACAGGACCGCGCCGGTGTTCTGCAGCAGCGTGCGCGCGCCGGCGGCGATGCCGCGGCGGTTTGCCGGAACGACGCCCATCATGGCGGCGGTGTTGGGGCTGTTGAACATGCCCGAGCCAATGCCCACGACCAACAGCCACAGTCCGCTCTGCCAGTAGGCGGTGTGCACGTCCAGCGTCGTCATCGCTGCCAGGCCGGCGGCCGTCACGAGCATGCCGATCGCCGCCAGCGCGCGCGAGCCGTGGCGGTCGGCGTAGACGCCGGCGATCGGCGAGGCGATGAGCATGCCCAGCGCCAGCGGGATCAGCTTGATGCCGGCTTGGATCGGCGAGCTGCCCTGCGCGCCCTGGTAGTAGAAGACGAACAGGAACATCAGCGCAAAGCGCGCCAGGCCGTTGAGGAACGCCGCGCCGCTGGCGGCGGCGAACAGGCGGTTCTTGAACAGGCCGAGGTCGAGCATCGGCGCGCGCGAGCGCCGCTCGACGGCGACCCACAGCGGCAGCAGCACGACGGCGACGATCAGCGCGCCGATCACCAGGCTGTCGTTCCAGCCGCTGATGCCGCCGCGCGAGACGCCGTAGACCAGCCCGGTGAGGCCGATCACGAAGGTGCTCGTGCCGAGCACGTCATAGCCGCGCACCGTGTCGGGCTTTGCCAGCTCGCGCAGGATCAGCGCGCCCCACAGGGCGCCGGCGAGTGCGAACGGCACGTTGAACCAGAACACCCAGTGCCAGGAGATCGCCACCAGCGCGCCGCCGAGCACCGGCCCCAGCACCAGCCCGATCGCCGCGACCATCGTGTTGGCGCCCATCGCCAGCCCGAGCTGCTCCTTGGGGAAGGCGTCGGTGACCAGTGCGGCGGCGTTGGCGAACAGAAACGCCGAGCCGATGCCCTGCAGGATGCGCCAGAGGATCAGCACCGTTGCGTCGCCGGAGAAGCCGGCGCCGAGCGAGGCCAGCGCGAACACGAGAAAGCCGCCGACGTAGGCGCGCTTGCGGCCGAACAGGTCGCTCAGGCGTCCGGCCATCAGCACGAGCACTGTCGCCGCGATCAGGTAGGCGAGGATCACCCACACGAGCGCCAGCAGGCTGGTGTGCAGCGAGCGCTCGAGGTCAGGCAGCGCGATGATCAGCGTGCCGGAGTTGGTCGCCGCCAGCAGCATGCCCAGGCTGGTGCACGACAGCGCCCACCACTTGTAGCTGGCATGGCCGGCGTCGACGCCGAAACGCGAAGGCCCGGCCGTGCCGGTGGTCGCTGTGACGGGGGGCGATGCGCTCATTGGCGGCTCCTTCTGCGGCGGTGTACGGCGTCTCGTCAAATTGACGTGAACGTAAGGATCACTCTAGCAGCGCGAGGCTCGCGCTTGAAGTCCGCGGGGCGTTTCGGGCACGCCGCCGACGGCGCGGCGGCGTGCTAGAACAAACGTATGAGTGAGCACAAGGTGGTCAAGTCAGACGAGCAGTGGCGCGAGGAGCTGACGCCGGAGCAGTACGACGTGCTGCGCAAGGCCGGAACCGAGCCGCCGTTCACGGGCGAGTACGTCTACAACAAGGAGTCCGGCGACTATCGCTGCGCCGCCTGCGGCGCGATGCTGTTCGACGCCGACACCAAGTTCGAGTCGGGCACCGGTTGGCCGAGCTTCACCGAGCCGGCGGTCGCCGAGGCGGTCGAACTGCGCCCGGACAACAGCCTGTTCATGCGTCGCACCGAGGTCGTCTGTCGCACCTGCGGCGGGCATCTCGGCCACGTCTTCGACGACGGTCCCGGCGAGAACGGCCAGCGCTTCTGCATCAACTCGGCGGCGCTGCAGTTCCAGGCGGCCGACGACAAGACCGACGCCGCCGAGGCGCCGGACGGACAGCCGGCTGCGACGCCGTCGTCCGCGCAGCCGGACTCCGCCGCAAGCTAGGCTTCGCACGATGATCATGGAGGCGCGCGCCAAGCGCCTGTCCACGCCGCTGCAGTGGGGGCGGCGCGAGAAGACCGCCGTCGCGGCGCTGCTGACGACGGTGCTGCTCGCTGCGGTCGCGCTCGGCGCCTACGCGCTGACGAGCGGCTCGCCGGCACGCAAGGACTGTGTCGAAGCGATCGCTCCGAGCACGCTGGGCGGCGTGAGGATCCATGCGTGCGGTAACCGAGCGCGACAGGTCTGCTCAACCGCGGGCGCCTACAAGGGCATCGCCGAGATGCTCGGCGAGTCCTGCCGCAAGGCCGGGCTGCCCTACTCGAAGCCCAGCTAGCGCCGCTCAGCGGCCCGCCAGGCGACCGCGCGCCGGCCGTCAGACCGCTCAGAGCCTGGAAACGTTGACGTTTCGCGCGGTTTCGCAGACGCGCAGACAAGCGGCCCGAAGGGCATCTATACAGGTGTCGAAACGCCTGTTGAAGTGTTGGCCAGTGTGTCCCTAGCGGCCGTTGACAACTGTCGTTTTCATGGTGCATTGCAATTGGCGCGTCCCGCTCGCATGCGTGCAGCCGGGGGGGCCACCAACTAAGTAGGAATGGAGGCACATGTCCTGGAACGCATATCCAAGCTGGCTCGTGGCCGGCGACAACGCGTGGCAGATGACCGCGGCCACGTTCGTCGGCCTGATGAGCCTTCCGGGCCTCGCGGTCCTGTATGGCGGGGTGATGCAGAAGAGGTGGTCGGTCAACAGCATGATGCTGACGTTCATGGCGTTCTCGCTCGTGTTGGTCGCGTGGGTGCTGTGGGCGTTCAAGATGGGCTTCGGCACGCCGATCGGCAGCGGCAAAGGCTTCTTCGACACGATGTGGGGAAAGTCGGGGACGGTCCTTGGCGCCGGCACGTTGCAGGCACAGGCGGCGATCCCGTCGATCTCGGTCGGGCCGCCGTTCCACTTCCCTGAGGCGTCGCTCATCTACTTCCAGTTCGTGTTCGCCGCGATCACGCCGATCCTGATGCTGGGCTCGGTGCTTGGGCGAATCAACTTCAAGGCATGGATTCCCTTCGTGCTCTTGTGGATCACGTTCGTGTACACGATCAACGCCTTCCTGATCTGGGGCGGCGGCTATTGGTCGGCGCACGGAGCGCTGGACTATTCGGGCGGTTACGTCATCCACCTCGCGGCCGGCATCTCCGGCTTCGTGGCGGCGGCGGTGATCGGTCCAAGGCTGCAACGAGATCGAGAGGTCGACGCGCCCAACAACCTGTTGATGGTCGCGGTCGGCGCCGGTCTGCTGTGGCTCGGCTGGAACGGGTTCAACGGAGGCGACTCCTACTACGCGGGTGTCAACGCGTCGGTGGCCGTCGTCAACACGAACCTGTGCACGGCCGTGGCGATGCTCGTGTGGATCGCCTGGGACTACATCTTCCGCGACAAGCCATCGCTGATCGGCTCGGTCAACGGAATGATCACCGGCCTCGTGGCGATCACGCCGGCGGCCGGTTTCGTCAACGGTTGGGGCGCCGGCGCGATCGGCATCATCGCCTCGACGATCGTGTGGATGGCCATCAGGTTTCTCAGCCGAGCGCCCGTGTTCCGAAGCGTGGACGACACGCTGGGGGTGATCTATACGCACGGGATCGCCGGGCTGATGGGCGGTCTCTTGACGGGCATCTTCGCCGACCCGCACATCATCGAGTACATCGGCGCCGGCGGAGGCGCGGAAAACCTGCCGGGATTCTCGGGTGTCGTGCACGGCAGCTGGACGCTGCTGCGCTGGCAAGCCGAGACGGCTCTGTGGGTGATCCTGTTCAGCGGCATCGCGACGTTCATCTTGCTCAAGCTCGTCGGCATATTCGTGCCACTGCGACTATCCGACGAAGAGCTGGAGATCGGCGATCACGCGATCCACGGCAACGAGGTGTACCCATCGGACGTTCCGACGCTCGGCGGTCCGCACGCGCCGCCGGCGTGGCAGCCCAGTCCAGCGCCTTCAGGGGCCTAGGGCGGGGAGGCCGGGGCTCGGGCGCGTCCACTCCCCGCGGACGCGCCCGGGCCGGATACGACGGACAGCGGCCCCGCTTCGGCGGGGTCGCGCCGTTTAAGCGCGTGCTCAGGCGCGCGCGCTGGGCAACTGCGACGGATTTCCCCGGCGCCGTCCCGGCCGGGCACGCCTGCGGGGTCTCGCGATCACAGAGCTCGCAGCAGGAGTAGACTGCCCGACGCCCTCGGGGCAAAGATCCGAGACAAAGGCAAGACGCCTCGTTTGTCGAGGTGGGCCGGCCCTTCCGTGCTGCAGAGTCGTCACCGGGGCCGGGCGCCCTCGCGCGATGGCGGTTCGCCGTTCAACGTGGGGGAGGGATTGCAGGATGCAGCCGATATCTGTCGTCAGGACAAGGACGCGGCGGCTTTCGCGTGTGGCCGCCGTGGTCGCACTCGCCGCCGTCGCACTGGCCGCCTTCGCTGCCAGCGCGCTGGCCAAGGAAGTCAACATCGTCAGCCAGGGCTCACCGCCGGAAACCATTCCAGCGAAAACGCACTACTTCAGCACCATCCAGGAAGCGGTCGACGCGTCCAAACCGGGTGACTGGGTTCTGATCGAACCGGGCACCTACGACGAAGCCGTCAAGGTCACGAGCGCTCACGAAGCGATCAAAATCCGCGGCATGAACCGCAACACCGTGATCATCGACGGCCAAAACACGACGGGCAACGGAATCGAAATCTACAAGACGAACGACGTCTCGGTGAACAACCTGACGGTGAGAAACTTCGACACCGGCAACAGCCCCAGCTGCCCCGACGGCTGCGGCAACGAGATCTGGTGGAACGGCGGCGCCGACTCGGGCAAAGTCGGCGCGGAGGGCTGGTACGGCACGTACCTGACGGCCTATAACACGGGCCTCAACGGCGGCTACGGCATCTTCACCGGCAACATGACCGAGGGCTATTGGGACAACATCTACGCCTCCGGCTTCAACGACTCGGGCATCTATCTCGGGGCGTGCCAGGAATGCGATGCGAAAATAACCAGGGCCACGATGGAAAACAACGCGCTCGGCTACTCGGGCTCGAACTCCGGTGGCAAGCTGGAAATCTCGCGGTCGATATTCCAGAACAACGCAGCGGGCATCGCGCCGAACTCGGAAAACCCGGGAGATGGGCCGCCGCCGCAGGACGGCGAATGTGGCCGGCCGAACATCGAAAACCCCGAACCGACTCCGACGATCACGACGACCAGAATCAAGCGCTGCACGGTCATCAAGGAAAACCTGATCACCAACAACAACAACCTCACGGTGCCGGTCAACGGCTCGACCGAAGTGTCACCGTGGGGCGTCGGCGTCGAGCTTCCGGGCGACTACGCCGATTTTGTCCGCTCGAACACGATCAGCAACAACGCCAACAACGGCGTGCTGGGCTTCGAGTACCCCAACCCGTTTGAACCGCCGGAATTCACGAACACGATCTTCTTCCAGCTCGCCGGCAACAGAGTCTCGCGGAACGTGTTCAACAACAACGGATTCCGCAAAACCAACCGCTTCGAAGGCGACATCTCGCTGATGGGCGGCTTCTTTCCGTTCTCGAACTCGGTCAACAACTGCGTCGCGCAGAACGTGATCAGCGACGCGACGTACCCGACCGACATCGAAACGTCGCAGAGCTGTAAGAAAGCGACGACGCCACAGCCCGGCGGCGGCGAAGAAGCGATCGAATACCTGCTGACGCTGCCCGGCGAATGGGCCGCCGTGAGGTCTGAAACGCCGCCGGTCGGTCAGCCGGTTCCGCCGGCTCAGCCGACCATGCCAGACCCCTGCAAGGGCGTTCCCAAAAACCCGCTCTGCACCTAGTCGATATCGGGGCTCGCCCCGATCACAGATGCGAGGCTACGCCGCCCCCTTACCGGGGCGGCGCTAGCTGGCGCTGGCCAGCCCGATCGGACAGCTCACGCCGGTGCCGCCGAGCCCGCAGTAGCCGTTGGGGTTCTTGGCGAGGTACTGCTGGTGGTAGTCCTCGGCGTAGTAGAACGGACCGGCTTTGGCGATCTCCGTCGTGATCTCACCGTGGCCGGCCTGCTTCAGAACCGCCTGGTAGGCGTCGCGCGAGGCCTCGGCGGCGACGCGCTGCGCCTCGTCGTGCCAGAGGATCGCCGAGCGGTACTGCGAGCCCACGTCATTGCCCTGGCGCATGCCCTGCGTCGGGTCGTGACCCTCCCAGAACAGCTTGAGCATGTCCTCGAAGCTCACCTGCTCGGAGTGGAAGGCGACGAGCACGGCCTCGGTGTGACCGGTGCGACCGCTGCAGACCTCCTCGTAGGTCGGGTTGGGCGTGAAGCCTCCCGCGTAGCCGGCGGCCGTCGTGTAGACGCCCGGCGTTTCCCAGAAGATGCGCTCGGCGCCCCAGAAGCAGCCCATGCCGAAGATCGCCGTCTGCACGCCCTCGGGAAACGGCCCCTTCAGAGGCGTGCCGAGAACGGCGTGTTTGTCCGGCAGCGGCATCTCGTTCTCGCGGCCTGGCAGCGCCGAGTCGGCGTCGATCATGGGTGACTGCTTGCGTGTGAAGAGCATGCTCTCAGGCTAGTCGATCGGCGGCCAGTTTCGGACAGCCTCGCGACGCCGCGCGGCGTCACTGCGCAGTGTCGCGCGGCGCATAACGCGAGTGCAGCATCAGCGCGTTGCCTTCGGGATCGGAGAAGAACGCCATGTGGCAGACGCCCGTGTCGAAGATGTCGCCGCGGAACTCCACGCCGCGCGCTTCCAGTCTCTTGCGCGCCGCCGGCACGTCGTCGACGTGCAGCGCGATCTCGTGGCGCGTCGGATGGTGCTCCAGCCCCATCTTCTCGGCGTCGATGACGCTCAGCGTCAGGTTGCCGGTCTCGAACTCCGCGTAGTTGCGCTCGGGCAAGAACACCGAACGGCGCAGTCCGAGCTTGTCGCCGTAGAACTCGACCGACGCCTCGATGTCGTGTGTCGGCAACGCGACGAAGTCGACGCCCGTGATCAGCTGCTCAGTCGATGTGTCCGTCGGTGTCATGCGCATGCGCTCCCGGTCTCGGCGTTGGCAGAAGGCGGGCGCGCCACGCGCGCCCAGGCCATGCAGCGATGGTAGGCGCCGCGAGCGCGGCGCGCGAGGCAGGTCGCGACGGCGGGCCGCTCAGCGCGGCTCGAGCACGAACACGGCGATCTCGCGTGAGGTCTTGGCGTCGTAGGAGTCAAAGCCCTCGTACACCTCGTTGACTTTCCGCCACAGTCGTGCGCGCTCGTCGCCGTCGGCTACGCGAGCGCGCACCGAGCGGCGCTTGCCGCGCACGTCTACCTCGGCGTCCGGGTTGGCCTGCAGGTTGAAGGACCAGGCCGGCGCACGCTCGACATGCGCGCGTTGGCGCGATTGCTCAGCACGGCTTTGAGTATGCCACCGGGTCGCGTCCGCCGGCCCGAGCTCGCCGGCTGTAGCATCGCCGCCATGAGCGCTCAGCCGGTGGTTCTCTACGACGTCGCCGAGCGCATCGCGCGCATAACGCTCAATCGGCCTGAGCGCGGCAACGGCATCACGCGGGAGCTGATCGTCGAGCTGACCGAGTGCGTACGTCGCGCCGACCTCGACGCGGACGTGCACGCGATCGTGCTGAGCGGCGCCGGTCCGGGTTTCTGCGGCGGCTATGACCTGGTGGAGAGCGCCGAGGGCATGGGCGAGCGTGCCGGCGAGGGCTCTGTGGCGGGCGAGCGGGCTGACGATGCGGGCCGCGCCGCGGGGGGCGGGGTGGACGCGCCGCCGGGCTCGCCGCTGGACCCGGCCGTGATGGCCGCCAACCACGACCCGCGCGGCACGTGGGACCCGATGCTCGACTACGCGATGATGAGCCGCAACGCGCAGGGTTTCATGAGCCTGTTCGGCTGCGGCAAGCCGGTCGTCTGCAAGGTGCACGGCTTCTGCGTCGCCGGCGGCACCGACATGGCGCTGTGCTCAGACCTGCTGATGATCGCCGCGGACGCCAAGATCGGCTATCCGCCCGCTCGCGTGTGGGGCTCGCCGACGACCGCGCTGTGGGCCCATCGCCTGGGCGCTCAGCGAGCCAAGCGCCTGCTGTTCACCGGCGACTCGCTGTCCGGACGCGAGGCCGTCGAGTGGGGCTTGGCGATCGAGGCTCCGTCGGCCGAGCAACTCGACGAGCGCACCGAGGCGCTGCTGGCGCGCATCGCGCGCATGCCCGTCAACCAGCTGATGATGATGAAGCTGCTGGTCAACCAGACGCTCTACTCGCAGGGCCTGCACGCCAGTCAGGTGCTGGGCACCGTCTTCGATGGCATCGCCCGGCACACCGCCGAGGGCTATGCCTTTCAGCGCGACGCCGCCGAACGCGGCTTTCGCGAGGCCGTGCGCGAGCGAGACGAGCCGTTCGGCGACGTCGGTCGCTCGACGTTCAAGGGCTGACAGTCGTCGACCCGATTCGCGCGCGCCCGGCGCGAGGGCTAGAATGGCCGCTTCGCGCGGATGTAGCTCAGCTGGCTAGAGCGTCGCCTTGCCATGGCGAAGGTCGAGGGTTCGAATCCCTTCATCCGCTTTGATCGAAGACCGCGCGTGGCGCCGCTAGGCCCGTACGCTAGATCTGCCGAGCCGGCTCGCTCGCCGTCGCCATCGCCACGCGCGCGGCGCCCCACTCGCGCAGAAAGCCCTCGACGTCGTCGGCGTCCAGCGGACGCGCAAACAGGAAGCCCTGGCCGCTGTCGCAGTTCTGCTCGCGCAGCAGCGTCAGCTCGCGCTGCTGCTCGATGCCCTCGGCGAGCGTCTCGATCGACAGCGCCTTGCCGAGCTGCACGAGCGTGCGCATCAGCGTCTCGCCCTCCGGGTTGGCGGTCAGCTGCGCGATGAACGAGCGGTCGATCTTCAACGAGTCGACCGGGAACTGCTGCAGGTGGGCGAGAGAGGAGTAGCCGGTGCCGAAGTCGTCGATCGCGATGTGCACGCCGAGCTGCTTGATCGCGCCGAGCCTGTGCGCGGTCTCCTCGACGTTGCGCATCAACGCCGTCTCGGTGATCTCCAGCGTCAGCGCATCCGGCTGCAGGCCGCTGCCGGCAAGCGCCTCGCGTACCTCCTCGAGCAGGTCGTCGCGATCGAGCTGACGCGCCGAGACGTTCACGGCGATGCCCAGCTCGTGTCCCTGCTCGCGCCAGCGCGCGCCCTGGGCGCAGGCCTGGTCGAGCACCCAGCGGCCGACCTCTCTGATCATGCCCGTCTGCTCGAGCACCGGAATGAAGTCGCCCGGCTGCACGACGCCGCGCTCGGGATGGCGCCAACGCAGCAGCGCCTCCATGCCCTTCGGGCTCATCTCGTGCAGGTCGAACGTCGGCTGATAGGCGAGAAAGAACTCGTCATTGACCAACGCCTGGCGCAGGTCGGACTCGAGCTCGCGCTGCGTCTGCTCGACGTCCTGCATGCCCGACTCGAAGGTCACGTAGCGGTCCTTGCCGTCCCACTTGGCGCGATACATCGCGATGTCCGCGTCGCGCAGCAGGTCCTCGACGCCTGCGCGCGTGCCCGTGGCGACGCCGATGCTCGCCGTCACGTCGACCTTCGCATCGCCGACGTGAAAGGGCTCTTTGATCGCTTCCAGCAGCCGCTCGGCCACCAGCTCGGGTCCATTGGAGAGCGCGAGGTCGTCGGCGATCACCACGAACTCGTCGCCGCCGACGCGCGCCAGACCGTCAGAGCCACGCAGCACGCCGTCGAGGCGGCGCGTCAGCGTGCGCAGAATCTCGTCGCCGACTGCGCGACCGAGCGAGTCGTTGATGCCCTTGAAGTCGTCGACGTCGATCGACAGCGCCACCACAGGGTTCTGGTGGCGGCGCGAGCGCACGATCATCTGCTCGCCGCGGTCCAGTATCAGCGTGCGGTTCGGCAGCCCGGTCAATGGGTCGTGCGTGGCCATGAAGGCCAGCTCCTCTTGGCGCCGCGCGAGCTCCTCGTCGGTGCGCTGGCGCTCTGACTCGAACACCTCGCACATCTTCACCAGCGTCACGTCCAGCGTCACCTGAACCATCGCGCGGGCTTGCGCCAGCACCGCCTTGGGCACGCCAAGCTGGCTGGCGCTGTCGCGCAGCACGTCGTTGACGCAGTCGCGCCAGTAAAGGCAGCGCCTGGTGACCTCATGCAGCGTAGCCGCCCGCTGCGCGGCCAGCTGTCCGAAGATCTGCCAGGCTTCGCGACCGGCGTCCAGCCCGTCCTCCGGGCGCCCGCCCGACAGCCAGTCGGCGACCGTCGTCGTCGCCAGCACGCAGATCCGCTCGAAGCTCTCGCGCACGAACGGCGGCCCCAAGGGCGCGCCCGAGTCAGCGGCTCGCGCGACAGTCTGTGCGCGCACCTCGTCACTGCGCTCGTGCAGCGCGTCGCCGAGACGGCGCACGTCGGCCTGTGAGGGTGCAGTGTGGAGCGTCGTTGGCTGCGTTGTCACTACCTGAGCGTCGGTCCGCGACGCTTGTGACTTGAGTCGCAAGCCGGCCGCTCGGCGAGTCTCCATCCAGCCAATTCGCTCAGAACGGCCACGCGCCGAGCGTGCGCCCCAGCGCAGCGGCGCCGACGCCCAGCAGCAGGCTCACGAGCACGTTGGCGAACGCCGCGCGCACCCACCTGGCCTCGGCGAGCCGCTGGGTCTCGAACATCCACGTCGAGAACGTCGTGTAGGAGCCGAGCGTCGCCGCGCCGCAGAGCAGCAGCAGGTCGCCTCCGGCGCCGGCGCCGGCGAGCACTCCCAGCAGCAGCGAACCACTGACGTTCACCACCAGCACGCCCAATGGCAGGTCGCCATCCGACAGCGCCGCGACGACCGAGACAACCGCGAAGCGCACGCTCGCCCCGAGGCCGCCGAGCAGCGCTACGCCGATCCATGTCCACACGCTCACATGCGCCCCCACGCGCGGCGTATCAGCAAGGTGCCGGCGACGATCGCCAGATAGCCGGCCGTCACGCTCGCCAGCGCGTAGCCCGCCGCCAGCTCCCAGCGCTGGCGATCGATCATCTGCAGCAGCTCGATCTGCATCGTCGAGAACGTCGTGTACGCGCCGCAGAAGCCGATTCCCAACAGCGGCGCTAGGTAGCGATCACGAAAGCGCAGCTGAACGTGCGTGGCCACGCCCGCGAGCGCGAACGAGCCGCTGAAGTTGATCGCGAATGTCACCCACGGCCACGCGCCCGCACTCGTGGCGAACGATCGCGCCAGCCACACGCGCAACAGCGAGCCCGCCATTCCGCCGAGGAAGATCGCTGCGATCTGACGTCGATCCAGATGTGGCATGTGCCCGGCGGCTCCTCTCGCGGTGTGCGCAAAGACTTCGCGAAAGGGGCCATCAGCCCTTGTGTCCTGGTGGGCGGTTCGCGGCGCGCGTCATGGCACGCCGGCGTCAGGGCTCCATCTGACGCGGCGAACTGTAGCGTCCAAGCACGCCGTCGCCTGCAATTCGCGGTACATAGCGACCTCCCTCGCCGCGCGCCAGCAGGCCCAGCAGCTCCAGCTCGCTCAGCGCCTGCAGCAGCTCTCCGGCATCGCCGCCGACGCGCATCAGCTTTTGCGGTGTGTCCTCGCCCGAGCCGACCCGCTGCAGCATCTCGCGCAGACGCGGCTCCAAGCAGTCGTCAGGCGACGGCGCCGTGCCACGCGCCTCGCCGGCTTGAGCATCGGCGCCGCCGAGCAGGTCCAGCACGTCCGCTGCGTCTCGCACCAAGCGCGCGTCGTCTCTCAGCAGCGCGTTGCAGCCGCATGACGCCCGCGAGGTCACGCGGCCTGGCACCGCCGCGACTTTCCGGTCCAGCGAGGCCGCGACGCGCGCCGCAGCAAGCTCGCGCGGCGTGTCATCGGCCTCGACAACGACCGTCAGCTCGGCCAGCCCGGCGACGATGCGCACGCCGGCTGCTCTGCTCCAGCGCCTCGGCGCCGTGGCGCAGGGCAGCTCGCTGACGGCGGCGCCATCGTGTTCCACGCGCCGCAGCAGCTCCCTGCGGCGGGCCGGCGGCGGCAGGTCGACGCCGCCGGACAGCACCGCGATCGCCGTGCCGCGTCCCTCAACAGAGCCTTCCAGCGCCGCTCGCGCGATGCCATCGGCGAGCTCGGCGACGATCGTCAGGCCGCTGGCGGCAAGTCCACGCGCGAGACCGCCGGCCAGCTCTATCCCGTAGTCGGTCGCGCGAGTCGTGCCGACGATTGCGATGACCGGCGTCGCGGTCAGTCGCGCCAGACGCTGCGCATCGTCGGTCACGAAAAGCGCCGCCGGCGCGATCGCATCCTGCAGCGCCGGCGGGTAGCGACGGTCGTGGCGGCAGATCTGCCCGACCCTGGCGCGCTGAGCCAGCTCGCAGGGGGAGAAGGCCGCGTAGCGAGTGCGCAGCTCGTCTCTGCGCCTGCCGCCCAGCGCGTCGATCAACTGCTCGTCACCCAGCCAGAGCAGGTCGATCAAGCGCCCGTCGGCACGGCAGTTGCAGTCCAGCGGGCCGCCGAGCTGCGCCAACAGCCAGCTGCGACGCAGACAGCGCGCGCACGCCGCGCCGGCTCGCGTCGGTGAGTTCATGCCGCGCGCTTGCCGCTCGAGCTCGGATCGCCACGCAGCGCGAGCGCCGAGCCGACGTCACGAGCGCGCACGCGCGCGCTTGCGTTGAGGTCGGCGATCGTACGCGCAACGCGAAGCACCCGATGCTCGCCTCGCGCACTGAGCAGGCCGCGTTCGGCCGGCCGTGCGCAGCATCCGCTCGCCGCGCTCGTCCAGCGAGACGCGCCTGATCAGTGTCGCCGTGTCCATCTGTGCGTTCACGCTCACCGGCTCGTCGCGCAGTCGCACGGCCTGGCGCTCGCGTGCTTGTGCGACCAGCTCGCGGGCCCGGTCTGAGCTCAGCGACCCCGCCGCGGCGAGCTCGTGCTCGGCGCCGAGGTCGAGCCGCGCGAGCACGTCAATGCGATCCAAAAGCGGCCCGCTCAGGCGTCTTCTGTGCCGCGCGAGCTCGGCCTCGCTGCACTGACAGCGCTCGCCGACGCCGGCGTAGCCGCAGGGGCATGGGTTGGTCGCCGCGAGCAGCATGAAGCGCGATGGATGGATCGTCGAATGGCGCGCCCTGACGATCGCCACGCGCCCGTCCTCCAGCGGCTGGCGCAGCGCCTCCAGCACTGGGCGCGCGAACTCCGAGAGCTCGTCGAGGAACAGCACGCCATGGTGCGCCAGCGCGACCTCACCGATCGAGCCGCGTTGCGCTCCGCCGAGCAGCCCAGCGGTGGTGATCGAGTGGTGCGGTGCGCGCCACGGCCGTTCGCCGATCAACCCGGGCCCGGCGAGTCCGGCGATGCTGCGCAGGCGCGTCACGTCGATCGCCTCGGCACGGCTCAACGGCGGCAGGATCGAGGCGACGCGCTGGGCGAGCATCGTCTTGCCTGTTCCCGGCGGCCCACTGAGCAGGCAGTTGTGCCCACCCGCCGCTGCGATCACCAGCGCGCGCACGGCATGTTCCTGACCGTGCACTTCGCTCAGGTCCGGGCCGGCGGGCCGCGTTGCCGCGCGTGAACGCGACCGGGTTGGCGGCGCCGGCGCATCTGGCGCGCCACCGGCGAGCACGCGCACGGCGCTGCCCAGCCGCTCGACAGGCGCGACCTGGAGATCCTCGACCAGCCGCGCCTCGCGCGCGCAGGCAGTGGCGAGCACGAGCGTGCCGAGGTCCAGCTGGCGCGTGGCCTGGGCGACTGCGAGCGCTCCGCGGCACGCCGAGAGCTCGCCGTCGAGCGCGAGCTCGCCGAACAGCACGTGGCCGTCGAGCTGCTCGCGCGGGATCTGCCCGGCGGCTGCGAGCAGCGCGCAGGCGAGTGCGAGGTCGAGCGCGGCGCCAGCCTTCGGCACGTCACCCGGCGCCAGGCTCGCGGTGATGCGTCTGGCGGGAAACTCGAAGCCCGAGTTGAGAATCGCCGAACGCACGCGTTCGCGCGCCTCCCGCACGGCCGCGTCGGCGAGCCCGACGATCGTGAACGCAGGCAGCCCCGCGCGCACGTCGACCTCGACGGTCACATGTCGTGGCGTGAGCCCTTCGATGGTGAAAGTGTGAGCCCGCGCGAGCATCCTCCACGCGCTCCTTCGTGTCGACGTTTGTCGGAGACGAGCACGCTACGTGGAGCTTGGGATGAGACTCTCGGCGGTTGAGTCGGTCCGCGACGCAGAACGCCCCGATCGTGCGGCGATCGAGGCGTTCTAGAGCTTCGGCTGAAACACGGGCCGGTGGCCCGAGCCGGCTACATGCCGTCTGGGTGACGGACGACGTAGCCGCCCGTCGAGCCGACCGAGCTCGCCCAGCGCGAGCCGCTTTCCTGCTGGGCGATCGTGTCGAAGCGTTTGCCGTCGACGACCATGAAGGCGTGTTCGGCGTTGGCGTAGATCGTGATGTGCTGGCCCGGCCCGGCTTCGCCGTATGACTCCAGCTGTGAGGAGTCCTCGGGCGCGCTGAGCAGGCCGCCGCCGTGCAGTGCGTAGGAGACCGAGCCCGAGCAGTCATAGCCGGCCGACTGGAAGGAGCCGTGGCCACCGCCGTAGACGTATGGCCGCGTCGCGATTTCATCACCAGCTGCGATCACGCGCGAGACGATGCTCGAGCCTTCGCTGGTGGAGCTCGACGATTCCGAGCCGGACGAGCCGTGCGAGAGCGCGGAGTGGGGCGGCTTGAGCGTCTGCTCGCCGCTGACGCCGAGCACGCTCCACGTCGACGGACCGACGACCCCGTCGACGGTCAGGCCATGGCGTGCTTGCAGACGACGCACGGCGGCCTCCGTTTCCGGACCGAAGTTGCCGTCGGTGCTCAGCTTCAACCTCGCCTGCAGACGCGTGATCGCGTCGCCGCCCGAGGAGGAGCCTTCTTCGCCTTCGCCTGTGGAGGATTCGCCGGTGTCCGCGACGGTCGCGCGGGTCGAGCCGTGGTGAGCGATGGCGGAGGCCGGAGGCGTCAGCGTTTCCTCGCCGCTGACGCCGAGCACACTCCACGTCGCCGGGCCAACCACGCCGTCGACGGTCAGACCGTGGCGAGCCTGCAGGCGGCGTACGGCTGCCTCGGTTTCCGGACCGAAGTCGCCGTCGGTGCTGAGGTCGAGCCTGGCCTGCAGCCGTGAGACCGCGTTGCCGCTGGAGCCTTCTTCGGAGGAGCTGATGTTGACGGCGTCACGCCGCACGCCGGCGCTCGACGCGCTTGCGTGTGAGCGCAGCGCAGCGATCGTCGCCGGGCCGACTATGCCGTCGACCGTCAGCCCTCTGCTGGCCTGGAACGAGCGCACGGCTTCTTCGGTTTGCGGGCCGTACACGCCGTCGACCGAGATGCCGAGCGCTTCCTGCAGCATTTCGACTTGGCGGCCCTGGCTTTCGGAGTTCAGCGAGATCGTGTGTTCGGTCGTCGTCGCCGGTTCGCTGCCGGTGGCCGCCATCGCCGAGCCGCCCTCGGCGAGCGTCGCCGTCGGCCCGACGGTCAGCGCGGCCAGCGCGCCTAGCGAGAGCCGTTTTGCGCGCGTGCCGGTGGGCACGAAGCGCAGCTCGGCGGCGCGGCGGCGAGCGCGCGAGCGCCCGAGCGAGAGATCCCAGGGTTCGGCGACCGCGAGGTCGCGGCGCTCGCTCGTGAGCTTGCCCGACAGCAGCGAGGCCACGCCGAACGGGTCCAGACCATGGCGCGACGTCGATCGACGCACCGAGGCGGCGCGCTTGGGCGCGCGGCGGGCGCGCGAGCGGCGCGCGCGAGAGCGCTCCAGCGAAGCGTCCCAGGGGTCCACGACAGCAAGATCACGTACGAATCCCGGCATGCAAAGGCGTCCTTTCTCACATTGCTTGGCGCCTACGGGGTTAGCTGTCGGGCTCGCGTAACTTCTACGCTACGCCACACTGGTGGCGATTCGCCCCCGCAGCCTGTCGGCTGCATTGGGTCCCCCGCTCCTTCACCCCTTGAGGTCAAGGACTCGGCACGAACGCGCTGCAAAGTAGCATGTTTTTCTGCAAGATGCATCGCATGGGGAGGTTTGCATAGGTTCTTGCCGACGCCTCGTCGTTGCGGTGGTCGGCGACTGAGACGGCGTCTGCGAGTCGGATCTGCACTGCGGTCTGTGGGCATCGGCTCTGCGCTGAGCAGGCGCGCCGCCGCTCCGGCGCTGGTAACTTCGAGCGCGGATGCGCCGCGACGGACTGAACTTTCGCCTGCTGCTCTCGCTCGTCGCGCTGGTCGTCGTCGCGGGCGTGGTCGCGCTCGTCGCGAGCGGCAGCTCGTCGAAGTCCAAGACGAAAACCACCGCCGCGCTCGGGCACAGCGCCTACAAAGCCGAAGCCGAGCTGTCGCCGCCCACGCCGGCGCCGCCGATCGCGCTGCGCAACTACCTCGGCAACGAGGTCAACCTGAGCTCCTACCGCGGCAAGGCCGTGCTGGTGACGTTCCTCTACACCAACTGTCCGGACATCTGCCCGCTGATCACGTCAAACCTCCGCGTCGCGCAGAACCTGATGGGCCCGAAGGTCGCCTCCAAAGTGCAGATCATCGCCGTCTCTGTGGATCCCCGGGGTGACACCAAGAAGGCCGTCGCGAGCTTTCTCGCCCGCCACGAGATGACCGGGCGCATGCAGTATCTGGTCGGCTCCGCGCACGAACTTGCGCGCGTATGGAAGGCCTGGGGCGTCGGCTCAGAAAGGGATGCCGGACAGCCTCAGTTCATCAACCATTCGGGCCTGATCTACGGCATCACCGCGTCGGGCAAGCGCACGACGCTCTATTCGGCGAGCTTCAAGCCGGCCGACGTCGCGCACGACGCGCCGCTGCTCGCGTCCAACTGAGCGCGTGGGCCAAGCGATGGGGCGCCGCCGCATGCTGCTGATCTCCGCGGCGCTCGCCGCGGCGGTCGCGGCGTTGGTGATCTTCGGCCTGGCCTCGAGCAAGTCCGGTCCCGTCGGCCGGCGCGCGCCCGCGCTGCCCGCCGAACACCTGGCGGGATCACCGGCGACGCTGGACAGCATGCTCGCAACGGCGCACGGGCGCGCGACGCTGATCACCTTCTGGGCGAGCTGGTGCGGGCCGTGCGCCAAGGAGGCGACGGCGCTCGAGCGCTTCTCGCGCAGCGCCGCCGGTCGCGGGCGCTTGGTGGGCGTCGATTGGAGCGACGCGCTGTCGGGCGCGCGGTCGTTCCTAGCGACGCACGCGTGGACGTTTCCGGTGCTGCGCGACGCCGAAGGCACGGTCGGCAACGACTACCGCCTGACGGGCCTGCCGACGACGTTCGTGCTGGATGGCTCCGGGCGTATCCGCTCGGTGCTGCGCGGCCCGCAGGACGCCGGCACGCTCGCGCGCGCGATGGCCAGCGTGTCCAAGTCCTAGCCGGTGAGTCGCGGGCGGTGGCGTTCGGCCAAACGCCGGCGCGCGCGTTCGGCCAACCGTCGCTTGGCTCGGCCGGACGCGAGCTTAGGATTGGTGGGTAGCCAAGCCCACGACATTCCTCGGCGCGGCAGCGCTCGCAGCAGTGATCTGCGCGGCGCTTGCGCTGCTCGCGCAGGCGCCGCCTGCCGCCGCCCTGCCGGAACGCGCCGTCTCGCTCGTCACGCGCGCCAGGCTTCGACACGCCGGGCCTGCGAGTGCATATCCCTCGCGCCGGCGCATCGCGGCGGCCCGCCGCTTCATCGCTCGCCGAGCAGGGCGCAAGTCGTTTGCGGTGATCGACGACCACAGACGCCTGGCGGGCTATCGAATGCACAGCCGCTTTCACTCGGCGAGCGTCGTCAAGTCGATGCTGCTGGTCGCCTACCTGCGCAGGCTGGCCGCCGAGCATCGCGGTCTTGACGCGACGAGCGAGGGGCTGATGTATCCGATGATCCACTCCTCCGACAACGACGCAGCCTCGGCGATCCTGGCGATCATCGGCGAGCGCGCGCTGAACCGCGTGGCGCGCGACGCGCACATGGTCGACTACCTGCCCGGCGGCGGCACGTGGGGGTTCACAGAGGTCTCCGCGGCCGACCTGGCGCGCTTCTTCTATCGCCAGGACAGGATGATTCCGCCGCGCTTCGTCGACTACGCGCGCTGGCTTCTGTCGACGATCGAAGCTGGCGAGAGCTGGGGCATACCGTCGGTCGCACGACCGGAGTTCCACGTGTACTTCAAGGGTGGCTGGCTGCCGGAAGTGGAAGGGCTGGTCAATCAGGCCGCGCGCCTGGAGCGCCCGGGTATCTCCTTCTCGCTGGCGGTGCTGAGCACGCACGACCCGTCGATGCAATATGGCGAGTCGACGATCGCCGGCGTGACCGAGCGCCTGCTCGGGCGCGCGCTGAAATCAGTCGGCGAGCGCTCTCGCGGCGCGCCGGCTGTCGCGCGCTCGGTCGAGGCTCTAGGCTGTGGCTATGTGCAGAAACATTCGAACACTCCATAACTTCGAGCCGGCGGCGACCGATGGCGAGGTCCACGATGCGGCGCTTCAGTACGTGCGCAAGATCAGTGGCTCGACCAAGCCATCGCAGGCCAACGTCGAGGTCTTCGAGCGCGCGGTGCAGGAGATCGCGCAGGCGACCGAGCGCCTGCTCGACGGTCTCGTGACGACCGCGCCGCCGAAGGATCGCGAGGCCGAGGCGGCCAAGCGCCGGGCGCGCTCGGCGCAGCGCTTCGCGGCCTAGTCGATCGCCGGTCAGCTGACGATCTCGCGGATCGCCTCGACCGCCTGCGGCTCGGCCGGCAGGTCGGCGAGCGTCGCCGCGACCTCGGCCGCCACGGCGATCGTCACGCCGGGCGTTTCGCCCAGCCAGCGCGCCAGCCAGCGACAGGCCCACAGGTCGTAGTCCGAGCCCTCGGCGGCGACCAGCGCGACCAACCCGAGCGCCAGCGGCAGGCCGATCGGCCGGCGCTCGCGCGCGATGTCCTTGGCGATGCCGATCGCCATGTCCAGTTCACGCCGCTCGATCGCGCCTTCCAGTTCGCGCACCGGGCGGTAGGGGCCGACTCCCATCATGCGAACGTATGTTCGCATAGAGACACACGAGTCTGCAGAAGTCAGGCGCTGCGGGGCGAAAACGGCTCGCGAGCGCCGCGGACGTCGCCGCGCGCGCTCCGAGCGCTGTCTCCGACTGCCCTAGATGCCAATCGCGCGACGCACGCGCGAGCGGATCGCCACGCGGTAGAGCACGTCTGCCAGCAGCGCCACCAGCGTGACCTGGCGCACGTGCGTCGTCGTCGTGGCCCGGTTCGGCCAATGCGGCGCCGCCGAGCGTGCTTTCCCCATAGTCATCCCTGACTCCCTCGTTTTTCGCCCGGCGTCGAGGCCCGACGATTTGTTGTCTCCCGCGAGGGAGTGTAAGTCGGCCGAGCGGCGTGTCAAGCCGTGAGCGCGCCGCTGCACGAGAGATGTGGCCGCACCGACCTCCTAGATGGTCAACGGCGGTTGGCTGGGTCCGGGCGAGGGTATGTCCGGACCCGGCGTCGGCGGCGTCGGGTCGGGGCGCGGAGTTGGCGGCTGCGGCGCCGGTTCGGGCGGATCAGGCGGGCCGGGGATCGGCGCGTCGGGCCCTGGGCTCGGCGGAAGCGGATCGGGTGCGGGCGTCGGAGTCTCCAGCGCCGGAGGCTGGGGTTCGAGCACGGCTGCGAAGGGTCTCGCGGCCTGGGCGCAGACGAGCGTGGGAGCCGTCATGCCTGGCTACTACCCGTGTCGATGCGTTTGACGCACGGGCCTCGGTGGCGCCGCCGCGTGATGTGTGATGCGCCAGATGACGGGTAGTTCTGCAGCATGAGCGACAAGCGACGAGAGATCGATTGGTCGGGCGCAGAGGTGGACGACGGCGCGGCGATGCTGCCGCTGACCGGCGACGCGTCGAAGGATTGGACTGAGCGTTTCGGCGCTGTCGCGACGCTGCTCGCGCAGAAAGGCAGCGCGCGCTGGTGCGAGGTGAAGGTGACGAGCAAAGCCGTGAAGGTCGCCGAGCTGCAGCCGGGCGCCGAGAATGACCTGCACCACTTCCTCGAGAGCGTTGTCGCACAGGTCAACTCCGAGCTAGGCGAGCAGCCAGACGTGCAGGCCACGCAAAGCCCGCACGACCCGCAGGCAGCTCGCGACGCCGAGTCCGCCGACAAGCTGCGCTCGTTCTCCGGCGAGCGCCAGGACTGAAGACTGAGCCGCGAGCGTCCGGCTGCTGACGGCTGACTGTAGGCTTGCGCGCGATGTCGCCGACGTTGACGCTCCACGCGGTGCCGCCCTCGCACCCGTGCATGACGGTCGCGGCGGCGCTGGCCGTCAAGGGACTGGACTTCGAGCGCGTCGACCTGCCCCCCGGCGAGCACGTGCAGCGCATGCAGGAGATCTACGGCGAGGGCCACTCGACCGTCCCGGGCCTGCTGGTGGACGGCGAGCCGGTGCACGGCTCGCGCACGATCCTCGCTCGCCTGGAGGCGATCGAACCCGAGCCGGCGCTGTACACCTCAGACGAGGTGCGCGAGGCCGAGCGCTGGGGCGATGAGGAGCTGCAGGATCTTGGGCGGCGCCTGCCGTGGGGGGTGCTGCACTTTCGCCCGCAGGCGATGGGCTCGTTCGCGGGCTCTGGCCCGCTCGATGGGCCGGGAACGGACTTCGCGATCAAATACGTGCGCGCTTCGTGGCGCTATCACGGCATCACGGCTGCGCGCCTGCACGACGACCTCGCAGGGCTGCCGCGGAAGCTCGAGCACATCGAGGCGCTGGCAGGGCAGGGCGTCATCGACGGCGAGCGGCCCAACGCCGCCGATCTGCAGATCGGCGCGACGATCCGCGTGCTGCTGCCGATCGCCGACCTGCGCCCCCTGCTGGCAGGCACCGCGGCCGAGCGCATCGCGCTTCGGTTCTTCCCGGAGTACCCGGGCGATGTGCCCGCGGGGGCGTATCCGGCGGGCTGGGCGCCGGCGCAGTAAACAGCTCCGCCAGTCTTTTTCGCAGTCGTTAGGGAGTGGGCGACGGCGCGGGCGGTTTGGCGATGGTCGGCGGTTCGAGCAGCGCCGGCGCGTGTTTGAGGTCGAGGAAGTCGGCTACGGTGCGCGCGTTTGCGTCGCGGTTGGTCAAAGCCGGCAGGTTCCACTTGGCCTCGATCGTGGCGAGCACGGATGTGTGGTCGTGCAGGACGTCGGTGACGGCGTTCGGCTTCGAGTAGGGCGAGGCGACGATGCCCGGCACGCGCGGGCCATACAGGTCATAGCCGCCGGGGTAATCGCCGGGTTCCAGGCGCGGCGGTATCGCATCGGGAGCGATCGCGGCGGGCGGTTTGACGTGGTCGTAGTAGCCGCCGTGCTCGTCGTAGGTGTAGATCAGCAGCGTGCGCGGCCAGGCGGGCGAGTTGAGCACGGCGTCGACCGCCTGGTAGGCCCAGTACTCGCCGTAGGACATGTCCTGTTCTGACTCCTCGTCGCCGCCGGTGGTGTTCAGCACGCCGGTGATCGGCGCGAGCTGGGGCAGCGCCGAGAGCGGGCCGCCGATGTCGGTGAGCGCGCCGAACTCCGGGTCGACGAAGCTGACAGAGGGCAGGCCGCCGGTTTTGCAGTCGAGCAGGAATTGCTCGAAGGACGCGAGGTTGCTCGGGTATTTTTCGACGATCGAAGGGATGATCGCCGTCTGCGGCAGGTCGGTGAAGTAGTTGCGCCAGCTGACACCGTAGGTCTGCAGGCGGTCGAAGATCGTGCCGTTGGGCGGCGGCGGGTCTTTGAGGCTTTCGTTGTCTGTGGCGATGTCGCCGTACGCGGTGGCGGCCATCAGGAACCGGCGGTTGGGATAGGTCTGACAGGGCGCCGAGCAGAACCAGCGGTTGTTGAGCGTGAAGGACCGCGCGAAGGAGTAAGCGAACGGCAGCACGTCCTCGGTCCAGTAGCCCATCGGCTCGTTGTTGCCGACCGATTTGACGAAGCCGTTCATCTTGCCGCCGTTGATCTGTTCGTGTGTCGCGTTCCAGGTCTGCGTCACCGACGGCGCCTGCGCCGTGGTCGGGAGCGGGAAGGAGCGCACGTGGCCTTTGCCGCCGACTGCCGGATTGCTGTTGCGCGCGTTGCCGGTCGAGTCGAAGCGCAGCCCGTGCGCCTTGGGCTGACCGGACAGCGCCAGCGCCCCGAGCAGGTTGTCGAAGGAGTGGTTCTCCATCATCACGACCACGACGTGATCGAACGGCAGCGCTTCGGTCGGCGCTCCGGCCGGGCGGTTGGGGTCGGGCAGGCTGTCGGGCGAGCGCAGCACGGTGCCCGCGGCGCTGGCCGTAGCGAGCAGGCGACCGATGCCGGTTGCGCCGGCGACCGCCGCCGTGGCGGCGCCGCCGTACCGAAGCGCTGTGCGACGCGTGAAGCGATCGCCGGAGAAGAAGCGCCCGGGATCAGCCATGCGCACGCCGAGAATGATTTCTATTAAGAAGGATGGCGTGCGTGGTGCGCGGCCGCGCTAGTCGGGGATGAAGTAGAAGGGGTTGGGCAGCTTGAATGCGCGCTGGGCAAAGCCGCCGTCGAGGTCTGATTGCTGGTCGCCGACGTTGATGACGATGTGGTAGCCGCTCTTCTGGATGGCCGCGCGCGTGGATGACTTGAACTGCTCGGTGTCGGCTTCTGTCGGCTTGAAGTCCAGCGCGTTCCAGCCTTCGTCGTAGCCGACGTTTTTGAGGTTTGATTCGGTCGGTCCCTGGATCTCCGAGGGGCGGCCGGTGACGAAGAACACGGCGACGCCGTGTGCGATCGCGTCGTGATACAGCGCGACCGTCGGCGCGATCGCCGTGCCCGTGCCGCTGGCGGCCTGCGCGACGGTTCCCGCGGCGGTGAAGCCGCTGGCGAGCAGGCCGGTGTAGTTGGACAGCGAGGTCTCGTCGATGTCGAGCACGATCGCCGGTTTGGCGTGGCCGCCGAGGTGGGCGTCGAGATAGCTCTGGGCCGCGCCGTCGACGCTCGACAGGTCGCTTTCGTACTCGCCGGAGTCGTGGTATTTGGTCAGCGCGCTGACGAGTTCGCCGGCGCCGGTGGTCGAGCTCTCGCCGACGTTCGGCAGCCCCACGCCGGTCGGGCGCAGGCCTACCTCGTTGCCGCCGGGTGCGCGGTATTTGACCGGCTGACCTTCGTCGGTCGCCGCCGCGGCGACGCCGCCGAGCACGATCGTCAGCGCGACCACAGCCGCCGACAGCCAGCGGCCGCGTCGGCCCGGTCGCAGCGAGATCAGGTGCCTGACATTTGCCTTCACGACGGCGAACTTACCCGCAAGCGCGATTTATATGTGAGCTTTCTGTTATCGAGGCGCCGATCGCTCGAGTGCCGCTCAGGCGGCGGCCTGCCTGGAACGGCTCGCCGTCGCACGCGCGGCTGCGCCCGCGAGGTCGGCAGTGGCGGCAGTTGGGTCGTCGGCAGCATGCTCGGGGCCTTCGCCGCGCTCGGCGGAGAGCTCGCGCAACTGGTCGAGCGTGCGGCGCAGCAGGCGCGAGACCTGCATCTGCGACACGCCGACGCGCGCGGCGATCTGCGTCTGTGTCAGTTCCTCGACAAAGCGCATGCGCAGGATCGCGCGGTCGCGCGGCGCGATCTCGCGCAGCGCCGAAGCGACGGTCAGATCGAGCTCGACCAACTCGAAGCCGGGATCGTCGTCGCCGAGCGAGTCGGCGAATGACGCGTCCTCGGTGTGTGCGCCCGGCGCGGGAGCGTCCAGCGAGACGGTGTCATAGGCGCTCAGCACCTGCATCGCGTCGAGCACCTGCTCCTGCGGCCAGCCGAGATAGCACGCGAGCTCCTCGACGGTCGGCGAGTGCCCGCGTTGGTCCATCAGCTGCTCGTGCGCCGAGCGCAGCGCGAGCGCGCGCTCCTGCCCGCCGCGCGGCACATGCAGCGACCAGCCGGAGTCGCGGAAGTAACGACGCATCTCGCCGAGCACCGTCGGCACGGCAAAGGACTGAAAGGAGAAGCCGCGCTCGACGTCGTAGCGGTCGATCGCCTTGAGCAGGCCGATCATGGCGACCTGCAGAAGATCGTCAAACGGCTCGGAGGAGCGGCTGTAGCGGCGCACGAGGCTGCGCACCAGCGGCGTGAAGCTGCGCACGAGCTCGTCGCGAGCGCGCGTGTCGCCGTCGCTCCGCCAGCGCACGAACAGCTCGCGCTCGCGCGCCGCGACGGCTCGTTTGGCTGTTCGCGACGAGGCGGTGGCGTCCGCCTCGGCAACCGTGCTGCGCTTGTTCATGGCCGCGCCCGCGCCGGCGGGCAGGTGAGGTCACTCATATCGGCGTCTCCTACTGGGCTCGTACGCGGCGACCGCCGCGACTATCGTGCGAGAAGTCCAGTTGGCCCTTATCGGGGGCCGCTTGTTCCGACGCGCTTATCTGCCCTACGCCCGTTTTACGGAGCTCGGACAACGGCCAGTTTAGTGCAAACGCGGCGCTTTCGCGCCAGTTAGCGGCTCATTGTCCGCCGCCAGATGCGTGGCCGGTGAGCGTGGTCAGCTCACGCAGCAGCGCATCCATGCCGCCGATCTCGTGCGCCTCGCGCTGTCGCGCCGCGCCGCCGCCGCGGTCGACGAGCGTGCGCAGGTGCTCGAGCTGGGCGGTGCACTGAAGCTCGCGCGCGTCCTCGAGCGTCAGCTCGAGCGCTTCGTCGAGCAGCTCCGAGACCGCCCGCAGCTGACCGTCGGAGTCGGGCAGGCGCGCCTGCACGCCGAAGCGCGCGGCGCGAAAGGCGCCCTCCTCGAGAATTTCAGCGGGCGGGTCGGGCTCGGGGTCGGCCCGCGTGGCGTTGCGCGCGAGACAGTGCGTGAGCGCCACCAGTGCGCCGGTGTCCTGCAGCGAGGACTGCACGTCCAGCGCGCGCACCTCGACGGTGCCCAGGCGCGGATGAGGACGAAGCTTCCACCAGAACCAGGTGTAGTCCGATACATCGGCCGCGCGCACGAGCAGCTCAGCGGCGTCGCAGAAGTCGGCGTAGTCGCGCATCGCGCGCGGCACGCCCGAGCGTGGCCAGCCGCGCACGGTGACCTCGCGAGCGGAGGCCAGGCCGGTGTCGCGGCCGTGGCGAAAGGGCGAGTTGGCCGCGAGCGCCTGCAGCAGCGGCAGGTGACGACGCAGGCCGTTGAACGCGCGTATGGCCGCCTCTGGGTCGGGCATGCCGACATGGATGTGCAGGCCGCTGACCGGCGTCGCCACGGCGTCACCGAGCAGCTGGCGAATCTGCTCATAGCGCTGCTTGTCGGTGATCTCAGCCTCGCCCTCCAGCGCCGACGGATGCGTTCCCGAGCCCAGCAGCCCGGCGCCGGTCGCGATCACGGCCGCGCGCATGTGCTGCAGCGCTTGCACGGCCTCGCCGGCGCCGTCGCAGATGCCGGTGATCAGCTCCACCTGACAGGCGTGCAGCTCGCGCTCGACCACGCCCTCGACGGGTCCCAGCCGCCGTTGCACCGCGGTCGAGGCGTTGGTCTGGCGCCCGGTGACGGGGTCCACGAGGAACAGCTCCTCCTCGACGCCGACCGAGTAGGCCTCGCGCTCGCCGAAGGCGTGTTGCATTTGCGTTTGCGCACTCACTGGCTCAGAGGCTGTCGCGCCGAGAGAACAGCGCCAGCGCGTAGGCGCCCGCCGGATGTGCTCGCGCGCGCTGCACGAGCGCGGCCGTCGGCGCCTTCATCGCCTCTGGCTGAGGCAGCTGCACGCCGTAGTTGGGCGGCACGACGACCGCGGCCGCCAGCGCGGCGAAGGTCAGGTCGGCGGCGGTGAAGCGCTCGCCGCAGAGATGCGCGCGGCCGTCCGCGAGCAGATCTGCGGCGTGGTCGAACTCGCGCCACACGTCGGCCTCGTCAGCGACCTCGATGCCCGGGCGAATCTCCAGCACGCGCCGGATCACGCGCTCGACCAGGCGCCAGCCGGCGTGGATCGCGCGGTTCTCCCACGCGGGCACGCCGTCGTTGTTGAAGCGCATCGCCAGCGGCCGGTCCTCGAGCATGTGCACGTAGATCAGCCGGCGCGCCTTCGGCCCGAGCTCCGCGTCAAAGCGCGCGCACAGCGCGTCGACCTCCTGGCGTTCGGCGGGCTCGAGCGGAAACAACCGACGCTCGGGCGCCAGCCGCGCGTCGATCCAAGCGAGGATCTCGCCGGACTCGCCGATGGCGCCTTCCGGCGTCACCAGCACCGGCACGGTCACGCCGCCGCCGGCGCGCCGTGCGGCCAGCCGGTGCACGCCCTGGATGTGGCGCTCCTCGCGATAGCGCAGGCCGGCACGCTGCAGAGCCCAGCGCGCCTTCTCGCAGTAGTGGCTGATGGGAATCGTGATCAGGCGCAGCATCTCGGCGCAGTATCGCGCCGAATGGCACGTCCGTGGCCAGGTCGTCCGACCACGCGAGCCTCCGCGCCGACGGCGCTGGCGCTATCGCGCGTTGCCGGCGCGCGCGACGCGACGCGCGCCGGCGCGCTGCACCGGGCGCTTGCGCTCGACCGCGCGGGCCTGGATTTCCAGCGGCGCGCTCTGATCGCCGGGCGTTTCGGCGAAGTACTCGGGGCGGGCGATGTGAAAGCCCTGGGCATAGTCGACGCCGAGCTCGGCCAGCAGCTCGAGCGTCTGCGCATCCTCGACGCCCTCGCCGACGGTCTGCACGCCGAAGTCCTTGGCCAGCGCCACGAGCGCTTGCACGACGTGCCGGCTGGCGCTGTTGCGCGCGAGATCGCGAACGAATTCGATATCGATCTTCAAGAAATCGACGGGAATCTGCTTCAGATAGGTCAGGCTGCCGTAGCCGGTGCCGAAATCGTCGAGCGCCACCTTGCAGCCGAGCGCCTGCACGCGTTCGGCGAACGCGCGCGCGGCGTGCTCGTCGACGACGATGGCCGTCTCGGTGATCTCGAACACGAGCAGTCCGGGCGCGACCTCGCACTGCGCGATGCTGCGCTCGATGTGTTCCAGCACGTCGGGATCGCAGACCGAACGCGCGGAGACGTTCAGCTGCACGGGGCAGCCGTCGCCGGCCAGCTGCGTCGCTCGCTTGATCACCCACCAGTCGATCTCGCCGATCAGCGCATACTGCTCGGCGACCGGCAGGAACTCTCCGGGCGCGACGATCTCGCCGGTCGGTTCGCGCATGCGCAGCAGCAGCTCGTTCTGCACGCACTCGCGGCTGTTCAGGTCGACGATCGGCTGCGCGTAGAGCACGAAGCGCTCGTCGATCAGCGCCTCCTCGACGCGGTTGATCGTCGCCAGCGTCTGCACGTCGTGCTGTTGCTCGAGCTCGCGACGCTGGCGCTCGGAGATGTCCTGGAAGATGACCACGCAGCCCTGCAGGCCGTCCTCTGTGTGGTAGGGCGACGCGGTATAGGCGACCGGCAGCTGGTGACCATCGCCGACGCGCAGCAGATCGTGCTCGACGCGCACAGTGGTCTCGCTGTCCAGCGCGTGCGCGATCGGCGTGTCGGCGAACGCCTGCGAGGAGTCCTGCTCGCCGGCGAGCTGCACGAGCTCGCCGATTATCTGCGCGCCGTCTGAGCCGCCGAGCATCGCCTGCGCGGCGCGGTTGACGTAGGTCACGCGGCCGACCAGGTCGGTCGTGAACAGTCCCTCGCCCATGCATTCGGTGACCGCCTGCGCGTAGTCGCGCGAGTGCGCCAGCTCGGACTCGGCGGCGACCCGCGCGGAGATGTCGACGGCCACGCCGACGATCGCCGCCGGCTCGCCGTCGTCGTCGAGCACCAGGCGGTTGCGCACGTAGACCGTGAACAGCGAGCCGTCCTTACGGCGCACCAGCAGCTCACCGTCCCAGCGACCGTCGAGGCTGACCTGCTTGACCAGTTGTTCGGCGGCGCTTGCGTCCTCGGGCACGACCAGCTCTTTGGCCGGGCGTCCGACGGCCTCCTCGGCGCTCCAGCCGTAGAGCGCCTCGGCGCCGCCGTTCCAGCCGATCACGATGCCCTGCATGTTGGTGCAGATGACCGAGGCGTCGATCTGGTCATACAGCTCGGCCGGCGCGGGCGTGCCGTCGTCGGCGCGCTCGGGGTGACGCGCGCGCGAGGGAATCGCGTCGAGCGTTGCGCGCCACAGGTTGGCCGGCGTGTCCGGCGTCTGCTCGGCGGCGTCATCTGCGAGCGCTGCAACGTCTGGCGCGCCGGACGCGGCGGATCGGCCGTCGAGCGCGACCGGTCCGGGCGCGGGGCGTCCCTCGCGCGAGGCATACAGACGTGCGTCGGCGCGGCGGCACAGGTACTCCAGTGTCCCGCCGTCGTCGGGGAAGAGGGCGAGGCCGCAGGAGACCGGAGCGCGCTCGCGCAGCGCTTGGGCGATGCGCGCGACGCTTGCGCGCGCCTGCTGCTCGTCGAGCTCGGGAAGGATGACGGCGAACTCGTCGCCGCCCAGTCGCCCAACGGCGTCGATCGGACGCACGACGTGCTCCAGCGTCTGTGCGACCCAGCAGAGCAGCTCGTCGCCGGCGGCGTGGCCGAAGGTGTCGTTGACCGGCTTGAAGTGGTCGATGTCGAGCACGACCACGGCGCCGCTTCGGCCGCTTCGCCGCATCGCGTGAATCTGCGCGTCGGCGCACTCCTCAAAGCCGCGGCGGTTCAGGCAGCCCGTCAGTGGGTCGGTGCGCGAAGCCGTCGCAAGCAGCTTGTGCTGGCGCTTGTGGTTCTGCGCCTGCCAGGCACTCATCGCGGCGGTGCAGGCGAGCGCTCCGGCAAACGCGCCCTGATAGGCCCAACTGGACCCGCCGACCGTCAGCGCGACGGCCAGGTAGCTGAGCACGCTGACCACGCCCACCGCAACGACCGACGCCAGTGGATAGGACATCGAGGAGAAGACCACCGGAATGAAGAACACGAGCACCAGCGGGCTGGCGGTGCCGCCGTCGAGCAGCGTGCCGATCACCAGCATCGCGAAGTCCAACAGGCTCCAAGCCATGAAGAACGGCTCGCGCAGGCGACTGCGCACGATGCGCTCGGTCGGCAGACGCTGGATCAGCACGGCGGCGAGCACGGCAAGCGCGAACAGCACGGCCAGGCCAGGGCGGTTGGAACGACTCCACGTGAGCGCCACGTAGATCTCGCCGAAGCCGCCGATGCCGAGGGTCAGCCAGATGCCGGCCGCGATCGTCGCTTCGCGCATCCGCATGGCGGATACGTCGATCGCCTCGTTGTCGCTGCTACGCACAAGGAAACATCGGCCGACTCGGTCGATCGCCTGAACGGCGGCCAATGCGCCTGGACGCGCGCGCGACCCGGCTGGTCATGCAGGGCGCACAACGCGTCGTCGCGGCAGAGCTTGTTTGATCTCGAGGCAGGGGGGAAGTACCAGAGATAGGAGCCCTTGCAGGCGCCTCAGTCGGACGACGGGCTCCCGGGTCGCGAGAAGGCGAGACCCGTCTGGAACGGCGCTTCTCGTCCTCGCGGCCGATCTTATCGGCGCCAATGGCCAAGACGGCCTGACGCCGGACCTGCGCTAGCCGTCCTTCGGCGCGAGCGTGAACACCTCGCAGGCCACGTCGGTGTTCGTGTCGATGCCACTGATGAAGCTTTCGACGCGCCGACCGAGCGTCTGTTCGACGGCGGCGATGAAGTCGGCCGCCGAGGCATACTGAAAGAACATGCGCATGTCGCGCAGGCGCTGGTGCTCGTCCATCGACTGGAGGTTCTTCTCCGCCGGCGTGAACGTGTTCTCCAGCAGGCACACGACCGTGTTGGGGCCGGCGAAGCTGGAGCGCGCGCGGGTTGGGCCGCGGCCGAACTTCTCCTTGTAGATGCGCACCATCTGGTTGGACAGCGCCGACAGCGGGCTGAAGCCGTCCTGCTCGCTGCTGTCCTCGACGGGCGCCGAGGTCTGGGGCTCGCTGCTCATCGCGTCTCCCGCCGGTGGTGTCGTGAAGGACACGTGAACCAGACGCCCGTGCAGAGCTGCCTGGCACCGTGTGCGCTGGCTCGACACCTCGAGACGGGACGCCGAGCTCGCTCGAGGACCGATCGCTAGATGAAGACTTCATGATGCCGGCTCCAAAGTCCGACGATCACGAAGCTACATCCTACTCCTGCCGGCGCCCGGCGCCGGGGCGTCAGCGGCGACCCGATCCTCACGCGAATCTCAGCCTCCTGTGGGCGAGCTCCAAGCAGCGCCGCGCATGCTGGCACACGCAGTCAACCAACCAAAGGAGCACAACCGTGTCCAGCCTCCGCAGCAAGCTAGTGACGGCCGCGGCCGTCGGCGCAGCGGCGATCAGCGGAACAGCCATCGCCAGCGCCGCCACCAGCGGGACGTCCTCGTCCGCGCCTTCGACGACCACCACCCAGCCGCCCACCTCGGCCGGCCAGCCACCGGGCGCCTCGGGTCAGCCCGGGCCGCGAGACCCGTCCAAGGGCGGGCACACCGTCAACGGCAAAACCGAGACGCTGCTGACCGGCGACACCGAGGCCAAAGTCAAGGCCGCCGCGCTGGCGAAGGTTTCGGGCACCGTCGAGCGGGTGGAGACCAACGTCGACAGCAGCGCGCCCTACGAGGCGCACATCCAGAAGTCCGACGGCACCGAGGTCGAGGTGCAGGTCAACAGCGACTACACGGTCGCCGCCGTCAACACCATGGGCGGCCGTCCGTAGGACGCGATCGCCGCGGCGTCGCGCAAAGCGCGATCGGCCGACGGTGGGAGGCTCGCAGCGCGGTCGGCACCCGCCGGCCGCGCCCGCGTCCTCGTGGCCACGGCGCGAGCCTGAGACAGGCGCACGATCGTTGCGTCTGCGCGCCTTGCGCCGTTGGCGCTTGAGTGGCGCCAGGAGCTAGACGCCCGCTGCGCCTGGCCGGAACGCAGCGATGATGAGTTTCGCCCCGCGTCGCCGTCCTATCAACGTGGACGCACCCGACCCAGGCTCGCGGATCGGTGAACGTCGGCGCTTGGCGATCGAGCCGCTGCTTGCCCTTGCGGGTTTGGTCGCGCTCGTCTTGCTCGCGTTCGCCGGCGGGTATGGCTATCACCGCGACGAGCTGTATTTCCTCGCCGCCGGCGACCACCTGGCGTGGGGGTATCCCGACCAAGGACCGCTGACGCCGCTGCTGGCGCACGCGATGAACGCGATCGCGCCAGGCTCGTTGACGGTTCTGCGCGTTCCGTCGGCCCTGATGGCGGGCGGCGCCGTCCTCGTCACCGGACTGCTCTGCTTCGAGCTGGGCGGCGCTCGCCGTGCGCAGGTGATCGCTGCCAGTTGCGCGGCTGTCGCGTCGATCGTCCTGGTGACCGGTCACCTGCTGAGCACGACCACGCTGGACCTGTTCGCCTGGGCGCTCGTGAGCTGGCTGATCGTGCGCGCGATCCGCGCGGGGCGCGGGCGGCTGTGGATTGCCGCGGGCGCGGTCTCGGGCGTGGCGCTGTTGAACAAGCCGCTGATCGCATTTCTGATGCTCAGCCTTGGCGTCGGGCTGCTCGTTGCCGGCCCGCGCGGCGCGCTGCGTAGTCGCTGGCCGTGGCTCGGCCTGCTCGTCGCGCTGAGCCTCTGGGCGCCGTGGCTGATCTGGCAGGGAGCGCATGGTTGGCCGCAGCTCGAAGTCTCCTCATCGATCGCCAGCGGCGGTTCGGCGAGCTCACAGCCGCGCTGGGCCCTGCTGCCGTTTCAGATGCTGCTGGTCAGCCCGGTTCTCGCGCCGGTCTGGATCGCCGGGCTGCTCGCGCTCGCACGCGACGAGCCGATGCGCCCGTACAGATTCTTCGCGGTCGCCTGGCTGGTGCTCGTGGTCGTGTTTCTCGCCACCTCGGGAAAGCCCTACTACCTGGCGGGCACGTTTCCGGTGCTGCTGGCTGCGGGCGCGATCCCCACCGAGCGCTGGCTGCAACGCGGTTCTCGCACGCTGCGCCGCGGCGCGCTCGGTGCAGCGATTGCGCTGAGCGCCGTTGTCTCGGCGCTCATCGCCCTGCCGATCCTTCCGGAAAAGCAGCTCGGTCCTGTGCTCGCCGCCAACGCCGACGTCGGCGAGACGGTGGGCTGGCCGCAGTTCGCACGCATCGTCGCCGGCGCCTATCGCAGCGCCGGCCCGGCAGCCGTGATCTTCACTTCCAACTACGGCGAGGCCGGAGCCGTCGACCGCTTCGGCCCAGCGCTGGGGCTGCCGGCCGCATTCAGCGGTCACAACGGATTTGCCGAATGGGGTCCACCCGCCGATCGCCCCGGGCCGGTCGTCGCCGTCGGCCTCTCCGGAGCTGAACTTGCGCGCCACTTCGACGGCTGTCGTCTCGTCGCGCGCGTCGCCAACGCGGCTGACGTCGACAACGAAGAGCGCGGCGAACCGATCGACATCTGTGCTGGAACGCGCGGTGCTTGGTCGCGCATCTGGGGCAGCTTGCGCCACCTTGGATGAAGAATCGCGGCCTCGTGAGTCAGCCTTGCCGCGTCAAGCGCATGCACGGCGACCCTGACAGCCTGTGCGGCTGTGACAGCGGCGATTGACACCCGTGGGGGCGAGCACTGATGGCCGCTCTGCTGGCCCTCGGCGCTGCGCTCGCGTACGGCACATCTGACTTCGCGGCCGGTCTGGCGAGCCGTCGCTACGGCGCTGGACCGGTCACCGGCGGCGTTCAGTTGCTGACGCTGATCACGGCGGCAGGCGCGGTGCTGCTGTTCGGCGCCAGCGCTCCGAGCGGGGCGACGCTGGCGTGGGGAACGCTCAGCGGGCTCGGAACCGCCGTCGGCACGCTCTCGCTCTACCAGGGGCTGGCGGTCGCACGCGTGAGCGTCGTGGCGACGCTCTCGGCCGTGTTGGCTGCGGTACTTCCGGTCATCGTGGGCGTGGCGCTCGGCGATCACTTGAGCCTGGCGGCGCAGGCGGGAATCGTGCTGGCGCTGCCCGCGATTGCGCTGATGTCCTGGCAGCCCGATGCCGACGCGCGGCGCGCCGCGCGTGCGGGGGTCCTCTATGGAATGCTCGCCGGGCTCGGCTTTGCGCTGCTGTTCGTGGCGCTGGACCGCGCGGGCACCGGCGCCGGCGCTTGGCCGCTGATTCCGGGTCAGTCGTTGGCGTTGCTGCTGATCGCGCCGTTTGCCTACCGCGGCATCGGCCACGCCAGGCCATCGCGCTCGGCCGTCAAGCTCACGCTGTCCGCCGGCGTCTTGAGCGGAATCGCGAACCTGCTGTTCCTCGCGGCGACCGGCCGCGGAGAGTTGTCCATCGTGGCAGTGCTCACCTCGCTCTACCCCGCGGCGACCGTCGTGCTCGCACGCGCCTTTCTGAATGAGCGCTGGAATGCACTGCAGAGCGTCGGGTTGGTCGCGTCGCTGGCGGCGATCGTCCTTGTCAGCGCCGGCTGAGCGGCGGCCGCTGGATCAAGAGGCGAGGAGAGTTGGCTGCCCCTTGTGAGCGGCGTGGCGAATCGCTTTAGCCCGGGCTCCGCCTTGTCGGCGGCGGGACAAGCGGACGATCCTGAGGCCTTCCGCGGTTCCCTCGCCGCCACCTCGCCGAGGGAACCTGTGGGAATCAGAAAGGACGCGCAACGGCGTCGCTCCATGATCTGTCCTGACCATGGCGACCATGCGGTCGTACCCTCGGTCTGCGGCGCGCCAGGAGCTGGCGGCGCAGCCCAGGGTCGAACGCTCCTCGCGGCAGCGATCCTTCGCTCGAGCATTCCGGTTGACGTGACGTCGGATCATCGTGTATCTTCGGCTGGATCGAATGGTTCGTGCTCTTGGCTAGGATGGCCCGACCCGAAAGACCCCATGAAACGCCTCCTTGCCCTTCCCATCGTCCTGATCGCTTTTGGCTTGCTTACTCAGGTATCAGCCGCCGAAGAATTCACCACCTTTGAAGGCTTCACGGCCAGCAACCAGCCCTCGGCTGGCTACCAGCCGTACAAAGCGGCTACTGTCTTCAACATCGCGACGACCACAGCGAAACCCATCTCCAACTCTCAGGAAATGGTGAACTATTCGCTGACGCTAGGAACACCTTCGCCGGGCAACAACACCGAGCAGCCCGGGGATAAGCACCCGGTCTTCTACGCCTCGACAACAGATCCGCAGTACAAAATCAAACTGGAAGAACCTTGGGGTGAAAACTCGATTCAGGGTGTGACCATCCGTATCCCTAAATATGCGACGGGGGCTGAAGGCGGCACGGACCACCACATGGCCGTCATCGAGCAGGACGGGACCGAGTACGACTTCTGGAAAGTGCTCGAAAAAGTGGATGGCAGCCCCGGGACTCTCCGCGCGAGTTGGGGCGGCAAAGGTTCATATACCGGCGACGCCAATGGAGTTACCCCGACCTCCGGTGCCACGGCCGGTGGCTTCATGCTGGGAGCTGGCCTGATCCGCTACCCCGAGATCGCGGCGGCGACCGCAACGAGCTACGAAACCATTAATCATGGCATCTTCCTAGTTATCAAGAACGCGCGGAAAGGACATATCGCCCCCGCCGTCCATGATGACGGTGCCGGACCTGAAGAAGCCAAGGTGCCTTACGAGGGACAGCGGTTCGCGCTAATGAACACCGCTGGCACCGCGCCGATGAGCAAGTCCGAAATTGAATCGGTCACGTCTAAGCCGTGGCAACGGGCCGTCCTCTCGGCGTTCGCCCGGTACGGGGGTATAGACGGGGATAAGGGCAACAGCGGTTTCTATTGGGCCATGGAGTCGGCCACCATGTATACGGCAGCAGGCCTTGCGAATCCGTGGAAAACATATGGCGAAGAACACTCGCTCCCACTGTTTGAAGGTCACTACGTCTACAAGATGATCGAAGGGTCGCTGACGCTGACGTGGTGGAAAGAACACCTGAAGGCCATTACCGTCACCGAATAGTGGCCGAAGAGAAGTAGTCGAACCCTCGGATCTCTCGAACCCGAGCTGGGCAAAGAAGGAGTTTTCGATGATGCCCTACGGCCGGTTGCCAGCTCTATCCGAGAGTTTTGGGAGAATCCGGCGTCGTCGGCCGCGCGGTCGAGCGAATCAGCCCCTTGCAAAGCCTTGTCCGCGGCCGGCATTGATCTCGCCATTGCGTCGCGCCGGGACGGCCCGCCCGTTTGATGACGTGACCGGCGATCTAGAGGTAGAGCGAGCCTGGCCATCGGTCCACCTTGCAGGCTTGCCGTCCGGCGCGCGGGGGCCGGATTAGCCAGCTCCCGTGCCGCTAGCCAAGCCGTAAATACCGGGGCGCGCCAGCGATCGGCCCAGTGGCGACACCGGACGGCTCTAGAGTCGGATGCATGACTTATTTAGACCCCGCCAGAGAACCCCGTTCGTCCGATGTCGCGGTTGCCGGATTCGATGCGCCCGCAAAGCCACGCCGCGTGAGCTGGACACACCCCGGTTTGAGCGACCCGCCCGGACTGCCCCCCGACGAAACCGTGCTTCACATCGCTCCCGACGAGAACGGCGACCCGCAGTGGTGGCGCACCATCAACGAGTGGAGCGTCAACGCTCCGGGCGAGCCGGAGAAGATTTCGCTGAAGGAGGCGCTAAGGACGGTCGAGCCGGTCTACTGGCCGGTCCTCTGCACCTGGACACTCGAAGCTCTGAGAGACGCCGGCGTCGAGCTTGAAACCGATGCCTGGACGGAGCGTGTCCCCAACGAACCCGATGCTCAGGCGCGGCTCTTGCAACTCCTCCTGGCTCTCGTACCTCTGGGCTAGGCCGTTTGCAGCGTCCCAAGGCTAGGGGAGACCATGCCGCGAGCTCGTCGCGAGAGACCCTCGCCAGTGTGAAGGCTAGGCTCAAACCGCGATCATTCTTGCGGCGAACCTCGCTATATGCTCGCTCAGATGCGAACGAGCACGCAGGCTCCGGAGCTCGTCATTTTCGACTGCGACGGCGTGCTTGTCGACAGCGAGTCGATTTCCAGCCAAGTCCTCGCTCGCCTTTTGACGGCCGCTGGGTTGCCCACGACCGCCGCCGAAGCTCGCCGCGACTTTCAGGGTCTCCTGCTCTCCGAGGTGCTATCGCGAGCCCAGACGATGCTAGGCAGCTCACTACCGCGAGGATTCCTCGGGCGCTTCGAGCGCCAACGCGCAGCGGAGTTTCGCAGCGAACTCAAGGCCGTTGCAGGCGCCGCGGAGGTGGTCCGGCGGGTCATCGCGGCTGGGATTGCCGTGTGCGTCGCCTCGCAGGGCAAGCTCAGCAAGACGCGGTTGACGCTCGGCTTGACGGGCCTGCGCGACTTGTTCGCGCCAGATGCGCTGTTCTCGGCCGAGTCCGTACCTCAGGGAAAGCCTCATCCCGATCTGTTCCTGTACGCCGCGGCAGCAATGGGAGTCGAGCCAGCGCACTGTCTCGTCGTAGAGGACACAGCCGCTGGGGTCACGGCCGCGGTGTCAGCCGGGATGCGCGTCACCGGCTGTGTCGCCGACAGCGACGAGGGGGCGCTGCGACGGGCTGGCGCGGAGATTCTTTGCTCGCTCAGTGAGCTGCCGGGGCTGCTCGCGATCGACTGATCACCATCGGTGCCCCTCGGCCTACCTGCACACACGGCCCTACGTCACCAAGGGCCCTACGGCCGCCTGACCCTGCTGCTCGACCTTCGGCTCGCCTTCCGTCCCCGGCGCCCAGCGCCGGCCTTGCAGCCTTCGGCTGCTCCCTCTGCGTCTCGCTGACGCTCGCCTGCTCACGCGGCCGGCGCACAGCGCCAAGCCTGTTGCTCCTATGTCAAGCGATGTCCTCAACTTGCGGCGGTTGACCACTTTGCAGCGAGAGTGCTTGCCGTGATGCGCGGCGTGCGTCAGTGTGTGTGCGTGCGTGACCGGTGAGGAGTGGCTGCGAGATACGTTCGATCCGCGTTGGTATGCTCCACCACCATACGAGGACTTGCGCAATGATTCTTGGGGTCCTCTCCGGTATCGGAGCAATACGTCTAGCCAAGAACGACAAAAAAAAAAAACCATCGAATTGGTTGTTTCTTCAATAGCTCTTCAGGGGCGCTACTCTAGCACACGCCGCCAGATCGGTTTCTACTAGGTTTCCAATTGTTTATCAGTGGATATCAACTCGGAAGCATACAAGTCGAGAAGGCTCTCCGCAGCCGCCACCACAATCGGCCCTAAAACTACTCCAAGCAGCCCGAAAGCGCTGATTCCGCCCTCACGCTGATGAATACGACGAGCCCGCTCATTTGGATCGACCGCTGATCAGCCATGGCCGGATCAGATTATCCACGAGGCCGATTATCACGGCACAGAAGCACACCAGCAGCAAGCCGCGCAGAAATGTCCCCCGACGATCAGGCTGATCGAAATCGGCAGCCACACGAGAGCAGAGCCCACGAGGGGAACAAATGAAAGGAATCCCATCATCACGCCCCAAAAAATCGGCGTCTTTAACTCCATGTAACTCGGAGACGCCAACCAGCTGCCCAAGGCCCCCTGCACGGCGGCTACCACCAGGCTGGATGTGACGCTCGCGAGATCAGTTCGTGTGTGTCGCCAAGCATCCGGTCCCGGTAAGCGCTCCGGAAGGGCAGCAGCTTTCTCAGCCGCGCAACCATAGCTGCGCCATCCCGTAGAAATAGAACATCGCCAGGATTGTCACTCCTAAATCGAATAGGAAAATCGCGCTGTGCTTCAATATGGTTCCGGATCCGAGTCGCAACGAACGTCGCGGCTAGTTCGCCATAGTGGCGAAGCGAATCCGAAAGGTCGCGGGCGTTCACAGCCGGAAGTCGACGTCTGAATTTTGGCCACAGGTCGTTTAGCCAGGCGAAATGACCGATCGTTACCTCGAACTGTATTGACTGCGTCGGCGTTCACGCCTTGCTGGACAAACGCAATCATTACGAAGAGTGCCGGAACAATCAAAATGAGCGTTATGGCGGCCGTGCTAACCGCCGCTCCGGTGGTCGGGCCGAGTCGCGCGGCCAAGCGTTCGTACGCCGGATAAGAGACTACCACCAGAACTGCAGCCGAAGCGAGCGGCACCACGAACGGCGAAACTACGAGATAGACCAGATAAACAAGCAGAATCACGATGCCGAAGAATAGGACACCGCCCAACCGCCTGTGTGCCGCCGTTTCAGTTGTCAATGTCCCCTCGTCGTAACCGGTCGCCGGACAGTCAGACTGATAGTTGTATTCTCCGCTTTTGTCAACTGCGGGACGGCTTGCGGGAACCGCTAGGTCTGACCGGCGTTAGTGATGCGGCGCTAGCGAACATTAGGAAACGGGGAGCGCGCAGATGGAATTTCAAAAAGGGCCTGAGCGGTCCGCTCTCCTCGTGCGCGCCGACGGTTTCATCGGGCACGTCGCCGACGCGGCCCTTCACACGATCGTACACGCTGTACTGGCAGGTTGTCGATGGCTTCGTTGTAATAGGTCGGCACACCGAGAGCGGTGCGCAACTCTTCGTTGAAGCGTCGCAAATTGGCGAGTTGGTCCACGCGGATCGGATATTTGCGCCCTTCGTGCGTCAGCAGGAATTTCTGATAGCCCTGCATCCCAAAGATGCGTGAAACTGCCCTTGCAGCATTATCGAGGGAATGATCGTCATCCGGTAGCTGCCTTGGGGCTCCTTGCGAAGCTCCGCGCCGCAGGCGTACTTCTCGATGCGGACCACTCCGCCCGAACTGCGAACGAGGAAACCCTTTGCCGAAAGCGATTCCACCTGCGGCTGGTTGAAAAGCTTGTTCACATACCACATAGGCCATCCAGAATATGGAGTCCCCTGCCACCCTGTAAAGCCCAAAATAGCCATCACCGCGTTTCCTGACGGTATAGCACGCGTGTGTGCCAGATAGCAGCGACCACGACCATGACGGCCATCCCGCATGTAGCCACTACCCCGCAAAAGTCAAAGAGGCGATCGGGATATCCCGGTACTTTGGCATTCGGATTAAACCATAACGCGAGATTGCCGATGGCCAACAGAATCCGGATCTCCGTGGGCCCGAATAACGCAAACGACAATCGAAAGATTCCCAGCGTATAGGACGCAAGATAGCTCTCAATCGAAAGCAGCAGAAAGGCAATTAGCATGCTCGCAGCGACGCGCCAATCAATGTACGTGGAAATGGCAAGCCCGCTCATCAGAAACAGCGCACCGAAAGAATCGATCATATGGTCCACGTAAAAGCCGTAGCGGGGGCGCTGCTGATTTCTCACGCGCGCTAGCGTCCCATCGAGGCTGTCGCCAAACCAATTCAATGCGAGACAGAAAGTCGCGAGCAACAAACCCGCCCGGCTCCAGCGTGCCCATGCATAGCTGCCGCCCGCCAGGACCATCGCCGCAAATCCGAGAAGCGTCAGATGGTCGGAATTGACGCGCGCCGGAATGCGCGCCGCCAGCCAAAGTAGGGCCTTGCGTTCCCAGCGCGACGTGATGCTCTCCTGAATGCGCTTCGCATCCTTGAACGACTGCGCGTTTTGCTCAGCCGGCTGATCGATAGACAGCGGGTTTACGCTCATTTTCATTGCCCCTCTCTTGCGACTCTGGCGCAAAAATTGCGGCTATTTCGATCCTTCAGCATCGTGCGATCCCTTCGAGACGCCCTCGAATTTCTTCGTAACCGCCGCGCGCGTGGCATCCAGCGTGAAGCTCAGCGATTCGCTGGGAATCTTTTGAATGAATGGCCGGATTAGCCAGCCAAGGCCGGCGGGCACATCGCGGGTCAGAGAAACTGCGTTGCACTGGATATAGGTCCCGCCGTCGGCCTGATAAAAGCGCCAGTACGAGTACAACTGCCAAAGAAGGCCCCGATCGTCGCCGGGGGCTCTATCGTGCTCGTTCGCTTCGCCGGCGTTTTCAACCTCTGCGATGCGCGTGCTGTAGGAACGCGAAACCGCATGGTCCCCGTCCAAATATCGGTAGTGAACCTCGTATTCGGTATCAAAAACAACGGTGATAACGTGCACTTGCTTCAGCCGCAGAAACACGTGGAACACATCGCCCGAGCGATCGAGGAGTTTGGACTTCAAGACCTGCGGCCGGTAATAGTCCGCGTCGCGGTCGTAATCTTGCAGCGCGCTCATCCCTTGTGCGAGTGAAACCCCAGGGATAAAGACCACTCCTACCCAGTCGTGGATAAGTCCGCCCGGAATTGCGCTGCAATCCGGCGTGCCGCAATCTTGATTGCGTCTGGTGAGAACTTGCCCGCGCTTCACCTTCGCGTAGGCTTCCCTGGCGATCGGCTCCGGCAGAGCATCAATCCATAGGAACGCCTGCCGTCCTGAAATCTGACGTTCGTCGCGAGCTTCTTTAAGCCGAATGTATTGATCAAAAGCGGCTGCCGTTTCTTTCGTCAATTGTTCGGCTGAGGTGGGCAGAACGCCGACACCGATGGCGGCTATCAGAACCGCGACGAGTGTAATCGCGCTCCAGATCGACTCCGGTATTCGTGTGCGGCTGGTCATGCGCCCAATGTGCTCCTGGCTCCCGGAGGATTCAATGACGCGCGCGTCATTTCAAGTCAACAGAAGCTCAATTCGTAAGCAAACTAAAATCAGTAACTTAATCCATGTCATCAATTAGAATGAGGGATCGCATCCTAATCCGTAGCCGCAAATCGAGAGGAGCGAGTACGACCGCAGCTGGGTGCACCATCACAAATCAGCCTGTGCGAGCCTGGCCGTGAGCACAAGTGGCCAACAGCCTCGAACTTTCCGATTCGGTATCTTTGAGCTCGACGGCGACACCGGAGAGATTCGCAAAGAAGGGAAGTCCCAGCCGCGCCTGCGCGTACAGTCGTTCCGAATTCTGCTCATGCTCTTAGAGCACCCGGGCGAGCTGGTCACGCGCGAAGTGCTGCGCCAGCGATTGTGGTCTTCGGACACTTTCGTGGATTTCGACCACGGGTTGAATACCGCGATCAATCAGTTGCGCGGGGCGTTTAACGACTCAGCGGCAAATCCTCGATTCATACAAACACTGCCGCGTCGCGGATACCGTTTCATAGCGCCTGTGGAAATTGCGAGCGCCCCCGAGCCCATCCAGTTTCGCGAGACGAAAGTCCCAGGCGCGCCGGAAGCTCCCGTTCGTACTACTGAGTCGCCTGTGGAGCAAAATCCTCCCCCGGCTCGTTCGTCGTTCTTAAGCGACTCGCGTGAGCTGCCACGAGTTTCGAGCGGAATCGTGCGAATTCTGTTTTCGCTGATTCAATGGATGTATCTCGCTTTCTATGTCATTTCCTTGTGGCGTTTGCCTAAAGTCGAGACAATCGTCGCGGAATTCGGAAATCCTGCTATCTGGACGGTATTACTGGTCGTCACGGCTGCTATCGGTGTGCCAATTCGTTTGTATCTGTTCTCGGCGATGGCCTTCACCTACCGGGGATTGAGCGCAAAATTCCAGAAGCTCTTTCCATACTTGCTCCCACTGGATGAACTGTGGGCACTCGCCCCGTTCTTGTTATTTCGGCAGATCGGCATCGGCCTGGCAATCGGCTTCGCGGCCGCGTTGCTGTACCTACCCTTCGCCCAGCGTTCCCTGCTTTTGATGGGCTTTTCGGTTCGTCAACCGCCAATTGAGTGAACTCGCGGTTCAAACTTTCACAAAGTGCAGCCCTGAACGCGATTGCGACGCAGGCGCAAACTCTATATAACGTTCTTTCGTCGAACGGTGAAAACCCCTCGGGAGATTGAATGACGGCGGCACAGACTTTCAGAGTCTTCTTATTACTCCTCACGGCGGGAATCTTAACTGTGCCCGCGCGCGCGCAGACTACCCCGAATGGCGCGGCGCTTTTCCAGACTCACTGTGCCACGTGCCACGAAGGCGCGGCAGCCGCAGGCAACCGCGCACCCACGCGCTCCTTGCTTGCGCAAAAATCACAGGAAGAAATTCTGCGCACGCTCGAATCCGGCCCAATGGTCATTTACGGCAATAGAATGTCGGAGGCGGGACGCCACGCCGTCGCGGCATTTCTTTCGTCGAATACGGCGAGTACGGAGGCTTTATCAAGGGCAAATCTCTGTACGACGAAAGAACCGATCACGCCCGCCGGTGCGGCAAGTCCCGAGAACTGGAATGGATGGGGCCTCGACATTGTGAATTCGCGCTATCAAACGCACACCACCATTGGTCCCAGCAATGTGTCGAGTCTCAAATTGAAATGGGCGTTTGGAATTCCTGACGCGAGCACCGCGTACGGGCAACCCACGGTAGTTGCTGGTCGCGTATTTTTTGGATCGGGTAACGGTACGGTTTATGCGCTGAATGCCAAGAGTGGATGCACGATATGGACATACAAGGCCGAAACCACCGTGCGAACGGCCATCACCGTAGCAGGGGCCGGCAAGGGCCGCTACCTTGCTTACTTTGGGGACGGTGAAGCGAATCTGTATGCGGTTGACGCGGATAAAGGAACGCTCGTCTGGAAAGTCCACATGGACCCGCATCCGGGGGGAAGAATTACGGGAGCGCCCCAACTGTACCGCAACCGCCTTTACGTTCCCTTAGCATCGAACGAGGAGTTGAGCGCCGGCGACCCCGACTATCCATGCTGCACCTTTCGCGGAAATGTAGTCGCCGTCGACGCGTTCACCGGAAAGCAAATCTGGAAGGCTTACGCGATCGCGGAAAAGCCTGGTCCATCGAAGCCCGGCGCTAGTCACGCGAAATTCGGTCCCGCCGGCGCGGCCATTTGGGACGCCCCTACCATCGATGCAAAGCGCGGCGTTCTCTATGTCGGAACGGGAGACGCATACGTGGATCCGGCAGCCGAGGGCACGGACGCGATTATCGCTTTCGACTTGGCCACCGGAAAGCGGCTTTGGGTGCAGCAGAAAACTCCCAACGATGTCTTCAACTTTGGGTGCGTCGATCCCCGCCATTTCAATTGCCCAGCGCGTCCCGGCCCGGACGTGGATTTCGGCTCGTCGCCGATCCTGCAGGATTTGGGCGATGGCCATCGCGTTTTGCTGGCAGGCCAAAAAACCGCGGTGATGTACGGACTCGATCCGGATGAGGGCGGAAAGGAACTCTGGCAGGTTCGTGTGGGCCACGGCAGCGGACTGGGAGGCATCGAGTGGGGATCGGCCACGGACGGAGCGAATGTGTACGCTGCAAATTCCGATATCTCCACGCTCAGGTCCTCGGGAACTGCTCCCCCACCGCCGGGAGGCTTGGCCGCGATTAACATCCGCACCGGCAAACTCGTCTGGAAAACGATGCCGCCGAAACCGGCGTGCCTCGGCCAATCAGGGTGCAGCGCTGGGCAAATGGCCGCTGTGACCGCGATTCCTGGCGTGGTGTTTTCCGGCTCGATGGACGGCCACCTCCGCGCCTATTCGACCAAAGACGGAAAGATCATTTGGGACTTTGACACGCTGCCCGATTTCCCCACCGTAAACGGCGTAAAAGGCCCATGGAGGCTCGATGAGCGGTAATGGCCCCGTCGTATCGGGAAATATGATATACGTGGCCTCCGGTTTCGACGTAACCGCGGGTATGCCGGGAAACGTGGTCCTGGCATTCGAGGATGCGCACGCGGACTCGGCGGCCCCCACTCACTGAAGCCTTTATTAGCTGTGACAGCGGTAGTTTTTGGAAGGGCGGGGTTTCTAACCCCGCCGTGAGCGCTGCCACATCGATACGGCTTTAGCCGCTGAAGCCAAGAATTCTTCGATGTATCGAGGTTGACCATGGAGACGCAACTACAGCCTTCCAGGTGGTATGGCGTTCTGCTTTTGGCAACACTGGCCGTCGCCGCGGTGGCCTCAACGGTTGCACAGCAGCACCACCGCGCACACGCGCCGAAGACGCTCCGGCTGTATGTCTTCGATTGCGGCGTAATCAAGGGCCTCGATCCGGCATTATTCAATTTCAAAAGAGAAGAGGTCGCCGAAACCAGCTTTGCCGTTCCTTGCTACTTGATCGTGCATCCAAAAGGCACCCTGATGTGGGACGTGGGCGTAATCCCGGATTCAGCTATCAAGGATGACGGCCAGCCGGTGACGCAGGGGCCATCCACTGTCACTCGGACGCTGAAATCGCAGCTCGCCGAAATCGGCTACTCGCCATCGGACATCACCTATCTGGCGCACTCGCACTATCACAGCGATCACATTGCCAATTCGAATGAAACATATGTAACTGAGCCAAGCAACCAATTGCTAGTTGTGACTAAACTAGGTATTTC